>NZ_JACTAB010000010.1 GCF_014486695.1 Flavobacterium buctense
AAAAAACCCGAAACTATCGTTTCGGGTTTTCTTTTGCGGAGAAAGAGGGATTCGAACCCCCGGACCTGTTACAGTCAACAGTTTTCAAGACTGCCGCAATCGACCACTCTGCCATTTCTCCAATAAGTCGATGCCTACTTGCGTAATGCGGTTGCAAATATAACAACCTTTTTCATTTTGCAAAAAGATTTAAGGTAAAAAATACACTTATTTTTTTGCAATAAAGCTATCCCATTCAATAACTGCTATTTACTTCCTAAAATAACTACTTCTTCATTCTTGCCTTTTGCCTAATGCCTATTGCCTTAATACCCCACATACTCCGTTATCTCCAATCCATACCCAATCATACCCACACGTTTAGTTTGGGTAGTGTTAGAGATGAGTCGGATTTTAGAAACATCAATGTCATGTAAAATCTGCGCGCCTATACCAAAGTCTTTGCTGTCCATTTTTACCAATGGCGCTTTCATGACCCCTTCGGCCTGCAAAAGTTTTAATTCAGATAAACGATTGAGTAAGTCACTCGAATCGCGTTCGCTGTTAATGAATACTACGGCTCCTTTTTGTTCTCTGTTGATGAGGTTGAACACGTCGTCTAACTTCTTATCCATACTATCCGTCAAAGAGTTCAGGATGTCATTGTTAGATTGGGTCGATATTACACGAGTCAATATAGATTCGCCCGAGCTCCAGCTTCCTTTGGTAAGGGCTATATGCACTTGCTTGTTGGTGTTTTGCCAATACGCTCTCAATCGGAATTGACCAAATCGAGTAGTCATTTCAAAGTCTTCTTTCTTTACAATCAGACTGTCGTGTTGCATTCTGTAGGCTACTAAGTCTTCTATAGAAACCAGTTTTAAATCGAATTTCTTAGCTACTTCAACCAATTCCGGTAAGCGTGCCATGGTACCGTCTTCGTTCATGATTTCTACAATCACACCGGCGGGTTTGAATCCGGCGAGTCTCGCAAAGTCGATGGCGGCTTCGGTATGACCGGTTCTTCTCAAAACCCCACCTTGCTTAGCCGTTAATGGGAATATATGTCCGGGACGCGCTAAATCATTCGGTTTGGTATCTTCTTTTACTAAAGCCAGGATTGTCTTGGCCCTGTCTGCTGCCGAAATTCCGGTGGTAACCCCATGTCCTTTTAAATCGACAGAAACGGTAAAGGCAGTTTCCATATGGTCGGTATTGTTCTTCACCATCGAATGCAATTCGAGTTCGTTACAACGACGTTCCGTCAGCGGCGCACAAATCAAGCCTCGGCCATGTGTCGCCATGAAGTTAATCATCTCCGGAGTTACCTTTTCGGCTGCCACCAAAAAATCGCCTTCATTCTCACGGTCTTCATCATCTACTACGATAATGACTTTGCCTTGGCGAATGTCTTCAATGGCTTCTTCTATAGTGTTGAGTTGTATTTTGTGGGTGTTGTTGTCCATTAGACAGGAGTGTTAGATTCTGAAATAAATTGGTTGACCAATAACTTATTGTACACATAAAACAGGAAGTAAAAAGGAAACCCTGCCAATAAGAGTACAAAAAGCGGAAGGTCACTATTTTTTGCAACGCGAAGGCTC
This sequence comes from Flavobacterium buctense, assembly GCF_014486695.1. Taxonomy (GTDB): domain Bacteria; phylum Bacteroidota; class Bacteroidia; order Flavobacteriales; family Flavobacteriaceae; genus Flavobacterium; species Flavobacterium buctense. The sequence continues at coordinate 1,584 of NZ_JACTAB010000010.1, forward strand.
AAAGCTGTTAAAGCTTGTTGGGCTTTGTATATGTTAAAGAACAGCAATACAGCTATGACTGAAGCTATGAGTATCATGGTTAAAGTGTCGGGTTGGCCCCAAAAGAAAACCCCAATCAAAAGCAGGTTGCTGATCAACGCGGCCAAACTAAATCGGTTGTATTGTTGGATTATACTCTCTAAAGATACTGTAGCTTTAGGAGCTGCTATTGGCTCCACAATAGTCTTAGGCACAACTTCTTCAGACAAAGTGTTTAGGTATTGGTGTACTTCTTTAGCATCAATAGCCAATTCAGGGGTTACTGAGGAAGGAACTAGTTCCGGTTGGGTCTTATCCGGGAAAATGCGGTTGAAGAAATTGGTCAACCAATCAAAGTTCATGCTAAAGCCTTTGTCATCGGTAGCCCTTTTGGTCAATAATATGGCAAAAGGCGTCAACACAAAAGAAGACATCCAACAGCCCAAGAAAGGAGAGATTTCATCCTGTTGCGCCACCTTTTTACCAAACGTATTAATGAAATGGAAGATGATAAAGATAAGGATGGCAAATACTATAGGCAATCCCAAGCCACCTTTGCGAATAATGGCTCCCAATGGCGCTCCTATAAAGAACATCAGCAAACAGGCATAAGCAATGACAAACTTGTCATACAAGGCTATCCAGTGTTGGTTGATGTTTTTTTGTTTGTCTTGCAAATCGTATTTAGAGCTTTCCAACGAAAAGTTGATGCCGTCAACATTGCTGCTGGCTACCCTAAGGATTTGTGTTTTGTCACTCTTGGAAAAAGTGCGCAATAAATCGGTGTTGTTGAGAGCAGGTGCCACAGTATCTTTATTAAGATCTATCGAAGTCATATTGGCACGCTGGTTGATGTTTTCGGTATAAGAGACGACTTCTTTTTTGTAGTTTTTCTGAAGCGAGTCGAGCGTGTAATTGAGTTCGCCCACATTCAGCATCGTATTGGTATTAGTGATTTTCTCTTCCTCTAAACTGGAGCTGTTTAGTTTAGACAAATCGATGTTGATGACATAACGCTGGAATTCGCTTTTAGCGAAAGGCATTTTACTGCGTTCTTCATATTTCTTCGGAACGATGTCTTCGTAATAATTACCGTCTTTCAAGATTAATTTCAACGTATTGGAATCTTCGCTGCTGACCAATTCGCCTTTCTTGGCTTTAATCACGGTATTGCTCGCCGATCCCATAGAAGATTTCTTGTGAATGGTTACTTGGCTGAGGTATTTGCCGTTTTCCCCCGATTTCTTTTCTACTTTGATGTTGTAATTGCCTACTTCACTAAATTGGCCTTCGGCGATGGCCATAGCGGGCTTCACTTGAGCAATGTTTCTACGGAAGTTGATGAACTTGTATTCGGCAAAAGGAATGACGTTATTGGCAAAGAAAAATGCCACGATACTCAACAATAAGATAAAAACGGTAAGACTGCGCATAGCTCGTTGCAAAGAAATCCCCGAAGACTTCATGGCAGCAAACTCATAGTTCTCGGCCAAGCTACCAAAAGTCATGATAGAAGCCAACAACACGGAAAGCGGTAATACTAAAGGAATGATGCTGGGCATTTTGAAAAGTAAGAACTTAAGAATCATAAAGATGTCTAAGTCTTTACCCGCCAATTCAGAAATGAAGAGCCAAACGACTTGCAATACGAATATAAAAAACAAGATTACAAATACCGTAGTAAATGTAATCAGGAAGGATTTTAATAAGTACCTATCAAGTATTTTCACCCGAGCTTAATCTATTTTGTTGATGTAGTAATTTGGATATTTACTCGGCACAAAGGTAAACTGATTTTTTGATAAAGGTTGGTTGGTTTTAAAAGAATTAACAGTCAAAGTAGTTTTAGTCCCGTTTTTGCCCATTTCAATCACATTGTAGATGTTTTTGGTTTGCGAATCGATGCCTAACAACACTTCTTTGCGTTGGTCTTTAGGATTGGTAGGAACCAATTTGATGTACTGAATTTTACGTCCTTTAACATCTTGAAGGATGTCCCAATAATACTTGTAACCACTGTTGAAAAAGGTAAGCATTTTGGCCGGAGTAACGGTGTTCTCCTCTTTTTCATTCACGCTAGAGATGGTAACTTCTTCGTCTTCGGGCACGATGGTGTAGCTTTTTTTGCCGTCGTATATTTTGGTTACGCCTAAAAAGTTCAACACATATTTGTTGCCTTCCAAAACCAGATTGCCTTTGCTTTCTTTGTTGATATTCTCTTTGCTGTTGGTAAGCGTGTATTTAAAATCGATGGAGATGTTCTTATAGGTTTTAACCTTAGCGGTAACTTGGTCGAGCAAGTCTTTGGCTTTTTTATCTTGTGCATTAGTAGTCAAACTAATGAATAGTAGTAATGCAATAGATAGTACTTTGTTCATTTTAATGGTTGTTTTGTTCATTGCTAAAAAATTGGTCTAACGAAGTCAAGTCGGGGATGTTTACACTACGCGCTTTACTTCCTTCAAACGGACCTACAATTCCGGCGGCTTCAAGCTGATCTATCAGTCTTCCGGCACGGTTGTAACCCAGTTTCAATTTCCTTTGCAATAATGATGCCGAACCCTGTTGGGCCGTTACAATAATTTCTGCGGCTTCTCTAAACATGCTGTCTCTTTCAGAGATGTCAAACTCTAAGTTGACACTGCTACCGTCTTCGCCAACGTACTCCGGCAATAGGTAAGCGCTGGCATACGCTTTTTGAGAGCCAATATAATCTACAATCTTTTCTACTTCAGGGGTATCAACGAAAGCACATTGTACACGCACCAAATCATTTCCGTTAGAGAACAACAAATCCCCACGACCAATCAACTGGTCAGCACCACCCGAATCTAAGATGGTTCGCGAGTCAATTTTAGAAGTTACTCTAAAAGCAATACGCGCCGGGAAATTGGCTTTGATCATCCCGGTAATTACGTTTACCGAAGGTCTTTGAGTGGCGATGATTAAATGGATTCCAATCGCACGAGCCAATTGGGCCAAACGGGCAATAGGCGTTTCCACTTCTTTACCGGCGGTCATAATCAAATCGGCAAACTCATCCACTACCAATACAATATAAGGTAAGAAACGGTGACCGTTCTCGGGATTCAGTTTGCGGGCTTTAAATTTCTCGTTGTATTCTTTGATGTTACGCACCATGGCGTCTTTCAACAACGAATACCGGTTGTCCATTTCCAAACAAAGCGAATTCAACGTGTTGATTACTTTATTATTGTCAGTGATAATGGCGTCTTCCGTATCCGGTAATTTGGCCAAATAATGACGTTCTATTTTATTGAATAACGTCAGCTCAACTTTCTTCGGGTCGACCAAAACAAACTTCACTTCAGCCGGATGTTTTTTGTACAACAAGGAAGTCAGTACCGCGTTCAATCCAACCGATTTTCCTTGTCCGGTAGCTCCAGCCATCAATAGGTGTGGCATTTTGGCTAAATCGACTACAAAGGTTTCATTCGAAATGGTTTTTCCTAAAGCGATAGGCAATTCCATTTCCGCTTCTTGGAACTTAGCCGAAGAGATAACACTCTTCATAGGCACCATGGTTGGGTTTTTATTCGGCACCTCAATCCCGATAGTACCTTTACCCGGAATAGGTGCGATGATACGAATACCCAATGCCGAAAGCGATAATGCAATATCGTCTTCCAAACTTTTGATTTTAGAAATACGAATACCGGCTTCGGGTACGATTTCATATAAAGTCACCGATGGACCAACGGTTGCTTTGATTTGGGCAATATCTATTTTGTAGTTGCGCAGGGTTTCTACAATACGGTTTTTATTTTCTTCCAGCTCTTCCTGGTTGATGGTGATACCCACAGAAGTATATTCTTTCAACAAGTCAATGGTTGGGAATTTGTAATTGGACAATTCTAAGGTTGGATCAAACAAACCAAAATCGGCTACTAATTTAGCGGCCAGGTTTTCATCCATGACATCTTCTTCTTCGGCTTTCTCGATTACAAAAGCTTCATCGTTGGTTTCTATAATTTGCTTAACCGGTTCTTTGTAAATTGGTTCATCCGGCGTTGGGGTAACCGCCATTTTGATGGTAGGTTCCAAATTGATTTCAGAAGCATTTTCAATCGTGGGTTTCAACGCTTCCTTATTGATTTCAAATTGGGAAGTTTTAAGCGATGGTTCTTCGATTGGCTCTTCCTCGGTATCATTTACGGCAAACTCTTCCAAATTGTAATCAGTTCCTTTGGCATTGGGAATGATGGTACTCAAATCTTCCTTGATGTCTTTGTGTTTCTTTTCGAAGAACGACTTGATGGCATCGGGTGATATTTTTATTTTGAAGATTAAATAAATAATGATGGAGAATATTAATACCAAAGCCGTTCCGGTTTTCCCGATATAATCCTGAAGGAATAAATTCATTTCGAAACCGATGGTGCCGCCTAATTCCGGTAAAGTATAAGCAAAGAAACCAAACAGGATAGACAAAACAATTAGGGCAAACAAATCCCAAAACCAAGTATTTTTCAATTTCTTCACCGGTAAATCCAAGACTAGGAAAGCCCCACTCAAAAAGAACAACTTGACGAATAGGAAGGAAGCGATTCCAAAACCGCGGTAGATAAACAAATCGGCTAAGTAAGCACCAAATTTGCCCAACCAGTTTTGCACCGGTTCGTCTCGGTCGGTTAGCGAATTAACAGCACTTTGGTCGGCCTGACCATGTAAAAAGAATGAAATAAAGGAAACCAAAAAGGCGATGGAAAGCAAGACCAACACAAAACCAAACAGCATTCGGTATTGTTTTTTAGTCTTTAGTATTTTAAGCTCCAGATTGGGATCTTTCTCTTTTTCTTTAGTTTCTTTCTTTACTGTTTTTGCCATTGGTTATCTATAACGCTATAAAAATAGAAATTAAATCGAATGATTATATAAATTTTGGCACATAAATGAGCAAACCAATAGCAATTGCGGCTATGGCGGCAAACAAAACACCACCGGCGGCAATGTCTTTGATAAAACCAATACGGTCATGAAACTCGGGATGCACAAAATCAGCCATTTTTTCAATACCGGTATTCATACTCTCAATGCCCAACACCAAGCCAAAAGCCAGTATTTGCATCATCCATTCATAACGGTCAATTTCAAAATAAAACCCCGCAACAATCATAAGGATGGCCAAAGAAAATTGCACCATAACACTGTGTTCGGTAGTAATTAGTTTGAAAGCACCTTTTACGGCAAAGCCCACGCTTTTTATTCTTCCGGTAATAAAGGAATTGTCTTTTTCGAATTCCATACTATTTTTATTATAACGCCGCTAAAGCAGATTCATAGTTAGGTTCGTTAGCAATTTCAGAAACCAGTTCAGTGTGTTTTACGGTGCCGTTTTCGTCAATTACAACGACAGCTCTTGCGTGTAAACCGCTGAAAGCACTGTCTACAATTTCCAAACCATAAGCTTTCCCAAAGTTTCCGGTATTGAAATCCGAAAGATTGATTACGTTCTCTAAACCTTCGGCACCGCAAAAGCGTTTTTGAGCAAAAGGCAAATCACGTGAAATACACAATACTTTGGTGTTTGCTAAAGTACTTGCTTTGGCATTAAATGTTCTTACTGAAGTCGCACAAGTATTGGTGTCAATGCTTGGGAATATGTTTAAAACAATTTTACTTCCGGCAAAATCGGCTAAAGTAGCGATGCTTAAATCGCTTTGTACTAGTTGAAATTCAGGGGCTTTTGAACCCACTTTTGGTAATTCACCATTGGTGTTGATTGGGTTTCCGCCCAAAGTAATTGCTGCCATTTTTTTTTCGTTTTTTGAATGCCAAAAGTAATGAAAATATTGGGAATTACGTATGGCAAATTATGAATTACGACTAAGAAGTTAAGATAATTTAAAAAACATTTGGTTTGTATTATTGTTTTATCGTAATATTGCAATATAATAATTATAAGAAACCATGGGCGCATCAAAAACTGAATCTTTTTCCTTTGAACAAAATGAAATGGCCACCTTATTCAAAGCTTTGTCACATCCGGCAAGAATTGCGATTGTTGATTATCTGTTGACCGTTGACAGTTGTATTTGTGGCGATATTGTAAACGAATTGCCTTTAGCACAACCAACCATTTCCCAACATTTAAAGGAATTGAAAAACGCCAATATCATCAAAGGCACTATAGAAGGTACCGCGATTTGTTATTGCATCAATCCGGATACGATTGACAAAATCGAAAACCATTTTGGTATGATTCGGCATAAACTCAAAAACAAATGTTGTTAATTACAAGGGAAAAGGGAAAAAGAAAAAGATTTCCTTTCTAATAATCTAAACAGTCTAACAATCTAAAAATCTAAATAATGAAACTCTCAGCAATTAAAAACGAATTAAAAAAGCTAAATACGATAGCTTTCCAATTGCCCAACGGCGACTTGGTTCCCAATCATTTTCACGTAACCGAAGTGGGTAAAGTAACCAAACATTTCATCGATTGTGGCGGAACTGTTCGTACAGAAGAAGTAGCCAACTTCCAATTGTGGGAAGCCAATGATTATGACCATCGCTTGCATCCGGAGAAGTTGGTTCACATTATAGAACTGTCTGAAGCCAAACTTCAAATCCCCGATTTAGAGATTGAAGTCGAATACCAAATGAAAGACACCATCGGTAAATTCAACTTGGATTTTGATGGCACTAATTTTTTATTGACTTCAAAACAAACCGATTGCTTGGCCAAAGACAACTGCGGCATACCACCGGAAAAAATGAAAGTCAAAATAGGCGAGTGGAAGCCAAAAGAAACTTCTTGTTGTGCGCCTAATTCGGGTTGTTGTTAATTAAATAGCCCAAAGTTTCGCAAAGAAATCGGTGTCCAAAAAAAGAAAAAGATGTTTGAAAATTTATCAAAAACTATCAAAAACATAACTGAAGTTTCAGTTTTAGAAGAGCGAAAAGAAGTGTTAAATCCCTTGGTGGATTACATTCAAAGTAAAGTCAATAATAAGGAAGAAATCCGTTTGAATTTTATTTGCACCCACAATTCCCGCAGAAGTCATCTGTCCCAAATTTGGGCTCAAACCATGGCGTTTCATTTCGGTATTACTAAAGTGTTTTGCTATTCAGGCGGAACTGAAGCCACGGCGATGTTTCCCAAAGTGGGAGAAACGTTATCCAACCAAGGGTTTCAAATACAAAAACTGAGTCAGGAACCAAATCCGGTTTATGCGGTGAAATATGCTGATAACCAACATCCGATTGTTTGTTTTTCCAAAGCTTATTTCGACGAGTTTAATCCGAAAACCCAATTTGGTGCCATCATGACGTGCAATAATGCCGACGAAGGTTGTCCGATGGTTTTGGGTGCAGAAGCTAGATTTCCTATAAAATATGATGACCCGAAAGCTTTTGACGGAACCGACTTGATGGATGAAAAATATGCAGAACGCAGTTTGCAAATAGCCAGTGAGATGTATTTTGTATTTTCACAGGTGAAGAAATAACAATAACAATAACAATAACAATGTCAATGTCAATATCAATGACAATATAAATATCAATGACAATATCAATATCAATGACAATATAAATATCAATGACAATTTCAAATAAGGGGTAATGATTCTTAATTGCTTAATGGTTCAATATGAAAAAAAGACTTAATTTTTTAGACCGATTTTTAACGTTGTGGATTTTTTTAGCCATGTTACTTGGCGTCGGAATTGGTTATTTTATTCCGAATTCGGATGATTTTATCAACTCGTTTTCTTCGGGAACAACTAATGTGCCTTTGGCGATTGGGTTAATCTTGATGATGTATCCGCCGTTAACCAAAATCGATTTTTCGAAAGTACCGCAAATGTTTAAGCAGCCTAAATTACTTACGGCTTCCTTTTTTATCACTTGGATAGTCGGACCGTTTTTGATGTTTTTTTTGGCAACATTTTTCCTTAAAGACTATCCCGAATACATGACCGGATTAATCATCATAGGCATTGCGCCTTGTATTGCGATGGTGATTGTTTGGAACGAACTGGCCGAAGGTAACCGCGAATTAACGGCCGGTTTGATTGGCATTAATAGTTTGCTTCAAGTATTCTTCTTCAGTTTATATGCATACTTTTATTTAGAAATCATGTTGCCGTTATTTGGTATTAAAGGATTAGCCTTAGATATTACTGTTGCCGAAATTGCCAAAACAGTTGGGATTTACCTAGGTATTCCTTTTGCTTTGGCGGTTGTTAGTCGATATGCGATTAAGCAATTGATTGGTGATAAATGGTTTAATCAAAAGTTCCTTCCGTTTGTTTCACCCATTACGTTGATTGCGTTATTGTTCACGATTGTAGTCATGTTCAGTTTGAAAGGCGAAATGATAGTCGATTTACCAATGGATGTAGTTCGAATTGCCATTCCGTTAGTGATTTTCTTTGCCATTATGTTCTTCTTGATGTTTTTTGTTTCGAAGAAGATTGGGGCGAACTACCGAGAGGCAGTTGCTTTATCGTTTACCGCTTCGGGTAATAATTTCGAGTTGGCAATAGCGGTTTCTATTGGCGTATTCGGGATTAATAGCGGACAAGCGTTTGCCGGCGTAATTGGCCCATTAGTAGAAGTACCGGCATTGATTATATTAGTCAATGTGGCTTTTTGGCTTAGAAAAAAGTATTTTACAAAAAACATTTAAATCTTATGGAAAGAAAAGAACACTGGGAAAATGTATTTTCTACCAAGACTGAAAAAGAAGTAAGTTGGTACCAACAATACCCCAAAACTTCCATCGATTATATAACCGCTTTAGGTTTGCCTTTGGAGGCGAAAATTATTGATATTGGTGGTGGCGATAGCTATTTGATGGACGCTTTGTTGGATTTGGGTTACACCAATTTGACTTTAGTAGACATTTCTGCGAATGCTATTGAAAGAATCAAAACCCGATTGGGCGACAAGGCAGCTAAAGTTACTTTTATCGTTTCAGATATTTTAGATTTTGAACCAACGGAACACTATGATTTTTGGCATGACCGAGCTTGTTTTCACTTTTTGACTAAACCGGATGATATTGATCAATATTCGAAAATTGTCAGTCAGGCTCTAGCCAATGACGGAAAGCTTTTTATCGGTACTTTTTCGGATAACGGACCTAAAAAATGCAGTGGTTTGGAAATCTCCCAATACAATAGGGAAAGTTTATGTTTTGTATTCGAAAGTGATTTTGAATTAAGCGGCTGTTTTACCGAAGCGCATCAAACGCCTTTTGACACGACCCAAGATTTCCTTTTTTGCGGATTCAAAAGAAAGTAAAAGCATGAAAAATATATTGGTTTTATGCACAGGCAACAGTTGTCGCAGCCAAATGGCACATGGTTATTTAACCCATTTTACAAATTCAAATGATGTTGCGGTTTATTCAGCCGGTGTAGAATCACATGGCGTAAATGCTTTGGCTGTAGCCATCATGAGAGAAGACGGCGTGGATATTTCAAAACACACTTCTAATCTTGCGGAGGAGTATTCAAATATTCCTTTTGATTTTGTGATTACGGTTTGTGACAATGCCAAAGAACGTTGTCCGTTTTTCCCAACGCAAGCCATAAAGTGGCACCATAATTTTCCTGATCCTTCAAAAGCAAAAGGGTCAACGATGGAAGTCATTGAATCGTTTAGAACAGTAAGACAACAGATTAAAGCGTATTGCAAAGACTTTGTCGAAACCCATAATCTCTAAATAAAAACGTCCCAAACAATCGGGACGTTTTTTATTATTATCTAACAATATAATTATACATGTAATGCACGGTTGTCAGTTGCCGCTAAAGCCGCTTCTTTTATGGCTTCCGCGAAAGTTGGATGCGCATGTGACATACGAGAAATATCTTCGGCACTGGCTCTGAATTCCATAGCGGTAACCGCTTCGGCAATCAAATCGGCACAACGAGCACCAATCATGTGGATTCCTAAAACTTCGTCGGTTTTGGCATCCGCTAAGATTTTTACAAATCCATCCAAATCACCACCGGCACGAGCTCTTCCTAACGCTTTGAAAGGGAAACTTCCTGCTTTGTAAGCCACTCCGGTCTCTTTTAATTGCTCTTCGGTTTTACCTACGGCAGCAACTTCCGGCCAAGTGTAAACTACACCCGGAATTAAGTTGTAATCGATGTGTGGTTTTTGTCCCGCCATGATTTCGGCTACTAAAACACCTTCTTCTTCGGCTTTATGGGCTAACATCGCGCCACGAACTACATCTCCAATTGCGTAGATGTTTGGCACATTAGTTTGCAAATGGTCATTGACATCAATCATACCTCTTTCGGTAACTTTTACGCCGGCTTTGTCTGCCGCTAATCCGTCAGTATAAGGACGACGACCTACGGCTACCAAACAATAATCGCCTTCAAAAGTTACGGTGTTACCTTTAGCATCATCGGCTTGAACGGTTACGCTTTTACCTTTTCGGGTTACTTCTTTTACTTTGTGAGAAGTGTAGAATTTCATGCCTTGTTTTTTCAAGACTTTGGTCAATTCTTTAGACAAACCGGCATCCATACCCGGAATGATTCGGTCTAAATATTCCACTACAGAAACTTGAGCACCCAATCTTAAATATACTTGTCCTAATTCGATACCAATAACACCACCACCAATGATGATTAAGTGTTTCGGTACTTCTGGTAATTTCAACGCTTCGGTAGAAGTGATGATTCTTTCTTTGTCCAATTTGATGAAAGGCAACGAAGACGGTTTTGAACCGGTTGCAATTACGATATTTTTTCCTTCGATTACTTCTGAAGAACCGTCGGCTTTGGTTACTTTAACATGAGTAGCATCTTCAAAAGACCCTAATCCTTCAAAAACGGTGACTTTATTTTTGTCCATTAAAAACTTCACACCACCGCTGGTTTGGTCAACTACGGCTTGTTTGCGGGCAATCATTTTTTCCAAATTTACCTTTACTTCTCCTGAAACCTCAATACCATGGTCGGCAAAGTGTTGTAATTCTTCATAATGATGAGAGGAAGCTAAAAGTGCTTTGGAAGGAATACAACCCACATTCAAGCAAGTGCCTCCTAAAGTAGAATATTTTTCAATGATGGCAGTTTTGAAACCCAATTGGGCACAACGAATAGCGGAAACATAGCCGCCCGGACCTGAACCTATGATGACAACGTCAAATGAACTCATAATACTATATAAAAATTAGTGTGTTTTGTTTACTGTGGCACAAAATTACGAATTAAATTTCAATGGCAATATCAATATTAATGGCAATGTTAATGATCATATCAATATCAATAATAATGGCCAAAATGAAATCATTTTTATAATGTAAAAGCCGTCGTGTTTTTAACTTCGCCAATCATGAATGTACTGTGTGTACTGCCTATGTGTTGGAGTGTAGTCAATTTGGTCACCATAAATTCGCGGTAAGCTTCCATGTCTTTGACACAAATTTTTAAGATATAATCGTAATCACCACTAACGTGAAAACACTCCAGAATTTCTTCTAATTTGACCACTTGATGTTCAAAAGTGGTTAAGAATTCTTTAGAGTGTTGGATGAGTTTGATATGGCAAAACACTACAAACCCTTTGTTTATTTTGTTTCGATTGAGTAAAGCCACGTATTGATCAATAATTCCTTCACGCTCAAGTTTCTTGATGCGTTCGTAAACAGCAGTAACGGAAAGATTTAGTTTTACCGATAACTCTTTAGTGGTTTTTTTGGTGTCTTGTTGGAGTAGGGCAAGGAGTTTTTTGTCGATGTTGTCCATGAGTTGTTGGTTGTTGGTTCTGAATAGTTTTAAAAACTAAAATTTTTCTTTTGAAAGTGTAAATTTAATAATTTTTACTATTAAAATTTATTTATATAGTTTTTAAATCTAAATTATATTATTTGTATTGATAATTTAACTGTATTTTATCAATTTTGTAAGTGAATATAACACATCCAATTTATGAATAACCACTTAAACCCGACAACCAACAACCGACAACCAACAACTAATTCAAATTTTCATCCTGCCGATAAAATCCAGGATTTGCAATACTTTGGAGAATTTGGAGGTGTGAATCCTTCTATTTCTGATAGCTCAACTTATACTTTTCTTTCGGCCAAAACCATGTTTGATACTTTTGAAGGCAATGCTGAAGGTTGTTACTTATACTCGCGTCATTCTTCGCCTATGAATTTGTATTTGGGGCAAGCGTTGGCGGCAATGGAAGGCACCGAGAGTGCCAATGTTTCAGCATCCGGTATGGGTGCAATTACGCCTGTTTTGCTCCAGTTGTGTGCTGCCGGAGATGAAATCGTCTCGAGTCGCACCATTTATGGCGGAACTTACGCTTTTATGAAAAACATGTTGCCGAAATGGAATATCAAAACCCGATTTGTCGATATTACCAAATTGGACCAAGTCACTGCAGCGATTACGCCAAACACCAAAGTTTTGTATTGTGAAACGGTTAGCAATCCTTTGTTGGAAGTTGCTGATATTGAAGCTTTAGCCATTATTGCCAAAGAGCACAATATTAAGTTGGTGGTTGACAATACTTTTTCGCCTTTGTCAGTCGCGCCGGCAAAACTGGGAGCTGATGTTGTGATTCACAGTTTGACTAAGTTCATAAACGGTAGTAGTGATACCGTAGGTGGTGTAGTTTGTGCTTCGCAGGATTTTATCAATGATTTGAAGAATGTGAATGACGGCGCAAGCATGCTTTTAGGACCAACTATGGATAGTTTAAGAGCATCAAGTATTTTAAAAAACTTACGCACACTCCATATTCGCATGAAACAGCATAGTCATAACGCTATGTTTTTGGCCCAACAATTTGAAAAAGACGGATTGAAAGTGGTTTATCCCGGATTGCCGAGTCATCCGAGTCATGAGTTGTATGACAGTATGATTAATCCGGAATATGGTTTTGGCGGCATGATGACAATCGATGTTGGAACTTTAGACAAAGCCAATGAGCTGATGGAATTAATGCAACACCGAAACTTGGGCTACTTAGCGGTAAGTTTAGGTTTTTATAAAACATTGTTTAGTGCGCCGGGAACTTCTACCTCAAGTGAGATTCCTTTGGAAGAGCAACACGAAATGGGCTTGACCGATGGCTTAATTCGTTTTTCCATTGGTTTAGATAATGACATTAAGCGTACTTATGAAATGATGAAACAATGTATGACTGAATTGAATATTATTTAAGTTATTATACTTTGATTTTTAATTTGATGTAACAGCTTTTGTGTTAAAGTTTTAAATAATATCAGGCATTAGTTGTAGGTATTTTTCTTGTTTTGTAGCTTTGAACATTAATTTTTTTGATATGAAACGAATACTACTTTTGCTCTCTTTTGTTAGTTTAAATGCGGTATCTCAAACGGTTAGTGTTTTGAATATTGCAACAAATGAATTGGTTTACAGCACACACAACGGAAAAATTTATGCTTCAATTCCAAGTGCTAACGGATCCAATGGAAACAGTATTGGAATAATAAACCCAACTACCATTTCTTTGGAAAATACTGTGCCTATTGGAAGTGAACCCAATGTTTTAGCCATTTCATCCGACGGGCAAACATTGTATTGTGGTTTTAACGGAACTTCCTCAGTAAGAAAGTTTAACGTGACAAACAATACAGCTGGAATTCAGTTTCCTGTAGGAAGTGATAGTTTTTTAGGCCCTTTTTACGCAGAAGACATTGAAGTGATGCCCGATAACCCTAACACAATTGCCGTTGCCCGTCGCAATAATGGTTTTAGTCCAAAACACGAAGGTGTAGCTGTTTTTGATGAAGGGATTATGCGTACTACAACTTCTCAAGACCATACCGGTAGTAACCAAATTGAATTTGTAAATGCTAATCTATTAGTAGGATTTAACAACGAGACTACCGAATTTGGTTTTCGAAAACTTACTGTAAATGCTTCGGGTGTTACAGAAACAAGTGTAGTGAACAGCATTACTTGGGGTTTTGGTTTAAAATTCTCATCACACAATGGGAAAGCATATTTCACCAATGGAACTGTAGTAGATTATAACTTTTCCCCTTTTGTTTCAGGTACTTTTACCAATGCCAATGGTCCGAGTGTTTTTGATACTAATACTAATTTAGTAGCTTTTGGAACTTATGATTTTAACGGAACCATCAATTTTAAACGATATAATCCGGAGACGTATTTGTTAACAGATAATTTACCAATAACTCAAGCTAACGGTGATGTAAAGTCGATTATTACTTGCGGTAATGGCTGTTATGCTTTCAATACTACAGATGATAAAGTGGTTATTATCAGATATACATTAGGAACAAACGACAATCATTTAGCGGCACAAACACAAGTATATCCTAATCCAACTAACGGTCTTTTGCACATAGTAATACCTGATAGTTTTACCTTGAATAATCTAACTATCACCAATACTTTAGGTCAAAAGATTATGACTTCTTACCAAAATACCGTTGATGTGAGTTCGCTATCAAAAGGCACTTATTTGATTACGGTAGAAACAGCTTACGGTAATGCCACGAAACAGTTTGTAAAATTATAAATGTAGTCAAATGAAAAAATGTCTTTTACTAATGGTTGTTATTTTAGGTAATACTTTCAACGCTGTCGCTCAATCCGATAGCCGATTGTATGATATTATTGAAGCGGTTTCAGCTGAACGTTTAGAAAAAGACATTCGCATTTTGGCCAATTTTGGCACCCGAAATACCTTTAGTGATACGATTTCTAATTCAAGAGGAATTGGAGCCGCTCGTCGTTGGATTAAAGGCGAGTTTGATAAGATTGACAAAGACTGTAAAAATTGTTTAGAGGTTTTTTACCAAAAAGATTTGGTTACACCTAAAGATGGGAATCGAATTCCAAAAGAAGCTTATGTTGTCAATGTAGTTGCAATTCAAAAAGGCACCAAATATCCCAATCGTTATATCATCATGACCGGCGATATCGATAGTCGCAATTCGGATACGATGGATTACACCAATGATGCACCGGGTGCCAACGACAATGCCTCGGGTATGGCCGGAACTATTGAGGCTGCGAGAGTATTGTCGAAATATAGTTTTGAGAACAGTATTATTTACTTAGGCTTGTCTGGTGAAGAACAAGGGTTATTTGGCGGAAAGGGTTTTGCCGAGTATGCGAAAAAGAACAATTGGGAAATCATAGGAGTGTTGAATAATGACATGATTGGGAATATAGAAGGGGTTGATGGTGTAATAGATAACAGAACTTTCCGAATATTTTCTGAACCAACGCCTGTAACTGAAACCGAAAAAGAAAGAAACCAACGCCGTTTTTATGGTGGAGAAGTAGATGGGATTTCTCGTCAATTGGCGCGTTACATACATAAATCGGTGACCACTTACATGCCCGAAATGAACCCAATGATGGTCTATCGTTTGGACCGATTTGGACGTGGCGGTCATCATCGTCCTTTTAATGATTTAGGGTATGCCGGTGTTCGTATCATGGAAGCCCATGAAAATTATAACCGTCAGCATCAAAATACCAGAGTTGAAAACGGAATCAACTATGGTGATGTAATCGAAGGCGTTAATTTTGATTATGCTAAAAAGCTAACGGCTGTCAATGCTATTGTTTTGGCCGGATTAGGTTGGTCACCACCGGAACCGAAAAACGTGACAATCGGTGGCGTAGTAGAACCGAATACCAAACTCAAATGGGATAAAGCTGCTGATGATTCCGTAATTGGGTACAAAATATACTGGCGATTGACCACTTCACCTCAATGGGAAAACAGCCGGTTTGTTGGCAACATTGATGCCTATGAACTAAAAGGAATAGTGATTGACAACTATTATTTTGGCGTAGCCAGTGTAAACAAAATTGGGCAAGAAAGTGTAGTGGTTTTTCCCTCAGCAGTGATGCGCAGTACGAGTAAGTAAAACTTATTGGTTTAAATAATACTGCAATTTTTCTTTGATGTTGTTCAAGGGTGTCGCAATCGCATTGACATATTGGAAATTTCCTTCTCGTTTGTTATCAATTGACAATTGAATCGGACAGGCTTCACTTTGAATGGCATTGACTTTGAATTCATTGCTTTGGGCATCATAAACCAAATAAGGAGCGCCAGAAGAACCAAATCTGAAATAGCCTTTAATCAAATAACGCAACCCTTCTAAAATATAATTGCCGCCAACACGTTCTTGAAAAATAGCAAAATGTTCTGTGAATCCCTCTATTTGGGCTTTGTTGAGTAATTTACCTACTTCACTCGTAGGCGAACTTTGCAGGCAATAATAATGCGCTTGCTCATCGCTTAAAATGGAATAGTCAATGGCAATACTTGGTATAGTGGCGATAATTTCCTCTGGCGTATTGACAATTCTATACAACGCAATATCATCACTGTAGAATGCTTCAACCAATTCAACTTCAATTAAATAAGTATGCCTGTTAATGGCCGGTTCTGCAAAGTAGTTTGTAGCAGTAAAATGGGGTGAAAGTCCCGGTTTAGTATAAAAACTATCGTCTTTGAATTGAATAATCAAATGGGCTTGGCAAATCTTTTTCTCTAAAAATGTGACCCAACGCGTATCAAAATTAATTTGCTTTAAGGCCTCAATGGCAAATTGGTAATCGCTTGGGTTGTTGCTGTTCCAATGCCTTTTTTGAAGGGTAGCGTCTAATAGAAAACAGTTTTCAAATAACTGTTTTTGAGCTTCATTTAAATAGGGTATGATGGCATTGGCAAAAATACTTTCATCAATCGACTTGAAAATCTTGGCTTCCGGTTTTAAATTATGTGCAACAGACAAAATGTACCCCTTCCCGATATGAAACGCACAGATGTTGTTTTCAAAATGCCTTCTGTTGGGATCATGACTGTTTTGGGTAAACATGATGCGAAACAAAGGAGAAGTTTGTTCGTGGGTTAGTTCGAGTTGTTTTTGAAGACGATTGTTGTTTGCCATAGCGCGCTTCTCATTTGAGTTACTCAAATATACCAAAGATATTCTAAAGGAGGTCTTTTTTTAATTTAAGTGTAAATAGTTGATTAACAGTATTTAAATTGATTTTTGTGAAAAATTATAGTTAAATTGCATTACCCAAATTTGACTAGTGGAGTCCAGAAACCACTCAAATCAACGGGGCAAAACCGAAAAGCCATATAAGTAGGAGATTAAAAAATAGAATACTTATGCCAAAATTTGTAATTGAAAGAGAAATTCCGGGCGCGGGTGATTTAACACCGGACCAACTTAAAGGAATTTCGCAAACCTCATGTGGTGTTTTAATTAAAATGGGACCTGAAATTCAATGGATTGAAAGTTTTGTTACCGATGATAAAATTTACTGTGTTTACATAGCGCCCAATGAAGAAATGATTCTGGAACATGCCAGTCAAGGTGGTTTTCCGGCGAATAAAATCTGTAAAGTGATTAATACGATTAGCCCGGTTACGGCAGAATAATTTTAAAATAAAACAGCCATTATAACTTTAAAGTGGCTGTTTTTTTGTATCTCAAAAACAACTTATTAACAAGAAAAGCGTTAATAAATAAACGGAATCTTTTGTGGGTTGAATGCATAAATACTTATATTTGAAACAAATAGCTTTGAAATCACCCACAATCATTTTCCCCGCTTGATTGGATTTTAGAAAGCCACACACCAACCAATCTAAACTTTATGAACGAAAAAACACTTTTTAAGTCGGCTTTAGTAACTTTGTTTATAGTAGTCAGCGTTGTCCTTGGGTATGAATTGTACTTTAGAAGTCAAGGCGTTAAAGTTGATTACGATGATGGAACATCACTTTGGTCAGACAAAAGAGCCAAAACCAATCAACCGGCAGAGAATGCGGTGGTTTTTATTGGTTCGTCCCGAATCAAATACGATTTAGATATTTCTACTTGGAATGCTTTAACAAAGGTTGAAGCCGTTCAGTTGGCCATCGAAGGCAGTTGTCCCAGACCGGCTTTAGAAGATTTGGCGAATGATCCCAACTTCAAAGGAAAATTGGTTATCGATGTTACCGAAGGCTTATTTTTTTCGAATGCTCCGCCTAATCTCGAATTGCCGTTAAAAAATATAAAATATTTTCACGACAGAACTCCGGCACAAATTGTCGGTTTTGAGCTCAATAAAGTTTTGGAATCGCAGTTGGTTATTTTGGACAAAAACAATTATTCACTCAATGCCCAACTCGATGCCTTAGAATTGAAAAGTCGTCCAGGCGTTTTTATGATGCCAATATTCCCGATGAACTTTGGAAGAACTACTTTTGACCGTCAAGCTTATATGACTGATTCCTTTGTGGCCGATGCTAAAGAATGTAAAAAAGTAATTGATATTTGGGGTTTCTTTGCTAGTTTGTCCAAAGGCGCACCGCCAACTCCTCAAGCGGCCTACGATGCTATTTTTAAATCGGTAGCTGAGCAGGTCAATAAAATAAAAGCCCGTGGCGGTGAAGTCGTTTTTGTGAGAACCCCATCGAGCGGACCTTATTTTCAAGGCGAAAGTATGGCTTTCCCAAGAGATAAATTTTGGGACCGATTGCTAAAAGAAACCAACAGTCCCGGAATTCACTTTAAGGATTATCCGGCGATAGCCAACTTTGACTGTCCCGAACTTTCGCATTTGAAAAAATCAGACGCGGTGATTTTTACCAAACATTTCTTTGAGTTGTTAAGTCAGCAAAAAGGATTTGCCTTTTTGAAAAACAAATCCACTAACTAATTCCGAGCTATTATGGTATTCAATTCTTATACATTCGTCGCTTTTTTTATCCTGATATTGTTCCTGCACAATTTACCGTTGTCATGGAAAACTAAAAAAGTTAATCTATTACTGGCCAGTTATATCTTTTATGCTGCCTGGAATCCGCCGTTTATCTTGTTGTTATGGTTGTCAACGGTGATTGATTTTTATGTGGGTCGAGCCCTTTATACCCAAGAAAATCCGCATAAGAAGAAGTTGTTGCTGGTGGTGAGTTTGATTGGCAACTTGGGGATGCTTTGTTTCTTCAAATATGGTACTTTTTTACTTGACAATTTTGTTTCGCTAACACATCTTATTGGTTTTGATTTTAATCCGGCCAAGCCAAATATTATTCTGCCGGCCGGAATTTCGTTCTATACTTTTACGACTTTGTGTTACACCATTGACATGTATAAAAAGGAAAGTAAACCGGTAAAATCATTACTCGATTTCTCTTTGTTTGTCACTTTCTTTCCGCATCTTGTGGCCGGACCAATCGTAAGACCGCCGCAATTAGTGCCACAATTTGAAAGTCCGAGAATAGCTTCGAGAAAACAAATGATGGACGGATTATTGTTGCTCACTTTAGGCTTATTTATGAAAGTGGTTTTAGCCGATGGCATGTTGGCTTCCGCGGCTGATGCAGTATTTTCTTCCCGTGATGTGCTTCCGAGTTTAGATGCTTGGATTGGTGTTTTAGCTTTTTCGGGTCAAATATTTCTCGATTTTGCCGGTTATTCTACTTGTGCGATAGGTGTAGCTTTGTGTCTCGGTTTTATCTTGCCGCAGAACTTTAATTATCCGTACGCAGCGATTGGTTTCTCCGATTTTTGGCGAAGATGGCACATTACATTGTCGAGTTGGTTAAGAGATTATTTATACATTCCGTTAGGCGGTAGTAAAAATGGTAAAGCCAAAATGTATTTTGCCTTAATGATGACGATGCTTTTAGGCGGTTTGTGGCATGGTGCCAACTGGACATTTGTCGTTTGGGGCGGTTTACACGGATTGTACCTTTGGGTGGAAAAGTTTTTTAAAGACCGCCGAGGTGTACAAAGTGATGTTTCAACTTCTGCCAACACGGTAACAAATTTTGCTTATGCGATGTTGACGTTTATGCTAGTCAATATTACTTGGGTTTTCTTCCGAGCGGATACTTTTGGGAAGTCATGGGGAATGCTTCAGTCGATGTTTGGTATGGTAGACGGTAAACCACTATTGACTACTTTGGCCATCTTGAAAGTCGCTGTCATTATTCCTTTATTAGTCTTGTGTCATTGGTTTTTACGCAACACAAAAATATTAGATGTGGCCTATAAAATGTCATGGGTATGGTTGAGTGTGTTTTGGTCGGCGATGTTATTATTGCTGATTTGGGCACAAGAAAGCGGCAGTTCGTTTATTTACTTTCAGTTTTAAAATCACTTAAAATAAAAAGGAGGTCTTTTCAGACCTCCTCAATTGTATGATTTTGATTTATCATTATTAACTTGCACCACTTGATGCATTCAACTATCGAATTCTCTCTTAGAGAACTTCAAGTAATTAATCAAAATCATATTCAAATTTACTTTTTTTCAGAAAGCAACCATGTTAAAATTAGCACTTTAACACTGATTTAACTTTGCCTTTGTAGTGTAAATTGTATGCTTTTTTTTCGATTATCCGTTGAGCGTATAGCTGACGCTGATTTTAGTATTCAACAACTTTGAAATCGGACAATTGGCTTCAGCATCTTTTACTAATTCTTCAAACTTTGCATTGTCAATTCCGTCTACTTTTGCTGTTAAGGTTAGGTTAGAAGCTACTATGGTTCCGTCTTCAAAAACAATTTCTGCGTCGGTTTTTAATTCGGTTGCCGTGAAACCGGCTGCTTGCAAGTTGAAAGCCAATTTCATAGAGAAACAGCCCGCATGTGCTGCACCTACTAATTCTTCGGGATTGGTACCAATACCTTCATCAAAGCGGGAACCAAAGGAATATTGTGTCTGATTTAATACTGTACTTTGCGTGGTTAAATGTCCTTTACCATCTTTACCTGAGCCGTTCCAAACGGCAGTTGCTCTTCTTTTCATACCTAGAATTATTTATGTTGTTATTTGGAAACCTCTAACTTACTAAAAATACGATTAAGAGTTGTTACTTTAAAGTTAATTGTTGTTAGGCTGAAAATGTCGTAAACCAACTTAGTATTTCCCATTCAATAATTCACCACCAATCGCTGATTTGGCTTCGATACCGATTTTCTTCATCATTTCGTATGTCGTACAAACCGCCGCAGAAGTCACCGGAATACCACATTCTGCCTGAATCAAATCAATGGCTTCTAACGATGGCATTTGCACACAAGCTGAAGCTACTAAAACATCCACATCAGTTAAATCCAATTGTTTGTAAATTTCCAATAAGTTCATAGGGTTTTGTGCGGCTACTTCTAAGTTGTCCGGAATTTCAAGCGCAATACTTTGTTTCACTTTAATGCCTTGGTGTTCGATATAATCTACCACCATATCGGTCAGCGGACGCATATAAGGCGTGATAATCGAAATTTGTTGGGCACCCAAAACTTTTAATCCGTTAATCAAAGCGCCGGCAGAAGTCACGATAGGTGTTGGAAAATCATTGGCCACCGTTTCCTGGTGTAAATTGACTTCCGAAACACAATGATAACCACGTCCCATACTCATAATCGCCACCAAACACGCATAACCCATTACATCTACATGTGCATCCGACAATTCCTGAGCGCACTTCAAACTCATCGCATCCATGGCTTCGAGTTCTTCTTTGGTCACTTTTTTCATGCGCATGCGGCTGCTGTGAAACGTAAAACGCTCCGGCAGTATGGTTTCTCTGGCTCTGAAAATGGCCGGTATTTCGGTTTCCATCGTCACGTTTGAGGATGGAACTATTTGTCCTATTCTATACTTTTTCATGTTTATTTTATCTTGGGCGTTTCCCTATCGGGTCGGGCTTTCCGTTACAATCTTTTTTTACAAAAAAGGATTTCCACTTCAATCCCTAACGCAATTAAAACCGAATGTCCACTGGACATTCTCCTCTTAATATCAAATCTAACGCATTTAAGTGCTATTTAGAAATCTCCTTAACAGTATTCACAATGGTTCCAATGCCTTCCACTGTTGCTTCAATCACATCGCCATCATACAACCATTCCTGCGGATCACGTCCTGCACCAACACCTGACGGAGTTCCGGTGGCAATGATATCGCCGGGTTCTAAAGTAAATACGATACTCAAATCTTCAATCAAATCATTGATGTTGAACAGTAAAAATTGGGTGTTGGAGTTTTGTTTTTCCACACCGTTTACTTTTAAGGATAAGTTGAGGTTGTGTGGGTTTTCGATTTCGTCTTTGGTTACTAATATTGGTCCCATTGGTGCAAAAGTATCTTGTCCTTTAGAAACAATCCATTGGCCTTCTCTTCTACAATCACGTGCCGAAATATCATTAATGACAGTATAACCAAACACATAATCCAATGCGTCTGCTTTCGGAACGTATTTTCCTTTTTTGCCAATGACTACCGCCAATTCTACTTCCCAATCCAATTGCGAAGTCAGTTTGGTGTTCTTAATGATTTCGGTATTGGTTCCGGTAACAGTAGTGGGCGGTTTCGAAAAGATAATCGGTTTCTGCGGAAGCTTTCCTGTAGTATCCAATGTTCGAGCACTTTCTGCTACGTGTTCGGTATAATTCAAACCAATCCCGATGATGTTCTTTCTCGGTTTTTGAATAGGAGCGAGGATAGTCACTTCGTCTAAGGAATAGGCTATTTCTTCAAAGAAATTTTCCGGTGTATCGGCGACCATATCGTTTAATTCTTCCACCAATTCGATGCCCATATCAATCAATTCGAGCATGTCGCTTGGTAACGGGAAATTGGATATTTCGCCAAAGTCTTCCATATCGATAACTTGGTTGTTGTGGAGGAATCCTAAACGGGGTTCTGTGTCGGCGGTTTGGTAAGTTAGTAGTTTCATTTTTTAAAGGTACTGAGGCGCTGAGGCGCTGAGGTTCTGAGGTTTATTTAGTAATTAATTGATGTCCGTTGTTTTCTTCATATACTCTTCCTTGGAATAATCCCAAAGATTCTATTACCGGTAAATCGTTGAAGTTGAACAAGCACGCATCTTCGGTATCGGAAGCGTTGTAGTGTTCGTGCCACGCCCAAGACGGTACACAGAAAATATCGCGTTCTTTCCAATCAAAGCGTTGGCCGTTGATTATGGTGTAACCACTTCCTTTGGCACATTGGTACACAAAAGAACCGGTATGTTTGTGGGCTTTGCCTTTGAAACCGGCCGGTAACAATTGCATGGCCGCACCCATAGTTTGCATCACATGACCTCCGGTTAACGGATTGGAATATTGCATTAAGAAACCATCAAACGAATTGATTTCATTGACTTTAGCCACTTCCAAAAGTGTTGGATATACTTTACTCCAAGAGTATTTGAACAACGGAGAATAAGGTTTGTCCCAAGTTTTATCAGCCGGAATTAAACCTGCGCCACCAAAGGTCATAGGAGAATGATTGACTGCTGAAGTCAAAGGCTGTTTTCCGTCATAAACTGCATAATCATTGGCTTCCAAAGCATTCACCAACGGAATATCTAAACCATCTTGCCAGATACAGGTCTGACCATCGGCTTCTACTCCGTGTTCGTGCCAGGCAGAGTTTGGGGTAATCACAAAGTCGTTGACTTCCAACATGATTTTATTTCCATCAACAACCGTGTATCCTTTATTGCCTTCCATGATAAAGCGTAGGGCAGAAGCGCGGTGTCGGTGAGCCGAAGTACTTTCGCCCGGACGAGTCACTTGGATACCGGTGTATAACCAACCTACAGCAGCTGAAACGTCTTTTCTTTTGTCGTTGACCAAATAAACTACACGTCTTCCGGCTTGTTCGGGCGTTACGAGTTCGGAGGATTTTAACACCAGACTTCTTAAATCTTGATATTTCCAAAGCATTGGAACCGAATTGGCGCGTGGTTCCCATGGTTCAATGTCATTGGCTACTGTCCAAAGTGCACCGGCACCAAGGGCTTCGAGTTCTTTATAATAAGCTTCGAGTTCGGGTGTGTCTTGTACTCTGGCGCGACCGATAACGTCGTCTGAATAGTTGTTTGTTTCCATAGTCTTACTACTATTTTTTATTAAACTCCTCGTGATTATCTACAAAGGTAATCTTTCTCGTTGGAGCGGTATTGACTCTTAAATCAAAAATATCAAAGCGGTTGTAATGTCCCAGAATGTCGTGCATTTGTTTAGGTTGGATACATTTTTCCAAATCGATATCGGCGTAAATAATGCCTTCGTTATCAATTAGCGGTTCGCCAATTACAGCGCCATTCGGACCAATAAATCCTGAGAAGGCTGAGCTTTTACGCGTTAACAATTCATCCACATTCGGTACATCTTCGCGTAGAGCATCTTTGATTTCTTGAGAAATGGTGGAACACGAAACAATCGTGAATAATTTACCCTCGAAAGAATGGGCTGCGGCCCGAATCTTAATCGCTTCTGCCATGTCATAATCCGGTGGCGCAACGGGTAGCGAAATGTAGTTGGCAATGTGTACCAATTCGCCTTGAGACAACAACGTAAAACGGGCTAAAGTATTCGTGTTTTCACCACAAGCTAACGTTCCTATTGGACCAACTTCGGTATCATAAACTTTTAGCGAAGAACCGTCGCCGGAAGTCCATGTTAGTTTTTCGGCCCATGTTGGGACAAGCTTTCTGTGTTTGCCGATAAGATTTCCTTTGTTGTCAATGATGAGATTGGTATTGTAAATTTCGCCATAACTGTCGCCGCGTTCATTGATTCCGATGACGATGTGCATGTTGTGGTCTTTCGCGGTTTGGAACAACGGTTGCATACTTTCATCAGTAATGGCAACCGAGTTTTTATACAATTGCTCGTACCATTTGCTGCCTTGCACCGGAGTCATGATCCAGTTCCAATAAGGATAACCGGCAATGAATACTTCGGGGAAAGCGATGAGTTGGGCGCCATTATCGCTGGCTTCTTTGACGAAGGAAATTACCTTTTCAATCGTTTTTTCTACGTTGAGAAAAACGGGTGATGTTTGTACAGTGGCGGCTTTGAATTTTTTGAATTCCATTCTAAATTATTTTAAATTTTGAATTTTAAATTATGAATGAGGAAAGCTTTTTCTTCATTTCCTCGTTAAACGGTTCCGCTTTGATAGCGTCTCTGCCGTTGTTGATAGCTACGTTGACCAGGGTCACTTCGCCTTCCAAACAAGTGTTACCTTGTTCGTCTTCAAAACGGAAACCGCAATTTACGGAGGCACTGCCGAGTTTGATTACCCAAAGTTTTTTGGTTAAGACTTCGCCTAAGCGTGCCGCTTTTTTGAACTGTACTTTCAAATCCACGGTTGGAATCCCATTGGTTTCGTGGATTTTGGAAAATGGTCGGTCGAGTGCTTCTTCAAACCAGTCTTCGACTAAGTCATTGAGCATTTCCAGGAATCGTGGATAGAAAACAATTCCGGCGTAATCGACGTGTTTGAAACGTATTTTTTCTGTTTTGGCAAAATAGTTGTTCATTTTTTCAATTTTCTTTTCTCTTTATTCTTTTTTTCTAAAAAGCCTATTTTAATTTAAAACGCTGTATTTTTCCGGTCTCCGTTTTAGGTAAAGCTTCGGTAAAATAAATCACTCTTGGATATTTATATGGCGCGGCTACTTCCTTGAACCAGTGTTGAATATGGTTCTTCATGTTATCGGTAGCTTTACTTTGTTCTTTTAATACAATGTGGGCGCAAACCAGCATGCCTCGTTCTTCATCGGGCAAACCGACTACGGCACATTCTAAAATTTCTTCATGGGTCAAAAGCACGCTTTCGACTTCAATCGCCGCAATATTATACCCCGAGGAAATAATCATATCATCGCCTCGAGCGACAAACCAAAAATAGCCTTCTTCATCTTGGCGGAAAATATCGCCGGTGACATTCCAACCGTTTTCGACGTATTCTTTTTGTTTGTCAATTCGGTTCAAATATTTACAACCGGTAATGCCTCGAACGACTAATCTTCCGGGTTCGTTGGTAGCTACATCATTTCCTTCTTTGTCTACAATTTTAGCTTCATAACCGGTAATTGCTACTCCTGTAGCACCGGGTTTCATATTGGCTTCATTGGATGAGATAAAGATATGCAACATTTCGGTTGCTCCGATGCCGTCAATGATTTTTAAACCGGTGGCGTCGTGCCAATCTTGCCAGACTTTTAATGGTAAAGTTTCTCCGGCTGAGACACATTTGCGCAAACTTGAAATGTCAAAATCGGCTACTTTCGTAGTGATGATGCGCCAAGCCGTTGGAGCCGTAAAACAAATGGTAATTTTATAATCTTGAATCGCTTGTAAAAGCATGTCCGGACTTGGTTTTTCAATTAAGAAAGTCGAAGCACCGAAGTACATTGGGAATAAAACTAATCCGCCTAAACCAAAGGTAAATCCGAGTGGCGGACTTCCGGTAAAGATGTCGTCTGCTGTTGGTTGGAGTGAATATTGCGGAAACGCTTCGCAAATATTTAAGATGTCTTTGTGGAAATGCGCGGTCATTTTGGGTAAACCGGTTGTGCCCGAAGTAAAGCCGATTAAGGCGATGCTGTCGGATTTGGTGTGGTAATTGGTGAAAGTTGTTGGTTTGTTTTCCATCAATTCTTTCAACTGTGAATTGCTATAGAAACAAACACTTTGTAAATAGTCTGATTTGACCAAATGCATTTCGTCTGCCAAACTATGGTCGCAAATAGCATGACTAATTTCGGCACAATCTATAATGGTTGTCAATTCTTTGGCGCGCAACAAAGGCATAGTTGCCACAACAATACCGCCGGCTTTTAAAATAGCAAACCAACAAGCTACCATCATCGGGTTGTTGGCAGAGCGAATTAATACTCGGTTGCCTGACTTTAATCCTAAATCTTCCACTAAAACATGTGCAATCTGATTGGCTTTTTCGTATAAATCTTGGTAGGTCCAAGTGGTTTCAAAAGTGCGAATGCAGGTATTGTTTCCACGACCTTCTTTGATGTGATTGTCTAAAAGTACATCCACACAATTCAGCATTTCCGGTCGGTTGAACTGCGGTAAGTCAAGAAAAACATAGTCGGGCTGTAACTCCGGGCTAGGCAAGTGTTGGTGGGCAAAGTTGTCGTCGTAGTGTTTCATTTTTTAGGTTCTAAGGCGCTGAGGCGCTAAGGTTCTAAGGTTTATTCTTTCTTATTACTTTTAGGTTTTAGGGCTTTTTTCATGCCTTCGGTTTGTTTTCTTTCAGCTGCTTTTAGCGGATAGAGATGTGAACTTCCGGCTTTGTATTGGTTGGGTATATCATTAGCTTCAAATTGCTCATAGGCTTGTGCGTTGCGAACGAAATTGGCATCTGCTAATAACGGTCGGCCCAGCGCCACCAAATCAGCTCTACCGTTTAAAATAATGGTGTTGATTTGGTCAATATCCTGAATATAACCGGTGGTTATGGTTGGAATGTGAACCGTGTTTCGAACTGCATCTGCGAAAGGCGTTTGCCACATTCTGCCGACTTGCGGTTTCTGATTGGCTACCGTATTTCCGGTAGAAACGTTGATGATATCGGCGCCGGCGTTTTTGAAAGCGTTGGCTATGGTGATCACTTCTTCTTCAGTGATTCCGTTTTGTGCCCAATCGGAAGCGGAGATTCTAACCGACATGGGTTTGTGTTTTGGAAAAGCATTTCGCATTTCGTTGAAAACCCTTAGGGGAAACTTCAATCGGTTTGCTATGCTTCCGCCAAATTCATCTGTTCGAACATTCGTCAAAGGCGATAGGAAAGAGGCTAGTAAGAATCCGTGGTGCGCTTGTAATTCGATTAAGTCAAATCCGGCAAGGTTGGAATTTTTGGTAGCTTGGACAAATTGGGAAACGATTAAATCCATGTCTTCGAAAGTCATCTCTCTTGGAACAGGAAGTTTGTCATTGAACGCTATTGGCGAAGCCGAAAGTAAATCCCAAGGCAAATCAATCGGTTCGTTTTGTCCTTCCCAAGGTTTTTTCGTAGCGCCTTTACGGCCGGAATGGCCTAACTGAATTCCGATTTTAGTTTGGGTGTTTTGATGGACGAAATTGGTTATTTTTTTCCAGTCAACTAATTGTTCCTGAGTGTAAATACCGGCGCAACCTAAAGTGATGCGTCCCGTTTTTGAAACGGCTGTCATTTCGGTAATGATTAGTCCGACACCGCCGGTGGCCCGACTTCCGTAATGCACCAAATGCCAATCGGTTACTTTACCGTCAAGGGCAGAATATTGTCCCATTGGCGACATGACGATTCGGTTTTGCAATGCTAAATCGCGTAGTTTAAACTTAGTAAACGCCGCAGGCAAAATTTGACTATTGTCATTGCTATTGTCATTGAACTCTTGAAGGACTTTATCGGTAAAAGATTTGTCTCTTAGTCTTAAGTTTTCAAACGTTACTTTTTTAGAACGCGTCATACAGCCAAAGGCAAACTGGTAGAACGGGTGTTGGTTATTCCTATCCATATTTTCAAACCAATCGAGTGATACTAGAGCAGCGTACTGAATCATTTCAACCGTGTTTCTTCGGGTTTTTTCGTATTGTTCGAATGCGGCTTGCACATTGTTCGGGTTGGCAATTACAGCATCGGATAAACCTATGGCAGAATCCATAGCCAATTTGGTTCCCGAACCGATAGAGTAGTGCGCGGTGGCTTTGGCATCGCCTAATAAAACAATATTCTTGTGAAACCATTTTTCATTGGTTACATGCGGAAACTGACGCCAATGTGATTTGTTGGAAATCAGCGGATGTCCGTCGAGTTCGGCTTTGAATATTTCAGCAATTTTGGCAATGGTATCTTCTTCATTGGTCACTTCGAATCCGTGTTTTTGCCAGGTTTCATCGCTGCATTCAAATATCCAGGTACTCATGCCTTCTTCGTATTGATAGGAATGGGCAACAATTACGCCATGTGGTGTAGTTCTGAAGAAATAGGTGAAGGCATTTAACGGTTTGGTTGAACCTAGCCATACAAAGCGGTTTTTCTTTAACGTGATTTTGGTACCGAATTCTTTTTCGTATTGCGTTCTGATACCACTGGCAATTCCATCAGAAGCCAGAATGATATCGGCATCTTGGTATTGGTTTATATCATCGATGTTTTGTTCGAAATGCAGATTGACGCCTTCTTCGAGACAACGTTGGTGTAATAATTTTAATAAAGTCTTTCTCGAGCAACCGCAAAAACCATTTCCGGCGATGCTCACTTCTTGTCCGTCACGCGCTATGATGATGTCATCCCAATAGGCAAATTTACTTCGAATTAACTCATACGATTGCATGTCGCGTTTAAGGAATTCGCCCAGAGTTTCATCGGAGAACACTACGCCAAAACCAAAACTATCGTCGGGTTTGTTGCGTTCGTACACGTCGATTTGGCAATGAGGCATTGCTTTTTTGGTTAGTATGGAAAAGTAAAGTCCGCCCGGACCGCCACCTATAACTGCTATTTTCATTCTTTTTAAAGGTTCTAAGGCTCTGAGGTTCTAAGGTTCTAAAGTTAGCCTCTTTTAATGGAGAACAATTCTCCTAATTTGGCATAATTAGCACCGGCTAATCTCGAGATGGGTTTATAGGTTTCTAAATTGATTTTGTAATGGTCTAACAACACTTCATCGTCAAAATGCATCATGACGATTCTGCCGATAATGATACATGCGCCACCATTTTTATGGTCTTCGAGGAAGTAATGGTGTACCAGTTCGCATTCGAAAGTAATTGGACTTTCTTTGACGCGCATGGGTTTCACTTTTAAAGATGCTATTGGTGTAACACCTGCTAATTCGAATTCGTCCACTTCAGACGGAACCGATTGTGCGGTGGTATTCATTTGCTCTGCTAATTCTTCCGTTACCATATTTACTACGAACTGCTTGGTCGCTAAGACATTGTTTAGCGTGTCTTTATTGGTGTTGTTGCCTCTTCCGGTAGCAAACATTACGTGAGGCGGATCTTCGCCAACGGCATTGAAATAGGAGAAAGGCGCTAAGTTGTTGATGCCTTCTTCGCTAATGGAAGAAATCCATCCGATAGGTCTTGGGATAATGGCGCCGGTTAGTAGTTTGTAAACAGCCGAATACTCGAGCTCATTAGGATCAAATAGCATGTTGTTGTTTGTTTACTACAAATTAAAGCTATTTTTTTTAATTTTTTTAACTGATTGCTATTTTGTAAAGGGAAATCTTGAGAATAATGCATAGTGCAAACCACGAGATTTAGTATTAACAGTCACAAGGCTATGTGACAATAAAATATGAATTTAAAAGCTTGTTTTATGGGATAAATTAAGCGTTTTCTTTTTCGTGAATTTTAAAAGCTTTTTTGACTAATGATACTATAGTAGTAGCAATTATAGCTCCGAGAAACGCCAAGAATATATCCTTTTGCGCATCCCAAATATCGCCTTGAGTACCCAGGTAAGCAACGCCTTGTGCCGGAAAAAACAAATCGGCTACGGCCCATTCGATGAGTTCGTAGAACCCGCTTACGGATAAGGTGATTTCAATAGGCAAGACCCAAGCCACCATGTTAGGATATTTAACCCATTTTAAGAACAATTCTCTCATCGGGTAAGCCAATAAGAATCCGAAACTAAAGTGTACTATGCGGTCGTAATGATTGCGTTCCCAACCCATATAATCTTTTAACCAATACCCAAAAGGGTTTTCGGCATAAGTGTATTTGGCGCCATAAATATGCAGACACAAGTAGACGCAAATGAGTAAATAGGAGAGGTCGCTGAATTGGTATTTTTTAAAAGAAATGATAAGGAAGGCAAAGAACAAAACCGTCAAGGTGTTTTCGAGCAACCAGTTGTTCATGTCGTTGGTTCCGATTAGCGTGCTTATCCAAATGATGGTGAATACACTCAGGAAAATCCACAACCAAGGGTTTTTGTTAAAGGGTGTTCTTTCTTTGGAAATGGCGATGGTAAATGGCATAATGAATCGGTTTAGAAAACGAATATATGGAATTCCTTTTTGTGATTTGCAAAAAAGACCGCAACAGTAGTAAACTATCACGGTTTTTCAATACAATTAACTTAACTGAAATCTAATAATAAAAACTATTTCTTTTACCAACTTGGTGGTAATCGTTTCTTTTAATTCAACAATGTTAGGGATGTTTTATGGCAGAATTTAAAACAATATTTTACTAAATTTTTGTTATTCAATGGATTATTTTTTCTAAGAGGTTTTTTAAATTTTAGTGGAAAAGACTTTGTTTTTATTGAAATATTTTTACTTTTATTGAAGTGTTAGTTTGACAATTATGGATGGCTTTTTAATCTGTTTTAGTATAATCTGTTTTTTATTAGCAGTTTTAGCAAGTTTTATCTTGTTTTTTGTTAATAAAGAGCAAGTTTTTTGTAATAGATTGATAGGACTGGTTATATTGTTATTTGGGTTGCAAAATCTTATAAGTTTTTTGGTTTTCAGCGGATTAATGATCAAGATACCTCATATTTATAGGGTTTTGGGTCCAACAACATTATTAATATTGCCCTTGAGTTATATTTATGTCAGAGCTGTTTTAAAAAGTGAAACCTCTTTCAGAAAAAGTGATTGGATACTATTGATTCCTTCGGTGTTATATGCTGTTAATTTAGCACCAGTTTATTTTTTACCTTATGAGGACAAACTGATTTTAGTAAGAAACTATCTTGCAAACCCTAGGCTTCAAGGACAATTCAATGAAGGTATTTTACCTCCTTACGTTTTGTTATTTATTAGAACGATTTGGTCTACCGTTTTTTTGATCATGCTGTTTAACTCATTAAGACAGTTTAAAAAAAATGTTGACAACAAGATATTGGAGATAAATAAAGATTTGCTTCAATGGTTGACTAATTTTTCATATGTTTTGCTAGCCTTAGTTTCTGTTTTTATTATTCATGCTATTATTGCTCCAATTTTTAAATTAGATACCAAAATAGGGGATTACACACTTGTCTTTGCAGTTTTTATACTGACTTCGATTTTATTTGCAAAACCCAGAGTTTTGTATGGGTTGTATCTTCCAACTAGTGAGTTAAAATTTATAACTGATTACGACCCAAAAATAGATAATACTTCGGAAAAGAATACAGAGGTTGTTGGAATACATGTTTTAGATAAACAAAAGTATTTGAAGAAAATACTAGAAAATCAAGAATATAAAGAGGCTATAGAACAGTTCTTTAGAGCCAATTTGCCTTTTTTAAATCCTAACTATAGTTTAGATAATTTGGTTGACGACTTAAAAATTCCAAAGCATACTTTGTCATCCTTTATCAATCAAGAATATGGCATGGGCTTTAGAAAGTTTTTGAATAGCAAAAGAGTTGAATATTTACTAGAAAATTATAAAAAACCCGAATGGAAAAACCATACATTAGAGGCAATTGCTAATGAATCGGGGTTTAAAAACAGGTCCACTTTTATATTAAACTTCAGAGAGTTTACTCAAAAAAAGCCATTAGAATACTTCAAAGATAAAGCTTGATTTCTTGGTTTTTTTATGTTTTCATACAAATTTTTTTTGTTTTAATACATTTTAAAAAATGTAATTATCTTACGGTTTTTGCTTACAAAGTATATTTGTTAGAGCATTTACCTAACAAAACAATTGTATTATGAAAACAGTATTCTATTTGAGAAGTTTATTATTGGCATCATTTCTTTTTACATCAACAATTCAGGCACAAGATACCGGTGAAGGAAAAAAAGAGATTGACCCATCCAACCCCACAAATTTATACACCCAAGTTAATGGAAATTTAGAATACCAAGATGGAAAGACAGCCAACTTGTACGGTTTAAGAGTAAATGTTCAGTATGCCTTTAATCCTGATAATCTTATGTTGTTGGAATTGCCATTATTGCACAACGATTTGACCAATAAAACCGGATTTGGTGACATGAGAGTGCGTTATTTTCACGTGGCTAAAAAAGGAATTACCAAAAATTTTATTGCTATAGTTCCCTTTGCCGATATTTCAATTCCAATAGGAAATTATGAAAACGGATTAGGAACCAGTTCTTGGTCATTGGCCGGTGGAGTTGTAGGAGGTTTTATAATCAATCAAAAACTCTCTTTATTTCCGGGTGTAAGTTATGTTCACATTACAAAGCCAAGTACTGATGTTATTCCAGAAGCTTTCAAATATTCTTCGGATGGAATTGGATTTCAATTTAATGCCAGTTACAAATTCAGCAAGAGTACATTTATGTTTGTTAATCCAACACCTACTTTGTTAAACACAAACGGAAATTGGAAGACATTTTGGTCAGGTGAATTTAATTTAAATCACATTATTACACCTAATAAGTTTAAGATGAATATTGGATGCTCACCAAATTTTACTAATGATATATATTTATATAAAATAGGTGCGACGTTATTTATTTAAAGTAATCTTTATGAAAACAATAGTTTCCTTTTTAGCGTTATTGACTTTAATAGGATGTAAAAAAGAAGTTGAGCCTACCATTGATGTTGACAAAGCTAAAGTTGACACCCTAACTACACCCGAACCGAGTATAGTAAAGCAAGATACTATAGTTGCTACAGTAGACAATTCCAATACTTCTCTCGATTGGAATGGCGTTTATAAAGGAGTTACACCTTGTGCAGATTGTGAAGGAATTGAAACAGAAATCACTCTGAATAAAAACCTAACCTATAAAAAAACGACTAAATATCTTGGAAAAAAAGACACTCAAATAAATACTGTAGAAGGAAAATTTGTGTGGAATTCAGACGGGATAAATATCACTTTATTAGGAATTAAAGAAGCACCAAGCCAATATCTTGTTGGAGAAAATAAACTTTTTCAGTTAGATAGGAGCGGCAAACGAATCACCGGAAATCTTGCTTCTACCTATATATTGATAAAAACAGAATAGCCATGAATACATTAAAGAAAATATCGCTAATTATTATCACTCTAATCATGAGTATGGGCTGTTCAACACCAAAGAATATTCCAGCCAATAACGAATCAGAAGTTAATTACCCATTAACAGAAACTTATTGGAAACTTATCGAGCTAAATGGTCAACCCGTAACCGCTGTTGAAAACAGAAGAGAAGCTTTTTTAATTTTAAAGAAAGACAACAATAGGGTTAACGGCAATAGTGGCTGTAATAATCTTAACGGATATTATCAATTGACCGGTCAAACAGAATTAACGTTTTCCAAAATGGCAACAACGATGATGGCTTGCAAAGATATGACTATAGAAAAGGCATTTTTGGAAACCTTACAAAGGGTTGATAATTATGCTATTAAGGGTAAAGTATTAAGTCTTAGCAAAGCCAAAATGGCACCAATGGCCAAGTTTGAGGTTGTATTTATGAAATAACAACTTTTTATCTCAATCAAACATTAATTAGGTAAAATGAAAAAAAAAATATTGTTTTTATTGTTGTTCAATTTTATTTTTTGTTTTTCACAAGAAAATGATAAAACAAAAAAGTCACTAGCTACTCAATCAAATTTAACCGGAGATTGGTTAGGTGCTCGACCTTGGCTAAGTGATAATGGAATAACAATCCTACCGCGTATTACATCATTCTACGAAGGAATGTCATCAGGCGATGGAGATAAAAAATTTGAATTTAGTGGAAAAGCAGATGTGCAAATTATTTTTAATGGCGAAAAATTAGGCCTTTGGAAAGGACTAAAAATCATTACTCATAGTGAACTCAATTATGGTCAGTCTACTATTGGCTATGGTGGCGTTTTATTGCCAAAAAACACTGCGCTTGCTTTTCCTGGTATGAATGGATCTGATTATTTTGATATTTCTAGTTTGTTTATTTCACAAAGTGTTGGTAGTAATAAAACGCTAATGGTAGGTAAAATAAATATGGTGGATATCGCATCTGGAACCAGATTTTCAGGCGGTGCAGGAATTGATAATTTTTTGAATGTGGCTTTTGCTGCGCCACCATCAGGATTAGTTCCTCCTTATATTTTTGGTTCGCTCTTTACAATAAAAACAAAACCCCTAAATTATACTTTTGGGATTTATGATCCTATTAGCGCAGTTAATAAATCAGGATTTGAAAATCCGTTTGAATCTGGAGTTACTTTCTTTTCATCTTTTGAAAAACCAGTAAAAATTGCCGGTAAAACCGGAGCCCATAGTTTAAAAGTGGTTTACAGTACTCAAAACGGAACAAGCTTAGAAAGTTTAGATGATAATTTGATTCTTCCACCTACTGTTGGAAACGAAATAGTCACCAAAAACAATCGCTATTATTTAGGCTATTCTTTCAATCAATATTTGGTTCAACCAACCGCTGATGTTGATAAAGGCTGGGGATTGTTTGGCACTATTGGATTTTCCGATAGCGATCCAACACCCATAAATTGGTCATTCCTTCTTGGTATAGGCGGTAATAGCCCAATTAAAAGCAGAAGTGCTGATGTATGGGGAATTGGATATTTTCACACTTCAATAAGTAATGGTTTAAAAGATTCTGCTCTTACGGCTTCTTTTGTATTGAATGATGAAAGCGGATTGGAAGCATTTTATAAAGCCCAATTATTGCCTTGGTTTAAATTAGGTATCGATTTTCAAATGATAAATCCTGTATTAGATAAATGCAAACCAGCATCGTTCGTTGGTTTGAGAAGTTCCATAAAATTATAAAATACATATTAACTTAATTACTAATATAAACAACATGAAAAAACTAATCACATCATCATTGCTTTTACTAGCTTTAGTAAGCTGTAAAAAAGAAGAAGTTACTAATCCTGCTGACACCATATACTTTGGAGGCGATATTGTAACTATGGAAGGCGAAGAAGCTCAATACGCAGAAGCCGTTGCCGTAAAAGACGGAAAAATTCTTTTCGTTGGAACCAAAGACGAAGCCGAAAAATTTCATGGAGAGAAAACTGAAATGAAAGATTTACAAGGGAAAACTCTTATTCCAGGTTTCATTGATGGTCATTGTCATTTTGCTGCCTTTGGCTCACAAGCTATTTCCGCTAATTTATTAGCAGCACCGGATGGTAATTGCAACACTATGGATGATTTAGTAAACGAACTAAAATCATGGCATCAAAAAAATGGAACTGATAAAACCCAAGGGTGGATTATTGGAATTGGCTTTGATGATGCGGTACTCAAAGAGAATCGTTTTCCAACAAAAGATGATTTAGACAAAGTATCCAAAGACATACCGGTTATGGCAACTCATATTTCAGGCCATTTTTGTGTAGTAAATACTAAAGGATTAGAACTATTAGGTATTACTGCAGCTACAAAACAACCTGATGGTGGAGTAATTAGAAGAGTAGCAGGTACTATGAATCCTAATGGTGTTTTAGAAGAATTAGCAGCCATTCCACACATGATGAAACTAGTTGCACCACCAGATAGAAAACTAAGTGATATGTATATGGATGCCGGACAAAAAATGGCAGCTAGTTATGGCTACACTACTTGTAACGAAGGAAGAGCAACAAAAAATCATGAGCAAATGGCGGATTATGCCCAAAGAGGGAAATTGTATTTAGATGTTAACTCATGGATTGATTACTCTTGTCCGCAATACATGAAATCAGAATGGTACAGTAAAGAATACAAAAATCATTACCGAATTGCGGGGTTAAAACTTACACTTGATGGTTCACCTCAAGGAAGAACAGCATGGCGTAAAGACCCTTATTTAATTCCGCCGGATGGTCAAAAAGAAGGCTATAATGGTTATCCTGCCATTCCAAAAGATGAGGATGTACAAAAAATTGTAGATGATGCTTTTGCCAATAATTGGCAGTTAAAAGCACATACTAATGGTGATGCTGCAGCCGATCA
This sequence comes from Flavobacterium buctense, assembly GCF_014486695.1. GTDB lineage: Bacteria > Bacteroidota > Bacteroidia > Flavobacteriales > Flavobacteriaceae > Flavobacterium > Flavobacterium buctense. The sequence continues at coordinate 38,251 of NZ_JACTAB010000010.1, forward strand.
ATTGTTTAGAGCGGTTAATAAAGCTTCTAAAAAGTATGGTAACAAAGACAGACGTACAACATTAATACATGGTCAATTAATTAGAATGGACCAATTAGACAGTATCAAAAAATATGACATAGTTGGTTCATTCTTTCCAATGCATACTTTTTATTGGGGCGATTGGTATAAAGAAATTATTGGCCCGGATAAAGCACAATTAATAAGTCCGATAAACTCTGCTTTGAAAAAAGGAATTCGTGTAACCAGTCATACTGATGCGCCAGTGGCGATGCCAAACTTAATGATGATTATGTACACCACCGTAAATCGAATCAGCAGAAGCGGAACTGTAATTGGTCCGGACGAAAGATTAACCCCTTATCAAGCATTAAAATCAATTACGATTTGGGGCGCAGAACAATTTTTTGAGGAAGATAATAAAGGAACACTAACTGTTGGTAAATTAGCTGATATGGTAGTATTAGATAAAAACCCTCTGAAAGTTGATCCTTTGACATTAAAAGATATTAAAGTAACGGAAACTATTAAAGAAGGAAAATCAATTTTCAAAAAATAGAAATCATTAACTTAAAACTATCATTATGAAAAAATTAATTTACAGCGTGATTGGTTTGATATTGTCAAGTTACTTTAGTTATAGTCAAACTTTGCAAGACATGAGCGGTTCTATGACTGCAGAAAATCAAATCGTAATTTATACTGCCAAAGAAATCATCACAATGGATACAGCAAGGCCTAAAGCTGAAGCTGTAGCTGTTCAAAACGGAAAGATTATAGCGGTTGGGACCAAAGAAGAAGTGGCTAAAATAGTAGGAGATAGAAAAGCACGATTAGATAAAACTTTTAATGATAAGGTCATAGTCCCTGGTTTTATAGCACAACATGACCATCCAGTTTTGGCGGCTTTGTCTATGGCTTCGGAAGTACTTTCTATTGAAGACTGGGAATTACCTAATGGAACTGCCGCAGTCGTAAAAGATAAAAATGATTTTATGACCCGTTTGGCAGCCGCCGAGAAAAAAATGGAAGATAAAGAGGAGGCTTTGGTTACCTGGGGTTATCATCCAAGTTTTTATGGGCCACTTACTAGAGCCGATTTAGATAAAATTAGTACAACTCGACCAGTTTTAGCTTGGTTGAGAAGTTGTCATGAGGTGGTGATGAATACCTATGCTATGGAAAAAAATGGCGTAACAGCCGATCTTATTAAATCTTGGGGAGAATCTCCACAAAAACAATCGAATTTTGCAGAGGGTCGTTTTTGGGAACAAGGCATGTTTGCTGTAGCACCCAAAATTGCTAATCTATTGGCTACTCCAGAAAAACTTGAAAAAGGCCTATATATTGTAAGAGATTATCTGCATTCTAAAGGAATTACTTTTGGAAATGAACCTGGAGGTTTGTTAGTAAAACCTTTGCAAGATGCTGTTAACAGTGTGATGTCGTCGGAGGAGATGCCTTTCCGTTGGAGTTTTATTGCGGATGGAAAAACCTTATGTGATAAGTATAAAGATGACAAACAGGTTTTAGAAGAAGCAAAAAAACTAGATAGTTGGTATTATGGTAAAACTTCATTAGGTAAAAACCAAGTGAAATTGTTTTCAGATGGTGCAATTTATTCTTTGTTAATGCAGGTAAGAGATCCTTATACAGATAAGCATCATGGCGAATGGATGACCGATTTACCCGTTTTTGAACGTGCTTTCAAAATATTTTGGGATGCTGGCTATCAAATTCATGTGCACGTAAATGGCGATGCTGGATTGGATCGTGTTTTGAATACGCTTGAAAAAAACCTAAAAGCAAATCCTCGTGAGGACCATCGTACTGTTATTGTACACTTTGCTGTGAGTGCCAAAGACCAAGTAGATCGTTTGGCAAAGTTAGGATGTGTAGTGAGTGGAAATCCATATTATCCAGTGGCATTAGCAGATAATTACAGTAAGAATGGTTTAGGGCCGAAAAGAGCCGATAGTATGGTTCGAATGGGTGATGTTGAAAGAGCCGGTGTGTCATACTCTTTCCATAGTGATATGCCAATGGCACCAGCCGACCCTTTGTACCTGATGTGGTGTGCTGTAAACCGTCTTACTACAGGAGGAAGAGTTGCTGCTCCAGAACAAAAGGTATCAAGAGAAGGTGCCTTGAAAGCCGTTACAATTGATGCCGCCTATTCTTTAAAAGTAGAAGACCAAATGGGTTCTATTGCAATTGGAAAGTTAGCCAACTTTACCATTCTTTATGACAATCCTGTAAGTTGTGAAGCTATGAAAATTAAAGACATCAAAGTATGGGGAACTGTTGCAGAAGGAAAAAAACAACCAGTAGGTTTAAAAAATACTAAAAGCATCCTTGGAATGAATAATCAAAAAGACTCTGATGGATTGGCTGAAGAAACTCTAAACCATGTAATGAAAATACTATCGGCACATAGTGATGATCAACACTAATAGTAGTACTCATGGTATTGTTTTTTCAAATTTTATGGGCAATAGGATGCATAGCTTGGAATATGTACGGTTTATATCTGATTTCAAACGGTCAAAAACCGATAGGTCCAACTGCAACTGCTTTTGGAGCTGTACTATGTGCGGTCTTTGCAATTCTCTTTTGGTGGTTTCTTAAAAAAAACCTGAAATGGCCCTATATTATTTTCTCTGCTGTTGCAGCTTTGATGGCGGGTTTTGTGATCTACGGCTCTTTTACCAAAGACCTTTCTTTATGGCCTTCTGAAAGTTGGCGCTGGGCAGGAATTCTATTAAACGGAACAGGATTGATTGCCTGTGTGGCCGGAATATTTAGAATGTGGAACAAAAAAGATGTATTATGAAAAAATATTTATTTCTTACTTTACTATTTTCGGTTATTGTATTTACGTCTTGCCATACCAATAAAACAGCTGTAACTAATGCAACAACGAATACAATGAAAGCTAACTTAATTGATGGTACTTGGGAAGTCAATTATATATTGAATACTCCTAAACCAATTGGAGAATTATTTCCAAATGTAAAACCGACTATCACTTTTGATTCTTATAAAAATGCTATTTTCGGTATGTCCGGTTGTAATAATTTTAACGGAAAATGCACTATTGAGGCAAATTCCATTAAAATAGAATCAGCAATAGCATTAACTCGTAAAATGTGTCCTAATATGTCAGGTGAACAGGCTTTTTTGGAAACCTTAAAAAAGGTAAATTCTTATTCTGTCTCCAATCAAGGTAAAACATTAAATTTAATAATGGGAGATATCGCAGTGATGCGACTAGAGAGAAAATAGTAAAATAACTGAAATTATAAAAGAAGGAAAATTGATATTTAATAAATAAAATATAATTTACAAAAATGTCGTTTAACTTTAACTAGAATTTTTATTTAAATATCCATATCTCCTTACCACAAGAGATGTACTTTACATAACAAGTGGAGGAATGTTGGTTTTTGGAACATACCGATTTAATATTGGAGTTGCCCATAGAGTAAATGATGTGATTGGCAATCAAAAAAAGTTGAATATACAACGGAGTAACTTGGACTGGTGCTACCAAGGCAATTGATTTTATTAAGTAAAACATTAATTATGAAAGATAAAATTGTTCACAAATCAGAAAAAATTATTTATTTAATCCTAACAATAATTTTACTGTTATACATTGTTTTTCAAATAGTTGATTTGGGATATCAGTTTGTGATTGCTGTAAGTAATTACAATTTTGGAAATCCGGACGTGCTTAATAACAAAATTTTTTCAACGGTAGCCGTGATTTTCTTTAATATTTTAATTTCGATTGAGATTTTAGAAACTTTTAAAGAACACGAAAATAATGTTGAATACAAATCCAAAATAATCATACTTATTGCCATAACGGCTATGACTAGAAAAATCATCACTATTGATGTAAAACACCTAGATTACCTTACTGATATTGGTATCGCTGTATTGGTATTGAGTTTGTGTATCGGGTATTATTTTATTTCAAAAACAACTAACAAAAACTGACATGAAATTTATTCAATTACTCACAATCGGGTTGTTTTTTTCGACAACCATTGTATTAGCACAGGAAGAGAATCATCACGCATTTAAACCGCATCACTCTTTGGGCTTAATGATTAGTCATACCCAAATTAGTCAAGGTGTTCAAAGCAACGGTGACAAAAAATGGTTGTCATTACCTTCTTGGGCTATTAACTACAATTTTAAATTTAGTCCAAAATGGGCTGTTGGTTTGCATACAGATATAATTGTTGAGGATTTCGCTGTTGAAGAGCATTTAAAAAGTTCCAGTGGCGAAGTATTGGAACGAAGTTATCCTATTGCTACTGCTGTAATGCTTTCGTACAAACCGGGAAAACATTTCAGCTATATGTTGGGAAGTGGAGGCGAATTTGCCCATACAGGTGATTTATTCTTATTTAGAATCGGAGTGGAATATGGTTATCATATCTCAAGCAATTGGGAACTCAATGCCAATATTACCAACGATTTAAAAGTTAATGCCTATAATTCTTGGGCTATAGGTTTTGGAATTACGAGAGTCTTTCATTAAAAAAAATGCGTTTTGAAATCAATATGGTTTTTTATTAAAGTTACGGTTAGAGGCGGAATATTATTTTTACTTCCTTTTGTTTTTATCATTATGATAGTGGAGAAAATAATTTCTATACTTTCTTCAATCATAACTCCTTTAGCCGCAAAGTTTGGCATCGATCATTTTGCCGGAAAAGCTACTATTGGTATTCTAATAGCTTTATGTGTTTTTATCATTTGCTTTTTGGGAGGTTTATTGATGAGAATTTATATTTTCAAGAGAATAAACGAAATTTTAGACGAAAAGTTATTGAAACTTTTCCCGGCCTATGATGAATTAAAATCAAAAGCTCCTAATAAAAATAAAGAATAGAACTTCTCGATTTTTTAGTTGATTTATTAATTTGAAATAGGAAACAAAGTAATCAACTAAGTAGTTGGTCATATGTACAAATCATTTGTGTGACTAATGATTATTATAATTTTTGTATTTGAGATTCGCAAAAAAAAACCGCAACAGTAGTAAACTGTCACGGTCTTTCAACACAATTAACTTAACTAAAATCCTAAAAACAATAACTATTTTCTGCTACCAACTTGGTGGTAATCGTTTCTCTTAATCCAACGATGTTTGGCATGTTGGTATATTTGGTGAATCGGCGTAATCCCATGAGCATCATGCGTTGTTCGTCGCCTTCGGCAAAAGAGATAATGCTTTCTTTTCCTTTTTGAGTTACAACATCTACAGCTTTGTATAAATACAACTTAGCCATGGCAATTTGTTCATTTACATTAGATTCACCTTCCTTTTTAGCTAATTTTTCAGTTCTTAAAATGGTGCTTTCTGCAATGTAAATTTCGATTAGCATATCAGCAGCTGCCATAAGTAATTGCTGGTGTGCGTCTAAGTCCATGCCGTATTTTTGAACCGCAGCTCCGGCTACCATTAAGAAAGCTTTTTTCAATTTGGCCACCATTTCTTTTTCTTCTGAAAACAATTCAGAATAATCCGGTGTGTCGAATGACGGAATGCCCATTAATTCTTCTTGTACTTTCATGGCGGGTCCAAGTAAATCAACATGACCTTTCATGGCTTTTTTGATTAGCATTCCTACCGATAACATTCGGTTGATTTCATTCGTTCCTTCGTAGATACGAGCAATACGGGCATCACGCCAAGCGCTTTCCATAGGCGTATCTTCTGAGAATCCCATGCCGCCGTAAATTTGAATACCTTCATCAGCACAGTTTTGAACGTCTTCTGAAACCGCTACTTTTAATATGGAACATTCGATAGCAAATTCTTCAACTCCTTTTAATTCCGCTTCTTGATGGCTTGCACCTTCAGCTTCTCGCAATTTGATACGGTTTTCAATGTCTTTTGCTGCGCGATAAGTAGCACTTTCTCCGGCATAAGCGGAAGTCGCCATTTCGGCTAATTTATAACGAATGGCACCAAAACTAGAGATTGGTGTATTGAACTGAATTCTTTCATTAGCATAATTCACCGCATTGGAAGTTACGCGACGTTGCGCATCCAAACAAGCGGCAGCTAATTTGATACGTCCAACGTTTAAAGCGTTCATGGCAATTTTGAAACCTTCTCCACGTCCGGCCAACATATTTTCAACCGGCACTTTTGTATCGGCAAAGAAAACCTGACGAGTAGAGGAAGCGCGAATACCTAATTTGTGTTCTTCTTCGTTCATGGTGATTCCGTTGCTTGGGTCATTTTCTACGATGAAACCGGTGATGTTTTTATCATCTTCGATACGAGCGAATACGATGAATACTGAACAAAAACCTGCATTAGAAATCCACATTTTTTGTCCGGTGATGTTGTAATGTTTACCATCTGCAGATAAAACAGCTTTTGTTTTTCCGGAGTTGGCATCAGATCCTGCGCCCGGTTCGGTCAAACAGTACGCACCAAACCATTCTCCTGAAGCTAATTTAGGAACGTATTTTTGTTTTTGCTCTTCGGTACCGTATAAAGTAATTGGCGTCGTTCCAATTCCGGTATGCGCACCAAAAGCTGTTGAAAACGAACCTGTAGCGCCCGAAATGTAATCACACACCAAACAAGTATCTACGAATCCCATGCCCATTCCGCCATAAGCTTCAGGAACGGCTACGCTTAGGAAACCCATTTCTCCGGCTTTGCGCATTACTTCTTCGGTAAAGGCATAGTCTTTCTTTTCGAAACGGTCTTTGTTGGGCCAAATTTCTTTATCTACGAATTCCTTAACAGAATCGCGCATCATGATTTGTTCTTCTGAGAAATCTTCGGGTGTAAAAACGTTTTCACATTTGGTTTCCTTTACCAAAAACTGTCCACCTCTTGTTATATCTTCCATTTCTTTATTATTTTAAATTTTGAATTATAAATTTTAAATTATTTCGTTTGTGCTGTTTTGATAATCTTAGTTATGATATTGATTATGTGCTCAATTTCAATGAGGTACTCATTTATTTGTATTTTAGTTAATTCTGATTTGTCTAACAACCGCAACCAATATTTTGTTTCTCTTGCTTCTTTATTGGCTATTGAAAGTTTATTGATAAAATCCTTTTTTGATTGAGCCGCTATTGCTTCTTCTACATTTGCTCCGATACTTGTTCCGCTTCTTAGCAATTGTTTGGAAACTATAAATTCATTTTCTTTTTTTAATTGAATAAATAATCTGATAACCATCAGAGAAAAATCTAATGTTTTATTGGCAATCAGATTGTCTTTCATTTAAAATTTAGAATTCAAAATTTATAATACTTCATAAACGCCTGCCGCACCTTGTCCGGTTCCCACACACATGGAGACGATACCGTATTTGTCACCTCGGCGTTTCATTTCGTCAAATAATTGCACAGATAATTTAGCTCCGGTGCAACCTAACGGATGTCCTAATGCAATGGCGCCACCATTTACATTTACGATATCAGGGTTGATGCCTAATTCTCGAGTAACGGCTAAAGCTTGTGAAGCAAAAGCTTCATTTAATTCGATTAGATTAATATCATTTAAAGTCAGGCCTGCTTGTTTTAAAGCTTTCGGAATGGCTTTTACCGGACCGATTCCCATGATTCTCGGCTCAACACCGGCTGCGGCATAACTCACCATTCTTGCAATAGGAGTGAGGTTTAGTTCTTTGACCATTTCTTCGCTCATGATTAAAACAAAAGCAGCGCCGTCACTCATTTGAGAAGAGTTTCCTGCTGTTACGCTTCCGCCGGCAGCGAATACAGGTTTTAATCCTGCTAGTGCTGCAGTGGAAGTTCCTGCTCTTGGTCCTTCGTCTTTGGTTACGGTATATGATTTTGTTTCTTTCTTGCCGTTTTCATTGATGAAGGTTTGTTCGATGGTGATTGGAACAATTTGTTTATCGAATTTACCTTCGGCTTGTGCTTGCAATGCTTTTCTGTGTGAATGGAAGGCAAACTCATCTTGGTCTTCGCGAGACACGTTGAATTGTTTGGCTACAGCTTCAGCAGTTAAACCCATTCCCCAGTAATAGTCTTCGTGACCTTCAGCCGCAACGCTGTAATCCGGTGTTGGTTTGTAACCGCCCATTGGAATAAAACTCATGCTTTCGGCACCACCGGCGATGATGCAATCGGCCATACCGCTTTGGATTTTGGAAGTAGCCATCGCAATGGTTTCTACTCCGGAAGCGCAATAACGATTCACCGTTACACCCGGAACATCGGTTACTTTTAATCCCATTAACGAAATCAAACGGGCTACGTTTAATCCTTGTTCGGCCTCAGGCATGGCGTTTCCAACCATAACGTCGTCGATTCTTGTTTTGTCGAAATCAGGTAATTCATTCATCATGAATTGTATGGTTTCGGCAGCTAACTCGTCGGGGCGTTTGAAACGAAAAACTCCTTTTGGGGCTTTCCCGACAGCGGTTCTGTATGCTTTTACTATATATGCTGTTTTCATTTTTACTATTTTAAATTTTGAATTATAAATTTTAAATTGGGTTGAAGTTTTAACGATTTCAAATCATTTAAAATTCAACATTTATAATTTAAAATAATTAATTTCTCAACGGTTTTCCTTTGGTTAACATAAACTGAATTCTTTCCAATGTCTTTCTTTCGGTGCAAAGCGATAGGAAAGCTTCTCTTTCAATATCTAATAAATATTGTTCGCTTACCAATGTCGGTTCTGATAAATCGCCACCAGCCATAACGTAAGCCAGTTTGTTAGCAATTTTTTGATCGTGTTCCGAAATGTATTTTCCGGCTACCATTTGGTCGGTTCCAACTAAGAACATCCCTAAGGCTTGCTTGCCTAAAACTTTTACATCGGTTCTTTGAATAGGTTGGGTATAACCGGCTTCTGCCATTAGCAAAGCGTGTTTCTTGGCTTCGGCTATTTGACGGTCTTTGTTTACGACTACAATGTCTTTTCCTTTTTGCAATACGCCCATATCAAAGGCTTCGTAGGCTGATGTAGCTACTTTTGCCATAGCGACAGTTAAGAAGTATTCTTGAAGCACATTCAACTCTACATCGTTTTTACGGAATAGGTCGGAAGCGCGTAAGGTCATTTCTTTTGAACCTCCGCCACCGGGAATTACGCCGACACCGAATTCCACCAAACCAATATAAGTTTCTGCTGCAGCTACTACTTTATCAGCGTGCATGCTCATTTCGCAACCACCACCAAGTGTCATGCCGTGTGGCGCAACGATAACCGGAATAGAAGAATAACGACAACGCATCATCGTGTCTTGGAACATTTTGATGGCCATGTTTAGTTCGTCATATTCTTGTTCGACTGCCATCATGAAGATCATTCCGATATTGGCACCAACAGAGAAATTAGCTCCTTGGTTTCCAATGACTAATCCGTTGTATTGTTTTTCGGCTAAGTCTATGGCTTTGTTGATTCCCACTAAAACGTCACCTCCAATGGTGTTCATTTTCGACTGAAATTCAAGGTTTAAGATGCCATCGCCTAAATCATGTATTACGGCACCGCTGTTGCTCCAAACTTTCTTGCTTTCGCGAATATTATTTAGGATAATGAAACTGTCTTGTCCCGGAACTTTGGTTTGTGATTTGGTTTGACTATTGTAATAGTAAGTTGCACCTTCTTTAACGGTGTAGAAACTTGTACTTCCTGAAGCGAACATTTCATTCACCCAAGCGGCCGGTTGGTAACCTTCGGCTTGCATTAATTCGATGCCTTTCGCTACGCCGATAGCGTCCCATATTTCGAATGGTCCGTTTTCCCAGCCGAATCCGGCTTTCATCGCGTCGTCTATTTTGTAGAAGTCGTCAGTGATTTCGGGAACTCTATTGGATACATAAGCAAACATAGCCGAGAAGTTCTTTCTGTAAAATTCGCCTGCTTTGTCTTTTCCTTTTACTAAAACCTTGAATCTATCAATAGGTTTGTCAATGGTTTTTGTTAATTCTAAAGTACCGAACGAAGCTTTCTTTGCGGCTCTGTACTCCATTGTATTTAAATCTAAAGACAAGATCTCTTTGTCTACTTTTTTATAGAAACCCTGACCGGTTTTGCTACCGAGCCATTTGTTTTCCATCATTTTGTTGATGAAATCAGGCAATTTGAATAACTCATGCGCTTCGTCGGTTGGGCAATTTTCATATATTCCGTTAGCTACGTGTACCAAAGTATCTAAACCAACTACATCTACCGTTCTGAAAGTCGCCGACTTTGGGCGACCGATTACCGGACCGGTTAACTTATCTACTTCTTCTATGGTTAAGTCCATTTCTTTGACCAAATGGAATAAACTTTGGATCCCAAAAATTCCAATACGGTTTCCTATGAACGCCGGAGTGTCTTTGGCTACGACCGAAGTTTTGCCTAAAAATTTAGAGCCATAGTCAAATAGGAAATCTAATACTTCGTTGGATGTTTTTGGTCCCGGAATGATTTCAAATAACTTTAAATATCTTGCCGGATTGAAGAAGTGCGTTCCGCAAAAATGCGCTTGAAAATCATCGCTTCTTCCATCGCTCATAAACTTAATTGGAATGCCCGAAGTGTTTGAGGTTACTAGAGTTCCCGGTTTTCTGTATTTGTCGATTTGTTCGAAAACCAATTTCTTGATGTCTAAGCGCTCTACTACGACTTCTATAATCCAATCGTAATTGTCAATCTTAGCCATGTCATCGGTGGTGTTTCCTGTGGTAATACGGGAAGCAAACTTCTGACTGTAAATAGGTGATGGGTTTGATTTCAAAGCATTTGCTAAATGCTCGTTGACCAAGCGGTTGCGAACGACTTTACTGTCGAGTGTCAATCCTTTCTTTTCTTCGGCTTCGGTTAAAGCATTTGGGACAATGTCCAAAAGCAAAACTTCAACACCAATGTTAGCAAAATGACAAGCAATTCCCGAACCCATGATTCCGGAACCTACTACTGCCACTTTTTTTATTGTTCGTTTCATTTTAAAACTGTTTATAGTTTGTAGTTTATGGTTTGTAGTTAAAATATTTTTTTCTCCGAGATCAAATCACCAATCGCATCAGCCACTTCCATGAAGTGCTGTAACTTTTCTTCTGGGATGTTTTGTTTCACCACTTCATTGAATTTTAATACAGTGATTTTAGACTGTTCTCTCATTTGTTTGCCTAAAGGAGTGAGATAAATAAGAACACCCCGGCCGTCTTCGGGATTTTTCTTTTTGGTGATTAACCCTTTTTCTTCTAACGTTCTTAAAGTTCTGGTTAGGCTTGTGGCTTCCATGCCCATTCTTGAACTGATAAATGTGGATGGAGTACCGTCTTCTTTATCAATACTCAGTAAGGCAAAACCTATCGCCATTGAGCCTTCAAATTTTGAAGCTTCTTCATTGTACATACGAGCAACTGCTTGCCAAGTAGCTCGGAGTATATAATCTATGGTTTTATCTTTCATACCTATAAAATGCTAAAACGTTTTCGTTACGAATTCAAAGATAATAAAAAAATAATATGCATGCATACTATATTTAAAAAAAAATTATATTTTTTTGTTTTCAGGATGAGTAAAGGAGAAGAAGTGAAAAATCGGTGGCAATAAATTTATTGATTCATTTAACCCCGTACTTTTCTTTTTAGTTCTATTTTCCTTACTTTTATGTAAAGAAATTTTAAAGACAAATAGCTGTAAAATAGACCTTGTATTATTTCAAATAAGTACTATTTAAAAGCAACTGTTTCACTCATAGACAGCAATTAATTAACCGAAGCGAAAACGGGTGAACTAAAACGTTTCGTAGGGTTGTGACCTATAATCTGCATCAGTCCCGTTTTCTTTTCGGCACTTACTTTGGTTATTTAAAATGATGATTTAAGATTACAAAAGGCTACAATACAGCAGATTAGTACTATTCAAAGGAAAATGTATGAAAAGTATACAACAAACCATTGGTATTGATGTGTCTAAATTAACGTTAGATGTTTATATCAAAACCAGTAAAATTCATGGTCAGTTTAGTAATGATGCTAAAGGTTTTGAACAGCTAATCAGTTGGTTGCTGGAGCAACAGGTTACTTTGGACGAAACCCTTTTTTGTTTTGAACATACGGGATGGTATTGTTTGTTATTGAGTTATTTTCTTCATGAAAACAAGTACCCTTATTGTTGTGTCAACGCTATTGAGATCAAACGTTCGATGGGACTTAAAAGGGGAAAAAGTGACAAGGCCGATGCTTGGGAAATAGCCAATTATGCATGGCTTAGAAGAGATGTTTTAATTCCGTCAAAACCTCCGGCTAAGAAATTAGTAGAACTGCAACGAATGATGAGTTTGCGGGAGCAATTGGTCAAACAACTTACAGCAAGTAAAAATCTTTACAAAGGCATGCAAGACTTGGTTAGTGATGAAATAAATGATGTTTCAATAGTTATTTTAAAAGAAAATATGGTTCAATTAAACAAGCAAATTCAGACTACAGAAAAAGCGATGAAAAGTTTAATAAAACAGGATGAAACTATGCTAACTAATTACAAGCTTTCAAAAACAGTTAAAGGTGTTGGAATGGTACTGGCCATTCAAATGTTACTCCATACACATAATTACACTCGATTTGAAAGTTCACGCCAATTTTCTGCTTATTGTGGGTTGGCACCTTATCCGCATCAATCGGGTACTAGTATTAATTATCGGCATAAAATTCATTATCTCAGTGACAAGAAGATGAAAAGTTTGCTTTCAATGTCTGCTATTAGTGCCATTCAGCATGATGAAGAACTCAAGTTGTATTATCAAAAAAGGGTGGAAGAAGGAAAGCCCAAAATGGTGGTTTTAAACATTATCAGAAACAAAATTGTATCAAGAGTATTTGCAACGGTCAACCGAGGGACGCCTTTTGTTGCTATGCGTAAACTTAGTGTGTGAAATTTGATATTTATTTTTGAGAGGCAAGAATTAGCTATAGTTGTAACAAACTAGTGCTGTGAATAGTACTTAAAAGATAAGTGTTGGAATGGTTAAATAGCAACGCAAAATAAAAGTATTAATAATACCTTACTGTTTTTAAGTTTACTAAGTTTGGTATTGTAACTAGTAGTAGTTAGCAATAAGGCCAAACTCTTTACTTGTTTTTTAAGGTCCATAACCAAGCATCACCAATTTCATGATCTTGTACTACCTCAGTAAACTCAAAACCGTTATGCTGTAAAATTTTAGTTGAAGCATTATTTTCGGGTGCTGTTGTGGCTGTTATTGTCATTGTTGGGTCGAATTTTTGAGAAATTAAGACTAGTTCCCTACATGAAAACGTTGCGATTCCCTGTCCTTCAAATTCTTCGAATGTCCAGTAGGCAATTTCAACTTTTCCATCTTTGGGTTTTCCTTTAAACCCACAACAACCTACAATTTGATTGTCTTTTATTACAAAGTATCCAATCCATGGAAAATAATAACCAATTTTTTGATAGAAATCGTCATAAGCATTCAACAACATTTTGCAATTTTCTGAGGCGTAAATTTCTTCGGATTTATCAACTTTTAATTCAATTGGTTTAAGTTCCATTTCTGTTTATTTTGGTTCAATTTTACTTGTATTTAAACGTTACTTAAGCTTGCTACAAAGGGTTTCTGTGGACTGAAGAAGCCGAAACTTTTTCTTAAACATGAATTTAAAGACACAAAACTACTTTAAATTAAACCAAAATCCGCAATCTTGCATTACCTGTGTTGTAGCTGGGTTTTTTATGTATGTTGAATAATAAAACACATTATTTTACTTTAACCAGCCATAATCACAAACTGCTGTTAGCGGTAGTACTTGTTATTATGGAGCTTTCCATTTTATTTTACTTTCTATTTCTTCAAATGTAAAATTTCCTAATTCTTGTATTTTCCCTTTTTCATTTATATATCCGTTTTTTTTACAAACAATTGAAAAATGGTGACAATCATTTTCTTTTGCATGTTTGTCCCAAGGAATTTTATCGCAATTTTCACTAATAATTGCTTTGCTATTATGAAAAGAAGTTACCATTTCAAATTGTGGTTTTATGATAATGTTGCCTTTATAATCTGCAAAGCCAATTTTATTATTATCATCAACAATTCTTATTTTATTGTCAATGATTTCATCCGGAGAAGGTTCTCCATAGCTTGTATTATAAACTTTAAAAAGAATGTTTTCATTAAAATCAATTGCAATCCAACCGCTTTTGTCTTTCATTGCAAAAACCGCAAAATAGCCAAGCACATCTTCTGTAAAACATATAATGTATTTAGAGTCATCTAACTCTTTAATTTTATTTCCTTTTTCATCAACGATATAATATATAGAATCATCTTTAGTCTGTTTGGATTTAACAACAAACTTCAGTTGTTCATTCATTGAAAACAATGGAAATGTGATAAGTAAAATTTTTAGGATTAATTTCATTTTCTACAGTTTGTACTGAAAGTAGTTGCTAACGTATTGCGGCTTGTGATAGTGGCGACGATTAATTACTGATGATTTCAAATATAAAATTCCTTTTTGAATTTTCGGAGAAAATTCGGGACAAGCCCAAGCGCGCAGTAGTTACAAACTGCTGTTAGCGGTGGTTTTGTTTTATTAATAATATATATTTTCTACCACATTCTCCAATTTTCGTGTAGTTATTCATCGAGTTTCCATAATTCTGGATTGTTAATGTATCGTTACCGACAAATGCTTCAATTCCAATTGGAATTTTAATGTTTTCTTTTTCAACTTCATCTATTTCATCACTTACATCACCAAGATATTCATCCCATTTGATTCTTCAAAGACTATGTATAATTCATTTGGATCATTTTTAATAAACTTCACTTTCCCTTTTAAGTCACGTAAATCTGTTTTTAAGTGATAAGAATACTCATTTTTATTTTTAAGTATCTCTACTGATAATTCACAGTTTTCACTTTCGTTTGGGTCAATTTCAGTTTTGTAAAACCCTGAAATTGTATCTAAAACTCTGAATTCATTCTTTTCTTGAATTATAGAATTAGTCTTTTTATTTCCACAAGAAATTAAAAAGAAAAGCGCGAAGAAAAAGGTTGTTGTTTTATACATAATTTCTAAGTAGGCAAAATCAACGCTAACGTTCCGCGGCTTGTGATAGTGGCGTTCTTCATTCACTTGCGTTTTCAAATATAACTAAAATTTCAGTCAGCCGAGACATTTCTGATAAAACCAAAACCAGCCATAATCACAAACTGCTGTTATACAACTGTTTTATTTTAGCTTTCTTTTCTTCGGATTTTGTCTGTTAGAAAAAAATGAAATTATTTCAATCTGCTCATTTGTAACTCTGTAGTAAAGAGTATTGTATGACAAAATTACAACACGACGAATTTCTTTTTTATAATCAGATGCTTGAAATAAATTTGGATTCTGCGAAATCAAGGCTAATTTTTCTTCAATATTCTCTGCTAAATTCCGTAACTCTTTTTCAGTCCAATTTTCCTCAAGATATTCAATTGTTTTTTCTAATTCTTTAAGAGCAAAGTCTGTCCAAAGAATTTTATAACCATTTTTCATAAATCTTTCTTGCGTTTGAATGAGGATTAAGTTTACCTGAATTAGCGTCTTTAATTCCACTTTCAATTGCGTCTTTCTCGCTTTCTGAAATTGAATTCCACCAATCTTTACTTTCTTTTTTTCTCAACTCCATAATTTTCTCAATTACTGTTGAATCCTCAATCGAAGAAAGCCATTGGATTAATTCCAATTTTTTATTCTGTATGTTTAATTCAATTTTCATAACTCATTTGATTTAATAATCAAAAGTACAAATTAATTCATTAGGTCTAAAAAAACGTGAACGAAAACTGTTGCATAACGTTCCGGCGCTTGGCGAGGTTGCGAACTTCGAAACCGATTATTTTCTGTTAAAGATAAAATTTCTTGTGAAATGTAAACGTGTATTTACTACAAAATTCGCAATTGTGTGAAACGGCTGTTATAAATCCGGCGTTTTATGTTGAATTACATAAGCACGCAAAGTAACCACAAACATTTGCCGGTTTCATTTTGGTTTCTTTTCCAGTTTCCATTTCATTCAAAATTTGTAGCAATATTTTTGTAGCATTTTATATTGCTACATTTTTTTTGCTACAACTTTTTCACGCAAACTTTTCACGCAAACTTTTTCAACTTTCAAAATTCTAGCGCAACAAATTCCATTCTAATTTCGATTTCTTTTTGAGCAAACTTGGAAATAGGAGTGAAGCTTAAACTAAAAAGTTCTAGCGATGGAAAACGCTGGTTTATAACGTTTTGCAGCTTGTAACTGCTGCGATGATTTATTACTGATGATTCCAAACATAAAACTCCTTTTTGATTTCCGCCAGGAAATCGGGGAGAAGCCCAAGCTACGCAGTTGCTACAAACGGCTGTTAGCGGTAGGTGGCTGAGTTTCACTTTTCAATATCTCTTTTAAAAAATCCGGCAACACTTTCCGCTTTCCGACTTTTAATTCCGGTTTGTTTCATCAATTCAGCCAACTTTATAAAACTTTTTTCAAATTCCTTTTCAACTTTTCTAGATTTAAAACCATAAACTTCCCAAGCTGAGCCTGAACCGCCCCAAATGTCGACGGTTAATAAATGTTTTACAAACTTTTCTTTGTCATCATTATATAAATATTGCAATGGTTTTCTGATCGCATTAGCTTGAGGCGTGAATCCATTATCACGCAACAATTCAAGAATTTGAGTCAGTGTTTCTATTAACTCTTCTTTGTTTATAATATTTATTTCTTTTCGTTTAAATAGTCCGAACATGATTTTTTGCAGATTTTTGGCCACTTACCGCTAACGTGCCGCGGCTTGCAACAGCTGCGACGATTTATTACTAATGATTCCAAGTATAAAACTTGGCTTTGAATTTTCGAAGAAAATTCGGTGGACAAACCAAGCCACGCAGTTGTTGCAAACTGCTGTTAGCGGTAGGTTTTTTATTCAACCCATTCTCCTTTATTAACTTTTAAGTCTAAAAAGTTTCCATTGTGAGCATTGTATGTGAGTTCACTCTGAAGAAATATTCCGTTTTCTTTATGTTCTTCGTTTATAAATTTCCAAACTAATATGTTATTAACAGTATCGTAATCTAATTCTACGTTTGTTTTGTCTTTAATAAAAAAATTTTTCTCAACGGCTTTTTTCTTAATTTCTTCTAGTGAAATAAATTTATTGCTTGTTGATGATTTTTTAGGGAAATCAATATCTTTTATAATATTTCCAAACTCATCTAATTCAACATTTGAAGTGTATTCTCCAATTCCTTTTTCTAGATTTGTATAGGCGAAGCAAAGAAAATAATAATATCTCGTTTCCATCTTCGCATTTTCAAAGTATTTTTTATAAGGAATACTGTCAATTATTTGTCCTTGTTTAAAATATATATTTTTATAAAATTTTTTGCCAACCCTGGATAAAAGATAGCTTTTGACCTTAGTCGAAATTGCAATAGGTAGTTCACTTAAACTTCTAGGTTCTTTAGAGACATAGCCACCAAAATCAAAGTAAGGACAATTCATAACAAGAGTTTCTTTTGGAAAATTCTTGGCTCTGTAATTTGGATTAGCTTTTAATTCAACAGTAATTGTATCTTTTATTTCCCAGTCTATTTTTTCTTTGACCTTTATGTAATTTGCTTGGTCAATATAATAATAGTAATTTTTAGTTTTATCAAATTTTAAAACCTTTAAATAAAAGTATCCATTTTTATCGGTTATGCCTGTATTTTCTAAGACATCGTTATCATTAATTATGTGTGCTAATATATCTTTCGCTGGTTTCTTTGAGGTAAAATCTACAAACTTGATAGTGCTTTGAGAAAATAAATTCAAGGAGCAGATCAATAAAGAGAATTGAATTAATTTTTTCATGAGTTGATTGTTAAGATGCATTTCTGGAGTAAGTTCTGGAAAACTTACCGCTAACGTTGCAGATTGTGATAGTGGCGTTCCTCAAACACTTGCGTTTCCAAATATAACTAAAATTTCAGTCAGCTGAGACATTTCTGATAAGCCCAAAACCAGCCATAATCA
>NZ_JACTAB010000011.1 GCF_014486695.1 Flavobacterium buctense
GCCGGAACTGAACATTTTATCCTTGTCCCTATAACCGGTAAAGTTTGACCACAATAATTTGTAATGCTACTCAAATAAGCACCCGTCACAGTATTGGTAATAACATTACTGTCAGCAGTAGCAGTAGACAAACAAGTACCTCCCGTTACGGTGATACTCACACTAACCTGATTACCATTGGCCAAATTATTAACTACATAACTGTTAGAAGCACCGTTTTGAACCGAAGTACCATTGACTTTAAAATCATAACTCGCTGTGCCACCACCTAAATTACCCGCACTAGCCGTGAAAGTTACACTCGTACCATAAGCAAAAGTATTATCTAAATCACTGCTAGTTAAAGAAACTGTTGGGGTAACTAAAGGAATAATTGTTACAGTGGCCTCAGCGCTTGTAGTACTACATCCATTTGGAGCAGTATATGTATAAGTATAAGTAGTAGATGGACCGGTGTATGGGTTTGCAATACTATAAATACCGGTTCCTCCCGCTGGTAATCCTGAACCTACTAAAGTGATAGCACTACCGGCACAACCGGTAACGTTGGAAGCAGTAGCTGTCGGATTATCCGTAATAGAAAGATTATTGAAAAAAGCATTTCTTGTATTACCGCCACCGGCATTAAAATTAAAAAACCTCACTTGAGCAGGAACTTTTCCGCCACTTGGACTCTTTAAGGCACCGTTAAGAGTAACTACTTGATTGTTGGCTAATCTGGTAACTACCAAAGAATAGTTGTTAGCATCAGTTCTGCTGAATACGAAAGTCAAGCCATCATCTGTAAAGTCAAAAGCAGTATCAGTTTGATTACTATTATCATTGATTTTGTATTTATTTTGTCCACCAATGTAGTAGAACTCAACTAAATTTTCACCTGCTGCATTTTGTATACCAAATCCAACAACTGCTCCATTGTCAATCCAACCGTTATCCATTCCAAAAGAAAGGGTTCCGCCGATATTCAAAGTATTAGAAAAAGCTCTGGTAGCAGAAGCCGTTTGACTATTATTAGCATAAAGAGCCCAACAAGAGGAACCAATACTAGATGGACCACCATCCCCATTACTATTGGAGTTACCAATAAAAAAACCATTACGTGAACCATCGCCCGAAGTCAAATTACGAGTCCAGGTATTAAATCCATTTCCTCCATTATCTGAGGCACCCCATCCATCATTATAAGGAACATTTCCGGCATTGTCGGAAGGACATTGCGAATAAACAGTTGAGGTAATAAATGAGCATAGTAACAAACTCATCGCGAGTAAAATTCTTTTCATAAAATTAATTTTTTAATTAGTTAAAATAAAAAACAACAATAACATTCACCCGACTTTAATAAAGCCAAGACAGATTAAGCGATAATAGTAGAATAAGGGTCAATAAAACTATAAAATTAACCAATCCAAATTACAAAACAAAAAACTACCGAACAAACGAAAACGTTTGCGTGTTAATAAATTATTGATTTTTAGTTAATAATCTATAAATTTTAGAAAAAACAACTACCAAAATTACCAACTTAACAATTATCATATTCACAAACATCCCAAAAAAAATTGTGCCCTTCAAAAGTAGGTTGACTAAAAATCAACCTCTTTCAAGCCATCTTTATGTAACCCTTAATTACTTTAACTTCTTAATATTAAAAACTCTCCTACCAATTAATAATAATTGAAATACCTTCGCCTTCAATTTCCAAACCAAATCTGAACACTAAACACTGAGCACTGATTAATCAATACTGATTACTGAACACTGAACACTGACCACTGAACACTGACCACTGACCACTGAATACTGACCACTTTTTTCCTAACTTTGTAAGTATAACCAAACAAAAAAACCATGGCAAAAGTAACAGCCTCATTCAAAATCGTAGGAACCTTAAACGACATCAACTTCTACATCGACCAAAACAACAATAATATTGCCCGCGAAAAAGGAAAAACCGGCGTTAGCAAAGAAGAATTTGCAAGAAACCCTATCTTCACCAAAGCAAAAAACCACGCCAAAGAATTCGGTAGAGCCTCAAAAAAAGCACAAAGTTTCAGAGCATTGGCATACGCCTTTTTCAACAGAGCCAAAGACGGAAGCTTTGCCGGTCGAGCCAATAAATTAATGTTCGAAATAATAGAGGAAGATACTATAAATCCACACGGAGAAAGAATTTTTGAAAACGGCATACAAACTAAGGAGGTCAGAACTTATCCCATTGGCTTTGAAGGCAACAAACTAAGACCGCTAAATAAAGTGCTAAAAACAAACTGGCAGTGGAATGAAGAAAGCAGCCAACTTACCATAGAAAACTTCAACCCTAAAACAGACATCGATTGGCCTGAAAAAGCGGAGCAAGTACACTTGGCAATAGCGAGAGCCAACTGGAATTATGAAGAAAATAAATTCACCACCGAATACAGCCAAGAAATAATCCTCCAAAAAGAAGAACCAACAACAACCATAACCCTACAAACAGAAATCCCCGAGGGAAATCACCTGCAATTAGCCTACCTATTCATAGCCTTCTCCATCCAAGAAAGAAAAAAGATAAAAGAATTAAAAAGAAGCAACAACACCATCTCAATCATATGGTCAAAATAAAACACATTAGACATTAGACAAAAGTAAAAAACTTAAATGCCTTATATGGTTAAAAACAAAAAAAGCCCTGCAAAACAAGACTTCCTATCATTCAAACCAAAACCACTGACCACTAAAAACTGACCACTGACCACTGATCACTAAGAATACTGCTTCTCATAATACTTCGAATACTCACCCGAAGTAACATTCTTCAACCATTCCTCATTGGCCAAAAACCAATCAATGGTTTGTTCCAAACCTTCTTCAAAAGTTACGGAAGGTTTCCAACCCAATGTTGTGTTGATTTTAGAAGCATCAATAGCATAGCGTAAATCGTGCCCAGGTCGGTCTTTTACATAAGTAATCAACTGCTCGGAAGTCCCTGAAGCCCTGCCAAGTTTGGCATCCATTTTCTGGCAAAGCAATTTAACCAAATCGATATTTCGCCATTCATTAAACCCGCCAATATTATAAGTTTCGTGATTGTGTCCTTTATGAAAAACCAAATCAATGGCTATCGCATGGTCAATAACATACAACCAATCTCGGGTGTAATTGCCATCACCATAAACCGGCAAAGACTTGTTAGTTATAATATTATTAATAAAAAGTGGTATTAACTTTTCCGGAAAATGATTCGGGCCATAATTATTCGAGCAATTCGTAATCACATAAGGCAAACCATAAGTCTCGCCATAAGCCCTAACAAAATGATCGGAACTCGCCTTTGAAGCCGAATAAGGGGAATTCGGGTCATATGGGGTAGTTTCTGTAAACAAACCTGTTGTACCCAAACTGCCATAGACTTCATCGGTACTGACATGGTAAAATCTTTTACCTTCAAAACTGGCTGCCCAAATGGTTTTAGCCGCATTCAGCAAATTCATTGTACCAATAACATTCGTCTTAACAAACGCCAAAGGATCGGTAATCGAGCGATCAACATGCGATTCTGCAGCCAAATGGATAACCCCATCAAACTGATGCTTTTGAAACAATTGATTTACAAAATCAGCATCTACTATATCGCCTTTAATAAAGGTATAATTAAGAGATTGTTCAATATCTGCAATATTCTCCAAATTTCCGGCATAAGTCAAGGCATCTAAATTAAAAATTTGATACGCCGGATACTTAGTCACAAAACGACGCACCACATGCGAACCTATAAACCCTGCACCACCCGTTATTAAAATCTTTTTCATTTCTTATTCGTAATTCGTAATTTATAATTCGCAATTCTTTACAATCTCCCATCCGCCTTTTCATTCAAAACACCCTTTACATCAAACAATACTCCATTGGGTTTTTTCAATTGCGACAAATCAATCGACACAAATTCGTTGTGTGCAACACCCAAAACAATCGCATCAAAAGTAGTAGTTGGCAAACTATTCGTCGTCTCTAATTGGTATTCATGCTTCACCTCTGCAGGTTTGGCCCAAGGATCAAAAATAGTTACTGCAATACCATAATCTTCCAAAGCATGCACCACGTCAACAATTTTAGTGTTGCGCACATCGGGACAATTTTCTTTAAAAGTGATACCTAGCATCAACAATTTAGCCCCGTTAATAGCCACTCCTTTTTTAATCATCAATTTGACAACCTGAGAAGCCACATATTCACCCATGCTGTCATTCAAACGCCTTCCGGCCAAAATAATTTCAGGATGATAGCCTTTCTCTTGGGCTTTTTGGGCCAAATAATAAGGATCAACTCCGATGCAATGACCACCAACCAATCCCGGTTTGAACGGTAAAAAGTTCCACTTAGTACCGGCGGCTTCTAAAACGGCATGGGTATCAATTTCCAATAAATTAAAAATTTTCGCCAATTCGTTTACAAAAGCGATATTAATATCACGTTGCGAATTCTCAATCACTTTTGCCGCTTCTGCCACTTTTATAGAAGGTGCTAAATGCGTACCGGCAGTAATCACCGATTGGTATAGACTATTGACTTTTTGACCTACTTCAGGCGTTGAACCTGAAGTCACTTTTAGGATTTTCTCAACGGTATGTTCCTTATCACCTGGGTTAATTCGTTCCGGAGAATAGCCTGCAAAGAAATCAACATTGAATTTCAAACCGCTTACTCTTTCTAAAACCGGAATACATTCTTCCTCAGTCACACCCGGATAAACAGTAGACTCATAAATCACGATATCACCTTTTTTTAATACTTTCCCAACGGTTTCACTCGACTTATAAAGCGGTGTTAAATCGGGGCGATTATTTTTATCAACCGGTGTTGGAACGGTAACGATGTAATAATTGCAATCTTGAATTTCAGCAATATCATTACTGCAAAAAAGACCATTGGAATGACTATTCGAAGTAACAAGCACTGCATTTAGGGTAGCCTCATCAATTTCTAATGTTGAATCGATTCCGGAGTTTAATTCCTTAATCCTATGTTGATTGATGTCAAAACCCACCACAGGATATTTTGTTGCAAACAATCTTGCTAATGGTAAACCCACATATCCTAAACCTATAACTGCAATTTTAATATTCATCTTTTTTATTTTCTGATATTTTCAATTTTCAAAAATCTACAACCGAGTACTAACTTCCTATCGATTGATAAACAAACCCAATGGCTCTCATTTTCTCAGCATCCAACAGATTTCTACCGTCAAAAATAAAAGCCGGTTTCAACATACTGTCATAAATTTTCTTCCAATCGTAGTCTTTAAACTCATCCCATTCCGTCAGTATTGCTACCGCATGCGCATTTTCACAAGCCATATAAGGATTATCAAAAGTATGGATGTGTTTTTCATTATCAGCTGGTTTTCTGGTATCCAAATAATCTAAATCGGCCAATACTTGTTGGTGTCCCACTTTTGGATCATATAGTGCAATATTGGCTTGCTCATTAATTAAATCATCGGCTACATAAATCGCAGCAGATTCTCTGGTATCATTCGTGTCTTTTTTAAAGGCCCAACCCAAGAAAGCAATCTTCTTCCCAGAAACAGTATTGTATAACGTTTGTACTATATTTCTGGAGAAACGTCTTTTTTGATGGTCATTCATGATGATTACCTGTTCCCAATAATCAGCTACTTCGTTTAATCCGAATGCTTTGGAAATATAAACCAAATTCAAAATGTCTTTTTGAAAACAAGAACCGCCAAAGCCAACGGAGGCTTTTAAAAATTTGGAACCAATTCTGCTATCCATTCCGATTGCTTTTGCCACTTCATTGACGTTGGCTTCTGTTTTTTCACACAATTCAGACATCGCATTAATCGAAGAAACTCGTTGTGCCAAGAAAGCATTTGCCGTTAATTTAGACAATTCCGAAGACCAAACATTGGTTTTTAAAATACGTTCTTTGGGAACCCAATTAGCATAAACATCTACCAAAGATTCAATGGCTTGTTGCCCTTCCGGTGTAGTTTCACCACCAATTAAAACCCTATCAGGGTGCAATAAATCTTGTACCGCCGTTCCTTCTGCAAGAAACTCAGGATTAGATAATATTTGGAATTGAACGCCATTCCCGGTATTGTCTAAAATGCTTTTCAAAGCTTCAGCGGTTCTAACCGGCAAAGTAGATTTCTCGACAATAATCTTATCGTTTTTAGCTACTTTGGCAATTTGACGTGCGCACAATTCAATGTGTTTTAAATCGGCCGCCATACCTTTTCCTGTCCCATACGTTTTGGTGGGCGTATTGACAGAAATAAAAATCAGTTGGGCTTCATCAATCGCTTGATCAACCGCTGTAGAGAAGAATAAGTTTTTATTTCTGGTATTGGCAACAATTTCGTTCAATCCCGGTTCATAGATGGGAATGTTGTTAACATCTTCATCATTCCAAGCCGCAATTCTGGCTTCGTTCAAATCGACTACAGTCACTTTAATATGCGGACATTTTTCGGCTATAACTGCCATGGTTGGACCACCTACATAACCTGCTCCAATACAACAAATATTAGTTATTTTCATTATCAATAGTAATTTTTAATCTTTTTTTAAATGTTTCCAATACCACGCAACTGCTTCTTTTAAACCTGCTTGAAAAGAGAATTTCGGGTTGTATTTTAGTAATTCTTTTGCCTTATCAATACTAGCCAAAGAGTGAGGAATATCGCCTACCCTATTCGGCCCATAAATAACGGCAACCTCAGCAATTTTTTGGTCAAATTCCGATAAGTATAATTTGAGGTATTTCACCATATCATTCAAAGTCGTTCTGTCTCCAAAAGCGGTATTATAAACCGTATTCACTGCTTCAGGATGCTGAGTCAACATAGCCAACTCATTCATTTGAATCACATTATCTATATAAGTAAAGTCTCTGGAATAATTCCCATCGCCATTAATCACTGGGCTTTCATGTGCCATTAATTGCATCACAAACTTAGGAATTACTGCGGCATAAGCCCCATTCGGATCTTGCCTTCTGCCGTATACATTAAAATAACGCAATCCAATGGTTTCTAAACCATAAGTTTTACCGAAAATCTCTGCATATAATTCGTTTACATATTTCGTAATCGCATAAGGAGACAGTGGCTTCCCAATTTTATCCTCAACTTTAGGCAAACTTTCAGAATCTCCATAAGTTGAAGAACTCGCTGCATAAACAAATCTTTTTACTCCGGCATCTCTTGACGCCACCAACATATTCAAAAACCCGGAAACATTTACCTCATTGCTGGTAATAGGATCATTAATAGAACGTGGCACCGAACCCAAAGCTGCTTGGTGCAAAACAAAATCAATATTCTTAACTGCCAATTGACAAGTTTCAATGTTTCTAATATCACCTTCTATCAACTGAAAATTTTCATGGTTTAAAAACCCTGCAATATTGTGTCGGTGACCTGTAGCAAAATTATCCAAACATGTTACCAAATACCCTTTGCCCAAAAAATAGTCACAAAGGTTTGAACCAATAAATCCTGCTCCTCCGGTTATAAGAATAGCTTTTGCTTTATTTGTCATTACTTAAACCTTTTTAATAATCTGTATTTCCATTTGGCAAAGAATCCAGTTGGTTCATCATCTTCATGATAACCACTGCCGTAGCCATAACCGTAACTGTAACCATAGCCGTAACCGTAGCCGTAACCAACACCATACTTGGCTTTATTCTCATATCCGTTAAAGATAATGCTCACATTATTCAACTCACCACGTTTAGTTCTGTTGTTTAAAAGTGTTAACATTTCTTTTTTGGTGAAGTTTTGTCTAACAATGTATAGGGTAACATCACAAAACTGTGCTAATTCTAATGCATCAGAAACCAAACCTACAGGCGGTGTATCTAGAATGATATAATCGTAATTCTCCTTTAAACGCATTATCATTTCTTTCATAGAATCTCCCAGAATCAATTCGGAAGGATTTGGCGGAATTGGTCCGGAAGTAATAACATCAAGATAAGGAATGTGAGTATGTTGTATAACTTCGTCTAAAGTTTTTTGACCGATTAAATAATTCACCGCACCGATATCATTTTGAATATTAAAATCATCAAAGATTTTCGGTTTTCTTAAGTCGAGTCCAAGTATAATCGTTTTTTTCTCACTCAATGCAAAAACGGTTGCAATATTAATGGAGCAAAATGTTTTTCCTTCACCACTGACAGAAGAAGTTAACATCAAAGTTTTAGTACCTTCAATACTTTGTTTTTTGTATAAAAATTGTAATGAAGAACGTATCGCTCTAAAGGATTCCGAAAGGGCTGATTTTGGCCTTTCAAATACTGACAAATTGGTTTCAGAATGTTTTATTCCCACTATTCCAATTAATGGTAATTGTGTTAAACTTGAGATATCTTCAATATTCTGAATCGAATTGCTAATAAAGAAAATGAAGAATACCAATACCAATGGAATCAACAATCCCATAAAAAAAGCCAAAACATAATTTACCCCGGTTTTTGGCCCTAATAAACCACCTCCAACGTCTTTGGCCGGATCAATAAATTTTATATCGGATAAATTGGCTGCTTTAACGATAGAAGCTTCACTTCTTTTTTGCAAAAAGGTATTGTAAATATTATCGCTTAAGTTGTATTTTCTGGACAGTTTTAACCATTCTTGCTTATTTTCAGGAAGCATACTGATTTCACTTTCAACCTTTTGAATTTTTTGATTGACCAATCTCAAATCATATTCTAATGCGCTTCGCAATGAATTCCCATTTTCCAACAATACTTTTTTAACCGATTGGATTTCGTTATCTATTCTTTCATAGTAAACATCACCTTTGATAGAGTATCCTAACTCCGACCTTTGGATGGATAAATCAATCAGCTTACCAACGTTATTAGCGATATTGGGTTCTTCTATTCCTGCTACAGTTGGAGCCGGTAATTTCGAAAAGTCGACACTGTTTTTGAGGTAATTTTTTAATAAATTCAGATAAGCAATTTTGCGTTCAACCTCATCCTTTTGTTGATCATAATCTAATAATTGACTTTTGTAAGTAACTCCACCTTCTTCGATATCAAGCACATTATTGGTTTTGCTGAAAACTTTCAAGTCGTCACCGGAATCTTTTAATTGCTCTTCCATTTTTACTAAGGTTTCATCAATAAAATTGATAGTATTCTCAGCAAATTTGTTTTTGTTGTCAAGCTGTCTTTTGATTAAAACGTCTACCGTTGCGTTTAGATAATCAACCATTCTGGCTTTGTTGGTACCTTCCATACTTAACCTAAGTATAGAACCGGCTCTTTCATCTAAATCTACCCTAACTCCTTTGAAAGCAGAAACCGTATTATCATAGGAATTGAAACGAATTAAAACTTCTTCCCCAAACTTTTTTTGGGGCGCTTTAGACAATCTTAGTGTCCAATGCAAAAAAGACAGGTTAACTTCTTGTCCAATTTTATAGGTCTGTTTAAATTCTGTATTAGGAACAGGAACTACCGATTTAGTATTGTTTTTATAACAAATAACTCCGGCACTACTAGCCTGAAAAGGAATGGTTATCTGATAAGTATCTTTGGACAGCATTTTTACTTTAATGAACTGTTCGTATAATTGATTTTTACTTTTATCAATAACCACTTCAAAAGGAACGTCTCCGTATACGTCTTGTAAAAAGTACTCCGTTTGCTTGAAATAATCAATGTAGAAACCCAATCTATCTACAACTAATTCATTGTGTGATCTGGATTTTAATGTAGTGGAAATCATTTGCACTTTATCGGAAGTACCACCCCAATTGAATACCAAACTCGTATTAGCGGTAAAAAAGGGATTGTTTTCTTCTTGCACAGCAATCGTTGTCTCAATTCCGTATATCTTTTGCTTTCTCACATTTACTTGATGCGCAATAGAAAAAGCTATGATTAATCCAATAACAAACCATTTCCAATAGCTGATGGTTTTGATCAAAAAACCCTTAAAATCAAAACTATTTTGTTTATCAAAAAAAGTAAAATCTTTTACGTCTAACATGGAAAGTAGGTATTAATTACTGAGTAACAAATAAGTGGTTGTAGCTAATGACAATAAAGTTACTATTGTAGTCAAGGATTCTATTCCGGTTTTACCCGTTCCCCATGTCTTTTGTTTCAAAGGTTTTACATAAATGTAATCGTTAGGTTGGAGAAAAAAACCAGGAGAATTTACTGCTTTACTATCGGTCAAATCGAGGCTGAAAGTTTCACTTCCTTGCGGAAAACTTCTAATTACTTTTACATCTTTTCTGTCTCCAGTAATGGTTATATCACCCGCATTAGCAATGGCTTCCATGATATTTACTTTGTCTTGGTATAAAGTTTTAGTACCCATACTCCCAACTTCACCATTTATAGTGTATCTGAAACCGGCTAATTTTACTATTACAAAAATCCCGGCTTCGTTTTTAAAATACTTTTCGAAAAGCAGTTTTTCAATCTTAACCCTAACTTCCTCTGTTGTATATCCTAAAACATTTACTTCACCCAAAGCAGGCAACCTGATATTTCCGTGATCATCAACAGAATACCCATTCAAATAATTATTTTGTTCTCCAACTGAACCAACATTTTGTCCGCCGGTTGGATTAAAAATTTCGACCAATTTTGGGTCTATTGCCCTAATAGCAATATTCAATAAATCATTAGTCTGAAGACGATACGGCTTTTGATTTGAAGGTGTTACCACCGCATTTGTGCCATCATTATTGTTTTGAAGATAAATCAAATCCTTGGTAGGAACGCATGAGGTCAATAAAATACTGAGTAGGAAAAATAAATATATATTGGGTTTATTCATTAGTTTTAAAAAAAAAATTAGCAAACAAAGATAGATTTTTCAAATCTAAATACAAATTTTTCAAATCTAAATACAAAAATGTCTTTAACTGTTAATTTGCTATGAACTTTTTAAAGAATTTTCAAAAGGAACACGATTCAAAATACTTCTGCCTAAAGTCACTTCATCTGCATATTCTAATTCGTCGCCAACGGCAATTCCTCTGGCAATAGTAGAAGTTTTAATATCGAAATCTTTGATTTGCTTGAAGATATAAAAATTCGTTGTATCGCCTTCCATAGTTGAGCTCAAAGCAAATATCAATTCTTCTGTTTGGCCTAATTTTACTTTTTCAACTAAAGAAGTAATGTTTAGCTGACTTGGACCGACACCATCGATGGGGGAAATTTTTCCGCCTAGAACATGGTAAATCCCTTTGAACTGATTGGTGTTTTCAATCGCCATAACATCGCGAACATCTTCCACCACACAAATAATTTTGTGATTTCTCGCAGGATTATGGCAAATTTCACATACCTCAACATCAGAAATATTGTGACAATTTTTACAAAACTTAATTTCTTCACGCATGGTGGTAAGCGCTTCAGACAGAAAACGGGTTTGCTCTACCGGTTGCTTCAGCAAATGCAATACTAAACGCAAAGCCGTTCGCTTACCGATTCCGGGCAATTGAGACACTTCGTTAACCGCTTTTTCTAAAATTTTTGATGAAAATTCCATGAGACAAAAATAATGTAAAAAGAGTATAGAATATAGAGAAAAGAATATAGAAACTTTTAAGCATCCTATTTCTAAAAATTAAATTGCTATTCATTCATTTTGTCTATTCTCTATTTTCTGTATTCTATTTTCTTTTTGTATTTTGGCTCATTATAAAACCTAACTTATGTCACCAACTACAATCTTAATTATTATAGTTATCTACTTTGGCTTATTGATTTTGATTTCCAATATTGTAAGCAAAAAAGGATCGGACAACGACACTTTTTTTAAGGCCAATAAAAACTCTAAATGGTATTTGGTGGCTTTTGGAATGATAGGAACAGCGCTGTCAGGTGTGACTTTTATTTCGGTTCCAGGCGAAGTGGGCAATCCTGATTTGCAGTTTAAATATTTTCAGTTTGTTTTAGGAAACGCCATTGGTTTTTTAATTATTGCCAAAGTCTTACTCCCATTGTATTACCGCATGAACCTGACGTCGATATACAGTTATATTGAACAGCGTTTAGGTACTATAAGTTATAAAACTGCTGCTTCTATTTTCTTAATCAGTCGCACCATTGGTTCGGCTTTCCGATTGTATTTAGTGGTGATTGTATTGCAACGCTATGTGTTTGATGCCTTTACTATTCCGTTTGCATTAACTGTTTTAATTTCATTGGGATTGATCTTTGCCTACACTTATCGCGGCGGATTGAAAACAATTATCATCACCGATACTTTGCAGACATTCTTCTTGGTTTCTTCGGTGTTTTTGACCATTTATTTTATTTGTGACAGTCTGGATTTTGGCGCATTTCAAGCTTTTGAAGCGGTAAAAAACAGTAACTATTCTAAAGTTTTCTTTTTTGAAGATTATTTGAAAGGCCATTATTTTTGGAAGCAAATACTTGGCGGCATCTTCGTGACGATTGCCATGGTTGGTTTAGACCAAGATTTAATGCAGAAAAATTTGAGTTGTAAAAACATAGGGGAAGCCCAAAAAAACATGTACACTTTTACCGGAATTTTTGTGCTGATCAATATTTTCTTTTTGAGTGTTGGTGCCTTATTATACCTCTATGCTGAGAAAAACGGTATTGCTATTCCTATGGTTGACGGAGTGGCGCGCACCGATTTATTGTTTCCTGAAATTGCTTTTAACCATTTA
Organism: Flavobacterium buctense; assembly: GCF_014486695.1. Lineage (GTDB taxonomy): Bacteria > Bacteroidota > Bacteroidia > Flavobacteriales > Flavobacteriaceae > Flavobacterium > Flavobacterium buctense. The sequence goes on from NZ_JACTAB010000011.1 coordinate 12,690, forward strand.
ACGATAGTGCCGGCTGTAGTTTTTTTATTGGGATTAACCGCTGCGACTTTTGCTACTACAGATAGTGCTTTGACCGCATTAACGACTTCTTTCTGCGTGGATTTTTTAGGCATGGACAAAGTCGAAAACCAAAACAAACCCAATATTGTCAGAACTCGCCACTTGGTTCATGTTGGATTTTCGTTCTTGATGTTTTTGGTGATTGTATTGTTCAACGCAGTGAATGACGCTTCGGTGGTGAAGATGATTTTTAAGATTGCTTCATATACTTACGGACCGCTTTTAGGGTTGTATGCTTTTGGTTTATTTATAAAATCGAAAACGGTTCACGATAAATTTGTGCCTTTGGTTTGCGTGATTTCTCCGGCGATTTGTTTTTTTATCAGCAAGTATTCCGCGGAGTTATTAGGGAATTATGTATTAGATAACGAATTGATTATAGTAAACGGTTTCATCACTTTTATCGGATTGCTTTTGATTAGCAAACCGGCGACAGAAAATACCCGATATTAAAAAGGATTCCTTTCTAGCCCTGATTGTAACGGTTGCCGTGCAAAAGTGGAAAGCAGGAAAATGGATAACAAAGTTGCCCGAACCTTTCGCTCCTAATACTGATTTGTAGCTAATAAAACCAACGTACAAGCCACTTCTACTTTGATACCGTTGCTTTGTAACAATTGGTAAAATTCAGGATTCTCAGTGCCCGGATTGAATATCACACGCTTCGGTTTGGTTTCGATGATGTAGTTGTAATACTCTCTTTGTCTTATCGGATTTAGGTACAAAGTAACCGTATCGATGTTTTTAAGCGGAATATTTTTGGTTCTGATGGTAACTCCTGCTACTTCGCCTTGATTCTGACCAATGGCCAGTACCGAATGCCCCTTTTCGACTAACATAGTGATGGCTTTGAAAGCGTATCTTTCCGGTTTGGTCGTAGCGCCGAGTACTAGTGTTTTCTTATTTTTCATGGGGCAAATTTAACTAATAATGTTTTTAAATTAACACTTACTTTTATTCTTTACTTATCTTTGTTACCGATTTGAATTTTTATAAAAATGGAACTCTTTTTGAATACTTTTTTTGTCCTTTTGGGGGCTTTGTTTTCGGTTTTAAATCCCATTGGTGTTATTCCTTTCTTTGTTGGTTTAACCCAAGATTATGACAAAGCAGAACGCTCTCGGGTATCGCTTTTGACCGCCATCAATGTTTGTATTATTTTATTAATCTCTTTTTTTATTGGTGAATTTGTATTGAGCTTTTTTGGGATTACCATTTCGGCTCTTCGTATTGCCGGTGGTATTTTGATTGCGAGTTCCGGATTTGGTTTGCTCAATGCCAATCCGAAAAAACGAAAAGGGATCAGCAAAGAAGTGGAAGAAGATTTGCAAAACAGAAATTCGATTGCGTTAACGCCTTTGGCGATGCCCATGTTGGCCGGTCCGGGTTCGATTTCGCTTTTAATTGCGTTTAACCAAGACCACCATTCTACTCCGGAAATTTTATCTTCTGTTATTTCCATAATCATAGTATCGTTATTGATTTTTTTAATTTTGAGAAGCGCTCATTATTTGGCTAAATACCTTGGCGCCTCGGGCATTGTGGCGATTTCCAGAATTGTTGGTTTCCTTACGGTTGCTATTGGAATTCAGTACATTATTAGTGCGGTTTTGAGTATTATCCGCGGCATATAGTTTGTTATCTATTTTATATATTTCATGAAAAAAACGTTATTTATTTTAGCCAGTATAGCTTTGTTGATTGGCTGCAAATCAGGGCAGAATCAATCCAAAAACAGCAAGGAATTGCAAGAATTAGTTACAGTGATGCAAGGTCATTATTCTTCAGAGCAGCAATCAATTGCAGACAAAGACTATTATAACATTTCTCTCCGAATGACGCCGATTTGGAAAGCCAAAGGCAACTACCTTTTTGTAGAACAAGCCATTTTTGACAAACAAGACAAACCATATCGTGTTAGAATTTATAAAGTTTCGCAAAGAGGCGATGCATTCATCAGCGAGATTTACACTCTAAAAGACGAAAAAACTTGGATTGGCAAATGGGTAACTCCGGAAGCTTATGACCAACTCACCGAAGCCGATATCGAACTAAAACAAGGTTGTGAAGTTACGCTCAAACGCATCGGAAAAAACAAATTTGAAGGTGCCACAGGCGATAAAACTTGTCCGAGTGAATTGCGTGGTGCGAGTTGGGCCAACTCTAAAGTCACCGTAACCGTGAACTCAATTCTGTCTTGGGATCAAGGTTTTGACAAAGACGGCAAACAAGTTTGGGGTGCTACAAAAGGCGGATATGAGTTTATTAAAATTAAATCATTAGTAAACCCATAAAAAAATCCCAAAGACTAAATTCAGCCTTTGGGATTTTTTTAGAGTGTTACTTAAAACTATGCCTTAGGCAGAAAAATTTCCGCCATCATGCAACGCGCACTTCCACCACCACAAGCTTCGATAGTATCTAAACTGGAGTGGATGATTTCCACGTGAGCTTCGAGTTGGGCGATTTGTTTTTTGGTCAAACTTTTAAAAGCCGACTCGCTCATCACTAGGTATCTTTTATCGTCTTTTCCTTTAACTTCGAGCATGTTTCCGGCAAAGTTATTGACTTGTTCTTCGGTGATTAAAATTACTTCTTTGTCATCGCCACGCAGACTGTCTAAAACCATTTTGCGTTCTTTTTTATCGTCGATGCAATCGGCACAAACTACGGCAAACGTATCGCCTAAAGTCATCATGACATTGGTATGGTAAATCAGTTTTCTTTCGCCGTTAACCGTCTGGAACGCCTCAAAAATAACCGGAGTGAATTCGAAATCTTCACAAAATTCAATCATCAATTCTTCATCGGCTCTTGGAGAAAGCGCACAATAAGCTTTCCCGTTTTCGCGGTCTAGTAATAAACTTCCTGTACCTTCTAAGAAAACATTGTCTTCTTCGGCCAAAGTATAATCCATGATTTCGTTGATTTCGAAACCTTCGTCTTCTAAAATATCGAGGATGTCTTCTCTTCTTTCGGCTCGGCGGTTTTCGGCAAACATTGGGTATAAAACCACATCACCGTTTTCGTGAAATGAAATCCAATTGTTTGGAAAAATACTATCGGGTGTATTGGGTTCCAATGTATCTTCGACTACGACCACGTTCACGTCTACTTTTCTTAGCTTGTTTACAAAAGCATCAAACTCGGCTTGGGCTTTAGCGTTTACGGTTTCCGGCGACAATCCGTCGAGGACTTTTTGGTAATAATTATTCACGGCTGTTTGTTCGTTCATACGAAACGCCACCGGACGAATCATTAGTATGGCATTGGTAGTTTGTTTCATTTTAGTCTCTTATTAAAGGTAAGGTCGAACAACGTAAAAGTCCTTCTTGTTTGGCAATTTCTGCGTATGGTATTTCTTCAACGATAAATCCGTTATCTCGAAGCCAATGGTTTAATCGGGTAAAGTTTTTTTCCGAAACGACTACATTGTCATCTAGAGAAAACACGTTGGAATTCATGTGGTACATTTCGTCTCGAGTTATGTGAAATAAATTTTCTTTGCCGAATAATTTCACCAAAAAAACATAATCCGATTCTTCGCGGAAACCGCTTTTGTATATGATGCCTTTGTTTTTGCCAACGGGTTGAAAACAACAGTCTAAATGTAGGGCATTATCACGAGCTTCCAACTTGGATTTGACCAAATCGAATTCTTTTACTTTTTTGTGTGGAAATAATTCCTTGATATAATTCACGCCTTGCATATTAGTTCGGGCGGTGATGTAATCTTTATAATCGGAACCTTTGTAAGTTCCAATAAAAACATAGTCATTCCAAAGCATTACATCGCCACCTTCGATATGAACTTCTTCGGGCGGACGCACTACTTTTTTCGGGTCAATTTGATCGATAACGTATTGAATGGCATCTAATTCTCGTTCTCTATCGGGCAAAATATTGGCTTTGATAAAAATGTCATCAATCACAAAACCGATATCTCGGGTGAAAATCTGATTGTAGTTTTCGATCATTTTCGGACGGAAAACTTGTACATTGTATTTCTGAAATACTTGATTGAACGCTTCCATTTCTTTGACCATATCGGCTTCAACGGGATACGTTCCGGCAATGATATGTTCTAGTGATTTTGGATCGTAAGCTTCTTCAGCAGTAGGTGTCGGACCATTATTTACGGCTGAACCGAGTACAACAGCTCGTAGTCTTGACGTTTCGTTTTTTACATTTAATTGTAGCATAAATTAGCTTTTGGCTTTTGACAAATATAAAAAAGCTTCTCGGTTAGGAGAAGCTTTGTTTATAAGTATTTTGGAGTAAATTTAATTCTTTACTAATTTCTCCGTGTGTATTCTCCCATCATCGGAAGTTATGTTGATGATATAAACCCCATTAGCATATCTGCTAACGTCTAATTGGGTTTTATCGGTCATTTCTATAGTTCTTTCTAAAACTGTTTTACCGTCTATAGAAGTAACATTCACCTTATTGAATTGAGCATTTTTCATTACAATTTCTATCGTACTGCTTGAAGGATTTGGAATAATTGCGAAACCATTGGCCAACTTAATCAAGTTGATTACAGTATCATCCGAAGACGCTATTGTTCTTATTTCCGGATGAGTTTCACTTGGTGTTCTGTAAACAAAATTAGTGGTACAACCTTCGGGATAAGCTGCAAATTGAGAACCTAAAACAGCTTCAAATCCGGGATTTAACTCTACATAGTTGGCGGCGTGATACACTACACCATTACCTATAGCATTATCACCAACTGACACTATATTAGCCGCTTTAATCCAATCGGAGCGTTCTTTTTTGGTTAAATTGACTGCGGCCAAATTATTGAGATCATCTACAGGCGAGGTTAGGGTTAATATTGGTTCACAACAATTGTCGAAAGTTAAATCGGGGCCAACATTAGCCGAATTATCAGAGATATCATAAACAAAAGTTCCGGCCGGACAATTGACATTGAAACTACCATTCACCTGAAACTCAAAATCACCTGTTGGGTTGGCGCCAAACAAACTTGGGTTAACGTTAAAACAATAAGTAGTAGCGGTTAAGGTTGTTGGTACGGCTATAGTTCCAATCACGATATTATTTTGAAGAACATTTAGTGAGATGCTATTGACCACAGCATTTACCGGTGGTTGGTAGGTTCCACAAACTTGTATCGGCGTAGTACCGGTCATATCCGGACAATTGATATTGGTTGGGTCAGTGCTTAACGCTCCTAATTGAGGAACAGCACAAGTAAATCCACAAATATTATCAATGTAAACTGTACCAAAGTGAGCAGAAGGTTCGCAATCACTCACTGTAAATTCGATAGTTCCGGGTTGGTTTAAAATGTCTTGCACATTTAAACGCGCACAAATCCAATTAGTGTATAAAACCCTTCTGTTGCTTCCTATCACTAAAGTGTTGAATAAACAGTTATCCGGATTGGCAATGATACAAATTTCATCGACTATATTATTGAATTGATCATAAACCCTCACTCTGAAGAACGGTTGAATAGGCTGACCGTGCGCAGGTTTGTTGTCCATGATTAGGGAAAAATTAAAATCTATAGTAGACTGATTAATCACCGGAAAATACCTTGACATGGTTGTCACATCCGATGAGCCAAATCCGTTAGAATTATTAAGTTTAATAGATTTGTTTCCGCCATTAGAATTAATCGTGGGTATGTTTACCCCTAAACCGGCTAACGTTGGGTCAAATTGTTGGTAACCCGGACTGCCGCTATCAATCAATGTGATTGTTGAAGCAAAGTTATTGATGCCAGGTGTAACCAAGTTGGTTGCTGTTGCGGTTGTTGGCATTGAACAAGATTGAAAAAACCCTGTTCCGGTAGCCGGCTGCGGATAAGCGTCTGACCAAAAGGAATATCCTGCCGTATTGCTTTCAAAATCACCGTTGGTACAAGTTTGCATAGCAGTTGGCGGTGGTGGTTTGGCTACATAACCGTCTCTCTTACCCGGATTTTCCAAAAAGAACAGTTTTCTCAACTCGTAAACTTTGGTATTGATTAAAGCTTTCTGGAATTCTTCTTCGGTAAATTCTTCTTCTTCTTTTAAGTGTTTTATAACCTCTTCGGTAACCTCTTTAGATAATTTGTAGTTCTTAAAATTATCATTGACAAAGCGTTGAATTTCAATTTCGGTTTGTTGCGAAATAGAAATCCTTTGGTTTTCAGCGGCCAGATATTGATCAAGCTGGGCCGAAACCGTAGCCGAATTGAATACAAAACAGCTCAATAAAACTATTTTAACTATCTTGTACATACTATTTGGTTTTGGCTATTATAGCTTGTAATTGCGCTTTAAGCTCTTCAATTTCTTTGTTGTTTTTTTCTATAGCTTTGCTTTGCGCTTCCAATTTTTTGTCTTGGTCAATGATGTAAAGGGTCAACTCTTCGATTTTCTCCATTTGTTTAGACTGCATTTCTGCCACGTCAAGACCATTTTTGGCTAAAGTTTCCGCTGAATCTACGCCTGGCAGATGCTTGTTAGTTGTAACAAATTGCTCTACCTCTTTTAAGGGCATTAATTTATAATCATCGGCAAAAACATAATCGGCCCAATTGGCTGAACTTCTTAGCGCAACTTTCACTTTTTCAGTCATGATTCCGCCTTCCACAAATAGTCTGTAATTTCCGGTTGTGTTTGGATATACTGAAGTGGAACCTAAATACATTTTTCCGTTGGTATTACTGTTAGCGGTATTGAACCAAATGTTGCTGTTATTCATATCAACAATTCTGTTACCACTAATCGTTGTTGCAGGATTGATTGCTCCATTGTCGGCGTAAAGACTGGTGTCAATAGCACTTACAACATAAGGTGTACCGGAAGAACCGTTACCAAGTACAGTTACATTATTACCTGCAGTAACTGTAGTGGATTGGAGCGTAATTGAGCCACCACCATTAGATAAAGTTACTATAGCGCCATTTTGAGTAATGGTTTGTGGTCCATGAGTAGGCAAAACCACACTGTTTCCATTAGAAATAGACAGTACTTGACCGTTTAAAGTCAGTGTTTGTTGGTCGGTATCAACCATAGTAGGAATCGTAACGGAACCACCACCATCTGAGAGTGTGATGGTATTTCCTGATTGAGAAATAGTTTGAGGAGCTTGACCGGGAAGTGTTACACTGTTTCCATTAGAAATGGAAAGTACATTTCCTGCTAAGGCTAACGATTGTTGATCTGTATTGGTATCCACAAAAGTCGGAAGCGTAAAAGAACCTCCACCGTTAGAAAGCGTAATAGTGTTTCCCACTTGGTTAAGGGTCTGTATTTGGTTTGGTTGTGGAAGATTCACCGGTGCACTAGCCACACCATTTACTGTAGTAATTAATTGATTGTTGGTATTAATAGTATTCGAAATAGAATTTACAATCGGAGCTGAAGCGGTTATATTGTTTACATTAGTTGTCATCAAATTTGCGTTAGATGACATTAAATTAGTATTTGTTAGACCTGCCATTCTTTGCAAAACAACATCTCCATTAGCATTTACTGTCAAGAATTTGGTTGATGTTTGCGAGGCTGTGGGATTAAATTGGCTGGTTAAATTAGTAAATCGAAGTCCGGAATTTCCTGGAACCCCGTGAGTAATTTCTAATTTGTTATTAGGTACTTTATTTCCAATTCCGACTTTACCTTCTACCAATAATCCGTTAGAAGGTGCTAAGATTGTTGTTGCGTTTGTAGTAGCTGCGTTGGGAACATAATTTCTTCCAATAACAACTCCTCCATTTACATCCAATCTATTGGCAGGTATTACATTATTTCCTAAACCGATACCGGTATGTCCGTTTTGATTGATAAAAATTCTTTGATTTCCGGCACCATCAGCAAAAATCATTGTATTGTTAGTGTTATTTCCGGCTAATTTAGCGGTTGAAGCAGCCGGATTTAATGAAACAGTTCCTAGGAAAACATTATAATTACCGTTGATTAAATGTTGTCCGGTTTGGCTTCCAATAAATATATTGTAATTCCCGGTTCGTAAGTGCCTTGGAGTGTTTACACCTAAAGCAATATTGTTGTTTCCGTTTGCAGTTAACAAAGCTGCATATCCGACAGCTGTGTTGTTACTACCGGTTGTATTCGCTTCCATACTTCGGTGACCAATAGCAATATTGCTGGCACCGGTAACGTTATACATCAAACTTCTTGTGCCAAAAGCACTATTTAAAGTGCCAAAAGTATTGTATCGCATTGACTCGTTTCCAAAAGCGCTATTAAAACCTGCGCTTGCAACACTCAAGGCTCTAACGCCAAATGCATTATTACTGTTACTAGTGTTATTGAGTAGTGCATCTTTACCAAAACCGGTATTAAAATCGCCGGTGTTGTTCACACCAGATCCTATTCCTGAAAAAGTGTTGTCAGTTTGAGCAATAGCTGTAGAAACTGAGGCTAAAAGTGCTAACGTTGTAAATAAAAAGTATTTTTTTTTCATAACTAAAAAATTTGGGGCATTAAAAAATCATTTAAAAACTCGTTACATCAGGATTGTTTAGGTTTAGCTTAAATACTCATTCTTTTGAAACTGGTTAGATGCGATTTGTAGGTTGGGCATCAAAACAGTTTAGTTACTCATATTTTAGTTGAATCAAATTTATATTAATGTTTTTGAAAAATCCACAAAATACATATTTAATCGATGAAATACATAATTTTTATAATTATTAATTATATATTCTTACATATTTATAATGCTATACCGTTGAAATAACTCATAATATAAATCCATTTCATTTTGAAAAAAATTAACTGTAATTTGCTATACTTGAAGTTGTTGTAAACAAAAAAACCCCTAGCTTTCGCAAGGAGTTTTTAGTAAAAAATAGTAATTTTTAAATTTATCTTTTTTCCATAGGTTGAAAATCCCTTAACGGATATCCAGTATAAACTTGTCTTGGTCTTCCTATTGGTTCTTTATTGATACGCATTTCTTTCCACTGCGCAATCCATCCCGGTAAACGTCCGATAGCGAACATTACAGTAAACATTTCTGTTGGAATACCTAAAGCACGATAAATAATTCCGGAATAGAAATCAACGTTTGGATATAATTTTCTGGACACGAAATAATCGTCAACCAAAGCAGAAGCTTCTAATTTTTTGGCAATATCCAAAATAGGATCATCAACCCCTAAAGTATTTAATACCTCATCGGCAGCTTTTTTGATGATTTTAGCTCTTGGATCAAAGTTTTTGTAAACTCTGTGTCCGAATCCCATCAAACGGAACGGATCATCTTTGTCTTTGGCTTTTGCCAGATATTTATCGGCATCACCTCCATCTTTTTGTATGGCTTCCAGCATTTCCAATACGGCTTGATTAGCTCCACCATGTAATGGTCCCCAAAGTGCAGAAACACCTGCAGATATTGAAGCAAATAAACCAGCATGTGAAGATCCTACGATTCTTACCGTAGAAGTTGAACAATTTTGCTCATGGTCTGCATGAAGTATAAACAACTTATCTAAGGCATCAACCACAACAGGATTCACTTTGTATGGTCCGGTTGGCAATTCAAACATTAAATGCAAGAAGTTTTCAACGTATCCTTTAGTATTGTCGTAATAGTTTAAAGGATAACCCATCATTTTTCTGTAGGTCCAAGTAGCAATCACCAAGAATTTACCCATGGTTTTGCATACCGCTTCATACATTTCTTTTTCGTTTTCGACATCAACTACTTTTGGATTGAATGCGGTTAACGCACTAGTTAAGGAAGACAAAACGCCCATAGGGTGAGCTGTTTTAGGAAAACCATCGATGATGTTTTTCATTTCTTCATTTACTAATGTATATTTTCGGATATCATTTTCAAACTGCTGTAATTGTGCTTTGGTAGGCAGTTCACCAAAAATCACTAAATAAGAAACCTCAAGAAAATCGGCTTTCTCTGCTAAATCTTCGATAGCATAACCTCGGTAACGAAGAATTCCTTCTTCACCATCCAGGAAAGTGATATCACTTTTACAAGAACCTGAGTTTTTGTAACCCGGATCTAAGGTTATAGCGCCTGTTAATGCACGAAGTTTTTCAATATCAATGGCGGCTTCGTTTTCGCTTCCTACAATTACAGGAAACTCATACTTCTTACCATCAAATTCTAGTATAGCTGTTTTAGACATGATATAAATTGGAAATAAATCTTAATAAATTAATAATTTAACAAAATTAGGGAATTCGAAATGAAATAAAAAAGAATTACAACAACGTTTTCGTTAATTATTTGATAAATTTTGCAAAATTAGTATACAAACAAAAAAAGGCACACCAAGGTGTGCCTTTACCACAATTAATTCAACCCAAATTTATTGCTTAACTAATTTTTCAACTTTCATGCCTTTATCGGTAATGATTTTTATAAAATAGACACCATTAGATTTTGAGGATAGGTCTATTTGTGCTTCCATATTGTTTGCTACATTGCTCTGCAACAATCTTCCTTGCGCATCAAACAATTGAATTGATTTAATATTGAAATCTCCTTTAATAGTTATTAATCCGCTGCTTGGATTAGGATAAATAGTTAAAGAATAATCATTTTCAAAATCAGGATTGCTTAAAGATTGGAAAACGGTTTCTGTTTCGTTTGTTGCAACCGGAAAATTATAATCAAAATAAATATTGGCTTGTTTGTTAACCATGTCGCCTTGTTGTAAAGTGTTTAGCGATTGCACTTTCAGTAATACGTTACCATGCCCTCCGGATTCCAACAAAATATTCTGAAAAATAAATTCTACAACACTACCATTAATCCTGGTATACACCGGATGTGATGCATTCAACAATTGTAATGAACTGATGTTAAAATCTGCCGGATTAATTGTTGTTTGAACCACAATATTCTCGGCCTCAGCTGTACCGGTATTTTCAAATCTAATTCTATAATGCAGATAATCACCTATTTCACTTGGCGCAACCACATTCCCTTCCAAACAAGTAATATCATTCGGATCATAAGAACCTGAAACCAAGTCGTTACAAACAAACAAATTATCTGCAGTATTTTCGTCACCGGATTGCGGCAAAATCGAAGCCGTAAACGTCAACATATCATCAATATTCACCGGATTGGTATCCGTTGGCGCATTAATACTGAAAGTCACCAGAATTTCTCGACTGTCAAACGGTCTTAAATTGGCGTAATCCCAAGAAAGCCCACCAGTAACTGTTGAAGAAGGCACCACACTGGTCGACACTAAATCCATTAAATTATCATCGTAGAAAAAGTTGATTCCGTAGGCTTGGGACAAAGTTTGGTTTCCTTTATTGCGGTACACAATTTTGTACACGGCCTCAAACCCCGGACGAGCGGGAATTACCGGCGCTACCACTATTTCTAAATCGGGATGAATTCCGTTAGGTGCTATACAAAAATTTTGCGTGATATTGTTATTGTTGAAATTTACAAAATTAAAGTTAGCGCTGTTTGGCGATACAGTAAACCAAGCGGGATTTTCGATACTCGGACTTACAGTAAAATTACCTGACAACATATAAAATGCATATTGTCCTAAAGCATTGGTAAACGTGGCGCCATTGGCATTAAAACTGGTAAGGTTTAATCGGATGTAAGGATTAATTTCATCCGAAGCATCACAGCCATTATTGTTGTTGTCTACAGTAACTGTTCCGGAAATACTATTGTGATTGCCGCTTGGTGTGAATGAGCAATAAGAATTCACCACTACATTCGGCATTCCGTTATCATTGAAATATTGTAAAAAACCGGTGATTCGGTAATCATCCACACAAACGTATTGCAAATTAGGATTGTTACTTAAAGGAAAACCATTATTGATAATCATTGCCGGATTTCCAAATTTTAAGAACAAGGAAACCAAATCGTTATCGGTACAAGCTAAAGAAATAAAACTGTGACAATTAGAAATATCTAGCGTTGTTAAATTATTGAAAGAACATTGCAAATACCTTAAACCGATAAGTGTACTCACATCAAGAGAAGACAATTCGTTGTAATTGAGATACACATCATCCAATAAAGTTAATCCACTCAAATTAATCGAAGTAAGCTGATTTAAAGTAGCATAAAGTGACACTAAACTAGTACATGGAGTAACATCTAAACTTGTAAGCAAATTATTCCCTATTTGTAAGGTGATAAGCGCTGTTGTGCCTTGTAAATTAACCGTTTGGATTTGGTTATTATTGGCATATACTCTTTCTAAACTTGATAATCCGTTTAAATTTAAAGCCGTCAACTGACTGTTTTCACATGTTATTTGCGTTAAAGCTGTACAACCTGAAACATTTAAGGTTGTCATACTACTGTTATAGCAGGATAGTATTGCTAAATTTGTCATGTTAGAAACATCTAAAGTCGTCAAAGCTCCAAAACCACAATTCAATTGGGTAAGGTTTTGAAAACTCTGAATTCCGGTCATGTCATAAATCGGGAACTGACTGGAGTAATTCAAATTATTCAATGAATACACTAACAAAGCTTCTGAAACCTGAATCTCACCATCGCTGTTTTGATCTATGGTGATGTAATTTCCGGCACTGTCTTCGGCAATTTCGTTGGTTGGATTGGCTGCCAACAATCGCGCTTTTAAATTCGCATCCGGAATATTTACAATTTGAGCGTTTGCCCAACCGGAGAGTAAGAACATTAAAAAGTATAATTTTTTCATAATATAGAGTATTCGTTATGATTGATTTATTTTGACCTTATAAAAGTACTGTCTGTTTTTCGGTTAATCTTTGGTAAATGAGCAAGTGCCTTATTTGAATTAGAATTTGCTATAACATCTTCAATAATTCTTGCAAACGCTCCTTTTTTCGCTGTGAAATCGGCAAGTGAGCATTGTCTGCCATAACTACATAACCCCCATCTTTTTTGATATAAGATTTCAGATAAACCAAATTAATCAGATGACTTTGGTGAATTCTTTCGAAACCGTGCTCCGTCAATAATTCTTCGTATTCTTTTAATGTCTTTGAAATCAATATCGGTTTACTGTTCTTAATGTAAAACTTAGTGTAATTGTCTTCGCTCTCGCATCTAATAATGTCACTCACTTCAAACAGATGAATTCCGTCTGAATTTGACAAAGCAATTCGTTTAAAATTATCTACTTTTTTTCGGATGTTTTCCAAAAGCAAGTCAATGTGGGCAACGTTATCATTTTTATCAATAATGTTCTTTAATTTTCCAATCACTTTCTCTAGCTCCTCAGGATCAACCGGTTTGAGCAAGAAATCTAACGCACTAAAACGAAAAGCTTTGATAGCATATTGTTCATGTGCTGTAATGAAAACAATTTGAGAATTCAACTTCCCTTTTTTGTTTACTTCTTCCAATAAATCAAAACCGGATCCATCGCCCAAATGAATGTCTAAAAACAATACTTGCGGTGGATTTTGCAACAACAAAGCCGTACCGGTTTCGACACTTTCGGCTTCTCCAATGATGCGAATTTCAGGTGCATAACGAGCCAACAAGCTTTTCATGCCGTTTCTTAAATTGCTGTCATCGTCAATAAGTAAGGCTGTAATCATTTTATGTATTGAATTGGCAAATGCAAAGTTACTTTCGTTCCTATGGCTTCACCGTTACTATTCTTGACTTCTTCAATCGTAAACTCTGTCTTTTGTTTGGTAGTTGATTCAATCATTTCCAAACGTTTTTTGGTTATATCCAATGCCATCGATTTGTGGGCTACAACCGAATGCTGTTTTTGCGCTTTTGACTCGTTGAAACCAACACCATTATCTTCCACGGTACAAAGCAAACTTTCTTTTTCTAAGGCAAAACGAACCGCTATACTGCCGATTTCTTTTTTTGGAATTACACCGTGTATGATAGCATTTTCAACAAAAGGCTGTAACAGTAACGGTGGAATCGCCATATCATCTTCAATGGCTTCACTTTTGTAAATAGAAAACGTAAACTTGTTGTTGAAACGCAGTTGCTCGAGTTCCAAATAGTTTTGTAAGCTTTCAATTTCCTTGTCGATAGGGATTAATGACTCTTTGGAATATTCGAGTGTCAATCGCATTAATTTGGAGAATTTAGATAAGTATTTGATTGCCGAATCTGTACCGTTTTGGACAATAAAACTCGATATAGAACCCAAACAATTGAATACAAAATGGGGATTCATTTGCAAGTGCAAGGCTTTTTGTTCGTATTCCGCTAATTCTTTTTGCAAAGTGAGATTCTTTTTAAGCTGAATGCGATTGTAAATTAAAAACGCCATCCCGAAAAGTAGCAATCCAAAAATGGCCGCAAAAAAGAGTTGTAACGTATTTCTTTTGGATTCTTCTTTAAGCAATAAATCTCTCTTTTCAATTTCTTTTTGCTGAATAGCTTCGCGTTTTTCGAAATCAAAATTCATCTCTTCTTCAACACTTCTTCTGATATTTTCTTCATTAGTCAAACTGTCTTTTGCCTGACTATAGTTCTTGAAATGCAGCAGCGCAAGTGCTGAATTGTTTTGTTTTTGGTAAATATCGCTGAGCAATTTTTCAGATAATACTACTTGTTCTAAAACTTTGATTTCTTTGGCTAATGCTAATGATTTCTCGGCCATTTGCGAAGCTTCATCAAGTTTATTTTGTTCCAAAAATAATTGACCCAGCAGAAGATAACTATCTCCTACTCCGAATTTATCATCAATGATTTCAAAAGTCGAAATAGCCGAATTCCAGTGCTCGATGGCTTTATTCGTTTGCTTGGCAGTTTTGTAATACAACCCTATATTATTGTACCATTCGCCCAATGCTCTTGGATTTGGGTTCTTTTCTAAGGCCATTTTTGCTTTAGTATAATAGTCAAAAGCTTTGGGTAAATTATTTTGTTTTAAGTAACCGTTTCCAATATTGGTATAAGTGATTCCAATGTTGGCATCTTTGAGTTTTTCTTGAATCTTTTGAGTCTTAATGAAATATTCGAGTGCTTTAAAATCAGCTGATTGTGATTGGTAAACGACACCAATATTGTTATACAATTTGGCACACTTTTCTTCCTCTTTAATTTGCTCATAAATCTTAACCGCTTTAAGATAATATTGTAACGCTTTGGCATAATTACTTTGCTCCGAAAATACGATACCGATACTGCCTAATGCTTTGGCCAACCCTTTTTGTTTCTCTACCTCATTTTTAACATCCAAATTCTCAAAAAGATGCTGGGCATCAGTAAAATACTGTAATGACTTTGGGTAATTTCCGCTAATAATATTGGCATTCCCTAAATTTAATAAGGCATGACCTTCAGCCAATTCGTAGTTAATTTTTTGCGCCAAATCATAGGCTCTTTGGGCATAATCCAACATTAACTTCGGATCTCTTGTTTTGTATTGATCGGCAATTGCATTGAATAATTGTGCTTTATCAATATCGTTTCTGGTTTTTTTCAAAACGAAAACTAAGCTGTCTATCTTTTGATTTTGTGACCAACTCACAATAGAAAAAAGCAACAAAAAATATAAAGGAAAGTATTTTTCTATCTTCATTCGTACATCTATATAATGTTCAAAACAAAAGTAGCATTTCCATTTGGTTGAAAGGTATTAAATGAGCATTGGGCTGTTTTGGATGAGAATTTGCAAAATAATTGACCCCTTATTTAGTACCTAAGAAAACAAACTTTGACATAAAGTTGACTTTCTTTTGAATCCAATTGATGCGGTATAAACCAACTGCACTCATTATATATAAAGCCACGCGTGCCGGAAACATGTATCGAGGTTCCATATAAGTTAATCCGTGAAAGATTAATAATGCGACAATTACGCCCCAAAAAAGCCAGTAATTGACCCTGTTTTTTTCCTTCCACAAAAACAAAGTGGCTCCTAAAATGATGATGATATTAATGGAGTTTATCAATAAAATAACAAACCAATATCCCAATACCCCATGAATGGGTCCGAGATGAAATTGCTCCGGTTTTACACTATTGATGAAATACATGTGCCCATAAAAACATTTGACAAAAAACTGTCTGACAAACAAGAAAGGATGCTCAAGAATATCGTTGAATAAAAATTCTTTGTAAACCTCTGTTGAAGAACGTTGGGTATCATTGGCTATTTTTTCTAATTCTTGCCCGCTTTTACCCCAATTCTGATAATCTTTACTGTCCGATCGGATATCGCTTTCCCAAAAACGAAAATCAGTTGGTTCTTCCCTAAATTGAAATCTGCCTTGGTGAGCCACATAGTACAAAAGTCCTTCTTGATTATCGCCTGATTTTTCGCCTGTTATCATTTTGGCCAACTGAAGTGTTCCCAATCCCATGAATCCAACACAAGTAAAAGCCAATGCCAATTTCTTCCCGTAAAGTTTGAAGAATTCCTTTTTTCTAAAGAAAGAATACACAATCACAACGAACCCTATCATCAGCAATAACATCGTATTAGGTCTGTTCAATATCAAAAACCATATCCCGAGTGTTAGTACTATCCAACCTGTTTTTTTATGGGCATCCTGAGTAATTTTTGACCAACCGTACAGAGCCAAAGTCAACGAAAAAAACGCCGGAACTTCGGCCAGTATTCCCAAAGAATAATAGCAATGTATCGGAAAAATAAAGAAGAGTAAGACACTCAGCAATCCAACTTCTTTGGAGAAGAGATTGGAACCAATTTTAAAAATCAGAAGCAAACTGATGGTAATGGTGATAAAAGTAAACACTACACCATAAACCCAAAGTTGATTGTCAGTAGTAGCTGAAGGCGCCACTAGATAAGCCGGCGTGTAGAAAAAAACCGGTCCGGGTGCTTTGGTAATCATCACCTTTTCATAACCGATATTGCCTTTGAGGCATAAAGCTAAATTTTTGGCTTCTTCATGAAAAGTAATGTCTCCAAAAGGTTTTGCTTTAAAAGGCAAATTGAGCACTACAACCATCATTAACGAGGAAATCAAAATAATGAGCAGATTGATTCTTTGGGTAAAAAAAAGCTTGCTATTCATTTATAAATTCGCTTGGTGAGAAAATTAAAGCCGAAAATAATAAAAAAACCCGAGCTTTAACTCGGGTTTGTAATTCTATATTCAATTTAGCTTCACTCAATTCAGCTATGCCTTGGATTAAATTTTTAAGATAAGGCAACTTTTACTTGGTCAGCAGCTTCTTGGAATTGAACTGCAGATAAAATAGGCATTCCTGAATTGTCAATTAATTCTTTGGCAATTTCTGCGTTGGTTCCTTGTAAACGAACAATGATTGGCACTTTAATAGCATCACCCATATTTTTATATGCATCTACTACACCTTGCGCAACTCTGTCGCAACGAACAATTCCACCAAAAATATTAATCAAAATCGCTTTTACGTTTGGATCTTTTAAGATAATTCTAAAGGCAGTTTCCACACGTTTGGCATCAGCTGTTCCACCAACATCCAAGAAATTAGCCGGTTCAAAACCTGCATATTTAATTAAATCCATTGTAGCCATAGCCAAACCTGCTCCGTTTACCATACAACCAACCGTTCCGTCTAGGTCAACGTAGTTCAAACCTACTTCTTTGGCTTCTACTTCAATTGGATTCTCCTCACGGATGTCACGCATGTCAGCATATTTTGGTTGTCTGAACAAAGCGTTATCATCGATATTTACTTTGGCATCCACCGCCATAATTTTGTTATCAGAAGTTTTTAAAACCGGATTGATTTCAAACATAGAAGCATCACAACCGATGTAAGCGTTGTATAAAGCTTCTACAAATTTTACCATTTCTTTGAAAGCATTTCCAGAAAGCCCTAAATTGAAAGCAATTCTTCTGGCTTGAAAACCTTGCAAACCAACAGCCGGATCAATTTCTTCCGTAAAGATTAAATGCGGTGTATGTTCGGCCACTTCTTCAATATCCATTCCACCTTCAGTAGAATACATAATCATATTTCTCCCTTTGGCTCTGTTTAATAAAACCGACATATAAAACTCAGAAGTTTCACTTTCGCCAGGATAATAAACATCCTCAGCGATTAAAACTTTGTGTACTTTTTTGCCTTCCGGTGGTGTTTGTGGTGTAATTAATTGCATCCCGATGATTTGTTCTGCAATTTCTTCAACTTGTTGTATGTTCTTAGCCAACTTCACTCCGCCGCCTTTTCCTCTTCCTCCAGCGTGAATTTGAGCTTTAATTACGTGCCAACCGGTTCCCGTTTCAGCAGTCAATTGTTTTGCAGCTGCTACTGCTTCTACCGGACTGTTAGCTACAATGCCACGTTGAATTCTAACGCCGTAACTGGCTAAAATTTCCTTACCTTGATATTCGTGTATGTTCATAATAAATAGTTAGTTTGTGAAGTGCTGAAATAGATTTCAGCAAAATGTGCCACAAAAGTAATTAATTAGTATCAAACCAAAAAGAAATGTATACCAATTTAGTATATTTATAAAATAACCACTTACTGCAAAAAATGACGCAACCGTTTTTGAGTTAAAGTATCTAAGTTTTAAATCAAAAAAACATGAAGAAATCTATCCTAACTTTAACCCTCTTACTTTTGGTTTTAATGCCAAGTTGCAGTAACGATTCAAGCACCAACTCAAACACTGTAGAAGGACAATGGAAACTTATTAATGTAAGTGGTACTTTTGCCGGAATTGACAACGATTTTGCTCCCGGATTAATCACTTGGGATTTTAATGCAACTACACAAACAGTAACTGTAGTCAATAATAACAATACAGCACTATGGGATGTTTTTGAAACCGGCATCTACAATTATCAAATCGTTGACAACCCGGAATTCCCTTGTGGTGAGATTATCAAAATTGACGGAATTGAAATGGGTTGTTTCTCCATTAGCGGTAATGAATTAGTTATTGACCAATCTATTTCGGATGGATTTAGGCTTCAATTTGTAGAATAGCTTTCAAAAAGGACGAATTCTGCTATTTTTTTCTTTGGAATTGCGCCATTCGAGGCTTAGCTTTGCAGCTAAATTAAATTACAATTATGCAACCGACAGAATTAGAACAATTGGCCCGTGAATTCGGGAATCCACTTTATGTGTATGATGCTGAAAAAATTGAGTTTCAGTACAATCGTTTAACCAATGCATTTGCCAAGGTAGAGAAACTTCGCATCAACTACGCGATGAAAGCCTTGTCGAACATTTCTATTCTGAAGCTACTGAAGAACTTGGGTTCAGGTCTGGACACCGTTTCCATTCAGGAAGTACAATTGGGTTTGCATGCCGGATTTACTCCGGACAAAATCATCTTTACACCCAACGGCGTTTCTTTTGAAGAAATCGAAGAAGTGGCGAAATTGGGTGTGCAAATCAATATCGACAACCTTTCCGTGTTGGAACACTTTGGCACTAAACATCCGAAAGTTCCGGTTTGTATTCGTATCAATCCGCACGTAATGGCCGGTGGAAACGAGAACATTTCCGTTGGACATATCGATAGTAAATTCGGAATTTCTATTTATCAAATTCCGCACATTTTACGCATTGTAGAAAACACTAAAATGCACATCAACGGTATTCACATGCATACCGGTTCCGATATTTTAGATATCGAAGTTTTCCTTTATGCCGCCGAAATTTTATTCGATGCTGCCAAACAATTTAAAAATTTAGATTTCTTGGATTTCGGTTCCGGATTTAAAGTACCATATAAAAAAGGCGATATCGAAACCAACATTGAAGAATTGGGCAAAAAATTAACCAAACGCTTTTTGGCATTCGAAAAAGAATACGGTCGCGAATTGACCTTGGCTTTCGAACCCGGGAAATTCTTGGTGAGTGAAGCCGGATATTTTTTAGCTAAAGTAAACGTTATCAAACAAACAACTTCTACTGTTTTCGCGGGAATTGATAGTGGATTCAACCATTTGATTCGTCCGATGTTTTACGGTTCTCAACATACGATTGAAAACATTTCGAATCCAAAAGGCAAAGAGCGTTTCTATACTGTTGTAGGCTACATTTGTGAAACCGATACTTTTGCCAGCAATCGTAGAATTACAGAAATCCACGAAGGTGATACGTTATGTTTCCGAAATGCCGGAGCGTATTGTTTCTCGATGGCTTCTAACTACAACTCGCGTTTCAAACCTGCCGAAGTTTTGTGGAAAGACGGAAAAGGTCATTTGATTAGAGAAAGAGAAACTTTTGAAGATTTGTTACAGAATCAAATTATGGTTGAAGTATAATAATATCCCGCAGATTCTCAGATTTAAAGCACCTTAATTGGTGCTTTTTTATGGATAATGATTGCGCAACATTCGCTCTTATATTTCATAAAAAGATTTATCTTTGAATAGAATCCTAAAGGATAAACTACTATGAAAAATTTTGGCTTAGCATTGATTTTACTATTTTCCCTAGCTTCCTTTTCTCAAACTACAACTTTCATCGTTTTGCGCCATGCTGAAAAAGCAGACAATACTAAAGACCCTAATCTTAGTGCTGATGGCTTGACAAGAGCAGTGGAGCTGCGAAAAACATTGAGTCCAATTTCTGTTGAGGCTATTTATGCTACGCCTTTCAATCGCACTAAACAAACGGTTACACCATTGGCTACTGAAAAAAAAATGGCCATTACTGAATATCCGGTGAATAAACCTTATGCCGAGTTGGTCAATGAGCTACTTGATACCTATCGTGGAAAGACAGTGGTTATTGTTGGACATTCGAATACCGTTCCGGAGCTTTTAAAAGTGCTCAGCAACAATACTTTTAACATAAATATTAGCGAAAACCAATTCGACAATTTGTTTGTGGTCACGCTAACCAATGGAAAACAACCGGAAGTAGCCCCAATGAAATATGGAAAAAGTACGCCTTAAATTATTTATCCAAAACTTCTAAAAGCACTTCACTATCCGTAGCATTTGGCAACGTGATTTTTAATTTTTGTGCCAATGTGGGAGCGATTTGAGTAATGAGTTTTTTATCGTGAGTTTCGCCTTTTTTAATATTCCAGCCATAAAATAATAAGGGAACATTAGTATCATAAGTGTAAGGTGAACCATGAGTAGCACCGGTAGCCGAATACTCAATATAACCCGGTTTATAAACAAAATACAAATCTCCATTTTGCGTTGGATCATAGCCTTTTTGAACAAAACCTAACAACTGATCATTGCTTGTAGAAGTGAGTATATCTTCTTCGGCATAGACTCTTTTTACATAACTTTTGGTGTATAAAAAATCTTTGAAACTTTGTTTTACTTTGGCCAAATCCAGGCCTTTGGTTTTGATTAATTCTTTATCGAAGTGAACATTATAGCTATCGTATTTCAACAATAAATTAGCCCCAAAAGTTTGTTCTGAAAACGCTACCAAATCCTTCGAAACCTCTTTATTGCTAATATTGTCTACCTCGTATTTGTGATCTTTTAAGTGCGTTGGGTTTTCGGAGCAAGCGTGATCAGCGGTCATAAAAACCAAATAGTTTCCTTTGCCTACGGTTTTATCCAAATAATTTAAAAAATCGGCTATGGTCAAATCAAGACGCAAATAAGTATCCTGAATTTCTATGGAGCGCGGACCAAAAGTATGTCCGATATAATCAGTAGAAGAGAAACTAACCGCTAAAAAATCGGTGATGTCATCTTTACCTAATGCTTCTTTTTCGATAGCTCTTTTGGCTAAATTGGCTAAAACATCATTCCCGAATGGCGTAACTCTTAAAACTCCGGCGTCGTTACTTTCATACATTTCTTTTAAATTGTATGGGAAAATTGGAGCCTTTTTATACAACTTCCCTTCGTAATTGTTGTCATCGGTTAAACTCTCGTTGTAGGTTTCAATTGGTTTTAACAAAGACCAACCGCTATTGATATACGGTAAATATTGTTTTTCTTTATTGAAGTCATCCATCCATTTTGGCAAAGTATTTCCATAAAAAGAACTCGAGATAAATTCACCTGTTTTAGTGTACCAAAAAGCCCAATCGGCAAAATGTCCGGCCGGAAGAATAGCACCTCTGTCTTTGATGCTCATTCCGATAACTTTTCCTTTGAAGTTGGTGGACAGTTTTAATTCGTCGGTAATGGTTGTCGCTTGAAGGTTTTTAGGCGACATTTTACCTTCTTTCTCTGTTCCGGGAACCAAAGTCGTCACACTTTCATCGTCTGTACAATAGACTTCTTTTTTTAAAGTTCGGTGAAACCACTCGTTGCTCACGATTCCGTGCATCGCCGGTGTTGTTCCGGTGTAAATGGAGGCATGACCCGGAGCTGTATACGTTGGCATAAAGTTGTAATGCATATTGTGAAAAGTGTAGCCATCATTCATCAATCGCTTAAAACCGGTTTCGGAGAAATCACCTTGGAAACGGTATAAGTATTCCATTTTCATTTGGTCAATCACTATGCCGACAACCAATTTTGGTCTTTCTTGGGCCGAAAGGTTGTTTAAGATTACTAATAACAGTAAAGAAAATATCTTTTTCATTGAAATTTATTATAGAAGAACAAAAATAAGGAATACAACCGAAACCCATCGGAATATTTATGTTAATGTAAAGTTACGCTTTGACTAAAAAACAAATGCACGCTTGGGAAAGCATGCATCTGAGTTCAAAAAATCCAATTTATAACAACACTCAACAACTAACTTATTTCAAAATCATAAACGTACACCTACGGTTGGTAGCATGCTCGCTATCGGTACAATCGTTTTTCGGACAAATAATCAACGGTTTGCTTTCGCCATAACCTACCGATTTAAGGCGCTTTCTGTCTATGCCGTTTTGTACCAAATATTCTAAGGCCGAAGCCGCTCTTCGGTTTGATAATCTCAAATTATACATTTCGGAAGCTCTGGTATCAGTGTGTGAACCGATTTGAATCTCCATGTATGGGTATTTCTTCAATAAACCAACCAAAACATCTAAGACTTGAGCTGCTTGCGGTTTGATATTCCATTTGTCTAAATCGAAATAAATATTTTCCAGTTCGATTAAAACTGTTCCGTCTTCTTTTTTGTTGATGATATCTTCGGCATCATAATAGGACTCAACTTTCATTTGCAAATCAATGTACACTTTCCCTTTTTGACTGGTATCAAATTCAGCTTCTGCCGGAATATAAAAATCTTTGAAAGCCATGATTTTGTATTTCTTATTCGGCTCCGTATTGAACGTAAAATCACCATCTTTTCCAACCAAAATCTCTTCGAGTAATTCCCCTTTATCGTTATACAATTTCACAGTTGCACCAGGTAAAAGTTCAGTTGATTTCATATCGCGAACTTCACCTTCAACTAAATATTGGAGTTTATTTTCTTCGCGAACGAATGTGTATAAGTTGTCATCACCGGTTCGGTTAGAAGCAAAATACCCTTTGTCGTTGGCTTCATCCAAAATAAAATTGAAATCGTCCATTTCACTATTGATGGTTGAGCCTAAATTTAAGGGTTTATCCATCTCCGTTTCGCTTAATTTCAAACTCATAAAAATATCGAGATTTCCATTGCCTTGATGACCATCTGAAGCAAAATAAAGTGTTCCGTCTTCAGTAAGAAAAGGAAATTGTTCGCGGTGAATAGTATTGATAGTTTCTCCTAAATTTCTAGGTTGACTAAAAGTACCGTCTTGCAAAATATCGACTACGAAAATATCCATCGAACCAATTGTCCCTTTCATATCGCTGGCGAAATAGAGCTTCTTTCCGTCTTTGGTTAAAAAGGGATGTTGCACAGAATACTCATCGCTGGAAAACGAACACATTTTAACATTAGTCCATTTGTCTCCAACATATTCCGCTTTATAAATTTTGACCGTGGCAACTCTTTCGTTGTTTACTTCTACTTGTTTGTCACCGGTTCTGTTGAAATACATGGTTTTACCATCGGCACTGAAAGTGGCATTACTTTCATGTTTTTTGGTGTTGATGATGTCCGGGAATGGTTCTACTTTAACCAATTGTCCTTTATCGTTTACGGAGGCCATAAACAAATCTAAATAAGGTCTGTCGTTCCAACCATAAGCTTTTTCATCGGCATTTCTCAGCGAAGCAAAAGTTACTTTTTCGCCAAAGAAAGCAATTCCGAAATCACCATTAGTTTTGTTTTTCGACATCATTTCAAGTTTGAAACTGTGTGGTGTGTTTCGAGTTACGTTCTTCATAAACTTTGGCGTATTCTGGTCAAAGTCTAAATATTCAGACATAATTTTATCCCCTTTATCGAAATCTTTGATGCCCTTTAAAGCATTAGCATAACGGAAGTAAACTTCTTTCTTTACACTGTCTTTAAAAGTGAAAAACAACTGTCCATAAGCGCGAACCGCATTATTCATTTGGAAATTGTAATAATAACAATCGCCTAAATTTTGCAACACTTTTAGTGATTGTTCGCATTGCTCGTAAGCTTCTGCAGCTTTGACATAGGATTTTCTGTCAAACAAAGAATGGGCTTGCTTGACACTAACTTTTTTTTGGGCAAAAAGAGTGGTGATACTGCAAAAAACAAAAAGTATGTAGAAGATTTTTTTCATCGTATCCATTTTAAAAGAATCTTGGTGATTTATCATACCCTTTTTTCGAAAGTCGGCCTAAATCTAGATCGAACAAAACAAACACTTCATGCGAACCTGAGTTAAAGCTTCTTAAATTCGAAAGTGTATAATCATAAGAATAACCTATTCTTAGTGTTGGTGTAACATAAAAACCTACCAAACCGCTAACCGAATCATCAACCCGATAACCTACTCCGGCTTCGAATCGGTTGTTGATTAAAACGTTTGTGGTTAAATCTATGGAAACCGGAGCGCCTTCAACACCTTTAGCCATAAAGGCCGGCTTCAATTTGAAATTATCATTTCCGTTAAAAGTAAAGACATAGCCACCGGTCATAAAGAAATGGACAGATTCAACACCGCTTCCCACTACACCGTTATTGGTTTCTAAATGTCTTGAGGTCATCAAATTAGGAGCAGACAATCCGAGATAATAGTTATCACCAAACAAGTAAGTTCCGGCACCGATATTGGGAAATGTTTGGTTGATGTTATTCTGAAATGCCGGATCTAAAACCGGGTCGGTGTATTGAAATCCATTGAAATTGGCACTAAAAAGGGTTACACCGGCTTTTAATCCAAAGGACAATCTTGTTCTTTCTGACAATGACAATACATAAGCGAAGTCGGCAAAAATATTGCTCTCTTGTACTACATCTCCGATTTCGTCATGCACGATTGAAATTCCCATCTCAACATTCTTAGACAAAGGTTTGTGGGCAAAAAAGGATTGCGTTGTTGGCGCACCTTTGATACCAACCCATTGGGCACGATAAATGCCACCCATATTAATTACATCTTTATTTTCAGTTGCGTAAGCCGGATTGATGACACTCATATTATACATATAATGGGTAAATTGAGGATCTTGTTGTGCTAGCGCAGCAGTAGTACTCATTACGACAAGTATCGCTGAAAGATATTTTAAGAGGCTATGTTTCATAATTGTACTCATCTTCCTTATCTGTTTAGATATACTCTACCTTGAATGGTTTCTCTAGCTCCGTCATTGAAATTCAATATGAAGAAATAAACACCAACAGGCAATAAATTACTTCCAAGATTCAATCCGCTAACGGTGGTTGTTCCGTCCCAATTTGGAGCATTCCTGTTTCCGGTATAAATTAAATTTCCGTAGCGGTTATAGATTTCTAATTTGAAATTCGGATACAATAACGCCAGGTTCGGAATTTCAAAAGTATCGTTGATGCCGTCATTATTTGGCGAATAACCATCCGGAATAAATATATCATCACAAACGGTTGTATCGACAGTTACTTCTAATCTTATGGAACCCTCACACCCACTCGCTGCTAATAAAGCCGCATAATAAGTTGCACCATTAACTAACAAATCAGTAGTTGCATAAGCCGTTCCACCAGTTGGTGCATTGTACCAAATTACGGTTGGGAATCCAATCAAATTGGCAGTCAAAGTTTCAATCGTTGGATTATCATCTTGACAGAAAAGATTACCGTCTTGAATGATTTGCGGTGTTCCAAGTTCGGTTACATTGAAAGCAATTGGATCAACAACATTTCCACCTACACCACAATTAGTTGCAACAGAATTTAATTGGCTAATAGTTAAGGTAGTAACACCGTTGTTGATTAAATCTGTCGCAGGAATGGTGAATGATCCGGTTCCGGCTGAGAATGTTACTGTGACAGTAGTCGATGCCGCATTGGCTCCGCTCAATTGATAGATGATGGTATAATCTCCATCGGTTAGATTTGTTGTTCCTGAAATCGTAACTAAACTGGCAAAATTGGCACAAGTATCTTGAACTGTAATTGTTGCGGTTGTTATACTAGGAATTGGATTGATGGTAAAACTTACTGTTGCATTTTCATTCGCATTGGTACAACCGGTTGTGGCTATGATTCCGATAATTGTTAAAGTATAATTTCCGGCGACAGTAAAAATCGAGGCCGGAACAGTAAACTGACCTATTCCTCCACTAACTGTAACATTTCCGGTAACACCGGTTGTTGGCGTTGCACCTGGGATTGAATAATTGAATTGGTAAACACCATCGGGTAAGTTTACTGCATTGGCAATATTAACTACAACACTATTGCCGAAACACACATTAGCTGCGGATAAATTTGCGCTATCAATATCGGATAATGGTCTTACTTGAATCTGTGTTGCTACATTAGTTAAACTACTTGAACAATTGGTAACTGTATTTTGAATATTCGTAAAAGTTAGTACAGTTGTCCCAATGTTAGGAAGTGAAGAAGTTGGGATACTAAAATTCCCAATTCCGGCAGCAATGGTAACATTTACCGTTTGTCCTGTCAAAGTATTGGCACCGGATAAATCGTAACTTAAGGTATAAGTTCCATCGACCATTCCGTTCAAATTCACAATTACATTCGAACCTAAACAAGCTGGAGAAATTGTGATGTTAACGGTAGAAATGATTGGATTGGCTAAAATGGTAAACTGAACCACTTCGGTATCGGTAGTACATGCATTGGTAACCGAATAAGTATAGCTATAAGTCCCTGGAGTAAAATTGATGATGTTAATTGGAGAAGTTACCACTTGCGCACTACCATCTGTCCAAATACCACCTGAATTCTGACCCGTTAGTAACGTTGCTAAATCTAAAATACCTACACTTGAACATAAAGAAACTATTCCGGTAAAAGTACCTGCATTAGGTTGTGGATTAACAATTACGGTTACCGTAGAGCTTGAATTAACACATGGCGAAGTTCCAAAAACGGTATAAGTAAAATTATAGGTTCCCACACCTATTGTTGATGGATTGAATATATTACCAGTTAAAGCACCTGTTGCATTATCATCAGTCCAAGTTCCTATTCCTTGTGTTCCGTCCAATCCTGTAAATAAATCTACTGATGTTGTACTAACGCAGGTATTTAAAGTTTGACCTACTCCACCTGAATTTGCTGCCTGAATAATAGTAACCACCACATCAGCGGTATCTGTAGCACATAACCCACCACCTACACTGTAAGTATAAGTTCCTGCCAAATCAACAACGGGATTGAAAAATCCTGTTCCACTGGCTAGAACCGGAGACCATGTTCCGCCTGCTTGGGCATTGGAACCTAACAATAAAAATAAATCTTGAGTTGAACCATTGGAACATGAAGTAACCGAATTGTTATTTCCTGCATTAGGAACCGGATTCACGGTAACTGTTATTACTGCAAAATCATTATCACAAGGTTGTGTTCCTGTTAAACTATAAGTATAATCGCCTTGCGGATCAACTGCCGGATTAAAAACGCCTGTTCCACTTGCCATAGTTGGTGACCATGTTCCACCAGGTTGTGAATTTGGACCTAATAATAAGGCTAAATCTTGAATCGGACTATTCACACAAAGGGTAACAGCATTGTTATTTCCTGCTTCAGGTCCGGGTGTTATAGTTACGTTAACGGTTGCAGTATCATCAATACAAGGAGCAATACCGGTGACCGTATAAGTATAAACTCCTGAAGTGTCAACAGCCGGATTAAAAATTCCTGTACCACTCACTAAAGAAGGTGACCATGTTCCGCCAAGTTGTGGTGTTCCTGTCAAAGAAGCAAATAAATCTACTGAATTTTGATTTGAACAAATAGCCAAAGTTCCATCTATTCCTGCATCCGGAACCGGATTAATAATTACTTCAACAGAAGCTGAGGAAGTTGGACATGGTGTTGTTCCTGTAACGGAATAAGTATAAGTTCCAGCTGAATCAACTGCGGGATTAAATATACCGGTTCCACTGGCTAATGCCGGAAACCATGTCCCACCAGATTGTGCTGTTGGACCTAACAAAGGAAATAAATCAAATGATGGATTTAAAATACAAATTGTTGTACTTGTATTTGTTCCGGCTACCGGTGGCTCAACCGTAGTTAAAGTAACGCTACTTGTCTGCGGATTCACACAACTTGGTGTACCTGCATTGGCTACACTTACA
>NZ_JACTAB010000012.1 GCF_014486695.1 Flavobacterium buctense
GGCGTAGTTGGAGCTGCATCGATATTTGTACCTACACTTACCAATAACGGAGAAAGTATTTGACAGTACCCGGGAATATTGGAAAAATTATCTCTTACATTAATTGTGTAATTGCCAGGAGCAAGATTGTTCAAAGTTAAAGGAGAGCTGAAGCCTACCCAACCTGAATTATTTATATTATATTCTAATACTGGAGTTAGATTTGAACTTGCAGATTCAAGTCTTATCGATCCATTATTTAATCCACAACTTGAGTTTGTTGCTGTAGCATTTGCAGTAACACCATTTACAATAACATTAAAGTTACAACTAAGAGTGATTACAGGTATGCAACTGTTACATGTGGCGGTGTAATTTACCGGAGTAGTTCCAACAGGGAAAAAATCACCCGGAAGGAAGTTTGAGTTGCTGTAAAAATTTATATCTTCTCCACATGATGTTGAAATCAAAGGTGCATTTATTTGCAATAAATCTATATAATCTCGGTTATTACCGGCACCGATAAATTCATAGAACAATCGATAAATCCCTGCGGGTTGACCAGCTGTAGCAGGATTTACAGTAAATGGATAATTACCAGTGCCATTTATGTTAACCGAGGCTAAAGGTGTCGGAGCACTAGTTCCGTTAGCTAAAATAAGATATACATTACATACAAGCGGAGCACCACTACCATTTGTAATTGTAAAACTACAGTTGATAGGGCTACTGACCATATAAAATGATGGTGTTGTAAAGCTGGGACTAGTTCCCAAAATTCCGGTAGATTGAAAAAGTCTAAGTCTACCTCCACCGGTTCCAATTCTTTGTACATAGTTATAACTCCAACAATTATTAGATGATTCAGGTAAATCAAAATTAGTTGAAAAATCAAAGCCAGTTCCACCTGATGGACATGCTATGCTGAAATCAGGCGGAGTCCAAGTTACTTGGGTACCTAATATGCCTCCACTTATTGCATCAGCACATTCTGGAGGTAAACTTGGAGCAGGACAATTAGCAACTGTAATGTTGCATCCTGTTTGCGCTATACTTTTATTGGAAAATCCAATTAAAGCAATCAGAAACATAAAATAAAGAGGCTTATTATTTCTTTTCTGAAAGAATCGTGTAAAATTTTTCATTTTAATAGCTTTAGATTACTAGATGTAGGGTTTTGTTTCTTAATAAAAAATATTGGTTTTACTTGTTTTAAAAACAGTTTTGCCAGACATTTTTCTTCAATTTTTGACATAGTTTATTTGGGGTATTTGGGGTAATAATTTCATTTTAATATTTGTTTAACAATTCGAAAGTAGATTGTTTTTTTTAATTCACCAAAAAAAATATCGATAAAATGCATTAAAACATAGATAAAGTGCATTTATTAACATAATAATAAAGTAAAAGATTACAAAAATATTATATACTCTCCTTTATGATACTCTGGTAAATGTTTATTAAATAGCATAATCAGTACAAAATTTTTTAACGTCTAAGTCTAGAATAATGAGCTGATTATTTTAATTTTTCTTTCTGATTAAGAAATCAATCAAAATAAACGCAAGCCATAAGCATTAAAAACTTAAATTTATACATTCGAAATATTCAGCAGCTTTTAATCATGAAACAATTACTATTGATCAGACATGCAAAATCCAGTTGGGATGCACCTCTACATGATTTTGACAGACCATTAACCGGGAAAGGTATTCAAGACGCTCATTTGGTTTCAACTCACATCAACTTTCATATTCCAAAAACTTTTTTAGTTTGGAGTAGTGCTGCTAAACGTGCCGCTGAGACCGCTATTATTTTTGCGCAAAATTTATCTTTTCCTATAGAAAGCATCATTTTTAAAGATGATTTATACACTTTTGACGATAGAAAATTGGAACAAATTATCAAATCTTGTCCCAATGATTGCGATCATTTAATTGTTTTCGGACATAATGAGGCTATTACAAATTTTGTCAATAAATTTGGAAACGTTTTTATTGATAATGTTTCAACTTCCGGTTTTGTTAAGATAAATTTTGACAGTTTGAGTTGGAATAACATTGAAAAAGGCATTACCCAAAAAGTTGTTTTCCCCAGAGATTTAAAATAGCTATGAGCACAGAAAATAATTTTCGATATATAGACAGAGAAAAGAGTTGGTTGGCATTCAATGCCAGAGTTTTGCAAGAAGCCGCTGATGAATCCGTACCATTACTAGAAAGACTAAGATTTATCGGAATTTTTTCCAATAATTTAGATGAGTTTTTTAGGGTGCGATTTGCAGCCGTTCGTCGTTTGAGTTTATCCGGTGTTTCCGGAGAAAAGATTTTAGGTGGAATTTCGGCCCAACAACTCGTAAAAGAAATAACAGAAATTACAATCAAACAGCAAGCAGAAAGCTTAAGAGTACTCACTAAAATTGAGGAAGAACTCGTAAAACAAAACATCATTATCATTAATGAGAAAGAGGTTTCTGTTGAACATGAAAACTTTGTCAAAGATTTTTTTATTCAAAAAGTAAGCCCTGAATTGGTTACCATTATCCTTAATGATTTAGCCGAATTCCCACTATTAAAGGATACTTCCGGCTATTTGGCTGTCAAATTAGTCATGAAAGTGGAACAAAAGCCAAAGATGCTTGGACTGGTCAAACCAAAACCTGAGATCAGATATGCCATTATCGAAATTCCGAAAAATACCAACAGAATAGTAGAACTTCCAGCTAAAGATGGCAAACAATATTTGATGTTGTTGGATGATGTTATTCGGTATAACTTGAACAGTATTTTCAATATTTTTGACCACGAAAGTATCTCAGCACACATGATTAAAATCACCCGAGATGCACAATTAGATATTGATAGCGACATGAGTAAAAGTATGCTCGAAAAGATAGCTTCTTCCGTAAAAGATCGAAGAATTGGTGAACCGGTTCGTTTTGTATATGACCAATCTATTGAAAAAGACACGCTAAAATTTTTTCTTAACAAACTCGAAATTGAAAAGTCAGACGGAATTATTCCCGGTGGAAGATACCACAACCGTCGCGACTATATGAACTTCCCAAATCTTGGTAGATTTGATTTGTTATACCAACCTAAAGCGCCACTTCCTGTTGATGGTTTGTCGCTTGAAGGCAGTATTCTAAACAGAATTGCCAAAAAAGATTACTTAGTCAATGCACCGTTTCAGTCGTTTTCTTATCTGATTAAATTCTTGCGTGAAGCCGCTTTAGACCCAAAAGTAACCACCATAAAAATAACTTTATACCGTTTGGCCAAAAACTCTCAAATCGTGAGTTCCTTGATTAATGCCGCCAAAAACGGAAAGAAAGTTACGGTCCAAATTGAACTCCAAGCCCGATTCGACGAAGCCAGCAATATTTCTTATGCCGAACAAATGCAACAAGAGGGCATCGAATTGATTTTTGGAATCAAAGGCTTAAAAGTGCATAGTAAAATTTGCGTCATTGATAGAGTAGAAGAAGGAAAAGTAAAGCGATATGGCTTTATTTCGACCGGAAATTTCAACGAAACTACAGCCAAAATTTATACGGATTTGACTTTGTTTACCAGTCACCAACAGATATTAAAAGACGTTGCTAAAATATTTGATTTCTTTGATGTCAACTATCGAATTCACCGTTACAAACACCTAATTGTTTCGCCACATTACACACGATCAAAGTTTTATAAATTGATAGATAGAGAAATAAATAACGCCATTACCGGTCGACCGGCGTATATCAATTTGAAAATGAACAGTCTGTCGGATTATGCCATGATTGATAAATTATATGAAGCTAGCAATGCTGGAGTAAAGATTAAATTGCAAGTTCGAGGCATTTGTTCTTTAATTCCGGGTGTGAAAGGTATGAGCGAAAATATTGAAGCCATTAGTATTGTAGATTATTTATTAGAACACACCCGTTCGTATATTTTCTGCAATGACGATAATCCGGAAGTATTTATTTCGTCTGCCGATTTTATGACCAGAAATCTTGATGGACGTGTTGAAGTTACCTGTCCGATTTATGACGAAGATATTAAAAAACAGATTATCGATACTTTTGAGGTTGGCTGGAAAGGCAATGTAAAAGCGCGATTCCATTCTGAGAAATTTGAAAATAAATACAGAGTTCGAAAAGAAGGAGAAGCCATCTTTCGTGCCCAATTTGAAACCTACAATTACTATCGAGACCGATTAGATTTTTGTGAAATAAAAACCGCTAAAGCAAGTAATAAGCCTAATAACGAATGATATCCATAAAAAAATATGCAGCCATCGATATTGGTTCCAATGCCATGCGATTGCTCATTACCAATATTGTTGAACAAAAAGACAAAGAAACCCAATTCAATAAAAGTGCTTTGATTCGAGTACCCATTCGTCTCGGGCAAGATGCTTTTACGGTAGGTGAAATTTCAGAAGAAAATATCGATCGTATGGTAGATGCGATGAAAGCCTTCAAATTGTTGATGAAAGTATACAAAGTTGAAAAGTACAAAGCTTGCGCCACTTCAGCCATGCGGGAAGCTTATAACGGGAAAGAAGTGGCCAACATCATTCGGGAAAAATGCGACATCGATATAGATATCATCGACGGAAAAATTGAAGCTACGATTATCGCTTCTTCCGATTTACATAGCTTCCTAAAAACAGACCAAACTTATTTGTACGTTGACGTTGGTGGTGGAAGCACCGAATTCTCCTTGTTTACCAATGGCAAAATGGTCGCGTCCAAATCCTTCAAAATCGGAACCGTTCGCATGCTGAACAATATGGTAAGCGACATCGTTTGGGAAGAAATTGAAAAATGGATTAAATGCAATACCGCCGAATATGAAAATGTGATTCTGATTGGTTCTGGTGGCAACATCAATAAGTTGTTCAAATTGTCAGGCAAGATGCAAGACAAACCGCTGTCTTATTTATACTTAAATTCGCAATACCAATATTTAAACTCATTGACCTACGAACAAAGAATTGCCGAGTTAGCCCTAAACACCGACCGTGCCGACGTAATCATACCGGCAACCAAAGTGTATTTGAACGCTATGAAATGGAGCGGTGCCCGTCAATTGTTTGTGCCAAAAATAGGTTTGGCGGACGGCATTGTAAAAGCGATGTATCAGGAAACGATTTAAACATCCAAATCAAACATCTTTTTCAACACCTCTAAATTCGGGTTGATTTCCACCAAACGATTGTATTTGTCTTGGTTGGTAAAAGCTCTTTTGACCACTAAAGTTTCATTCACTTTTACGTTAATCTGAATATCGTGGTTGTGCAGTTTGCCACGCAAATAACCTAAAAGTTCCGGTTTTTCTTTTTCAAAATCTATTTTCGAACTTTCATTCGGCAATTCGTGAATGATAGTTGTGCCCTCAAGAATCGGGTCGTTTATAGTTAATAACGAAGCCACAATGCGATACCCTTTATCTTCCATACGTTGCGCATATTTCAACCATTGCTCCAGCATTTCTGTTTCGGTAAATGGTTCGCTAGGCAAATGCACCGTTTCTTTCACCACCGATTTTTGCGCTTCGGCCATTTCTTTCTTCGCACGAATACTGGCAAGGGATAAAGCGGAAACTTTGGTTGTAGGTTGCGAATTCGGGGTTGTAGGTTCTACATTGTCAGTTGTCGGTTGTCGGTTGTAGGTTGTCGGTTGAACTACAACTTCTTCTGCCTTCTGAACTATTTCTGCGTTCTGCGTTATGCTTTCTGCTTTCTCAATTATTTCAGTAGTCTCCACACTTCGTACTTCCAACTTCGTACTTTGTACTTCGGCTATAGAATAATCATTCCTGCGATAATACGTCGGTGGAATTATAAAGTCAGCTTTTTTTTTTTCTCCATCAAAAGTGATAGAGCTTATTTGCATCAGCGTGAGTTCAACCAACAAGCGTTGGTTTTGAGAAACTTTGTATTTTAAATCACAATCATTCGCCAAGTCGATTCCTTTCAAAAGAAATTCTTGTGAAGCCTTTTGCGATTGTTGTCCGTAGAGTTGTTGTGCCGCTTCACCCATTTCTAATAAAGAAAGTGTCGCCGGGTTTTTGGCTACCAATAAATCCCTGAAATGCGAAGCCAAGCCGGCAATAAAATGATGTCCGTCAAAACCTTTGGATAAAATATCATTGTATGCCAATAAAACTTCCGGAATTTTATGCTCCAAAATCAAATCGGTCATATTAATATAAGTTTCGTAGTCGAGAACATTTAAATTCTCAGTCACAGCTTGTCTTGTCAAATTATTTCCGCAAAAAGAAACCACACGGTCAAAAATCGACAAAGCATCACGCATTGCACCATCGGCTTTTTGGGCAATAATGTGCAAAGCATCGTCTTCAAAAACTACGCCTTGACTAGTCGCCACTTCTGCCAAATGTTCTTTAGCGTCTTTTACCGTAATGCGTTTGAAGTCAAAAATTTGACAGCGCGATAAGATGGTCGGAATGATTTTGTGTTTTTCGGTCGTGGCCAAAATGAATATGGCGTGCTTAGGCGGTTCTTCCAAGGTCTTCAAAAATGCATTGAAAGCAGCCGAAGACAACATGTGCACCTCGTCAATGATATACACTTTATACTGTCCGGTTTGCGGCGGGATTCTAACTTGGTCAATCAGATTTCGGATATCATCCACCGAGTTGTTCGACGCAGCATCCAATTCAAAGACATTAAAAGCAAAATCTTCAAACGGATCGTCATAACCGGGTTGGTTAATTTTTCTGGCTAAAATACGAGCACAAGTCGTTTTACCAACACCTCTTGGTCCTGTAAACAAAAGGGCAGAAGCCAAGTGATTGTTTTCTATGGCATTGAGCAAAGTATTGGTAATAGCCTGTTGCCCAACAACGTCTTTAAACGTTTGAGGACGATACTTTCGGGCTGATACTACAAATTGTTCCATAGATTTTTACTTGATTACAAATATAGGTTTTGAAATATCAAATATCAAATTTTAAATATTAAATATATCTAATATCTGAAATTTAATATCTAATATTCTACCTTTGCCGCGCAGACCGCCTTATCGTTCCGACTTGTCGGGAAGGAAAGTCCGGACACCACAGAGTAGCATAGCGGGTAACGCCCGTCCGTCGAGAGATGAGGACAAGTGCAACAGAAAGTATGTACAGGTAAGGCTGTAGTGAAACCAGGTAAACTCTATGCGGTGAAATTCCAAGTATATCGGCATTTAAGGGTTACTCGCCCGTTGTCGAAGGGTAGGAAGCTCGAGCCAATGAGCAATTGTTGGCCTAGATAAATGATAAGGGTTCGTTTCGATGAATACAGAATCCGGCTTACAGGTCTGCTTTTTTTAAGTTACTGAGTGGCTGAGTAACTAAGTTTCTAAGTTTTTATTTCACCTTAAACTCCAAACCAATGCTTCTCACACTTTCAATAGCAATATTGGAATCCTCAGCAAAGTATTTTCTAAGCTTACTAATGTAAACATCCATACTTCTTCCGGAGAAATAGTCATCGGTTTTCCAAACGGCTTGTAATATTTGGTCGCGTTTGAGTAATTGGTTTTTATTTTGGAATAAATAAGTAATCAAAGCAGCGTCTCTTTCGGTAAGCTGCTGGACTTTGGTTCCTAATTTCAATTCTAATCTATAAGTATGAAAAATGTATTTCCCAATTTGAAGTTCATTGGCATTAGGTTTACTAAAGGTATCTTTTGAACTTCTTTTTAAGATATTGTTCAATCTTAAAACCAATTCGTCAGCTTCAAAAGGTTTGATGATATAATCATCGGCACCGAGTTTTAATCCTTTGATTTTGTCTTCGCTTTGGTTTCGGGCGGTTAAGAATAAAAACGGAGTGTCAGGATTGTAATTGACGCATTTTTCGGCTAAAGTAAAGCCATCCATTTTAGGCATCATTACATCAAAAATACAAATATTAAAAGTTTCTTTTTGGAATACTTTCCAAGCTTCTTGTCCATCTTTCGCCCAATGAACTTCAAATTGATGCATCTCCAAATATTGTTTCAACACATGAGCAAAATCAATATCGTCTTCGGCTAAAAGTACTTTTTTCATAACTAAACAGCTGGAATACTAATGGTGAACGCAGCGCCTTTACCCAAATCACTCACGACTTTTACAGATCCTTGGTGCGCTTTGATAATTTGGTCAACATAATAAAGTCCGAGTCCGAGCCCTTTGGTGTTATGGAGATTGCCTTGTTCGACACGGTAGAATTTTTCAAAAAGTAATGTTTGTTTGGTTTTAGCAATGCCAATGCCATCATCTTGAATGCTAATCTGAAACATATCGTTTTCTTGAGAAGTGACGATGGTTATATTTTGGCAACCATATTTAACGGCATTCTCCAAAACATTGTTAAGGGCAGTCGTTAAATGAAATTTATCTAAATTTAAAACAGTATCATTTGAATTAAAGTCATGGAATATTCGAACATTCGGATAGGCCAAATTAAAATCAGCAATAATAGTCTGCAATAAAGTATTCGTTTTTACCTTTTCTTTTTGCAATTCAATTTCTTCAAAACCCAATGAATTACTCATTACTTGGTCGATGATGTTTTGCAAACGTACATTTTGACGATTAACCGTATCAAGCACTGTATTAAAAACGGCTTCGTTTTCTTTTACATCTTCACGCGATAACATTTTAGTCGAAACGCTTAAAGTTGTTAAAGGCGTTTTCAACTCGTGAGTGATATTGTTGATGAAATCGGTTTTGACATCGCTTACTTTTTTTTGTTGGATTAAGGCTTTGATGGCGATTACAAAAAGCGTTACTAAAACCAAAATCGATAGAATAGACAGAATCAATATCGTCGACATTCGGCCAAGAATGATTTGTTCCCAATTGGCTACCGAAACATACAAGCAATCTTCGGTCAATAATTTGTAGTTGTCATTTTTAAAACCGCTGGTTGTGCCAACGTAATTCCGAACCATAAAAGCGTCGTCTAAAGAAGCCAAGTTGCCATAAACGGCATTTTGAATCGATGGTTTTTCAGAAAAGATAGTATCGGTTTTTGCCGCGTTGTCAAAAACGATGAACTTATTGACTACAACCGCAAAAGTGACTTCGTTGTTTTTAAATTCTTTGCTGAGTTTCTGACGTAAGCGTTTGGTCAAAACATCTTTATATTCATTGGCTAATAAATCGGCTTTGATCTGGTTGCGATAGTTTTTGTCTTTGATGAATTTTTCAGCGGTATTTTTATAAAGAATTTCTTTTTTAAAGAAAATGCTCGAATCAAGGTCGGTGTAATTGTTGGTAATGTTTCCGATTTTGTCTTTGACTTCTGTGCGAAATTGTTCCACTTTATAATCATAAGTAGTCTTAACCAAATAGACTTGAATAGCGCAAAGCACCAGTAATACTAAGGTAGACAACCCAATTAATAAATTTATTTTTTGTTTCACAAGATTAAAATGATTTTTCAAAATTAAGAGAATTATGGTCAAATAAAACTTTTAACCGTGCATTAACCTCCAATTAACTTTCGGTACCAATAAATAGCAACATTTTTGGAGTCAATAAAAACCATAAAAATGTACAAAATCACTCTTTTGTTAGCTTTATTGATCGCTCAATCGGTTTTGGGATAAAATCAAGCAATCAGCCTTTGTAGAAAAAATATTGATGAAAATTCGGGAAGGATTAAGTAAACTAGCTTTCGTCTTCGTCTTCAATATCGTCTGATTCTTCATCATCGCCCTCAAATTCGAAGAAAGTAAATACAGAACCGCCATAGTTTTTTTGGAACGAATAATTCGCCATGTGTTCTAATTTGGTGTATTTTGAATGTTCAACGACTAACATGCCTTCATCATCCAATAATTCTCTTTCAAAAATCAGTTCGATGATTGTTTCAAATTCTTTTTGAGACATGCCATAAGGCGGATCGGCAAAAATGATGTCGTAGTTGCCTTTGTGTTTTTCTAAAAACTTGAACACATCGCTTTTAATGGCCGTAATGTCAAAGTCGAATTCCTTAGCGGTTTTTTTGATGAAATTCACACAACCCATATCGCCGTCAATACACAATATAGGCGAACAACCACGTGAAGCAAACTCATAACTGATACTTCCCGTACCGGCAAAAAGTTCTAATATTTTTAGTTCAGAAAAGTTGAAATGGTTGTTCAGCACGTTGAAAAGCGCTTCTTTACTCATATCTGTAGTCGGACGAACAGGTAGGTTTTTCGGCGGTGCTATTCTACGGCCTTTGTATTTGCCCGAGATGATTCTCATGAATGTAATAGGATAAAGTGCTCGCGGTTTTCAGTTTCGGTGAATTGATTTTGCATCGAACTCACCTCAAACAAAGAAACGTTGCGCACATATTTATAGGCGATATCGTAAAGCGCATCGCCTTCGGTAATTTTGCCTAACAATTCTAATTTAAAATGCTCCGGATTCAAATGCAGTTGTTCCGCAGTGAATAGAATGTAGTAAATGAAATCTTCCGGTGTTTTATAATCAAATGTATTGAAAAGTTGCAGTTTCTGGTTTTGCAAAATTACAATTTCAAAATGACTGTCGCTGACATGCACAAACATTTTACGTTCTTCATTGTTTCTCGACACTTCAAGTAATTTTTGAACCAAAATACTATTGGCATGCTTGTAATCAAAAGTCCCGAATTGGTCAATAAAATAATTGTTCATATTCACATACGGAATGTAAACGTTGTTCATTTCGTAGTTTGCCAATTCGTCAAACGCAAAAAAATCGGTTTCAAAAACTTTGGTATTGAATTGCAAATAACTGCCTAAATATTCCTCGTCAAATAAAGCTGTCGGAACAAACGTTGACAAATTATTGCTGTGCACAATCACTATATCGTCATAACCGGCTTTGAGTTCGGGATTCATTTGAAAAGCTTCGCCAAACAAGTCTTCAATTTTAGAAGTCACATTGACTTTGCCCATCGAAATATTTTTTAATACCAACGGTTTGTTAAGAATAGTATCAAACGTCACAAATGACAAACCATTCAAGGAAACCTGAATCGCTAGTTTTCGATAAGTTTTGTCTGTAACGCTGGTGTTTTGATACATAATGCTTCGGTTGAAACGAACTTGGCAAACTTACGAAAATCAAGTTCAATATCAATGTCAATGTCAAAAATCAATGACAATATCAAAAAGCAATGGCGAAAATCAATATCAATGTTAGAATTGTTTATTGCCATTGTCATTGTCATTGCCATTGAAAATCCTATATTTGGAATCCAATCATTCAGCATAAATCCAAATGACTTCCAGCCAGTTTTACAGTCTTTTACGCCAACAGTTTCCGTTTCAGCCGACTGTAAAACAGGACATTTTTTTCCAACAGATTGCCGTTTTTTTGACCAATACCAATAAAGAAGAAATCTTTGTTCTAAAAGGTTACGCCGGAACCGGAAAAACCACAGTCATTTCAACCATTGTCAATAATTTAATCGAAGTCAATAAAAAATATGTGTTGTTAGCGCCAACCGGTCGTGCAGCCAAAGTCATAGCTAATTATTCCAACAAATCGGCATTTACGATTCACAAGAAAATTTACTTTCCCAAAAAAGCAAGTGGTGGAGGCGTGAGTTTTACAATGCAAACCAACAAACACAAAAACACTATTTTTATAGTCGATGAATCGTCGATGATTTCAGATGTGAATACCGAAGCGAAGTTGTATGAAAACGGTTCTTTGCTCGATGATTTGATGTCCTACGTTTATAACGGAGACAATTGCAAACTGATTCTTTTAGGCGATACAGCTCAGTTGCCACCGGTGCAATTGGATGTGAGTCCGGCACTCGATACCAATGCCTTGTCGATGCATTACAACAAAGAAGTTTTCTCAATTGAACTCGACGAAGTCATGCGTCAAGAAGAAAAATCGGGGATTTTATTTAATGCCACCGAATTGCGAGAGATTTTGAAAAGCAGTTTTGTGGATACGTTTCAGTTTAACTTAAAAGGTTTCAAGGATATCGTTCGTTTGACCGATGGTTTCGATATTCAAGATGCGATTCAAAGTGCTTACAGCAATTACAGTATTGAAGACACTTGTTTCATAGTTCGTTCCAATAAAAGAGCGAACCAATACAATCAGCAAATCCGAACCCGAATTCTCGACAAAGAAAGCGAACTTTCGGTAGGCGATTATTTGATGGTGGTGAAGAACAATTATTTTTGGCTAAAAGAAACCGATGAAGCCGGATTTATTGCCAATGGCGATATAGTTGAAGTTCTGGAGATTTTCAGTTTCAAAGAACTGTACGGATTTAATTTCGCCAAAGTAAAAATCAGAATGGTCGATTACCCAAACCAGAAGCCATTTGAAACCATAGTTTTATTGGATACCATTACTAGTGAATCGCCTTCATTGACCTACGAAGAAAGCAATCGTTTGTACCAAGAAGTAATGAAAGACTACGAAGGAGAACCGCAATACCGCAAATTCCTTAAGGTAAAAAACAACGAATATTTCAACGCGCTTCAAGTAAAATTCTCTTACGCCATTACTTGCCACAAATCTCAAGGCGGACAGTGGAATACAGTCTTTATCGAACAACCTTATTTACCCAACGGCATTGAT
This sequence comes from Flavobacterium buctense, assembly GCF_014486695.1. GTDB lineage: Bacteria > Bacteroidota > Bacteroidia > Flavobacteriales > Flavobacteriaceae > Flavobacterium > Flavobacterium buctense. The sequence goes on from NZ_JACTAB010000012.1 coordinate 12,561, forward strand.
GTGGATTATGTAAGATGGTTGTACACGGCCGTTACTCGTGCGAAAGATAAGTTGTATTTGATTGGGTTTAAAGATGAGAGTTTTGAGGAATAGTTTATGTTTTTAATTCAAATTCATCTCTTGATGGAATGGATTTAAGTGTTTCTTTAAGTTCTTTTTCTTTACCCAAAATTATAATCGATTCCTCAATGAGTTCAAAAATTTTATAATAATCTTCAACTTCAAAACTTGACAAGAAATTTTTATAGTCATGATCTAAATGAGCATAGAATTTATCTCGTGTATCAGTAATTGATTTTATTTGTATATTAAAATCTTCTAGTTTTAGTAAATGATTTATAGATTCGACTGAATTGTGGTTTTTCAAAAGTTGAAAAATACTGTCTCCAGTATTCCGACTAAATTTAATTATTTTTGATAGTTCAATATGTAAATCTTTCAAAAGAAGATATCTTAAATAATATAGAAGTTCATTATTATCAGCATACTTTCTAATTTCAGGTTTTGATGTTTTAAGATGTAAGTTGTTTAAATAACACCAAGCTTCCCAACTTTTTCTTGAGTTAAAATAATTTTTTAAAAGTCTGTCAAGAGTCTCTTTTTCCATCAAGTTATAAATATCCTTGAAGTAAATATACAACTTTATATACAAAATATTTTACTTGTTATTTTTCAAAACTTACTACCTTAGCACCTCAGAACCTTAGCGCCTTAGCACCTTAAAAAAATGAAAATCATCGCCGTTATTCCAGCCCGTTATGCCTCCACCCGTTTTCCTGCCAAATTGATGCAGGATTTAGGCGGAAAAACTGTTATTCTTCGCACTTATGAAGCGGCAGTCAATACCGGTTTGTTTCAAGATGTTTTTGTCGTAACTGACTCGATTCTAATTTATGATGAAATCATCAACAACGGTGGAAAAGCCATCATGAGTGTCAAAGAACATGAAAGCGGCAGCGACCGAATTGCTGAAGCAGTAGAAAATTTAGACGTTGATATAGTGGTAAATGTACAAGGTGACGAACCGTTTATCAACAAAGAACCATTAGCCAAAGTCGTTGAAGTTTTCCGCAATGATTTTGAAAAGAAAGTTGATTTGGCCTCGCTAATGTTTGAAATCACTGACCAAGACGAAATCAACAATCCGAATAATGTGAAAGTGGTAACTGACCAAAATGGTTTTGCCTTATACTTTTCGCGCTCGGTAATTCCGTATCCGCGTGAAACTAATGTTGGTGTTCGTTATATGAAACACATTGGGATTTATGCCTTCCGCAAAGAAGCGTTGTTGGCTTTCTATCATTTGCCGATGAAATCTTTAGAAGCTTCCGAGAAATTGGAACAATTGCGTTATTTGGAATTTGGCAAAAGAATTAAAATGGTCGAAACCACCCATGTCGGCATTGGCATTGACACACCGGAAGATTTAGAAAAAGCGAGAAAAATGCTTTAGATGTCTTGGTTCTCGTTGTCAAAATACCCTTTTGATTTGACTTTTGTTGAAAAGAAATTCAGAAACAAAATTACAAATGACAAGAAAAACATGGCTTGTACTGAAGCTAAAAACTTTCCAAAAGTGGTCACCGGATAATAATCTCCATAGCCAATCGTATTCGAAGTCATTAGACTGAAATATATCGCATCAGACCAATGTCCGAACGGAATATTAGTATTGTTGCCCAAAGTGTAAAATACTCCAAACGCAATGACGACTTCTAAATAGTTGAAAAACAGCAATAACATAGAGCGTTTGTATGATCGTGGACTCGAAAACAAATCTGACGCAAATATCAATGTTGGTATATAGAGTATGGTTTCTAAAATGAGATAGACCAAAATAGTAATCAGGTAGGGTTTATTTTGTAAATCATTCACCAAAATCAACATCGGAAAGGCTACTTTCAGTAATATGTAAATATCCATGGCTAAATCTTTGTAAGCATAGCCAATTTTACCGGCTAGTGTTTTTACATAAATACCCGGAAATAATAATTGAGAAATGGAAAGGAACAATCGGAATATTTTTTCAATTCCGTTGTCGTCCTGATGGTCGTTGTTCCAAATGGATTTAATATTAAGTATTCTTCTTTCAATTGGATTGTACTTGGGTTTGAAGTCTTCCGATACTTTTCCTATCAGTAATTTTTTTAAGAATCCCATTAGTTTAGTTTTTTGATGGTAAACAATTCGTTGTGCGTTTCCACTTTAGGATACATTCGCAGGGAATAATTACCGCCGAATTTATTTTTGTAAACCAAATTTCGTTCTTCGTCTTTTTTAGTAATCACCATGGTGTTAAACAATATAAACCCATTAGTTTGGAGCAAAGCATTAATTCGGTTGATAAAAAAATCCTCAAACAAAAAATTAGGCATCGTCGTGTCTTGAAAAATATCAATGATAATTAAATCGTATTGGATTTTCGTTTTTAAAACAAATTCAAAAGCGTCATCAATCACGATTTCCAAATTAGGAATGGTATCGAGTTTGAAATATTTGTTGGCAATATCAACAATGCTCGGGTCAATTTCTACACCGGTAATTTTGCCATTGAATTTGATTTCATCGGTCAACGTTCGGATAACGCTTCCGCCGGCAACACCAAGAACTAAAATGCTGTCAAATTTCTTGATGCGTTCAAATCCGATATACTTCAAGCCTTTGCGCAAAATTCTTTGCAAACTGCCATAGGAATAATTAGTGTTTTTACTATCGAGAACCAATTGGCCGTTGTTCCAAGTAACTTCCAATGTTTTGCTCACACCTGAGTTTTTCTTGTGAATGTTAATCGGAACAAAATAGCTGAAGAGTCTTCGAAGCATTGGAAAATATTTTTCTCAAAAATAAGAGATTAATGTTAAATTTACGCAAAATAAAGCCGATGAAAGCGACACTATACAAATTTATTTTTTTTCGATTATTGGGATGGAAACTATTGGGAACCATAAACCCTGAAATCAAAAAATGTGTCATGATGGTCATGCCGCATACTTGTAATTTTGACTTCTTTATAGGGTTGTTTTGCCGCGGTATTATTGGGTTAGAAATGAATTTTGTAGGCAAGAAAGAATTGTTCACTTTTCCTTTTGGTTATTATTTCAGAAGTATCGGTGGCGCGCCGTTAGACAGAAGCGGCGGAAAGAATAATGTTGACGCTACGGTTGAAGTTTTCAATTCCCGCGAAGTTTTCAGAATGGCGATTGCTCCTGAAGGTACGCGTAAAAAAGTCACCCAACTCAAAACAGGGTTCTATTACATTGCTTACAAGGCGAATGTTCCCATCATTCCAATTGCTTTTGATTATGCCAAAAAAGAAGTCAGAATTGGCCAACCGATATCGCTTTCGGGCAATTATAATGAAGATATGAAAATTATTTTACCCCATTTTAAAGGCGCACAAGGCAAATTTCCTGAAAAACAATTCCAAGTGTAAAACCAAACTGTTTTTTTTCACGTACGTAGTTTAAGTCAATAATCAACAATAAAACTATTTACAATGAAAAAAACAATTTTTACCTTAGCCTTATTGTCTGTCGTGATGGTGTCATGTTCAGATGATTCAAAAAATGCCATGAACCAAGAGCGTTCAGCCAACAAAGAATTCACCCTTTTTACCACCAGTAACACCACCGGAAAAGTATCGGTTACCGATTTAAACGAGTCCATGCCTACAACTTATAGCTTTTCAGTAGCTTCTACAGATGCTGACGGTGCTTATTATTTTGACGACAGCGATGAACTTATTTTGGCTTCCCGAAGCAACAACAGAGTAGAAGGTTATGCTGCGGTTTATGATGCTGTGGCTGCTAATGCGGCTACTTTACCTTTGAGTTACAACAGCACTTCCGATTTTACCAATGCTAGAGAAATAGCGGTTTCCGGCGATAAAGTGGTGGTAACGCAAGACCAAAGTGCGGCGAATGGAAATACCAACAAATTAATAGTTTACCAAAAAACAGCTTCAGGGTTTACTTTATTAAACAGTTATACCGTGAATTTTAAAACTTGGGGCATTCATTTAGAAGGTGACACTTTATATGCTGTTGCTGATTTAACCGGTGATTTGTTGTCGTTTGAAAACTTCTTTGCCAATACTGATGGTGCCATTTTGCCAACCAAAAGAGTAACTGTAGAAGGATTGGTAAGAACCCACGGAATCACTTATGTTAAAAGAAGCAATACTATGGTACTAACAGACGTTGGCTTAGCTACGTCAGATTCTGATGGAGGAATTATTGTGCTTAAAGGATTTACGGAATTGTTTGCGGCTACGCCAAATATGGGAATGATTGCAATGAACAAACAAATCAGAATCTATGGTGCCGCTACTTTTTTAGGTAATCCAGTAGATGTGGCTTATGATCATTTTACCAAAACCATTTTCGTAGCCGAAAGATTAAACGGTGGTGGTAAAGTATTGACTTTTGATTTACCGAATTCAAATGTAAATGCAGCGCCGGCAAGTTCAAGACCTGAACCGGGCGTAAGTAGTGTTTACCTTTTTAGAGAATAATGTTGTTTAGGTTATAATTGGTTAGAAAACCTTCGGTGCTCAAGTATCGAAGGTTTTTTTATGGAGTTGAATTTGGAGTTTTCTTTTTGCTTAAATTTGGCGCATGAATTATTTACACCTGCATCAGCAATACAAGGCCGAAAGTCTTTTCGGAAGATATATTACTTTACTGCATATTGAACCTATCTTGTCTGACTATCCAACAACCATAGTTGGACATTCAGTTTTAGGGAAACCTATCTACCAACTTTTAGTAGGTTCAGGAAAAACCAAAATCTTTATGTGGTCGCAAATGCACGGCAACGAAAGCACTACGACCAAAGCTTTATTCGATTTTATTAATTTTCTCCTTTCCGATACTAAAGAAAGTCAGGCGATTTTAAATTCGTTTACTTTTTGTTTGTTACCCATGCTAAACCCGGATGGAGCCGAATTATATACTCGTGAAAACGCTAATGGCATTGACTTAAACCGTGACGCTCAAGATTTATCCCAACCGGAAAGCCAAGTCTTGCGACAAGTTTTTGAAAATTTCCAACCTGATTTTTGCTATAATTTGCACGATCAACGTACTATATACGGAGTTGCGGATTCGGGCAAGCCTGCGACAGTTTCGTTTTTGGCTCCGGCTTATAATGAGAATAGAGACATTAATGTTGTCCGAACTAAAGCCATGAGCGTTATTGTTGCTATGAATGAAACTTTACAAACTTTGATTCCCAATCAAGTCGGAAGATTTGATGATTCCTTCAATTTTAATTGTGTTGGAGATACCTTTCAGTATTTAAAAGTGCCAACCATTTTATTTGAAGCCGGGCATTTTCCAGAAGATTATGAGCGCGAAGAGACTAGAAAATACATTTTTATAGCCTTACTATCCGGAATTCAATATTTATACGAAAACGATGTAGTTAGCAATAAAAACGAGGATTATTTAAAAATTCCGCAAAATAAAGTCGTTTTTTATGATTTTGTTTATAAAAATGTTAAAATAAATTATGATGATAAAGAAAAAATTATCAATTTTGCAGCGCAATACAATGAAGTTCTTAATAAAGGTAAAGTTACTTTTGAAGCAAGAATAGCTCAAATAGACAATTTAGATAATTATTTCGGTCACAAGATACTAGACGCCAAAGGCGAGGTATATCATGATAACGATACTGATTTTCCGAATATCGAACAAAATGCTGACTTTTATTTAGGAAAGAATATAAAAATCGTTAATGGCTTGATAAATAATTAACAGTTAACTTTTTTTATTGAAAAAAATGTATTTTTTTTGTGTAGTTTTTTAAATAAACCAATAAATAGTTTTATGAGTAAGTTTCGCTTAGATGAAGTAGACCACCAAATCTTGGATATGTTGATTGACAACACCAGAATTCCATTCACTGATATCGCTAAAAAATTATTAATTTCTGCAGGAACAGTTCACGTAAGAGTTAAGAAAATGGAAGATTCAGGAATCATTATGGGTTCGTCACTGTCTTTGGATTATGAAAAATTAGGGTATTCTTTTATCGCTTATGTTGGAGTATTCTTAAACAACACTTCACAAACTAAATTCGTTTTAGAAAGAATCAACGAAATTCCATATGTGACTGTGGCTCATGTAACTACAGGTAAATTCAACATCTTCTGTAAAATCAGAGCTAAAGATACCAAACACGCGAAAGATGTAATCTTTATGATTGATGACATCGAAGGCGTTTACAGAACAGAAACGATGATTTCACTAGAAGAAAGTATCAATGATAAAAAACGTTTGATGCACACCATCTTCCAAGAGTTAGACTAGTCAGAACCAAAAATAATTTAAGACCTCAAGTGAAAGCTTGAGGTTTTTTTATTAATTTAAGCCAAAATTCCCGCGCCATGTACACCTTACCCAAAATTGAGCGTTTTAACCAAAATGTATTGTCAAAGTACCACATTTACAATAGTGTTTTTATTACGCTACCGTTTGATGCTATTGACAATACCGGTGTTTTGTTGCCTTTGTTCTCCGAAGTTTGTGACAATGGTTTTAAAAACAATTGGTCGCCTAAACAAATTGTCGATTTCTTTGCCGACAAGTATTTGGACCAAGCGACCGAAGACCAAAAGATAGATTTGATGTTTCGTTTTATTCAGTATGTTGAGCGTCAAATTGTTTTGTTTGATGCCATTGAAGATGCTGCTTTTCCGATAGTGAATAATTTGGAAGGTCGAGGTTCATTGAGAGATATCAAAGAAAAGACTGAAGCCAAAGACAAGCGCAAGGAACTGATTGATTTTTTGGAAAATTTTAATGTGCGTACTGTTTTAACCGCACATCCAACACAGTTTTATCCCGGTTCGGTACTTGGGATTATCACCGATTTGACCGAAGCGGTTCGCGTTAATGATTTGATTAAAATCAAGCAATTGTTGGCCCAACTCGGGAAAACACCTTTTATCAAAAAAGAAAAACCATCTCCTTTTGACGAAGCGGTTAGCTTGATTTGGTACCTCGAAAATGTATTTTACCAAACGATAGGCGAGATGATGCAGTATTTACAAAAGAACATCTTTGAAGGCAATATTATTGAGAATCCAATTGTCAATTTAGGCTTTTGGCCTGGTGGCGACCGAGACGGAAATCCATTCGTAACACCTGAAATTACTGAGAATGTTGCCAAGCGTTTGCGAACTTCAATACTTAAATGTTACTATTTTGACATTCGAAATCTGAAACGAAAACTGACTTTCAATGAAGTGGATAAAATTATAGCGAGTTTAGAATACAAGCTTTATCGCTCCGTATTTTATTCACAAGGCGAAGTGTTTATTTCTTTGGAAGAATTGAAAAACGAATTAAATATTATCAAGCAAATTATTATTGACAAACACCAATCGCTTTATTTGGATGAAATCAATTTGCTGTTGCAAAAAATCACGCAGTTTGGTTTTCACTTTGCGTCGTTGGACATTCGCCAAAACAGTAAAATTCACAATCAAGTTTTTGATGATATAGTTTCGGTGCTAAAAAAAGAGAAGGAATTGTATTTTCCGGATGATTTTGAGGCCATGACTGAAGCGGATAAAATGGAAGTGGTGTCTAAATTAAAGTTTGATTTTAGCAATCATTTCTTTGAAAATGAGTTGACGCGTTCTACTTTAGATACCATTAAATTGATGCGGGAAATCCAAAATGACAATGGTGAAAAAGGGTGTAATCGATACATCATCAGCAATAATGAAAGTGCCTTAAATGTGATGGAAACCTTTGCGATGTTCCGACTTTTGAATTGGGAAAACCCAACGGTAGATATTATTCCGTTATTTGAATCGGTTGATGATTTGCAAAATGCTCATGAAATTATGGAGCAATTGTATCAAAATACCATCTATAGAAATCATTTAAAAGAACGAAAAGACAAGCAAACCGTAATGTTGGGTTTCTCTGACGGAACGAAAGATGGCGGTTATTTGATGGCGAATTGGAGTATTTTCAAAGCCAAAGAAATGATTACCAAGATCTCCCGCGAATACGGAATCAAGGTTATTTTCTTCGATGGTCGTGGCGGTCCGCCGGCGCGTGGTGGTGGCAAAACACACAAGTTTTATGCTTCTTTGGGTTCAACCATTGAAAACCAAGCGATACAGGTTACAGTGCAAGGCCAAACGATTAGTTCTAATTTTGGAACATTAGATTCTTGTCGGTATAATTTAGAAAACCTTTTGAGTGCCGGAGTCGCTAATCAGATATTTAACAAAGACGAAAACAATTTGTCAGAATCGGAAAAAGCGATTATAGATTCTTTGGCGGAATTGGGTTTCCAAAAATACATCGACTTTAAAAATCATCCGAAGTTTATTCCGTATTTGGAACAAATGAGTACGTTGAAATATTATTCCAAAGCCAATATTGGTAGCCGACCTTCTAAACGCAATACAGATGATAAATTAAATTTCGCCGATTTGCGTGCGATTCCGTTTGTAAGTTCGTGGAGCCAATTAAAACAAAACGTTCCCGGATTTTTTGGCGTTGGCACTGCGCTGAAATATTTTGAAACTAACCATCGTTGGGAAGAAGTACAAGACTTATACAACAACTCTTTATTCTTTAGGACATTGTTAGAAAATAGCATGATGTCGTTGGCCAAATGTTATTTTCCGTTGACAGCTTACATGAAGAATGATATGGAGTTTGGTGCTTTTTGGCAAATCATTTTCGACGAATTTCAGGAAACCAAACGCTTGCTTTTAAAAATTGCCGGTCATACAGAACTGATGCAAAATTATCCCGATGGTAAAGCTTCAATCGCTATGCGAGAGCAAATTGTTCTGCCTTTATTGACGATTCAACAATATGCATCCTCACAAATTAATGCCTTGAAAAAGCAAACTTCCTTTGATGAGAAATTGGTGGCGACTTATGAAAAATTAGTCACACGATCGTTGTTTGGGAATACTAATGCTAGTCGGAATTCGGCTTAAACCGATTAATTTAATATCATTTTCATGAAGAAATCACAACTCCACACCGATGAATATGCCGCTTATTATGGCACTTATATCGATACAGTTACCGAAGAATACAACTTAATCGAAGAACTCGAAATTTCGGTTCATCGCATGGTGAAATTTGTTCAAAACATTCCAATGGATAAATTTGATTACCGTTACGCCGAAGGCAAATGGACGATTAAAGATATTTTGTTGCACCTCATTGATGCCGAAAGAATTTTTGCTTACAGAGCGTTGCGTTTTGCCCGAAAGGACGAAACACCTTTGGCCAGTTTTGATGAAAATACTTATGTAGACGAAGCACATGCTAACAATAGAAGCATACAAGATTTATTGAGTGAAATGTTGGTGGTAAGACAAGCGACATTAGCATTATACAAATCTTTTTCAGAGGAACAGTTATTGTGTAAAGGCATCGCTTCAAATAATCCTATGTCGGTAAGAGCTTTAGGCTTTACGATTATTGGGCATCAAAATCACCATCAGCGTATATTTCAAGAGCGATATTTAGATTAAAAGAAAAATCCCAAATTCACATTTGAACTTGGGATTTTTTTTATTTCGTAATTTCTAATTCATAATTCTATTACTCTTCGTCGTCTTCATCATCAAGATTGTTGTCTGAATCTTCATAATCTTCTTCGTCATCATCATCGTCTGCATCATCAGTACCACCGCCGTCTTTTAGTAAATCGACTTCTTCATCGTCTTCATCAGCAGTGATGGCATCTTCATCATCATCCAAGCCTTTAATTGGTTCAATAGGTTCGATTACAGAATCTAAGTCGTCTTCTTCGTCAAATTTTTCCATACGACTAGCCAGTTTCGTACTTACTTTAACCAAGTAAATAGTATCTTCTGTTCGTACTTCAACCGCTTCAATCAACTCATTTTGAGCATTTCTGAAACGAATAATGTCGGTGTCGTCATAACCTTCAGGAAACTTTTCTACTAATAAATTTAGAATGTCTCCGGTTAGTTTGGCATAGTCTACAATAATTCTTCTCATAAAAAAATCTTTTATAAATCTAGTAAGTAAGCAAAAATTAACGGTGCCACAATGGTAGCATCCGATTCAATGATAAATTTAGGGGTATGAATGTCAAGTTTTCCCCAAGTGATTTTCTCATTTGGGACAGCGCCTGAATAGGAGCCATAACTTGTAGTGGAATCTGAAATTTGGCAAAAATAACTCCAAAACGGAACGTCATGCATTTCCATATCTTGGTATAACATGGGTACGACACAAATTGGAAAATCTCCGGCAATTCCACCACCAATTTGGAAGAAACCAACGCCTCTTCCTGAGGAATTCTTCGGATACCAATCAGCCAACCACATCATGTATTCGATGCCGCTTTTCATGGTAGTTGGTTTGAATGTGCCTTTGATACAATAGGAAGCAAAAATATTTCCCATGGTACTGTCTTCCCAACCCGGAACTACTATCGGCAAGTTTTTCTCTGCCGCAGCAACCATCCAAGAATCTTTTGGGTCAATTTCGTAGTATTGTTTTAATACACCGGAATTAATCATCTGGTACATAAATTCATGCGGAAAATAACGTTCTCCTTTTGAATCGGCATTGTTCCAAATATCGTATAAATGAGATTGTAATCTTCTGAAAGCTTCTTCTTCGGGTATACAAGTATCGGTTACTCTATTGTAGTGGTTTTCTAACAAATCCCATTCTTCTTGTGGCGATAAATCGCGGTAATTGGGTACTCTTTTATAAGAATTGTGAGCCACCAAATTCATGATGTCTTCTTCCAAATTAGCGCCGGTACAAGAAATGATATGCACTTTGTCTTGACGGATCATTTCGGCTAACGATTTGCCTAATTCGGCCGTACTCATAGCACCGGCCAATGTAATCATCATTTTACCATTGTCAAGTAAGTGTTCTTCATAACCTTTTGCTGCGTCAACTAAGGCCGCTGCGTTGAAGTGAAGGTAGTTTTTTTCTATAAACTGACTGATTGGTCCTTTGCTCATTGTTGTATGTTGTTTGCTTGTAGTTTACTCGTCAAAGAAAAACTTTTTTTTGTTGACGGCAAACACTTTTTTAAAAAATTATTATAAATATAAAACTGCTTTTTGTAATCTGATATTCAGAAACTTATCTTTTTTCGTAGCCTAATATTTTCAATACATCATCGGAATTTTGTTGCTCAGAGAATACTTCGGTAGCTAAAATGCCGTTTTCATCTCGATCAATCAAAATATGTTTCGGTTGCGGAATCAAACAGTGGTGCAATCCGCCAAAGCCACCAATCGTTTCCTGATAAGCACCGGTGTTGAAGAATCCAATGTATAGAGGTTTTTCTTTGTTGTATTTTGGCAAATAAACAGCGTTCATATTTTGCTCAGAGTTGTAATAATCATCGCTGTCGCAAGTCATTCCGCCTAAAAGTACGCGTTCATAAGTATCATTCCAACGGTTAATCGCCATCATTACGAATCGCTTGTTAATTGCCCATGTATCGGGTAAAGTAGTAATGAAAGACGAGTCAATCATATTCCATTTTTCTCTGTCGTTTTGTTGTTTTTGGTACAACACTTGGTAAATTGCGCCACCACTTTCGCCTACGGTAAATGAACCGAACTCAGTAAAAATATGCGGAACATCCACTTCAGCTTCTTCACAAGAAATTTTGATTTGATTTACGATTTCGTCAATCATATACTGATAATCGTATTCAAATGCTAAAGAGTTTTTGATAGGAAAACCACCGCCGATATTCAAACTGTCTAACGTTGGACATTCTTTTTTCAACGCCACATACACTTTCATACATTTCAGCAATTCGTTCCAATAGTAAGCTGTGTCGCGAATACCGGTATTGATAAAGAAGTGAAGCATTTTCAGTTCTACCTTTTTATTTTCTTCGATTTGTTTTCTGTAAAAAGGTACGATGTTTTTGTAACCAATACCTAAACGTGAAGTATAGAACTCAAATTTTGGTTCTTCTTCCGCCGCAATTCTGATTCCGATTTTGAATTTACCATCAATGGCTTCTTGCAATAAGTCCAATTCTTCAAAGTTGTCGATAATTGGAATGGTTTTGTTGTGACCATTGTTAATCAAACGCGCTATGTTTTCAATGTATTGTTCTCTTTTAAAACCATTACAAATCACATAAGTGTTTTTGTTGATTTTGCCTTGGGCCATTAAATTTTCTACAATATTAATATCAAAAGCCGATGATGTTTCGATATGGATATTGTTTTTGAAGGCTTCATTCATCACAAAACTAAAGTGAGAACTTTTGGTACAATAGCAGTAGTAATACTTGGCTTCGTATTTATTTTTCTCCATTGCTTTTCTGAACCAACCTTTAGCTTTGTTGATGTTGTTAGAAATTTGCGGTAAGTAAGTGAACTTTAATGGCGTTCCGTATTGTTCTACCAATTTCATCAAATCGATGTTGTGAAATTGAAGCGTGTCTTTGTTTAGGGTAAATTCTTCTTGTGGAAAGTAGAAAGTTTGATTAATTAAGTCGAAATATTTAGTGTTCATTATAGCGTGTAGAATTTCAGATTAAATTATTTTTTTACGGTAAAATAATCCGGATTCAAACCCTAATATTGGCATAAATAATCGGTAATTTTTCTTGGAATAAAAAGGTAATGGGTGAACACAAGTCAGTTAGGTCACTTTTTTGTCTCAAAAAAGGAGCGGTAAAAGCGGAGAAATGATGGGTAATTTCTTGGCTATAAATACAGTAGTTAGTAGTGTTCACACTTTTTTTCATTAGGGCAAATGTAAAAAATAATACATTCGAAATACAACTATTGGCATTAAAAAAAAATTACTTTTTATAATCGGCGAAAGATTTTATAATCAATTCATTATCAACTTCTTGATTGATTTTAATTTTACCAATACCATCAAGTAGCGCAAATTGTATTTTGCCATATTCATTTTTCTTGTCGTGAATCAATAAATCGAATATCGGCGGCAAGTCATTTTCTTCAAAAAGGATGGTTTCAAAAATAGCATTAATGGTTTTCTTGATTTCGTTGTATTCTTCTTGTGTAAGCAATCCTTTTTGCCAAGAAATGTAGCTTTCTAAAACCATTCCGGCGGCAATGGCTTCTCCATGTAACAAGGTTTTTTTGGTTTCATTTTCCAAAAAATAACTTTCAATCGCATGGCCTAAAGTGTGTCCGAAATTCAACGCTTTTCGAATGCCGTTTTCCGTAGGGTCTTGCATTACGATTTCGTTTTTGATTTCGATTGAACGATGAATCAACGAATCAAAATCGGCAAAATCAGTTTGACTTAAGTCTTTAAATTGTGCCCAATAGTTTGCATCAAATATCAATCCGTGTTTGAGCATTTCAGCTAAGCCGGAACGCATTTCGTTTTGAGGTAAAGTGGATAAGTATTCAGTATCTATTAAAACAGTTTTCGGAACATTAATGACTCCGATTTGGTTTTTTAAGTTCCCTAAATCCACACCGTTTTTTCCACCAATTGAAGCATCAACCATGGCCAAAAGTGTGGTTGGAATATTGATAAAATCGATGCCTCTTTTAAAAGTTGAAGCTACAAATCCGCCAATGTCAGTAATCACACCGCCACCAATGTTGAGCATTAAAGTTTTTCTGTCGGCACCTAATTCGGTTAAAACACTCCAAATTTCAACACAAGTGCTGATGTTTTTTTCGGTTTCACCCGATTCTATTTCGATAATTTCAATGGTTTTATCAGTGGCTAAAAAGGATAAAAACCTTAGTAAACACAATTCATTGGTATGACTATCTACTAATATAAATAGGGAAGAATAGTTGTTTGTTGCAATAAAATCATTGAGGGTTTCGTATTCCTTTTCACCGAATAAAACAGAATAACCGTTGGCTTGAATGGTTTGCATTTTTTGTCAAATTGTGCCCCAAAAATAAGGTAAAAATTGATATATTATCGCTTAAGACTATTTATATTTGTGGCATTAATACAATACAATGGAAAAAATTTTCAACAATACCAAAGTGGCTTTCGCACTTAAAACAGACACTGAATTAGACAGAGCGTATTTTTTATTTAAAATGATTGATAATGAGCCTCTAGTTCGAATAGGAACAGCGGTAACCAACTTTGCTTTGAAGGCACATTTGCCGGTAGAAGGTTTAATCAGAGCCACTGTTTTTGATCATTTTTGTGGCGGAACAACTGAAGATGATTGTTTATCGGTGGTAGATAAAATGTACACCAAAGGTGTTTCATCGGTATTGGATTATTCTGTAGAAGGAAAAGAAGAAGAAGAGCAGTTCGATGCGGCTTTAGAGATGACTTTGAAAACCATAGAATTTGCCAAAGAAAAATTAGCCATACCCTTTGCCGTATTTAAACCAACCGGTTTTGGTAGATTTTATTTATATGAAAAAATTGGGGAAAAGCAATCCTTGACTGTTGAAGAACAAAAGGAATGGAATAGAGTAGTCGAACGTTTTGACATAGTATGTAAAGCAGCCTATGAAAAAGATGTTGCACTATTGATTGATGGAGAAGAGAGTTGGATGCAGGATGCTGCAGATGCTATAGTTACCGATATGATGCGCAAGTACAATAAAGAAAAAGCCATCGTTTTCAATACACTTCAATTGTACCGACATGATCGATTGGATTATTTGAAAAGTTTACATCAAATAGCTAAAACAGAAGGATTTTATATCGGAATGAAATTAGTACGTGGAGCTTATATGGAAAAAGAAAACAAACGAGCAGAAGAAAAAGGGTATCCTACACCAATTTGCGCAAGTAAGGAGGCAACCGATATCAATTATGATACAACTGTAGTTTACATGATGGATAATTTAGATAGAATGTCAATATTTGCAGGCACTCACAACGAATTGAGCTCTTATAAATTAATTGAATTGATGGAAGCGAAGGGAGTTTTGAAAAACGACTCTAGAATTTGGTTTGGACAACTTTATGGCATGAGTGATAATATCAGTTATAACTTGGCCGAACATGGTTATAATGTGGCCAAATATCTGCCTTTTGGACCGGTAAGAGATGTTATGCCTTATTTAATCAGAAGGGCAGAAGAGAATACTTCGGTTGCCGGACAAACAAGTAGGGAACTTAACTTGTTAAAAACCGAAAGAGACCGAAGAAAAATAGAAAAATAAAAAAAAGACCTCATTTGTTTGAGGTTTTTTCATTAAAATATTAAAAATCAATATATTTGGTAGTTGTTTATTGCATTTGCCAAGCTAAATCTACTTTAAAGTTATCGTTTATGAAGATTATTACTAGTATTAAAAATATTTTTTTTGTTGCTCTGACGTTACTCACATTTCAAGGGTTTTCACAAAATTTACTGAATAATGGAAATTTTGAAACCGGTAGTGTAGTTGGATTTTTTAGCAATGGAGCCGGGTATGTTAGGATTTTCCCTCCATTTTCGGGCACTACAAATACCGGAAACTGGGCTTTAACTACGGATCCTTTTCCAATGAACACGGCTTCTTTTGTAACTTCTGGAGATCACACTTCCGGTTCAGGTTTCATGATGATTGTAGATGGAAACACCACCGGCGGATTGCAAAATTTTTGGGAAGCCGGTAATGGTGGTAGCGGTGTTTGTGGTTTAACCGCCGGGACAACATATACTTTTAGTTATTGGATTAGATCGGTTTACGGTCCCGTAGCAGGTTCGCCTACACCGGCAATTATTAATACACAAATTCTGAATGCTTCTTCAGTAACTTTAGTTTCAGGTAGTGCTACTGCACCGCCAACAGCTTCGGGTTGGCAACAAGTGGTTTACACCTTTGTAGCCAATGGTGCTTGTGCTAATATTAAATTATCTAACAGCAATACCAGTGCCGTTGGAAATGACTTTGCCATCGATGATATTTCGGTTACTGCACCGCCTTTGCCATTAGCACTTTCCTATTCAGTATCAAATGTTTCTTGTCCAAATGCTAATGACGGTTCGATTGTGATTTTTGGAATCAACGGTGTGCAACCTTATGCTTCTTATTCCGTTGTTGGCCCAGTTTCTCAAACCAATACTTCAGGTGTATTTACCGGTCTTCCCGGAGGAAGTTATACCATTTCTGTTACAGACAGCAATAGTCCGGCATCAACGGCAACTCAAACAAATATCATCATTACGCAACCGATTGGATTAACAGTTGGTGCTAGCCCAACTACCTTATGTTCCGGGAGTACAAGTAATCTTTCAGTAAGTGGAGGTACATCACCATATAATTGGACGGCTTCACCCCCCGATCCTAGTTTGACTACTCCAACTATTTCTAACCCATCGGTTAGTCCAACACAAACCACAACTTATACTGTAACTTCCACATCAACTTCTATTAGAGAATTGATTTTTAATGGTAATTTCTCTCAAGGAAATAACGGATTTGCAACAGCTTATCAATATCAAGCAGTTACTGTTCCGGCAGGAACTCAGAGAACTTACGGTATAGTTGCCAATTCTAATGCTTGGTTTGCAGGTTTTTCGTCTTGTACAGCTAATGGTGGTGTTGGAAATATGATGGTGATTGACGGATCCAATCTCAATGCCGGTAATGATAGTGTTTGGTGTCAAACAGTAGCTGTAGTTCCGGGACAGAATTATACGTTTAGTTATTGGATTCAAACGGTAGCTACCCCAAATCCAGCTAACATTGACGTTGTGATTAATGGCGTTTCTATTGGAACTGCATTTGCTCCTGCTACAGCTTGCGGTTGGGTTCAAAGAACCTACACATGGAACTCAGGCGCCAATACAACGGCCCAAATTTGTTTATATGATAGGGTTATTACGGCAACCGGAAATGATTTTGCCTTGGATGATATTTCATTTACAGGAGCGGTAACGTGTAATTTATCAGATTCTGTTACGGTAACAGTTAATTCGCCCGTTGCTCCTACGATTACTTGTGGTACTGCTACTTTAAGTTCGGTGACATTTAATTGGGGTGCAGTAACAGGAGCCACAGGTTATACAGTTTCTTACACTATTAATGCGGGAACTTCCGTTAATGTAGGAAATATTGCTGCAACTACCTACACTGTGAGTAGTTTAAATGCTAATGATTCTGTTCAGGTAACAGTTACACCAACCGGTACAGGATGTTTTATCGGTTCTGATTTATCTTGTGTAGCATCGACGCCTTGCGTTGTGCCAACAGTATCCGTAACCCAACAACCCACCTGTACAGTCAATACCGGGACGATTGTATTTACAAGTCCGTTAAATAGTGGTACACCATTGCCAATTCCCTCTGATTTATTTATTTCAGAAGTGACCGATGAAAGTACAGGAGCATTGTCTTATATCGAAATTTTTAATGGTACAGGAGCACCAAAAAATTTAGCCAATTATAAATTGAAGATTTATAACAATGGAAATGCATTTATTTCTCCAAATTGCGATATGCAACTTTCCGGAATATTGAATAATAATGCCGTTTATGTTGTAGCTGTAGGTACTGTTTCAAATCAGGGTGGAGTTGTACCAAATTTGGTTTTTAGTGCATGTGCCGGTTTTAATACGGATGATACTGTTCGTCTGGCTACTAATACAGATGTTGAGTTTGACCTTTGGGGAACAAATGGTGTTGTTTTTACGCCAGCGGGTCAAAATGGCTATACTTATCGTAGACTTGCTACTGCGCCACATCCAACTATGACATGGAATTCGTCAGATTGGACAGCAATTGATCCGCAAGATTACGCTAACATTGGGGCTTATTCTTATCAAGCAGCCAATTATGAATACAGTATAAACGGAATTGCCTACCAATCCAGCCCAACCTTTACTGGTTTAGCTCCAGGCACATATAATGTTACGGTAAGAGATTTAGTTAGTGGTTGTGTTTCTACACCTATTGCTTTAGTGGTAAATCCAGTTCCGGTTTCTACTGCTCCTGTAGTTGTTTCACCGGTAACTTATTGTCAAAACGCCACCGCAACTCCATTGACTGCTACACCTTCAGTTGGAGGTACTTTAAATTGGTATGGTACTAATGCAGTTGGAGGTACGCCTTCCTTAACTGCACCAACACCTTCAACTGCTGCACTAGGATCGACAACCTATTATGTCAGTCAAACAGTTGGCGGATGTGAAAGCCCTAGAGCTGCAATTGTAGTTTCTGTTGTTCCCTCTGGAGGAACTTTAAATTTAATTTGTGGAGCTGCTACCATACCGTTTGTTCAAACACAATTTGACTGGAATAATATTCCTGGATCAGGAATCTCAATGATGGGCTACATATACACAATTTACGGAAGTCCTCCGGTAAGTGGTGTGCTTAATACCGGTGCTCTCGGAACGAATTTGATAATTCCAAATCCGCAGAATCTACCAATAACAATGACGATTACTCCTGCAAACGGAACGGTATGTGTGCCACCAGCTACGCTCACTTGTAATTGTCCGACACCTCAAATTGCAGCAGTAACTAACCAAGTTTTTTGTGGAAACAACTCAATAAATCAACTTAATTTTACAACAACTGACTCCTACGACACTGTTAGCTGGACTAATAGCAACACTGCTATCGGTTTAGCCGCTAGTGGAACAGGTAGCGGTTTGTTTTTACCGGCCTTTACCTCTTCGAATGTAACAACAACTCAAGTGGCTACTATTACGGTTACTTTGACAAAAAACGGTTGTGTTGGACCACCTAGAACTTTCACCATCACTATTAATCCTCAACCCATTTTAGTGATTACTAATCCTGCAGCGGTTTGTGGTCCTGCGTCTATTAATTTAACCTTACCGGCAATTACAACAGGAAGTACAGGTGGCGGCACATTGACTTATTGGACTAATGCTGCAGCAACTACTCCATTAGCCACTCCAACAGCAGTAACTGCAAGTGGAACTTATTATATTAAAAGTACTGTTGGCACATGTTCAGATGTTGAACCGGTTACAGTTACTATTAATCCTTCACCCGTTTTGGTCATCACAAATCCGCCTGTTGCTTGTTTACCGGCTTCAGTTAATTTGACTTTACCGGCAGTAACTGCTGGAAGTACCGGAGGTGGTATTTTAAGCTATTGGACTGATGTGGCAGGTACGATTGCACTAGCAACTCCTAATGCTGTAACGACAAGTGGTACTTATTACATTAGAAGTACACTTGGTTCATGTTCCGATATTGAACCAGTAATTGTTACTGTAAATCCATCTCCCGTTTTAAGTATTACCAGTCCGGCTGCTGTTTGTGCTCCATCTACAGTTAATTTAACCTTACCGGCAGTTACTTCGGGTAGCACCGGAGGCGGAACTTTAAGTTATTGGACTAATGCTACTGCAACAAATCCATTAACTACTCCCAATGCGGTAGCAACTAGTGGTACATATTACATTCAAAGCACTTTAGGTACTTGTACAGATATTGAGGTCGTTACAGTAACTGTAAATCCCGCTCCAGTCTTAAATATTACAAATCCCACTCCAGTTTGTTCACCTGCTTCAGTTGACTTAACACTACCTGCTGTTACAGTAGGAAGTTCGGGTGGAGGCACTTTATCGTATTGGACCAATGCAGCAGGAACTATTGCATTAACAACACCAAATGCCATTACAACAAGTGGAACTTATTACATTAGAAGTACAGTTGGTACTTGTTCCGATATAGAATCTGTGGTGGTTACTATAAATCCTTCGCCGGTTTTAACTGTTTCTAACCCTTCACCGGTTTGTTCACCGGCTACTGTGAATTTAACCTTGCCTGTCATTACTGCAGGAAGTACCGGAGGTGGTATTTTGAGTTATTGGACCAATGCAGCTGGTACAATTCCTTTAACAACACCGAATGCAGTAACTGCAAGTGGAACTTACTACATCAGAAGTACTCTTGGTACTTGTTCCGATATAGAACCCGTAACTGTTATTATAAATCCTACCGTAACTCCAACTTTTACTATTACTCCTTCTGTTGTTTGTTCTGGTTCAGTTATTAATCCATTGCCAACAACATCCTTAAATGGAATATCCGGTACTTGGAGTCCTATTTTAAACAATACAGCCACTACTACTTATACATTTAATCCAACCCCTAGTATTGCTATTCCTTGTCCATTATCAACTACTTTTCAAATTCAAGTGGTACCTGAAATAGATCCGGTGGTTTCAATTGTGGAATCTTGTAATTCAAATTCGGTTACTGTTACGAGCCCAATCGGTGTTAATTATGAATATTCTTTAGATGGAGGAGCTTATCAAACCAATCCTATTTTTAATAATCTTACAGCCGGTATTCACTCTATCGTAGCTCATCAAATAGCCGCTAATTGTTTTTCTAATGCGACAAGTTTTACAGTTAATCCGGTAGTTAATGATGTTTTTGTAAACAATCCACAACCATTGAGATATTGTGATCCAAGTAATGATGGTTTTGTGTTTTTCAATTTATCTCAAGTTTTAAATTCTATCACCGGAGGCAATCCTTACAATGTTACTTTTCATGAAACTTTTGTTGATGCAAATATTGACGGTACTTCAATTCCGGATTTTCTTAATTATGAAAACATTAATCCATGGTTACAGACTGTTTATGTCAGAGTTGAATCCACTTTAACCAGTTGTTTTGAGGTCGTTCAATTACAATTAATCGTTGATCCAACTCCTGAAGCTACCGAGCCAGATGATTACGAGTTATGTGATTATACGGGACAAGTAGGCTATGAGGCTTTTGATTTAACTACGACAGTCCCACAGATATTAGGCAGTATCGACCTAGCATTAGTGAATGTCACTTTCCACCCAAGTTTTG
>NZ_JACTAB010000013.1 GCF_014486695.1 Flavobacterium buctense
CTGTGCTTCCCGAACAAATGGTTGTAGTTCCGGAAATGGTAGCTGTTGGCAATGGAAGAACCGTTACTGAAACCGATTGATTCAGTGGTTGTGAACAAATGGTTGCTCCTGATGCGTCAAGTGCTCTTACTCCGGTTAACAAGTAGGTACTTGTTGATAACGGTGATTCTGTTATGGTATATATCCCGGATGCATTTAGAACAGCGGTCTGTATTGGTCCACCATCTACAGTATAATTAAATGTAGCATTAGGTGTACCAGAAAAAGTAACCGTAACACTATCTCCAACACAAATAGATGAATTGGAAATCCCAATAGTTGCATTAGGAACCAAATTTACTACCAAATCAAATTCTGTTATACTATAACATCCCGATAAAACATCAGTTACTCTGACATAGATGGTTTGAGGATTAGAAGTATTTGCAAAAATATTTGGCAGTGGAAAAATATTATCATTCGCATTCTCTATTGAAGTATGGAAAGTAATCGAATTATCTGTGGTATTAGCATTAATAAGTGGTCTAACCGAATCTAAATTATAAATTCCAACATTAGGTGTGTTGCTACAAGTTAATACATCAGGAATGGAAACTGCTGTTGGAGCCGCTGGAAAAGCCCCAGTTCCAGCAGTAGCAGAGCCAATCCATTGCAGTTGAAATCCGCCACCTCCATTTGGTCTGTCTATAGCAATGTAATAAGATTGTCCCGGCAATACATTCAACCATCTTACATATCCATTACCATTTGAACCCGGACCGGTTTGTGTTAGTAAAGTAGAACCGTACATACCTGTAAGATTATTGGTCATTCCTGCTTGTTGCGGATTAGTTGTAGCACAGCGTATGGGCGGTCCTAAAGCACCACAAACAGCATTGGGACCAAATACCCAAAAATCATAATCAACAGTTATGTCTGGGTCATCTGGAATCAAATTAAATCCTAATGTTCCTCCTTGTACTATATTGATTTCTAACCAAAGAGAATTACTCTCAAATCCACCACAAGCATTAATTTCTTGATTGTTACCTATCCCGTTTGCATTAGAGAAAAAGGTCCCATTGCCACAAACAGTCAGGGCATTAACACAATCATTAGGCTCCACTTGAGCAACAATTGCATTAGCAAAGATAACTGACAAGAATATTGTTAAAACTTTCTTCATTGAATCATTGTATTTATGCACAATAGCCAATCTCAAATTTTCATCGAGATTAGCTATTATTTTACGGACATGGATATTTATAACTTTTAACCTTACTCTATGACCGTTTTATATCTTATTTTAAAATCTATTTTTTTATAATTAAGAACTCAGAACGTCTGTTTTGAGCATCTTGTTCCGGAGTACAATTAGTTCCGCATTTAACTTTTTGCTCGGTACTTCCATATCCTTTTCCGGAAATACGCCCTTGAGTAATGCCTTTAGAAATCAAATACTGGACTGTCGATTGTGCTCTTCTTTCAGATAAATTCAAATTATAATTCAAGCTTCCTTTTGAATCTGTATGCGATTTTACAAAAATTACCATTGATGGATTGTCTTGCATTACTTTTACCAATTTATTCAATTCGACTGCGCCTTGTGCGGTAATGTTACTTTTATCGTATTCAAAATAAATCGGATTTAAAATCACCTCTGTATCTGTAATGATCACTTCCGATGGCACTAAAGCAATTTCAATTGTTGTTTCCCCTGCTTTATCCGCTTTGACTGCAGAAGTTGCGCTTTCAAAATTTTGGGCTGCTGCTTGTAAACCGTAACCCAAATTACATTCAATAGGATAGCTTACTCTTCCTGCTGCATTAGTTTTTTCGGTTGCAATTACATTTCCTTTTAAATCTAAAATAGCTACAGTAGCATTCGATAAAGGTGCATTTGTCTTAGCGTTGGTTACTAAAACAATAGCTTCAGCTTTGCAAATTGGCGAAGCCGAAAAAATAGCATCAGTCCCTTTTCTATTAGTAGAAAAATAACCTACATTTAAATTTTTATTATAACTGAAGGAGAAATCATCTTTCTCACTATTCACCGGTTTGCCTAAATTTTGAGCCGGTTTTGAATCATTTAAATTGGCTCTGTAAACATCATAACCACCAAAACCTTGTCTGCCCATAGTGGCAAAATACAATGTATTGTCTTCATCTATAAAAGGAAAATTTTCTTTATCGGCTGTATTTACATTGGCTCCTAAATTTTGAGGTTTGCCATAACCATTGGCTTCAATCGATACTTTCCAAATGTCAGATTCTCCTAATCCACCCGGCATATTTGAGGCAAAATATAAAGTTTTACCATCTTTACTTAAACTCGGATTGGTTACAGAATAAGCAGTACTGTTAAAAGGCATGGCTTCAACATTAGACCATTTTCCATCAACTTTCGTCGCTTTGTAAATACCTTGTTGACCTACTTGTGTATTGGTCTTTTTATTTTTTTCGTATTGTTTTTCACTGTGTCCATCTCTGGCGAAAAACATAGTATTTCCGTCAGCACTTAAGGTAAGCGGACCATCGTGAAATGGTGTGTTCAATTCTCTTAGCGGAGTTGGCTCTGAAAAACTACCATTAGATTGTTTGGTTGATTGATAAATATCTAAATAAGGTTGGTTGTTCCATTTGTCTGTTTTGTTAGAACTGTTTCTGGTACTGGCAAAATAAAGGGTATTATCATTGGTTAACAAAGCCCCGAAATCACTTTGACCTTTACTATCGATATTGGTAGATGCAACGTCAAACAATTTTGAATTGTTGGCCAAACTGGGAATATAATTTGGATTCGCCAAATGCTCTTTGGCTCTTTCGTCTTTTGGCATCATCTTAGCAAAAACGTCCATTTGTTTATTAGCTTCCTGATACTTACCTAAAACTTTCAAGGTTTGTGCATAGCGGTAATACGTTTCAGCGTCTGCCTTTCCTTTTGCTGTGGCTTTTGCATACCATTTTGAAGCATTTTCAGAATCAAAAACATTGTAATAACTCTCTGCTAACTGAGCATAAATATATTCGTTTGCCCCTTTACTTTCAGCTAATCTTTGGTATTCTTCAATAGCGGCAACATACTGGTAACTTTCAAAAAGTTTATCTGCCTTTGCAGTCGCGGTATTTTGTCCGTAACTAGCTGTTAGCAAAAAAATTAAACTGAAGGTGACATAGGTTTTATTACTCATAAGTTTAAAATTGTTTTTTTTGAATTTTTGACCCGAGCCTAAAAGGCTTACAGACGTAGTAATTTTCGATTTCATGGTTAGTGCTTTTAGAAAAATCTTGGTGAAACAGAAACTTTTTTAGACAAATTTAAGTCAAATAACAACATAAACTCATGTGAAGCCGGAGCAGTTCCTCTAATATCTGAAATTACATGATCATAAGCATACCCAATTCTCACCGATGGTGTAACTGCAAAGTTAACCATTGCCCCAAATGAATCGTCTAAACGATAGGTTGCCCCTATTTCATACTTATCTAAGAACAAAAAGTTAGCCGAACAATCTAAAGATGTTGGTGCTTTAATCGCAGATTTCAACATAAAAGACGGTTTAAATTTAGTAGTAGCCGACAAATCAAACACATATCCGCTGGTTAAGAAGTAATGTTGGGTATCGCTCCCAAACTGGTATTCTTGTCCGTTTCGAGTAATATCAAGGTGTTTACCATCTAGCATATTCGGCACCGACAAAGCGGCATAATATTTATTGGTATAGAAAAACAAACCGGTTCCAATATTTAATTTGATATTGCTACTGTTCTCGTCAAAAGCAAAATCACCGGGTTGTTGAGTATAACCGTTTCCTATTTCAGAAAACAAACCGATTTTTTGGAAAGTGGCCCCAGCTTTCAAACCGAAAGCTAGTCTACTTTGGCCACCCATATTGATTGTATAAGAGAAATCTCCATACACATTAGTCTCTTCTACCGGGCCGATTTTATCTGAAATGGCAGACAAGCCTAATCCTACATTTTTACCTACCGGACTATGTATTGCAAAAGTGGCTGTTTTTGGTGCACCTTCCAAGCCAACCCATTGCTGTCTGTAGAGTAAACCTCCCGAAATATTTTCTTTTGAACCAGCATACGCAGGATTCATGACATTCATATTATACATGTATTGTGTATAATGTGGATCTTGCTGTGCTTGTACTTTCACTGCAAACAATGAGAGTAATGCTAGTGCTAAATATCCTTTTTTCATTAGGTGTGTCATTTTATTTATTAAAGCTTCCCAAGAAACTATCTATAACTATTTAATTAATATTCTCTATTGATATATACCCAACCTGTTTTGTTTGAACCTTCTGTAGTATGAATACTGTAGAAATAGGTACCATCCGGTAATTCATCACCACCATCTGATTGCCCTCTCCATTGGTTAGTATAATTTCCTGAAAAAGAGAAAACTTTTGTACCGTAACGATTGAAAATAATTATGTCTTTCACACCATAACCTGTCAAATCAAAAGTATCATTGACTTGATCATCATTAGGAGAAATACCTCTCGGAATCACACGACAAGGATTGTTTTCTACAGTGAAACTCATTGTGGAATCACATCCGTTCAAAGTAACAGTTAGGTTGAAAACTAATGGCAATAATAATGATGGATTTTGAGCCATAAATTCATCAACATTCAATGTAGCATTGGTACCAACTGTAGTTGTCCCTTGAGTCCAAGTATAACTTGCTGCATCGGCATTAAAGTTGGCATCGATAACCCCAAGTGTTAACATGCTATTTTGACAAGAAGCATCGATTGTGAATGTCAAGTCATTGCCAATTGTAATTTGGAATGTACTTGTACCACCAACATTACAAGTAGCTGTGTCTACCGGAATAGTATAGGTAATGGTATAATTACCCGCAGCACTTCCTCCAATATTAATTTCTCCGGTTGTTGGATTAATAATTAAACCACTCGTTGCACTGAATGTACCACCAGCCGTAAATCCTGTAACGGTAGTTGGTAAAGCATTAACAGCATTCGCACAATACGTAGTATCATAACTGAAACCGGTTACCGGAGTTATGCCTTCTGAAATAACAAGTGTTGCTGTATATGTTCCTCCATCGGTACAAGTGGATGTATTAGAAGCCAGAGTATAAGTAATTTGATGAGAACCTACAGTTGAAGAAGTTACCGCTCCAGTCGTTGGATTAACCGTCACGGAAGTTGAGCTAAATGAACCACCTGTGGTAAAGTTGGCCGGCAATATCGGCAATGGATTAGCCGTGGCATTGCTACAGGCATTAGCATAACTGAAAGTTACATTTGGCACAGCCAATGGATTAACCGTTATCACAACAGAACTTGTTTGTGTTTGACTACATGCGGATGCAGTTGATGAAGTTACACTAACCAACGTATAAGTGGTTGTAGCAGTTAAAGCTGCAGTAGTAATGGTAGCATTACCTGATCCATCTAAAACTATCGTTTGGTTGGCACCGCCATTTACTGTATAAGTTACAGTGGCATTTGCCGTTCCATTAAATGCAATCGTTGCAGTCAGTCCGGCACAAATGGTAGTTGTTCCGGAAATCGTTGCTGTAGGTAAAGCTTCCACTGTTACTACAGCTGAGCCTGATTGTAATTGAGAACATGAGGTTAATCCGGCGCTGGCAACACTTACTAAGTCATAAGTAAATACTCCGACTGTTGCTGTTGGCACACTGATTGAAACACTGTTCCCGGTTGTTGTTGTTAAAGTTTGGTTTGCCCCACCATTGATAGTATAGGTAAAGGTATAAGGTTCGGTACCATTGGCACCTGTAAAAGTTATGGTTGGATTGGTTGCATTTTGACAAATCGTTGTAGTTCCCGAAATTGTGGCTGTTGGTAAAACTCCAACGGTAACTACTGCTGAACCTGTTACAGCTTGGTTACAAATTGATGTTCCAGAAGCCACACTTACTAATGTATAAATACTATTAGCTGTCAATGCAGGCGTTGTTACTGTTGCAATACCGTTACTATCTAAAGTAATCGTTTGGTTACTTCCACCATCTACTGTATATGTTACAGTAGCATTTGGTGTTCCATTAAACGTGATTACTGTTGTAGCTCCTGAACAGATTGCAGTTGTTCCTGAAATTACCGCAGTTGGTAAAGGGTTTACAGTAATAGTGGCTGTACCGGTTTGTACTTGGCTACAAGCTAATGTTCCTGAGGCTGTTACACTTACTAAAGCATAAATACTATTTACTGTTAATACCGGTGTAGTTACTGTGGCAGTTCCTGCACCATTCAATGTAATCGTTTGATTAGTTCCACCATCTACGGTATAAATTACTGTCGCATTTGCAGTGCCGTTAAATGTAATAGTAGCTGTTGTACCTTCACATATATCTGTTGTACCTGAAATAGTTACAGTTGGTAATGCTTCAATGGTTACTAGAGCATTTCCGGTTATTACTTGACTACAAGGATTAGCTCCAGTAGAAGTAACACTTACTAAATCAAAACTAGTATTCACAGTTAAAGCCGCAGTTGTTAATGTTGCTGCTCCGGTTGCGTCTAAAGTAATCGTTTGGTTTGAACCACCGTTTACAGTATAAGTTATTACTGCATTTGGCGTACCATTAAATGTAATAATTGCTGTTGAGCCTTCACAAACTGTTGCTCCTCCGGTGATTGTAGCTGTTGGTAAATCATTTACTTGTATAGCAATTTGAGCACGTGGGCCTTCACATCCGTTAGTATCTACTGCTGCCGCATAAAACATTTGCGTATTACCCGCTGTAGTAGTACTTGGTGTCGGAGCGATAGTAGAACCTGTTCCTCCAATGGCTTGGGTATACCAATTTAGTGTAAATCCTGAGGCAACAGTAGCTGTTAAAGGTGTTGCAATATCGTTAACACAATATACAACCGGACTAACTACTTGGGTTGTTTCATTCGTTCCTTGCTTAACAATGGTCACCATTTTTTCACAATAACGGGTTTTCCAATAGAAAACATAAGTTCCAGGACTTGTTAATCCTGTAAGATTGGTGATTGTGCTATTTGGAGTAACAATAGTAGCAACCGCAGGATTATCTTCATCGGCTATCCAAAGACCAACACCTCTTGCTTCTACAGTTGTTGTTGTTGCATCGCAATCTAAAGTAATATTTTGGTCAGTAAGAATATCAACCGGTGCTTTGAAGTTTGCGGCATCTAAAATATGTCCGACGGCATTACCTTCCGGTCTGAAAATAAATCTTGTCATAGGTTGTCCTGCAGGAACAGTATAAGTTCCTGTTACCAATTCCCAGTTAGTTCCATTAGCAAAATCTGCAGTAACCAATGTAAAAGGTCCTGAAGGTGGTCCTGCATAAAGTTGTAGCGTCGAACCATTAGTTCGAGTTGCACTGGCAAAACTATAATCCACCTGTGTCAATTCTGATGTATCAAAATCTTTATATAGTCCTTTAATATTAGGATCATTCGGATTCCAATTATCAGCTCCATCAGCAGTTATCTGTATGTTTTGACCTCCTGAATAAGGATTATAGCCACCTAATGTATTCAATCCTTCTTGAAAAAATATGGTTCCCCAATCGGTATTGGTTCTCCAACCAGGCACAACGATTGAAGTCATTATCGTTGAGATTCCGGTAACTCCTTGCATTGGAGGTTTTTCCAAATCATAATTAAACGCATTGATATCACACAAATCGTTTGGTGTAGTTACACAAACAGAGAATGTTTTCTGATTAGGTAAAGTACTGTTTAATTTTAATCTGATTTTATAGGTATTACCAACCACTAACTCCGTTGAATAAATGGTTGTGAATGAATTATTTTCGCTACATCCCATTTCTACTAGTGAATTATCAGCCATTTGTTGGTACAATGACATCATAATTCTAGGGAATTCCGATTCATAAGATGAAGTATAATAACTTCCCGGAGCTAGATCTTTAATTTCTATGTAATGCACTTTTGACGTAGCTACAAAATCAAACCAAACATCTCCACCATTAACCCCTTCACAAGCAGTTGGTACTGTAGAAGCCGTCGACCCAATAAAAGATGCCATTGCTCCGAAGGCATCACACATTTCAGTACTGTTTACCGGTAAATGAATTGCATTTATTGGTTCATCATTTCTGATAAATTCTTGTGGTCCTGACCAATAACTCTTATCATTTGGTCCGCATACCGCACGTACTAAAAACTCATAAGTCCCAGCTGTTGCATCTATAAAATCAGAAGCAGAAGGAGTATAAAACGGTGTTGTTACAGTTATCCCTGATTGAGGTATTGTTCCGTTTTGATATGGTTGTATAAAAACTTCCCATTGTGTTTCAGTTCCACCCGGTGTCCAAGAAAGCGTTCCTTGATTGTTGACAGCTAAATTAGTTGGTTGCGGACAAGTAATCACTCCACAAGTGGCAACACCGGAAAATAAAGTAGTATTATTATCGCCTAAGCCCAACGGACTTGTCCAAATTACATTATTTGCTTGATCTTTAACAACGATTTGAGCTTGAGAGTATTGAGTTCCACTTCCTAAACCAAGCCAATATAAAGAAAACTCTACACCACTACACAAGAAGACTGTATAGTCTAAAGTCGCTGGTTGTCCAAAACCGGGGAATTCTAATATCTGAACTACATCATCATTTTGGATGACATTAATTTGTTGAGCCACTTGCCCTGTAGAACCACTGGTAAGTGAGATAGTATACTCACATACATTTGCAAAATCACATTTGGTTAAAATCTCAAATGGTCCAACCCATTCGCTTTGAGACGAGCTACTACAAACCGCTCTAACATAATATTGATATAGTGTAGAAGGTGTTAAACCATTTACAGTATATGGATGAGTGGAAGTTGTATGAAGATAGGCCGGCAATGTATTGCCTACCGGTACCGGAGTTCCGTATGGTTGTACCGATATTTCCCAAGAAGTCTCGGTACCTACAGGATCCCAATCTATATCAGCCGATGTATCAATAATATTAGAAGTGGTCACATTCGTAACATTAGGACAAGCCGGAATGTCTTCAATAATAAAGTTATCTATAAACAACAACTGACTTCTGTAATTCCATGGGTTTGGCGGATAGTAAGGAATATAAAATCCAAAATTAATGTTAGTTGGTGCTGTTATATTAGAAAGGTTTATAATCATTTCTTTAACTTCCTCATTGTTAATTACTTCATGCTCAAATTGAACGTTTTGTACCCCAGTTTGAGTAATGGTAGCAGAAGTTGTCATTGTAACAACATTACCAACAACTGAAGCAACATAAGTAGGATATGGAAATGGGAAGTTCGGTATATAAATAAAATCACCCGCTCTAACTCTTGCGGCATCAGCTGCAGAAGCTAACGTAATAGTATTTGAACCTTCAACTACTCCGGTTGCATCTGTATCAGCAGACAAACTATTCTCATATAAAGTTGTGTTAAACTGACTAATATCGGAACCATTTGTAGAAATTTTTATTTTTAAGTCTTCTTCAAAAAACTCATCATATACTTTGTAATAAAAACGAAGTCTTTGATTAGGTTGAACAGTAATAGTAGGTGAAACCAACCAATCATTGTTGTTACCGTTTGTTCCTGTAAACATGGCTGCCATCATTGTTCCAAAAATAGGATTAACAGTACTATTCAACTCCCAACTATTGCCATTGGCGTTACCGTCGGTAATTTTCCAACAAGTCTTAGTATTTGAAGTAGGTTCAAAAGTTTCAATAAATGGTGATGGATACACTTCACAATCTGTTCTGAAAAGTATAGGACCTCTCCAATCACTCTTCGTATTGGCATCACAAACTGCACGCACATAATATTCATATTGTGTATTAGGCATTAATCCACCGGCTGTGTAAGAAGGTGTTGTTTGTACATCGATTCCGTTTCCTGTTGGTATTCCGTTTCCTGGCTCTTGTATAGCTACTTCCCATGCTGTTTCAAGATAACCTGGAATCCAACCTAAAGTGATTCCATTAGTTGTTGGGTTTGTCGCTGTCAAATCAGTTGGAAAAGGACAAGCAGGTGCATCATCGATAGTAACATCATTAATAAACATGGATCCTGAATTGGCAGGATCATCCATCGTTGGCGGTACTCTAAAAGCAATATAGATAACACCTGTTCCGGTAAATAAGGCAGTACGTTCTTGATATTCTGCATTAGAAAAATCGTGAGATGGAATAATTGTAGTATAAGTACTAAAATCAGGTGTGGTAGACATTAATACTTCAAAATTACCTCTTGGCCCAGGCGCAAATAAACCGGGCACTACTCTATAATTATAGCGCAATCTTTTTAAACCAACTGCATTAACCGGTCCGCTCAACAACCAATCATCGAATCCTCCGAAAGGGGTAAAAAATGATGGAGCTTGACGAATTTGGGCATCATTTTCTTCAATACGCCATTCTGTATTGTCATCACCTATGTTTCTGACTGACCAACAGAACTTTTTAGTATTCGGGTCACTATCATTTAAACTTTCATAGTATGGAACCGGTTGTGGGTCACATAAAGTATGGAAGAAAATAGGTCCTGCCCAAATACTTTGCTCTGTTGCATTACAATAGGCTCTTACATAAATCTCGTATCTTGTTCCGGGAGTTAATCCGGTTATAGTATAAGGATTTGTATTTACCAATAAGCTAGGTATTGGCGTTCCTGTTCCTTCCGGTTGAACTGAAATCTGCCACTGGGTATTGTTGTAACCATTAGTCCAAGACAATTCTAATGAAGTTGTAGTGATTGTTCCAGGAGTAATCACCGGATAAAGCGGCTCTGAACAGGCCGGCATATCTTCAATATAAACATCATCTATATAAAATTGTATTCCTGTTTGAACAGCACCAGGAGGCAATTTCCATGCAATATTAACATTCCCAACAATGTTTGCCGGTATAGGAACAATCATTTCTATAAAATTGTATTGGGTAACATAAGAAGCTAACGGAACCAATACTGTTGTAAAATCATCTTCTCCTACACCTGTGGTAGAAAGCAGTACTTCAAAAGAACCTGGTCCTCCTGGTGGATTATCAACAATAAGACCCCAGTTTCCGTAAACATTATACTTAAATCTAAGTCTTTTTTGGGTTACACCATCAAAAACAAATTGTGGTGTGATTAACATATCATTGGGATCTGCATCTCCAGTTCGCAATCGAGCGCAAGGCTCAGAAAAAGCATTATTTCCAAAAGTAAATTTATATGGATCATTATTTAAATTCAATACTGTCCAACACGGCTCCGGATTGGTTGCAGAAGTTCCTGTGAAACCTGTATAATAAGGCAATGGAAATGGATTACACTGAGTAGTAAAAGGCATTGGCGCACTCCATGGCCCCGGTATACCGCCACATACTGAGCGTACATATAAATTATAATTAGTTCCCGGAGTAAGACCGGTAACCGGATTTTCAATATTAGTATTAGTTGGTGTTCCGGCTTGAGCTACTGAAGGAGCACCGTCTCCAGCCGGCAAGGCAATATATTCCCATGCACTAACTAAGTTTTGAACGTTATTCCAAGAGGCTGAAATACTAGTTTGCTGTAAATTTTCATAAGTAATCACTGCCGGTGCCGGACAAGTAGACCCGCTTATGGTAAGCGTGAAACAAATCCCTGCTCCCGGATTACTTCTTTGATAAGGTGACGAGACTAAAAGAATGTATGTCTGTCCGGCTGTAACATAAAAATTATAAAATCCAGCTGTAAGCATATTGGTATCGGTTCTTACTCCTCCTAAACAACCGGCAGAAGTTCCTACACCAGCACAACTATCAAATATAAAAAGACTCGATGATGCGTTATAACAATTATTACCACCTCCGCCTGAGATAACATTAGCCGTTTGAGTAATATTAACCAAACCTGAGGTAGAGGGTGTAAAAGAGAAAAAGGCGTGATTCCCTAAAAACAAATTCCATGTAGAAGGTGTTCCTGCAGGCGAACAAGCTAAACCCTGACTTGTGTAAGGAACATATGTATTGGCATCATAAAATTGATCCAAATTATTACTGTATACATAAGGTGTTACCGTGACATCCGAAGGAACCTGAATTGCTGTTGGACAAGTTAAACCAACCGCAGCAGTGGTAAAAGAAAATGGTCCTGCCCATGAACTGGAGGTTTCTGCATTACAGTTTGTAATAATATAAACGTCATAAGTAGTTAAAGATGTTAATCCTGAAGCGGTATAGGTTGTTCCTGTAACCGGTGTTCCCAAAGCACCATGACCGGCTCCTGCTGGAACTACTTCAATACCGAATTGAGTGGCAGTTGGATGTGTCCATGAAATTTGAGCGGAATCAGAAGTAATAAAAGTAGAAATTCCTGTAACCGGAACACAACTTTCTATCATTCTAAAGTTGTCTACAAAAATGGTATCACCACTTGTGGAAGCAGTACCCGTTTGATTGGTAATAGCCACTAAAGCCAAGTAAACAGGTATCCCAGACGGAATACTTGGTATTGGAACAATTTTTTCTTCATAGGTAGTTGCGGAAACGTTTAATTGTGCCTCTGTCCAAGATTGTAAAGTCACATTAAAACTACTGATATCAGGCTGATTGGCAGTAGAAACTCTTAACTGAAAAGTTGTTCCTCTGTTTGTAAAACTACCTTGTTTTACATAAAATCTTATTTCTCCGTTCGTTGGCGTTACCAATTGTGGAGAAATCAAAAAATACTCTGCTGTTGTCCCTTGGGTATTATTAGATGCCGGATTAACAGAAGCTCCACCAGTAGCCTGAAATCCACCTGTTGGTGCTGCAATCCAATTATTAGTAACCGTTTGGTTACTCGTTACAACCCAACTGGAGGGAATCCCTGAGTTAAAGGTCTCCGTTTGAGCAAAACCAAAACTTGTAAAAACCAACAAGATTAGAACAGTACATCTGAAAACAACCTTCTTACTCAGAAGAGAGTCAACATTAATACTGTCTTTTTGAAAAACACTTCTTAAAAAGGACGTGAAATTAGTTTCAAAAAAGGGATAATTCTTTTGCATTTTGTAAATTATTTTAGTTGGTAATGTTAATTTATTTTTAAAAATTAATTCATCTTTCCGAGGGTAACTCTTCCTGAAAAATTAATTTCATTTTTTCAATCTGTAAAACTTTTTCAATATTAATTTCTGGATATTATTTGCCTAAAAAACAAACTATTTTTTTCTAAAAATGAATTGTAAATTATCATTTGAATAAAAAAACATGTCAGAAAAGTTAAAATTAATACTGCTTAATCTTGCACCAATTACTGTTATAAAAAAAGGCTTTATTTAAGTTCAAATTCTAATGATTTTTTATTAAAATACCCTTCTTTTCATAGAAATTCATTTCCATTATAAAAGAAACAAAGTCTTGATTTACAGCAAAAAATACCTGGATTTACTGTTGTTTTATATTTTATGATACTAAGGTACGTAAATAGCAAGAGTTGGAAAATGATTTTACTTTACAATTTACTGAATTTATAAAGTATAACGTAAAGATTTCGAATAAAATTAGGGGGGAAATTAAGCTTTAAGCTTCTTTCATTTTTTTATTTTGCAAGTTGGAAATTTTGCGCTTTATAGCTTCTATTTCCTTCTTCTTTTTCTTGATAATAACGTAGAAAAATAGAATTATCAAGATTAAAAACAAGAATAAAACAAATAATAAATAGTAAAACTTGTTGGAAAGTTCCGATCGATTGGCTTTAGATTCGGCTTCTTTTACACCAAGTGATTCACTAACTGAAATTCGTTCTCGATCTTTAATTAACTTTTGAACTTCAATAAATTTTAGCTGATTAATTTTAAATTGATTCAATTCATTAACTGCTAAATAATTTTCGGCCAACCCTTTATATATTTCTTGATTTAAGATTAAATCATTGACTTCAGAAGCCAAATTTAAAGCTTCATTTAAAGCTTTTATTGCCTCAATGTTATTCCCTTCCAAAGTATAAACCTTAGCAGAACCTTTTAAGGCAAAAGCTTCCAAACTCTTTGCATTTACCAATTTGGCCATTCTAACAGATTCTTTAAAACTTTCTAAAGCCAATTTATTGTTATTCAACAACAAATAACAATTTCCTTTGTTGTAAATGGCTATACTTAGTTTACTGGCTACTTCAAATTTGTCTCCTTTTCTAAATTCGGCAATTCCTTTATCTATATAATCGATTGCAATCATGCAACTCAACTTTTCTTTATAAATAAGACCTCTAATCATATAATTTTTACCCAATTCGACATGAATAGAATCTTTAATTGGATACTCTACAATAAGTTGTTCTGCCTGATCCAAATATTGCATAGCTTTATCATAAACTTTTAACTGGTGGTATTGAATTCCTGTCTTATTTATGATATTAATTTTTAAAAGCTTATCATTGGTTTGACCTAACAATTCAGAAGCTTTAATTAGAAATTCCAATGATTTTTCATAGTCTCTTTTAGAAGAGTAAGCATCAGATATTAATTTATATCCTTTTATTCTGTACTCTATATTTTCTTCATTATTCTTTACAATTTCGCTACCTATTTTAATAGCATTATCTGGATTGTTATAAATCTCATTAGAAGCTACTTTAATAATACTATCAACTTTTTTATTATTTTGAGAATAGGCAAAACTGACCATCAATAAATTGACAATCGACAAATACAATCCATATTTAATTTTACCTAAGTACATATTATTCTTCTAGTAAAGTATTTTCTTTTTCTTGGTTCAACAATTCAATAAACTTAACAGGCGAGATTCCTGTAATTGATTTAAAGACCGTGGCAAAACTACTGTGAGATGAAAAACCACAATTATCAGCCAAATAACTAATTTTATAATTGATGAAATTGGGATCAGTTTTTAGCTTTTCTATAATATAATTAATTCGGAGTTTATTGATATAAGTATTAAAATTAACGTTATAATGGTTGTTTATAATTTCCGATAAATATTTTGTATTAGAATCCAACTGCCCTGCTAAAACTGCAAGAGAGATATCCTTATTTATAAATCGTTTAGAACTTTCAAATCGTTTTAATTTATTTAGGATTTGCTCCTCAGTTTCTTTAAGTATGATATTTTTTTTGGGTTCTTGCTTTTTATCCGCTACTGTAAAACTACTCAACAAATTACTTCTGGTTATTTCGATATAAGTCATTATTTCATCTAAACCTTTTTTACGTTCTAATAATTTTTGCCAAAAAAACAATGAAATTAACAGTGCGATAAAAAACAAACCAGACACTATATAGAGTATGTTGATATAATTCGTTTTATCTGACGAATATTCATCCGTATATTCATCCGATATAAGGTTGTAAGCTGTATTAATAGCCTCTTGCTCCTGTTCTTCCGTTTCGGTTTGTAATTCAAAGAACAGCATATTAACCGATTTATAATTGGGAATGTCTTGCAAAGACAAATAACTAGCGCTTAACTTTTGTGCAATACTAACTTGTAAAAAAAGATTATTTAATTTTTTTGCATATACTAATGCTTCATCTAATAAAACTACCACTTGCTTGTGGTCATTTTTCAAAAATGCAATACTGGCTATACCTTGTAAAGCATTAATTTTAGTAAAAATATTATCATCGTTTAGTTTATTAATAATCGTAAGTGCATTTTCAAATTGTTCTTTTGATTTCTCCAAATCATTTTGATTTAAAAACAATTGGCCTAAAGTGATAATATGATTTAATTGCAACTCTCTGTATTCTTGAAGAATATTTTTTTTTGTTATGGCTAGTTTTTTGATTAAATCTATACCTTCCTTATTTTTATTTTCCTTACTTAAAAATCGGGCTTTCTCAATATTTACTGAAGTCTCTAAGTATGATTTGAGCTTATCACCACTTAGCGTTTTTGAAGTTGCTTCTAATTGATTTAATATTCTTTTGGCTTGCTTATCAAGCGATAACTCTCTTAATAAAGTGATTTTACAAATCTGGATGTCTATTTTTTGAAAATCAGATAAATAATCTTCATAATTTTTTTCTTCGTATAAAAAGTTTAAAGCACTACTATAGTCACCTTTTACTAAATAAGATTTAGAAATTAAATAGTTAACTCTTGCTTTTTCCTTATTACTGGTATTGGTTTTACTCAATAAGTACTGAGCAATTTTCAAAGCCTGATCTGGGTTAGAATTTATTAAGTCTTCAACGTCATCTGACAAATAATGCTTATTTAAAAAAGTTTGGGCATTACTACTTAAATGGAAGAGTCCAAGAAATAATATAAAATAAAATAAACCGTTTATTTTAATAAGACATTTCATGGTTTTTTATTGACGTACTTTAGATTTTATATAAAGTTATAAGCAAATATATAGAATATTAACAACAAATAAACACTAAAATACGGCTTTAACCTACAGTGATGCGAAAAAAATGATAAAAAAAATCCTCTCAAATAATTGAGAGGATTTTAATCTTTAAAAAAGTTATGTGAAATGATTATCTTTTTACAACACGAATTGTTTTCACTATTTCATCCTGCGTAACCACTACATTGTATACACCACTAGGATATTGATCACCAATCGCTAAACTATCCAAGTTAGAAGCTTTTGATTCGCGAGAATCAACTAATCTACCAACCATATCATAAACTTTGATACTTACTGATGATTGGCTCTCTGTAGTCAAATCAATCAAGAAATTGTCAGCAAATGGATTAGGGTAAGCAATTGCTGAAAATTCTGGCTGTACTATTCTCAAAGGTGAAGAAGGCGTACTTATAGAACAAGGTGCACTAAATGGTGAATCGTAATTAACACCATCAATTAATAATTTTACAGATACTGATACTTCATAAGAAGAGTCATATGTTAACGATAAACCTTGAACATCACTTAATTTAAAACTAGTAAAGTTACTTGTGTAATCATAATCAGTTGTCGTACCTACTTTTCTTACACGGTAAGTATAACTTACAGCATTGGCAACCGAATTAACAAAAATACCAGATGTAAGACTTGCTAAAGTTTGTCCACATTGATTAGCAGAAACACTAACACTAGCAACTGATGGTGTATTTATAGCACATGGTGTACTACTATAAGCCGAAGTAGTAGTTACTCCATTAACTACAACATCTGATTGAACTGCAACCAAATAGGTTTTATCAAAAGTAACATTCAAACCTGCAACATTAGTTAACCTAAAACTTGAAGAGGTAGTAGTGTGAATAAAATAAGTTGTTGGTGCAGTTGACAATGCAACTCTCCATCTGTAAAGCTGTGCACCAGAAACTGCAGAAGCAAAAATTCTAGTATTTAAAGCTGCTAAGGTCTGTCCACAAGTACTAGTTGGTTGGTTAACCGGTACAGCTGGTGTACTGATTACACATACTGAACTATATGGTTGTACTATGTTATTTACAACAGCAGCTGCCTCAATATTATAACTAGTACCATAAGAGAAACCACTAACCATAGTCATATCAAAACTAGCAACATTACTATTTACAATAGAAACAGCTGATGTAACATTGTTTGTAACTCTAAAACGGTAAGTTAATGTTCCTACAACACCACTAGGTACAGAACATTTTATTCTTGATCCTATCACGGGTAATGTTTGTCCACAATAGTTAGTAATACTTGTAAAAAATGCTCCTGTAACAGTATTGGCAATAACATTACTGTTAGCAGTATTAGAAGATAAACAAGCTCCACCGGTTACTGTGATACTTACACTAACCTGATTCCCATTAACTAAATTGTTAACTACATAAACATTAGAGGCTCCATTTTGAACTGAAGTACCATTTACTTTAAAATCATAACTAGCAGTTCCGGCACCTAAATTATCCGCTGATGCCGTAAAGGTTACAGTAGTACCATAAGCAAAAGTATTGTCTAAATCGCTACTAGTTAACCCAACTGAAGGAGTTAAATTATTTAATATAGTTAAATTTAATGTTTCGTTTATTGTACATCCACTACCATTTGTAGTTGTGCCTGTATATACACCAGTAGTAGAATAAGATAAACCAGTAACTGACCATGTATAACTACCACAAGCAACTTGATTTGTAGTATTCGTTAATTGTGCTGGTTCAGTAACCGTACCCGAAGTAGTTGATGTACAACCATTAGCATCAGTTACTGTGAAAGAATAAGGACCTGCACTTACTGTAAAAGTACCCGTACCTGTATATGGAGCAGTACCACCTGTTCCGGAAACTGTTACTGAAGTTGTTCCACCATTACAAGCAATTGTACCTGCAGATGAAGAAGCTGACAATTCAGTTGTTGGACCTCCAACATTAAAATTTACGACAACTGGAGTTGTACAACCACCGGCACCGGTAACTACAACTGTATGAGAACCTGCAGTTAAACCTGAAACATTAAAGGCATTTGATACTAATGTACCTGGAGTTGAAGCTCCACCATCTACTGTATAAGTAATATCATTACTTGAAGCTGCTGGTGACATGGTAATAGTAGCCGAACCTGAAGTTTGACCAAAACAAGATGTACCTACAATATTACTAGCAACTCCGCTTGTAAAACAAGTTTCTGATGGCTGGTTTAATGTAAGAGATAAAGGACTAGCTTGTGTATAACCTAATGCCAATGCTCCAGCAACAGGTGCTGTAGTTGAAATAGAAACTGCACCAGTAGACGATCCAAATGGATATCCATTTACTGAAGTATTAGTTTTTCCAGAGAACGTTACATTTTGCAACCATAAAGAGGCATTACTACCTGTAGCCCATGCTACAGTATTAGTAATTCTATAAGTTCCAAGGATTAATGTAGTTCCTTGTACCATATCAACAGCACTTGATCCTGCAATAGCCTGCAAACTTAAACGTACATGTCCTGCTGTTGCGACTCCAGGAGTTGGAGTAATCATAACGTCTAAAGCTGGACTACTCTTAGAACCTGCTACATAGGCAGCAGAAATAGTACCTCCATTTATAATAGCAGTACTGAAATTTATTCCTGCTTGGTATCCTCCAAATCTTTCTCCACCAGCACTATTTGCGGTTATTGACAAAGTTACATCCATCGTTCTATCCGTTGGAGCTGTAGCGGTCATACTCATCGTATATCTTGTTTGAGCCTTTCCTGAGATGCTAAACATCATCAGGAAAAGGATCAATCCAAATTTGCACATGGTGCCTTTTATTGAATTTTTCATTTTTATTAAATTTATAGTTTTTTTTATTATTAAAATGGACGTAATATTTCGACAAAATTATCAGAATTGTTAATTAAGAAAGGGAAATCTGCCCCATCAACAAATCCATCGCCATTTAAATCAGTTGTTTGAAATCCTTCTAAGAAATCATCACTTGCATTGATTAAAATTGGGAAATCCCCTCCTTCAATAAATCCATCTTGATTAATATCTCCTGAATAAAAACAGAATACACCTCCTATATTTTTCATATTATCGCCGTAAGCTTTATTAGCCGCAGTGGTAAAATCATAAGTCAAAGGCGAAGCTCCAACAGTTTGTGCAGTGGCACTCCATGTTTCAAGCGCATTTCTATGTTTAACAGCTATATAGTATGAGCCAGCTAATGCAGGTAAAGTTGCCGATACATCTCCATTAGTTTGCAATTGAGCACTTACTGTAGCAACCAAATCATGAGGCGAATTAGCATCTCTCAATTCAACAGTAACATCATCAACAAGTGTAGTGCTTACACCAACACCTTGATTTGCTTTTACTGGCGTCATCGCATTACCACCTGCATAATATCCTTCAATAAATAATTTAAGGTTAACTTGTGGACAATCACCAACATTAACAACGATTGGTGTTCTTGTTGTAGACTCACATATTTCGTCAAAAGTTAAATTATGGAAACAGTTAGTAGCATTATTACCAGTAGCAATTGCATCATTAAGTGCAGATACATTTCCTCTTAAACTAATTGGTCCTGCTGTTGGATAAGAAATAATAGCTGTACTATTCCCTAAAATATTAGTAGTAGATGCTAATCCATTAGTAGCTACTAATCTATATCCTATTCCGGCCGGTATGTTATAGTTAAGTGTTACAACTTGAGAAACAGTACCAACGGTTCCTGTATTTGTAGTTGGCACGAACGTCACAGGCGCAGTTCCAGCAACAACATTCCCAGTCGCATCATATAAAGCAACTGTTATTGGCGCCTTAGCTACGGTGTTTTTTGGATAAACTGTAACTGTTTTCAATTTTACTCTATTTGTAACATCAAACGCAATACCTTTAAACAAAGCAGTAGACGTTGCTGTACCAGCATAGGCTAATGTATTTACTGAGCCTGATGAAGCAGTAGCAGAAGCAACATAATATGTAGTAGTTGCAACTACTTCAGGACTATAAGTAGCTCCTGAAAATAATAACGTACCACCAGTTGGAACATCATACCAATTTAATACTGAACTTCCTTCAGCCACTAAATTAGCTATACCACTAGCACAGATAATAGTATCATCACCAGTAGCAACTGATGAAGAGACAGTAACCGCAACTGGAGTAGAAGTTCCTGTACTTGAAGAACAAATTACATTACAACGGTAAGATGTATTTTGAGTTGGAGTGGCAACATATGTAGCTGCAGTAGCTCCAGTAATATCTTCAAAACCTGAACCTGTATCAATTTGCCATTGGTAAGTTACACCTGCTCCTGTTGTAGGAGTTGTTAAACTTAAAATAACCGGTTGTCCACCACAAGGTGTAGTTGTAGAAGCAAGCGTAGCTCCCGGAGCAGGAGTTCCTGTACAAGCAACACCATCAGAATAGGCAAAATTACCTAACATACCACCTGTTTGAGCAGTAGTTAAATTAATAGTATTAGGCGTACCAGCTGTAAAAGTGATAGCAGAAGCCGGTGTAGCTACTACATCATAAGTTCCGTTGGCAGTAGCTGACTGAACAATAACATTGTAAGCGTTAACATTAATATTAGGAAGAGCTCCCATTCTAACATTGTATCCTGTAAAGGTACCTGCACTACCAACTCTAGTAACTGCCCATCTTGTAGCGCTTAAGTTTGAACCAATAGCTGGATTTACTGTACCTGAGTTAGTATCAAAAGCCTCAACCATTAATTCAACACCACCTGATGAGGCAATTGAAATTGGGAGGAATTTACCATTTTTACCTACAGGGAATGATCTGTATTGAGTAGTTGAAGAATCAAACTTATTGGAGTGAATTGCAGGACCGTCAATGTATGCAGTAGCACTACCCGCAGGGTAAGTACCTCCAAAAAGATTAGCGTTCATCACATCTGCATAATTCAAATAGATTGGAAAAGCTGATGATGTATAAAGGATACCATTGGTAAGTGTAATGGTTGCAACTCTAAAATTAGGCACGCTTAATGTAACACCTCCAGTACTAGTATTGTTGATAGTTAATGAGCTAACCGAAATTTCAGGTGAGTAATTTCCTGTCAAAGCATACTGATCGGCACTAAAAGTCCCCGAACCGGAAATAGTTTGAGCTTGTGTAGTTGGTACGGCCACCCCATTGATAAAGTTTCCTAAATACAAAGATGTAGAACCCCATGGCATATTAAATGACCCATTATTAACAATGTTTCCACCTACATAAACCACTGCATTTCCATTGGTTTTTTTGAAAACACTACCGGCAGCAATCGTAAAGTTATTTTGAACGTTTACTAAACCTCCTGTATTAACTCCTAAATTACTGGCATACATATATCTGTTGTTTCCATCAGGAGCATTAACCGTTAAATTACCCATAGAGAACAAACCTCCTAATTGTTGGAACTGACAG
Organism: Flavobacterium buctense; assembly: GCF_014486695.1. Taxonomy (GTDB): domain Bacteria; phylum Bacteroidota; class Bacteroidia; order Flavobacteriales; family Flavobacteriaceae; genus Flavobacterium; species Flavobacterium buctense. Next base: position 21,718 of record NZ_JACTAB010000013.1, read on the forward strand.
TTAAATCCATTGGTAATAACTGATCCTTTCTCTGTAGAAACCCCGTCACCAATTTGCAATGTGTGGTTTAAACCGGCTGCATAATGATTTGGAGAAGAATAGATAAATGAACCACTCGCTTGAGTATTGAAATAGTAAGCATCAAACACTAATGGTGTTGGAGCTCCCGGTTGAACATTGGTTGAAAAAGTAACTTTTGTACCCGCTGTGTTGATATCGGCAATAAAAGTTCCCGGTAACAATCCTGTACCCGATACCGGCATTCCAATCACAAGATTTGGATTCGGAGCCGTTAAAATTACTGAAGGACCACCTATAGTTATAGCAGGCAAAGAAACGGCCTGTTGTGCTGTGATAGGTGATGTTGCTAAACCTGAAACCGGTTGTGATAAGTTAATTTTAACTAATGATGATTCTGGAGAAGTAGTTGTATTAATAGAAACAATTGTTGTTCCTGATTGAATACCTGTTCCTGAAATTCCTGAACCATTTGAAATGTTAGTATTGTTAGCATTAGCCTCAACAACGACAGCAGTACTTCCATTATGCATTGATGAGAAAGTCAAAGCTGTTGCTGTATTAATCTGAGCACTAAGGTTGTTACTTAAAACTAATGTTGTAGGAGGTGTAAATCCAATAGACCCCGGAGTAACTGTCAATACAGTAGTTCCTGCAGGAATACCAGGACCCGTAACGGTTTGACCTACACTAAAGTAGTTCGGGTTTGCCATTACAATAGTATTTTGATTGATAAGGGCTGTTCCTGTTGTATTCCAGTTAAAAGTACCTGTTGCACCTGCTGTATTCAAGTTTAAACTAGAAGCTGTTGTAACGTTAACCGGAGTACTTTCGTTTACTAATGGGTCAACGATAGTGATTTTACCACCGGTTAAAGCCAAGTTTGAAGTTTCAATTTTACAAGAAGATCCACCAAAAGCAACAGAAGTTGCAGCAGCTCCATTGTTATTAGAATCAATTATGATGTCGCCACCTGTTTGATTGAAGAAACTTCCATCCTTGTGAGAAACAGAACCGTTTACTTTTAAGTTACCGGCTGTCATAGTGTGAGTACCATAGTTATAGAAAGCTGCATTGTTGTTAGTACATCCAACAGTCATTATAGTAGCGCCCGCATTGTTAGTCAATGTACCGCCTTTTTTAATCACAACTCCGGCAGCATTAGCAGTTGTGGTTACGGTAACATTATGACCGGCAGCAATAGTAACTATTGAACTGCAAGAAGGAATTGCACCTCCAACCCAAGTTGAAGTACTATCCCAATCTCCTGAAGTCGCTGAAGTAATAGCCGTAGCAGTATTAACAACAGAACCGTCATTTATACCAACATACATCGCTTGAGCAGTTAAGTCTGTCATAGACAACCCTTTTCTGAACACAAACGGCTGTGTAGTTCCATCTTGATGAGTTCCCGGCATAGCTGTTGAAGCATATATTAAACGAGCTGAACCATTAAGTGTTTCAAAAGCACCATTAGCATACAAACCAATTCTGTTGTTTGGCGTAGTGGTATTTGCTGCATAAATAATCGGTGATGCTGTAGCAGAGGCATCCGGTGTAGAGAATGTAAAATTCCCGTTGTATCGGTCAGTGATAGTATAACCACCATCATTGATGGATAAACTTCCGGTTACTGTAGTAGCATCAGTATAAGTAATAGCTACCTCACCGGCTACTGATGGGTTCCCATCAGGCATAAAATATAAAGATCTGTTTTGTCCTGATGTACTGGTAAAAGGATACCATGATGGTCTAAAACTCACATCAGTTCCGGGATACTCAGTTCCCGGCTGCACCACTTTAGTGTTAGAACTAGACTGCCATTTTGATAAAGTTCCACCGGTAAAACCATTCCCCGGAGGACAAACAATTCCAGTTAAACTACCGAAATTACCTAAAATAAGTCTGTTCCCAGCAGCAATATTAACTCTTCCTGAGGTTAAAATTAAATTAGATTTAATTCTAACACCGTTGGCTGCCCAAATAACATTTGAATCTGCTGTTGAAGTGTTAGTAACTTCCAATTGGTTTAAAGCACCCGGTTGATTACCAAACGCATTAGTACCTGCTGCTGAACCTCCAACAAAACCGGCAGGATCAACTGTTACCGTTTGAACTGTTGAACCATTAAGCGTTAACCTACCTTGGAAATTGGCTGTTCCTCCAATATTACTATCAAATCGAGCACCAGCACCTACATCAAGGTTATGCCCTAATTTTAAAAACTTACCATTCGTACCATCATGATTGTTAAATCTCGCACCTCCACCAGCTATATTCAAATCATTAGCTATAGAAAACTCATCCATAGTACTGCTCAAAGCAAACTGCACTAATGAATTAGTACCCGCTAAAATTAAATCCTCAGCTCCTGAATATCTTGAGTCAATCATCACGGTTTCAGTCCCATCAATAACTACAACATCTGCAGGAGTAGGCACTTTACCACCATCCCAAGTAGTTGTTTTAGACCAAAGACCTGAGTTAGCACTAGTTATTTCTTCCGGTACTCTTGACACCAAAGAGATATTATCGATAGCTGCCGGAGGAACTGTTCCTGCCGAAGTACCGTTAGTCCAAACGAAAATCAAACGGAAAGAAGTTCCCGCGAAAGATTTAGGAATAAATGCCGTTGTTTTAGTTGTAGATACTTGCGGCAAAGCATTAAATGAGATTAACGTTGCACCCGGCCAGTTTACCCCATAAGCATTTGAAGTAGTAACCTGAGTATCTGTTCCAACTACAGTTTGAGAAATTGGAGCTACCCATACTTGCCATCCTCCTCCAAAACTTGGCGGACATTTAACATCAAAAGTTAATGTCATCGCTTTTTCATTAGATGGAATGGTTGTAATATCTTTGTAGAAATAAACCGTTCTGTTGGTTGGATAACCCGCATAGGAATTTGTAAGTCCATTATCATTTGATACATAAGCGGCATTGCCTGTAATAGCGGAAGAAGTTGCACTAAAAACCATGGTTTGTGCAACCGCAAGAATAGATCCGTTTAATGAAGCTTTAGATAATCCTAATGCAGTTCCGTTAATACTGGCTACATAAGTATCAGGTCCTATAAAACCTGCAATTGGTGCAATCGCCATCCCAACAGAAATATTAGGATTTGCTGCTGATAAAGTTACAGAGTAAGTATTAACAGCTATAGAGGTATTAGTAGTTTGGGTGGTACCAACACTGATTCCTCCCGGAAACATCCCGAAACCTAAAGTAACTCCTGAAGCACTAGCCGTAGCATTTTGCGACATAGTTAAAGTTGTTCCTGAAATACTTGAAACATATGTATTAGCCGGAATACCCGAACCATACACTATTTGACCAACAGCAATGCTACCATTAGCAGTACTCAAAGTAACTGTTGCTGATGCATTAGTAGTTGACCCAACTGAGGTTGTTCCTGATGCAGCAGTTCCTACAGCCCATTTTACAGGACTAACTCCTTCATTAGCAACAGTCCAACCATTAGCAGCAAAAGTGCTACCCTGATTAAACCCTCCGTCCGTAGCCGGATTGATGATGGTTGTTTGAGCTTGAATGCCTGTGACCGCAAACAGTAGCATCAAAACCAACCATGAAAAACCAAAAGATTTTGGTTTCTGTCCAATGTGCTTTTCGTCAGAGGACGAAGAATGCAACAAAGAACTTTTCAAAAAGTAATTGATAAACATAATTATTTGTATTGGTTAATAAATTGTTGTTGTGGAAGTAAAACTATTATATATACAAATACAAAAAAAAAGTATACTTTCTAATTTAGTGAATTTTAAAAGTCCTTTACTACTCAAAAGCCCATTAAACAAAGGATTTTAAAAAAAAATCCGTGTTAAACACAAAAGGGTTTTTACATTTATTTAAAAGGAATTTTGCATCTATATACATAAAAAAACCACTAACATTGTTAGTGGTTTTCTTTCATTTATTTCAAAACCCAAATTGAAATAACACTAGTCCTTTTTAATCAACTTTACAATTCTTACTTTACCATTAGATTCTACTTTTACTAAATAAGTTGCTGATGGTAATGAGGATAAGTTTATTGTAACCTCTGCTAAATTTGGTTTCTCTTCTAAAATAACTTGACCTAATAAATTCATTAGAGTAACTTTTGAAATATTTTCCGTATACTTAATGTTAACAATCCCGGATGTAGGATTAGGATAAACAATAAAGTTTATTTCGTCAATACCATCAATTCCTAAAGCAACTGTAACAGTAATAGCAAAAGGAGTGCTTGGACATCCTGAAGACACATTAACTGCATAATAGGTTGAACCATTTGTTAGTACAGTTGTTATTGGCAAAGGATTAACTTGATTTTGGGCATCTGCTAAAGTTGCATACCAAATTACGGTTGTTGGACTTACTACTAAATCTTCCAAAGTTGCATCATTTAAATCATTGACTGACACCGTTTGAGTGGAATTACCAGTTGGTGCTTCTGCAGAATTAATG
>NZ_JACTAB010000014.1 GCF_014486695.1 Flavobacterium buctense
ATAGTTCCGTTTACAGACCAAGTATAAGTATCACAAGCCGTTGCTGTAGTCGTATTTGATGTGCTCGGCGTTATAGTCAAATTCAAAGTTTCAGTATGACATCCTACTACTGAAGTATAAGTTCCCGAAGCTGTATAAATAGTTCCGTTTACAGACCAAGTATAAGTATCACAAGCCGTTGCTGTAATCGTATTTGATGTGCTTGGCGTTATGGTTAATAATCCGCTATTTTGAGTTGTACCATTCCAGAAACCATTTGGAAAACCTCCGTATTGCCATCCTGTACACCCGGTTTGAGCATATCTAAAAGTATAGTAATATGTCCCCGAAGCAAGTGCACTATTAGTTGTAAATAGGTACTCATCATTATTTCCCACTTGAACATTGAAAGAAGCAGAAGACCAGTTTGTCCAAGTTGCCGGGTTAGTATTTGTTGTACTTAATCCAAACTCTACAGATATTCCCGGAGCTTGACCAGGAGCTTCAGTCAAACCAAGTTCGTAAACTTGTCCGTATGCGGTTAAAGTACTTCCTTCACAAATAGTTGCAGATGCAGGAAACTGAAGGTTAGCATAATCTAATGGATTATTGGTAATGGTCAAGTTTAAGGTTTCATTTACGACACAGCCACTTCCGTTTACTGAAGTGCCATTATACGACCCACTTGAAGTATATGTTAAACCTGTAACAGACCATAAATAACTATCACAAGCTGATTCGTTAGTGACATTTGTTAATGGAGTTGTTGGACCAGATATTGTAACTGGAACGGTAAGATCAGGACAACCGGCATTTGATATAACTACCGAATAAGTTCCAACTGCTAAACCTGTAATAGTAAAGGAGCCATTTACTAGAGTTGCATTTTGCGCTAAGCCTCCATCAATTGTATAAGTAATGGCCGGTACACTTGGCGTTAATGCAGACAAAGTAATTGTAGCAGTTCCATCAGTTCCTGCAAAACAAGTCACCGGTGTAGTAACCGCATTCCCTAATGTTGCGCAATCTGGTGTTGACGCATTTAAAAATAGAGATAAAGGACTAGCTTGAGTATATCCCAATGCTAATGATCCGGCAACTGGTGCTGTAGTTGTATAACTAGTAGCAGGAGTGGTTAACCCGAATGGATAACCATTTACAAGTGAATTTGTTTTTCCTGATGCTAATACATTTTGCAACCATAAATTAGCATTGCTACCTGTAGTCCAAGCAACAGTATTCGTTATCTTATATGTTCCAAGTGTTAATGTAGTTCCTTGTGCCATATCTACTCCATTTGCTCCTGACAAGGCTTGTAAACTAAGACGAATATGTCCTGCAGTAGCTACACCTGGTGTTGGAATAATCATAGCCGCCAATTCCGGACTCTTGGAATTAGGCACATATGCTGCGGAAATAGTACCACCATTTATGATTGCGGTATTAAAATTAATTCCTGCTTGATATCCTCCAAATCTTTGATTAGTGTTAGCTGTAATCGTTAAAGTAACATCTATCGTTCTATCGGTTGGGGCTGTTGCAGACATACTAATAGTGTATTGAGTTTGTGAAAAACCATTACAGGAAAACGCAACTAGAATGAGAACTAATATTTTCTTGATAAGAGTAATATTCTTCATATTTATATTATTTTAATTTATTAAATGTCTATTTGAATACAATTAATCTAAAGGTACTATTTAGATTGTATTTATCCAATATTATATCACATCAAGCAAAAGTAATCTTATATTTTTTTTTGTGTAAAAAAAGTATTTATAAATTACTGAATTTTAATAAGCTTCTAATCCAATTATAGCCTAATTTAAAATTATAATAAGACGCTATTAAATCATTTAAAAATACTAAGAACTATTAAAATATTATGGCACTCCAAAACAAAAAGTTCGAAAAAAATTTTAAATGTAATCCAAAGTTCGCTCTAAAGCCATTCCTCTAGAACCTTTAATTAATATTATTTGTTGATCCAATTTTAGGGAAGAAATATGCTTGGCAAAGTCTTCAAATGTGGGATAAAAATGTAAAAAATGACTGTCTTTGGCATTGGCAAAAAAATCTTTACCCACAAAATGACAATCAAAGGAAGCCACTTTATCCAAAAAATCAATAATAAATTTATGCTCTGTATGACTTTCATTTCCCAATTCATACATATCCCCTATAACTATAGTTTTATTGGATTTGTCTAATTGTATAAAATTTTCAAGGGCAACTTTCATACTACTTGGATTCGCATTATAAGCATCAAGTATAATTTCATTAGTTCCTTTAGTCAACAATTGAGACCTATTGTTTTCAGGTATATAACTCTCAATAGCCCCTTTAATTTCCGTCGGATTAACGCCAAAATAATGTCCAATAGTAATTGCAGCACTAATGTTATTGGCATTATACAACCCAATCAAATGCGAGACAATCTCAACACCCAAAGCTTTTATTTTTACAAAAGGATTGGCAACAATACTTTCAATAAAAACATCAGCACTTTTGTCAATTTGTCCAAAGGTATAGCGCTTAACATCTATAGTCTTACTATTTTGAATTTCATCATCTAAATTGACAAATACCAATTTGTCATTGCTTTTTAAATAGACATACATCTCACTCTTCCCTTTGATAACACCTTCTACACCGCCAAAACCTTCTAAGTGGGCTTTGCCAAAATTAGTAACAAAGCCAAAATCAGGTTGCGCAATCTCACACAAAAATTCAATCTCTTTTTGATGATTAGCGCCCATTTCAACGATGCCAATTTCTGTATCTTTTGTAAAAGACAATAACGTTAACGGCACACCGATATGATTGTTCAAATTACCAACTGTAGCAAGAGTTTTGAACTTTTTAGACAAAACCACTTTGATTAATTCTTTAGTAGTGGTTTTACCATTACTACCGGTCAAGGCAATGATAGGAAGTTTTAGAAAATTTCTGTGGTATTGCGCTAATTCTTGTAGTGATTTTAAACTGTCTTGAACCAATATTGTTCTGTGGTCAACATAAAAATTTTCGTTATCAATCATAACATAAGCAGCTCCTTTTTCCAGGGCTTCCTTGGCAAAAGTATTGGCATCAAATCGTTCTCCCTTTATGGCTACAAAAAAAGAATTAGGTTCAATTTTTCTAGTGTCTATAGAAATTTGAGAACACTTTAAAAATAAGTCATGAATCTGCTGAATGGTCATTGGCAATATATTAAAATAAAAAAGCCCTTAAAAATAGGGCTTTTTTGGTATTAATCATAAAACTAAAATTAGTTTCTAGGTCTTTTCTTTTTATCCGCTTTTGGACCAACTCTAGACATAGCACATCTGAATCCAATGTAGTCTGTAGCAATATCTTGCGGGAAGTATCTTCTTTGAGCAGGATCTAACCAATAAGCTCTATCTCTCCAAGAACCACCTTTATAAACTCTAACATCGTCGTTAACTAAAGTTGTTCTCTTGTTAGACTTGTCATATTTTTTAATCATATTTCCTAAACTATCCGTAGAAACATTATGTCTAGGAGAATCGTACATTCTTTGGTCATCTCTCAATTTTCCTTTTTCATCACCTTCTTCTGAGTTACCAAATTTGAAATATCTTGTAGATTGTTTATCACCATCACGATAATTTCTATTGTCAGATTTATCAAAGTTTTGTCTTAAATAAGTTTCTTTATCATCAACAGGAACTTGAGCAATCTGTCCTGGGAAGTTTCTTGATACAATTTTACCATTGGACAAAGTATCAAATTTTTGCGTTTCAGCAGTTACTAATTCTACTTTACCATCTTCCCCGATTTTGTTTTTCATATAAACATTACCTCTGTAGTAGTTGAAGTCATTAGCTTCATCATCAACAATAGGTCTATAAACATCGGCAACCCATTCTGCAACGTTACCTGCCATATCATACAAACCAAAGTCATTTGGAGGATACGATTTAACTTTGTTAGTGATATCGGCACCATCATCAGACCAACCTGCAAGTCCACCGTAATCACCTTTTCCTTGTTTGAAGTTAGCCAATTGATCACCTCTTACTTGTCTTTTACCAGAACGGGTATAAGTTCCAGACCAAGGATATTTCTTTTGCCCTTTATATGCGTTGTACTCTCTTTGACCTACGTCAGCAGCAGCGGCATATTCCCACTCAGCTTCGGTTGGAAGTCTGTATTCAGGTAAAATTAAACCTGATGTTCTTTGAGCGTAAACATTTTTTGGACTGTTTCCGGCTGTGTTAGTTGATCCGGCGGCGGCAGCTTTCGGAGCTTTACCAGATTTTTGTCCTTTTTGTAAAACTATGTTAGTATCACCACCCATGGCAGTTGAAGGAGACGCTAAGTAAGCTTCAGTACTGAAAACTTTATCGGCAGAAACATCTGTTACTTTAGCATCTTTTTTCAAGAAACGTTGCTCTTCAAGAATTTTTTCGTTTACACGATCAGTTCTCCAAATGGCAAACTCTGTAGCTTGAATCCAATTCACACCAACTACAGGATATTCAGCATAAGCCGGATGTCTCAAATAGTTATTGGTCATGGTTTCATTGTAACCTAGACGATTTCTCCAAACCAAAGTATCAGGAGAAGCACCTTCATAAATGTTTTTATAATTTTCTTGGTCCGGTGGGAAAACAGTTTTTAACCAATTTAAGTACTCCATGTACATCATATTGGTTACTTCTGTTTCATCCATATAGAATGACATTACGTGTTGCTGATTTGGAGTGTTGTTCCAATCGTGCATAACATCATCCTGAACTTTACCCATGGTAAATGTTCCACCCTCAACCATAACTAAACCAGGACCTGTTGCTTGCTTTTTAAATTTTGAAGCATACTGAAAACCTCCTTTTTTATCGTTGATTTTCCATCCGGTAGCTTTGGAACCACCTTTTGAATCGGATTTTTTACTACAACTAGTAAAACCAATCATTATCACTAATGACAGCAATAATTTTACAGCAATAATTTTGTTTACTTTCATATTTTTAGTAGGTAAAAATTTAGAGCCGCAATATAGGAATTAACCATTAAATTGCAACATCTTTTTTAAATTAATACTAAACCCGCCATTCTTGACGCATTTCATATACAACGCAAAAATAATAGTTTTATTGTATTTTGAACTAAAAAAAATATTTTTTTCCTTTTTTATACTATTTTGTTGAAATTTGCGTTTATTCTATACTATGAAAAAGATTATTACCGTTTTATTGCTATTTGTTACCTTCATAGGTATTTCTCAAGAGCAAGGAAACATCACTTTGAATTGGACTGAAAAAAAAGTGTTCTTTCAAGGTGACTATTCCTTCAATATTCCTCAATTCAACACTGAAAATTATCAGTTTGACAGTTACACAAAAACCATAAAACACCTGTTAACCTTTAATTTAACAAGTGATATTGCTGAAAACGGCATTCAAATCACTAACCAAGTTTTTGAACCAATAGCAGAAAGTCAACTAGGAGATATAGACCCAAAAAACATTCCTTCTACTTTTCAATATTCTTTTAAAACCAATGTTGCCCGCGACCAATTTTATGGTCAATTATCAGTTTCTCCCATAATTAAGGAAGGTAATTTATTTAAAAAACTGACTTCTTTTAGTTACTTAGTCCAACAAAACCAAGCCAATCGTACCACAAACACTTTTAACAATGTAGAAGCCATTCAAAATTCCGTTTTAAGTTCAGGGAATTGGTATCGCTTTTACATCAAAAAATCAGGCATTTATAAAATAAGCAAGAGTTTCCTTCAAAGTTTAGGCTTGGACACTAATGTTGATCCAAGAAAAATTAAAATATTCGGCAGTGGTGGAAAAATGTTGCCTCTATTAAATTCTGTCGCTTATCCAATGGATTTGGAGGAAAATGCCATTCAGTTTATAGGAGAAAATGATGGGGTTTTTGACAGTCAGGATTACATTCTTTTCTATGCAGACGGATTAGACAATTGGAATGATGACTACAAAACCAATCTAAACATCTATACTGAAAAGGCTTTTTATTATGTTACAACAACCGGTGGAACTGGCAAGCGAATTACTGAGATGACTCAACCTTCCGGCACTGCCAATACTACCATTTCAACATTTGATGACTATCAGTTTTACGAAACGGAAAAAGTAAATTACACCCGTTTGGGCAGACTATGGTTTGGAGAAGATTTCAATTTTAATACCATACAAGAATTTGATTTCAACTTTCCAAATTTAGTCACCACCGCCCCAATGCAAATAGCCGTACACGCTGGTTCATCTGCTTTTACCCCAACCAGCTTTAAAGTCGAAGCCAATACACAATTGGTCGGAAACATCAATTTGGGAGCACTAAATGCACTGAGTAGCGCAAAAATCTTAGAAGGAATAGTAACCAACAATATAAACATTACCTCAGAAGATGTAACCATCAAAATTACTTATGACAATGGCAGCGTACCAAGTTCAAAAGGATATTTAGACTTCATCAACATCAAAGCCAAAAGAAACCTTCAAGGTTACGGAAAACAATTTAGATTTCAATTTGACCAAGCCAACGCTTTGTCTGGAATTGGAGAATACCAAATTTCGAATGCAGCCGGAATAAGTCAAATTTGGGATATAACCGACATTTATAATGTAACCAAAGTGGAAAACGCCAATGCCGGTTCGTTTTCTTTCAAAACCGATTTAGGAGAAATCAGAAAATATATCGCTATAGACAATAGTGATTTTTACGTTCCTTCTAAAGAATCCAAAGCCAAAGTCGACAATCAAAATCTGAAAGGAACTATATTCAATAATGCTCAAGGACAATTTGAGGATGTTGATTATTTAATTATAACGCCTAAAGATTTAAATACACAAGCAGAGAAACTAGCCAATTTTCATAGAAATTATTCCAATTTAACCGTTAAAGTGGTAAACCTAGATAACATTTACCACGAATTCTCCTCGGGGAAACAAGATGTAGCCGCCATCAGAAACTTTGTTAAATATGTATATGAAAATGCTTCTTCCACTGACAATCGCATAAAATACCTCAATCTTTTTGGCGATGGGTCTTATGATTTTAAAGATCGAATTCCAAATAACACGAACATTGTTCCTACCTACCAAAGCTTAAATAGTTTTACTGAATCAGAATCTTCTTTTACCGCTGATGATTTCTTCGGATTGATGTCACCCAATGAAGGCCGAATGGATTTTGGTATCTTCCCTTTGAACGGACAAATGAATATCATTCCTAATTACGGTGGTCTTGATATTGCCGTAGGACGAATGATTGTCAGTTCTCCGCAACAAGCTGACGAAATGGTAAACAAAGTCATCGAGTATCATGACATAAAATCCTATGGCAGCTGGAGAAATAATTATGTAGCTATAGGCGATGACCCAAATTTAGACCAATCAGGAGACAGACAATTACAGTTCTACCAAAACAGATTGGCCGACAGAATTGCCCTTGAAAAACCTTTTATCAATCCTAAAAAAATTCTTTTAGACGCTTATGTTCAAGAAACCTCTGCCGGAGGAAAACGATACCCAAAAGCCCGCGAGGAACTTTTTGCCGCCTTTGAAAAAGGCGCTTTGGTCTTTAATTATTTAGGGCATGGTGGCGAAGACGGCTTGTCAGAAGAACGCATTTGGGAAAAATCAGACGGTCAAAATTTATCCAATCGGTACAAATATCCTTTATTCATTACCATTACCTGTGATTTTTCCAGGTTTGACAACCCATACCGACCTACCGCCGGTGAATACACCTTTTGGAATCCAAAAGGAGGCGCCATTTCGATGATCACCACAGTTCGTTCTATTGGTCAAACCACAGCACAATATTTTAATGATGTTCTGGCACAATATTTATTTGCCTACAACAGTAACGAATACCCTTCAATTGCTGAAGCCTTACGCAGAGCTAAAAACACCGGTCCTAATTCGGCCACAAACATAGTATTCTATTTGGGCGATCCGGCTTTAATGTTGGCCATTGCCAAACCAAAAATAGTCTTAACCAAAGTTAATGATATGCCAATTACAGGTCCGATTGATGACTTCAAATCCCTAGCTTATGTTAAATTATCCGGACAAGTTTTAGACGAAAATGATAATGTATTACCAACCTACAACGGAGAATTAGCGGTAAATATTTTCGACAAAAACATTATTGTAAACACCTTGCGAAATGACAATACCGATGCCATGATTAACGCCTCAGGAGCAACGGCACCAACAATGGCTTTTACTGCTTTAGGCCAAACCATTTTCAGAGGAAATGCTTCAGTAAACAATGGCCAATTTGAATTCGGGTTTGTAGTACCTAGAGACATCAGAATACCGGTTGACAACGGAAGAATTAGTTTTTACGCAAAACGAAATCAGGTGCTATTGGATAAAACCGGATTCAATACCGATATTAAAATAGGCGGCATTAATACCAATGCAGTTGCCGACAATACCGGCCCAACAGTGAGACTGTACATGAATGACGAAACCTTTGTTAATGGTGGGATCACTAACGAATCACCATTTTTGTTGGCCTTACTTGAAGATGAACACGGCATCAATACCGCCAGTGGAATTGGCCATGACATTGTAGGCATTCTTGACGGAGACGAAAGCAAACCGTACATCATGAATGATTATTATGAAACGGAATTAGACGATTACACGAAAGGAAGAGTATATTTCCCTTTTCGAAATTTAGCTGTTGGATTACACACCCTAATTTTCAAAGCTTGGGACGTATATAACAACCCAATAACTGCTGAAATTCAATTCGTAGTTGTTGGTGACGAAAGCATAGCACTCGACCATGTTCTAAATTATCCAAATCCATTTGTGAGTTACACCGAATTTTGGTTTTCACACAACAGGCCGTTTGAACCCTTAGACGTACAGGTACAAGTGATGACCATTACCGGCAAAATTGTTTGGTCCAAAAACCAAACGGTTACTACCGACGGTTTTCTTTGCAGAGAAATAACTTGGGACGGAAAAGATGATTTTGGTGACCGAATCGGAAAAGGAGTTTATGTCTATAAATTGACTGTAAAATCCACTTTATCGAATAAAAAAGCAGAAAAAATAGAAAAACTTGTAATCCTTTAGGAAAATACTATATTTGTTAACTTTTATTAAAATTGAAAATGAAAAAAATTGCCATCCTCTTTATATTATTTACCACAATACCCTCTATAAAAGCCCAGCAAGATAGTCGAGTAATTACAACAGGAGTTCCATTTCTATTAGTGGCAGCCGATGCGCGTGCCGCAGGTTTGGCAGACCAAGGAGTCGCCACTTCTGCCGATGCTTTTTCACAACAGTGGAATCCGGCCAAATATGCTTTTGCAACAGATGCTCAAGGGTTTACAGCAAGCTACACTCCTTATTTAACAGATTTGGTAAACGACATTTCGTTAGGCCAAGCTAACTATTATAAAAGATTCGGAGATGATGGCAGAAGTGCTTTTGCAGTAAGTTTACGCTACTTCGGATTAGGGGAAATCGAGTTCAGAAGAGAAGCAGAAGATGTTCCCGTGATTGTGAAACCAAACGAATTAGCCCTTGACGGTTCCTATGCCTTGAAACTAAGTGAAAAATTCTCAATGGCAGTAGCCGGACGATACATTCGTTCTCAATTAAGATTTCCAACAGAATCGGGCGGTGATGCGAAACCAGCCAGTACTTTTGCAGTAGATATTGCCGGTTTTTACCAAGGGGAAGAAACCGCATTAGCCGACTTTAACGGACGATTAAGATTAGGTTTCAACTTTCAAAACTTAGGTCCAAAAATCAATTATGATGCCGGTGCTTCTGATGACGATAGCGCCAACTTCCTTCCGGCCAATATGAGGTTAGGTGGTGGTTATGATTTTATTTTTGATGAATATAATAAAGTATCGGTAAGTGTAGAATTAGCTAAACTATTAGTACCAACACCACAAAGCGCCGACCTAGACGGCGACGGATTAGTAACATCACCTGAAGAAATAGCCTTAAGAGATGAAAACAATGCTGCATACAATAAAGTAAACTGGGTTTCAGGGATCTTTAAATCATTTGGCGATGCGCCTGGTGGTTTTAGTGAAGAACTACAAGAGTTTACTTATTCTGTAGGAGCTGAATATGTATACCAAGATGCATTTGCCATGCGTTTGGGTTACTTCAACGAAAGCCCGGAAAAAGGAGCCAGAAAATTTTTCTCCTTGGGTGCCGGATTTAAATATAATGTAGTAAAAGTAGATGTATCTTATTTGTTCTCTGCTTCAAAAGTAAAAAACCCATTAGAAAATACGCTTCGTTTCTCCTTAACGTTTAACTTTGGTGATAAATACGAAGAATATTAATAGATAGAAAATTATAAAAATAACATCCAAATTTCTCTTTTGAAATTTGGATTTTTTTTCCTCAATAACGAAATAATTATGCCATTCGAATGCAACAAATAAATATCAACACCTCGTTCACCGTTTTCCAATCTAAAGCAGAATTACCACAAGAAGTACAATCTTTAATGGAACAAGCCATTGAAATCAGAAAGAAAGCCTATGCGCCTTATTCCAAATTCAGAGTGGGTGCTGCATTACTCTTAGACAATGGAAAAGTGGTTTTAGGCTCCAATCAGGAAAACGCTGCTTATCCTTCAGGGCTTTGTGCCGAAAGGGTTGCTATCTTTCAAAGTGGAGCTATTTATCCGGAGGCCAAGATTGTAAAACTAGCTGTTACTGCGGCATCTGATACAAATGAAACTAAGTCGCCTATTCCTCCTTGCGGTGCCTGTCGCCAATCAATTTCTGAATACGAATTCAAACAGGACTCCCCTATTGAAATCTATTTTATGGGAGAAAGTGGAGAAGTTTACAAATCAGATTCGATTAAAAATTTATTACCACTGAGTTTCGACAAAAACTTCTTGTAATAGGCAAAAATTACTGCTTTTAAATTTTACTTCTTACGGGGAATGTTTTACTTTTGCCTTTCGCAAATTTGTGTGTGAGTGAACTATTTTGCGTTGAATCATATTTAGAACTTAATAACGCTTTAGCAAAAAGTAACAAATGAAAGAAGTAACAAGAGAAGTTTATTTAAAATGGTATGAAGACATGCTGTTTTGGAGAAAGTTTGAAGACAAACTTGCCGCACTCTATATTCAACAAAAAGTCAGAGGATTTCTTCACTTATATAATGGTCAGGAAGCCGTTTTAGCGGGTGCTTTACACGTAATGAACTTAGGCGGAAAAGACAAAATGATTACAGCCTATCGTAATCACGTTCAACCAATCGGAATGGGTGTTGACCCAAGAAAAGTAATGGCTGAACTTTTAGGAAAAGTAACAGGAACTTCCAAAGGTATGGGTGGTTCAATGCACATCTTTTCTAAAGAGCACGGATTTTATGGCGGCCATGGTATCGTAGGAGCACAAATTCCTGTGGGTGCCGGTATGGCTTTCGCCGATAAATATTTTGAAACCGGCGGGGTTACCCTAACCTATTTTGGGGATGGCGCAGCCCGTCAAGGTTCGCTTCACGAAGCTTTCAATATGGCCATGTTATGGAAATTACCTGTAGTATTCATTTGTGAAAACAATGGCTATGCGATGGGAACTTCTGTAGAAAGAACCGCTAATCATACCGATATTTGGAAACTAGGTTTAGGATACGAAATGCCTTGCGGACCTGTGGATGGAATGAATCCAGTGAAAGTAGCTGAAGCGATGCACGAAGCCATGGAAAGAGCGCGTCGCGGAGATGGACCAACTTTCTTAGAAATGAAAACATACCGCTACAGAGGGCACTCTATGTCGGATGCCCAATTATACCGCTCAAAAGAAGAAGTGGAAGAATACAAAAAAATTGACCCAATTACCCAAGTATTGGATGTCATCAAAGAGAAAAAGTACGCCACAGATGCAGAAATTGAAGTGATAGACGAAAGAGTGAAAGATTTAGTAGAAGAGTGTGCCACATTCGCCGAAGAATCTCCTTTCCCTGAAGCACAACAATTATACGATGTGGTTTACGAACAAGAAAATTATCCTTTCATCCCTCACAGACTATAATTATGGCAACAAAAATCACTATGCCGCGTTTGAGCGACACGATGACAGAAGGAACTGTTGCTACTTGGTTGAAAAAAGTAGGTGACACAGTTAAAGAAGGCGATATTTTAGCAGAAATTGAAACCGATAAAGCAACCATGGAGTTTGAATCTTTCAACGCCGGTACTTTATTATATATAGGAATTAAAGAAGGTGAAACCGCTGCAGTAGATTCTCTTTTGGCCATCATTGGCAAAGAAGGAGAAGATATTTCAGGATTAATTTCAGGAACCGCTACTGCTGATGAACCAAAAGCTGAAGCAACTCCTACTCCAAGTCAAGAACCAACTTCACAACCAACAACCGACAACAGCCAACCAACAACTTTACCAAAAGGAGTTGTTGTTGTAACCATGCCGCGTTTGAGCGACACGATGACAGAAGGAACGGTAGCGACTTGGTTGAAAAAAGTAGGTGACGAAGTTAAAGAAGGCGACATTTTAGCCGAAATCGAAACCGATAAAGCTACTATGGAATTCGAATCTTTCAACGCCGGTACTTTATTATTCATCGGAATTAATGAAGGACAATCGGCACCGGTGGATAGCGTTTTAGCCATCATCGGTCCGGCAGGAACAGACATTAGCGGCATAGCCGAAAATTATAAAAAAGGTGGTGTTGCACCAGCGGCTACTACGGTAGCAACTGAACAAGTTTCAACAGCCTCACCTGTAGCTGAAGCAACTCAAACAGCGGATGGCGGAAGAATTTTTGCTTCCCCATTAGCCAAACAAATTGCTAAGGACAAAGGTATCAACTTGTCTCAAGTAAAAGGTTCAGGTGAAAACGGCCGTATAACCAAAAGTGATGTGGAGAATTTTACGCCTTCAGCGGCTGCACAAACCGCTCCGGCTGTTGCACCAAGCACCCCACAAGCTGCTCCTGCTCCTACAGTAAAACCATTTGTTCCGGCCGGCGAGAAATTCAGCGAAGAAATCAAAAACTCGCAAATGCGTAAAACCATAGCGCGTCGCTTGGCAGAATCTAAATTTACTGCACCACACTACTACTTAACCATAGAAGTAGCGATGGATGAAGCGATGAAATCTCGCGCCGTTATCAATACCGTTCCGGATACGAAAGTATCATTTAATGATATGGTAGTAAAAGCTTGTGCTATGGCGCTTAAAAAGCATCCACAAGTGAATTCACAATGGAGAGAAGATGCGATGATTATCAACCACCATGTTAATATTGGTGTTGCTGTTGCCGTTGAAGACGGTCTGGTAGTGCCGGTATTGAACTTTACCGACCAAATGAGCCTGACTCAAATTGGTGCAGGCGTAAGAGATTTAGCCGGCAAAGCCAAAAACAAAAAACTAACTCCCGCCGAAATGGACGGTAGCACATTTACAGTTTCCAACTTAGGCATGTTCGGCATCCAATCATTCACATCCATCATCAACCAACCGAATTCTGCCATCCTATCAGTAGGAGCGATAGAAGAAAAACCGGTAGTAAGAAACGGTCAGATTGTTGTTGGAAATACAATGACGCTAACATTAGCTTGTGATCACAGAACTGTTGACGGAGCTACAGGAGCACAATTCTTGCAAACGCTGAGAATCTTCTTGGAGAATCCGGTTACTATGTTGGCATAACAACAAAAAGTTCCTTATAACGAATAAAACCCGCTCAATTGAGTGGGTTTTTTATTGGGGCGTGCCCCTTCGGGTCGGGCTGTCCGGGTTACACGGTAACCTCTCC
>NZ_JACTAB010000015.1 GCF_014486695.1 Flavobacterium buctense
CAACAATTGCAAGATTTGGGCTTTCACCGAATTTTCTCTGAAAATTCAAAAAGTAGTTTTATATTTGGAATCGGCGGTGATTAATATTTGCAACTGTTACAAGCCGCGGAACGTTAGTGGCAATACCTCACGAAACGAAACATTTAGAACAATCTACTAAACAATGAAATTCAATTTCTTACACTTTTTAAAAATTATCGTAGTGGAAGTTGCCTATTTTTATTTAATAGAAGTTGGTTACGCGGTGTTCTCAATGATAATGTTTGGAGAAGGCGCAAATAGTTTTATGTATTCAAACTCAAACGGAATAATATATGTTGGTTTAATGATTGTTCCTCAAACTATATTTAATATTTACAAAGTCAAAAAGTATTGGAAGAGTTATCGCCCAAAAAGTGTTAACTATTTGTTGGTGGAAATTTTGATGATAATTTTGACTCTAAACTTTGTGGTTAACACATTTTAAGCAAAACGGTACAGCCACTAACAGCAGTTTCACACAATGGCTGGTTTTGTTTTTCAAAGCCGGAAACTACTAAGTTCAAATTTTGATTATATTTACAATTATAAATTAAAAAAGTCGCCACTGTGTGAAGCCGCAGGACGTTATAGCTAATGCCTCAAACGCTACAAAGAAAACAGAATGGAAATCGAAATAAAAAGAATAATCACTAACGAATTTCAACATGACGGATTTACATTATTTGACCTTAATGATTTGGAAAAATATTTAAACGAAAAGTTTACTGAAAAAAATTATGGTGAAAGTGTTGTGAAGTATTTCTTTGGTTTCGAATTGTACAAATTTGATGGTGGTTTTGCACAGTTTTTCAACAATGATATTGAAAGTTGGAAATTTAAAAGTAAATGGCTTGTGACAAATACACATTTTGACTGGAACGAAATGATAAAACTAAACAGAAAAGAAGTTTTCGAAGTTATAAAAGTGGAATTCCTAAATTCTGTCAACAGAATTGAAAATATGGCACGGAAGCCTAAAAGTTTTGACTTTAAAGCATTCAGAAAAGATTTAGAGATGGTCTTAAATGGATACGAAGTGAAATAAGGCACTAGCTATAACAGCAGTTTGTGATTATGGCTGGTTTTGGGTTTATCAGAAATGTCTCGGCTGATTGAAATTTTAGTTATATTTGAAAACGCAAATGAGTGAAGAACGCCACAATCACAATCTGCGGCACGTTATACCACATTTTTAAACAAGTAACTGCAAATGGAAGAAATAGCAGAACAAAGATTAATAATCGACATCGACCTTGCTCCAAATGTAGACGATGTTTACACCGGAAAGTGTTTAGTAGCAAACTCTGAAATAGTTATGCTTCTTAATTTTGATGAAGAAGACGGCGAGTTTGACGGATTTACTATTGTAAAAAATAGTGACGTTGAGAAATATCGAACGTGGGAAGAAGACGATTATGCAGAATTAAAAAATGATAATTCAGAAAGTTTGATAGCAAATATTGAATTGAATAAGTTTATAGATTTAGAAAGTTCAATGAAAAGCTTAACTTCTAAACTTGTTGCAATATTTACTTATGATGACGAAGATGTTTTTTTCGTTGGAAAAGTGTTGTCGGTTACAAATGATTCCGTAGAATTATTCTTAGTGGACGAAGATTCTAAATGGACTGATATTGAAGTTATAAAATTCAGTGACATAAGTTATCTTGGTTTTGACACGGAATACGAAAGGGAAATACAAAAAAACGTGGTATAACAGCAGTTTGTGATTATGGCTGGTTTTGGGTTTATCAGAAATGTCTCGGCTGACTGAAATTTTAGTTATATTTGGAAAGGCAAGTGAATGAGGAACGCCACAATCACAAGCCGCGGCACGTTAGTGGCAATTAAAAACTGCAAATCGAGAACAATTGGGAAACAAAGAAATTATAGCAAAAGGATATACATTGAATAAAATTTTCATGGTAATAATTTTTACAGCTATTCCTTATTTTATGTTTTACAAATTAGGTAATGAACTTTTACATTGGGAAAATAATTCTAACGGAATCATTACTTTTATTTTTTTTGCTGTATGTTTAATTGGTTTTTTATCATGGATTAAGTTATTAGATAATCAACCGACATTAATAATAAACAAAAAAGGAATTTGGGCAAGAAAATCAATCTTACCTTTTTCTCAATTAAAACATTATGAGTGGAATACAATTAAGTTCGTTGAATTAAGCACCTATAAAAGTAAAAACATCAAGTCAACGTTATTAGTTATACATAAAAATGATGGTTTAACAAAAACAATTGAGTTAGATAATGTTGAATATCCAATAGAAGAAATAATAACTTTGGTTCGTGAACATTCCAATTTGCTTAACTATAGAGATAGGTTAGGAAGTTAAAATTAACTGCCACTAACAGCAGTTTGCAACAATTGCGTGGCTTGGGTTTTTCCCGAGTTTTCTCTGAAAACTCAAAAAGGAGTTTTATATTTGTAATCAACAGTAATAAATCGTCGCAACTATTGCAATCTGCGGCACGTTAGCAGTAACCAAACCCGTAGAACCGGAAAATCATTTAATGAAAATAAGACATGACTGTTAGAGAGTATTGCATTGAAATTTATAAACTCTTAAATGAAGTTGGAGAAATACATTGGGCAAAAAGTTTTAAAATTTTTATTTCAGAATTAGAAGAATCAGAAGACAAATCAATTTATAGAAAAATTATTTCAATATATGGTGGAATGGGATCGTTTAATGATTTAGTTCTATATAAAAATGGAATTCTATGTAGAAAAGAAAATGATGAATTAGCTAAATTAAGGTCTGAATTATATCTAGAAATTGGAAATAATTGGACGTAAAATTTTGGCTACTGCTAACAGCCGTTTGGTAGCATGGCTGGTTTTGTATTTCTTAGACGGAAAGTGCTAAGTTCAAAATTTGATTATAATTACAATAATTATTTAAAAAGTCGCCACGACTACCAAGCGGCGGCACGTTACCAGCTATTATGAGAAAAACCCTATTCACGATAATATTTTCTATTGGACTTTGCAGCCAGATTTTTGGACAAAATACAATTTATGTTGATCCTTTTACTATTTCAGTAAGACCAATCAAACCGGATACTGAAATTAAGCCATGTGAAGTTTCAGAAGTGTACGGTCGAATTAGAGAATTTGAAGTCGTTGAAGTTTCAGATCAAGCAATTTTTGGAAAAAAAATTTACGCCATAGAATCTTGCAGAGAATTTATCGAATGGCCTAGTGCGAATAAAAAATATAATGTAAAGAAATTATATAGTGGAGATGTTTTTAAGCTCGTATTAAAATTCCAACGCCCAAAGTATTTAGAAGGAGTTTACATAGAAAATGAAGCACTGTTAAAAAACAATGTTGACGGACAGGAATTTTATATTGAAGATCTCTATGAACTTTACTTGTCACATGGCAAAATTAAAATTAGACGATAATAACAGCTGGTAACAGCAGTTTGTGATTATGGCTGGTTTTGGTCTTATCAGAAATGTCTCGGCTGATTGAAATTTTAGTTATATTTGGAATGTTAAGTAATTAAATAACGCCACAATCACAATCTGCGGCACGTTAGCGGTAATTGCTCGACAAACCCTGATAATTCAAGAACTGAAAGACAAATGACTAAAATCCTCTTTTTTTATTATTAATTTCAATTCTTGAATTTCCAGAGAAAATAAAGGATTCTACTAAACAACTACATTTTGAAAAAATAAATATGACCAAAATAAGCAATGATCTTTCTGACTATAGTTACTATTTAGCCTATATCGACATAAATGGAAATATTTTCGGCAATGCTACAGGTTTTCTATTTAAAAAAAATAATACCATATTTCTCATAACTAATGTGCATGTATTATTTGGTAAAAATGTTAACGACTTATCTCCACAGCCGCATTTAGTAAAATATGGAAATTTCAAAATATGTTTAAGATATAAAAAGAATGACGGTTCTATGGAACTTTTTGACATTGAAATTGATAAACATCGACAAGAATATTCAAAACTATTGTTTCCAAAAATGTTAGATGTCTTTTCTTTTTCATTGCCTTCACTTCCAAAAGACGGGCAATTTTATTACATTAATAATGACTTTGATTTAGACGACGGCACCCATAGTGATAATCTCATAGCATATGGTTATCCAGCAATAGACCATTTTAAAGAAGGCGACTATCGATATAGAAAGTGTAGACAATCCTTTGGTATAATAGATGGAGAGGCAAAAGAGAACAATAGAAGAATCAATACAACGCTATATATTGAAAATGGAATGTCCGGAAGCCCAGTCTTTTCAGCAAGTCAAGTGAGTAATTCAGAAGTCATAAAATTCTATGGTATAGGAGATGGATTCGCTCCAGAAACAAAAAAATCAATAATTACTCACCTTTTTGCCTCATCACCATTTAAATCATTCTTTGATAAATAATTTTTAAAGCAACTACCGCTAACAGCCGTTTGGTAGCATGGCTGGTTTTGCATTTCTTAGTCGGAAAGTACTAAGTTCAAAAATTGATTATATTTACAACAATAATTTAAAAAGTCGCCACGACTACCAAGCGGCGGCACGTTAGCAACTAGCTCAAAAAATATTGCAAAAACGAAACAAAACCATTTGAAACAAACTATTTACATATTGATCATCTTTTTTTCTAACTACATGTTCTCTCAAGAAATTCATTCAACATATAAGTACAAGAAAGTGAAGGACAAAGTGAAAGTATCAACGAATTTAAAATGGGATTTTTATGAACTTGATAGTTTAGTTCTCTTTAAAAACAAAACGTTTTATCACAAAAAAGTTTATCATTTCCATGAATTTAAATATTCTGAGTCAAAAGGAGATTGGAAAATTAGTAATGATACATTATATCTAAATGTTTCTGAAAAAAAATTCGATGATAAGTGGGAAAATGTTCAAGATGTTGAAACGTTGACTTTGAAGAAAAAGAAATTAATTCCAATTAAAGGTCGAT
Source organism: Flavobacterium buctense (assembly GCF_014486695.1). Taxonomy (GTDB): domain Bacteria; phylum Bacteroidota; class Bacteroidia; order Flavobacteriales; family Flavobacteriaceae; genus Flavobacterium; species Flavobacterium buctense. Next base: position 4,996 of record NZ_JACTAB010000015.1, read on the forward strand.
ATTATGATAGGCGCAAAAAGTTGAAGCTGGAAAGTTAAAAGCCAGTTGCTAACAGCAGTTTGTGATTATGGCTGGTTTTGGGTTTATCAGAAATGTCTCGGCTGATTGAAATTTTAGTTATATTTGGAATCACTAGTGATTGAAGAACGCCACAATCACAATCTGCGGCACGTTAGCAAACATTGCAGGAAGACTGCTAAAATGACATTTATCTTAACATGAAAAAATCAGCGCTTTTTTACACACTAATAATATCGTTTTTGATAAGTTCATGTAAACAGAAAACAAAAACAGAAAACATTCATTCAATCAAAACTTTTGTTTTTTCAAATCAAGGAATGCCATTTGACTATTCTTTAAAAATAAACGGCAGTGATACAATTTATAAAGAAACAAGATTTCCTTTTCCCGAAAAATCCGAATATGGAATCTTAAAAAAAGTTGATAAAGATTCTCTTTTCGAATCGCTAGAAAAAATTGACTTCTCAAAGTACAAAAATAGATACGAAGATAACAACTTAGAAGATGGACAAAGCTATAGATTCATTATCAAAAGAGAAAACAAAGTTGATTCTGTTTTTGTTTATGGTCATGAAGCACCGGAAGAATTTTATGTTCTTGGAAAGAAAATAAAAATGCTAAAAGACAAAATAAAGTTTAAAAGATTAAACTCCAAAGTTGACTTTGAAAACTTGAATTACAAGATGCTTCCTCCGCCGCCAAAAATAGAAAATGGAAAAGTTGTGTTTTAAAACACGCAACGTTTGCTAACAGCAGTTTGCAACAATTGCAAGGTTTGGGCTTTCACCGAATTTTCTCCGAAAATTCAAAAAGTAGTTTTATATTTGGAATCGGCGGTGATTAAAATTTGCAACTGTTGCAAGCCGCAAGACGTTAGCAGTCATTAATTCGAAACCCTGCAAATATGAGGCATACAGTTTTATTATTACTCTTAATTTCTTTAACTTCTTTCAACTCCAATAGAACAGAAGACGAACAGAAAATAATTCAAAAATGCTTTGACTTGAAAAGAGTGATGATTTTTTTTCATGAAAAACAGGTAATTATACTCGATAATGGTAAAGTTTCATCGAAAATTAAACTTAATAAATACGGTCAACAAGTTCTTTTCATGACCGAAAATGAGTTGCGCGAAAAAAACATTAAAGCCTTTGTTGTCTTCCATACATTGGATATTGAAAAGAATTTAGCTTCAGTTTATTTTAGACTTGATTCTGAAGGAATGGGCGCCGAAATAAAACTAAAGAAACAGAAAAGTGACTGGAAAGTGATAAGTGAAAAGGTTTACGAGAATTAACGACTGCTAACAGCGGTTTTGCGCCATAGCTGGTTTTATCTTTCTCGGAAAATACGCTGAACATCAAAATTTCTTATTACATTTATTCTTAACTTGCCGCTACGGCGCAAAGCCGCGGCACGTTAGCAGTCATTAATTCGAAACCCTGCAAATATGAGATATACCGTTTTAATTTTACTCTTAATTGCTTTGACTTCTTTCAATTCCAACAGAAATGAAGACGAACAGAAAATAGTTCAAAAATGCTTTGACTTGAAAAGAGTGATGAATTTCTTTCAGGAAAAACAGATAATGATACTTGATAATGGTAAAGTTTCGCCGAAAATTAAAATTAGTATAAACGGTCAAGAAGTTGCTTTCATGACAGAAAAAGAATTAACTGCAAAAAGCATTAAAGCATTTATAGTTTTCCATAAATTCGATATTAAAAAAGATTTGGCCTCAGTTTATTTTAGACTTGATTCTGAAGGAATGGGTGCCGAAATAGAACTTGAGAAACAGAAAAGTGACTGGAAAGTGATAAGTGAAAAAGTTTATGAAAATTAACGACTGCTAACAGCGGTTTCGCGCTATTGCTAGTTTTTCTTGGATTGAACTTCTTTCTTCACGAAAATATTTTATCTTAGCAGAAAGTACGCAGTTCGCTGGAATCGCAACAGACGCGAAGCCGCGGAACGTTATGCACCATTTTCAGAACGTATAGAAAAAACGATGAAGTATAGTATTAAAGTTTGGTTGTTTACAGTTATAGCTTCACCTCTATTCCTATTTCTAATTTTAGGATTTTTTATCAATAAGGCAAAGTTTACTGAAATAATTGAATCATGGCCGATAATTGGATTCATGATGGTTTATGGATTAGTTTTATCAATTCCAGCCATGCTAATATTTTGGCTAATTGAAAGACAATTAATAAATAATTTAAGTAACAACAAAACAAAAATAATTTTAAGCATATATTCATTCATTTCTGTTTGGATAACGTTTTATCTTTTTGACAGAGGATTTGTGGAGCGGGGTTTTAACCAAATATTTTGGGTTGTAATATATTCTCTGACAATTGTTTTAGCAGTTTGGATTTTCAAATTGTCTGTTAAATCAGAAAAAAACGGTGCATAACAGCAGTTTGCAACAACTGCGTGGCTTGGTTTGTCCACCGAATTTTCTTCGAAAATTCAAAGCCAAGTTTTGTACTTGGAATCATTAGTAATAAATCTTTGCAACTGTTGCAAGCCGCGGAACGTTAGCAGCAATTTTTAAACCCGCGTTAATGAAAACGTACAACTTAATAAAGTTATTTTCGGTATTAGCATATTTTGGAATTATGCTCAAAGGAAGTATGATTTCAATTCCATTCATATTCTACCTAATTTGTAATTTACTTTTAGCCGGAAATATGTATCAAATTGTAACATCAGTTGTGGCAATTTTTGGTTTAATATTGTTGCTAAAACAAGCTAACAGAGAAATTACTCAGAAAAGATTCATACTTGAAATTGTTGTGTTAATTATGCTTGCTATTCCAGTAATTGAAAGACTTAGCTCAGTTTCTATATTATTATTTGATTATCCAAGTTTTCAAATTCCACTTTTATTGTTTGTAAGCTTGTATTTGATTTCAATAGTAATGATGATTAGAACAAAAGTTTCTCAAAAAAACTGCTGCTAACAGCCGTTTGGTAGCATGGCTGGTTTTGCATTTCTTAGTCGGAAAGTACTAAGTTCAAAAATTGATTATATTTACAACTAATTATTTAAAAAGTCGCCACGACTACCAAGCGGCGGCACGTTATAGGCTATTTTCACAACTATTTGTTATAAAAAGAAGTACATGAAGATTATTAAATCAGAAAACAAAATAGAAATCAAAGTTGCTCCAAATAAAGATTGGAAATATGCCTTTGTTTTTATTCCTGCTGGTATAATTATGATTCCATTTTTTTTCTTTGCACTATTTGTTCTTCTAATTTCTTTAGTGAAATTGGACTTTAATAAATTCATATTTGAAGCTTTAGGTATTTTTCTTTTAGCATTCACGATTATAAATTATTCTCTCTGGTTGTTGATTGGAAAAGAAAAGGTAATTTTTAGTGAAAATTTAATGATTTACAACATTTCTAATGGCATTTTTGGAAGAACCAAACAAGTGGAAATTGCTAGCATAAAAAATCTAAAAACCGTAGATAAAGTATATAATTCAGAATTGCCTTTTATTCCAGATACTGGAAGAATAAATTTTGATTACAAGGGAAAATATTTTAGTATTTTGCGTGGATTAAAAGATGACGAAATTAAAGATGCCACTGAAATATTTAATGAGCAGATTCTTAAAAACAGCCTATAACAGCAGTTTGTAACTACTGCGCGCTTGGGCTTATCCCGAATTTTCTTCGAAAATTCAAAAGGAGTTTTATATTTGTAATCATCAGTAATAAATCATCGCAGCAGTCACAAGCTGCAAGACGTTACTGGAAAGCGCCAAACACTCTGCAAAAAAGGAAGTTGATGAATAATTCAGAAAAGGAAATGAAAGAACAAGAATCTGAAATGAGGAAAAAGCTTTCTTATGTGTTTATTCCCATCGCAGTATTGTTGGCTATTTTATTTTTCTACCAAAACAATTCTTTAGACTTTCAAAAGAAAGAATATATAAAAAGTAAAAACTTTGAATTTAATGGAAAGGTAACTAAAAAAATACAAGACGGTAATTATTACAGAGCGTCAAAATATATCATACTAAATACATATCGAAAAATTCAAATTCCTAATGAAGTTTATTATGAAATTCAAATTGGAGATTCAGCGTACAAGAAAAAGGGTAAAGATTCAGCCTATTATTGTTTGAAAAATGGAAAAATTTTAATTGAAGACCGCTGTAAATTTATCCGCGAAAATTATCTGAAATTGAAAACCAAATGAAAACGGTAAAGCGCCATCCAGTAACAGCGGTTTCACGCTATTGCTGGTTTTTCTTAAATTGAACTTATTTCTTCACGAAAATATTTTATCTTAGCAGACAGTACGCAGTTCGCTGGATTCGCAACAGACGTGAAGCCGCGGCACGTTGTGCACAATGCACACAAAAATCGTATAAAAGAAGAAACATTGATAACCAAACTATAACTTTATGAATGATTTTTTAAAAGATTGTGTTGAAGAAGTTTTTACAGAAGAAAACTTAAACACGTTATGGATAAACAGACAATCGAAACAAGATATTATTGGACTAGAAACTGATTTGCCAATCAGATATAAATTAAATGATGTAGGAACTAGAAATATTGAATTAATGCTTCAATCTCAATTCGGTTTTTACTACAAAACAATAGGATTAATCGAAGATACAAATATTTTATTTTCTCGTGAATTTGATAGTTTAACAAATCAAATTGATTTTAAAAATTTCAAAAAATACGGAATGAAATCTGAAATAAATGTAATGATTGGAGCATTTTCAATGGATAGTTTATTATTAGCAATCAAAAGTGAAGATGTAGAAGAATATACTTCAAATGGAGGAACATATGAGATGCTAAAAGCCTTTGACGGCACAATGCAAACATTTGTAAAACAAAAAGAAACTGCATTGTTTGACTTTTCGCCTCTTTCAAACTTCTATCAAAGTGAATTAGATGGTGAAGCACTTTCTGCATTTAAGTTCAATAACCAGCAATCAGGAGTTTTTCCAACAAATACAACTCACAAATGGCTAGAAAGATTAGCACCGCAGAGATTATTAGAAATATTCACAATTGAACAATAAAATATGGAAAGTATTAAATCACAAATGAAAATGCCAATATCATTGGATTTACATTTAACTATTTCAAAAATTTCAGAAAAAGACGGAATTGATAAAGATAGCGCACTTGAAGCAGGTTCTTTTGTTGCTGCTCAATTTATGAGAAGCGTACTTAAAACAAATTTCGAAAACGGCAAAGGTCCATTATCAAAAGAGGAAATAAATGCTGTTTTTGAAAATGTAGCAGAATTCTATTCAGAAAGTTTTAAAGGACAATTTTCACAACCAGATTTTGATACAATAGTGCAAAAAACAATGCAGATTACAATGTCACCTGATTCAGAAAAAATTATTTCTGAATACTTTGCAAATATATTGAAGTAAAAAGATATGGGTAATATTATAGCATCAAAATGTAGAATTTGCAATTTTGAAAACACATTCAAATATGGCGGAAATAGATTTGATTATCAAACTAATTGTCCAGTTCCAGCAATTAATATTGAAACAGAAGAATTTGAAAATGTTAATTATAAAATTGAAATAAATAATCCTAAATATAAATTCTATTCAGACAAAGAACTAAAAGGCGATAATGAAGAAAACAACACTTTTGGAAACTTTAATTTGGAACTTAATTCTGTAAATAATTATTGCCCGAAATGTAAAAATTTCGCCTTTGATTTCAGAATTAAATTTTTTACAGACTAGTAAGCACTGTGCACAACAGCCGTTTGTAGCAATTGCAAGACTTGGGCTTATACCGAATTTTCTCTGAAAATTCAAAAAGGAGTTTTGTACTTGGTATGGTCAGTGATAAATCATTGCAACTGCTACAAGCGGCGGCACGTTAGCAGCAATACAACCCGAAACTATAAATGACAGTATTTATTTCATTTTTTGCAATTTTTGTTCCGACATTAATTTTTCCACAAAGCCATAAAATTTTGCGTAATAAAAGTAATTATATAGCTATCCTTGTTATGTGCATTGTTTTATTAATACTTTCTATTAATGCGTTAACAATCACTTCAACAGAGTTAGAAAAACAAAATGCTTTGTCACCAATTTGTCCAATAGTTTTTTTATTGCTTTATAAAGTTTTTGACAAAGTTTGCTTAAAAAAATATGGTCGAAATATGTATTTTCACATAAAGCATAATTACTTTTGGGAAGACGGAGAATCCGAAGAAGCAACTTGGTTAGAGTTTTTGCTCCAATTCAGTCTTTTAATAATTCCCTTTATGTTTTGGTGGAAAATTGGTCCGATAATAACTAAATTACTTTAAATACTGTACTGCTGCTAACAGCAGTTTGCAACAATTGCAAGGTTTGGGCTTTCACCGAATTTTCTCTGAAAATTCAAAAAGTAGTTTTATATTTGGAATCGGCGGTGATTAAAATTTGCAACTGTTGCAAGCCGCAAAC
>NZ_JACTAB010000016.1 GCF_014486695.1 Flavobacterium buctense
GCCGTTTTGAACGGAAGTACCATTTATTTTAAAATCATAACTAGCTGTGCCGCCACCTAAATTACCCGCAGTAGCGGTGAAGGTAACACTAGTACCATAGGCAAAAGTATTGTCTAAATCACTGCTGCTTAAAGAAACTGTTGGAGCTGTAGGAGTACAAGCCACAACAAAACTAGCACTAATAGTATGATTAGTAACTACATCTGTAAAAGTATAAGAACTAATAGCGCCTTGTGAGACACCATCAACCAACACATCACCAACTAAATAACCTGCATTAGGCGTGATAGTATAGGTTTGATCTCCGGTTCCTTCGCAAGTTAAAGTAGTGATACCATTAGGTGAAATACTACCATTAGCACTTGCAGAAGCAGTAACGGTAAAGTTATCATTCACAGTGACAAACATTGACCCGGTAAGTGTTGATGGACTAACACAAGTACCACCGGTAATAGTAACCACCACTGAAACCTCTTCCCCATCTGCTAAAGCAGTGGTAGAGAAAGTGTTTTGTACACCACTTTGAATAGAGGTCCCTTCAATACTAAAGTCATAAGTAGCAGTACCGCCACCTAAATTTCCTGCTGTGGCAGTGAAAGTAACATTGGTCCCTGCACAAAACTCACCCGGAGTGTCAGTAACAAAAGATAAGGTCGGAACAACACTTGGTGTAATCACAAAATTAACAGGAGTTCTACAGGCTGAACTGGCTGAACAAGCAACATAATAAACGGTTGTGCCAGGTGTATTAGTATTGGCTAATACCCCACTAGCAACTGGGTCAAAAGAGTTACCTGTACCCAAAACGGTAGAAGAAGTGGTATCGGCGTACCAATTTAAAACTCCGGCTCCGGTTGGAGTTTGAACATTACCTCCTACTGGCGGAGTAACAGTTATGGTAATACCGGTAACTGCTGAACCATTACTAAACGGAGTATAAACTAAAACATAATCAACCCCAGCTGTTAAAGTTCTGGTTATTCTTGGGTCAGCTGTACATGTTGAACCATTACCATCATCATTAGCCTCCAAGAAGTTAGTTGTTGGAGAAGAAGGATTAAATGGTGAAGTATACAATTGCATATGGGTATCGCCACTACCACATCCATTGATTACATAACTACCCGTAACAGTCGGTCTAAATACTTGTGTAGAAAAAGCTACAGTAGAACTAGATGAATAGACTGTTCCACCTGAGGAACGAACATAAGTTGGTGCTCCGGAGGCTGGTATATCAGTCATACTAAAAGTATTACTGTTAACATAAACCGTCGGACAAGTTGCTGAAGCAGCTAAAGCTACTGAGGCACCTCCTTGACAGATTGTCGCTGGAGTTGTACTAATAGTAACAGGAGTTTGTATCACTACAACAGCCGAACCTTGAGCACCCCAACATCCTGCAGCGGATTGTGCTCTGAAATAATAAGTCCCTGAGACACTTACTACTTGTGAAGCGGAAGCCGTAGCCGTAGAAGTACCATTGTTGGTAGTTCCTTGGAAATATATAGTACCATCTCCACCATTGTCCGCAGTAATAGTTGCATTAGAGCAGAAAGTTCCGGCTCCTGACACTACTACAGTAGCAGGTAAAGGATTAACTGTTACCGTTACTGAAGCCGTTGCGATTTGCGAACAAGCATCAGTAATTGTTAGATCATATGTAGTAGTTGTAGAAGGTGTTACACTGAAAGAAGCAGTTGTATTTACTTCGGTAGCACCCACTTTCCAAGAATAGGCAATACCGCCTCCTCCACCGGTAAAGGCTGAGGATAAAGTAACAGTAGTTCCGGCACAAACCGAAGTATTAGGAGCAGCTGTGGCACTAGCAGTTAGTGTAGCGCCAATACTTAAAACAGCTGCGGTGCGAGTTGATGGACAAGAGCCATTCTGAACTTCTGCATAATAGGTATAATTACCTGAAACACTACTATCAGGCAATGCAGGATCAACGCCAATTGGGTTAAAAGGAGAACCTGAACCGATAGCAGTACCACTGGTTTGAGTAGTATACCACTGAATAGAAGCAGGATTTGGAATGCTGTAATTCACCACTACTGTGGCTACTGCTGTTCCAGTTGGGAAAGTTGCCTCTGCACCAAAGTTATCATCAACACTATCCCAATACAATAAGTTTACAGTACCTCCTGTATTTGTCGCTGTAATTCCAGTTGTAGCGGTTCGAGTGTAATTAAATGTCCCTGCAGAGTTTGCAGCAGTAGGGTCGGTCGCAGCAGCATTTACTAATGCTCCACTTAAACCTAAGCTTATGTCAGCTCTCCAAGAGTCAGTTAAAGCAACTAAACCAGGGTAACTTAGTACAACACTAGTAACAATAGCACCCACAGGCAAAGCAGTCATAGTAGCCGATGCTACAGTGTTACCGGGAGAAGAATTAATCTCTGTAGGTTGAGCTGCTACGTTAAAACTAAGGGTTTGACTTCCAGTTATAGTACCTGCACCCACTGAGGTCGAAGTTAATCCCTGACCATTTGGTATAGAAGCATTCAAACAAATGTTATATCCTGTTGTTGTTGGAGCAACCGGAGTTGCATTGATTGCCACAACTGTGGTGGCCACTGTTGAACTACATCCGTTGGCGGTAGCTGTAAAGTTATAAGTTCCTGCAGCAGCAGTGGTCACCGTGGAAATCGATGGGTTTTGACTTGAGCTGGTAAAACTGTTTGGGCCAGTCCATGTAAAAGTGGTTCCTATGTCTGTAGTACCGTTAAGATTTAAAACAGAACCGGAACAAACAGGAGTATTGCTCGAGGCTGTAGCCGTTGGCTTAGGATTAACAGTAACTGTAATCATGTTAGAATTACTCGAAGAACTGGTTGCTGAACATGTCACTTTTAACCAATAATAAGTAGTTGAACTTACAACACCTGTGGTTAATGTAGCAGGATTAGTTTGACCTGAAACAATCAATCCGGTATCATTTGTATAATCAGAAATTATACCTGAAGAATACCATTGATAAGAAATACCAGAACCGGAATCAAAACCTGAAGCAGTAATCGTTGGAGTTCCCGAACCACATAAAACAGTATTACCTACAGCGGTTCCCGGATTTGTTCCCGAACAACTTGGAGGCGTAAATTCATCTGCACCTATATCAGGGGTGGAAGCATTACGCAACTGACATTCAAAATCATCAGTAATACCTGTTCCGGTAGCTCCTGAGCCCTCAAGTGATAAAATATTTGTTGCATTATTCTGATCAATACTTAAAACACTCGGGCTTCCGGTGAAAACAATAGCAGTATTTTTCGATACCGTGTCTTTACCAGTTGTTGTAGTCCATGAAGACAAAGAAGTTCTGTCTGTACCTGAGGTCCCTAAACCACCTGTTTGTGCAAAAAATGCACTTGTGCCATTGGTAAACAAAAGATTATTATTAGAAACCAAGTTCGCATAAGATGAATATGCCAAACCAATAGCATAACTTTTTCCGGTATTGGTTGTAGTTTGAGTATTAATTAAAATATTATTCCTTACATCAACCACAGGATTAGTTCCACCTATAGCGATTGCATATGTTGGAAAAGTTGTGGAAGTATTTCTAGTTCCTGTTAATGAAACAGAGTTATGGTACACATTTGTAGTACCTGTTCCACCTCCAATTAAAATTCCGGCACCTATATCAGGTGATGTACAATAAACATTTACATCGTAAATAATATTATTAGCGATTAGATTGGTAACTCCTGCTGTTGATAATACAGCCTGAACAATACCTGCCCCTGAATTTGATGAGGTTTGTGCTAAAGCACCAATAGTATTTTTAGTAACTATGGCATTGGTTACTTCGTTTCCGGTAATCGTTGTTGAGAAACCTGATGAGGTAGTGATTCCCAATGAAATTCCCCAGTTGTCTGTAGCACTTGATAAGTTTAATAAACGGTTGCCGCTTACTTCAACATTATTTTCAAATCCTAAAGTAATTCCCGTTTTAGGATTATCTGTTCCTACTGCAGCAGTAACTTGATTTAAATTAAATTTATTTCCAGTGTTTTTGTTCCCTGCTGAAGTTCCTTGAGAATAAATAGCGTTTTGCACTTTGCTTACACTATTATTTTCAACAGTATTATTATTATTTCCGATTCCTAAAGAAGTTGTACTAATAGTACTGCTACCAAAACCAAGCCCCACTAAAGTAGTAGTGTTAGCATTACCAACAATAGTACAGTTTCTAACCGTATTATTGGTAGCACCATTAGTAGCATTAGATTGGAACCAAACTACAGCACTTGAAGTACCGGTATTATTATTGGTGATTGTTAAATCTCTTGAAGCTGAACTGGCAGGACAAATAGTGTTAGCCGTACTGCTAAGTGACCCATCAATCAATACATTATCAGCACCGTTGAATCCAAGTAGAGAACCTGCAGAAGTTCCCGAAATTGTTCTTGATCCTCCGGCTGGTTTGATAGTTACGGTGAAAGGAGTAGCAAATTCATTTAATTTTATGGCTCCCGTTTCAGCGGTTAAATCTCCTGCAATTTCTAGAGTTAAATTTGAAATAACCAAAGCGTTATTAATCGCATCAAAAGCACCGCCGGCTAACGTCAAAGTGGCATAATCACAACCTGAAGGACAAACAGTTTTAGTACCACCTAATGAATTTAATATAGTGTACGAATTAATAGAGCCTCCAATAGGAAACTGAGCGGAGGTCAACGCAACACTGGTAGGTATAGCCGCAAAATTTCCTGAATTAATAGCTACCGTTGGCAAACCGGTATCCTGAGCCACCACGAAATATTGAATAACATCGCCAAAGGCAGCTGCTCCTCCGGTTAAAACCGAATAATCAATCGTAAAATCAAATGGTGAAGTAGAACCCGAAGCCTCAACAAATTTCCATCCTGAAACATCATTCGTTTCAGTAGATTTCTTGTAATATAATCTTGGTTTAGTTCCGACAGTTACATTTACTCCCGTAGCATCAGTTATAGTAATGTTATTAAATAATCTGTTGGCAGTTGAAGTAGTATTAGTCAAAGCTGTATAAGTAATGGCCGGAGGGGTTAAATCACCACCGATAAAGTTACCGGCATCAGCACCAATATCAACAGGGGTTAAACCGGAACGGGTTTGTCCATCAAAGTCTAAAGTTACCCCAACATCAACTCCATTGCCTTCTGCAGAAGAAGAAACAGACGGATTGATATGTAAATCTGGCGTTGCATTGGTAGGATCTAACAATTGAGGATTGGCATTGTAACTCCCGGCATCTTGTCCTACTGCAGTTTTCCAGGCGGCTAAAGAGGCCACATCTGCTGAATTGAAATAACCAAAAGTAAATCCGGAACCGGTACCATAATAAACATTATTATTGATAGTCAAACCAGTAGGGTTAGCAGTAGATCCATTAATTTTAACAGCATAATGTTTACCTGTGGCACCACTATTGGTTCTGTCATTAACAAAAATGTTATTGCGGAAACTTCTAGTATTAGTAGTTTGTGTACCATTAAATGCGTAGGAAGCTCCGGTACCGGCTGTGGCCGTTCCACCGATATAAATGGTATTATGCCAAAAACTGTCAGTGCCTAATGCACCATTAAAACCGTTAATCCCTGTAGTTCCGCCATTTGAAGCCACACCACCAAGGGCATTAGCCACACCAGCTCCTAAAGCAATCATATTGTTACGGTAAACGGTTGTTCCGCCAGCTACTCTAATTCCGTTAATTTCGGCAGAGGTACTGTTTGTAGCTGTTGTAAGTCCATAAATGGTATTTCTTTCCACTACGTTTGCTGTACTTCCTGTGAATTGAATACCTGTTACCACATTAGCTGTAGTAACATTTGTATTAGATAAGTTATAAATACTATTTTGAGAAACTGTGTGATTGGCAGAAGTTGCACCTACCAACAATCCAATCACGGAAGCGCTTGTTGTAGTCCCTGTACCATTATTATTAGTTAAATTTCTAATAATATTTGATGTCAAAGTTGCAGCAGGTAAGCCAATGTTAATTCCTACAATTTGAGAACTTGTACCAGAAGAAGCAACTGATAAAGAATTAGCAATCGTTCCTCCTATGGTATTTAAACTCAAAGTTGCTGTTGCTGAAGTAGAAGTGTTGACAAAAATTCCTGTAAAGGTAGCCGTACCAGTACTTGAATTCGTAATACTTATTCCTCCTATTTGGTTATTAGAAATAGTCGTATTACTTGATGAGTTATTATAAATACCATAATAATTTCCGGCTGATGTAGTGCTAGATGTTACACTAATACTCCCGGTTGCACCCATACTTCCAATAATATTATTGTTAACATTAGTCAATCCTGTAACATAAATAGCTCTGAATGGCCCTGAAGTCCCTGTACCACTTATTGCACCCGAGAAAGCAATTCCAGCAATTGTATTATTTTGAACTGTACTAACTGTTGTAGTTCCTGGTAAGACATTTATGGGAATAAAAACAGATGAAGAAACCCCAACAAAGTTATACGTTCCTGTACCTGATGCATTAGCAAAACCAATAGTATTTCCGGTTACAGAAAAATTATTACCGGAGCCATTATTAATATTGATTGCTCTGTGGGCAGCACCAGTTGTTTGAGTTCTGGTTGCTGTTTGGTAGAATTTATTATTTGATATAGTTACACTAGAACTTCCGCTATTTAAATCAATTGCAGCTGATGATGTAGTAGCACTAAAGTAATCATAGAAATTATTGTTATTGATAACTATACCACTATTGGCAGTTCCTGGATCTGTGTTAGAAGTCCCACTAAAATAAATAAGTTTAGAAGGTAAGTTTGCACCAGCAGGCCCTAAGTTACAATTAGAAATTGTATTACCATCATTACCTGTTGAAACGGCTCCAGAAGCAAAAAATATGTTTCCCCCTGCTGTTCCAGTTGCTGAACTTGAAGAACCAAGAATGGTACAATTAGTAATTGTATTATTCGTCGCATCAGTTTGGAAACGAATAGTAGAGGTACCAGATGTCGCCGATGCAGTTGTATTTGTTATTGTTAAGGCATTACCCCCCGAATTCAAACCATTAATAGTTACATTATCTGAACCGTTAAAACTGATTAATGGACTTCCTGCTGTTGCGGCCCCACTAATCGTCCAACTACCTCCTGAAGGCTGGATTGTTAAACTAGTCCAAGTACCTGCCACAAAAGCTGCACCCGCAGCCGGCTCAGTAGTATTACCGGTTATTTCAACAAGTATAACAGCTGATGGTTGAGCAGCAACAATTGCTGTTGCAGCGGCACTTAAAGTAGCGTAACTACCATTACCCGTACCTGTACAACCAGTTACTGTAACCTGCGCATTTGCCGAAAACCCTGCAAATAAGATACAGTATAAAAGCAGAAAACCCGACAACCTTCTCATTGTTGAACCTTTGAAATCGGTTCCTGATGGTGTCGAATTTTGTTTTTTTAGAAAGACATCCCTGTCCAACCCAAAAGAATTGTAATTTTTAGACATAAATCGGAATTAAAATTGTTTAGAATACAAAACTAAGTGAAGGTCTATATAATATCCTAACATTTTTAACGTTTTTTTTAAACTATTTATAAAATTAACAAACTCAGTTAATCGCACACTCATAAAATACAAAAAAACTGACCAATAACAACAGGTAAACAAAAATTTTAAAGCCATGCTTTTGCAGAGGAAGAAACCCTAATTTTACAAATAACAAGGGTCATTATATATAAAACTCTTATTAAAAACCAAAACATTTAATCAATCATATAGGCTTTATATAAAAAATTTGCCGTATAACCTACCTTTACTACGTTAGCAAATTCCTCAGCAAACCTCATTCAATAGCTGCATTTAAAGTAAAAACTTTGTTGAAATTTGAGCTGCAATTCTGAACTTGAAAAAGAACTTACTGACTTTGCCCATTTCCGCAAAACAATAGTATTAGGCAATAGCCAAAAAAAAAATAACCGGTAACCAAAAACCTTCGCGCTTTCTTCACGCCCTTTGCTGTTAAATCAAAAAGATCCTAACCTCTCTTTTGTCATTTCGACTTATCTTTTTTTAACGAGAGAGAAATCTCATGATCTTATAAACAACTTGAAACTCTAAACCCGAAACTCTCAATCCGTGACAAAAACCTTCATGACCTTCGCGCCATCTTTGCGCCCTTTGCGGTTAAACCCAAAAAAAAATCCCCGCCGTTAAGCAGGGATTAATTTATAATTCAAAATTTATAATTTAAAATAACAACTTATCGCTTCACAACTCTAAGGGCTCTAACC
>NZ_JACTAB010000017.1 GCF_014486695.1 Flavobacterium buctense
ACCAGTTTGAACTGAAGTACCATTTACTTTAAAATCATAACTAGCTGTGCCGCCACCTAAATTACCCGCATTGGCGGTAAAAGTTACACTTGTTCCATAAACAAATGTATTATCAGCGTCACTACTGGTTAAGGAAACTGTTGGAGGTGTAGCCACAATACTATCATCACAATCGGGTCCGAGTGGATTCAAAATATAAGGATAATCAACCGTAGCACCATAACATACCGTTTCAAAAGATGGATCTGGTGAAAGATCAAAATAATAACCATCCCCATCAAAATCTATGTAAAAATCTCCGGTTCTCCATATTGAACCGTCAGTATCATTACAATCAGTACTGTTACTCACATAACCAACCGGTGGGCTAACTGCTGATGTGGTAGAAGCTAAATTTCCAAATCCATCTCCATCAAAATCTCTATAATAGGTATTAAAGTCATTACTAAAATAAATATTATCCAGATAAATTTGAGTCGTACTAGGAGCAACATTTTGCTCTATTTTAAATCCATAAATATCATTCAAAGCACCCGGGTAAGCCGTTAAAGGAATACTCAAAGAATTCCACCCTGCCACAAGCGGTCCGGTGGAATAGTTTCTATCACCAGGTGCCAAAAGAAATACAAATAAATTAGCCAATGGTGCGTTTAAATATACATCTAAATGCAAATGAGTCATGGCGGTAACATTTAAGCGTCTTTCAGTTTGATCAACCAAACCAATAAAACCTAAGTTATTGACTTGAATACAAGTATTGTCTCCATTAGCAAAATTGAAGTTAGCAGTTGTACCACCAGTCCAACTTGATCTTACCAAAGTGTAAGCCGGACTGTTGGCATAAACCTGAGCTGGAGTACCTGTATATACCGACATCACTTTTGAAGGATCTCTAGCAGGCGGTATTGGTGATGGCCCTGGAGGTGCAAAAGTTACAGTTAAAACAGCCGTAGTACTTCTTGGACCATAAACACCGTCAGAAGCTACGGTTGCAGTAATGGTTGTGGTTCCTCCTCCTACTACAGTTACGGTATTACCGCTTACTGTGGCAACAGCAGTATTGCTACTGGTATAAGAAAAAGAGCCTGCACTATTAGTAGTAGGATTTGTCAATACAAAAGGAGCATCTCCTACAACAACAGGTGAAGGCAAAGTTAAAGCCCCAAGTGTTGGTGGTTGTAGCGTAGCCGCTCTGTAGAAATAAATATTATCTAAATAAACTTGTTTAACAGGGGCAACAGCTCCTGTAGGATTATTTAAATCAAAGAAACTAACGTTAGTTAAATTTAAACCTGTAAACTCTGACAAAGGAATATCAACACTAGTCCATCCATTTACTGGAGTACTAGTCACACGTCTAACACCATTCAATTCAAACCATAATGGGTTTTGATTTATGGAATAGGCATCAATATGCAAATGAGTCATTTCAGAAATATTAGTGGCTGCGAAAGCCAAACGAGCTAAAGTAAATCCGTTAAAATACCTCGCCGTATCACCGCCTGGTAGCGTAACATCTACTCCTGCAGCTCCCCAACTAGGTGCTGAAGTTGGTGCATAGGCATTGCTGTATAAAGAAATTCTATCCCAAGTATTTCTAACTGGTGGCGTTGGTGCCGCTGGTGGTGTTACATTCAGCGTAGCTGTTGTACTTGCAGTACCATAACTGCCATCAGCTGTTTGAGTAGCTGTGATAATAGAAGAACCAGCTCCTACAATAGTTACGATGTCACCACTAATAGTAGCTACAGCTGTATTACTACTGGTGTATGTGAAAGCTCCTGCACTATTTGAAGTAGGTGCAGTTAAAGCAAAAGCAGCATCACCAACAACTTTTGCAGGAACAGTAAATGCTCCGAGTGTTGGAGGCTGGGTTGTAGCAGCTCTATAGAAATACATATTATCTAAATAAACTGTTTTCCCACCGGAACCAACAATTTTAAATTCTTTTAATGCTGTTGTGGTAAAACCAGATTGGCTTGTCCATGCAGTTAATGGAATGTCATAGCTAATCCATTGTCCTTGCGTTAATGCACCATAAGGAGCAGCTAGCGCCACAGATCTTTCCCCAGTGGTATTGCTAATTTGGAAAAACTGTAGTGAAGTTTCATCAAAAGTCCATACATCTACGTGAAAATGCGTCATGGCTGAAACATCTACATTACTTCCAAATTGAATCCCTTGATAGTTTAAGTTGGAGGCACGCCAAACATTACTTGCATCTTCAAGAGCGATAACCGCTCCTGCTCCTGCTTGTCCCCATCCAGGGTTATAGTTTCTTGTACCCGGAACCACAGTATAGGCAGCATCACTGAATACACTAAATACGTCCCATGCATTTCTTGCAGGAGGCGCAGCTGGTCCAACAAGTGGAATACTAGAGGCCGTTACAGTTAATGTAGCGTTTATAGAACCTGTAGTAAAGAAACCACTAGCCGCTTGGGTAGCAGTAATAGTAGAAACTCCGGCTCCAACTACAGTAACTGTGTTACCACTTATTGTTGCAACGGCTTCATTACTACTGGTGTAGGTAAATGCACCTGGGCTATCAGAAGTTGGTGCAGTTAAATTAAATGGTGCAGCACCATTAACTCGAGCTAAAGAAGGAAAATTTGTAATAGTTGGTGCACCACCCGTGTAGAAATATACATTGTCAATATATATTTGGCGAGGAGTACCACCACTTTGTTCAAATTTAATTCCATTGATATTAGTAAAACCTGTACCATATACTGATAACGGAATATCAAAAGAATTCCATCCTGCTACAAGAGGACCAATTGAATAGTTTCTGTCCGAAGGAGCTAAAAGATTCAAAATCATCGAAGTCATTGGTGTGTTAACATAAATATCTACGTGTAATTTTGACATGGTCGCAACACTAAAATTAGCACCATTTGTCACCAAACCAAAGAATCCTAGATTATTTACTTGGATACAAGTATTTGTTCCATTAGCAAAATTGAAGTTTGAAGTAGTTGAACCTGTTGACCAACTTGCCTGCGTTGCTGTAACAACGTTAGCATAGGTTGTTGGATTACCAGTATATAAAGAAACTACTGAAGCCGGATCTCTAGCGGGCGGAATTGGTGAAGGACCAGGAGGTGGAAAATTAACAACTAAAGTAGCCGTTGCTGTTCCTGCTCCGTAAACACCAGGCACTGCCGCCTGAGTTGCCGTAATAGTAGTGGTACCACCACTTATAATAGTAACTGTGTTACCACTAATAGTAACAACACCTGCCGGACTTGAACTATAAGACCAAGCTCCTGAACTGTTTGATGTTGGATTAGTTAATGTAAATGGAGCGTCTCCAAATGTTACAGGACTAGTCACTGTAAAAGCACCAAGTGTAGGTGGTAAATCGGTAGCAGCTCTATAAAAATAGATATTATCTAAGTAAACTTGTTTAACAGGGGCAGCTGCTCCTGTAGGGTTATTTAAATCAAAGAAACTAACGTTAGTTAAATTTAAACCAACAAACTCTGATAAAGGAATATCAACACTAGTCCACCCGTTTATAGGGGTATTGGTTACTCGTCTAACACCATTTAATTCAAACCATAATGGATTTTGATTTATGGAATAGGCATCAATATGCAAGTGAGTCATTTGAGAAACATTAGTGGCTGCAAAAGCCAAACGAGCTAAAGTAAATCCGTTAAAATACCTCGCAGTATCACCTCCCGGTAGAGAAACATCTGTTCCTGCTGCTCCCCAACTAGGTGCTGAAGATGGAGCATAGGCATTACTGTATAGAGAAATTCTGTCCCACGTATTTCTTACCGGAGGCGTTGGCGCCGCTGGAGGCGTTACATTTAAAGTGGCTGTAGTACTTCCTGAACCGTAAATACCATCAGCAGCTTGAGTAGCTGTAATTATAGAAGAACCTGCACCTACAACAGTTACGATGTCACCACTAATGGTAGCAACAGCAGTATTACTACTGGTATAAGTGAAAGCTCCTGCACTATTTGTAGTTGGTGCAGTCAATGAGAATGGAGCATCTCCAATTATTTTGGCAGGAACAGTAAATGCTCCTAGTGTTGGTGGTTGCGTTGTAGCGGGTCTCCAAAAAAACATATTGTCAACAATCAAGTTTTGGATGTTACCTGCTCCCGCCGGTTGATCATACTTAATTTCACGAAAAACAGGACGAACTGCATTAAAAGCAGCACCACTAATATCAATGTTAAACACATTCCACTGATTAGGTACAAGGACCAATGTTGTTGGAACTTCAACGGTACCGCCTGTCGTTTTGATGAGCGATACTCTTATTGAAGTAAGCGTTGAAGAATAAATTTCAATGTGAAATCTTGTCATTGCATTAACGTTAACATCGCTTGACATTGCCGTTCCTTGATAGTTTCCACTATTTTGGTACTGTTTTACAGCGTCACCGCCATACGACGGAGTAGTCATATTGCCGGGCCAAACAACAGATCCATTAGCAGTGCTACCGGCTTGTCCCCAATTTGGATTAAAATTTGTTCCCGCGAGGTCTGTGTACGCCGCAGAAAAGAGGGAAATAACGTCCCAAGAATTTCTGCCGGGGTCACCTGGTGCTGCACCTTGCGATTGTCCTAATGAAAAACTCAGAAGGAAAAAAAGTAAAAGTAATTTTTTCATTGTTTAATAATTTAATGTTGGTTCAATTTGACAGTGTAGGTATTTTTCTCTATTTGGTTTTATTTTTAACTCGAAAAAATCAAGTAATGTTTTGTGTGTTACGCATACAATCAGCGAAATGTAAATTTAAAATTTCTGTGATTCGAACTACAACGATATAATATACAAAAACTATACAGTCCCATATTGATTAAAAAATCAGGCCAAAACCCACCAATACGCAAACGATGTAGTATTTTGAAAATAAAAAGCCCCCGTTTATGCTTATGTTAATTCGTACTTTTTATTTCTAATGTTGTATTAATGTTGTACTCCAATAGCATTATTTAGAAGCGATCAATACTGTAAATTATAATAATTTGTTATTTTTTTAATACTAAAAAAACACATTACAAAAAAATGACAGCCGTTTTTTAACTATTTAATAAAACAGTAATGACATTTTTAGAGATTAAAAAAACAGCTATCTGTCGATAGCTGTATATATCTAGTAAAAATGGTTTACTATTTTTTTTCTAAAGCTTCTAGTCTTTTAACAATCATCTCATTCATTTTCATAAGCTCCTCATTTTTCTTTTGAAGGGCTTCAATTTGCAATTGTTGTTCCTGAATGGCTTTTACAGAAATAGAAATAAAATCATTATAACGAACTCCTAACATGCCATTATCATCTTTGGAGATAACACCATTGTTAGGAATCCCGGCTGCTTTAAAAGCGACATCCAATTCCTGAGCTATAAATCCATACTCAATACGCTGTTTATCATCATTATTACGAATATAAGACACAGGACGAAGGGTATTCAAAAAGTCCAACCCTAGTTCAGAGTCTTTGATATTGTTCTTCCACTTAAGGTCGGAGGTAACAGTCCAACCTACTTGAATTCCGGCATAAGTAATAGTAGTGCCTCCCATTTGTACTTGATTGGTACCGGTGGCACTTGGCACTTGAGCATTAGCGCCAATTACTATATTATCTGTACCCGAGGTAATATTGGAACCGGCAGAAAAACCAATCGCCGTGTTTCTGGTTGAATTATTGGATGCACTAAATAAAGCATTAGATCCAATGGCTACAGAATTAGTGATAACTCCGGATTGCGTCATCGCATTATAACCAACAGCAACATTATCTCTGGCGGCAGCATTATTGATACCCGACAAAGCACCGGCACCAACAGCTGTGTTGTAAAGGGATAAAGACGCAGAAGCTGTCAAAGCGTTATAACCCACGGCAGTATTGCCTAATCCTCCATTAAGTGAAGCTAACGCACCACTCCCTACAGCCGTGTTTTGATTGCCAGTATTGCCATTGCTACCTGTATTGGCACTTAAGGCTTGATAGCCAAGCGCAGTATTATCAGAACAAGTGTCACTTGACAACAAAGCACTTTGCCCAACAGCAACATTATTAGTTCCTGTGCCAACATTCAATGCATTATTACCAAAAGCAGTACTATTAGTAGCAGCGCCGCTATTTAAGGCACCTACTCCAAAAGCAGTACTGGTAGCTCCAATATATCCTGCAGCCAAGTTATTTCTTCTGAATGAAACGTTTATAGCATCAGTAGTACCCATAAAATTAGTCCCGGCAGTCAATCCTGCATTTCCGGTAGTAGACCAACCGGATATGGCACCTGTGTTGAAACGAACCCAAGGACCGGTAACTGCACTGAGGTAATAAAAACCGGGCGTTACATCAAAAGTAGAGCTTTGATTATATACAATTTCAGAAACCGTGGGTGTTGTTATAGGAGCTACTGTTGTAGTACGTATTAAATTTACTCTTGGTATCAGCAAACCATTATTAGTTGAGGTAATATCTAACGTACCCTGTGGATTACTTGTTCCAACACCAACCTGGGCATTAGCAATACCAAAAAGGAATAAAAAAGACGTAAATAAAAAAGATTTCATATCGTATATTTTTTAAGTTTTTCAACTTATGTTTTTTTGTATTTAAAAATTCAACAGCAGTCAAAATATTAATTGTGTAATTTACGTAACTTATTACAACCTACTTCTAAACCTTAGTATATAGTAACTATACAAGATTTTGATTAAAGATTAAGTAAGACATTACAACTTAAAAAGCATGCAGTCACTTTGTTTACTAGGGATATTGAATTTCAATCCGATTCCAACACAGAAGCAACGTATCAAATATGTTGAGGTGATGTAATGGTAATACAGACTTTTAAAAATTAAAAAAAACACACCCTTATTAAATATTTAGCACTTATTGGACCTATTTATTCCTTCATTCACAATAAAACTAAAAAAAATAAATGGAGTCGATAATTATAGTATTTCCAATCTTTTATAAAATAGTTCCAATAAATTAAAGCCAAAAAACCATCAACCAACTACAACCAATTGAAAACCAACAAGCAAAAAAAATCCCCGCTGTTAAGCAGGGATTAATTTATAATTCAAAATTTATAATCTATAATTTGATTATCGCTTCACAACTCTAAGGGCTCTAACCTCCTCATCTTGTGTCACAACTACATTGTAAACACCACTCGGGTATTGATCACCTATGGCTAAACTGTTTAAGTTCGAAGCTTTTGACTCACGCGAATCTACCAATCGACCAACCATATCATAAACTTTGATACTAACCGGTGATGCACTCTCTGTCGTTAAATCAATTAAGAAATTGTTCGCAAATGGATTCGGATAAGCTTTCGCTTCAAATCCGGCGGCTACTATTCTCATGGTT
>NZ_JACTAB010000018.1 GCF_014486695.1 Flavobacterium buctense
CCTATCCAAATAAATGAATAGGGTTTTATAAAAAAAGGCGGCGACATACTCTCCCACATAACTGCAGTACCATCTGCGCAATCGGGCTTAACTGCTCTGTTCGGAATGGGAAGAGGTGAGCCCCGACGCAATAACCACCTTAAGTCGTTTTGCAAGGGTATCCCGATATATCGGGACAACATTACACAATATCTTAACATACTGAGATAAAGAAATTTTGTTTGAAAGATTGCTGCCCCGTCTTTCGACGGGACAACGACGTACATAAGCTTACGGGTTATTAGTACTACTCGACTATGACATTACTGCCTTTACATCTATAGCCTATCAACGTGGTCATCTTCCACGACCCTTAAAAGAAATCTCATCTTGTGGTGGGTTTCGCGCTTATATGCTTTCAGCGCTTATCCCTTCCCAACGTAGCTACTCTGCGGTGCTCCTGGCGGAACAACAGATACACCAGAGGTTAGTCCAATTCGGTCCTCTCGTACTAGAATCAGATCCACTCAAATTTCTTGCGCCCACAGTAGATAGAGACCGAACTGTCTCACGACGTTCTGAACCCAGCTCGCGTGCCACTTTAATGGGCGAACAGCCCAACCCTTGGGACCTTCTCCAGCCCCAGGATGTGACGAGCCGACATCGAGGTGCCAAACCCCCCCGTCGATATGAGCTCTTGGGGGAGATCAGCCTGTTATCCCCGGCGTACCTTTTATCCTTTGAGCGATGGCCCTTCCATGCGGAACCACCGGATCACTATGCTCTACTTTCGTACCTGATCGACCTGTATGTCTCTCAGTCAAGCTCCCTTATGCCATTGCACTCTACGCACGGTTACCAAGCGTGCTGAGGGAACCTTTAGAAGCCTCCGTTACTCTTTTGGAGGCGACCACCCCAGTCAAACTACCCACCAAGCAATGTCCCCCACATAAGCGGGGTTAGACCTCAGATAAGCAAAGGGTGGTATTTCAACAATGACTCCACAACGCCTAGCGACGCCACTTCATAGTCTCCCACCTATCCTACACATCACTTATCCAAGACCAATACTAAGCTATAGTAAAGGTGCACAGGGTCTTTTCGTCCCACTGCGGGTAATCGGCATCTTCACCGATACTACAATTTCACCGAGCTCATGGCTGAGACAGTGTCCAGATCGTTACACCATTCGTGCAGGTCGGAACTTACCCGACAAGGAATTTCGCTACCTTAGGACCGTTATAGTTACGGCCGCCGTTTACTGGGGCTTCAATTCAATGCTTCTCCGAAGATAACATCTCCTCTTAACCTTCCAGCACCGGGCAGGTGTCAGGCCCTATACTTCATCTTACGATTTTGCAGAGCCCTGTGTTTTTGATAAACAGTCGCCTGGACCTTTTCACTGCGGCCAGCATTGCTGCTGGCGACCTTTCTCCCGAAGTTACAGGTCTATTTTGCCTAATTCCTTAGCCATGAATCTCTCGAGCACCTTAGGATTCTCTCCTCGACTACCTGTGTCGGTTTACGGTACGGGTTCTTATAATCTAAGTTTAGAGGTTTTTCTTGGAAGCCCTTAGGCACACTATCTCTTTGCCCGAAGGCTCCGAGTACTATCGTATTTCCCCAAGCCGCGTGGATTTGCCTGCGCAGCTTATAGGTAGGTACTTCAACGAACTATTCCGTCAGTTCGCGGTGCTTTCATCACTCCGTCACCCCATCACAATTATAAGAAGTACGGGAATATTAACCCGTTGGCCATCGACTGTTCCTTTCGGATTCGCCTTAGGACCCGACTAACCCTCAGCTGATTAGCATAGCTGAGGAAACCTTAGTCTTTCGGTGTGCGGGTTTCTCGCCCGCATTATCGTTACTTATGCCTACATTTTCTTTTCTAACCAGTCCAGCATGCCTTACGACACACCTTCAACCCTGTTAGAATGCTCCCCTACCACTTGACTTTAAGTCAAGTCCATAGCTTCGGTAATATGCTTATGCCCGATTATTATCCATGCTCGTCCGCTCGACTAGTGAGCTGTTACGCACTCTTTAAATGAATGGCTGCTTCCAAGCCAACATCCTAGCTGTCTGGGCAGACAAACCTCGTTTTTTCAACTTAGCATATATTTGGGGACCTTAGCTGATGGTCTGGGTTCTTTCCCTCTCGGACATGGACCTTAGCACCCATGCCCTCACTGTTAGTGAACATTATATAGCATTCGGAGTTTGTCAGGAATTGGTAGGCGGTGAAGCCCCCGCATCCAATCAGTAGCTCTACCTCTATATAACTTTATAACTAACGCTGCACCTAAATGCATTTCGGGGAGTACGAGCTATTTCCGAGTTTGATTGGCCTTTCACCCCTACCCACAGGTCATCCGAAGACTTTTCAACGTCAACCGGTTCGGACCTCCACTATGTGTTACCACAGCTTCATCCTGCCCATGGGTAGATCACACGGTTTCGCGTCTAACACTACTGACTAAAGCGCCCTATTCAGACTCGCTTTCGCTACGGATCCACTACTTAATAGCTTATCCTTGCCAGCAACGTTAACTCGTAGGCTCATTATGCAAAAGGCACGCCGTCACCCCACTAAAGGGCTCCGACCGCTTGTAAGCGTATGGTTTCAGGATCTATTTCACTCCGTTATTCACGGTTCTTTTCACCTTTCCCTCACGGTACTGGTTCACTATCGGTCTCTCAGGAGTATTTAGCCTTAGCGGATGGTCCCGCCAAATTCAGACAGGGTTTCACGTGCCCCGCCCTACTCAGGATACCACTATCCTTATCTTCTCTTACCTATACGGGACTATCACCCTCTTTGGTTAACCTTTCCAGGTTATTCTAGTTCAATCCGCAAGAAATGTCGTGGTCCTACAACCCCAAAATTGCCGTAACAACTTTGGTTTGGGCTAATCCGCGTTCGCTCGCCACTACTTACGGAATCACTTTTGTTTTCTTCTCCTCCGCCTACTTAGATGTTTCAGTTCAGCGGGTTTGCTCTCCTATCGGAGTGACATGTCTTCAACATGCCGGGTTGCCCCATTCAGGTATCTACGGATCAATTCGTGTGTGCCAATCCCCGTAGCTTTTCGCAGCTTATCACGCCTTTCATCGCCTCTGAGAGCCTAGGCATCCCCCATACGCCCTTATTTTGCTTATTGTACTTTTGCTTCTATACATTACTGCATAGAGAGCGTGTTCTTTCTACTTTTTAAATTTTCTTATCTCAATATGTCAATGAACTGGCGCGGCCAGACCGATTTATTCAATCGCGGCGCGTAGTGGAGAATATCGGAGTCGAACCGATGACCTCCTGCGTGCAAGGCAGGCGCTCTAGCCAGCTGAGCTAATCCCCCATTTTCTAGTTTTCAGTTAACAGTTTTCAGTTAACAGTACTTCAAACGGTTACTCAACCTCCAGAATTTCCTTTATAAACAAAACAAAGTAGTCCCGCCCAGACTCGAACTGGGGACCCCTACATTATCAGTGTAGTACTCTAACCAGCTGAGCTACGAGACTCTGTTTTTTGCTTATTATAATATTTGAACTAACAGCGAGAGTAAAAAATTCGATTGCTTTGAGGACTATCCCCTATATCGTCTCTAGAAAGGAGGTGTTCCAGCCGCACCTTCCGGTACGGCTACCTTGTTACGACTTAGCCCCAGTTACCAGTTTTACCCTAGGCAGCTCCTTACGGTCACCGACTTCAGGTACCCCCAGCTTCCATGGCTTGACGGGCGGTGTGTACAAGGCCCGGGAACGTATTCACCGGATCATGGCTGATATCCGATTACTAGCGATTCCAGCTTCACGGAGTCGAGTTGCAGACTCCGATCCGAACTGAGAACGGTTTTGTAGATTCGCTCCTGGTCACCCAGTGGCTGCTCTCTGTACCGTCCATTGTAGCACGTGTGTAGCCCAAGGCGTAAGGGCCGTGATGATTTGACGTCATCCCCACCTTCCTCACAGTTTACACTGGCAGTCTTGTTAGAGTTCCCGACTTGACTCGCTGGCAACTAACAACAGGGGTTGCGCTCGTTATAGGACTTAACCTGACACCTCACGGCACGAGCTGACGACAACCATGCAGCACCTTGTAAATTGTCCGAAGAAAAAACTGTTTCCAGTCCTGTCAATCTACATTTAAGCCTTGGTAAGGTTCCTCGCGTATCATCGAATTAAACCACATGCTCCACCGCTTGTGCGGGCCCCCGTCAATTCCTTTGAGTTTCATTCTTGCGAACGTACTCCCCAGGTGGGATACTTATCACTTTCGCTTAGCCACTGAAGTTGCCCCCAACAGCTAGTATCCATCGTTTACGGCGTGGACTACCAGGGTATCTAATCCTGTTCGCTCCCCACGCTTTCGTCCATCAGCGTCAATCCACTAGTAGTAACCTGCCTTCGCAATTGGTATTCCATGTAATATCTAAGCATTTCACCGCTACACTACATATTCTAGTTACTTCCTAGTAATTCAAGTCTAACAGTATCAATGGCCGTTTGATCGTTGAGCGACCAGATTTCACCACTGACTTATTAAACCGCCTACGGACCCTTTAAACCCAATGATTCCGGATAACGCTTGGATCCTCCGTATTACCGCGGCTGCTGGCACGGAGTTAGCCGATCCTTATTCTTACGGTACCGTCAAGCTCCTTCACGAAGGAGTGTTTCTTCCCGTACAAAAGCAGTTTACACACCATAGATGCGTCTTCCTGCACGCGGCATGGCTGGATCAGGCTTGCGCCCATTGTCCAATATTCCTCACTGCTGCCTCCCGTAGGAGTCTGGTCCGTGTCTCAGTACCAGTGTGGGGGATCTCCCTCTCAGGACCCCTACCTATCGTAGCCATGGTAAGCCGTTACCTTACCATCTAGCTAATAGGACGCATGCTCATCTTTTACCGTTGGAACTTTAATTATAAAATGATGCCATTTCATAATACTATGAGGTATTAATCCAAATTTCTCTGGGCTATCCCTCTGTAAAAGGTAGATTGCATACGCGTTACGCACCCGTGCGCCGGTCTCAAGTATTGCTACTCTACCCCTCGACTTGCATGTGTTAAGCCTGCCGCTAGCGTTCATCCTGAGCCAGGATCAAACTCTTCATCGTATGTTGTTGATTCTTGCGAATCGTTTTTTTAGACAAAGGCTAGTCTTTTTCAAATCTTTCGACTCTCTTACTCTCTTTTATTTGTCCTAACATCTCTGTTAGAACGGCTGTCAATTCAATATGTCTATGAACGTTTCTTCT
>NZ_JACTAB010000019.1 GCF_014486695.1 Flavobacterium buctense
GCCGCCGCTTGGTAGTCGTGGCGACTTTTTAAATAATTAATTGTAAATATAATCAAATTTTGAACTTAGTACTTTCCGGCTAAGAAATGCAAAACCAGCCATGCTACCAAACGGCTGTTATAGGAAGGCATTTTTACTTCCTTTTTACAAACCAAGTATAATACTTTTTGTTTTCCCAAAATGCTTTATGCTTTGCTTTATCTAATTTTCCATTTCTTTTAATCTCAATTAATTTTTCTCCATCAAAATATAATTTAACGTTCATTTTTTGGACGTTTTGTCCGCCAGATGATAAGAAGTGTGTAATTGAACCATTCTGTTCCGTTATCAATTCAGGCTTTTCGTCAACAGATAAAATTAAAGTGTCTTTCAAATTGATTCTTCTCAACGTGTCAAATACAGGAATTACTTTAAAGTTAATTGTATCATTTTTCATTTTCCACGTTCCTTTGCTCCAACTTGATTCCAAGTCAAAATGCCATGTATAAAGAAATGTAGAGTCTGAATTAATTTTTAGCTTACTTCCGAAGTGGTTATAATATTCTCCTTCAACATTTCCATGTTGTCCATTTATTAAAAACAAAATTAGAATTGATAAGCTAAATTTCATTTTTTGCAGATTTTGAATGCTTTCCTATAACGTTCCGCGGCTTCGCGACTGTTGCGATGCCAGCGAACTGCGTACTTTCTGCTAAGATAAAATATTTTCGTTAAGAAAGAAGTTCAATTCAAGAAAAACCAGCAATAGCGCGAAACCGCTGTTACCTGCCGTTTTTTTACTCAATTATTTCTCCATTATATTGTTTCTTAAAAATCCCTTGTTCTATAAGCATTTCTATTGCTCTTGAAACAGTTTTGTTTGATAATCCTAATTCTCTTGCAGTTTTTTTATGTTGATTTTTAATCCAAGGTTGTTCAGGAAGCCTTAACTTAATTTTTTCTAACAAGTATGGAGTTAGTTCTTTTTTTGGTTTTTCTGAATCTTTATGAGAAAATTTAGTTTCAACTTCTGCTTTGATTTTTCCTCTTTTTATTTCAGCATTTAAAATGTTGACATATGCAAGAATTTCAATTTTAGTTCCTGAAATAAAGATTGTTTCAGTATTATTTTCGTTTTTAATCTTTTGTTCAAGTAAATTGCCAAACCTAGTTATCGAATCGCCTGATAGAAATTCATAGTTTGAATCGAAAATATTAATTTTTTTACTTGTCAAATCTAAATCAATTTTGCATTTAGCTTCTGATTTTTGCTTCGTTTTTTTTATGTAAAAATTATTATTTAGTTTGATTTTAATTTGATTATGAATTTCGTGAGCATATTGTCTAAAATCATCAAAACAATGCTCTAAATAATATTTTTCAACTGTGATATTTGGTTCACTGAAATTATATTTATCTCTGTAAAATTGGTCAGTTTTACCAAGACGATGAACTAATAAATGTCGTCTTTGATGATATTCTTCTATAATTTCTCTTTTTGGTTTTATCTCGGCAATATCAATCAATAATGTTTTCTTATAATATTTTACGATTTCAGAAAAACCTCCGCTAGAAAGTCTTCTCAATTCTTTATTAATTATTTTATTGAAAATCTCTGTTGTTGATTTTGCAGAAAGTATATCAGATTGTTTAAATTCAACCAATATATGTTCTTTTTTGAAAGGTTCTTTTGTAATAAAAAAAACTTCTCTTATTTGTTCTGTTAAATATACTTCCAATGCAGAAACACATCTTACAAAAATAATTTCTGCTAAATTTTTTTGATTATCACTAACTACACCTTTTGTTTTAATTTTATAAAATGTTGGTTTTGTAACTTCAAAGTTAATCTCCTTAAGCTTATCTTGATTTTTTCTCCAATTGTATAATAAAAAATCGGTTTGCTCATATGCATACAAACTTGACTTGTAAAAATTTTCAAGTTTTGTGATTTCTTTGTTAAATTGGTCAAAAGTTGTCATTTACTACGGAGTTTCTTAAAATGGCAGGTAACGTTTCGCGGCTTCGCGACTGTTGCGAATCCAGCGAACTGCGTACTTTCTGCTAAGATAAAATATTTTCGTGAAGAAATAAGTTCAATTCAAGAAAAACTAGCAATAGCGCGAAACCGCTGTTACCAGCTGGCGTTACTTCCATATGGAGTTTGTTGTTAATTTAAAATTATGATTATGTTCTTTTTCTTTTTCCTTTCCAAGTTCATTTAGCCAATTATCTTGATAAATTAAAGTGTCTTTTAAACGTTTTGGAAACGGTTCATTAAAATTTAATACTAGTGTATCATTTTTCACAGTATAATTTCCGGAATACATTTCCTTTTCTAAAAAAGCTCCAGCATTATATTCAAATGTTTTGTTTTTTCTGAGATTAATAGATAAAGAAGTCATTGTATGTTCGCAATAACCACAAGCTACGATTGGACTTTTCAAAGATTCAATTATATATTCAATAGGTCTGAATATGACTATGCACAAAGCAAATATTCCGATTCCAAACGCTAGATAATTCTTTTTAACAAATACTTCTTTCAATATTAAGAAAATCAAAAACAATCCTATTATTCCAGTAAAAAACATTAAGAAAACAGCTGAAAAACCTCCAATCCACAATGTAAAGTAGAAGAAAAATACAAATGCTAAACTTAGAATAATTGTCAGGTTAAGTTTTCTCATTTCACAAAATTTTCTGCGCTTGCTGGTAACGTGCCGCAGCTTGTGATTTTGGCGTTCTTCACTCACTTGCGTTTCCAAATATAACTAAAATTTCAGTCAGCCGAGACATTTCTGATAAACCCAAAACCAGCCATAATCACAAACTGCTGTTATGAGCTGTATTATTCTTCCCAGAAACTTGACTTCAATATTTTCATTTCTCCATTAGAATCAATTTTTGCTAAAACTAAATAACCCTTTCCATATTCTTGAGAGTATTTAATCTTCGAAATTTGGGCTGTTAGTAAAGCATATTCAGGATAATAATAATATTCTATTTTGACTTCCGGTGAACTAACATTTGTTTGTTTTACACAAACTGAGTTTAGTTTTATAATTGGTTTCGATAAGAATTTAACTTCCAATCTTGAGTAAGCTTGATCCAAAGAAATTTTCTCTTCATTCTTTATGATATTTGCGACTTCAGATTGCAAAAAGGGAAAAACAATTCCTTCAGTAACTAACGAATCAATTTCACTTTTCAATATTGTTGAGTCTGATGGATTTTTTAAAAAGAATGCTTTTATTTCGTTTGAGTTTTTGATATACTCAGACATATTTTTAATTCCTCCGCACAATTTTTCAGAATGGTAATCAATGATATTTGGTTTACTTGCTGAACAAGAAACTAATAGAACATTTATTAATATTAAAACAAGATTTCTTTTCAAATTTATAGTTCTTTCTTTGCACAGGTTTAATATAGCTCATAACGTGCCGCCGCTTGGTAGTCGTGGCGACTTTTTAAATAATTAGTTGTAAATATAATCAAATTTTGAACTTAGTACTTTCCGGCTAAGAAAAGCAAAACCAGCCATGCTACCAAACGGCTGTTAGCGGTAGTGTTTTGTTTTTCAGCTTAAAATTTCTTTCTCAAATTAAAAATTACATTTATCAATATCAAAGCAACGATGTTTACACTTAGTTCTGTATTTAGACTTTCTGAATTTAATTTGAAATTCCATGTTGAAATTCCAGCATTATAAGTTATCAAAGTATCAGTTGTTAGATTTAAACCTAAACAGAGAAATAATCCAGAATAAAACTTATAGGCGAAACCACAAATTGTAAAACTTAAAACTTGAATTAATTGATTTATTACTGAAAAGTTTAATCCTTTTATGTAGCTTTTTTTAAGTAATAGATAACCGCAAAATATTGAAAATCCATAAAGTCCTAAAAACAAAAGTATAACTGAATTAACTGAGCTAACTTTTAGCATTAAATAAAATGTACCAATAAAACCAGTAAGACCGCCTAAAAGCTGATAAATTGCTAGAATTTTAATTTTAGTTTCTGTCTTTTCCATTCGTTGTTATTTTGCAGAATCGTTGTGAACATTACCGCTAACGTGCCGCGGATTGTGATTGTGGCGTTCCTCAAACACTTGCGTTCCCAAATATAACTAAAATTTCAATCAGCCGATACATTTCTGATAAACCCAAAACCAGCCATAATCACAAACTGCTGTTAGCGGTTGTTTTATCTAATAAAAGTATAATTTAATCCCACATTCAAAAAATCATAAGTGTCTATTTTTTCATAACTCAATCGTAATCCAATTTTGTTCCTATACACAAAACCATGTATATACGCTGAGTATTTAAAATAATCAAAATAGTACCCAACTGCTAAACCAGAATATAATTTTTGGTATAAAATGACTTTCCTAATTTCCAAATCTGTTCCCAGGTTTTCATAATCATTTAAAGTTTGATAAGCAATTTTTAGCTTTAGTGAAACATCTAACTTTCTTATGTATGTCTCAGCTGATAGGTTTAAATCACGATGAAAAAAATGTCTTTGCCAGTAGTCATATTGGTAAAAACCTATGGAAATGGCTGAAATATGTTTGATTGGATATTTCCACCCAAAATCTGTTTCAATTGAGTGGTTTCTTTCGAAGTTTGTATTCCCTTGAATTTTAAAAATTAAATCTTCCGAAAAATCTTCAAAGTGAATTAACGGACTTTCATCATAGCCATTACTTAATACCAAGCCGAATGTTGAACTTGAACAATCATATTGCGAACCAATTGTCATCCACTTTGTATTGTAAGCGTCTACGGAATCAATCTTCAAACTGTCTTTCATGACTTGACTAAAGCCTATTTGATATCCAATTAAAAGTTGAATGCTTAGAATTAATTTGTAGGTTTTTATTCTTCTCATTTAAGCTTGTCGTGTCTGAAAATAACC
>NZ_JACTAB010000001.1 GCF_014486695.1 Flavobacterium buctense
TTCGTAAGCTGCAATTATAGGATTAGGAACCGGTAATGGGTTGACGATTAAATCAAAAGTAGTAGTTGAGAAACAATCCGGAGAACCTATGAAATAAGCCCTTACATATATGGTTTGAGTTCCTTGAGCAATATTGCAGTAATTTACATTTAAAGGAATCGGTGAACCACTAGTATCAGTTTCATAAAATTCAACAACAATATTTGAATTACCTCCGTTGACTTCAATAATTTTCGTTCCTAAATCAAACAAACAGGATATACCATCATTATTGTCATCACATACGAGATAGTTTGTAGGCTGACCAATAACCGGAGCGGTGTTAACTGTTATTACTGCAGAACCTGTTTGAGTTTGAGAACATGTAGTAATTGCATTTTCTACACTAACCAAATTGTAAATAGTTGATGCGGTCAAAGGTCCCGTCACAACCGTTGCGCTACCTAATGCACTTAAAACAATGGTTTGGTTTGGATTAGAATCTATGTTATAAGTAACCTCAGCATTTGGAGTACCATTAAACGTAATCGTCGCTGTATCACCAAAACATATTGACGTTGTTCCTGAAATTGAGGCAGTTGGCAATGGATTAACCGTTATAATAGCTGAACCCGATTGAAATTGAGAACAATTGGTCGTAGGATTTTCTACACTGATTAAATTATAAGTAGAAGAAGCCGTTAATACCGGAGTAGATACAGACGCATTACCCGCAGCATTTAGAGCAATAGTTTGACTTGGATTACTACCTACATTGTAGGTTACAATAGCATTTGGCGTTCCATTAAAAGAAATTACTGCTGTGTTTCCTGAACAAATTGAGGTGGTTCCTGAAATACTAGCCGTTGGCAATGGATTAACAGTCACTGAAGCAGAACCCGTTAGCAATTGTGAACAAGTAGTAGTTGGATTCACAATACTCACCAAATTGTATGTCGATGACGCTGTTAATGACGTTAAAGTTGTAGTGGCAATACCACTAGCATTCAAAGCAATTGTTTGGTTTGGATTCCCGTCAACATTGTAGGTCACAATGGCATTAGGCGTTCCGTTAAAAGTTACTGTAGCACTATCATTCACACAAACAACTGTAGGAGTGATAGAAACAGTTGCCGTAGGTATTGGATTAATTAATAACTGAAATGTTGTCACACCAAAATGAGTAGTGTCTAAATTCTCCTCTAACCTGACATAAATGATTTGTCCATTAGTTCCATTAATATTAGTTGGTCCTATGGCTCCAGTATCATTATCGGCATCATTTTGTGTTAAATGGTATGTAACTGTATAGTCTGCTGCCGGATATGTCCCCAAAACAATTGGAGTTTGCGGTGAGAAATTAAAAGTAGCTGTGCCACTGCCGAAACTACTTTCGCATAATGTTAAATTGGGCGGTTGAGTCGGATTCGGATTGGTTGTACACACTATAACATCAAGTAAAAACTGAGTTGATGTTAAACAACCCGTTGTATTGTCTTCAACGGCAACATATATTATTTGCCCATCAAAACCTGTGTAATTTGTCGGATTTTGTATAGGATTTGACAACTGCTGTGCATTAGCAAGTGTACCGTAATATGTCACCGAAACATCTAGACCATTAGCAATAACAGGAGTGTTCTGTGTCAAATTAAAAACAACATCGCATTCCGTTAAATTACTAGGATTGCCAATCAATATTTCATCTTGAAACTCAACAATTAAACAATCAGTAACCGGACAAGCCGGACCAAAAGGAAATGCAGTTGCACAATATTCTCCGGGTTCTGTGACGGTTAAACATGGACCGGTTTCTCCGGGTATCACACCGCCATCAAGTGTCCAAATGTGGGGAATAGTATTGGACAAACCAGTACAAATCTCAGCAGAAGTGCCGAAACAAGGGGCAAAACCATTAGAAACCAAATAATCATTAGGAAAATCTATAGGCGCAGAAGTAAAACTATTCGCTTTTAAAAAAACCGCGGAATCCAAAGAGTTATCCCCAACATTCGCAATAGCTAATTTAATATGATACGTTTGTCCACACTGAACCGAAGCGGTAGCGGGAATAACCACAGTAAAACCATCATATTGTATAGTGCTATTGACTGCGGGAGTA
The DNA here is from genome assembly GCF_014486695.1 of Flavobacterium buctense. GTDB lineage: Bacteria > Bacteroidota > Bacteroidia > Flavobacteriales > Flavobacteriaceae > Flavobacterium > Flavobacterium buctense. The sequence continues at coordinate 2,102 of NZ_JACTAB010000001.1, forward strand.
TTTCCTGTTCCGTTATTAACATAAAACGAACAGTATTCACAAGGTCCGTTATTTGTTGTTCCGTTATTTAAATTGTTAATAGTTATTGGAATAATGGTCGAGGGAATCAAAGCAATATTGATTGCCCCATTGGAATAAGGTCCGGCAATACCGGGACCGCTCAAGAAAAATCCGAAAACATCGTTAAAATTCGAATTGGCCCATTCCGGATATTCTTCAGAAGCAAAGACAAAATCAAAACTCAAGGTTTGTCCATTAGGCACAAAATCAAACTCAAGAATTGCTCTGTTTCTGACGGTATTTGTGGTTAACTGATCTAAATCTGCATCGCCTTCACTAGGATTATCTGTTGCGTTAGTTGTTCCCCCGGTATTGTTGGGTCCAATGGCAACAACTCCTTTCCCTGTTGACAAAATAATCCCTTGATCAAGACCAATATTGGTTGTTGAACCATTTAAAAAATGCCCTACTTGATCTCTAATTAATGTGGCATTAGCCGCAGATCCATTAAAAGTAATGTTAGTAGCCGCAACACCTTGTCCCAAAAGTACATTCTGAACTAACTGTGCAGGCGACTGAGTGTTATTGACTATTAATTGGGAATAGGACGAAAAACCAATCACCAAAAAGACAATAAAAAGTATTTTTTTTTGCATCAAATAAGAAATGTTTTAGCAGTTCAATCGCTTTTAAACTACTTGATTGTGTTAATTATTGATTAATTCTCCAAATATAAGTATTCACAGAAAATATCTTTGTTAAATTTGCAGAAAAATATACTATTCCAATGAAAATCGCCATAAAAGAAACACAAAACCCAACAATAATAAAATTTGAGTTCCCCGATTTCATCACGCAAAATGAAAACTTCGAATTTAAAAACATCGATGAAGCCAAAAATTCGCCTTTGGCACAACAACTTTTTTACTTGCCTTTTGTAAAAACTGTTTACATTTCCGGAAACTTTATCGCTATCGAACGATTCAGTATAGTGGATTGGTCAGATGTGCAAGATGCTGTGGCTGAACAAATTGAAAATTTCGTCAACAACGGTGGTGTAATCGTTTTACCGAGCGAAAATAAAACCAAAAAACAAGCCATTACGGTTTACGGCGAAACCACACCCAATCCGGCTTCTCTGAAATTTGTTGTCAATAAAGGCTTGACAAAAACAGCTGCCGAATTCAAAAATATCGACGAAGCCAAAGCATCCCCATTAGCACAAGAATTATTCAAATTCCACTTTGTAAAAGAGATTTTTATAGCCGAAAATTATATCTCCGTAACCAAATACGAAAGTACTTCATGGGACGAAATCACCCTAGAGTTGCGAACGTTTATCAAACAATTTATCGAAAATGGCGGAACGGTTTTAGACGAAACCTTAATTGAAAAAGACGAAAAGCAAGAAAAACAACAAATCAAAAATTTTGACCACCTTGATACTACTTCGCAACAAATCATCAATATTTTAGAAGAATACGTGAAACCTGCAGTCGCTGCCGATGGCGGAAACATTCTTTTTGATTCCTATGATGAAACCGAAAAACGAGTAAAAGTTGTCCTTCAAGGGGCTTGTAACGGCTGTCCTTCATCGACTTTTACATTAAAAAGCGGCATCGAAAACATGCTGAAAGACATGCTTAACGACAAAGATATCGTGGTGGAAGCATTGAACGGATAAGCATTTATTCGAAATAAAAAACTAACTTTAAGCGTCCAAATCGGGCGCTTTTTTTATCTAATTTTTAGGAGCTGTTTCCCGCTTTCCGCAGTATCTTTTTTATCACTTCGAGCTTATTCGAAAACGTTCAATTAAAAAAAGGATACTTGCTGCAATCGGGGCTAATTTATCGCTATGAACGAACTACATCTGGAAACCAGTCCATATCTTTTACAACACGCCAACAATCCTGTGCATTGGAAAGCCTGGAACGAAAAATCTTTAGCAGAAGCCAAAGCAACCAACAAACTCATCATCATCAGCATAGGCTATTCCGCCTGCCATTGGTGCCACGTGATGGAACACGAAAGTTTTGAAAACGAAGAAGTCGCTGCCGTGATGAATGCCCATTTTGTCAATATCAAAATCGACCGCGAGGAACGTCCCGATATCGATGCCGTCTATATGAAAGCCGTACAAGTCATGACCGGACAAGGCGGTTGGCCTATGAATGTAGTAACATTACCCGATGGTAGACCCATTTGGGGTGGAACGTATTTCCGAAAAAACGATTGGATCAATTCGTTAGAGAAACTTCAGGAAATTTACACCCAAAACCCACAAACTATTTTCGAGTATGCCCAACAATTACACGAAGGTTTACAATCTTTAAGTGTAATTCCAAAAATCGATTCACCTATTGACCTCAATTCAGACCGCTTAGAAAAACTGGTCGAAAAATGGCAAAAAAGCTTCGATTGGGATTTTGGCGGTATGGCGCGCGCACCCAAATTCATGATGCCAACCAACTACGAATTCCTATTGCGCTACGGTTACCAAACCCAAAACCAAAGCTTGTTAGATTTCACGAACTTGACGTTAACCAAAATGGCTTACGGCGGTTTATTCGATACGCTTGATGGCGGATTTTCGCGTTATTCTGTAGATATGAAATGGCATGTGCCACATTTTGAAAAAATGTTATACGACAATGGACAATTGGTTTCCCTTTATGCCAATGCCCACAAATTAACCCAAAATCAATTGTACAAAGAAGTCATCGAAAAGACGTTGACTTTCGTCGAAAAAGAATGGCTGGCTTCAGAAGGAAGTTTCTATTCTGCACTCGATGCCGACAGTTTAAATGCCAAAAATCATTTGGAAGAAGGCGCGTTTTATGTTTGGAACAAAGAAGAATTACAAGAATTACTTGGAGAAGATTTCAACTTGTTTTCGAAAGTTTTCAATATCAATGAATTCGGGCATTGGGAACACGGCAATTATGTTTTGATTCAGAACCAATCTTTAGAACAAATAGCTGAAAAGCAAAACATTGCCATAGAAACATTGGCACAAAAGAAAAAAACGTGGGAACAAAAACTGTATTCCGAAAGAGAAAAGCGCAGCAAACCAAGATTAGACGACAAGTGTTTAACTTCTTGGAACGCCATTATGGGCAAAGGTTTTGTCGAGGCATACAAAGCTTTAGGAAATCCGAAATATTTAGACATTGCTTTGCAAAATGCTGATTTCATTATTAAAAATCTCTGGAGTGCAGAAGGTCATTTATTCCGAACCTATAAAAACGGAAAAGCTACTATCAATGCTTACTTAGAAGATTATGCCCACGTGATTCAAGGATTTATTGGTTTATACGAAGCGACTTTAGACGAACATTGGTTGCAAAATGCCAAACAGTTGACGGATTATAGCTTTGATCATTTCTATGATGAAAAAGCGGCATTCTTTTCGTTTACCTCCAAAACAGACGAAGCCTTAATCACCGTGCATTTTGAAGTGGAAGACAATGTGATTCCAGCAGCGAACTCAGTCATGGCAAGCAATTTATTCCGTTTAGGCATTTATTTCAACCATAGTTATTACGAAAATATCGCTGAGCAAATGGTGCAAAATATCATCCCGACGATTGATTATCCATCGGCGTTTTCCAATTGGCTAAATGTGATGTTGAATTATTCGGAACAAAATAAAGAATTGGCGATTTGTGGTGAAAAAGCGTTTGATTATTTGGCCCAAATTAACCAACAATATTTACCGAATATCATTATCGCCGGAACAAATATTGATTCCAAACTTCCTTTCCTGGAAAATCGATTTGTGGAAAAACAAACTTTATTTTATTTATGCCAAAACAAAACTTGCGATATTTCAACCACTGATTTCCAACAAATTATCAATAAAATAACATTAAATTCTTAGAAAAAATCGTAATATTGTTATTATTAACCAATAAAAACAACCGATATGGGATTAGGAGATTTTTTTAAAAATTTGTTTGGCGGTGCCAAAGGAAAAGCCGGAGAACAAGCACAAAATTTTGCCGATGACGCTATTGAAAAAGTAAAAGAAATGGCTGAACCGATGATTGATAAAGTTGAGGAAATGGCTGAAGCTGCCAAAGATAAAATAAGCGAATATGTTCCGCAAGCGACTGAAACTATTGAAAATGTAGTGGAAAGTGCTAAGGAAAAAATAAGCGAGTTTACCGAAAACGCAACTGATTCTGTAAAAGAAAAAATAAGTTCTTTTACAGGTGATGCCTCTTCAGAAGCGGAGGATACCGTTAAAGAAACGGTAAATCGTGTCGAAGAAGACGCCGATTAATTTTAAAAATTATTATTTTTGCACCCTATAATTATCCCGATTCTTTCGGGATTTTTTTTACACCTTGACTATGAACAACTCGCTTTCGATTCATTCCTTTGCCGAATACGCAGAAAAATTTACAACCCTATTAATTGATTATTCTCCGAAGTTGATTTCGGCGTTAATCATTCTATTCGTTGGTTTGTATGCCATTCGAATTACCAATCGTTTGGTTAGAAAAATCATGGTGAAAAGGGAATTTGACCCCACATTATCCAAATTCTTAGCCGATAGTTTGCTTTGGGCGTTGCGCGTTTTGTTGTTTGTGAGTTTTATTTCCAAATTGGGTATTGAAACTTCATCATTCGTAGCTATTCTTGGTGCGGCAGGTTTGGCTATCGGTTTGTCTTTACAAGGTTCGCTTTCCAATTTTGCAGGAGGAATGTTGATTATTTTATTCAAGCCTTTTCGGGTGGGCGATACCATTGAAGCGCAAGGTGCGATTGGAACTGTGCTTGAAATTCAGATTTTTGTAACCAAGCTAATTAACGGCAACAACCAAACAATTTTTGTGCCCAACGGAATCTTATCGAATGGCGTAATCATCAATTACTCGATGCAAGGCAATCGCAGAGCGGATTTGGTTTTCTCACTTTCCTATGACACCAATATCAAAACCGCAAAAGACATCGTTATTAAAGTAATGCAAGAGCACCCAAAAGTTTTGAAAAATCCGGCACCAACCGTTAGTGTGAAAAGCCTAACCGATTCGGCCATCATTTTAGCCATAAATCCTTGGGCTAAGAATACCGATTTTGGCGGTATGACTTCGGATATTTTGGAGAATTGTAAAGAAGCGTTTGACGCTGCGGGCATAGTGACGCAACCTTATGTGAGAGAATCTTCGAAAGAGTAGTTATTATTTTTTGGTCAACATAAAATCCTTTAAATAAAACGGCTCAAAGTAAGCCACATCTTCAAAGTCATTTTTGGTGAATTTTTCAAAGCTGATTGGACTCATTTCGTTGGCGGAAGGAAATATAATCTCGGGGAGAAACACAAAGTTGTCTTTGGTCAAAACTGACTGGCATTTTTCCTGACAATCACCCACAAAATAAACGGTTTCCGTAATGTCGGCGTAACTGTTTTCGGTTAAAACTTCGGCTTGAACTTCCATTATTTTTTGGTGATTTGCATCGAAAACGGCACTGTAAACTTCCATTCTTCGGGCATCAATCATCGGGATGATCAAACCGTCGTTTCGGGTAACTTTTTGGGCCAAAACTTGTAAAGTGTCGACAGAAATTAGTGGAATTTGCAACGCATAACACAAACCTTTAGCGGCAGAAACACCAATGCGCAAACCGGTATAAGAACCCGGACCTTTGCTTATGGCAATCGCTTTCAAATCGCGAACACTTTTTCCGGCTTCCTTTAAAATATCTTCAATAAAAACATGCAGTTTTTCCGCATGCGAATAACCTTGTTCAGCAATTTCTTTACAAAAAACGGTTTGTCCGTCTTTGGCTAAAGAAATTGAACAATTCTTGGTTGCGGTTTCTATGTTTAAAATATAATTCAACTTGAAATTAGGCTAGTTTGCAGAGACAGTTATAGACGATTCTTTTTTATTCTTGCCTTCGGCTGAGTCTTTTTTCAACTTCACTTTATCGCCTGAATTTAAGTCTTTGGTAACGGTTGTATAAGGTCCGATAATCACCACATCACCTTTTTTCAAACCCGAAACCACTTCAATATTAGTATCGTCTTGAATCCCGGTTTTGATGACTCTGATTTTGGCTTTGCCATCCACTTTTACAAAAACACACTCAAATTTTTTATCGCTTTTGGCGGTTACTTTTTTCTCTTCCGGTGCTTCTTTAACCATGTATGATTTCGTTGCCGTAGTATCCGATTTTACCAAAACCGAACTGATGGGTACGCCGATTACTTTTTCTTTTCTGGTGGTAATAATATCAACGGTTGCCGTCATTCCCGGTCTGAACGGAGAAAAACTAGCCGGTTTTCCTTCTAATAAATCTTGGTAAGACTCTTTTAGGATTCTAACTTTTACTTTAAAATTAGTCACTTGGTCAGCCGTAGTTGCCGTGCTGGCAGAGTTTGAAATACTCGTAACGATGCCTTTAAACTCTTTCTTCAAATAAGCATCAACGCTGATATTGGTACTGTCGCCAATGCTGATTTTCACGATATCATTTTCGTTTACATCGACTTCTACTTCCATGTTATCCAAATTGGCTACACGAAGAATTTCTGTTCCGGTCATTTGTTGCGTTCCTAAAACTCTTTCGCCTAATTCAACCCCAAGCGAAGAAATTGTTCCGTCAGCAGGCGAATAAATGGTAGTTCTTCCCAAGTTGTCTTTGGCTTCTTTCACCGTAGCGTTCGCACTTTGTACGTTATAATAAGCTGATTCTTTGCTGGCTTTAGCACTTTCAAAAGCAGCGATGGCTTTGTCCCATTCCGATCTGGAAATAATGCCTTTGTCAAAAAGGGTTTTACTTCGGTCGTAACTGGCTTTGGCTTCTTTAAACGCCGCGTCGGCCTGACTCAAACCGGCTTTGGTGCCCGACAAATTGGAAATCGTTCTATTGTATCCTGAAGTGTATAAATCGGGATTAATTTTTACCAAAAGCTGTCCTTTTTTTACGATTTGTCCTTCTTTGATAGGCAGATCGATAATTTCTCCCGACACTTCAGAAGATATTTTTACTTCAATTTCCGGTTGGATTTTACCCGTAGCCGAAACCGTTTCGATAATGGTGATTTCATCGGCTTTGGCAGTTTCGACTTCAATGATACCATCATCTGCGCCGATTACGCCTTTTTTCTTTAAAACTACTAATAGGACTAACAACAATATGATTATTCCAACTAACCAATATATTTTCTTTTTTGACATGATTTATTGTTTTTGAATGATTGGGATTCCGAAATAAAACTCTAACAATTTTATTCTAAAAATATAATCGTATTTGGTTCTGATTACTTCTGATTGAGCGTTTTCGTAGGTTAATAAGGCTTGACTGTAATCAAAAGAATTTAAAAGTCCGACATCAAAACGTTCTTTAGAAAAATTTTGCGCCAACTTTCTGGCTTCGGCTGTTTTTACTGCTGCTTCATAACTTTTTTGCGCATTCAACACATCGTTGTAGGCTTGAAAAACGGTTCGTTCTAAATCCAATTCTGCTTGGTCTAATACTAATTTAGAGCGTTCTGCACTGATTTTTGTCCGTTGTACATTCCCGCGAGTGGCAAATCCATTCAAAATTGGGACACTAAGTTGAACTCCAACATTGGTACCGTCAAAAAGCGATAACTGATCTACAAAACCAATGGGAATACTTTGAGACCAGCGCGTATTATAACCTACAAAACCTGATAATCTTGGCAGATAATCCGATTTTACGAGCGATACACTTTTTTGGGCTTCTTCATAATTGGTAGCGGCAATTTTGATGTCTTTTACAACATCTCTTGCTTTTAAAGCGATGGCTTCAGGGGTTTGGAATAAAATCTGTGTTGCCGGAACATCCATTGCTTCAACGGCTATATCAAAATTGGCGTAATCTTTTAACAAAAGTGTTTGGGCCAATCCTAATTTTGAAATAAAAAGCGTGTTTTGGGCATTTACAATTTGCTGTTCTTGCGAAGCGTCAGTAGCTTGTAATTCATAAATATCACCGGCCGGAACTGTTCCGGCGTCAATTAACTCTTTGGTTCTTTTGATATTTTCTTTGGTGATTTTATTTTGATTGACCAGTACTTTCACTTGTTCTTTATTGAATAGAATCTGTAGGTACGCATTAGCTACGCTTAAGGCAATGTCGTCTTTCATTTTATCCAACTTGTAGGTGTTGGCCAACTTATTAATTTTAGCTCTTTGAAGATTTTTCCAGTTGGCTAATCCGTTAAAAAGAAGAATTCCGGTATTAATATTAGCCGATGCTGAACGGAAAGATTGATTTTCAAACTGATTGGTTGCCGGGTTAATATTGGCTCCGGTATTAATTCCGTAATTGGCGGTACCGGAAATATCAGGCAGAAATCTCCCTAAGGCTTCCATTTTTAAAACATCCGATACTTTTAAATCCAATTCTGATTGTTGGATGGAAATATTATTTTCCAGGGCATAAGCAACACACTCTTCTAATGTCCATTTTTTTGTTTGAGCTTGTACTGAAATACTACCAAACAGTAAGAAGAGGCAAATGATTTTGATGATTTTCATAATTAACGGTAAATACCACTATTATTTGGCAAACAAAGATAAAACTTTTGAATTACTTCCAATAGTAATGACTTAATCCTTTAGACTTTAGTTTTTTTAATTTGTTACACATTATTTCCATTTTACCGCTATTTTTGACAAAAAAATATTTTCGTTTATGTCTGCCATAAAATCGATTCTTATACTGCTTTTAGTTTCATCACTATTGAATAGCTGTGCTACTACCCAAAAAATTGAAGCGTTAAAACCACTTCCTTCAAATGATGCGCCAATGGTTTACAAAACAAAAACTTCATTCATCAATATGCCTTTGGCCATTTCTTTGAAGGAAATAGAAAATCAATTGAACAAAACATTGAACGGACAGATTTATGATGATTCAAATTTGGCGGATGATAAAACCGAAATGAAAATCTGGAAAACGGCTCCAATCAAATTAGTCGAGAAAAACGGGAAAATTCAAACTATAATGCCATTGAAAATTTGGACCAAATTCAAATACGGTACTGATTTCATGGGATTAAATGACACACGCGAAATCAATTTAAACGGAACGATTACAATGGTGAGCGATGTAAAACTGTCCAATTGGAAATTATCCACCACTTCTATAATAGAAGATTTCGAATGGTCTGAGAGTCCAACAATTTTAGTAGCCGGAAAATATGTGCCGATTACTTACATCATCAATCCGACACTTTCTATTTTTAAATCTAAAGTAGCCAAAAAAATAGACGAAGCTATTGAAGGTTCTTGTGATTTTAAGCCATATGTTTTGGATGTTTTACAAAATATGAGCACCCCATTTATGACCAGTGAGCAATACCAAACTTGGTTCAAATTAATTCCGATTGAGGTTTATGTAACCGATGCTGTATTAGGAAAAAACGACATCAAAATGGATTTAGGATTAAAGTGCAACATGCAAACTATGGTGGGTTTGAAACCCAAAAACACTTTTGAAAGAGATGCTATTCAATTCAAAGCCGTAACTAAAATACCAACGACTGTGTCGGCTAATGTAGCTGCAATTTCAACTTATGACAGTGCTTCAAAAATAATAACGACCAACTTCAAAGGGAAAGAATTTGCTTCCGGCAGTCGAAAAATAATTGTTGAAAATGTTGCCTTATGGCAAAAAGACGGGAAAATCATTATTGCTTTAACCATGTCGGGAAGCATCAACGGTTCCATTTATTTATCGGGAATTCCGAATTACAATTCGGTTACCAAAGAAATTTATTTTGACCAAATGGATTATGTTTTGAACTCTAAAGGCATTTTAACCCGAACAGCCAACTGGTTATTACAGGGCGTAATTTTGAAAAAAATTCAGGAGAATTGTCGTTACTCTATCAAAGATAATTTGGATGAAGGTAAAAAAAGCCTGTTGCCTTATTTGAACAATTATTCTCCAATGAAAGGCGTTTTCGTAAACGGCACGATGAATGATTTTGAATTTGAAAAAGTAGAAGTGACCGACAAAGCGATTATTGCATTTATTACGACTACCGGAAAAATGAGTGTAAAAATTGACGGTATGGAGTAGATTTAGTGTTCAGTGTTCGGTTGGCAGTGTTCAGTTACCAATCGAGACTAAATGACAATCTACTTCTTTTTGTAATACATTTTATAGACCACAAAACCGATTCCGGCCACTATAATATAAGGAATGGCCATTAGGAAAACAATCCCATCGTTTACCGCTTCGACTTTGCTGTTGTCTCCGGTGCTTTCCAAAGCGGCTCTGCACATGGCGCATTGCGAAAAAGAGGCAATAGGCATAAGGCATAAGGCAAAAGTTAGCAACACTAATTTTTGACTTATCTCTTTTCTCTTATCCCTTTTAACTTTAGTTTGCATAGTAAGGCGAAATCATCAAATAAACCACTACACCTGTAACAGCCACATACAACCAAAGCGGAAAAGTGATTTTGGCCAATTTTTTATGTTTGTCAAATCGCTCAGCTAAAGCTCTTACATAAGTAAACAACACCATTGGAATAATGGCAACGGATAAAATAATGTGTGAGATTAAGATAAAAAAGTAAACCATACGCATTGAACCTGCATTGGCCAATTCGGTTTCGTCTAAAATCCCGTCTGCATTGATATCGCCGTATTTGGTTGAATCAGCCGACATGTGATAAGCAACATACATTACCAAAAAAACTACAGAACAAGCTATGGCTAAGGTCATGATTCTTTCGTGCACCTTTCTGTTTCCGTTTTTAATAGCCAACACACCCATAATTAATAGCAAGGCTGTTGCCGCATTGATTGAAGCATAAATAGGTGGCAAAAAGGTTAAGGGTTCAATATTGATTCCGAAATCTTTTAATTTTACCGAAAACAAGACCGCTACCGCAATTGGAATAATAATAGAAACCGCAATAATAGATCCTTTGAATTTCTTTTCTAAAGTTTGATCGTTTTGACTATTCATTTAATAATTTTTTAATGTCTTCAATTATCGCTTTTACTCCTTTTTTCTCCAATCCGTCATAATAAAGTATAGGATTGCCGAATTTATCTTTCCTGCATCTGATATTGCCTTCTTTGTCAATCAACGCAAAAAGCCCTGAATGTTCGAAACCTCCGGCAGCTTTTTTATCTTCACCGGCATAGATGTTAAATCCTTTATTCGATATGCCATAAATATATTCTTTATCACCGGTTAAGAAATGCCAATTAGAGGACTTTACTCCTATCAAATCTGCATGCTCTTTTAAAACTGCAGCGGTATCATATTCAGGATTAATGGTAATTGATGCTATACCGAAATTAGGGTTGCCAAAAAATTTATTTTGAATATCCACCATATTTTTATTCATGATGGGACAGATTGAAGGACAAGTCGAAAAGAAAAACTCCAACACATATACTTTACCTTTATAGGTTTCGTTGGTTATTTTTTGATTATTCTGATTGGTGAGCTCAAAACTTGGCGCAGGACCGATCGTTAGTAAACCATTTTCGGCAGATTTGTGATTTGATACTGCGTCAATTCGGTTTCCTTGAACAACCGTACCCTTCTTTACTCTCTCGATGATTCTGGGAATAAAAATAATTCCAAAGACTAAAATGATAAAGGACAATCCTATATATGACTTATTTTTCATAGGCTTAAACTCTAAATTTTTCTATTTGCATTATTCCTTTTTAGAGCCAAACGATATTCGGCCAAAATAATTTTCACATCATCCATCATATCATTGTGCAAATCGGCTGCTGATGTTGTATTGTACCCTTCTTTGTATTCCGGTTTTCCTTTATCACTTTTCCCTTTTCTGCCTCGAATATTTCTCTTTTTGTCAACAATGTAAACATAAGGCGTTCCCGATTTTACATCTAATTTGCCCAACAATTTTAAACTAGCATGATAAGTCTCAATCGCATCCGGAGTAGTAAAAACAAAATGATAGCCTGAAACATCGCTAATTTTTCCTAATTCTTTCATAAGTCTTTGGGCTTGGTCTTCGGTACCCAATGGCGCGATGAACACAAACTGAAAGTCTTTAAATTCTCTGTATTTATTATAGATTTTTTGATTGAGCGTAAAAAAATTACCGCTATTGGCCAAAATCTCCTGACCGGAAAACCCCAATATGGTAATTTTTGCGTCTAAAGTAACTTTCTTATCCTCCAAAGATTTCCATTGGGCATCGACATTTGGAATGGTTGGCGTAATGGTTGGTAAAGTGATAAAACTATTTACACCCGAAGCAAAGAAAAGATAAGCTACGATAGGTAAAATAAACAGGATGAAAAGGACAAGATTTTTTTTCATTAGGATTTTGAAAATCAGTAGTACAAAAATAAAAAAATCCCGAGTGAATCGGGACTTTTTTTTGAATTAATATAATGTTAAAAATTCCATTTTATGGTAGAATCTTTAAAAATCCCGTAGATATAATCTGCTTCGACTAACAATATAAAAAGTAAATATAATACAAGGAAAATAACGGTGGCCACAACGGCCCAACGCAAACTTGATTTTTCAGCTTCCATGTGCATAAAAGCCCAAGTAATCCCATAAGCTTTCACCAAGGTTAAAATGATGAAAATCCAATTAAGCAAATTCATGCTTAAAAAGTTTTTTAAATATAAGAAGTCGGGTTTGATAATTCCTAAATAAACCTCAACAATAGTTACAAAAGATAAAAAAGTAAAAACTTTCCAAATTCTTTTTGTATTTGATACATGCTCGTGTCCCATAATAATGTACGTTTTCTAAAATTAAACTAAGTAGAAGAATGTAAATACGAATACCCAAACTAAATCAACGAAGTGCCAATAAAGCCCCACTTTTTCGACCATTTCATAGTTTCTTCTTTTCTCATAAGTACCCAAAAGTACATTGAAATAAATGATGATGTTAATGATTACTCCCGAGAATACGTGGAATCCGTGGAATCCTGTAATAAAGAAGAAGAAGTCGGCGAATAATTTGCTTCCGTATTCGTTTCGCTGCAAATTAGCACCTTCAACTACTAAATGAGCATTGCCAACCATAACTTCTGATTCGGCTCTGTTTAGAATTTCTCTGTGTTTGTTTTTATTTAAACCTGTTTGTAAAGCTTTGTTGGCTTTATCTTCTTTGGTATCTCTATAGATTTTTTCTGTTCTAACCAATAAATCAGGATGCGCTTTAAAACCGGCTTGAACTTCGGCTACAGAATAAGTCGGTAACGTAGCTTCATCCGCAAACCAAACACCATTGCTGCGTTTGTGTTGCTCTCTTTCTTCAGGTAATACAACAGCGAAATCTTCTAGTTTTACTCTTTTTCCGGTTTTATCAACGAACTGGATGATACTTCCGCCTTTTGTTTCGATTGCGCCGTATTCCCCTTTGATAAAGTTTTTCCACTCCCAAGCTTGCGAACCTACGAAGATTAAACCTCCGATGATGGTCAATAACATATAGAATGCTACTTTCTTTTGTTTCATTTGGTGACCCGCATCAACAGCTAACACCATGGTTACTGAAGAGAAGATTAGGATAAAGGTCATCAACGCTACATAGTACATAGGTGCAGGAACACCGTGTAAAAATGGGAAGTGTGTAAACACCTCGTCGGCAATTGGCCAATTATCAATAAATTTAAATCTTGAAAATCCGTATGCAGCAAGGAAACCAGAGAAGGTCAAGGCATCCGACACGATAAAAAACCACATCATCAATTTACCATAACTGGCACCCATTGGCTCATTTCCGCCACCCCAAGTATTTTCGTTTGTATTTGCAGTAGTAACTGTAGCTCCCATAAAAGTTATATAGTTAAAAAGTTCCCAAATTTAGATTTTTTTTCTTATTTAAAGAAATATAAAAAGAAAAACAAACAAATCCACAAGAAATCAAGAAAGTGCCAATACATTGCACCTAGCTCAATTCCAAGCGTTTGACTTGAATTGTATTTTTGTTTAAAATGATTATAAATTATGATTAAAAGCGAAATAATTCCTCCGGCAAGGTGAGCCAAGTGAACTACGGCGATTACATAAAGAAAAGTGGTTGCAATATTACTCTCCGGTCCGGTGAAATAATACCCTTGATCAACCAATTGACCAAAACCCTTAAATTGTAAAAACACAAAAGTAATTCCTAGACCTAAAGTCAATAAAAGAAAACTACTAGTTGCTTTTCTGTCGTCTTTTTGAATGGCTTTTTTGGCCAAATGAAAAGTGACACTACATAAAATAATTGCTAAAGTACTAAAGTAAAAAGCTGAAGGCATTTGGAATTCTTTCATCCAATCTTCCCTCGACTTACTTACTACAAAAGCACTGGTAATTCCGGCGAACATCATGGTCATACTGCCCATGGCAAACCACAAAAGTAACTTTTGCGAACGGGCCTTTCGGGCTTTATGTTCTTCGGCGGACATTGTTATTGCAGCCATAATTATCTTAAAAATTTATCTGTTATATAAACAATTTGTAATAAAGTGATGTATGAAACACTGACTAACATCAAAGTTCTTGCTGCTTTGGTTGTTCTCAATTGGTATAACTTTACCGCATAATAAATCATCCAAAGGCCAAGCAAAAATACAATTCCTGCTGCAATTGGCGAAATAAATAATCGTCCCGTATAGCCTAAACTTGGTAATAATGAAGCCACCAACAACCAAATCGAATATAAAATGGTTTGTAAAGCGGTAGAAGTATCTTTTTTACCGGTAGGCAACATAAAAAATCCTGCTTTTTCGTAGTCATCATATAAAAACCAACCAATAGCCCAAAAATGGGGAAACTGCCAAAAAAACTGTATTAAAAAAAGCGTTCCCGCTTCAATTCCAAAATGGTCAGTAGCTGCAACCCAGCCCAACATAAAAGGAATTGCTCCCGGAAAAGCCCCTACAAAAACCGAAAGTGGTGTATGCACTTTTAAAGGCGTATAAATACTAGTATATAAAAAAATAGAAATCGCCCCAAACATGGCCGATTTAGGGTTAATCAAATACAATAGGATTAAACCGATAATGGTCAACAAACTCGCCACAAACAACGCGTGATTCGGCGACATTCTACCCGAAGCTACTGGACGATTCTTGGTTCGGTCCATCAAAGCGTCAAGGTCTTTTTCAATTACTTGATTGAAAGCATTTGAAGCGCCAACCATACAATAACCACCAATAGCTAACATTAATAAAGTAGATACTTTTAAATCTTGAAAATCCACTACTCCAAGAAGATAGCCGGCAATGGAAGAAAAAACCACGCTGATGGCTAAACCTGCTTTGGTGATTTCTTTGAAATCAATGGCAATTTTTTTGAGAGAAAATGTGGTAGCAGTAGCGTTCATCGAAGTTTTAAAAACTGATGCAAAGGTACTTTATAGAAAACGATTTGACAAAAAACATTTCATAAAAATAATAGTCTAATCGGAAGAAAATTACAACTTTCTCAGACTTGATTTCAAATGTTTATACTAATTAATGCTACATTGAAGAAAATGAGTTTTAAATATAAAATTTATTTGGGATAATTTTATTGAAAAAAAGAGACCAATTAGTATTGATCTCTTTTAACAATTGAAATTATAATTTGATTGGCATTAATTAATTGGCAACAATACCGTATCGATAACGTGGATAATCCCGTTTGAAGCAGAAATATTTGCAGCTGTAATATTCCCGGTATTACCTATAGCATTAATAGAAGCACTAGGCGTTACGGAAAACTGACTTCCAAGGAGTGTCGTAATTGCACGTGTACCTCTTTTAGGAACAACACTGTTAGCAGCGCGTCTACCTTCAGCAACGTGGTACAACAAAACATCGCGTACTAGTGGCGCAGGAAGGTCTGTAATATCATCAATGTTTAGAGCGGCATATAAATTTTGAAAAGCTTGGTCAGTTGGGGCAAAAACAGTGTATTGGTCTGTACCATTGGCAAATAGGTTAACCAATCCTGCATCGAGTTCGCTATCTACATATACTAAAGCAGAAACTAATTCGTTAAAACCAGCATTTACAGCAATTCCGGCTATTGATGAAGTTCCTGGAGCAGGAGCACGATTCAAAGAGTCAAAAGTTTCTTTGATTGATAGGTTTGAAGTATTATTTTCTGTTGTGTTTTCATCGGAAGAACAAGAAGAAAAGTTGAAGGAAACTAAAGCAACTAAAAATAATGCTTTCAAAGAGGTAATCAGGTTAAAATTTTTGTTTTTCATAGTAAATGTTTTTAATGTTTATAATTGTTGAATGTTGAATTTCAAAATAAAATTATTGCACCACAGCAATGATTTAAAAACAAGTAGGTGAAAGAATGGGGACTGAAAAAATTATTTTTTGTTTAATTATTTCAATTCAAAGTTAAACAAAATATAGTTGTCAAATTAACTTTAGCATTAATTTAACAAACGTTTTAAGTAGTAGAAAAACAAAAATCAGGACTGCTAAACAAGTACATAGCAGTCATTTAGAGAGCCAAACCCTTAAAACTAAAGGGCATGATTAGTATTGAATGGTCTAATAATCAAAATACCAATTGAAGATATCACATCTTAATCCAATTGAGAACCATGTTGTGCTTTCTTTAACGGCGAATGTAGTTTCCGTTGCCGGGGTGAAGTTTCTGTAGATCAAACTTCCGTATAATTTCATATTGGTCATCGGATTAATTAAATATCCGGCTTGTAAATCGGCAATAAAAACATTGGTTTTATTGCCTTGCCCTACGGCAACACCGGTATCATAAGGTCTGTCTAAGTCATAATCTCGATAAATATCACTTCCATAGTTGAACGTGTTGGTTGCATTATTAAAATCCAATCCGCGTGTTCCTATGGTAACTTTTGCATCGGCAAAATAACGCCCTTTGTGGTAGCGAGCAATGGCTATTAATTCTCTAAAATTTCCACCCCATTGGTGACCTAAACTTTGATTGTTGTGCCCATAATTGGTTATTGCTTCGCTGTGAGCGTACACATAAGGACGCACTACATTGTATTCTCCCTGTAGTAATAAATTTTTTATACTGAATGCATTAAAATATTTTGCCCCCAATTGGAATCCGAATTTATTCTTCCAACTTTTTTCTCCTGCTTTCATATCGCTTAGGGAAAATTCATCTAACAAAAACTGACCATAAATCTGGACTTGGTTGTTGAACTTGAATTTTGATGTCAAGCCCAATAAAGCATTACCACTTCTTGCCGAAGAAGCAAACTCTACTGAACGATAAAATATAATAGGATTGGCAAAACTCATGTCGAAACCACGATTATTTTTATTGGTCCAAACCACCGATTCAAACAAACCAATATTCCATCGGTTGGTTACATTTAAACTCAAATAATGACTGGCAGCAAACTTGGTCGCATAAGTTCTGTCCTCGGTTACATCGGGGCGAACGTCTTTTAGCCAAGTGTAAATATTGGTGTATTTTATTTTCCAAAAAGAAGTATTCAATTTAAAATAGGGATACGGACTCGCGCCGTCGCCTAACAATAGCGAACGATAACCATCACCAATAAAATTGCGGCCATACCCCAAATTCATATTAAGGAACTTGCTTGGTGTATAGGCCAAATTGGCTTCTGCTAAAGGAAAATCATAAGCATCCGATTTAAAACTTTTAGCAATTCCAATTCCAGGGATAATTGCCGGATTTCCTCCTGCCGGCGCCAATGATTCAGCATATCGATTGAAATAATCTGCAAAACGACCTTGGCTTTCATAAACGGTAGTGGTAAAATTGAGTTCTTTTCCCAAACCGCCATTAAACTGAATACCGCGTGTATTTACATAAGTATAACTCGAGACGCTCGGGTCGCTTTTACCAAACTGCAAATCTAAAATTGGGTTCAATGTAAACCAATAATCTTCCCCTTGAACTTCGACTAAATTTTCATTCCAAAACTTTTTGCCCCACCAACCTTGTTTATTTTTGGCAAGCTTTTTATTTTCGGTTGCCAAATCATAATATTTAGAAACATCCGCGTAACTAAACGGTTTTGATGCAGTATGATTGTTTGCTCCAACTTGGTTCATCTCATCATCAAACTGTGCATAAAAACTGTGTGAAAACGGAATATTAAGGTGGCTTTGGAATTGTGGATTGTCGAATTTTGAATACTTGATACTGTCTAATTCCGTTAATGGTTTTTGGTTTGGTTTGTAAAAATTAGATTTTGTTTCTACTTTTTTTCGCGCTTCCTTTTCCGCTTCTATTTCGGCTACACTTTGTAAAGGAATGGCAATTTTAATCGTGTATTTGGCATAAGTTGGGTTACCATTATAAGTCGCCGGACTGATTTTCGGCATTTGTCCAAAAACTCTTTTGCTTTCCGTTACCAAAGTTTCATCAACAGCATCCACATAAATTACTTTGAAATTCCCTTTATCGTCTACTTCAAAAAGCACTATAACATTCCCTTTAAAATTACCTTGTTTCAAATTATCCGGCACTCTAAAATTGTTGTAAACAAAATTTTGTACTTCGTTATAAAAACAAGTTTCTAAAGCACCAAATTCTTGTCCCTCACAAGCCGGAAATACCGGAAATCTTTCCGAAGCTTTTTGGGTGACTTGCGCATTAGAGAATAAGGTAAAAAGGCATACTAAGTAAAATATCTTTTTCATATTTTGGAATAATAATATTAATAATTGCCTGAAGCTATTTCGCCGTGAGCAATAGTTTTAGCGGCAGAAGTACCTATTCGTTTAACACCCAAACGAATCATTTCTTCTGCTTCTTCATAAGTTCGAACGCCTCCGGCCGCTTTGACCGGTATAGGGGATGCATTTTCGAGCATCATAATTACAGTCGGAATTGAAGCACCATTAGGCAAGTTATTTTCTGTTTGGTAAAAACCGGTAGACGATTTTACAAATACATTAAAATAGAAATCTTCTTTAAAATTTGGAATCACCACATTCTTAATTAGAGCCGAAATTTGTATAATTTGGGCGTCGGTCAAAGCGGCAACTTCTATGATCCATTTGGCTACTTTATGGTGGTCAAAAGCGAGTTTAGTTCCTTTTAAGATTTCTTCTTTGACCAATTCCATTTCACCTCTTTTAAAAGCTTGGTAATTGCAAACGTAATCCAGTTCATCAGCGCCGTCTTCAATGGCTTTTTGGGCTTCAGCTAATTTTTCTTCCAAGGAATTGATTCCTTCGGGAAAAGAAATTACGGTTCCGATTAGCAGTTTCGATTTGGCTTTGACAATCATTTCTTTGGCCATTTTAACCTTATCGGGCCTAATCATGATCAATTTAAACCCTTCTTCTATGGCTTCTTTAATAAAGCCTTGAACAATCAGGTCATTTTCCTTCTCCGTTAAACCTGCTTGGCTAGCTGTTTTTAAATAAGTAGAATCGAGATACTGTTTTATATTCATGCCATAAAAGTAAAAAAAAATCCCGATTAACATCGGGACATTTATGGTAAGTTATTTGGATTATTGGTTTTAGCCTTTCTTTGCGGTTTTTATCAAAACAAAAACCACAAAAGCAGTCATGGCTCCGCTAAAATTGGCCACTACATCTATGCTATCGGCCTGTCTTGTTTTTGTAAAAGCGCCTTGTAAGAACTCGATTAAAATTCCGAAACAAAGAGAAGTTAAAATAATGTATGCCAATTTCGTATAAGTAATATGATTTTGTTTCAGCCAAAAATAATAGCCCCAAAGTAGGGTGAAAATAAGATGAAAGACAAAGTGTCCATACTTATCGGCACCGGAAACTTTAACGGTTGGCAAATCATTAAAATTGACCAAACAAAGTACCAATATTAAAAAAGTCCAGCCAATGGCCAGACTTAGTATTGTTTTTTTAAGCACCGATTAAGGCTTTATAATCATCACTGGAGAGCAATTCTCCTATTTCATCTTGATTACTGATTTTTAATTTAATCATCCAGCCTTTTCCGTAAGGATCCGAGTTCACATTTTCAGGATTTACTTCTAGGTCTTCGTTAAATTCAAAAATTTCTCCGGAGAGCGGCAAGAACAAATCTGAAACCGTTTTCACTGCTTCAACCGTTCCGAACACTTCGTCTTTTCCTAGTGTTTGATCCAAAGTTTCCACCTCAACATAAACGATATCGCCTAATTCTTTTTGAGCGAAATCGGTAATTCCTACTGTGGCAACATCACCATCAATTAAAACCCATTCGTGGTCTTTGGTATACTTTAAATTACTTGGTATATTCATTTGTTTGTTTGTTTTATTCCGTCTCGCTACATAAAATTCAGTAACGATTCGAGTTTAGTGTTGTTTAAAAATTTCTTCAAAAGTATAATTTCTGTAGAGATTATTAAAATCTTTAGCTCAAAACTTTATTAATTTCCAAAATTATAACGCATTGTAAATCCAGTTCTGATATTGGTCAGCGGAAACGAGGTTGAAATCACCGGTTTAGAGAACGAATGGTCATAGAAGAAAATCGCCGTTAGGTTTTTACTAAACGAATAATCAGCAGTTAATTTGGCTGACCAAATGTTTTGTCCACCACCTAATTGGTTATTGTCATAATCTAAATAACGCACAATCGTTTTGTTATTTCTATAGGAGAAATCTACCTTCACGTTGATATCACTTTTGATAATTCCGGTTGGATTGTCTGCCAATTGGGAAGAGAAAATTACGTCTTTGAAACGGTATCCTAATCCAATAATGTATTCGTGTCCTTGTACTTCGGTCAACAAATTATTATCGAAACTCATAGAAAGACTTCGGTCTTTTTTCATTTCGGCTAAAACTTTGAAAGAGTTTTTCATCTCAAAATCAATTCTAACCAAAGGGTTAAATTGTTCCACCAAGTTGATATTAGCAACGATAGTTTTATTATGGAAGTTTCCGTATTCATTGTATTGTCCGCCCGGATTTTCATCATAATCAAAGTTAGAACGGAAAGAGTTTATCGTATATGAAGCCCTGTAAGCATGTTGGATAGAGAATCTTTTGAATCGGTCTTTAAAGAATTTGTAGCGCATTAATCCGCTGTATTTCACATTCCAGTTCGGAATCGGCGTACTGCGGAAAATCCCTAAAGAAACTCCGTCAGCCGAAGTGCCTGTGTAAGCGGCTAAGAAAGCCGGAATTAAAACCGACTGGTTGTTTTTTCCAAAACCGATTGGATATCCTTGATTAGCAATATAGAATGCGTATTTTTCAGGCTCTAAAGTCTGATCTGGTATTACGTTAGGCGCTACACCATATCTTCCAAAATCAGTCGTTCCATAGTATTGAGTCGCTAATCTTTCAGCAATAGTCAAACGATTGTCTCTGAAATCATCAAAAGCCACCGAACCATTTTCATCGCTTTTTCCAAAAGAAGTTGCAATCATTACCGTCGAAATAGAGAAATTTCCAAAATTGTAAGGGGAAAGTGAATTGTACAATCCGGTATTTTCATCAACATCATATTGCTCTGAATAGTTATCGGCATAAGTCCTGTTAGCGGTCAAATCGATTTTAAAATCAGGGAACAAATCGATATTGGCAGTCATTTCCAATGTTTTGGTAATGGTTTGAGTATAGTTTTGGTTAAAATCAGGAAAAACAGTCAACCAACCTCTTTTAGCCGCTTCGTATCGAACGTCATCTTGGGCTCCGAAAACAAAACCTAAGGAAGGTTTGGCCGAACCAAAGAACCCTAAACTTGGTAAAAATCCGGGAAGCATCGTTCCTTCGTTTCTTGTATAGTTGATTTGAACATTTTTCACACTGGTCAAGACACCTTTCAAACCATTTAAAAAGACGTTATCATTGGAAGCTGTTTGAGGTCTGGTGTTGACGATTTTTTCTCCGGGTTTAGGCAAGGCCGAAGGTTTTGTAGGAGCCGCTGCTTGCTTTTTACCCAATCCGATATATTTATAGAAAGACTCCATGTTGAATGCTGTGTTCAATCGGTGTGAACCGGCATTTTGAATCGTATTTCCTAAATCATACTCTCGACCGTTTAAGGTTACAGAAGACAATGCCAAAGAAGAACGTTGCCAACTGTAATCTCCCGTATAAGAATAGGTAGATTTTACAAAAGATAAAAACGGCAGTTTATTCAATGGCAAATCATAGTTAAGTACAATTTGTTGGTTGTGTTGGTTAGGTGTACCGATATTCCAAAAATCTGTCCAAATGGTGTAACTGTTGTCCGGAACGTTATCTTCATCTAAATAAGAGCGAACGATATTGTGTGAGGCTGCTGTGAAATTAATTTTCAACGATTTGGTCAAATTGTAATTGAAACCATACTGGTAATTGAACATATAGTTTCGTCGGAATAATGGTTCTATCGGAATTCCTTCAACGTCCACTTGTCTGAACTGTTGTTTGTTGTATTGTCGGATGATATTTGAACTAAACGATATATTCGTTGGAAGATAATTCAAGTTGAAATCACTCAACATTTTCCAATAACTGCTTTTCTTGAAAAACTTATTTTGTTTGAATGGTTCAATGGTTTTTGGCTTGAAGGCATAAGTATAATCAACAGCAGTACTGACTTGTTGATCGATGTAATTTTCGATTTCGTAATTATGCTTTTCTACTTCATTATAAGAGTAAGAAAGCGTTAAATTCTCGGGATCGTAAATGCGTTGTTTTTGTTCCGGTGCTCTTTCTTTTTTTACTCCGATAAAGTTGATGCTTGTTCTTTTAGTATAATCAATAGCTCTTTCTCTGATGTTGTCTCTTTCGGCAGCATCCGTGGTGTTATTAATCAACTGCTCTAATCTAATATCTTGGTTAAACGGATCGTACTCCGGTGTAATGATTTCTTCTCCAACTGCGTAATTGAAGGGTAAATTGATTCCCCATTTTTTTGGCAATAATTTACCTAAACTAAAGTTAGTTACAATATTGTATTGTTGTACATCTTCTCTGCTTCGTTCGTTTGGTCCTTCTTCCAAAGCGCCAAAACCGATGGTACTCATTCTACCGGTAGCAGAAACATTGGCAAAGTCAGCCATATTAGCATCTACATTTAAAACGGCAGCCATACCCCCTTTATTGTTCATATCGGCTATTCGCAACTCGTTGAACCAAACTTCTCCTCTGACTTCATCGGTGTGATTATTTTTAATTCCGACCATTAAGGTTCTTACCAGTCCAAAGTTTGGATTTCCTTTAATCCCTAATTTTAATACCGGATCATCATCACCGTTAGGCAACGCCAAGTCATCATCCGGATAGTAAATCCCTTCAAGATCTGTCGGTAAACCAGTATTTCCTATGGTACGCACTTTCATTTTGGTCAATAGAGCCATCGCCAAATTGATTTCGTTTTCTTCCGGCCAAATTATTTCAGGATCGGAGGTTATAGGAACTGTGACTTTCAAAGGAATTTCCACTTGGTAAAAGTTATTGGTAAAGTCATTTCCGAAACGGATAAAAGCTACCATTTGATTGTCTAAAAGTGGCGAAGTATCGGTTGGCAATGCTTCTGCGTGTAAAAACATTCTCAGTTTGTTGAACTGACGCATGTCTACATTCACATTTTTGAAAACGGCTCTAGAATCGCCCACTTCTAAACCATCACCGGACACTCTCAACGACAACGATTGCTCATTTTGACTGATGACTTGTTGTCCACCGTTTGGCAGTTCTTCACGAACAACGCCGGGAGGTGTTACATAAGGAATTGGTAATCTTTGGGCATTTTCCTGAATATTTACTGCCAGAACATCAAAGTTAGTATCATCATTGGCCGGGTCATCTCCGGGCTGGAAGGTTTGTTCATATCTTCTCCACTCACCACGAACTAAGTCTAAAGCTCCGAATCGCAAGGTAACCGGTTCTGTAAATCCGGTCATGAACATTCTCATAAAACGGATAGAACGGAAATCTGAAATACTACCTACTGTGGTCGTAGGTTGCGCTACCGGGATTTTAAATTGTAACCATCGTGCGCTTGTCGTAGTTCCGTTTGGTAAATCGGGTACCTGTGTCTCTCTTATATCTGTAATAAAGTTTTGACCTACTTGCATATTAGGCTGTATATCAATTTTATACTCATAATAAGCATTCACGGTGTTCATTGTATTGTCACGATTGATGTCTTCTACATCAGGAAGTGTTGTTGAACCTCTATTGGTATCCGATACACCAACGGGTGAATTCCCTTCCACGCCGTTAAAATTTTTGTACCGTTCAAAAACCGTTGGACCGGTTGCATTTAAGAAATATTGATAATTATCTGCCGCCGGGTCATCTAAAGTAGTATAGCCACCAATGCCGGATAAATTTCTTTCCGCGTCGTCATTGATTCCGTCAAAACCTACATCTTGAGCGGCTCTGTTAGCCCCATCAACATCAAAAGCATAAATAAGCGACTGAGAAGAAGGAACTCTTCCCCAAACGGTTGTACTGGTTAAAGATTGGGAAGCACTGTTGGAAGGCAAACCATTTTCGTATTGTTTACGCTCGTCTTTCAAAACATCTTCTGAGATTTCCCCTAAGTTGAAATACAATTGACCCACGTTGGCAGGATTTGGAACAGCAGAAGGATTCGCCGGGTCATAATAAGGATCTAAAACCCAAAACTGGATGTACTCTACATTACTTTGTTCAAAATTGGTTGAATTAATAGCACGGGTAATTCCACCGAAATTATCTTCTGGATTTAAAAACCCGGATGGATTCAATGCTTCCGGATTATAGTTGTAAGGACCTCTTTCTTGCGGATAATAGGTTAAATCTAAGGTATTGATAACTGTTGTTTGTCCGATACTAAGTTCTAAGTTTGGGAATAACTCTCGGCTGAAAATTCTACGCGTACTGTTTAAAGAAATTCCGTCTTGACCTATCTCTCCCGGTGTTTGAACATATATAGTTGGATCAATAGTATACCAATTTAATTTCGCTCTTTTGTGTCCATAATCTAAACCAACTAAGGCCGAACCAAAGTCAGGATAATCTACCCCCGATTGCCATTTAGGAACACTGGATAAATTCCATGACAAAGGAGAACGCATGTCAATAGTGGTTTGCGAGCCTTCAAAATCGTCAACATAAACGGTCGCTTCCCCTTGAAACTGATCAGCTGTAGGCGTATCAGGTTGTAAAAATGCGATTTCACCTCTTAGTGACACATTGGAAGGCACATCGGTATCTACGTTGGGTAACTTATTGGCCAAACGAGTTAAAAATGGCACTTCGGTAGCATAGTTGGCGTTAAACCCAAAAATACTATTGTTCACAGACTCTTGACCATAATTTGATTTTTGAGTAAATGGTCTTTCGGTCATTTTGATGAAGGTACCTCCAATTAATAACTTATCAGAAAATTTGTGCTCGACATTGATTCCCATGAATCTTCTGGTTTGTTGGCCAAAAGTAGCATTGTTCTCCACAGAAACTTCGATAGGGGTATTAGAGGCTTGTAGTGATGGATCTAAGATTTGAACACGTCCGGCTTGGTAATTCACACTATAGTCAATACCTTCTTGCAACAATCTTCCTCCTGCTGTAACTACAACAGAACCTCTTGGTACATTATAGGCACCAATTGGAATTCCATCACCACCGGCTGATTTAAACCTTCCTTTTAATTGGAACTTATTCTTTTCTGCATCTTGTAAAGCACCAGCTTGGGTACTGGCATACATGCTTTTGAAAACATATTTCTGCTGATTTGGATTGTAATCAATAGAACTGTTTGGGTCACCATAATAATCTTCGGCAGAAGCCGGATTTTTTAATTTTTCGAATAAATGTTTACCAAAAGGCTCCACTGTGGTAAATATAATTCTTCCGTTTTGTTGGTCAATTGTTAATCCTGGCAAGAAATCAAAGAAACCATCACCTCCGGCTTGCGGGTCGTTGTTATAGTTTAGTCGGTCTACGTTAAAAACTTTAATCAATGGTGTTTCTGCCACTAACATATCCGGATCGGTTGTTGGCGGAAAAGTGGTTCCCGGTACCGGTGAGATATAGTTAATTGGTGAAGGGTCAGTATATAAAATATTCAATCTGAAATCTTCTTGCTCCAATTGGAAAGCGCCCGGAATTTGGTAGATGTTTTTCATCATCAAGTTCCAAATTGGTTTTTGAACATTAGTTAAATTACTTTTCAGCATTTTTAAAATCAAACTTTGGGAAGACACGGTTTGATTGTCCGGATCGGTTTGGTCAACTACTGTGGCGTCGACACCATCTGTTCCAAATTCTCCAACTTGATAGACTTGATCCCCGATAGTATATTGGTAAGCGACTGCTAAAACTTCATCGTTTGCCAATCGTTGTTGCAAAGACACATACCCTAATTGCGGATGATAAGTAAACTCATTCGGCATTAATTTTCTGGCATTTTCTAACTTAGAATAATCTGTTCCTTCATCAACTAATACCAAGTTATTGAATCCCGCACTTGAGGTTACTATATCACGGATGTTGTTGTTTAACAAACCCGTACCTGCGCTAATTTGCGCCGGATCGTACTTATTGTTACTGTTATCCGATGGAATATCATCTGTTGGGAATGGCACTGTAAAAAAGTTATTGTCAATGTCTGTTTGATTCAATGCTACTATCAAGTTATCATCAAAACCAGCCAATCTTGCTTCTCCTAAATCTTGAAGTGCAATAATATTTCTCAGGTTGTTATTGGTTGTGCTAACTCGGTTTTGCCTGTTGGTTACCCAAACTTCAATACGGGTAATTTGAACTCGACTGTTGATTAAAGGATAATCTACCAAGGCAGCATCATATTTATTTCTGAAATATTGTGACAAGAAAAAGTGTCTGTCGGCGTCATAATCCAGGCCAAAAATTTCAAAATCTTGAATGGTTCCGCCACCTTGTGCTGTTACTGATCTGGTTTGAGATTTTTGTTCAGAGAAAACTCCGGTTACGGTTGTTTTACCAAATTGCAATTGGGCTTTGACTCCAAACAAACTTTGGGCACCACGGATTAATGAATTGGTCAACGGCATGCTAACATTTCCGACTTCAATTTTCTGAATGATATCGTCTTCTGTTGGCGTGTATTCTAGTTTGATTAAGTTTTGAAAAGCAAAAGTCGATTCGGTGTCGTAATTGGCATTTACGTTTAAACGGGTTCCTACTTTTCCCATTAAACTCATACTGATTCTTTGGTCAAAATCAAACGTAGTTTGTGCCCTGTTTCTTGGTGATAGTGCCGGATTGTCTTGCTTGGTGTAACGAACACCTAAATCCATTTCGACAGAACCGGTTGGTTTTACGTCGATGGTATTTCCTCCGAAAATAGTTTCAAAGAAGCCGGAGTTTACATAATATCTTGGTAATAAATCTTTTTTATCCGCTTCGCTGCCTTCTTTTTTACCGTCAATAGCGTCTGATTTTTTCTTAAAATAGTCTCGCATTGATTCGCGAAGGACTAATTCTTGGTATTCTTTTGGGGTTAAAATAAGTGGGTAATTGATATTAAAACCTTCAAAAGTACTTGAATAAATATACCGATTGGTTACAGGATCATAAGTATAAGAATTAACAATACTTCTTGGATTTTGAATTTCTAATCTTCCTATATTGTAACCTGTTGAATCTTGTGCGGCTGGAGTAGGCGTAGGTGTTACTTGAGAAAATGCGTTTGCTCCAATAAGCAAAATCGCTCCGAAGAGGATTTTTTTCAAGTTACAGAATAATTTAATAGTGTATAGTGTTTCCAAGAATTATAAATTTTTTAATGCTTGTTTGATTAAAGTTTCCACAGTGGCTTCAGGATTTTCCTTGATGATTTTATCCACCACTTTTTCTGCATTTTTCCTAACATAACCTAAAACCTCCAAAGCAGATAACGATTCTTCTCTATTAATATTGTGTTGAGCAATTGAAATTTCATCTAAGTCGTAGATTTTTAACACTTTTTCCTTCAAATCTAAGATTACTCTTTGGGCTGTTTTACTCCCAATACCTTTGATTGATTGTATAGTACCAACATCGCCACTTCCTATGGCTTGTATTATTTGTTTCGGGTCTAGTGACGATAACATGGTTCTGGCAATGCTGGCGCCAATACCGGATACAGACAACAACATTTTAAACAATTCTCTCTCCGATTTTTCAACAAAGCCAAACAAAGAATGTGCATCTTCTTTGATTTGAAGATGGGTGAATAATTTAATAAAGTCAGTATTAGGAAGTAATGAAAATGTATGTAAAGAAATATTAACATGGTAACCAACACCATTACAGTCAATCACAACTTCAGTTGGTGTTTTTTCTACTAATTTTCCTTGAATATGTGCAATCATTTTATTGAAATCTATTCCAAATATAACAAAATTCTTCAACTGACATCATCTCATTACAATATCTGAACAATATTACAAAAACTATTTGGTCGTCATCTTCTTTCTCTTCTCCTTTTCTTGGGCATCAACCACCGAAACGGCAACCATATTGACCATTTCTTCGACACTCGCACCCAATTGAAAAATATGCACTGCTTTCTCCATCCCTAACATAATCGGTCCGATGGAATCCACTTTATACAACTCTTTTAGGAGTTTGTAATTGATGTTTGCTGCTTCTAAATTTGGGAAGATTAAGGTATTTACTTTTTTTCCGGCCAATTTAGAAAAAGGGAATTTATTTTTAAGCATTTCGGGATTCAAGGCAAAGTCGGTTTGGATTTCACCATCAACAATTAAATCCGGGTAATATTTATGTAAATAAGCAACTGCTTCTCTCACTTTGGTAGCACTTTCATGAGAGGAAGAACCAAAATTAGAAAACGAAACCATAGCAATAACCGGTTCCATTCCGAACATTCTAACAGTTTTGGCGGTCATCAAAGCGATTTTTGCTAACTCATCTGCTGTTGGATTTGGGTTAATCGCCGTATCCGATAAAAACATCGGTCCACGATTGGTCATCATCATATTTGTGGTCGCAATCAAGGTTATTCCCGGTGCTTTTCCAATCAACTGCATCAAAGGCTTCACCGTTGACGGATAACTTCTCGAATAACCGGAAACCATGGCATCGGCATCACCTTCATTGACCATCATGGCTGCAAAATAATTACGCTCACGCATCCATTTTTGAGCATCCAATAACGAGATTCCTCTTCGTTGTCTTGACTGCCAATAAATTTCAGCGTATTTCATTCGACGTTTGTCTTCTTCTTTTGTTTTTGGATCAAAAATAGGCACATCAGCATCAAAACCAAGCTCTTCTTTGAGTTCCAAAATCAATTCTTTGTTTCCTAATAAAATTGGATGAGCGATGCCTTCCTCGTAAGCAATTTGAGCTGCTTTTAAAACATCTAAATGATCCGCTTCTGCAAAAACTACTCGTTTTGGATCAGTTTTGGCTCTATTAGTTAACAAGCGAACCATTTTATTATCGGAACCTAATCGCTCTAATAACTCTTCTTCGTATTTGTCCCAATCGGTAATCGGATTTAAAGCCACGCCCGAATTCATGGCGGCTCTGGCCACAGCCGGTGCAACTTGGGTGATTAATCTTGGGTCGAAAGGCTTTGGAATAATGTATTCTTTTCCAAAATTCAACCGGGTTTCGCCATAGGCTATATTTACTTGTTCGGGCACGGGTTCTTTTGCCAAATCGGCCAAAGCGTGTACCGCTGCCATTTTCATTTCTTCGTTAATTTTGGTCGCTCTAACATCTAAAGCACCACGGAAAATATAGGGAAAACCTAGTACATTATTCACCTGATTAGGATGATCGGAACGGCCTGTGGCCATGATTATATCTTTTCGTGTGGCTATGGCTAAATCGTAATCAATTTCCGGAATTGGGTTGGCCATGGCGAATACAATTGGATTTTTGGCCATGCCTAAAAGCATTTCGGCAGACATGATATTTCCGGCAGACAATCCGAGGAAAACATCGGCACCAACTAAAGCTTCCGCTAAAGTCGTTCCTGCTTTTCCATGAGCATATCTTTTTTGTAAATCGGACAAATCCGTACGCTCTGAAGAAAGCACTCCGTCTTTATCAAACATGATAATATTTTCGGCTTTTACCCCTAACAAAATATATAAATTGGCACACGCCAAAGCGGCAGAACCGGCTCCTGACACAACGATTTTCACATCGATAGTTTTCTTTTTGGCGATTTCCAAAGCATTCAACAACGCGGCCGATGAGATAATGGCTGTTCCGTGTTGGTCATCGTGCATCACCGGAATATTCAATTCTTCTACCAAACGTCTTTCAATTTCAAATGACTCCGGTGCTTTAATATCTTCGAGATTGATCCCTCCAAAAGTGGGCGCAATATTTTTTACAGTTTCAACAAACGCATCAATGTCTTTAGTCCCGACTTCGATATCAAAAACATCGATTCCGGCAAAGATTTTAAAGAGTAACGCTTTTCCTTCCATTACAGGTTTTGAAGCTTCCGGACCGATATCGCCTAGACCTAAAACGGCAGTTCCATTAGTGATTACGGCCACCAAATTTCCTTTGGCGGTATATTTATATACGTTGTTTACGTCTTTGGCAATTTCCAAACAAGGTTCAGCCACACCCGGTGAATAGGCCAGAGATAAATCTCTCTGGGTTGCGTATTTTTTGGTAGGCACTACTTGTATCTTCCCAGGCGTTGGTTTGGCGTGGTATAAAAGTGCTTCTCTTCGCTTACTGTATTTGTTCATTTTCTTTATGGTTGAGAATTACAAAGGTAGAAGACTCAACTTAAAAAGGAAATTTTTAAAGGTTTCTTTTTGCACAAACTCTTAAACAAAAAAGCCGTAATTTATCATTACAGCTTTTAAGCATTCTAACTAACTTAATTTCCGGTTGGCGATTATTCTTGGATTAATGCTTTGATATTGATATTGTCGGGCAATCTGCCTACATTTTGTAGTTTAATAGCTGCTAACTTCTGTGCCACAGTCATGGTTGCTTCTAAACTTTTTTGATGCAATTGGGCGTATAAAAATCCGGTCCAAAAAGCATCACCGGCACCGGTAGTGTCTTTTACTTCTTCTATTGGAATGGCTTTTTGAAAAAACAATCCTTGATGAATATCCGAAACCACAACACCGTTTTTTCCTTTGGTCAAACAGATAGTCGAAGCCCCTAAACTGTGGAAATAGTCAAAAATATATTCTTCTGATTTGACCGCGGCAAAAAGTCGGTAACAATCGTCTTCGCTTAATTTCACTAACGGATCATTGGCCAAATATTCTTTAAGTACTTTTTTAGCTTCTTCTCGGTCGGGCCAAATGCGTTCAGAGAAATTGATATCGATACTGAGTTGCAGCCCTAATGCTTTGGCTCTTTTGGCTCGGTTCAAAATAGTTTGCCTTGCCGGATTTTTACTTAAAGCAAAACAAGTGGTATGAAATATTTTAGCTTCAGCGATGACTTCATCAGGCAGTTGACTTTCAAAAATTTCGCAATCAGCTTGACGGTATGGAATAAAATCGGGCGTTTCTGTTGATTTAGAAACAAATATCACAGAAGTTGGTACTGATTCTGATTTTCCAATATAGGCTGTGTTGACATTATTGGCTTTCAATTTTCTAATAACATAATCCCCCAAACCATCTTGTCCACAAGAAGCTACCAACACGGCATTCAATCCTAATCGCGAAGCATTAACGGCCACATTCGTTGGTGAACCGCCCAAAAAGCGATGGTAATCTTTGGTTCTATTGATTGATGTATTGACTTCATGGCCGATAAAATCTATCAGAACTTCGCCTATGCTTATAATATCTATTGATTTCAAGTTAAACTAATATTTTAAAATTATGATGTAATGATTGATGTACTAAAATTGCTGCTGCAGCACTCCAAGCACAACGTGAAACGCCATTGGGTTCTGTGGTTTGAGTATTGAAATTTTCAAAAAATGAAAAATCTTCTATGCCATTAGCTTCATTTATTTTTTCTAAAATGGTGGTTGCCTTTTTCTTTTCTCCCTTTGAGACAAGTGCTACTCCATAAAAACCATTGACCATTGGCCAACTTCCTCCATTATGAAATTCGTAAGGATAATTCCTAAACTCATATTTGCAATTGTTTTTGAGCAAGTTCCAATGTTCATCGTTTTCAAAAACAGGTGGCCAAAAAGCAGGCAATAATCCTAAATGTGTTTCAGAAGCTAGTATATCCGAATAATTTAAAAGCTTTCTTTGGGATTCCACAGAACCAATATTTAACAATAAAACCAACGAACCGGCAAAAGCGTCAAACTGTGTTTTGTAGCCCGAAGGAGAGAACGAACAAGGCATGAAATCTTGAAAACTGACTTCAGCATGAGCTCTTGGATGGTATTTTTCTCCTTGGCTATTGGGCATGAAATTGATTTCTATTTGGGTGATTATTTTTTCGATTTTTTCGGTGATGGCTTCACTTTTCACAAAATGATTATAGCTTTTTAAAGCCCAAATGCGCAACAACTGATCGTATAAAACATAACCGTCAGTGATGTATTCATCGGCCCAATTTCCGGAAAGCGGGACGTATAAAAGGTGTTTGTTGTTAAATTCCCATGCCTCTAATAGTCCGAAACCTTTTTCAATTTCGGAATTGTATTCGGATACAATAGCAGCATCAGATTTGTAATATGCATATTGGCAAACGCCTATGATAAACCAAGTCACTGCATCCACTCTTCCGGCTAAACCGCCATAACTCACTTCGCTTTTTCCGTCAGTCATTAAAACATTGGAAGGAATAGTGCCAATGGGATGTTGGTTTTTAGCCAAAGTGTCCAAAGTATTTTTAAAAGTCGCAATCAATTTTTCATCTCCTGAAGCTAGTGCAGCCAGACCACAAATCACGCCGTCTCGAGCCCAAACTCTTTTGTAATTGGTTGTGTTTTCGGCACTGGCTAAAAAACCGTTGGGTGAAGCCACCTCGTGAAGTAAATCAATGGCTTTATGATAGGCGATATTATTCACTTTGTACGATTTGGTTTTTATTTTTGATTGTAATAAAGAGGGTTAAAACACCGGCTATGATTAAAAACAATCCTGCCAGTTTAATTACATTCATTGGATTATTACCTAACCAATCATACACAAAATATTGCATGGTTAAGATTTGAATGGCCATTGGAATTACAATGAACATATTGAAAATCCCCATGTAGACTCCGGTTTTTTCTTTGGGAATCGAGCCGGCCAGCAATTGGTAAGGCATGGCCATCGTTGAAGCCCAAGAAATCCCTAATCCAAATGAATACAGGAAAATAGTGGTTACGGGAATGTTGTCACCAAAAGGATTGTGCATCACAAACAACACATCGGTATTGTTAAGCAACGGAATAGACAACAATCCAATTCCGCCTAAAGTTAAAGCCATAAAATGAACCCCTTTGGCCCCAATTTTTAAAGCTAATGGTACCAATAAAAAGGCGACCATAAAGCAGATAATATTGTATGTACCGTTGAGACTTCCGGTTAGCAATTGTGCTTTGGAAAATTCTTCCGAAGCTTGATCAGTAGTCCCAAATAATGACAGTGATAATGACGAAGTGATGTATTGCCAATAACAAAACATGGCGTACCAAGTAAAAAACTTTACCGGAATTAGTTGCTTCATTGTTAAGGGCATAGAACGGAAGGCTTCGGTTATATCGTTCCAAACTGTTTTGAAGATATTTTCTTTTTTCTTTTCTTGAATTATGGCCAATTCTTCTTCTGTTGGCGGATATTCCTTGGTAGTCATGACTGACAACAATACTGAAGAAATGGAAGCAAAAGCACCAATGAAAAAGGCCCAATAGGTGTATGTTGGAATGCCGTTTTCCATTTTATCGGTGATGGCTAAAAAGCCTAGGGAAACTAAAATAGCCGGTGTAAAATTGGCTAAAGTGATGCCGAAACCGGTAAAAAAACTTTGCATTAAAAAGCCAAGCGACATTTGTTTGTCGTTTAATTTATCGGCAACAAATGCACGATAAGGTTCCATCGCTACGTTGTTAGCGGCATCTAAAATCCAGAGCAAACTGGCCGCCATAAAAAGTGTACTGGAGTAAGGCATCAACAATAATGCAATACTGGAAATCAAAGCTCCAATCAAGAAAAAGGGTTTTCTGCGTCCGAATTTAGGAGACCATGTTCCGTCACTTATCGCTCCGACTATAGGCTGAACTATCAATCCTGTAATTGGGCCGGCAAGCCATAGCATGGGTAAACTTCCTTCGTCGGCACCCAAATATTTATAAATGGCGCTCATATTGCTTTGTTGCAAACCAAAACTGAATTGGATTCCGAAGAAACCGAAATTCATGTTCCAAATTTGCCAAAAGCTTAGGTTTATTTTTTTGCTCATGATTTACTTTAATTTCTGAAGGAACTCTTCAAAGGGAATGTTATTGGTAAAAATCATCCCTTGTTTATCGATTACGGGAATGGACAAATTATTGGTACTGATGTTGGCTTGCTTTAACTTAAACAGCATTTCTTTCAACGCCTCCTGATTTTTATCGATATCATAAAACACGAATTCGATATGATTTTCTTTAAGGTATTTTTTGGTATCTGTACAATGATGGCATTCGTCGCTCCCGTAAACAATCATTATTTTGTTTTCAGATTTTGTTGCCGTTTTGGTCTGCGTTTCTTGGGACAACAAATTATTGCTGGCAAAAAACATACAGAAAAAAAATAATACGACTGATTTTTTCATTGGAATAACTTTTAAGAAGTATTTAAAGATAAAAAATCTTTGGTTAAAAATAATTCCCATACCATAAAACTATGGTATAGGAATTACTCAAATTAAACATGAAAAGGTTGTTCTTAGAACTTATAAGACAATGCCATAGAAAGTGATCTTCCCGGTAAAGGTCTTGCTCTAACAATATTAGTGGTATTGGCTGTGATGCTTCCTTCTTCGGCTTCCGTGATGGCTAAAGTGTTGAATAAGTTATTACCGGCTACGTTTAAAGATAAGCCTTTAGTGATGCCTACTTCTACGAAACCGTTTACGATTACAAATCCGTTCATCACCAATTCGTTGCTGTCTTGAGCATAAGCTTTGGTTTGACCAATGAAGCTTAACCCTAATGTATTGCTAGCTTTTCCGAATTTGTATGTTGGGATGAAGTTGTACATCATTTTAGGTTGTCTTCTTGGTTCGTTACCATTATTGGCTCCAGAAGTAACTTCAGCTTTGGTATAAGTAAATCCACCTCGTAAGTTCAAATCATTATTTACGTTGTAAGATGACTCTAACTCAAGACCCATTGAACGGTAATCGTTTTCAATTATGCTATTAGAAGTAGCTTCGAATCCGCCTTCTTCGGTAGTCGTTGAGCTAAATAATGTTGCGTAAACATATCCTTTAGAGAATTTTCTTTTGTATCCTAATTCCGCTTGTGCTAAATAATCTAAAGAGTTGATTCTGTCTCCATCAAGGTAATTTAAACCCGAAAATAATATTCTGTCAGCTTTAGCCGAAGCTCCTTTGCTGTAACGAGCAAAAACAGATTGATTGGTATCAATTAAATAATTACCTCCTAAAGTATAAGACACATAATCATAGTCGTAATCAACAGCGGTTGTATTAGCTGTATTGATCGCAGATACGCTGGTTTCAGGTGCAGAAATTACGTTATCGTTATTGATGTCATAAACAGTTTGAGAAGAACCTGCAAAAGAACCATTTACTTGTCCCATATCAAAACGAATTCCTCCTTCTAAAGACAATTTATCAGTAGCATCGAAAGACACGTTAGCGTATGGTGCTGAAACATTGTATTGTGTATCATAGTTTCTGGTACAGCAGTTGCCCCAATACGGAACACCGTAGGCGTACAATCCGTTGGCAGAAAGTAAATTCCCACCGGCGTCAGTTACATTGATTAATCTTGGATTGTTATCCGATACTTCTTGTAAGTAGGAATTCCACAACCATGACATTGAGATATTTTGTATTGATTTGAAATAACCGGCAGTTACCCCAACTTTATCAAATTTCTTAGTGATTCTTAAATCGTTCATGAAGTTGTTGAAATTGTTCAACTCCACATCAAACATGTGAATTCTTGACACTAAACCGTTTGGAGTGTTGAAAGCCGAACCATCGTTGGCATAAGTTAACGTTGAACCGGCACCGAAAGAATTAGCAATTGTTGCTGCAGAAGCAACTTCAGCTGGGAATGGCGTGATAAATTGTCCGCTGTTTGAAGAGAAACGACCATTGTTAGTTACTTTCCAACCTTCAGCCAATTCGAAGTTAACTGAAGCTCCGATGGTTTTAGAAACCGGGTGCATCCCGTCGCCTACATTGCCTCTTCTTACATTTCCATTTCCGTCTAAGCCTACATTGTGCATCAAATAAGGAGATTGTTGTGTTCCTGAAGTGGCATCATATCCGCTGATGCTTTCCCAGTTTGGATTGGCATTACTTCCGGTTACTTGAATTGGCATTGGCATGTATGCGGCAGCTCTGTCATTTAAGAATTTCGCATAAACCGTAACAGACCCACTTTCGAATTCTTTGGTTACATTCATTTTGAATTGTCCACCATTATTGGCTATAAAGCCCGGACTTCTTACTCCTTCACCGGTTCTGTAAAAACCTCCGGCATGGAAATACAATCCGTCTCCAATTCTGGCTCCATATTCTAAATCCGTTCTGAAGTCGTTGTAGTCTAAACCAAAACTGGTTACCATACTTCCGCCTTCTGTTTTACCGGTTTTACTGATAAAGTTGATAATACCACCTGGTGAATTAGACGATAATGTAGACGCAGAACCACCTCGAATGGCTTCAATTTTGGCTACATTTCTATCGAATCTTGTGAAAATATCCGCAGTTGCGAAAGCGATATCACCGTATAACAATACCGGTAATCCATCTTCTTGAATTTGTAAATACTTAGAACCACCGGAAGAAATTGGCACCCCGCGAACGGAGATGTTAGCATTTCCTTCACCACCTGAAGACTCTGAGCGAATCCCCGGAATGGTTCTGAAGATTTCAGCGGTTGATCTTGGTGCTGACTGTTCTACTTGTTTCACATCTAAAGTTGTGATGGAAACACTTGACTTGATTTTAGCTCTCGGATTAACAACACCGGTTACCACAACTTCGTCTAATACTTTAGAATCATCTTGTAGTTGGAAATCCAAAGTGGTGTTTCCACTTACGTTAGCCGTTTTCTTTTCGGTGGCAAAACCGATGTAAGAAACGGTTACGGTTACAGCACCGTCAGTCAATCCTGAGAAGGTGTAAATACCCTCAGCATTGGTAGAAGTAGATTTTGATCCGTTACTTAATACCACATTGGCACCGACAACAGTCTCGCCTTTAGCATCGGTAACTTTTCCTGACAAGCTACTGCTTTGTGAAAAAGAAAGATTGCATAGCATTAATGCTACTATAAACAACATCTTTTTCAAAAATAAAGTACTTTTTTTCATCATTTGTAATTTGTTTGATTAGTAATTATTGTTGGTTTATTTTTCGAAATTATATTTTTAGTTAACAAAATTTTAGCAAATCAACACCGAAAACGTTTTCGAAAATACCGAAAACGTTTTCGATACAAGATTGGGATTTTTTTATGATATTTGTTATATGAGAGACATTACTTTGAAACAAATTGCTGAAACCTTAGGAATATCTATTACTACGGTGTCTAAAGCTTTGAAGAACTACCCTGATGTTAGCCCGAAAACTAGGAAAGCAGTTTTAGATTTAGCACAGTCTCTTAGTTATACGCCCAATAGTTTTGCCGTGAACCTCAGAACCAAAGAATCGCGAACTATCGGATTGATTATTCCGGAAGTAGTGCATCACTTTTTCTCTAATGTAATTAACGGTATTATTGATGAAGCAGAGAAGAATGGGTATCTGGTCATTATACTCCAATCCAATGAATCTTTGGAGCTGGAAAAAAAACAAGTCGAACTTTTGATGAATAAAAGAGTCGATGGCATTATCATGTCGCTTTCCAATGAATCTAACGACGATGAACACCTCAAAGAAATCCTTCGCAAAGAAGTTCCATTTGTGATGTTTGACAAAATTTCCAAATTGATTCCGTGTTCCAAAGTTATCATCAACGATCAAAAAGCTGCTTTTAATGCGGTCGAACATTTGATTCAAAAAGGGTGTCGAAAAATTGCTCACATTCGGGGACCAGTAAATCCTCAAAATGCGATTGACCGATTTTTAGGTTACAAAAAAGCCTTGGATAAAAACAATATTCCCTTTGATTCAAAACTTGTTTATACTTGTAAAAATGTAACCTTTGATGAAGGTGTTGAATTTGCAAAACGAATAGCTGCTGAACATCCTGATGTGGATGGCATATTTGTCATTACTGATTTAGTGGCCGTAGGTGTTTTGGCTCACTTTAATGAAGTGGGAATCAACATTCCTGAGCAAGTAAAAGTAATAGGTTTTAGCAATTGGTTTATGTCGCAGGTGATAACGCCAAAATTGAGTACCGTTGACCAACCTAGTTTTGAAATGGGCGTTCACTCTTTTAAGCTATTGTTGGAAGAGATTAACACAAAAAAAGAATTGCATTCATTTCATCCGAGAACTATTGAATTGGAAACCGAAATTATTGAAAGAGAATCTACTTCAGAAAGTTAATATTTCGTTTAACACCTTCCCATTGTGCTCTTTTTAGTGGAGAATTGGGGAAGACTTTGGCAAAAGTATCTTCTGTGATTTCTTCCCAATCTTTTTTGGTATAAGAAAGAAGTTCCGGATAAGGAGAGAACAAGGGTTCGTTATGGGGTTTTGAAAATTTATTCCAGGGACAAACGTCTTGACAAACATCGCAACCAAACATCCAATCATCCAGTTTTCCTTTCATTTCCATGGGGAGATTTTCTTTGAGTTCAATAGTGAAATAAGAAATACATTTGCTTCCATCAACCACATAAGGCGCTACTATGGCTTGAGTCGGACAGGCATCAATACAAGCTGTACAAGTTCCGCAATGATCGGTAACCGGATTGTCATAGTCTAATTCTAAATCGACTATCAATTCGGCTATGAAATAAAAAGAGCCTACTTGTTGGGTTAATAAGTTACTGCTTTTTCCTATCCAACCCAAACCGCTTTTGGCAGCCCAAGCTTTGTCCATCACGGGAGCAAAATCGACAAAGGCACGACCGGGAACTTCTCCAATTTCGGCACGGATGCTTCTGAGTAATTTTTTTAGTTTTTTCTTGATGACATTGTGATAATCTTTACCGTAGGCATATTTTGCAATCTTATAAGAATCTTCAATTTGTTTTTCCGGAGGATAATAATTCAATAGAAGAGAGATTACGCTTTTGGCGCCATCAACGAGTAAGGTTGGATTTAGACGCATGTCAAAATGGTCTTCTAAATACTTCATTTCTCCTTGATGATTTTGCTTCAACCAGTATTCTAATCTTGGGGCTTCTTCTTCCAAAAAACCGGCTTTTGAAATCCCACAAGACAAAAACCCAAGTCGTTTGGCTTCGGCTTTAATGAAATGGGTATATTTTTCTTTGTTGGAATTCATGTTGCATTAGGGATTGGAGCGATTGTTTGAGCTCTTTTTTGTGCAGCAAAAAAAGCGAGTGCGGAAAGCCCGACCCGCAGGGGAATGCCCTAAAAAAGTCCGCCTTGAATATTTGTGTTGACTTTTCCTAAATGTTTAAAAGCTTTCTCGGTCACTTCTCTACCACGCGGTGTTCTGATGATGAATCCCTCTTGGATTAAGAATGGCTCGTATACTTCTTCGATAGTCTCGCCACTTTCAGAAACAGCTGTAGCCAAAGTAGATAAACCCACCGGTCCGCCTTTGAATTTTTCGATGATGGTTGTTAAGATTTTATTGTCCATTTCGTCTAACCCGTGGGCATCAACGTGTAATGCTTTTAGGGAAAATCGAGCGATTTCAATATCAATTTTTCCATTGCCTTTGATTTGGGCGAAATCTCTAACTCGTCGTAACAATGCATTGGCAATACGAGGTGTTCCTCGGCTTCTACCGGCGATTTCTATGGCAGCTTCCATGGTTATCGGCATTTTTAAGATGCTTGAGCTTCGTTGGACAATAGTCGTCAAAAGTTCGGTGTTGTAATATTGTAATCGACTTTGGATTCCGAATCGTGCTCGCATCGGTGCCGTTAATAATCCGGAACGAGTGGTTGCTCCTACTAGGGTAAAAGAATTGAGATTGATTTGTACTGTTCTGGCATTGGGTCCGGATTCAATCATGATGTCGATTTTGAAATCTTCCATGGCCGAATATAAATACTCTTCCACTACTGGGCTTAAACGATGGATCTCGTCTATAAACAAAACGTCTCTTTCTTCAAGATTCGTAAGTAACCCAGCCAAATCTCCGGGTTTATCTAAAACGGGGCCGGAAGTGATTTTAATCCCAACTCCTAATTCATTGGCCAATATATTAGCCAAAGTGGTTTTTCCCAAACCCGGCGGTCCGTGAAAAAGGGTATGGTCAAGTGCTTCATCTCTTTGATTGGCGGCTTCAACGAATACTTTTAGGTTATCTAACACTTGTTCTTGACCGGTAAAATCATCAAAGCTTAAAGGCCTTAATTTTTTTTCTAAATCAAGTTCTTCCGGGTTAAAATTATTGTTGGTTGGATCTAAATTCTCGTTCATCTCACAAATATATAACAAAGTTGGTTGCTAATAAAAAATGCCTTTCGATTAAGAAAGGCATTTTTATTATTTTGGGTAAGAATTAATGATGCAATACTTCTTCTCCTGGTTTCATAGGTACATTTTGAGGAACAAAATCTTCCTCATGACCCGGTTTGCTATAATCGTAAGGCCATCTGTGAACTTCAGGAATTGCTCCAGGCCAGTTGCCGTGAATATGCTCGATTGGCGCTGTCCATTCCAAAGTGTTAGATTTCCATGGGTTTTGAACTGTTCTTTTACCGTAGAATATACTGCTAAAGAAGTTGTATAAGAACGCCAACTGGAAAGCACCACCTACTAGAGCAAAAACAGTAATAATCACGTTCACGTTTTGTAAATCGTCAAACAATGGAAAATTAGTGTTGGTGTAATATCTTCTTGGCAAACCGGCCATTCCGATGAAATGCATTGGGAAGAATACTCCGTATGCACACACTGCTGTTACCCAGAAGTGAACATACCCTAAGTTTTTATTTAACATTCTTCCGAACATCTTAGGGAACCAATGGTAAATACCGGCGAACATTCCGTACAATGCAGAGATACCCATTACCAAGTGGAAGTGAGCTACAACAAAGTAAGTATCATGAACGTTAATATCCAAAGTACTATCTCCCAAAATGATTCCAGTTAAACCTCCAGTAATGAAGGTAGAAACCAATCCAATAGAGAACAGCATTGCAGGATTCAATTGTAAGTTACCTTTCCATAAGGTTGTAATGTAATTGAATGCTTTTACCGCTGACGGAATTGCAATCAATAAAGTGGTGAACGTAAATACCGATCCAAGGAATGGATTCATTCCCGAGATAAACATGTGGTGACCCCAAACGATGGTTGATAAGAATGCAATAGCAATAATTGACATGATCATCGCTCTGTAACCAAAGATTGGTTTACGAGCATTAGTGGCTATAACTTCAGAAGTGATTCCTAATGCCGGCAATAATACAATGTATACCTCAGGGTGACCTAAGAACCAGAATAAGTGTTCGAACAATACCGGTGAACCCCCTTGGTAATGTAAAACTTCTCCGGCTATATAAATATCAGACAAGAAGAATGATGTACCAAAACTTCTGTCCATGATTAGCATTAATGCTGCTGACAATAAAACAGGGAATGAAATAACTCCAATGATAGCTGTGATAAAGAAAGCCCAAATAGTCAGTGGCAATCTGGTCATTGACATTCCTTTAGTTCTTAAATTGATTACCGTAACGATGTAATTCAAAGATCCTAATAAAGAAGATGCGATAAAGATAGCCATAGAGACTAACCATAGTGTCATTCCGGCGCCAGAACCTGACATAGATTGTGGTAAAGCACTTAAAGGCGGATAGATTGTCCAACCTGCAGAAGCCGGACCGGATTCTACAAATAAGGATATAACCATTACCACACTGGATAGGAAGAATAACCAATAAGAAACCATATTAAGGAATCCGGAGGCCATATCTCTTGCTCCAATTTGCAATGGAATCAATAAGTTACTAAAAGTTCCACTTAACCCTGCGGTTAACACAAAGAATACCATGATGGTTCCGTGAATCGTAACTAAAGCAAGATAAGTTTCATTATTCATCACGCCACCCGGAGCCATTCTTTCTCCAAGGAAGAAACTGAAAATTTTAAAAGACTCTTCTGGCCATGCCAATTGCATTCTGAAAAGCATTGACATTCCAACGCCAATAACTCCCATGATGATACCGGTAATAAGATATTGTTTAGATATCATTTTATGGTCAATACTAAAAATATATTTAGTAATGAACGTATCTTTATGGTGGTGTTCGTGTTCGTCGTGACCGTGGTCGTGATTGTGAACTTCTGCTGACATATTAGGTAACTTTTAAGTTTTAAATAAATTATTTCATTTCTGCTTGAGCAACTACTGTAGTGTCTTTGCTGTTAGAAGAGGTAGAATCTTTTGTTGTTGCTGGTGAATCGGAAGCTTTTGCTTCGGCAGCAGCTGTTTTAACTGCCTGAACAATTGTTTTAGCAGAATTCTCTTTTAACCAGATTTTGTATTCTTCCGGAGTATCTACTACAATTTTCATTTGCATATTATAATGAGAAGCACCACAAATTTTATTACATAACAATAAGTAATCAAAAGTATATGGGTCAAGTGCTGATTGTCCTTCTGCTACTAATTTTTCACTTTTCTTAGCTCTTATCGCATTGATATTTGACACTTTTTCAATCATTGCCGGTTTATCTCTCATTTCGGCAGTAGTCAAAGTTGGAACAAACGAAAATTCAGTGACCATCCCTGGAACACAGTTCATTTGTGCTCTAAAATGAGGCATGTAGGCAGAGTGTAAAACGTCTTGTGAACGCATTTTGAAAATCACTCTTGTTCCTTTAGGAATATGCAATTCAGAAGACGAAAAATCATCTTGAGCATTTGGATCAGATAAATCAACTCCAAGGTTGTTTGCACCTTCTATATATCTTACATTAGCTTTCCCTAAAACATTATCCGCTCCGGCGTATCTTGCTTCCCATTTAAATTGTTGTGCATAAAGCTCAATAACTATAGCGTCATCAGCATCTTCTTCGTCAACAAACATAATATTGGTCCAAGCATATAATCCATAAAGAATTAACCCTGCTAAAACGATGGCCGGGATAATACTCCAAATGAATTCTAACTTGTTGTTATCCGCAAAATAAAGTGCTTTTTGTCCTTGCTTGCCTCTGTATTTGAAAGCAAAATAATGTAATAATGCTTGTGTTACTGTTTGAACAAAAAAGATTAAAACCATTGATATCATCATCAGCCTATCCACTTCAGGACCGTGTTCAGAAGCTGAATCACTCATCAAAGGAAAATGGCTGTAATTTAAAAGACAATAGATTGTTGTTAGGTAAATAAATCCTAAGAAACCAAACATCAAGTAACCGTTAACTTTGTTATCGTTATCGTTTGCCACCTGTGTGTCATTCACATTTCCACCAACTTGAGTTAAGTCAAATATTTTAGTTAACTGCCATAGGGCAACTGCCAATAAAACTACAACTATAAGTATCAAAAGAGTTGTCATTTGTAATTTACTTTAAATATTAATAATGAAAATGTTTGCTTTCTTCTATGAAAGGATTTCTTTTTGGTACCAATGGTGCTTTTGTTAAGGCATTGAATACCACAAAAATGAACAACCCAAGGAAAAATAATATGGCTGATATTTCAGGGATTCCAATGAACCATCTGTCACCTACCGTTGCCGGCATAATCATGTTGAAGAAATCAACATAGTGTCCGAATAAGATAATAATACCTGCCATCACAATAATCCAAGAAATACGTTTGAAATCAGTGTTGATTAATAACAATATTGGGAATACAAAATTCATGGCTACCGCTCCGAAGAATGGCAAGTTGAAATCTTCAATTCTTGTTTTGAAATAGGTTACCTCTTCCGGTATGTTTGAATACCAAATCAACATGAATTGAGAGAACCATAAGTAGGTCCAGAATACACTAATACCAAACATAAATTTTGATAAATCGTGGATGTGGCTTGAATTTACATTCTCTAAATATCCTTTAGATTTTAAGTATAAAGTCACCATAGAAATGGTGGTAATTCCACTTACAAAGAAACTGGCAAATACATACCATCCGAATAAAGTACTGAACCAGTGAGGGTCAACTGACATGATCCAATCCCATGACATGATAGATTCAGTTACGATAAAGAATACTAAGAATGCCGCTGACATTTTGAAATTCTTTTTGTAGAAAGAGTTGTCTGTAGCTTCATCTTGTGCCAAACAGTTCTTTCTTGATAAATGTCTGTATAAATTCCATCCTGCAATGAAGATAGCAGCTCTAACAATCCAGAATGGGAAGTTTAAATAACCCGATTTACCAGCGATTAACGCATCATAATTTTCATGTCCAACTTCAGTCACACCATCATTCATCCAAACAAATAAGTGATTGAAATGGAAACCAAACAATAGTAATAAAATAAAGAAGATGATAGAACCCGGTAATAAATAAGCCGTGATTCCTTGCATTACTCTGAATAAAACCGGAGACCATCCTGCTTGTGCTACTTGTTGGATAGCATAGAAAGCTAAAGCACCCAAAGCAATCAACATAAAGAAAAGACAAGCTACATATAAGGCTGCCCAAGGTTTATTTTGTAATTGGTGTAACACGTGTTCAGCATGTCCTTTATGGTCATCATGTCCGGCACTTGCTTTAGCATCATGTCCTGCTGGTTCAGCATGTGCTGCCGGAGTAGTTGGTTCAGCGTGCGCCACAGTTGTAGTGGTGTCGTGTGCTACAGAATCAACTGCTGTCTCGCTTGATGTAGCAGTTGCTACAGGTTCAGCATGCGCTTCGTGTGTTGCAGTTTCTGCTTTTGCTTCATGCGA
Source organism: Flavobacterium buctense (assembly GCF_014486695.1). Taxonomy (GTDB): domain Bacteria; phylum Bacteroidota; class Bacteroidia; order Flavobacteriales; family Flavobacteriaceae; genus Flavobacterium; species Flavobacterium buctense. The sequence continues at coordinate 47,055 of NZ_JACTAB010000001.1, forward strand.
TGGAGCGGCTTCGTGACCACCACCGTGATGCTCAGCTTCTTCCGCTTTTAACATAGCCTCAACCTCCTGAATATCTTTTGGTGCAGTTAAAAAACCATAACCAATCCCAAGGATACCCACGATCATTAGGACAAAAGAAAAGGTTTTTAATTTACTTGAAAATGTATACATATCTATAACAATCTGTTTGTTCTACAATTATAATTTGCTTTTAAGTTGCATTACATAAGCGGCAACCAACCAACGCTCTTCCTGACTTAACTGATTGGCGTGAGAACCCATAGAATTCAAACCATACGTTACTACATGGAAAATACTACCCTCATTGATAACTCTATCGGCATAACTTGGAACACCTAAGAATTTTTCTTGGGTAACCAATTTTCCTTTTCCGTTACCTTCACTACCATGACAGATAGCGCAGTAAATACCGTAAAGTTCTTCTGCCTTTTTCATGTCTACTTGAGTTGAATCAAGAGGTGATTTAGGGTTTATAACTTTAATGGCAGCTAAAGCTTCAGGTGTATTTGGATATTCATAAGGAACAAAACCTCTTTTTATTGAACCTTCAGCAGGCACTTGACCTTCTTTGCCTTTTTCACCGGTTGGAGAATTGAAAGCGTCTGACTCAGCATAGGTTTCATAAGCCACAGATTCGTACATATTTGGCATATACTGATAGTTTGGTTTCAAATCATCTTTACAAGAAGATAAAGAAACAATGCTACCGAATACAAATGCTATTTTAAGTAAACTTTTCATATCTATTATTAATGCTTATCAATTACTTTTACTTCTACTGCTCCTGTTCCTTCGAAGAATTTTACCAATTCTGCTTCATTATCATGAACAGCAACTTCCATTAAGAAGTGGTCATCAGTAGTTCTCACGTCAGGGTTTTCAGCTTCTTTAAATGGCCATAATTTACTTCTCATGTAAAAAGTGATTACCATTAAGTGGGCTGCAAAAAATACGGTCATCTCAAACATTACAGGCACAAAAGCCGGCATGTTTTGGATATAACTAAAACTTGGTTTTCCACCAATGTCTTGCGGCCAATCAGTAATCATGATGTAATTCATCATAACTGTTGCCACTGTTAAACCGATACATCCATAGATGAATGCACAAATGGCTAAACGAGTTGGTGCCAATCCCATAGCTTTATCTAAACCGTGAACAGGGAAAGGAGTGAAAACTTCCTCAATATGATGATGGGCTGCTCTGGTTTTGTGAACCGCATCCATTAATACATCATCATCATTGTATATTGCGTGTATAACTTTATTACTACTCATAGCAAATATTAATGTTTATCTGAATGATTATGACCTTCTGCTTCTCTTTGTCTCTTATAATTTTCTCCTGATGATTTCAAGATTGTTTTAACCTCTGCTTGAGCAATCACAGGGAATGTTCTCGCATATAAAAGGAATAATACAAAGAAGAAACCAATCGTACCGATGAAGATTCCGATATCAACAAAGGTTGGTTGGAACATCGTCCATGATGATGGAAGATAATCTCTGTGTAATGAGGTAACGATAATTACAAAACGCTCAAACCACATACCAATATTAACCACAATCGAAATGATAAAAGAGAACATAATACTGGTTCTTAATTTCTTGAACCACATGAACTGTGGAGAGAAAACGTTACAAGTCATCATCGACCAGTAAGCCCACCAGTATGGACCGGTTGCTCTGTTCAAGAAAGCGTATTGTTCATACTCTACTCCTGAATACCAAGCTACGAATAACTCAGTGATATAGGCAACCCCAACGATAGAACCCGTAATCATAATTACAATGTTCATTAATTCGATGTGTTGAATGGTGATGTAAGCTTCTAATTTTGATACTTTTCTCATGATGATTAACAAAGTGTTTACCATCGCGAATCCTGAAAATACCGCTCCCGCAACGAAATACGGTGGGAAGATTGTCGTATGCCAACCCGGAATTACCGAAGTAGCAAAGTCAAAGGATACAATCGTGTGTACAGAAAGTACCAGTGGTGTTGCTAAACCGGCCAATACAAGAGAAACCTCTTCAAAACGTTGCCAGTCTTTAGCTCTTCCGCTCCATCCGAAAGATAGGATAGAATAAATTTTCTTAGTAAAAGGCGTTACAGCTCTGTCTCTCAACATCGCGAAATCCGGTAATAAACCTGTCCACCAGAATACCAATGACACAGAAAGATACGTTGAAATCGCAAATACGTCCCAAAGTAACGGCGAGTTAAAGTTAACCCATAATGAACCAAATTGGTTTGGAATCGGCACAACCCAATAAGCTAACCATGGACGACCCATGTGGATAATTGGGAATAAACCTGCTTGAATTACCGAGAAGATGGTCATCGCCTCCGCAGAACGGTTAATCGCCATTCTCCATCTTTGACGGAATAATAATAGTACAGCAGAGATAAGTGTTCCGGCGTGACCGATACCAACCCACCAAACGAAGTTAGTGATATCCCAAGCCCAACCTACAGTTTTATTTAAACCCCAGGTTCCAATTCCGGTAGAGATAGTATATACTATACAACCAATTCCCCAAAGGAAAGCGGCTAATGCAATTGAAAATACTGTCCACCATTGTTTGTTGGCTCTACCTTCTACAGGCGCAGCGACATCTACTGTTACATCGTGATAAGATTTATCACCAATAACTAAAGGTTTTCTAATGGGTGCTTCGTAGTGAGACGACATAATCCTTTATATTGTTTCTTAATTAATTATTTTTTGATACTAGGTATTTCTAACTTTAACGTGGTAGAAAACATTTGGTTTTGTTCCAACACTTTCTAACAAGTGGTACATTCTATTGTTTTCGGCTAACTTGGCAACTTTACTTTCTTTGTTGTTAACATCTCCAAAAACCATTGCACCAGTTGTACAAGCAGAAGAACATGCAGTTTGGAATTCTTCCACACCTACTTCTCTGCCTTCGCGTTTTGCTGTTAGTATAGTCAATTGTGTTTTTTGAATACACATTGAACATTTTTCCATAACCCCACGAGAACGAACATTCACATCAGGATTCACCACCATACGGCCTAAATCATCATTCATGTGAAAGTCAAATTCTTCGTTATTGCTATATAAGAACCAGTTGAAACGACGTACTTTATACGGACAGTTGTTAGCACAGTAACGAGTACCAACACATCTGTTATAAGCCATTTGGTTTTGACCTTGACGACCGTGAGAAGTTGCTGCCACAGGACAAACTGTTTCACATGGTGCGTGGTTACAGTGTTGACACATTACCGGTTGGAAAACTACTTGAGGATTATCTCCAGGATTCTCCATATCTCCAAATCCGCCTAATGATCCTTTTTCACCAAACAAACCATCGAATTCTTTTTTCTTCTTGTTGTCTCCTGCAAAAGTTTCTTCAGAAGAATAATATCTGTCAATACGCAACCAGTGCATATCACGGCTTCTTCTAACTTCTGATTTACCCACTACAGGAACATTGTTTTCAGCATGACAAGCAATAACACAAGCACCACATCCGGTACAGGCATTCAAGTCGATTGACAAGTTAAAATGATGTCCAACCGAACGATCAAATGATTCCCATAAATCCACTGAAGTTGCTTTTACTTCTTTATGATCCAATGAAACCATCGGTGAAGGATTCCATACTTCAGGCTCATCAAATTTGGCAGTGAAAACAGTTAAAGTAGTTTCTTTGATAATATCACCTCTACCCATCAAAGTTTTTTGAGACTGAACACAAGCAAACTCATGCTCACCATCGGCTTTAGTTAAAGTAGCTGATTGAACGTTATCAAAGTTATTATATAAAGCGTAAGCGTTAACACCTACTTGCATTTCTTCTTTTAAAGCGGCTTTTTTACCGTATCCTAAAGCCAAACCGATTGTTCCAACGGCTTGACCCGGTTGAACAATTACCGGAGCAGTGATAGAAGTATCACCAACTTTTACAGTAGCATAACTTCCGTTAAGACCACCATTGGCAACGATTTCATTCGTTAATCCTTTTTTATCAGCATCTGCTTTTGAAACTGTAATATAGTTATCCCAAGATACTCTTGTAATTGGATCCGGGAACTCTTGTAACCAAGGGTTGTTGGCTTGTTGACCATCTCCTAAACCTGTTTTAGTATACAATACCAATTCAAATCCGTTAGCTGGTTTTGATTGTGCCAAAGCATTCGCAGCAGCTGAATAATCTGCCGAACCACCGGCAGCAGCTGAAGCTACGCCTACAGACACACCATCATGAACAGCTTTGTTCCAAGTCAATCCGTTTAAGTACGCAGCAGAATTTGCTTTGATATAATCGTAATAAGCAGTACCATTTCCATTCCATGACAACAATCCTTCTTGGAATTGTTTTGAACTAAATAACGGACGAATGGTTGGTTGTACCAAAGAATAGGTTCCTTTAGTCAACATCAAGTCATTCCAAGACTCCAAATAGTGAGGAGCAGGAACAGCTATATTGGTAAGTGAAGCGGTTTCGTCTTCTTTTAAAGAGAACGCTACAGATAATTTTACTTTTTTCAATCCTTCTGCAAACGCTTTTCCGTTAGCTAAAGTGTAAACCGGATTGACGCCACTCATAATTAAAGTATGAACGTTTCCTGCAGCCATATCGGCTAATAGTTGAGTTACTTTTGCATCAGAACCTTTTCTAATTTGACGCGTTCCAACGGTTGAGAAAGCTTCGCTAGATAAAGCTTGGTTAATGGCTAAAACCAATAACTGAGCATTTTTATCTTGAATACCCGAAACCAAAAGTCCTTTAGAACCGGCAGCTTTCAATTGTTGGGCTGCTTTGGTTACCGCATCTTCGTTGGCTACTTTACCAACAGAAACTGAGGAACCCGTAACAATATTGTATATTTTAACTAAAGCTAATTTTTGATTAGCGACAGTCATCGGCACACGTTGATCAGCAGCAGCGCCAGACAAAGTCATATTGGCTTCAAACTGAAAGTGTTTAGACATTTTACCTTTTTGAGGAATTCTTCCTTGAGCATAACCGCTATCAAAACCACCTCCTTGCCAATCTCCTAGGAAATCTGCACCGATAGAAACGACAGTATTTGCTTTAGAAAAATCATAATCTACTAAAGCTCTTTCACCGTAAACTGCTTCGAAGGCATCTAAAGCGGCAGATTCAGAAACTGAATCGTAAACTACGTGCTTAGCGGTTGGGTTTTGAGCAATAAATTCAGCGATTAATTTTTCAGTAGATGGACTTGCCAAAGTGTTGGTTAACAAAACAACTTGTCCTCCTTTTGCTTTAGCTTCAGCCAAACTTGCTTTGATTTTCAAGTCGGCTTCTACCCATGTAGCATCCTTTTGAGCAATCTTAGTAACTTTAAGGCGCATGTTATCATACAAAGACAACACAGAAGCATGTACTCTCGCGTTGGCTGTAAACTTAGCACCGGCTATAGCATTATTTTCAATTTTGATTGGACGACCTTCACGTGTTTTCACCAATAAATTAGCAAAATCAAAACCGTCAAACATAGAGGTTGCAAAATAATCGGCAACACCCGGGATGATTTGTTCCGGTTGTAAAACGTAAGGAATAGATTTGTGTACAGGTCCTTCACAAGCAGCCAATGTAGCAGCTGCAGTACTGAATCCAACGTATTTCAAGAAATCACGACGAGTTGTTGAAGAAGAAGATAATGAATCTTTATCGGATAAAAATTCGTCTGTTGGAATAGCTTCCACAAATTCATTATTTCTAAGCGTCTCAACAATAGAACTATTTTCGTTTAGTTCCTCAACACTTTTCCAGTATTTTTTGTTCGATGACATCGTATATAAATATTAGCTTCTTAATAAATTGATTAATAGTGGCACTTTCCACATTCTAAACCTCCCATTTGCGCTGCAGTTAACTTGTCTACACCATATTTTTTAGAAAGTTCTTCGTGAATTTTGGTATAATAACCATTGCCTTCCATCTTAACATCTGTCTCGCGGTGACACTTAATACACCAACCCATAGTTAATGGAGCAAACTGTTTTTGTATTTCATACTCTTGCACAGGACCGTGACATTTTTGACATTCAATACCAGCAACCGTTACGTGTTGTGAGTGATTGAAATAAGCAAAGTCAGGCAAGTTGTGAATACGAACCCATTTAACCGGTTTGGTTTTTCCGGTGTATTTTTGGGTAGACTTATCCCAACCTACGGCATCATATAATTTTTGAATTTCTCCGTCATAGAATGCCTTTGTGTATTCAGCTGTAGCAGTTGTATCGGCTACTTCCGAAATGTTTTTATGACAATTCATACAAACATTCAACGAAGGAATACCGGCGTTTTTACTAACTCTGGCAGCAGAGTGACAATATTTACAATCGATACCGTTACTTCCGGCGTGAATTCTGTGAGAATAGTGTATTGGTTGAATTGGAGCGTAATCTTGATCAACACCCACTTGCATCATCCATCCATAAACGAAATAACCACTTGACAACAATAAGAAGATTGAAGCAACCAATACTAGGAATTGATTTTTAGCAAAGGCTTTCCAAATTGGTAAGGAACCCTCTTTAGCAGCTACTTCAATTCCGTTAGCTTTGGCAACTTTGGCTAATACATTGTTCACGAAGAACAACATCACTACCAACATCAACATCACTAAAGCTAATGCTCCCAAAATTACATTGTTTGACAACCCGCTGTCAGCACCACCTGTTCCCGGAACAGCCGCTGTAGCAGTAGGCGCTTCCGCTTTTTTCTCGTCAGTGTATGCTATGATATTATCAATATCAGCTGTTGACAAGTTAGGAAATGCAGTCATGACAGACTTGTTGTACTCTTCAAAAATCTTGATTGCTTTAGCATCGCCCGACTTAATCACAGCAGAACTGTTGTTAATCCATTTGTAAAGCCAAGGCTTGTCATACTTTGCAGAAACCCCTCTTAATGCCGGACCGGTCATCTTTTTATCAAGAGCGTGACATGCCGCACAATTGGCGTTAAACAAAGCTTTTCCGGCTACTGGATCACCTCCCATAGCTGCCGCTGGAGCATCAGCTGCAGGAGTTGCTGCTGCGTCCGTTGCCGGCGGTGTTGCTTGTGAAAATGAAGTGAAGGAGAACGCTAGCATCAAAGCTAGACTGAAGACTATTTTCCTTGAAATCGAATTATGGTTACCCATTTTTTTCATATAATATAATGATTATCGACTAATGTTGGCATGGTTTTTTCTGAACCTATTTTCAGTTAAAATTCCATGCTTTATTAAAAACTTGCACAAAAATACGACTTATGAACTATTCTCAAAACCTTAAATATATCATAAATACCAATTTATATTAATTCTAAATAACAAATACTGTTTTGTTTAATTTTTTAAGTTTTACATTTGTATAAAAATCAAATCATTATGAAAGATTTCCATAAAATAAAGCTCATTTTAAGCGCTTCTTTTCTTTTCTTTTTGACACAAAAAAGCTTTGGTCAAGAAGCAAAAGTAGCTGTAAGTCAAGACCCAAAGTTTGAACAATTGCTAAACGAAAAAAGAAAAATAAACAGTTCGATCACCATTAACGACCGTTATAAAATTCAGATATTCAATGGAGATAGCGAAAACTCTAAAAAAGCTTTGATGGATTTTAAAAAGGAAAACAAAAATCTTGACGCTACTATCGTTTTCAGTACTCCGGCTTACAAAGTTTGGGTAGGCAATTTTAAAACCCGAATTGAAGCGGAAAAAAACTTAGAATTGATCAAAAAGAAATTCCCTAATGCCTTTTTAATTAAACCGAATAAATAAAAAAAGCCCCGAATTTATCGGGGCTTTTTTCTTGTGTTTATTTCAACTTTTTCTTTACTTCAACTTCTTGGAAAGCTTCGATTAAATCCAGTTGTTCAATATCGTTGTAATTCTTTATTTGTATACCACAATCGTATCCTTTAGCAACTTCTTTTACATCGTCTTTGAAACGTTTTAAAGTAGCTAATTCACCTGTGTAGATAACTACTCCTTCACGAATCAGACGAATCTTAGAGTTTCTAAAGATTTTTCCATCCGTAACCATACATCCGGCGATTGAACCTACTTTAGACACTTTGAAAATCTCACGAATTTCAGCGGTACCGGTAATTTCTTCTTTCATTTCCGGAGACAACATGCCTTCCATCGCGTCTTTCAAGTCGTTGATTGCATCGTAGATAATAGAATAACTTCTGATATCGATTTCTTCTTTTTGTGCCAATTGACGAGCATTTCCGGCAGGGCGAACGTTAAATCCGATAATAATGGCATCTGAAGCAGAAGCCAACATTACGTCAGTTTCTGTAATCGCTCCAACACCTTTGTGGATAATATTAATTTGAATTTCTTCGGTTGATAATTTGGAGAACTCACTTGAAAGTGCCTCTACAGATCCATCCACATCTCCTTTAAGGATAATATTCAATTCTTTAAATTGACCTAAAGCAATACGACGACCAATTTCCGCCAAGGTAATATGACGTTGTGTTCTAACCGATTGTTCGCGCATTAATTGCGTACGTTTAGCGGCAATTTGTTTCGCTTCTCTTTCGTCTTCAAACACGTTGAATTTATCTCCTGCAGTTGACGCACCATCCAAACCTAAAATAGAGATTGGTGTTGACGGTCCGGCTTCTTTTACACTGTGCCCTCTTTCATCGTGCATGGCTTTCACCTTACCGTGATTTTTACCGGCCAAAACGTAATCACCCACTTTCAAAGTTCCTGATTGCACCAATATTGTGGATACATATCCTCTTCCTTTATCTAATTGAGCTTCTACTACAGTTCCAACTGCCAGTTTATTTGGGTTTGCTTTTAAGTCTAATATTTCAGCTTCAAGCAATACTTTTTCTAATAATTCTTTAACCCCTGTTCCTTTTTTCGCAGAGATATCGTGTGATTGGTATTTTCCACCCCAATCTTCTACCAATAAATTCATGGCCGCTAATTTCTCTTTAATCTTTTCAGGATTCGCGCCTTGCTTATCAATTTTGTTGATGGCAAATATCATAGGAACTCCGGCTGCTTGTGCGTGACTAATCGCTTCTTTAGTTTGTGGCATAATGTCATCATCCGCCGCCACTACAATAATGGCGATATCGGTAACTTGAGCACCACGAGCACGCATTGCGGTAAACGCTTCGTGACCCGGTGTATCTAAGAAAGTGATTCTTTGTCCGCCTTCTAAAGTAACCGCATAAGCACCAATGTGCTGAGTGATTCCTCCCGATTCTCCGGCGATTACGTTTTCATTTCGAATGTAATCCAGTAAAGATGTTTTACCGTGATCCACGTGACCCATTACGGTTACGATTGGCGCACGAGTAACTAAATCTTCAGGGCGATCTTCCACCACTTCCATCGTTTCTTCGATATCAGTTGTGATAAATTCTACTTCATAACCAAATTCATCAGCCACAATAGAAAGTGTTTCTGCATCTAAACGTTGGTTCATGGTTACCATGATTCCCAATGACATACAAGTTCCAATCACTTTGGTAATCGGCACATCCATCATGGTTGCGATTTCACCTACCGTAACAAACTCGGTTACTTTGATGGTTTTGCTTCCTTCTTCAAGCGCTTGCATTTCGTCTTCATTTCTTTGACGGTGCGTATCACGTTTGTCTCTTCTGTATTTGGCTGCTTTAGATTTGTTTCCTTTTCCTTGAAGACGCTCTAAAGTTTCTTTGATTTGGTTTTTAACTTCCTCTTCCGTTGGCTCTACTTTTTGAACTATCGCAGGACGAGCTCCTTTTTGGAATCCGCCGCCAGGTTTGTTACCGGTTTTATTAGGTCCAAAAGCATTACCTCCGCCACCACCTGTGATTGCAGGTTTTCCAGCTTCACCCGGTTTGCCCGGTATTCTTTTTCTTTTGTTTTTATTAGCAGCATTTTGAGCTGCTTGCGCCGCAGTTTGTCCGGCACCCGGAGTTGCAGGCTTATTGGCGTCTTTTTTGAATTCCTCTTTTTTCTTTTTAGGCTTGTTGAATTGAGATAAATCAATTACCTGTCCTGTTAGAGTAGCGCCTGATAATTTTTGGTATTGAGTCGTGATTGTTTCGTCTACCGGAGCTTCTTCCGAAGGCTGTGCTGAAACAGGCTTTTCAACTTCTGCTACTTGCAACGGTTTTTCTTGAGAAACTTCAACTTTAGAAGCTTCTTCTTTTTTAACAATCTCTTTTGGTTTTTCAACAGCAATTTTCGGAGATTCTGCTGGAGTAACAGGAGCAGTCGGTTTTGGATCTAAATCAATTTTTCCTATTTGCTTTGGTGCACTGATTACCGCTTTGGCTTTGACCACTTCTAACCTTTGACGCTCTTCCTCTGCTTTTCGTTTGTCTTCGATTTCTTTTTCTCTTTCTAATCGAAGTGCTTCTTTTTCTTTTCTGATTTCTTCACTTACGCCTTTAGAAGCTTCTTTGTTTCCTTTGTCTCCGGCAAATTGACCACAAAGAATATTGTATACATCATCGGAAATTTTTGTGTTTGGACTTGCTTCAATCGCAATGCCCTTATCTTTAAGATAATCCACAGCTCTTTCCAAAGAAATATTTAATTCCCTTAAAACTTTATTAATTCTAATATTTCCTTCAGACATAAAATCTTTTTAATGTTTATCTATTTTGGCGAAAGAATTAGTCCTCGAACTCTTCTTTCAATATTCTTATTACTTCTAAAATGGTTTCTTCTTCTAAATCGGTTCTTCTCACTAAATCAGCCACATCTTGATTCAAAATACTTCTGGCAGTATCCAATCCGATTTTGGCAAATTCGTCAATTACCCAACCGTCGATTTCATCTGAGAACTCTGTTAATTCTACGTCATCTTCTTCTGCCGTGATGCCTTCGCGAATTACATCTAATTCATAACCGGTCAATAATCCGGCCAATTTGATATTGTGACCACCGCGACCAATCGCTTTAGAAACTTCTTCTAATTTCAAGAATACTTCCGCTCTTTTTTTCTCTTCGTCAATTTTAACCGATGATACTTTGGCAGGACTTAATGCTCTGGTGATGTACAACTGCAAGTTGCTGGTGTAATTGATTACGTCGATGTTTTCGTTTCCTAACTCACGAACGATGCCATGAATACGAGAACCTTTCATCCCAACGCATGCTCCAACAGGATCTATTCTATCGTCATAAGAATCAACGGCTACTTTGGCTTTTTCGCCCGGAATTCTCACTACTTTTTTAATCATGATTAAACCATCGAAAACTTCCGGAATTTCTTGTTCGAATAATTTTTCCAAAAATTTATCCGCCGTTCTCGACATGATGATTTGTGGTTTATTTCCTTTCAATTCAACACTTTCGATGATACCGCGAACGTTATCTCCTTTGCGGAAAAAGTCAGACGGTATTTGTTTTTCTTTCGGTAATACGATTTCGTTTCCTTCATCATCGACCAAAATTACAACTCTTGGGCGAACGTGGTGCACTTCTGCGGTGTAAATTTCACCTATTAAATCTTTAAATTGTTTGTAAAGATTAGTATTATCGTGTTCGTGGATTTTAGAAATCAAATTTTGACGCAAAGCCAAAATCGCTCTTCTTCCTAAATCGATTAATTTTACTTCTTCAGAAACTTCTTCTCCGATTTCAAAATCAGGTTCAATTTTTCTAGCATCAGTCAAGGTGATTTCTTCGTTTTCTAAATCTAAATCGTCATCAGCCACAACAATTCTTCTTCTCCATATCTCCATATCTCCTTTATCAGGATTGATGATGATATCAAAATTATCATCCGAACCGTATTTCTTTTTTAATGCGTTTCTAAATACATCCTCCAAAATCGCCATAAGCGTTACTCGATCAATAAGTTTATCATCTTTAAACTCTGAGAATGATTCGATTAATGCAATATTTTCCATGCCAAGTTTTAATTAAATATTATAATAACAATTGCTTCTTTTATTTCTGAATAAGGAATTTCACGTTGGTGTTCTACCGTTTCTTTTCCTTTACCCACTTTTTTTGGTTCTCTTGCAGTCCACGAAAGTGTTATACTTTCTTCTGTAGCTGCTTCTAGTTTTGCTTCAATGGTTTCTGCAGCAGTTTTCACTTTCAAGGTTCTGCCAATATTTTTTTTGTATTGTCTGACCAATTTTAAAGGTGTTGAAACACCGGCCGATGCAACTTCCAAAGAAAAATCTTGTTCTTCACGGTCTAAATTATTTTCGATTACCCGACTGATGTCGATACAATCTTGCAAAATCACACCGTTATCACCATCCAAAGTTACGGTAATTTTATAACTCTCTGAAATACTTAAATCTACTAAAAACAAAGAAGCTTTTTCTTGTAATGCTTCCTCTAATAAATTCGTAACTTTCTCTTTAAATGTCATAGTTGTATAAAAAGAGGGAAGCACTGCTTCCCTCATTATTTAATTTGAATGGTAAATAACGGTGCAAATATAGTTATTTTTTTATAAATCAAAAATCATTGCTAAATCAAAAAAAAATAATACCTTTATTGTGTTAAAATATCCTATCCAAAACTTACTTTTTTACATTATGAAAAAAATTTTAGTCCCAACAGACTTTTCAGACCACGCAAAATACGCTTTAAGAGTTGCTGCTCAAATAGCTAGAAAAAACGGAGGAGAAATTTTTCTTCTTCACATGTTAGAATTACCTCATCAAGCCGGCGACGCTATTGGAAGCGGTCATGATTTACCTGAAATAATGCTTTTCAAAAATGCAGCCATCAATAGATTAGAAGATTTAATGGATGACGAATGCCTCGAGGGATTGAAAGTTTCTGAAATCATACAATTTGAATTGGCCTTTGAAGGAATTATGAATATTAGTAAAAAAAATGACGTTGATTTAATCGTAATGGGTTCACACGGTGCCAGCGGATTTAAAGAGATGTTTATTGGTTCCAATGCTGAAAAAGTAGTTCGTAATTCCGATATACCCGTTTTGATCATCAAAAAAGAAGCCGGTGACTTTGAGGTCAATAAATTTGTTTTTGCTTCCGACTTTTCAGAGGAAATCAAAAAACCGTTCAGCAAAGTGGTTGAATTTGCCAATAAGTTTGACGCAGAACTATTCCTTGTCATGATTAATACTCCAAGTAGTTTTAAACCAACTCATGTGGCTCAAGAAATAATGAAAGATTTTATTGCCAGCTTTAGCATTAACAAATATTCCACACACATTTACAACGATGTTAATGTTGAAAGTGGCGTTTTAAATTTCACAAATCACATTGATGCTGATTTAATAGGAATGAGCACACATGGCAGAAAAGGACTTGCCCACTTCTTTAACGGAAGCATAAGCGAAGACTTGGTTAATCATGCCGTAAAACCTGTAGTTACCTTTAAAATTTAAGATTCAAAGCAACATAAAACAAAAAGCCTCTCTATACGAGAGGCTTTTTGTTTTAATCTGACAAGACTTTTGAAAGAAATTCGGAATAAACTTCTCGCCCGACATAAACAAAAAATCCCGCTTATAGCGGGATTTTGTCGTTGGTCTACTAGGACTCGAACCTAGAAAGACTGCACCAAAAACAGTTGTGTTACCATTACACCATAGACCAGCGTTGCTGAATGCGAGTGCAAATTTAGAACAAATTTTATTTTACACAAACAATTCTATGAAAAAATTAAATACATCCTCTACAAAACCATCAACTGAGGACATAATAAACTTGTACTTAATTCGTTATCGGTTTGAGATTTTTTTGTTAATTGAAGTTTAATTGCGTTAAAAAAAATAGTTTCTTTGTAACCATAAATAAAACCCCTTCATTTCATACTTATATGATGAATTTTAACTTCAACAAGTGGAATACCATTTTAGGATGGACTGCCTTTGCTATTTCTTTAATTACTTTTTCGCTGACTGTAGAACCTACTATGAGTTTTTGGGATTGTGGTGAATATATTGCCACAGCTGCTAAATTAGAAGTTGGACATCCGCCTGGCGCTCCTTTGTTTCAAATTTTAGGCGCTTTCTTTGCGATGTTTGCTACCAACAAAGAAACGGTTGCTTTAATGGTAAACATGATGTCGGTATTTTCAAGCGCCTTTACCATCTTATTTATGTTTTGGTCTTCCTCCATTTTATTAAGAAAAATTGTTTCTTCTTATGCCGAAATGGATAAAAACAAAGCCATTGTTATCTTGGGAAGTTCCATGGTTGGTTCTTTAACTTTAACTTTCTCTGACAGCTTTTGGTTCAATGCTGTGGAAGCCGAAGTGTATGCTATGGCCTCATTATTTATTGCCTTATTATTTTGGCTTGGCTTGCGTTGGGAAGAAGAAATGCACACCCCAAAAGGCAATCGTTGGTTATTGCTTATTTCCCTAATCGTTGGGCTTTCCTTTGGAGTTCACTTTATGGCCTTATTGACTATTCCTGCCATTGGATTTTTATATTTTTTCAAAAATTACAAGACTGTAAACCTCAAAAGTTTCCTTATTGCCAATGTGATTATTGTGGCTGTGTTGTTGTTTATTTTCAAATTATTATTGCCATACACACTAGCTTTCTTTGGTAAAATGGAAATCTTTATGGTGAATAGTATTGGCTTGCCTTTCAACTCAGGAACGATTTTCTCCACTTTACTGATCATTGTTTTTTTCTATTTTGGATTAAAATACACCCGCGAGAAAGGACATCCTTTTTACAACACTGTGTTGCTGTGTATTCTTTTTGTACTGATTGGTTTCTCCACTTGGATGATGCTACCGATTCGTGCCAATGCCAATGTGGTGATTAATGAAAACAAACCTTCTGATGCCGCCGAAGTTTTAGCTTACTACAATCGTGAGCAATATGGTGTTAACCCATTGTTTTACGGCCCGCAGTACACCGATACTTTTGCCGGATTAGATGAAGACCAACCTTACTTAGATAAAGCACCCAATTACGAAAGAGATTATAAAACCGGTAAATATGTAATTGTAAACAATTATAAAAATGCCGAACAAAATTCAGACAACAAACACAAAGCCATACTACCACGTCTTTGGAGTAATGACCATATCGAGAATTATGTACAATTTACAGATATTCCAAAATTCACTTTAAATCAAAACTATCCTTACGAAGAGGATTTGGCACAATACGGTGTTGATATCGACAGCTTGAGTGAAGAACAAGTTATGCAAGCTGTAGTTCAATTGAAAGATGAGATGCAGAAAAACATCAACGACTTCAAATCTGCTTATGCCCAAAAACAAATTGACAACGAAGATTATATTTCATTTCTAAAAAAATACAGTGATTATCTAATCGTGGAAAAACCTTCTACTTGGGACAATATCAGTTTCATGATCGAATACCAATTCGGATACATGTACGGAAGGTATTTGTTGTGGAATTTTGTCGGAAGACAAAATGATGTTCAAGGAAAATATGACAACCTCGATGGAAATTGGTTAAGTGGTATAAAATTCATAGACGAAGTACACTTAGGCAAAGGTTCTCAAGAAAATCTTCCGGATGATGTTATCAATAACAAAGGTCGAAATGTTTATTATTTCTTGCCATTCATCATTGGGTTAATCGGATTGATGTACCACGCGCAGCGTAATTTAAAAAGCTTTTACGTTTTACTCATACTGTTCCTATTTACCGGTTTGGCCTTAAAAATTTACTTAAACGAAAGACCATTTGAACCAAGAGAAAGAGATTATGCTCTCGTAGGTTCGTTCTATGTTTTTGCCCTTTGGATTGGATTTGGCGTATATGCCATCTACGAAATAATTTCAGAGTACCTGAAATCAAAAATTGTTGGACCGGTTGTAATTGCCGCTTGCCTTTTAGCAGCGCCGATTTTGATGGCAACTCAAAACTGGGATGACCACGATCGTTCCAATAGATATACAGCTATAGCCATGGCTAAAAATTATCTCGAATCCTGCGAAAAAAATGCCATCCTGTTTACTATTGGCGACAACGACACTTTCCCGTTATGGTATGCCCAAGAAATAGAAGGCATCAGAACCGATATTAAGATTGTAAATACCAGTTTATTTATGACCGATTGGTATATTGACCAAATGAAGTTTAAAACGTATGATGCTGATGGATTGCCTATTTCCTTCAACCACAATGAATACGTTGGTGACAAATTAGATTACGTAGCTCATATCCCAAAAACGGATGCTCGTTGGGACATCAAAGCTTTTATTGACTTTATCAAAGATCCTAGATCTACTATTGATTTACAAAACGGACAAACCATTCATTTTTTTCCAACCAATAAAATCAGAATTCCGGTAGATAAAAATGCCATCATCAAGAATAAAGTGGTTAACAAAAAAGACTATGATTCTATAGTACCGTACATCGACTTAGACATCAAAGGCAGTGCGATGTATAAAAATCGACTAATGATGTTAGATGTTTTGGCCAATAATAATTGGGAAAGACCTATTTACTTTACCGGTGGAAGTTTTGGGGATGATGATTATCTTTGGATGAAAGATTACCTACAACTAGACGGCTTAGTATATAAACTAGTACCGATAAAAACGCCAGTAGACAAAGATAACCCTTATGATATGGGCCAAATTGACAGTGAAAAAATGTATGATTTGGTCATGAACTGGAAATGGGGCAATGGCGATTTGACTACCATTTATCACGATCCAGAAACCAGAAAAAACAGCATTTCATACCGTACCAATATGGCGCGATTAATGGAGCAATTAATCAATGAAGGCGATAAAGAAAAAGCCCAAAAAGTCATTGAATTAGCCTTGACCAAAATGCCTATGGATTATTACAGTTATTACACCATGGTTGAACCATTTGCTTCGGGTTATTATGAATTAGGCGAAAAAGCAAAAGCGCGTGAATTATTAGAAAAATTAATGACCAAGTACAAACAAAATCTGAAGTATTACGCCGGAATACAACCTTCTATTCAAAACGGAATTGCAACCGATATTATTACCGATATTGAACGCTATAGAAGTTTGCTAATGGTAATGAAAGATCGCGGTGATTTGGAGTTTTACAATCAAAATAAACCGATATTTAATTCTTTTGTGCAACGATTTACTCGTTTTGGAAGAGAACTAGAATAACCTTTTTTTTAAAAATTAGAAGATGTGCCAATTTGACGATTCCTTTTGGCACATTTTTTTTATATTTAGCCTATGAGTTTATGGGTAAAAACAAACCGTTTCGTTAAGACTATCTTTCCCAATTACATTTGGGATATACCCAATGAGGAAAGAAAAATATTCTTAACCTTTGACGACGGTCCAATTCCTGAAATCACCGAATGGACATTGGCACAATTAAAAAAACACAATGCCAAAGCCACCTTCTTTTGCATAGGTGACAATATTCAAAAACATCCTGAAGTTTTTCAAAAAATTATAACTGAAAACCACGCCATAGGAAACCATACTTTTAATCATCTAAAAGGTTGGGGAACTTCTTTGGAAGACTATATTGAGAACACCAAAAAGTGTACACAAGCTATGGCCAACTGCCAACTGAACACTGAACACTGTCTACTATTTCGTCCTCCTTACGGCAAAATCAAACCTGCTCAAGCCCGAGCGCTCAGAAAATTAGGGTACAAAATAATTCTGTGGGATATTATCAGCATGGATTTTGACCAAACCATTTCACCTGAAAAATGTTTGGACAATGTTCTGAAGAATATTGAAAGTGGTAGCATTATCGTTTTTCACGATAGTGTTAAAGCTTGGAAAAACCTAGAATACGTTTTACCAAAAACTTTAGCATTCTTAAACGAAAATGGATTTGTTTGTGAAAAGATTGATTACAATTGATCTTGAACCAATGCGATAATGCTATTAGCATCTAATTCCCCGGATTGTCTCCAAACCATTTGACCGTCTTTGTATATCATTAAAGTAGGCAAACCTTTGATACGCAAAGCATCGGCTAATTCCTGATTTTTGTCGACATCGATTTTGATCACTTTTGCTTTGTCGCCAAGAGCAGCTGCCACATCTCTGATAACAGGATGCATGGACACCGAGGATTCGTTCCATTCTGTGTAAAAGTCAATTAACACAGGTACTTGAGCGTTGATTAATTCTCCAAATTTTGACATAAAACCAAAATAATTTTACCTTCTTTTAAAGACTAAGAAGAGATATTAAAGCACAAATGTAGCATTTTTAACTAATTATGCTACTTTTTCCCCTTTTTTTAGTTCAAAAACAGTTATTTCCGGCCAAATCCCTACTCTACCGGGATAAGCATGAAAGCCTAATCCTCGATTTACATAGATATATCGACCAACATTTTCATATAATCCTGCCCATTGTTTGTATACATATTGCACCGGACTCCACTGAATAATTCCGGGTATTTCAATTCCAAATTGCAAACCGTGCGTATGCCCAGAAAGCGTCAACTGAAAATGCTTGTCATGGTTTTTTACTTCATATTCCCAATGACTCGGATCATGACTCATCAAGATTTTGAAATCTTCTGCCGTCAATCCTTCAGAAGCTTTGAGCAAATCACCTGCTTGTTTGAAGTTTTTTCCCCAATTTTCAACGCCAACAATGGCTATCTCGCTATCGCCTTTTTTGATTTTGGCATGTTGGTTCAACAACAAATCAAAACCAATATCACCGTACAATTTTTTGATGGCTTCAAAATTTTCATCTTTAGCGGTTTGAGATGGCCAATCAATGTATTCACCATAATCATGATTTCCTAAAACGGCAAACTTGCCATATTCGTGAGTGTCAATTTTATTAAACGTATCGATCCACGGATGCATTTCGGAGGCATGAGTATTCACAATGTCTCCGGTAAACAACATCATGTCTGTCTTGTGCTCATTAATCAAATCAACCGCATATTGTATTTTTTCGGCATCGTCAAAACTACCACTGTGAACGTCTGAAATTTGGGTAATCGTGAAACCATCAAAATCTTCGGGTAAATCAGGAAAGAATAACGTTTGTTTGATAACCCTGAAGTTGTATTTTCCTTTGGTCATTCCGTACAAAAGCGAAGTAAACGGAATAGCCGCCATTACCAAAGCGACCTGACTAACAAATCGCCTTCTATCAGGCAAAAAACCACCATTGTCATTGTCGCCCATAAAATGCGTAATTGTTCCTGAAAAAACTCGGTAAACATCTTCCAATAACATGAAGAAAGTCAGAATCATTTTCGGAATAAACAGCAACAATAGCAACCCAAAAGTGAGTAATGTTTTGCTGTTTTGCCCAACTCTGCGATCAAACTGAGAAAATTGGTAGACTATATAGAGGATTGCCGCTATTGAAATTACTTGATAGGCAACCAAAATCCATCTCGACTTAGTGATGGTTCTAAAAGCCTGAAAAGCATAAACTTCAATAATCGCAACAAAAAGGAAGAAGAAAATCCAACGAAGCATGATTCATAAATTTTCAGCAAAATAACAAAGAATCAGAGCATTATTATCTTTCATTTAGCTAAATTTAACTAAAATATTTCTCTTCTTCATCTTTTAAAGTTTCGCTACATTTACACTTTATAATTTATTTCGAAAATGTCACAACAAAAACGCCTTTTCCTGCTCGATGCTTACGCCTTAATTTTCCGTGGTTATTACGCTTTTATCAAAAATCCCCGAATCAATTCAAAAGGAATGGATACTTCGGCCATTATGGGTTTTATGAACTCTTTGATGGATGTGATTAAACGCGAAAAACCCGACCATTTAGCGGTAGCTTTTGACAAAGGCGGAAGCGATTATCGCTACGAAATGTACCAAGAATACAAAGCACATCGTGACGAAACGCCGGAAGCCATTAAAATTGCCGTGCCATACATTCAAGAATTGTTAAAGGCCATGCACATTCCGATTATGGAAAAAGCCGGTTTTGAAGCCGATGACTTAATTGGAACCTTAGCCAAGCAAGCCGAAAAAGAAGGCTTTCAAGTCTTTATGGTGACGCCCGATAAAGATTTTGCCCAACTGGTTTCCGAAAATATTTTCATGTACAAACCGGCACGAATGGGGAACGACATAGAAATTTGGGGCATTCCGGAAGTGTTGGCCAAATTTGAGATAGAAAGACCGGAACAAGTCATCGATTTTCTCGGAATGATGGGCGATTCTGCGGATAATATTCCCGGATTTCCCGGTGTTGGTGAAGTAACAGCGAAGAAATTATTAAAGGAATTCGGTTCGATGGAAAACCTTTTGGAAAATACCGACAAACTAAAAGGCGCTTTAAAAGACAAAATCGAGAACAATAAAGAACTCGGAATTCTATCTAAAAAATTAGCTCGAATTCTACTCGATTGTCCGGTGACTTTTGACGCAACCGATTTCGAATTATCAAAACCCGATATCGAAAAAACAGATGCTTTGTTTATGGAATTGGAATTCCGTCAAATGAAGGCGCAATTCGACAAACTATTCGGCACCGGAAAAGAATATGATGAAATTGAATCTAATGGCAATGACAATGGCAATGATCAAAAAGTGGCTAAGAAACCTGTTGCTAAAAAATCCAACGAAGACCAATTTGATTTATTTGGTTTTTCCGATGAAGAAAGCGATGAGCCGAAACATAATTCTTATTATGCCACTTTAGAAACCACCAATCATACTTATCAAATTGTTCAAGGCGACTTAGGAACCAAATTGTTTCTACAAAACCTAATGAACCAAACTTCAGTCTGCTTCGACACAGAAACTACCGGAATTGACACGCTTCATGCAGAATTAGTCGGCATGTCTTTCTCATTTGAAAAAGGCAAAGCTTTCTACGTTCCGTTTCCTGAAAACCGTGAAGAAGCACAAACATTAGCCGACAAATTCAAACCGTTTTTTGAAAGCGAAACCATTGAAAAGATTGGCCAAAACATTAAATATGATTTAAAGATTCTTTCCAATTACGGTATTTCTGTAAAAGGAAAATTATTCGACACCATGATTGCGCATTATTTAATCAATCCCGATATGCGTCACAATATGGATGTTTTGAGTGAAACGTATTTAAAATATTCGCCAAAATCCATCGAAACATTAATTGGTAAAAAAGGCAAAGGTCAGTTGTCGATGCGAGACGTGCCTTTGGAAGACATCAAAGAATACGCCGCAGAAGATGCTGATATTACGCTTCAATTAAAAGAAATTTTCAGTCCGATTTTAGACAGAGCCGAAACCAAAAAACTATTCGAAGAAATCGAAATTCCATTAATTCCGGTCTTAGCCGCCATGGAAACTGAAGGCATTCGCTTGGATGTTGATTTCCTAAAATCGATGTCGGTTGATATGCAAAAAGAAATCAATCTTTTTGAGCAAAAAATTTACGAAACGGCCGGCGAAAAATTCAATTTGGCTTCCCCAAAACAACTCGGAGAAGTATTATTTGACAAAATGAAAATCGGCGGTACCAAACAAAAGAAAACCAAAACCGGACAATACGCGACCGGCGAAGAAGTATTGAGTTATTTGGCCAACGAACACCAAATCGTAAAAGATATTTTAGAGTGGCGTCAAATGGTAAAATTGCAAAGTACTTATATCGAGGCATTGCCAAATCAAGTCGATGCCAAAACCCAACGCGTTCATACCGATTACATGCAAACCGTTGCCGCAACCGGTCGATTGAGTTCGAATAATCCGAACCTGCAAAACATTCCGATTCGTACCGAACGCGGACGTTTGATTAGAAAAGCATTTATCGCTCGTGATGAAAATTTCACCTTACTTTCTGCCGATTACTCGCAGATTGAATTGAGAATTATTGCCGCTTTATCGGGCGAAGAAAATATGATTAAAGCCTTCCAAAACAACGAAGACATTCACAGAAGTACGGCTGCGAAAGTATTCAATGTAGCTTTAGAAGAAGTCACCAAAGAACAACGAAGCAATGCCAAAACAGTAAACTTTGGCATCATATACGGCGTTTCTGCTTTTGGATTGAGCAACCAAACTTCTTTGTCAAGAAGTGAAAGTGCGGCACTCATTGATGCCTACTACAAAACCTATCCGAAACTAAAATCATACATGTCAGACCAAGTAGATTTTGCCAGAGAAAATGGCTATGTACAAACAGTTTTGGGAAGACGACGTTATTTAAAAGACATCAACTCAGCCAATGCTGTAGTTAGAAGTGGCGCTGAACGAAATGCCGTAAACGCACCCATTCAAGGAAGCGCCGCCGATATCATCAAAATTGCGATGATCAACATTCACAAGAAGCTGACTAGTGAAAACTGGCAATCTAAAATGCTTTTACAAGTGCATGATGAGCTTGTTTTTGATGTACACAACTCAGAATTAGAAAAAATCAAACCGCTAATCAAACACGAAATGGAAAATGCCTTCAAGCTAACTGTTCCGTTGGAAGTTGAACTCGGTAGCGGGAAAAATTGGCTCGAAGCACATTAAAATAAAAAAAGGCAACCATTATAAATCGTTGCCTTTTTTTTATAAAACTATTTTAGATCTTATTCAATAATAATTTTTTTCCATACTTTTTGAGCAGTATTTTGCAGTTCAATCAAATAGACACCGGCTGAAAGACCTTCGATATTGATTTGTGTTGCATTAGCACTGTCAACTTTTATCGATTTTACAAAATTACCCGTTATAGTATAAATAGACACTTGTTCTAAGGCAGTTCTAGTATTGATAGTAAAATTACCATTAGAAGGATTTGGGAAAATCTGTGAAGCATTTAAAGAGAAATCTTCAACTCCAAGAGTGGTGAAAGCTACACTTGTATTTGAAACTCTGTTTCCGGCACCATGATAAGCCAAGGAAAAAGAACTTGAATTTCCGTGAGCAATAGCAATTCCAATAGTGCTGTTGCTGTATACAAAATCAAAGTCGGTAGCATCAGGTGAATTAAATGCTCTTGTGGCAACTATTGTTCTAACTCCGGTTGTTACGGTGTTTGATGTAACGGTCCAATTGTTTTGAGCATCTGCAGTAGGTGCCGATCCAATTCCGTTATGTGTTGCATCTACCAGGATAGTTCCATTGTAATAAACGACATCACTGTCAGCTTCCATACCGCCGGCAAATTGTCCAAATTGACACGCCAACCATCGGTCTGAAGGACCAACTATAGTTAATGTTGCGGTTTGTGTATCATTGTTAAGTAAAATATTGGCACTGATATTCGATACAGAAACAGTGTTCGAAATCTTTGACTGTGACCAACCAAATAATGGTAAAGCAAGAAGTAATAAAGTAATTTTTTTCATAGTATCTATTTTAATAAGTTTATAATTTCTTCATTCTCTGAGAAAGTTGCATATTCAAATGCTGTTTTCCCTTTATTATCTGTTAAATTTTTATCTGCTTTATGAGCTAGCAATAATTTAATCATTTCAATATTTTTAAACTGTACTGCATACATCAGCGCTGTTGTTCCTTGGTTGTCAATAATATTTAAATCGGCTTTTTTATCAATTAGTAACTTTCCAATTTCATTATTTCCTTTTACAATGCAAGCCATCAATGCCGAACCCATATTGGTTTTAACATCAAGATTAGCTCCATTTTCAATAAAATATTTTGCTACAGTATTGTTTCCTTTGTAACACGCCAAAACCAATGCCGTAAATCCATTTTCATTTACGGAATTTAAGCTACTTGGGTTTGAATTAACAAATTCTTTGGCTTGTTCGATTGTCCCTTTTCTGGCAATATCAAAAATATTGGTTGCTTCCTGACAAAACATGAAGTTAACACAGAACATAAAAAACAAACCGGAGAGAATCTTCTTCATTGATATCATTTTTAGATTTTACAAATTTATAATAAAAAAAGAGCAAACCGCTACTGATTAAGGTTGACATTAGGTAAACACATGGTTTACTTTATTGCAATCTTTTGGTAGAATCTCTTTGTCTTAATTCGGTTTTAATTGTAGTGGTAGTGAACGTAAAGGTTTCATCTTCGCTCTCCAATTTATCTATTAATAATTGTGCTGCGACTTCACCTATCTCAGGTCCGTGTTGACTTACCGTAGACAAACTTGGCGTCATTCTTCTTGACCAAACTCCATCGGCAAACCCAATAATTGATAAATCTTGAGGTATTTTATATCCATTTTGAATCCCAAGCTTCATTGCCGTAACTGAAGCATGTTCGTCAACCGCAAAAACACCATCGGGTTTATTTTTAATGAAAAAACCTCCTATTTCGGCATTGAATTCTTCATTATTATTGGTCAAAATCACTAAATTTTCATCCACTTTTAAGCCGTGATTTTCTAACGCTTTATAAAAACCTTGCGCTCTTAATTTTCCAACACTCAAATTGTCTATCGCTGAAAGTAAAGCGATTTTTTTACATCCGGTTTTTATTAAATGCTCCATGGCATTAACCGCTGATTCAAAATCATCTACAATTACTTTGTCGCAATTTACCTCATCGGCAATTCGGTCAAACATTACGATCGGTGTTCCTTCATTTATAATGGAGGTAAAATGACCAAACTTTTGTAGTTTTTGAGATTCTTCCGATATCGAAAGAATAAAACCGTCGATGGTTCCATTGCTTAACATTTCTAGTGCATTGATTTCTTTTTCCAGAGATTCATTTGAAATACACGTAATCACTTTATACCCTTTTTCATCAGCCACTTTTTCGATGCCGCTAAATACTTTAGCAAAAAAAGAATTCAAAATATTCGGAATAATCACGCCTATGGTTTTGGTTCTTCTGTTTTTAAGGTTCAGACCAATCACATTCGGCTTATAATTTTTCAATTTAGCATATTCCTGCACACGTTGTTTGGTAGGTTCACTGATTTCCGGACTTCCGTTCAAAGCTTTTGAAACGGTGGAAACTGAAACGCCTAACTCTTTGGCAATTTGTTTTAAGGTGGCTTTCGATTTCATTTTTATCTTGGTTAAAGCGTAAAAATAGTAAAATTTATTCTCTTTCATCTCAAAGCGGTATGAAAGTTAATCGAAATCTAACACAATTATCTTATGATTTTAACCCAAAAAAGGAATCTAATTCACCCGTTAAGTGTATTCATTTAAAGGATTTTAAGTAAAATGAGGCGCTTTATAAAAAAATTTGAAAAATGGTATTTGCTTTATTAATAAATAATTGTACTTTTGCACTCCCTTTATTGGGAATGGAATGTTTAATTAAAAAAATATTATGGACGCATTAAGCTACAAGACACAATCTACAACCAAGGCCACTTCTGGAAAAGAGTGGATCATCGTAGATGCTGAAGGTCATAACTTAGGTCGTTTTGCTTCAAAAGTTGCGATGCTTTTAAGAGGTAAATACAAGCCGAGTTATACACCTCACGTCGACTGTGGAGATAACGTAATTGTTATCAACGCAGAGAAAATCAACCTAACAGGTAACAAACTTGACGACAAGACTTACATTCGTCACACAGGTTACCCAGGTGGACAAAGAACTTTGACTGCAAAAGTTTTGCAATCAAAAAACCCTGCTTTGCTAGTGGAGAAAGCAGTGAAAGGAATGTTACCTAAAAACAAATTAGGAGCAGAACTTTTCAGAAATTTAAATGTTGTTGTAGGAACTGAGCACAAACAAGGTGCACAAAAACCTAAAACAGTTAACCTAAACGATCTTAAATAATGGGAGTTATTCACAAAATCGGTAGAAGAAAATGTGCAGTAGCACGTGTTTATGTTTCAGAAGGAACAGGAAAAATCACCGTTAACAAAAGAGAATTCAACAACTACTTCCCAACAGCTACTTTACAGTACAAAGTATTACAGCCAATGTCTATGACAAACAACGCTGACAACTTTGACGTAAAAGTAAATGTATACGGTGGTGGTTCAACAGGCCAAGCAGAAGCTGTGAGAATGGCTATTGCAAGAGCAATGTGTGAAGTGGAAGCTGAAAACAGAAGCATCCTAAAACCAGAAGGATTACTAACAAGAGATCCAAGAATGGTAGAACGTAAAAAATTCGGTCAGAAAAAAGCGAGAAAGAGATTCCAATTCTCGAAACGTTAATATTCGGTATTTACCGCACTATATTTTCAGATTATTTTTTACAATTAAATTAGAATTTAAAACAAAGTTGTCGATATTCCTTGTAAAAAGGGAATTAGTTTAGCATCGAAATGCAGTCCAAAGTCTTACTCATTAAGCGAAAAAGGTGACGCATTGCTAATCAAACGGAACGTAAACTATTACACAATGGCAAACAAAATTGACGTTAAAGAATTATTAGAAGCAGGTGTTCACTTCGGACACATGACTCGTAAGTGGGATCCAAATATGGCCCCTTACATCTATATGGAGCGTAATGGAATTCACATTATCAACCTATACAAAACCGCTGCCAAAATTGAAGAGGCTAATGAAGCCATGAAAAAAATTGCAGCATCCGGTAGAAAAATACTTTTCGTAGCTACCAAAAAACAAGCAAAAGATATCGTATCTGAAAAAGCATTGGCTTGTAACATGCCTTACATCACTGAAAGATGGCCTGGTGGTATGTTAACTAACTTCGTTACTATCCGTAAAGCCGTTAAAAAAATGGCTTCTATTGATAAAATGAAGAAAGATGGTACTTTCATGACTTTGTCAAAAAAAGAAAGACTACAAGTTGATCGTCTTCGTGCCAAATTAGAGAAGAACTTAGGTTCTATCGCTGATATGTCAAGATTACCTGCTGCTTTATTCGTAGTAGATATCAAAGCGGAACACATCGCAATCAAAGAAGCACAAAAATTAAACATTCCAGTTTTTGCAATGGTTGATACTAACTCTGATCCACGTGAAGTAGATTACGTTATCCCAGCCAATGATGATGCTTCAAAATCAATTGATAAAATTTTAACTTTAGTTACTGACGCTGTAAAAGACGGTTTAGCTAACAGAACTGCTGAAGGTTCTGATGCTGCTCCTGAAGTAGAAGCTGAAGAAACTGTAGAAGTAGTAGCTGCTCCGGTAGCAGAAACTCCGGCTGTTGAAGCTGAAGTTGCTCCTGAAGTAGAAGCTACAGAAACTAAAACTGAAGAATAAAACAAAAATAATTACGAATTATGAATTAAAAATTACGGATTATTTTGACTCGTAATTTGAAATTCGTAATTCGTAATTTACTTTTAAAAAACTTTTAAATTAAAAAATATTATGTCAACAATCACAATTACTGCTGCAGACGTAAATAAATTAAGACAAACTACAGGTGCCGGAATGATGGACTGTAAAAAAGCTTTAGTTGAAGCGGAAGGAGATTTCGATAAAGCCATCCAAATCCTTAGAGAAAAAGGACAAAAAGTGGCTGCTAACCGTTCTGACCGTGAGTCTTCTGAAGGAGCTGCTGTTTCTTTTATCAATGCTGACAATACTAAAGGAGCCATCATCACTTTAAACTGCGAAACAGATTTCGTAGGTAAAAATGAAGCTTTCGTAACTTTAGCTAAAGAATTAGTGGAAAAAGCTATCAACTTCTCTTCTAAAGAAGCCTTCTTAGCGTCAGATTTCAACGGAATTACTGTAGCTGAAAAATTAATCGAACAAACTGGTGTTATCGGTGAAAAAATCGAAATCGGTGGTTTTGAAATCTTAGAAGGTGCTTTCGTTGGATCTTATGTTCACGTGAACAAAATTGCGGCCTTAACGGCTATTTCTGCACCAATTGCCAACGCTGACGTTTTAACCAAAGACATCTCTATGCAAGTGGCTTCAATGGGAGCTGATACCTTATCTTACAAAGATTTTGATCCTGCTTTCGTTGCTTCTGAATTGGCAGCTCGTATTGCGGTAATCGAAAAAGAAAATGAAGAAGCAAAACGTTTAGGGAAAACTTTGAAAAATGTTCCTAAATATATTTCTTTCTCTCAATTAACTCCAGAAGTTTTAAAACAAGCGGAAGAAGATGCTAAAGCGGAATTAAAAGCGGAAGGCAAACCGGAACAAATTTGGGATAAAATTATTCCTGGAAAAGTGCAACGTTTCATCTCTGACAATACAACTTTAGATCAAGAGAAAGCCTTATTAGACCAAAACTTCATCAAAGATGACAGTAAAAAAGTAGGCGATTATGTTAAAGGTTTCAACGTTGAAATTACAGGTTTCAAAAGAGTTACTTTGGGATAATCTCATGAATTAAAAATTATTAATTCACATACAAAAACCTCGGTTCTTCATTGAATTGAGGTTTTTTATTTTAGGGAGCACATCGTTTAGCTTTCTTTTCACTATTCGTCCCGCTGTCCGTTATATTCCCGATAAATCGGGAGATGCCACTCCCATCGGGGCTATAAACAACGTATAGTATATTAGAAAAAATCTCCCCAAAAAAATTAACAATAGTCACAGCATTCATGAGATGCCTTTTTGTTTATATTTGTCTGTAATCAAAATTGATATCCCTTGAAAAAGATTTTTGCTCTCGTCCTCTTTGTCCTTTTTACACTCCAAGTTAATGCCCAATTTGAAAAAACATTACTTTGGGAAATCTCCGGAAAAGGTTTAAAAAAGAAATCCTATGTTTATGGTACTTTTCATGTTAATGACAAGATATCCTACCATCTTTCAGACGCTTTCTATAAGCATTTGCTAGAAGCCGATATTGTAAGCAACGAAAGCAATCCCGATTCTTGGGGTGAACTGTTCGACTTATACATGAATTATCGCCCACAACAAAGAACTAAATTCTACTCTAAATTTTACCTGAAACCGGTTGAAAAACAAGACTTATTACCGCTGTTTACCAACTATAATTTCTTCAACCAAATGTCCTCCGGAGTGGAAGGCAACAGAGCCGATTACAGCGAAAGTACTGTGCTCGATATGTTCATCCATCAAACCGCTAAGAAATACAACAAAAAAACCGTGGGTTTAGAAGACGCCAAAAAATCATTTATCAATTTTAGTAAAGCCGAACAAATGGTTGACTTTAAAGAGTCAGAAAATGAGGCTTCGGAAGAAGAAGAGGAAAAAAAAGCTATCCTAACCAAAATCCTTAAAGGCAAATCCATCTATACTACTTTAAAAGATTTTTACCGCGAAAAAGACATCGTAATGCTTGATTCGTTAAGCAAATTATCCGAAAGCCCTAAAAAACACAAAATCATGATTATTGACCGAAATTATGATATGGTCAAAAGCATTGATTCATTAGTACACCATGGCAGTCTGTTTAGTGCCGTTGGTGCAGCGCATTTAGGCGGAAAAGAAGGCGTTTTACAACTTTTAATCAACAAAGGATATCAAGTAACTCCGGTAATTGGTCCGTTGACCAAAAAAGGGGAAACCGACAAAAAAACCATTGAAGAATTTTTTCCTGAACCAAAAATAAAAACGGAACCAACACCCGATCAAATGATTCAAACCGTTGATTTCGACTTAAACCTAAACTTCGAGAAAATTAAAAGCACACTTGACATCACTAATGGTGGCGTTTTGAGCATGGTTAGAGTACCGTTACACAATTATTTGCAAAAGAAAAACGATTACTTCAATCACAAGAGTATCGATAGTTTGCTATACGAATTCATACCGGGAGAAATCTTAGAGAAAAAAGAAATCAAAGACGAAGCCTATATCGGTTATGATGTGAAAAACAAAAGTAAAGCCGGTAATTTCCAACACTACCGTTTTTATGTAACCCCATTAGAAATCATTAGCGTTTCTTTTTCCGGAACGGGAACTTATGTAAAACAATACGAACAAACCATATTCGACAAATTCAAAATTAAAGGATTTAAAAATACCTGGGAAAAAGTTCAACCTCAAAAAGGAGGCTTTTCAGTAACCATGCCCGAGTTTTGTGTCCAATATGGCAATAGTGAAAAAACCGCTTCCGATGTAACCTTCGAAGCTTTTGATCCAAAAGAGAAAAGTTATTTTTTTGTGATTGAAAACACTTCAACAGACATGGATTTTATGGATGATAAAACGTTTCAACACCAACAAATCCAAAACGAATTCTACATGAATCAGGAAATGGAAGAAACCGCTAATTTTGAAAAAAACACGAAGGATTATGTCTCTTCATCCACTAATGAACACCATAAAGTCCAATTAAAGTCCATTATCAAAGGGAATAAATTTTACCTTTTGGGTGCCATAGATGCGACTGAACAAAACAGTACTAAATTCTTCAACTCTTTTACATTTGAGGAATTCAAAACCTCCGAAAGCACTGTTTATAAAGATACTTTAGGAAAATATGTTATCGAAATTCCCAAAAAAATAAACGAACAAACCATTTTAGGCATTGGTAACGACGAAATTCGCTCCATGAGAAGATGGCAAAGAAATCCTGAAGTCAATTTTGACCCTAAAGAATTCAACTCATACATCGGAAAATCGGTTACTGTTGAAGTAATGAATTACCCTAGATATCTTCAGGTAAGTACTCTTGATTCTCTTAAAAATGATTACAATAAAGAATTAAAAACCCTTTTTGACAACTACAGAATCAACAAAGACAATACCGATCCATGGCTATCTACTTGGGACAATTATTTCAAAGAGTTTGAAAAAACAGAGATTCTCAGCAACACTTTTTCACACAACGATGCTTTGGGTTGCGAAGTGGCCGATGCTTTGGTAAGTATTAAAAATTCAGACCAAGCGCTAAAAATCAAAACCTTCTTCATGGACAACCGAAAAGTCACCTTAAAGACTTTGGTAGACCGAAATTACAAAAACGACGATTCATTTACTGAAAAGGCATTCTCGTCATTTGTACCGGAAAAAACAACCCAAAGAAGCATTTTTGATGATAAAGTAAAACTGTTTTTGGAAGAAGCTGCAAGCGAGACCGATTCAATCCGTAAAATTGCCTACAATAACTTATACAATTTAACGTTAAACGAAACCGATTTTGAACGCATTACTACTTTTTTAGACACCCACGAATTTGAGGATACAGAGGCTTATGGCAAAGTAGGCTTGTACCAAAAACTAGGCGATTTGAAACACAAAGAGGTTGTTCCTTATTTGGAAAACAAATATAAAGCGGAAGGGACCAAAACAACAGAACAGTTAGCCATTCTTAATGCCTTAGCTTCTCAAAACACCGAAAATGCTTATCGTCAGGTTTTAAAACTAATGGAATTCGACCTTCCGGTTACAGAAGATGCCTATGAGTTAAATCAGTTATTCCATTCCTTCGAAGAAAATTTAGAGGAAAGTAAAGTACTATTTCCCGATATTTTCCAATTCTACGGTATAGAAGAGTACAACAAACCAATCATAAGTTTCTGTAACGCTTTGTTAGACAAAAAACTGGGTTCTCCTAAAAAAATCGCTGCTTTCCAAAAACTGATTTTAACCCATTCAAAATTGGAATACAAAAGACTACTTAACCGAGAAGAAAAAAAGGCTTCAGAGGAAGAAAATGAGTATGAAGAAGACTATGCTTATGACTATGAAGAGGACGAAAATCCAAACTCCAATCTTTTAAATTATCTTTCACTATTATCGCACCTGCCTAAAAACAATGATGTAAATGAATTGATGACGAAAATAAAAAAACTGGACAATCCTGAAATCCTATTGGAGATTTTAAAATTGGAAATCACCCACAACAAAGCCAGTAAAGAACTGATTAAAAAAGGGCTCGATAATCCTAAAACAAAATTCAAAACCATCCTTTTGCTGCAAGAAAAAGACGCTTTCGATTTCTTAAAAACAATATCAGATGACGAAATTGCTGAAGCCGCTATGAGAGATTTTGATAAAATAAAAGAAACCAGTAAAGTCCAGTTCTTAGAAAAAAGAGAAATAAAACAAGGAAATAATCTGGCTGTTTTCTATTTCTATCAGTCCCAAAAAACAAAAGAAGAAAAAATCATCGGCACCAAAACTTTCCACTCAATGGCCTTTTTAATTGAAAATGGCAAAATTGTTCCGAAAGCTTATTTCTCACCGGTGCTAGAAGAAATCGACGAAGAAAATACCATAGAAAAGCTAATGCCGGCCATCATGAAAGAAACCATTAATGCCAATCATCCGGGTGCCAGTTTTAGAAAAAAGGAAGAACGCGAAAACTACTTTAATTTCGAGGAATAAAGCATGTTTCAATCAAAAAAAGATACCGTATATGTTGTGCTTGCAGGCATTTTTATAACTAATGCTATAGTAGCTGAACTCATTGGCGGAAAACTAATTGATGTTGGCACTGCCGTAATGAGCATCGGTATTTTACCATGGCCAATTGTGTTTGTGACAACCGATTTAATCAATGAATATTTTGGCGAAAAAGGCGTAAGAAAGCTTTCCTTAATTACTGCCGGACTAATAGCCTATACTTTTTTTGTGTTGTTTTTCGCCATGAAAATACCTTCAACCGGAATTAGCTCAGTGACTACAGAGCAATTCAATGCGGTTTTTGGGCAAAGTCAATTGATTATAGTAGGCAGCATAATTGCCTTTTTAGCTTCTCAATTGATTGATGTTACTATCTTTCATTTTGTAAAAAGACGAACCGGTAACAAAATGATATGGCTCAGAAGTACTGGTTCAACAGTGATTTCACAGTTTTTTGATAGCTTTATCGTATTGGGTATCGCATTTTGGTTACCCGGAATTATGGACACCAAAACTTATATCATTTCAGGATTAACCGGCTACACCGTTAAGTTGATTATAGCCGTTGGCATGACACCATTTATTTATTTGGGCCATGCTTTAATTGAAAAATACATCGCTAAAGA
This sequence comes from Flavobacterium buctense, assembly GCF_014486695.1. Taxonomy (GTDB): domain Bacteria; phylum Bacteroidota; class Bacteroidia; order Flavobacteriales; family Flavobacteriaceae; genus Flavobacterium; species Flavobacterium buctense. The sequence continues at coordinate 79,690 of NZ_JACTAB010000001.1, forward strand.
TGGAAAGTAAAATACGTTGCGCTTGGTGCGAAAAAGACGATTTATACCGTGATTACCACGATAACGAATGGGGAAATCCCGTATATGACGACGATAAATTATTCGAGTTTTTAGTATTAGAAACTTTCCAAGCCGGTTTGAGTTGGTACACGATTTTGAAAAAAAGAGACAACTTCCGCAAAGCTTTTGACCAATTCGATTACAAAAAAGTCGCGCAATACAACGAAGACAAAGTCGCCGAACTAATGCAAGACGCAGGTATCATTCGCAACGGCCTAAAAATCAAAGGAACGATTGCCAATGCCATAGCCTTTATGGAAGTTCAGAAAGAATTCGGAAGCTTTTCTAAATACATCTGGAATTTCACCGGCGGAAAACCGATTGAAAACAACATCAAGAAAATGAGCGATGTAAAAGCCACGACACCACTTTCAGACGAAATCAGTAAAGATTTAAAAAAACGCGGGTTTAAGTTTGTCGGCTCAACGGTAGTTTACGCGCACATGCAAGCCACCGGAATGGTCAATGATCATGTGGAAGATTGTTGGAAGAGGAAATAGTTCTCAGTCGCAGTCACAGTTGGCAGAATTAACTGAAAACTGTGACTAACTCTTCAACACCTTAATAAAAGTCTCTCGCGAAATCTCAAACGCACCCAATTTCTCCAAATGATCATTGTGTATTTGACAATCTAAGAGTTTGTAATTGTTGTCTTTTAAGTATTGTACCAAAGTCACAAACGCTATCTTACTCGCATTAGACACTTTAGAAAACATGCTTTCACCACAGAAAACGTGTCCTAAATCGACGCCATACAAACCGCCAACCAATTCACCATTTTGCCAAACTTCTACTGATTGCGCAAAACCCATTTCATGTAATTTAGTATACGAATCGATAATATCATCTGTAATCCAAGTTCCGTCTTGGTCTTTGCGGACAATTTGTTGGCAATTCCGAATCACTTCTTCAAAGCTTTGGTTGAAAGTGATGTCGAACTTCTTCTGGTTTAATAAATTCCGAATGCTCTTCGAAACCTTATACAATTGCGGCGCAACGACCATTCGCTCCGGCGGTGACCACCAAAGAATAGGCTCATCCGGATTAAACCAAGGAAATATCCCATTCCGGTACGCCAACAACAATCGGTCCGTAGACAAATCGCCGCCAACCGCCAAAATGCCTTCATACGAAGCTTCATCGACCGGTGGAAAATATAAATCTTTGGTTAAAAAATGCATTGTAAAAGTGTCAAATGTAAAAAGTCTTAAAGTCGAATGTCAAAATTATAATAAAAATGACGTTTGACTTTAAGACCTTTGGCTTTAAGACGAATTTATTAAAAAGGTAAATCGTCGTGCTCTTCTTCGTTGAAGTTCGTCGCTGGTGCAAAAGCTTCTGCCGGTGGCATTGGCGCCATTCCCGGAGCAGCCGGTGCTTCCGCTTGTAGTTTTTCCACTCTCCAACCTTGAATGTCGTTGAAATATTTGGTTTCTCCTTGCGGATTCACCCATTCTCTTCCTCTTAAGTTGATCGAAACTTTTACCGCTTCCCCTACATTATAGTTGTTCAATAAATCACATTTATCCTGCACAAAATTGATGCTGATAAACTGTGGATATTGCTCTTCTGTAGCCACAACTAATTCTCTTTTTCTAAAACTGGCACTCACTTGTTGCTCAGGATTAATCACTTTAATTTTTCCGGTAACTTCCATAATTATTGTTTTGCTAAAAGTACTTTCCAAGCCGATAGTACTTCATTATTATTCAAATATTCTTTTGCTTTTTGGTGTATTTTTTGCTCGTCATCCGAACTCAAAACTCCCTTTACTGCAAAATTCAGTTTTACAAATATAGTAATTTCTTCTTCGGTTGGCAAGGCTTCTACATTTCCTAATTTACCCAAATCGTTCCCATCAAAAATTGGACTTTTCTTGATAAAATCCGGAATCGAATCCACGCCTATTCCCAATGTTACCAAGGGTTTCTCCACTTCAAACAAGCCTTGATTGGAACGAGAATACCAATTGCCACCCAATCTTGAAACCAAATCAATTTTGCTTTGGTCAATCGCACCTTTGTCATCCAAAACGTTTTCGTTGATGTGAATTTTAACCACTTCACAAATGATTAAATTGCCTGCGCCGCCTTGATTTCCTAAGGCTATAATTTCGTTGACTTTGCATTCCATTTGCACCGGACTTTCCGCCACGCGAAATGGTTTTACCATATCCGAAGGCAACATCGTTAACCCGGATTTAATAAATTCGTTCACGCCATCAGCATATTCTGTACTTGACAACGATGCTTGTTGTACGATATCATAATTCACCACGTTAATCACGACTTGTTTCGTGGCTTCACAGTTTTCCAAAGTGTGTTTTGTTGTATTATTTCTAACGCGACGAGCCGGCGAAAAAACCAGTATCGGCGGATTCGAACTAAACACATTAAAAAAACTAAACGGCGACAAATTAGGCTTACCATTTTTATCAACGGTACTCGCAAAAGCAATCGGGCGCGGCGCTACCGCACTTTGCAAATAACCCTGTAATTGCGCGGGCGACAGTGTATGAGGTTCAAAACTGAGCATATTCTTTGTTTTCCCCAAAAATACAATTTTTATTGATTTCAGGAGCGAAAGGTTCGGGCATTCTTGCCATCCGTATTCCTGCTTTCTGTTACAATCAACTTTTGCAAAGTTGATTTCCTCGGCAATCAGGGCTAAACAGAATTCGTCTTGCACTTTTGGCGGTTTTGTCTATATTTATAAAAAATTTGACCATGCAGTTTTCCGAAAAAAGAAACACCACCCGTTGGATTATCATTATGGCTTCCTTTGTCATCGTGGCTTTAATTCTTTGGAATACGTATTCTTTTTTCCAAATCTTTAAAAATGAGGAACGTCTGAAGATGGAACTTTGGGCGAAATCTCAGGAAACCTTAATCAACGCTAACGAATACACCGATGTTGATTTGCCCTTACAGATTCTACAAACCGCTACTATTCCTATTATTGTTACCGAAAAAGATTCTATCATCAACACCAAGAATATTGATGAAGATATTCTGAAAGACAAAACCAAACTGCAGCGTTTTTTACAAAAGCTAAAAAATCAAAACGACCCGATTGTCATGCAAATTTCTGAAGGCAAAACACATCATTTATACTATGGTGATTCGTCTTTATTGAATAAATTGAAATATTATCCGGTCGCTTTATTACTGATTATTTTCCTCTTTGGCGGCTTGGTTTACAACTTTTACCGCAGTACCAAAATGGCGACTCAAAACAAACTTTGGGCCGGAATGGCGAAAGAAACCGCACACCAAATTGGCACACCATTGTCTTCCTTAATCGGCTGGCTCGAAATCATGAAAGCCGATAATGTCGCCGAAACTACCATCGTTGAAATTGAAAAAGACATCACTCGATTGCAAACCATCACCGATAGGTTTTCCAAAATCGGTTCCGAACCCATTCTTGAAAAAAGAAATATTATTGAAGAAACAGAACAATCTTTTGATTACCTAAGGTCAAGATTTTCAAAGCAAGTGGAGTTCTCTTTCAAAGCGCCTAAAAAACCCATTATAGTTTTACTCAATCCGGCTTTGCACAGTTGGACAGTTGAAAACTTAGTCAAAAATGCTATCGATGCGATGAAAGGTAGAGGAAAATTATCTGTAGTTATTGAAAACGACAACACTTACGTGAAAATCCTGGTTTCCGATACCGGAAAAGGCATTCCAAAGAACCAATTCAAGCGTGTTTTTGAACCGGGTTTTACCACCAAAAGACGCGGTTGGGGCTTGGGTTTATCATTAACCAAAAGAATTGTAGAAGAATACCACAAAGGGAAAATAAAAGTGCTGCATTCCGAAATAGACAAAGGCACAACCATGCAGGTTTCTTTTAAAAAGGCCTAAAAAAATCCCGATAACTCGGGATTTTCTTATTATAAATTACTTTGAATGGCTTTCGCTAAATCTTCAAACTCTTCTTTGGTCAAAGACACTTTTCGTTGGAAACGCATGTCATCCATATCGTGAAGCGGAATCAAATGCACGTGAACATGCGGCACTTCCAGACCAACTACAGCCACGCCCATACGCTTGCACGGAACGGTTTTCTCAACGGCTTGGGCTACTTTTCGGGCAAATTGCATTAAGCCTAAATAATGGTCTTCTTCCATATCGAAAATCTTGTTGATCTCCTGTTTCGGAATACAAAGTGCATGTCCTTTGGCATTAGGATTCACATCTAAAAAAGCCAAATAATTATCATCTTCGGCAATCTTGTAAGCCGGAATTTCTCCGTTAATAATTTTAGTGAATATGGAACTCATTTTAGTCTCTTGAGATTTCTAAAATTTCAAAATTCAATTTTCCGTTAGGCACACTGATTTCGGCAATTTCACCTACTTTTTTACCTAACAAACCTTTCCCAATTGGAGAGCTTACCGAAATTTTTCCGGTTTTTAAATCGGCTTCGCTTTCAGCTACTAAGGTATATTTCATTTCCATACCGTTGGCTTGATTTTTAATCTTTACATTCGATAAAACCAAAGCTTTGGAAACGTCTAATTGCGATTCGTCAATCAATCTGGCGTTTGAATATACTTCTTCCATTTTGGCAATTCTCATCTCCAACATGCCTTGCGCTTCTTTGGCTGCGTCATATTCTGCATTCTCTGACAAATCGCCTTTATCTCTGGCTTCTGCAATGGCTTGGGAAGCTTTTGGTCTTTCTATACTTTTTAATTGTTCTAATTCGTCTTTTAATTTTTTCAGTCCTTCTGCTGTGTAATACGATACTGTACTCATAATTTCATCATTTATATAAATAGAAAAAATCCCATCGCAACGGGATTTCTTTTTTCAAAGATAGTATTTTAAAATTTATTTCAAATTTGGTGGCGTTTAATAACGCATGTCAAAGTTAATTAATTTAAATTTGTTTCGCTATAGTATTGAAATAAATTTACATGAAAAAGATAATCGTTCTACTCTTATTATTGCCTTTCGCCTTTGGATGCGATAGTGGCAGTATTAATAATCGCAATCCTAATATACCAAATTATACGGTGTATCTGCAAATTAACATGAATTTACCGGGTTACAGCAACTTGCAATTTCCAAGCAATCATATAGTTGATTATTCGCAAGGCGCACGAGGTATTGTTGTTTTTAATACCGGAAGCGGTTTTGTAGCTTTTGACTTGGCTTGTCCTAACCAAGATTTTACCAGTTGTACAACCGCTATGACTATTAGTGGCATTGAGGCCACTTGTGATTGTGACGATACCGTTTACAATTTATTTTCGGGTCAAAGTCCGGGACAACAATACCCCATGAAACAATACCGCGTTGATATCAACGGAAGCACATTAATTATTACCAATTAAAAAAAGCCGAACAAAAACGTTCGGCTTTTTTAGGCTAAAATTTCAAAGTCAATCCTGCAATAAAATTGATTCCGGCTTGTGGATAAAATCCTGCGCCTTCCAGCGTTGTAATGCTTCCAGGATTGCTCCAATCGTCATCATACGTATAAAAATAACCATTGGATTCATATTCCAAATCGAATAAATTATTGACCAAAGCTGAAAACAAAATCGACTTTACTCCTTTGTTGATTTTCCATTCATAGGAAGCATTCAAATCATTGACAAAATAAGCCTCGAGTTTTGAATTCTCCGAATCGATATTGCCCATGTATTGTTCGCCTACAAATTTAGACAACAACGAAATTTGGAAATCTTTTACCGGTAAGTAAGTTAGTCTGTTTCCAACAACTACATTTGGGGAAAAAGCAATATCAGTATGGCCTAAATTTTGCAAAACACCATCACGTTGGAAGTAAAAATCCCGGTTTTTATTTTGGCTCAATGTGACATTGGGATTCAAAATCAATTGGTCAGTCAACGCAATCACCGATTCAATCTCTATACCAAGTCGGTAACTTTTACCGCTATTGGTGAAAATTGGCGAACCAACATCGTTCAAAGCACCAGTCAACACCAATTGATTGAGATAGTTCATATAAAAAGCATTAGCGGTAATTTTTACTTTCTTCGAATTGTATTTCCAGCCCAATTCATAATCAAACAAACGCTCCGGTTTTACACTTCCGTTCTCGTAATCATCGCGTCTTGGCTCTTTATTGGCGACGCCAAAATAACCGTAAAACGAGTTTTTGTCATTTAAATCATAATTCAAACCTACTTTGGGATTGAAAAAACGAAACGTATCATTTACATCACTAAATCGAAAACTGGTGGCTTCGTAAAAAACCATTCGGTACTGCAAATCGGCAAACATATTGAGTTTTTCGACTTGCTGAGAAGCTCTGGCGTAAAAATTTACATCGTCTTTATTGCCTATGTTGTTGTAATAACGGTTTTCATTCGGCACATAATACTGCGTCCACACTACTTCTCCGAAATGATCGCCTAAATAACGGTTTGCCGCTCCGCCAAGTAAAACATCGGTTTTAGCGGTTTTATAATTCAATGAAAAAGTGGCACCAAAAAAGTCGTTATCCAGCCATCTTTTTCGAACTAAATCTGAAATGGCATTGCCTTGAAAATCGGGTAAATTATAATCGGATAAAGTTTCGTCTTCTCTGTATTGTTCAAAATAGCCTTTCCCGATAGTGTAATGCAATGCGGTATTGGTAATCCATTTTTCAGACCACTTTTCGGACCAATGCAATTGAAAATGATTTTGCGTGTAATTATCCGTTTCGTCATCATAGAATTGCATATTTCCGTTTTCGTCAAAATACATCCCTGCCGGATTGAACGTTCTGTCATTAGCTAACTTTTCCGGATCTTCGATGCCATACCAAGCCTGATACGTTTTCTCTTTTCCGCCAAAAGCCAGTGCTTTAATCAAAGTCGTTTGGGTTACATAATTGGCATTAAAAAAATAACCGAACAAATTAGATGAAGCGCGGTCAATAAACCCATCAGAAGCAATATTGGAAAATCGGGCATTCATTTCAAAATTATTATGCAATCCTGTTCCAAAAGCTAAAGTGTGTTTTCGGGTTCCGAAACTTCCGGCGGAATTAGCAATTTCGGCATAAGCGTTTTCCTGATAGGATTTGGTTTGCATGTTCAAACTTGCTCCAAAAGCTCCGGCACCATTGGTGGATGTTCCAACGCCGCGTTGCAACTGAATGCTTTCTAATGAAGAAGCAAAATCGGGCAAATTGACAAAAAAAGTGCCTTGGCTTTCACTGTCGTTGAATGGAATGCCGTTTAAAGTCACATTGATTCGCGAACCATCGGCACCACGAACCCTCATATAAGTATAGCCAACGCCATTTCCGGCATCAGTGGTAGTAACTACAGACGGTAAGTAATTGAGTAAAATGGGAATGTCTTGCCCCAAATTTCGCGGTTCGATTTCTTTCTTACCTACATTGGTAAAAGTAATTGGATTTTTGCCTTTGGCTCTAACCGCCGAAACTGTGACTTCGTTTAGTTGGTTCACTTTTGTAGTGTCTTGTTGCTTTTCTTGAGCAAAGAAAGCTGAAGGCAGAAAGCAGAAAGCAGAGATTAGAAATGTCTTCTTGCTTGTTTTGAATAAAGTTTTCATTCGTAAAATGTTACGAATAAAAGGGGTAATTATTCTTGGTTAAAAAATTAAATTGATACTCTCGACAGGACAAACGTGCACTTTTGTCTTATCTAATCCCTAAACAGCATTACCTGTTCCAGGTTCGTTGGGTATAATCTCAGCTCGTTATTTAGAGCACCCCTTTGAGACGAGGCAAAGGTATAAAAAAAGCATTGGCAATAGCAAAATTCAATGATAATAAATGTGACAGAATTATTGCTATTGATTTTTGACATTGAAATTGAAATTTCAAAAATGTGGTTTTCTCCTATTCTGCTTGATTTCGGAAAGATTTCGTTTGGCTTTGATTCTTTTTTCGATGACTGAACGCGGAATCTTACTCGCTTTTCTTTTCTTCGGAACAATTAAAGATTTGTTGATTAGTTCCAAAAAACGTTTGGTCACAATGGTTTTGTTTTTAAGTTGGCTTCGGTCTTTGTCGCAGTTTAGGATTAAAATTTGTTCCGAAGTTAATCTGTTGGCCAATTTAGCCAAAAGCCATTCTTTTTCTTCAACTGTGAGTGCTTGCGAATTTTTTAAATCAAAAGTCAGCACTACTTTGGAGGACACTTTATTGACGTTTTGACCGCCTGCACCTGAACTTCTGACTGCTTTAAATTGAAGCTCGGCAAGTATGACCTCAGTTTTCATATTGGGGTTGGTGTGCCGGTTTTAATAAATCATTTACAGTCTTCACCGGATTAAAAGTTACTAAGGGCACTTCTATAAAAACGGTAATCCATTTGGCCATAGCGCCATTCCACAAACCCGGTAGTTCGTAGCCTTTGATTTCTTTTCCTTTATTGTTTTTGTGAACAATAAAACCTGTACTGTGATCAACAAACTGTTTTAAATCAAACTTTTGACCTTTGTAATTTTTAGTTGCACAAACCAAATCCACCGGATTGAAATGAGTCGCTTTGGCTAATAGGCTCGTTTGTTCTGAATTATGAGAATCAACTTGAGCGCTTTCTACGATTTGCAATGAAACATTCCCTTTAAAACTTCTCACCCAAAATGGTCCGCCACCGGGTTCGCCTTCATTTTTTACCATTCCACAAATGCGAATCGGTCGGTTTAATTTGTTTTTAATGAAGTCGATTTTATGCTCCAAAGTATATTTATTGAAATCCTCCAACACGTCAATATTGAGTTTTTGCTTCATAAAATTGACAATGGAAGCAATAGTACTTTCTTTTATTTTTTGTTGATCAATATCGGTTAATATTTGAAAAATCTGTTCTTGTAATTCCAATAAAATTCCGGCTAATCCTTTTTTGTAAAGTGTAATTTCATCAATATGATTTTGAATTACGTTATCAATATTCTTGATGAAAATAATATCGGCCTCCAAATTGTCCAAATTATTAATTAGCGCGCCATGTCCGCCCGGACGAAAAACCAACGTACCGTCATCATTTCTAAAAGGGTGATTATTAGAGCCAACTGCAATGGTATCGGTGCTTTTATCTTGGTAAGAATAGCTAACATTTAGCTTAGTATTTGATTTTTTTTCAACTTTGGCCTTTACTTCGCTGATGTTTTTTTGGAACAGCTCTTCATGATTTTCTGAAACCGTAAAATGCAAATTTGAAACCGAGTTGGAGGTTGCGTAAAAGGCACATTCGTTTAAATGTTCTTCAACCGGTGTAGCGATATGGTCAGCATATTTGTGAAAGTTGAGCACTGCTTTGGGTTTGTTGGCAAAATCAAAATAATCGGTAGCCAACATCAATTTGATAAAGTGATAACTTTTTTCGTGTCTTTCGAGCGAATAATAATTGGCGTGAAGTTCTTTTAACTTTGATTTTATTTCATCATAAAAAGGAAACTTTTCGATACCGGCTAAGAAAATCGGAAGATTTTTATCTTTCTTTCGGTTGATGTAAGCGTTAATGGTTTCGTTTTCGTGGTCGAATTCAATTAAAAACTCGCTCAAGAATTTAAACATTCTGCTTGCCGCTCCGGAAGCCGGAACAAACTTTTTAAGTTTAAGCGTTGATTTTTTTTGGTCGAAAAAGGCCGCTTGTTTTTGAAACTCTTCGTGGGATAATTTGACAATGCCATCGCCTATCGTAGCCGGTCTTTCTAAATAAATCTTTGGAATTCCGGATTGAAATAACAAAAGTTCTCCTTCAATCTTATCCAAAGCAATACCGTGCGCTTTGATTTGTTCAAAGTCGGTTTCCGTTAGTTTGTATTTTTTGGCTAAACTTTCTTTTCTTGTAAAATGCTCTTCCATTCTAAATAGCCATAAATGGCAATGATTGTAAATAGTAAATACTGCATGCTGGTAAACGAATAGCCTTTGGCAAAATACATTGGGATGGAGATAATATCGCCAATAATCCACAAAATCCAATTCTCTATTTTCCGTTTCGCCATTAACCACATTCCGACAAAGAAAATTCCGGTAACGAAAGTATCAACGTAGGAAGTCCAGTGGGTAAATTTATCAAAAAATGTATAAACAATGACTACAAAAGCGATAGTTAACACAAATATGATGAGTGACCATTTTTTCTCTGCAGTATTCATTCTCGAAATAGGAAATTCGATTACATTATCTTTTTTTCTGGTCCAATGATACCACCCGTATATACTCATGACGACGTAGTAAAAATTAATCATCATATCACCTAACAAAGACCATTTCCATAGCAAATATACATAAATCGCTGTGTTGATTATTCCTGTAGGAAATACCCAAATGTTGTCTTTTTTGGCAAACCACACACTTAATAATCCAAAAAATATAGCTCCCAACTCTAATACAATTTCGTAGTTTGGATAGTTTTCATATTGAGAAAATAGGAATTCTAGCATTAATCAAAAAAATTTAGATCATTTTCAAAAGCCGTTCCGATGACGACCATATCCGCTCCGGCAGTGAATGCCTCTTCGATTCCGTGTTTCGAACGAATGCCGCCACCAACAATTAAAGGCACAGAAATTCGTTTAGCCACCGTTGTAATCATTTCTATGGGAACCGCTTTTTGTGCACCACTTCCGGCTTCGAGATAGATTAATTTATTTCCGATAAACTCTCCGGCTTTAGCAGTTTGGGCTACATAATCAAAATTATTTCGGTCTAAGGGTTTGGTTTGACTAACTCTTTCTACTGCGGTTTCACTTCCGCTTTCAATAAGGATGTAACCGGTTGAGATGATTTCTAAGTTGGTTTTTTCTAAAACAGGTACGGCTTTAATTTGTTGCTCAACCAAGTACTCCGAATTTCTTCCTGAAAGTAATTGCAAAAACAAAATACCATCAGCTGCTGCGGAAATTTGGGTGGAGTTTCCCGGAAAAAGCAAAATTGGCAAATGCGAATTTTGTTTGAGAAAAAGGATCAATTCCTCTAAATGATTGCCTTCAAAAGAACTTCCGCCCACTAAAATATGGGTTGCCGGAGATTGACTGATTTTAGAAACCAAATTAGTGATGGATTCCAAAGTCAATTTATCAGGATCCAAAAGGATGGCTAATAGTTTTTGTTTTTGATGTTGGGCTTTTAGAATTTCTTGGTAAAGGTCTCTCATTATTTTTTTTCAAAAGCACACACAAAAGCATAGTTTTCGATAAAATCAAAAAGAATATCAAAGTGTTCTACTTGGTTATTAAACCTCAATTCAACGGTACATTTTTCATCTGTCAAGGCAAAATCATTTTCAAAAATATGGTCTTTAAAACTGATTCCGACTTCATTTTTTATTTTAAATACTGATTCTTTGATGCCCCAAACTACAGTCGCTTTTTTTAACAAATCATCCTCTGAAAGGTTTTGCAAATGCTTTACATCCATAAATCTTGGAGCCAATTTCATCGTTTTTTCTTTTAGAATTTCTAAATCGGCACCAATATTGTCCTCACTCAAAACAATCACCGAAAAATCATTGGAATGCGAGATGGAAATGTGTTTGCCGTCTTTTAAATGAGGCTTTCCAAACTCATCATAAAACAAATCAAAATCGGTGTAGCCGGCTTCCATCAATAGTCTTCTCACGCTGAGAAAACCTTTTTGGTGGCTTTCGGCTTTCATGCCTTCTAGTCTGGCTAATGAAACGTCTTTTAACGCCACTGTGCGAAAAAGTTCATCGAAAGTTTCGGTGATTTTCCAAACGTATAAATGCGTGGTTTCGTTTAAAGCTTTGATTTTTAGTAACGACATGGGTAATTTTTTAAATTATCTGTTTGTTTTTCAGAAAATTAAGTAGCTAAACAAATCACAAAAAAATAGAAAACGTTTTTTTAATTCTATCCTATTGTGTAATTTTGCACCACTATTTTAAAAAACAAATATACATAATAGATGAGTACACAAACATTACCTTTTGTAGCTTACAAAGTTAAGGATATTAACTTGGCAGCTTGGGGAAGAAAAGAAATCGAATTGGCGGAAGCTGAAATGCCGGGATTAATGGCACTTCGCGCTGAATATGGTGCTAGCCAACCTTTAAAAGGCGCTCGCATTGCCGGATGTCTTCACATGACTATCCAAACGGCTGTTTTAATTGAAACTTTAATTGCTTTGGGTGCAGAAGTTACTTGGTCATCTTGTAACATTTTCTCTACTCAAGATCAAGCTGCTGCAGCTATTGCTGCTGCGGGAATTCAAGTGTATGCTTGGAAAGGTTTGGATGAAGAGTCTTTTGATTGGTGTATTGAACAAACTTTATTCTTTGGTGAAGACAGAAAACCATTGAACATGATATTAGATGATGGTGGAGATTTAACCAATATGGTATTCGACCGTTACCCGGAATTAATTCCTGGAATCAAAGGTTTGTCTGAAGAAACTACTACAGGAGTTCACCGTTTGTACGAAAGAATGAAAAACGGAACGTTATTCATGCCGGCTATTAACGTAAATGACTCGGTTACTAAATCTAAATTTGACAACAAATACGGTTGTAAAGAATCAGCTGTGGATGCGGTTCGTCGTGCTACCGATATTATGTTGGCCGGAAAAAGAGTAATCGTTTGTGGTTACGGTGATGTTGGTAAAGGAACTGCGGCTTCTTTCAGAGGTGCCGGTTCAATTGTTACGGTTACAGAAATCGATCCAATCTGTGCTTTACAAGCAGCTATGGATGGTTTTGAAGTGAAAAAATTAAACACGGTTATCAAAACTGCCGATATTATTATCACGACAACAGGAAATAAAGATATCGTTATGGGAAGCCATTTCGAGCAAATGAAAGACAAAACTATCGTTTGTAACATTGGCCACTTTGATAACGAAATTGACATGGCTTGGTTGAACAAAAACTACGGTGCGTCAAAAATAGAAATCAAACCACAAGTAGACAAATATACCATCAACGGAAATGATATTCTTATTTTGGCTGAAGGTCGTTTGGTAAACTTAGGTTGTGCAACCGGTCACCCAAGTTTTGTAATGAGTAACTCCTTTACTAACCAAACTTTGGCACAAATCGAGTTGTGGACCAACAGTGCGGCTTACAATAACGAAGTGTATATGTTACCAAAACATTTAGATGAAAAAGTAGCGGCTTTACACTTGGCTAAATTAGGTGTTGAATTGGAAACCTTAAATGACGAGCAAGCGGCTTATATTGGCGTTGCTGTTGAAGGACCATACAAACCGGAGTATTACAGATACTAATCTGATATTAAATTTCAGATTTTAAATATTAGATATAAACCCTTGCTGAAAAGTGAGGGTTTTTTTATTGGCTGATGTAAAGAAAATATTTATACTGAACACAATTTATCCTTAATAATTCTGTGTCAAAAATTTACTTTTAAAAATTTGACACAATATCTGTGGCAAAAAAAGAATTTTGGAAATTTTGACACAATTTGTGTTTCAAAATGCATTCTGAAATTGAAACAAAGCACAACCCTTGCTGAGAAGTGAAGGTTTTTTATTTCAATCCCGTTAGGGATTTAATATGGGGAGCAAAAATAATTTATGTAAAAGAAAAGTCCCGTTAGGGATGATATACCAGACACAAAAGACAAATCCTAATTAGCCCCGATTGTAGTGGCACGAAGTATAACGGAAAGCGGGAACATGGAAACCAAGAAAGCCCGAGCGATTCGCTCCTAACCCGAGCCAAAGGCTAACTGAGCGAAGCTAAACAAAAAACCCGCTCATTGCTGAACGGGTTTTGTATTTTAATAAGAGTTTGTTCTTATGCTTCGAAAGGAATTACAGAAACAAATGATTTGTTGTCTGATTTCTTTTGAAACTTCACTACTCCGGCAACTTTTGCATGTAAAGTATGATCTTTACCCATGTAAACGTTTTCTCCCGGATTGTGTTTAGAACCTCTTTGTCTAACGATGATATTCCCAGCAATAGCAGCTTGACCACCATAAATCTTAACACCTAAACGTTTCGATTCTGATTCTCTACCATTCTTAGAACTACCGACACCTTTCTTGTGAGCCATGACGTATAAGTTTTAAATATTAGTTGTTTTCTTCTGTTGCTGGAGCTTCAGTGGTGGCTTTTTTCGCTTTTGGCGCTTTTGGCTCTGCTGCTGCTTTTTCAGCTTTTGGTTCTGTAGCTTTCTCAGCTTTAGCCGCTTTTTTACCGCCGGTTGCGCTGATACCTTCAATTACAATTTGAGTAAGATACTGTCTGTGACCGTTTCTTTTCTTGAATCCTTTTCTTCTTTTCTTTTTGAAAACGATTACTTTGTCTCCTTTTAAGTGTTGTAACACTTTGGCTTCTACTGAAGCACCTTCTATAGCTGGGGCGCCTAAAGTAATGTTGCCATTATCATCTAATAAAAGAACTTTGTCAAAAGAAACTTTTGAACCTTCTTCATTAGCCAAACGGTGAACATAAACTTTTAAGTCTTTGCTAACTTTAAATTGTTGCCCTGCTATCTCTACGATTGCGTACATAACAATGATGTTTAATTAATTTTTTAAGTGTGCAAATATACTACTATTTCTGTTACACGCAACAGTATACTGAAAAAAGTTTATCGCTATCCTTCAAGGAATTAGACTTGGCAACAGAAATTTAGAGAATTCTAAAGATTTTAGAGAAAAAAAAGTACTTTTGGTGTAACAAAACTAAAGGTTAGTTAACTAACAAAACAATCAACGAAAAAATTTCAATTTTTTATGAAAAAATCATTAATTGCTTTAAGTTCATTGCTTATGCTTGGAGGAACAGCGCATGCTCAAAAGGTAGCTTTTGAAGAGTACGATTTACCTAATGGTCTTCACGTAATTTTACACAACGATCCATCGGCTCCAGTGGTAATAACGTCTGTAATGTACCATGTAGGTTCTAAAGATGAAAATCCGGAAAGAACAGGGTTTGCTCACTTTTTTGAACATTTATTATTCGAAGGAACTGAAAACATCAAAAGAGGTGAATGGTTTAAAATAGTAACTTCTAACGGAGGAACAAACAACGCCAACACTTCTGAAGACAGAACCTATTACTTCGAAGTTTTCCCTTCTAACAATACCGAATTAGGATTGTGGATGGAATCCGAAAGATTAATGCATCCGGTAATCAACCAGATTGGTGTTGATACTCAAAACGAAGTAGTAAAAGAAGAAAAAAGACTACGTGTTGATAACCAACCTTACGGAAATTTGATTGCCGAGGTTAAGAAAAACATGTTTAAAAACCATCCTTATCGTTGGGCCCCAATTGGTTCAATGGAACATTTAGATGCTGCAACTTTAGAGGAGTTTCAAGCGTTCAACAAAAAATTCTACACGCCAAACAATGCGGTTTTAGTAGTAGCAGGTCAAATTGACATCGCTCAAACTAAAGCATGGATTGAAAAATATTTTGGTCCAATTCCAAGAGGTGTTGAAATCAAAAAACAAACTTTCACAGAAGCTCCGATTACTGAAACCATCAAAGCAACTTACGAAGATCCAAACATCCAAAAACCAATGATGGTAGCTGCCTACAGAATTCCATCAATGAAAACTCGTGAGGCGAGAGTTTTAGATATGATTTCTACTTACTTGAGCAATGGAAAAAGTTCAAAATTATACAAGAAAATTGTTGACGATAAGAAAATGGCTTTAGTAGTTGCCGCTTTCAATTACGCTCAAGAAGATTACGGACAATATATTCTTTACGGAATGCCGCAAGGCGAAAATACTTCGGCTGACTTGGTTAGAGAAATTGATGAAGAAATCGTTAAACTACAAACAGATTTAATATCTGAAAAAGATTTCCAAAAATTACAAAACATCAATGAAAGTAATTATGTTAACAACAACGCCAGTATTGAAGGAGTTGCCGAAAATTTAGCCACTTACTACATGTTATACGGAGATGTTAATTTGATCAATACTGAAATCGAAATTTACCGCTCTATCACTCGTGAAGAAATTAGAGATGCTGCCAAAAAATATTTAAATCCTAATCAACGCTTGATTTTGGATTATGTTCCAGCCAAAGACAAAGCTCAAAACTAAGACTCAAAGTATCATGAAAAAAACAATTATAGTATTATCAAGCTTGTTTTTAACCATAATTATGCAAGCACAGGACAGAACACAGCCAAAACCAGGTCCAGCACCGGTTTTGAACATCAAAAAACCAACCTCTTTTACTTTGCCAAACGGATTGAAAGTTTTGGTGGTTGAAAATAATAAATTACCGAGAGTTTCTTTTAGTTTAACTATAGACAACACTCCGTATGCTGAAGGAGATAAAAAAGGAGTATCCGATTTAACCAGTAGCTTAATTGGTAACGGTTCAACCAAAACTTCTAAAGATGCCTTCAACGAAGAAATCGATTTTCTTGGTGCTAGCATTAATTTCTTTGCTTCAGGCGCCAGTGCCAGCGGTTTGTCAAAACATTCTAAAAGAATATTGGAATTAATGGCTGAAGGGGCATTGATGCCCAACTTTACCCAAGAGGAATTTGATAAAGAAAGAGACAAATTAATCGAAGGTTTAAAAACCCAAGAAAAAAGTGTTACCGCAGTTGCCGGAAGAGTTGAAGGTGTTTTAGCTTATGGTAAAAACCATCCTGCCGGTGAATATTTGTCTGAAGAAACCATTAAAAACGTGTCTTTAGCAGATGTGAAAAACAATTACAGAACTTATTTTGTCCCTCAAAACGCTTATTTGGTAGTTGTTGGTGATGTTAAAACTAAAGATGTTAAGAAAACCGTTGAGAAATTATTTGGTTCTTGGGTAAAAGCTACGGCTCCAAATTTGACTTATTCAAACCCAGCCAACGTTCAATATTCTCAAATCAACTTTGTAGACATGCCCAATGCGGTACAATCGGAAATCACCATTTTAAATACCGTTAATTTAAAAATGTCTGATGCCGATTTCTTCCCGGTAATTTTAGCCAATCAGGTTTATGGTGGAGATTTCAATAGTTACTTAAACATGAATTTGAGAGAAGCTCATGGTTGGACTTATGGTGCTCGTTCAAGCGTTGGATTTGACAAAAACATGTACAGTGTTTTCAAAGCCAATACTCAAGTAAGAAACGCAGTTACTGATAGTGCCGTAGTAGAAGCTTTAAACGAATTGAAAAAAATCAGAACTGAAAAAGTTAGTGAAGAAGTATTAAATAGTGTAAAAGCAGGATATGTGGGTCGTTTCGTTATGCAAGTTGAAAAACCGGCTACTGTAGCGCGTTATGCTTTAAATATTGAAACAGAAGGCTTACCGGCTGATTTTTATGAAAACTACATCAAAAATATCAATGCGGTTACTCCGGATGATATCATGAGAGTGGCCAACAAATATTTCTTAGCCGATAATTTAAGAATATTGGTGGTTGGAAAAGCTTCTGAAGTACTAGCAGGATTGGAAAGCAGAAAAATTCCAATTTTCTACTTTGATAAATTTGGTAATCCAACAGAAAAACCAGCCCTGAAAAAACCGGTTCCTACCGGCGTAACAGTTAAAACTATAGTTGATGCTTATGTAGCTGCCATTGGTGGCGATAAAGCGGTAAAATCTGTAAAATCAATAGCTTCATTGGGTTCAACTAAAATTCCTCAAGCACCGATGCCTTTATCATACAATGCTAAAATTGATTCTAAAGGAAGAATGATGGTTGAATTGTCAATGGCCGGTATGGGTTCGTTAATGAAACAAGTAATTAATGGTAACAGCGGTTATGCTATGCAACAAGGTCAGAAAAAAGTGTTTGAAGGAGAAGAATTAGCTAAAATGAAAGAAAGCGCTGTGTTATTCAGTGAAACTCTATTACCAACCAAAGCCGGAGTTACTGTAACCGGTATCGAACCAATGAATGGTAGCGATGCTTACACCGTAGTTGATGGTGACACAACGCATTACTTTGATGTTAAAACCGGACTAAAAACGGCTGAAGCTTCAACAGTTGATCAAGGTGGACAAAAAGTAACACAAGTAACTTCTTATAATGATTATCGTGATGTCAAAGGGGTTAAAGTTCCTTTTAATACTATTATGAATGTTGGGATTGAATTAGATATTAAAATATCAGAAGTTAAAATCAACGAAGGCGTTTCAGATGCTGATTTTCAATAGTTGAAATTTATATAGAGTAAAGGAAAGACCGTTAGCAATAGCGGTCTTTTTTTATTTTTTACTCGAAAGATAAACGCCTATCAAAATAATAAAAGCACCAACAAACTGAACCGGCGTCAACATTTCGTTATCCAACAAACCCCAAAAGAAAGCCACAACCGGAATTAAATAAGTAACCGAAGTCGCAAAAACCGGAGAGGAAATCTGTATCAGTTTATAAAAAAGAACATTAGCAATTCCGGTTCCGATGATACCTAAAATCGCTACGAAAATCATTGCGTGTTGCACTTCTTTTACTTGAACCACCGAAAAGAAATCGGTAAAAGACAAAACGATTAAAGCCGGAAACAACATCACTAAAAAGTTCCCAACCGTTATGGTCAAAGGTTTTAAATCGGATAAATACTTCTTGATAAAATTCACGTTCATCGCATAAC
This sequence comes from Flavobacterium buctense, assembly GCF_014486695.1. Taxonomy (GTDB): domain Bacteria; phylum Bacteroidota; class Bacteroidia; order Flavobacteriales; family Flavobacteriaceae; genus Flavobacterium; species Flavobacterium buctense. The sequence goes on from NZ_JACTAB010000001.1 coordinate 98,253, forward strand.
AAATTGAAGCAATCAACACTAGTATTGTGTACCAATAATTCTGATTCGGGTTGTGAATCGCTCCGTTGAAAATTAGCAACATCGTACCGATAAGCCCAACTACTACCCCAAAAATTTGTGTGCGCTTAAAATCCAAACCAAACACAATCGCGCCTAAAATTAAAGTGTTCAAGGGCGTTAATGAATTAAGTATCGAACTCACTGAACTATTAATCTCTGTTTGAGCAATCGCAAAAAGATACGCAGGAATAAAAGTGCCGAATAAAGAAGTCAAAGCAATGTATTTCCACTTGTGCAACGGAATTGAAGCCACATTTTTAAACCCAATCATCAAAAGAAACAAAGCGCAAAAGATAATTCGAAGTGAACCCAATTGAAAAGGATTCAAACTCACCAATCCTTTTTTGATTAGGATAAAAGAACTTCCCCAAATCAAGGCAAGTACAATCAAAATAATCCATTTAAACTGTGGTGGCTTCATAGGTAAATATCAGACTTCAAATTTTGTAATTATTTTAAGAATAATAACTTTTATTTTTATTTATTTTTGCCTTGACAAACAAGCAATTAAAATTTAAAAAATAAATACCATGAATTTCACCAAATCATTACTAACCTTCGGCATGGTCTCTACGCTACTTTTCAGTTGTAAAGAGACCGCAAGTAAACCTACCACTGATGATGCCAAAGAAACCAGCGCTACAGAAAAAAAAGCGCCGGCAGTTGCAGCTAAACCTGAGACAGCCAGTTTTAAAATAGAAGGCATGACTTGCTCAATGGGATGTGCTAAAACCATCGAAAAAGAATTAGCAGCAATGAACGGCGTGCAAAAAGCCACCGTAGATTTTGATAAAAAAGAAGCTAGAGTCGAATTTGATGCAGCAGTTTTAACCCCTGAAAAATTATTTGCAACTGTCGAAGCCACCGGAGACGGAGCTACTTATAAAGTGGTAGCCGCAAAATAATCTCCAATTGATATAATAAAAAAAGGAACTCAAAAGAGTTCCTTTTTTTATTTAGTTTGCTTCGCCAGTTCGCTTTGCTCGTGCCGCTCCGTTCGGCTTAACGGCCTTGGGTCCATTGAATCGTTTCCATTAATTGTTGCATGTCGTTTTTGATGTAATCCGCAGCGGGCATAATCGAGTCGAAATTAGGCTTGGCATAAAAATAAACCGAACCGGTAACAAAATGTTTAATGCTGTCAGTGGCATAAAACTGGGCATTAGTGGCGGCATTTCCTCTTACTTGGTAAAACATACCATAGACTTTCTTGTCCGGATTGATATAAGGTTGTTCCAAAATATCATCGGCTTTGATTACGTGTTCGTATGTCAGTTTTTGCGCATCTCTCAATAACTTATTGATATCTCCATTCACCGGTTTATAAGTCAAGTAAATGGTGGCTTTCATTTTTGGGTAATGAATCGAAAAACCACAATTTTTATCTTCTTTAATAATGGCATCTTCATTGATATCAAAAGCAACCGGACAATGGTTACTAAAAGCGGCATATTGTGCTAATGGATAATCCAAGCGCAATTGACTGGCCGGTTTAGGCAGCACATCATCTTTGCAAGCGGTAAAACTCAAAAGTAAAACCACGGTTAAAAATCCAATTGTCTTGTTTATCATAATCTATTATTCAAGGGTTACTTTTAATTGTTTGATTCTTTTTTTATCCACTACCTCAACCGTAAAATAGACGGAGGCAAAATGAATCTTCTGTCCTTTTTTGGGAAAATTGCCCAATACTTCTAATATAAATCCGGCCAAGGTTTCCGCTTCACCTTTTCGGTCTTCAAAAGCTTCTTCGTCTACATCGACAATTCGGTAGAAATCTTTGAGATTGATTTTGCCTTCAAAAAGAAAATTCTTTTCATCAATTTGAGAGAAATTAATATTCTCATCATCAAACTCATCGGAAATATCGCCGACAATTTCTTCTATTACATCTTCCAAAGAAACCAAGCCAGAGGTGCCGCCATATTCATCGACTACAATTGCTAAATGACTTTTCATGCGTTGGAAATCTTTCAACAAATCATCCAACTTTTTATTTTCGGGCACAAAAAACGGTTCGCGCATTAATGGGTTCCAATCAAACTCTTTCTTGTGAATGTGCGGAATTAAATCTTTCACAAAGAGAATGCCTTCAATGTGATCAATACTTTCTCTGAAAATCGGTATCCTCGAATACCCTTTAGCTACAATTTTAGCATAAATATCGGCGAAAGATTCCTCAATTTCGAGCGCAAAGATATCAATTCTCGGGCTCATGACCTGTTTGGTGTCGGTGTTTCCGAAAGATACTATGCCTTCCAAAATCTTCTGCTCATCAAAAGTAGTATCGTCTGTGGAAGTCATTTCTAACGCTTGAGACAATTGGTCTACTGAAATATTAGATTTTTGTCTGCCTAATTTATCATGTAAAAAAACGGAAACCGATCGCATTGGCAAACTAATTGGTGAGAGCAGTTGGTCTAATACAAATAAAGCCCCTACAATAAATTTTGAGAACTTTATATTGTTCCGACTGGCATATACTTTGGGCAATACTTCTCCGAAAAGCAAAATTAGAAAAGTGATTAAAATAACCTCTACAACAAATTTTATAATCGGTGATTCTATATCCGAAAAAACAGAATTGCCCACAAAGGAAAAAATAATAACCACGCCAATATTGACAAAATTATTGGCTAATAAAAGCGTGGCCAATAATTTTTTTGGCTTTTGTAAAAGTTTAGAAATTAAATTGGCCTTGTGCGGGTTTTCATTTCCGAGTTTGGTTATATCATTTGGTGTAAGCGAAAACAAAGCAACCTCAGCTGCCGAAATCATAGCCGAACAAAAGAGCAATAAGGCGATAGCGATACTTCCAAAAAGTAAATTGGTGTCTAAATTATCTAAGAAGGTAAAACTGGGCTCCGGGTCCAAAGGCAACAGGGTTAGTTAAACAATATCAAAACGGTAAATCATTTTCGTGATTCGCCGGATTTGAGGCTTCAAAATTACTATTTTTTGGTTCAAGATTTTGAGGTGCTTTCACCCCTTCGATTTCTTTTTTTGTGGTTAAAAAAGTAAATTCTGTCACCTGAATTTCCGTGGTGTATTTTGTTGTGCCATCTTCAGCTTGCCATTGGCGCGATTTGATTCTTCCTTCAATGTAGATTTTATCGCCTTTGGATAAATATTTTTCACAAATTTCTGCAGCTTTGTTTCGCACCACTAAATTGTGCCATTCGGTCGAGGTTATTTTTTCGTTGGTTTGCTTGTTGATGTAAACTTCATTGGTAGCCAAAGGAAAGCGTCCGATACAATTGCCTCCTTCAAAATAGTGCATTTTCACTTCGTCTCCTAAATGACCAATTAGCATCACTTTATTTAATGTACCATTCATTTTGAACTATTTCTTTTGTTACACTGCGTTCCACACAATTCGGCTAAGCCTTGAGTCTTTCAAATTTACAATTTTTTTTAAAAACTAAAACCTTTCTTTTTCAATAAAATTAAAAATTACAATCGGAAATGGCATTTTCTTCGCTGATTCCCAGTTAATTCCGTTTGCAAGCTTTCCTTTCACTCCTATTTTCCAAAAATTGATGTTTAAATGTTGGTGTGATAATTTATGAACCGTTGTTTCCGAATTGTACCAATGGATATTGAGCACTTCATTGGGCACAAATTGTTGATTTTGCATTAGTGTCAAAAGTTCTTCTTCTATCAATTCATTCTCCGTTTCTAATAGAGGGAATTCATATAAATTTTGCCAAATGCCTTTTTCAGTGCGTTTCTGTAGTAAAGTATTTTCGTTTTCATCCGAAAAAATCAGGTAATTAAAATGACGCATTCTTACTTTAACCTTTTTCGATTTTACCGGAAGCAAAGCCACTTTCTTCTTCTGCAACGCCGCACAACTGTCGTTAAAAATACAATTTCTGCAATCCGGATTTTTAGGCGTGCATTGCAGTGCTCCAAACTCCATGATGGCTTGGTTGAATAAATTCGCTTGACCTTTAGGTAATAATTCGGCAGCCAATTGAGTGAATTCTTTTTTAGCTCCTGAAGAAGCAATATCGGTTTCTACGTCAAAGTAGCGCGATAAAACCCGGTACACATTCCCATCAACCACCGGAACGCTTTCATTATAAGAGAAAGACGCAATCGCCGCGGCAGTGTACTCGCCTATGCCTTTTAGTTTTAGTAATTCGGTATAAGTTTTAGGGAATTCACCATTGAGCTCAAACGCAACTTTTTGGGCTGTTTTATGCAAATTCCTCGCTCTGGAATAATACCCCAAACCTTGCCAGAGTTTCAATACGTCTTCTTCGCTTGCTTTGGCCAAATCAAAAACGGTTGGAAAAGCTTCAGTAAAACGTAAAAAATAGGGCAATCCTTGTGCGACACGAGTTTGTTGCAACATGATTTCGGACAACCATATAAAGTAAGGCTTAACCGTATTTCGCCATGGCAAATCACGTTTGTTTTGTAAATACCATTGAATAAGCAGATTAGGGAATTTCATAGTTAAATTATCGTTTACAAAAATAAAAGTTTATGTTATTAAATTTTAATAGATTATGCTTGAAATATTGTTTTTTTAATTCATATATTTGCAACCTCAAAAAATTACACATAATATTAAAATACGAAAGAAAATGACGAAAGCAGATATCGTAGCGAAGATTTCAGAAAAATTAGGTCTTGAAAAAGGAGATGTTCAAGCAACAGTTGAAGCATTTATGGAAGAAGTGAAAACTTCATTAGAAACTGGCGACAATGTTTATTTAAGAGGTTTTGGTAGCTTTATTATCAAAACAAGAGCTGAAAAAACAGGAAGAAACATTTCTAAAAATACTACTATAAAAATTCCTGCTCACAACATTCCGGCATTTAAACCTGCTAAAGTATTTGTAGAATCAGTAAAAACCAATACTGAAGTAGCAGTATAAAACTTATTTATTAATCACAAAAAGACGAACTTATGCCAAGTGGTAAAAAAAGAAAAAGACATAAGGTAGCGACGCACAAACGTAAAAAGAGAGCGAGAGCTAACCGACACAAAAAGAAAAAGTAGTTCTAAACTACTTTTTCTTTTTTTAAAAAAAGTTCATTGAAATCGAAAATTAGACAACTTAGACTGCTTAGACAGTTTAGACAACTTAGATAATCTAAGAAGTCTAACAATCTAACAATCTAACCGTCTAAAATTCACCGGGTAATAAACAATACCTGTTAAATGTTTAATCCATCCTAACAATTCAGTTGCGAGTTGAAAGGTTACGAGTTGCGAGTTGAAAAACCCCAAACCAGAAACCTGAAACCCGAAACCAAATAGTTCGGATAAAAATTTACAACATGAATAAAGAATTAATCATCCGTAGTGGTGAAGATGCTGTAGATTTTGCCTTATTAAAAGATGGAAAACTAATTGAATTACACAAACAGGAAGACACAAGCAACTTTCAGGTTGGTGATATTTTTATCGCCAAAATCAGAAAACCAGTTGCCGGTCTAAATGCTGCTTTTGTAAACGTAGGCTTTGAAAAAGATGCCTTTTTACATTACCACGATTTAGGACCAAACTTGGCTTCTTATTTGAAATTCATAAAACTTGTAAGCGCAGGTAAACTAAAAGATTTCTCCCTAAAAAACTTCCAGTTTGAGAAAGAGATTGATAAAGATGGTACAATATCAGACATTCTGAGTGCCAATCAATCCGTATTAGTTCAAGTAGTCAAAGAACCTATTTCTACCAAAGGACCAAGAATCAGCACCGAGCTGTCATTCGCGGGAAGATTTGTAGTTTTAGTTCCGTTTTCTGACCGCGTTTCTATTTCGCAAAAAATAGAATCCAAAGAAGAAAAAGACCGTTTGAAAAAACTAGTGCAATCCATCAAACAAAGAGGTTTCGGGGTTATTGTGAGAACAGTAGCCGAAGGCAAAAGCATAGCCGAATTAGAAAAAGATTTGCAGAACTTAATGAATAGATGGACTGCAATGTGTAAAAAATTACCAACCGCTCATCATCCGTCCAAGATATTGGGAGAGCTTAACAAAGCTTCTTCCATATTGCGAGATGTATTCAATGATACTTTCACGAGTATTCAAACAGATGATGAAGAGTTGTACCAAGAAACAAAGGACTATTTAGCCGAAATAGCGCCTGAGAAACAAAAAATAGTGAAGCTTTATCAGTCGAAAGACGTGCCATTGTTTGAGAAATACCATATTGAGCGACAAATCAAAACCTCTTTTGGGCGCACGGTATCCATGAGTAAAGGAGCTTATTTAATTATAGAACACACCGAAGCTTTACACGTTATCGACGTGAATAGCGGCAACCGTTCTAACAAAGCCACCAACCAAGAAGACACCGCACTCGAAGTGAATATGATAGCCGCTGCCGAAATCGCACGACAATTGCGTCTGCGCGATATGGGTGGTATTATTGTAGTCGATTTTATCGATATGCAAAATCCGGACAATCGCCAAGTGTTGTTCAACTTCCTTAGAGAAGAAATGAGCGACGACAAAGCCAAACACAAGATCTTACCGCCGAGTAAATTTGGATTAGTCCAAATCACCCGTCAACGCGTAAGACCTGAAGTTAACATAGAGACCAGAGAAGAAAATCCGAACAATTTGAGCGGTGATGTAGATGCACCAATCCAAATTATAGACAAGATTAATTTCTCCCTCGAAAAGATTATCAAAGACCACAATGGTGTGAAACTTAACGTTCACCCATTCGTGGCAGCATACCTTAAAAAAGGTTTTCCATCATTACGTTCAAAATGGTTTTTTGAACATAAAAAGTGGGTGAAAATCATACCTCGTGACGCTTACACGTATTTAGAATACCATTTCTTTGACAGTCAAGGAAATGAAATTAAAGAATAAAAAGAAAAGACCATCCCGTTTTATAACGCGGATGGTTTTTTTATGTCTAAAAACAAGCTGAAGCTTGTGTACCTGACTGCCACTGGCAGTCCTCCTTTTAATTTCAAACGTGACGCTTACACGTATTTAGAATACCATTTCTTTGACAACCAAGGAAATGAAATTAAAGAATAAAAGAATAAACCGCCTTTCGTGAGATTGGCGGTTTTTTTGTTTTTGTTAGAAGCTAATCCGGCTATACGTTGCAATCTTTTTCGTCAGCACTACTGCGGTTTCAATCATAAATCGAGAAAACGAAAAAGGATTTCCACTGCTATCCGGGCTAGGGTAAACTGCTTTCTAAAGATTCAACCTATAACAATAAAACATCTCAGAAAAATCCCGTTAGGGATTAAATTTGGGTAACAACAATAAACATGTTTAAAAAAAATCCCGTTAGGGATGATATAATCAAATTGGATCTTTAAAAATATAACGCTCATCATACACAACCTCAAACAATTCTAAAAACTCTAAATATTCCTGTCTAAAACACTTTTTGGCATGATGATGTTCTTGGCTCTTAATATAATTAATCACATTATTAACCTGAGATTTAGAATAAGAGAACGCACCATAACCTTCTTGCCATTCAAATTTTACTTTGAGAAACTTTCTCTCATTAATCCATTTTGATGAGCTTCCTTTAATATCTTGCATTAAATCCGACAGCGATTGTGTTGGACGCATCCCAACCAATATATGGATGTGATCGGGCATTCCGTTAATTACTAGTAATTTGTGTTTGTGATGTTTGATTATTCCGGCCATATATTGGTATAATTCGTCTTTAAAAGACAAATGAATTAAACCGTCGCGGTATTTTACAGCGAAAACAAATTGGATATGAATTTGGGTGTATGTGTTGGACATTTAATATCATCCCTAACGGGATTTTAATCAATTTTAATTAATATTCTACCATTGTTGAATCCCTAACGGGATTTTGGTTAACGCAAAAATAGAAGTATTAAAGCCTTGGCTGTTATAGTTTTTGTGTACTTTTTAAGATGGAAAAGCTATTAAAGATTGTTAACCATTATTAATCCTTAATAATCTCTACTCGTCTCTTAATCTCATTCCCAAATTCGTCCGCAACGGTAATATAATGAATCCCGGTTTCGGCTGTAATCTGCATTTCGTGGAAGGTTTGGGTTGTGCCTTTGTATTCGTTGTCTACATACCAAAACAACTTGGCTTCTCGGTTGGAATGGGCCACTTTTAAAATCACGGGCTGTACATTACTATTGAAATCTTTGGCCAAATAAATCTTGCTGTTGGTTTTAGGATAAATAAAATCCATGGCGGCTTTTTGGTCTTGTTTACAATCTTCCCGAAATGGCGGTAACGGTTTATAATCAATATGCAAACTCTTGTAATACCATTCCATCACCGGCGGCAACACAAACCATTTTTTGGAAACGATTTTATCCACATCTTCGCAACTGCTGTTCACTCTGAATTGTAGTGTCGCATCCAAATGCACCAATTTGTGATACGGGCAAACCGAAGTCTTCTTTCCTCTTCGCGTGATTAATTGCTTGGTTTTCGGGCAATCGTCTTGGGCTAAATGGCCGCTTAAACTACAAACCTCAGCGTATTCCAAATCGTTCAACGGCGGTTGGAACCATTTCTTTTTGGGCAACAAATTAAAGACATCAAACAATATCGGTGCGGCACTTCCAACACCGGTTAGTTCCGGTCTGCCTTCACCATTCGCATTTCCAACCCAGACACCGACTACGTAACGAGAATTAGTTCCAATAGCCCAAGCGTCGCGATTCCCAAAGCTGGTTCCGGTTTTCCATGCCAATTCTAACGACGAATCGTAAAACTTCCAGGCTTCATCTCCTTCCGGTCTATTGACTTCCTTCATGGCATTATAAGTCAAATAAATCGAACCTGCGCCAAAGATATTTTTCTGAAAACTGTCGTCGCCATAATCCTGTTCGAAGCCGTTGACATAATTCAACTCGGTGAATTCTTTAGTTCGGTATTTCCCGCTCGATTGATTGAAATAATTAATCGTGGAAGACATATTCGCATAGGAGCGACACAAATCCCATAAATTACTTTCGGCACCGCCCAAAATCAACGACAGTCCGTAATGATCCGGATGTTGGTTGATGTTTTTGAGTTTTAATTTCTGGGTCAGTTCATAAAAATTATGCACGCCGTGTTCCTGCAACATCAAGACCGATGGAATATTCAACGAACGCGATAACGCTCTTTGTGCTGGAACCGCACCGTCAAACGTCAGGTTAAAATTCTGAGGTGTATACCCCGAAATTTGCGTGGGAATATCGGCAACCAAAGTATTGGGCAACAATTCGCCTTCATCGAGCATGGAGGCAAATAGCAACGGTTTCAAAATACTACCCGTACTTCGCGGAGCGCCTATGATATCGACATCTTTGTCGTGGTCTTTATCGGTTGGTGAATTACCCACATAACTAATCACATTGCGGTTTTGAATATCAATGACCATAATCGCCAAGTTGTGTACTTCGTTTTGTTTGTACTGATTGTAATACTGAAGCGCAATTTGGTTTACACGGTTTTGCAACGAAATATCAATGGTCGTTTTGATGCGTTTTCCTTCATCGGTTTTGGCGATTCTTTGCAACAAATGTGGTGCAATCTGTGGCAGATTATACGGTTTTTGCGGCAATGGTTCTTTGATAGCCAATTCGTAAGTCAGCTTGTCGATGATTTTTTCGTTGTAAAGTTTGAGCAACAAAGCATTGCGTTTTCGCAGTAACTTGATTTGGTTTTTACCGGGATAAATCAAACTCGGCGCATTGGGCAACACCGCCAAAGTCGCGCTTTCTGCCCAAGATAATTGATACGATTGCACGCCGAAATACCGCCAAGAAGCCATTTCCAATCCAACCACATTACCGCCATAAGGCGCATGAGCAGCATACAACTCAAGAATTTTTTCTTTGGAATGACGGAATTCTAATCTTGTGGCCAATATCATTTCAATTCCCTTTTCGAAATACGTTCGCTTTTTGTTTTTGCGCGATAACCGAATGACTTGTTGGGTCAACGTACTGCCACCGCGAACAACTTTGCCGGCACTTCTATTCTGCTGAAAAGCTTTGACCATCGCCACCGGATTGAATCCCGGATGATAGTAAAAATGTTCGTCCTCAAAATACACGATACATTTTTTAAACTTATCTGGAACACTGTCCTGAGCCGGGAAACGCCATTGCCCATCTCGTGCAATTTTGGCTGCGAGCAATTCGCCGTCACTGCTTTCGATTACGGTGGCATAAGGTTCTTCGAATAAAACTCTTGGCAACGAAAAGTAATACACCACCAAAAGAATAAATCCTATGGCTGATTTCTTTTTGTTGCGTTTAATCCAATTGAGTAGGCGTTGTGAGAACGCTTTGAGTTTTGCTTTCACGATTTACAAAGGATAAACACCTGACAGGTTTTGAAAACCTGTCAGGTGTAAAATTACTTCACCACTTCCACCCATTGTCCTTTAGTGCGTGCTAAAAACTCGTTGTCATACATCGCTTCACACTGCAATCCCGGCAAATAGTATTTACCCAAATAAGAAGCGTTCAACAAGATTTTTAACTGTCGTGTTTCGGCCGCTTTTAGACTGAAATAGTAATTGGCTCGGTCATCTCGAATGTCGATATAATCAGCTACATTGCTCGTGGCGTCACCAAAATCAGTGTAACGCGTGTTCACAATTTCAAATCCTGAAGGCAGAATTTGCGACAAAGCGATGTTCTCCACTCTTTCATTTTTACGATTCGTCAACGTCACTTCGGCATAAAATTCGGTGCCTTGGGCAATTTTGGAAACGCTGATGGTTTTGCCTTTTCGGTCTTTGAAAACCACATTGGCGGTCACGTTATTTTGCATTGGTTTTTCACTTCCCACCGGAAGAATTCCGCTATTCAAGACACGAACGAACAACGTATTCTTTTTGTTGTTTTTAATCGTCACCGAATTGCTTCCCATTTTTACACTTAAATCGCGTTGGGCAATCGTTTTATCAGTCGCGATGACTTCTGATTTACCAGCATTGATATACGAAATGGAAACGCCTTTCGGTCCATTCGACTTGGCGAATTTGGCCATAGCATACAACCCGTATGCGGTAGTTTGCGTACTCATCCATTGTTGACTGGAAAGGTTTTTAGCCAATTTAGTCGCCATCGCAAATGCCTTTTGTTTTTGACCTAACAATATCAAGGTTTCTAAAGCCATCGCTCGGTTTCTTTCGGCGGAACCATAATAATAATGGTAATAATTGTTATCTGAAACTTGCTCATCAATAAACGATTTGCTCAATAATGACATTCCGGCTGCATTTTGTTTTACCAAGGCATAACTCGCTGCCAAACGCAATTTGCTTTCATTAGAAATCCCAACCGTTTCACGCAGTCTGTTCATCGAGGCCAAATCGGCCGAACCGGCTAAAGCTAAAGTGTATAATCGATACGCCTGCGCAAAATCATTGCCGTATTGTTTTTCGTAACGCCATTGCTTGGCTTGTTTTTGTTGGTAGGAAATCCACTTTGTTTTGAAATTGATAGGCAACACATACCCTTTTTTCTCCGCTTCAATCAAGAAATGTCCGGCATAAGAAGTTCCCCAATCATCGGTATCGGCATTGCCCGGCCAATAAGACAAACCTCCATTCGCTTGTTGGAAATTCCCCAAACGTTGAATTCCGGCAGTGACATTTTTCTGGATTTTTTGTTTATAGGTCGCATCCAAATCCATAATCTCTGTCAAATACAATTGCGGGAATACCGACGAGGTCGTTTGCTCCACGCAACCGTGAGGATATTGAACCAAATAATTCAATCTTCTTCCGAAATCAACCGTTGGCACCGAGGACACTTCCATCTTCGCTTTATTGCTTCCGCTTACGCCAAAGGTTTTCCAAGTGATGGTTTTGGAACTATTAGGCGGAATAACAATATCGGTAAAGGCATTCGTCACCGGATTCGGATTGGTCACATCAATTTCAACCGTGTAAGTTGATTTTTCTTTGCCCGAAGTCGCAATGATGTCTATTTTTCCTATGCCGGTTGTGGCGCCGACTTCCAAATTGAAATACGCCATTTTTTCATCCGGTTCGGTGAATTTTACGATTTGACTCGCGTTTCCAACTACTCTGACACTACTATTGGTTTTAATTTGCAGCGTTACATTCTTGATGTGTTTTTCCGTGGCGAAAAGTGTCACCGGAATAGTTACTTTTTCCGAAGGTGAAATTTTTCTCGGCAACGAAGCCAAAATCATCAGCGGACTTTTGACTTGCGTGGCTTTTTCAGCCATACCATAAGCACTAGTTTTGGCATCAGCCGCCACGACCATAGTACGAACCGAACCGATGTATTTCGGCAATTTGATTTGGTGGGTTTTGGTGCCGCCATTTAATTCAAACGGACCAAAGTACATTACCACCGGTTTGAAACGATTCGCTTTTTTGGCTTTGCCACCACCGGCATCGGCATCTCCACCAATGCTGAACACTTGGTTGACTTTTCCGCCATAAGCGCCAATCACATCATCATAAATATCCCAAGTTCTTACGCCTAACGCTTCACGGGTATAGAAACTCGTCCACGCATTTGGGGTTTTGAAACGGGTTAAGTCCAACAAACCTTCATCGACAACTGCGATGGTATAGGTCATTCTTTTACCTTTCTTTTCGGAAACTTTGACGTTAACGGTTTGCTCCGGACGCAACACATCCGGCATAGAAAGTACCGGTTCCAATACCGTATTTTTATCGATTACTTCAATCGGAACGATGCCGTACATTCTGATAGGCGAATCGTTTTTGGTGGAAGCGTGTGGTTGCAATAAGGAAACATTGATGTACACATTCGGCGCCATGTCACCGGTGATTGGCAGCTCGACCGTGGTTTCACCTTTTTTGGTTTTGGCCCAAATGGTTTTCAAAACTTTGGTTCCGTTTTCAATAGAAATCATCGCTCTTCCGCCTTCACTCGATGGGAAGAAAATTTTGGCTTTATCGCCAACGGCATAATTGGCTTTGTCGGTGGTGAATCGCAAAATAGTTGCCGACTCTCCATCGGTACTTCTGCTTTTGGCAGACCACCAAGGCATGTCAATATAAACTCTTACTCCCGTCGCATGACCATCGGTTGGGTCGGTTACTCGGATTAAATAATTCCCCCAATCTTCATCGGGAACTGAAAAAGAGATGCTGCCTTTTCCGGACGCATCGGTATTGGTGTAGAAATTTTTGTATCCAATGGTCGCATTCGAAGTATTATAGTTAGACAAATTATCATTCGATGCATCCCACCACCAACGCGACTGCAAACGGTAAACGCTAACTTGCAAATTTTTAACTGAACGCGGACGACCGGTTTCACTTACCGTTACGATGTCGAATCGATTGTTTCTTCCGGTTTCAATCATGCCGTATTTATTCGGTTCAGGAGATTTTACGCCGACATAAGTTGGGTAAGGCGAATAAGAAGTCGATGCCACATCGGTACTCACATCGCCGCCGCTTTCATAGACTTTGGTAATAAACGCTGCTTTCAACATTCCCGGTGCCTGACCTTGAATCGTTGGTTTGATGGGAATAGACGCGCGACCTTGGGCATTGACTTTTCCGGAGAAAATATTGATTTCTTCCGTATAGAAACTTCTAGTTGGGTCATCAAAAACATAGTTGGAAAACCCTTTAAAAGTGGTTACCTGTTGGGAAAATTTGGCTTGCACCTCGGTTTTTAAATCTTTAGCCACCGCGCCATGCAACCACAATACTTGAATGTTATTGACGTTTTCTTTGTTGGCCGAAAGTATGGTTTCATTAAAACTGTTTTTAATTTTCAAACGATTCGGTTTGATGGTTTCAATCTTGATGCTTTTGTAAAAACGCGCGCCGCCAATACTGATTACCGCTTCCCAATTTCCGGTAATGTCTTCGGTTTCGGTTGGAATGATGAATTTGTAATGATTGAGGGCATTCATTTTTTGCACCGCTTCGTAAACGGTTTTGCCGTTCGGGTCGTTCATTTTTAATTTGATAGGATGCGATGCCGGTAGTTTATTGGCATTGTCATTTAAAATAAAAGACAAATACACCGTATCGCCCGGACGCCAAACGCCGCGTTCTCCGTAGATGTATCCTTTCAACCCTTTCTGTAACGTTTCGCCTGAAACATCAAAATTACTTACAGACAAAGACAACTCATCGTCGAGTTTTACGTAAGTACTTTGGTTACCATCACTCACTATGGCGAAATAAGCGTATTTCTCCAACTGGAACGAAGCCATACCATCACTGTCTGTAGTAGAAGAAGCTATTTTTTGTTGTTGGAAATTGTACAAATCCACTTTGGCGCCCGAAACCGCTTTGGTAGAAACGATATCACTTACGGCAACCACAATCGATTTATCGGTACCGCGTTTGGCAATTACGCCTAAATCTGTGGCTAAAATATTGGTCCCGACTTTGGTGTTGTAAAAATAATAATCGTTGCACGGATCCTGACTTTCTCGCCATTCGTAGTCTTCTTCGTAGTAGTAATCATAACCACTATTACTGTAATTCACATCGTTTTCATCGATCTCTTCTTCGTCTTCACGGTTGTAATAGCCTTCTTCTTCGTCCTCTTCGGGAGTAGTGGAAGAAGCACATCTGTACATCGAATAGGCTTTTTTATACGAGAATTCTACTCGATAAATCGCTCCCGGTTCGGGTTTGATGATTTTGGAAAGGTCTAAGGCATAAGTATTCCACTTTGTGTAATCGATGAGATTGTTTTGTTTTAATTCGATTTTAGTCTTGGCAATGGCTTGACCGACTTGTCTCAAATTACGTGTTCCGTTGAGTTCATTGTTTTGTAGAAACTGTAAGATGTTGTTTTTGTAGATTTTGAAAACTTTTACATCAACCGCATTTAAATTAGCGACTTCAAAATTGATTTTCAAATTATTGGAACTTGGCAAAATGTTGCCGCTTTTGAGCAATTTTACACCCGGTTTTACTTGTTCGAATAACAGTTTCTCCGAGTAATTATTTTTCATTTTGTTGCCATAGATGTTTTCAATGCCTTGGAAAACTTCTACCAACTTACTACCCGAAAAACCATCTTGAGTCGACTGAACTGCTTCCACAATTTCTTCAAAAGCTGCGGCGGCAGTATCAATGGCTACTGCGGTTGTGTCATATACTTCCTGAACTGCTACCGCTTCAGTTGTAGCACCACGATCGACTTTGGATTCGGGTTCTTTGTTGTAAAATACTTTTAGGACATTACCCATCGTAGCAAACTTGAGATTGCTCGTGTTTTCGATGGCTACTAATCCTTTGAAATCTTGGTCTTTTTTTAACGGGTCGGAAAAATTAATCAGTACCGATTGGTTGTTGGCATCGCCTACTTCAATCTTTAAGACTTTGAACTGATTTTTACCCGAAATCGGGAATTTGGTGACCCCTTTTTGGTCGATATCCACATCGTCTCCATCCCAATTGATTAGGATTTCACTATCGTCATCAAAACGTTGGATGCTGTCAATGATGAATTTGAAATCGGTAGCGGTACTTACCGCTTTGTCAAATTTTATTTTTAGTTTTTTGTCATTTTGTGTGGCCTCGATAATTTTTTGAGCCTCTTCAAAACTGAGATTATCGGCCGTTTTCAAGTTGCCGTGCAAGTAATACCAATCCCTGCTGTAAGACTGTAAATCTTGGGTGTTAACTATAAAATCCTGCTTAATTGTTTTGACCGAAAAATTAAAATCTTTAAGCTCTTTGGGCACTTTATTAGTAATGTCGGATAAATGCAAAGTGATTTGGTACAAAGTATTTTGTTCCAATTTGTCTTTGGGAATAAACGCAATGGTGTTGGGAGATAATGCTACTACTTTTCCGCTTACGCTGGGAGAAATGTCGAATAAATCTTCATCTAATTCCTGATTGGGCTTCCAATCGCTCTTGTTGAATGCCAATTGGACCCTAAAGTCCGAGTTGACCGAGACAAACCCCGATGAAAATCCTGTAATGTAATCTTTAAAAAGAGATGGGTCTGAATCAAAATCGGAAGCCGATTTTTTAGAACAGGATTGCAATAAAAAAATTGCAACAAACAAGCCAAAAATCTTGTTGGTTTTCATGGATGTAAAAGAGTTATTTGTTAGAACTTATTCCTTGGAAATTTTTTCCCAATTAGCATTATAACGTTAAAAATAGTATATTATTATTTACGTTGAGAAATATTTTTTAGGAATATTTTTCTTAACCTTTTATTTGCGTTTGGAAGCAAAAAATCGCACCATCAAATCGGAAGCTTCTTGGGCCAAAACCCCTTTAATTACTTGGGTTTTCGGATGAAGTTGGGTGCCTAATTTTTCAAACCCGCGTTGCTCATCCGACGCACCAAAAACCACTTTAGAAATTTGGCTCCAGTACAACGCACCGGCACACATTTGACAAGGTTCCAAAGTGACGTATAAAGTACAGCCTTTTAAGTATTTTCCACCGATGAAATTCGCAGCCGAAGTAATGGCTTGCATTTCGGCATGTGCAGTGACATCATGGAGCATTTCGGTGAGATTGTGCGTTCTGGCAATCACTTTATTATCGATTACAATGACAGCTCCGACAGGAATTTCGCCTTTGTCAAAAGCCAATTCGGCTTCCTGCAAAGCTTTCTTCATAAAATACTCATCGGTGAAAGGGTTTTCCATAAAACAAAAATACAATTTCAATTCGTACATTTGTCCCATGTCCAAAAAATTGCTCCATCATATTAATAATCCAGTCGATTTGCGAAAACTAGCCGTCGCTCAATTGCCCGAAGTGGCGAAAGAGTTGCGCGAGTTTATTATTGATATCGTTTCGGTAAAAGAAGGACATCTCGGTGCCAGTTTAGGCGTAGTCGAATTGACCATTGCCTTGCATTATGTTTTTGATACGCCCAATGATTTATTGGTTTGGGATGTTGGGCATCAAGCTTACGGGCATAAAATTTTGACAGAACGCAGAAAGAAATTCGATACCAATAGACAACTCGGCGGACTTTCCGGTTTTCCGAAACGCAGCGAAAGTGTGTATGATACTTTTGGCGTAGGCCATTCTTCTACGGCGATTTCTGCGGCATTGGGTATGGCGATTGCGTCCCAATTGAAAGGCGAAAACAAACACCATATAGCCGTTGTAGGCGATGCCTCGATTGCAAGCGGAATGGCATTTGAAGGGTTGAATCATGCCGGCGTTACCGATGCAGATTTGTTGGTGATTTTAAACGACAATGCTATCGGGATTGACCCAAGTGTTGGTGCTTTGAAAAACTATTTGACTGCGGTTAAAGAAGGCAAAAATCCTAAGCAGAACAACATGATTAAGTCGCTGAATATTGATTATTCAGGTCCGATTGACGGTCATGATTTGCCTGCTTTGATTACCGATTTAGAACGACTCAAAAAAGTAAAAGGGCCAAAATTTTTACACATCATAACCACCAAAGGCAAAGGGTTACAAAAGGCCGAAGAAGACCAAGTGAAATACCACGCACCGGGGAAATTTGATGCGGCAACCGGAGAAATTCACAAAACGGCTACAGAAAATTTGGCGCCTAAATTTCAGGATGTATTTGGATTGACCTTAGTCGAATTGGCGAAAGCCAACCCAAAAATAATCGGAATCACGCCTGCTATGCCTAGCGGCAGTTCGATGAAGTTTATGATGGACGCTTTTCCGAAACGCGCTTTTGATGTGGGGATTGCTGAACAGCACGCCGTAACCCTTTCCGCCGGAATGGCGACGCAAGGCATGGTCGTTTTTTGCAACATTTATTCGACTTTTTTACAACGTGCTTATGACCAAGTGATACATGATGTGGCTTTGCAAAACCTGCCGGTGATTTTTTGTTTGGACCGAGCGGGATTGGTTGGTGAAGACGGCGCGACACATCATGGCGTTTTTGACATTGCGTATTTGCGTTGTATTCCGAATATGATGATTTATGCGCCCAAAGATGAAATCGATTTGCAAAATATACTTTACACGGCTTCTTTAGGATTGAAACATCCTATTGCGATTCGTTATCCACGTGGTCGTGGCAAAAATGCGGATTGGAAATTCCCTAGCGATTTTCAAAAAATAGAACTTCGGAAAGCGCAGAAGTTGAAGAAAGGCAAAAAAGTAGCCATCTTAACTACCGGAACTATTGCAGATAATGTGACTGCTGCCTTAGCTGAAATAGAAGATGACGGTCACTTTGCGCACTACCATTTCGGGTTTATCAAACCTTTGGATGAAAAGAAACTGCACAAAATCTGTGATAAATTTTCTACCATCATTACCGTGGAAGATGGCGTTACGACCGGTGGATTTGGTAGCGCTATCTTAGAATTTGCAGCCAAAAATGATTATGTCAACGAAATCTTCCTTTGTGGCGTACCCGATTATTTTATCGAACACGGTACGGTGGACGAACTCCAACAATTCTGTAATATTGATGTGGATGGTTTGAAATCGCTTTTTTCTACTTTACTTGAGGAAGAGGAAGAAGATTAAGCCGTCACAATCTTATTCAACTCTACCGCTTTCCCATCCGTCAACATCGAGATGTAATGGCAAATGTGGAGCAATCTTTCGTAGAGACTTTCTTTTTCCAAATGGTGTTTTTCGGGTAGAATTTTCATTAACAACTTATCGTAATTCGTGGCTTTTCCGTCATAGGTATTGTTGTAAGCCGTGATGAATTTGTCCAATAAATTATTGATGATTTGGTAACCCGAAAGCTCTTTCTCAATCACTTCGCGGCTTTGGTAAATATTCTTCACGCTTAGCTTGATGATGTCGTCCATTTGGGCTTTGTACTTGCTTTTATCGGTTAAGGCAAAATGGAATTCTCCTTTAAGAATAGCTTCTTCGTTTTCAATAAACACGCGAACGGCATCGTTGATTAAGTTCCCAATAGCTAACGCGCGCAAATAACTAATTCTGTCTTCTTTGGTGGTTAAAGTTTGGTATTTGGCCGCATCAATCGTGTCTTTGACTAACTTGATTAAATATTCCAACGCATAATCTTCGGAAACTAAACCGAGATTGATGCCGTCTTCAAAATCGATTATCGTGTAGCAAATATCGTCGGCCGCTTCGACTAAAAACGCTAACGGATGGCGTTCGTAACCTACATCTTCTCCTGTTTTATTGAAAATCATTCCCAATTCTTCGGCTACTTCTTTGAAAAAAGTAACGTCGGATTGGAAGAAACCATATTTTTTATCGGCTATGTTTTTGGTGGGTTTTTTAGGTAGACTTTCTTTCGGGTATTTGGTAAAAGCACCCAACGTGGCATACGACAAACGCAAACTTCCTTCGATTCCCGGACGCGAACTGGTTAAGACCGAGAAACCATTGGCATTGCCTTCAAAATCGACTAGATCTTGCCATTGTTTGGGCGTTAGTTGGTCTTTGTATTGTTGGCCTTTTCCAATCGCAAAATATTCTCCAATCGCTTTTTCGCCTGAATGTCCGAATGGCGGATTGCCAATGTCGTGTGCCAATGCTGCAGCGGCAACAATGGCTCCGAAATCATTCATGTGATAGCCATGGATTTCTTTTAAATACGGATATTTTTCGATGATTTTTTTGCCAACCAATCTTCCGATGGAACGACCAACGACGGAAACTTCCAAACTGTGGGTCAAACGCGTGTGAACGAAATCGGTTTTAGATAACGGAATCACTTGGGTTTTATCTTGTAAACTGCGAAAAGCCGACGAAAAGATAATACGGTCATAATCGACTTCAAAGCCGAGACGTGTGTCGTCTTGTTCGATGCGCAATCTTTTGCCGGTGTCGCCTTGGCGTTTTAGAGATAAAAGTTGTTCCCAGGTCATACAATATTAAATTTTAGATTTTAAATATCAGCTATAAGTCCCTCAAAAATACAGTTTAATTTAGACTTTTCTTCATGCAGACACTGTTTTCCACGCCTATGTATTGCCCGAAGTTTTCGGTGATTTGGTAGCCGAGTTTTTGGTATAAACTAATGGCGTCTTTTTGCAGGTATCCGGTTTCGAGTATGGAAAATTTATAGCCTTCTTCTTTGGCCCAAAGTTCCAGTTCGGTTAGAATGGTTTTGGCAATGCCTTTGCCGCGGTATTCGGGTAAAGTGTACATGCGTTTGATTTCGGCGGTTTCGGAATCATATTCTTTGTAGGCGCCGATACCAACTGCTACTTCATTTTCATAACAAATCAAGGCGTTTTTGAGCAAGTTGGTTTTGTTGAATTGGGCATAAAACTCGTGATCATCGCCATCGAGAATTCTCAAATAGGCATCGAGTTGGAGGACTAAATCCCCGAAATCTTTATTATCAGAAGTGGTTCTAACAATGGATATCATCTTATTCTTCGTTAGGGTTTGATTTTGATTGATAAAACGCTAGCTTTTCTTGCTCCAAGGCTTTTTTATCGACTACATAGGTTTTAGAAATACTGTCGTGCCAAGTTCGAGCCGGAAAACCAATTATAGATAATGCATTAAACGGAATCAATCGGCATAAGGAACGAACCATAATGGTTTCGTGATTGGGTTTTTCTCCATTTTGATCAACCACTATAGTTTGGGTAATCCATTTTCCGACTGTTCTTCCCGAGAATATTTCAAAAATATTGTAATAAAACAAGGCAATACAGGTAGTAATGGTATATTGGGCTAAAGTATTTGTTGGCAAACCCGTTACAAAGGTCTTGTCACCGCTGGCTTCGGCTTTGGCCACAATGAAAACCAATACTAAAAAAAACAAGATGAGCTGCATTATAGTATCAAGTAATAAATTCAAAAACCTTTGACCATGTGAGGCTAAAAGTTCATCGGAAACCTCAAAGCGCTTTCGTTGTTCCATCTATTCTTTCTGGTTGGCCAAAAAGAAATTTCTCGATTTCTTTGGGTATTGATTGTAGCTTTTATCGCTTGGATTGGCAATTACCGATTTGATATTGATTTCGTCTCCAAGTTTGAAACTCGCTTCGGTGTATTTATAATCCAATAAATATTCGCCACAGAAATAATTTCCGTTTTCGTCTTTTTCAATGATGCCGGTGTAAACCCCTTTTTTTTCTTTTGACATGATGTTGTAATATTGCCCTCAAAAGTAACTAAAATCAAAACAGTCATCAAGTTGAATACTGTTTTATTTACTATCAATTCTTTAAGATTTTTTGTGCATGGGTAAATTCAGAACTGTTGATTTCAATAATGTACATTCCCGATTGACAATGAGATAAATCAATATTTTTATGAC
Source organism: Flavobacterium buctense (assembly GCF_014486695.1). Classification (GTDB taxonomy): domain Bacteria; phylum Bacteroidota; class Bacteroidia; order Flavobacteriales; family Flavobacteriaceae; genus Flavobacterium; species Flavobacterium buctense. The sequence continues at coordinate 119,480 of NZ_JACTAB010000001.1, forward strand.
CATTAGTCATTAATTCACTCTCCTCTAGAACAATTCTTCCACTGACCTCAAACACTCTAATGTTGATTTTGCCAACAAATTCGGGCATATCAATTGTGAACAAACCTGTTGATGGGTTGGGTGTTATTTTTATGTTGTATTTTGAAAACGTTGGACTATTTAAGGTTGGACAAAAAGCAGAGATGGTTGTGGTTGTGATGGTTGTACAACCTGCGGCATTTACTTTAGTCAGTGTAATTGTTCCCGGTAGACTAGTCCAATTGATATTCACACTTGGTTGATTATTAACCAATCCTGTAATACTACCAGAACCTCCTGTGATAGACCAAGTCACGCTATCTCCTTGATTTAATGGCGTAGAATTATTGGTAATACTTTCGTTAACACGGGTTAAGCAAGCCGTTGTACTTCCGGTAATTGTTGGCGACGGTGCCGAATTAATTTCTATAGGCAAACTGGTTCCTAAAAGGACATTGTTACTGCTTTTTAAAGTGACCATATAAGTCCCGTTTTGAGAAAAATTATAAGTGGGATTGGTTACTGTTGTGGTAAAACTCGTTCCTAAAGTAGTATTGGAAAATGTCCAGATAAACGAAGTTCCGCAAACATTCGGGAAGAATTTATAGGTGTTACAAGCAGTTATGTATCGGCTAATTACGTTGGAAGTATTGGGTTCAAAATAAGCGGTTGATTGGTTTGCATCAATAATGTTGGGTAATGAAGGTCCAACACGAGAAACAAAATTGGTTGCTCCCGGTCCATTAATCGTAAAGTTACAGGAGTTGGGATTGTCTGTAGTGGCGATGACATTTGGGTTATGAATTACGGATAATTTTTTATAATTATTGGTTCCATTTGCCATGGCAATGTATAATTTATTATCCGGTCCTAGTTGCATTCCCCAAGGTCCCAAAGTTGAAGAGGCAATCACCTTTCCGGTATTATTTATCTGTATTGCATTAATATTATATTGATAAATCGTTTTATTATAGTAATTACTAATGTACAATAAATTAGAATCCGGACTAAATGAATTTCCCTGAATTTGACCATAATTCCCTGTAGATTGTGGCAGCGAAATACTAGAATAACCACTGTCTACAATTCCTTCCGCTTTATTAAAATCATAGATTCTGGAGGGAATAACGGAATTATACCCATGACTTAAAAATAGTTTATTCCCATTGGGTGCGATTTCAATTACTGAGTCATTGATATATCCACTTGCACCATTGACAATTAATCTTTCGGAATTGTATGCTAATCCTGAACTTGTTAATGAGAAAACAACAAAATAAAGATCCGTTCCTTTTTTTAAAGTTACAATGATCCAATAGTCAAAATTATTGCATTTTTTTACTGCCGTTATAGATTTAGAGCCAATCAAAGCTCCATTAGTCGCAAGATCAAAACCATAGGAAACCGGAAGAGTGATGGGCTGATGCATTGCTCCCATAGTGGCAGTCGTTCCGTTAACATTAACCATATTGTAATAAAAACCAATGTCAGAAACAGCAACAGATGAATTGAAGGGTTGTTGAACAAAAATATAATATTCAGAAATCAAATTCCCTGTAACCGGTGGCTTAGGCACTATTAAGGTTTGATAACTGCTATTGCTGCTCGAACTCAACATTAAATCAGTTGGATTAATTGGGACATGTTGATTATTCCAAACTTTAAAATTATTGGTATAGAATAGTAAATTACCATTGGGATCACATTGGGAATTACAAGATAAATTAGCGGTATTATTGGATGGAAAATTTGGGTCAAAAACAGCCCTGCCTGTAGTAAAATCTAATCCACTACTTCTATCAACATACCAATAACTATTGCTGTTATTAATTGAATTACAATTAGTCACATAAATTTGTTCTGTTGAAATTACTATGTCTCCAGTAGCATTGGTTACTGTTAAAGTTACCGTATATGGTGAATTAGCGGCTGAAGTATAGATGTGAGAAGCGACTTGTGTATTGGCTGTATTAGGATTGGAAACCGTAGCAAATGGATCCCCAAAATTCCACGAGTAGGTTGCAGATGGCGGTGCCGAAAAAGAAGTTGGTGTAGTTGTACTTGCGCATGGAGAATAATCATTGACCGTTATGGTTGCCGAAATTAAATTAGTGGAACCACAAGTTCCTGTGTAAATAATGTTTTCTGTGCTATATAATAGATTTCGGTTGGCGTTTAAAACCATCAACATGCGTTCTATTTGTCCATTAGTAAAATGATTTTGACAATTGTTATTGCCATAATCCATATAATTAGTCAAATCATCTAAAATTGCCGGTGTTTCCGGACAAGAATTGGTGCCGACCACACAGTTAAAATTTGGCGCAGCAACCTGAGGTGTATCACATATCCTATCGCCATCATACAAACAGTCACCAACACTATTTGAACAGCCGCCTTCAAAAGTATGATACAAGGCTAAATAATGTCCGACTTCATGCACTAAAATCTTGCCTAAGTTGTAATTGGCCAACATGTTCGGATTGGCATTGCCAAAAACGTCATATCGCATTACAATACCGTCAAAAATAGCGGAAACATGAGGAAACATGGAATAACCTAAAGTGCCGGAATTGGTTCCATCAATACTTTTTACAACCCAAATTCTCAAGTACCTTTCTTTTGTTATTTGTGGGTTTGCTGTGTTAACCAGCGCTTGTTGGGCATTTGAAAAATGGTTGGATAAAGTGGCATTATTAACGTGAATTATTCCGGCAGTATTTTGTACATCAGAAGTAGTAACTGTTGGCAATGCACTTGTGCCATTGACTTTAGTTGCTAGGCAAAACTTAATTCCGGTATTCAAAAAGTATTCATTTAACGCTGTTAATTGATTATTCACCTGAACATCTGAAATATTAGTTAAAGCCGTACCGTCATGAACAATATAAACCACTACCGGAATGGTAATGGATCCGGCTGGCGGAATACTAAGACCGGATTTATTGGCAAGTTCAGTGGTGGTAAGGTTAATATTTTCTTCAAAAAAATCTAATCTTTCCTTGGCTTCCGGTGAAGTATCGATTAAATTTTTCAACAACTCAGCTGTTGCACAGGGCGACTGTATTCCGGACTGTGAATAACAAAGAACGTTAACTAAAACAAGTAAGCTACATAATAATTTTTTCATAGACCGGTTTTGTGTTGGATGGCATAAATCAAAAAAGGTTGCTTTATCTTATAAAAATAACAAAAAAAACAGCCATCTAACGACAGCTGCTTTTTATATTCTATGTTTTTAATTTTATTCTCTAATTAAGACCCACACATTTCACAATCATCCGGTCCGGCATTGCGCGCGCGTTCTACCATAGCGGCAAAATCTTCTGCCGTCATTTCTCCGGTTTCGTTTGGCGCAACTACTTCAACACCTACTGCTTCCGGTTCTGCCAATGTTGGTTCCGCTTTTTTATCATTGTTCAAAGTGAACTTAATCGCATCTACCGCAGCTTTGGTTCTCAGGTAATACATTCCTGTTTTCAGGCCACTTTTCCATGCGTAGAAGTGCATTGATGTTAGTTTCGCATAGTTTGCATCTTGCATAAACAAGTTCAACGATTGCGACTGGTCAATGAAATATCCTCTGTGTCTTGACATGTCGATAATGTCTTTCATTGACATTTCCCAAACGGTTTTGTAAAGCTCTTTTAAGTCTTCCGGAATTCTATCTATTCCTTGTACAGAACCATTGTTGCGCATGATTTCTTGTTTCAAAGTTTCATCCCACAAACCTCTTTCTACTAAATCCATCAACAAGTGTTTGTTCACTACGATGAATTCTCCAGACAATACACGACGCGTGTAAATGTTAGAAGTATAAGGTTCGAAAGCTTCGTTGTTTCCTAAGATTTGTGACGTAGAAGCGGTTGGCATTGGCGCTACCAATAATGAGTTTCTTACGCCGTGTTTTACCACTTCTTTACGCAAGCTTGCCCAATCCCAACGGCCTGATAATTCTTCGTCTTTGATGTTCCAAAGGTTGTGTTGGAATAAACCTTCCGAAATTGGTGACCCTTTAAAGCTTGAATATGGTCCTTCTTCTTTAGCCATTTCCATGGATGCGGTTACGGCGGCGAAGTATAACGTTTCGAATATTTCTTGGTTTAATTGTTTGGCTTCATCGCTGGTGAACGGCATTCTTAATAAGATGAAGGCATCGGCCAAACCTTGTACGCCCAATCCTACCGGACGGTGACGCAAGTTAGAATTTTCGGCTTCTTTTACCGGATAGTAATTTCGGTCGATTACTTTGTTCAAGTTGCGGGTTACGCGTTTGGTTACGTTGAATAACAATTCGTGGTCGAATTTGTTGTTGTTGACAAACATTGGCAACGAAATAGACGCCAAGTTACACACTGCAATTTCGTCTTCTGAAGTGTATTCCATGATTTCGGTACACAAGTTTGAAGAACGAATGGTTCCCAAATTCTTTTGGTTCGATTTTCTGTTCGCGGCATCTTTGTACAACATGTATGGTGTGCCGGTTTCGATTTGTGATTCTAAGATTTTCTCCCAAAGTTCACGTGCTTTGACCGTTTTTCTTCCTTTTCCTTGTGCTTCGTAAGCAGTGTACATCGCTTCGAATTCGTCTCCGTAAACGTCGCATAATCCCGGACATTCATTTGGACACATTAAGGTCCAATCCGCATTTTCTTCTACGCGTTTCATGAATAAGTCGGATGTCCACATGGCGAAAAACAAATCCCGTGCACGCATTTCTTCTTTTCCGGTGTTCTTTTTCAAATCGAGGAATTCGAAGATATCGGCATGCCAAGTTTCTAAATAAATGGCAAAACTTCCTTTTCTTTTTCCGCCGCCTTGGTCAACGTAACGCGCGGTGTCATTGAATACACGTAACATTGGAACAATTCCGTTAGAAGTTCCGTTTGTGCCTCTGATGTAAGAACCTGTGGCACGAACGTTGTGAATTGATAAACCGATTCCTCCGGCAGATTGCGAGATTTTCGCGGTGTTTTTTAACGTATCATAAATCCCGTCGATGCTGTCATCTTTCATCGATAACAAGAAGCAAGACGACATTTGTGGTTTTGGCGTTCCTGCGTTGAATAATGTTGGCGTCGCGTGGGTAAAGAATTTTTTCGACATTAAGTCGTAAGTTTCGATTACCGATTCTAAGTCGTTTAAGTGAATTCCAACCGATACACGCATCAACATGTGTTGCGGACGTTCAACAATTTTTCCGTTGATTTTTAGCAAATACGAACGCTCTAAGGTTTTGAAACCAAAGTAGTCGTAGTTGAAATCACGGTTGTATATGATGTGAGAGTTTAAAAACTCGGCATTTTCTTGAATAACTTGGTGAACCTCATCCGAAAGTAAAGGGGCTTGTTGGTTTGTTCTTGGATTAACGTAGTGGTACATTTCATTCATCGTTTCCGAGAATGATTTGTTGGTGTTTTTGTGTAAGTTGGAAATAGCAATACGAGCGGCTAATTGTGCATAATCCGGGTGTGTTACGGTCATGGATGCGGCTGTTTCCGCGGCTAAGTTGTCTAATTCAGAAGTGGTTACTCCGTCATACAAACCTTCGATAACTTTCATCGCTACTTTTACAGCGTCTACCAATTCATTTAAACCATAGCATAGTTTTTTAATTCTATCTGTGATTTTGTCAAACATTACCGGTTCTTTGTGACCGTCTCTTTTTACTACGTACATACTTGTTTTGTTTTGTGAAATAGAAAATCCCTTCGCTACTTCGAGTTACTTGTTTTGTTTTTGTTAATCCCTTAACTTCCTATGAAACTTGCGTCTCAGAGAAAACTTCAAAAAAATTTGAACTATTATTAAAAATCGGCGTCGAAGCTGATTTTTTGATCTTCGGTATCTTTTGACATTACGCCGGCTTTTTGGTATTCGGCCACGCGTTTTTCAAAGAAATTGGTTTTTCCTTGTAACGAAATCATGTCCATGAAATCGAAAGGATTGTTAGAGTTGTAGACTCTTTTGCAGCCTAATTCCACCAATAATCTGTCGGCCACAAACTCTAGATATTGTGTCATTAAATTGGCATTCATCCCTATTAAACTTACCGGAAGTGATTCTGTAATAAACTCTCTTTCGATAGTCAAAGCATCGGTGATGATTTCGGTGATTCTGGCTTTGGATACTTTATTTACTAAATGATGATTGTGTAAATGCACGGCGAAATCGCAGTGAACGCCTTCGTCACGAGAGATTAATTCGTTGGAGAAAGTCAAGCCCGGCATTAAACCGCGTTTTTTTAACCAGAAAATCGAACAGAATGCCCCTGAAAAGAAAATGCCTTCTACGGCGGCAAAAGCAATTAATCTTTCGGCGAACGAATCAGAGCTAATCCATTTCATTGCCCAATCCGCTTTTTTCTTAACGGCCGGAAATACTTCAATGGCATTAAACAATTGGTTTTTTTCGGCTTCATCTTTTACATAAGTATCGATTAACAACGAATAGGTTTCGCTGTGAATGTTTTCCATCATGATTTGGAAACCGTAGAAAAACTTGGCTTCCGGGTATTGTACTTCGTTTACAAAGTTTTCGGCCAAATTCTCGTTTACGATTCCGTCAGAAGCCGCGAAGAAAGCCAAAATATGTTTGATGAAATATTTTTCATCGTTACTCAGTTTATTATTCCAATCTGATAAATCTTGGTGTAAGTCGATTTCTTCGGCGGTCCAAAAACTAGCTTCCATTTTTTTGTACCAATCCCAAATGTCATGATGTTTGATTGGAAAAATCACGAAACGGTTTTTATTTTCTTGTAAAATTGGTTCGATAGCGGCCATTTTGAAATTATTATTAAGATTATTTGACGAGATTTTATCTAAATCTGTCTGTTACAAAGATTGTCAAACGAAACGTAAAATGAAAGTCAAACTTATTCACAATCGGGTCTAGTTTTTAACAAATCAACGGTTTGTTTAATCTTTTTAGATAATTATTAACTTGTTGATTTTCAATTATTTAATTTTTTAAAAAACTTGAAAAAGCCCTAAAACAAAGGAAGTTAAGAATTTACTGATGGGTTGATTTTAACATTTCATCATCTTCTGAATGCCTTTTTTTGGGGCTAAAAAAAGAGCGGTTTTTCGCTTGAAAAAACCGCTCTTTGAAAAGTGTACATTTATTTCTTATTTATCATCCGAAATATAGGTTTTATTACCATTAGAGTTGATATAGTATTTCCCTCCTCTTGGCCCGGTATACACTTTTTTACCTTTATAACTTCCGGTTACCTTGTCTTTGTTATTTTTAGGTGCTTTTTCTTTGGATACCCTTTCTTTAACTTCTTTTTTGGCTTTGGCCTCTGATTTATTAGCGGCTGCTTTGGATTTTCCGGCGGCTGATTTTGCTTGTCCTGTAGCAGAGGCATTATTAGTTTTGGGTTTATATCGCTTGTCCGGAGTACCATCTTTTTTTAGTGGTGCTTTTGTTGTAGTTTTAAAACGTTTGTCCGGTGTGCCGTCTTTTTTCAAACGCGACTTGGCTTCTTTTGCAGCTTTGTCTTTTGCAGCTTTGTCTTTCAACGTCTTTTCTGAAGTTGCCTTTGCCGACTTGATCTGATCTCCAAGCTTTTCTTGAGCATTACTATTGACTACAAAAGCAAAAAGAAAACAAATTAAAAATAGTTTTTTCATGGTGATTAATTTAAATTTTAGGTTGATTAAAAGTAAGAAAAAAATAAACACAAAAAATGATATTACATTAAAAATATGCTCTTAATTGAACATTTCCGGTATGAATGGTTTTACTGGTTTCTGTTTTTCTACCTTGGTAGTTGATGTTAATGTCTAGAAACTGGGTTAGGTTTTTTTGCAACAGCAATCGCCAAGTGAGGTTTTTTCCGGGCTGTAATCCTTCCAACATTTGAAAAGCTACCGGCAACAAGGCATCGCCTTCAAATTGGTTATTGTACAAGGAGAATTCACCATTCATAGTAATCTTCTTATCATTGGCATAAGAAAACGACGTGCCAAAACGACTTTGTTTCAGTTGCTCTCCGTTGCCAATTTGATTTTCTTTATTTTGGTATTCGAAGAAAAGATCCCAACTCGCATTTTTGTTAAACAAATAAGAGATTTTTGGGTTGAATTGGTACGCTTTGATTTCAAAATTTTTGCTTTCATAATTCTCTGAGAACAGCGAAGTCTTGGTGATTTTTGTTCCTAAATTTAACAACCATGTTTTTTGAAACAAATGGGTATACTGCCATTGATGTGATTTATTTTCGCTTTCCTGAGAACCTACAGAAAGTAGCGTTTGGAGCTCGTTTTGAGTAAATGTATAAGTAGTTGAATGCTTTTGTTTGCCTCGATTGTAAAACAAACTGTTGCGAAAACTGGTATTCAATCCCAACAAATTATCATCATCTCTTGAAAACGGATTTAAATCAAAATTGTCTCCGTTTCGTCGAATTTTACGCTCAATTAAAAAAGACGTTTGATTATAGAAATGCGAGAGCACTTTTTTGAACCCTTTAGCATTTTGCCATTGCACCGGATTTAAAGTCAGTGATTGGGAAAATTTATTTTGGTGTGTTTTAACAAAAATCTGATTGGGTAAAAAGAGGCGAACATACCGCGCTTGATCGGGAAAGGGTGCGATTTCAAATTCTTGTAACTCTTGAATTCCGTTGTTGTTGTAGTCAATCCAAGTGTAAACTCCTTGCCCGGGTTCGACTTCTAAATAAGTGAATTCCTGTTGGGCAATCGTTCCCGAAGTAGTTTCATAAGCGGTAGTGACTTGCGCAAATTGCTTAAAAAACTGATCGTTATACAACAATCTCGAATTTAAGGAAGGTTCGTTTCCACGAGTCGCCTCTTCAAATTTGAGATTTCTGTAGTTTACAAATAAAGCCAAATTAGTTTTATCGGTTTGGATTAACTTTGATTTCAAATAATACGATTGTGAAGTATTTACCCTTTTCAAAAAACCGTTCTGCAAACTGTCGTTTATACGATGCAGATAACCCAATTCGACAAATACTTTGGTACTGTCACCTCGACCAACAAAAGCACCATATTCGGTAAATCTTTGGCTCAAAGCTGACAATTGATTTGTTGTGACCAATCTTTCTTTGTTGTCTTCCAATCGTAAACTGCCACCAACCCAATTCTTTTTAAAGTGATATCTAGCTTGAGATTGGTTCCGAATAAAAGTCGATTTGGCATAATCACCATCACTATTTAAAACGCTGGTATTTTGTTGTAAACTCCAATCTTTGAGCTTGAAAAATCCATTAACCAAATGACGGTTTCCGGTAAAGCTTTGGGAGAAATCCAATTTTTCAAATTGATATGTGAGTTTCCCTTTTTCGGGTAAAGCAAAATCTAATCCATTAACCAACAAACTTTGATTACCCGAGAAAGTGGTCAAATTCCAATCGCGGTTGAATTCAATATTGAACAAACGCTCAATCGTTCTAAAATCTTCTTGAACAAACTGATAACTTCCAAAAGCATCGATTTGCCATTTTTTGGAAAACAACCTTTGCTTGAAATTCAGTTTTCCGGCTACTCCTTTATTATTATTGTCATTAATAGGAGAAAACAGGTTTTGGTCATTGTTGCTTAACCCAATTTCAAAATCAACCAAAGTCTTTTCATTAGGATTATACTTTCCTAAAACGGTTGCAATTTGGATTTTGGTTGGCGCTACCAATCGGGTAATCGGTTCATAATTTCCTTGTGGGATTCCGGCAATTGGCAAAACATATTGGTAAATTTTACCTATCGCACCGGTATTGGTTAAAATATAATTTCCGAGATTATTACCGACTAAAGTAAACCTCACATTGTACAATTCGTCTTCAGGATTATTGGAATATTCAAAGACTTCGACGGCATTAACAAAGACTTTTTTGTATAAAATTTTATTTTCAGAAAAGGTGTCCAAATACGCTGATGGTGCATTCATCAAGTTAACATCATCTCCGGCATCCGCTAAAATAGCGACTTGTTCAGGGGACAAACTTTGTTGCAAGGGTTGATTTTTAACATCGTTTTCAGAGTACAAATAACCACCTAAACTCCAATTTTTCGAAGTATAATTAGCTCCGCCATAAGTCACAAATCGGGTGTAACTTCTATCCGAATATTGGTATTCAATTACGATTCTCATTTCGGAAGTGATAGGAAACAGTGACGTAAACGTAATTTCTCCGGCATTGTAATCGATAATATAATCGTTATTTTCTCCGCGTTTTTTCAGAATTCCGTTGACATAAACGCGTTCCGAACCAGAAATCACCAGCACATACAATTCGCCATTATTGCCTCTCAATTTATACGGCCCTTGATTGCCTTCTTGACCGGTAAACGAACTTTTAGCATATTGTCCGCGAACCAAAGCCGCTGAAGCAAAGATTTCGGTTTTGTTTTCTTCTCCGCCAAATGTGAATCTCGTAGACAATCCTTGCACTTTTTTATTGAAATTCAGAAACCGCGATTGGCGGTTTTCGAGAAATAAATCGCCGGCGCGGATGTTCCATTTGTCGGTGAACAATTCGATGAAAATTTGGTCAAACTCGTCCAATCTTTGGGAGTAACCATTGTCCTGTAAAGGAATATTAGAATCCTGAATCGAAGCGCGAAGCGAGACTTTGTCAGAGATTTTTCCGGTAATTTGCAAATCGAGATTAGACGTCACCGAAGCGTTTTGATTGTTCCCAATCGTCACGCCACGAGTAATACTTCCGGAAGTATTCAAACCCTCAAACGGGACAAACTTTTTAACCGAACGATTGACTTGATAAAGATTTCCGGCCTCATTCGGCACTACTTTGTCTTGGTCGTAAATACTGTAAGTCTTTGTTAAATGTTCGGGGAATTTAAAATACCGAATGGTCAAACTGTCTGCAGCCGTAAAGCCATTTTTGAAAAATAATTTTCCGGATTTGAAATCGACTTTGTAGAAAGTAGTGTCGATTTCTTTGCCTTCACGATTCAGCAGTTTAAAGAAACTCGGACTGATGCTTACTTTTTCAATGGCGATGGTATCTTTGGAAACGGCTACTTTTTTGGTTTGGTACAACGATTTGATTTCCTGAGCCGAAAGACCGGAAAAACCAAGTAGTACCAATAATAGCAGTAGTTTCTTTAGCATACGATTATAACGTAAAAATAGGCGATTTAATATAAAAAAACCGCGAACACTTTATATTTTCAGCATTCGCGGTTTACTTGTTTATTCTTTCTTTGCTTATTCCTTAGTCACCACTTGCATGGTTTCTCTCGAAATTTGTTTTAGTAAAACCGTTTTACCTTTTTCTACCATCTCGGCAGCCTCTTTATTAAAGTGACGAATCGTATATAAAGACACGTTTTCGTTGTAGGCTACTTTGAATTTTTTGGATAAAATGGCTTTCAATTCATTGAAGTTGCCAAATTTATCTTCCACACTTACCGAAAAACTAATCGCCGAGTTTTGTATCAAACTCACCTTCATTTTGTATTGGTGGAATAAAGCAAATATTTCGCTGATGTTTTCTTCCATAATAAAAGAGAAATCGATAGACGATAATGAAATCAATAATTGGTCTCTTTTGACAATATAACAAGGCGTTTGCGGCTCTAAATCTTTCCCTTTGGAAACGCTGGTTCCCGGCAATAGCGGATTGATAAATGATTTTACATGCAACGGAATTTCTTTTTTCTGAAGCGGTTGTAGCGTTTTCGGGTGTATAACTGTTGCACCGTAAAATGCTAACTCAATGGCTTCACGATAAGAAATTTGGTTTAACAAAATCGCATTTTCAAAGTATCTCGGATCGGCATTCATCACACCCGGAACGTCTTTCCAAATCGTAACACTTTCGGCATTTAAGCAATACGCAAAAATCGCAGCGGTATAATCGGAACCTTCTCGGCCTAAAGTCGTGGTGAAATTATTTTCATCTGAACCTAAAAATCCTTGCGTGATATTCAACGCTTTTTTCTTAACGCCTTTTGAAATAAACTGTTGGGTTTTTTCCCAATCGACATTGGCATCACGGTAAGTATTGTCGGTTTTGATAAAGTTTCTAACGTCAATCCAGTTGTTTTTCAAGCCGGCTTGCGCAAAATAATGACTTACAATCGTAGTCGAAAGAATCTCACCGTAACTTACGACTTGATCATAGACAAAGTTGTAATTCGGTGATTTATTGCTTCGGATAAAATACTCTAAATCGGCGAAATGACTGTTCACCGCAAAATACACATCGTGTTCTTCATCTTCGAATAAATCCATCAAAATTTGGTAGTGGTACTTCTTGACTTCTTGTAGCGAAGAATGCAATTCATTCGACTTCTCGAAGTAATTCTTGATGACTACTTCTAAAGCATTAGTGGTCTTTCCCATCGCGGAAATTACCAAAAGTGTGTCTTCATGACCTACTTTTTCTAATACACTAAATACGTTTTTAATACCTTCAGCATCTTTAACGGATGCTCCCCCAAATTTGAAAATTCTCATTATAAATTAGTTAAATATTCATTTATTCCTTGTTCGTCCATTTGAACAACGTCCCAATCTTCTAAGACTTTCGCCCCCGATTTTTTATAAAATTCTACTGCCGGTGTGTTCCAGTCTAAGACATTCCATTCGATTCTTCGAACGTTATCTGCTTTGCCTTGTTCCATGATTTTGGTGTACAAGGCGGAGCCCAAACCGGTACCGCGCATTTTTTCTTTGACTATTAAATCCTCCAAATGAATGGTTCTTCCCTTCCAAGTCGAATAGCGGTAATAATACAACGCCATTCCAACAATCTCGCCTTCAACCTCAGCTACAAAAGTGTAAAACAACGGATTTTCTCCAAAACCATCTCGCTCTAAATCGGCTAGGGTTACTACAACCGCATCGGGTTCTTTTTCAAAAACAGCCAGTTCTCGGATTAAATCCAGTACGGCTTGCATGTCGGCTCTAGTTCCTTTTCGGATGTTCATTTGGTACAAATTTTTTGCAAAAATACAATTTATAATTTCTTTGCGAAATACATTTTTTCTTTGGCAAATTTAGCGATATTTGCAGCCACAACTACAACGATTTCGTAATGGAAGAACGCAACAAAACCTTAGGTGAATTTATCATCGAAAAACAAGAAGAATTTAAGTATTCCTCCGGAGAATTATCCCGTATCATCAACTCCATCCGATTGGCCGCCAAAGTGGTGAATTACAAAGTAAACAAAGCCGGTTTGGTCGATATCGTTGGTGCGGCCGGAGACCAAAATATTCAAGGCGAAGACCAACAAAAATTGGATGTTTATGCCAATGATGTTTTTATCCAAACGCTAATCAACCGCGAAATTGTTTGCGGTATTGCTTCTGAAGAGAATGATGATTTCATTACAGTTGCCGGTTCCGATAAAACACACAGCAATAAATATGTTGTTTTAATGGATCCTTTGGACGGTTCATCCAATATTGATGTAAATGTTTCTGTGGGAACTATTTTTTCCGTTTACCGCAGGGTAACTCCGGTTGGAACTCCGGTTACTTCGGCCGATTTTTTACAACCCGGAACGCAACAAGTTGCTGCCGGATATGTGATTTACGGAACGTCAACCATGTTAGTTTACACGACAGGTCACGGCGTTAACGGATTTACTTTAAACCCGGCTATTGGAACCTTTTATTTGTCGCATCCGAATATGCAGTTTTCGAAAGACGGCAATATCTATTCCATCAACGAAGGCAATTATGTGCATTTCCCGCAAGGCGTAAAAGATTATTTAAAATATTGTCAGCTCGAAGAAGGTGACCGACCTTATACTTCGCGTTACATTGGAAGTTTGGTTTCTGACATTCACAGAAACATGATTAAAGGCGGCATTTATATTTATCCGACTAGTTCGAAATCGCCTAACGGAAAACTGCGTTTGCTTTACGAATGCAACCCAATGGCATTCATCACTGAACAAGCCGGCGGAAAAGCCTCCGATGGTTTTGGAAGAATCATGGAAATCAGCCCGACAGAATTACACCAACGCGTGCCTTTCTTCTGCGGAAGTTATAATATGGTAGAAAAGGCTGAGGAGTTTATGGCGAAATATGTTTAAGTAGCTGAGTGACTGTGTGACTGAGTGACTGAGTAAAAATAAGAAGCCTGAATCAATGATTCAGGCTTCTTATTTTTGTATTTTGATAAATTATTACTTATTCATATGCGTCATTTCATATACGAACGTATCAGAATCCACATTCATCACCAACAGCGACAAAGCTTTTTCAACAATGTAAGGTACATTTCCCGGTGTAAATCCAAGTGCCAAAGCAAACTTAGTTAAGATTTCTTTCTGTTTTGGTCCTAGAACGTGGTCGGCATAAACCATACGCGATAAATCATACAAACGCTCTAATCTTTGAACGTGTAAATACGGCGGATTGATTGGGTATTTTAAAGGATTTTCTAAAATCTCTTCGTATTCTGCTGCGGATATTTCCAAACGAACGGCAAGTTTATCCAAGAACTCTTTTTCTTCTTTGCTCATATCGCCATCGGCTGTTGCCACACGAACGATTGCTGAAAAATGTCCCTTATTTCTGCTTTTAAACTCGCTATCAAATAAATCTGAAATTGACATAATTTTACTGGTTTTAATACTGCAAATATAAGCCAAATTCCTTTTTTAGAAAACCAATTCTCAAAATGTTTTTCATCGATTTTAGGATTAATTTTTAAAGGGCAATTAAAATTAATTGTAAGTTTACGTTCCAAACAACCAAAACTACAATGTCAGATTTCTGGATATACTTCAATCTCGGATTAAAGCATGTGCTTGATATTTATGCCTACGACCATGTTTTATTTCTTTTAGCCTTAACCGTTCCGTACGAATTTAAATCGTGGAAAAGAATTTTAATTCTCGTTTCCCTTTTCACTTTGGGCCATACTTTAGCACTTTTTCTTTCGGTTTTTAATATTATTGCTATTAAGTCGAATATCGTTGAGTTTTTGATTCCAATAACCATCTTAATTGCAGCTTTATACAACATTATCGTTTCCGGAAAATCGAGCAAACAAAGCAGTATCACTTTTATCGGTATCGTGACCGTTTTCTTCGGAGTCATCCATGGTTTGGGCTTTTCGAATTATTTCAATACGATTCTTTCCGGCAAACCAACCGACAAATTATTACCGCTTTTCGAATTCGCTCTCGGCATTGAAGTCGCACAAATCATAGTGGTATTGACCGCTTTACTGCTGGCTTACGTAGTTCAAACACTCTTGAAATTCTCTAAACGCGACTGGATTTTAATCATTTCCGCTTTTATCGTTGGTGTCGTAATTCCGATGATTTTACAAAGTGAAATTTGGGTTAAATAATTATTGAGAAGCGAAAGGTTTAGGTATATTTGCTATCCGTTTTCCCGCTTTCCACGCTACATGGTAGCTAGTTACAATCGGGGCTAAAGGAAAAACCATTTGATTATCGGTAATCTTGTTGCACGAACAAGATTCTGAAACAAGTTCAGAATAAATGAAAGAAGCCAAACAAAAAAAATACGATATCGCCTACCTAAGAATTGCTGCCGAATGGAGCAAATTGTCTTATTGTAAACGCAAACAAGTCGGCGCCATCATTGTCCGCGACAGAATGATTATTTCCGACGGCTACAACGGAACACCATCCGGCTTTGAAAACTGCTGTGAAGACGACGAAGGGTTAACCAAATGGTACGTTTTACACGCCGAAGCCAATGCCATTTCTAAAGTAGCACGGTCAACTCAAACCTGTGAAAATGCTACATTATACATCACGCTTTCGCCTTGCAAAGAATGCAGTAAACTCATCCACCAATCGGGCATCAAACGCGTCGTTTTTAAAAACGGCTATCGCGATGAATCCGGTTTAGACTTCTTAAGAAAAGCCGGTATTGAAGTAACTCAAATCGAAAATTTAGACTAATTTATCATCATTCGTCCAATGAAATCTAAGGAAAAATACTTGCCTTTATTGCTGTTCTCTTGCGTGGCCTTGGGAATTATCATCGGCGGTATGCTCAATTTTCCGAAACGAACCCTTTCCAAACAAAACGCGAGCAAAGCAAAAATTGAGCGATTGATTGACTTCATTAACGAAGAATATGTAGACGATGTCAACTCGGATTCAATCGTTGACTTAACCGTAAACAGTATACTCGCCAATCTTGATCCGCATTCCGTTTATATTCCGCCAAGTGAACAATCTTCGGAAGCCGAATTGATGAAAGGTGATTTTGTTGGGATTGGCGTCAATTTTTATATGTTTAACGACACGGTTACGATTGTGAAACCATTGGAAAACGGTCCGGCCGAAAAAGCAGGCATCTTAGCCGGTGACCGCATTTTATACGCCGATAAAGACAAGCTTTTCGGAAGAAAATTACCAACCGATAGTTTGTTCAACAAATTAAAAGGCGAAGAAGGCTCGAGCGTTTTATTGACCATTTACCGAAAAAGCACCAACAAAAAACTTAAAATTCCGGTAGTTCGCGATGTGGTTCCAATTAAAAGTGTTGACACTTATTTGAAACTTAACGCCACAACCGGTTACATCAAAATCAATCGCTTTGCCGAAAATACTTATGACGAATTCCGAGTAGGCTTAGAAAAACTGAAAAAGCAAGGCATGAAAACCTTGGTCATTGATTTACGCGACAATGGCGGTGGTTATTTAGAAAAAGCCGTTGAAATAGCCGATGAATTATTGAAAGACAAAGAGCTTATCGTTTTTACCAAAAACAAAAGAGGCGAAATCAACAAAACTTTTGCCACTGAAGAAGGCATTTTTGAAACCGGAAGAGTGTATGTCTTAATCGACGAAAACTCGGCTTCTGCCAGCGAAATTTTAGCCGGGGCGATTCAAGATAATGATAGAGGAACTATCGTTGGAAGGCGTTCTTTCGGGAAAGGCTTAGTGCAACGCGAAATGGATTTTGAAGACGGTTCAGCGGTTCGTTTAACCACTTCCAGATATTATACGCCAAGCGGTCGATCCATACAAAAACCCTATGTAAAAGGGCAAGGTGAAGCCTACAGTCACGATTTCGAAACCCGATATGAAAACGGCGAATTGTATGCCAAAAACAAAATCAAAGTCGCAGATTCCTTAAAATTCAAAACCAAAAAAGGCAGAACTGTTTATGGCGGTGGCGGCATCGTTCCGGATGTATTTGTGCCTTTGGAAGTGAAAAAAGGAGAGGAAAGTTTGGCTTATATTTTAAGTTCAGGCTTAGTAAGTCATTTTGTTTTTGAACAATTAGACAAAAATCGAGCTACTTTCAAAGGATTGAAATTTGAAGCATTTTTGACCAAAATGCAGCAAGACAATACCTCAGTTTCTTCATTCGAAGGTTACTTAAAAGATGCCGGATTAGAAATGTCATTGGCTAACAATAAAGCATTGGTGAAAAAATTCTTAACAGCCGAATATGCCCGACAACTTTTTGGCGAAGACCAATATTATCAAATCATTTTGAAAGATGATTCGATGTTGAAAGCCGTTTTGAAGTAAGTTTTACTTTCGGATGCTGTCATGCACTTGCACATGAACTCCGCCATTCCACAACGTTAAAACATCAGTTGCCACAGCGGCACCGCTTCCGGCGGCTATGGCCAATTGGCTTCTCCAACCGGCTAAAGTTCCCGTAACGTAAATACCTTCTGTCACTTTGTGGTCAATATTTCTCAATTGGATTCGGTTTTTCTCCTGAATTACTTTTTGGTGTGGCATTACGTACTCTTCTAAACCTTCAATGGTGAATGGATTTCCGGCACCAATTCCGATAACAACGATTTTAGTTTGATAAGTATTTTTATTGGAGATAACGCTAAAATTTCCGGCTTCACCTTCAATCTTCATTACTTTTTCGCCTGAGATTTGGTTGATATGCGGATACAATTGGTTTAAATGATCAAGGCTTTCCGTTAATAATTCTGAGCCCAATTTTCCGGCAGAAATACCATAAGCATTGTTGAAAAGTGCGTCTTGTAAGGATGATGCTTTTTGATGAGCAATGACACCGATTTTTTTATCGGTAACAAAAGGTTTGTTTTGGGCCGAACCTAAGATCAAAGCACAAGACATGCCCGAAACACCGCCGCCAATAATTAAAACATCATACATAAGTTGGAATTTGAGAAACCCTTAGTTTTTTAGTTTGTCTTCGATTTTCTTTGACATTCTAAAAATTAGAAGGATTAAGACCGCACAAAATGAAGCGGCTATACCGATTAAAGCCACCATACTGTCACCTTCAAACGGGTTGTTGAAATCGAGTAAATAAATATTAACCAATATTAAGGCTACGGCAAGAAATATAAGTATGTTGGTGAAAATTTTCATGAGATAAATTTATGGAGCAAAAATACTAATTTTTAAGGTTATGCAAATAGTCCTTTAACATTAGCCGCAAATAATTTAACAGCTATGGCCAGCAAAACTACGCCAAAAACTTTTCTGATGATGCTCAACCCGTTTTTACTAAGCATTCTTTCAATTTTTGAAGACGATTTCAATATGGCATACACTAAAATAATATTCAACAAAATAGCAATAATAATATTGATGGATTGAAATTCGGCACGCAAAGAAAGCAAAGTAGTCATGGTTCCGGCACCGGCAATTAATGGAAAGGCAATAGGAACAATAGAAGCCGAAGTGGCTGCTTCATCTCGGTATAATCTGATCCCTAAAATCATTTCTAAAGCCAAAAAAAACAAGACAAACGATCCGGCAACGGCAAACGAATTGACATCAATCCCAATTAATTTCAAGATTTCTTCTCCCACAAAAAGAAAGGCAATCATGATTCCGGCCGAAACCAAAGACGCTTTTTCCGACTGAATATGACCAAATTTCGTTCTCAAATCGATAATCACCGGAATGCTTCCTACGATATCAATCACTGCAAAAAGGACCATAGTGGCAGTCGCAATTTCTCTAAAATCTAAATTCATGACGTTTATTTTTTTGCAAAATTAGGTTTTTAATACTTCACTTAAGCCAATTTCATTTGTACTTTTGCATTCTTAAAGTCAAATCATGTTCCAATTAGGTAAAACCATAGTATCAGAAGATATCCTCGAAAAAGATTTTGTGTGCAACCTTTCGGCTTGTCACGGCGCTTGTTGTGTAGATGGTGATGCCGGTGCGCCTTTGAGTAAAGAAGAAACCAAAATTTTGGAAGAAATCTACCCGAAAGTAAAACCTTTTTTGCGCAAAGAAGGCATTGAAGCCATTGAAAAATTAGGCACTTGGGTTGTCGGAACCGACCAAGATTTAGAAACTCCTTTAATTGACAACAAAGATTGTGCGTATGTGATTTTTGATGGAAAGACTGCGCTTTGTGGTATTGAACAAGCTTACAATCAAGGCGTCATCAATTGGAAAAAACCGGTTTCATGTCATTTGTACCCAATCAGAGTTAAAGATTTTAGCGAATTTGCCGCTGTAAACTACGACCGTTGGGATATTTGCAGTTATGCTTGTACGCTTGGCAAAGAGCTTCAAGTTCCGGTTTATAAATTCGTGAAAGAAGCGTTGATTAGAAAATTCGGAGAAGATTGGTACGCTGAATTGGAAAAAGTAGCGGAAGACCTGAAGAATGGAAAATAAAAAAAGCCGAAATCAATTTGATTTCGGCTTTTTTGTGGAGAATACCGGATTCGAACCGGTCACCTCTTGCCTGCCAGGCAAGCGCTCTAGCCAAATGAGCTAATCCCCCATTTTTTTGAGACGACAAATATATAATTTTATAGAAACAAAAAACAATTCCAACCCTATCTTTTTTGAGAATTGTTGTAAATTTACAGTAAATATCTATTTTATGTCTGCCGAAAATACCAATGGGTTTATCCAAAACCAAATTGAGAATAAAATTGCAACCCTTACTTTCAGTCATCCTGCGAGTAACTCTTTCCCCAGCAATTTGTTGCAAAAACTAACAGAAGAACTCAATGCTTTGAGCAACAATAAAGAGGTGAATGTAATTATCCTTCAAAGCGAAGGCAAAACTTTTTGTGCCGGCGCTTCTTTTGATGAGTTACTTGCCATTACCGATTTTGAGACCGGGAAAAAATTCTTTTCAGGTTTTGCAAATGTAATTAATGCGATGCGCAAATGTTCCAAAATCATTATCGGAAAAATACAAGGAAAAGCTGTTGGTGGTGGCGTTGGCTTGGCTTCGGCTTGTGATTTTGCTTTTGCTTATCAAGATGCTTCCATAAAATTATCTGAAATTGCTATAGGCATTGGACCTTTTGTAATTGAACCCGCGGTTTCGAGAAAAATCGGAAAAACTGCTATGACACAATTGACTTTGCAACCTAATAATTGGCAAACTGCGGATTGGGCTGTTGAAAAAGGTTTGTATGCCGATATTTTTGACAGTTATGGGGATTTAGATGAAAACTGTTTGGCCTTCGCCAAAAAATTAGCCGGTTATAATCCGGAAGCCTTAACTGAAATGAAGAAAGTCTTTTGGGAAGGTACCGAAAATTGGGACGAACTTTTATACGAACGTGCTGCTATATCAGGCAAATTAGTGCTTTCCGATTTTACTAAAAATGCTTTAAGTGAATTAAAAAAATAAATCATGACTCTTATTTCTCTTATTCAGCAAGTTAATATCGATGAAAAAATAAAGAATGCTCCGGATAACGGCTATTTAATCGGCATTTGGATTGGTTATGTTTTGCCTTTTGTAGTATTGGTTGGCATTGCTTATTTGATGTACAGCCGAGCCAAAAAAAGACAAAACGACCTATAGCATTATTTTACTAAATTTGCGCTGTAAAAACTTCTTTCATGAGTAACATCAGAATCACCAAACAATTTTCTTTCGAAACCGGACATGCGCTTTATGGTTATGACGGCAAATGTAAAAACGTACACGGGCACAGTTATAAATTGTCAGTGACGGTGATTGGTCAACCTATAACGGATACTTCCAATGTAAAATTCGGTATGGTAATTGACTTTTCTGATTTGAAAAAAATAGTAAAAGAGGAAATCGTAGATATTTTTGATCATGCAACAGTGTTTAATAAAAACACGCCTCATGTTGAATTGGCAGCCGAACTAAAAAATCGAGGTCATCATGTGATTTTAGTAGACTACCAACCAACGAGCGAAAATATGGTCACCGATTTTGCTCAAAAAATAAAAAGCCGTTTGCCAAAAGACATCCTTTTGCATTCGCTAAAACTGCAAGAAACCGAAACCTCTTTTGCCGAATGGTATGCTTCGGATAACGAATAAAAACATGACGATTTCTCCCAACAAAAAAATATACTTCGCTTCCGACCAACATCTTGGTGCACCAACACCTGAGTTGAGTTTTCCGCGTGAACAAAAGTTTGTGGCTTGGTTGGATGACGTAAAGAAAGATGCTGATACCATTTTTCTTTTGGGCGATTTGTTTGATTTTTGGTTCGAATATAAAACCGTTGTGCCCAAGGGTTTCGTTAGAGTTTTAGGCAAATTAGCCGAACTTCGCGACAGCGGTATTCCAATTTACTTTTTCGTCGGCAATCACGATTTGTGGATGAATGACTATTTTGAAAAAGAGCTGAACATTCCCGTATACCACGACAATAAGGAATTTACTTTTAATAACAAAACGTTTTTAATTGGTCACGGCGATGGCAAAGGTCCTGGCGATAAGGGTTACAAACGCATGAAAAAAGTATTTACTTATCCTTTCTCTAAATGGCTCTTTCGTTGGTTGCATCCTGATTTAGGTGTGAAATTAGCACAATACCTTTCGGTAAAAAACAAACTGATTTCAGGCGAAGCTGATGTGAAATTTTTAGGAGAAGAAAACGAATGGTTGGTGCAATACGCCAAACGCAAACTCGAAACCAAACATTATAATTACCTAATCTTTGGCCACAGACACTTACCGATGGTCATCAAAGTGGGCGAAAACGCTGAATATATAAATCTGGGTGACTGGATTGGTTATTTTACTTATGGTGTTTTTGATGGAGAGAATTTTGAGTTGAAGAAGTATTAATCTACCTCAAATCCTTCAACCTCAACTGAACCGTTACATTCCCATTGAATTCATTTTCATCGATGCAATACACTGCGTCAAACGAATTTTGATTTTTAACCAGGTCTATTTTTTTTCCTAAACCAAAACCTATCACACCAAAGCCTTGGCTTCCATACTGTTTAACAAACAGTTTCAAATGGTCCTCATTTGCGCCGATTCCTTTAGCATATCCGCTGTCTTTTAATCCTTTCGACAAAAAAACAGGTGTCATGTTTTGGGGACCAAAAGGTTCAAACTGATTTAGAATTCTAATCAATTTCTCGTTGATATCTGTCAAGTTAATTTCCGCATCTACCGATATCTCCGGCGTCAATAAATCGGGAGGAATGGTTTCTTCGACAGTGCTCTCAAATGCTTCTTTGAATGCGGTATAATTTTCTTCTTTCAAAGTCATTCCGGCTGCATACATGTGTCCGCCAAACTGCTCCAAATGGTTTGCACAAGCCTCCAAAGCATTGTAAATATCAAAATCCTTCACGGAACGGGCCGAAGCCGCCAATTTATCACCGCTTTTTGTGAACACTATCGTAGGTCGATAATACGTTTCAATCAATCGGGAAGCCACAATTCCGATCACGCCTTTGTGCCAACTCTTATTATAAACCACCGTAGTAAATTTGTCTGTCTCCTGATTAATCTCTATTTGATCTAGTGCTTCAATCGTAATTTGTTTGTCTAACTCTTTTCGGTCACTGTTGTGTTGCTCTATTTCGGAGGCGAAAATTTCGGCTTGGTCTAAGTCGTATTCTGTTAGTAAAGCTACGGCCTCATTGCCATGTTTAATTCTTCCGGCGGCGTTGATTCTTGGTGCAATGATAAAAACAACATCCGTAATCGTCAATACTTTTTTCTTTACATTTTGTACCAATGCCTTAATTCCGGGACGTGGATTCGTATTAATAACTTCTAAACCAAATTTCGCTAAAGTTCTATTTTCACCTGTAATCGGGACAATATCAGCGGCAATCGCAGTCGCCACTAGGTCTAAATAAGGCAACAAATCTTCTGTAGTTTGGTTTCTGTTTTGAGCCAAAGCTTGAATGAGTTTAAAACCCACGCCACAACCACACAATTCGTCATAAGGATAATGACAATCTTCCCTTTTTGGATCTAAAACCGCAATGGCTTCAGGTAAACTTTCCCCCGGACGATGGTGATCACAAATGATAAAATCGATGTTTTTACTTTTGGCGTAAGCCACATGGTCAATGGATTTTATCCCGCAATCCAAAGCAATAATTAAAGAAAAACCATTGTCATCGGCAAAATCAATGCCTTTATACGAAATGCCATACCCTTCGTCATAGCGGTCGGGAATGTAAGTCGCCACATTCGGATAATAGCTTTTTAAATAACTCGACAGCAAAGAAACTGCCGTCGTCCCATCAACATCATAATCACCAAACACCAAAATATTTTCTCCATTCGCAATCGCTGTTTCAATACGAGTCACGGCTTTGTCCATGTCTTTCATCAAATACGGGTCGTGCAAATCATCCAAACTCGGCCGAAAAAACTGTCGTGCGTCTTCATACGTTTCAATCCCTCGCTGCACTAAAAGCATGGCAATCAACTCGGCTACTTTAAGTTCGGCAGCTAAAGCTTTCACTTTTTCTGGAGATGGTTTTGGCTTCAATGTCCAACGCATAATGAAATTCAAATTTATGAAGTTGTGTTCTACAAAAATAGGAAAAGCAAAACTAGGTTTGTTGCAGTTTTAGTGTATTTATTCTTTACATTTGAAATTCAATTTCAATAAAAATGCAAATTCAAGGTCAAATTGTCGATATCGAAAACAAACTTATATATTCAGGTGAAATTACGGTGGCCCATGGAAAAATTGTTTCGATAACAAAGAAAAATCATGAGGTCAAAGACTACATACTTCCCGGATTTATCGATGCCCATATTCATATCGAAAGTTCAATGCTCGTTCCTTCCGAATTTGCTAAAATTGCGGTTTTGCATGGAACCGTCGGCACCATTTCCGATCCGCATGAAATTGCGAATGTCTTAGGAATGGACGGTGTTCATTATATGATTGACAATGGCAAAAAAGTACCGTTGAAGTTTCATTTTGGTGCGCCATCGTGTGTTCCGGCTACGTTTTTTGAAACAGCCGGTGCCGTAATTGATTCGGAACAAATCAAAGAATTATTGGCTTTGCCGGATATTTATTATTTATCGGAAATGATGAATTATCCGGGCGTTTTGTTTGATGATGAAGAAGTTTTGAAAAAGATGGCTTGGGCGAAACATTTTAACAAACCTGTTGACGGTCATGCCCCTGGATTGAGAGGCGAACCCATAAAAAAATACATTTCGGCCGGAATCACAACTGACCACGAATGCTACACTTATGCCGAAGCTGCCGAAAAATTATCGCTGGGAATGAAAGTTATTATTCGCGAAGGAAGTGCGGCCAAAAACTTCGAAGCCCTCATCGATTTACTTCCCGACAATTACGAAAACATGATGTTCTGTTCCGATGACAAACATCCTGATGATTTGATTTTGGGTCACATTAACCAACTTTGTGCCAGAGCAGTTGCCAAAGGAATTGATGTTTTTAAAGTATTACAAGTTGCTTGTGTCAATCCGGTAAAACATTACAACATGGAAGTTGGTTTATTAAAAGAAAACGATGCTGCCGATTTTATCGTCGTAGAAGATTTGGTTGATTTTAAAGTGAAACAAACTTTCATCAATGGAGAATTAGCCGCCGAAAACGGGCACTCTTTTGTGCCACATGTCGAATTTGACAAACCGAATAATTTCAATACTTCCGCTAAAGTTTTAAGCGACTTTGAAATGCCAAGCTCGGCCAAAACTATTCGCATTATTGAAGCCTTGGAAGGTCAATTGATCACCAATGAAATTCACCACAAATCCTTTCTACAAAACGGAAAATTGGTTTCCGATATTGAAAATGACATCCTGAAAATGGCAGTTGTCAATCGCTATGAAAATACCAAACCTGCTATAGCTTTTATCAAAAACTTCGGCTTGAAAAAAGGCGCGATTGCGAGTTCCGTAGCGCATGATTGTCATAATATAGTTGTAGTTGGCACTTCTGATGAAGAGATTTTGAGTGCAGTAAACTTGATTATCCAAAATACCGGTGGTATTTGCGCTGTTAATGATTCCGACAAAAAATCGTTGGCATTACCCGTTGCCGGCATCATGAGTGATCAAAACGGATGGGAAGCCGGACGTTTGTATCAAGAAATTGATGCCATGGCAAAAGATTTAGGCAGTACTTTAAAAGCTCCGTTTATGACGCTTTCGTTTATGGCCTTGTTAGTGATTCCCGATTTAAAATTGTCGGACAAAGGCTTGTTCAGTGGCAATAGTTTCTCTTTTGTGGATTTGGAAGTAGAATAAAACTATTCTCTTTCTCTATCCTTTTTACTTTCTTTTTCGGAAACTTTCCCACCAACTACCGCTACAATTTCTCCTTTTGGCGGTTTGATCTCAAAGTATTGTAAAACCTCAGCGGCTGTTCCGCGTATGGTTTCTTCATGTAGTTTTGATAATTCTCTCGATACGGAAACCGGTCTTTCAGCTCCAAAATAGTGCACAAATTCGGCCAACGTTTTCACCAATTTATGAGGAGAAACATAAAAAATCATCGTTCTGTTTTCTTCGGCTAGCGCCAAATATCGGGTTTGACGGCCTTTCTTTTCGGGTAAAAAACCTTCGAACACGAATCTATCATTGGGCAAACCACTATTGACCAAAGCCGGAACAAAAGCGGTCGCGCCGGGCAAACAATCGACTTCAATATTATTTTCGACACATGCTCTTGTCAATAAAAATCCGGGATCGGAAATCGCAGGCGTTCCGGCATCACTAATTAAGGCTATACTTTCTCCGGCTTGCAAACGCTTTATTAAATTCTCGACTGTTTTATGTTCGTTATGCATATGGTGACTGTGCATGTGCGTCGAAATCTCGAAATGCTTGAGTAATTTTCCGCTGGTGCGCGTGTCTTCCGCCAAAATTAAATCGACTTCTTTCAAAACTTTGATGGCTCTGAAAGTCATGTCTTCTAGGTTGCCAATTGGCGTTGGAACAATGTAAAGTTTGGACATTTACTTGAATTTATTCTCCACGACTTCCATAAATCGCTCGATGTAATCTTCTTTGCCAACCCAATAATTATAATCTGGAATGACCATTTCGTTCAGAAAATCTTTGGCTTCTGTTAAATTGTCAAAAGTATTTAATTGGGAAATCACGCGGTTAAAATCTTCGTTGCTTCCGGCAAAAAGATTATTGACAAAGGCTACTCTATCGTTCAATCCGATTTCCATGGTTTTACCGAATGCGCTGTTTAGAGATATCGCTTTGGGTTCGTTTATATCTTTAGTTTCCGTTAACGTTTCTGAAGAGAAAAGCGAAACTTCATTGGGTTTAACAAAAACAGGATCAACATAATTTTCGCCCAATAAATCTTCCAACGCTACATGTTTAGTTTCCGAATTTACTTCAGAAGCTGTTTCAGCCGGTTCAATCTCTGCTTCCTCTTCCTCTTCCACCAATTCAAAAATAGGTTTGAAAACCGGTTCTTCTTCGTCAGTTTCCGCCACAACTTCTTCTTCCATTTCTTCTTCCAAAACAGGTTCCCCTTCTTCTTCCACCTCTTCGGAAATCATAATTTCTTCTTCTATTTCTTCCTCGGCAACCATTTCCGGTTCTTCTTCAGATTTCAAAACAACTTCCGGCACTTGAACAGATTTTACTTCTTGTGTTACTTCTTGAGGTGTTTCGGCTTCTAAATTTTGCTCTAATTTATCTTCTAAAACCGCAGCGTCTAGATCGTTTTTAACCGATTCAAAATTATCTTGGTAAAACTTTAAAACGGTTAATGTCTCGTATAGTTTTTGAGTTTCTTTATACAATTGATCGACTTCCGATTTGTTTTTCAGTTTCAAAATTCGGTGGGCAATGCTGATTAATTCGGACTCTAATCTTTTTTTCATCTTATGGGAAATTATAGGGAATATGCTTGTATCATTTTTTATTTATTTTCTTCCGTGCAATTTATTTAACCTTGGGAAGAAGTTACCTTAATTAAAATTTTTCTACATTTGAATCGACGTAAAAATAGAAAAAAATAATGTCGGTTTGTTTTCGTTACAAAGTAATAAAAACTATTCATTTTTAGCGCAAGAAAAATACAAAATGTTTCTCGAAAATACAGTAAATCATAAAGAACAATTTGGTTGGATTGAAGTCATCTGCGGATCGATGTTTTCGGGTAAAACAGAAGAACTCATCCGCCGCTTAAAAAGGGCTCAATTTGCCAAACAAAAAGTCGAAATTTTCAAGCCATCCATCGATACGCGCTACGATGAGGAAATGGTTGTTTCCCATAATAAAAACGAAATACGTTCGACTCCGGTTCCGGCGGCGGCTAACATTCGAATTTTAGCCCAAGGCTGTGATGTCGTTGGTATAGACGAAGCGCAATTTTTTGATGACGAAATTATAGCAGTTTGTAATGATTTAGCCAATTCGGGAATACGGGTAATTGTGGCGGGATTAGACATGGATTTTAAAGGCAATCCTTTCGGACCAATGCCGGCTTTGATGGCCACTGCCGAATATGTGACCAAAGTCCACGCCGTTTGTACCAGAACGGGCAATTTAGCCCATTACAGTTTCCGAAAAAATGACAACGAAAAATTGGTCATGCTCGGTGAAACCGAAGAATACGAACCTTTGAGCCGCGCTGCTTATTTCAATGCCATGCGCGAAAACATGGTCGTAAAAGACGCCGAAAACCTATCTAAAGAAGAATAACCCCTTGACACTAACCCTACGAAATATCATTCCCATCATCAAGGCCAATTGGATCGGTCAAAATGATGTAGCCGTTATTGACGCGATTTCTATTGATAGTCGCTCATTGCAAAATGGCGAAAACACTTTGTTTTTTGCGATTTCGGGACCCAATAATGACGGCCATTCTTATATTGAAGAACTGATTGGAAAAGATGTAAAGCATTTTGTGGTAACCCATATTCCCGAAAATGCAACCGGAAAAGCTAACTTTTTAGTAGTTGAGAATACACTAGAAGCTTTGCAAAAATTCGCTTCGTATTACCGTAGTTTATTTGACTTTCCTATTATCGGAATCACCGGAAGCAACGGCAAAACCATCATCAAAGAATGGTTGAATTTTTTGTTGAGTCCGGATTACAATATTATTCGCAGTCCGAAAAGTTACAACTCGCAAGTGGGTGTTCCGCTGTCGATTTTAGGCATCAATGAAAAACATAATCTCGGGATTTTTGAAGCCGGTATTTCTACGGTTAATGAAATGGAAAAACTGCAAAAAATCATTCGCCCGACGATTGGTATTTTATCAAATATTGGCACAGCACACGATGAAGGTTTTCCCAGCGTAGCCGAAAAAATAAAAGAGAAATTAAAGCTTTTTACTTCGGTAAATGTTTTGATTTTGAACAAGAATAAAACCATTAATGCGTTTGTAAACCAAAAGATAAAAACCTTCAGTTGGTGTTCAGACGATAAAAGTGCGGATGTTTACATCACCAAAAAAAACATAGGCGATTTAACCGAATTGCAAGTCACTTATAAAGAAGATACTTTCCCGATTATCATTCCGTTTCAAGACCAAGCTTCGGTCGAAAATGCGATTCATTGCATGATGGTGATGCTTTATTTTGGCTACAATCACAAAGTCATTCAAACCCGAATGGCGCAATTGTATCCGGTGGAAATGCGTTTGAAAGTCAAAAACGGCATTAACAATTGTACGATTATCGATGACAGTTACAGTTCCGATTTTCAGTCGTTGAAAATAGCTTTAGATTTTTTGGAACACCAAAAACAACACAAAAAGAAAACCCTAATTCTCTCGGATATTTTCCAAAGCGGATTGAATAATGAAGAATTATATTCCCAAGTTTCGCAATTGATTATTTCGAACAAAATCACTCGTGTTATAGGTATTGGCGAAACGATTTCACAGTATAAAAACAAATTCATCAATAGTGTTACGTTTAAAAATGTAGCCGAATTTGCCAATGCTTTTGAACAATTAAACTTCGAAAACGAAACCATACTGGTCAAAGGTGCGCGTGATTTTCACTTTGAAGAAATCGTCTCGATGCTCGAAGAGAAAACGCATGAAACCGTTTTGGAAATCAACCTCAACGCGGTCAGTCACAATCTGAATTTCTTTAAATCGAAATTGGCTCCGAAAACCAAAATGATGGTTATGGTGAAAGCTTTTGGTTATGGTAACGGCGGATTTGAAATTGCCAAATTATTAGAGCATCACAAAGTCGATTATCTCGGTGTGGCTTTCGCCGATGAAGGAATTTCATTGAAAAGTGCCGGAATTTCGGTGCCGATTATGGTGATGAATCCGGAGACGACGAGTTTTTCGGCTATCATTCAGCACAACTTAGAACCCGAAATTTATTCGATTAAAGGATTAAAAGCCTTTCTGAAAATTGCCGAGCAAAAGAAATTAAAGAACTACCCAATTCATATTAAAATCGATACCGGAATGCACCGTTTGGGTTTTGAAGAAGAAAATTTAGCCGAATTGATTTCCATCCTAAAAAGCAACGAAACGATCCAAATTAAAAGCATTTTGTCGCACATGGCAACTAGTGATGATTTGAAACACGATGCGTTTGCCCAATCGCAGATTGCTTTATTTGAAAAACTGTCTGCTCAATTGCTTTCGGAACTTAAAATTAAACCGATTCGTCATATTTTAAATACTTCCGGCATTTCCAATTATCCCGATGCACAATACGACATGGTGCGTTTAGGCATTGGTTTGTATGGGATTTCCAACGATGAAGAGGAGCAAAAATACTTGGAGAATGTAGGCACTTTAAAATCGGTTATTTCTCAAATTAGAACGATTGACCAAGGTGAAAGCGTAGGTTATGGTCGAAGATTTATAGCCGAAAAGGAAACCAAAATCGCCACAATTCCTATTGGTTATGCCGATGGTATTCGAAGAAGTTGGGGCAATGGTGTAGGTTATGTAGTTATCAATAACAAACAAGCCAAAATTGTAGGCAGCATATGTATGGATATGCTAATGGTTGATGTTACCAACATTGATTGTAAAGAAGGAAATTCGGTGATTATTTTTGGCGAAAATCCATCGGTGAACCATATGGCTAAGCAATTGAACACCATTCCGTATGAAATTCTTACCAGCATTTCTCAAAGGGTTAAGCGAGTATTTTTCCGAGAATAGTTTTATTTTTTTGTGAATTATATAAAAATTTAACTAATTTAGTGTCATTAATTAACCAATTAAAAACAAAAAAATATGGGATTTTTTAGCGATTTTAAAGCGTCTTTGATGAAAGGCGATGTATTAAGTTTGGCTACCGCGGTAGTAATCGGTGGTGCTTTTGGTAAGATTGTCGGGTCAGCTGTTGACGATGTTATTATGCCAATAGTTGGTTTAATTACAGGCGGTATTGACTTTACAACTAAATTCATCACATTAGATGGCAACAGTTATGAAAACTTAGCCAAAGCCAAAGAAGCCGGCGCTGCTGTAATTACTTATGGTAATCTGGTACAAGCCACCATTAATTTCGTGATTATTGCGTTGTTCATCTTTATCATTCTTCGCGCAGCAGAGAGAATGAAGAAAAAAGAAGAAGCTGCACCTGCTGCACCTGCCGGACCAACACAAGAAGAATTGCTTACTCAAATTAGAGATTTGCTTAAAAAGTAGTACCGCTACATTATATATTCTAACTAAACCGCTTCTTAATAGAGGCGGTTTTTCTTTTTGGGCAAATCGCTTTTAGAATTCGGTAATTTTTATAGTAAAAACTAATGCAGGTATGGTTTTCTGATTACTTTTGTAGTTCAAAATTTATTAAATCTAAATTATATTTTTATGAAAGTTGCTGTAGTAGGTGCAACCGGTATGGTTGGCGAAGTAATGCTTCAAGTATTGGCGGAAAGAAATTTTCCTGTATCCGAATTAATTCCCGTAGCTTCTGAGAAATCAGTGGGTAAGGAAATCGAATTTAAGGGTAAGAAGTATAAAGTAGTGGGTTTACAAACAGCAGTAGACATGAAGGCAGACATCGCTTTGTTTTCGGCTGGTGGGGAAACTTCTTTAGCTTGGGCACCAAAATTTGCCGAAGCCGGAACCACCGTAATCGACAACTCATCTGCATGGAGAATGGATCCGACTAAAAAACTAGTCGTTCCTGAAATCAACGCTTCTGAATTGACCAAAGAAGATAAAATCATTGCCAATCCAAACTGTTCGACTATACAAATGGTAATGGTTTTAGCGCCATTACATAAAAAATACAACATCAAACGTGTCATTGTTTCTACTTACCAATCCATTACCGGAACCGGTGTGAAAGCAGTACAACAATTGGAAAATGAATATGCAGGTATTAAAGGGGAAATGGCTTATAAATACCAAATACACCGCAATGCAATTCCACAATGCGATAGTTTTGAAGACAACGGTTACACCAAAGAAGAAATGAAATTGGTGCGCGAAACCCAAAAAATCATCGGTGACAAATCGATTGCAGTTACCGCAACAGCGATTAGAATACCGGTAGTTGGTGGACACAGTGAAGCGGTGAATGTAGAATTCTCTAATGATTTTGATGTAAACGAAGTGAGAAATATTCTTCACCACACCGCCGGCGTAACCGTTCAAGATAATAATGACACTTATACTTATCCGATGCCTTTGTATGCTCAAGGAAAAGACGATGTGTTTGTGGGCAGAATCCGTCGTGATGAAAGCCAACCGAACTCTTTAAATATGTGGATTGTAGCCGACAACTTAAGAAAAGGCGCAGCAACCAATACAGTTCAAATTGCTGAATATTTGGTAGCGAATAACTTAGTGTAATTTAAACTACTCAATAATCCGTCCGATTTTACAAATCCTAAAGTTTGTTAAAATCGGGCGGTTTTTCTTTAGCAATGTTTTACATTTGCGATGATGAAAAGAAAACTACTTTTTACGAATGCGTTGATGGGATTGATGATATTGTTCGCAATATTCTTTCAATCTATTCACTCTTTTGAGCATTTAGTAAAACAATTTTCTGAGAAACAATGCCAACACGTTTATAACCATCACAAAACAGAAATCGGACACGGTCATGACGGTTTAGAAAAATGTTTTGTCTGCGAATTCGCCTTTAGTAGTTATACTCCAACGCCTATAAAATCTTTTGAATTCCAAAAAACAGAAGCGCCAACTGCTTATACTGTTTTTTATTCCAAAGAAATCACTCAGAAGTTTCGAGGCGCTCTCTTTGCGCTTAGGGCACCACCGAGTTTTATTGTATAAATAGTTTTTAAGCCGAAATTATCTTTGGCCATTATTCATTTACAATAAAATCATTCTCATGAAATCATTATATCTAATCCTAACCTTAGGATTATCATTCATTGCTACAGCGCAAAATAAAATCAGTGGAACGGTTTCCGATAAAAACAATAAACCGTTACCCAATATTATCGTTTCCATTCCCGAAATCCACAAAGAAACCATTACGAATGACAACGGGAATTATACCCTGAACAATATTCCTGTGGGGAATTTTAAAATCGTTTTTTCCGCTGTCGGATTTGAAAGACAAACCGTTTCAGTCACTATTTCGACCCAAGAAATTACACAAAATATTACTTTAGAAGAAAGCATCACCCACATGGATGAAGTGATTGTTTCCACGGCTTTTAACAAATTACAATCGCAAAATGTGATGAAAGTCGAGCATCAAAACGTAAAAGCGCTACAACAAAAAGGCGCAACAACCCTCATTGAAGGTTTGGCGACAATTCCCGGCGTTTCGCAAGTTTCCACCGGAACTTCTATCGGAAAACCGGTGATTCGTGGGTTGAGTGGTAATCGCGTTTTGGTTTATACCCAAGGCGTTCGTTTAGAGAATCAGCAATTTGGTGAAGAACACGGTTTGGGTTTGAATGATGCCGGTGTCGAAAGTGTAGAAGTCATCAAAGGTCCGGCTTCATTGCTTTACGGCTCAGATGCATTGGGTGGCGTTTTGTATTTTAATCCGGAAAAGTTTGCCAATGCCGGAGATTTTAAAACCGATTTTGGACAAAGAATTTTTTCCAATACTTTAGGTAGCAATGCTACTTTGGGATTAAAAACTTCTACCGAACATTGGAAATTTTTAGTCCGTGGCAGTTATAATTCTCATGCGGATTACAAGATAGCCGATGGCGACCGAGTAACCAATACGCGTTTTAACGAAACCGATTTGAAAGCCGGAATTGGTTATAACAATTCAAATTTTTCCAGTGTGTTGCGTTATAATTTCAACCAATTAAATTTAGGAATTCCGGAAGAAGGTATCGCTGAGCAATCAACCAGTCGAGACGTTTTATATCCAAGACAAGGCGTTGACAGTCATATCTTGAGTTTGCACAATACTTTTTATTTTAAAAACTCCAAATTGGATGCCGATTTGGGTTACATCTTTAATGACCGAAGCGAATTTGAAGACAGTAACGTAGCGGTTTTGCACATGGAATTGCAAACTTTGAACTACGATGTCAAATATTATTTGCCTAAGATGGGCAAAATAGAAACCATTGTTGGCGTTCAAGGCATGAATCAAACCAACAGTAATTTTGGTGAAGAGTTATTAATTCCGAATGCCGTAACCAATGACTTTGGCATTTTCGGAACCGTAAATTATGAATGGAAAAACAATGTGATTCAAGCCGGATTGCGTTTTGACAACCGAAATGTAACTACAGAAAATCACGGTAATGTTGGCGAAGAAGGTTATTTTGAAGCCATCGACAAAAGCTTTGACAGTTTTAATGCTT
Organism: Flavobacterium buctense; assembly: GCF_014486695.1. Classification (GTDB taxonomy): domain Bacteria; phylum Bacteroidota; class Bacteroidia; order Flavobacteriales; family Flavobacteriaceae; genus Flavobacterium; species Flavobacterium buctense. The sequence continues at coordinate 153,385 of NZ_JACTAB010000001.1, forward strand.
CTTTAGGTTACAAAACCGATTTGGCTGAAAATTTCACGATGCGTTTGAATATCGCTTCCGGTTTTCGTGCACCAAATTTAGCCGAATTGACTTCGAATGGTGTACATGAAGGCAGTAATCGTTACGAAATTGGAAATGCTAATTTGAATAACGAGCAGAATTTGCAAACCGATTTAAATTTAGAATACAAAAGCTCGCACTTTGAGTTGTTTGTCAACGGATTTTACAATCACATCAATGATTACATTTTTATTTCGCCAAATGGTAACGTGATTGAAGGCAATAATGTTTATGATTATGTTCAAGCGAATGCTCGTTTGTATGGTGGTGAAACCGGTATTCACTTTCATCCGCACCCATTGGATTGGCTGCATTTGTACAGTAGTTTTGAAACCGTAATCGGCGAAAAAGAGAATGGCGATAGTCTACCTTTGATTCCGGCTAACAAATGGAACAACACTTTTCGTGGGGAATTTGAAGTCAAAAATTGGTGGAAAGAAGGTTTCGCTACAGTAAATATCGAAAGCACTTTGGCCCAAAATAATGCCGGCGAATTTGAAACCAAAACCAACGATTATACTTTAGTGAATTTGAGTTTGGGCGGAAAAATAATTTTAGGCAAAACCATTTTCAATGCCAATTTAAATGCTAATAATGTTTTTGACAAAGCCTATGTTTCCCATTTGTCTAGACTAAAAGCAGACGGCATTCCTAATATTGGAAGAAATATTGTTTTGGGAATTAATTTCAATATCTAAAATATCTGATGTTTACGTTTTTCGATAATTGTTTATAAATAAGGTAAATTTTTAAGTAATTAGGTGTATATACTATAAATAATTAGTGCTATTTTTACCATATTACTAATCCAAAACCATCTACTTATGAATTCAATGTTTACTAAAATTGCTAGAATAGCTTTAGGTTTGGCACTGGTTGTTTTTGGCGCCAACAAATTATTTCATTTCCTTCCCATGGAAGCACCGACAGGTTCAGCCGGTGATTTTATGAATTCATTAGGAGCAACAGGATATATTTTTCCGGTATTAGGTGTCTTGGAAATTATTATTGGCGCTATGCTTTTGTTGAAAAAATGGGTCGCTTTTGCTCTAATATTACTAGCACCTATATCCATTAATATTTTACTTTTTCACTTGTTTTTAGGTATTTCGGGATTACCCATTGCTATAGTTGTTTTATTGTTTAATGGTATTTTAATCTACAAACATTGGCAACAATACAAGCCGCTTTTTTACTAAAGGATATTGAAAATAAAACAAAAAGCCGACTATTACTAGTCGGCTTTTTTAATATTCTAATTTTCCAATGTGTCGCATGTTGCGCAGGATTCTGTCTTTTCTTCTTTCGATATAGGAAGAGGAATTGGTTGCTTTGTATTTTCTAGGATTGGGTAATATAGCAGCAATTCCTGCCGCTTCTCTTTTGGTTAGATTAATGGCTGATGTTCGATACCAAACTCTCGCTGCTTCTTGCGCACCATAAACACCATTACCCATTTCGATACTGTTCAGGTAAACTTCCATAATGCGTTCTTTACCCCAAATGAGTTCAATTAAAACCGTGAAATAGGCTTCCAAACCTTTGCGGAGATAACTTCTGCCTTGCCACAAGAAAACATTTTTAGCCGTTTGTTGGGAAATGGTACTTCCTCCTTTTAATTTTTTACCTCTTTGGTTGTTTTTGAATGCTTTTTGCATCGCCTCAAAATCGAAACCGCTGTGTTTTAAAAAATTACCGTCTTCGCTGGCAATCACCGCTTTTTGGAGATTAGGTGAAATCTCTTCTAATGACACCCAATCATGACTGAGAATTGCATCATTACCCTCAATTTTATTTTCAATTACACGAGTTATCATTAAGGGTGTGATAGGAATAGGTACCCATTTAAAAATTATTACAGTAACTATCGAAAGGCCTAAAAACCATAGGAATGCTTTCCAAAGCCAACGGGAAATTTTTCTTATCATATATTATTTAACTAAATCTGCTAATTCTTGACCGATTAAACTACCAATTGCAACGCCCATGCCACCAAGTCGAACACCGCAATAAACATTTTCTGAAAGTTGTTCAACAATAGGTCTTTTACTAGAACCCAACCCCATAATACCGCTCCAACGATGGGCAATTTTGTAATCGGTATTTGGTAAAATTACTTCTTTTAAAATGGTATCCAAACGATTTTGTATTAAATCCGTTTGACCTAAATCCGTTGTTGTTTCGCCTTCAAAATCCAAATTGCGGCCACCTCCTAAAAGAATTCGGTCATCAATATTCCTGAAATAATAATACCCTTTATCGAGATGAAAGGTGCCTTTAATGTCTAAATTCGAAATTGGCTCGGTAATCAAAACTTGTGCTCTCGCCGGTTTTACTTGGTTATCCGTTAGCTTTCCGGCGAAACCGTTTGTGGCAAACAGTAATTTCTTGCTCTTAAAACTAAAATCACCAAGCGCTATTTCCACGCTATCTTTTTGCTCTTCAAACGAAGTCACTTCGACTTGATTTAGAATCATAATGTTGTTGGTTACTGCTTTTTGCAATAAAGCGTGCATCATTTTTCCGGTATCGATTTGGGCCTCGTAAGGATTAAAAATCAAATACTCTTGAATACCTTTAAAGTCAAAACGATCCACTTCTTTGGCAAAAACATCATTTCTGAAAATGGGTTTTAAAATATCGTTGATAAAGGGCAACTTCTGCAAACACTCATTGTAACTGCTTTCATCGTCGTTGAGAAACAACTCATAGCCTCCAAAAGGTTTGAAATCTATAGCTACATCGCTTAAATTTTTACGCAACAATTGCAAACCGTTCCAACGTTTTTGAATCAATTGAATAACTTCCTCTTCGCTGTGTGATTTTAAATCGTCTAAAATTTCGGAAAGACTGCCAAAACAAGCAAAACCAGCATTTTTAGTACTTGCCCCTTGAGGCAAAATTCCCTTTTCTAAAACCAATATTTTGCTTTCCGGAAATTTTTCTCGCAAAGCCAAAGCAGAGTGCAAACCAACAATTCCGCTTCCGACTATGGTGAAATCAACATTAGTAAACCAATTTTTAAGTTCCCAATAACTAAAATGCATGGCTAATTTTTTTTTAAAATTACTTTTTTTCACAATTGTTTACTGTAGTTGCTGTCAGTTTTTTCGAATTTTTTATCTTTTTAATTAATTTTCTAAGTATTTATCATCTATTAAAGCTGTAGTTTGTCGATTTGTTAACAGTTTTGCTGTTTTATTTCAAGTAATGTGAAAAATAATTTTAATTTTGAGTCGATAATTTAACCAAATTCAATCATTTATGAAATACAAATTACTTACTGTTGCCTTACTGACCATCAGTAGCATAGCCTTTTCGCAAACCGGAAACTCGCTTTGGAATTCAACTACAAAGAAGGTTGATATGATTCCCTTAGATAGTAGAATGGCTTTACCGGAAAACAATCTTTTCACGCTAAATCTTGACGGACTTAGAAATGTATTGTCTAATGCTCCACAAAGAGCTTCAGGAGCGAGAACTTCTCAAGTTACATTGTCTATTCCTAATGAAAAAGGGACTTTAGAAAGATTTAGTATTTATGAAAATTCAGCTTTAGATCCGGCTTTAGCGGCTCGTTATCCTGAAATCAAATCTTACATCGGAATTGGTGTAGACAATCCACACTCGACTGCTTATTTTAGTGTTACACCGCTTGGGTTTAAATCGATGACTTTAAGTGCTGACAAAGCTGCCGTATTTATTGAGCCGATTTCACAAGACTTAACTACATATACTGTATTCCGAAAAGCAGACAGAACCCAATCACTGAGCCCATTTGAGTGTTCTGTTATTGACGGGGTTGCTCCTCAAATTAATGGTGATGAAAGTATGTTAAGACCAAACGCTGATGATGCCACTTTGAGAACATTTCGTTTAGCCTTATCTTGTACCGGTGAATATACCGCTTATTTTGGAGGCACAAAAGCATTAGCCTTAGCTGCAATGAATAATTCGATGACCCGTGTAAACGGTGTTTTTGAAAAAGATTTTGCTGTAAGAATGGTTATAATTGCGAATAACGACTTAGTAATATACACCAATGCCTCGACTGATCCATACACTACTAGTTACAACAGTCAACTTCAAAGCACGCTTACTTCAGTAATTGGTGATGCCAATTATGATGTTGGCCATTTATTCGTAAGAGCTGCAAATAACGGAAATGCCGGATGTATTGGATGTGTATGTAATTCAGGTAAAGGAAGTGGTTTTACTTCAGGTACAATTCCTCAAGGAGATATATTTGACATTGATTATGTTGCTCACGAAATTGGGCATCAATTTGGAGGAAATCATACTTTCTCTATGAGTAATGAAGGTACAGGCGCCAATATGGAACCGGGTTCAGGATCTACCATTATGGGTTATGCCGGTATTACTGCTCAGGATGTTCAACCCAATTCTGATGCTTATTTTCATGCCATCAGTATCCAACAAATTACAAATAATGTAAAAAATAAAACTTGTCAAACCAATACTCCAACTGGGAATGCTATCCCAACGGCTAACGCAGGTTTAGACTACACTATTCCAAGAAGTACTCCATTTATGTTAACCGGTTCAGGGAGTGATGCTAATGGAGATGCTTTAACTTACAACTGGGAACAATTTGATAATGCCGCAAGTACGGCTACCGGTGCAAGTTCAGCTGCCAGTGCAACTCGAACTACCGGTCCAACTTTCCGATCTTACAATTCAACGACTACTCCGGTTAGATATTTCCCAAGAATACAATCCGTATTAAACGGAGCTACAACCACTGCTGGAACTGAAATAACCGTTGAAGCTTTGCCTTCAGTAGCCAGAACTATGAATTTCAGACTTACTGTTCGCGACAACAGAGCCGGTGGTTCTGCCAATAATAGTGATGACATGATTGTAACCGTTAATGGTACAGCCGGACCTTTTACTGTTAGTGCGCCAAACACAGCTGTTACCTATGCCGGAAACAGTGTTCAAACGGTAACTTGGAATGTAGCAGGAACAACTGCAAACAATGTAAACTGTGCCAATGTAGATATTTTATTGTCAACCGACGGCGGATTTACTTATCCAATAACATTGTTGGCTGCAACTCCAAACGACGGAACAGAAGCCATCACTATTCCTAATTTAGCCGGAACAACCAATCGCATCATGGTAAAAGGAACCAATCATATTTTCTTTGATGTTTCTAATACCAACTTTACAATAACCAATTCAGCACCGGATACTACTGCTCCAACAGCAGCTACGTTAAGTGCTTCAGGAACTACTGAAAACGCAACTAATTTATCATGGTCTGGAGCAACCGATAATATTGGTGTTTCAGGATATGATGTATACCAAGACGGTGCTTTCAGAGCCTCAACTACAGGGACTACATTTTTGGCTAACGGATTATCCGCTTCAACCTCATACAGTTTTTATGTAATAGCAAAAGACGCTGCAGGTAATGTTTCTCCGGCCAGTAATACGGTTAATGTTACTACACTTACGCCGGATACAACTGCGCCGAGTGCTCCAACATTAAGTGCTTCCGGTACAACTTCGTCTTCGACAAACTTAGCATGGTCTGGAGCGACAGATAACGTAGGGGTAACTTCTTACGATGTTTTCAGAAACGGAACGTTCTTAGCCTCAACGGCTTCAACTACTCTTGCCGTTACCGGATTGTCGGCCTCTACAGCCTATACTTTCTATGTTATTGCTAAAGATGCCGCAGGAAATGCTTCGCTTGCCAGTAACACCGTTGCTGTTACAACACTTACTGCTTCACTAACTTATTGTGCTTCAAGAGGAAATAACACTACTGATGAGTTCATCAACAGAGTTCAACTGGGCACTATCAACAACTTATCAGGAAACAATGGTGGTTATGGTAACTTTACGGCGCTTTCTACTAATTTAGTTCGCGGAACAAGTAATACCATTACTATTACTCCAACATGGACCGGAACTGTTTTCAGAGAAGCTTACAGAGTTTGGATTGATTATAATAGAGATGGAGACTTCCTTGATTCAGGAGAACAAGTGGTGAATGTAAACCGCACCACAGCAACACCTATCGCCAGAAGTTTCACAGTGCCTACTACTGCTTTATTAGGCTCAACAAGAATGCGTGTTTCAATGAAATACAATGCTTCTCCAACCTCTTGTGAAATATTTGCAGATGGTGAAGTAGAAGATTATACTGTAAACATCACTGCTACTGCTCGTTTTGAAGACAACGCTCCAGCGGCAGTTACTTTTAACTTATACCCAAACCCTGTTAAAGGCGATTTATTAAACATTACCAACCTTGAAACTATGTCCACCTATAGAATTTTCAATATGATGGGTCAGGAATTAGGAAACGGTAAAATTGAAAACAACAGTGTTTTTGTAGGATCATTAAAAGCAGGTGCTTACTTAATTGAAGTAAGTAACGGAGTTTCCACTACTACAAAACGATTTGTAAAAGAATAATTTACCCAATTTGATTTAACTGAAAAACCACTCTCAAAAGGAGTGGTTTTTTTATAGTCTCAATTATAACAGACTATTTTACAAATTCAAAACATATTTAAATTAAGCGCACCAAAACTATAAAGGTAATTTTACAAATAAACCTCCCTTCCTATTGTGCCTTAATTAATTTCCAATATATTTGGAATCAATTTATTAAAAAACAAAAAATTTATTATGAGAACATTTAAAAAAGCATCTCTTTTATTGGTGTTATTCGCTTTTAGCGCCATTTCATTTAACTGTAGTTCTGACAGCAGCAGCAGTTCTTCCTCTTCTTTCTATTTAAAATGTAAAGTAAACGGTACTTGGGTTGAATTCGCCGATCCATTTGTGATTAATTCATTATCAAAATCGATTACCGCTAATGATGAGGACACTGGTAAAGTGGTGTCATTATTTATGCCATTAGATGTAGCCAACGGAACTTTTACTATAACTGATGAACCCTCTAATGTTGATTCTTTTGCGGGAAGTTACAGTGATTTTAACGGAGATGTATACTCTGATAATGAAACAGGCACCATGAGTATTACAGAAGTTACTGCAGACGTTATTAAAGGCACTTTTTCTTTTACCGGAGATGATGGAAACGGCGGTACCATTACGGTAACAGAAGGCAGCTTTAGAGCGGAAAATATAGAATAGTTATTTCATCTCAAGTTTGAATATATAAGCCCGATACTTTCGTATTGGGCTTTTTGTTACAAAAAAAGCCATCATTACTGACAGCCTTTCTCCAATTATTTATGATGGAAAACCAAATTATTCTCCAAATATAATTTCAACAATATCACTGGCGAGACCAATCTCTACGTCGCCAATAACCCCGAAGGCACGGTATTCCCAATGCTCTGGTTTGTTGGGTTCTGCCAGTGTGGGATGGTGTTCAAAAGGACTTCTTGTAGCGCGGGACAAAAAGGTGAAAGTGGACGTGCCCTTTTGTCGCCTATAAATATTGATTCCATCAACACCCATTTTTTTAAATCGGATGCGGACATTCCCTCCAAACAATTCACCTATGATGATAGGTTTATAGGTCGCGGCATTAAATTCGTCACCTGTACTTATAATCCCTAAATCCTGCCCAATAGATTCGGTATAAGCCGGATTCACTTTGTGACGGGCAATGCCAAACCGCAATTCACCACCCTGAACACTAATCGTATTGTCGCGGGTTTCCAAAGATGCTTTGTAAATGTTTTTTTGATTGTTTACCGCATTGACGGCATCGATAATAGCTTGGCAAAGTGCCTGCTCGTTAGCTACTTCGGTCGGACTTAGACCTAAGGTTGTAGCATGGGTTGCAATTTTTTCTTGGTAATTCGTTGCCCAAACCACTAATAAGGATTCAGCCTGCGGGAAAAATGAATTTTTCATAATGTAAAAGTTTGATTAGAAACATTTTTATTACTCACTGACACCTATCCGTTTTTGGAAGGTTGTTTTGCCTTATGGATGTGTGTCAAGTAGTAGTGTTTCATGGAGTACCGATGGGGTTAAACTTTTATTATTGACTGTTCTCTTTATAGATAACGCAGAAAAATTTAAAATAGTATGCATGCCTATAAAAATAAACGCCGTTCTCCATAAAATAAGCCCCTTGGCTAAAAAAAATGTTCCGAGTTTTCCAGCACGGCACCGGGCGAAGTCAGCACGGTGGTTTTTTAAATTGGTTCATCGCCGTGCTTAGTTAGTACGGTGGTTTTTTTGTGCGGCACGGTACTGTGCTCCTCTAGCTCGGAGGTTTAACTATTAGCGCTGCGCCGGGGAGGAATAGCGCGGTGGGATTTCGGGTTAGTTCGGTGGAATTAGCGCTGTTATTACAGCGAAAATCAATTCAATATGTTGTTTGCCTTTTATATCATCCCTGACGGGATTTTAGGTAATGCGTATTTGATTTTCTACCCTTATTAAACCCTTAACGGGATTGTTCGGATTTATTGTTCAACAAAAAACCCCAAACATTACTGCTTGGGGTTTTTTATATAACGTGTAAATAATTACTTGGTCACAATCAAGAACTCTGAACGTCTGTTTTGAGCGTGTTGTTCTTCGGTGCAGTCTTTACCACAATCTACTTTTGGCTCTAACTCACCCATTCCTTTAGCAGAAATTCTGTTGGCAGCAATGCCTTTAGAGATGATGTATTGCGCCGTTGATTTGGCTCTTCTGTCTGATAGTCTTTCGTTGTACTTATCGGTTCCTCTGTTATCTGTATGAGATTTAGCTAGGATAACCATTTTCTCATTGTTTTTCATCACTTGAACCAATTTGTCTAACTCGAACGCACCTTCTTGGGTGATGTTGCTCTTGTCGTATTCAAAATAGATTGGTTTTAAAACAATTTCAGTTTCCGTTACAATCACATCAATTGGTTGTAAGGCTGCTGCCACTTTAGCTGATGGGCCTTTGCTTGGTGTTACCGCAAAAGTATTGCCTTCGTAACCGTCTTTAGAAGCTTGCACTACATACGGTTTGTCACACTCTACTCTGTATTTAACCTCACCGCTTGCGTTTGACATTTCAGTAGCGATAACATTCTTTTTGTCATCCAAGATTGAAACACTAGCATTGGATAAAATCGCGCCTGTTTTAGCATCGGTTACTACCACCGTTACATCTACACCACAGATTGGACTAACCATTAAGATATCGTCGTTTCCACCACGATTACTCGATAAGAACCCTACGTTTTTAGTGCCGTTAAAAGAGAATGCGAAATCGTCTTTCTCTGTATTGACCGGTGTGCCTAAATTGGTAGCTTCTCCACCTGATAAATCAATTTGGTATACGTCATAGCCGCCTAAACCTTGTTTACCGGCTGATGCGAAGTACAATGTTTTGTTATCGTCAGCTATGAATGGGAAACTTTCGTTGCCTTCCGTGTTTACTTTGTTTCCTAAGTTTTGTGGCTCTCCAAAAGAACCATCGGCATTCACCGCTACTTTCCAAATGTCAACACCACCAATACTTCCGGGTCTGTTAGAAGAGAAGTACAATGTTTTGCCGTCTCTGCTAAGTGATGGGTTACTGTTGGAAAACGTTTTATCATTAAAAGGCAATTCTGTAAGCTCACCCCAAGAGTCTCCGCTTTTGGTAGCTTTAAACAAATACACCTGACTGAATCGGGCATTGTTCTTTTTGTCTTTCTCAAACTCTTTCTCTTTGTAGCTTTCACTGGCAAAATAAGCCGTATTCCCATCAGCACTGATTGTCACCGGACCATCATGCCATTTAGAATTTAAAGACGCTACAACGCCCGCATTGGTAATAGTTCCATCGGTATTGTAATCGGCTTTGTAAATATCTAGGAAAGGCTCGTCTGTCCAACCGTAGTTTTTTCTGGCACCATTTCTGGCACTGGCAAAATACAAGCTGTTGTCATAAAGCACTGCTCCAAAATCAGACTTGTCGCTGCTAATGTCTGAAGACTTTACGTTGAACAATTTGGTTTTATCCAATAATCTTGGAATATAGTTTGGATTTTCTTTGAAAGCTTTGGCTCTTTGGTCATTGGGTGCAGCCGAAGCAAACTTTTGCATTTGCTTGTTGGCTTCTTCGTATTTTCCGCTGGCTTTGAGCATTTGTGCATAACGGTAGTAAGTCTCAGCATCCTGATTGGTTTCCGTAGCTTTAGCATACCATTTTACAGCTTCTGCCGAGTTGAACATATTGTAATTGGCATCGGCCAATTGTTTGTACACATAAGGGTCGGCTTTATCGTTCTCAACAAGTTTCAGATAAGCTTTAGCAGCATCGACATACTCATATCTTGCGAATAGTTTGTCGGCAGCTTTGGTATCTTTATTTTGTGCCGAAAGCGAGAAACTTAGGGTTACAAAACTTAAGGCTATATATAGATTTTTCATTTTTTAGGTGTCTTTACAGGTTAGAAATATCTTGGTGAACGGGATACTTTTTTCGGGAAGTTCAAATCAAACAATATCATCACCTCGTGAGAAGATGGCGTCACGGTATTCAAATCTGAAACAATATGGTCGTAAGCGTACCCAATTCTTAAACTAGGGGTAACCGCAAAATTAACCATAGCTCCGAAAGAGTCTTCTACTCTATAAGTGGCTCCTAATTCTAACTTATCATAAAGCATAAAATTGGTAGATACATCAAAAGATGTTGGCGCATTAAGCGAGGATTTAATCATCGCAAAAGGTTTGAATTTCAAATTCGGATTCAAATCAAATACATAACCTCCGGTTAAGAAATAGTGCAATTCTTCGGTTCCGTATTGTCTTCCGTCAAAATCTAAATATTTTGTCTTTAACATATTCGGCACAGAGAAAGCCACGTAATACTTATCGGTGTAATAGAAAACCCCGGAACCAACGTTTAAAAACGTTTTGTTAGGATTGCCTGAACCAAAAACATCATCATTTAAATCCGGTAAGGTTGGATAGATGGTGTTGAAATCAATCTTATGCATTGTTACCCCAGCTTTCATACCAAAAGCCAAACGGTGTTCACCACCTAAGTTTAAGGTATAAGAAAAGTCGGCGTAGAAATTGTTTTCTTCCACCGGTCCAATCTTATCGGAGATGACTGAAAGTCCTAATCCAACGTTTCTTCCCACGGGGCTGTGGATGAAAAATGTTCCCGTTGTAGGCGCATCTTCTATCTCAACCCATTGCTTGCGATAAAGAAATCCGCCGGAAACTGCTTCTTTAGAACCGGCATAGGCCGGGTTCATCACACTCATGTTGTACATGTACTGAGTGTAATGAGGATCTTGCTGTGCTCTTAACTCTGTTACTGATAAAGCTAATATTGCAATGAAATATAGTTTCTTCATTTTGTTTTGTTTTATTTTGAATGCAAATTGATATTGTCCTATTGTGCTCTGTTGATGTAAATCCAACCTGTTCTGTTCTCCCCATTATCTCTTTCAATAACGAAATAATAAGTTCCATCAGGAAGTTCATCACCATCATCAGATTGTCCTTTCCATTGGTCAGTATAATTGCCTTTGCTATATACTTTCATACCATATCTGTTGAAAATGGATAAATTTTTCACATTAAATCCTCTAAGATCGAATGAATCATTTAATCCATCATTGTTGGCAGAAATACCTTTTTGAATTACACAAGTAATGGCATCTACGATAATAGAACTAGAACTTGGACATCCGTTAGAAGTAACTGTAACCGTGTAAGTATCCGGTTGCGTAACAACAATGTTTTGCGTATTTCCAACATTTGCACCTGAACTATTTTCCCAAGTGTAAGTTACATTTGAATCAAATGCCCCTTGAGTTGCAGAAACCGTCAATACAAACTCTACACCCTCACAATCACCAGTCACACTAATTTCGACCGGTGCAGCAATAACAACTTGTGCCGTACTTGAACTTGCCACTTGACAGGTTGATGCATTAGCCGCTACTGTGTAAGTTACTGTATAAGTTCCCGGTGTACTTGGTAGCGTGATTTCACCAGTAGTGCCATTGATATTAAGTCCGGCTGTTGAAGAATAAACTCCACCTGCTGTAAATCCAACTCCGGTTATAGGAGTAAGATTTGGATCACTATTACAAACCGGTGATGTATAACTGAAAGTTGTATCAGGAGTAATTACAGGATTTATTGTAATCTCAAAAGTAGAACTTCCGGCTATTTGACAAACTGTCGGGCTTGAATCAGCATTCACAATGTAAGTCACAGTGTAAGTGCCTGCTGTTGAATTAGCTAAATTAATAACTCCGGTAGTTGCATTAATATCTAAACCTGTCGTTGAAGAAAAAGTTCCTCCAGAAGTAAAACCAGTTGCCGTTGTAGGCGTTGGATTTGTTCCATTTTTACAAACCGGTGTCGTATAAGTAAATCCTGTAACAGGAGTAATCACCGGATTAATTACAATGGTAAATGTTGAACTTCCTGCTTGTGTACAAGTTAACGGATTATCCGCTACAGCATAAGTAACTACATAAGTTGCCGCAGTTGAATTGGCTAAGTTAATGACACCTGTAGATGGATTAATATCTAAACCAGCTGTTGAAGTAAAAGTACCACCAGTAGTAAACCCAGCTGCTGATGTATCAGGGACAGGATTAGTTGTTCCATTTTGACAAACAGGAGTAGTTGGATAACTAAACGTTGTTACTGGTGAATTCTGTGTCACTATGGTCAAAGTAACAGTAACTGGTAGCGATAAACATCCAGTAGCTAAATCAAGTACCGTAACAGTATGGTCACCTGGAGCAACATTACTGAAAGTAGTACTAGATTGGAATGTTCCGTTATCAAGACTATACTGGTATCCTGAGGTAGGCAAAGAATAGCTTCCTATATTAGTATAATCCTCTGGATCAGTTGTTGTCCAATCAGCAGCATTCCACGTTGTACTAGGAACCGTTGCTGTATTGTTTCTTCTGTACGTATAACCCGGTTGATTAAGCGGTGTGAATGAAGTACCATCTATTCTTCCCCAAACGTCGATGTCAACATTGGCTAAAGTAGACAATCTTATGTTGTCATCATTATTAACTCCGGTACACAAATCAAAAACAAGATTTGGCACAACACTACCTTGGTTAGTAGCACTTCCAACAGCAACTACGAAGGTGCTATTGGTATTTAAAATACCTGACAACACATTATCACAAGAGGATGTTACTGTTGTCAAACCATTGTTAAATGTTCTCAACTTGTAATTGCTTAAGTCTATTGCATTTCCTGTTCCATTATAAATCTCTATGTACGTTAATGCACCAGTAGTAGCATCTGTAACTTCAGAAATAAACAAATTAGAAGGCAAACCGGTTGGAGCGCCTATTGGAGCTGTCACTTCAATTGTACCGGTCTGAACAGCACAAGTTGGCTGAGTAACATTAAGCGTTGGAGCTGTTGCAGAATTAATAGTGACTGTAAATGACTTTTCATCTGTACAATTACCATTCGCTGCATAAATATAAACCGTTTGTGATGTAGAAATTGGAATGTTACTATCTATAGGAGAAATACCTCCTGATTGTGCAAAATAGTTACCAACAGTTAAAGCAGGTAATGTGTATGTATTACAAACCGAAACAGGAGCCGGTTGAACTATTAATGGTGAAGCAATAATTTCAACTACTGCAGTTGGATTACTAGTTACACATACACCAGCACCTGGTAAAGCATATGTAACTGTGTATACTCCTGGAGCACTCAAACTAGGATTAATAGCCCCTGTATTGGCGTCAATGTATAATCCACCATTAGGACTTGCCGAATAAGAACCTCCTACAGAACCTGTAAATGTAACATTTTGTAAAGCTGTAATGCTTTTACAAAAAGAGGCTGCCGAATAAGCTATAGTAGCAGCTGTTGGCTCAGTAATATTGATAGTGAAAGTTTTAATTTTTTCACCACAACTTACTGTTGCCGCCACTGTGTTAGTAATTACATAATTACCTGGTGCACTCGCTTGAAGATCAATTTCTCCGGTTGCTGTATTAACAAAAACTAATCCAGGAACAATTGTCGATGAGAACACCCCTGCTACAGAACTAGCTGCAATAACCGGGATAGGATTAGGTGCTCCCAATTCTTTACAGTAAGAAACCGGTGAGTAACTAAAGTTAGCATCTGGACAACAAAGTGTTGATCCTGCTCCAGGAGTAGATGCATTCGTTTGCGTTAGGTTGATGTAACCCGCTTGATTAGAGAAATTAGTAATTAATACTATATAATATTGCCCTGCAACTGCGTTGGTTATATTAAAATTCTCAGTAGGTGCAGCAGAATAACTACAACCTGTTTGTTGGGTCACCGGAACTCCAATTCCAGGAGGCGCAAATGGTGCTGAAGTACCAATAAAAGTACAAGCCGCTTCCTGACTGGTAAATGGTCCCCATGCTGCATAGTCAACATCAATATTAGGAGCACCACCAATGGTTGATGATTGCGTCAACAAGAAATTGATTGGTCCCGATGTAGCGACTTGAATAGTAAAATAAGCCGGGTTTGGTGAAGTAAATAAACAACCAATAGTCCCTAAACTAGTAACACCTGTTGTATTGGCATAGTTTGTTAAACTACAAACTGTTGAAGCTGTAGGACAGGTGGAAGGGGTTGATATACATAAATTAAATGTAGTAGATTGAGCCGTAGCAGAATTTGAGTAAACTCTTATGTAGTAGGTATTCCCTACTGTCAAATCATTTAATACTCCTGCCAAAGCATTGGCTGCACTACAAAAGAATTGAGTCAAAGTACCACATTGTCCTGAGTAAACAGCAAAATTTAAATTGGTACTAGTTCCAACAACATTTTGTAAAGCAACATTTAAATATGGATTAGTGGCAATGAATTGAAACCAAACATCATCATCAGCTGTTCCTATACAAGGAGCAATGGCAGGTAATGGCGATGCAGTGGCACCAGCTATTGATCCCGGTGTTACTTGTTGACAAACTGCTGAACCGTTTACCGGGGCAAAGATAGCTCCATCACAATTGTCATTAGACAATAAAGTATTAAAGTTAAATCCATTAGACAAAGCACTTTCTCCTTCGTCTGGACAATTAGATCTTACATAAAAAGTATATTGTGTTCCAGGATTTAATCCGGTTACAAGAGCCGGATTAGCGGACACTGTAAAGAATCCAGGATCAGTTGGAAGTGGCACCGGTGATCCTAATGGCACGATGATAATATCCCAAGAAGTCACTAGTGGATTCAACTCTGTCCATCCTAATGATGCAGAAGTTGTTGTAATATTTGTTGCCGTTAAGGCTGTTGGTTTTGGACAGTTTGGTGCGGCTCCACAAGTAACACTTGCAACCCAACCAGCTCTGTTAACAGAACCATCGCTTCTGAATCTGAAAGTCAAACATCCATCTATGCCGGATGCAGTAAATGGTCCGGGAATAGTAGTTCCCCAATATCCCCCAGGTAATCCACCTGGCACATTACCTGCACCATTGGTGCTGGCAATTTGAGGTGAAGTGATACCAGGTCCGTCAAAAACGTACAAAGCATCCCAGTTATTTTCAGTATCAAAAGCAGAGAAAGTAACCGTTACCACTTGACCGGGTGGCGGACAAATTGTTACCGTAGAATCTTCACCATTTGCGTAGTTTGCACCAGGCCCTCCGGGATCTGTAAAAGTTCCACCACATACCGGTGGAGCAACTTGAGTACAGAAAGTAGCCGGACCAGTCCAAGGACTAAGATCATTACCGGGACATACCGCTCTTATATATATATCATAACAAGTGGCAGGAGATAAATTAGTTAAAGTGTAAGGACTTCCGCCAGTTATATCAATAAATCCTGTAGAACCGGCTGTTGGTGCAGGAGAACCGGTTGGCAAAGCTAATACTTGCCAAGCAGTCTCTGTATTTCCGTTAACCCAACTGATTGTAGCAGAAGTTGATAAAACATCCGATGAAGTCAACAAGGTTGGCTCAGGACAAGTTGGTAAATCTTCTATGATTACATTATCTATATAGATTCTCCATCCGTCCAAACCTCCGGCAGGGACATGCCATGCAATATTAACCGGTCCGGTATACCCTACTAAACTTACAATTCTTTGCACATAAGTGGTATTGTTATAAGAAGCCAGTGGAATTAAAGTAGTAGTAAAATCAGCAGGAGTTGGTCCGTTAGTGGACAACATCACTCTAAAATCATTTGGTTCACCTGCAGATTGAACTCTGTAATGAAATTTTAGTCTTTGGTTTCCTGTTAAGACAATTTGAGGAGATATTAACCAGTCATTATTTGCACCTGAGTTAAAATCTGTATTAATGTTTGCACATTGATCTCCTTCAAAAGGAGCTGTAGCATAATTCATATTCCATGAATCTGTATCAGCATTCACATTTAAAACAGTCCAACAGTTTTCAGTTGGTGATCCTGTATTAAAACCTTCTTGAAACGGAACAGTAAATGTGTCACATAAAGTATTAAACACAAAAGGACCTGCCCATGCACTGAATGTTCCATTACCACAATCTGCTCTTACGTAAAATCTATAAGTAGTATTAACTGTAAGACCACCTACTGGATTTAACACATTACTACTTGTCTGTACTCCAGCACCAGTAGGTATTGGAGCAGCCACTGGTTGAATATCATATTCCCATGATGTAGCGCCTCCTGGATTAGCCCAAGTTAAATTGGCAGAAGTTTGAGTTAAACTACCTACAGCCAATGTGGTTGGAGGTGGACAGTTTACAGTTTGTATTGTTAAAGTATAAGCAGTCGTTTGAGGAGCCGCCCAAGTAGAAATTACTATATAATAAGTTGAACCGGCAACTACCGGCAAATCAAAAGTTCTTACTGTTGTTCCACCATTAGCAACACCCGCTAAACAGTTAATTCCGATATCTGCACAACTTGCGTAAGCAAAAACTCCCGAAAAAGTACCCGTAGGCGTCATAGTTACATTAATAACCCCCGAAGTAGCAGCAGTGTAAGAGTAAACAACATCATTCCCGTTCAAATAATTGTTAGCAGAGCCACAACCAGCAGCGCCTCCAGGCGTGCCTTCCAGTGGAGCAGCATCTCCATAATTTGCAGTTGTATCAGTTGTATTGTAAGGTAATGCAGGAATAACTATTGGTGCGGCACAACTGAATCCCGGCGACGTCGTTGAAAAGTTAAATGGTCCGACCCAATTACTGTTAGCCCCATTAGTACATCTTGCTCTAACGTAATATTTATAGGCCGTACTTGGTGTAAACAAAGTTCCTGTAGCTGTTGCTGTAGCAACATATGGTAAAGCTCCATTATAGATTACACCTACACCGGTTGGAGTACCGGCAACTGGCAATACTTCTATTTCCCATGAGGTTGCCCCACTTGGATTTCCCCAGCTTAAATTGGCTGACGTTTGAGTGATCCCACCAGCAGCTAATGTTGTTGGGTCTAAACATTGTTCAAGAATGCTTACATTATCAACTAACCAACGATCTCCAGATCCTGCTACACCAGCTACTTGCTGATTGTGTACCTTCACAAAGGAAACATAAATTTGTTGGTTGTGATAAACAGCAGGAATACTAACAACCTTTTCTTCGTAAATATTGAAAGTAGTAGTTAAATCAGCTTCCGTCCATTCTTGAATTACGGTATATGCAGCAGGATTGGTTTGCGATGCCGAAGCAGGCGCAACTCTAATTTGATAAACAGTTCCTTGGTTTCCTGAGGCAAATGAACGTGTAAAAAAACGCAATTGACCATTCGTTGGAATATTAACCAAAGGAGTGGCCAAAAAGTCCTCAGAGATATCCCCAATATTCATGGTTTCTCTGTTGATGTATGCAGCATTTGTTCCCTGATAAACAATAGGAGGATCGTTAACAGTACTGTTAATTCCCCATCTTTGACCGGTTCCTACACCGTTGTCAAAAACAGCCCAGTTTCCTGTTGCTAATGTCCAAGTCGTTCCGGGTAAGACCACAGGACCTGTTGTTGACTCAAATCCTTCAACAGTTACTGGCGTAAATTGAGCATAGCCAGAAATAGTGAAGAATGCCAACAAAATTAATAATGTAATTTTCTTCATGAAATGAAAATTTAGTTGTTATTGAGTTTTTTTTGGATTTTGAGTTCCAAATTTAGTAAAAATTATGAAAAAAATAACATTTATATTTTTTTTGGTAAAATAATTGAATTTAGTATTATGATTTGGTAAAGAAAATGTAACGGAACTTAAATTACTTATCACTATTTTTGTATCTTAAATAGGACCTAATGTTAGAAAAAGAAGTAATAAATTTTGAACGCACCGTAATAGTTGGGATTATCACTCAAAATCAAAGTGAAGAAAAGTTAAATGAATATTTGGATGAACTAGAGTTCCTAACCTTTACTGCTGGAGGAGAAGTAATCAAACGCTTTTCTCAAAAACTGGAGAGGCCTAATCCAAAAACTTTTTTAGGTACCGGAAAGATGGAGGAAATAAACCTATTTATAAAGGAAAATAACATTTCAACCGTAATCTTTGACGATGAATTATCCCCTTCCCAACAAAAAAACATATCCAAGATTTTAGATTGTAAGATTTTAGATCGAACCAATTTGATTTTAGACATTTTTGCCCAAAGAGCGGAAACCTCTTATGCAAGAACACAAGTAGAATTGGCCCAATGCCAATATTTATTGCCACGTCTTTCAGGAATGTGGACACACTTAGAACGTCAAAAAGGAGGAATTGGACTTCGCGGACCGGGAGAAACCGAGATTGAAACTGACAGAAGGATTGTTCGTGACCGTATTGCACTGCTAAAAGACAAAATTAAAACTATCGACAAACAAATGTCGGTGCAAAGAAGCAATCGTGGCGCAATGGTTCGGGTAGCATTAGTTGGTTATACGAATGTTGGAAAATCTACTTTGATGAATGTCATCAGCAAAAGCGAAGTCTTTGTAGAAAATAAATTATTTGCAACGCTTGACACTACTGTTCGTAAAGTTGTGATTAAAAACTTGCCCTTTTTACTTTCAGATACTGTTGGTTTTATTAGAAAACTGCCTACCCAATTGGTAGACTCATTTAAAAGCACACTCGACGAAGTTCGTGAAGCTGATTTGTTATTGCATGTAGTTGATATTTCTCATCCTGATTTTGAAGAGCACATTAATTCTGTTAACCAAATTCTGCAAGACATCAAAAGCAATGGTAAACCCACCATAATGGTTTTTAACAAAATTGATGCTTACAAACACTTAGTTATCGAAGAAGACGATTTAATGACCGAAAAAACCACAAAACATTATACTCTTGAAGAATGGAAAACCACTTGGATGAGTAATGTCGGCGCTAAAAATGCTTTGTTTATTTCTGCAACAAAAAAAGAAAATTTTGAAGAATTTAGAGAGAGGGTTTATGAAGCCGTTAGAGAAATTCATATCACTCGTTTTCCTTACAACAAATTTCTATATCCTGATTATAAAGATGCGGTTGATGAATAATTATTATTGCAAATAATAAATATACCCAAAATTTAACCAAACGTTCCAATCGTTTGCTCTGTTTTCTATATAAACAGCGGGATCAGGATTTAAACCATCAACCCAATTAGAAAAATAATATTGCCAACGCAAATCAATCATTAAATCAGAAAGTTCTGTTAATTTATAACGCGTTCCTATACTTCCAACAATTGACCAAACTGTTCCTCCTTGATTGGTGGTGGCATCATAATATTTTATAGGAGTAGAAATCGGAGTATTTAAAGGGCCAAGAGTCGAATAAACCTCAGGATCATAAAAACTAAATTGACCACCCATACTGATAAATGGTGCCCATGCCCCAATAGTAGAAGAAAAATCTCTTATACTTAAAGGAAAAAATTCTAATTGCATCCCAACATTAGTTACAGCCGTACTTCCTCTCATGGCTCTCAACTGATCGGCGAATAACGATGTTCTGCTTTTATCAACCCATTTCCCAAAATGTTGCAATTCAGTTTTATTGTAAGACAATTCACTTCTTAGTTTGAAATGGTCGTTAAAATAAGTTTCAGGGGTATAACAATTACATTCTGCTCTATAGGAGAAATTTAAATAATGTATGATTCCTATTCCATAACCCGTATTACCGGCATTGGTGGCAAAATCATAACGCTGTCCATAATCTGATTGAAAGGCAACCGGACCGACAATCGCACCTATTTCATGGGAAAAACCAAATTGAGCAAAAGTGCTATTCGCAAAGGCAAATAACAACATTGTGGATATGATAAATTTTTTGGGCATTTGCATACTAAAGTGTTCAATTATCGACAAATATATAAAAACATCATTCAGTTATAAAATAAAATAAAAATTTGTTGTCTTCTGTGCGAAAAAAAGCAATAAAAGTTTTAAAACACAACATTTACTACAATCTTCTTTAAAATTCCTTACCATAAACATAAAAATTTTGAGAATTTAAAAAAAAGCACAATCATATTTTTAATAAAATGTATATTTGTGCGATTTTACGAAAACGTTTTCTTAAAAAAATTAAATAGTATATTTTATGTCAAAAAGTATTAACGATTTTATCGAATTGGTGGCTAAAAGAAACGCCAATGAGCCTGAATTTATGCAAGCAGTCAAAGAAGTTGCAGAAACTGTAATTCCTTTTATTGAACAAAATAAAAAATACCAAAACAAAATGCTTTTGGAAAGAATGGTTGAGCCGGAAAGAGTAATTATGTTTCGCGTAACTTGGATTGATGATGCAGGAAATACTCAGGTAAATCGCGGTTACAGAATTCAAATGAACTCTGCTATCGGGCCTTATAAAGGTGGAATTCGATTCCATCCGTCAGTAAATTTAAGTATCCTAAAATTCTTAGCTTTTGAACAAACTTTCAAAAATAGTTTAACTACTTTGCCAATGGGCGGTGGAAAAGGTGGTGCCGATTTTGATCCAAAAGGAAAATCAGACAATGAAATAATGAGATTTTGTCAATCTTTCATGACGGAATTGTCCAAACACATCGGTGCTGATACCGACGTTCCGGCAGGTGATATTGGTGTTGGCGGAAGAGAAGTAGGGTATATGTTCGGACAATATAAAAGATTAAGAAATGAATTCACCGGCGTATTAACCGGAAAAGGAATTTCTTTTGGAGGTTCATTAATTCGTCCGGAAGCAACCGGTTACGGCGATGTATATTTCGCTCAAAACATGTTGGCTACCAAAGGAGATAGTTTCTCCGGAAAAACGGTAGTAGTTTCCGGTTCAGGAAACGTAGCGCAATACGCTATTCAAAAAGCAACCCAATTAGGAGGAAAAGTTGTTACTGCTTCTGACTCTTCAGGATATATTGTAGACGCTGATGGTATTGACGCCGAAAAACTAGCCTACATCATGGAAATCAAAAACGTGAACTACGGAAGAATTTCTGATTATGTGGCCAAATATCCGAACGCTAAATTCGTAGCCGGAAAACGTCCTTGGGAAGTTAAATGTGATATTGCTTTACCTTGCGCAACCCAAAACGAATTAAACGGTGACGAAGCTAAAACATTAGTAGCTAACGGCTGTATTTGTGTGGCCGAAGGGGCAAACATGCCTTCTACGCCAGAAGCGATTGAAGTATTTTTAAATGCCAAAATTCTTTTCGCTCCAGGAAAAGCATCAAACGCCGGTGGTGTGGCAACTTCCGGACTTGAAATGTCGCAAAACTCTTTGCGTTTAAGCTGGACTTCTGAAGAAGTAGACCAACGATTAAAAGATATTATGGCCAACATTCACGCCGCTTGTGTGAAATATGGAACCGATGCTAATGGCTATACCGATTACGTAAAAGGAGCCAATGTTGCCGGTTTCGTAAAAGTGGCTGAAGCTATGTTAGCACAAGGTATCGTATAATTACAACCAACCAAGAACCTGAAAAATGCTCTCTTTTATGAGGGCATTTTTTTTATGGGTAAATACCAAAACAATATTTTTTGCGTTTATACTATATTTGCATGCTAATTGTTCTCAAATGAAAAAAGGCCTACTATTTTTACTACTACTTGTTTTCCAAATTGGCTTTTCTCAACAAAACCAAAATTGGAAAGGCTATTTTTCATACAACCAAATTAAAGCCTTATCTGAATCGACCAATAAAATTTATGCCGCAGCTGAAAATGCCTTGTTTATCAAGAATAATTTATCCAACGATATCCAAACCATTAATTCAGTCGACGGACTTTCGGGTCAAACCATTTCTGCGCTATACCATAGCGATACTTTCAACAAGACTATAGTAGGTTACGAAAACGGATTGATGATCGTCATTAACGAGGCTGACGGAAGTATGTTAAATGTAGTAGACATCATCAACAAAAACATTCCGGCCAATATAAAAAAGATAAACCACTTTATGGAACATGACGGCATAGTTTATGTCTCTTGTGATTTCGGAATTGTACAATACAAATTGGCCACTTTAGAATTTGGCGACACCTATTTTATTGGCCCCAACGGCGCAGAAATAAAAATATTTCAAACGGCTGTTTTTAACGGGGAAATTTACGCAGTCACTCAATTTATTGGTATCAGAAAAGCCTCGTTATCCAATCCAAACCTAAATGATTTTGCTCAATGGGTACTTTTTGACGGCGGTTTTTGGAATGGCTTGGTAAACTTTAATAACCAATTAATAGGGGCTAATTTAGACGGCAATGTTTATAAGTACAACGGTTTTTATTTTGAACCTATTGGTGGTCTAGGGCAAATTGCCAAAGAAATTAGAAGTTATGGTGATTATCTGACCGTTACGGCTACAAATCGCATGCTTGTTTTTAATCAAACGCTTAATCAGGTGGCCAACATACAAAGCGCTCAAGTGACAGCAGCACCGGTAACTTTTACTTGCGGTACAGTAATCAACCAAACTATTTATATAGGAACTGCTGAAAATGGTGTTTTAGCTTCCACCATCACTGCACCAACTACCTTCGACTTTATAATGCCCAATGGCCCCATAAAAAACAATATGTTTGCTATCAATAGCAGTTCAGCTAATTTGTGGGCTGTTTATGGCGGCTATGACATCAGTTATGATCCCTATCGATACATTGGCTTCTCTCTTACGGAATTGGGCATTAGCAAATACAATGAAAATGGATGGTTAAATATTCCCTATTCAGATGTTCTTGAGGCCAAAGCTTTATCAAAGATTACTGTCAACCCAAATGATGAAACCCAAGTATACGTGAGTTCCTACCACAGTGGTCTGCTTAAATTAGAAAATGATGTACCAACCACCCTTTTCGACCACACCAATAGTGGATTAGAATCTTTAGGAACCGGTGTCAATACCAGTGTCAGAATTAACGGTACCGCCTTTGACCGACAAGGAAATCTTTGGGTAACCAATAGTAAGATTAAAAACGGATTAAAAGTACTTAGAACAACTGGCCAATGGCAATCCTATGATATGGATGACATTTTAGACAATTACATCCCAAGTAATTTGAACAAAATTGTAATAGACAATAGTGGTACTAAATGGATAGCTTCTTCACTTGACGGGGTTATGGCATTCAATGAAAATACCAATATTTTCAAAAAAATAACCGATGGTGCCGATACCGGAAACCTTCCTTCCAAAGATGTTCGTGCTATTGCCATAGACAACCGAAACCAAGTATGGATTGGAACCAACAAAGGACTACGAGTATTACCAAGTACCAGCAGCTATAACAACACGGACCAAATGAGAGCCAATGCCATCATTATACTGGAAGATGATTTAGCCCAAGAACTTTTATTCGAACAATTCATTACCGATATAGCCGTGAATGGCTCTAATGAAAAATGGATTTCCACTGCCGATTCCGGCGTGTTTCTTTTTTCCCCTAATGGTCAGGAAACCATCTACCATTTTACTAAAGACAATTCGCCTCTTCCAAGCAATGTGGTTAATGATGTTGAAATCAATGCCGAAACCGGTGAGGTTTTCTTTGCTACTGACAAAGGCTTAGTCTCTTTTCAAGGGACTTCAACTAAACCGGCAGATAACTTACAAGAGGTGTATGTATATCCAAATCCGGTTCGCCCAGAATTCGTCGGAACGGTTAAAATAGCCGGACTGATTTCAAAAGCCAATATCAAAATCACCGACATTGAAGGAAACTTAGTATATGAAACTACTTCTGAAGGCGGAACCGTAGAATGGGACACCACCGCTTTTGGCAAATACAAAGTCGCTTCAGGTGTTTATATGATTTTTATCGCTGCCGAAGATGCTTCGGAAACAGCCGTTAAAAAAGTAATGATAATAAGATAAATTACGAATTATGAATTACGAGTTATTAATTCGTAATTCGTAATTCTAAATTCGTAATTAACTAATGTTAGTCAAAACCAAAGCTATCGTAATTTCATCCCTAAAATATCAGGAAAAAAGCCTGATAGTGAAATGCTTTACGCTGAGTGATGGCTTAAAAAGTTATTTTGTACAAAGCGCCTTTTCGAGTAAAAAATCCAACCAAAAAATTGCTTATTTCCAACCCTTAACGATACTTGAAATTGAAGCCAATCACAAGAACAAAGGCACTTTAGAACATTTTAAAGAAATCAAACTTTCTACCGCTTATCATTCGATAAATACCGATGTTATCAAAAGCACCATTGTCATTTTTCTCTCCGAAATGCTACATCACAGCATCCAAGAAGAAGAGAAAAATGAAAACTTATTTCACTTTTTAGAATCGGCTCTACTTTGGCTCGACAATCACGAAGAAACGTCTAATTTTCATCTGATTTTACTATTGGAAGTAACCAAGTTCTTGGGATTTTATCCCGATATTTCTGAAATTGACGGAAAACATTTCGAAATGAAAGATGGCTTCTTTACCCCTTTTTTAGGAACCGGTTGTCTTAGCGAACACGAAACCCATCTGTTCAAAAAACTAATTGAACTAAAATTTGATAGCAACCAAAAGGTTTTCGCCGGTATCGAACGCCAAATACTGCTCAAAATCCTACTTGATTACTACACGATTCATCTGGACGGTTTCAAAAAACCCAAATCTCTGGAAGTTTTGAAGGAAGTTTTTGCTTAATATTTCAAAAATAAAGGCTGTTTTTAATTATTCATAAAAAACACTTCTCTTCCCTCTTTTTTCTTGCTTCTTTTCTCTCATTTATTCAAAATTCCTTACTTTCGCAACCTGATTTAAGAAAATGACAAAAATGAGTACTAAGTTTACTGAATACAAAGGACTTGACTTGCCTACCGTAGCCTCGGAAGTTCTTGATTTTTGGAAAAAAAATAACGTCTTTGAGCAAAGTGTAACTTCCCGTGAAGGTGCCACGCCTTATGTGTTTTTCGAAGGACCGCCATCCGCAAATGGTTTGCCCGGAATTCACCACGTAATGGCACGTGCGATTAAAGATATTTTTTGTCGTTATAAAACCCAAAAAGGGTTCCAAGTAAAGCGTAAAGCGGGTTGGGACACTCACGGATTGCCTGTTGAATTAGGCACCGAAAAAGAATTAGGCATCACCAAAGAAGACATCGGGAAAACCATTTCCATCGAAGAATACAACGAAGCGTGTAAAAGAACCGTTATGCGCTACACCGATGTTTGGAATGACCTAACCGAAAAAATGGGGTATTGGGTGGATATGGAAGATCCGTATGTGACTTACAAATCCAAATACATGGAAAGCGTTTGGTGGCTATTGAAACAAATCTATGATAAAGGTTTGCTATACAAAGGCTACACCATCCAACCGTATTCTCCAAAAGCGGGAACAGGTTTATCATCACACGAAGTAAACCAACCGGGAAGTTATAGAGATGTAACGGACACCACGGTTGTAGCACAATTCAAAACAAAACCGGAAACATTGCCTTCTTTCCTTCAAGGATTTGGTGATATTCACATACTAGCTTGGACGACCACACCATGGACGTTGCCAAGTAACACCGCGTTGACGGTCGGACCAAAAATCGATTATGTTTTGGTGAAAACGTTTAACCAATACACTTTCGAACCGGTTAACGTGATTTTGGCCAAAAACTTAGTCGGGAAACAATTCGCCGGAAAATTTGTTTTGGCGGAAAGCGATGCTGATTTTGCCAATTACAAAGCAGAAGACAAAAAAATCCCGTACCAAATTTTAACTGAAGCAAAAGGAAAAGATTTAGTCGATATCCGTTACGAACAGTTGATGCCATTGGTATTGCCTTATCAAAATGCTGAAAATGCTTTTAGGGTAATTTTAGGTGATTTCGTAACTACCGAAGACGGAACCGGAATTGTACACACCGCGCCGACTTTTGGTGCCGATGATGCTAAAGTTGCTAAAGAAGCTACACCGGAAGTACCGCCAATGTTGGTTTTAGACGAAATCGGAAATCCTGTACCATTGGTAGATTTACAAGGGAAATTCATCCAAGGTTTGGGCGATTACTCAGGCAAATATGTAAAGAACGAATATTACGATGCTAATGAAGCTCCGGAACGTTCAGCCGATGTGGAAATTGCCATTCAATTGAAAGAAGAAAATAAAGCCTTTAAGGTTGAAAAATACGTTCACAGTTATCCGCACAGTTGGAGAACAGACGAGCCGTTATTATATTATCCGTTAGATTCTTGGTTCATCAAAGTAACCGACGTTAAGGATAGAATGTTTGACTTAAACGATACCATCAACTGGAAGCCAAAAGCCACCGGCGAAGGTCGTTTCGGAAACTGGTTGAAAAATGCCAATGATTGGAACTTGTCGCGTTCCAGATATTGGGGCATTCCGTTGCCAATTTGGAGAACCGAAGACAAACAAGAAGAAGTATTGATTGGTTCGGTGGAAGAACTGTATAACGCCATAGAAAAAGCAATCCAAGCCGGTGTAGAAACCGTAAATCCTTTCAAAGGTTTTGAGGTAGGCAACATGAGCGAGGAAAATTATGATTTGGTGGATTTACACAAAAATGTGGTCGACAATATCACCTTAGTTTCTCCATCAGGCAAACCAATGAAACGAGAAAGCGATTTGATTGATGTTTGGTTCGATTCGGGCGCAATGCCATATGCACAGTGGCATTATCCATTTGAAAACAAAGATAAGATTGACGAAAACAAAGACTTTCCGGCCGATTTCATAGCCGAAGGTGTTGACCAAACCCGTGGTTGGTTCTATACTTTACACGCTATCGGAACGCTGGTTTTTGATAAAATTGCCTATAAAAATGTGGTGTCAAACGGTTTGGTTTTAGACAAAAACGGACAAAAAATGTCCAAACGTTTAGGCAATGCCGTTGATCCATTCACCACATTAGCAGAATACGGTCCGGATGCCACACGTTGGTACATGATTGCCAATGCGAATCCATGGGACAACTTAAAATTTGACATTGAAGGTGTGGCCGAAGTGCGTCGTAAATTCTTCGGAACCCTTTATAATACTTATTCGTTCTTTAGTTTGTATGCGAACATCGACGGATTCAAATACGCGGAAGCAGAAATTCCGTTAAACGAAAGACCGGAAATCGATCGTTGGATTTTATCCGAATTGCATACTTTAATTAAAGTCGTAGATGAAGCTTACGCCGATTACGAACCAACCAGAGCAGCCAGAGCAATTTCTGATTTCGTTCAGGAAAATTTGAGCAACTGGTATGTTCGTTTGTGCCGAAGAAGATTCTGGAAAGGCGAATACGGCACCGATAAAATTGCGGCTTACCAAACGCTTTATACTTGTTTGTTAAACGTAGCCAAACTATCAGCGCCGATTGCTCCGTTCTTTATGGACAAACTTTACAGAGACTTAACGCAGGCTACACATACAGAGGAATTTGAGTCCGTACATTTGGCAAAATTCCCGGTTTCGGTTGAAAACTTTGTTGATAAATCGTTAGAGAGTAAAATGATGAAAGCACAGACGGTTTCTTCATTGGTTTTATCGCTCCGTAAAAAGGAGATGATCAAGGTGCGTCAACCGTTGCAAAAGGTAATGATACCAATACTTGACGAGCATCAACGTGCTGAAATCGAGGCGGTTTCCGACCTGATAAAAGCCGAAGTAAACGTCAAAGAAATCGAACTTTTAGACGATGCCTCAGGCGTTTTGGTGAAGCAAATTAAGCCGAATTTTAAAACACTCGGACCTCGTTTTGGAAAAGACATGGGGCTGATTTCCAAAGAGATACAAAGCTTTACAGCGGAGCAAATCAACGAGCTAGATGCCAAAGGTGAGCTAACGCTTGTTATTTCAGGAAAAAGTATAATTTTATCCTTAGAAGATGTCGAGATTTCTTCGCAAGATATTCCGGGTTGGTTGGTGGCCAATGCCAATGGCATAACTGTTGCTCTGGATATTACGCTAACGGAAGAATTGAAAAATGAAGGTATTGCCAGAGAATTGGTCAACCGAATCCAAAACCTAAGAAAAGACAGTGGATTTGAAGTAACCGATAAAATAAAAGTTCATTTACAACATAATGATATATTGGCGAAAGCCATACAAGAAAACGAAAACTATATCAAATCAGAAACCTTAACCGAAACCTTAGTTTTAGAAAATGAAGTTTCCGATGGTACTGAGATAGAATTCGATGAGATAAAAACACGAATATTAATTTCTAAATAATTAAGAAAGATTATGGTAGAAGAAAAATTAAGATACTCAGATGCTGATTTAGCCGAGTTCAAAGAAATTATTTTAGCGAAAATTGATAAAGCCAAAGCCGATTTAGACTTGATAAAAAGCGCCTATATGAACGATTTAAACAATGGTACCGATGATACGTCGCCAACGTTTAAAGCCTTCGAAGAAGGAAGCGAAACCATGTCTAAAGAAGCAAATTCTCAACTTGCGATTCGTCAGGAGAAGTTTATCCGCGATTTAAAAAATGCGCTTTTCCGTGTGGAAAACAAAACTTATGGTGTTTGCAAAGTAACCGGTAAATTAATTTCTAAAGAAAGGCTAAAAATAGTTCCTCATGCCACTATGAGTATAGAAGCTAAAAATTTACAACGATAATATAGATTGTACTTTACTAAATAAAAAAAGCCTCTCGTTTTTGAAACGAGAGGCTTTTTAATTATAAGTTAATTTCGCTTATTGGTGTTAAAGTGAAATTCGGTCCGTAATTGTATTGTATAATTTGATTATTGCCCACCACAATCAAGTGACTGTCTAACGGAATGATATCTTTTACATTAATCGGATAAGTGTTTTCTAAAGTCAGATTTGCACTATTATTAGCGTTAAAAACTTTCAGTCCATTGTCACCGCAACCGACATACAAAACGCCATTTTTAATCCCTAAACCATAAGGTTCGTCGAGAAAATATGTCGAAAGTAAAGATGGATTGCCAATATCTGTTACATCAATCACATTAATTTGGTCTTCAATAGCGCCACAAGTGGTACCGCCACGAACGGTAATATAAGCTGTATTTCCATAAACCACTACAGGATCACAAGCCGTAGCATGCGAAAATCCGGAGACAAAAAAGGGATTAAATTCATCTTGTGCATCAACAGTATACATTCCGGTTGTAGAGCCAACAAATAATATTTCTTTTTGGATGAATAAAGTCTCAAACACGCCGCCGCCAAACCATTGCGTCATATAAACTTCTTTGTCAAAAAAGGCATTAACAGGATTAGCAATATTGAAAACATTCAATTTATAAGTGTCTATTGTGTAAAGTGCGTTGCCATTGATTTGAAAACGAGCATAAGAACCGCCGGTACCAATATTACCGCCACTTGAACTTTCAAAAGAAGCCAAAGCATCGTTAGAGAAAGTTATAAATTCACCTTCCGGTCTGTTCCTCATTTGAATGTCAAATCCAATAATGATTTCGTCTCCTGTTGGATTTACGGTATAATCATAAAATTCAGCTTCTTGAGGATAAATCGGGGAAAACGCAATACTGTTTTCAATAGTTCTAACCAAAATGATGTTTTGAATATTAGAAATATCAAAAACCAATAAATCCACAAAATTGTCTGCATAAAGATAATTTCCTTTTACCGAAATATCGTGAACGCCTTCCAAATTGATAAAAGCAATATTCACCGGTGAAGCCGGATTGGTGTTGTTAAAAACATGAACCCCAGATTCTTGGGCAATGTAAAAAAGATAGTCCTCGGTTACATAAATTTTTCCGTCAGATTGGGTTTGTCTTGCCGCAGAAACTGAAACATCAGCTCTGATTTGGGCTAAAGATTTTATGGTTGGCACTGCAAATTTTACCAAATCAGAATTGTCATCATTTTCACAAGAGACCGCTAAAATTGCAAAAGCAAAAACGAGGAGTAAATAATTTTTTTTCATAATACTGTTTTTTATTGGTTACTGTTTTCTTGTGGATACACAAAAACAGAATTGGTTGCTTGTCTTGGTAAAATTAACCATTCTTTAGTTACCATTTGTAAAATGTATAGAATGAGATTTATAACTAAGAAAATATTATGTTTTTTGTATAATAATATTGTTATTTTTGCGCCAATAAAACCCGAAAAATGTCATTACGCAATTCCATTTTAATCATCGCTATCATTTTATTGATTGATCAATTTACCAAGATTTATATCAAAACCAATTTTGTTTATGGAGAAGCGGGTCAAATTGATGTTGCCAATTGGTTTAAAATATTGCTGATTGAAAACGAAGGGATGGCATGGGGAACAAAAATACCCGGAGAATACGGCAAACTATTTTTAACGCTTTTCAGAATCTTAGCCGTTTTCGGAATTGGTTATTGGCTTTATGATGCCAGTACCAAACACAGTTCCAGATATTTAATGGTGGCGATTGCTTTGATCTTTGCCGGTGCTGCCGGAAACATTATCGATTCTGTTTTCTACGGGGTTATCTTTGATGATAGCTACGGCCACTTATCAACTATGTTCTCTGACCAACCTTATGGCACTTGGTTTCATGGTAAAGTAGTTGACATGCTTTACTTCCCGATTGTAGAAGGACACTTTCCGGAATGGTTACCTATTTGGGGCGGGCAACCTTTCAAATTCTTTAATGCCATTTTCAACATAGCCGATATGGCAATTTCAACCGGTGTTGGTATTTTAATTGTGTTTAACAAGAAGGCTTTCGCTAAAAAAACGGCTATCGAAAACTATAAAGAGTCATAGGCGTTACGCAATAATCCAAACGAATATCTGTTGGAGAAACATCTTCTATGCTTTCTTCGGGTTCAAAGAATGACAATCCTATTTTGATTACATCTGCTTTGCATTTCGACAAAAAGTTGTCGTAGAAACCTTTCCCATAACCTACACGATTTCCCTTTACATCATAGGTCAAAAGCGGCACAAAAACCACGTCTATTTTTGAAGTCGGCACTTCTAATCCGTCAACGGGTTCATAGATATTATAGTCACTTTTTTGGAACTTAGTGTTGTCCGTAAGCAAATAATGGGTCATTTCGAGGGTTTCAAAATTACTTTTGGCCACTACAATTTCTTTGTCTTTTCCGGCTAAGATTTGCAACACAAACTCGGTGTCGACTTCCTTTTGCTCTTCTATAGTGAGAAACAAATGAAAATAAGTATTATCCCAAATACCTACTTGTAACAAACGATTGGCTATCGCCAAACTTTTATCTTCTATTTGCTCTTCACTAAGTGTGCTGCGCAATTCTTTATACTTTTTGCGTAAGTCTTTTTTAAGCATAATTAATAGCCATCAAATCTTCCATAAAAGTAGTCAAATGTTCTACTTCTACGTGATCCATGAGCACAATTTTGTACCACTTGTTGTTTCCGTCATGTTGTTGTGGTACCAAATCGTATTTCTCGGCAATTTTTTCATGGATGTACTCTGCTTTAATGGTTACAATATTCATAAATGGTTCACGGAAATACTGAATATTCATTGCATCCAATTGGTTGCACAAAAACTGGGTTCGCATTTGCAATACGCTTACTTTTTCAAACCAACCGTTGGGTCCGTAAGTAAATAATATCATCCAAACCGCCACGGCATTGGCTCCACTTCGACTGCCGCATAGGGTTAAATCCATACCTTCAACATACTCCGCTTCTTTGGTTAATACGTTTTCAATATAGCCTTTCCGACAAATAAAAACACCGGTTCCATAAGGTGCTTGCAACATTTTATGCGCATCAATGGTGATAGAACTAATCTTCGGATTGCTGAAATTAATCTCCGATTCTTGGTTACTAAAAGGATAAACAAAACCGCCGTAAGCACCGTCAATATGCAATTTATACTGTAACTGCTGCTTTTCTAAAATTTCGATGTAATCTTTAGGATTGTCTACAGAGCCAAACATCGTTGTTCCCATATTAGCAACTGCAATAAAATATTTCTTGCCTTTTTTTTGCGCATCGATAATGATGAGTTCCAACTGCTTTTTATCAATAGCTCTTGTATCAAAATCAACGGGAATTTTAAGCCAATCAAGTTGTAACAAATTAGACGCTTTGGGAATCGAATAATGCGTGTCTTCTGAGGCTATAATAGCAATTTCTTCTCCCTTGGCATCAAAATTATTCATAAAATAATTGCGGAACATCCAAATGGCTTGGATATTGGCTTCAGTACCACCCGGTGAAATATAACCATCAAAAGAACCGACTTCGGCCTTGAAAATATCAACGGCTATAACGTTTAACACTTCCCGTTCTATATCATGCGTTCCGTTAAAGGCTTTCTCTGAAGTCCCAAAAGTGTGACAACCAATGTTATTCGGATTCGCCACATAAGTTTGCAAAATAGGCGCGTCTTTTAAGAATGGTGCATCATCATTAAAAACTTTGCTGTCCAATTTTGACGCAGGATAACCTAAGGAAATGTCTTTTGAAAAATTGACATTAGCCCGCAATATCTTTTCTATACAATCTTTTCTTCGGTCGTTGGTGAGTTTTTTCCAGAATTTCATCCCTAATATTTTTGTCAAAACTAAAGATTTGACTAGGGAAAAAACATGATAAATGTTAGGCTTTTCCACTCTTGCATTTATGCAGATTTCCGTTAACTTTGTTTTTATGGAAATTCCTTCTATAGAATTACAATTGCAGACCTTGCCCGAGAATCCGGGGGTTTATCAATATTATGATAAAGAAGGAAAAATTCTATACGTTGGTAAAGCCAAAAATCTTAAAAAAAGAGTCACTTCCTACTTCAATAAACTTCATGATAACGCTAAAACGAATGTGTTAGTCAAGAAGATAGTCGAAATTAAACACATTGTCGTTTCCTCTGAAGCCGATGCGCTTTTATTGGAAAACAACCTCATCAAAAAACTACAACCGCGCTACAATGTTTTGCTCAAAGACGACAAAACTTACCCGTGGATTTGCATCAAAAAAGAACCGTTTTCAAGGATATTCCCAACGCGAAGAATGGTGAAAGACGGCTCGGAATATTTTGGTCCGTATACCAATTTCAAGACGGTGAACACCATTTTAGATTTAATAAAAGAGTTATATCCGTTGCGGACTTGCAATTATGATTTGAGCGAAGCCAATATCAAATCGGGCAAATACAAAGTGTGTTTAGAATACCATATTGGGAATTGTAAAGGTCCGTGTGAAGGTTATGAACCTTTAGAACATTACCAAAAGCAAGTAGATGCCATTCGCGAAATCCTAAAAGGTAATTTCAAAGACAGTTTGCGTGATTTTAAAAAACTGATGCAGGAATTGGCTGCCGAAATGAAATTCGAAGCCGCACAGAAAATCAAAGAAAAAATAGAGGTGCTCGAGAATTACCAATCACGCTCCACGATTTTAAATCCGAAAATTTCAAATATAGATGTGTTTTCGATTGTTTCCGATGAAACGATGGCTTATGTCAACTTTCTTCAAATTTCACACGGCGCCATTATTCGCTCCCATACAATGGAAATTAAAAAGAAGCTCGACGAAACCGATGAAGAGTTGTTAGAACTTGCCGTTGTTGAGTTGAGAGAGCGTTTTCATTTAATAACCAAAGAAATTATTTTGCCGTTCGAATTAGACTTTGGTGATAAAATAAAAGTTACTGTACCACAACTCGGCGACAAAAAACAAATCTTAGAACTGTCGCAGCGCAATGCAAAATACCAAAGGCTGGAACAACTCAAACAAATCCAAATTGTAGATCCGGAAAGGCATACGAACCGAATCATGGCACAAATGCAAAAGGATTTACGGCTTTCGACAGAACCTCGACATATAGAATGTTTTGATAATTCCAACATTCAGGGAACCAATCCGGTTTCGGCTTGTGTGGTTTTTAAAGATGGAAAACCCAGCAAAAAAGACTACCGCCATTTCAACATCAAAACCGTCGAAGGTCCGAATGATTTTGCCTCAATGGAGGAAGTCGTTTACCGAAGATACAAACGTTTGCTGGACGAAAACCAACCGTTACCGCAACTCATCATTATTGACGGTGGCAAAGGCCAATTGTCTTCAGCATTAAAAAGTATAGACGATCTAGGATTGCGTGGTAAAATAGCCATCATTGGCATTGCCAAAAGATTGGAAGAGTTGTTTTATCCGGGAGATTCGGTGCCATTATATTTGGACAAAAAATCAGAAACATTGAAAATTATCCAACATTTACGTAACGAAGCACATCGTTTTGGGATTACACACCATCGGGACAAACGCAGTAAATCGGCTTTACAAACGACCATTGAAACCATTCCGGGCATTGGAGAAAAAACCATGTTAACGTTAATAAAACATTTCAAAAGTGTTAAAAGATTAAAATTGGCTACCGAAAAAGAAATATCTGAGGTGGTTGGTGCTTCAAAAGCCAAAAAAATTTCCGAATTTTACAACATTGGTAAATCCTAGTCTCAATTTATGAAAAAAACTATACTGCTTCTTGTTGGACTCTTTCTTCTTCAAGTGGTTGTGGCACAAGATTCCACCAAGACCATAAGACCTAAAATCGGATTAGTACTTAGTGGTGGTGGCGCCAAAGGATTTGCTCACATAGGTGTTTTAAAAGTATTGGAGGAAAACGGCATAAAAATCGATTACATTGGCGGAACCAGCATGGGCGCGGTAGTTGGAGGATTATATGCTTCGGGTTACAGCGCTACACAAATTGATTCCATTTTTTACAATACTGATTTCGATGAATTGCTTCAAGATTATATTCCTCGCTCTTCCAAAAGTTTTTACGAAAAACGAAATGATGAGATGTATGCCATTTCCTTACCGTTTCACAAATTTAAAATCGGAATTCCGATTGCGCTTTCCAAAGGTATGTACAACTACAATTTGTTGTCAAAACTGACTCACAAAGTAAGACATGTTAGGGATTTCAGCAAATTGCCCATTCCTTTTTTGTGTGTGGCCACAGACATTGAAACAGGACAAGCGATAATATTACGGGATGGTTATTTGGCGCAAGCCTTATTAGCCAGTTCGGCTTTCCCTTCATTATTTTCCCCGGTAGAAATAGACGGCAGAATCCTAATTGATGGCGGTGTTGTTAATAATTATCCGGCGGAAGAAGTTCGGAAAATGGGCGCCGATATTATCATTGGCGTTGATGTTCAAGACGATTTAAAAAATCGCGATGCGTTGAAAGACGCTACCCGAATTTTAGTGCAAATCACCAATTTGGATATGATTAAAAGCATGAATGACAAAAAAATGATTACTGATATCTACATCAAACCCGACATCTCGAATTATGGTGTAATTTCGTTTGACCAAGGAAAAGAAATCATCAAACGCGGAGAATTAGCAGCCTTACTCGAGATAGACAAAATAAAACAATTGATTCCTCAAGACAGTAATTACAAATTGAATAATCATACTATAAACAAAGATACATTGTTTATCAAAAGCATCAGCCTCAACAGACTTGACAATTATACCCGAGCCTACATTTTAGGAAAACTGCGTTTTAAAAACGGAAAAAAAATCAGCTATAACGATTTGAAAACGGGTATCAATAATATTAATGCCACGCAAAACTTCAGTAGAATTAGTTACACTATAGAACCCTATCAAGGCGCCGATGAGTTAAAATTGAGCCTGACAGAAAATGCGACCAAAACTTTTTTAAAATTTGGTTTGCATTACGATGGCTTGTATAAAAGTGCCCTTTTGGCTAATATTACTCAGAAAAAATCCCTCTTTAAAAATGATGTTGTTTCCCTAGATGTCGGACTAGGCGATAATATTCGATACAATCTGGATTACTATATTGACAATGGTTTTTATTGGAGTTTTGGTCTCAAGTCGAGATACAATCAATTCAATCGAAATGTCGCTACTGATTTCAGAGATAATCAAATTTTGGACCAATTGGGCTTAAACAGCATCAACATGGATTTCTCAGATTTGACGAATCAAGCCTACATGCAAACGGTTTTTATTCAAAAATTTTTAATTGGTGCCGGAGTAGAATGGAAATATTTGAAAATCAGATCCGATAATTTAAGCGAAGTTAACCCAACCTTTGAAAAAAGTTCTTATGCCAGTGTTTTCGGGTATGTGAAATATGATTCATTTGACAACAAACTTTTCCCTAAAAAAGGGTGGTTTTTTTCTGGTGATATTCAATCATTTTTATATTCATCTGATTATACCGGAGATTTTAATCGGTATTCAATAGCAAAAGGAGAAATTGGAATTGTAAAAACATTTTACAAAAAAGCGACTATCAAATTGCAGTCTGATTTAGGGTTTGTCTTTGGAAATGACAGTGTTCACTTTTTCGACTTTGTATTAGGCGGTTATGGCTATAACACTATCAATAACTTTAAACACTTTTATGGGTATGATTTTTTAAGCCTTTCTGCCGATAGTTATATTAAATCATGCATTACTTTTGATTACGAATTTTTCAAAAAAAACCACATCAACTTTGCAGCCAACTTTGCCAATGTAGAAGATGATTTATTCAGAACCGGCAATTGGCTTTCGAAACCAACTTATAACGGCTACGCAATTGGATATGCTTTAGAATCAGTTATCGGACCAGTGGAAGTAAAATATTCTTGGTCACCGGAGTTGACTAAAGGATTTACATTCATCAGCGTTGGATTTTGGTTCTAAAAATTTATTAAACCGCAAAAAATATATTTTTGCAGTAGATTATACATAAAAAACTATATTTGAAAAACTTTTAACTAAACTAACTATTTATGTCGATTTGGAAAAGAAAACCTATGGCGTTACTATTAGCAGAAGCGTCAGAATCTGAAAAAGGATTAAAAAGAACATTAACCGCATGGTCTTTGGTTGCCTTGGGAATTGGTGCTATTATTGGTGCAGGACTATTCGTTAGAACTGCCACAGCTGCGGCTCAAAATGCCGGACCCTCTGTAACCATTGGTTTTATTGTAGCCGCTATCGGTTGCGCATTAGCCGGATTGTGTTATGCTGAATTGTCGTCTTCTATTCCTATTGCCGGAAGTGCTTATACTTACACTTACGCCACCATGGGTGAATTCCTTGCTTGGATTATCGGATGGGATTTGATTTTAGAATATGCTGTAGGTGCTGCAACTGTTGGTATCGCTTGGAGTGAATATCTCAATAATTTGCTGGTCAATGTGCTCCATGTGAGCCCAATTCCATATGAATTTTGTCATTCACCTTTCCAAACTTCTTTAGATGGCGTTAATGGAATTATCAATTTACCGGCTTTATTCATTGTTGGGGCAATCAGTTTACTTTTAATAAAAGGGACACAGGAATCTGCATTTGTAAACGGAATCATTGTGGTAGTAAAAGTAGCTATTGTAGTAATGATTATTGTTTTTGGTTGGAGTTTCATTAATGATACTAATCATACTCCTTATATTCCTGAAGCAAGCATCTTTACAGATGAGCACGGTATTGGCCATAGTTATGGAGGTATTATGGGAATTCTTGGTGCAGCAGGAACGGTTTTCTTTGCTTTCATCGGATTTGACGCAGTAAGTACAGCAGCTCAAGAAACTAAAAATCCAAAACGAGATATGCCTATTGGTATTTTAGGTTCATTAGCTATTTGTACTGTTTTATACATTTTATTTGCCCACGTTTTAACTGGAGTAGCCACTGTTGAAGATTTTAGAACCGGTGGAAAAGAAGCTTCCGTATCCTTTGCTATTCAAAAATACATGTTTGGTTATGAATGGTTAGCTCAGTTAGTTACAGTAGCTATTTTAGCCGGATTTTCATCCGTGATTTTGGTAATGTTATTAGGTCAATCGAGAGTTTTCTATTCGATGGGTAAAGATGGTTTGTTGCCAAAAGCGTTCAGTGAGGTACATCCAAAATACAAAACACCTTACAAAGCCAACTTAGCAATTTTAGTTATTGTTGGTCTTTTCGCAGCTTTCGTTCCGGGAGATATTGTGGGTGATATGACTAGTATTGGAACTTTATTTGCCTTTATTCTAGTCTGTGTTTCCGTAATTGTTCTCAGAAAAACGGAACCTAATATGAAGCGTGAATTCAAAACACCTTTTGTACCATTGGTACCAATATTAGGAATTGTAGTTTGTTTGGCCATGATTTATGGTTTAGGTTGGACAAACTGGTTGAGATTAGTGGGCTGGTTGGCATTAGGTTTCATAATTTACTTTGGATACAGTAAAAAGAGAAGTAAACTGAACAATCCAGATAATCAGGAATAATTTAATTATATAATAATTATAACTAAAAGGATTAAAGAGTCATACAAAAACTCTTTAATCCTTTTTTGCTTTTATAAAAATTGACAATTATCATTTTCAGCATTTATATTTTTCCGATATTTGTATGGATGAAAAAATGGGATAATTTATTAGCGCATTTAAAATTCCTCATCAAGAGAAATCCTGAGTGAGTTGATTTGATGTGCCCATTAAACAATGTATCAATATCCCAATTGATGCATTTAACATTGTTAATTTAATCATTCGAAACTATGCCATTATATCATAAATTAGGTAATATACCTCCTAAAAGACACACCATATTTCGCAAACCTAACGGCGACTTATATTACGAACAATTATTCGGTACGGTAGGTTTTGACGGTATGTCAACCAATTCTTATCACGAGCATCGACCAACACAAGTCAAGGAAATCAGAAGTCAATACAGTGTTGCACCCAAAATTTCTAAAGCCAATAATATTCAATCGTATCGCCTTCGCGGATTTCAGGTAAACCCGGAAAACGACTTTTTGGAAAGCCGAAAAATTGTCTTAACCAACTCGGATTGCCACATTGTTTTAGCCGCACCCAAAAAATCTACCACTGAGTATTTCTATAAAAATACCGATTCCGATGAAATGCTTTTTATCCACAAAGGTTCCGGAAAATTGAGAACCATGTTGGGCAATATCGATTTCAAATACGGAGATTATTTAATCATTCCTCGTGGAATCATCTACAAAATAGATTTTGATACCGAAGACAATCGTTTGTTCATTGTTGAATCTCACCGACCAATTTATACACCAAAACGTTACAGAAACTGGTTCGGACAATTGTTAGAACATTCTCCTTTTTGCGAACGCGATATCCGTCGACCTTACGAATTAGAAACCCACGACGAAAAGGGGGAGTTTGTAATCAAAGTCAAAAAGAAAGACGAAATGTTTGATATGGTTTATGCCACGCATCCTTTTGATGTCATTGGATATGACGGTTATAATTATCCGTATGCCTTTTCCATCCACGACTTTGAACCGATAACAGGAAGAATTCACCAACCGCCACCAGTGCACCAAACTTTCGAAACCGATGCGTTTGTGGTTTGCTCTTTTGTACCGCGTTTATACGACTATCATCCGGATGCCATTCCGGCACCATACAACCACAGTAATATTGATTCTGATGAAGTATTGTACTATGTAGATGGAGATTTCATGAGCCGAAACGACATCGAAGCCGGACACATTTCACTACATCCTGCAGGAATTCCTCATGGCCCGCATCCGGGAGCTGCTGAGAGAAGTATTGGTAAAAAAGATACCCAAGAGTTGGCGGTAATGGTAGATACTTTCAAACCACTAATGGTAACGGAAGAAGCCATGAAAATTGCCGATGATCAATATTTCCAATCTTGGTTAGAGTAAAAAATTAAACACAACTTTTGGGGAATGACATTCCCTTTTAAACAGATTTCATTATGTCAAAAGAAATAAAATCCGTTGAATACGGACTCGAAAAAATATTTGAAGGCGCACAAGATTTTTTGCCGCTTTTAGGAACAGATTATGTAGAGTTTTACGTAGGTAATGCCAAACAAGCAGCGCATTTTTACAAAACTGCCTTTGGGTTTCAATCCCATGCCTACGCAGGATTAGAAACCGGAATGAGAGACAGAGCATCTTATGTTTTGAAACAGGACAAAATTCGTTTGGTACTGACCACAGCCTTAAACAGCGATTCGCCTATAGGTGAACACGTGAAAAAACATGGTGATGGTGTAAAAATAATTGCTTTATGGGTAGAAGATGCTCGTGCGGCTTTTGAAGAAACCACAAAACGCGGCGCTAGAGTATTTATGGAACCTACAGTAGAAAAAGACGAACATGGAGAAGTAGTTCGCGCCGGAATTTATACCTATGGCGAAACCGTTCACATGTTTGTAGAACGCAAAAATTACAAAGGTGCATTCTTACCGGGTTACAAAGAATGGAAATCGGATTACAATCCGAAACCGGTTGGTTTAAAATATGTTGACCACATGGTTGGCAATGTCGGTTGGAACGAAATGAATACTTGGGTAAAATGGTACGAAGACGTCATGGGATTTGTAAACTTCCTTTCCTTTGACGACAAACAAATTACCACCGAATATTCCGCCTTGATGTCAAAAGTAATGAGTAACGGTAACGGAAGAATCAAATTCCCAATCAACGAACCGGCCGAAGGAAAAAAACGCTCGCAAATTGAAGAATATTTAGATTTCTATGAAGGCTCAGGCGTGCAACACATTGCTGTGGCCACAGATGATATCATCACTACGGTAGCCGATATGCGCGCCAGAGGAATTGAGTTCTTAACCACGCCACCTCAAGCCTATTACGACGCAATTCCGGAAAGATTGAAAGACCATATGAGCAAATTCAAAGAAGACATCAATGAACTTCAAAAATTAGGAATTATGATTGATGCAGATGAAGAAGGCTATTTGTTGCAAATTTTTACCCGACCGGTAGAAGACCGACCAACGTTATTTTTTGAGATTATTCAAAGAATGGGTGCCAGAGGATTTGGTGCCGGAAATTTCAAAGCTTTGTTTGAATCTATCGAAAGAGAACAAATGTTACGGGGAACTTTATAGCATTAATATTTTTTTTATATTTATAAACGAAAGGAGTTTTTTAAACTCCTTTTTTGTTTAAATATATTTTCTATGCGAATAGTTTGGTTATTACTGTTTTTATCCAAAAGTCTTATGGGTTTTAGCCAGTTGGATTTTGCTTCTATTGACACAAGTTCAATAACCATATGTAAAAATGATTTGAGTATCGAATTCAAGAAAAAATTTGAATCCATAAACAAAAACTTAAACTATCCCAATACCGCCGAAAGAAATATCATCAAAGAAATTTTTGAAAAAACACAAAGTGATTTTCTGGAAAGAATAAGTAATAATGATTTTTTATGCAGCAGCGATTTGAACCTATATCTACAAAGACTGTTAAATGAAATTTTGACAAAAAACAAAATAGACGCAACAGATTATAAAATCCTATTATCAAAAGATTCAGAAGTCAATGCGGCTAATATGGGCAATGGAGTTGTTGTAGTGAATTACGGTATATTTTTAGCCGTTGAAAATGAAGATGAATTAGTATTTGTCATTTCGCATGAAATTGGCCATCAATGTTTGAATCATGTAAAACAATCAATTGAAAAGTATGCCAAGCTCAGTACTTCAAAAGAAATTATAGAAAAAACAAAAGAAATCCAAAAACAAAAATTTGGAAAGGCTTCCAAAGCGAATGATTTACTGAAAAACTTAATGTATCAGAATTACAGCCAACGAAGAAAAAAAGAAATCGCAGCAGATTCACTAGGCTTGACATTGTATCTCAAAACATTTCGCAATCCAAAAGCAAGCATTACCCTTTTGGAAAAACTGAATGTTTCAGACGAAGAGAAAGATTCATTGACGGTTGCCGATTACAAATTGATTTTTGAGCAAAAGGGTTTTAAGATTAAGGAGAAATTTTTTCAGCAGGAAGAAAGTCTTTTTAAACAATATGATGGTGAAAAGCAAATCGAAACAGACTCGCTCAAATCACATCCTGATTGTATTACCCGTATCCAATTAATAAAAAAACAGCTCAACGATACTTTCAAAATAAATGAGACAAAATCAACTGATTTTGATCAAATAAAGAAGAACAGTATCACTCAAAATCTGCTTAATTTATATTTTACAAAGAGTTATGGTCAATCACTTTACGAGACACTCAAATTATATAAGAATGACAAAGAGAATGCTCTCTATAAACACCTTATTTTTCTGAACTTAACCGAGATCCAAAAATCGAAATCCAATTATACCATAAACCGATATGTTCCAAGTTATGACAACAAATACAATACACCAAGTCTCAACAGATTTGTAAGTTTTCTAAACAATATAAAAATATCCGACTTTGATACCATCATAAATAACTTTAAACCATAATATGAAAACCAAACTACTATTTCTTTTACTAATTTCAACATTGGGAATACAGGCTCAGATTACTGATTTGCAGAAAATATCACGTGGGAAACTATATTCATCCGATGTAATTAAAGATTCTAACAACAACATTAAAGGTTATTTTTTTCTTTTTGAAACCGATAAAATTTCTAAAGAAACTTATGAATTAGAATATGTCGTTTTAGATGAAAACCTTACAAAGGTTACAAACGGATTTATTACTGAGATGAAATATGAGAATTGGGCAATGAAAGCGAAATCAATTAAAGTTGAAGTATCACTTTTTGATAATAAAATACTGATTCGATTTAACGATGACTTTGGTCCGAATATGTATGAAGTGTATAAACGATTTCGAATTTTAGATTTAAAAACTAACAAGCTTAGCGAACCTTTTATTTATAATGAGGACAAGATAGTATTAAATCCGCCATTTGACAGAAAACTCAAAAACTATGATGGTAATGAATCACAAAACATGAGTTATTACAACGGCGTTGGATTAATTGTTGATTCCAGATACAACCGAATAACTAAATCCCCTAATAGATACTTAATAAAATTAGACGAGAATTTTAAAGAGGTTTGGAGAACACTCTATGAGGATGAGTCTAACAAGAAAAGAACTAAAGTCATTAACTATTTAAATTCAGATAAAGATGTAATTGTTATGTTCAATCACATCCAAAAAAATTGGATGAAGATGTTAAATGATTTTTCCGTTTTGATTTTTGATTCTAAGAACGGCAAACTGATTACAGAATTTATATTCCCAAATATAAAAGACTTTGCCTATAAAGTAGTCGATGTTAAATTAACGGATAAAGAATTAATTCTGTTAGGGAATTTTTCGGTAAAATCTGAATTCGGGTACACAAATGACACAGACAACACAGGTCTATTTAGTTATAGATTAGACAAGTTTTCGGGAAAAATATTAGACAAGAAATTCCTGTATTGGGAGGATATCGGAACCAAAATGGACATCAACGCACATGGTAAGATTAAAGAGGAAGGTTATATTTTTGTTCACAACATGATTCCCTTAAGCGACGGAAGAATTATTGCCGTTTGCGAAGCTTTTTTACAACAGCCAATTACAACAAACAACATGTATTTTTTAGAACTCTCTAAAGATTTAAAACTGAATCAGGTTTTTGAGGTAGATAAGTTCAAGAATAAATTTCCAGGTACATCAGCTCACTCTAATGACATCAAAAAGAACGGAGGATTTGATTTTATGGATTATCATAATTTAGGAGATGATGAGTTTCTGTTCTTTTTGAATGATAATGAAAAAGGGTCAAGAAACAGAAAGAAAAGTACTTTGTATGGGGTTGTTTCATTTTCAGACGGAAAATTTAAAAGCCAAACGCTTAATTTAAAAACTGAAGTCAGTACAATAAGTGCTTTTCCGTCCAAAAAAGGATATATAACTCTAGTTGAAAATTTTGATCAGGAAGGAAAACCAACAGAAATACGATTAGAAAAAATCAACTACTAATCCTGAAAATTTTAGGATTTAAATCATTTAAACAAAGCATTTGTTAAACATACTTTAAAAAACAACCTTAAAATAGATTGTATTTTATTAAATTATTGTTAAAGTTGATTTTTTGCTTGTAATAATGCAACTGGTTGAATTATCTTTGCAGCATCAAAAAAGAGGGGTGGTTCCCTCAACTTTTGGATAAATTTTCATAATTTATAGTTTTTTGGTTGGTTAATAGCATAAAAACTCAGTCATTAATTTGATTGGGTTTTTTTGTTTTGGTACTTTTGGAACGGATATTGCACTTACAGTATAAAATTCATAAAAAATGAAAAAATACCTATTTTTATTATTGCTCTTTGCCACTGTAAGTTTTGAAGCTCAAAAACCTGAAGCCTATGATACCGGTGAATGGTTCAAGTTCAGAATTCACTACGGCTTCATCAATGCCGGTTTTGCAACCTTGGAAGTAAAAGAAGCGGTGAAAGAAAATAAAAAAGTATATCATGTAATTGGTAAAGGCTATACTGTCGGAATGTCACGTTTCTTCTTCAAAGTTGATGATACTTACGAAAGTTATTTTGATAAAGTTACAAACAAACCCTATCAATTTGTTCGAAAAATTGATGAAGGCGGTTATACCAAAAATCAGGAAGGTTTTTTCAATCAAGCAACCAATAAAGTGTTGGTGAAAAATTATAAAAACAACACCGAAAAAACATTTGCTGTAACCGAAAACGTTCAAGACATCTTGTCAACTTTTTATTACTTGAGAAATCATCCTAATATAGACAAATTAAAAGTTGGTGAATCCATAGTAGTTGAT
Organism: Flavobacterium buctense; assembly: GCF_014486695.1. Lineage (GTDB taxonomy): Bacteria > Bacteroidota > Bacteroidia > Flavobacteriales > Flavobacteriaceae > Flavobacterium > Flavobacterium buctense. Next base: position 198,306 of record NZ_JACTAB010000001.1, read on the forward strand.
ATGTTTTTTGATGATGAAGTTTTTAAATTTAAATTAAAATTCACCGGTAGAGAACAATTAAAAACTAAATTTGGTACCGCTTCAACCATGGTTTTTAGACCATTGGTTCAGTCCGGAAGAGTGTTCAAAGAAGAAGAAAGTTTGACGGTTTGGATATCAGATGACGAAAATAAAATACCTTTGCGAATCAAAGCAAGTTTAGCCGTTGGTTCCATCAAGGCAGATCTAGACGGCTTCAAAGGATTGAAAAGTCCTTTTATGGTTAAATTAAAAAAATAATGAACAACAAAACAACCAACTACAACCCAATCTTAGACGCATTAGAACAAAAGTTTGAAGCTATAAATCAAAAAACAGAAACCCATCTTGAAGGATTACTTTGGTCAAAACCCATTACCTATTGGGATTACATTCAAACCGACGCTTTATTAAATTTGCAAACCCAAAGAACCGTTTTGCCTGACGAAATGGTTTTTATTATGTACCATCAAGTCAACGAATTGTTGTTTAAAATGATCCTTTGGGAAATTGACCAATTGTGTCATACCGAAAAACCCAAAACCGCTTTTTTTACTGAAAAATTGAGAAGAATAAGTCGCTATTTTGATATGTTGACCACTTCTTTCGACATCATGGGCGACGGAATGGAAGTAGAACAATACATGAAATTCAGAAACACTTTGACACCGGCAAGCGGATTTCAAAGCGCACAATACAGAATGATTGAATTCTCCTCAACCGATTTAATCAATTTGATTGATTATCGTTTCAGAGCCAATATTGACCGAAATACACCTTACTCTCATGCTTTTGAACATTTATATTGGCAAGCGGCCGGAAAAGACTATCACACAGGAGAAAAAAGTGCATTATTAATCAATTTTGAAAAAAAATACCGCGAAGAGTTTCTTCGTTATATGGAAGAATACAACACCATCAATATTTGGCAAAAATTCAAACAACTTCCGTTGGAAGATCAACAAGACTCTGCTTTAGTTAATGCTATGCGTCATTACGACTATACCGTTAACATCACTTGGGTAATGGGCCATTTAAATGCTGCCAAAAAATACATCGAAAGCGGTCAAGGTTCAGGCGAAGCCACTGGTGGAAGCGACTGGAAAAAATACATGCATCCCAAATACCAACGCCGAATATTTTTCCCGGAATTGTGGAGCGAGGACGAATTAAAAAATTGGGGCGAAGGATTATAAGCTAGCATGATGTCAAAACTGTTTCGAATAATTTTCTTGGCCTTGGTAGTCACTTCTTTTGTAATCTCTTGTGATAAAACAAAAGAAGAAGAATTTGTCATGGAAAAACCTAAGCCAAAATTGGTTGATTTCGGATTTAATCTAAATGATTTTAATATTGTTAATGACACCGTAAAATCTGGTGATACTTTTGGAAGCATCATTGACAAGCAAAATTTAGGAGATAAAGGCGTTTTCGACATCGCGGCCCAAGTTAAAGACAGTTTTGACGTTAGAAATATTAGAAAGGGAAAGCCATACTCCATTCTTAGAAGTAAAGGCAAAACCAATAAAATTCAATATTTCATCTACCAACCTGATAAAATCAATTATTATATTATTGATTTTAGAGATTCGATAGTGGCTTATAAAAAAACCAGACCATTAACTTTCAAAACCCGAACAATTGCCGGTGCTTTGAATGGTTCTTTATCAGAAACCTTAGCCCAAGAGAATGTTGATCCGGCATTGGCTTCCAAAATTGCCAAAATATACGCTTGGTCTATTGACTTTTTTAAATTGCAAAAAGGAGATAAATTTGGCTTGACCTTTACGGAAAGATACATAAACGATACAGTTTACGACGGTGTTGACAGTTTAAAAGCCTCTTTCTTTGAATACAAAGGCAAAAAAATATACGCCTTTCCTTTTTCTCCTAACGAAAATTCGAAAAAACAAGAATACTACGATGAAGAAGGAAAAACGTTGAAAAATTTCTTCCTGAAAGCACCACTAAAATTTGTGAATATCACTTCCAGATACACCAAAAACCGATTCCATCCTGTACAAAAAAGATGGAAAGCACACAACGGAACTGATTATGCGGCACCAACGGGAACGCCAATCATGTCAACTGCTGCCGGAGTTGTTGAACAATCAGGATATACGGCAGGAAACGGAAATTTTGTCAAAGTAAAACACGACAGAACTTATTCCACCCAATATTTACACATGTCCAAAATTTTAGTCCGTCGCGGCCAAAGAGTAACCCAAGGACAAGTCATTGGTAAAGTCGGAAGCACCGGTTTAGCAACAGGACCACACGTGTGTTATCGTTTCTGGAAAAATGGTGTACAAGTGGATGCTTTGCGCTTAAAACTGCCTACTTCAACGCCTATGGATTCTAAATACAAACAGAAATTCCTGGAAGTCATTACACCGCTTAAAAAAGTATTGGACAGCACGGCTGAAGCCAAATTCAGAAAGTAATTTCAACTTTTTTTGTTACTACAACGTTCGCGTAAAATATTCTCCCTTTTTTTACCAATCAATATTTGTAAATTTGTCGCTCAAATGTAAAAGAATGGCCTTAGCACAAATAAACCCGACAAGCACAAACGCTTGGGAGAAATTAAACCAACATTACGCTCAAATGAAAAACGTTTCCATGAAGGAAATGTTTGCCAAGGATACTGCAAGAGCGTCAAAATTTCATATCCAATGGAATGATTTTTTAGTCGATTATTCTAAAAATATCATCAACCAAGATACTTTAAATTTACTACAGGAGTTGGCCCAAGAAGCCAATCTGAAAGAAGCTATTGCTCAATATTTTAATGGTGATATCATCAACCAAACCGAAAACAGAGCCGTTTTACACACCGCTTTGCGTTCACCGGAAACTGCTAATGTTTTAGTCGATGGAGAAAATGTGATGCCTGAAATTTATGCCGTAAAGAACAAAATCAAAGCCTTCTCAAACGAAGTCATTTCGGGACAAAGAAAAGGTTTCACCGGCAAAGCTTTTACTGATGTAGTGAATATCGGAATTGGTGGTTCAGACCTTGGTCCGGCCATGGTAGTTGAGGCATTACAATTTTATAAAAACCATTTGACGGTTCATTTTGTATCCAATGTGGATGGCGATCACGTGAACGAAGTCATTAAAAAATTAAATCCGGAAACGACCCTTTTTGTAATCGCTTCAAAAACTTTTACTACGCAAGAAACACTTTCCAATGCCGAAACGATTCGCGCTTGGTTTTTGAAATCAGCGAAACAAGAAGATGTGGCCAAACATTTCGTGGCTGTTTCTACCAACATTCAAAAAGTAACCGAATTCGGCATTAATCCCGACAATATTTTCCCCATGTGGGATTGGGTTGGTGGCCGTTTTTCGCTTTGGAGTGCCGTTGGTTTATCCATCAGTTTAGCGGTTGGTTTCGACAATTTTGATGATTTACTGAAAGGTGCGAATGAAATGGACGACCATTTCAAAACCGAATCTTTCGATAAAAATATTCCGGTGGTTTTAGCTTTATTAAGCATTTGGTACAACAACTTTTTTGGGGCTGAAAGCGAAGCTTTGATTCCGTACACGCAGTATTTACAGAAGTTAGCGTCCTACTTGCAACAAGGTATTATGGAAAGCAACGGAAAAAGTGTTGGTCGCGATGGTAAAACGGTCAATTACCAAACCGGCACAATTATTTGGGGCGAACCGGGAACCAATTCCCAACATGCTTTTTTCCAGTTAATACACCAAGGAACTAAAATGATTCCGACGGATTTTATTGGTTACGTTCAACCTTTATATGGCAATCAAGACCATCATGACAAATTAATGTCGAACTTTTTTGCCCAAACTGAAGCTTTGTTAAATGGTAAAACCGAAGCACAAGTCAAAGCGGAGTTTGAAAAACAAAACGTAACCGGAGCAAAAGCCGATTATCTTTTACCGTTTAAAGTTTTTACGGGAAACAAGCCTACAAATACACTTTTAATTGAAAAATTAACCCCAAAATCATTAGGTTCGTTAGTGGCTTTATACGAACATAAAATCTTCGTTCAAGGTATTATTTGGAATATTTTCAGTTATGACCAATGGGGTGTTGAATTGGGAAAACAGTTGGCCAATTCTATTTTAGAAGAGATTTATTCTGGTGACGTAAAACAGCATGACAGTTCAACAACGTTTTTATTAAAACATTTTTTAGACCACAAATAGTTTAAACATAACTTAAAACCTCGCTAATCTGTGTCGTTTTTTTATCCCTTTTCTCTATATTTGTTATTCTAAAAACAAAACTATGTACCACTTCATTCAAAAATTCCATTCGGGTTGGGCTTATCTAGCGTTATTATTATTGGTTGTCGCCGTTGTTAATTCGTTTATTGGAATGTCTTCCAAAAAAGAATTTACCGCCAAAGACCGAAAAATTGCCTTGTTTGGTTTGATTGCAACACACATACAGTTATTAGTTGGGTTGATTCTTTATTTTGTTTCTCCTCTTGGCTCTGCTGTTTTTGGCCAAATGAAAGATGCCGCACTAAGACTTACTTCTTTAGAGCATCCATTAACAAATATTATTGCAATTGTTTTGATTACCGTTGGTTGGTCTAAACACAAAAAAGCATCAACAAGTACAGGAAAATTTAGATCAATCGCCGTTTTTTACGGTTTAGGTTTACTTCTTATCTTGAGTCGAATTCCTTGGAAACTTTGGTTCTAACCCATAAAATTTAAGTCCTGAAAAGGACTTTTTTTATCAAGGTATGGTTTTTGCAAAACCCTTTTATTAATTAAAAAGCTCCTTATGAATACCAAAATAGTCGTCCTTTTTATTTCTATATTAAGCACCATTTTTACTCTTAGTTCTTTTGTTAAAAATCCGCAACAGAAAGAAAAACCCCAACAAGAAAAGGGTAAAGAGAAACCTGCAACAGTTAAAGAGAACAAAGACAAAACTAAAGTGGTTACCGATACGCTAAAAAGTAGAGTTGCTGTTGATTTTCAAGAAACTGACACCCTACAAATTGATCCCAATTCAAAACTAAAAGTTTACAAAAAAAACGCGCACGCTTCCTATTACCACAATAAATTCAACGGGAGAAGAACCGCCAGCGGGAAAAGATTTGACAACAATAAATACACCGCCGCACACAAAAAACTGCCTTTTGGCACCATTGTAAAAGTAACCAACGAAGCCAACGGAAAATCGGTTGTGGTAGAAATTACCGATCGCGGACCATTCTCTAAAGTACGTGAAATTGATTTAAGCCGACGCGCTTTCATGGATATTACTTCCAATAAAAAATCAGGAGTGGTGATTGTAAAAATAGAAGTCGTAGAAGAGAAAAAATAATTACCAAGCAGTAAAAGGCTTTTTACTCAAATAAGCATTATAATACCGTTCATCATTGGTGACTTCTTCGCCAAGCCAAATTGGTTTTTCAAAAGATTCTGATTCTGATTCCAATTCGATTTCAGCCATAATTAAACCTTCGTTCTCCCCGGAAAAGATATCCACTTCATAAACATGATTCCCTACTTTGATTTCGTAGCGAATCTTGTCAATGGTTCCGCTTTCGCAAATAGACAAAAGTGTTTCCGCATCCATTAAACTGATTTCTCTTTCCCATTCCAAGCGAGTGGTACCGTTGGCATTGCTTTTGCCTTTTATCGTAATAAACCCTTTATCGCCTTTAATTCTGACACGAACCGTTCTGTCGGGATTCGAACTTAAATAAGCTTGCACAATTCTTTTTTGCGAAAAAGCCTCGTTTATAAAATCATTCGAAAGCACTAAAAACTTTCGTTCTATTTCTACCATTTTTCTTTTGATATTTAGCGGCAAGTTAAGAAATATATAACTTTGAAATTGTATTTTTACCATAATCTTAATTGTTAAACTATTGTATAGATGAAATTCTACCGTCACAAAAAAAGCATCAATTCTATTGAAAGTCTGTTCGATTTATACTTCGACAACGACGGTTATTTGTCAAATGATATATTGCTTTTTCTGGTCGATTTGACTAACTTTTTTCGGCCAAATAATCCAAAAGCGGAAAGCATTGTCTCTATAGAATCCCTTTTACAATTCTTGCAAAACAATCCTCAGAAAAATAAATTAGTTAAAGACCATTTAGCCGATTTGCTCCAGCAAAGAAAGTTCAGCCGAATGTTATCAGATGCCGGAATTTTAAGAGATTCTGATTTTATTTATGAAGTAAGACAGCGATTATTTGCCAAGATTTTGCCTTTTCAACCCGAAAAAGACACTTTAGAATTTGTTTTGAATCAGGTGTTTTTCAAAAGCTCTGACCCCATTTGGATTTCCCGAATTCCATTTGAAGAATTACAAAAACTCTATGAGATTATTGGTTTTGAAGACATTTATAATACCATTCAAGAAAAAACCATCCTTTCTGAAGTGATGAATGCTATGGGTTTGATTTCTCAAAGAATGAGCGGTCGTGCCATGGAAAACGATGTCATCAAAATGGTGCCCGAATACGACGATTTGAGAAGTCCGTTTGTGGCTTTTGAAAACGAACTGAACTTCATCCAAAACAGAATCAGACAAGGAGAATTGCATTTTATCTCCGCTGAAGATATCAATTATAAGCAACTGATGATTCTTCATAAACAATGCGAAGAGTATGTTGACAAAGCTTTTGCTAACAGCTCCAAATTTGGTATTTCACTAAAAGTAAACCAAAGTTTGCTCCGCATCAGGCAACAACTACACCGGATCAAAGTTTTAATTTCAACTTTAGTAGTCAATAAAAATATCGACAAAAAAAACAATTCTATTCATTTGGCTTTAAGATTAATTAAATACAATTGTTATAAAAATAATGTTCGCCAATTGATTAACGAAAGTACCCAATTGATTTCCTACGAAATTACCCAACATACCGCAAAAACCGGAGAACATTACATAACCGAAAGTAAATCAGAATATTTTTCGATGCTTAAAGCTGCCATTGGTGGTGGATTTATTGTAGGCTTGCTTTGCATATTTAAATTGTTATTGTCTAAAATGGAAGCTAGTGGCTTTGGCCATGCTTTTTATTACAGTCTGAATTATTCTTTAGGTTTTATTGCCATTTATTTGATGGGTTATACTTTGGCTACCAAACAACCGGCAATGACCGCGGCAACCTTAATTAAAGCTTTGGAAAGCGGCATGAAAAAAAATGCCAAAAACGAAAATAAACACAGTTCGTTTGCCCAACTCTTTGCGCGTTTATTCCGATCGCAGTTTATTGCTTTTGTGGGTAATATTTTCATGGCATTCCCGGTGGCTATGCTTGGCATTTGGTTGATTGACTATTGCTTTGACTACAATATTGCCTTTGAAAAATCGGCAAAACTATTGAATGACTTGTCTCCAATAACTTCTGCAGCTCTATTTCATGCGGCGATTGCCGGAGTGTTTTTATTTCTCTCGGGGATTATTTCGGGGAATATTTCCAACCGGAATAAACACAATCAGTTTTATTTCCGAATTAAAGAGCATCCCGTGTTGAAACAAAATTTAGGGATTGTGAGAACTAACGCGATAGCCAAATGGTTTGAAAACAATTGGCCCGGAGTTGTTTCTAATGGTTGGTTTGGTGTCTTTTTAGGCAGCACGGCTTCTATCGGAATTTTTCTTGGCTTAAATCTTGACATTCGGCACATTACTTTTGCCAGTGGTAATTTTGCCTTAGGCTTGTATGGTGCCAATTTCTTTGTGTATTTACCAACCATCATTTGGGGAATCATTGGTATTGGTCTCATCGGATTTGTCAATTTTATCGTGAGTTTCTCGCTTTCTCTCGGCTTGGCTTTTCGCTCTCGAAATATTCCTTTGTTGGAATTGCGTTTCTTGTTTAGCGCTACTTGGGCTTATTTTAAAAAACGTCCGGTTGCTTTTTTCTTTCCGGTAAAAGACAAATAAAGTGGAACCCGAGGTAACTTACCGAAAAATTATACACATCGATATGGATGCCTTTTATGCTTCTGTAGAGCAAATGGACAATCCTGAACTTAAAGGGAAACCATTAGCTGTTGGAGGAAGCGAAGTGCGTGGTGTGGTTTCGGCGGCGAGTTATGAGGCTCGGAAATTTGGCGTTCGTTCTGCCATGAGTGGTATTCAAGCCAAAAGAAATTGTCCCGATTTGATTTTTGTTCGCCCCAGATTTGACCGTTACAAAGAAATCTCCAAACAAATACGAAAGATATTTCACGAGTATACCGATTTGGTGGAACCGTTGTCATTAGACGAAGCCTATCTCGATGTTACCCAAAATAAAAAAGGAAATCCAAGTGCGTCACTCATTGCTCAAGAAATCAGAAAAAGAATATTTGAAGAAGTGGGTTTGACCGCTTCAGCCGGAATTTCAGTCAATAAATTTGTGGCCAAAATTGCCAGCGATTACAACAAACCCAACGGTCAAAAAACGGTCAATCCTGAGGAAGTAGAAACTTTTTTGGAGAATTTAGACATCAAAAAATTCTACGGCATTGGCAAAGTGACGACTGACAGAATGTATCATTTGGGCATTTTTACCGGAAAAGATTTGAAATCAAAATCAAAAGAATTTCTCGAGGAACATTTCAGCAAAAGTGGCTTGCACTTTTACAACATCGTGCGCGGCATTCACAACAGTGCGGTGAAACCGAACCGCATTGCCAAATCGGTTGCGGCCGAACACACTTTTAATGAAAACCTGACTTCGGAAATTTTTATGGTGGAAAAGTTGGAACGTATCGCTGGTGAACTCGAAAACCGATTAAAAAAATACAACATCTCAGGTAAAACCGTGACGCTCAAAATCAAGTACAGCGATTTTACGACCAAAACAAGGAGCAAAACTTTGCCTTACTTTATTTCAGATAAAGGATTGCTTCTGGAAACCGCAAAAGAGCTTTTATTTCAAGAACGGATGAAAGAATCGGTACGACTGCTTGGGATTTCTTTGAATAACTTAAATACGGAAATTAAAAAGACGGTTGTAGTGCAGTTGAAGTTTGAGTTTTGAAATGGCTTATACCATTTTTGCCATTTCATATTCGTTCAACAACTCTTGTACATTCAAATCTAATGTTTTGGCAATCTTAAAAAGAACGGGAACACTTAATTCAACTTTGCCATTTTCGATTTTATTGTAATTGGCTTGTTTCATTTGCAAAACCGAGGCGATGTATTCTTGTGAGTAATTTAATTCTTGGCGTTTACTGCGGATTTTGGATAAGATTTTATCGGTATTCATTTTCAAAAAAAGAATTAGGCAAATTACTTTGCGATTACTAATGAGACTTTTTTTGTGGTATTTGTAAAACGAAAATAGTCAAAAAAAAAAAAACATTTCTTACAATTAACAACAAAAATTTTATTCATTTAAAGAATAATTTTGTAATCATATTATTATGTCGTTTAAAAATATTTAGTTCAATTTTACTGCAACAAAAACTTCTGCAGAAACATCTTTGTTACGAATTGTAAAAATTTTATTAAATTTAAAACGAATTAAAAATGAAAAAATTATTTTTTAGTGCCGTAGCACTAATTGCTTTTAGTAGTGTTTCGATGGCAGAAACAAAAGAGATAATAGTTGGAAATAGCTGTAGACCAGTTTTTGAAGCAACATTTAACAATGCTCTACAAGCCGGGTATACTGCTGATGAAGCATGGGCAATTGCATCATTTGCATATGATTTGTGCGATAAAAATATTATTCTTGCACCATAATTAAAAAATCAAGGAAACACTTTTGTGTTTCCTTGATTTAAATTCATTATTGAAAATTTTATCTTACCTATAATTTCTTTCAACTTACTATTAATTATAGTTGATTGACAAAATTTTACGAACATGAAAACTATATTTGTTTTATTTTTTACGGCAATACTTTCTGCTCAAGTAGATTCAGGAAAAATTGAGTATAAAATATTCATGAGTGATGAAGAAGACAAAACATTACCAAGTGATATAAAAGAGTTTAACAAGTTAGCTATTGAAGGTTCAAAAATGATAAGTTTTAACCTTAATTTTTGTGACAATAAAGCAGAATTTGTTAGCAATAACATCCTTAATAGCAATGGTAATAATAATAATTTAGCTCTAGTATTTAGTGGTTTTTTAGGAAATATTTATACTGATTTTAGTGAGGATTTTTATTACGAAGCTCACAATGATGTTTTAGGAAGTTATACTATAAAGAAGGAATTTAAAAAATTAGATTGGCAATTAACGAAAGAAACCAAAGTTATTGACGGTTTTCTTTGCTATAAAGCAACGTCTAATGAAGTTTTTTCAAATAAATATGGCGAGTTTAAATATCCATTAATTGCATGGTATTCTCCTTCAATCCCAATAAATCTTGGCCCATTAGGAATTTCTGGGTTACCTGGTTTGATTTTGGAGTTTAGCAGAAGAAATGTAGTATTTGGAGCAACAAAGATTTCGATAAACCCTAATCCTAAACCAAATATTCTAAAGCCAAATTTGGATGATTTAAAAACAGAGGAAGAAGTTCAGAAAATGAAATATGATTTTATGAACAGTAAAGACTGATTTTTAATGACCAAATTATTTTTTGCCTTTCTAATTTCTTTTTTCTCTTACTCCCAAACTCACACCATCACCGGTGTGGTTTCGGACACGCTTAATATTCCGCTCGAAAGCGCCAACATCATAGCCAAACCGCTTCAAGAAAATGCCCAACTGAAATTTGCCATAACGGATAATAAAGGGCGTTATCGGTTAGAGTTAGAAGCTAATGTGAAATACGAAATCACGGCTTCTTATATCAGCTTTGTAGAAGAAGTACTTATTTTTGAACCTAATTCAACTATTACCACGCATAATTTCAAACTAAAAGCTACCGGACAAAAACTTAAAGAAATCGTTATTAAGCACGAATACAAACCCATAGTCGTCAAAAAAGACACGCTTACTTATGATGTAAAAGCCTTTGCCAACGGGAATGAAAGGAAGCTGAAAGAAGTATTGGAAAAATTGCCCGGTGTTGATGTCGATAAAAACGGAACTGTAACGGTTCAAGGTAAAAAAGTGACCAAAATGCTCGTAGAGGGCAAATCTTTCTTTGGTGGCGGAAGTAAGTTAGCCGTTGAAAATATTCCCGCCGATGCGTTAGACAAAATAGAAGTCATTGACCATTTTAACGAAGTCGGTTTCATGAAGCAAGTTTCCGATAGCGAAGACTTGGCGATGAATGTCAAACTCAAAGAAGACAAAAAGAAATTCGTCTTTGGCGATGTAGAAGCCGGAGTTGGCAACAACGAATTCAATTTGGTGCACGCCGGATTGTTTTATTACAGTCCAAAAACCAATGTGAGTTTCATAGGCGATATGAATAACATCGGACGAAGCACTTTTACTTTTGAAGATTTAATGCGTTTTGATGGCGGTGTGAGTAGTTTTCTTTCGGGTAGAAAATCATTGTCAAATCTTTATTCTTTTACCAATGACAATACCGATGTGGTGCAAAACAAATCACAATTTGGTGCACTAAATTTTAGTGTTGACGCTACTTCAAAACTTTCCGTTTCCGTTTATAGTGTTTTCTCTAAAATTTTTATGGCATCTAAAACCGAAAGCAAAAATGAATATCTTCAAAATAACGCCATAACCTTTGAAAACAAATCACAGGAAAACGGCAATCAATCGCTTTTAGGCATCGGAAACATCAAACTAGACTATTCACCAAACAAAAACGAAAAATGGTATTACAACGCCCAATATCAATCGAGCACGAATGATATGAACAACACGATAAATTCGGTGACTAATCTTAATTCGAATACTTTTGAAACCATCAGCCAAGCCGATAATGTTTCGGTAAAACAATACATTGAATGGCACAAAAGTTACAACACCAATCACACCACGACTTTTGTAGTTAATCAAGCGTATGAAAATAATACTCCTCAAAATCATTGGTTTACGAATCAGCCTTTTTTATCGGGTTTAATTCCGTTGCAAACCGATGACAGTTATACCATCGAACAAATCAGAAAAATCAAAAACAACAGTGTTGATGCTTTGTTCAAACATTATTGGATTATCAATAACTTCAATCATTTGTATTCGGTTATCGGAAACAATTATGGCTATTCCAACTTTGAAACTTCCGAGAAACAAATTTTAACCGATGGCAGCATCAATGACTTTTCCAATGCAGGTTTTGGCAACGATGTAAACTATAATTTAAACGATACTTATGCCGGATTGGAATACAAATTCAAGATAGGCAAATGGACCAACAAACCAGGATTGTATTTTCATTGGTACCAATTAAAAACAGACCAAATTGACCAAAATTATGCCTTGTCGAAAACACTATTCCAACCGCAATGGAACAGCGAATTTGAGTTCAATAAATCCGAAAGTCTGAATTTCACTTATCGCTTGGTTAATAGTTTTCCTGAAGTAAGTCAGTTGGCTGATTGTTACACTTTACAAAGTTATAATTCGGTTTACAGAGGAAATGCGCTGTTGGAAAATGAACGCTATCATGCTGCCAACTTGAGGTATTCTAAAATGAATATGTATCGCGGTATTATGTGGAATGCTATGGCCAGTTTCAATAAAAAAGTGAGAACAACCCGAAATCAAATCGAATTGGATGGCATCAACCAATACAACACGCCAATTTTAACCGATAATCCTGAAACCAATTATAGATTAAGCGGTTCTGTGAGCAAAAAAATATACCGTTTTAACTTGAAACTAAACACCAATTTGGGTTGGTTTAATTATGTTCAAACTATCAACAACATCACTACAACCAATGACCGAAACAATCAAGATATAGGCATCACCATAAAAACATCTTATAAAGAATGGCCGCTTTTCAGTATTGGTTATACCAAAGGCTTTAGTCAATTTTCGGGTATTACAAAATCCCATTTTGAGTCAGATAAATTCAATTCAGATTTCGAAGTAACTTTCCTAAAAGATTGGATTTATAAAATAGATTATCAAAGTGTAAGAAACACCAATAGTAACAACCAAAGCAACTTCTTTGAAACGGCCAATACTTCGCTTCGCCATCAAAAAAAGAACAGTCCGTTTGGATTTGAACTTACCGTCAACAACTTACTTAATATTAAAGCTAAAAACGATTATTCCTTTTCAGACTATATGATTAGCGAACGACGAACGTTTGTTTTGCCTAGAATGATTTTATTTTCTGTTAGTTATAAGCTGTAAAAAAACCAGTCTCGTTCCAAAAAAAGAGACTGGTTTTTGTATTAATATAAGTTGAGAATTAATCTCTGCTTGACAATTTAGATAACAATCTTAAGAATTCGATGTACAACCAAACTAGAGTAATCATCAATCCCATAGCACCGTACCATTCCATGTATTTGGGCATTTTTTGTTCAACTCCTTTTTCGATTTGGTCGAAGTCTAAGAATAAATTCAGCGCGGCAATCACAATTACAAATACACTAATTCCGATGCTGATCATAGAATTGCCGTGGTGAACCGGTGTAAAACTGGTAAACATCGACAACAACCATGAAATTAAATAATAAGTCGCTATGGCTAAAGTCGCTGCAACTACAACTGATCTGAATTTATCATTTACTTTTACTATACCGTATTTGTATAAACCGAAACAAACCATAAACGTAACAAACGTACAACTCACCGCTTGAATCACAATTCCGGGATACATCACTTCAAAAATAGCGGATATACCACCGATGAAAAGACCTTCAAATATGGCATAACCCGGCGCTAAATAAGTTGAATATTGCGGCTTAAAGGTAGCAATCAAGACTAAAACTAATCCAACAATAGCACCGCCAATCGTTAACACGATAGGATTTTGACCATCAAAAGTCATCATCCAAGTAACCGCAGCACTGGCAATTAATAAAATCAGCATTAGGAAACTTTTGTTAATGGTTCCCGAAACAGTCATCGTTTGGCTGTAATCAATAACTGTTGCTTCGTGCACTACTTCATTGGCACGAGAAGTATTTGAAAAAGTTTTGTTTTTAAAAAACGGATTGTTTGAATTCATTTTGTTTGTATTTAAAGAGAAATAATGTCTAAAAATAATAAAATTATTCTATTTCAGAAACTCTCAAAGTGTTTACCATTCCTTTATCGGCTACCGGCATGGCAGCTAAGTTGATTAGCATATCGCCTTTTTTTACATACCCTTTTTCTTTGGCAATATTATTTACGTCACCTACGGTATCATCAGTACTTACAAACTTATCGTAAAAAAAGGCATTCACACCCCAAAGTAAATTCAATTGGGTCAAGATTCTTTTATTGGAAGTATACACCAAAATATGTGCTTTTGGTCTCCAAGCTGAGATTTGGAAAGCCGTATAACCGCTATTGGTCAAAGTTGAAATCGCTTTTGCTTTGATGTCATTAGCCATAGTGGCCGCATGATAACAAATGGATTTTGTGATAAAACGTTTAGTTCTAACGTGAGGCGGATTTTGAGGTACGTTAATTAGTGGTGAATCTTCAACCGCTTCAATAATTTGAGTCATTTTTTCAATTACCTCAACCGGATAATTACCCACCGAAGTTTCTCCTGAAAGCATTACCGCGTCGGCACCATCCATAACCGAATTCGCAACGTCATTTACTTCTGCACGTGTTGGCGTTAAGCTGGTAATCATCGTTTCCATCATTTGTGTAGCTACAATTACCGGAATTCTGGCTGTTTTCGCTCGGTGGATTAATTTCTTTTGAATTAATGGCACTTCATGAGCCGGAATTTCAACACCAAGATCACCACGAGCTACCATTAAACCATCACAGAAAGCAACGATTTTATCAATGTTTTCAACCGCTTCCGGTTTTTCAATTTTGGCTACAATTGGAATTTTATATTTAGAATTTTTGGCTATTAAGTCTTGCAATTCTTCTAAATCGGCTGGTGTTCTTACGAAAGAAAGTGCAATCCAATCCACTTCTTGTTCGATGGCGAAAAGTGCATCTTTGATGTCTTTTTTGGTCAATGCAGGTAAAGACACTTTAGTATTAGGAAGGTTTACTCCTTTTTTTGATTTCAATGGCCCGCCTTGAATTACTTTACAAACCACTTCGGTAGTTCCATTGGTTTCCAAAGCTTCGAACATTAATTTTCCGTCGTCTAAAAGAATTTTTTCGCCCGGATTAACATCTCTTGGAAATTCTTTATAATTCATATAAACGCGTTCCTTAGTTCCCGGAACATCTTCGGCGGTTTGAAAAGTGATAATATCTCCCGGATTTACCACTACATCTTCTTTCATCACTCCTACGCGAAGTTTTGGCCCTTGTAAATCGGCTAAAATTGCGGTGGTATACCCAAACTCATCATTTAATTCTCTGATGATATCGATTCTTTCTTTTACATCGGTATAATCGGCATGAGAAAAATTGATACGGAATACATTCACTCCGGCATCAATCATTTTTTTAATCACTTCTTTCGAACTACATGCAGGACCTAATGTGGCTACAATTTTAGTTTTTTTTCTTGTTGGCATTTTAATTAAAAAATTAAATTATTTTTTGACTTTATTTTTTCAACTTCTACAGCGTAAACCGTGCTTACTCTGTCTATTTTTTTAAGGTTATTGATGATTTTTGAGACATCAATAGCGACTTCATCGTTTTCAATTTTTAAAAAGTAATCTACTTTTTTAAACTCGGGAATCAGATAGATTTTTGGCGAAAACACATTACTACTGTTGGCAAACAACCCTTGATTATTTTCAGAAGAAAGAATCGCATCATTTTGGTTTTGTACCAAATTCCAAGCGATGTCTTTATCATCTTCAAAAATAAATCTCGTAAATTGGGTTTCTCCGTCTTTATTGCTGATATGAATGTTGCAGTTGCTTTTTTTGAGATTGATAGGTAAATTTTGATTGATATAATACGCCAATCGATAGTCCTCTAAAGGCGAATGAATAGCGATTAATTGATAATCTATCTCGTCAAACTCTCCAATATGCAATTTGTGAACATACATAACTATTGCAATTTAAGTTGTAAATATAGTATATCTGAGACAGATTATAACCAACTCAATATTGAGTTAACGTTATTTTATGAACGAAAACGTTATAGTTTTTTGAGAATCTGTATTATTTTTTGTTAATTTTTTCCTGAAATGCAAAATAGGCTCTTTGAGACGCCTTTTCTTCTGCTTTCTTTTTCGAAGTAGCTCTGGCTTTGGCGATGACTTTATCGTCAATACTCAATTTTACACCAAAGTATTTTTGCCCATCAATACCGTTGTCATCAAAGACATCATAATGAAAGGTTTTCTTTTCTTTTTGACACCATTCAATTAGCAAACTTTTGTAACTGATGACTTTACCTTCTAATTTAGCAATGTCAACATAAGGAATAATGACGCTTCTTTGAATAAATTTTTGACAAAATTCATAGCCTTTATCTAAAAAAATAGCCCCAACTAAAGCTTCAAAAATATTCCCGTGAATGTTTTCCCCGAAATGTTGTGTTGGCACTTTACTTTCTACAAATCGGATTAGATTTAAGTCTCTTCCCAATTCGTTTAAGTGTTCTCGACTGACAATTTTAGAACGCATTTTAGTCAAATAACCTTCATCTCCTGCCGGTGCTTCGTTGTATAAATAAGCTGCAATTACGGCGCTTAACATAGCATCACCAAGAAATTCTAAGCGTTCATAATTCATCGGATTGCCTTTCAAATCCATTCGGTTGGTCGAACGATGCGTAAAGGCTTTTTCATAGTAGGTAATGGTTTGGGGCTTAAAACCTATTACTTTTTGAATTTCATTAAAAAAAATCCCGTCCTCTGACGAACGGGAATTTTTAAATATATTTTTTAGAATTTTCATCTAATGTTAGTCTTCGATTTTTTTGAATAAAACGCAAGCGTTGTGTCCGCCAAAACCAAAAGTATTACTCATCGCCACTTTCACTTCTCTTTTTTGGGCTTTGTTTAAAGTCAGGTTCAAAGAAGGATCAATGTTTTCATCCACAACCGTATGGTTAATCGTTGGAGGAACAATTCCGTGTTTCATAGCCAAAATTGAGGCAATCGCTTCAATCGCACCGGCAGCTCCAAGTAAGTGACCGGTCATCGATTTGGTTGAATTGATGTTAATGTTTTTTGCATGAGCACCAAAAACGGCACTAATTGCTTTTAACTCGGCTACGTCACCAAGAGGAGTTGAAGTTCCGTGGGTATTGATGTGATCCACTTGTTCCGGTTTCATTCCGGCGTCACGCAAAGTATTTTCCATAACCGCAATAACCCCAATTCCTTCCGGATGTGGAGCGGTTAAGTGATAGGCATCTGATGACATTCCACCGCCGCCAACTTCGCAATATATTTTCGCGCCACGGGCTTTTGCGTGTTCATATTCTTCTAAAACCAACGCACCGGCGCCTTCGCCTAAAACGAATCCGTCACGGGTTGCATCAAATGGTCTTGAAGCAGTTTCCGGACTTTCGTTTCTGGTTGATAAGGCTTGCATTGAATTAAATCCGCCCATTCCGGCAATAGTTACAGCCGCTTCTGAACCACCTGAGATGATTACATCACACATGCCTAAAC
Organism: Flavobacterium buctense; assembly: GCF_014486695.1. Taxonomy (GTDB): domain Bacteria; phylum Bacteroidota; class Bacteroidia; order Flavobacteriales; family Flavobacteriaceae; genus Flavobacterium; species Flavobacterium buctense. The sequence continues at coordinate 215,873 of NZ_JACTAB010000001.1, forward strand.
GAATGTAATTGAAAGCATCAATCATAGCGTTGGCTGATGATGCACATGCTGATACAGTAGTATAATTAGGCCCCATAAAACCATTTCTCATAGAAATGTGTGCTGGTGCAATGTCGGCAATCATTTTTGGAATAAAGAAAGGATTGAATCTTGGCGTTCCGTCTCCGGCCGCATAACTCATTACTTCTTCTTGGAAAGTTTCTAATCCACCAATTCCGGCACCCCAAATTACCCCAACTCTGTGTTTGTTCACATTGTCATTGGTAATTCCGGCATCCTTAATCGCTTCTTCACTGGCAGCTACGGCGTATTGTGCAAATTTGTCCATTCTGCGAGCTTCCTTACGGTCCATAAAATCTTCAATGTTGAAGTTTTTGACTTCGCAGGCAAATTTTGTTTTGTGTTTTTCAGTATCGTAATAGGTAATAGGAGCGGCACCACTTTTACCGTTTACCAACGCATTCCAATATTCTTCAATGGAATTACCGATTGGTGTTATTGCACCTAAACCTGTTACTACTACTCGCTTTAATGCCATAATGTATTTTTTACAATTGTATTTAAACAAATAATACCCATGTTTTCTTCAAATTTAATCATTAAAGAGACAAGGGTATTTCAATATTTTGAGATTGAATTTCAATCAAGGTTTATTCTTTTCAGTAAAAATAATAAAAACCCGTGAAAAACAGTTATTCTTCACGGGTGATTTATTTATTATTTTTTTGCTTCTTCGATGTAAGAAATAGCTTGACCTACAGTAGCAATGTTTTCTGCTTGGTCGTCCGGAATTTGAATATCAAATTCTTTTTCGAACTCCATAATAAGCTCAACAGTGTCTAATGAATCAGCGCCTAAATCATTTGTGAAGCTTGCTTCTGTTACAACTTCGTTTTCGTCAACGCCTAATTTGTCTACAATAATCGCTTTTACTCTTGATGCAATGTCTGACATAATTTCTAGATTTTTAATTTAAATTGTTGGCAAAAATAAAAAACTTTATTTTAAAACAACCTTTTTGTTACTAAATGTGACCACGAAAATAAAAAATTTATTTCAGAATCTTACATTATGATGGTTTTAATTCGAGTAATTATTCTTTTTTTTGTGCTACCAAATTTGATTTTCCATGAAAAAAATTCTGCTTTTTGCTTCTGGCACTGGTTCCAATGTGGAGAATATCATACAGTATTTCAAAAACAACGATAATATAAGTATAGTCGGCATCTTCACTAACAATCTACATGCCAAAGTTTTAGAAAAAGCAAAACGCCACAATATTCCTTCATTAGTCTTTAACAAAACGGAGTTAAACGAAGGCTCTGTTTTAGAAAAAATTAATAAACTCCAACCCGATTTAATTGTCTTAGCGGGTTTTCTTTTAAAGTTCCCTGAACAAATAATTAAAGTTTATCCGAATAAAATCATCAACATTCATCCGGCGTTGTTACCTAAATATGGCGGAAAAGGCATGTATGGCATGAATGTACACCAAGCAATCTTAGAAAATAAGGAAAAAGAAACCGGAATCACCATTCATTATGTAAACGAACACTACGATGAAGGTGAGTTCATTTTCCAACAGAACGTAAATATCGAAGAATGCGATTCTCCGGAAGCTATTGCGGTAAAAGTTCAATCATTGGAACATGAACATTTTCCAAAAGTAATTGCCCAACTCCTAACGCCTAACTCCTAACTTTGAACTCACACCAAGTCCATATCTACACTGACGGCGCTGCCAAAGGAAATCCCGGAAACGGCGGTTATGGCGTAGTGATGGAAATGGTGGGCACACCTTATAAAAAAGAATTCTATGAAGGTTTTCGCTATACCACCAATAATAGAATGGAGTTGTTAGCCGTAATCGTTGGTTTGGAAAAACTCAAAAACCCCAACATGAAAGTCTTGGTCGTTTCCGATTCTAAATATGTGGTCGATGCCGTGGAGAAAAAATGGGTTTTCGGTTGGGAAAAGAAAAACTTCACCGGTAAAAAGAATCCCGATTTGTGGTTGCGATTCCTCAAAATATACCGCCAACATCAAGTCGATTTCAAATGGATTAAAGGCCATAACAACCATCCGCAAAACGAACGCTGTGATGAATTAGCGGTTTATGCTTCCGGTTTGCCAACGCTTTCGATAGATGCTTTTTATGAAAAGGAAGAGGGAAAATTGTTCTAAACTTTAAACCTCAAACCATTTTAAACTTTTAAAGTAATAACGTATCTTTGCGCCTTTAATTTGAAACGCAAATAATGAACAAACTTTTAATAGTAGGAACGGTTGCTTTTGACGCTATCGAAACGCCTTTTGGAAAAACAGATAAAATCTTAGGCGGTGCCGGAACTTTCATCGGTTTATCGGCTTCGCATTTTAACTTACAATCGGCAATCGTATCGGTTGTGGGTGATGATTTTCCTCAAGAATATATTGATTTATTGACAGCCAGAAATATCGATGTTTCCGGTTTGGAAATTGTAAAAGGCGGCAAAACGTTCTTTTGGAGCGGTCGTTACCACAACGACATGAACTCAAGAGATACTTTAGCTACTGAATTAAATGTATTAGCTGATTTCAACCCTATTGTTCCGGAGCATTTTAAAAATGCAGATGTAGTGATGTTAGGAAACTTACACCCTATTGTGCAAACCGGTGTTTTAAACCAAATGACCCAAAAACCAAAATTAGTGGTTTTAGATACCATGAACTTTTGGATGGATTGTGCCTTACCTGAATTATTAGACGTTATCAAACGTGTTGACGTTATTACGATTAATGATGAAGAAGCGCGTCAATTGTCAGGTGAATATTCTTTGGTAAAAGCAGCGGCGAAAATCCATACGATGGGACCAAAATATGTAGTGATTAAAAAAGGAGAACACGGTGCCTTAATTTTTCATGACGAACATATCTTCTTTGCTCCGGCATTGCCATTGGCTGATGTATTCGACCCAACAGGTGCAGGAGATACTTTTGCCGGTGGATTTGCAGGATTTATCACCCAACAAGGCGACATCTCATTTGAAACTATGAAAACAGCTATTATTCAAGGATCCAACTTGGCTTCATTCTGCGTAGAACAATTCGGAACCGAAAGAATGCTGTCATTAAAAAAAGAAGAAGTGAACGAGCGCTTGAAACAATTCAAAGCTTTAACACAATTTGAAATAGAATTACAATAACTTTATGCCTCGAAATTTCGGGGCATTTTTTATTCTAAAATAAACGAAACAAACTACTTACAACAACACAACAACAATTATGAGCGACGCCATCAAACACGAATGTGGGATAGCCCTTTTAAGATTAAAAAAACCGTTAGCATTCTACAAAGAAAAATACGGGACGGCTTTTTACGGCATACAAAAAATGTATTTGCTGATGGAAAAGCAACACAACCGCGGTCAAGATGGCGCCGGTTTTGCTTCGATTAAATTTGATGTTGAGGCAGGCGAAAGATACATCAGCCGAGTGCGTTCGAATAAAGCACAGCCTATTCAGGATATTTTTGCACAAATCAACGAGAGAATTAATGAAGAACTAACGTTACATCCGGAATACCATGATAATGTACAATTACAAAAAGACCATATACCTTATATAGGCGAATTGTTTTTAGGACACGTTCGTTACGGAACTTTTGGCAAAAACAGTATCGAAAGCGTTCACCCTTTTTTACGTCAGAACAATTGGATGCACCGAAACCTCATCGTTGCCGGAAATTTCAATATGACTAACGTAACCGAGCTTTTCAATAGTTTGGTAGAATTAGGCCAACATCCAAAAGAAATGGCAGATACAGTAACTGTAATGGAAAAAATTGGGCATTTTCTTGATGATGAAGTGACTGATTTGTACCAAGAATGTAAAAACAACGGTTTGTCTAAACGAGAAGCTTCTCCGGTAATCGCTGAAAAACTAGACCTTGCTAAAATATTAAAACGCGCTTCCAAAGGTTGGGACGGCGGTTATGCCATGGCCGGTTTATTAGGTCACGGCGATAGTTTTGTGTTTCGCGATCCGGCCGGAATTCGTCCGGCGTATTTTTATGAAGATGACGAAATTGTAGTTGTCGCTTCAGAAAGACCGGTGATTCAAACTTCATTTAACGTGCCTTTTGAAAAAGTACAGGAGTTACAACCGGGACACGCTTTAATCATTAAGAAAAACGGAACCGTTTCACAGCAAGAAATCATTACACCAACGGTTAAAAAAGCTTGTTCTTTCGAGCGCATTTATTTTTCTCGCGGTAGCGATGCCGAAATTTATCAAGAGCGAAAAAAATTGGGTAAATTAATTTTGCCTGCGGTTTTAGAATCGATTGAAGATGATACTGACAACACTGTTTTCTCTTTTATACCGAACACAGCCGAAACGTCTTTCTATGGTATGGTGGAAGCGGCGAATGACTTTTTGAACCAAAGAAAAAACCAGTTCATTTTAAACAACCGTAAAACGTTGACCAAAGAAAAACTGGAAGAAATCCTTTCGGTAAAAATCAGAACCGAAAAAATTGCCATTAAAGATGCCAAACTAAGAACTTTCATTACCGAAGATAGCAGTCGCGATGATTTGGTCGCTCATGTTTATGATGTGACTTATGGTGTGATCAAGCCAACAGACAATTTGGTGATTATTGATGATAGTATTGTTCGCGGCACTACTTTGAAAAAGAGCATTTTAAAGATGATGGATCGATTGAATCCAAAAAGAATTGTCGTTGTTTCTTCTGCACCGCAAATTCGTTATCCGGATTGTTATGGTATTGACATGGCCAAACTAGAAGGCTTAATTGCTTTCCAAGCCGCGATTGAATTATTGAAAGAAAGAAATCTGTACAAAATTGTAGACGATGTCTATAAAAAATGCAAATCACAAGAGAAATTAAAAGATGCTGATGTGGTAAATTTTGTAACCGAAATTTATGCCCCGTTCAGCGATACCGAAATATCAAACAAAATAGCGGAGTTATTACATCCGGAAGACATCAATGCCGAAATAAAAATTATTTTCCAAACGGTTGACAATTTACACATCGCATGTCCAAAAAATTTAGGTGATTGGTACTTCACAGGTGACTATCCAACCGCTGGAGGTAACCGTGTTGTAAACAAGGCATTTATGAATTTTTACGAAGGAAAAGATGCGCGTGCTTACTAAAATTTTAACATTTTTTGTCTTTAAACGATTTTTGATGCAGTTCATCTAAATTTTTTGTTTTCAAAATGTTAAACCACTTACATTTGACCTTACCATAGCATTAGTAGGTTAAGTTTATGGTAGATTTGGGGCAAAAAGGGTGAAAAGAAATTTTCACCTTTTTTATTTTCTACCCGCCTGAAAATCACAAAAAAAACAGAATTCACTCTCATTTGCCTATCATTCCAATATAATTCCATAAAAAAAGCATATTATTCTTCAAGATGTTATTAGATTTGTTTTACCATAGTATTTAGTGTAGGTTAAGTTTATGGTAGATTTGGGGCAAACAGGTGGAAGCAATTCCGCCTGTTTATTTTTTATACTGCCGCCAAATAATAAAACCGACTGCTTTCACAATCGGTTTAACTTATCAAAAAGAGTTTTGATTTTATTTTTCTGTAGCGTACAACCTTGCCACTTCTGTCCAATTAATCACATTGAAGAAAGCCTCAATATAATCCGGACGACGGTTTTGATAATTTAAATAATAAGCATGTTCCCAAACATCCATTCCTAAAATCGGGAAACCGCCGCAAGCCGTATCCGGCATTAATGGATTGTCTTGGTTTGGTGTTGAACATACTTCCAGCTTTCCGCCTTTGTGTACACAAAGCCAAGCCCAACCCGAACCAAAACGCGTTGCTCCTGCTTTGGCAAACAAGGCTTTAAACTCTTCAAATGATTTAAAATCTCTTTCTATAGCTTCGGCTAAATCACCGGTTGGCAATCCGCCACCATTTGGTGACATTACTCTCCAAAATAAATTGTGGTTGTAAAATCCGCCACCGTTATTTCTAACGGCTGCGTTTTTCATATCCAAATTGATTAAAATGTTCTCTATTGTTAATCCTTCCAAATCTGTTCCGGCAATCGCTGCGTTTAGATTAGTTGTGTAAGCATTGTGATGTTTTGAATGGTGTATTTCCATCGTTCTGGCATCAATATGTGGTTCTAATGCATCGTATGCATATGGTAATTGCGGTAATTCAAAAGCCATGGTTATTGTATTTAAAGATTAATATTTGCTGTTCAAATTTATAAATTATAAATCGTTTTTACTTATAAAATTCACACAATCATTTATATCATTTCGAAAAAATTACACTTCAACGTATTGCAGTTTTCTTTCTAGTTGATATGATAATAAGACACAAACTAAAATCAAACTGATACTTATGTACCCTAAATAATTGTAATTGTGGATAGAGAATTTTGCGTCGCTATAAGTAATCCAACCGCTCATTAAAGAAGCAAAACCGGTTCCGAGTGATTGCACACAAGAATTTAAACTCATGAAACTACCTCGCGTTTGACTCGTAACCGCTTGGGTAATCATAGCTTGTCCGGGAACGGTTCTTCCGGTGGAAGAACTAAACCAAAATCCGAAAACACCCAACACGATGAAAAGTTGCCAATGCGGCATATTGGTTATCAAAACAACAAAGAATACTGAAACTAATGCTGCCCAAACAAACACTGTTCTTTTACCATAACTGTCGGCTAGTTTTCCAATAATTTGCGCCGAAATCAACGAACAAATTCCGCCAACCAAGTAAATTAAAGGTGTATATTCCTGAGGCACGCCTACATTGTAAACCAAATAAGGATTGATTAATGGTACAATTATAAAATGACCTGTGATAAGCAAGAAACTAAATAACAACGCTGTAATCTGGGCTTGGTTGCTAAAGATATCATAGAAATTTGAAATTCGTTCTTTCAATTTTATAGGATTCGTCAAGTGCGAATTTACATTGGGCACAAATCGAAACAAAAACGGCAATAGTAACACGCCAAAAATAGCAACTACTAAAAACGGATAATACCAATCATATTTATTCGCTAAAAATAATCCAAAAGGAACACCAATTACCGAAGCCAAAGCAAATCCGCCCATTAACATGCCCATCGCTCTGCCGCGACGCTCATACGGAATAACATCCGCAATAATACTTAAGATTTGCGCGCTGATTAAACCACCAAAAAGTCCTGTAAAGGTTCTGGCCAAAATCATCGAATAAGTGCCAAACGCAAAAGCACAAGCAAAAGTGCCGATTAAAAATCCTGAATAGCCAAAAAGCAATAATTTCTTGCGGTCGAATTTATCGGCAAAGAAAATAGCAAAAAAGGCACTCACAAAAGCCGACAAAGAATAACTCGATACAATAATGGAAAACTCAGAAGTGGTCAAATTCCATTTGGGCATCAAAATATTTCCCAAAGGCATCATAATCATGAAATCGAGTATATGGGTGAAATTCAGCAACGCCATAAGCGCTACCAAAATAACTTCGTTTCTTTTCAAAACAATAAATTTTAATTGTGCTACAAAATTACGGATTGAAAAATTCGTTTTTCTTAATAAAGAATTAATTAATTACATTAGTAGCATAAATAAAAACTATAGTACTTCATGTTTAATTTGCAACCCCACAATCTAAAAAACGAGCTTATTAAACTAATTCCTTTGCAGGAAAATGACTTTGAAGTCTTGTATGCTGTAGCTTCTGATCCATTGGTTTGGGAGCAACATCCAAACAAGTTACGTTACCAGCGCGAGGTTTTTCAGAATTATTTTGAAGGAGCAATAGTGTCCAAAGGAGCATTTCTCATTCGAGATACTAAAACTAATGAAGTGGTTGGCAGCAGTAGATATTATGATTATAACGAAATTGAAAATTCAATATTAATCGGCTATACTTTTATCGGGCGAAAATTTTGGGGCAATGGTTATAACAAAGCTTTGAAAAAAATCATGCTCGATTATGCTTTTGACAATGTCGACAAAGTTTATTTTCACATTGGCGCCTTCAATATTCGTTCCCAAAAAGCCATTGAAAAAATCGGTGCCGTAAAAGTGGATGAATTTGAAGTCGAATATTATGGCGAAGACGCTAAGTTGAATTTTGTTTATTTAATCCAAAAAAACTAATGCAAAAAACCGCTTTTTCCATCTACGATGCTTCCGCCGGTTCGGGCAAAACTTATACTTTGGTCAAAGAATACCTCAAAATTATTCTCTTGTCTAAAAAACCCGATGCGTATCGCAATATTTTGGCGATTACGTTTACTAATAAAGCCGTGCACGAAATGAAAAGCCGTGTAGTGGAAAGTTTATCGGAGTTTGCCAAAGAAAAACCATCCGACAAAGCCTTGCAATTGATGCAAGATATTCAAGTTGAAACCGGTTTATCCTTGGGTACGATTACTGAAAAAGCCAAAAGCATTATCAAAAACCTCATTCACAATTATGCTTCGTTTGATATTTCTACGATTGACAAATTCACACACAAAGTCATTCGCGCTTTTGCCCACGATTTGAATTTGCCGATTACATTTGAAGTGTCATTGGATACTGAAAACCTTTTGACCGAAGCCGTCGATGCTATAATTGCTGAGGCAGGAAACGATGAAACGTTAACCAACTTATTGGTCGATTTCACCATGGAAAAAACCGATGACGACAAATCTTGGGACATTTCACGGGAAATCATGGATACCGGAAAACTGATTCTCAACGAAAACAACCGCGAAGAAATCACCCATTTCCAAAACAAAACCATTGCGGAGTTTATCGAAATCAAAAACAAACTAAAGGAACTTTGTGAGCAATTAGAAACCCAAACTGTGGAATTGGCTTCGGAAGCTTTGTTGCTTATAGAAAAAAACGGAATTGACCTCAAGTCCTTTTCTGCCGGACATTTTCCGAATCATCTAGCCAACATCAGAGACAAAAAATTCAATCCGGCGAACAAAACCTATCATGAGTTTGACGACATCAAAATCAACAAAACGGCTTCAGACCGAGCGATTATAGAAAGCATTATTCCCGATTTACTCGAAATATTGGCTTCGATTTATACAAAATTCGAAAAGAAAAATTTCTACGAAGCGTTTTTGAAAAATATCACACCGCTTTCATTGCTGAATACAGTTAGTAATGAATTGGGCAAAATACAAAAAGAGCAAAATATTCTTTCGATTGCGGAATTTAACAAGTTAATCAACGAACAAATACAAAACCAACCGGCACCTTTTATTTACGAGCGTTTGGGTGAAAAATACCGAAACTTCTTTATCGACGAGTTCCAAGACACTTCCGAAATGCAATGGCAAAATTTAATTCCGCTGATTGACAACGCTCTTTCGAGCGAAGATTTGAATGGTGAACAAGGTTCACTAATGATTGTAGGCGATCCAAAACAATCGATTTACCGTTGGCGCGGCGGAAAAGCCGAACAATTTATCGAACTCAGCAAAGACAAAAATCCGTTTGTCAATCCGGACAAAAAGTTATTTTCATTGGGAACCAATTGGAGAAGTTACTCAGAAATCATTGATTTCAACAACAACTTATTTGGTTTTTTATCGAATGAATTTGCACACGAAGATTACAAAGATTTGTACCAAAACCACAGCCATCAACAATTCAACACCAAAACCGGTGGTTATGTCAATATTTCTTTTGTACCAAAAGTCGAAAAAGCAGACTTCGATGAAGAAGAAAATGTAGCCAAAAACGACTTGTATTTACAAGCCACTTTAGCCACAATTGAAAAGGTCAGACAAAACGGTTTCCGCTACAAAGACATCGTAATTTTAACTCGAAAAAAATCACACGGAACCGAAGTCGCCAATTATTTAACCGAAAACGGAATTCCGATTTTGTCTTCGGAAAGTTTGTTGCTCGGCGCTTCATCTGAAGTTCAAGGCGTAATTCACATTTTGCGTTATTTAAAAAACAATAACGATTTACAATCGAAAGCGAATTTCCTTTACTATTTAGCTTCGCAACAAGATCAATTGGCCATTCACGATTTCATTGCCCAAGGCATGGAACAAAAATCGGAACCCGAATTTCAAAAGTGGTTAACGACATTCCAAATTGATTTCTCTTTCCAAAACATCCGCAAAAAATCGCTTTACGAAGCCACCGAAATCATCATTACCAAAGTCATTCCGATGGACAAACGCAATGCAAATATCCAGTTTTTCCTAGATTTGATTTTGGAACACGATTTAAAAAAGCAAGCCGGCATTTCGGATTTTCTTGCTTATTGGGACAATAATTCGGAGAAACTCAGCATTCCGTCACCCGAAGGAAACGATGCGGTTCGAATTATGACCATTCACAAATCGAAAGGTTTAGAGTTTCCGGTGGTGATTTTTCCTTTTGCCGAAGAAGATTACAGCAAAGGACCACGAGAAAAAATGTGGCTCAACGCGGATGAAGCGATTACCGGTTTGCCGAAAGCATTAGTCGATAAAAGCAGCAAAGTAGAAGGTTATGGCGAAGAGGCAAATGTAATTTACCAACAAAAAAAACAGGAAGAATTGCTAGATAACATTAACGTTCTTTATGTGGCTTTGACTCGTGCCGAAGAACAGTTATATATCATTTCGGGCATGCAAACCCCAAGCAAAACTTCGGGTGAATACCCAAACAATATGGCGACGTTTTTTATCAAATTCTTAGAAGATAAAGGGTTTGACGAAAGTAAATTCGACTATTCATTCGGCGAAGCCAAAAAACTATCCGAAACCAAAGATGTTTTAGACGAAACCGAAACCATTCCGCAATTGGCAGCCACTTTGAATCCGAAAAACATCAAAATTGCCCAAAAAGAAAGTCTGATGTGGAACACGCAACAGCAGAAAGCCATTGAATTCGGGAACATTCTTCACGAAATTTTATCTTTCGTCAAAACCAAAGACGATATTGATTTGGCACTAACCAAAGCCATTGAAAACGGATTGATTGTCGCTTCGCAAAAAGACGAAGTCGAGCAAACGATTAAACAAGTGATCAATCATCCCGATTTGGACACTTATTTCGCCATCGACAACAAAATACTAAATGAGAAAACCATCATTCAAAAAGAAGGCAATCTCGTAAAGCCCGACAGAATGGTCATCAACACCAATAAAGAAATCTATTTACTCGATTACAAAACCGGTGCACACCAAGCCAAATACACCACGCAATTAGAAAACTATCAGAACGCCATTGAAAAAATGGGTTTTAAAGTGACTAAAAAAGCCTTGGTTTATATTGGCGAAAGGTTGGAAATAGTAAATTTGTAAACTCTAAAAAGAAAACAGAGAAAAGACGCAAGAAGAAAGACTTTACAACACAAACATAAAACTACAACAACAATCATGTACGGAAAAATTCAACAACACTTACAAAATGAATTAGATACCATTGAACAAAACGGTATTTTCAAAAGAGAACGCATCATCACTTCGCCACAAGGCGCGGAAATTACCGTAAACGGCAAAACGGTTTTGAACTTTTGTGCCAATAATTATCTTGGTTTGTCCTCACATCCTGAAGTAATTCAAGCTGCGAAAGATGCTTTAGATTCCCATGGATTCGGAATGTCATCCGTACGTTTCATTTGCGGAACTCAAGATATTCACAAAACTTTAGAAAAAAAGATAGCCGATTTCTACGGCACGGAAGACACTATTTTATATGCAGCCGCTTTTGATGCAAACGGTGGAGTTTTTGAACCTTTGTTAGGTGAAGAAGACTGTATCATTTCCGATAGTTTGAACCACGCTTCAATTATTGACGGTGTGCGTTTGTGTAAAGCCGCGCGTTACCGTTACGAAAATTCCAATATGGAAGACTTAGAAAACCAATTGAAAAAAGCGGTAGAAGCCGGACATCGTTTCAAATTAATCGTAACTGATGGTGTGTTTTCAATGGACGGTTTGGTAGCGCCATTAGACAAAATCTGTGACTTAGCTGATAAATATGATGCTTTGGTTATGGTTGACGAATGTCACGCTGCCGGTTTTATTGGAGCCACAGGAAAAGGAACAATGGAAGCCAAAGGTGTAATGGGCAGAGTAGATATCATCACCGGAACCTTAGGAAAAGCTCTTGGTGGCGCCATGGGCGGTTATACCACAGCAAAAAAAGAAGTAATTGAAATTTTACGTCAGCGTTCACGACCTTATTTGTTCTCCAACTCTTTGGCTCCGGCTATTGTTGGTGCTTCAATCAAGGTTTTTGAACTTTTGGAAAAAGACACAACCCTCAGAGACAAACTCGAATGGAATACTAACTACTTTAAAGAAGGTATGAAAAAAGCCGGTTTGGATATCATTGATGGTGATTCGGCTATTGTACCGGTTATGTTGTATGATGCCAAATTATCTCAAGTGATGGCCGACGAGTTATTGAAAAAAGGAATCTATGTAATTGGCTTCTTTTTTCCGGTAGTTCCAAGAGATAAAGCCCGAATCAGAGTTCAATTGTCTGCTGCACACACTAAAGAACATCTTGACCAGGCCATTAAAGCCTTTGAAGAAGTGGGAAAGATGTTAAATGTTATATAAAATGTTGCACAATTGATATTATAATTCCAAAATTCTTGAATTTGATTACATAATTTCCACATTTTAACAATAAGATTTTGATATTATATTAATACGTATTACTTTTGCTCTATTATAATTATTATAATTTAATCAAATTAAGTATGAAACATCTTAACAAATTATTCGTTGCAATGCTAATGTTAGCTGGTTTAAGCTCTCAAGCTCAAGACAGCAACAATCCTTGGGCTTTATCGTTTGGGGTTAACGCAGTAGATACAAGAGTAAGTGCTGCATCAAAATTAGAGGATCAGTTCTCTCAGTATTTCAATGCTAATGACAACTGGAATATTCTTCCTTCAATTTCTTATGTAAGCCTATCTAAACATGTAGGAGGTAATTTCTCATTCGGAGTTACTGGATCTATCAACCAAATCAAAAGGTTTGTTTTACCAAGAGTTGGTGAAGGACCATACACAGTAGTTAATCCAGGAGATTTAAACTATTACGGAGTTGATGGGGTAATCAATTACAGCTTAATGAGCTTAATCGGATCTAAAAAATTAGACCCATCTATCCACGCTGGTGGAGGTTACACTTGGATTGGTGATGACATCAGTGCCGGAACTTTAAATGGAGGTTTAGGTTTAACTTACTGGTTTACTGAAACTGTAGGTTTATCTGTTCGTTCAACTTACAAACACTCTTTTGAAGATTTACGTGAGGATATGCCATCACACATGCAACATTTTGCAGGTCTTACATTCAAATTTGGAGGTTCTGACAAAGACGGTGACGGAATTTATGATAAAGATGATGCTTGTCCAGAAGAAGCTGGTTTAAAACAATTCAACGGTTGTCCTGATACTGACGGTGACGGAATTGAAGATAGTAAAGATGCTTGTAAAGATGAAGCTGGTCCTGTTGAATTCAACGGTTGTCCTGATACTGACGGTGACGGAGTGGCTGATAATGTTGACGCTTGTAAAGATGTTGCAGGTTTAGCTGTTTTCGGTGGATGTCCTGATACTGACGGTGACGGAGTTCAAGATAAAGAAGACAAATGTAAAGAGGTTAAAGGTCCTAAAGAAAATGGTGGATGTCCTTGGCCAGATAGAGATGGTGACAAAGTATTAGACAAAGATGACAGATGTCCGGATGTAGCTGGTACTGTGGCAAACAACGGTTGTCCTGAAGTTACTGAAGAAGCTATCAAAAGATTGAACGACTATGCTAAAACTATCTTATTCGATAGTGGTAAAGCTTCATTCCAACAACAAACTTACCCAGTATTACAAGCTATTGTAGCTATCTTGAAAGAGTATCCAAACTCTAACTTCTCAATCGAAGGTCACACGGATAGCGATGGTAAAGATGCTGCTAACCAAACATTATCTGAAAACAGAGCTGCTGCCGTGAAAAACTACTTAGTTGAAAATGGTATTGCTGCTTCTAGATTGTCTTCAGCTGGTTTCGGTGAATCTAAACCAATCGACACTAACAAAACTAAAGCTGGTAAAGCTAACAACAGAAGAGTTGAAGTGAAATTAGTAAAATAATTTCTTTCCAAAATATTTCTAAAAAACGCTCCGAAATTCGGGGCGTTTTTTTATTTTTATAGAATGTCAAAACCCACATTTCTTTACCAACTCGCACAGGAAATTCTAAAAAACCATTCTGATAACTTATTAGACTTAGTGGTAATTTTGCCCAACAAAAGAGCCAAAGTGTTTTTATTGGAGGAATTAAAGAAATCTGTTGCCAATAATGCTTTTGCACCCGAAATCATCAGCATTGAAGACTTCATCCAAGATGTCGCCGGCATTCGGTCAATTGATAATGTTGAATTGCTATTTGAATTCTATGACGTCTATCTTTCGGTTACCGATAAAGACAAACAAGAGTCTTTCGAAACCTTTGCCAATTGGGCCAAAACATTACTTCAAGATTTCAATGAAATAGACCGCTATCTACTGGAACCCGATAAAGTTTTAAAATACCTTGAAAACATCAAGGAAATCGAACATTGGGCTGTTGATATTGAAAAGCGAACCGAACTCATAGAAAACTATCTGATCTTTTGGAAAAAGCTTCCCGAATATTATCAATCACTTTATGATTATCTACTCAACAAAGGTGTTGGTTACCAAGGTTTGATTTATCGCGAAGCCGTGGGGAATTTGGATCACTTTTCAGAAAACAATACTAACCAATTTATATTCGCAGGCTTCAACGCATTAAACCAAGCCGAAGAAAAAATCATCCAACATTTATTGGCCCTAGACAAAGCCAAAATCTATTGGGATATCGACGAGACTTTGCTTCACGATTCCTTTCACGATGCGGGTTTGTTCCAAAGAAAATTCAAATCGGAATGGATTTATTACAAAACACATCCTTACGAATGGATTGTCAACGACTTTACGGAAACCAAAAACATCCACGTCATTGCGACATCAAAATCTATCGGTCAAGCCAAAATCACCGGAAGTATTATTGAAAAACACATCGCCAAAAACGATTCTAATCTTCAGAATGTTGCTGTCGTTTTAGGCGAAGAAAATTTGTTGTTACCGGTTTTACATTCGTTACCCGATAGCGTAAATGCTTTGAACGTAACCATGGGATTTTCGAGTAAAAACAATCCCGCACAATTGCTGATTGCCAAATTGTTCAAGCTGCACTCCAATGCGCTGTCTAGGAATCCGAGCAGTTATGTGATGTACTACAAAGATGTGCTCGATGTTTTGACGCATCCGCTTATTGAACCTTATGTTTATGCCGGCGAATTGGTCAACCGAATCAACAAAAACAATTACACTTTTATTACCCATAAAAAGCTTGAAGAATTATATACTCAAGAGAATGCTTTGTTCGGAATGTTGTTCCGAAAATGGGATACAAGCTCTGTAAATGTACTTGAAAATCTGTCTCAGATTCTACTCCAAATCAAAGCCAATCTGAGTTACGACAACGAAGATGAAAAAATCACCAATGCCTTTGTCTATTCCGTCTTTAAAGTGATTAACAAAATGACCTCTTATTTTGGCCAACACCAAAACATTGACGACATCAAAACGCTGCACGCCATTTACAAACAAGTGATTGACGTGGCTGAAGTTTCCTTTGAAGGCGAACCTTTAGACGGTCTGCAAATCATGGGTGTTTTAGAAAGCCGTGTGCTCGATTTTGAAACCGTAATCATCACATCGGTTAATGAAGGTAAATTTCCTGCGGGAAAAAGCACCAATTCCTTTATTCCGTATGATGTGAAGCGAGAATTAGAGTTGCCCACTTACAAAGAAAAAGATGCTATTTATACGTATCACTTCTACCATTTATTGCAACGTGCCAAAAACATTTATCTGATTTACAACGCCGACAGCGATGGATTTGATGCTGGAGAAAAAAGCCGGTTCATCACTCAGTTGGAAGTCGAAAAACAACCGAATCACAACTTAACCTTTCAATATTTTAATCCGAAGGTGCCGAATATTGCGCACCAACCGATAGTGGTTCCCAAAACAGAAAGTGTTTTAACACGCTTGCGCGAAATTGCCGAAAAGGGTTTTTCACCTTCGTCATTAACGACTTATATCAGAAACCCGATTCAGTTTTATTTCCAACGCGTGTTGCGCATTTCCGAAACCGATGAAGTGGAAGAAAATATTGCAGTCAACACTTTGGGAACGATAATTCACGGCGCTTTAGAAGCTTTATACAAACCATTTATCGGAAGGGTTTTAACGAAAGTTGATATCGAAAGTTGTTTCAAAAAAATAGATGACGAAGTGCTGACGCAATTCAAAGAAGTTTACAAAGAAGGTGAAATCAAAAAAGGCCGAAACCTATTGGCTTTTGAAGTAGCCAAACGCAATGTGTATAATTTCCTCAAGCTCGAATTAGAGTTGCTGGAAAAAGGAGATGAAGTGCAAATCATCGCTTTGGAACAAACCTTTGAAAGAACTTTGGAAGACGAACGCTTACCGTTTCCGGTATTAATCAAAGGAAATGTGGACCGAATTGAGCTTCGCAACGGCAAAATCAGAATCATTGATTACAAAACAGGTAAAGTGGAGCAAAAAAGTGTCACTTTAAAAGATTGGAACGGTTTAACCGAAGACATCAAGAACGATAAAATCATTCAGATTTTGGCGTATGCGTTTATGTTTGAAGAACAAGCCAAAGGTCGCGACATTGAAGCCGGTATCATTTCATTTAAAAATTTAAAATCGGGGTTTTTACCGTTTAATTTCAAGCAAGATAAAGAAGTAGCGGAGGTTATTTCGCCTGAAATTATGGAAGCTTACTTAGAACAGATTGTGGTTTTACTACAGGCCATTTTCAATGTGGAAATGCCTTTTGAGGAGAAAATAAATTGATTTAACCGCAAAGGTCGCAAGGGTATTACGCGAAGAGCGCAAAGGTATTTATACCTTCTTCAAGAAATTCAACAACACTTTCAGCAATTCCTTTTCGTTTTCGATGTGGCTCATGTGACCGTCGGGGAAAGTGGTGAGTTCGACTTTGGTGCCTTCAATTTGTTCCAAACTGTCTTCGTAAAGGAGTACGCCGTCTTTTTGGCCCAGAACCAACTGCATCGGATAGGGCGCAAAATGGAGAATGACTTCGCGGTCTTTACGGATTTTCATACCTTCTAAGGCCGCAACGATACCTTGCAATGGTGTTTTTAGCGCTTGTTCTTTTACCTTTTCTATTTCATTGGCTAAGCGTTCGCGGTTGTCTTCAGCAAATAAATTGGCGATGGACATACTGACAAAGGCGCCATAATTTTGTTTGACACAGACAACAGCGCGGTCGCGATTGGTTTTACGCTCGTCACTATCTGCTCGAGAAGTGGAATTCAACAAGAACAAGCCTTTCATGTGATCGGGATACAATTCGGCGAAAGCCAAAGCCACATAACCACCCATAGAATGACCAACGAGAACTACTTTCCTGATTTTTAAATGCAAGAAAAGCGAAAACAGCATATCGGCGTGGTCTTCCATTGCGTGAACATAACCGAGACATTCGGTATCGCCGTGGCCTAACAAATCAACGGTAACGACGCGGTGCTTCTTAGCCAGTTCAGGCACGAAAGCGTTCCACATCGTTTTGTTTTCTAGAAAACCGTGCAATAACACCACAGCGGTTCCTTTACCTTCGTCGGTAAAAGAGATTTTAGTGTTTTTATAGGTAATGGTTTTCATAGATGCAAAAATAGATTTTTACCAGTAAGAAGTTAAGTTTTTCCCTAAGAATAATTAAGCTTAATGAAATTCTTAATTACTCTTAACTCCTTAATGTTAAAAAGTAAAACGACCCACTTTCGTGAGCCGTCTTATCCCTTATTTCATTTTCCTTATCCCTTTAATTAGGAATTCATCAAACTCTCAATTTCCTCCACTTCAATCGGGATATTTCTCATTAGGTTGAATGGTTCTCCTTTTTCCTGAATCACCACATCATCTTCGAGACGGATTCCGAAACCTTCTGCCGGAATGTAGATTCCGGGTTCAACAGTAAAGACCATATTGGCTTGCATTGGCTCATGCAGTAAACCGTAATCGTGGGTGTCTAATCCCATATGATGTGAAGTTCCGTGCATGAAATATTTTTTATAGGCCGGCCAATCGGGGTTTTCGTTTTGGACATCGGCTTTGTCGATTAGGCCTAAGCCTAACAATTCCGAGGTCATGATTTTGCCCACCTCAACGTGGTATTGTTTCCAGTAATTTCCGGGCACCAACATTTTGGTGGCTTCGTTTTTCACGCGCAACACGGCATTGTAAACTGCTTTTTGTCGGTCATTAAATTTTCCCGAAACCGGAATCGTTCTGGTCATGTCGCTGGAATAGTTGGCATATTCGGCACCAACATCCAACAGCAATAAATCGCCGGCTTTGCATTGTTGGTTGTTTTCAATGTAATGCAACACATTGGCATTGTTTCCCGAAGCGATGATTGGAGTGTAAGCGAACCCTTTGGAACGGTTGATTAGGAATTCGTGGGCGAACTCGGCTTCGATTTCGTATTCCATTACATTTGGCTTAGTGAAATTCAAGACTCTGCGGAATCCTTTTTCGGTGATGTCACAGGCCTTTTGGATTAAATCCAACTCTTCGCTTTCTTTTACCGAACGCAATCTTTGTAGAATTGGGTTTGATTTTTCGACTTTGTGCGCCGGATAGTTTTCTTTCCACCATTTGACAAAACGCGCTTCACGGGTTTCGGTTTCGATGGTCGCACGGTAATGTTCATTGGTGTTGATGTACATCGTTTCGGCATACGTCATCACTTCTTTCAAAGTCTTGTGGAAATCCTGTAACCAAATCACCGATTTGATGCCTGATACTTCGAATGCTCTGTCTTTGGTAAGCTTCTCGCCTTCCCAAATGGCAATGTGTTCGTTGGTTTCTTTTAAGAATAAAATTTGTTTCAAATGCTCATACGGTGCATTCGGATAAAGCAACAAGATGCTCTCTTCTTGGTCGACACCTGATAAGTAAAAAATATCACGGTGCTGTGCAAAAGGCAAAGTGCTGTCGGCCGAAACCGGATAAATATCATTGGAATTGAAAACCGCTACACTGTTGGGTTTCATTTGTGCGGTGAATTTGGCTCTGTTTTTTACGAACAAATCGCGGTCTATTGGATGGTATTTCATTTTTAGACTATGTTAGATTATTAGATTGTTAGACTTATTGGATTTAGTTTACCAAAATTACGGATTAGTCCAAAGCGAATAGTAGCCAAATGGCGTTATTTTTTATCACCCAATATTTTTCCGGATGCGGCTCATGTGTCGATTGGAGATGCCGAGGAAAGACGCCAAGTAATGCAATGGCACTTCTTGTAAAAGTTTGGGTTCGGTGGCTAATAGTTTTTTATAGCGTTCTTCGGGAGTTAATGTCAGTAAATCAATGCGGTAATCGTCAATCAGCATGATTTGTCTTTCGATTAAGTTGTGGTAAAACTGTTGGAACGCTTCGTTATTGGCTAACAAATCCTTGAAACTATCCAAATCAATCACCCAAAGTTGGCAGTCAACTAGTGCTTTAATACTTTTTCGGGAAGGTATTTTATTTAGAAAGCTGTTTAAAGACGAAGTAACCGAATTGCGCAAGGCTAAATAGGTGGTTTTTTCTTCGGCCTCGACTAAAATGGCGTGTTGCAAAATGCCGCTTTCGACATAACAGAAATAGGGACAAACTTGGTTTTCATCGACTAAAAGTTGGTTCTTTTTTAAAGTCAAAACCTTGAAACGATTGGCTATTTCGGGAAGCTGTTGTTCCAAATGATTGTCAGCATCATTAATAAAATGATGCAGATACTCCAAAAAAGCCGTACTGTCGATTAGTGTTTTCATGAATAAAGTGCAG
Source organism: Flavobacterium buctense (assembly GCF_014486695.1). Lineage (GTDB taxonomy): Bacteria > Bacteroidota > Bacteroidia > Flavobacteriales > Flavobacteriaceae > Flavobacterium > Flavobacterium buctense. Next base: position 235,792 of record NZ_JACTAB010000001.1, read on the forward strand.
TACAAAAATATTCTTTTTTGGGTCACATTTTTTTATTCGCTCATTAATGAATAATTTTAAACAAAATTAATCTCATGAAAAAGGTCTCATTTCTCCTCGCATTATTGGTTTGTTTTGGTTTATCGGCGCAAGACAAAAAAGCTTACCAACTTTTTGATAAAAAAGGTAAAAAAGTAACCTACGAAAAACTGCTCAAAGCCGCTGAAAAAGCGCAAGTGGTTTTGTTTGGCGAATACCATAACAATTCGGTGGTGCATTGGTTACAATTGGAACTCACGAAAGATTTAGCCGAAAAAAAACCATTAGTTCTTGGTGCAGAAATGCTTGAAGCCGATAATCAAAAACAGTTGGACCAATACTTGAAAGGAGAAATCAACCAAAAACAATTGGATACTACTGCGCGACTTTGGCCCAATTACAAAACCGATTACAAACCCTTAGTTGATTTTGCTAAAGAAAATAAGTTGCCTTTTATCGCTACCAATATTCCCAGAAGATACGCGTCTATGGTTTCCAAAAAAGGATTTGAAGCTTTGGAAACTTTGACATCAGAAGAAAAATCATGGATTGCTCCATTGCCTATTGCTTATGACGAAAATTTACCGGGTTATGTCAATATGATGAAAATGATGGGTGATCATACGAGCCCAAATATGCCAAAAGCGCAAGCCAGTAAAGATGCTACGATGGCTTATTTTATTCAAAAGAATTTAAAACCGGATTCGATTTTCATTCATTACAACGGCACTTATCATTCCGATAACTTTGAAGGAATCAGTTGGTATCTGAATAGAAATGAGCCTAATCTGAAAATAATCACTATTGCGACAATAGAACAAGAAGATTTAGAAAAAATATTGCCAGAAGAATACAATAAAGCAGACTATATTCTCGTTATAGATGAAGATGTAACAAAAACGCATTAACAACGTCTTAACACTATCAATCAAAATCAATCACCCAAAGCGTTATCAAATTATTTGGAACATAGCGGAAAAATCAAAATCAAATGAAAAAAGTTTATATTCTTCTAATCTTCTTTATCGCAGCGCTGCCATTTTTTTCATGCAGTAGCGATAGTGCGCCGGAAGAACCAATGTTAATTATCAAATTCCAATTTGATGAAAATCAGGCGCGCCTTAATAATTTAGGGCAACCTTCAATCGTTGCCTCAGGAAATGCGGCACAATCACCAATCTTCAATACAATATCGGCTCATTATATGGAATTGGCACCGAATGCCTTTACGCAAATTGGTCAAGGAACTGTGATTTATCATGCTCCGGAAACTAATTTAGGCGGTGCTTCGGCCATCGATTTTGATCAATCTAAAATAGTGTCTGAAGGTGAAACATTCTTGAAAATCCCTTTGAGTCAAGTAACTTCGGGCAGTTATGAATGGATGCGTGTTTCTTTGTCGTATCAGAATTACCAAATTAACATTCGCCACCAAAATGTAGATTACACCGGAACTTTAGCCAGTTTTGTGGGATTTAATACTTATGTTAGCGAATTTAATATTGGCAACAACATTTTTCAAGTGAATGGCAACAGAGCTCAAGGATATTGGGCCTTTGGATTGAATAATCAACCTTATTCTGCTTCGGGCCAAGCTCCGGCAAATGCCACTACCGTTCCAAATCCGATTGCCACAACTTCTCCAATTCCACAAGGATCTTGTGTAGTCACCGGAAAGTTTGCCTCCAATTTGGTCATCAATGGAAATGAAACAGATGACATTGAAATTAAACTTTCACTATCGATTAACAACAGCTTTGAGTGGCAGGAAGTCAATGCCGACGGAAAATTTGAACCTTCGATTGGTGAAAATGTAGTCGACATGGGATTAAGAGGTTTGATTCCGAGTTATGTTCGATAGTTTTGTTTAAGTTTTTAACCTAAAAAAAGCCGTTTAAACAGTTGAAAATCAACAAGTGTTAAACTCACTTTAAATTCATTATAAATTAGAACGAAAAGGTTGTAGTTAATACCAAATAGGTGTATTTTTGTGTGATTTTTTTAAACAAACTATACACAATTATGGCGAAATCTGCACTTTTAAAGTCATCCCTAGCAAAAAAATACTGGATGGCTCTTACAGGTTTATTTTTATGCTTGTTTTTAGCGGGTCACTTAGCGGGAAATCTTCAATTAATTTTTAGCGATGCATCAGCCTTCAACAAGTATGCGTTGTTTATGACCTCTAATCCGGCGGTAAAACTTCTATCTTATCTAACTTACATTTCAATTCTTTTCCATGCAGTCGATGGATTTTTATTGACGTATCAAAACGTGAAAGCAAGGCCAATTGGCTATGCTAAAAACAATCCTTCCAAAAACAGTAGTTTTTCTTCGAGAAACATGGCGGTTTTAGGAACATTGATTTTGGTTTTTATCGTTACTCACATGGTTAACTTTTGGGCCGTAATGCATTTTGATGAAAAAATGCCTTTGCAAACCATTAGTGTTAACCAAATGGGAGCCAAAATAGATTATTACATCACAACAGATACCGGAAAGTTTTTCCCGACTGATTCTTTGCAATTAAACCAAATGGGCATAGAAATCAGAAACAGAACAGAGTTTTACAACAAAGAAGCCAATGTAATAATGGGTGAAGGCTACAAGGACTTACACAAAATTACGGTGGCCTTCTTTAAAGATGCTAAAACCGGATTGATAGCTACGATAGCCTATGTATTGGCGATGTTTGTTTTGGCTTTCCATTTGCTTCACGGTTTCCAAAGTGCTTTCCAATCACTTGGTTTAAACAATCCTAAGTATACGCCGGCCATCAAAGGCTTCGGAAAAGCATTTGCCATTATAGTGCCGCTATTATTTGCTGCTATTCCGGTTTACATTCACTTTTTTCTAAAATAATCAACATCAGTATACATCATGAAGTTAGATTCTAAAATACCAGAAGGTTCTATTTCAGAGAAATGGACTAATCATAAAAATCATTTAAAATTAGTTGCCCCAAATAACCGTCCTAAAATCGATGTAATCGTTGTTGGGACTGGATTAGCCGGTGCTTCTGCTGCCGCTTCTTTAGGGGAAATGGGATACAATGTAAAAGCATTTTGTTTCCAAGATTCTCCAAGAAGAGCGCACTCTATTGCTGCCCAAGGTGGAATTAACGCTGCCAAAAATTACCAAAATGATGGCGACAGTACTTACCGATTATTCTACGACACTATCAAAGGTGGCGATTACAGAGCTCGAGAAGCAAACGTTCATCGTTTGGCTGAAGTTTCTGCCAATATCATTGACCAATGTGTGGCACAAGGTGTTCCTTTTGCCCGTGATTACGGCGGAATGTTAGACAACCGTTCGTTTGGTGGAACGCAAGTGCAACGTACTTTTTACGCTGCCGGACAAACCGGACAACAGTTACTTTTAGGAGCTTATTCTGCTTTATCAAGACAAATTGGGGTTGGAAATGTAGAAATGTTCAACCGTCACGAAATGTTGGACTTGGTAAAAGTTGACGGAAAAGCCCGTGGAATTATTGCCCGTAACTTGGTTACCGGAGAATTAGAAAGACATTCGGCTCACGCCGTAATTATAGCTTCAGGTGGTTATGGAAATGTATATTTCCTATCCACCAATGCCATGGGAAGTAACGTAACTGCCGGTTGGAAAGTTCACAAAAGAGGCGCATTATTTGCCAATCCTTGTTTTGTGCAAATTCACCCAACTTGTATTCCGGTTCACGGGGTAAACCAATCGAAACTGACTTTGATGTCGGAATCGTTGCGTAACTCGGGTAGAATTTGGGTACCAAAGAAAAAAGAAGATGCCGAAGCCATTCGTGCCGGGAAGTTAAAACCAACGCAATTAAAAGAAGAAGACAGAGATTATTTCTTAGAAAGACGTTATCCTGCTTTTGGAAACTTAGTACCACGTGACGTAGCTTCTAGAGCCGCTAAAGAGCGTTGTGATGAAGGTCACGGAATTGAAGCCAATGACACTAACGAAGGTGTTTACTTAGATTTCTCTACCGAAATTCAAACCAAAGGTCGCCAAGCGGCTTATTCTCAAGGAAACCACAATCCGTCCGCGGAAGAAGTGACCAAGCTGGGGAAAAAATGGTTGGAAGAAAAATACGGGAACCTTTTCGCGATGTATGAAAAAATTACCGACGAGAATCCATACGAAACGCCAATGAAAATTTATCCGGCGGTTCACTACACTATGGGTGGCGTTTGGGTAGATTATAATTTACAATCCACCATCCCGGGTTGTTTCGTTGCCGGAGAAGCGAATTTCTCTGATCACGGAGCGAACAGATTGGGAGCTTCGGCTTTGATGCAAGGTTTGGCGGATGGTTATTTCGTATTGCCTTACACGGTTTCCAACTATTTGGCTGACGAAATCAGAACCGGAAAAATTTCAACCGATTCTCCTGAATTCGCCGAAGCGGAAAACAGTGTTAAAGAAGCGATTGATAAATTCTTAAGCAATAACGGAACGAAATCAGTTGACCATTTCCACAAACGTTTAGGTTTGATTATGTGGAACAAAGTAGGTATGGCTCGTAACGAAAAAGGATTGAAAGAAGCCATCGAAGAAATCGCAGCGCTTAAAGAAGAATTCTATAAAGACGTTTACGTTCCTGGAAGTTCAGACGAATTAAATCCTGAATTAGAGAAAGCACTTCGTGTAGCCGACTTTATCGATTTAGGACAGTTAATGGCGATGGATGCACTTCAAAGAAAAGAATCTTGTGGTGGTCACTTCCGTGAAGAATACCAAGATTCAGAAGGAGAAACCCTTCGTGATGACGAAAACTTTGCCTTCGTTGGCGCCTGGGAATACATGGGCTACGACATCAGCAAAGAAGTGCTGAACAAAGAAGAATTGAAATACGAGTTTATCAAAATAGCCGCTAGAAACTATAAATAATTACATTATGTCTGCAGCAAAAAACATCAATATAACCCTTAAAATTTGGCGTCAAAAAAACGCTAAAGCCAAAGGTCAAATAGAAACTTATAAACTAGATAACGTTTCTACTGCCAGTTCATTTTTGGAGATGTTAGACCAATTGAACGAGCAATTAATCAACAGCAAGAAAGAACCTGTGGCTTTTGACCACGATTGTCGCGAAGGAATTTGCGGTATGTGTTCTTTGTACATCAACGGTCGTGCTCACGGACCGGATACCGGAACAACGACTTGTCAGTTGCACATGCGTAAATTCAACGACGGTGATACCATTTATATCGAGCCATGGAGAAGTAAAGCTTTCCCGGTGGTAAAAGATTTAGTAGTTGACCGTAGTGCTTTCGACAGAATCCAACAAGCCGGTGGTTTCGTTTCGGTAAATACTTCCGGAAGAACGATTGATGCCAACGCCACTCCAGTGCCAAAACATGACGCCGACAGGGCTTTTGAAGCGGCGGCTTGTATCGGTTGCGGAGCTTGTGTAGCGACTTGTAAAAACGGTTCCGCTATGCTATTCGTTGGTGCCAAAGTATCACAATACGCTTTATTACCGCAAGGAAAAGTAGAAGCTACCCAACGTGTTTTAAACATGGTACGTCAAATGGACGAAGAAGGATTCGGAAACTGTACCAATACCGGTGCGTGTGAAGTAGAATGTCCGAAAGGCATTTCTTTAGAAAACATCGCTCGTATGAACAGAGAATATTTAAAAGCAAGTATAATATAGGCATTAGCCAAAAGGCATAAAGCATTAGAACGCATTCATTCATTTGGATGCGTTTTTTTATGGCGTTCCCCTGCGGTCAGGCTGTCCGCAGTACACGGTACTTGCTCCCATCCTTAACGCAAACTCTGCTGAAAAGATGTATATTTGATACAAACAACATCCACCATGAAAACCTATTTAACTGGCTTGCTTTTGCTGCTTATTTTTTCCAACACAATTTCAGCACAAAAACTCAAGCTAATGACTTATAACATCCGATTAGACATCGCTTCTGATGGAGAAAACGCTTGGCCAAATCGCAAAGACTATTGGGCTTCACAAGTAACTTTTCACGAACCGGATATTTTCGGAATTCAAGAAGCTTTACCGAATCAAGTAACAGATATTGCGACAATGTTTCCGGATTATAGTTATGTTGGAATCGGCAGAGACGGCATTGGAAAAGGAGAATCATCCAATATATTCTATAAAAAAGACCGATTTAAAGTCTTGCAAGAAAACACGTTTTGGCTCTCAGAAACACCCGATAAAATCTCTAAAGGTTGGGACGCAGCGCTCAATCGTGTTTGTACTTATGCTTTATTCAAAGACACTAAAACCAAACAAACATTTTGGGTTTTCAACACGCATTTAGATCACATGGGCGAATTGGCGAGAACGAATTCGATTCTTTTAATCCTGTCCAAAATAAAAGCTCTCAATACCAAAAACTATCCGGTGTTTTTTATGGGCGATTTCAATTCGGAACCCAATGAAGAACGAATTATTAATTTGAAAAAAGAAATGCTCGACAGCCAAGATATTTCAACAGAAAAACCTTTTGGCCCAAGCGGCACTTTTAATGGGTTCAAACACAATGAACCCGTAACCAAACGTATCGATTATATCTTTTTGTCCAAAGACAATCCGTTTAAAGTTAAGAAATACGGAATTTTGAGTGATTCCAAAAACCTAAAATATCCTTCAGATCATTTGCCGGTTTTCATCGAACTCCAATTTAATTAAATGCATTTTTTATATTTGGCATTACAAACAAACTACACAATGAAAATTCAATTCTCCAACTTACTTTTTCTGTTTTCGATTTCCATTTTTGGTCAAAATCTTCACCAACACATCAACCCCATGATTGGAACCGGTGGTCACGGACACACTTATCCTGGTGCCACTGTGCCATTCGGAATGGTGCAATTGTCACCCGATACCCGAATCGACGGCAGTTGGGACGGCTGTTCAGGTTATCATTACGACGACAATACGATTTATGGCTTTTCACACACCCATTTAAACGGAACCGGTTGTACTGATTATGGCGATATTATGTTGATGCCAACTATGGGCGAACCTATGTTGAGTCCAAAAGATTATAGCTCTACATTTTCACATGGTAACGAAAAAGCAACTGCCGGATTTTACAGCGTGAAACTTGACAAGCACAATATTGATGTGGCTTTAACTTCTTCTTCTCGCGTTGGTTTTCACCAATATACTTTCAATAATTCAGGTCAAGCCAATATTATTTTGGATTTAAACCACCGTGATAAATTGTTGCAAGGCGAAGTTCGAATCGTGAATGCCAAAACCATAGAAATCCTCCGAAGAAGTGAAGCTTGGGCGAAAGACCAATACGTTTTTGCTCGAATTGAGTTCAGCCAACCGATGCTAATCAATAAAATCAGAAGTAATAGTTCGGCTAAAGCTTCTGTAACCAACAAGGTATTTTCCGGTACGCAATTAGCTTTAAGTTTCTCTAAAAAAGTGACTAAAGGCGATAAAATTTGGGTCAAAGTCGCTTTATCACCAACGGGTTACGAAGGCGCAAAATTAAACATGAGCGAAATTCCGGGTTGGGATTTTAGTAAAGTTCAAAAGGCCGCCGAGCAACTTTGGGACCAACAATTGGCCAAAATTGAAATCACTGAAACCAATAAAGACAAACTATCAATTTTCTACACCGCTTTATACCATACGATGGCGCAACCGAATATTGCGCAAGATATCGACGGTAAATACCGTGGTCGCGACAACAAAATTCATAAAGCGGAAGGTTTTGATTATTACTCGGTATTCTCACTTTGGGATACATTCCGTGGCGCGCATCCTTTGTATACTTTAATCGAAAAGAAACGCACGGTCGATTTTATCAATACGTTTTTAAAACAATACGAACAAGGCGGAAGATTGCCCGTTTGGGAATTGGCGTCGAACGAAACCGATTGTATGATTGGCTACCACTCGGTTTCCGTGATGGCGGATGCAATGGCGAAAGGCTTGACCGGTTTTGATTACGAACTGGCATTTAAGGCGGCCAAACATTCTGCTATGTTGGATCATTTGGGGATAGAAGCCTATAAAAGACAAGGTTTTATCTCGATGGACGACGAACACGAAAGCGTTTCTAAAACCGTTGAATATGCCTATGACGATTGGTGTATTGCACAAATGGCCATGATGCTGAACAAAAAAGACGAGTACGATTACTTCATGAAACGTTCCCAAAGCTGGAAAAACGTCTTCGATTGGAATACGGGCTTTATGCGTCCAAAGAAAAACGGCGGTTGGGACAAGCCTTTTGACCCGCGCGAAATCAACAATAATTTTACCGAAGGCAACAGTTGGCAGTATTCATTCTTTGTGCCGCAAGATATTCCGGGCATGATTCAAGCGTATGGCGGAAATCAAGCATTTGAAAAAAAACTGGACGAAATGTTCAACAGCGAAAGCAAAACTACCGGTCGAGAACAAGTTGATGTTACCGGTTTGATTGGTCAATACGCGCACGGCAATGAGCCAAGTCATCACATGGCCTATTTATACAATTACATTGGCAAACCCGAAAAAACAGCAGCGAAAGTCAATTTTATTCTGAATAATTTCTACAAAAACACGCCAGATGGTTTGATTGGTAACGAAGATTGCGGCCAAATGAGCGCTTGGTATGTGTTGAGTTCGATGGGGATTTATGCAGTAACACCTGGTAATTCGGAATGGAGTGTTACACAATCCCATTTTGAAAACATTAAAGTAAATTTTGAAGACAATACATCCAAAAACATTTCAAAAACAATGCCTGTGGATGAAATGAAATATTTCGGAATAAAAAACAACGGCTTAACTGTAGCTGATGGTTTTTCTTTCAAAGATATTGTTCCCGTTCCGGTTATACTGGCGAAAAGCAAATCGTTTAAGGATTCTATGGAAATTGACTTTGATCATCCACATCCGGATCATTTGGGTAGTTATTCCTATAGAATTGTTTATAATGATGAAAAAGGCGTGCCTTTTAAACCATACCAAGGAGAAAAAATTATTTTGAAAGAAACGGCGAAAATAGACGTAAGATTTGCCGAAATGATTGACAATCAACCTTTCAAAAGCCAGATTATTTCGGGTAATTTCTTCAAAAAACCCAATAATTATACTATAGACATCAAATCAACTTACAATCCACAATACCATGCCGGTGGTGCTGAAGGTTTATTAGACGGAATCAACGGCACAACCAACTGGCGCAAAGGCGATTGGCAAGGCTACCAAACTCAGGATTTTGAAGCTATTATTGATATGCAAAAAGAACAATCCGTAAGTGAGTTTCACAGTACTTTTCTGCAAGACCAACGTTCCTGGATTTTGATGCCGACCAAAGTGGAATATTATATTTCTTCGGACAACATCAATTTTACTTTAGCCGGAACGGTTGACAACAATATTGACCCAAAAACCGACGACAATCAAATAAAAGATTTTAATAGTAGTCTGCCAAAAACGCTGAAAGCACGATATGTTAAAGTGAAAGCCTATAATTACGGAAAACTACCGGAATGGCATTTAGGTTACCCATACAATGGTGATGCTTTTATTTTTATTGATGAAATAGTCATAAAATAATCTGTATCAATCTATTCAATCCGTTTAATCTGTGGCTAAATTATAACCCATGAAATTAAAAATTGCTCTAATCCAATCGTCTTTAACTTGGGAAAATCCAACCGAAAACCGCAGCCATTTGGCCCAAAAAATAACCGGATTTATGGAAGATGTTGACTTAATCATTCTTCCCGAAATGTTTTCTTCAGGCTTTACGATGAATCCGAAAACGGTCGCGGAAACCATGCATGGCGAAACGATTTCCTGGCTCCAACATTTGGCGAAAGCCAAAAACTGGGCGATTACCGGAAGTTTGGTGATTGAAGAAAACGGTCATTTTTACAATCGATTGGTGTTTGTTTTTCCGAATGGCGAAATCAAAACTTATGACAAAAGGCATTTGTTTACTTTGGCCGGAGAAGACAAAGTGTATACCGCCGGAAAAGAAAAACTCATCATCGATTACAAAGGATTCAAGATTTGTCCGCTGATTTGTTATGATTTGCGTTTCCCGGTTTTTGCTCGAAATGTGGAAAATTATGACTTATTAATTTATGTAGCCAATTGGCCCAAACCACGCGTCAATGCTTGGGATATTTTGCTCAAAGCGCGTGCGGTAGAAAACATGAGTTATGCGATTGGTGTGAATAGAATTGGAACCGATAGTAATCATTTAGAATACGTAGGTCATTCACAAGCGGTCGATTTTCTTGGCAACTACATTTTGGAACCACAAGAAATTGAGGGCGTTTTTATAGTAGAACTGGATAAAGAAAAACTACTCGAAACCAGAAGTAAATTGGCTTTTCTGGATGATAAAGACAAATTCAAAATAGTTTAAATCCCAAAGGCATAAAGAAAAAAACCTATCCGCCAAGATTAAACGGCTGAATCCAATCCCAATTGGGACGAACATCAATTTCTCCCGGTAGATAAATCACCTCTTCCGTTTGCCGTTTTTCTTGGAAGCTTCCCGTGTCCCAAACCTTATTTTTGTTGTTATCGTAGATGATTCTCAAAGTATATTTTGAAGGTTCAATGGCGTCAAAAGTAATAGTTGTAGCACTTTCCGAATATTCTGTGTATTTGACTTTCCCCTCTTTATCTGTAAGTTGCACAATCAAGGGAAAACTATTCACATTTTCCAAAACAACCTTTAAATTGGCATAATCAGAACTGTTTTTGGTACTGACTTTATAAGTTAACGTATCATTTTCTCTTTCAAAAAAATCAGTCATGGCGCCAGGCATTGCTTTTATGGTATATCGTTCCAACGGTTCTCTTTTAAAATCCAAGTATAATTTTTGATTGAAATCATCATATTCGGTTGTAAAATTAATCGCGACAGAATCTTTATTGGTGATACTTATTTTAGCTTTATCCAATTTCACAATAGGTGTCGTACTGTTCAAAACATATCGTTCTCGAAGGGGCAAATTACCCGAAAAATCAGCACTAAAAGAGAGCGTGTCTGCTTTTGCGGCTTTCATTTTAACAATAAAATCGGTTTTATATTGGTCTTTTTCAACATTTACTTGAAGCGAATCTGCTTTTAGGGGTTTGAACCAAATTTGCAACGAATCCTTTTTAGGCATTTGAGTGACTATTGACGGAATGATTTCAGTACCATTTTTAACGATTACTTTAGTGTCTTTACCTTTGCCTTCATAACCCATTACCATTCTTGATTTTGCAGCCAATGATGGTTTGAAAGCTTTAAAAGGTAAAGTTTCTTTGAATAATTCTAATTCAAAAATGGTATCATTGGGTATGGTAATGTATTGTTTTTGAAAACCAATCTTGTCTGATTTCGGGTTAAAAACATTATTGTTGTTGTCTTTCAAAGCTACCAAAAGGTATTTTCCTTCTTTCAAATTTTCGAGCTTGACTACTTGCAAACTATCTAAAGTATTGGTAATATATCTTGGTGTCTCTTTATAGATAGTAGAATCGTTAAACTTTTCATTGATTTCATACAACATTACCGATACAAAATTATCGGTTTTCCTTTCCAAAGCGTCTTTGACCTTCACACTCAACGCCAAGGAATCAATATAACTGCCGGTAGAAAAAACGTATTTGAATTGGGAATACGGATTGCCTTCGTTATTGTCTTCTATACTTTGACCAAAATTAAAACTGTAAGTAGTATTTGGCTGCAAAGTGTCTTTTATTTTGATCGTCAATGTTTTGCTGGCACTGTAAGGCAAAATCTCCGGTTGATTTTTCATAGGAGGCGAAATAATCAACTGTTTGTTGGCATTTTTGAGCTTTACATATTCATCAAAAACCAACTTGATTTCTTTTCCGGTAAAATTGGTGGAGAAATTTTTCGGCAAACTCGATTTTAAAACCGGCGCAAGGGTATCCTTATCTCCACCGGTAATCGAGCCACGCTTGGCGCAACCAATGGTTAAAAGCACCAGCAGTAAAGAAAAATATTTGAAGTTCTTGTTGGGCATAAAGCATTTTTTCAATGCACAAAATAACAATTATATTTAGTGCGAATGAAATGTTTTAGCCGAAACTTAACAAATTGGGTCTTGCTCCATTATTTATAAAGCTATTTCCCGTTGCACTATGGTCAATTATACGATAGTACAAAGAGTCCAACCAAACCAGCTACTATTGATAAAGGTAACGCTACAGTCTTGACTACTGAGAATTTTCTTTTTTTGATCTCTGTAATATCATTTATAGGAATTTGTTTTTCCTCAAAATCTTCTGAAACAAGTATAGTGTTGTCTTTGACATTATGAAAAACTACTTTGGAATACTTTTGATTTCGTTCAATCTTGTATGTTTTTCCGGTTTCCATCTTTGCTGGGTCGTTTTCCATGGCTTTGTAGCTAAAACAACTTTGGAGTAAAATTAAAAGGGCAATTCCTAAAAATATTTTTCTCATATCTATAAATTTAAGGAGTTAATACATCACGAATATAGGAAAATATTTTCATTTTATAAATTTTTGTAAAAAATTAGCTATGTGACATGGCCATGCAAATGATACTGATTTTGGCATTCGGAATTTTTAAGAGTTCTCGACTACAAGCTTCCAGTGTTGAGCCGGTCGTAATCACATCATCTATCAACAAGAAATGCTTGCCATGATGATTTTCGGAAAAAGTAATGTCGAAAATTGTGTTGCTAATCTCTGCTCTGCCTAAAAGTGACTTCTTGGTTTGGGTTTTGGTGTATAATTTTCGATACAAAATGCTTTCTTCATAGGGAATGGCTAAATTTTGTGCCAATGCTTTGCCGAACATTGTCACTTGATTATAACCTCGTTCTCGAAACCTTCTCTTATGCAACGGAACCGGAATGATGTAATCGATGTTTTTTAGTGGTTCCACATCTTTTAATTCTGCTGCATACCAATCGCCCACAATGGTTCCGATTTCTTGATGCCCTTTGTACTTTAATTGGTGCATCATTTCCTGAACAATGCCTTTTTTGTGGAAATAAAATAACGCGGCACCAAACTCTAACGGGATTCTCCCATAGAACTTTTGGAACATTTCGTTCTCTTGATTTTTGTGGAAATTAGTCAGCGGAATTTCATGCCGGCAATGCGTACAAATCACCAATTCGTCACTCAATAAAAAGGAATGACAACCGGCGCACGATTTTGGAAAAAATAAATTCAGCAAGTGATTCCACATAAAAAAGTAATTTTCTTACATAAAATTATAAAAAAATTCTATTCTAATTGATTTTTAGGCCTTTTTTTATCATCACTTTTTATATTTTTGCAGCATTATGGCAAAACAAGAAGATTTATTTAAGAATGTAGTTTCGCATGCAAAAGAGTACGGCTTTATTTTCCCGTCGAGCGAAATATATGATGGTTTGAGCGCAGTATATGATTACGCGCAAAACGGCGTCGAATTAAAAAAGAACATAAGAGAATATTGGTGGAAAGCTATGGTGCAAATGCATGAAAATATTGTTGGTCTTGATGCCGCGATTTTGATGCATCCGACCACTTGGAAAGCTTCGGGTCACGTGGATGCGTTTAACGATCCGTTGATTGACAATAAGGATTCTAAAAAAAGATACAGAGCCGACGTTTTAATTGAGGATTATGCCGAAAAATTAAACCTGAAAGCCAAAAAAGAAATTGAAAAAGCCCGCGAGCGTTTTGGCGCTTCTTTTGACGAAGAGCAATACAAAACGACCAATCCGCGAGTGATGGAATATTTGGCCAAAGAGCGTGAAATTCTGGAAAGAATGGGTCGTTCGCTTGGTGCCGGAGATTTAGAAGATGTAAAAGCCTTAATCGAAGAACTGGAAATTGCCGATCCGGAAACCGGATCGAGAAATTGGACGGATGTGAAGCAATTCAACTTGATGTTTGGCACCAAACTCGGAGCTTCAGCTGAAAATGCTATGGATTTATACTTGCGTCCGGAAACCGCTCAAGGTATTTTCGTGAATTTCTTAAACGTGCAAAAAACCGGAAGAATGAAGATTCCGTTTGGTATTGCGCAAACCGGGAAAGCTTTCCGTAACGAGATTGTAGCGCGTCAGTTTATTTTCCGTATGCGTGAGTTTGAACAAATGGAAATGCAGTTTTTTGTAAAACCGGGTGAAGAAATGAAATGGTACGAGTACTGGAAAGATACCCGTTTGAAATGGCATTTGTCCTTAGGTTTAGGCAAAGAAAATTATCGTTTCCACGACCACGAAAAATTAGCGCATTATGCCAATGCGGCTTCCGATATTGAATTTAATTTCCCTTTTGGTTTTAAAGAATTGGAAGGTATTCACTCGAGAACCGATTTCGATTTGAAAGCACACGAACAATTTTCGGGTAAAAAACTGCAATATTTTGATAACGAGACCAATTCAAACTACGTTCCTTATGTAGTAGAAACTTCCGTTGGTTTGGACAGAATGTTCTTGTCGGTTTTCGCTACTTCTTTAAAAGAAGAAACTTTAGAAGATGGTTCAACACGAACGGTTTTACGTTTGCCGTCTGTTTTGGCGCCGACCAAAGCTGCGGTTTTACCATTGGTGAAAAAGGATGGTTTACCGGAAGTCGCTCAAAAAATCATCGAAGATTTGAAATGGGATTTCAACGTAGCTTATGACGAAAAAGATGCGGTTGGTCGTCGTTACCGAAGACAAGATGCCTTGGGGACGCCTTTCTGTATTACGGTGGATCACCAAACCTTAGAAGATGAAACGGTAACCATTCGCCACCGAGATACTATGGCGCAAGACCGCGTTAAGATATCGGCATTGAGAGACATTATCGGCAATGAAGTTTCTATGAGAAATTGGTTGATGAAGATGTAACATTATAGTATTCATTCCTGCAAAGGATAAAAACCAAAATCCCAAATTCTAATAAGAATTTGGGGTTTTCTATTTTTGTAAGTATTTATCCTGAATAAAATCCACATATCAACAGATTAGGCGTTTCTGTCAACAATTTGAAAAACAAAAAATTCGATGGTATATTTTCGTTACAACGAAAATCGATTCGTTTGGTCGTTTTTATTTTTGTTTTTAATTTTTAATACTAATATTTAGTTTAACATAAAGTTTCCCCAAAACTACCTGTTAATTTAATCAGAAAATGCTGTCCCTAAATCAACGGATAAGCGTTAATGAGCCACACTTATATAATTATTGATGACAATCAAGACGATGTCACGAAAACTCAGATTATAGCTGAGCGCTTTCGTAACTTGTCTTTCGTCGCTTCTGCCAATAGTTATGACGAAGGAGTGAATCTTATTTTAGAACACCAACCCCATCTTGTTTTTCTCGAGATTGATCCTTCAGACAAAAAGAGTAATCTTGCTTTGTCACTAATAAACGAGTTGTATCGTTATTTAAGTGTTGTACCCAAAATCATCATTACAACTTCTAAAAAAGACATGGCCTACGAAGCCTTGAAATATGAAGTGGTTGATTATTTGCTGAAACCATTAGACATTAATGATTTCAGAAAAGCAATTTTGAAATTTGACCGCGCTATTAAATCGGACTTACCACATATGGAACTGAAAAATCCGGTGGCAACTTTTGAAGTATTGGATGAGACGATGACCGAAGCACCGGAAACTGCTGAACATGATGTTGAATTGAAAAGCATTCCGGTATCAGCTGAAATGCCGATTGTCGAACAAAAACAACAATCACTTATAATATGTATTAAGTCGTACGGCGATTACCGATACATTGACTCAAATGATGTATTGTACTTTGAAGCCGATAACAATTCGACTGATATTCACCTTAATAATGGTGAAATGATAACTGCTTTTAAAACTTTGAAGCATTTCGAAACCGTTTTACCGCAAACCCAATTTCTTCGTATTCATAACAGTTACATTATTAATGTGGACCAAGTTTCGAGGATTCATACCGGAAATACCGTTTGCTACATTAAAAACTCCACCACCAAATTACCGTTCTCAAAATCCTATAAAGACAATGTCGATTTGATTATTACTCGCATCGCCGGCGGAAATTATTTGGAGATATAGAAGAAAAATAGTACGTTTACTAAAATTTAGAATATGGAAGTAAATGTATTAATGATTGATGATCATCCTCCGATTATTGAAGGGTATAAATCCATACTGTCATACAATTCCCATGGTTATGTCCTTAATATTACTACAGCTTTAAGTTGTGAGTCAGCCTATGAGTTGATTTCAACTACAAAAAATTCATTTGAAATCGTTATGATAGATTACACAATGCCGCCTTATTTAGAGCGAAATATCGAATGTGGTACCGACTTAGTTCCAATCATTCGAAAATATTTAGGACAATCTAAAATCATGATATTGACTTCCCATTCGGAGTCATTTTTGCTCTTAAAGCTATTAAACGAATGCAATCCTGAAGGATTGTTGGTAAAAAGTGACATTATGGCTGAGGAATTTCTAGAGGCTTTCGATGCCGTTGTAAGAGGCGAAAACTATTATAGTAGTACCATTACTCGTCTCAAACAAGAGGTAAAAGAAACTGCCAAAGTTCTCGATAGTTATAACAGACAAATAATTATGTTATTGGCACAAGGAATTAAAACCAAAAACCTTCCCGACTATCTATATCTTTCAAAAAGTGCAGTTGACAAAAGGAAAGCTTTTATCAAAGAATTTTTCTGCATTGAAAAAGGCAACGATGAAGACATCCTAAGAGAAGCTCGAAAAAAAGGATTAATATAGCTGTTGCATTCTCTAAATCAACATTTTTATCGATTTTAGAAAAATGTACACTTTTAGTGTACCTAAAAGTCATTTTCATCCATTAATTTTACCTCAATAAAAAACTCAATTTTATTATGGGTAATAAAAGCAAGACTCACCATCTTGACATGTAGCTAAATCTGAGTGGTATCATATTTGGTGAAAATTAATTGAAATTTGTTCTGTTTATTTTGGGTTTGTTATTAAACAGGAGTATGCAAAAACCAACCTAAATGCAGCCTTGGCTTTGATGTTTGGACGACTTAAAGCTCGGGCTGTATTGTTTTAACCGATGACTGATTTATGAGACCATTATTTATTATACTATTCTTTGTACTGTTTTCTTCTTTAGGTTTTGCCCAAGATAGCGACCAACAAGAATATGCTTATTTAAAAATAAAAACCGGTGAAGAAACCATTACCTATGAATTTGATTCTGTTATTGACTTTAATGAAAATACTGAGAAAATATTAAACGAAATCACAGTATCTCATCCTACTAATAAAAAAGAAAAAGAACCTTTACTTACCATTGAAATCTCATTCACCATTACTTCTAAGAATGAGTCGAGTACCATAACGGGTTCTATTACCGCAGCTCATTCTTCAATAATCGCTTCTGCAAAAAAGCTTCAAACACAATTGCTGGCAATAGCAATAGGATAATTATATTTTTAATTAAATTGGCTACATGAACAAAAGCGCTGGGTTTTTTATACTTATTTTAATCATCATTTTAGGTTGTAACTCTAAATCAACCCATAAAACAAGCAACGCCACCAACGACTCTATTCAAAAATACCTTGACTTAGCCGGGAATGATACTTTAGATTTTGATAAAAGAATAAAGTACAATGATAAAGCATTAGGGTTTTTGGATTTGGAGAGGAATGATAGTTTGAGTAGGGAATATTTGAGTAGAGTTAATTATTTATATTTAAAAGCAAATAATTTTCAAAGTTTTGAAAAAGTAATAAACCATTACAAAATCAAAGTTTTTGAAAAAAATGATAGTTTAGGAATTGCAAGATATTATAAATACAAAGGGCATTATCATCATTTTAAGAACGCAAATGACTCTGCTTTTTACAATTACATTGAAGCTGAAAAGATTTTTCAATTTTTGGATAATAAATATGAGATTGCTCTAATAAATCTCAACAAATCATTTATACAAAACAACATAAACGACTATTTAGGAGGTGAACTCTCTGCTAAAAAAGCACATAATTACTTTAAAGAAAAAAAATTTTATAATAAAGAATTTAAAAGTTTAATTTCACTTGGTAATATTTATCAATCAATAGGTGTAAATGAGAATGCCATAAAATGCTATAAAGATGCAATGAATTTAATTGATAAAATTGATGATTATGATTATGTTGAAAAAAACCCTAAAGTAACTTGTCTAAACAATATTGGAAATGTTTATAGAGAACAAAATAACTTTAAAAAAGCGATATTTTATTTTAACCTCGCCCTGAAAGAAAAAAAAATAACTGAAAAAGACCCTGTATTATATGGGTTATTGTTAAATAATTTGGGCTATTGTTATTTAAAAACAAATCAAAAAGGGACAAAAAATTTATTTGTAAAGGCACAAAAAATTTTTGATAGTATCGGGTTAAAAGATGAGAATGCTATCTGTAATATTAATCTGTCTGAATATTTTTCCAAAAAAGGTGATTCGTTAAAAGCTAATTTTCATGCTGAACTAGCTTTAAAATTAGCTAAAGAATCAAAAGCTTCTTATTACTACTTAACCGCCTTAAGTCATGCCGGAAGTATCAACTCAAAGAAAGCACCTAATTACATTAAAGAGTACCATCGGGTTAACGACAGTATGCTATTTGCGGAAAGAACCGCCAGAAATGAATATTATAAAATTCAGTTAGACACAGACGAAATAGCACAACAAAAAGACACTGCGGTTAAACAGAAATCAATTCTGATTTTAATCGCTGCTCTTCTTTTTTGTATTTGTTTCTTGATTTTTATTATTGCCCGCCAAAGATTAAAACAAAAAGAATTCCGGTTAAAACAAACCGAACAAAATGCCAGTGAAGAAATATACCAACTCATGCTTGTCCAAGAGGATAAAGAAGAAAAAGTACGTCAATTAGAAAAAAAGCGAATCGGACTTGAATTGCATGACGGGATTTTAAATAAGCTGGTCAGCACTCGGCTTAATCTTTCCATATTATCCATTAGTCATGATGAAGGGACGGTTAAAAAATGCTTAGACTACATCAAGAGCATTCAAAGTATAGAAAACGAGATTCGGAATGTTGCCCATGATTTAAACCAAGATTCCTTTTCAGACTCCAATAGCTTCAGCAAGCTGTTAAACAACTTAACGGAAGACCTGAACGCAACAACCAAGACATTGTTTAAACTTGAATTCAATGATGCCATGGATTGGAATAACGTTTCCAATAGCAAGAAGATGAATTTGTACCGTATTACACAAGAAGCTAGCCACAACATTATCAAACACGCCAAAGCGAAGAATGCCGAAATCAATATTGTAATGGATGACCATAAAATAAACCTCTCGATTATTGACAACGGAATTGGGTTAAAGCCATCCCGATCTGAAAATGGAATTGGGTTAGAAAATATGAAGCACCGCATAAAAAATTTAAATGGTAAATTTAAAATTACTTCACAGCCCAACCTAGGAACTTCTATCCATATCACAATTCCCAAAATTGACTAATTGAATAGTCGAGATATATTCTTTTACTCCCAAGAGAATAATATTGCTGTTTGCAACTTTAAAATATGCCTCAATCGCAACTTCTTTAAACAACGTTGTTAACATATCCTGAAAATTATCAACATTTTTAGGAAAATTGCCAAAATCATCCACCCGAATTTGACTATCATTCACTCACAAACGAGGTCATTCTACCATAAACACCAATATATATAGGGATTCCCAGAGACATCCTTTTTAGTTTTACATCGTGAAAGTGTGAAAGCCCTCAAATCATTTAAAGCCCACACTCATTAAAACGAAACAAAAACATTAACAATAAAAAGTCTCAAATTATGAAAAAATTAGCAACAACTTTCGGACTATTGGCTTTAATGCTTGTAGTTACTTCATTTACCACTCCAGTAGATACAGGTGGTAGAACTCCAGGTGGTATGGGTTACACTCTTGAAACAGGTGGTAGAACTCCAGGAGGTATGGGTTACACTCTTGAAACAGGTGGTAGAACTCCAGGAGGTATGGGTTACACTCTTGAAACAGGTGGTAGAACTCCAGGAGGTATGGGATTCAATTTAGAAAGAGGATCTGTTATGCCAAGCGTAAACTAAAAAATTAAAAAAATATTATTTAAGCTATCAAGATTTCTTGGTAGCTTTTTTTTATTGTATATATTTACCTTTTATAAAAAAGACAACTTTGAAAAAAGGATTATTTATAATTATAATGCTGTTTTTTTTGGGATGTAAACAAAAAAAAACAACTAACCTTGGTTTAAATAAAACTAAAGACAGTTTATCTTATTTTAGTAAAGAGTTATCAGATGACAGAAAAAATCTTGAACAAAAAAAACAAGTTGTAAAAAAAACTTTGTCATACATTGAAGACAAAGAAAATTCACTTGAAAAAAGGGAAGTTCTCCTTTCAATAATATCCTTTCAAGTATTAAATCAGGAATATTATAAGTTTGATTATGTTTATAAATCTTTACTTGAAAATTCAATTCTCTCAAATGACTCTCTCAACATTGCTAATGCCTACCGTTTTAAAGCAAGTTATTTAAAAAATAATATTGTTTTTGATAGTGCTTTTTATTTTTATGGTAAGTCTGAAAAAATTTATAGTAAAATTAATGATCAAGAAAATTTAGGTAATGTTCTACTAAACAAAAGTGTTACGCAATATTTTGCAAATGATTTTCTCAAAGCTGACTTAACAGCAATAAAAGCATATAATATTCTCAAGAAACAAGACGATAAATATAAAATCTATTTGAATTTAACAGTTCTTGGAAACATAAACAATGAATTAAATGAGTATGAAAAAGCGCTTAATTACCACAAAAATGCTCTTGAGATAATTGAAAAATATAAAATAGATAATAATCAACATCCAAAAGCAACTTGTTTGAATAATATAGGTCATACCTATAAACTACAAAAAAAATATAATGAAGCTATAACTTATTTCAATTTAGCATTATCAAATAAAAATTTATTAGTCGACACACCTGATTTATATGTTTTATTACTCGACAATTTAGCTTATTGCAAACTAAAAATTAAGGACAATAGGGATTTACCTAAAATGTTTTTAGAATCATTGAATATAAGTGATAGTTTAAAACTTTACTCAAGTTCTATTTATAGCTTAAATCATCTTTCTGAATTTTACGCAGAAAAAAAAGATTATCAAAAAGCAAGAATTTACTCTACGAGAGCTGTAAATCTATCAAAATTGACGAAGTTGCCAGTTGATATTCTTAGCTCTTTAAAACAAAGTTCTTTAGTCTTCCCTCCAGAAGAAGCTAAGAAACTCTCGTTAAATTACATCAGGATTAATGATAGTCTTCAACAAGTTGAAAGAAAATCACAAGAAAAATTCGCACGGATCCAACTCGAAACCGACGAAATCATTCAAGAAAACGAAGGTTTAGCCGAGAGTAACAGAAACCTTCTCTATGTATTTGTGGTTTCATTCATCTTGGTAGTCCTATTGTTTGTCGTTAGAGCACAAAGAGCGAGAACTAGGGAGTTATTGTACAAACAAGCCCAACAAAAAGCCAACGAAGACATTTACAACCTCATGATGTCACAACAAGCTATTATTGATGAAAGTCGAAATAAGGAGAAAAAGCGTTTGGCTCAAGATTTACACGATGGTGTTCTGGGCAGAATGTTTGGTTTGCGCTTAAACTTAGACAGCTTAAATTCCAGTACTGAAGAAGATGCGGTTCGAAAACGTTTCGAATTATTAAACGAACTCAAAACCATCGAACAAGACATCCGCGAAATATCCCACGACTTAAATAGAGAAAAACAAGTTTTAATTAATAACTTTGTTTCTATCGTTCACAATTTATTAGAAGAACAAAAAACGGCATTTGAAGTGAATGTCAACTATACTATTGATGAAAATGTAGTTTGGGATAAAATAGGTAACGCCATCAAAATCAATTTATACCGTATCCTACAAGAAGGTTTGCAAAATATTAATAAGTATGCCAATGCTAAAAACATCTTGGTAGAGATAAAAGGCGATGAAGAAAATGTATATTTGAAAATCCAAGACGATGGCGTTGGATTCGATGTCAATAAGAAAAGTAAAGGAATCGGCATGCAAAACATGATATCCCGAACCAATGATTGCAAAGGAATCATCGACATCAATTCTAAAAAAGACAACGGAACCAAAATTGTAATTACTATTCCAATCGAAACAAAACAACCTATAATTGTAGAACAAGAATGAAAAGCCCTATCCAAATTTTAATCGTAGACGACCATCCCTTTATTATCGAAGCCTACAAAAATGCCATTAATAAATATGGCCAAAAAGGCTTTGATTTTGTGGTAACCCAAGCCAACAACTGTAAATCGGGCTACGAGAATATTATTGATGCAACTAAAAAATTTGATATTGCTTTTTTTGACATCAGTATGCCGGAATATGCCGAAAAAGGAATCTACTCCGGAGAAGATTTAGCCATGTTGATGAAAACCGAAATGCCGGAATGCAAAGTGATTTTGTTGACCATGCACACCGAATTACTTAAGATAAATAACATCATCAAAAACATCAATCCAAGTGGCTTAATCATTAAAAACGACTTGACTTTTGACGAGTTGCTTTTTGCTTTTGATAAAATCATTAACGACGAAAGTTATTACAGCCAAACCGTAATTAAATTAGTCGGTCAAGCCCAATACAATAATATCGAATTAGACGTTTTTGACAAACAAATCCTATTCCACTTATCAAAAGGGGTAAAAACTAAAGATTTACCAACCTATATACCGCTTTCCTTAAGCGCTATCGAAAAAAGAAAACTAAATATTCGCGAAATATTGGAAGTTGCAGGCGGAACAGATGTTGATTTAATCAGAGAAGCCAAGAATAAAGGTGTCATTTAACGATATTACGGGAAACCGTAACAAATATGCGGGAAACCGTAATTAAACGCTTAGCTACAATGACTAACTTAGCTGAATGATTTCAGGGTTAGTATTTGTAGAATTAATCCAGTAGTTATAAAACTTAAAACTACTACTTAATTTACAAGACTTAGGGGGAAGCGATACTTTCGGGTATCGCTTTTTTTATGCTTCCATAGCGTCCCAACCACGGGCTTTCAAAGGAATTTTGGTATTAGCTCTGGTAATTAAGTGTATGCCTTCGCTTTCTTGTGTTAAATGACCAATAACCGTAAAATTAGGATTGGCTTTGATTTTATCAAAATCTTCTATGGCAATTGTAAACAACAATTCATAATCTTCACCACCATTAATCGCAACAGTTGTCGAATCAATATTGAACTCTTCACAAACATTAATAAACTGTGGGTCAACCGGAATTTTCTCTTCGTATAAATTACAGCCGACTTTACTTTGCTTACAGATATGAATAATCTCCGAAGACAATCCATCCGAAATATCAATCATCGAAGTCGGTTTAACTTCTAGTTTTTCCAATAAAATTCTTATGTCATGACGCGCTTCCGGTCTTAATTGGCGCTCAATTAAATAAGTATACGCATCCAAATCGGGTTGGTTGTTTGGGTTTACCTGAAAGACTTGTTTCTCGCGTTCCAAAACCTGTAATCCCATGTAAGCTGAACCTAAATCACCTGTTACCACCAGTAAATCGCCCTCTTTCGCACCATCTCTGTAAACAAGTTCGTTTTCATTCGCTTCCCCAATGGCAGTAATCGAAATAATTAATCCTTTTTGAGAAGAAGTTGTATCGCCTCCAATAACATCCACATTATAAAATTTCGCCGCCAAAGCAATCCCATCAAACAGTTCTTCCAAGGCTTCCAGCGGAAAACGATTTGAAACCGCTACTGAAACGGTTATCTGAGATGGTTTTGCATTCATAGCGCAGATGTCGGAAACATTCACTACAACCGCCTTATAACCTAAATGACGCAATGGCATATAAGACAAATCAAAATGCACTCCTTCAATCAACAAATCAGTGGAAACGACTGCTTTTTTATCTTTAAAATCTAAAACAGCGGCATCATCGCCTATACTTTTCAAGGTCGAAGGTTGCTTTACATCAAAATTTTTAGTCAAATGGTCTATCAAACCAAATTCACCCAATTGTGATAATGAGGTACGTTGCGGTGTTTTATCTTCTAACATAGTTACTCGATTTTAGGTTGCAAAGTTACAAAGTTTTTTAGCCATAGTTTGCACAGATTCTCGTTGATTATTTGCAACTTTATAGGAATAAATTTTTACCATGAAATCACACCAAATTATAACGCTAACCCTCAATCCTTCATTAGACAAAAGCACTCATTTTTCCGGATTAGTGGCTGAACAAAAAATCCGTTGTGACAAACCAAGATACGATGCCGGCGGTGGCGGAATAAATGTTTCCAAAGCGATTGCCAAACTTGGCGGAAATTCTCTTTGTATCCATACTTCGGGCGGTTCGTCTGGCAAAATGTTAGAAGAATTAGTAAACAACGAAGGCATTGAAAGCCAAGTTATTCCAACACAAAATTGGACCCGCGAAAATTTCATCGCTTTTGAAAACCAAACTAAAGCACAATACCGATTTGGGTTTCCCGGAAATGAACTGACAGAAGCCGAAAAAGAAACCGTAATCGAAACCATCAAAGAAATAAAAACCAATTATTTAGTCCTCAGCGGAAGTTTAAATGAAGGTTTACCAACCCATTTTTATCAAATAATCGCTGAAACGGCAAAAGCTTCCGGAATAAAAGTAATTGTAGATACTTCAGGCGAAGCATTGCAGAAAGTGCTGGACAAAGGCGTTTATCTAATTAAACCCAACATTGGTGAATTGGCCAAATTAATCAGAGCAGAAAGATTAGCATTACCCGAAGTAGAAAAAGCAGCCAAAACCTTAATCAAAAAAGGAAGTGCTGAAATTGTAGTGGTGTCACTTGGAGCAGAAGGCGCCATTTTAGTCTCAAAAAACCAAACCGAATTTGTGGCTGCGCCAAAAGTTATAAAGAAAAGTACGGTAGGCGCCGGAGACAGCATGGTCGGTGGAATGGTTTGGGCTTTGTCACAAAATAAAACCTTAAAAGAAGTCCTGCAATGGGGTGTTTCCTGCGGAACAGCAGCTACTATGAACGAAGGCACTCAGCTTTTCAAAAAAGAAGACGCCGTGAAATTATTTGAAGGTATTCAGTAACAAAAAACCCAGCAACTTTCGCCATTGGGTTTCTTCTATATTCTCAGCTACTTAGTTACTCAGCAACTCAGTCAATTATTTAATCATTCAATTTTAAAACGGCCATAAACGCTTCTTGTGGAATTTCAACATTGCCTACTAAACGCATTCTTTTCTTTCCTTTTTTCTGTTTTTCCAACAGTTTACGCTTACGCGAAATATCACCACCATAACACTTGGCGGTAACGTCTTTACGCAACGCTTTGATTGTTTCACGAGCAATAATTTTTGCCCCAATCGCAGCTTGAATCGGAATGTCAAATTGTTGTCTTGGGATTAATTCACGCAACTTCTCGCACATTTTTTTACCAATATTGTAAGCATTACTTTCATGAATCAAAGCCGAAAGCGCATCAACCGATTGTCCGTTTAACAACACGTCTAATTTAACCAGTTTGGATTCTTTCATACCAATTGGCGTATAGTCAAACGACGCATAGCCTTTGGAAACTGTTTTCAATCTATCATAAAAATCGAATACAATCTCCGCCAATGGCATGTCAAAATTCAATTCTACTCTTTCTGTCGTTAAATAAGTTTGATTGGTAATCACACCACGCTTTTCAATACACAAACTCATTACGTTTCCAACATAATCAGATTTGGTAATGATAGTAGCTTTTATAAATGGTTCTTCCACTCTATCTAAACGAGAAGGTTCAGGTAAATCAGAAGGATTATTCACTACAAAAGGCGTAGTAGGTTCTTTTTTGGTGTAAGCCATATACGAAACGTTGGGAACCGTAGTAATTACGGTCATATCGTATTCGCGTTCCAAACGTTCTTGAATGATTTCTAAATGCAGCATTCCTAAGAATCCACAACGGAAACCAAACCCTAAAGCGGCTGAACTTTCCGGAGTAAACACCAAGGAAGCATCATTCAATTGCAATTTCTCCATCGAAGCACGTAAATCTTCGTAATCTTCAGTATCTACAGGATAAATTCCGGCGAAAACCATTGGTTTAACATCTTCGAATCCTGTAATCATATTGGTAGTTGGCGTTTTAGCATCGGTTAAAGTATCACCAACCTTTACTTCTTTCGCTTCCTTAATTCCTGATATTAAATAGCCAACATCTCCTGTAGAAATGACATTCTTAGGAACTTGATTTAACTTCAAAGTACCTACTTCATCGGCAAAATACTCATTGCCGGTCGCCATGAATTTGATTTTTTGACCTTTTTTTATTTCTCCGTTTTTGACACGGAAAATAACCTCGATTCCTCGGAAAGGATTGTAATGCGAATCAAAAATTAAGGCTTGTAAAGGCTCGTCTTTGTTTCCTTTTGGTGCCGGAATTTTTTCAATAATGGCAGCTAAAATATTTTCCACGCCAAAACCGGTTTTACCCGAAGCATGAATAATATCTTCCAATTTACAACCTAATAAATCGATAATATCATCGCTAACTTCTTCCGGATTAGCGCTTGGCAAATCCACTTTATTTAAGACCGGAATAATTTCCAAGTCGTTTTCTAAAGCTAAATACAAGTTAGAAATGGTTTGTGCCTGAATACTTTGCGCAGCATCAACAATCAAAAGCGCACCTTCACATGCGGCAATGGAACGAGAAACTTCATAGGAGAAATCAACGTGTCCGGGAGTATCAATAAGGTTCAGAATATAATCTTCGCCTTTGTACTTATATTCCATCTGAATGGCGTGACTCTTAATGGTAATGCCACGCTCGCGTTCTAAGTCCATGTTGTCCAACAACTGGGCTTTCTCTTCACGAGCAGTAACGGTTTGTGTAGCACCAAGCAATCGGTCCGCAAGCGTACTTTTTCCGTGGTCAATGTGTGCAATAATGCAAAAATTTCTAATATGCTTCATCTTCGTAAATCTGTCATTTTTTAGCTGCGCTCTGTTCGGCTTATGGCCTCGGGTGGGCAAAAACACGTTTGCGTTTAATCGGCAAATATAGGCTAAATTCATCAGTTTCAAAACGCAAAAAAAGTCTTTGTTCGTTTGTCTTTCTTCTATTCTCTTAAAAATCGTATTTTTGCCAAAAAAAATTAAAGCATGCCCAAAATCGGCAACATTTTATTACCTGATTTCCCTTTGCTACTTGCGCCTATGGAAGATGTGAGCGATCCTCCATTCCGCAGACTTTGTAAGTTACACGGTGCTGATTTGATGTACTCAGAATTCATCTCTTCCGAAGGCCTGATTCGCGATGCGATGAAAAGCCGAATGAAATTGGATATTTTCGATTACGAACGTCCTGTTGGCATTCAGATTTTTGGTGGTGATGAAGAAGCGATGGAGATGTCTTCAAGAATTGTTGATGCAGTACAACCTGATTTAGTGGATATTAATTTTGGCTGTCCGGTTAAAAAAGTAGTTTGCAAAGGCGCCGGTGCCGGAGTTTTAAAAGATGTCGATTTGATGGTGCGTTTGACCAAAGCTGTTATCAAAGGAACTTCGCTTCCGGTTACGGTAAAAACGCGTTTGGGTTGGGATGAAAATTCCATCAATATTGATGAAGTTGCCGAACGTTTACAAGATATTGGGGTACAAGCTTTGACGGTTCATGCCCGAACCCGTGCCCAAATGTACAAAGGTCATTCAGATTGGTCGCACATTCAAAGAATCAAAGAAAACCCAAGAATTACCATGCCTATTTTCGGAAACGGAGATATTGATTCGCCCGAAAAAGCATTGGAATACAAAAACAAATACGGTTTAGACGGGATGATGATTGGTCGCGCTGCGATTGGTTATCCGTGGATTTTTAACGAAATCAAACACTACTTCAAAACCGGAGAACATTTGGCACAACCCACAATGACCGATAGAGTCGAAGCCGCCAGAAATCATTTAACTTGGTCAATGGATTGGAAAGGAGAACGCGTTGGGATTGTAGAAATGCGCCGTCATTACACCAATTATTTTAAAGGAATTCCCAACTTCAAGGAACACCGTTTAAAATTGGTTACCCTAGAATCCGCTGAAGCATTATTCAAAGCTTTGGACGAAATTCAAGATGTATATTCGGGTTTTCAGTTTGTTTAATCCAACAACTTTTTGCTTACTCTACTACTCGCAATCCAACTGGAAATAAAACCCAAAGAGATGATTGTCAAGAAAACAATCAACACATTTTGAACACTAAAAACCACCGGATAAGCCAAGGTTTCAGTGATCATAACCAAACTAAACTGTTGCTGAATCACCACAATAATTATTCCCAAAAGCAATCCGATAATACCGCCAAAAACACTCAGTAAACTGCCTTGCAACAAGAAAATTCTCTTCAAATCTTTAATTTCTGAACCCAAATTGTAGAGTGTTTTCAAGTTAGATTTTTTATCCAAAACCATCATAATTAGCGCTCCTATTAAGTTAAAAAGCGCAATAATGATTACCAAAGTAAAGATCAAATACACCGCTATATTCTCGGTGTTCAACATTTTGTATAGAGTCGCGTTTTGCTGCGCTCTGTTTTTGATGTCGACTTTATTTTGAAAAAGTGTATTCAGTTTTTCAATGACATTCGCTTCATCAACATTGGGTTTCAGCTTAATCTCCACACCCGAAATCTGATTCGGTTTTAATTCTAATAAATATTGCGCCAAAATCAAATCACAAAACACATATTTACTATCTAAATCTTCACTAATGGCATAAATTCCTATCGGAATCAACTTGGCTTTGTTGAACGCTTCGGCTTCACTTTCAATAACGCCTTTGCCCTTTCTCGGGACATAAACCTCAAACGGATTATTAAAATCAAAAAGGCCTAAAGACAATTTCTCTGAAATTCCATAACCAATAACAACCTGAACCGTATTGGGCTCTAACCATTTTCCATTAATCAAATTTTGATCTACCACATTGGTTTTGGTAAAATTGGCATCGACACCTTTTAAATAAGTCACTTGTTCTTTGCCGTCAAAAAAGAAAAGCACTCGTTCTTCCACAACTTTACTGAAAGAAGCAACGCCTTCCATGCTTTTGAGTTGGGATTCTTGTTCGGGTGAAATAACAAAAGATTTTCCTGAAATGGGATTGACTTTTAAATCGGGATCAAAGTCATTGGAAAAAGACAAACTAAAAACCCGCAATCCGCTAAAAACAGAAAGCACCACAAACAAAGCCATGGCGCCAACAATAATTCCTACCGAAGCGATACCCGTAATAATATTAATAGCATTGTTTTTACTTTTGCTAAAAAGGTATCGTTTGGCTATGTATAGCGAAAAGTTCAAATTAGAATTTCTTGCGTTTGTCTAAAAGGTCGCGGTTTTCAATCGGATTTTCTTTTCCGGCCAAAGCATTGTCAATTTTTTCAATGTAATCCAACGAATCGTCGATATAAAAAGCTAAATTCGGCACTTTGCGCAATTGTAGTTTTACTCTTTGCGATAAATCATGCTTAATCAAAGGCGCATTGGTTTTAATGGCTTCCAATAAATCTTTAGCCTTATCTTGTGGAAAAACGCTCAAATACACTTTGGCAATCGACAAATCGGTAGTCACGCTTACTTTTGAAACTGAAATCACCAAGTTAGAAATACCGTTTTTACGCACTTCTCCTTGAAGAATATCTACCAAATCCTTTTGCAATACACTGCCAATTTTTTTCTGTCTGTTCGTTTCCATGGGGCAAAAATACAACTTTTAAGTTAGAAAGTAACTGAGCAACTGAGTAACTGAGTTTTTTTCAGGAGCTATTCCTGCTGTCCGTTATATCTTTTTCCGGCTAAAAATCCGTAAAAAGGATGCCACTTCCATCAGGGCTAATTTGTGAAATCCTTATCTTTGAATTTTTAATCTGCTCAGCGACTCAGTCCCTCAGCAACTCAGTAACTCCATAAAATGAGAAAAATAGAACATATCGGCATCGCCGTAAAAAGCCTGGAAACTTCCAACCTGCTTTTCGAAAAACTCTTCGGAAATCCGCCTTATAAAGAAGAAGAAGTCGCCAGTGAAGGCGTAAAAACTTCTTTTTTCCTGAACGGGCCAAACAAAATTGAACTCCTCGAAGCCACCAATCCAGAAAGCCCAATTGCTAAATTTCTAGAAAAAAAAGGCGAAGGCATTCACCACATCGCTTTTGATGTAGAAGACATCCTTTCTGAAATGGAACGCTTAAAAAATGAAGGCTTCACCATCTTAAATGAAACGCCTAAAAAAGGTGCTGATAATAAGCTGGTTGCATTCTTACATCCAAAAGGCACTAACGGCGTTTTGATTGAACTTTGTCAAGAAATCCGCTAAAAATAGTTGCAACGAAACAAAAATAGTAGTAATATTGCAACCTCTAAATAAAGCCATGGCTTTATTCACTGAACTCCAAAACCAATAAAAGTCAGTGAAGTAAACCGGTCCTATAGCTCAGTTGGTTAGAGCACCTGACTCATAATCAGGTGGTCCTTGGTTCGAGCCCAAGTGGGACCACAGTAAAAAAGACCTCCTTTTGAGGTCTTTTTTATCTAATTTAAAATCCCATAAAGGGAAATTTTCGTTAATTAGAAATAGGATTATGTCATAATTTTTAGAAATAAAATACTAATTCACTTTAGAATCAGTACTTTTGGACATTAAATTTCTATTAACATAATGGATTAAATATTTAATTTATTTTGGAGATTAGATTTTTTTTATACTTTTACGCACTATGAAAATTGTCCCGAATAGAATAATTACCATTCTGGTTTTGCTTTTGTGGAGTTTCGCAAGCCATGCTGCGCCTGCTGAACCACCGCAACCATCACTGCCGCCACCCCCGCCTGGCTTGCCTTTGGACGGAGGTGTATTGATATTGATGGCCATTTCATTAGCCTTCGGATTATACAAAATTTACCAATTGAACATAAAAAAAGCATCCCGTTAAAAGGATGCTTTTTTCTTTATAAATGCACGAATTTTAAAAATTAGTGCCTCAAAGAAGACAATCGTGCCACGTATTTTCCCACAACATCAAATTCTAAATTTATTTTTGTGCCTATTTTGAACGATTTAAAATTAGTGTGTTCATAAGTGTAAGGAATAATTGCTACACTAAATTCATTTTCTTTAGAATTCACAACAGTCAAACTAACTCCATTTACCGTGATTGATCCTTTTTCAATGGTAATATTGTTTAATTGTTTATCGTATTCAAAAGTAAAATACCAACTCCCATTCGCTTCTTCAATTGATTTACAAATTCCGGTTTGGTCCACATGCCCTTGAACTATATGTCCGTCTAGCCTATCTCCTAATTTCATGGCGCGTTCTAAATTGAGCAAATCACCAACTAGCCAATCCGCAAGATTGGTTTTTTCAATAGTTTCTCTAATGGCCGTTACAGTGTATTCGTCATTATTGATGGCTACTACAGTGAGACAAACACCATTGTGAGCTACACTTTGGTCAATTTTTAACTCATGAGTTATGGCAGAAGAAACCGTTATATGAACATTATCCTGGTCTTTTTTAATTTCTTTGACTATTCCAAGGGTTTCAATTATTCCTGTAAACATTATGGTTTTATTTTACTAAATTTGCACTTCAAAATTAGCAATAAATAACTAGTCCTTCTTATGAAAAAAGCAGAAAATATCATCGTTGGGATTTCAATTGGAGATTTAAACGGTATTGGAAGCGAAGTAATCCTTAAGACTTTTGAAGATTCCAGGATGCTGGAGCTTTGCACACCGGTTATTTTTGCCAATGTAAAAGTGCTTTCGTTTATCAAAAAAACTTTGGAACTCACTGCTCCGTTGCACGGTATTGATAAGATTGAGCAATTGGTTGTTGGTAAAATCAATGTGTTGAATATTTGGCGAGAAGGTGTTGATTTGAATTTTGGGCAAAATGATGAAAACATCGGAAAGTATGCCATAAAATCATTTGTCGCTGCTACCAAAGCTTTAAAAGAAAATCATATTGACGTTTTAGTTACAGCGCCTATTAATAAATATAATATACAATCCGAAGAATTTAAATTTCCGGGACATACTGATTATTTAGACCAAGAATTAGAAGGAAATGCTTTGATGTTAATGGTTCAGGACAACTTAAGAGTAGGTTTATTGACTGACCATATTCCTGTAAACGAGGTAGCCAAACATTTGACTGAAAAATTAATCATTCAAAAAGTAGAAACCATCAAACAATCTTTGATTCAAGATTTTGGTATTAACAAACCTAAAATTGCAGTTTTAGCTTTGAATCCACATGCAGGAGACAATGGCGTGATTGGCAAAGAAGATGACGAAATTTTGAAACCATCATTAAAAAAATTATTTGAAAAAGGCACTTTGGTTTTTGGCCCATTTGCTGCCGATGGTTTTTTTGGGAGCAACCAATATGATAAATACGATGCAGTAATTGCTACTTATCACGACCAAGGATTGATTCCGTTTAAAACTTTGTCTTTTGGGAATGGTGTAAATTACACCGCCGGTTTAAATAAAATCAGGACATCTCCCGATCATGGAACGGCCTATGAAATCGCCGGAAAAGGAATTGCCGATTACAATTCATTTAAGGAAGCGGTTTACACAGCGATTGATATCTATAATTCTAGATTTCAACACTTGGAAATCAGCAAGAACCCCTTGAAAACAAAAGAAAAACAGTTATAAACAAAAAAATGTTCATAAGGTTATTGGAATTCCAATAATTTTATATCTTTGCACTCCCGAAATGTCGGGTCAAATTGTTGTTTAGATGAAAAGTACAAATGAATATTTAATTCCTTTTGTAGGGTTAAAATTAGGAAAGCATCAGTTTGAGTTTAAAATAAACAAAAAGTTCTTTGACGAATTTAGTTTTGATGAATTCGAAAGTTGTGATATTGACGTAGAGGTTGTCTTAGACAAAAAATCAACTATGTTGGAAATCAGCTTTAAACACAAAGGAACTGTAAACGTTCCCTGTGACTTAACCGGAGAACCATTTGATTTACCTATCAAAGGAAAAATTAAATTGGTAGTACAGTTTGGTGAAGAATTCAACAATGATAATGATGAATTATTGATATTGCCTCATGGCGAACATCAAATAGATTTATCGCAATACATTTATGAAATGATTGTATTGTCTGTGCCTCTCAAAAGAGTTCATCCCGGTGTAAAAGACGGCACATTACAAACAGAAGCATTGAAAAAACTAAACGAATTACAAGTTAAAGAAGTAAAAGAAGTAAAAAAAGAAGATGATATTGACCCGCGTTGGGACAAATTAAAACAACTATTAACGGATAAATAATATAGTACAATGGCACATCCTAAGAGAAAAATCTCGAAAACTAGAAGAGACAAAAGAAGAACTCATTATAAAGCAACTGTTGCTCAAATCGCTACTTGCCCGGTAACCGGTGAAGCGCATTTATACCACAGAGCATACTGGCATGAAGGAAAAATGTATTACAGAGGACAAGTTGTTATTGATAAATCAGTAGCTGTTGCTTAATTAAGGTTTTTTTACAAAACAAACTCCCACTTTATGGGAGTTTTTTGTTTTCATTAATTTTAGCAAATATCCAATCCTAATCAGCTTAGGTATAAAATTTTTTTGTAATTTCCACAACTTTACGATTTAACAAAATCGACTGGAAAAATACCATTTTTATGACTAAAATTACAGCCGCAATAACCGCAGTTGGAGCTTATGTTCCGGAATTTGTACTCTCAAATCAAGTACTGGAAACTATGGTTGATACCAATGACGAATGGATTACCACTCGCACCGGAATCAACGAAAGAAGGCTTTTAAAAGAAAAAGGTAAAGGCACTTCACATATGGCCATCAAAGCCGCTCAAGATTTAATTTCCAAAGCCAATATCAATCCTGAAGAAATCGACCTGGTTATTATGGCTACGGCAACTCCGGATATGCCGGTCGCAGCCACAGGTGTTTACGTAGCTAGTCAAATTGGTGCGGTAAACGCTTTTGCCTATGATTTACAAGCGGCTTGTTCGAGTTTCTTATTTGGCATGTCGAATGCTGCAGCTTACATAGAATCAGGAAGATACAAAAAAGTACTGTTAATTGGTGCCGATAAAATGTCTTCCATCATTGATTATACTGATAGAGCTACTTGTATCATCTTTGGTGATGGTGCAGGTGCGGTTTTATTTGAACCAAACTATGAAGGTTTAGGTCTTCAAGACGAATTTTTAAGAAGCGACGGAATCGGTAGAGAATACCTAAAAATTGATGCCGGTGGTTCAATCCTTCCTCCAACAGCCGAAACGGTTGCCAACGGACAGCACTTTGTTTTTCAAGACGGAAAAACCGTTTTCAAATACGCCGTTTCAGGCATGGCAGATGTTAGTGAAAAAATAATGGAGCGCAACAACTTAACCAAAGACGATGTCAATTGGTTAATTGCACACCAAGCTAACAAAAGAATTATAGATGCGACTGCAAACCGAATGGGCTTGGATGAAGAAAAAGTCTTAGTAAATATTCAAAAATACGGCAATACAACCTCAGCTACATTACCTTTGCTGTTGAGTGATTTTGAAAATCAATTTAAAAAAGGCGATAATTTAATTTTTGCCGCATTTGGTGGTGGATTCACTTGGGGTTCTATCTACTTAAAATGGGCATACAACAAACAACAATAAAACTAATTCTAAAACTAACTAATTATGGATTTAAAAGAAATTCAAAACCTAATCAAATTTGTATCCAATTCCGGGGTTGCTGAAGTAAAGTTAGAGACAGGTGACATTAAAATTACAATCCGAACTACCTTAGAAGGCAATTCACCTGATATCACTTATGTGCAACAAGCGCCAATGCAACAAGCCATTGCTGCTCCTGCTGCTGTTGCTCCAGTTGCTGCTGCACCGGTTGCCGCTGCTCCTGCTGCTGATGACAACTCAAAATATGTTACTATAAAATCACCAATGATTGGAACATTCTACCGCAAACCATCTCCGGACAAACCGGTATTTGTGGAAGTTGGTAGTACTATCCAAAAAGGTGACGTACTTTGTGTAGTTGAAGCGATGAAGTTGTTCAACGAAATCGAAGCAGAAATCACCGGTAAAATCGTTAAGATTTTAGTAGACGATATGTCTCCGGTAGAATTTGACCAACCGTTATTCTTGGTAGATCCATCTTAAACTATTTTAAATTATGAATTATAAATTATAAATGATGGCAAGCTGTCAATTATAATAATTTAAAATTTAAAATTTCTAATTTAAAATTCTTAAAAAGATGTTTAAAAAAATATTAATTGCCAATAGAGGGGAAATTGCGCTTCGCGTCATCAGAACCTGTAAAGAAATGGGCATCAAGACTGTGGCGGTTTACTCTACGGCCGATGCGGAAAGTTTACACGTAAAGTTTGCAGACGAAGCCGTTTGTATTGGACCACCGCCAAGTAATTTATCTTACTTGAAAATGTCGAATATCATTGCGGCTGCCGAAATCACTAATGCCGATGCCATTCATCCGGGTTATGGTTTCTTGTCTGAAAATGCGAAATTCTCTAAGATTTGTCAGGAACACGGCATCAAGTTTATTGGTGCTTCGCCTGAAATGATTGACCGTATGGGTGACAAAGCTTCGGCTAAAGCGACCATGAAAGCGGCCGGAGTTCCTTGTGTTCCCGGTTCTGACGGTTTATTAGAATCTTACGAGCAAGCTTTAGAATTGTCTAAAGGTATGGGCTTCCCGGTAATGTTGAAAGCTACTGCCGGTGGTGGTGGAAAAGGAATGCGTGCCGTTTGGAAAGAAGATGAATTATTAAAAGCGTGGGAAAGTGCGCGTCAGGAATCAGCGGCAGCGTTTGGGAATGACGGGATGTATTTGGAGAAATTAATCGAAGAGCCACGCCATATTGAAATACAAGTAGTAGGTGATTCTTATGGAAAAGCCTGTCACTTATCAGAAAGAGATTGTTCGGTGCAACGTCGTCACCAAAAATTGACTGAGGAAACGCCGTCTCCGTTTATGACGGACGAATTGAGAACTAAAATGGGTGAAGCCGCTGTAAAAGCCGCAGAATTCATTAAATATGAAGGTGCCGGAACAGTAGAATTCTTGGTGGACAAACACCGAAATTTTTACTTTATGGAGATGAACACTCGTATCCAAGTAGAACACCCAATTACGGAACAAGTTATTGATTACGATTTGATTCGTGAGCAGATATTAGTTGCGGCCGGTGTGCCAATTTCGGGTAAAAATTATTTACCGCAATTGCACTCTATAGAATGTCGTATTAACGCTGAAGATCCGTACAATGACTTCCGTCCTTCACCGGGTAAAATTACCGTTTTACATGCGCCGGGTGGACACG
Source organism: Flavobacterium buctense (assembly GCF_014486695.1). GTDB lineage: Bacteria > Bacteroidota > Bacteroidia > Flavobacteriales > Flavobacteriaceae > Flavobacterium > Flavobacterium buctense. The sequence goes on from NZ_JACTAB010000001.1 coordinate 272,233, forward strand.
GAGTGCGTTTAGATACTCACGTTTACGCTGGTTATACTATTCCGCCGAATTATGACTCGATGATTGCCAAGTTGATTACAACTGCGCAAACCAGAGAAGAAGCCATCAACAAAATGAAGCGTGCTTTGGATGAGTTTTACATTGAAGGGATTAAAACAACCATTCCATTCCACAGACAATTGATGGAAGAGCCGGATTATGTAGCCGGAAATTACACTACGAAGTTTATGGAAAGTTTTAAAATGAACGATCCGGAATAGATAGAAAATAGAAACCCAACTTGAGAGAGTTGGGTTTTTTGTTGGGCTAAGTTTCCAAAAATTAAAACGGCTTTCCCTTTAGCCCCGATTGTAGCTAGCTACCGTGTAGCGCGGAAAGCGGGAATATGGATGGCAAGAATGCTCAAACCAATCGCTCCTGATTAAAAAAACAAAACCCAACTTTTTCAAGTTGGGTTTTTCATTATTATAGCGTTTCTTTTAGCCATTTGTAAAACTCACGTTGCCATACTAAAGCATTTTGTGGTTTTAAAACCCAGTGGTTTTCTTCGGGGAAGAGCATGAAACGGCTTTTGATGCCTCGTAATTGAGCCGCTTGGAAAGCTTCTTGTCCTTGCCCGATAGGCACTCGGTAATCTTTTCCACCTTGGATGATTAAGATAGGTGTGTTCCATTTGTCGACCATTTTTATTGGATTGAATTTGGTATAGGCTTTTTGGGCATCAGCATTGTCTTTTTCCCAATAAGCGCCGCCGTGGTCCCAGTTGTTGAAGAAGACTTCTTCGGTGGTGCCGTACATACTCTCTAAATTGAAAACTCCGCAATGCGAAATAAACGTTTTAAAACGGTTGTTATGAATGCCGGCGAGGTAGAATACTGAATAACCGCCATAGCTCGCTCCAACAGCACCTAAACGCGTTTTATCGACATAACTTTCTTTGGCCACATCATCAATCGCTGAGAGATAGTCATCCATTACTTGTCCGCCCCAATCTTTAGAGATTTGTTCGTTCCAAGCTTGTCCGTGACCGTACATGCCGCGGCGGTTTGGCGCTACGATTACATAGCCTTGAGATGCCATTAAGGAGAAGTTCCAACGGAAAGAATACGTTTGGGTTAACGGTGATTGCGGTCCGCCTTGGCAGTATAAAAGCGTTGGGTATTTTTTGGTTTTGTCAAAATTCGGAGGAAGAATTACCCAAACCAACATTTTCTTACCATCAGTGGTGGTTACATAACGTCTTTCGTATTTGGGTAAGGCCAATTTGGCGTAAGTCTCGTCGTTGGTTTTGGTGAGTTGTAGCCAAGTTTTTTTCTTGAAGTTGTACGAATAGATTTCGCTGGCGTGGTTCATGTCGGTGCGCGTTACGATGATGTTATCGCCTGAGAAACCTACCAAGTCATTCACGTCAAAATCGCCTGAAGTGATTTGTCTCACGGTAACTGCAATTCTAGTTAAACCCGGGAAATTGACTTCGAATAAATGTTTGGCTCCGTCAACCGCTGCGGTGAAATATACTTTTTTACCATCGACACTCCAAAGGAAATTATCGACACTGCCGTCCCAATTGGCGGTAAGATTCATGTCGATTCCTTTGAAACGAACGATTAAATCGTTTTTATCGGCTTCGTAACCGTCACGTTTCATTTGCAACCATGTTAGGTTTCCGGTTGGGGAAAACACCGGATTCATATCATAACCTGGATTGTTTTCGGTTAGGTTTTTGGTGGTTTTGGTTTCGAGGTTGTATTCGTATAAATCGGTGTTGGTAGAAACGGCATAATCGGTTCCCGCTTTCTTTTTGCAAACGTAGATGATGCTTTTGCTATCAGGAGACCAAATGTAATCTTCATCGCCACCGAAAGGTTTTTGTGGACTATCATAGGGTTCGTTAGGCATAATGTCGATTGGCCTTGCTTTGGTTCCTTTGTTTAAAGCATAAAAAACGTGGTTATGGGTACCGTTGTTCCAGGTATCCCAATGGCGGTAATCTAAACCATTGTAGACTTGTGCATCGGATTTGCTTAAATCGGAGTGAATGTCTTTTCCTAATACGTTTTCGGTTTTTACTTCTTGACTCGAAAGAATATACAAACCATCCGGGGAAACATTTTTGTCTGTCATTATTTCTTTGGTGTCAGCTACTTCCGTTGGTGTTCCGTCGGTTACCGGAATGGTGTAGAACTTAGTAGTTGACTTGTTGTCGGCCACTGATGGTGTGGCTACTTTGTAAACGATAGTTTTTCCATCGGTTGAAATTCCTAAAGCGGTTACTCTTCCTAATTTCCATAGGGTTTCCGGACTAAGGACTTCTTGGGCTGTGGATTGTAAGGCCATAAAACTAATGAGGGTAATAAAAATATTTTTCATTTTGATTTCATTTTGATTTCATTTTGAAGTACGTAAAAGTAATGAATTTATAAAATAAAAAAAGTCCCGATTACTCGAGACTTTTATAATTGTATTTTGGTACTACTTATTGCACTTTTACATTGTCAACTTTCCATTGGGAAGCGCCGGCAGTCGTTGATACATATTTGAAAGCTATGCGTACGTTTGGTTGTCCGATGAATGCCGCTAACGATACGTTGCCTGAATCTCTCCAAGTGGTACCGGATGTAGCTAAATTAAACCCGGACAGAGTTGTCCAGGTTGCCGCTGTTGGCGTACCCGAACCTGAATAGTTGGTCGATACCAATACTGCAAGAGCTGTTCCGGAGAATGGTCTTACTGTTTGGAAAGTCAAGTTGGCTGATGGCACACTTGTCAAGTCAATTGATGGTGAAATCAACCAGTCTTCATTGTTTTGAGCACCACTTGAAAAACCATTCATGTTGGCACAATTCCCTGGGTTACCTGCTGAATCTAATGACCAAACTTGGTTGCCAATTACACTGAATTTTGTCCAGTTAGGAAAATTGGTTGTGAATGTTTCTTCGAACAATGGTTGCACTCTTGGTCCGTTTAGCTGAACATCATCCAAAGATCTGATCATGAACTGGAAAGTACTTCCGAATTTAGTTAAAACACCTCTTAGTTTTCCGTTCCCTGAAGGAATAGCTGCGGAAGCAAAAGTGGCATATTCACTTACTCTAACGATAAGTGTATTTCCTGCAGCATCAACCACATTGTGATTAGTTCCACCACCAATCGTGAATACATCTTCATCAAAATAATTTTGGTTTAAAGAAGCGTCCGTAAATTGAACGTTATCTAACTCAATTAACTTATTAATGTTATTGTTATTCAATGTTTGAGCGATGGTTAAATGGTTCACCAATTCGTCTTCATTTACTTTAGTACAAGAACGGGTTAAAACACTTTGGTATTCTACCGGAGAAATTCTACCTACTTCATCGTCTGAAGTATCCTCTAGTGTGTTACCATTGTACAAAGACCCGATAACTGTTGAATTGTTTTCTTTAACGAAATACCTGTCTTTCATATTTACAAATACTTTTCTTCCCGGTTCGTATTTTGTATAAAGATTGTAATCATCTACTGAAACACTGAATCCAACGGTTCCATCTACTGAAACAAAAGAAATGGATTTGTAAAAGTTTCCTCCAACATCACTTGAAGTAACATAAGCTTCAATAATGTCATCGCCTGTATGTTGGGCATAAGACGTTGCCGCTAAATTAGTGAAGTAGCTCACATCTTTGGTGGCTGTTAAATCTGTACATTCGCCGCTTAAATCAGGATTGTCGTACGATTCATCTACACAACTTGCAAAGGTTGCAAAAAGTGCAATGGTCAAAAGTTTTAATAAATTTTTCATAGCTATTAATTGTTTTCGTAAACTTTTACTTTGTCAACTTGGAAAAGACCGTCAAGTGTAGTTCCGTTTCCGGTTACTCTGAAGGCAATGTGAATGATTCCGCTGTACGAAGATAAATCAATTTCTCCGGATGGAATATATACGTAACCGTTTGTTGTTTCGTTTGCTACTGTTGCGTCTAAGGCAGTCCAAGTAGCACCTAATACGTTTGTTCCGTCAAAATCTGTAGAGATCAATACTTCTAATTTATTGGCTGGATTGTCTACAAAGTTTGTTGCTGATGAAAATGAAAATACTACATTTTCAGCATTGCCTAAGTCAATGGCAGGTGTGATAGCCCATCCGATATTTGAGGCTTGTCCACTTCCGAAAGTACTAAACTGGATATAGCCATCGTCGTTGAATTCTCTTTCTGTCCAAAGTCGCGTTCCGGTTTCTGCATAATTGGTCCAACCCGGGAAGTTGAAATTTCCGTTGAAATTAAAGAAAGGACTATCAGAAGAAAACCCTTCTGAAAAAATCAACGCTTTAAAAGGGGCAATTTCTGCCTCTTCGGAACAACTCCAAAACATAGTCGAAGCCACTAGTGTTAAGCATAATTTATATATATTTTTCATAGTATATTTTATTAGAAATTAATGTAAAAATTAACAAAATATGTTCTGCCGTAACCGTAGAAATATTTTGGCCCGAATGATGGCGTTCCGTTTGCATTATCTTCTTGAAACTCTGCAAATGTTGCTTTTCTTGATTGCTCAAAACCACCTGTTTTGTAGATTACATCAAATACATTGTTGATTGATGCGAAGAAACCAAAAGTAGAACTGTTCACTCTCCATGATTTTCCTCCTACTAAGTTTACCAAAGTAATTGGGTCAAATTTCTCTTGTTTCAAAGCAGCGCGAACTGCTTCGTTTGTACCTCCGTCAAACCCTGTACCTGTTGTAGGATCTTCGACCACAAAGTTAGTAGTTCTTAAAATACTTGAAACATCAATATAAGTGTCTGCTAAATAGTTGACATTAGCTCCAATCCACCAAAATTTAGGATCGCGGTATTCTAGACCAAGAGAGTAAGCTTGTTGCGGAATTCCCGGCTGTTTGTACCCTTTTAAGTAAGCTCTGCCAAAATCAGTAATTGGATTCGCGTTCGTTTCAGAGGCTTGTCCGTCGTCATTTACTTTTAAGTTTGGATTTTCATCGTAGGTGTATTGACCGTAAGAAGCCGCACCGTTTACTTTAATCGTAGAAGTCAATTGGTATTCAAAACCAAACTCTCCACCGATGTTTTTCTTGCTGATTCCGGTTACAATTTCACTAATGAATGAATCGGTATCGGTGTCACCGTCTTCACCTGCATCAAAAAGGCCTTCTCCGTAGTAGAACGATATTTCAGTAGCATCTTTTACTTTAGCAAAGAAACCTGTTAATCTTGCTTTGAATTTAGGTGCTTTGATGATATAACTTGCATCTGCACTCATGATGGCTTCACTTCTTAAATCAGGCGTAATGTTGTTGTTAAGTCTGGCATTTGAAAACGAGTTTCTTAAGTTAGGCGCTTTGGTCATGTAAACTCCGTTGAAGTCTAACATTTGGCGACCGGTAAGTTTATAAGTTAAACCTCCTTTGAAACCAAAGTTTTCGAAGATAACTTTTTCACTTTTTCCAAATGAATTGTTGGCATAAATACCATTTCTGTATAATCCTTCTCTCTGGTATTCCGATCTTGCGAAAGATTGAGCCATATAGAAATCGATTGTTTTGTAAGTGAATTTAAACTGTGTAAATCCTTCAAAAGTTGTCGCTAACAATTTATAGTTGTAACCATAAGTATCACCTACTCTTACTTGTCTGTTAGGATTGTTCAAATCAGTCTGTGAAGCAGCACCTGTAAAGAAAGGATCTATATCTTCAAAATAAGTTCCTCCCAACAAATCCAATAATTTTTGGTAGTTTCTTGAGCTTAGTTTTTTGAAGTTAACTCCCGCATTTAAAGTAATGTTGTCGGCAATTTGCGAATTGATGTAAGAGTTTGCACTCCATAATTTATCGGCTGTTCTGTCTTCGTATAAAACGTAGGCACTTTTACCGGCTCTATCTTCATCTGTATTAACGCGATAAATATCAGTCCAATCAACTTGCCCATCGTTAACAAAATTATTTCTGGCAATATCGGCACTTGGGTTGTTATAAGTTGGATTCCCGTTTTCATCTAAAATCGGATTCCCGGAACCATCAAGAGCCGGCACATAATAACTAGGTGAGTTTAAATAGTAACTTGGTAAGTTTTTATAGTAAGTTGGATCAGGATTGTTGGCCAATTGAAAATCAAGTCTACTGTTTCCAATATGTCCAATTTGATAAGCTACGTTAGTGTTTAAGTTAGTCTTATCAGATATTTTCCAATAATGACTTAACATATTGATTGGTTCTTCAATCTCTTTTACTCTTGAATTTCTCTTTTCACCGTCTTGCCATCCCCAATATGAGTTGTATTTAAAATCTTTTAATCGGGTAACCTCATCCGTGTTTGGTGACGTTTTAGCTCTGCTGTTTTGTGCAAAGATGGAAGTAAAGTTTAAACTGTGTTTGTCATTAAATTTTTTCTCAACACTGGCAAATAAAGAGTTGGCACTATAATTAGTTCCATCAAAGAATCCTTCTTGAGCCCATCGTCTTGAAGCAGAAACCACAAAAGCCCATCCTTTGTTGTTCATCCCTGAAGCATGTGTTCCCATGGTTCTCCAACTGTAATTGGTGTTGGTTCCTGAGAAAGATATTCTTGATCCTTTTCTATAAATTGAAGCTCTGGTGTTAATTTCTTGTGTTCCAAGAATTCCTCCAAAAGTATAATCTGACGGTCCGGAACCCATAGTAAACTCTTGGTTTCTGGTGGCATCGTTTAATCCACCCCAATTACTCCATTGTGGTCTTCCGTCATAAATTTTATTCATTACAATACCATTAATCATGGTAGTCCCATACTCGTTATCTAAACCTCTGATTCTGAAACGGGCTTGACCCCAATTAAAAGCTGCAGCTTGTTGAAAAACATCTCTGGAAGCTTGTAATAATCCCGAAGTACTTTCAGAACCACTGTTGTCATCCCCTAAATCATTTTCGGTAATGGTAACCAAACTCAGCTGTTGTTCTGAGGTAATGTCTTCTTCAAAAACAATAACCCCTAAATCAACTACTTTCCCGGTTTCTACTTCAACTACTAATAATTGATCTTTGTAACCGAAACTTTTAATTTGCAGTAATTGACTGCCTTTTTCAACTTCCGTAAAAACAAAAACACCCGCTCCGTTAGTTAAAGCAGTCAAAGTAGTGTTTTGAATAGAAGCAACGACATTTTGTAATGGTTTCTGTGTTTTAGAATCTACAACTTTTCCTGTAATTCCGGTCGTGGTTTGTGCAAAACCAAAAAACACTTGCATCACAAATAAAGTACTAATAACAAGTTTTTTCATAAATAAAAATAAAATTAATTTTTCTATAGTTAAGTGTTAATGAAAACTTAACAGCCGACAAATGTACATCTTTTAATAATATTATCTACTTTTGGCCCGAAGTTTGTAAAAAACTTGATATTAAATTAATATACATTTTATGAGAATTAGAAAACTGATAGCTCTTTTCTTTGTTTTATTCGCAGTTTCTGCGGCAAATGCCCAGACAAAAAAGTATAATATACATACGGTTGCGTTTTACAATTTAGAAAATTTATTTGACACCATTAACCAGTCGAATAACGACGAAGAATGGTTGCCTAACGGAGCTCAAAACTGGACTTCCAGTAAATACAAGCAAAAACTACACAATTTAGCCCGAGTACTTTCTGAAATCGGAACCGGTGAAAACCCTAATAATGCTCCCACGTTAATTGGTGGTTGCGAGATTGAAAACAGAGGCGTTTTAGAAGATTTGGTAAAAGAACCACTCCTTATTAATAAAGACTATGGTATTGTACATTTTGATTCTCCTGATAAAAGAGGAATTGATGTAGCATTATTGTACCAAAAGAAACACTTTAAACCGACAAGTTTTAAAAATATTCCGTTATTAATTTATCGCAATCAAGAAGGCAAAGCTGACAAAAAAGACAATGAAGAAGTAACTGACGATAAAGCAGAAGCGGGCAAAGACGACAGAGTTTATACTCGTGACCAACTTTTAGTAACCGGTTTCCTTGATGGTGAAGAAGTAAGCATCATAGTGAATCACTGGCCATCCCGTTCCGGTGGTGAAAAGAAAAGTTCCCCTTTTCGTGAAGCTGCCGGTAGATTGAACCGACAAATTATGGATTCCATTTTCAAAATCAACCCAAATGCAAAAATCATTACCATGGGTGATTTAAACGACGGAACCTACAATAAAAGTGTTAAAGAAGGTATTGGTGCCAAACGCAAAAAAGAAGAAGTAAAACAATCCGGTATTTACAATCCGTTTGAAGAAATGTTCTACAAAGGAAACTCTTCATTATTTTACCGCGATGCCGGAGATATTTTTGACCAAATCATGATTTCCGAAGCGTTCATTCAAAAAGACTATTCGTCATACCGTTACTGGAAAGCCGGTATTTATAACAAGCCTTATATGATTACCAAAACCGGACAATACAAAGGATATCCGCTCAGACATAGTTTAACCGAAATTGGTTATAGCGACCACTTTCCCGTCTATATCTATTTGATTAAAGAAATCAAATAATTTAAAAGTCCCGATAGTTCGGGACTTTTTTATTTTATAACTTTACCTAAAATTTAAACCATGACTGTAGCCAAACCCTTTAACCTCAACCAATGGATAAACGACAACCGTCATTTGTTAAAACCACCCGTTGGCAACAAAAATTTATACGTTGATTCAGGAGATTATATTGTCATGATTGTCGCCGGTCCAAACGCCCGAAAAGACTACCACTACAACGAAACCGAAGAACTATTTTATCAACTCGAAGGCGAAATCACCGTTTACATCCAAGAAGACGGCGAAAAAAAAGCCATGAAACTCTCCGCAGGCGATATGTTTCTGCTTCCAGCCAAAGTGCCGCACTCACCGTCACGTTCGGAAAATTCTATAGGATTAGTCGTGGAAAGAAAAAGAAACGGAAAAGACATCCCAGATGGTTTGCTTTGGTTTTGTGATCACTGCAACCATAAATTGTATGAGGTTTACTTCGAGTTAAACGATATCGAAAAAGACTTTTTACAACATTTCAATCATTTTTACAATTCCGAAAAGCTGAGAACCTGCGACAAATGTGGTACTGTAATGGACACCGACCCCAGATTTACTTCAAAGTAATTTTTAGGAGCTAATCCGGCTATCCATTATATCTTTTCATGATTAAAAAAATCATAAAAAGGATACCATTCCTATCCGGGCTAAAATTCAAAATAAACGATTACTTTTGCAATCACTAAAACAAATAAACTTATAATGTCAACAATTGCACAACAATTCGGCATGACCGAAGCCTTAGAAATATTAGGCATAAAAGCCATCAACGAAGGAACTTCTACCGGGAATAACCATTTTTCAAACGGTGAAATTTTAGAAAGTTATTCTCCCGTAGACGGACAATTAATCGGAAAAGTAAAAACCACTACGCCTGCAGATTACGAAAAAGTAATGCAAACCGCCAGCGAAGCTTTCAAAACTTTTCGCTTAATGCCGGCGCCAAAACGTGGCGAAATCGTAAGACAGTTTGGTGAAAAATTAAGACTATACAAAGAACCTCTTGGAAAATTAGTTTCCTACGAAATGGGGAAATCTTTACAAGAAGGTTACGGAGAAGTTCAGGAAATGATAGACATTTGTGATTTTGCAGTAGGTTTATCGCGCCAATTACACGGATTAACGATGCACTCAGAACGTCCGGGTCACCGCATGTACGAACAATACCATCCGCTTGGAATCGTCGGAATTATTTCGGCTTTTAATTTTCCGGTTGCTGTTTGGGCTTGGAACACCGCTTTAGCCTGGATTTGCGGAGACGTTTGCGTTTGGAAACCCTCTGAAAAAACGCCTTTATGCGGAATCGCTTGTCAAAATATCATCGCCGAAGTATTGAAAGAAAACAACCTTCCGGAAGGAATTTCTTGTTTAATCAACGGGGATTATAAAGTAGGTGAATTAATGACACATGATAAAAGAGTGCCTTTAGTTTCAGCTACCGGTTCAACTCGTATGGGTAAAATCGTAGCGCAAGCTTGTGCGGCTCGTTTAGGCAATTCCCTTTTAGAATTAGGCGGAAACAATGCCATCATCGTAACTCCGGATGCGGATATCAAAATGACGGTTATCGGCGCAGTTTTCGGTGCTGTTGGAACCGCAGGACAACGTTGTACTTCAACTCGCAGATTAATCATCCACGAGAGTATTTATGACAAAGTAAGAGATGCGATTGTTGGTGCTTATGGCCAATTGCGAATCGGAAATCCTTTAGACCAAAACAACCACGTTGGACCACTAATCGATACGCATGCGGTTGAAATGTACAGCAAAGCCTTAGAAAAAGTTATTGCCGAAGGCGGAAAAATATTAGTGGAAGGCGGTGTTCTTTCTGGCGAAGGTTACGAAAGCGGTTGTTACGTAAAACCGGCTATTGCCGAAGCTGACAATTCATTTGAAATTGTACAACACGAGACTTTTGCTCCGGTTTTATACTTATTAAAATATTCGGGCGATGTGCATGATGCTATTGCGATTCAAAACGGCGTTGCACAAGGTTTATCTTCTGCGATTATGACCAACAACTTGCGTGAGGCAGAAGCTTTCTTGTCGGTTGCCGGTTCAGATTGTGGTATTGCCAATGTAAACATCGGAACTTCCGGTGCTGAAATCGGAGGTGCTTTTGGTGGTGAAAAAGAAACCGGTGGCGGCCGTGAATCAGGTTCTGACGCCTGGAAAGTCTATATGAGAAGACAAACGAATACGATTAATTATACTACTAGTTTGCCATTGGCACAAGGGATTAAATTTGATTTATAGCCGAAATAAATCGATAAAAAAAGTCCCGAATTATCGGGACTTTTTTATTGGTATAAACTTAAAGTTATTTAGTTTTCTTAACGTATTGCGTCAAAATCACTATATGTTGTCCTTCAACTCTGCCTTCAATTTGTTCGGCGTTGTCCCAAACTACTTTAATATTGTGAACCGCTGCGCCGCGTTTTGCAGTGAAATTCGCGCCTTTCACATCCAAATCTTTAATTAACACCACTGAATCTCCGTCGAATAAAAGATTGCCATTAGAATCTTTGTGTACAATTTTGCCTTCTTCATCTTCTCCTTCTCCTGTGGCTTTCGCCCATTCTAATGCCTCTTCATCCAAGTACATCATGTCGAGTAAATCGTGGTTTTTTAATCGCGCTAACATGCGCCAAGAAACAATTTGCACCGGAAGATTTTCATTCCACATGCTATCGCTCAAACCACGCCAATCATTGGCATTAGTGGTGTCAGAATTTTCGATTTGGTCTTTTAAAGATTTTGTAATTAAAATACAATTTTCAGGAATGTCTTCGGTTTTTGGCTCAACTAAATAGACAACTAAATTCTCTTCGCTTCCGCTGATTTCACATTTGGAATCGCTTCTGTCTTTTAATCTTTTCTCGGTAACAATACTCATTAGGTTTGGCTTAAATTATTATAGGTTGAACGAAGCACCAATAGTAAACACGAATTGGTTATTATAGTTTTCAAATCCGTTTACATCGGTATCATATCTGGCTAATGGCACATTGGCTTCGGCAAACATTCCGAATCCATTAGTGAAAAAATATCTCGCACCAAGATGTCCGCCAAAATTTCGCAACCCTAAATTCAATCCCGGATAAACATCAATATTATCACTCAATTTTAAAACGTTTCCGATATTGGCATTGAAACGCACTTTCAAATCGGCTCTATCTTCAAAACGAGGCTTAAAGCCTGCTATTTCATTGGCATTGAGCATATAACCTGCCACGATTCCGAAAGACATGTTTTCGCCCACTCCGAAATCAGCGGAAACACCTATTCCGGTTCCGCCATCTTGCATAGTCATACCTACTTGTCCTTTAATGTCTCCTTTTCCTTTAAACGCTTGTGCATTGGCAAAACTTACCACAGCCAAAGCTACCATAGTGATTATTTTTCTCATAATTATTTAAATTAAAGCACAAATATAAGGTATTAGAAAATAGTAATTTGCAGAATTATTTTGAAATCAATTCCTGCCTTTTTCGTTAAAATACAATTCGTTTAAAGGTTCACTTTGCCAAAATTCTTTAGTGTGGACATCCATAATCGTCAATGGTCCTTTAAAAGCGGCTCCGGTATCCACATTCCAAACACAAGCTTTTTGCACCGGAATGGTTTCTCCTATTCGCGTGACCGGAGTGTGACCAATGTAAATCTCGTCATACAAAGTGAGCCTTCTTGGATACAACCAACTGTCTTTAGCAATAGTGGAATCTAAAGCCAATGCCGATTCCCACAGCGTTCTGTCCCAATAAAATAATTTAGGGAAATATTCATAATGAATGCCATTCATATTCGTAAATCCGGCGTGAATAAACAACCGGTTTTCCTCATCGAGAAAATAATTGTCCAATCCAATTAGAAAATCAATATGCAGTTTCTTCGTCGCTTCCGATATTTTTTCATAAGCCAAAACCGTAGCTTCACCGCCGTGTTTGTACCACATTTTTTCGTCAAAATTCTTTGTATTGCCTTCTAACCAATCTAACAATAACTCATCATGATTGCCTCGAAGAAAAATGCAATGCTGTTTTTTACCCAAATCGATTAAATAATTAATGACTTGTGGCGATTCGCTCCAACCATCGACATAATCACCCAGAAAAATAAGTGTGTCATTCGTGGTTACCTTAGCCCTTTCCATGACTTGGTGAAGTGCTCTTAATCCGCCATGAATATCGCCGATTACTAATATTCTATCCATTAATTTCGTTGTATTTCATTTTTCTTAAAATGCGCATCGCCTCTTTAAAACTCAAATAAACATTGGCTTTCTTTTGGGCTTTCAAGAATGGCTTGGCTTCAATTAATTTTTGCTTGGCTTCTTCAAAACCGTTCAAATAACAAATCATCAAAGTGGAAGACAAATTCTCTAAGTCTTTTTCTTCGCGTTCGGAAATCGTGATTCCTTTTTGCAATTTATTAATTAAAGCCAAATTAGAATTATAAATGTGATGCAGCATTTTTTTATTGTAAGCCGGTGGTTCAAACAGCATTTTGGTTTCCATTTTGTAATACCCATTGTCAAAAAAATGTATCGTCAATTGTTCCAATGGATAAAAACTGGTTTTGTCATTCAACCCAAGCGGAACATGTTCTACAATCGTAAAACTATGGTCGTCATACTGAATAGAAACCACATCGAGTGCCGAATAAAAAAGCTTTACTTGTTCGTTAATCAATTCAATATCGACTCGGGAAAGATAAGTCGTATCGCGGATTTTTTTCGGAATTCCGGCCCAACAAATCACAAATAACTCTTTGAAAACTTTATATTTCGAAGGCATATCACCGTGTCGTACATTCATGAAATCCATCACACCATCGAGCGTGTAAGCTATGCTGTTTCGCGAATTGTTTTCAATGCTAATCACCGTTTCGATATTCTGCTTCGAATACGGAATTTTATCTTCTGTTGGCATCGAATTACTGCCCACTCTCACAAAAACGGTATTCGCCAAAATCGTGTGAATGTTTTTCTTGAAAAAAGACGTTTTGTGTTTCGGTTTAATCGTTACCAAGCCAACAACTCTGTCTTTGGGCAAATTGGGGAAAGGCACATTTTCGTATTGAATTTTAGGCGGATTCTCCAAGTAAGCGTTGACCAAATTCTGTATCCGACTGTCGTCAAAAAAATCGTCGCCCAAAATTTCGTTTTCCTGATCTTCAACACCAACAACAATATAAGAATTATTCGAAGGATTAGAATTAGACAACGCGCAAATATGTTTTAAAAACTTGGCTTTTCCTTCTTTGGTATGCAAATTCAACTGACGCTTCTTATCATAAAAACTGCACTCATCGTTGTGAGCTAGGAGGTTTTTTATGAGAAGACGCTTGTTTATCATATAGTGGTCAGTGTTCAGTAATCAGTGTTCAGCACTCAGTCACTGCCAACTGAATACTGAACACTGAATACTAATTTACGGTACTTCATTCCCCATACTTTCCGTCCAAATGGCAAACCAATCTTCTTGTTCCAATTGCAATTCTGTCGCTTTCATTAAGGATTGAATTCGGGCGACATTAACCGTTCCGGCGACCGGAAGCACTTTGGCCGGATGTTTTAAAATCCAAGCCAATAAAATCGTATCCGAACCAAAATGGTATTTTTTTACCAATTCTGCCAATAGTTTTTTTAGTCTTCTGGTTTGTTCAATGTCTTCTCTAAATACGGTTCCCAATGGATTCCAACTCATCGGACGAATGTTATGCAGTTGCATATAATCAAAACTGCCGTCTAACATCGCTTCATGATGTGTTGCCGAAAATTGCACTTGGTTGTAACTGATTTCGGTTTTTTGACGAATCAATTCGGTTTGCCACGCGGTAAAATTGGACAAACCAAAATCTATAATCTTGCCTTCTTTTTTGAGTTTTTCAACGGCTTCCACAATTTCATCAGCTTCCATCAACGGACTTGGGCGATGCAAAAGGAAAACATCCAAATAATCGGTTTGGAGATTTTTTAGGGATTGCTCTGCCGACCAAATAATATAGTCTTTGGAATAATTATAGTGTTTGATTTTATTGTCTCTACCATGAGTAAGTTGTATGCCGCATTTTGAAATCAATTGCATGTCTTTTCTATCTATTTTACTTTGGGCGAAAGCCTTTCCAAAATCGGCTTCGGTAGTGTAACCTCCGTAAATATCGGCATGGTCGAAAGTGGTGATTTGGTTTTCAATACAAAGCTGTATGAGATGCGCCATTTCGGAAGTATTAAGCTTTTTATCCCAAATGCCCCAATTCATAGTTCCGGCAATTATGGGCGATAGTTTTGTTTGCATTTTTATGATTTTTAAGAAATGTATTGTAATTGTTTTTGTTTTTTGCGCTTTGGAAAAATTTCTTATTTTGCCGACGAAAAATAAGAAAACAGTTTAGGTCTTAAAATTATAAAAAGAAAATCATAAATCGTCCTTAAAATTGGGATGTTTTGCAAAGTTTTAACGCATTATTAACATCGCGTAACCTAATAAATTTTCACTTTTGAAATGTTAAAATTATAATGTACATATAGTAGAACAAATAGAACACTATGGAAGAAAATGGTACTGCTTTAGATATCAGAGCAATTAATGCAAAAATAGAACATGAAAGTGCTTTTATCGACTTGTTGACGATGGAAATGAACAAAGTCATCGTAGGTCAAAAGCACATGGTTGAGCGATTGTTAATTGGACTTTTAGGACAAGGGCATATCCTTTTGGAAGGTGTTCCGGGTTTGGCAAAAACCTTAGCCATTAACACCTTATCACAAGCTGTTCACGGGAGTTTCAGCCGTATTCAGTTCACACCCGATTTATTACCGGCAGACGTTATCGGAACGATGATTTACAATATCAAAGCTAATGAGTTTTCGATAAAAAAAGGACCCATCTTCGCCAATTTCGTTTTAGCCGATGAGATCAATCGTGCGCCGGCCAAAGTACAATCGGCTTTATTGGAAGCCATGCAGGAAAAACAAGTGACGATTGGCGATACGACTTTCAAATTAGACAAACCGTTTTTGGTATTGGCTACGCAAAATCCAATCGAGCAAGAAGGAACTTATCCTTTACCGGAAGCTCAAGTTGACCGTTTTATGCTAAAAACCGTTATCGATTATCCAAAAATGGAAGAAGAGCGAATGGTAGTTCGTCAAAACTTAAAAGGTGCTTTTGAAAAAGTAAATCCGGTAGTTACTGTTGA
The DNA here is from genome assembly GCF_014486695.1 of Flavobacterium buctense. Classification (GTDB taxonomy): domain Bacteria; phylum Bacteroidota; class Bacteroidia; order Flavobacteriales; family Flavobacteriaceae; genus Flavobacterium; species Flavobacterium buctense. Next base: position 287,959 of record NZ_JACTAB010000001.1, read on the forward strand.
GCAAATTCTTCGCGCCCAAGAAGCCGTTCGTGAAGTTTATATGGACGAGAAGATTGAAAAATACATCTTAGACATCATTTTTGCCACTAGAACTCCTGAAAAATACAAATTAGAAAGTTTAAAACCATTGATCAGTTTCGGAGCTTCTCCTCGTGGAAGCATCAACTTGGCTACTGCAGCCAAATGTTATGCTTTTATCAAACGTCGCGGTTATGTAATTCCGGAAGACGTTCGTGCTGTGGTTCATGATGTGTTACGTCATAGAATCGGAGTAACTTACGAAGCCGAAGCCGAAAACATTACCTCAGTTGACATCATCAACAAAATCGTAAACGAAATTGAAGTACCTTAATTTAGTTGGCATTGCTCAGTAATCAGTTGGCAGACTGAACACTGAACACTGAATACTGAACACTAAAATATGGAGACCAAAGACCTTCTCAAAAAAGTTCGTAAAATCGAAATCAAAACCCGAAGATTGAGTGATCACATCTTTTCGGGCGAGTACCACACGTCATTCAAAGGCCGCGGTATGACGTTTTCGGAAGTGCGTCAGTACCAGTTTGGCGATGATATTCGTGCCATCGATTGGAATGTGACCGCACGCTACAACGAACCGTATGTAAAGGTTTTTGAAGAAGAGCGCGAATTGACCATGATGTTAATGGTAGATATTTCGGGTTCGGAAAGTTTTGGAACCAAAAACCAACTGAAAAGCGAAATCGTAACCGAAATTGCAGCCACGATGGCTTTTTCAGCGACACAAAACAATGATAAAATAGGTTTGATTTTATTCTCAGACCAAATCGAATTGTACATTCCGCCCAAAAAAGGAAAATCGCATGTATTGCGCATCATCCGTGAACTAATCGAATTCCAGCCAAAAAGTAAACGAACCGATTTGTCTCAAGCATTGAAATTCCTATCAGGAACCCAAAAAAAGAAAGCGATTGTATTCGTGATTTCAGATTTCATGGTCGAAGACGATTACGAGAAAACCTTGAAAATAGCCGGAAAGAAACATGATATCACCGGTGTCAGAGTGTATGACATTCGGGAAGAAAAAATGCCAAACATTGGGATGGTAGAAATGGAAGATGCCGAAACCGGAGAAGTTTTAGTTGTCAATACCGGGGCTAAAAAAACGCGTTTGAACTACGAAAAACAATACCAAGACAAAGTGAATTATTTTAAAGATATTTTCTCCAAATGTGGTTCAGGTACTGTAAACACTCGCGTGGATGAAAGTTATGTTACCAAATTATTGGGTTATTTTAAATCGAGATAAGCAACATGAAAAGTAAATTAGTTCTGTTTTTATGCCTGCTATCAATTACTGTTTGGGCCCAACCCAAAAAAGTAACAACCTCTATTGACACCACCAAAAACAAAATCGGCGCCGAGTTCCAACTGACTTTAAAAACCGATGTCGATACCTTATCCAAAGTAAAATTTCCGGAAAGCAAGTTTTTTGGTGCTTTGGAAGTGATTCAATCTTATAAAATTGACACGGTTAGAAAGGGCGAGCGTTACGAATTGATCAAAAAATACGGCTTAACGCAATTCGATTCCGGAAAATATACCATTCCAAGAATTCCGGTTATGATAAACGGAAAGGTGTCATTTTCAGACAGTCTTAAAGTCGAAGTCAATGATGTAAAAGTCGATACATTAAAACAAAAAATGTACGACATCAAAGACATCGTTAAGGTAGAAAGTCCAATGGGAACCTGGTGGATTTATGTATTGATTGCTTTGTTAATTGCCATTGCCGGATTCTTTATCTACAAATTCATCAAAAAGATTCAGACCAAAGAGAAAGGCGAAGTTATTGTTTTCAAAACACCCATAGAAAAAGCAACGACTTTACTCCAACAATTGGAAGGCAAAGAGCTTTGGCAAAAGGGCGAAATCAAAAGTTATTATTCAGAACTGACTGATATTGCCCGTAATTACATTGAAGAAGAAATTCACATTCCGGCCATGGAAAGCACCACTTCGGAACTCATCGAAGGACTGCGAAGAGCCGCAAAACAAAAAAAATTAAAGCTTTCCAATGAAACCGTTGAAAACTTAGAAAAAGTCTTAAAACAAGCCGATTTGGTGAAATTCGCCAAAGTAAAACCGCTCGACTTTGAAATCGAAGAAGACAAAAAACGCATCTCAAATTCAATCGTAACCATTCACAAATCGATTCCGGAAATGGTGGAAGAGGACGATGAATTGGCGCTTTGGAACGAACAACAAAAAGAGTTGGCCCGATTGCAAAAACTCAAAAAACAAAAACGCATCAGAATCATTACTACCATAGGAATCGTATTGGGAATGATCGTGATTGCTCTCGGTAGCTTGATTTATTTCAAAGGTTTTGATTATGTCAAAGACAATCTGATTGGTCATCCGACTAAAGATTTGGTGGAAGGCGAATGGGTTTACAGCGAATACGGAAATCCGGGTGTAAAGGTGGAAACGCCAAAAGTCTTAAAAAGAATTGATGCCGAAAAAGCGCTTCCAAAAGAAACCATCGCATTGCTCAAAGAGATGCAAATCTTTATTTACGGCAGTATGATTGATAATTTCTACCTTGGCGTGTCAACAGCAACTTTCAAACAAGAAACCCAAATCAATTTAGAACAAGCCGCAGAAGGTAGTTTGAAAGTATTTGAAGTCCAAGGCGCGAGAAATATTATTGTGAAAACTGAAGATTTCGATACACAAAAGGGAATCAGCGGGAAAAAAGCTTACGGAACCTTGGTTATGATTGATAAAAATAACGGCAAATCGACCAAGTTGTATTACGAAATTCTGGTTTTTGCACAAAGCAATGGCTTGCAACAAATCACCATTATGCATGAAGAAAGCGATAAATATGGTAAACAAATTGCTGAAAGAGTGTTGAATTCGGTGGAATTAAAAATAGCAGACTGATGATGAAAGAAGTGAGTTTTTTAAATCCTGAATTTTTCTGGTTGTTTTTATTGCTTCCGGCGGCTCTAGCATGGCAGTTTTGGAAAAGAAAACAATCGGCGACTTTAATAATAAGTTCCGTTAGAGGTTTTAAAACCGAAAAATCATTGGCAGCCCAATTAAAACCATATTTGTTTGTACTGCGATTATTGGCGTTAAGTGCATTAATTATTGCAATGGCGCGACCGCGAAAAGTTGACATCAGTAGCCAAACTAAATCGACTAAAGGAGTTGATATTGTCATGGCAATCGACGTTTCCGGCAGTATGTTGGCCAAAGATTTAAAGCCTAATCGTATGGAAGCTTTAAAAAAAGTGGCCGAAAACTTTGTCTCCGGCAGACCCAATGACCGAATCGGAATTGTGGTTTACGCTTCTGAAGCTTATACCAAAACACCGGTTACCAGTGATAAAGCCATTGTTCAAGACGCCATTAGAAGCATTAAATACGACAACGTTTTACAAGACGGAACCGGAATCGGAATGGGATTAACCACAGCGGTGAATCGTTTGAAAGACAGCAAAGCGAAAAGCAAAGTAATCATTCTTTTAACCGACGGGGTAAACAATGCCGGATTTATAGAACCCGAAACCGCTTCGCAAATTGCCAAAGAATACGGAATTAAAGTGTATACGATAGGAATTGGAACCAATGGCGACGCGATGTTTCCCTATGCCTATGCACCCAACGGTGGCTTTTTATTCCGAATGATGCCGGTGGAAATCGATGTGGCTTTGTTAAAAACCATAGCCAGAAATACCGGTGGAAAATATTTCAGAGCCAATAACAATAGTAAACTGGAAGCCATTTATAACGAAATCAACAAACTGGAAACCACCGAAATTCAAGAACTGAAATTCTATGATTATGATGAAAAATTCAGGCCCTTTGTTTGGATTGCCGGCCTCTTGCTCTTGTTAGAATTCGGATTGCGAAATACAGTTTACAGAAGTTTTATTTAATTACGAGTTAAAAGAATATCATGTCAAAAGATTTAATTCATAATTTAAAATTTTTAATTCATAATTGAATATGTACGAGTTAGAAGAAAAAGGGTATTTGTATTTCTTGATTGCCATTCCGGTATTGGCGATGCTTTTCTTGTACGTACAATACTGGAAAAGGAAAAAACAACGAGAATTTGGCGATTTGGATTTATTGAAAAAATTAAGTCCCGAAAAATCTATTTTTAAACCCGTTTTGAAGTTGATTGTATTTCTTTTGGCTTTGACTTGTTTAATTATTGGTTTAGTCAATCCAAAAATGGGAACCAAAATAGAAACCGTAAAACGAGAAGGAATCGATATTGTTTTTGCCATTGATGTTTCGAAAAGTATGTTGGCCGAAGACGTAGCGCCAAGTCGATTAGAAAAAAGTAAACAATTGGTCTCTCAAATCATTAATAATCTGGGCAGCGACCGAATCGGAATTGTAGCCTATTCCGGAAGTGCTTTTCCGGTTTTACCGATAACTACCGATTATAGCGTAGCCAAAATGTTTTTGCAAAGCATGAATCCGGGCATGATTTCCTCGCAAGGAACTTCGATAGACCAAGCGATAAACTTGGCTACGACATTTATTGACAAAAAAGACAAAACCAATAAGTTATTAATTATAATCAGCGACGGCGAAGATCATTCTGAAAGTTCCCTTAATGCTGCAGAAGAAGCTAAAAAATTAGGCTTGAAAATCATCACAATTGGTGTTGGAAGTGAAAAAGGCGGTCCCATTCCTTTAAAGAGAAATGGGGTTGTAGAAACTTTCCAAAGAGATCAAAATGACGAAGTAGTTATAACCAAAAGGAATCCGGATGTTTTAAAAGAAATTGCAAAAGCTACCGGTGGTGGTTATGTCGATGGCAATTCCACTAAAACTGTTTTAGATTATGTAAAAAATGCTTTAGACAATATTCAAAGAACCGAATTTGAAAGCACACAAATGGCCGATTTCAAATCGCAATTCCAATGGTTTTTAGGGTTTGGGTTTTTCCTTTTGTTTTTAGATATTTTCTTATTGGAGAAAAAAACCAAATGGGTAGAAAAGATGAATTTATTTAATGAAAAAGAATAAATGAAGAAGTTATTGATTTATAGTTTACTGCTAATTTCCTTTTTGGCGAAAGCCCAAGAAAAAGGAAAAGATAAAAATTTGCCCAGAGGAAACGAATCTTTTGTAGAGAAAAAATATGCTGATGCTGAAGCAGAATACCGAATTTCCGAATCCAAAAACCCCAAAAAATCGATCGCGCCTTATAACTTAGGGAATGCTGTTTACCGTCAGAATCAGAATAATGAAGCCAAATACCATTATGCCAAAGCGTTGAAAAATGCCAAAACGAAAACTGAAAAACACCAAGCGTTTCATAATATCGGAAACACTTTGATGAAAAATAAAGATTATTCCGGCGCCGTGGAAGCTTATAAAAACGCTTTGCGCAATAATCCGGCAGATGATCAAACCCGCTACAATTATGCTTTGGCTAAAAAAATGCTAAAAGACAATCCGCCCAAAAAGAACGACGATAAAAGCAAAGACAAAAAGAACCAAAAGGAAGACGAAAAGAAAAAGAAAGACAATAAAGACAAAGACAAGGACAAAAAAGGGCAAAACGATAAAGACAAAAAAGAAGACAAAGAAAAAAATCAAGGAAAACCTCAACCACAACCGGGCGGAATTTCCAAACAGCGCTTAGAGAATTTATTAGATGCTGTAAACAACGAAGAGAAAAAAGTGCAGGATAAAGTCAACAAACAAAAAGTGCAAGCCAATCCGAAAAAAGCGGAAAAAGATTGGTAATATTTAGGAGCGAATTTTAAAATTTCGTTAAATAACAACCTAGAAAACAAAGACTTTACCAACTTTGTGGGTCGAAATAAATGATAAAAGGAAAATGAAAAAGGGAATTGTTTTATTACTCTTATTGTTCGCAAGTTCGCTTGTGGCACAAGTTCAATTTGAGGCCAAAGTGAGCAAAAATTCATTGGGTATCAACGAAAGATTGCGCATTGAATTCAATATGAATGCCGACGGCGATAATTTTGTAGCACCGGCTTTTGAAAGTTCAGGTTTTAGGATTGTTGGCGGACCAAGTCAATCGGTAAGTCAATCCTGGATTAACGGTAAAAGTACCTTCCAAAAATCTTACATCTACATTTTATTGCCTACTCAAAAAGGACAATTGACCATCAAACAAGCGTCAATTGAAATCAACGGACAGATTTATAAAACTTCTCCGGTAAAGATCAATGTAACCAATGCTGTAGAATTACCCAAAGACCCAAACGAAGCACCGTCTATTTCAGCAGATGACAATATCTACTTAGTGGCTGACATATCGAAAGCCAATCCCTATTTAAATGAACCAATTACTGTGGTTTACAAATTGTATTTCAGTTACAACATTGGAATTTCTAATTGGCGTGAATTGAACAAACCTAAATACAATGATTTTTGGAGTCAAAATATCGATATCAAACAACTCAAAGCCGAAGACGGTATGTTTAAAGGCGAGCGTTATCGTTATGTGATTTTAAGAAAAACCGTTTTATACCCACAGAAATCGGGTAAATTAGAAATCGAACCGCTCTCTTTAGATATCGATTGTCAAGTACCAACCAACCGAAGAAATTTTTGGGGCCAACCTCTGATGGTTGATGACAGCAAACGTGTTTCAGCCGGTAGCAAAGTCATCAATGTAAAACCATTACCTGAGTCCGGAAAACCGGAAGATTTCAGCGGTGCTGTAGGTCGATTTGACTTTCAAGTAAAACCTTCTAAAACCGTGCTGAAAAATGGTGAATCTTTTGATTTGAACATAAGTGTAGTTGGAACCGGAAACCTAAAATTGTTCACTTTACCGAAACCTATTTTGCCTTCCGCATTAGAAATGTATGATCCGGTACACGATGAAAATGTCAATACACCATTAACTGGAATGTCGGGAAGAATTTCAGACAAATACACCATTATACCACAATATAAGGGCAATTATCAAATCAAGCCCATGAGTTTTACTTATTTCGATTTGCCTTCCGGTAGGTATAAAACCATTACTTCAAAACCAATAACAATCAATGTTATGGACGGTCCAAGTATAGCATCCACCGAAAAAACAAACCCAAATGAAGTAGCCAAAACCAAAGTTGAAGTGACTAAATCATTTGCCTATAACAAACAAAAAACGGCTTTGAAATCGATGGAGAAAGAAGATTTCTTGGGTTCAGGATTGTTCTATTCTTTGGTATTTTTACCGTTTTTAGCCATACCTTTATTGATTGTCGGAAAACGAAGAAAAGAAGCTTCTGATAATGATGTGGTTGGTAATAAAATCAAAAAATCGAATGCATTGGCGAAGAAATATTTGGGTGATGCCAAAAAACATTTGGGTCACAAAGAGCCTTTTTATATCGCTTTAGAAAAAGCTATGCACAATTTCCTGAAAGCCAAATTAAACATTGAAACTTCAGAAATGAGTAAAGAAAAAATATCCGAAATTTTACAATCAAGAAGCGCAAATGCAGAGACGATATCTGAATTTATAGCTTTAACCGAAAACTGTGAATTTGCCCGATATGCGCCTTCTTCAGAAACCGCGATTCAATTAGATTATGACAAAGCGGTGAGTATTATTTCTGCCTTGGAAAAACAAATTAAATAAGTAGCAACATGAACAAATTACTCTTTATTTTGCTATTCGTTTCCCAAATCATTTGGGCACAAACGCCTTTTGAACAAGGCAATCAATACTACCAAAAAGAAAATTACCAAGCTGCAATTAACAGTTTTGAAAGTATTGTCAATGCGGGAAAAGAATCAGCAGAAGTGTATTTTAATTTGGGTAATGCTTACTACAAATTGCATAAAGTTGCTCCGGCTATTTACAATTATGAAAAAGCATTATTACTTAGTCCGAATGACGAAGAAATTAAAACCAATTTAGATTTCGCCCGAAAAATGACCATTGACGACATCAAAGTCATTCCGAAAGTTGGGTTTCAAAAACTGATTTCCGATTTTACTTCGAAATATTATTATGATACTTGGGCATGGATTGCCGTGGCTTTTGCTTTCTTGTTTTTGGCTTTTTTTGCCGGATATTATTTTTCAAAAAAAACCATTCTAAAACGCATTTTCTTTTTTGGAATGTTTGGTTGGTTGGCCGGGATTGGCCTTAGCGCAGCATCGGGATTTTATGAAAAAAACAGAATAAACAATGAAAAGCCTGCCATCATTTTTGCCGAATCTACTGCTTTAAAAAACGAGCCAAAAGTGAATAGCCAAGAGGCAACCGTATTACACGAAGGCACAAAAGTCTACATCTTAGAAAGCATAGCCAACTGGAAAAAAGTGGAACTCACCGACGAAACTACCGGTTGGATTGAAGACAGTGCGATTAAGGAGATTAAATAGTTTTCAGTCGCAGTCACAGTTTTCAGTTTACATTGGTTTTCAATAACTATCTTTGCCGACTGACGTTATGAACTTATAATTCATAACTCATAATTCATAACTCAAAAAATGTCAAGAGACGAACAATTAAAACAACGCTGGGATAAAGTCGTTACCATTCTTTCCAATCAATTTGCGGAAGGAGATTTACTCGACTTAGACGCTATTATATACCTAATCGGAGTGCAAGAACTCGGGAAAGTGCACCAAACTTTCAAAAAAGACGAAAAACTCAACCTGATGCACATCGCCATCTGTCGTTTGCTCGAGCCTTATGGTTACTACGAATTTGACTATGTTGACAAAGAAGGTTGGCCGCATTACAATGTCAAAGAAGCATTACCGCCGTTAAAAGCCGGAGAACAATCGGTTTTGATGAAAGAAGCGATTGTGAATTACTTTTTAGAACGAGAAGTAATAGAATAGCATTTGGTCTAGGTTTTTCATTAAAAACTTCCAACTTCCAACTCCTAACTTCCAACTTTTCCCTAAATTTGCACCTTCAAAGTACGACCGATGATAGATAAGATTAAAGAACACATAGAAGAAGCTAAAGCCTTCAATACCAAAAATAAAGAAGCTTTAGAAAATTTCCGTATCAAATATTTGGGCAGCAAAGGCTTGTTGAAAGAGCTTTTCACCGAATTCAAAAATATCCCGAACGACCAGAAAAAAGACTTCGGACAAGTAATCAATACCCTGAAAACCGTTGCGGAAGAAAAAGTAAAAGCGATTCAGGAAGAATTGGAAAGCAAAGAAGAAGTCAAAGGTTTCTATGGCGATTTAACGCGTCCGGCGGAACCGGCGATTATTGGTTCGCGTCATCCTATTTCCATAGTAAAAAACCAAATCATCGATATTTTCTCTACCATCGGATTCAATGTTTCTGAAGGTCCGGAAATCGAAGACGACTGGCATAACTTCACCGCTTTGAACTTACCCGAATACCATCCGGCAAGAGATATGCAAGACACATTTTTCATCCAAACCAATCCCGATGTATTGTTAAGAACGCATACCTCATCGGTTCAGGTTAGATACATGGAAAACAACAAACCACCCATTCGTACCATTTCACCGGGAAGAGTGTTCCGTAACGAAGCGGTTTCATCTCGCTCGCACTGTATTTTCCACCAGGTTGAAGGTTTGTATATAGACAAAGACGTTTCATTTGCCGATTTAAAGCAAACGCTTTTATATTTCACCAAAGAAATGTTTGGCAAGTCCAAAATCCGTTTGAGACCAAGTTATTTCCCATTTACTGAACCAAGTGCTGAGGTTGATATTTATTGGGGATTAAAAACCGAAACCGATTACCGCATCACGAAAGGAACCGGTTGGTTAGAAATCATGGGTTGCGGAATGGTAGATCCCAATGTTTTGAAAAACTGTGGTATCAACCCCGAAGAATACAATGGTTTTGCCTTTGGAATGGGCATTGAGCGCATTGCCATGTTATTGTACCAAATCGGCGACATCAGAATGTTTTATGAAAACGATGTTCGTTTCTTGGAGCAGTTTAAGTCGAGTATATAAATAAAAGTCAAAAGGGATAAGCGAAAAGACATAAGAACTTTTACTTATCCCTTATTACTAATCCCTTTTCCCTTACAATGAAAGCAGACATCACCATTCCCAAAGTAGAAAACGTATTCCTGGCGGCCGTGCAGGAATGGAGTGATGATTTTATGGATAAGGTTTGGCATGTTTATTTGGTCAACGATTCTGACTACGATTTAGACAGCGTAATGGTCGTTTCCAAAGCTTTTGGCACCATTGATGGCGAAATGAAAAAAACGGCGCTCTTACGTCATGCCTTTATGCAAGTGCCTTCGGTTTCTGTGGCCAAAATAGAAATGATAGAAAACAACGTACTTCGTTTGAACAACGAGTTTATGGTCACATACTTTATTGGAAGTACTTTATACGACAAGAAATTCATCTTCAAAGCGCAATCCATCACTCCGGATTATGTGGAAGAAGTGCCGATTTTATTTGTGGATGGTGTTATCGCAAGATAGCTATTGATTGTTTTGTTGTTTTACTTTTTGTTTCCAGTTGACATAACCTAAAACAAAAACTCCAACCAAAATAAAAACCAAAGCCCTAAAATAAAAAGCGGGAGCAGAAAGTTGAACCATTAAAGGTTTCTCTTGAATTTCAAATAGTACATTAAAGACCGACATAAAAATTCCCCAAAAAGCACCGGTTTTGATTTGGTATTGCCATCTTTCACTCATCTTAGTCTAGTTTATCGGTTAGTTTTTTGAATACTTTCTTAGCCTCTTTACCTTCATATAAAACTTCATATACTGCATCAATAATGGGTGTCTTCGCTTTGTATTCTTGGTTTAGTTTGTAGGCACTTTTTACGGCATAATAGCCTTCAGCCACCATACTCATTTCCATTTGAGCGGCTTGAACCGTATACCCTTTTCCAATCATATTCCCGAACATTCGGTTTCTTGAAAACACGGAATAACCCGTTACCAATAAATCGCCTAAATAAGCCGAGTTGTTGATATTTCGTTTCATCTTGTGCACTTTTCGGATAAACTTTTTCATCTCGCGAATGGCATTGCTCATAATCACCGACTGGAAGTTATCGCCATAGCCTAAACCATGGGCAATTCCGGCAGCTATGGCATAAATATTTTTCAACATAGCGGCATATTCGGTTCCGATAATATCGTCTGAAATTTTGGTTTTAATGAAATGACAGCTCAAATTATTAGCGACCACTTTGGCTTTTTTTGGATCAGCACAGGCAATAGTTAAATAAGATAATCTTTCTAAAGCCACTTCTTCCGCATGACACGGACCGGTTATTACACCAATATTGTCGTATGGAATATCAAAATTTTTATGGAAATGTTCCCCTACAATTAAGAAAGTCTCAGGCACAATTCCCTTAATCGCAGAGAAGATTACTTTGCCTTTCAAATCAACCGTTAACTTTTCTAATTCTTTGCTCAAAAAAGCTGACGGGATTGCAAAAATTAAATAATCGGCATAAGCCACAGCTTCATTTATATCATTGGTCAGTTTTAATTTTTTGATATCGAACTCAACTGAACTTAAATAATTTGGATTATGTTTCTCGGTTTTTAAATGGTCTATAGCCGATTGGCTTCTCATATACCAAGCAATTTCATCAAGGTTTACACAAAGCATTTTTGCAATAGCAGTAGCCCAACTTCCGCCACCGATTACTGCAAATTTTGGAGAATCATTCATGAATAGTAACTTTAATTATGCCCAAAAATACTCAATTTTAAATGATTAAAGGGGAAGTTTTTAAAATAGCAATCAAGGAAAATCATTATTGACTATTGTTCTAAAAATAATCATTTTTACTATTATTCTTATTTATTGACATTTTTTATGCATTTCGTCGTTTTTATTATTCATTTTAAAGGCAATGTTATAAATTAGTATTCCCAAATCTTTTAAATATGAAAACAAAATTACTTTATCTTTTTGTTGGCGTCATTGCGCTGACATTTGCCTCTTGTGAACAAGACAATGTTTCTGAAACGAAACAACTTTCACAATCTAAAAACAACAACAACAATCTTGTGGTCAACACCGTTGGTTTGACGCCCTGTACAGTAGCTAATTTAATGGCCGGTCAAAATTACGATGCCGGAGACTTAAGCGTTTATTTCGATCTAAATAATGTTTATGTTGAATATACTACTACAGATAATTGGTACATTAGGAAAACCCATTTATATGTTGGCAATTGTCAATTAATTCCAAGAAACAATAGTGGAAATCCTATTCCGGGACAATTCCCTATAAGTAATGCACTTTCTAATGGCACTCAAACAATAACGTATACCATTCCAAAATCTACATTGCCGGCTTGTTTTTGTATTGCCGCTCATGCGGAAGTATATCGTTTACAAAATGGAACTGTTTTTCAATCAGAAACTGCTTGGGCAGCCGGTGAAAGATTCACTCAAAAAAGTTGGGCAACGTTTTTCAGTGTATGTCAAGATGATTGTTTTGATATTGAAGATTACTACTTTGGCAAACCGTAAAAAATAATTCACAGCATGCTAAAAACCAGCTTTAATCAAGTTGGTTTTTTTTATGCTCATTTGTATCATACCTAAAATTTTCAAGTTTGAGTCACCTATTTTGCTGTTTTAAGCGAAAAACTGACGTTTTTTTAGTAAATCTAACCATGTTAATCTTACAATAAAAAATATTGAAAAATATCATTACATTAATCTTTTTCTTATTTTTTATCTTAATTTATGCATTTCATCGATTATTTTGCGCACTTTGCAGATTACTTTTATACTTTAGCAGTCCCAAATCTACTAATTTAAGATCTACAAATTATGAAAACAAAATTATTTTATCTGTGCTTAGGTGTAATCACCTTAACTATGGCTTCTTGCGAATCTGAAAACAATTCTGATTCTAGTGTTAACAATCTTGCCGCTAAACAAAATGAAGTGGTCAATAGTACTAATGTAAATTTGCCCGACTTTTCACCTTGTGTGACAACAGATCTTCTAGCCGCGAGACGTTTTGATGCTGGAGAATTCAGAGTTTATTTTGACGCAGAAAAAGTCTACGTTGAATACGAAACAAACGAAGATTGGTATATTAGAGAAACCCATTTGTACATTGGTGATCAAGAATTAACCCCATTGAACCGAAGAGGTGAGCCGGTTCCGAATAATTTCCCATTTGGTGGAGTACACCCTGATGGAGAACAAAATGTGGTTTATTCTGTTTCTAAAAGCACCCTGCCAAAGTGTTTTTCTATCTCTGCTAACGCAGAAGTATACTTTGTCCAAAATGGAGAAATTGCTCTAGTTGAGACCGCTTGGGCAAGAGGCGAGCGCTTTACTCAGACTAGTTGGGGTATGTTTTTTGACGTGTGTCAATCAAGCTGTTGGTAATAAAGTCCGATTTTAATGAGTCCACAATATCTTTTGGATAAATCATAAACAAACCTTCCTTTTGGGAGGTTTTTTTTTGATAGCTCTCAAACAAATCTATTTCTTATAAAAATTATTGTGGTCTATATATTCCCAAACCTGGTGTGGTAATAATGGTCGAATGTTTTTTTTACTTTTAATATTGTCACGAATAAAAGTCGAGGATATTTCTACAATAGGCGCGTCGATTTTGCAAATACTAGCGTGATTTTTAAGTGCTATATTTTCCGGTTCATCCGAAATTCTGGGATAAATATAAATATCATGATTTTGTAAAATATATTCATAGTTTTTCCATTTATGGAACGATTTTAAATTGTCTTCTCCCATGATTAACGAAAACTCATGTTGTGGATATTTGTCCATCAAATGTGCTAAAGTATTCACCGTATAATTCGGTTGAGGTAATTTAAATTCGATGTCGGAAGGTTTGATTTTTGGATACTCTTCGGTAGCCAATCTGACCAAATGCAACCGTTGGTAATCATCCAACAAAGTGTTCTTTTGCTTCAACGGATTGTGTGGCGTTACAACCATCCAAATTTGCTCCAAATCAGAATGTTCAGCCATATGATTTGCAATAATCAAATGCCCAACATGAATAGGGTTAAAGGTGCCGAAATATAAACCAATTTTCATCTTTACAGAGATAAGGGATAAGGCATAAGGCATAAGGCATAAGAAACTTACTTATCCCTAATCCCTTGTTGCTTATTTTACAAATTCTTTCACCAACTCATACGCTTCCGCTTTAGCCACATCCAAATCATAATTCTTGATAATGGTATCAAATTGTGGCGCAGTGGCCAATTCTACGTGGGCTTTAGCAATGCGCATGTTGATTTTCTCATCGCTTTCGGTGGAACGTTCTTTTAAGCGGCGTTTTAATTCATCGACGCTTGGTGGTTTTACGAAAACGGCTAACGTTTCTTGCGGAAATTTATGTTTGATACGCAATCCACCGGCCACATCGATGTCGAATATCACGTTTTTGCCTTTGGCCCAAATGCGTTCTACTTCGCTTTTTAAAGTTCCGTAAAAATTATCGCGATACACTTCTTCCCATTCGATAAAATCCTCGGCTTTGATGTGTTTTTTGAACTCTTCAATGGTGATGAAATAGTAATCTTGACCATGCACTTCTTCGCCACGTGGTTCACGAGTTGCAGCCGAAATAGAGAACTCTAAATTCAACTCCGGTTGCGCTAATAAATGCCTTACTATGGTGGTTTTCCCCGAACCAGATGGCGCTGAGAATACTAATAATTTTCCTTTGTTCATTTCTTTCTTGTGATTAGTGACTAGTGATTAGTAATTAGCTATTCACTAATCACTAATTACCAATTACTTATAAAACATTAAGCACTTGTTCCTTAATTTTCTCCAACTCATCCTTCATCATCACGACCAATTTCTGCATTTCGGAATGGTTTGATTTTGAACCCATGGTGTTGATTTCTCTACCCATTTCCTGAGTGATGAAGCCTAATTTTCTTCCATTGGCTTCCGTTCCGGCTAAAGTTTCTATGAAATAGTTTAAATGGTTTTCCAAACGCACTTTTTCTTCGGTGATGTCGTATTTTTCGAGGTAAAAAATCAATTCTTGTTCGAAACGATTTTCATCTACGTTTTCTTTTAATTCGTCTAAAGCCGTTCTCAATCTTGTTTTAACCGTTTCCACTCTTTCGGCATCATAAGCCACGGCATTGTTCATCAACGTCATGATATTGGCAATACGGTGTAGAAATTCTTTTTCCAATGAAACACCTTCGTCTTTTCTGAACTGAACGATGTTTTCCAAAGCTTCATCTGTAACGGTTTGTATTTTCTTCCATTCGTTTTCGTCAATTTCATCGCGCTCGGTTTTTAACGCATCAGGCATTCTGACGGCCATTTTCATCAATTCGGTTTCATCCGCATTGGGAATCACGGCTTTCATTTGGTTGATATATCCTTTGACAATCGGCACATTGATTTTAGAAGAAGTTTCTTCGCCGGTTACCTCAACATACAACGAAAAATCAATTTTTCCGCGCTCTAATCTTTGCGAAAGTTGGTTGCGCAATCCCAATTCCATTTCTCTGAAAACAGAAGGCATGCGCGTGTTTAAATCCAAACCTTTGCTGTTAAGCGATTTGATTTCTACTGTAATTTTTTTGGTTGGTAATTGCAAACTTGCTTTCCCGAAACCGGTCATCGATTGTATCATTCGTGTGTATTTCTAATATTTACAAATATAATTAAAAGTTTACAGTCGCAGACGCAGTTTGCGGTTTTTGCTGTGACTGATTACTGAGACTGAGACTTTTTTTGGAGCACTAAATAAACCCCAACAAATATCAAAACAGCCGAAAGAATCTTAACCCAAGTCAGTTGGTCTTTGCCCAAACTCATGGCGAAAACGGTTGCAAAAAGTGGTTGCAAATAAATAAAAACCGCCACGGTTGTCGGCTTCAATTCGCGCATGGAAACCAAATTGAACAAGTAAGTGAAGAATGTGGTGAAAACCACCACAAAAACAATTTCCCACATAATTACTGACGGAATGGTTTGCCATTGAATTTCCTGGTATTCACTCCAACCAAAAGGAATGACCATCAGCAAACCAAAAGTATAAATCCATTTGACGAAAGTGAAAGCGTTGTATTTGTCCATTAATTTCTTAACCACAATCAGGTAAAAACCATAGGAAACCGCATTGATAAAAACGAGGAAATTACCCAACATTGCATTGGTGGCATTACCCATCGATTTGCCATACAAAATCAAAAATCCGGTACCGAAAAGCCCGAGTAGGATACCAAAAATCTTTCGGGTTTCCATGCGCTCTTTCATGATTATGGCAGATAAAATCAAGACAATAATTGGCGTCGTTACCATAATTACCGCAGAAGAAATGGGCGAGGTGTAGCTCAATCCTTTGAAGAAAGTCAGCATGTTTAATGCCACACCAAAGAAAGCGGCGACTATAATTCGCGGAAAGTCATTGCGTTGGATTTTTTCTTTTGGCCCAAAAAAAGAAACCAGCCAAAACAAAATCGTAGCGCCTAAAACCCGAAGCAAAATAAATCCAAATGGTTTGATGTAAGTTGGCATCACATCTTTGGCAATCGTAAACGAAACGCCGTAAATCAATGATACCATTGTCGCTGCCAATAATGCCCATGCTCTTTTTGACATTAGCTCAAGACTTTTATAACTTCAATGATGTTTTTTTGGCCGTTGCCAATGTAAATTTTGTCATCAATGATAAAAACCGGACGGCTCAAAAAAGTATAATGTTGTAATAAATATTGTTTATAATCGGCTTCCGTCAAAGATTTGTTTTTCAAATCCATCGACTTGTACAACTGAGCTTTCTTACTGAACAACGCTTCATAACTGCCCGAAAGTTGGTGCATTTCTTCCAATTCCTGTTCGGTTATCGGGTTTTGACGAATGTCGTGAAACTGCAATCTATCAGCGTTGGGAAGTGATTTTATGATTTTACGGCAAGTGTCACAAGAAGCTAAATAATATATTTTATCGGTCATAAAAATTCTTTTTGCAAAGGAAATTCATTTCCACTTATAATCTGTAATTTTATCGAAAATTTAAAAAAATTATGGACGCTACCTTCAAAATTTGGGAAACCAACAGAAAGCATTTTGCCCAACTGATTGACCGCTATACTTTGGAACAACTGAACAAAATTCCGGAGGGTTTTAGTAATAATTTGGTTTGGAATTTAGGTCATATCATTGTGGCGCAACAAGGTTTGGTGTATCGCCTTTCGGGATTGCCAATCAATGTTACGGACGAAATGAATGAAAAGTACAGAAACGGTTCTAAACCAACCGGAACCACAACACAAGCCGAGTTAGACGAGCTAAAAGCGCTTCTTTTTTCACTTTTGAAACAAACCAAAGAAGATTATGCGGCTGGAAAATTTGTTACTTACAATGAATACACAACCGGAACCGGATTTCATTTGGCCAATATAAAAGATGCGATGGAATTCAATAATTATCACGAAGGATTGCATTTTGGTTTTATGATGAATATTCGAAAATTTGTGTAGCGTTAATAAAATCGAAAAGAGTCTTTTCAACCGAATAATAAAAAGTAAATTTGCGCTTTAATACAATACCAAAATGAAATTCAACACCAAAGTTATACATGGTAACCAACACCATGAAGAAGTAACCGGAGCGGTTATGCCACCGGTATTTCAAACCTCAACGTATGCACAAACATCACCCGGAAAACCCGTTGGTGATTACGAATATTCTCGTGCTGCCAATCCAACCCGACAAGCTTTAGAAGATGCTTTGGCAAGTATTGAAAACGGTGCTCGTGGTTTGGCTTTTGCCTCAGGATTAGCCGCAACCGATTGTTTGTTGCGTATGTTCAAAGCCGGTGACGAAATCATCGCGATGGACGATTTATATGGCGGAACTTACCGTTTGTTTACCCGTTTGTACAAAGATAGCGGCATCAAATTCCATTTTGTGGATATGAATGATTTCGATACATTCCAATCGTTGATTAATGAAAACACGAAGTTGGTTTGGGTAGAAACGCCTACGAATCCGTTGATGAAATTGGCAGACATTGCCGAGATTGCTAAAATCACTAAAAAGCACAACATCCTATTTGCGGTTGACAATACTTTTGCTACGCCTTATTTGCAAAAACCTTTGGATTTAGGCGCTGATATTGTGATGCATTCGGCCACGAAATATTTAGGCGGACACTCTGATGTAATTGCTGGTGCTTTAATTATCAAAGACAAAGATTTAGGGGATGAATTGCATTTCAAACAATTTGCCACCGGCGGAACCTTAGGTCCAATGGACAGTTTCTTGGTTTTACGTGGTATCAAAACTTTGCATTTGCGTGTACAAAGACATTGTGAAAACGGAGAAAAAGTAGCGAACTTTTTAGCCAATCATCCTGAAGTAGCAACAGTTTATTATCCGGGATTGCCTGATCATCCTTTTCATGAGATTGCCAAAAAGCAAATGAGTGGTTTTGGCGGTATGGTTTCTTTCACCTTCAAATCAGGGAAAAAAGAAGACGCAATTTCATTTTTGGAAAAACTAAAAGTATTCACTTTGGCCGAATCACTTGGCGGAGTGGAATCTTTGGCTAATCATCCTACTTTGATGACGCATGCTTCGATTCCGGAAGACAAACGAAAAGAAATTGGAATTACTGATGACTTAGTGAGATTAAGCGTTGGAGTAGAAGATATCACTGATTTATTAGCTGATTTAGAGCAAGCTTTTCGATAGCTAGACTTCTTTTAGCCAATACTTAAAGCCAGATTGTAATACTTCTGGCTTTTTTTGTAAATTCAATTAGGCTTATAAAAAATTGTATAAGAAAAATTGTCTTTTTATTGATTTTTTGTGTATTTCATCGATTATAATTGTTGTTTTGGCGATTATTTTATTTTAATTACTTAGGTTTATCTTGTATAATTAAAAAATTTGACCCCATGAAAACAATTAACCTAGAAAATACTTCTAAAGTATTACTTATGTTGTTCTTACTATTTAGCACAACTTCTTTTTCATTTACAAAATTTCCAACTGAAGCAAGTTCCAGTGGTCATGAATCCAGAACATGTTTTGTGAGTAAAGCGAAAAAAGCGCCTAAAACAACTGCCAAAACTTATGCTAAACCATCCAAAGCATTTGCCATGCAGTCTAAAAGTAAAAAATTCTTTAAGAAATAATTTTAACCCAAAAGTAACGCTAAGTATTGTTATTGATTAATAGTAATAAACCTCTTAGCTGCATAAAAGAGAGAGCCGATTTATCAAATAAATCGGCTCTCTCTTATTAAAATAGATTAGAATCAGAATCCATAATTGACACCAATTCCAATAATCTGACGGGTTTGAAATCCTCGGTAAGCGTTGTCGTCATAAATAGTTTGAAAGGCAAAATTGGTGGTCAAATATTTATTCACTTTCATCACAATATTTAACGTGTAATCTATATCTACGTTATAAACTTCTTCTAAATAGTTGGTATAAGAGTTAAAAATGTTTTCAGCACTAACATTTTCCATGATATTGAATTTGTAGTAAGCGTTTATCGCTGCTCCAAACTCATATCGAGAGTTATCCCCTTGCGCCACACCAAAAGCCGGTCCGAGATCTGTAAAGTGCTTGTGTACCATAATTACTTTTGAAGTAGCAGGAGCAACGTTTATTTTTAGATTGTCACTCTTTTTCCACATCATACCAGGACCAAATTGGGTGAAAGTTGGGGATAAGAAATGAGATATTTTAATGGTGTTATCGGCAGGATCAAAACCGGAATCAAATTGGGTTTTAAAATTAAAGAAGAAAGAGTAAAACCATTCCCCGGATGCTTTTTTTCCTAATAGAGAATTAATCTCAAATCGGTCATCTGTTTTTTGCAATTCCTGACCATTGATTTTAGTCAAACCGTAATTTGCATTTATTTTGTTATCCCAAGTCCAAGTGTCACTTTTATAATTGATATCATATTTTAATGCTGTATTCCCGGAGATACTGCTTTGACCACCGGCCAACCAATTATTAAAACTTGCCTGATTTAGCAATACAGTTGCAAGACCTTTTTTCTCCCATCCATTTGGTTTTTCTTCTTTGATCTTGGCTACTGTTTCTTCCGTTTTTTTCAATAGTTCTTTTTCACTGACTTGTGAAAACACTTTGTTTACTGATAAAAGAAATAATGTTGCCAATAAAACTCTTTTCATTTTTTACTTTTTTAAAATTCGATGCAAAGGTAAGAATAGATTCGATTAAAACAAATCTAAAAGAAAAGGTAATTGTTTGATTATCAGATTAAAATCTATTTTGATTTTTTAAATAATGGAACTGCAGAGCAGGCTTCGCCATACATTATGCTTTTGGCGATGGGTTGCAGTTTTTGAACTGCCATGATGTAGGCGCTTTCCGGAACAGGTTTTTTAGAACAACCTTTGATGATGACCGGCTTGTCTTGGTAAGGAGTATAATCCAAAGTCGGAAGAATTTCTTGGTATAAAGCTGTTTCCAAATCGTTTAGATTTCCACTCACCACTTTTTGAGCAAAAGGCGTGACTTGGGTAGCCACTAAAATAGTAGCCCAAGCGGGAACTATAGCATCTGTTGAACAATGAATAGCCACGAAATGATTTTGGTATTGCGCCCAATCGTGATTTTTTAAGGCTTCGCGGAAGTCTTTTTCTTTAAGAATAAAACCCTCCAACAACCATTGTGAAATGTCAATTTGCGTCCGAATGCCGTTTGGATAATAATCTTCCAAATCGAACACTTCTAACACGGAATTGGCTACTCTGTTAATGATTTCGTCCATAGTTTTAGTTTGCAGTCGAAGTCTAAGTCGCAGTAACTGAAAACTGCGACTGAAGACTAATTTTACAACATTCCCAGTTCTAATTTAGCTTCTTCACTCATCAAATCTTTGCTCCATGGCGGATCAAAGGTGATTTCCACTTCACAATTCTTAACGGTGTCTATTTTTTTGATTTTTTCTTCTACTTCACGAGGTAAAGTTTCCGCCACCGGACAATTTGGTGAAGTTAGTGTCATTAAGACTTTTACTTCATTGTCTTCGTTAATCATCACGTCGTAAATTAAGCCTAATTCGTAGATATCTACAGGAATTTCCGGGTCATAAATGCCTTTTAAGGTTTTCACCACATTTTCGCCTAAATTGATATCGTCTTTAAATTCTTCCATAGTTTTTTAATTTTTAGCATTAAACGCCAAAGCATACATTTTAAGTTTTTTTATCATCGAAACCAATCCGTTAGCTCTTGTTGGCGACAAGTGCTCTTTTAAGCCAATTTCATCAATAAAATCGGTATTAGCCTCTAAAATATCAGAAGCTTTTTGATTGGAAAAGGCACGAATCAGAATCGCAATAATCCCTTTGGTTAAAATCGCATCGCTATCGGCGGTAAAGATTACTTTATCTCCTAATTGCTCGGCATGAACCCAAACTTTCGATTGGCAACCGGTAATGATATTCTCTTCGGTTTTGTATTGCTCTTCAATTAATGGCAGCCCTTTTCCAAGGTCGATAATGTATTCGTAGCGTTGCATCCAATCGTCAAACATCGAGAACTCGTCTACGATTTCGTCTTGTATTTCTTTTATGCTCATTCTTCTTTTTCTTTGGCCAATGCCACAATTTTATTGACTAATTTCTCTATTTCCTTTGGTGGAAAACCATGATCAAAATCAGTGGTTTCATAATCTTTTTCTTGGTAACGGATTTTTAGATTGGCAATTGGCGCACCATCGTAAAATCGTTTTTGCGTTGGGTCTTTTAATTTGGGCACTTCTTCTAAATTGATTTTGGCAAAAGCCCCTACTAATAAGGCCCAATCAGCATCAGAAATCGTAATTTCTTCCTTTGGCGCTTTTTCACTTCGGTCTCTTGAAATGGTTGCTTTTTGATTGACAATGACAATCTTTTGATAAAATCCTCGGGTATTAGCTGTGTATTGAATTACCGTATTGGTCAAATCGTTTTGCGCTTCATTGGTACAACTTTTTCCAAGAAAAATCGTTAGTAAAATCATAGTAATTGCTTTCATCTGTCTTTGTTTTAAGATAACATCATTTGGGCTTTTTTTATCGCTTCAACCATAACATCTATTTCTTCTTTGGTGTTGTAAAAAGCAAAACTTGCTCTTATCGTTCCCGGAATTTGGTAGAAGTCCATGATCGGCTGTGCGCAATGATGTCCGGTGCGCACCGCTATTCCTAGCTTATCTATAATTGTGCCAATGTCGTAAGGATGTATGCCGTCGATGTTAAACGAAATTACGGAAGTTTTTTGTTCTGCGGTGCCGAAAATTTTCAATCCTTCGATTTCTGATAATTTCTCCGTGGCATATTCCAATAATTCGTGTTCGTATTTTGCGATGTTATCAAAGCCGATTTCGTTCAAATAATCTATCGCGGTACCGAGTACAATTCCGTCGGCTATATTGGGCGTTCCGGCTTCGAACTTGTGCGGCAAATCGGCGTAAGTCGTTTTTTCGAAAGTGACTGTGGCAATCATTTCGCCGCCGCCTTGATATGGTGGTAATTTGCGTAACCATTCCTCTTTTCCGTATAGAATTCCGATTCCGGTTGGGCCACAAATTTTATGTCCCGAAAAGACATAGAAATCACAATCCAAAGCCTGAACGTCTGGTTTTAAATGTGGTGTAGCTTGAGCGCCATCGATTAAAATAGCGGCTCCAACTTCATGCGCTTTGTCAATCATATACTGAATCGGGTTTATCGTTCCCAAAGCGTTTGAAATATGATTTACGGTTACGATTTTGGTTTTAGCCGAAAGTAATTTGTCGTATACCGACATGATTAATTCGCCATTTTCATTCATCGGAATGACTTTCAATGTTGCACCGGTTCTTTCGCAAAGCATTTGCCAAGGCACGATGTTGCTGTGGTGTTCCAATGCGGAAACCAAAACCTCATCGCCTGGTTTTAAAAAGTCCGCAAAACCATTAGCAATCGCATTAATTCCATGGGTTGTTCCCGAAGTAAAAATAACTTCATGGGCATGTTTAGCGTTGAGGTGCTTTTGTATTTTACCTCTGGAAACTTCATACGCATCAGTGGCCAATTGGCTCAAAGTATGCACACCACGGTGTATATTGGCATTGATTTCTTGGTAATATTTAGATATCGCATCGATAACCACTTGTGGTTTTTGCGAAGTTGCGCCGTTATCAAAATAGACGAGCGGTTTGCCATTAACTTTTTGGGAAAGTATCGGAAAATCGGCTCTGATTTTTTGGATGTCTAACATGGTATTATTTAGAAAAATTCTAAATACAAAAGTAGCTAAAATGGAATTGTTTTTTGCTAAACAAATATTAATATTTTGTGTTCATTAAACCCTATAGCTAATCTAAGAAATAGAGGCGTAAATAACTTATATGGTTGAAATTTTATAAATTGCTTCCAAATTAATTTCCATGAAAAAATTCCTCAAAATATTCGTTGTTTTGTTGTTGATTGCCTTGGTTTATCTCCGCATTGAAAATTATCCGCAACTTGATTTGATTTCAGGTTTTTCGGCTAAAAGCGTAGCTTCCGGTCATTTTATTGATGGCAGAAGTATAGAAACCATTCAGAAAGGGGACAATGATATTGACAAAGTCGATTGGGCCACCAATGAAATAGATGAAAACGGAAAATTGGCGGTTTCTAAAGTCTATGGTTTAAAAACCCGCAAAGCCATTTACCGTGAAGGATTGGGCGCAACATTAATTAATGATGATTTTGATGTCACCAAACCTTACAATACTCCGAAGCGAACTTTTTTAAAGAACAATTTGCCTTATCCTTATGGAAACAATAATCCGGTAGACACTGTTTTTGCTAGTGTTGATTATTACAAATTGCAAAAAGCGGTAGAAGCTGCTTTTGATAAAGCAGGAGAAAAGAACAAACGAACACGTTCGGTGGTTGTATTGTATAAAGACCACTTGGTTGCCGAAAAATATGCGCCCGGTTTTACGGCTACTTCTAAAATTTTAGGTTGGTCGATGACTAAAAGTTTAACCGCCACTTATTTCGGAATTCTTCAAAAACAGGGCAAAATCGACATCATGAAACCGGCACCGATTGCTGAGTGGAAAAATGACTCACGCTCCAAAATCACCATTAATGATTTATTGCACATGAATTCCGGTTTGGAATGGGAAGAAAGCTATTCTAAAATTTCCGATGCCACAAAAATGCTTTTTATTGCTGAAGATATGACCAAACCTCAAATCGACAAACCTTTGGTTGGTCAACCGAACAACAGTTGGAATTACTCTTCGGGAACGACTAATTTACTTTCCGGCATTTTGCGAAAACAATTCAAAACCCATCAGGAGTATTTAGATTTTTGGTATAGCAGTTTGTTGGATAAAATTGGGATGAATTCTGCCATAGTGGAAGTCGATATGGCCGGAAATTTTGTGGGTTCTTCCTATGGTTGGGCAACAACGCGTGATTGGGCGAAGTTTGGTTTGCTTTATTTAAATGAAGGAAACTGGAATGGGGAACAAATTTTTGATCCGAGTTGGGCTAAATATGTAGCCACACCAACCAATAGTTCTAACGGTCTTTACGGCGGTCATTTTTGGCTAAACGCCAATGGTAAATATCCTGACGTTCCGAGAGATTTATACCATTGCAGCGGTTTTCAAGGGCAAATGGTGTTTATCATCCCGTCGATGGATTTGGTAGTAGTTCGAATGGGATTGAGTGAAGACTTTGACAGTAATGCGTTTTTGAGAGAGATTATTGGGAGTTTGAAAAAAGACAACAAGAACTCAAAAGGCTAATACTCTAGCCCCGATTGCAGAGAAATTAAAAAGTCCCGAGTTTATCGGGACTTTTTAATTGTAACGAAAAGCGGGAACACGGACTCCAAAAATGCCCAAGCCATTCGCTCCTAATTTTATAAATCGAATCCTAAATTCACGCCCAATTTCGTGGCGATGATTTTGGTGATGCGTTTTTTCAATTCCGGGATTTTGATGCTTTCAATGACTTCGTTGGAGAAGGCGTACATCAATAAAGCTTTGGCTTCTTTCTTCGGAATACCGCGGGATTGCATGTAGAACATGGCGGTTTCGTCTAATTGTCCAATCGTACAACCGTGGGAACATTTTACGTCATCGGCAAAGATTTCCAATTGCGGTTTGGCGTTGATGGTAGCTTTGTCGCCTAACAAAATGTTGTTATTTTGTTGGAACGCATCGGTTTTTTGCGCTTCTTTTTCCACGTAGATTTTACCGTTGAAAACGCCTGTTGAACTTCCGGCCAAAATGGTTTTGTAGTTCTGGTGGCTTTCGCAATTGGGCGTCGCGTGATTGACCAAAGTGTAATGATCAACATGTTGCTTGTCGCCAATAATGGTAATACCTTTTAAGGTTGAATCGATTCTTTCGCCAAAGTGGTAGAAATTCAGGTTATTTCTCGTGATGTTGCCACCAAAAGAAAACGTATGTACCGAAACTCTGCTTTCTTGTTTTTGAGAAATATAAGTGTTGTCAATCAGGTTGGCTGATTGTAAGTCGTTTTGAATTTTATAGTAATCAACGATGGCGCGTTTTTGGGCGAAAATCTCGGTAACCGAATTAGTCAGCACCGGATTTTCGTTTAAGCATTGGTGTCTTTCAATGATTTGAACGTGTGCATTTTCTCCAACAATGACCAAATTTCTAGGTTGAACCATTAGGGCATTTTCAACGCCTGTTGAGAAATAAATGATTTCGATTGGCTTTTCCACCACTTTGCTTTTCGGGATGTTGATGTACGCACCTTCATTGGCGAAAGCCGTATTCAACGTTGTCAAACTTTCGTCTTTACTGGCAATTTTATTGAAATACTCATCGATAATCATTTTGTATTTCGGTTTGTTTAAAGCGGATGACATCAAGCAAACATCCAAACCGTCATGTGTAGTTGCCGATAAAAACGAAGCAAATTTTCCATCTACAAAAATCACTTTGTGCGTGTCGATTTCGTGTAAGAAGTATTTTTTTACCTCAGCAAATTCAATCGCATTTTCGTGTTTTGGGAATACGGAATAGTCATTTTTTAAGATGGCATTCAGCGAAGTATATTTCCAAGCTTCCTCTTTTTTGGTTGGAAACCCTTTATTTTCAAAGTTTTTTATGGCGGAAGTACGCACATCGTGCAATTCCGAATGAACATCAATATGTTCTTCGAAAGCCATGAAAGACGAGATTAATTTTTCTTTCAATTCCATTATGCTTCTTGCTCTTGTTTAATCCAATCGTATCCTTTTTCTTCAAGTTCAAGCGCTAATGAAGCGTCGCCTGATTTTACAATTTTTCCGTCCATTAAAACGTGAACAAAATCAGGTATGATATAATCTAACAAACGTTGGTAGTGCGTGATTACCAAAACAGCGTTGTTTTCGTTTTTAAGCTTATTTACTCCGTTGGCAACAATTCTCAACGCATCGATGTCCAAACCAGAATCGGTTTCGTCAAGGATGGCTAATTTGGGTTCCAACATCGCCATTTGGAAAATCTCGTTACGTTTCTTT
This sequence comes from Flavobacterium buctense, assembly GCF_014486695.1. GTDB lineage: Bacteria > Bacteroidota > Bacteroidia > Flavobacteriales > Flavobacteriaceae > Flavobacterium > Flavobacterium buctense. The sequence continues at coordinate 314,417 of NZ_JACTAB010000001.1, forward strand.
TCTCCACCCGAAAAACCTTCGTTTAGCGAACGCGATAAAAATTTGCGGTCGATTTCTAATAATTCTGATTTCTCACGGATTAGTTTCAGCATTTCGTTCGCCGGCATTTCCTCTTTACCGTTGGCTTTGCGGCTTTCGTTGATGGCGGTTTTCATAAAATTCGTCACTGAAACGCCAGGAATTTCTACCGGATATTGGAACGATAAGAAAACGCCTTTGTGCGCTCTTTCTTCGGGAGCTAATTCTGAAATATCTTCGCCTTCCAAAAGGATTTCACCTTCGGTTACGTTGTAATTTTCATTTCCGGCAATGATAGACGAAAGCGTACTTTTTCCGGCACCGTTTGGTCCCATGATGGCGTGTACTTCTCCGGCATTCACCGTTAGGTTGATTCCTTTTAAAATCTCTTTATCTTCAACACTTGCGTGTAAGTTTGTTATTTGTAACATTTTTGAAATGTGTTTTATTCTGATTTATGATTATCCTACTGAACCTTCTAACGAAATCTCCAATAACTTTTGAGCTTCCACCGCAAACTCCATCGGCAACTTATTCAATACATCTTTGCTGAAACCGTTTACGATTAACGCAATGGCTTTTTCGGTTGGGATTCCGCGTTGATTACAATAGAACACTTGGTCTTCACCGATTTTGGAAGTCGTGGCTTCGTGCTCAATTTTGGCTGAAGAATTTTTACTTTCGATATAAGGAAAGGTATGCGCGCCACAATTATTCCCCATTAACAACGAGTCACATTGTGAGAAGTTACGAGCGTTATCAGCTCTGGCACCAATTTGCACCAAACCTCTGTAGCTGTTTTGTGATTTTCCGGCAGAAATACCTTTGGAAATGATGGTTGATCTGGTGTTTTTACCCAAATGAATCATCTTGGTTCCGGTATCGGCTTGTTGGAAATTATTGGTTACGGCGATTGAATAAAATTCGCCTATAGAATTGTCGCCTTTCAAAATCACAGACGGATATTTCCAAGTGATGGCTGATCCGGTTTCGACTTGTGTCCACGAAATTTTTGCGTTTTTCTCGCAGAAACCTCTTTTGGTTACAAAGTTGAAAACACCGCCTTTGCCTTCTTTGTTCCCGGGATACCAGTTTTGAACAGTCGAATATTTGATTTCGGCATTGTCTAAAGCAATGAGTTCTACAACCGCTGCGTGTAATTGATTTTCGTCGCGACTTGGCGCAGTACAACCTTCTAGGTACGAAACATAACTGCCTTCATCGGCAATCAACAATGTTCTTTCGAATTGACCGGTTCCGGCTTGGTTGATACGGAAATACGTGGATAATTCCATTGGACAACGAACGCCTTTTGGAATATAACAGAATGAACCATCGGAGAAAACCGCTGAGTTTAAAGCAGCATAAAAGTTATCTTTTTGCGGTACAACTGTACCTAAATATTTTTGAACCAAATCCGGATATTCGCGAATCGCTTCAGAAATACTCATGAAAATGATGCCTTTTTCGGCTAAAGTCTTTTTGAAAGTTGTGGCTACAGAAACTGAATCGACTACAATATCCATTGCGATATTGTTCATTTTTTTCTGTTCGTCTAAGGAAATTCCCAGCTTTTTGTACATCGCTAAAAGTTCAGGATCTACATCGTCTAAGGTTTTATTTGGATCCGCTTTTTTAGGTGCTGAATAATATGAAATCGCTTGAAAATCGGGTTTTTCGTAATTCACATTCGCCCAATCCGGTTCTATCATTTCCTGCCAAGCGCGAAACGCTTCAATGCGCCAATCAGTCATCCATTGCGGTTCTTCTTTTTTCAAAGAAATAGCACGAACGATGTCTTCGTTGAGCCCAATAGGAAACGTCTCCGACTCTAATTCAGTATAGAAGCCGTATTCGTATTCTTTATTTTCGAGTTCAACTTTTAAGTCGTCTTCGGTATATTTTGCCATTTTGTTTGTTTAATTTTTAAAGCGAAAAACTTTCGCCACATCCGCAAGTCCTTGATGCATTCGGATTGTTGAATACAAATCCTTTTCCGTTCAATCCGCCTGAAAACTCTAAAACAGTTCCGGCTAAGTATAAAAATGATTTTTTTTCAACGGCAATTTTAACATGGTTGTCTTCAAAAACCTTGTCGTTTTCACCCAATTCTTTGTCAAATTTTAATTCATAGGACAAACCGGAGCAACCGCCACTTTTTACGCCTACTCGAACATAATCTTGGGCTGCGTCGAAACCGTCATCTTTCATCATATCGATGATTTTTTTGCTCGCTGTATCGGAAACTTTAATCATGGTTATTTTGATTTTGTCTAAATAAAAGGCAAAGTTAACACAAATATCTTTTTTTTCTGCATAATGAGGCATTTTTATAACTAATTTAAGAATAGAAAAAAATGATTTTGGAGAATTGAAAGCGTTGGATTTTTAGTAATTTGCAAACCATTTTACAAGATTAACCGAAGAAAATTCAACAAATGAAATAGTCTTTGAACCATTAGACAAATAAACTAGGTTTTCGTTCTAAAGACTATCACATATGACCAATTAAAAAAAATAAATCTTCATATGAAACTATATCCCATAGAAGCAGGAAATTTTAAACTCGATGGCGGCGCAATGTTTGGCGTAGTGCCAAAAACAATTTGGTCCAAAACCAATCCGGCAGACGAGAATAATTTAATTGACATTGCGGCAAGATGCCTATTGATTGAAGACGGCAACCGGCTGATTTTGATTGACACCGGAATGGGCAACAAGCAATCCGACAAATTTTTTGGGTATTATTCCCTTTGGGGAAGCCATTCACTTGATGGTTCTTTGGCTAAATATGGTTTCCATCGCGATGATGTTACCGATGTTTTTATGACCCATTTGCACTTTGACCATTGTGGCGGAAGTGTCAATTGGAACAAAGACAAAACCGATTATGAAGTCGCTTTCAAAAATGCGAAATTTTGGACGAATGACAACCATTGGGAATGGGCAACTAAACCTAATCTTCGAGAAAAAGCCTCTTTTCTTTCGGAAAATATTTTACCGATGCAGGAAAGCGGGCAATTAAATTTCATCAAAAGACCGGTTGGTGATTTTGGACATTCAAACGAATTAGGATTTGGAATTTTTTACGTTGATGGACATACCGAAAAAATGATGATTCCGCATATTCAATACCAAGACAAAACGATTGTTTTTTGTGCAGATTTGATTCCGACTGCCGGTCATTTACCCTTACCTTATGTTATGGGTTACGATACGAGACCATTGTTGACTATGCCGGAAAAGTCAAAGTTTCTTCAAGCCGCTGCCGCAAACAATTACTTTCTTTGGTTAGAACACGATGCTCATAACCAAATCATTACGGTGGAAAACACCGAAAAAGGGATTCGTTTAAAAGAAGTGTTCCAAGTGGAAACCGTTTTGTAATCAAATCATTTTAACGAAATAAAAGCCTTTGGTTTAGTATGATGATATTGAGTCAATCATTGTTGGCTCAAACTTCTTCCGTTTTTTTACTTTAAAATAATTTATCTATGACTATTTTTCTTTTGAAGCCGCCTAGACCACGCCGATAAAGGAATTATCAAAATAGTAGCTATTCAGAAATTCACTAAAATTGAAAGGGTTAAAATATTTTTACTCAAGACTTTTTATATTTTTGAATAGCTATAAAATTTTAAGCTGTTCTTTTGGGCTTGATGTTTGAACCGATACTAAATTATTGTTAATCCCTTTTTTGTTGGTGTAAAAGAAATTATTTTTACTGCTTGTAAACAATCAAATGATTTAAAATGAGAACTTTAACACACTTGTTTTTATTATCGGCTACTTTATCAATGACTGCCCAACAAGTAGCACCGACAAAATCTTATAAAAATTCACCATTAACGGAAGACCAAGAAAAGCGTTGGAGTCATCTTGATTTAGAGAAAGATTCTATTCCGGGGATGAGTGTAGATAAAGCTTACGCTGAGCTTTTAAATACCAAAAAAGGCAATAAAGTGATTGTCGGCGTCATTGATTCAGGTGTTGATATTAGTCATCCAGATTTGAAATCCGTGATTTGGACCAATAAAAAGGAAATTCCCAGAAATGGCAAAGACGATGACAAAAACGGGTATACTGACGATGTTAATGGTTGGAATTTTTTAGGCAATTCGAATAATGAAACTTTAGAGTTGGTTCGTTATTTAAGAAAGGGTGACGATGGTTCTGAAATGTATAAAAAAGCACAAAAAGAATATGAAGCTGAATACCAAAAAGTCTTTCCTGAAAAAGAAACGGTTGATTTATTGGTAGAGGCTGATAAAATAGTTAAAGCGCATTTAAAAAAAGACAAATACACTGTTGATGATTTGAACAATATCTCTTCTATTAAATATGAACTATACAAGAGCAAAAAAATTATGTTGTCTTATGCGGATTATGCGGGGGAAAAATTTCACCAAAGTTTGGAAGAATACAAAGAGTATGTTTACGACAGACTAAACTATAATTTGAACAAAGAATTCGATGGTAGAAAACCGGTAGGCGACAATCCAGAAGATTTTAATGATAAAAAATATGGCAACAATGTGGTTTATTCTAAAGAAAGAAAAGACTCCTCTCACGGGACGCATGTTGCCGGAATTATTGCCCAGGTAAGAAACAATGGAATCGGAGGCGATGGCGTGGCCACCAATGTTGAAATTATGCCAATTCGCGCTGTACCCAATGGAGATGAATACGATAAAGATATCGCATTAGCCATTCGATATGCCGTTGACAATGGTGCCAAAGTCATTAATGGAAGTTTTGGAAAAGACTACTCTCCACATAAAGAATGGATTTGGGAAGCTATGAAATATGCCGAAAGCAAAGATGTTTTAATCGTTCTCGCGGCAGGAAATGACGGAAAAAATGTAGATGTTGAACCCAATTATCCTGAAGATACTGCAGATAAAAAAAATGAATTGGTCAACAATGTGATTAAAGTTGGTGCTGTCAATTACAATTACGGAGAAAATGTTGTTGCTGATTTTTCAAACTTTGGCTCTGATAATGTAGATGTTTTAGCACCAGGTGTTAGAGTATATGCCACGGTGGAAGATCATGATTTTAAATACCAACAAGGCACTTCTATGGCATCACCAAATGTGGCCGGAGTTGCAGCCTTAATTCGTTCTCATTATCCTAATTTAAAGGCAAAACAAGTAAAGCATATCATAATGCAATCAGGAACGCCAATAGATTTTGAGGTTTATGTTGGAGAAAATAAAGAAAAAATGCCTTTTTCAAAAGCAAGTGTTTCGGGTAAGATTGTAAATGCTTACAATGCCTTGAAAATGGCCGAAGAACTATCAAAAGAAATTCCGAAAGAACCAAAATTATAATTGTATCGGGAAGTTTAAACTTTCCCAATTTTTTTAGAAAGCATGACAAACAAACTTTTTTCTATTGCCGTTTTACTATTCACCTCAACAATCATTGCCCAAACAGATAGTTATTGGCAACAAAAAGTTGATTACAAAATGGAGGTTTCCATGGATGTTAAAACCTATCAATACAAAGGACAGCAAGAATTACTTTATACTAATAATTCAAAAGACACTTTAAGAAGCGTTTACTACCATTTATTTAACAATGCGTTTCAACCGGGAAGCGAAATGGATGCTCGCCTACAAACCATTCCCGACCCGGATAGAAGAATGGTTCATAAAGTCAAAACCGCTGATGGAAAAGAAATCAAGGAAAGCCGACTCAAGTCTTTAAAACCAAGTGAGATGGGCTTTTTAAAAATATCGAATTTTAAACAAGACGGTGTTTTAGCCTCAACCAAAGAAGTAGGAACCATTTTAGAAGTCGATTTAGCGCAACCGCTTTTGCCAGGAAAATCCACTTTATTAACCTTAGATTTTGAAGGACAAATACCAATTCAAATAAGACGTTCCGGCAGAAATAACATCGAAGGTGTTGAACTTTCAATGGCACAATGGTATCCGAAAATGGCCGAATTTGATTTTGAAGGTTGGCATGCTGATCCCTATATTGCAAGAGAATTTCACAGTGTTTGGGGTAATTTCGATGTCAAAATTACAATCGATAGAGACTATATTTTAGGAGGAACGGGGTTTTTGCAAAACAAAAACGAAATTGGTTACGGCTATCAAGACAATGGCGTTGTGGTTAATATCCCGAAGAAACAAAAAACACTAACTTGGCACTTCTTAGCACCAAACGTATTAGATTTTACTTGGGCAGCCGATAAAAATTACCTTCATGATGTAGTGAAAACAGATTTCGGTACCACTTTACATTTCTTGTATAAAAACAATCCGAAAATCATTGACACTTGGAAAAAAGCACAACCGAAGACAGTACAGTTAATGGACTTTTACAACAAAACCGTAGGTAAATATCCATACGACCAATACTCTGTGATCCAAGGCGGCGATGGAGGTATGGAGTATGCCATGTGTACGCTGGTTTTAGGCGAAGGTACACTTGATGGCTTGGTGAATAGTGTGATTTCTCACGAAATGGCCCATTCTTGGTTCCAACATGTTTTGGCCTCTAATGAAAGTAAACATCCGTGGATGGACGAAGGTGGCGCGTCATTCTTAGAAGATTTAGGGGTAAACGAAATTGCAGAAACTAAAACTAAAAACCCATTTTCAGGAGCTTACAAAAGTTACCTGGATTTGGCCAATTCCGGTTTAGAAGAACCGCTATCCACTCATGGTGATCGTTTTAGTTATAATAAGGTTTACAGTACTTGTTCGTATTATAAAGGCGAGTTGTTTTGGACGCAATTAATTTATTTGATTGGTGAAGAAAACACCATGAAAACATTAAAACGTTATTACGAAGATTTCAAATTCAAACACCCAACACCTAATGATCTTAAGCGAACTGCGGAAAGAGTTTCGGGCGCCAATTTAGATTGGTATTTAACCGAATGGACACAAACCACCAACAAGATTGATTATGGCATCAAAGAGGTTAACGAAAACAACGATTCAACAACAGTCACTTTAGAAAGAATTGGTAGAATTCCTATGCCAATGGATATTTTGGTAGACTATACCGATGGTAGTCAAGAAAGTTTTTACATCCCGTTGCGGATGATGAGTTTTGAAAAAGAAAACCCAAATCAAAATCTTAAAAGATCTACACTTGCTGATTGGGCATGGGCTTTTCCAACTTATAACTTATCCATCAAAAAACCCAAAAACAGCATTAAAAAAATCACTATTGATCCTAGCGGCTTAATGGCCGATGTGAAAAAGGAAAACAACACCATGATTTTTTTGAATAGAAATTAATCCGAAAGCGTCTCCATGGAGGCGCTTTTTTTTGGAATAGAATTTGTAGATTTACCACAAATATTTTTCACCATGAAGAACTTAAAAATTCTATTGCTTTTGATGGCTTTTGGCTTTGGTTTTCAAAAAAGTTATGCCCAACCCATACGATTTAAATCGAGCAGCGTTAGTTTTACCGATAAAAAAAATGACGGCACTTGGAACGAATGGTCCGATTTTGTTGAAGCCAATGTTTTAATCACTTTAGATCCTAAAAAAGATTTGATTCTCATCAATTCTGCCGAAGTGCAATCCTTTAAAATCAAAGCTTATGGAGAAATTGAAGACAATGATGAGGTAAACATTGTTCCCTTTGAGTGTGTTGACAACCGGTATTCCAACTGCAAAATATTAATCATTACCAAGAAAAAAGAAAGCAACAGAATGCAGATTTACATCAATTACAACGAAGTAAAATTTGTTTACAACATCTACAATTCCAATTAATTTACCTCCAAACAAAATGGATTTCTCTTATCCAAAAGCTGAAAAACTCAAAAGCAAAACCATTATAGATTTATTGTTCTCCGAAGGAAATTCAGTGGGCAAATATCCTTTGCGTTTGGTGTATGTCGCTCATGATTTCGAAGAAGATGTTCCGCTGAAAATGGGGGTTTCTGTATCCAAAAAACACTTCAAAAAAGCCGTTGACCGTAATTATTACAAACGGGTACTTCGGGAATGTTACCGACAAAACAAAGCTCAATTAATCGCCTCTTTGGACAAAAAATACTGCTTTATGTTCTTCTATCAAACCAGTGATAAATTATCTTATCAGGAAATCGAAGAGAAAACGAAACAGCTTTTCGAAAAATTTGGAAAGACCATCCAAGAATAAAAAAATGTTAACAGATAACCTATCCGTTTTTGTTTGAAGTAATTTAGTATATTCGTTATCCCAATAAATCAAAGCGTTATGTTTTTATCATTCAAAAAAAGATATATTATCCCAACAATATTAAGTGTTTTTCTATTTGTTGGCGTAAGTTTTAAAGACGATTTCTTCGAAATTTCTAAACAAATAGAAATCTTTACCACGCTTTTCAAAACCATCAATCAAAACTATGTCGACGAAACCAATCCGGCTGAATTAATGGACAAAGCCATCAAAAGTATGTTGGCCGATTTAGATCCTTACACCAATTATTTCAACGAACAAGATGTTATCAAATTCAAAATCAATAATACCGGAGAATATACCGGAATTGGTGCATTAATTACCCGAAAGGAAGATAAACTAATCATCAAAGAACCTTATAAAGGTTTTCCTGCTGACAAAGCCGGATTGAAAGCGGGCGATGAAATCATTCAAATTGGAGATGTGCTGTTAGCCGATTTTAAAGACGATGCTTCACAATTGTTGAAAGGTGCCAAAAATACCAAAGTTGACATTAAATATATCCGACAAGGCAAACCGCTAACTACACAATTAATTTTAGACGAAGTAGAAGTAAAAGCCGTTCCTTTTTATGGAAAAGTAGATGATAAAACCGGTTATATTGTCTTGTCACAATTCAACAAAAAAGCCTTTCTGGAAACCAAAGAAGCCTTGGAAAAATTAAAAGCCGATGGCGCAACCCAAATCATCTTGGATTTACGTGGCAATCCGGGTGGCTTGTTACATGAAGCGGTAAATATTTGTAATTTATTTGTGCCAAAGGGCGAAATCATAGTAACTACCAAATCGAAAAACGAGAAATACAACAACACTTATAAAACCACTCGCGAACCTATAGATACCGAAATTCCTTTGGTCGTAATTGTTGATGGGAAAAGTGCTTCGGCTTCTGAAATTGTTTCCGGTGCTTTGCAAGATTTAGACCGTGCCGTAATTGTAGGCAGCCGAAGTTTCGGAAAAGGATTGGTACAACGTCCGATTGATATGACATACGGAACGCAAGTAAAAGTTACGATTTCAAGATATTACACTCCGTCAGGAAGATGCATCCAGGCTTTAAATTACAATAAAAAAGACAAAAGCGGTAAGGCAACAAGGACTGAAGAGAAAAACTTTAATGCTTTCAAAACCAAAAAAGGCAGACCGGTTTTTGATGGCGGTGGCGTTTTACCTGATGTAGAAATCGAGGAAACTAAAACGAGTGCAATTGCAGACGCTCTTCAAAAAAATGACGGTATTTTTAATTACGTAACTCATTATTACTATAAAAACCCAACCCTAGGAGATAAAATCCCAACCATTACTGATGCTGATTTTTTAGATTTTAAAGCCTTTTTAAAACGTGAAAAAATTGAGTTCAATACCGAAACTGAAATTGCCCTCAAAAATACTTTAGAAAAAGCCAAAAAAGAACAAGTAGATTCAGCCATTAACTCGGAATACCAACAATTATTAACTGCTTTACAAAGAAGTGAAGAAATCCTAATTGACAAAAACCAAAAAGAAATTAAGAATTTGATTCTAGATGAAATCATTAAGCGATATCAATATAAAGAAGGATTGTATCAGTATTATGCCAAAAGCAATTTAGAAATCAAAAAGGCCATAGGCGTGTTGAACAATACTGCAGAATACAACAAGATTTTAAAAATTTAACATGAAACTACTAAAATATTTGCCCCTACTTTTATTTGGTTTTTTAAATGCTCAAGAAGAAGTAGTTCATTCGGTTTATTTTGACTTTGACAAGTTTACATTGAATGAAACTCAAGTTAAAGATGTTATTGATTTTATCAAAAAAACGGATTCCACTCGAATTGAATCTATTCAGATTTTTGGTTACACAGATGATATTGGTAAAGAAGCTTATAATTTTAAACTTTCCACCCAACGCGCTACGGAGATTCAGAATAAATTTATTGAAAACGGAATCAAGAGCAAAATCATTGTCACCATTGAAGGTAAAGGAAGAATTTTGATTGATGATGACATATTGGATAATCTGCCGGAAAAACGCTCTAAAAATCGCCGTGTTGATGTGGTTTTAAACTTAAAGCCATTACCTAAAATTGAAATCCCCGGTTTTTACAATACGATTCAAAAGAAACATATTGTAGGTGATCACATTTACCTCGATAATGTATTATTTGAAAGAGGAAGCAGTAAATTGACCTTTAAATCAAAGACAGAATTAGACAAAATTGCCAAACTTATAATGAAGTACAAAAACCTGCAATTTGAGATTCAAGGTCATGTTTGTTGTACACCACCATACCAAAAAGAAGCGATTGACAAAGACACCAAAAAACGCCAGTTGTCTACCAACAGAGCGCAAACCGTATACAAGTATTTGATTTGGAAAAAAATTCCAAAGGAAAGAATGTCGTTCAAAGGTTATGGCAACACCGTTCCGCTTGGAAAGGGCGCAGAATATGACCGTAGAGTAGAATTGGTGATTTCAAAAGTATAATTACTCCTTCTTCATTTCAATGTGCGGAATGTCATCTTCCAAATACATTTCACTGGTTTGTATAAACCCGTGACTTTCATAAAATTTCTTCAAATACAACTGCGCTGAAATCGTAATTTTTCTCTGATCGAAATGGGTTTTGATGACTTGAATGGCTTCACGCATTAAAATGTGGCCTAATTTTTTGGCCCGCGAATGTTCTTTAACCACCACTCGACCGATAGAGGCTTGCTCAAAATAATCATGCGGTTTGAAAAGTCGGGCATAAGCCACGATTTCTTCATTATCTTCTCCTATCAAGTGCAATGCCTTCTCGTCTTTGCCATCAATGTCCTGATAAACGCAATTTTGCTCCACTATAAAGACTTCTGCTCGCAATTGTAGCAAATCATAAAGCTCTTTAGTCGAAAGTGCTTCAAATCGCTTTATTTTCCATTCTAAATACATGCTTTCTATTTTTTGAATTGAATCGACTTGATGATGGCTTCTAATTCGAACATCAAATCGCGTTTTTCTTTCGATGGTGCATAACAAAAACCTTCCAGCACCAATATTCTTTTATTCTCTTTATCAAAAATAACATAATTGATAAAAGGTCCCGACATGAAGTCGTTTTTCATTTGCCAAGTTCCTTTAGTTTCATAGGCTTTTCTTCCGGCCAAAGTGGTTTTAAAAAAATAGGGCGAATAGGCTTCTTCTGTTACCATCTGAGTTCTGTAAGCCGAGCCGTGAATATATTTTCTACCGATAGAATCTCTAGTTCTTACAATATCATTCACTGCGTTGTTGGGATTAATACCTTTCCAAGGAATTTGGTAGATAATTACACTGGTATTGCCACTAGTAATTTCGCTTTTGAGCCAAATAAAATTCTTTCTTCGCATGACATATTCATATTTCGAAGGAATCAATAAATCGATATTGAATTTGGTTTGAATTTTTTTGGTTTCCAACAAGGAGTCTTTGAATATTTTATGGCTTTGCGCAATTTCGATGGCTCTCATTTTTTGAATGATATCCGGTGCGTTTTCCTCTAAAATTTCTATAATTTCAGCCGTGGTTTTTCCCGAAATATGAACAGCATTTTGTGGAGCTGAAAATTCGTTTTCCTTGATTTCAAATTTAGTTTCATTGCTCTTTTTGATAATGATGATATTTCTGGCGTCTGTTGAAAAACCTTCAAAAAGTTTAACGGGATATTGATTAATGGTGAATAAAGGTTCTTCCTGTGGTAAACCCAAAACTGGAGAAGCAAATTTATTTCGAATGCTGTCGCCTACTTCACCATTCCAAAGCTGGTCATCAATAATTACAGCAATAGTGTTTATTGCGGCCTTTGAATCGACCGGAAACTTGTCCTTTTTAAACGAACAAGAACTCACGACAAACGTGACAAAAAGCCATAAAAAAAGGGTTTTATTCATAATTGAAATAAAACCCAAATTTATAGAAGATTTTCGGATTAACCGTTGTTAATTTTTAACTTCATGCCTGGTTTCAAACTTTCGTTTTTGATGCCGTTCCATTTTTTGATATCAGAAATCGTAACACCCGGATATTTTTTAGCAATGCTGAATAAAGAATCCCCTTTTTTCACGTAATAAGTTTTAACTTCGTTTCTGTCAATAGCAGCAATATTCTCTTTTTTAGATGATTTGGTTTCATTAACCGCCACTTCTTTTTTAGAAACGATAAGGGTTTGACCCACTTTTACATTATGGTCTTCCATATCATTCCAATCTTTAATTTCCGCTAAAGAAACATTGTATTTTTTGGCAATTGTACCAAGATATTCTCCTTTTCTAACTTTGTGTTCAACAATTTTAGTTTCGGTTTTAGGCTCTTCTGTTACTGCGTTTTCATCTTTGTTAGCCAAGGCTAATTTTGAACCCGTTTGAACATGCAAATCATCCAAATTGTTCCATTTTTTCAAGTCTTCTAAGCTAACATTGAATTTTTTAGCGATGCTGAAAAGGTTATCACCTCTCTGAACTTCGTAATAATCACTTGGATTTTCGTTAGCATCAACAGTATTGTTGTTAAAAGCAACAGCAGTATCTACTTTGTTTTCAACGATAGCTCTATCGGATTTCACTTCTTTTCTAACCGTAGTAACAACTCTTTCGTTTTTGATGATTTTTAAATTAGCACCTAATGCGATATTATTGCTTCTTAATCTGTTCCATTTTTTTACTTCTGCAACTGAAACACCATATTTATTTGAAATCTCTCCTAAATTATCACCTTTTCTTACTTTGTGGTATTTCACAACGTCTTTATAAGAAACCACTCTTTCTTCTTTGAATATTTTGCTTGAATTCGACGCCACAACAGAGGAATCAGAAGGATTTGTAGGCTTACTTTCGTTGGAAGCAACTTCATTATTTTCGTTTTCAGCTACATAAATTTTTAAGTTTCTACCCAATGGTGCTTTGCTACCTCTTAAATGATTCCATTTTTTCAACTCACCAATGGTGATGCCGTACCTATTTGAAATCTTACTTAGACTTTCACCTCTTCTGACTTTATGGTATTTAACATTGGAAGAAGGACTAGAATTTGAAGAGGCCAACATCGTTCTTTCAAACGGCTTTTCTCTTTTGCTGTCTTCATAATCTGCGTAAGCGTAAATTTTATCTTCATTAGAGGTAAACACCGCAATTTTATCAACCGGCAATCTCAAAAAGTGATTTTGACCTGAAATAAACGGAACAACTTCTCTTTTGTAGGACGGATTTAAAAACTGCAATTCTGCAACAGAAACATCCATTAAATCAGCTATTTGCTTGAAGGTCATTGTTCTTTTTACCATTACGGTATCCGTAGCAAAATGATTTGCTACAGCTCTGTCCGGTTTGATTCCATGCTCTTTGTGGTACTCAAAAATATACATCGTAGCCAAGAAAGCCGGAACATAACCTTGTGTTTCTTTGTGCAAAAAAGGCCTGATATTCCAATAGTTTTGTTTTCCACCTGAACGGCGAATTGCTTTCGCTACATTTCCCGGACCGGTGTTATAAGACGCTAAAACCAAATCCCAATCGCCAAAAATGGCATACATGTTTTTCATGTATTGTGTTGCGGCATTACTGGCTTTCAAAGGATCACTTCTTTCGTCAACGTATGTATCTACTTTTAAACCGTATTGTTTTCCGGTTTGGTACATAAACTGCCATAAACCTGTAGCGCCAACTCTGGAAACCGCTCTTGGATTTAAAGCAGATTCTACAACCGATAAATACTTAATTTCCAGTGGAATATTTTGTGCCGCTAACGACTCTTCAAACATTGGGAAATAATACTGAGAAATTCCGATTAATCTTTCGAAAGAACGTTTTCTGTTCTTTAAAAACGATTTGATTACGTTTTCTAAACCTTGGTTGTATTCGATGTTGAACGGCGATTTTTCGTCTAATGCTTTTAATCTTTCCTTCAAAAGCTCTGTTGGCAGTTCATAGTCGACTTTTTGATCCACATCAATATTCTTAATGTCGAAAGTCAATTCGTTATACAAATCTAAACTCGCCAATTCCTTCATCCACATGCTGTCGATGCATTTGGCAATATTGTCGTGAACAAAACTCGCCTTTATAGAATCCAGAACTTCTCTTTGGGTTAGTTCTCTTTTGGGTAATTTATTCTGAACCGGAATCACCTTGATGGTATCTTGGGCAAAAATTGCCGAAGAAGCCAAAAGGAGTGCCATCGTGGTTATTTTTTTAATATTCATATGTAATATTATAAGTGGTATTTATTTCAGATTGTTAATTGTATAATTAACAACGTAATTAATTGTCTTTTATTGTGTTGCAAATGTTAATTTAAAATAGCAGCTATTCCCGGTAAATCTCTTCCTTCTAACATTTCCAACATGGCGCCACCGCCTGTTGAAACATAACTCATTTTTTCTTCTAAACCGAATTGTTTTACGGCTGCTACTGAATCTCCTCCTCCAACAAGTGAAAATGCACCGTTAGCTGTTGACTCTGCAATATAATTGCCTAATGTAATCGTTCCTTTGGCAAAATTCTCCATTTCAAAAACGCCTAATGGTCCGTTCCAAAGTATCGTTTTTGATTCCATAATTACTTTTTTGAAATTCTCCAACGATTTTGGTCCGGCATCTAAACCTTGCCATCCGTCAGGAATTTCGCGAACGTCCACTACTTTTGTATTGGCATCATTTGAAAAAGCATCGGCTGCAATTACATCCACCGGAATATGTATTTGAACGTTTTTTTCTTTGGCCAAACGCAAAATTTCCAAAGCCAATTCTTGTTTGTCATCTTCACAAATAGAATCACCAATTTTTCCACCTAAGGCTTTTACGAAAGTAAACGTCATTCCCCCACCGATAATCATGTGGTCTACTTTGTCTAAAATATTTTCGATTACCGTAATTTTGGAAGAAACTTTCGAACCTCCAAGTACTGCGGTTACCGGTTTTACTGAATTTTTCAATACACGATTCAAACTCTCAATTTCTTTGGCCAAAAGCATACCGAAACATTTGCTTGTTGGGAAAAACTTTGCAATGATTGTGGTTGAAGCGTGTGCTCTGTGTGCTGTTCCGAATGCGTCATTCACATAAATATCGCCTAATGAAGCTAATTCTTTGGCAAAATTTTCATCTCCGGCTTCTTCTTCAGCATAAAAACGAAGGTTTTCTAATAATAAAACTTCGCCCGGTTTTAAATTTTTTGCAGCATTTTGTGCAATTTCACCTCTGCAATCTTCTGCAAAAAGAACATTAACTCCTAAAACTTCTGATGTTTTGGCGACAATATGTTTTAACGAATATTGGTCTTGCTTTCCTTTAGGTCTTCCTAAATGTGACATCAAAATTATACTTCCTCCATCGGCAAGAATCTTATCTATCGTTGGCTTTGCGGCTTCAATTCGGTTAGCATCAGTAACCTTAAAATTCTCGTCTAAAGGCACATTAAAATCAACTCTTATTATCGCTTTTTTGGCTTGGAAATTAAAATCTTGAAGTGTTTTCATCTAAAATTTAAGTGGTTATGATTCCTTGCAAATATAATAAAATTTAATTTCATCGGTGAATTTTGTGCGTTTGTCGATGATTTTTAAGAAAAAATTAAGTTGTAAGCCATTTATTGTCAATCAAATAGTGTTTTATCACCTAATGACATACAACAAGATTAACTAATGGGATTTGAATCCGATTGGTGAATTTTGCTTTTCTTTTAGCCAAAAATTTGCTCTATATTTGCTCATGCAGTTTTCAGAAATACTTGGTCAGGAATACCTGAAAAAACATCTCGTTACCAGTGCTTTGTCGGGAAGAATTCCGCATGCACAGTTGTTTGTTGGTCCGGAAGGCAGCGGAACCTTAGCTATGGCGATTGCTTATGCGCAGTTTGTTTTGTGCAATAACATTGGTACCGAAAATGCCGGTGGAAATGAAAGTTGCAATTTAAAATTCCAATCGCTATCTCATCCTGATTTGCATTTTGTTTACCCGAATGTAACTAATGAAGATGTCAAATCTAAACCTAAAAGTGCTGATTTTATATTGGATTGGCGTGAATTCGTTTTGAAAAACCCTTATGGCGGTTTGTTTGATTGGTACAAACATTTAGGTGTTGAAAAAAAGCAAGGAATGATTCGCGTAGAAGATGCTCAAGACATTCTGAAATCATTGGCTTTAAAATCCTATGAAGGTGGTTATAAAATTATGATTGTTTGGATGGTTGAAAAGATGAATCTCGAAGCCTCCAATAAGTTGTTGAAACTTTTAGAAGAACCACCGGAGAAAACACTTTTCCTCCTGATTTCGGAGAATGAAGAAGACATCATTCAAACGATTCGTTCTCGTTGTCAGGCATTGCATTTTGGTGCTTTACCAGAAGCATCAATAGTTAAAGCCATGAGAGAACGGTATTTTTTAGATGAGTCTTCTGCCTTAAAAGTAGCACATTTGGCTCAAGGAAATTACAACAAAGCCCTCCATATTTTGAACAATGACAACAAGGATTTTCCTTTTGAAGAATGGTTTGTAAATTGGGTAAGAGCGGCCTTTAGGGCTAAAGGAAATGCAGCAGCCATACACGATTTAATTTCCTGGAGTGAAGAATTGTCGAGCATCGGTAGAGAAGGTCAAAAACAGTTTTTGGCTTACTGTATTGATATGTTCCGTCAGGCACTGTTGTTAAACTATCAGACCGAAAAATTGGTGTATTTAGAACCTGAGGTTGAGGGTTTCAAATTAGAAAAATTTGCTCCATTTGTGACCGGTAACAACATTAATGAAATTTTCAAAGAGCTATCAGATGCTTCTTATCACATTGAACGAAATGGCAATGCCAAAATAATATTAACTGATTTATCGATAAAACTTACCCGATTAATCCATAATAAATAAACCTATGAACAATACTGCTTCTATCTTAGTTTTGCTTTTTTTAGCGGTTACTTTTGTACAATCTGCTTATGACAAAGTGTTTGAATGGAAAGGGAATGTGGAATGGCTTAAAGGTCATTTTGAAAAGACCATTTTAAAAAATAACGTTCCGCTTGCCTTATTTATTATTCTAATTTTAGAATTAATTGCCGGAATTTTTGCGCTGGTTGGTTGTGTTGAATTAATGGTTAATGGCGGAAAAACATTTGGTTTTTATGCCGGCGTTTTTTCTTCAATTACCTTAATTTTGTTATTATTAGGTCAAAGATTAGCCAAAGATTACGATGGCGCCAGAACCATCGCTATTTACTTCGTTCCCTCGGTTTTAGCGGTTTGGTGGTTAAGTTAGGCCACTTTTTCTGGCGGCTTGAAACATTTTTAATTCGTCCCAAGTAAATTGGTCACCATATTCTTCTTTCAGTCCGCTTAAAGACTCTTCTTTAAATCCTTTGAATACAATGGCTAATGCTTCTATTTTATCTTCCGGCAAAATATCGTAAATCTTAATGGTTTGGGTTTCTATTAATTTGGCTAAATGACTGCCAATGGTTTGGGTTGTTAATTTTCTGATAGCGGCAATTTCTTTAATGGAATTCTTTTGCAACCACAATTCATAAGTTTCTTGAACGGTTGATTTCTTAGGTTCTTTCGCTGTTTTCTTTTTGGCATATCTTTCAATATCATCATCATCTTCTACAAGTGTGACATTGACATTCTTGAACTCTTGTTTGATGGTTTCCAACTTATTAACTCTGTAATTTCGAATTTCTTCTGAAGACAGTTTTTCCTTTGAAATGGTTTCCCCTTTTACAACTGTTTCTATCAATAATTTGGCTTTCATCAAGCGCAAAACGGCTTTGATTTGAAGCTCTTCCAAAACCAATAATTCTTCATAATACCCTTTTACTTTTTTGAGGCGTTGGACTTCTTCTAATTTCCAAAGAATTTCATAAACCAAGTTATCCATTGGTAACATAAAATAGTTAAACGCGGCTTGAACTCTTTCATTTATAAATTGAAAATCAAGGTTTTCTGAAAACAATTTATTCAATTGGGAAATGAATTTTCTAGATGGATCAATTAGTTTCTCTATTTCTTTAGCTTGTTTTTTGGCCCAAGTAGCATGTTTAGATTTTGTCGAAACTGTTGATGCGTCGTTGTAACTGTATTGGTGATTGCGCCATTCCTGGGCTAAATCATTCCAATCAAAACTGTTCCTTACAAATTGTTGAATAAAAGCTTTGGTGTCTTGTTGTAAAGTGGTTTGAAGCAATTCTTCGGTAGCTTTGTTTAAGGAATACTCCATCACATCTTGGTCGTTGGAAATGCCATTCATTTGTAACGGAGAAAGCAAAATCAAGCCGTTTAACGAACGCAAACGTGAAAGTGCCACATAGGCTTGTCCGGGAAGAAAAACTTGTGAAACATCGAGTGCTGCTTTATCAAAAGTTAATCCTTGACTTTTGTGAACCGTAATAGCCCAAGCCAATTTGATTGGATAATGGACAAACGTCCCTAAAACCTCTTCTTCGATTTCCTTTGTGTTTTCATTTACAGAGTATCGAATATTTTCCCATTCATATTTTTCGACTTCAATGGTTTTGTTTTCATCGGGGAAATGCACGAGGATTTCTCTCTCGGAAAGCGATTTGATGATGCCCATTTTTCCGTTAAAGAATTTTTTTTCGAAGGACAAATCGTTTTTGATGAACATGATTTGAGCGCCAATTTTCAATTCCAAATCCAATTCTAAAGGATATATTTTATCTGGAAAATCGCCAATAATTTCTGCAGTATATGATCTTTCGCTTCCCTCTAAATCAATCAATGATTGAGCATTTATGTTGTCTGCTTTGGCGTTGTGTGTGGTTAAAATGATATAACCTTGGTTGGTTTTCAAATCGAAATCAGGTTTGATAAATTGGTTTAAAATCTGAATATCATCCTTGGTGATTTTATTGTTTCGAAGATTATTCAAGACCGAAATAAAAGTATCGTCTGTTTGTCTGAAAATAGTAGACAGTTCAATATATAAAGGCGGATTTCTTTCGATTACATGGGCGTGAAAAAAGAATTTCCCTTTATAATAATTGCGAAGTGTTCTCCATTCATCCTCTCTTATGACTGGAGGAAGTTGCAGTAAATCGCCAATAAACAAAACTTGAATACCGCCAAATGGCAGGTTGCTTTTTCTAACGGATTGCATCATAAAATCCATTGCGTCCAATAAATCGGCACGTAGCATACTAACTTCGTCAATAATGAGCAATTCCATATTTCGGATGACTGCTTTCTTTAAGCCACTCATTTTGAAATGTCTTCTCAAAGTAGACCGACTTTCGAACTTAGTGTTTTCGGTAAATTGTGGCGATGAATTATCCGGTAAAAATCCGCCAAAAGGCAGTTGAAACATCGAGTGAATGGTAACGCCACCGGCATTTAAAGCGGCGATTCCTGTGGGCGCTACAACTACCGTGTTTTTGTGTGTAGTTTGAATGATTTCTTTTAGCAGCGTCGTCTTTCCCGTTCCCGCTTTTCCGGTAAGAAAAACAGATCGGTTGGTTTGGTTGATGAATTGCAAAACATAGTTTGCTTCGGCAGTTACAGATTTCATGGCTTGTAAGTTTTATAAGACACAAAGTTAAAGTATTGTCTGTCAATATACAACAAAAAAACGCCTCTATTTTGAGGCGCTTTATAATCTGTTAAATTGAATATTAATTATTTCTTATCTTCTTTTTTAACTTCCGGTTTCTCTTCCTTCTTATCAGCAGATTTGTATTTATCGTTAATCAATTTAATTACTTCTTTTGTTATGTCATAACTGTCTTTAGCATATAAAATGGAAGGAGAAACATCACCGGATCCGTATATATAATCGTACCCTTTTTCTTTTCCGTAGTCTTTAATTACTTTTCTGTAGCTTTTTACTAATGAATCCATTTCAACACCACTTTCATCTTGTAGCTGTCTTAACATGGCTTGTTGTGCATAACTTAATTCTTGTTCTCTTTGTTGTAATTCGGCTCCTTTTTGTTGCGCCCAAACTTGCCCATTTGCTTGTGCATTTTTTTGGAAATTGGCTGCTTCAGATTTGAAACGATTGACTTCGACTTCCAATTGGCTTCCCATAACTTTAGATTTGTCTTTGTATTTCTCTCCGATATCTTTAGCTTCTGTTGATTCTTCCATTAGTAAAGAGGTATCAATATAAGCGGTTTTAAATTCTTTCGTTTCTGTAGTTTTATTGCAGGATATTATTGAAATGGCCAATGCAAAAAGTAGAACTGTTTTCTTCATTATTTATTGTGATTTGATAAATTAATTTTCGGTTTCAAAAGTATAAAAATAAAAAGCAATAATCTAACTGAAAAAGCATGATGATAGTCTCTTTAAAGCTGTATAAGATTTAATTATTGCTTTTGTTAAAACAATAATCATGCGCTATAGAATTTGGGTTTAAATAAAGCGTTTTAAGCGAGCTTTAAATCCCAGATAGCGTTTACCTTTCTTGTTGGGGTTTTTTATAGAATACGGTCTTCTATTTGGTTTTTATTGGTTTTTTATGATATAAATCTGCGATGAAAACTCTTTGGT
Source organism: Flavobacterium buctense (assembly GCF_014486695.1). Lineage (GTDB taxonomy): Bacteria > Bacteroidota > Bacteroidia > Flavobacteriales > Flavobacteriaceae > Flavobacterium > Flavobacterium buctense. The sequence goes on from NZ_JACTAB010000001.1 coordinate 335,128, forward strand.
CTTCTGTCCGTTTAAATTTGACTTCCATCCAACAAAAAAAGCCCGAACAAAGTTCATTTTCCCAGTTTTGTATTTTTCAGAAAGTAAGCTGACATAAAAGCTGTCAAATTTCATTGGTAGCACTTCTGCCAATTTCATTTCTTTTTCTGCAAATAATTTTTCTATAGCTGTTTTAGAGAAATGCCAAATGTGTCTTGGCACATCATAAGCGGCCCAATGTCTTCCATAAAAATTGGCGTCAAAAGATTTGAAATTTGGAACAGCAATTACAATTGTTCCGGAAGGCTTTATCAATCTCTTTAATTCTGTTAGGTATTCATCTAAATTTGGAACATGCTCTAAAACATGCCACATGGTAATTACATCAAATGAATTACTTTCTAAAGCTGATAAACTTTCTGCAAAAGTTACGCCTTTATTGAGGGCAATTCCTTTAGCTTTTTCACTAGGTTCGACTCCTGTTGTTTGCCAACCGTCATTTTTGGCTACCACTAAAAAATCTCCGGTTCCGGCACCAATGTCTAAAATTTTCCCTTTAGGAGACTGTGCGTTGATTAACTTCAATTTATTTTTAAGGGCTATGCCTTTGATAAAGTGATAGGCTCTTTCAAACAAAGATCGTTTTCCATCCGTATGAGAAATGTAGTCGTCGCTTTCGTAATAGCTTGGTAATTTTTCTAAACTTGGCTTAGGAAAAGTAATTAAAATGTCATATTCGGGATTGTGGTGCAATTCGAATATTTCTTTTGAAACCGAATAATCTTTTACTTTTTGAAAAAAAATATTATTTTGAAAACTCATATAATGCTTTATTGATAAGGCTTGGCAAAGATAGTTTCACGTGGAACACAACAACTATCTTCCCATGTAAATTAATAAAACCGAAATATCGGCTGGTGAAACACCGCTAATTCTAGAGGCTTGTGAAATAGTTACGGGACGAATATTGCTAAGTTTTTGTTTGGCTTCTATTGACATTGATTTGATTTTATTGTAATCAAAATTCTCCGGAATTTTTATATCTTCTAATCGAATTAATTTTTCGGCATTGTTTCTTTCCTTTTCAATATATCCCGAATACTTCACCTGTATTTCTGCTTGCTCAATTATTTCTTTGTCCAAATCATTTTCCTGGATGTATTTTTGAACTTTATCAAATTTCAAAATATCTTCTAATTCCATTTGAGGACGGGAAAATACTTTAAACATTTTATCCGATTGAACCATTGGAGCACTTTCTTTTTCGACTAAAATAGGATTCGCTTCTTCTTGCGTAACGCTGGTTTCTTTGAAGAAATTGACCATTTTTTCGCTTTCATTGAACTTGTGTTCCATTCTTCTCATTCGTTTTTCAGACGCTAAACCAATTTCGAAAGACTTTGGTGTTAATCTGAAGTCTGCATTATCCTGACGCAGTAGTGTTCTATATTCCGCTCTTGAGGTAAACATGCGATAAGGTTCTTCTGTTCCTTTGGTAATTAAATCATCTATTAAAACGCCAATATAAGCTTCATCGCGACGAAGTATCATTGGTTCCATTTCTTTTACTTTCAACGCGGCGTTCATTCCGGCCATCATCCCTTGAGAAGCGGCTTCTTCGTATCCGGTCGTTCCGTTGATTTGCCCGGCAAAATATAAGCCTTCAACCAACTTGGTTTCGAGCGTATGTTTTAATTGCGTTGGCGGAAAATAGTCGTATTCAATGGCGTATCCCGGACGGAAAAACTTAACCTTTTCAAATCCTTCTACCGAACGCAAAGCTTTGAATTGAATGTCTTCGGGTAAAGACGTTGAAAAACCATTCACATAAACTTCGACAGTATTCCAACCTTCCGGTTCTATGAAAAGTTGGTGTCTTTCTTTGTCTGCAAAACGATTTATTTTGTCTTCAATTGACGGACAATATCTTGGGCCAATACTTTTAATTCTTCCATTAAACATTGGTGATCGATCAAATCCTTCGCGTAAAATATTGTGTACTTCATTCGAAGTATAAGTCATATGACACAATTTCTGATGTGTCAAAGGTTTGGTTTCATCTGAATACGAAAACTTATCCGGAATCAAGTCTCCTGGCTCTTCTCGCATTTTAGAATAATCCAAAGAACGGCCATCAACTCGTGGAGGCGTCCCTGTTTTCATTCTTCCGGATTCGAAGCCTACTTTGATTAAATCTTCGGTAATTCCATACGCGGCACTTTCACCGGCTCTACCTCCTCCAAATTGTTTGTCGCCAATATGAATCAATCCATTTAAAAAAGTTCCATTAGTCAGAACAACTGTTTTGGCTTTTATTTCGATTCCTAAAGAAGTAACAATGCCTTCAATTTTGTTATTTTTAATCAATAGCCCTTTGACCATTTCTTGGTAAAAATCCAGATTCTCTGTTCGCTCCAACATCAAACGCCATTCTTCAGCAAAACGCATTCTGTCACTTTGGACTCTTGGCGACCACATGGCCGGTCCTTTTGATTTGTTAAGCATTTTAAACTGCACAGCGGTCTTATCCGAAATAATTCCTGAATAACCTCCAAGCGCATCGATCTCACGAACAATTTGTCCTTTTGCAATTCCTCCCATTGCAGGGTTACATGACATCTGCGCAATGTTTTGCAAACTCATGGTTACCAATAAAGTTTTGCAACCTAAATTGGCTGATGCCGCTGCGGCTTCGCAACCTGCGTGACCCGCTCCTACAACTATGGTATCGTATTTTTCTAAAAACATTTTAATTTTGTTTCACGTGGAACATCTTCATTTTCTCTTCTTCTTTATCACGCATTATTTGTTCGTCTGCATCAGACTTGTCTTTATATCCGCAATAATGCAAAACTCCATGAACCATTACACGTTTCAATTCGTCTTCAAAAGAAACTTTGAAATCTTGCGCATTTTCGCGAACTCTTTCAACGGAAATAAAAATATCTCCGTGTAGCTCATTTCCTATAGAATAGTCAAAGCTAATGATGTCGGTTAACGTGTCGTGATTAAGGTATTGTTGGTTTATTTCCAACAAATAATCATCATCGCAGAAGATGTAATTAATCTCTCCTTCGTTCTTTATTTCGGAGCTTATGACTTTGGAAAGCCAATCGGCATAAACCGATTCGTTGTCTAAATTGAAATCTGACTCGTAATTAAAACTAATCATTCTTGATAAAATATTCTTGAACCTTTTGGTTAAAATTGGAGCGCAAAGGTAAGCTTTGTCTATTTAAAATTTCTATACTATTCAAATATTCTTGAAGCTTGCTCGGAAGCGCATTCGCCTGATTGCTAAATTCTTTCTTATTCGTTTCTGATTGTCGTTTCTTATCTTCTCCTTGTTGCTGTAAAGCTTTTTCTAATTTTAACAACTCATATTTTACATTCAAAATCTTTTGAAGTGTTTCATTGTTAAACCCTTTATTTAATAATTGCTTCTCGATTTGTTTCATTTGGTCCAAAGTATTTTGACCATTTCCGCCAACGCCTTGCTTTTTCAATTCCTTTTCTAAAGCTTCACGTAATTGCTGTTGCTCTTTGTAAATCTCCATGATTGCTTTTGCATCTCCTTCGCCGTCTTGTCCTTGTTCTCCACCTTTTTCATTGCCTTGTCCTTGACCTGATTTTCCGCCTTTTTGACCTTGACCTTCTTTACTGCCTTGTTGTCCTTCACCAGGTTTTTCGCCCTCTTTTCCTTCTTGACCCTCACCTGGTTTTTCTCCTTTTTTCATTCCCTTTTTCATCTTTTCACCAAGGCCTTCTTGCTTCTTGATGATGTCCGGTAATTGCATTCCGGCTCCTTGTCCTTTTCCGGGTTTTGGTTTGCCTTGCCCTTGGCCTTCCATTTGCATCTGCATTTGCATGCCGTTGAGAATGTCACTCAACATATCAGCCAATTTATTCGAAGAAGAAACAGCATACTGTTGGTGTGAATTTCCCTTTGGCACATTGGCTTCCGCTAAATTTTCTAAAGCTTTATCTACATTGTATTGGACATTTCCAATTTCTTTAGTTACATCCTCAGCGATTTTTGGATTGCGTAAAGACATGGCAAATAAACTGTCATCCACATGTTTGAATTGTTGTTTTAAATCTTGTTGTATTTTTAAATTTTTATTGAACGATGGTGCACCGCGTTTCAGATTTTTAAACTGTTTCATCACATCTTCTTGAGAAAATGAATACGCTAAAAGATTGTCCAAAATCTGACGCAACATCGCCACATCTTCTTCCATTTGTTCCATGTCGCCGGATTGCATTTGTTCCGCCATTTGCTGGCTCATTTGCTTCATCTTTTTGGAAGCGCTTTTTTGCTTAGGCTTTGCTTTGTCTTTTTGTTGCTTTTGCAATTGGTCTTTAGCGTTCTTTAAATCTTCGTCTATGCTTTTCTCTTTTTCATCGGTGTTAGGCAAATCCATTGGAGATTTTAATTCCTTATTGTCTTTGTCTAACTCATTCAATTCTTCTTGAAGTTTGTCAAACTCTTTGTTGATGTCATCCTGTTTTTCAGCATTGTTCTCCTCATTCTTATCGGCCAATTTATCTTGCTTTTCAGCTAGTTTGTCTAGTTTGTCTGCAATCTGCTCCGTTTTTTTCTCCACGTAATAACGCTTGGTTAATTCCACTAATTGTTCCAAACTCTTGGTTTGGTTTTTACTAGCTTGTTGGAATTTCTCCATCTTTTCAAACAACTCTTCTTTGCTTATTTTGTCATTCAGTTTTTGAAGTTCGTCTAAAAGCTTTTGGTTTTTCTCTAATTCTTCTTTGGTTTTCTCCAAACGTTCTTGCAACAATTCTTTCTTCTCGTCTTTTTTATCTGCCTTGAACTGTTCCAAATTGTCTTTCATCTTCTCCGAAAACTCTTTCATCAATTCGTCTTGTTGTTTCTGACGTTGGATAAAATCGTTGACTTTTTGCTGTTCTTTATAATCCAGATTGTCTTTTTCTTTGCCCATTTTTTGCAACTTCTCCATTTCGGATAATTGTTTGTCTTGTGCTTTTAAAGATTTGGCCAATGAATTAATGTTTTCGTTTTGCTGTTGCAACATTTCGTCTTGCTTCTCGGTTTCAGTCGATATACGATTGCTGAATATAGAAGATTTAGTGCTTTTAGAATTGTGAATCGCATCGTTATCAAAAATCTCAAAATAGTATTCATACGAAACGCCTTCTTCCACCGGAAGATTGCTTGGAAATGAAAACACAAACTGGTCATAAACATCTTTCTTAACGTTTATGAAAGCTTTTTTAGCAATATTTGGCGTGTCTTTAGGATAATAGACTATTTGCAATTTAGAAAGTCCGTAATCGTCTGAAACTTGTCCGAGCACATAATTTTTATTCACTTTCAAACTATCTGGAGCATTGTTAACCGTGATGGTTGGAAATTGATCTTTGATAACCGAAATCTGATAATTCAATTTCTCGTAATTCTGAACTTTCTCATTTGAGGTCAAAATTTGATAATCGGTGTTTTGAAGAATGCTTTTTGACAATGAAAACACATTTTCGTTCTTGATAAAAGCAAAGCGATTGTTGGCATTTACCCAATCCACTTTTTGTGTAGCCAAAGTGTTCATTCTCCAAGTTACTTTAGTTCCTTCAGGAATAATCGCATTACCGGTTCCTTTAATGACTTCTGCTTTTTTATTCAAATAACCTGGGAAATTCAAGACCATTTCAAAGTTGGCTATCGACGGAACGGTTACTACTTTCAACTCATAATCGCGGGAAGAAACCTCATTGGCTTCAATATGAAATTCTAAATCTTCTGTAGGTTTCGGAATTACAAACTGGAATTCACCGGCTTTACTACTTTCCATAAAATAACTTTCCTCACCAATATAAATCATAGCATTCTCCGGAAAAACTTTACCAACGGTTTTCACTTTTAGTAAAAAATCTTTGTTTTGTTCAGTTTGCAAATTGTCATTCACCAACACAAATTCGAATGGAGCCGGTGGTAAAAATTGTTGTTTAAAATTGACCACGCGATTCAAACTTTGGGACAAAATGTCGCCTTTGCCTGAAATCAGGAAAAACAAAAAGAACAAAATCGGAATAACAGCCAACGGTAAGTATTTCTTGTTCTTACCTAAATTTATGGCGTTGCCAAAAGGAATCGGCTGCAAAGTATTCGCTTTTTGGTCGATTGACGCTAATAGTAATTCAGATTTATTTTGGTCTTGAGATAATTGCAAAAAGTTGGTCAACTTGTCGCCAACTTCGTTAAAATGATTTCCAATGATGTTGGAAGCTTGGTTGTAATCAATTCCTTTTTGGAGTTTGAAAAGCTTGAAAATCGGGAAAAGAATAAATCGCAAAAGCAGAAACAATTCCACAACAACGAATACAGCAAACAAAATAGTTCTCGCCGTTGGTTTCAACCAAAGAAAATATTCCACAAAAAGTGTGAAGATAAAATACAACAATCCTAAGCCGACGAAAAATATCGTTCCGCGCAGCAATTCATTGGTATAAAACTTTCGAATAAAGTCTTCTAACTTTTGATAAATAAGGGTTGATTTTTCCACTTTTTAGCCAATCTTTTATATAACCGATAAATGTACAATTTTTGGCGAATAACCAACGTTAAAAATTTGCCAATGAAAATTCGTGAAATTCTTGGCTAATTAAATTTTATCTTTGCACAAAATTTTACTAAAATGTCAAGACCTGTTAGAGTTCGTTTTGCCCCAAGTCCGACCGGACCATTGCACATTGGTGGCGTGAGAACCGCCTTATTTAATTATTTATTTGCCAAAAAACATAACGGTGTTTTCTATTTACGAATTGAAGATACCGACCAAAATCGCTTCGTTCCCGGAGCGGAACAATATATTTTTGAAGCTTTGGAATGGTTGGGCATTGCGCCAAGTGAAACCGTTGGAAAGAATGAAAAATTCGGTCCGTACCGTCAAAGCGAAAGAAAGCCTTTATACAAACAATACGCTGATCAGTTGGTAAATTCGGGTTGGGCTTATTATGCTTTTGATACAACAGAAGCATTAGACTCATGGAGAAAACATTATGAATCTAAAGGAGAAACTTTTATTTACAATTGGAAATATAACCAGCAATTGGATAATTCTCTAAATATTTTTCCAACAGAAACCGAAAAAAGAATCGCGGCTGGCGAAGCTTATGTGATTCGTTTTAAAACGCCTGTGAATGAAACTTTGCATTTGCACGACATCATCCGCGGCGATATTAATTTTGAAACTAATTTGTTAGACGATAAGGTTTTATTCAAGTCTGACGGCATGCCAACTTACCATTTAGCGAATATTGTGGATGACCATTTGATGGAAACTTCTCATGTTATTCGTGGGGAAGAATGGTTGCCATCGATGCCTTTACACTGTTTGTTATATAAAGCTTTTGGTTGGGAAGCACCTGAATTTGCACATTTACCTTTAATATTAAAACCTATCGGTAACGGAAAATTATCCAAACGCGATGGCGATAAAATGGGATTCCCGGTATTTCCATTAGAATGGAAAAGTGAAGAAGGCGTTTCATCAGGTTACAGAGAAAAAGGATTTTTCCCGGAAGCTGTAGTTAACTTCTTGGCTTTGTTAGGTTGGAATGACGGAACTGAACAGGAATTGTTTTCACTCGAAGAATTGGCTGAAAAGTTTGATTTAAACCGTGTGCACAAAGCCGGAGCCAAATTTGACCCGGATAAAAACAAATGGTTCAACCACCAATATTTGCAAAAACAAAGCGATGAAAGTTTGGCCGAAGCCTTTGCTCCTACTTTAGCTGATAAAGGAATTACGATTGAAAAAGATAAATTAGTAAGAATCGTTTCTTCGATAAAAGAACGTGCCAATTTCGTTTCCGAATTTTGGGATTTGGCGGATTATTTCTTTGTAGCACCAACATCTTATGATGAAAAAGCCGCTAAGAATTGGAAAGAAGAAACGCCGAATTTAATGCAACAATTGATTTCTGTTTTGGAAAATGTGGGCGAATTCTCTTCGGCAAACATTGAAACTATCGTCAAAGATTGGATGACCAAAAACGAAATCGGTATGGGAAAAGTGATGCAGCCGTTTCGTTTGAGTTTGGTTGGTGCTTTAAAAGGGCCACATCTTTTTGACATTGTGGAATTGATTGGCAAAGAAGAAACCATTAAGCGATTGGAGAAAGCGATTGCTACTTTATAAAAAAGAAAAGTCCCGAGTTAATCGGGACTTTTTTATTAGAAGTAAAAAATAATATTTCCGTTTACCACCGAAGCATTTCCTTTAAAATCTCCATCAATCTTTCCAAACATATTGTTGATTCCGTATTGATAAGTAACATTCAACCTAACGTTTCTAACACCTGCCGTTAAGCCCACAACCGGATAAATAGTAACATTACTGATATCGGTTAAATCTTTGGCTAAAACACCCGGATTGCCTTTGACAATATAGTCTTCATCGGTTTCATCTAAAGCCAATTTGCCATTGACTTGGACCATTGGGCCAAATTCAACACTCAAGTGGTTTTCTATAAACTTATAACTCAACTGAAAAGTGATATTAGCACAAGATAATTTGTAATTGGTTTCTCTTTCATTTAAAAATTGACTTAAAGTCGCTACTGTGAAATTGTATTCACTAAACTGCAACCCGTAAATCGCATCCCAATCGTTAAAGGCATTTCCTCTCATGGAAAGTCCAACATTCCAACCATCGCCGGGTTTGGTTTCGAAGTCTGAAGTATTGACATTGAATTGATTTAATCCTAGGGTTATTCCAATCATATTGGAATCTCTGTAGCCGTGTTGTGCTGACCCGATTGTTGTGGCCAACAACAAAAGGATGATAAGATTTTTGTTCATGAAATGATGACAGTTAATTTGTAACAAACATACATATATTTCGTATAAAGACTGTAGTAACAATTTAAATAATAAGAAATGGACATTTTTTTAATTGGCTTTTTGGTCTTCGGACTTTTTGTATTGCTCTCTTCTTTTTTTACTGTCAAGCAGCAAACCGCTGTAATTATTGAACGTTTTGGGAAATTTTTGAGTATCCGACAATCCGGACTTCAATTAAAAATTCCGTTGATTGATAGAATTGCCGGTCGTGTGAATTTGAAAATTCAACAATTGGATGTGATTATTGAAACCAAAACCAAGGACAACGTATTCGTTAAACTAAAAGTTTCTGTACAGTTTATGGTAGTAAAAGATACGGTTTATGATGCTTTTTATAAATTAGAATATCCGCATGACCAAATTACTTCTTATGTTTTTGACGTGGTTCGTGCCGAAGTACCGAAATTGATTTTGGATGATGTATTCGAAAGAAAAGACGATATCGCCATCGCTGTAAAAAGAGAATTGAATGAAGCCATGACGACTTATGGTTACACGATTATCAATACTTTGGTTACCGATATTGATCCGGATATTCAAGTAAAAAATGCGATGAACCGAATCAACGCAGCCGATAGAGAAAAAACCGTAGCCGAATTTGAAGCCGAAGCCTCAAGAATTAGAATTGTAGCCAAAGCCAAAGCGGAAGCAGAAAGCAAACGCTTACAAGGACAAGGTATAGCCGACCAAAGAAGAGAAATCGCCAAAGGTTTGGTAGAAAGTGTGGATGTTTTGAACAAAGTTGGAATAAATTCACAAGAAGCTTCGGCTTTGATTGTAGTAACGCAACACTATGATACTTTACAAGCGATTGGTGCCGATACCAATTCGAATTTGATTTTGTTGCCTAATTCGCCACAAGCCGGAAGCGACATGCTAAATAATATGGTAGCAAGTTTTACGGCAAGTAATTTGGTAGGAGAATCCATGAAAACCGGATTGAGAAAAGTAGAACCTAAAAAAGGTAAAAATCTTCCGAGTGCCGGACATTCAGAAGAAGAAACTCCGGAATCAGAATCATAATTCAGATAATCACAATAAAAAAAAGAGGCTTAATCGCCTCTTTTTCTATTTATAAACCAACTAATGGCATACGGAATCAACATTTTTAAAATCATGCCGAAAGTACCTGAAAATACATTTTTATATATTGTATACAAACCTTCCAATGGTTCGGCCGGAAGAATACTTTCTTTGGTTTTCTCGAAACTCAATTTCATTTTCTGATAATGAATTTCCTTTTCCAATTTCAGGATTTCTAAATCGTGCTCGATTTCGGCGTAGGATGCGTATTTTTTTGTTCCCATAATTTATTCGTCAAAAAAGATTTCTGAGAATTTCTCTAAAATTGGTCCTTCCACGATTTTGTCTTTAACCAAGAATAAAAGCGCCGCTAAAATCGAATAGATTCCGGCCACAGCCAAAAATCCTAAAGGATAACTATCGAACATTTTTCCTAAAGCCAAAGCTCCGGCTATCGAAACGAAAAGTAAAACAATCGTCAAGCAAATGGCAATCAGCATAAACTTAACCATCAAAGTCGTTGACTTCATGGCCACTTTAAAACCCCAAAGTTTATAGTAAGCTATACTGCTTTCCATATAAGCTTTGGCATTTTCCTGAATATCGTCTACGTTTTCTTTTATTTCTTCGAAAGCCATTATTTCTGCAATTTGGCGTTTTGTTTTTTAAGTTCGGCTAATTTCTCTTCCAAGAAGGAAATGGCTTCTTCGGCTTTATAACTCGATTTCGAAAGAAGATTATCTACCGTTTCTTTTAGCTCGTCTTTGGACTGCGAAAATTTTTCTTTGGCTTCTTCTTCAAAAGAACCAAACTTTGATTTGGCTTGGTCTTTTAAATCATCCAAACTGTCTTTGATTTTTTCTCTCGTTTTCGAACCTTTATCAGGCGCAAATAAAATTCCGATTCCAACTCCGATTGCAGCACCGGCCAAAAGAGCCAAAATGCTATCACCACTTTTACCAGACATAATTTTTGAATTTTTAATTTTATTAAAGTTACGAAAATTTTACTGAAAAGCTGTTAAGATGTCGTTAAACAGCCAATATTCATTTTAAAGCGATATAATCACTGTTCGTTTATGGTCTTATAAATTGACATTCCGAACTTTAAAAAATCCAACAAAACCAATTTATGAAAGCTGATTTTAATTGTCTAAAATTATATGGTTTTAAGTTACAATAACTTTTACTAATAATAGAAAAAGCCTGCTATTACACAGACTTTTCATTTATAAAATCTATACTGAATTTATTCTTTGCTTTCTACTTTGGCCCAAGTATCTCTTAAGCCAACCGTTTTGTTAAAAACCAATTTTTCGGCAGAAGAATCTTTGTCGACACAAAAATACCCTAAGCGTTGGAATTGGAATTGGTCTAAATTTTTAGCCGATAGCAAACTCGGTTCTACATAACCGGTAATGACTTCCAAAGAATTTGGGTTGATAAATTCTTTAAAATCTATTTCTTTATTGCCATCCGGACTTTCATTCGAAAATAAACGGTCATAAATTCTAACTTCTGCTTCAATGGCATGCGTTGTTGAAACCCAATGAATCGTTCCTTTTACTTTTCTTTGAGAAGCTTCGGTTCCACTTCCGCTTCGGGAATCAGTGTCGTATGTACAATGAATTTCGGTTATATTTCCGTCAGCATCTTTGACAACACTTTCGCCTTTAATGATATAGGCATTTTTCAAACGCACTTCGGTTCCTAAAGTCAGGCGGAAAAACTTCTTATTGGCTTCTTCTTGAAAATCTTCTCTTTCGATGTATAATTCTTTAGAAAACGGGACTTTTCTATAGGTCATCACTTCCTCTTCGGGATTGTTTTCGGCTTCTAACCATTCTTCCTGACCTTCCGGATAATTGGTAATCACCAACTTCACCGGATTTAAAACTGCCATTACACGAGGTGTGGTTTTATTCAATTCTTCGCGAACGCAAAATTCTAAAAGCGAAACATCTATCAAATTGGTACGTTTAGCAATTCCAATAGTTTTGGCAAAATTCCGAATCGCCATCGGTGGATAACCACGTCGACGCATACCTGAAATCGTACTCATTCTTGGATCATCCCAACCGGTAACGTGATTTTCTTCTACTAATTGTAGCAACTTTCTTTTGGAAACTACGGTATGAGAAAGATTTCTGCGGGCGAATTCTCTTTGCTTTGGACGAACTTTAGTTTCATCATAAACTTGGTCTAAAAACCAATCGTATAATTCACGGTGAGGCAAGAATTCAAGTGTACAAAACGAGTGTGAAATTTGTTCCAAATAATCGCTTTCGCCATGAGCCCAATCGTACATTGGATAAATACACCAATCATTTCCGGTACGGTGATGATGTGAATGTAGAATACGATACATAATCGGATCACGCATTAACATATTGTTGTGAGACATGTCTATTTTGGCTCGAAGAATATGAGTTCCGTTCGGAAATTCACCATTTTTCATTCGTTCCAAAAGGTCTAAATTCTCTTCAATTGTGCGATTTCTATAGGGAGAATCGGTTCCAACTTGTGTCGGAGTTCCTTTTTGCTTAGCCATTTCTTCCGAAGATTGGCTATCAACATAAGCTTTTCCTTTTTTGATAAATTCAACAGCCCAATCGTATAATTGTTGGAAATAATCTGAAGCATAACACTCCTTATCCCATTTATAGCCTAACCATTCGATGTCTTTTTTAATTGCGTCAACGTATTCCTGCTCTTCTTTGGCCGGATTAGTATCATCAAAACGCAAATTGACAGGCGACTGATAATCGATTCCTAAACCAAAATTTAAACAAATAGCACTAGCATGCCCAACGTGTAAATACCCGTTAGGTTCAGGCGGAAAACGAAAACGTAATTTGCTTTGAGGCAATCCGTTTTTCAAATCTTCTTCAATAATTTGTTCGAGGAAATTAAGGGACTTCTCTTCTGTTGACATTATTTTTGTAATTTTAGCAAAGATATTAAAAACGTTACGAGTTACAAGTTGCGAGTTGTAAGTTTGTTCAAAACCAAACAACTCGCAACTTGTAACTCGAAACTGGAAACTTAACAAATGGGAACTATTAAATTACAAAATATAAGAACCTTTTCCTTTCATGGTTGTTTGGAAGAAGAAGGCAGAATTGGTTCAGATTACCGAGTTGATTTGGAAATTAAAACCGATTTAAGAAAATCTTCAATCACTGATGAACTCAAAGACACAGTTGATTACGTACTTTTAAACCGAATCGTGGAAGAAGAAATGGCGATACGTTCCAAATTATTAGAACACGTTGCCCATAGAATCATCACCAGAATTTTTGGGGAAATACCTTCAGTATCAAGAATTTTATTAGCCGTTTCCAAGCTCAATCCACCTATTGGCGGTGATGTTGAAGCGGTTACAATTGAAATGGAAGAATACCGTAGCTAAGTACGATTTACAAAGATAGAAGTACAAAGGACTAAAACAAAACTTTTTGCCTTTTGCCTTTTGCCTTTTAACTTTTTTAGTATATTTGCCGTCCAACTGGCATCGTGGCCGAGCGGCTAGGCACCGGTCTGCAAAACCGACTACTCCGGTTCGAACCCGGACGATGCCTCAAAAGAGTTACAGTAATGTAGCTCTTTTTTTTGTGGTTAATTTTTAGAAAAAATTAAGTAAAGATTATGTTCGAACCCGGACTGTGCCTCTTAAACCTTCAAGGAAACTTGGAGGTTTTTTTGTGGTTAATTTTTAGAAAAAATTAAGTAAAGATTATGTTCGAACCCGGACTGTGCCTTCTAAACCTTCAAGGAAACTTGGAGGTTTTTTATATTACTCTTATTACCATTGGACTTATCAAAATACAACTTATTGTGATATTAACCTTTACTTTTATATCGAAAATTGCAATTTCATCTCCTTTAGAAGCATACTTGCTTATCTCTTTAAAAGTTTTTTCGTCAATTTTATTACCTTGAATAACAATGGTTTTTCTGCCAGGAATCTTAAGACTGAAACTATTTATTGTATGGACTATATTTAAGTTTTTGTCACCAGGGATAACTCTAATAATAGCATCTTTAAATTGATTCATATTAGCCAATATTAAAGAATCACCTTTTATATAATTAAAACAAGTAATTGAACTTTTTGTGTTTCTTATCTCAAAAACATGCTTTTCTTTAATTCTCTTATTATCCTTTAAAATAATATCAATGTTTACAATTGTTTCAGTACCAGGACCGGGATTAAGTGTGTAAATATTTTTATCCTTTTTTATAACATCTCTTCCTGAAACCTCAAATGATTTGCTATTGGGTACATCAATAAATAATTCATTCATCATTCCCCTAAAAACAGTTTTTAAATCCTTTGGAATAATCAAATCCTTATCTGTATGTTTTACGACAGAAAGCGTATCATTTTGGCCGTAAAATGAAATAGATAAGAAAGACAAAAAGAGGAAAATTATTTTTTTCACAAGGAAAGTTTATTTTTTTTCTTCCAACTTTTCAAAAGCAGAATTGACGATTTTTTGTTCTTTGGGAAACCAAGCTTGAGACAACAAAACCACACCGCAAATAATCAAAGCAATGCTAATAATTTTTTTGATCAAAAGAATATTTTTAGGGTTAAGTTGGTTTCGCAATTGCTTTGCCAATATGATTTTAAATAAATCGGTGATAAAATACACTATGATTAATGTTGAAAAAAAAGTCAACATTCTCGAAGTCTTTAATTCTAGTTGTGGACCAATAGTGATTAGGATTGCTAACCAAAATCCGAGTACACCGATATTGATAAAATTTAAAAAGAAACCTTTGATAAAGAGCGATAAATAATTGGTTTTAGCCAATTCTTTTGGGTCAATCTCATCGATACTTTTTTTAGATTCTTTTTTGTTTTTTACAAAAGAAATAATGCCGTAAGTGAGCATTACCAATCCGCCAAAAATAAACAAAGCGGGATCATCTTTGATGCTTTGAATCAATCGGTAACTACTAAAAAAAGCAATTAAAATAAAAATAATATCCGCTAAAACCACACCTAAATCAAACATCACAGCAGCTCGAAATCCTTTTACTACACTGGTTTCAAGTAATACAAAAAATACAGGTCCAATCATAAAACTCAGAAAGAAACCCAGCGGAATGGCAGATAAGATATCGTTAAGAAAAATCATGTTTTGAATTTTGACAATGCAATTTAGAATTTAATTTTAACTATTTAAAACTATTATTGTTTTGCTTCTTCAATGTTTCCACCTGCTATCACTTTTTGATTGATTTGTTTTGGTTTACCATAAATAGTGATATCACCACCGGCACGAACTTTAGCTTCCACTAAATCCGTTGCATAAATATCTGCTTCTCCTCCGGCATTTAGTGCTATAACTGTTTGGTTGGTTTTGAAATTTTTAGCCTCAAAAATACCACCGGAATTGACTAAAACATCTTGAGTATCTGCATTTCCTTCTAAGTTAATAGTAGAACCATTTGCCACTCTAACATTTAGTTTTCCAACCTCTAAAGTCAATCTGATTTGAGAACCTTCTTTAGCATTAATTTCAAAAGAAGTAGAGTTAATTTTATCACCGCAGGCAATTCTTGATCCTTCATTGGCTTCCACAGCAGTAAGATTGTTGAAATAAACGGTAACTGAAATATTATCACCTGAAAGTAATTTAGTTAATGGCATTCTTATTTTTAATTCGCCATTTTTATTGACTAATTCCACTTCATTAGCTTCTTTACCATCAATTACAACTTTGTTTTGATTACTTTTTACTAAGTAAACATCTATTTGGTCAAAAGAGGTCACTTTTGTAAAATCACCCACATTTTTCTCTACTTGTCCGAATGCTATCGAACTGAATACTAATAAACTATAAACTAATCTCATTTTTAATTTTTTATAATTATACTAAAATTTTCTTTATTCATTTCGCCTAATAAAATGAAAATCCAATTGTTTTTTAACCAAATCGGCATTTTTTACTTTGACATAAACTTCATCACCTAGTTGTAAAATACTATTAGTAGCTTGACCAACCAATGCATATTGTTTCTCATCAAAAGTATAATAGTCCTCTTTTATTTCTCGGATTCTTACCATTCCTTCACATTTATTTTCGATGATTTCTACATAAATTCCCCATTCGGTTACGCCTGAAATTACCCCTAAAAACTCTTGGTCTTTGTGGTCTTGCATGTATTTTACTTGCATGTATTTCACCGAATCTCTTTCGGCTTGCGCTGCTAAACCTTCCATATCACTGGAATGAGCGCATTTTTCTTCGTATTCTTCTTGGCTGACACTTTTTCCGCCATCGAGATAAAATTGCAACAAACGATGTGCCATAACATCAGGATAACGTCGGATTGGTGAAGTAAAGTGACTGTAAAAATCAAAAGCCAATCCATAATGACCTATGTTTTCCGTAGAATATTTAGCTTTACTCATACTTCGAATGGTTAATGTATCTACTAAATTCTGTTCTTTTTTTCCATTAACTTCATTCAATAAATTATTCAACGACTTAGAAATATCTTGTTTGGATTTCATATTAATGGAATACCCGAATTTCGAAATCACTGTTTGAAGATTAATCAACTTGTCTTCATTAGGTTCATCGTGAATTCTATAGATAAAAGTTTTCTTTTGTTTTCCAATAAATTCGGCTACTTTTCTGTTGGCCAACAACATAAATTCTTCAATCAAATGATTGGCATCTTTAGAAATTTTAAAGAAAACACCAACCGGTTCTGATGCTTCATTCAAGTTGAATTTTACTTCTACTTTGTCAAAGGATATCGCGCCATCAGCCATTCTTTTTTTACGAAGAATTTTAGCTAAATCTTGCATTTTTAAAGTCGCTTCTACAATTTCCTTAGGTGCTTTATACTCTTTTCCCGTTAGTGAAATTTCTGCCGGAATTACATCCGAACGCGTTTCAATAATTTGCTGTGCTTCTTCGTAAGCAAAACGTTGTTCTGAATAAATGACCGTTCTTCCGAACCAAGAATCTAAAACTTCAGCTTTATTATTCAATTGAAAGATAGCGGAGAACGTATATTTTTCTTCATTTGGTCGAAGTGAACAAGCAAAATTAGACAATACTTCGGGTAACATTGGTACAACTCTATCTACTAAATATACCGAAGTAGCTCTTCTGTAAGCTTCATCATCCAGAATAGTTCCTTCTTTTAAATAATGGGAAACATCAGCAATATGAACACCAATTTCGTAATTTCCATTATCTAAAACTTGGAAAGATAACGCATCATCAAAATCTTTTGCATCTTTTGGATCAATAGTAAAAGTCAACACTTTTCGCATATCACGACGCTTAGCTATTTCCTCTTCAGTTATTGAAGTATCTAATTTATTAGCAAAGGCATCCACTTCAATTGGGAAATCATACGGTAAACCATATTCGGCTAAAATCGCATGAATTTCGGTATTGTGCTCTCCTGGTTTTCCTAAAACTTTGATTACGGAACCGAAAGGAGAATCCGCTTTTGCCGGCCAATCTTCTAATTTTACTAAAACTACATCGCCGTGTTCGGCATCGCCTAATTTGTTTTTTGGAATAAAAATATCGGTGTACATTTTAGCATTCGCTGTAGTAACAAAGCCAAAATTCTTTTGAATATCCACTACACCAACAAATTCTTCTTTGTGTCGTTCTAAAATCTCAAGGACTTCAGCTTCCGGTTTTCTGGAACTTCTTCGGTCATAAACATAAGCTTTTACTTTATCGCCGTCTAAAGCATGATTCAAATTAACAAATGGAACAAAAACGTCGTGTTCTAATTCGTCACAAACAAAATAACCGGCTTTTCTACTGGTCATGTCAATGGTTCCTTCGTAATATTTTTGGCTGGTCGCTTTAACTAAATACTTCCCGGGTTCGGATTCGATAATCAATTTTTGTGCAGCTAATACTTTTAAATCTTTGATGATTTCGTTTCTGCTTTTGGTATCATCCAACTCAAGGATAGCAGCTATTTGTTTGTAGTTGAATGGTTTATTGGCATTCTTGGATAATATTTTAAAAATCTTCTCGGAAAATGTTTTTTCGTTTTTCCCGAACTTTTTAGGTTTCTTACTCATTGTATCTCTTCTATTAATGCTGAAAATTACGAAATAGTAATTAGTAAATAGTAATTAGTGATTAGTTTTAATTAAAAAATAACAATTTGTATCTTTATAAAAAATAATAAAAATGACCGAATTTATAACGATTGCTACTTTTAATTTCGCTCATGAAGTCATGGTTTTAAGAACCATTTTAGACCGGGAAGGCATTCCTTATTTGTTTCAAAATGAGAATCTGGTTTCTGTTGATCCACTAGCCAGTTTGGCTTACGGTGGAATTCAATTGAAAGTACATCCGAACGATATTCAACAAGTTCAAACCATTTTAGATGACTTAAATAATAATTTAAAAATCGTTTAAAATCTCAAAGTTGTTAACACTTATTAAAAACAACAAAAAGTTTTTTAAAATTATTTAAAATTTATGATGGTTATTATAGGGTGTTAATAGATGCAATAACTTTTTTGAATTGACAGCGTTTTAAAAGTTATGCAAACTTATACAGAGAAATTAACAACGGAATGAAAAGATAAAAGTCTTAAAATGAGTATTTTTTTTAGACTTGTCAACAGTTGTTAACATGTGAAAAACAAAGCAAATTTTTAATAAGTTTAATAACGAATTTTTGTTGAAAACCATCTTTTTAATATTGATAAGTATTCTAAAAAAAGAGCAAACTAAATTTGATTTTCTCATTCCCCTTTTTGATTAGAAAAAAAAGCCATACAACCTCAAAAAACTTCTAATTTTCTATCCAAAGTTGTTAACAATCCGTGTTAATTTAAAGTTAACTGATTATCAAGGATTTGCAAAACACTATCAACATTATATAATTTTAACATTTGATTTAAATATTATGTAATGATTTTCAAATAGATATAAATAAATCGCAGTTAAAGGAAAACCTTAAGTTTTTAAAATCAAGTAGTTACAAGAAAGTACAAAACCAAGCAATAGTTTGCGTAAATTTGTGATCTAAACAACAAAAAAAACAACATGAAAATATCCATTGGAAACGATCACGCCGGACCGGATTACAAAAAGGCCATAGTCTCATTTTTAGAACAAAAAGGTCACCAAATAGTTAACCACGGAACCGATACTTTTGATAGTGTCGATTATCCTGATTTTGGTCATTCGGTTGCGACTGACGTTGAATCTAAAAAAGCCGATTTTGGCATAGTGATTTGTGGCTCAGGAAACGGAATAGCTATGTCAGCCAATAAACATCAAGGCATACGTGCTGCACTTTGTTGGACTAAAGAAATTGCCGCCTTAGCGCGGCAACATAATGATGCCAATGTGATTAGTATTCCGGCAAGATATACTTCTATTCAACAAGCAGTAGAAATGGTGGATACTTTTTTAAATACAACTTTCGAAGGTGGAAGACACGCCACAAGAGTTGATAAAATTTCTTGTCAATAAAGAATGATAGCCTTAAACCCTAAAACTGTAAGTGATTACAATACCTTAAGCAGAAAAGTGGCATTGCTTACTTTTCTGTTAGGGAGTTTAATAGTATCACTTTACTATTTTACAGCCTATAGCGGGGTAATTTACATTAGTTTTTTATTCATGGTTTCTTTTTTTCTTTTAAACAGTCTTCTTTTTATCATTTTAGTTTCTTTTTTCTTTAAAAATAAAAACGATAGAAAATCTATTCTGATTTCTCTTCTTATCATGTTTATGAATATACCCATAGGGTATTTGTATTTGCAAATAGGATTTAAAATTTATGGACATTTAAATTCATAAAATGAGCGAAGTTCACATTCACAAGCATGAAGTAAAAGGGAAAAACCTAGTGCTTTCTATAATCCTAAATTTGATTATTACCATAGCGCAAGTAGTGGGTGGCATCATTTCAGGAAGTTTGGCGCTAATTTCCGATGCTTTACACAATTTTTCCGATGTGCTTTCGTTAGTTTTTAGTTTGATTGCCCATAAATTATCAAGAAGAAAGGCATCTATCAACAATACTTTTGGTTACAAAAGGGCTGAATTGATTGCGGCTTTTGTCAATGCTTCCACTTTGGTCATTGTAGCCTTTATTTTGATTTATGGAGCGATTGGTAGATTTATTAGTCCGCATCCAATTGAATCCGGATTGGTAATTTGGTTGGCTTTGTTGGGTATTATTGTCAATGGTCTTTCTGTGGTTTTTCTCCGAAAAGATGCCGAGCATAATATCAATATGAAATCAGCTTATTTGCATTTGTTAACCGATATGATGGCTTCTGTGGCGGTTTTAGTTGGTGGTTTGCTAATGAAATTTTATGGTTGGTTTTGGGTTGATAGTGTAATGACTATTGCCATTGCGATTTATTTGATTGTGGTTGGTGTTAAATTATTAATCACTTCCACTAAAATGCTGATGCTTTTCACCCCTGATTTTATTGACATCAAAGAATTGGTTCGCGAAGTACACAAAATTCCGGGTGTGAATAAACTGCACCACATCCACGTTTGGCATCTTAACGACGAAGAGTTGCACCTCGAAGCGCATTTAGATTGTTCACAGGATATTAAAATGAGCGAATTCAATGAATTATTACACGAAGTTGAACAGGTTTTGTTTTTAAAATTTAACATCAATCATATCAATATACAACCCGAATTCAAAAAACAAGATCCAAAACATTTTATAGTTCAGGATTAAAAAGATTTCAAAATGATTATCGTTGACCAAAATCTTATCCGAAAAATAATCAAAAAAAGGTTGCCCGATTCACACAAAGGCGAACACGGCCATGCCTTGATTATTGCAGGAAGCCGAACCAAAATGGGTGCAGCGATTATTGCGGCTAAAGCTTGTTTAAGAAGCGGAATAGGTTTAGTAACATTGAACATTCCCAAAAAAGAAAGAGGTGCAATTTTTACGGCTATTCCCGAAGCGATGATTGAACTAAGAGAAGAAAATAACGATTGGGAAAAGTACAACGCCTTAGCTATCGGGCCGGGTTTTGGAACTGATAAAACAGCCGAAAGAAAAGTAGAATTTCTACTAAAAAATGCAAAATCACCGGTTGTTTTTGATGCCGATTCGCTAAATATTTTTGCCCAAAAGCAACAATTATTGACTAAACTTCCACCAAATTCAACGTTAACTCCTCATGTCAAAGAATTTGATCGCTTGTTTGGCATTCATTTTTCAGTCGAAAAAAGACAGCAAAAAGCCATGGAGAAAGCCATAGAACTAAATTGCATTATCGTTTTAAAAGGACACAAAACGTTTGTCACAGACGGCAAGCAATGTTTTCAAAACACCACCGGAAATCCCGGTTTAGCCAAAGGTGGTTCAGGCGATGCATTAACTGGAATTATTACGGCATTTTTGGCCCAAGGCTACGAACCGATAAACGCAGCAACTTTAGCCGTTTATCTTCATGGAATGGCTGCTGATTTAACATTGGAAACCCAAAGCGTAGAAAGCATGTTGATTACCGATGTGATAGCTAATCTCGGGAAAGCTTTTCAAAAAGTTTTAGAATAAATCTTTGCGTCCCGAAGTTTCGGGATTGCGCAATACTTTGCATCTTTGCGGTTACAAGAAATTTACACAATGACCAACATACAATTCATTCAAAACCAAGTTACGGCTTCACCAAAAAGCATTGAAGCCACTCTAAAATTACTTTCAGAAGATTGCACAATCCCTTTTATTTCTCGTTACCGAAAAGACCAAACCGGAAACTTGGACGAAGTCGTTATTGAAAATATCGCTAAACTTTCTAAACAGTTTGACGAAATCGTAAAAAGAAAAGACAGCGTTTTAAAAGCCATTGATGAACAAGGACAGCTGACTTCAGAACTAAAAAATAAAATAGAAAACAGCTTCGATTTGCAGGAGATTGAAGATTTGTATTTGCCTTATAAAAAGAAGAAAAAAACCAGAGCCGATGTAGCTCGTGAAAACGGTTTAGAACCTTTGGCTAAAATCATCATGGCGCAAAATTCGGATGATATTGAGTTTATGGCTTCCAAATATTTGAATGCTAAAGTACCAAATGAAGACGACGCATTACAAGGCGCACGCGACATTATCGCCGAATGGATCAACGAAAACATCTTTATCCGAAAAAATCTCCGTCGTTTGTTTCAAAGAAAAGCAGTTGTGGAAACCAAAGTCGTGAAAACCAAAAAAGACGATGAAGCGGCTCAAAAATTCTCGCAATATTTCGACTGGGCTGAACCGATTTCCAAAGCGCCATCGCATAGATTATTGGCCATGTTGCGCGCCGAAGCGGAAGGGTTTGTCAAATTAAATGTCGAAATCGAGAAAGAAGAAGCGATTGAATTCATCGAAAACAATACGATAAAAAACAATCGCGAAACAGCAGACCAACTGCGCCTAGCCATCAAAGACAGTTACAAAAGATTATTAGAACCGGCCATTTCCAACGAAACGTTGCAAGAAGCTAAAGCCAAAGCCGACGCGAAAGCGATTGAAGTGTTTGCCGGGAATTTAGGCCAACTTTTATTAGCGCCACCATTAGGAGAAAAGCGAATTTTAGCGATTGATCCCGGATTTAGAAGCGGTTGTAAAATTGTTTGTTTGGATGAAAAAGGCGATTTGTTATACAATGAAACCATTTATCCGCATCAGCCGCAAAATGAAATTGCAATGGCGATGAAGAAAATCAAATCGATGGTCAATGCCTATAATATTGAAGCGATTTCCATAGGTAACGGAACAGCAAGTCGCGAAACCGAATTCTTTATCAAAAAAATTCCTTTCGACAAACCGGTTCAGGTTTTTGTGGTTTCAGAAGCCGGCGCATCAGTGTATTCTGCCAGCAAAATTGCCAGAGATGAATTCCCCAATTATGACGTAACCGTTCGAGGCTCAGTTTCCATTGGAAGACGACTTTCAGATCCTTTGGCAGAATTGGTGAAAATTGATGCCAAATCCATAGGCGTCGGACAATACCAACACGATGTCGATCAAACCAAATTAAAAGAAGAATTAGACACCGTTGTCGTTCGGTGTGTGAATTCGGTTGGAATCAATATCAACACAGCCAGCAAATCACTATTGAGTTATGTTTCAGGAATCGGCGAAAAAATGGCTGAAAACATAGTCGCTTTCAGAAGTGAAAACGGTCCGTTTGAAGAGAGAAAACAATTGAAAAAAGTACCTCGTTTGGGTGACAAAGCATACCAACAAGCCGCAGCTTTTATCCGAATCAAAGGCGGAAAAAATCCGTTAGACAATTCGGCCGTACATCCGGAAGCTTATCCAATTGTAGAAAAAATGGCGAAAGATTTAGGGTTAAAAACAACCGAATTAATCGGCAAGAAAGACAAAATCAGTTTAATAAAACCCGAAGTTTATATCACTTCAGACATTGGAATTCTGGGAATCAAAGACATACTAAAAGAACTCGAAAAACCGGGATTAGATCCAAGAAAAGCCGCCAAAGTTTTCGAATTTGATGCCAATGTCAAAACCATCAAAGACGTCCGTTCCGGCATGATTTTACCCGGAATTGTCAATAACATAACGGCGTTTGGTTGCTTTGTTGATATCGGAATTAAAGAAAGTGGTTTGGTGCACATTTCCCAACTCAAAGAAGGTTTTGTGTCTGATGTAAATGAAGTAGTCAAATTACACCAACACGTTCAAGTTAAAGTCGTTGAAGTCGATGAAGAACGAAAACGCATTCAGTTGACCATGGTGTTTTAAAAGCATCAAAAATAAAATCCCAAATACCAATTGATTATTGTTGGTATTTGGGATTTAAAATATTAAATTTTGTGAAGTTATTCTTTTGCAGTAGTTTCTTCTTCTTTTTTAGGCTCGGTTGTATCGTCTTTAGCTGCTTTTTTGAATTCTTTCACGCCACTACCCAAACCTTTCATTAGTTCCGGAATTTTTTTACCTCCAAAAAGCAATAAAATAACGGCCAAAATCAACATCATTTGTGGGAATTCAATTGTGCCAAGAAATATGGTTAAAAAGTTCATGATAATTTGAATTAGATTAAATATTTGACAAATGTAGAAAATAAATCAATAACTGCTATTGATTTACTCTCAAAGAACGTTAAACTTTATAAAATCTTAAGCAGATTTAATTTCTATATTTGTGGTATAATCTAAGACCAATGTCGGAAAAACGGCTTAAACGCAAAATCATTAAGAAAAAGTTATTCACTAAAAACCGTTTGGTTATTTTGAATGAAGACACTTTTGAAGAAGTATTTTCCTTGCGTTTGACGTTGATGAATGTATTTGTAGTAGCCAGTATTGGCGCATTGTTGATTATTTTCATCACCACTTATATTATTGCCTTTACCCCATTACGAGAATACATTCCGGGTTACGCATCGACTAAATTAAAAAGAGACGCAACCGAATTGGCACTGAAATCCGATTCCTTAAGCAATGCGCTCAAGAAAAATGAAGCTTATATTGCTTCCATTAAAAAGATTTTGACCGGCGATTTGGATTATGCCAAATTCAGTAAAGATTCTATAACCGCTACCAGTCTTGAAACTATTTCTGAGGAAGATTTACAGCCCACTGAAGCCGATTTGAAACTTAGAGAACAAGTGGCCAGAGAAGACAAATACAATCTCTTTGAAAAAGCCAAACCTAAAGTAAGTGTAGTGTTTTTTCCACCGGCAAAAGGAATGATTACCGAGAAGTTTAACCCCAAAGAAAAGCATTATGCCGTTGATGTGGCTTTGGCTAAAAATACCCCAATAAAAGCCGTTTTAGCCGGAACAGTTATTTTTGCCGATTGGACACCAACAACAGGAAACGTAGTAATCATTAGACACAACAATGGATTTATATCAGCCTATAAACATGCAGCATCCATAACCAAAGACCAAGGTGATGCCGTTAGAACCGGAGAAGTCATAGCGCTCGCCGGTTCAACCGGACAAGAATCTACCGGAGTGCATTTGCACTTTGAATTGTGGAAAGACGGTTACCCAATTGATCCCACTATTTTTATAGCTTTTGAATAATATGGAAGAATCAGTAATTTACTTTTTAGAAAACACTTTGTTTATTTCCTTTTTAGTGGGATTCATTTTTTTGATTACGGCTTTAATCACTTTGAAATTTCCACCAAAGAAAATCAATTATTTATACGGTTATCGAACAACAGCTTCTATGAAAAATCAAGAGGTTTGGGATTTTGCTCAACGGTATTCAGGGATAAAAATGATTCAGGCCGGTTTATTTTTAATGCTTATTTCCTTTGTCAATGTATTTTTAAATTTCAAAGATGAATTTTTTACAGTAGCTTTTGGAATGGTATTCATAATAGCAGCTGTTATTTACTTATTTGTTTCGACAGAAAAAGCCATTAGAAAAAATTTCCCAAACCATTAATGATGTCTATAAAATCAATAGCCGCCAAATTATTTGCCAAAAGCATTCACAAAAAAGTCCAAGCTTGGGCTTCAAATCCTGTTGAAACGCAACAAAAAGTGCTAGAGGATTTAATCGGTCAAGCCAAATTTACCTTGTTTGGAAACGACCACGATTTTCTTAACATCAAATCTTTTGAAGATTTCGCTGCTAAAGTTCCGATTAGAGATTATGAAGAATTGAGACCTTATGTAGACAAAGTGGTCAAAGGCGAAGAAAACATCCTTTGGAAAGGCAAACCCATTTATTTTGCCAAAACATCGGGAACGACTTCTGGCGCCAAATACATTCCGCTGACCAAAGAATCGATGCCATTTCACATCGAAGCCGCCCGAAATGCCATACTAAGTTACATCCACGAAACCGGCAAAGCAGACTTTGTCGACGGCAAAATGATTTTCCTGCAAGGCAGTCCGATTTTAGAAGAGAAAAACGGAATTAAATTAGGAAGACTGTCCGGGATTGTAGCCCATTTTGTGCCTAAATATCTCCAAAAAAACCGCATGCCGAGTTGGGAAACTAATTGCATAGAAGATTGGGAAACCAAAGTCGATGCGATTGTAGAAGAAACATTTTACGAAAACATGACCGTAATTTCGGGAATTCCTTCTTGGGTGCAAATGTATTTTGAAAAACTGCAGCAAAAAGGCCAAAAACCCGTTGGCGAAATCTTTAAAAATTTCAATTTGTTTATTTATGGTGGCGTAAACTATGAACCCTATCGCGCCAAATTTGAAAATTTAATAGGCCGAAAAGTCGATTCGATTGAGTTGTTTCCCGCTTCCGAAGGCTTTTTTGCCTACCAAGATTCACAAAAAGAAAAAGGCATGTTGCTGTTATTGAATTCAGGCATTTTCTACGAATTTATAAAAGCAGACGAATTTTACACAGAAAAACCAAGACGCTATACCATCGGCGAAGTCGAATTAGGAACCAATTACGTTTTAATCATTTCCACGAACGCCGGACTTTGGGCCTACAACATCGGCGATACCGTTCAGTTTACCAGTTTAAAACCTTATCGCGTCATCGTTTCCGGAAGGATTAAACATTACATTTCTGCTTTTGGCGAACACGTCATTGGCAAAGAAGTGGAAAGCGCTTTACAAGAAGCCATGCAAGGAACCAATGTTCGCATAAACGAGTTTACCGTGGCGCCGCAAATCACACCAAGCGAAGGATTGCCTTACCACGAATGGTTTATCGAATTCGATTCTGAAGCTTCGGGAGAACCCGAAAACCTGGATGATTTTGCCTTAAGAATTGACCAAGCCATGCGAAAGCAAAACACTTATTACGATGATTTAATCGTTGGCAATGTGTTGCAAACACTAGTCATTACCAAAGTCGCCAAAAACGGGTTCCAAGAGTATATGAAATCCATCGGAAAACTTGGCGGACAAAACAAATTACCGAGATTGGCTAACGACAGAAAGATTGCCGATTTTTTTAAAAATAAAGAGCGATAGGTTCGGGCATTTTTGTAATCCATTTTCCTGCTACCGAAACTCGCTGTAACGGCGTTACGAGCTCAAACAATTTCGGTATCAGGGCTAAAAAGCAAACTAAAGGAATGAAAATAATAGTTTTAATGGTCGTTTTGTTTTTAAAAACATTAGGGGTTTCCGCCCAAATTAAAGGTGTCGTCAAGGACAGTTTATCAGGCCAACCGATTTCGTATGTCAATATTTGGGTGGAGAATGAAAATATCGCCACCACTACTGAAGAAGATGGTACTTTTTCCCTCAATGTTTCGGGAAACAAAAATTTGATTTTTTCGGCGCTTGGTTACGAAAAGAAAACCAGTAAAGCTGCTCAATCGGCTGAGGTTTTTTTAAACGCTAAAGCTTTTGATTTAGAGGAAGTAGTTATATCGAACAGTATTGAAACTAAAAGGATTGTCATTGGTCAAACCGAAAACACTATTGCCCAAGCCTTTGACAACGGACCAAGAATTGACGTGAAATATTTTCCATACAATCCGGCTTATAATAAAACAAGATACCTCAAAAAAGTAACTCTTTCTACTGACAGTAGGATTGAAGACGCTACAATTAGAATTCGATTTTACAGTGTCGATGCCAATGGTTTTCCGGGAGAGGAAATGCTAAAAAAAGATTTAATAGTTACCGTTAAAAATGGCACGAAGTCTAATAAAATAGACCTATCAGATTATAATTTGGTTATGCCGAAAAACGGACTCTTTGTGGGTTTTGAAAAGCTAATGATAGAAAAAAACAAGAAAGAGAGAACAGTAACCGACCAGAATACGCAAACCACACAAATTCTAAAAACCTATTACCCGTTTATCCTATACAACTATGTAGAAAGAGACGCGCTTTTTACTTTTTCTGGCGGAAAATGGAACAAACAAACAAACGAGTCCAACGGCATGCCGGAAAAAGTAAAAGGGTATGAACCGGCAATCAACCTAATTCTTTCGAACTAAACGACAAAAACCCTATATTTGCGGGTTAGAAAACAAAATTTAATGAAGGAAATTAAAAACATTTCGCGCTCACGAGCGCAAGAATCGTCGGCAGCTATTGAACGATTGTATATTACCATGAGACATTTATTCAACAGAGGTTTTTATAAACCCATGGGTGTTTCAGGGGAAACTTTAAGAGAGGCATTATTGTCGCTAAGACCCGAAATTTACGGCAGCATCGCCGAAGAAAAAGTAGAACTCAACGGGTTGCTTTATGTTATCGAAAGACTTCCGGTTGGCATTGAAGAATGTCGTTTTATCAACTTAACTTCAGATGAAGGCTATTCAAAATCGCATTTTCAAGCGATAGTTCCACCCAAAAGAAGAAGAAATTGTTATCGCATTGATGAAGAACAAATGAACGTGGAAATCACGCGCGGGCGTTCCGATATTTATGATATTTTAACGCATTTGACTTTTATTTTTATCGAGTCACACAAAATTAAAGACCGCGTTTTATTAGACGAATCTAATGTTGAATTGACCCGAGATTGGCAAAAATTAGAACAAGCGGTTTTACAAAATAAAAAGTTTACGCAGTCAGAAAAGGAAGTGGCGATTTCCCATGCCGCCAATGTTTTAGGCAGAAGTTTTTCGGAAGTGTTAGACATTTATGATGCTTTTGGCACCAAAGAAAAACCGGATAGATTTTTACACGTAATCTATTGGCTTGGCAAATTGGCCATCGAAGAAATCGTGGAGAACAACAAAAGAACGATTACGTTCAGTCCGATTTTAAGAGAAAGATTAGGCCATCACATCCATGGTGAAATTTGGGCAACAACCATTAAAGAAACCTTAAAAGCCAATAATTTATTGGAAAGACCAATCCACATTATCAGTGCAAACATGCACAGTGTAATGAATTCGCTCTTTGCTACGACGGTTTTGAAAACCAAATTCAAAGACAAATCGGATTTCTTTATTTATGAAGAATTGAGTAAATCAGGTGCTGATCCGGTTAGAAATAAAGTAGAGGAATTTGCTGTAAAACACGGGATGATTTCTTTACCTGACCAATCGGGAACCAACATTGATGTTCAGATTTTTGATACCGCCAAAATTGATTGGGTTAAATCGAGTTTCCCAAAAGCTAAAGTAGGAAAAGAAAGTCCGGTGCTAATCGTAATGGATTATGCTTTTGGCGAACAAGCCTTTGAAACCATTGACGAATTATTAAAACCCTACAAAGAAGGCAAAACCAAAACTTTCCTAAAGGTAGAATCGGTTTCTATCATGGGGAAAGCCGGTATTTTACAAGGCGGAAAAGGCGATATAATGATTCCATCAGCACACATCAACGAAGGAACTGCGGATAATTATCCGTTTGAAAACGAATTGACAGCAGCAATGTTTGAAGGCAATGATATTCCGGTATTTTCAGGACCTATGGTAACCGTATTAGGAACATCGCTTCAAAATAAAGATTTATTAAAATTTTTCCATGAATCTACTTGGGAAGTTATAGGTTTAGAAATGGAAGGCGCTTATTATCAAAAGGCCATTCAGTCAGCTTCTAAAATCAGAAAAAGCATTCATCCGAATGTTAAAGTTCGTTACGCATATTATGCCTCGGATAACCCATTAGAAACCGGAAGCACCTTGGCTTCGGGCGGATTGGGAACTACCGGTGTCAAACCAACGTATTTAATTACCATTAAAATATTAGAACAAATCTTTAACGTAAAATAATCATTTTTTATGAGCGCAACACCTCAAAATAACACGGACAATCAGGAAATAGATTTATCTCAAATTTCTAAGAGAATCGGATCTTTTTTTGAAAATATTGCCACCCAAGTTTTTAAAGCATTTTTATTTTTTAAAAGAAACATCATTTGGATTGGAATTTTGTTCGTTTTAGGTGCCGGACTTGGATATTACTTTGACAAAAACAACAAAGTCTATAACAATCAGATAATTGTTTGCCCCAATTTTGGTTCAACGGATTATTTATACGCTAAAATAAGTTTGATTAATTCCAAAATTCAGGAACAAGACACTTTGTTTTTAAAAGAAGTAGTGGGAATTAAAAATCCGGCAAAGTTTATCAAAATTGAGGTACAGCCCATTTCGGATATTTATAAGTTTATTGAAGAACGAGATAAAAACTTCGAGGTTTTAAAGTTAATGGCAGAAGATGGTGATGTAAAAAAAATCATCAACGATAATTTAACCAGTAAAAATTACCCGTATCATTTAATTTCATTTGTAACCCTCAATGAAACTTCTAAAGACAAAACGGTAGAACCGTTGTTAAAATATTTCAATGATTCGGATTATTATAAAGTTATTCAAAAGCAGTTTATGGATAACGTTAAAATCAAAATAGCGGACAATGACTCGATAATTTCACAAATTAACGGGGTTTTAAATACCATTTCAAGTACAAACGCTTCGCCTAAAGGGGATAAGTTATTTTACTACAATGAAAACTCTCAATTGGGTGATGTACTAAAAATCAAACACGAAATTAACTATGAACAAGGAATGCGAAGGTTAGACTTGATCAATTTGGATAAAATTATTAAAGACAACAGCCATACTTTAAACATCAAAAACAAAGAATCTTTGAATGGTAAAATGAAGTATGCAATACCCTTTTTCTTCATAGGAATCTTTGTTCTCTTTGGATTGATAAAAAGGTATTACAAATACCAAATGGCTAAATTGAACAATTAATTTATAAAAGTGCAAAGCTTAATCGCAAAGGTAAAAACACGATTGAGTGCTATTACATTTGATTGAATGAAACAATAAGTAAGACAGATGAAAGGAATAATATTAGCAGGAGGTTCCGGAACAAGATTGCATCCATTGACCTTAGCGGTTAGTAAACAATTAATGCCTATTTATGACAAACCGATGATTTATTATCCGTTGTCTACGTTGATGTGGTCAGGAATTCGCGAGATATTGATCATTTCTACACCACATGATTTACCGCTTTTCAGACAACTTTTAGGTGATGGTTCGAGTTTGGGATGCCGATTTGAATATGCCGTTCAAGAAAACCCCAATGGGCTGGCAGAAGCCTTTATCATCGGAAAAGAGTTTATTGGAAACGATAAAGTAGCTTTGGTTTTAGGCGATAATATTTTTTATGGCACTGGACTTTCTGATTTGCTTTTGGCCAACAATAATCCGGATGGAGGTATTATCTATGCCTATCATGTTCATGATCCGGAACGTTATGGTGTAGTAGATTTTGACGCAGAAGGCAAAGTCTTATCGATTGAAGAAAAACCATCGCAGCCAAAATCTAATTTTGCTGTTCCCGGAATCTATTTTTATGACAATGATGTTGTAGCAATAGCAGCCAATATAAAACCAAGTCCACGTGGGGAATTAGAAATAACCGACGTCAACAAAGAGTATTTAAAAAGAGGAAAACTCAAAGTAAGTATACTCGATAGAGGAACCGCTTGGTTAGACACAGGAACGTTTAATTCCCTAATGCAAGCCAGCCAATTTGTTCAAGTAATAGAGGAAAGACAGGGATTAAAAATTGGCGCTATTGAAGAAGCTGCCTATAAAATGGGCTTTATTGAAGCCGAACAATTAAAAAAATTAGCCCAACCGTTGTTAAAAAGCGGTTATGGTAATCATTTATTAAGTTTGATTTAAATGAATTTTATTCCAACAAAACTCGAAGGATGTTTTATTATTGAACCCAAAATAATCCTTGATGAAAGAGGTTATTTTATGGAAAGTTTCAACGAAAGAACTTTTCAAAACGGGGTTGGACAAGAAGTTCATTTTGTTCAAGACAATCAATCCTATTCTTCAAAAGGAGTTTTACGCGGATTGCATTATCAAACAGGTGAACATGCACAAGCTAAACTGGTAAGAGTATTGCAAGGAGAAGTTTTAGACGTTGCAGTCGATATTCGCCCTAATTCACCAACATTCGGACACTATGAAGCTGTGGTTTTATCGGGAGATAATCAGCGGCAATTTTTTGTTCCGAGAGGTTTTGCCCACGGATTTTTAGTGCTCAGTGATACGGCAACATTCTTTTATAAATGCGACAATTTTTATAACAAAGAAAGCGAAGGCGGAATTATCTACAACGATAAAAGTATCAATATTGACTGGAGTTTTTCTTCAGACAAGCTCATAATTTCAGAAAAAGACAAAGTACAACCCACTATAGAAAATGCCCCAAAAGCATGGTAGTTTTAGTCACAGGAAGTGCCGGACAATTAGGTCAAAGTTTGCAATTTATTGCACCCAATTATCCTGAAATTCAGTTTCTATTTTATACATCAAAAGAATTAGACATAACGAATTTAGGGCAGTGTAAGTTAATTTTTTCCAAACATCAACCTGATTTTTGCATAAACGCAGCTGCTTATACCGCTGTTGACAAAGCCGAAAGCGAACCGGAAAAAGCACATTTAATTAATGTAATAGGGGCTAAAAATTTAGCTGAGGTTTGTAAAGAACTACAGACCGTTTTACTCCACATTTCAACAGATTTTGTTTTTGATGGAGAAAAAAAGGTTCCGTATACCGAAACGGATTTGCCAAATCCAACAGGAATTTACGGTCAAACAAAATTGGAGGGCGAGAAGGCCATTCAAAATACCTGGGAAAAGCATTTCATCATAAGAACTTCTTGGGTTTATTCTCCATTTGGAAATAATTTTATGAAGACTATGTTGCGTTTGGCTTCAGAAAGAGACAGTATTTCTGTTGTAAATGACCAAATTGGAACACCAACGAATGCGGTTGATTTAGCAACGGCTTTAATTCAAATCATTTTAACCGACAACCGACAACCGACAAAAAACTATGGCATCTATAACTTCAGTAATGAAGGACAATGCAGTTGGTATGATTTTGCACAAAAAATATTTGAAGTTAACGGGATAAGTATAAATTTACAACCAATTGCAACTTCGGGATTTCCAACACCTGCCAAGAGACCGGAGTTTAGTGTTTTGGACAAAACTAAAATCAAGAACACTTTTGGTTTAGAAATTAATAACTGGAAAGGGAGTTTACAAGAGCTTAAGCTTTAAAAAATGGATATATCAGAGTTCTCAAGATTAAATGACAAGGGTAATTATAGCAGACATCCATGGGAGACCTCAAGGAAGAATGTTTTACATACCTTTTTAAAACAATCAGAAATCCAATTTCCAATAGAAAGGATTGTTGACATTGGCAGTGGAGATGCTTTTGTAATTCACACTTTAGTAGAGAAAAATTTAGCTAAGGAATATTACGCCATTGATACGGCTTACACTCCCGAAGTCATCGCTCAGTTAAAATCAAACAACAATAACAGTCAAGTTGTTTATTTTCAAAACCTTAAAGAGTATTTAACAACAGTAACAGAAAAAGCACCAACATTATATTTGTGCATGGATGTTTTGGAACATTTAGAAGAGGAGAAAATCATCCTTGACGACTTACAGTCAAAAGACAACAATTATTTCTTTTTTGCCGTTCCTGCTTTTCAATCTGTTTTTTCAAGTCACGATGTTTTATTAGGACACTACAGGAGATACACACTGAAGCAATTAATGACTGTTTTAAATAATTATCAGTTTACCATTATTGATAAAGGATATTATTTTACTTCATTACTGTTGTTTAGAAAGCTGGATAAGTTTCTTAAAAAAGACAAAGACGAATCAATAGACAATTGGGAAGCAGGTAAATTAAAAACAGCCGCAATCAATACCATGTTAACCATTGATTTTAAAATCAGTTTATTGTTAAAAAAACTTGGTGTAACAGTTCCCGGACTTTCTTGTTATTGTTTATGCAAAAAATAGCTATTATAATTCCATGCTATAATGAAGAAAAACGATTAAAAATTTCTTCATTATCTTATTTGATAGAGAATACTTCTATCGATATATATTTGGCCAATGATGGAAGTAAAGACAGAACATTGGCTGTTATAAATGAATTTGCTTCAGAAAATCCAACACGATGTTTTGTATTGAATTTTGAAAAAAATGAAGGAAAAGCGAACACTATTTTTAAATCGGTAAACTTGTTATTAGAAAAGAATAAGTATGATTTTATAGGGTATTTTGACGCAGATTTTTCTACACCCGAATCTGAAATCAAAAGATTGTTATCCGAAATTAAAAATGACGAAACTTCATTTTTGTTTGGCTCAAGAATACTGTTACTCAATTCCGGAATCAAAAGAAAATACCATCGACATATCATAGGAAGAGTAATAATTACATTAATCAATCTAAAATTCAAGTTAGGCATTTACGATACTCAATGTGGGGCAAAAATATTTTCGAGCTCTATACTGCAACAAGTTTTTGAAAAGCCATTCAAGACTTCCTGGCTCTTTGATGTAGAAATTTTTATTCGATTAAAGAAGAAAAACCTTTTAAGTAAAGGAAGGGAAATCCCGGTGTATAATTGGAAAGATGTTGATGGTTCAAAACTAGGCTGGAGAACAGGGTTTAAAATAATCTCAGAAATGCTTACCATTGTTAGAAAATATTAAATAATAATTATTTAAGGCAATACAAAAAAACAATCACTATACAAAATTCTTAAAGCAACACACGAAGCACTTTGGTATTTATAACTTATCCATTTAAGAATGATGTTTATGGTATGATTTTGCTAAAAAGATATTTGAAGTTAACAATATAAAGAGTAATTTGCCTCCAATTCCAAATAACGGTTTTTCCAATACTAACCAAAAGCACAAAACACAGCATTTAAGTTAAAAACTAAAAATTCAAAGTTGTTTTTAGAAGTGAAAAAAAATGGAAAGAGTTTAAGAAATGAGAGAAAACAGTATCGATATATCCATCATTGTTCCACTGTATAATGAGGAATTGGTTTTTGAACAATTAATTCAAAGACTTAAAGGCGTAATTTCTTCTACGAGCTTTAGTTGTGAGGTTATTTTAGTTAATGATGGCAGCAGTGACCAAACCGCTGAATTAATAGAAAAGATTTGTAAAGAAGACAATCGTTTTACCGGGATAATACTTTCAAGAAATTATGGACATCAATTAGCAGTTAGCGCAGGATTGGCCAATGTAAGAGGGAAAAGAGGCGCGATGATTATTGATGGCGATTTACAAGATCCTCCGGAGTTAATAATCAATTTTTATAAGTTATTAATAGATGGATATGACGTAATTTATGCCATCAGAAAAAACAGAAAGGAAAGTTTCTTTAAAAAGAAAGCCTACAATTTATATTACCGTTTGCAGAAAAAAATATCCAATTTTAATATTCCTATCGACAGTGGAGATTTCTCCATGATTAGCCGAAGAGTAGTGGATAATTTAAACGACATGCCCGAAAAAAGCCGATACATCAGAGGAATGAGAGCATGGATTGGTTTTAAGCAAATTGGTTATGAATATGACCGTGATGAGAGACAAGCCGGCGAAACTAAATACAGTTGGTCAAAACTCTTTGAATTGGCCTTCAACGGCATCTTTAATTTTAGTGATTTTCCTGTAAGATTCATTGCTAAATTAGGTTTTTTAACGGTTATTTTTTCATTGTTTTATTTTGTTTACAATCTATACAGAAAGTTTTATTATAACGATGTTCCTCAAGGATTTACAGCAACAATTTTAGCCATTATTTTGTTTAGCGGTGTTCAGTTAATTTCGTTAGGTATTATAGGTGAATATGTTTTGCGTATTTATAATCAGGTAAGAAATAGACCATTATTCATTATCGATAAAATAATCAGAAAAGAAGAAAGCAATCTTAATAATGAAGCTTAATTTATGAATCACGAATACTACAAAGAATATTATGATTTGGAGCGAAATCACTGGTGGTTCATTGCTAGAGAAAAAATCATATCCAATTATATTACCAAATTACTTAGAGAAGATAAACAAGATATCTCTTCGATAAGAATTCTAAATATTGGTTGCGGTCCGGGTAGAAGTTCAGAATATTTGTCAAAATTTGGAAATGTTATTTCCATTGAATATGATAAATTTTGTTGTGAATTTGCTTCTCAAAAAACGGGGCTTGAAATCATTAACGGCTCAATTACAGAAATTCCTTTTCCTGAAAATTCCTTTGACTTGGTTTGTGCTTTTGATGTCATCGAACATGTTGAAGACGACCAATTAGCCGTGACCGAAATGAAAAGAGTTTTAAAAGATGATGGAATTATTTTCATCACCGTTCCGGCTTTTATGAGTTTGTGGAGTCATCATGACGTAATCAATCATCATTTCAGAAGGTATAAATTACCGGAAGTTAAGAAGCTGTTTTTATCAAAAAACGATGGTAAGCTGATTTTTTCTTCTTACTTCAATACATTCCTATTCCCCCCCATTTATTTATTCAGAAAAATAAGCAATTTACTTAAAACGGGTGAAAAAAGAGCCGGCTCAGGCAGTGATTTCGAAGCCTTCAAGCCCGGAATATTAAACAATATATTGTTTAATATTATGCATTTAGAAACAAAATTTATCAATAAAAATATAAGTTTCCCATTTGGTGTATCGATTCTTTACACTTGGAAAAAACATAAGTAAAATGAAACTAGTATATTGGATAAAAAGCAACAAGTGGTTGGTGATAATATTATTTTTGGCAACGGCATTAAGGGTCTATAATGTTGATTTTCAAAGCATTTGGTTAGATGAAATTCATACAATAAATGAAGCAAATCCTAGCTTAAGTTTCAGTGAGATGTATCAATTGATGATGATTACTGAACCACATCCGCCTTTGTATTTTATTTTAGTAAAAATAGTATTCACCGTTTTCGGATACACAACATTTGTTTTGAGATGTTTTTCGGCATTGCTTGGTGTTGGAGGATTATTAGCTGTTTATTTTCTTGGAAAAGAATTGATGAATAAGCAGGTTGGTATTATTAGTGCTTTGCTTTTAAGTGTAAATTATTTTCATTTGTATCATTCACAAGATGGGAGAATGTATTCCATGTTGTTTTTAACCACTACTTTATCATTTTTGTTCTTGGCTAAATTTATTAAAAAGCCATCTTACCAAACGGCTGTTTTACATGGGTTTTTTGCTGTTTTAATGATTTACACTCATTTTTTTGCATTATTTGCCCTCTTTGCAGAATATTTAATT
The DNA here is from genome assembly GCF_014486695.1 of Flavobacterium buctense. GTDB lineage: Bacteria > Bacteroidota > Bacteroidia > Flavobacteriales > Flavobacteriaceae > Flavobacterium > Flavobacterium buctense. Next base: position 372,037 of record NZ_JACTAB010000001.1, read on the forward strand.
TTGTTATTTTTTATTCTAAAGCCATTCAAAACAGACTCTAAGAAATTTTTCTTCTTTTCGTGCATTTCTGGGTTGATAACACTAGTACTTTATTTACCGAGTTTGAAATTGTTTTTTGCTGCTTCAGAAAGGACATCTATTTGGATTCCAATCCCCGAAGTTGATGTTTATACCCAAATGTTTAAAGAGTTTTTCGGTCAATCAGAAATTGTTTTATTCTTTGTAATTGCCTTGTTATTTTATGGTTTTATTCGATTATTTGAAAGCACTAGGGAAGAAAGTGTCACCATAAATCCTGATAAAAATGAGCTAAATTTCAGCTTTTTTATATTGATTACGTGGATAATGGTTACGCTCCTAATTCCATTAGTATTGTCCTTTGTCAATTTACCCATGTTAATAAGCCGTTATTTTATAAACATACTTCCGGCATTAATTATTTTGATTTCAATAGGTATTTTTTATATACGAAACCACATTGTTAAATTAGGCATTATTGCTTTAATAATTGTTTTTTCATTAATAGATGTAGTTATTGTAAAGAGATTTTACACCAGCACCTATAAAACACAATTCAGAGAGCTGAGTTTATTCATTCAGAAGAACAAAAAGACAGACGAAAAAGTGGTGAGCAGCTTGGCTTGGTATTTTCCTTTCTTCCTCAATAATAAGGAAGTAAAAACAAATTTAATAGAAAATAATTTAGATAGTTATGTAGCCGAAATGATTAGCGGTAAGGAACAAACAATCTCTTTTTGGTATGCTGATGGACATCAAAGAACCTATAATCCTTCACAGGCAACCCTCGATTTTTTGAATGCAAACTTTGTAGTTGATTTGAACAGCGATTTTTATGATTGTTGGACAAAACATTACATTCTAAAGAAAGATTATAACCCAAAAGTTGATATATCAGCATTTTATCCACTAAAAATGTTAAATGGAGATAGAATGAATTATTCTTTTGAAAGTTTTAATGTTACTAATGATAAAATTATTTTTAATGGATGGGCTTATCTTGAAAACCAAGATGCATTAACAACTCGGATTTATGTACTTGCATTTGATGAGCAAAATAATTACACTATTTTAAACATTCAAAACACCACAAGAAAAGATGTTACAACTTACTTCAAAAGTAAATTTAATATTGATAATTCAGGATTTTCAGCAGAGATTGACAAAACTGCATTCAGAAAAGGAAACTATAAGTTAGGAATTTTGCTTTTTGATGACCAAAATAAATCAAAAGGATTGGTAATTACGGACAAGAAAGTCACCATTGATTAATAATTTAAAACAACGTATTTTACATATTAATTTTATATTTGCAAAAAAACAATAAATATGAAAACTAAAAGTCTTATCCTTTTTGTGTTGCTAACAGTAAGTTTTTTTTCTTGTAAGGAAGAGAAAAAAGTAGAAGACAACACAAGTACAGAAGTCAAAAATGTCGACACAAAATTTAAAGTTTCATTTGAGTTATTAGCTCTAAAAGACGATAATTTTCATCTTTATTACACTGAAGATGGCTCCATAAACTTTACAGAAGAAAAATCACTTTGGTATCCATATAAAGGGAGTGATAAACCTCAAGAGGTGGTTTTCAGTTTGCCTGAAGATGCAATTCCAACCAATTTAAGAGTTGATTTTGGTCACGATGTCAATAAAGAACAAACTGAAATTGTATTGAAAAAATTCAAGATGAATTATTACGAAAAATCTTTTGAGGCAAAAGACTCTTTGATTTATTATTATTTCTATCCAAATCAAGAAAGTACAATTTTAGATAAAAAGACATCTACTTTAAAACGAATTAAACTAGATCAGAATTCACCACCAATTTTATATCCGCATGAAACACTTTCTCAGGAAATAGATAAATTAGTGAAATAGATTCAGTAAAATAATATCGAAATGCTACGAATGAATAGATTTGTAGCATTTTTTATTTGACTACATTTACATTTATTCAAGTAAAGAATGTTTAAAGGGAAAACGACAAATTTGCTTAAAAACAATAATCTCAAAAACCTAATTACCTACGGTTTTGGGCAAGGGTTTAACTTACTAACACCTTTATTGGTGATTCCCTATATCGTTGCCATTTGTGGTGAAGAAGGTTATGGCAAGATTGGAGTTGGAATGGCATTGGCCTTTTTCATCATGGTTTTTGTGGATTATGGTTCCGAAATTGTCGGGGTAAAACAAGTCGCGATTAATAGGGAAAACCATTCTGAATTAGAGCGTATTTTTGCCACCACTTATTTAGCGAAACTATTTTTGTTGTTGGTAATGTTGGTTTTATCCGCAATCTTATTTTGTGTTATCCCTTATTTCAGCGAAGAAAAAACACTTTTCTTTTTTAGTTTGGCCATGGTTGTTGGGCAATATATTAATCCAACGTGGTTTCTACAAGGCATCGAAAACTTCAAATGGATAACCATACTCAATATTTTGTCTAAGGTAATTTACTTAATCGGTGTTTTTCTCTTTATCAATAAAGCCGAAGATTATGTTTACAGCAATCTCATCTGGGGAATTGGAATGATTGTAGCCTATGGAATTACTTGGATTTATATCGTTTTCCAGCATTCTTTTTCTTTCTCAAACGTAAAGAAGGGCGAAGTAGTCAAAATGATTAAAGATAATTTTTCAATTTTTTCTTCCCAAATTTTTGTATCTCTTCAAATGTATTCTCCAATAGTTTTGATAAGTTTTTTTGGCGGAAATGCAATGGCAGGTCAATACAAAATCATCGACCAAATCATTGTAATTTTTAAAACTTATATTTTACTTTTCTTCAATTTTGTTTATCCAAGAGTGTGTTATTTGTTAGAAAAAAGTACCGAAGAAGCGCTCCGATTCTGGAAACTTTACAATGGCTTGAATTTACTTTTTATAACGGTATCCATGTTGATGATTATGCTATTCTCCGTGGAAATTGTTTCCTATTTTAATCCGAAAGAAATAACAACCATCAGTAATCTGCTCAAATTGGCCGTCCTTATTCCGATAGTGCAAGGCATCTCAATCCCATTAAAACAATTGGTTTTAGGCGCTAATAAGCAAAGAGAGTATGTTAAAGTTACCATGATTATTACTTTAATTAGTTTGTTAATAATAGGAGTAGTTACGCCAATCTACCATGTTTTAGGCGTACTTTTAGCCTTAATCGCAACCGAAATCATTACCTCATTCATTTTTTTCAAAACGATTAAAAAAAGCTTATTTCTTCGCACAAGTTAAAAACTATTGTATTTTTGAAACGTGTAGTAAAATTGTGCTTAGATGATTAAAAAACTATTTCAAAAAATGCTGGCCAACTCCGGAAAAAGGTATCAAATTGATGACCGAATTCCAACCCAATTGATTTATTCGACGCTATACCATCGAATGATTATGTTGATTAGAGGGTTTTTGAAAACCGGAAAAAAAGTTTTCATCGGCTGCAACACAAGAATCTTAAACTCAGGCAACATCGTTTTTGGCCAAAATGTTACTATAGGAAGCCATTGCGAAATTGACGGTTATGCTTCCGAAAAAATAGTTTTAGGCGATTGTGTCAAAATAGGATGCTATTCTAAATTACTTTCGACCAGTCATTTATCAAAATTTGGAAAAGGATTGGTCATGGGAAACAATTCGGCCATAGGCGATTTTACTCATTTTGGAGCACCCGGTGGCATTGAAATAGGAAACGATGTGATTATGGGCTCCTATATTTCTTTTCATTCTGAAAATCATAATTTTAACGATACCTCAAAACTAATCAGGGAACAAGGCGTTACTTCTAAAGGCATTAAGTTAGGGAATAACATTTGGGTTGGAGCCAAAGTGACCTTTTTAGATGGTTGCTCTGTCGGAAACAATTCTGTTGTTGCCGCCGGAGCAGTGGTAAACGGAGTTTATCCGGACAATGTTGTTATTGGTGGTATACCGGCCAAGGTAATCAAAACTTTAGCCTAATGAAAATAACCATTCCTAACAATTGGTTTCATCAATTTCTGTTTATACTTTGTATAGCAGTTCCTTATTTAGATAATTTTGAGTCAACTATATCTGTCTGGAGCTTGGCTTTTGTACTGACTATTCAGCAAAAATATTCGGTTTCTTTATTCAAATTAATTATCCCTTACGCTTTAATTTTACTCATTGCGATTATAGTTTCCTTTAATTACGATTATCAAAAATATTTAGTTATTAGGGACATAACCTACTTGTGTAAACCGATGATTGGGTTCTTTTTAGGATACCAGTTATGTGGTAGGAATTTTCAAAATGCATTTAGATTAATAGTAAAAACAGGTGTTTTTATTGCCATATGCCATATAATAATAATACTGAATGCCATTTTTATTTATGGAGCAAGAACGGTGTCCGACTTGAGATTTTATTCGGGTTACTTTAGTGATTATGAAATTTACACGTTTATTATTTTATTGTTTCACAAAGAGTTTCAGCTCGATTATTCTAAAAAGACATTACGGATACTCACTGTTATTGTTGGGTTTTCTGCATTTATGTATTTGGCCCGAACCAATTTTATCCAATTCGTCATACTTTTTCTCGCGGTTAAAGGGTATTTAGTACTTAATAAAAAAGCGATAATCATCATGGGCAGTATTATCATTACTGTGGTGGTTGGTTATTCTATAATAGTCTCTACCAATCCACGACGAGGCGCTGATGGACTTGAAGGGTTTCTATATAAAATAAAAGTGGCACCCATGGAGCCGTTTAAAACCAAAATCAATAGAGAAGACTATAAGGATTTTAATGACAATTATCGTTCTTATGAAAATATTCTAACCATACGTCAAGTAACGAGAGATGGAGCAACCACTACAATCTTTGGTAAGGGAATTGGTTCCCAAATTGATCTGAAACAACATGTTTGGCTGGGCGATATGCACCTAAGATTTATTTCTATTCTTCACAACGGATTCATGATTGTCTTTCTAAAATCTGGGTTACTGGGTATTGTTATGTATTTGTTTACCATCCTCTTTTTCTTTCGGAAATTTAAAACAGACAACCCAACAGTCAAGAGTATCAACCTGCTTTTTATAGGAACGGGCGTTTTCCTTTTGGTATCCAATTGGGTATTTTTAGGATTTTATAATTTAACAGAAACCAAATCAATTCTAATAGGATTCTTAATTGCCTATAGAGAGAAATTAAACAACCCATGAAAAGCATCCTTTTTATACACCAATCTGCCGAACTCTATGGTTCAGATAAGACCATATTAATGTTTATCTCAAGTTTGGATAAGCAACAATATAAGTCGGTGGTGATACTTCCTTTTGACGGACCATTAAAAAGAGAGTTTGAAAAAAACGGTATTGAAGTTGTCATTGCGCCGGTTTTGAAACTTTACCGGAAAATGTTTACTCCAAAAGGGATTTTAAATTTCTTCAAAGAATACCGAAACGGATTAAGACTATTGAACGAGCTTCACAAAAAACACCATTTCAATATCGTCTATTCACACACTTTGGCCGCATTGATAGGCATTATATTTGCCCGCAAAAACAACATTAAACACCTTTGGCATGTTCAGGAGATCATAGCAAAACCGGTAATTTTCAACAAAGGATTTGTCAAATTATTGTCGTTAGAATGCAATCATGTAGCGGTTTATGACTCCAAAACCACCATGGATTTTTGGATAAAAGGCAATGAAAAATTGGCCAAAAAATCACATGCAGTTTGTAATGGTTTAGATGTTACCCAAAAACAAAATGCGAGTCAAAATGAAATCGCTTCAATTAGGAAAGACTATTTCAAAGTTGGCGAAAACGAGTTGGTTATAGCGCTAGTCGGAAGAATTAACAGTTGGAAAGGCCAACAGTTATTACTGGAAGCATTCCACAAAATAGCCCACAAGTACGAAAACATTAAATTAGTTTTTATAGGTTCGGCACCACCAAACCAAGAAGTTTTCGAAATAGATTTAAAGAATAAGGTAACGGATTATGCCCTTACAGATAGGGTTGTGATTATTCCTTTTCAAGAAGAGATTTGGAAATTTTGGGATTCAATCGATATTGCCGTTGTTCCTTCGACAGAACCGGAACCTTTCGGAATGGTAGCCATTGAAGCCATGCTTTCCAAAAAACCCGTAATCGCTGCCAATCACGGTGGTTTGACCGAAATAGTATTGCCCAATGAAACGGGTCTGTTATTCGAGCCCAACAATGCCAATGCGTTAGCCAATGCGTTAGAAAGTATTATAGTCGATGCTGAAAAGAGACAGCTTTTTGGGGAAAAGGGTTATAATCGAACCTTAAATCATTTTTCATTGCAAAAACACGTTGAAAAATTCGAAGACATTTTTGAAAAAATTTAAATTTCGGCTGTTTAAATCCCTATTTTTGCTCCTTTAAAAGAATTTCCTGCATGAAAATAGCCATATTAGGAACTCGTGGTGTGCCCAATTATTACGGAGGTTTTGAGCAGTTTGCTGAATTTTTTTCGGTTTATTTGGTCGAACAAGGTCATGAGGTATATTGCTACAATTCCCACGATCATCCTTTTCAGGAAAAATCTTTTCACGGGGTGAATATCATCCACCAATATGATCCTGAACACAAAATGGGAACTTTTGGGCAGTTTATTTATGATTACAATTGTATCATGGATTCTCGAAAAAGGGATTTTGATATCATTTTGCAATTGGGTTATACCAGTAATTCCATTTGGTATTTTCTTTTACCCAAAAAATCAATAATCATAACCAACATGGACGGTTTAGAGTGGAAAAGAACCAAATATTCCAAACCGGTTCAGCAGTTTTTGCGATTTGCCGAAAGACTCGCCGCTAACAGCAGTGATTTTTTAGTCTCGGATTCCTTGGGCATCCAAAAATTCTTGAAACAGAAATATAAAAAAGAGTCAACTTACATTGCTTACGGCGCTTATCCTTTTACCAATCCTGACGAAACAATTCTAAAAGAATATGGTTTAGAAAAAGAGCAATACAATATGATTATGGCGCGATTTGAGCCGGAAAATAATTTGGATATGGTCTTGGAAGGCGTTGCCCTAAACGAAGACAAAACGCCTATTTTGGTTATTGGAAAACACCAAACTAAATATGGCGCCTACTTAAAAAACAAGTTTAAATCCCATACCAATATCAAATTCATTGGCGGCCTATACAATTTAGAACACTTGAACAACCTTCGCTACTTTTCAAATTTGTATTTTCACGGACATTCCGTTGGCGGAACCAATCCTTCATTGTTAGAAGCAATGGCCTCAAAAGCACTGGTAATTGCGCACCACAACGACTTTAATAAAGGGATTCTAAAAGAGAACAGCCACTATTTTTCTACTGCGAAAGAGGTGAAAAATATTCTGAATACTATCAAAAAAAATGATAACTTGCAATTAGTTCAAAACAATTTTGACGCCATTGTCAACGAATTTAATTGGGAGAAAATAAATGGGGAATACTTACAACTCTTTGAAGAATGTTTTGCAAAATCTGACAAAAGAAAGCAAAGAAAATAGTTCTTTTATTCCAACTCTTCTTGTCCTTGTTACCATTCCGCTGAGCTATGCCATCAATAATATAGCGATGGGTTTGTTTTTGCTCACCGTCATTTTTGCTTTTAGAAAAGCTAATTTTTCCGGCCAATTCTATTTGATTTTACCCATTGCCCTTTACCTTTTAATGGCCCTATCCTACTTTTGGTCTATTGATTCCAAAAGCACACTGTCGGCATTATCAAAAGAAATCCCATTGCTCATCATACCCATAGGATTTTTATTGAGTAAAGATTTTTCAACAGTTCAAAAGCAAAAAATAATTGCCTATTACAGCTACGCAATAGTTCTTCTGACGCTTTATTTCTTAGCACGAGCAGTGATTAGATATTGGTCACTAGAGGATTCCAGAGTGTTCTTTTACCATGGCGAAAACGATAATGATTTTGGTTTGGTTCCCAAATTATTAAACGCCATTCATGTATCTGTGTTTGTTGCTGTTGCCTTCTTCTATTTTTTTACCAAGGAGTTAAAATCCAAAACCGACATTCTTTTCTCCGTTTTGCTTTTTGGATTTGTATTGTTGCTTTCTTCCAAAAACATCATCTTGATTTTTATTCTCTTGGTCTTACTTCATGTTTTCTTTTTTTCAAAATCATCACACAAACTTCGCTTGCGAAATCTAATTGTTTTTGGGTTGATTATTGGACTGGTCTTTTCATTTGGCCGAATAAAAAGCAGGTTTCAGCACGAGTTTCAAACCCACTCGGATAAAAGTTTAAGTGCCAATGTAGTCGAAGGTGTTCCCGACGGTGTTCATTATGTAAGTCTGAAAGAAGCTTGGACCAAAGAAAAATTCACCCCTAATGATTATTTTCCGGGAACGGCATTCAGAGTTTATCAGTTCAGAATATTTACCGAGTTAATCAATGAAGACAAAGTAATTTTCACCGGTTTTGGTTTAAATGCATCCTATCCGAAAATTGAAGAAAAGGCCCAATATTACAATTTATTTTTAGGCGCAGAAGGTATTGAAGGCTACCAAAACAAAAACTTCCATAATCAGTACATTCAGATTTTCGCTGAAATAGGCATCTTCGGTTTTATATTATTGTTATTAATGCTCATCATTAACGTTAAAATCGCATACAAATCGAAAGATTTTATCCATTTTGCTTTCGCAATTCTAATGATAAGTTTATTTTTGACAGAATCATTTTTATGGAGACAAAGAGGTGTGGTATATTTTACAATGATGTATTGTCTTTTTAATTCCGGAATTGCCCTCAATAATTCCAAAGCAGCAAAAAAAAGTATATGAAAAGAATATTAATTACCGGAGCAGCAGGTTTTTTAGGTTCCCATCTTTGTGACAGATTTATAGCAGAAGGCTATTTTGTAATTGGAATGGATAATTTGATTACAGGAGATTTGAAAAACATTGAACACTTGTTTAAAGATAAAAATTTCGAGTTTTATCATCATGATGTAACCAAATTTGTTCACGTGCCCGGAAAAATCGACTACATTCTTCATTTTGCTTCACCGGCAAGCCCTATTGATTACCTAAAAATTCCAATTCAAACCTTGAAAGTAGGATCATTGGGAACGCACAATCTATTAGGTTTGGCCAGAGTGAAGAAAGCAAGAATTTTAATTGCTTCTACCTCAGAAGTATATGGTGATCCACTGGTTCATCCGCAAACAGAAGAATATTACGGAAACGTAAACACCATCGGTCCAAGAGGTGTTTATGATGAAGCCAAGCGTTTTCAAGAATCCATAACGATGGCTTACCACACTTTTCATGGAGTAGAAACCAGAATCGTCAGAATTTTTAATACTTACGGACCAAGAATGCGTCTTAATGACGGTCGTGTAATTCCCGCTTTTATCGGACAAGCTTTAAGAGGCGAAGATTTAACCATTTTTGGTGATGGAAGTCAAACGCGTTCCTTTTGTTATGTTACAGACCAAGTAGAAGGTATTTTCAGATTATTGCATTCCGATTATGTATATCCGGTAAATATTGGAAATCCGGATGAAATTACTATTAAAGATTTTGCGGATGAAATCATTAAACTCACCGGAACCAATCAAAAGGTGGTCTACCATCCATTACCGATAAACGATCCTTTACAACGCCAGCCTGATACCACAAAAGCCAAAGAGATTTTAGGTTGGGAAGCCAAAGTAAAACGAGATGAAGGAATGAAATTGACCTATGATTATTTCAAATCACTTTCGAATGAAGAACTTTTAAAAGAAGAGCACAAAGATTTTAAAGGATATATCCATTAGTATTTTATGGTTGCACAGCAAACAGGAAGATATTCAAAATATATTAGACCGATAAGTATTTTATTCGATCTGATGGTGGTAACATCATTAAGTTTGTATTTCTTTAGAGAATTGAAACTTAATATATATTACTATTTCTTGTACCAAACGTTTACTTGGTTTCTGATTGCTGTTATAGTAAAATATTACGAGGTTTTTAGGTTTACAACTCCGGTAGAGATTATCTCCAAATTGGTCAAACAATTCAGTCTGTTCTTGCTCGTAGTTATTGCTTTCTTTCCTTTTGCCAAAACGGCTATTTTCAGTGGGAAAGCTATTGCCATCTTTATCACTTTAAGTTTTGTTATTATACTAACATTTAAATATTTTCTGTTTTTTTACTTAAAGAAGTACAGAATTGTAACGGGAAGTAACTTTAGAAATGCTGTTATTATTGGCTATACACCGGAAGCAATTCGACTTAAAGAAGTATTTGAAAACAGAAAAGATTACGGTTACCGATTTTATGGTTTTTTTTCGGATAAGAAACAAAATCCGGAAATTTTAGGAAAAATCGATGAGCTGAAAATGTATACTATTGAAAATAAAATCGATGAAATTTATTGTTCCTTAAATGAAATTTCAAACGAAAAACTAAAAGAGTTAGTCGAATTTGCCGACGATAACAAAAAGGCCATCAAATTCATTCCCGACACCAAAGAAATATTTTCCAAAAATTTAAAAGTCGATTATTACGAATTATTCCCCGTACTTTCATTACAAAAAACACAACTGCACAATCCTTTAATCAAAGGTTTTAAGCGTGCATTTGACGTGGTATTTTCTTTGTGTGTGATTGTTTTTATCCTATCGTGGCTGATTCCAGTTTTGGCCATTTTAATCAAACTAGAATCAAAAGGCCCAGTGTTTTTTAAACAAGGAAGACCGGGATTGGATGAAGAAGAATTCTTCTGTTATAAATTTCGTTCCATGCAAGTCAATGGATTTACCGAAAAAGAAGCCTCTAAAAATGATCCAAGAGTTACCAGAATGGGTAAACTGATGAGAAAAACCAGTATGGACGAATTACCACAGTTTTTCAATGTATTATTAGGCGATATGTCAGTAGTTGGTCCAAGACCGCACTTATGGTCTCAGAACAAAGCCTACGCGAGTAAAATTAAAAAGTACATGGTTCGCCATTATGTAAAACCCGGAATTACCGGATTGGCACAAGTCAAAGGATTCAGAGGTGAAATTGAAACCGAAGAAGACATGGTGAACCGAATCAAATTGGATGTTTTTTACATTGAAAATTGGTCGATTATCATGGATTTAAAAATCATTTTCCAAACCGTAATAAACATCTTCAAAGGAGAAGAAAAGGCTTATTAGAAAACCTTTTTCGAAATCAAATCCTTGATTTGGTTGTCCAAATGAAAAGCGGTTTGGGCAGTATTAAAAATACGATTCTTCATTACATCCAAATCTCTTTTACCCAACTTAGAGATGGCAATCAGTTTTTGGTTTAAATCCTGAAAATCTTCCACTTTAGCAACCCAACCTAAATCATGTTCTTGTACAATGGTTTCTCCTTCGCCACCGCCAAAATAAAGGATGGGAAATCCTAACGAACCATATTCAAAAATTTTAGAAGGAACCGAACCGTAAATTCTGGTTTTTAAAGGTACAATGGCTATGTCAAAAGTTTTTAAAGTTTCATGCAACGCATTTCGTTCCATCATGCCGTGGAAGAATATTTTTGGTTCTTTTTGGTTTGAAATAAGCGATTCAATTTGATTTTTTTCAGCACCATCACCATACAGATGCAATTCGATGTTTAACTCTTTTAGTTCGATTTTTTCACACAGTTCCAATACGCCTTGAGCAACACCTAACAAGCCGGCATAAAATATTTTTAAGGGTTGATTTTCTGTGGTTTTCAAATCTATTTCATTTACTTGATGGTCGGGATAATTTCGATATAAAAAACACTCTTTTTCAGGGTAAATGGTTTTTATGTGGGTTATAATTTCATTCGATTGGCCCAAAATCAACGTAGCTTTTTTATAAATATAACGCTCAAAGTATAACGATATTTTATGGGAAAAAGAACCACTTTTCAATGCTTCGAGTTCAATGGCAGCCAAGGGCCACAAATCGGATACATTGAGAATTATTTTTTTATTTTTAAGCGAAAGCACTAAAACCGAAATAAAGGAAAGCAATAAAGGAGGCGATTGAACCACCACTTTTTTCGGCGTTTTTTTTAACAGTAAATAAAAGAACAAACTCATCGAAAAAGACAATATGGAAACGATTCTAACCAAAATATTTTTACTCACACTCGGAAAAATCCATAGCCTTTTTACGGTGATATTCTCCCGGTTTTCGGATACTGAGAATTTTCCTTTGTATTCCGGAAACAATTCGCCTTTCGGATAATTTCCCAACGGACAAACCACGGAAACGGTATAATTATTTTGATGTAATTTCAAGGCTAACTGCTCAATTCTGTTGGCAGCAGCGCCTTTTTCGGGCGGATAATAATTGGATATGATTAGAATTTCTTCCATTATTTTTTTAAAAGTATCTCGATAATTCGCTCTGAGGCGCATCCGTCCCATAGCTCCGGAATTCCAGCTTTTCTTGGTCCGTTAAGGAGAAATTCCGCATATACTTTTTCCAGATTTTCAATTGAAGTTCCCACCAAAGTATTGGTGCCGATAGTTTGCGTTTCCGGTCTTTCGGTATTGTTGCGCATGGTAAAACAAGGAATGTTTAAAACGGTAGTTTCTTCAGAAATTCCGCCTGAATCCGTTATCACCGCAAAACTGTTTTTAATTAGAAACATGAAATTCAAATAGCCTTGGGGTTCTACCAAAATTGTATTTTTCAGGTCCAATTTGTTTTCGCCCAAAATAGCTTTTGTACGCGGGTGAATGGGGAAAACTATTTTCTGGTCACCAACCATTTTATCAATACCTTGCAGTAAGGCAATCAACGATTTTTCTTCATCAACATTCGCGGGACGATGTAAAGTTAGGATGATATAATTGCCTTTAGCTAAACCAAAATTATCCCAAAATGTAGGAGCTAAAATTCTATTCAAATTTTGATATAAAGTGTCAATCATCACATTGCCGACAAAGTGAATATTGGAAACTTCGGCGCCATATTCAATTAAATTATCCGTTGCGGTTGTTGAAGTGGTGAAGAAATAATCGGTAATACTGTCCGTAACTATTCGGTTGATTTCCTCCGGCATGGTCATGTCTCCCGAGCGAATTCCGGCTTCAACATGTGCCACTTTTACGTTGCTTTTTTTGGCCACGATAGCACATGCCATGGTCGAATTGACATCGCCTACAACCAAAACCAAATCACACGGATTTTGGATTAATTCTTTTTCAAAGGCAATCATAATGGCCGCAGTTTGTTCGGCTTGTGAACCGCTTTTCACCTCCAAATTGGCATCCGGTTGCGGAATATTCAGTTCTTCAAAAAAGGTATCGCTGAGGTTTTTGTCATAGTGTTGACCGGTATGAACCAACCGATAGGAAATTTTTGATCCTTCGGTTTGCTTTTTCTCAATCGCTTTAATGAGGGGAGCGATTTTGATAAAATTGGGCCTGGCGCCTGCGATTATGGTGATTTTCATAAATTATTTACTATCGAAACAAACTGCTTTAATTTGCCGCTTTTGCTTCTTTCTAATTTTTCTTTTCGAGTGAATCTGAAAGTCAAACCACTTTCCAAATAGGTTGATATGGCTTTTTCTATTTTTTTTATTTGCGCCGATGTTAATTCGATTCGACTTACGTATTCAATATCAAAAGTATCGATTTTCGTTTGTTTAATGACAAATTCTTTTACATTTCCATCGTCTTCGATAATGCTTTTGGTTACGTAATAAAAAGTCAATCCCGGAGATTTTTTACCGCTTGGCAAAAGAGCTACGTCATTGGTTCTTCCGATTAACTTTTTCAGGATTGGTTTTCTGAAAGTACTTTTCTCGTCCAAAACACCAACATCGCCAATATCATATCGAATGAAAGGATGTGCTTTGTTGTATAGAGACGTAATTACAATACGGCCTTCTTTTCCATTCGGCAAAACAGTATCATTTTCGTCTACAATTTCTACCAATAAAGTTTCAGAATTCACCTGCCATTCGCCTTGAGGGTTTTGGAAAGCAATCAAGTCCAACTCAGAAGCGCCGTATTCATTCACAACAGAAACGCCAAATTGTTTTTCAAGTAAAAGCTTATCGTCATCAAATAACATTTCCGAAGTAACGATACAGCATTTTAAAGTGGGACAAACGGTTTTTAAAACGATGTTTTTTTGTTCCAAGAATTTGGCAAATAACACGATGGAACTCGTATAACCGTTTATATAATCGAAGCGCTTTTGTTTGAATTTTGAAAGAACGGTTTCCAAAACCTTATCCGATAAATCAAAAATAGGAAAACGATAACGATGGCCTAAAAAGTCTTTGAAACGCTCTTTTTTGTAGCCCAAAAAATCTAATGGAATGCCATAAAAACGGGCTTGTAAAGACGAATTGAAATCTATTCCAAACCAGCCAAAACGATTAAAAATATTGACCCAAGTCAAAGCGTGAGAGAATTTGTCTTTAGCAAAAACAAAAGGATCACCACTTGAACCGGAAGTTTTATTGACATAAACATTTTTGAGATTATAGCCATTGGAAAGTCTTTCTGCTAATGGTTTTTGAAAATCTCTTTTGGTCATTATCGGAAGTTTATGCCAGGCATCGGGGATGGTTTCTCCAACCAATTTTTTATAAGAAGCATTGTTTTTAAAGTGAAAAGCAACAATTTCATTTTTTCTTTTAATCACATAATCTTCGTATTCGGCTTGCGATAGGGATTGAATTTTTTCAAATTCCCGACGGGCATCCTTCATGGGATAGCCGTTGAGTTGAAGCGATAAGTCGAATATATGGAACATAAAAGCAAAAAAAAGGGCTAACAAATGTCAGCCCTTAAAAATACTATTTTATTAGTATTAATTTTTTATAATTTTAATAGTTTCTGATTTGTTACCTGAATTAATTTCAAAGAAATAAACTCCAGAAGCATAACTAGAAATGTCTATAGTGTTCTCAACACCGTTGAATTCTCTTGTTACCATTACTTTACCCGATAAATCGGTAACTTTTAAAGTGTATGAATCTAACCCTTCAGTTTGTAAATTTACTAATGAAGTAGCCGGATTTGGATATACTTTGAATTTGGTTGTATTGAAATTATCATTAGACAAAGTTCCGGTGAATTTGAAAATACCACCTGTAAATGGATCTTCATTAAATCCTGCACACCAACCTGTTGAGCCATCAAAAAATGAAACAATACCTCTTTGAGCTCCTGAATCGATTGTCGTCCAAGTTGTACCATTGTTAGTACTATAGGCAGAACCTGAAGGATTTCCTGCAGATGTAGCTACTAATGTTGTAGTTCCCGGAACATAAGATAAGACTCTGTAAGCACCAGTAAAAGGAGTTCCTGCAGACCAAGTAGCACCACCGTCAGTGGTGGTATAGAAAGTATAAGTAGTTCCTGCCGTTTTTAATAAACAGCCATTAGTAAGCGAACTCATTGTCAATCTAGCACTTTGAGCAGTTCCTGCAAAATCAGTTACAGGAGCTTGTGAAGCGGTCCAAGTAAGTCCCATGTCTGAAGATTTTAAAATTCTTCCTTTGTTGGTAACCAACCAAATAGTATTGCCAATAGTTACGTTTCCGCCATTGTAACCATACTCAATTGTTGCTCCTGAACCCAAAGGATTTGGGATATTTGCACCCGGTACGGGATCCCATGTTTCTCCACCATCAGCAGTGGTGTAAATCTCGAATTCGCCCGCAACAGCATCTCCAAAAGAAACCCCATTGTTAGCATCAAAAAAATGAACCCCATTTATAAATGAAGTCGCGGCATTAAAAGTACCAATGTTTTGTTGTTGCCAAGTTGCACCACCATTAGTAGTTTTATAAATAACACCGTTGTTTCCAATGGTTGGAGTCAATGCACTTACCCAAGCTGTAGTAGCACTAATTGGTGCAATATTGTTAATGGTCAAAGTTGGGTCGCCAACATTGATAGTTCCAGGCGTCCAAGTTATTCCTCCATCAGTAGTTTTAGTAAACTCTTGAATTACATTTGAAGCGCTTACGCCATCATAAGCCAATGCCCATACAGTAGTTGGATTCACTATATGAATTTCTGAAAGTCCTCTGCTGATGTTATCAAAACCAGTTGCTTGACTTGTCCAAGATTGTGCGTTTAAGGTTAAACCTACAAAAACCAAGGAAAAAGAAAGTAGAAATTTTTTCATAATAAAATTGTTTTTTATTTTGTACTAAATTAGATAAAAATAGGCTACAAAAAAAGAATACTTGTATTTTTGTATACTTTTAACACAACACACAACAACATCAAATGACAATTTTACTACTTGGCTCCGGAGGAAGAGAGCATGCCCTTGCCTATAAAATGCTAAAAAGCCCAACTTGCAATCAACTTTTTGTAGCTCCCGGAAATGCCGGAACTTCATTTATAGCAACTAATGTTTCTATCAGTCCAATTGATTTTGACAGCATAAAAGATTTTGTGTTAAAAGAAAACATTGACATGGTGGTTGTTGGGCCGGAAGACCCTTTGGTACACGGAATTTATGATTTTTTTAAAAATGATAAGGCGATTAACCATATTCCGGTAATTGGACCATCCAAAGTGGGTGCACAATTAGAAGGAAGTAAAGAGTTTGCCAAAGAATTTTTAATCAAACACAAAATTCCTACTGCTGCCTACGACAGTTTTACATCAGAATCGGTTGAAAGAGGATGTAATTTTTTAGAGACACTCCAACCGCCTTATGTTTTAAAAGCAGATGGATTGGCTGCCGGAAAAGGGGTTTTAATTCTTAACGATTTAGCTGAAGCCAAAACCGAATTGCGCAATATGTTGGTTCATGCCAAATTTGGTACCGCCAGTTCAAAAGTAGTTATCGAAGAATTTTTGGATGGAATTGAGTTAAGCTGCTTTGTTTTGACAGACGGTAAAAATTATAAAATGTTACCCACCGCCAAAGATTACAAAAGAATAGGAGAAGGCGACACCGGATTGAATACCGGAGGTATGGGAGCTGTTTCCCCCGTGCCTTTTGCAGATGAAGTTTTATTAGAAAAAATAGAGACCAGGATTGTTAAACCAACAGTAGATGGTTTACAAAAAGACGGAATTGAATACAAAGGATTTATTTTCATCGGACTTATTATTGTGAAAGGGGAACCTATGGTTATCGAGTATAACGTGAGAATGGGCGATCCGGAAACCGAAGTTGTGATGCCAAGAATCCAGTCAGATTTGGTAGAATTATTTCAGGCAGTTGCCAATCAAAAACTGGATGAAGTGACTTTAGAAATTGACCCAAGAAGCGCGACCACTATCATGGTGGTATCCGGCGGATATCCCGAAGACTACAACAAAGGTTTTGAAATCACCGGAATGGAATACGTAGATGATTCTATCGTTTTTCATGCCGGAACTAAATTAGAAAATGGTAAAGTAGTAACCAACGGTGGAAGAGTACTGGCAGTTACTTCTTTTGGAAATAACTTTCAAGAAGCCATAAAAAAATCTTACCAAAATATAGACAAGCTACATTTTGATAAGATGTATTTTAGAAAAGATATCGGATTCGATCTAGCTTAAGAAAGAATGAGCCGTTGTATCTTGGTTTTCTTCGTTGTTGTCTTGGTGCTTTTTCAATTCTTTACACCAGTAAACGATATAGTAGCTACAAACAATAATTAACGTCCAACTAACAATGTTAGCTAACCACCAATTACTCAATTCTAAGGAACGCAACCAATCTAATGGTTTGAATAAAAAGTCTACGAATAAAGTTTGAATGCCTTCAAAAAATGCTTTCATTTTATAAAATGTTATATTTACACCACAAATGTATAAAATATCCTCATGATAACAAGCATTTTTAAAAAATCGAGTATTCTTAATTATGGCTTGATTACAATTTTAGTATTGGTCTCCTTTTTTATTTTCCAAAATAGTGATTTGGGCAACAAAATGGCAGACAATACTTTAACGGCTAATTTGCTATCCATCATACTTATACTAACGTCCTTTTTTTTGGTCAATTTTATTGTTAAGAAAAACGGACTCACAAAAGCAAGCAGTTACACTATTTTATTTTTTCTATTGTTTTTATTGCTTTTTCCGGTTGTATTTAACCATTCTAATTTGTTGTTTGCCAATTTTTTTCTGCTGTTAGCCATGAGAAGATTGATTTCTCTACAAACTCTAAAAGCACCTAAAGAAAAAATATTTGATGCCTCGATGTGGATTTTCATAGCGAGTTTGTTTCATTTTTGGAGTATTCTTTTTATCCTATTAGTTTACATTTCGATTATTTTTCATGTTTCGAGAGATTATCGCAATTGGCTATTGCCTTTTGTGGCTTTTGTGACCACAACGGTAGTGTTTCTGTTGGCCGCTTTATATTTTGACAAGACTTGGATTGACCATATTTTAAAACAAACCCAAACCCATTTCGAACTCGATTATTTTACTAATAATTACCAAAATGCAGCGCTTTCTTTTTATGTGGTTATAGCTTTGTATTTTCTTTTTTCGATGGTATTTTCATTAACCAACAGACCACTAATTTTACAAGCATCTTATAAGAAAATGATTTTCGGATTTTTGATAGGAAGTATAGTTTTCATCCTTTCTCCGGAAAAAAATAATGCCATGTTGTTGTTTACTTTTTTCCCTTTAGCCGTGATGACAACCAATAATATTGAGTATTCCCAAAACAAAATGTATCAGGAAATCGTATTGTTATTACTAATCACAGGAAGCTTTTTTGCCTTTTTTGCTCAGTTATAATTTACTGCCATTTGATATTAAGAGGAGAGCCCAGTGGGCTTCAGGTACACGAACTTTAGCTCGTAAGGAAGCAACTGTCTTTATAATTTACTCCCATAGGCCAAATCACCGGCATCACCCAAACCGGGTATGATGTAGTTTTTTTCGTTGAGTTTGTCGTCTAATGCAGCCACCCAAAGATGGCAATTATCAGGAAGATTTTTTTCTAAATAAGCAATGCCTTCAGGGGCAGCAATTACAACTGCAATGTGGATTTCCTTGGGTTTTTGTTCCAAATGCAATTTGTGCAAAACCGCCACTATCGATTGTCCGGTGGCCAACATTGGGTCAATTAAAATTAGAATTTTATTTTCAAAAGACGGTGCAGCTTGGTATTCGACTAAAATATCAAACTTATCATCATTGTCATAATGATGACGATAAGCAGAAACAAATCCGTTTTCGGCATTGTCAAAAATGTTCATAAAACCGGTATGTAAAGCCAATCCGGCACGAAGTATCGAACACAAAACCACATGATCAGCAATCGTAGTTGTATGTTTAATGCCTAAAGGCGTTTGCACCTCAATATTTTTATAGTCCAATGTTTTGCTCAATTCATAAGCCATAATTTCGCCAATACGCTCGATGTTTTTTCGAAAACGCATGCTGTCTTTTTGAATGTTGACATCGCGAATTTGGGCCAAAAAATGATTGAGAATACTATTCTGCTCTGAAATGTAATGAATATGCATGGACGACTTAAATTTTGTATGTTATGGTAAAAGTATAAAAACTATCTTTGCACCCGAGACCTTTAGGTCGAATTTTATCACCCGAGCCGTTAAGGCGAACGGAACAAAGTTAAATGAAATAAATTTTACCGATATGTTTTCACAATTTGCATTTCCTATTTTCGAACAAAGTATTAAAGATTACCACCTTATTGATGATGTATATCAACCAACGTTAAACCCTTACACTAAAGGAACTATTGAATATTTATTGTATGCCAAAAATTGGGTTGATACCGTACAATGGCACTACGAAGATATTATTCGTGATCCGAATATTGATCCGGTTGCGGCTTTGGTTTTGAAAAGGAAAATCGATGCTTCAAACCAAGTGCGTACCGATATGGTAGAATATATCGATAGTTATTTTCTGCAAAAACACAAAGACGTTCAAGTAAAACCAAATGCTAAAATCAACACCGAAAGTCCGGCTTGGGCTATCGACCGCTTGTCTATTTTAGCGCTAAAAATTTACCACATGAACGAAGAAGCTACTCGCGCAGAAGCTTCGGCCGAACACAGAGCCAAATGCCAAGAAAAACTAAATGTATTGTTGGACCAAAAAAGTGATATGTTTATTTCCATCAATGATTTGTTGACCGATATTGAAAATGGTGACAAGTTCATGAAAGTGTACAAACAAATGAAAATGTACAACGACGACGATTTGAATCCGGTGTTGTACCAAAACAAAAAATAAAAAACGACAAACTTTTGTCAAACCCAATCACACATATAGCCGTCATCCGATTGTCTGCCATGGGCGATGTTGCGATGACGGTTCCGGTTATCCGAGCTTTTGTCCAGCAAAATCCGACCGTGACAATTACAGTGGTTTCACGCCCGTTTTTCCAACCTTTTTTTGACGAAATTCCGAATGTAAATTTCTTCGCTGTTGAGGTGAAAGGCAGACACAAAGGTTTCCTTGGTTTGCTGCAATTGTATTCCGATTTAAAAAAACAAAATATTGACGCTGTTGCCGATTTGCACAACGTTTTGCGGTCTATAGTCCTCCGAAATTTATTTGTGCTAAACGGAAAAAAAGTGGCGCACACCGACAAAGGCAGAGCCGATAAAAAAGCCTTAACCCGTGTTGAAAACAAAATCTTCCAACCGGTAAAATCAATGGTGGAAAGACATATTGACACTTTCAAAGAACTTGGTTTTTTTGTTGATTTATCCAATCCGATTTTCCCCGAGAAAGCCATTTTAACAGATGAAATCTTGAAAGTTTCAGGCGGAAAAGAAAACAATAAATGGATAGGCATTGCGCCATTTGCTCAATACGAAAGCAAAGTTTATCCGTTAGACTTGATGCAAAAAGTAGTTAATGAATTGGCCACCAATCAACACTATAAAATCTTCCTTTTTGGTGGTGGAAAAAAAGAAACAGACCAATTAAATAGTTTGGCCACAGCTAAAGAAAATGTAATTGTCGCTGCCGGAAAATTTTCTTTGGATCAAGAATTACAACTCATTTCCAACTTAGACCTCATGCTTTCCATGGATTCCGGAAACGCTCATATTGCGGCGATGTTAGGCGTAAAAGTAATCACACTTTGGGGCGCCACGCATCCTTACGCAGGTTTTAAACCATTCAACCAACCGATTGAAAACTGCCTGACTTCGGACAGAGAAAAGTATCCGTTATTGCCAACATCGGTATACGGAAACAAAAAAGTAGAAGGTTATCAAGACGTCATGAGAACCATCTCAGTTGAGAAAATAGTAAACAGTATCCAGTCGCAGTTAACAGTCTGAAAACGGGAAACTGCGACGGAGAACTTTTTTACACATCATCAAAATCCACATAAATCTCCGAAGAAGTCGGATGCGCTTGACAAGTTAAAATCAATCCGTCAGCGATTTCGCCATCAGTTAAGATTGAATTCTTTTTCATCTCAGCCGAACCATTGGTAATTCGCGCCAAGCAAGAACTGCATATGCCGCCTTGGCAAGAATAAGGCGCATCGATGCCTTGTTTTAAAGCGGCTTCCAAAACCGTTTGTTTTTGTGACATTTCAAAAGTGGTTTCTTCGTCATCTACCATTACGGTAATTTTGGTATGACCTTCATGCGAAGTAGCGGTTGTATTTTCGGCAGCGGTGGAAGTGGAGAACAATTCAAATTTGATGTTTTTCTCAGGAATGCTGTGTTCTTTCAACACATTGGAAACCAAATTAATCATTTCCTCCGGACCACATAAATAGAATTTATCAAACTCTTTTTCTTTGTGTTTGTTATTCAAAACAAAATTTACCGTTGATTTTTCAATTCGGCCGAAAAGTTCGTTTTCTACTTTGGCTTGACTGTATACAAAATGCACAAAAAAACGGCCGACATATTTCAATTGCAAGTCGTGAAGTTCATCGTGAAAGATAGTTTCTTCCGGAGTTTTATTGCCGTAAACCAATACAAAAGAGCTATTGGGTTCACTTTCCAAAACCGATTTTAGGATAGACATTACCGGTGTAATTCCGCTTCCTGCTGCAAAAGCCGCATAGTTTTTTAAGTTAGAAAAAGAAGGTTCAAAAGTAAATCTTCCTTCCGGTTGGCTGACTTCTAAAATGTCGCCGGCTTTCAAATTGTCATTGGCAAATTTAGAAAAGTGACCACTTTTCACCGCTTTAATGGCGATGCGCAATTCACCACTATTGGGCGAAGAACAAACCGAATAAGCACGACGTACTTCTTGTCCGTCAAGGGTCAATTTAAGATTAACGTATTGACCGGCAGTGAATTGGTATGCTGATTTTAATTCTGCCGGAATAGTGAAAGCAACAGAAACAGCATTTGGTGTTTCGCGCTTTACTTCTTTGATATGTAATTTATAGAATGAAGACATGAAAGTTTGTTTTGACAAAGGTAACGAACGTATCACTTTTGAGAAAATAATTATTTATACCCAAGTATTTTATGTATATAAAAAACTTATGTATATTTGAATTTCAAAAATGAAGAGCCAATGAAAAATTCACAATTATACAAAGGAAGTTTAACCACCATAGTGATGAAACTTTTGGAAGAAAACGGCAGAATGTATGGTTATGAAATTACCCAAAAAGTAAAAGACATTACCAAAGGCGAACTAAAAATCACCGAAGGCGCATTGTATCCGGCATTGCATAAATTGGAAGCAGAAGGCGTTTTAGAAGTCGAAGTCGAAAATGTAGACAATCGATTGCGAAAATATTATAAGCTTACAGAAAAAGGTTCGGCCGAAACCATCAACCGTTTAGCGGAATTGGAAGATTTTATACGAAACATGCAAACTTTGGTTCAACCTAAATTAGACTACTAGCCATGAAATTAACAAAAGAGAACATTCAGTTTATAGATACTTATTTAAAAAACAGTGATGTGATTTATATTGATATCCGTCAGGAAATGCTTGATCATATTGCTTCTGGAGTGGAACAAAAAATGGCAACCGGACAGCAGGATTTCTATGACGCATTTAAAGAATACATGGTTGTAAATAAAAGTGAGATTCTCAAAAATAACAGAAACCGCTCGAGCTTTTCCTGGGATGTTATCCGTCAATTTTTGTTGTTTTTGGTCAAACCATATAGCTTGGGTGTGGGCGTTTTGTTGTTTATTTTTTTTAAGAATGTAGATGTGAATCTTTATTTTTCAGAGGATTTTACCGTTAGGAATTTATTTTTTGTACTGCTAATTGGTGTGGTGCTGTTTCAGTTGTTTTACTTTTATATTTATTTAAAAAAACGATTCTATGCCATAGAAAAAACAGGCGCTATATGGTTAATCCTTTATTATTTGCAACTATTCTTTTTGCCTGCTTTTGGAACCAATGATGTTTCAGCAATAACCCTCACGATTTCCTCTTTTTTGTTCTTAGGATATGTTGTCTTTTTTATACAAGAATTAGTAAAATTTCACAAACACCGATTTAATTATATTTAACATGAAACTCAACGCCGAACAAGTCGAAAGACTTTATGCATTCACGCGCCAACATTATGTGGAATATTACGATTTGCAAACCGAATTGGTTGATCATTTGGCGAATGCCATAGAGGAACAATGGCAACAAAACCCAAAATTGTCTTTTGAGGAAGCACTAAATATTGAATTCAAAAAATTTGGCGTTTTTGGCTTTATGGAGGTCGTTGAAAAAAGACAAGTAGCTTTGAATAAAAAGTACAATAAATTGGTTTTAAATGAAATGAAAGTCTTTTTTTCGGTTCCAAAAATCATCGGTACTTTTTCGGCCATTGGCATAGTCTTTTATCTGCTCAAATTTTTTCAGGAAGGCTTAGAAATAGCTCAAGGGTTATTCGGAATTTTGATTGTTGTTTTTATTATTGGTTTAGCCATACTTTCGAGAAGAAATAAGAAGAATACGCGCCAAACAGGTAAAAAATGGTTGTTAAAGGAAATTATTTTTGGCTATAGTTCCTTAGCAGGATTAATTAATTTGCCGATACAATTAGCCTTGCGATTAAACGGAAAACACTACTCAGATTCGTCTTTGATTTTGTTCAGTTTATTACTGGTGCTATTATGTTTAACAACTTATATTGTCTTGGTTTTAATTCCTTCCCAAGCCGAAAAACACCTCAAAGAAACTTATCCTGAATATGAATTTGTAAACTAATTTGTAACATTTTATTATTTTTAAGAACTAATTTCGAAAACCTAAACCACCAACTATGTTCAAACATTTCATAAAACTCGAATGGAAGTCTTTTCTTCGTTCGGCTTCTTTTGGCAGTAATCTAGCTCTGAAAATCATTATGGGATTAGGAGCATTATACTTTATGGCCTGTTTCGCCATATTGGGAACAGCCGTGTTTTTTATTCTAAAAGATAAAGGAATGGAGCCATTGGCAACCATCAATAAATTTATGATTTATTATGTGCTTTTCGATTTAATCATTCGATACTTTCTTCAAAAAATGCCGGTGACTAATATTAAACCGTTGCTGATTTTGCCCATCAAAAGAGGTACAATTGTTCATTATTCGTTAGGGAAAACAATCATTTCTTTTTTCAATGTCTTGCATGCTTTTTTCTTTATTCCGTTTACTATAGTGTTATTGGTTCAAGGGTATGGTATCCAAGCATTTTTGTGGTTCTTAGGAATGACGGCTTTGATTTACACTAATAATTTTATCAATATTTTGGTGAATAGTAAAAACGTTGTTTTTTATAGTGTTTTGACAGCATTGGCAGCATTGGCAGCTTCACAATATTATGGTGTTTTTGATTTCACCATTTATTCGAAACTTTTCTTTCAAGGAATGTATGATACGGTTTATCTGTTTCTTATTCCCATTATTTTATTGGTTACAACTTACTATTTTTCTTTTAGTTATTTCAAAAACCGATTGAATCTCGACGATGGATTGGCCAAGAAAAGCGATGTGGCGAAGACTGAAAATTTCATTTGGCTAGACCAATTCGGAACTTTGGGCACTTTTCTCAAAAATGACATTCGATTATTGAAACGAAATAAGCGTTCGAGAATGACCTTGATTATGAGTGGTCTCTTCATTTTCTATGGGTTATTGTTCTTTACCCAAGCCATAGAATCTTATGACAATCCGTGGATGAAAGTCTTTGCCGGTGTCTTTGTTTCGGGTGGATTTTTGTTCACTTTCGGGCAGTTTGTGCCGAGTTGGGACAGCGCTTATTATCAATTGATGATGAGTCAAAACATCCAATACCGCGAATACATCAGTTCGAAATGGTGGTTGATGGTGATTGGAACCGTAATTTCTACCATTTTAGCCTCATTTTATCTGTATTTCGGAGTACACACCTACTTGATTATTGTGGTTGGGGCTATTTTTAACATTGGCGTCAATTCGCATTTGGTGATGCTTGGCGGTGCTTTTGTAAAAACGCCTATCGACTTAACCACTTCCAAACAAGCCTTTGGTGACAAGCAAGCCTTTAACATGAAAACGATGTTGATTTCGTTACCAAAAATGTTGGTTCCAATGGGATTATATACTTTGGGCTATTACTTATTTTCTCCTAATGTTGGACTGATATTCGTAGCTGCAGCCGGTGTTTTAGGTTTTGCGTTTCGAAATTATGTGTTCAATCAAATAGAGAAAATTTACAAAACCCAAAAGTACGAGACCATCGCCGCTTACAAGCAGAAAAACTAATTACTATTCACTAATTACTAATTACTCGAAAAAATGATACAAGTTAACAATCTTTCAAAAACATATGGCAACGGCGTAACAGTTTTAAATATCGTCAATCTTGAAATCCCAAAAGGACAAAGTTTTGGTTTAGTGGGAAACAATGGCGCCGGAAAAACGACTTTCTTTAGTTTGCTACTTGACTTAATTCAACCGAGTTCCGGGCATATTATAAACAATAATGTTCAGGTTAATACCAGCGAAGCCTGGAAACCGTTTACGGCAGCATTTATAGATGAGAGTTTTTTAATTGGTTATTTGACGGCCGAAGAATACTTCTATTTCATCGGAGATTTACGTGGACAAAACAAAGCTGATGTAGATGCGTTATTAAAAAAACACGAAGAATTTTTCAACGGAGAAATCCTAAATAGCCGAAAATACCTCAGAGATTTATCCAAAGGAAACATGAAAAAAGTAGGCATTATAGCGACATTAATCGGAAATCCTGAAGTGATTATTTTGGATGAACCATTTGCTAATCTTGACCCAACTACCGTAAATCGTTTGAAAAAAATTATCAAAGAATTGGCCGATGATTCTAATAGGACTGTTTTGGTTTCCAGCCATGATTTGGTTCACACAGTTGAGGTTTGTAACCGAATTGTAGCTTTGCATTTAGGCGAAGTCGTGAAAGATATTCAAACATCGCCTGAAACTTTAAAAGAATTGGAAGCATTTTTTGCAGTCTAATTTTTTGCCATATCAAAAAGAAACGTATTTTTACCAGTTAGTTATACTATTTATGACTTTTTCACGTTACTATAAAAATACGTTTCGCTTTGAAAACCAATACTATTAAATATCTTATCTACTCTGGATTGCTTGTTTTTTTGATAGCTTGTTCTACCAAAAGAAATACTTTTCTCTCCCGAAATTCACACGCGCTAAGTACCAAATATAACATCTTATACAATGGTGATATCGCTCTGCAAAAAGGAATTGAAGATGTAAAATTGCAAAACAGTGACAACTTTTGGGAGTTGCTTCCTATTGAGAGAATGCAAGTAACAGAAGACAGAATGTTACCGGGGGAAAATAGAAATGCTAACTTTGAAAGAGCCGAAACCAAAGCTACCAAAGCCATTCAGAAACACTCCATGAACATTCAAGGTTCGGAGAAAAACCCTCAAATGGATGAAGCACACTTGCTTTTGGGACAATCAAGATATTACGAACAACGTTTTGTACCGGCATTGGAAGCCTTTAACTATGTGCTTTACAAATATCCGAAAAGCGATAAAATCTACGAAGTAAAAATTTGGCGCGAAAAAACCAATATGCGTTTAGAAAATGACGCTATTGCCGTTAACAATTTGACTAAGCTTTTAAAAGAAATCAAATTCAAAGACCAAATCTTTGCAGATGCTAATGCGGCATTGGCACAAGCCTTTTTGAATTTGGAAGAAAAAGACAGCGCTGTGGCTAAAATAAAATTAGCTACAGAGTTCACCAAATCCAATGAAGAAAAAGCAAGGTACCGATTCATATTGGCACAACTCTATGAAGCATTAGGCTACAAGGACAGCGCTTATGCTAAGTACCAAGAGGTAATCGATATGAATAGAAAATCGGCACGGCAATATGTGATTCAAGCGCATGCCAAACAAGCCGGTCAGTTTGATTATAAAAGCGGTGATACGATTGCTTTCATGAAAAAGTTCAATGACTTACTTGAAGACCGAGAAAACCGTCCGTTTTTAGATGTAATTCACCACCAAGTGGCTTTGTTTTACGACAAACAAAACATGTTAACCCAAGCCAAGAAGCACTACAATCTTTCGCTTAAAAAGAAAACCCAAGACAGTTATTTGATCGCTTCAAATTATAGAAACTTGGCAGACATCTATTTTGACTCGGCTAAATACTTAACTGCCGGTAAATATTTTGACAGCACCTTGGTGCATTTAAAACCAAGGACTCGCGAATTTAATTTGATTAAAAAGAAAAGAGAAAATCTGGAAGATGTTATTAAGTACGAAGCTATTGCTCAAACTAACGACAGTATAATTTTATTGTATTCGATGTCGGGCTCTGACAGAACGGCTTATTTTGAAAAACATATTGATAAGCTTAAAAAAGAAGAAGAAATTGCGCAAAAATTAGCTGAAAAAGAAGCTCGAATCAAAGAAAATCAAGAACGAGGAGATGGTAAAATGGATGCCGACGCCAAACCTAAAAAAGCTACTTCATTGTCTGCTTCCAATGGAAATGACGCAACATTTTATTTTTATAATCCAACAACCGTTGCTTATGGACAAAAAGAATTCCAAAAAATTTGGGGGAAAAGAACACTTCAAGACAATTGGAGATTAGAAACGAGCGCGCCTAAAAAAGAGGATAAAGAAGCTGATGGGGACGAAAAAGAAATCGATAAAGATTCCAAAGAAGCTATTGTAGAGGAACGTTTTACTCCCGAATTTTATATCAAGCAATTGCCAACAAGTCAAACACTCATTGACAGTTTGAGTAAAGAAAGAAATTTTGCTTATTATCAATTGGGCGTTATTTACAAGGAAAAATTTAAAGAATACCAATTGGCGGCAGATAAGCTAGAACGCTTGTTACTAAACGATCCGGAAGAAAGATTGGTTTTGCCTTCGATGTATAATTTGTATAAAATCTATGAAATCATAGACAAGTCGAAAGCAGAAGGCATGAAATCGAGAATTATCACTTCTTTCCCTAATTCGAGATACGCCCAAATTTTAAACAATCCGAATGGTGAATACGCCGAAAACAGTGATTCGCCAAAAGCGGTTTATGAAAACCTATATAAAAGGTATCAAGAAGGGGATTATAAATTGGTTTTGACAGATACCGAAAGTGCTACAGACCGATTTACGGGAGATGAAATTGTCCCAAAATTAGAATTACTTAAAGCCAATATTATCGGAAAGTTAGCCGGTCTTGATGAATATGGCAAAGCACTTAATTTTGTAGCGTTGAATTATCCGAATAGCGAAGAAGGCAAAAGAGCCGAGAAAATGATATCGGTAGATTTACCAAAACTGCAAGCGTTACAATTATCAAGCTTAGACTCCAAAAACTGGAAAATTTTATACCGAACCAAGGACTTTGAGGACAAAGGAACCAAAGTTCTTCGAGACAAGATTGCAAAATTCATCAAAGACAGAGATTTAGCTAAGTTGACGATTTCTTTGGATATTTACACGATGACCGATAATTTTGTAGTGATTCATGGCATGAATTCTAAAGATTTAGCAGAAGGAATAACGGCTATATTAAAAGACTATAAGGATTATAAGGTGCTAGAAACCCCAATTATTATTTCAACAGAAAACTATACCATAGTTCAGATTAAAAAGAATTTAGACGAGTTTTTAGCCGGAAATCTAACCGACAATCCAACCCAACCTAATTGGGACGGGACTTTTGAAAAACCGGTAGTTCAAGAACAAAAACCAGTTCAGCAAGAAGTGCAAAAAGACAGTAAAGAAACACAGCCTGTAAAAACACAAAAAGGAATGGAAGAAAGCGAAGACCAAATTGGCTTACCTCCATCGCCTCAATCTTCAAGACCACCAGCCAAAAAAGGATAAAGTCATGTTTGAAAAAAGTCCAAAATCATACACGGATCTTTTAGGAAAAACCAACAGAATTGTGGAAGGAACTACTATTACCGGTGATATTATTTCTCCTGCAGATTTCCGTTTGGATGGGCATCTGATAGGAAATTT
Source organism: Flavobacterium buctense (assembly GCF_014486695.1). GTDB lineage: Bacteria > Bacteroidota > Bacteroidia > Flavobacteriales > Flavobacteriaceae > Flavobacterium > Flavobacterium buctense. Next base: position 401,403 of record NZ_JACTAB010000001.1, read on the forward strand.
TCAGTCAAAAGGAAAAATTGTTATTGGTCCGGCCGGAAGCGTTAAAGGTGATATCATATGTAAAAATGCCGATATCGAAGGCACTTTTGAAGGCAAAATACAAGTGCAGGAAATCTTGAATGTCAAATCAAAATCCCACATTATTGGAGAAGTAATTTGTGGTAAACTGTCTGTAGAACCAGGAGCAGAATTCAGTGCGTCTTGCGTCATGAAACCCCATGTCAAAAATCTTCCTAATAATGGACAACCAACCGAAGAGAAAAGCGCCTAATAAGTGGTTGGCACTCATCAATATTCCCGTTCAAATGGGCGTTATCGTTTTTTTATTTGCCTATTTAGGGCGTTGGCTTGACGAAAAGTACAGTAATCCACACAACATTTATGTAAAAATTTTAACCTTGTCCGGTGTAGCAATAGCATTTTACAATCTTAACCGACAGTTGAAAGAAATTAATAAATCAGATAATCAGTAATATGAATTTAGACAAATTCAAATCCATTTTCACCGTTTTAGTTTTAGGAATAATCGGTTTTGCTATTCACAAAATCTTGTTTTATTTTTGGGTACCCAAAGCCTACGAAACGGGATTTATTTATTCCATTGAACTCTTGTATTTGTTCTTTTTCTTCTTTTCTTCGATGTTGATTTTGGTGCTGGATAAGGTTAAAGAAAAGAGCATTAACTCAGTAGGTTATACCTTTTTATTGCTCACTACCTTAAAAATGGGAATTGCTTTTCTTTTTTTGAAACCAATATTGGCTGCAGACTTGCCTAAAACGCCCACAGAAAAAATGAATTTTTTTATCATTTTCATTTACTTTTTGGCAATAGAAACCTATGTAACTATCAGAATTTTAAATAATAAACAATAAATCAGTTTTAAATTGACAATTCTGTCAAAAAAATTAAAACATATACTTTTTAATATTAATTAATATTGTACTTTTGCACCAAATTTGAGAAAATAAAATTTAGATAATTATCAGATATGGTGTTTTCAAAAAAACCACTCCGTTTTATCATCGCTACCTTAGTAGCTTTTTTACCATTAGTAAGTTCGGCAAACCCAACAGTTGATTCAACCCAAGTTTCAGCAGAAACTACTCATGCGGTTGAAACTACTCATGGAGAATCAGCAGAACCAAAAGACGTTAAAACCGAAATCAAAGAGTTCATCGACCATCACTTGAAAGACTCTTATGACTTCAATATTTTTGGGTACAAAGACGAAGCAGGAAAACAACATCACGTTGGATTTCCGTTGCCGGTTATTTTAATTGATAACGGATTACAAGTTTTCTCTTCTTCAAAATTCCACAATGATCATGAAGTTGCAGAGGTTAACGGAACTTTCTACAAATTGCACCACGGTAAAATTTATAAAGTTGACAGCGCTCAAGGCGAAGTAACCATGGATGAGCACCACCATGCTACCAATGAAAAGCCGCTTGATTTTTCTATTACCAAAAACGTATTCATGATTTTTGTAGTAGCTTTAATCATGTTTTTGTTATTTAAAAGTTTGGCTAAATCATACGTTAAAAACGGAGGCATTGCTTCAGGAGTTGGTCGTATTTTCGAACCGATTGTATTATACGTAAGAGACGAAATCGCTATTCCTAACATCGGAGAGAAGCACTACAAAAGATACATGAGTTATTTATTAACCATCTTCTTCTTTATTTGGTTCTTAAATATCTTCGGATTAACACCACTTGGCATCAACGTAACCGGAAACATTGCCGTTACTGCTTGTTTGGCTTTAATCACTTACTTAATCACAACTTTTACCGCTAAAAAAGATTATTGGGGTCACATCTTCTGGATGCCGGGCGTGCCTGTACCAATGAAATTCATTTTAGCGCCAATTGAATTATTGGGAACGATTATCAAACCTTTCTCGTTAATGATTCGTCTTTATGCGAATATCGTTGCGGGTCACATCGTATTGATGAGTTTGATTGGGTTAATGTTTGTTTTCAAAAACTGGATAGGAAGCAGCTTGTCTTTCTTCCTTTCGTTTGCGATTTCTTTAATTGAAATATTAGTTGCTTTATTGCAAGCTTATATATTTACTATGTTGTCGGCGCTTTATTTTGGTTCGGCCGTAGAAGAGCATCATCATGATGAAGCTCACCATTAAAATTTTAGATATCAAATATTAAATTTTAAATATCTGAAATTTAATATCTAATATCTAATATCAAAATTGAATGTTTAATTTTTAATACATATTTTTATGGAAATTCCTAAAATCATTGGAGCTGGATTAGTAGTAATCGGAGCTGGTATCGGTATCGGAAGAATTGGTGGTTCTGCAATGGACGCTATTGCACGTCAACCGGAAGCTACTGGTAAAATCCAAACAGCTATGCTTATTGCTGCTGCGCTTATTGAAGGTATCGGATTTGCTGCTTTATTCGCAGTATAATTCAAACAAAACAAAAAGCTGCAACGGTTGGTTGTAGCTTTTGTTTAAAAATTAAATTAAAAGACTATATAATTACTTTATAATATGGAAAAGTTAATAAATGATTTTTCATTAGGATTGTTTTTCTGGCAATTTTTGATTTTCGTAGGATTGATTTTCTTATTGAAAAAATTTGCTTGGAAACCTATTCTTGATGCTGTAAACGAAAGAGAAGAAGGAATCAGAAACGCTTTGCTTTCTGCTGAAAATGCAAAGAAAGAAATGCAAAATCTTAAATCAGATAATGAGAAATTATTAGCTGAAGCAAGATTAGAGCGTGATACCATGATGAAGGAAGCTCGTGAAATCAAAGAAAAAATGATTAACGATGCTAAAGCAGAAGCACAAACTGCCGGTCAAAAAATGATCGAGCAAGCGAAAGCTTCTATCGAAAGCGAGAAAAATGCAGCTTTAGCTGAATTGAAAGCTCAGGTTTCGACTTTGTCATTAGACATCGCTGAAAAATTATTAAAAGACGAATTATCTAACAAAGAAGCTCAAACCAAATTGGTAGAGAAAATGTTAGGTGATGTAAAATTAAATTAATCGTTATGTCAAGAGCTGCGATTAGATACGCGAAAGCAATTTTAGAAACGGCGGTTTCAAGCGGAAATGCTGCTAAAGTAAACGAAGACATGTTGTCAATCGTTGCTTCAGTGGCCGGAAGCGCTGAATTAAGCGAATTTCTATCAAGCCCAATCATTTCTTCAGAGGTGAAAATGAGTGCTTTGAAAGAAGTTTTTGCTACGGTTCAGTCAGAAACCAATGCTTTATTCAGATTGCTTCAGGAAAACAAAAGATTTGAAATTTTAGCTGAGGTTGCCCAACAATTCAATGCCCAATTCGACGTAATGAATGGTGTTGAATTAGCCAAAGTAACTACCGCTTTCCCAATTACTGCTGAATTGCAAAATCAAGTATTGGCTAAGATTGCTACGATTTCAGACAAAAAGATAACTATCGAAAACATCGTAGATCCATCAATTATCGGAGGATTTATTTTGAGAATAGGAGATAAACAATACAACGCTTCTGTGGCAAACAGATTGCAAGAATTAAGAAGAGAATTTAGTAATTAATACCATTAAAGATATATCAAAATGGCGGAAATTAAAGCTGCTGAAATTTCAGCAATATTAAAAAAACAATTAGAAGGATTCCAATCTGGCGCTACTTTAGAAGAAGTGGGATCAGTACTTCAAGTAGGTGATGGTATCGCTCGTGTGTATGGTTTGTCAAACGCACAATACGGTGAGTTAGTACAATTCGATAACGGATTAGAAGCTATCGTTTTGAACTTAGAAGAAGACAACGTGGGTGTTGTACTTTTAGGACCATCAACCGGAATTAAAGAAGGTTCTATCGTAAAAAGAACCCAACGTATCGCTTCTTTGAAAGTTGGTGAGCAAATCGTAGGTCGTGTTGTAAACACACTAGGTGAGCCAATCGACGGTAAAGGACCAATCGGTGGTGAGTTATACGAAATGCCATTGGAAAGAAAAGCTCCTGGAGTTATCTTCCGTCAACCGGTAACTGAGCCGTTACAAACCGGTATCAAGTCAATCGACGCGATGATTCCTGTAGGTAGAGGGCAACGTGAGTTGGTTATTGGTGACCGTCAAACCGGTAAAACTACCGTTTGTATCGATACTATCTTGAACCAAAAAGAATTTTACGATGCTGGGCAACCGGTATTCTGTATCTATGTTGCTATTGGACAAAAAGCTTCAACAGTAGCGGGTATTGCAAAAACATTAGAAGAAAAAGGCGCTATGGCTTATACAACAATCGTTGCAGCTAACGCTTCAGATCCTGCGCCAATGCAGGTATATGCTCCAATGGCAGGTGCTGCTATCGGAGAGTATTTCAGAGATTCAGGTCGTCCGGCTTTGATTATCTATGATGATTTATCAAAACAAGCGGTAGCTTACCGTGAGGTGTCTTTGTTGTTAAGAAGACCACCGGGTCGTGAGGCTTATCCTGGAGACGTATTTTACTTACACAGCCGTTTATTAGAAAGAGCTTGTAAAGTAATTGCGGATGACGATATCGCAAAAAACATGAACGACTTACCAGATACTTTGAAACCAATCGTTAAAGGTGGCGGTTCATTAACAGCTTTACCAATCATTGAAACTCAAGCGGGTGACGTTTCTGCGTATATCCCAACTAACGTAATTTCGATTACTGACGGTCAGATTTTCTTGGATGGTGATTTATTCAACTCTGGAGTTCGTCCGGCGATTAACGTAGGTATTTCGGTATCACGTGTTGGAGGGAACGCTCAAATTAAATCAATGAAAAAAGTAGCAGGTACTTTGAAATTAGACCAAGCGCAATTCCGTGAATTGGAAGCGTTCGCTAAATTCGGATCTGATTTGGATGCGGTTACTTTAAACGTAATTGAAAAAGGTAGAAGAAACGTTGAAATCTTGAAACAAGCCGTAAACGATCCTTACACCGTTGAAGACCAAGTAGCAATTATCTACGCTGGTTCTAAAAACTTGTTGAGAAATGTTCCTGTAAACAAAGTAAAAGAATTCGAAAGAGATTTTATCGAGTACTTGAACAACAAACACAGAGATGTTTTAAACGCTTTAAAAGCCGGTAAGTTAGACGATAACATTACGGACGTTTTAGAGAAAACAGCTAAAGAAATTTCAGCGAAATATAACTAAGAATTATTTTAAATTTTGAATTATAAATTTTAAATGGTTACCATAATTTATAATTCAGAATTTATAATTTAAAATAATATAAATGGCAAACTTAAAGGAAATCCGTAATAGAATTACTTCCGTTCAGTCGACGATGCAGATTACATCGGCGATGAAAATGGTTTCTGCCGCAAAGTTGAAAAAAGCACAAGATGCCATTACAGCAATGCGACCTTATGCCGAAAAATTAACGGAATTATTACAAAGCGTTAGCGCTACTTTAGACGGAGATGCCGGTGGACAATACACTACGCAACGCGAAGTAAACAAAGTATTGATTGTTGTCATAACTTCAAACAGAGGTTTGGCCGGAGCATTCAATACTAATGTTATCAAGCAAGCGAAAGAGGTTTCTGATCGTTACGCCGGAAAACAAGTAGACTTTTTTGCTATAGGTAAAAAAGGAAACGACTTTTTTAGAAAAGTAAATACCGTAATCGAAAACAAAAGCGAAATATTTGACAACCTAACTTTTGATAACGTTGCCGACATCGCTAACGTATTAACGGATAAATTCGTTTCCGGTGAATACGACAAAATCGAAATCGTTTACAACCAATTCAAAAACGCAGCAACACAAATCGTTCAAGTAGAGCAGTTTTTACCTTTAGCACCAATCGCTTCTGATAAGCCTGTTTCAACCGGAGATTACATTTTTGAACCTTCAAAAGAAGAAATCGTGTTGACTTTGATTCCAAAATCATTAAAAACACAATTGTACAAATCTATTAGAGATTCTTTTGCTGCGGAACACGGAGCGCGTATGACGGCAATGCACAAAGCAACAGACAACGCAACCGAATTGAGAAACCAATTGAAATTAACTTACAACAAAGCGCGTCAAGCGGCGATTACTAACGAGATCTTAGAGATTGTAGGTGGTGCAGAAGCTTTGAAAGGATAAATTTCAAAACAATATTTTACAAGAAAGAGTCAACGAGAGTTGGCTCTTTTTTTATTACTTTTAAATTAAAATTCAACCAATGCAAGTCAGAGAACTTACAACCATTACAGAAATGCTCGAACAATTCAGCACCATGCAATTTCTGTATCCCAATATGACTATCGAACGCTATGAATCATTCTTGAAAGATATGATCCCAAAGAGCTACAAACAAGCTGCTGTTTTCGAAGACAATATTTGCATCGGATTGACCGGCTTTTGGTTTGGCACCAAATTATGGACCGGAAAATACATAGAAATCGATAATTTTATTGTTCATCCCGACCATCGTAATAAAGGAATAGGCTGTATTATTTCGAATTATATAGATGAAAAAGCCAAAGAGCTTGACTGCACTTGCATCGTCTTAGATGCATTCACCGGAAACTTTCCGGCGCACAAATTCTATTATAACTTGGGTTATGTACCAAGAGGTTTTCATTTTATCAAAACTATTGACGAAAATGGATTTTCATAATCCAATAAAACCCTATTTTTGTTACACTAACCGGAATCACCTTGAGTTTATATAAAAGTCTTTTTAAACAAACACTAATCTATGGTTTGGCAACAGTACTGCCAAGAATGATTAGCTTTTTGCTGAATCCATTGTTTGTAAAAAAGCTCCCAACCCAAGAGTTTGCCGATGTGTCTATCGTATTCGCTTGGCTGGTCTTTTTCAACGTGATTTTATCCTACGGAATGGAAACCGCTTTCTTCCGATTTTACAATACCGAAGACAACAAGAAAAAAGTCATTTCTACTTCTACTGTTTCTATTTTTTGGACGTCAATCGCCTTTTTAGGATTGGCTTTATTGTTCAGAAATACGCTTTCAGATTGGTCCGGCATTAAAGTCGAATACGTCACGTATACCATTTGGATCTTGGTGTTAGATGCTTTGGCGATTATTCCGTTTTCCCGAATGCGCGCGACCAAAAGACCAATGATGTACGCCATTGTTAAGATAGGCAATGTGACGATAAACATGATTTTAAATTTGTTTTTCTTATTGCTTTTACCGCAATTAGCACAAGCCAATCCCGATGGTTTTTTCAGTACCATTTATTATGAAAACTTCCAAGTCGGCTATATTTTTGTAGCCAATTTGATGGCGAGTTTCCTAACTTTTGTAGTGCTTTCTCCGGATTATTTGAAAATCAATTGGAGTTTCGATTTCAAACTTTGGAAGCGAATGATGCAATATGGTTTGCCCATTTTAATCGCAGGAGTAGCCTTTGCCATCAATGAACATTTTGATAAAATTCTCTTAGATTGGATGAATGTTTCTAAAGCAGACATCGGCGCTTATTCGGCTTGTTACAAAATCGGAATGTTTATGGTTTTATTCAGAACGGCTTATACCTTAGGAATAGAACCGTTCTTTTTCAGCCATGCCGCCAATGAAAATGCCCAACAAACCTACGCCACAATTACCAAATATTTTGTGATTTTCGGTTCGTTCATCAGCCTTTTCGTAATTGCGTTTATCGATTTATTAAAATTACCGCTGGTTCCGGAAGATTCTTATTGGGTAGCTATTAAAGTAGTACCGTTGATTGTCTTGGCCAATTTCTTCCTAGGCATTTACACCAATTTGTCGGTTTGGTACAAATTAATTGACAAAACCAGAATGGGCGCTTATATTTCTATTGTTGGTGCTTTGGTGACACTTTTGCTCAATTATTTGCTCATCAAACAAGGATTCAGCTATTACGGTTCAGCAATCGCAACTATAGCAGCTTATGGAACGATGATGATTATATCCTATAAAATGGGACAAAAACAATATCCTATTCCTTATGACATCAATACCATTTTAAAATACTTAGGACTTTCCATTCTCTTTTCGGGAATCTCATTTTACATTCCCGTTTTAAGAGAAAATTATTTCGTTAAGGTAATTTTACTATCACTATTTTTATACTTTATTTACCGCAACGAAAAAGAAATACTACTTCGAATCATAAAAAGAAAAGCCAAATAAAATGACCATCAAAATCATCAATAAATCCCAACACGAATTGCCCAATTATGAAACCATAGCCTCAGCAGGAATGGATTTAAGAGCCAACTTGACCGAATCAATCGTGTTAAAATCTTTAGAAAGAACCATCGTAAAAACCGGTCTTTTTATCGAATTACCTATCGGGTACGAAGCCCAAGTTCGCCCAAGAAGTGGTTTAGCCGCTAAAAAAGGAATCACCGTCTTAAATTCACCCGGAACAGTTGATGCGGATTATCGTGGGGAAATCGGTGTGATTTTAGTAAATTTATCCAATGAAGATTTTGTCATTGAAAATGGCGAAAGAATTGCCCAACTAATCATCGCCAAACACGAACGCGCTGAGTGGATTGAAGTTCAGGAATTGTCTGAAACCTCAAGAGGAGAAGGCGGATTCGGGAGTACAGGTGTAAAATAAGTTAAACAGTCTCAATTAATATAAAATGAAAATTATAGTACCAATGGCCGGTCGAGGATCGCGTCTTCGTCCACATACGTTAACCATTCCAAAACCCTTAATTCCGGTTGCCGGAAAACCAATTGTTCACCGTTTAGTAGAAGACATTGCCGGTGTTTTGAATCAAGACATCGAAGAAGTGGCTTTTATTATTCATGAAAGTTTTGGTAAAAAAGTAGAAGAAGAACTAATCGCGATAGCCCAAAAGCTAGGAGCAAGAGGAACCATTTATTACCAAAACGAAGCGTTAGGGACAGGTCACGCCATAATGTGTGCCAAAGATTCTTTGAGCGGTCCGGCAGTAATTGCTTATGCCGACACTTTAATCCGAGCCGATTTTGATTTAGACAAAACCGCCGACAGTGTAATTTGGGTAAAACAAGTGGAAGATCCAAGTGCTTTCGGAGTAATAAACTTAAATGAGAACAACGAAATTATTGAACTAGTTGAAAAACCCAAAGAGTTTGTTTCTGACTTAGCCGTAATCGGAATTTATTATTTTAAAGACGTTGCCGTATTGCGAAATGAGTTGCAATCGGTTTTGGACAACAACATAATTCATGGCGGCGAATACCAAATCAATGACGGAATTAAACAAATGATGGCAAAAGGCATGAAATTTGTGCCGGGAAAAGTAGACGAATGGATGGACTGTGGAAATAAAGATGTAACGGTGGAAACCAACTCCAGAATGTTAGGCTTTTTGCACAATGACGGAGAAAATTTGATTGCCGAATCGGTTCGATTAGAGAATGCAACGATTATTCCACCATGTTATATTGGAGAAGACGTCGCGATTATCAATTCTGTTGTTGGGCCAAATGTGTCTTTAGGTAAAGGAACTCATGTAAGCAATACCAAAATTCAAAATAGTTTAGTGCAAACACACGCGCATATCAAAAACGCTAAATTGGATAACGCGATGATAGGAAATCACGCTACCTTTGACGGTGAATTCAAGAGTATAAGTATCGGGGATTATTCGGTTTTAGAATAGAAAGAAATGAAAAGACTTGTAATTTATGGTTTGTTACTCGGAATGTTCTCCATTCCCAATATTGTTGTGGCCCAAGAGGAACCCAACAATATCGCTGTGATAGACGATGGATTTCAAGACCATTTCTACGAAGCTTTAAAACAAAAAAGCATCGAAAACTATGATAAAGCGATTTTGTCTTTAGAACGATGCAAGGAAATTCAACCTGAAAATCCGGTTTCGTATTTTGAATTAGGCAAAAATTATTTGGCCCAAAAAAAATACAAAGAAGCTTACGATAATTTTGAGAAAGTTACTCAAATGGACCCAAATAACAGATGGGCTTGGGTTGGCATGTATGATGTTTGTTATGACACACACGATTACAATCAAGCTATTGTTATAGTCGAAAAATTAATTGAATTCAAAGCAGAGTACAAAGAAGATTTGACGTCACTTTATATGAACACACAACAGTTTGATAAAGCTTTGGAACTTATCAACGAGTTGAATGAAAAAGTAGGGAAGTCAGACAAACGCGAATTGTATAAAGCGGATATTCTAAGAGATGCCAAATACCAATCGGCTGAAAAAAACCATTTGGTTGACCAAATCAAAAAATTTCCGAAAGAAGAATCAAACTATATTTCTTTGATTTACATGTATTCCCAAAGTAATCAAGAAGAAAAAGCCTTAGAAATAGCCAAAAAACTGGAAAAAGAAATCCCAACTTCTGATTGGGCTCAAGTGAGTTTATTTAAATTTCATTTGAATAATAATGACGGTGACAATGCGGTGAAAGCGATGAATTTGGTTTTGCCAAGCCCAAAAATAGATGCCAAAATCAAACATAGAATCCTAAATGAGTTCCTGATTTTTGCCAAAAACAATCCGAAATACGAAGTCGATTTAGACAAAGCCATTTCTTATTTTGACAACGATAAAGAAGTAAAAGTTGCCAAAGAAATTGGCAAATTCTATTATACGAAAGCCAATTGGGATAAAGCCATCAAGTATTTGGATATGCATCTTAAAAATGCTCAAGACGACGTAGAAACCCAAATAATAATGCTTCAAGCCTATACTGAGAAACAAAATTTCATTGTTTTAAGTAAGAAGGCCGAAGAGTTGACACAATTGTTTCCAACGCAACCACAGTTTTATTACTATGCCGGATTGGCCTACAACCAAACACAAAATTTTAAGAAAGCAGCTTCAAGCCTAGAAACTGGCTTGGATTTTGTTATCGATGATACAGCTTTGGAAATCAATTTCAACATTCAATTAGGGGAAGCCTTCAATGGTTTGGGCGATATGAAGAAGAAAGAAAAGTATTTTACTAAAGCCAATGAACTCATTAACAAACAAAAGAAATAATGAAGTATTGGTATTTTATTTTGTCCGTGGTTTTTTTAACCTCTTGTAAATCAAAGGCGGTTTTAGTCGACTCTAATTCGAAACCAACCGTCACAATCGATGAGAATGCCATAAGTTCTCAAAAAATCATTAAGAATCACTACAATAATAAAAGTGATTTTTCTACGTTATACATTAGGTCAAGCGCCAAATACAGAGATGAAAAGCAATCCCAAAATGTTACAGCCGAAATCAAAATCAAAAAAGGCGAAAAGATTTTAGTAAGCATTCGTTTCCTCGGAATTACTATGGCCAAAGCCTTGATTACGCCTAATGAAGTGAAGTATTATGAAAAAATCAACGGTACTTATTTCGAAGGAGATTATGCTTCGTTGAGCGAATGGTTGGGCACCGATTTGGATTTCGATAAAATTCAAAACATGTTGGTTGGAAAACCGATTGACGATTTGACCCAACAAGATTATGCTTATGAATTAACCGATAAGTTTTATAAATTGAGTACCGTTAAGGACAAGACTGAAAAGGCTTTTTCCTTTGAATCGAAAAATTTTTTACTAAAAAAACAAGAGATAACACAACCTGAAAAAGACAGAACATTCACCGTGAATTATCCGAATTTTCAGGATTTTGCGTCCGCTATTTTGCCGGCTAATTTGCAGATAAATGCGATGCAAAAGAAAGGGAAAACAGAGATTTCCATCGATTATAATTCGGTTACCTTTAATGAAGACCTTTCATTTCCTTATAGCGTTCCCGATGGATATGACCGAATTTTTATAAATTAGACTTGCCAAAATATATTTAACTATGCCAAAATTCTTTTTCTGCCTACTCTTCTTTTGTTTAGCTACGCCAATGTGGAGCCAACCGCCTACACAAGAAGAACTCGAACAGCGAAAAATTAAAATTCAACTCGAAATTCAAGAGAAAGAAAAGCTGTTACAATCAGTTAAGACCAAAGAGAAATCAGTCGTTAGTCAGCTAATGATTCAAAAAGAAAAAATCGGATTGAAAGAAAAATTAATCAAGACGACCGAAAAGCAGACCAAGTTATTGAGTAACGATATTTATATCAACCAGCTTAAAATTAACCAACTCAACCGTGACTTAGAACAACTCAGAAAAGACTACTCAGAGATGATTGTAAAGTCTTATAAAAGCCGTTCTGAGCAAAGTAGGGCTATGTTTTTATTGTCGTCGCAAAACTTCCTTCAAGCTTATAAAAGAGCTCAGTATATGAAACAATATGCGAGTTACCGAAAAATGCAAGGGGAAGAAATCAAAGGGAAAACTACTCAATTAGTAGCTTACAATGAAAAAATTGGCGCCCAAAAATCAGAAAAGGAAAAACTAATTGCTGAAAATGAAAAGGAAAAACAAGCCTTGGTAAAAGAAAAGCAAGAACAAGAAAAAATAGCCAATCAAATTAAGAAAGAAAAAGGAAAGATTACGGCTGAAATCAAGAAAAAGCAAGCGGAAACGAAAAAGATAGATGCTCAAATCAAAAAAATGATTCGCGAATCGATTGCTGCAGCCAACAGAAAAACAGCGGCAGCCAATGTTAAAGCAAACCCCAAAATCACAGCCGCTGAGAAAAAGGCTATTGAGACTTCAACTAAAATCGTTTTAACACCGGAAGGCAAAATAGTTTCTGATAATTTTAAAGCGAATAAAGGCAGATTACCTTGGCCGGTGGAAAAGGGTGCTATCAGTTTAGGTTATGGTAATCAACCACATCCGGTATTTAAGACTTTAGAAGTGCACAACAGCGGTATTGAGATTTCTACAGAAAGTGGTGCTTCAGCCAGAGCTGTTTTTGCCGGAGAAGTTACTCAAGTACAACAAATATCACCACTCAAAAAAGCAGTTTCTGTTAAACACGGGGATTTCTTTACCATTTACCAAAATTTAAGTTCAGTAAACGTTCAAGTAGGAGATAAGGTTTCGGCCAAACAATCGTTAGGTAAAATCAGGACTGATGCCGATGGCAGAACAGTACTTAAATTCTTGGTTTCACAAAACTCTACGCTTTTCAATCCAACCACTTGGTTGTCAGGAAGATAAAAAGATAAAAAAAGTCCTGATCCCGTAGCGTCTGGACCGGACTTTTTTTGTTATACAAATAATGCTTTCAATTCAGTAGCGTCGTGTGGATTCATTTTTCCGGCCAGAACCAAACTCAATTGCTTTCTTCGAAGTGCGGCATCATATCTTGATTTTTCCAACTCGGTTTCCGGTTCGATAGCCGGAACTGGAACAGGATTACCGGTTTCGTTTACTGCTACAAAAGTGTAAATGGCTTCGTTGGCCTTAGCTCTGCTTCCCGATTCTCTATCTTCAATCCAAACATCAATAAATATCTCCATGGAAGAGGTAAAAGCTCTTGAAACTTTGGCCTCAACCGTTACAACGCTTCCCAATGGAATAGCTTTATTAAAAGCCACGTGATTTACTGAAGCCGTTACCACAATTCTACGCGAATGTCTTCGGGCGGCAATACTGGCAGCTCTGTCCATTCTGGCGAGTAATTCACCACCAAAAAGATTGTTCAATGGATTGGTTTCGCTGGGTAAAACTAAATCGGTTAAAACCGTTAAAGATTCTGAAGGATGTTTTGGCGTCATGTCAATTTTTTGGCAAAGGTAATTACAGAAAACAAAAAATCCTGATTTCTCAGGACTTTTTTATAATTCTTCTATCAGCAACCAAGCCTCTTTATTGTCGAGTTTTTGAATGTCTTTCATTGTGCCTTGGGCTTCGGTGTATGAAGCATAACTTCCATAAAGCACCGGAAACATGCCGTGTTTGTTGGCAGGTAATCTTTTGGCTTTAAAGCCCAATTTCAGCAAAGCTTGATAAGCATTCTCGGCATTGCTCTCTATTCTGAAAACGCCTGCAACCACATGATAAGGCATTTTTTCATTTGGAACAGTCAAGGTTACGCTTGGCAACGGATTTTCGATGAAGAAGGTTGCTTCTTGTATTTTTTGATTAATTTTTTTCTGAACGTTGGATTGCACCAATAAAGTTTCTTGTTCAACTTGCATTAAATAATTGTCATACAATTTATAACCCAAAACTCCGGTCAAACCTATAGAAAGGGTAACAATTGCAGCGTATTTTAAAGCTTTATAACCGCTTCTTTTTTCTGGTGTGAAAGAGATAGGTGCTCTTTCTTCTAAGGTCTCAACGGCTTGTTTGTATGCTTCACGCTTTACCGCAGGAGAAACAAACGAACTTAAACCAAAAGATTCTTTCAAGTAATTGATTTGATCAACCGGAACAAACACCAAGTTTTTTTCAGCGTTTAAAGTGAACTCTCCAATATTTTTGATTGAAAAACGACCAAACTCTTGGATATTGTTTTTCCAATCAGCAACTTCATTTTGAATGGCGTTTACCGCAATTTCATAAGCTATCTTTTCAGTTTGTGCTAAATGATTGGCCAACAAACCATCGTTGTTTTTGAGGAAAGGATTGAACGATACCAATTTCTTCGGCGGATAAAACGAATGGGCATTTTCATCCAATTGTGCCGACTGGAATTCGGTCAAAAAAGCACCGAAACCAGGAACGGTAACGCATTGATAACGATATAATAATTGGGAAATGTATGGTTCAATCTTCATACCAACAAATTTAGAGAAACAATAGTAGTATCAAAAAATTATTCACAAATTTTATTAACAATCCAAAAGAAAAATATTTAGTTTTGTAGTAATTTATTGATATGAATACAAACGAACTTTTTCATCTTTTAGCCCTTTCACAAGTTGACGGTGTGGGTGATATTGTAGCCAAAAAACTCATAAGCCATTGTGGTTCAGCGGAAAATGTTTTTAAATCAAAGTTGAAAGCTTTAAAAGCCATTGATGGTGTTGGCGAAGTGTTGGTTAAAAACCTTAAAGACAAATTCGTTTTTGAAAAAGCCGAAAAAGAATTGCACTACATCCAAAACGAAAAGTGTCAGGTCTTGTATTTTCAAAATGAGGATTATCCCGAAAGGTTGAAGCATTGTATTGATGGCCCGATTTTGCTTTTTGCTTCAGGTAATTTTGATTTTAACAATCGCAAAATGATTAGTATTGTGGGAACAAGACAGATTACGTCCTACGGTACGGAATTTTGTAAAAAATTCCTCGAAGATTTAGCCATTTTCAATCCTATCGTTGTCAGTGGATTTGCCTATGGCGTTGATATTGTTGCCCATCAGTCGGCTATGGAAAACGATTTGCAAACTATTGGAGTTTTGGCTCATGGATTGAATCAAATTTATCCTAAAACGCATAAAAAGTATGTCGCCAAAATGGAACAAAACGGTGGTTTCCTAACAGAATTTTGGAGTACTTCCAATCCGGAAAAAGAAAATTTTGTAAAGCGAAATCGAATTGTGGCCGGAATGAGCGAAGCCACAATAGTGATTGAAAGTGCCGATAAAGGCGGTTCGTTAATTACAGCCAATATGGCCAATGATTACAACCGAGATGTCTTTGCCGTTCCGGGAAGAACGTCTGATAAATACAGTCAAGGGTGTAATGATTTGATTAAAACCCAGCGCGCCCATTTGATGACCTCGGCAGCGGATTTGGTTTATTGTTTGAATTGGGCATTAGAAGTCAAAGAAACAAAATCGATACAAAAACAACTTTTTGTGACTTTGGATTTTGAAGAACAAAAAATTTATGATTACTTGCAGAAAAATGGCAAACAATCCCTTGACATGGTGGCGCTTGAGTGTGACTTTCCGATATTTAAAATTTCTTCCATTCTTTTGACTATGGAATTAAAAGGAATTGTTAGACCTTTGCCCGGAAAATTGTTTGAAGCAGTTTAAAATCAAACCCATGAATATAATTGAAATTGCAGTTTTATTGTCTATAGAAACTTCCAAAATGCCTTTTTTGAAAGCAACAGATTTTGCCGAATTTGAAAGCAAATTAGAGGACGAAAAACAGAATCATCCCAATTTAACTCAGGAATCAATCACTTCTTTTCTGGCCGCCTTAAAATACAGTCCAAAACAGTTTCAAGCGGTGATGAACAATAGAGCGTTGTTCAATTTTTTCGCTAAAAAAAATCGCTCCAAAAAACAATTTCAGGAAGTTACTATTGAAGACGAACAAGCTATTAAGGGTTTTATTCAAACGTATTTAATAGCCGAACTCAATCCATTTGTTTATGATAAAATGGGAGCCAATGATTTTCAGGAAATTGCTTCTTTGTCTGAAGCCCATCCTTATTTACCGGATAGAGTTACTGAAAAAATGTTCTACTATGCTGCAGAAAAACTGGATTTGGCCAATCAGACTTTGAAACCGCCTTTCAGAGATTTCTCCAAAATATTGTATATCAAAGACGCTAATTTCTTCCTTTTTTTGAATGGATTAAAAAATGAGGTTATTGAAGTAAAAGTCAAAGCATTTTTCACTACAGTAATGAATATGTACATTGCCGATAAGAGTTCTGAATTGGCCAAGAGAACGTTTACGGCTATGAAAAATTATCATTCGCTTGACGAAAATCTTTCTAAAAATATTGGCATGTTGAAGGAAAGTGCCGAGATCAATTACAAACCGTTTGCGGTTAACGCCAAAAAATATTATTGGATTTATGCGGTAGTAGCAACATTAGTAATATGGAGAGTTTGGCTATTTGTAGGCGATATTTCAGAGATGAATTCTCAGTTCGATAGTTATCAGAATTATGACGATTATGAAATGCAGTCTGAATCAAGAAAAATAGACCGTTATTACACAGATATGAAGTTTAAAATTGATAGCTTCCGGGTGTTTTTAGCCGATTATAATCAATCAAAAATCAGAAGATTAACCCATTTCAGTAATATAAAAACCGGTCAAAATCCGTTTGAAACTTTTTATGAAAACCAGCCGACGGGAGAGAGTAATAATTACTTAAAGGTAAGCAATGTCTCTAATTATGACATGGTGCTTTTGGAAAATGCGGTTTTATATGACACCATAAAAATGCCAAGAACAGCTCATTTTATCAAGGCCGGAGAATCTGCTGAAGTCAACTTTAACAATGTTGATGCTAAAACCATTTTTAATATTTATATGGGCAAAAAACTAGCTACTTTTCAAACAGAAAGCACCCATTTATTTATTAGAAACGGATCGGTTGTAGAATACCGTTTCAGCGAGTTGATTCCGAATGTAAAAGAAGTCCTCGAAACCGATTATATATTCAAAAATGACGCAGCTATTGACTTTATCAATGGCCATTTGAGAATAGATTCAGAAGGATTAATCGAAAATTAACCAATAAAAATTATTCGAAACCGAGTTTCACCCTTACTTTTTGTAAAACACCATCGGCAATAGTTCCTGCTTTGGCGGCACCTAATTTCAATAAAGCATCAACTTCTTCCTGATGACTCATATAATAGTTGTACTTTTCTCTTTCGGTTTTGAAACGTTCACAAATCAATTCAAACAACGCTTGTTTGGCATGACCGTAACCAAAATCTCTGTTAGCATTGATATACTTGATTTTCATTTCGGCAATCTGATCCGCATTGGCCACTAATTTATAAATGCCAAATATTTTACAAGTATCCGGATTTTTTGGTTCTTCTAAAGGCGTACTGTCAGTTTCTATACTCATGATTTGCTTGCGTAAGGCTTTATCTTCCAAGAAAATATTGATGATATTGCCTCGAGATTTACTCATTTTAAAGCCATCTGTTCCCGGAACATACATGGTTTCTTCTTGCACTTTTCCTTCCGGAATGACAAAAGTTTCCCCCATTTGGTGGTTAAAACGAGAAGCAACATCACGGGTGATTTCAATGTGTTGCATTTGGTCTTTTCCCACCGGAACAAAATTAGCGTCATACAATAGAATATCCGCAGCCATTAACATTGGATACGAAAACAAACCGGCATTCACATCTTCCAATCGATCGGCTTTGTCCTTGAAAGAATGGGCTAAAGTCAAACGTTGAAAAGGGAAAAAGCAACTCAAATACCAAGACAATTCGGCTGTTTGAGGCACATCGCTTTGACGGTAAAAAATCACCTTGTTGACATCCAATCCACAAGCCAACCAAACAGAAGCAGTGCTGTAAGTGTTTTGACGAAGCTCATCGCCGTTTTTAATTTGAGTAACTGAATGTAAATCAGCAATAAAGAGAAACGACTCGTTGCTTGGATTTTTTGACAGTTCAATCGCAGGCAAAATCGCGCCCAATAAGTTTCCTAAATGTGGCGTTCCCGTGCTTTGAATTCCGGTTAAAATTTTTGACATCTTCAATTTTTTTCTAATCGCAAAGTTAAACGTTTGTATTAAAAATTGCATACCTTTCATTACATTTGACCACATGAGAGCATTGAAAATTGTTTTTTGGACGCTTTATCGCGTTTGGTTCTATATTTTGATGGCGATTCCTATCATCATTATGTTTCCGTTTCTTTTTATTTCTATTCTTTCTGAGAAATGGTATTCTTATTTTTTCGTGATGGCGAGAATCTGGGCCAAATTCATTCTTTTCGGCATGGGTTATCGTGTTAGAGTTGCCTTTGAAGAAAAACCTCAAGAAGGGAAAAGTTACATGTTTGTAGCCAATCACACTTCTATGACTGATATAATGTTGATGCTTTCTATTGTGAAAAACCCTTTTGTTTTTGTAGGCAAAAAAGAGTTGTCTAAGATTCCGTTATTTGGATTTTTCTATAAACGAACCTGCATTTTAGTAGACAGAAAAAGTTCTAAAAGCAGAATGGCTGTTTTTGAAAGAGCCCAAAATAGACTAAAGCAAGGGGTAAGCATCTGTATTTTCCCCGAAGGCGGCGTTCCTGATGAAAGCGTGGTTTTAGATGAGTTCAAAGACGGTGCTTTTCGCTTAGCCATTGAGCATGAAATTCCAATTGTTCCAATGACTTTTTATGACAACAAAAGGCTTTTCTCGTATACATTTTTTAGCGGAAGCCCCGGAATAATGAGAGCAAAAGTCCATTCTTTTTTTGAAACCAAAAATCAAAGTCAAGAGTTTAAAAAGACTTTAAAAGAAAATGTCAGAGCCTTAATTTTAAATGATTTACACAACGATTTAAAATAAAAAGAGTTCCTAACTAGGGAACTCTTTTCAGTTATTACTCGAAAGCAATAACACCACTTAACTAATTTTAAACAAGCACAAACTAAAATTTATAGCTGATGCCACTGTAAATTCCAAACAAATAAGGTTTGAAGTTACCGGCATCTGAACTGAAGGTGTTTAATTGGTATTTGAACGTTGGTTCGACATTGAACTCAAATGATTTCATAAAGCCATATTTTAATCCAATACCAAAATTAGTGCTGAAATGAATGTTGTTCAAATTGTTGGCTTCACCTAAGAAGGTACTTCTGTTTTCAGAGACCACGTTAACCGCATTGTCTTGAAGGAAAAGCGTACTGAAACCACCGATAATTTTGATGCCGAATTTCTTGTCTAATAAAGCATAGGTCATTTCTACAGGCATTTCTAAATAACCCATTTCCTGATTGATGTACCCTTTGTTTTTATTGGCAAAAGAGTCTTCAAAAGGCAATAATTCTGATTCGGAAGTAACAGCATTAGTATTGACTGTTACGGCGCTATGGACTTGTATCATTGAACTTTCAGGCGTTGCATTGATATGTTTTAAGGTTCTCGATTCTATTCCGGCAAAATAAATAATGTCATTAGTGTTGTAACTCATATTGAATTTGTTCAATCCGGTTCTAACCGTGAGTTTTTTACTAACGGCATAACTAACACCGATTCCAAAACCAACTCCGGTATTATAGGATTTAGAATTGTTTACTAATGTTGAATCGATAGGCGAACCATTAGTAGCTGAACCCAAGAAAATAGGCGAAACATTGGAAGTGATTTGCCACCTGTTTAGTTTTGCCTCTGGTTGTAGCTTGTCTTCTTTTTTAGTAAGCAATTCTTCCAACTCATTTTTAGCAATACTGTTGTTTTTGGCAGTATCATTAATTTTATTTTCGATTTCTTTTAAAGCAATTTTCGAATTATCATTCTCTTTTAAACTTTCAAGATTAAGTTCTTTATTGATTAATAACGGATTGGCATTGTTTGATTTGTCAGTTTCGTTTTTGTTGGTTTGAGCAAGCAGTTTAGCTTCACTCAGTTCGCCTTTGGCTTGAGGATTATTAGCAGACAGGTTATTTTTTTCTTTACTGACAGCCAATTGAAGTCCTTCTTTTTTCAAAGTTTCGTTAACTAAAGTTTCGTTTTTCTCCGAACTCAGTTTATTTATAGAAGAACGGTTTTTCTTTGATTTGCCTTGGACAATCGCTGAGTTTGAAGGAGCTGAGTTTGTAGAAGATTTTATTTTTTCAGCATGGTTTTGTTCGTTTGTTGTTGATTTATTAACGATGGGATCGCCATTGTGAGCTG
This sequence comes from Flavobacterium buctense, assembly GCF_014486695.1. Lineage (GTDB taxonomy): Bacteria > Bacteroidota > Bacteroidia > Flavobacteriales > Flavobacteriaceae > Flavobacterium > Flavobacterium buctense. The sequence continues at coordinate 421,754 of NZ_JACTAB010000001.1, forward strand.
ATTTTGGTATACCGCCATTGGATTTTTCTTGATTAGAAATGGCTTCTTCAGAAATGGCATTCCTTTTTGAATTGACTTTGTTAGGGTCATTATTTTTTATAACAACATCCGTTTTTTTTCCATTAGTTTGGTTAGAATTATCTTCGATTACAATAGGGTTTATTGGAGTAATATCATCTTTTAAAACTTGGTTACCAATTAAAATTCCTATCAGAAATACAGCGGCAACACCGGAGAATTTCCACCAAAACGGAATCACTCTTTTGCGCTTTTTCTCGTCGAGTTTTGCTTCAATATTGTTCCAAAAATCTTCAGCCGGATTGGCTTCGAAATCTCTGAATTTTTCTTGAAAAAGTCTATCTATGTTCTTTTTATTATTCATTTTGCAGAAGGGAACTTTTTAGTTTCTTCGTTTTTGTATTGTTCTATTTTTTCTTTTAAAATCATTCTGGCTCGGGCCAAATTCGATTTTGAGGTGCCCACTGTAATGGTCAACATTTCCCCAATTTCAGCATGCGAAAAGCCATCAATTACATAAAGGTTGAAAACCAATCGGTACCTATCGGGTAATTCCTGGATGATTCTCAATAAATAATCCATGGTAATGGAATCGTCTTCTATTTCAACTTCTTGATCATCGGCTATATCTTCATTAACCAAACTTAAAAAAGTCTGATTTCTGTATTGCTGTAAAACATGGTTAATCATAACCCTTTTCAGCCAACCATCAAAAGAACCTTTAAACGAAAATTGCTCAATTTTTTTAAAAATAAGGATAAACCCATCTTGTAAATTGTCTTGTGCCTCAGCATAATTGCGCGAATATTTCAAGCATACAGCAAACAGTTTTGGTGAGTATAATCGGTATAACTGTTCTTGTGCTTTTCTATTGTCGTTTTTGCAATCATTTATGAGTTGTTTTAAATCCAATTTTCAAAAATTGATTGTTTCTTTTATTTAGTTTACCACGGGAATTTCATATTCTAAAAAGATATTTTCTCCTTGATCATCTTGCCCTTGCCAAAATTTGAAAACATAGGAACCATTACTGGTTACTTCAAAGTTAAAGGAGCATTCAACGAGATTATCTTCTGTAAGTTCTTGACAGTCGCTTACTTGCTTTACAGCACTTTCAATGGCGACAGTTCTTATGTTCAGATCTTTGTTATAATAAATCGTGTTGAAAAAGTGACAGGTTGTTGGTCTACGGTAATACATTTTAATTTGATAGACTTCACCCATCGTAAATTCTGTGGGAATTTCAACACTCTCAACTGGCAATAATTCAAATAAATAATCCGTTTGATCATCAGGAGTACAAGAATTAAATAAAAAAACTAAAGCTATAAGAGAAACTATTTTTTTCATAATGGTAAAAGATTTTTTGTTTTAGATGTAAATGTCCACAAATGGTTGCGTTAAGTTACTAAAAAAAAACGTCTCGTTTTTTTAACGAGACATTTTTTAATTTCTAAGCATTGTTTTCTTTGATAAGGTCTTTTATTTTTTGTTCTAATTCATCGGCAAGCTCCGGATTATCTTTGATTAAAACCTTTACAGCATCTCGACCTTGTCCTAATTTGGTGTCACCATAACTAAACCAAGAACCTGCTTTTTTAATCACTTCGAACTCAACCGCTAAGTCGAGTATTTCTCCGGTTTTAGAAACACCTTCTCCATACATAATGTCAAATTCTGCCGTTTTGAATGGTGGCGCCACTTTATTTTTTACCACTTTTACTTTGGTTCTGTTTCCAATTACGTTTTCACCATCTTTAATTTGTGATGAACGACGGATGTCTAAACGAACCGATGCATAAAACTTCAAAGCATTTCCACCGGTAGTTGTTTCAGGGTTCCCGAACATAACGCCGATTTTCTCTCTCAATTGGTTGATGAAGAAAACCGTACAATTAGTTTTGCTGATGGTTCCGGTTAATTTTCTTAAAGCTTGTGACATCAAACGCGCGTGCAATCCCATTTTAGAATCACCCATTTCGCCTTCGATTTCACTTTTTGGAGTTAAGGCCGCTACCGAGTCAATAACCACTATATCAATCGCACCCGAACGAATTAGGTTTTCAGCAATTTCCAAAGCTTGCTCTCCGTTATCCGGTTGGGAAATGATTAAGTTTTCAATATCAACCCCTAATTTCTCAGCATAATTTCTATCAAATGCGTGTTCTGCATCAATGAAGGCTGCAATGCCACCTGCTTTTTGAGCTTCAGCAATCGCGTGTAAGGTTAATGTAGTTTTACCTGAAGATTCCGGACCATATATTTCTATAACTCTTCCTCTTGGGTATCCGTTTACGCCTAAAGCTAAATCCAAACCAAGAGAACCGGAAGGAATTACTTCAACTTCTTCAACGGCTTTATCTCCCATCTTCATTACGGTTCCTTTGCCGTAGGCTTTGTCTAATTTATCTAGTGTTAGTTGTAAGGCTTTTAATTTGGCTTCTTTTTCTGAACTCATTTTTTTTAAATTTAGTGGCATAAAAATAATGCTTTTTTTGATGTCATAAGAGACAAATTAGAGGAGTTTTGAACAAATTGTTTTAAACTTTATAAAAGCAAACATTATTTTTTAAAGGTAAAAAAAATTGATTTTACAGCGGTATACTAAAAGTGTATATTTCGTTAAACTTTTATAATGTTTTTTATCCTTGCTTTATTTTTCATCCCTTGATTTTTACTTACTTTTGCGTACTATTTTTACGTTATGGAAAAACTTATATCCTACCCAATTTCAGTAATTTATTATTTGTGTTTCGGATTGACATTGGTCATTTTTCATCCTATTCAGTGGGTTTGTTACACTATTTTTGGGTATCAAGCCCATAAAAAAAGTGTCGATTATTTGAATTTCTTTTTAACTAAATGCACTAATATTTTAGGAACCACTTATACTTTTGAAAACAAAGAGAGTATTCCTCAAAATGCTCCCATTATCTTTGTGGCCAATCACCAAAGTTTGTTTGATATCATTGGCATTATATGGCATTTAAGACGATTCCACGCCAAATTTGTCAGCAAAAAAGAGTTGGGCAAAGGCATCCCAAGTGTTTCCTATAATTTAAGACATGGCGGTTCCATTTTAATTGACCGAAAAGATCCCAAACAAGCCATTCCGCTAATTAAAGGGTTGTCGGAATACATCGAAAAACACAAACGTTCCGCTGTAATTTTTCCGGAAGGGACAAGAAGTAAAAACGGAAAACCCAAAGAATTTGCCCAAAGCGGCTTAAAAATCCTATGTAAATATGCGCCATCTGCTTATGTTGTGCCAATTACCATTAATAATTCGTGGAAAATGGTTAAATTTGGAGCTTTCCCCATGGGCTTAGGCAATCGTTTGCAATTTATCATTCACGAACCGATAGCTGTAAAAGATTTTCCGTTTGACGAATTGATGGTGAAAACAGAACAAGCGATAGTACAATCTATAAAAAATTAAAAAATGCCTCAAAAGAATGTTAGACTTGAAGTCATGCAGTTTCTGGAAAAAGACGTCAACCGATTTGTTGATGAGTTTTTAATTCCGGTAGAAAAAATATGGCAACCATCAGACTTATTACCTAATTCAGAAAGTGAAAATTTCTTTGAAGAAGTAAAAGAACTAAGAGAAATTGCCAAAGAGTTACCCTATGATTTTTGGGTAGTTTTAGTGGGTGATACTATTACTGAAGAAGCATTGCCAACCTATGAAGCCTGGTTAATGGATGTAGAAGGCGTTGACAATGTGGAACGAAACGGCTGGGCAAAATGGGTTCGCCAATGGACTGGTGAAGAAAACCGCCACGGTGATTTATTAAACAAATATTTGTACTTATCAGGACGTGTCAACATGCGTGAAGTGGAAATGACTACGCAACATTTAATCAATGACGGATTTGATATTGGAACCGGTCGTGATCCTTATAAAAACTTTGTCTATACCAGTTTTCAAGAATTGGCAACTTACATTTCTCATAATAGGGTTTCCCAAATTGCCAAACAATATGGGGACAAGAAATTATCCAAATTGTGTAAAATGATAGCCGGAGACGAAATGCGTCATCACCACGCTTACAGCGAATTTGTGAACCAAATTTTCAAAGTTGATCCTAGCGAAATGATGTTGGCATTTCAATACATGATGAAACAAAAAATTGTAATGCCTGCGGTTTTCTTGAGAGAATCGGGAGAAAAAATAAGTACTGCTTTTGAAGAATTTTCGAATTCGGCTCAAAAACTAGGCGTTTATACTGCCGCGGATTATGTTGATATCTTAAAGAAATTGACCGAAAAATGGGAGATTGATAAAATAACCAACCTTACGGCAGAAGCAGAAAAAGCAAGAGATTATTTAATGAGATTGCCGGAAAGAATGGCGAAGATTTCAGAAAGAATGGTCTTGCCCGAAGAAACCAAAATATTCAAATGGGTTGAACCTGCTTTGATTCGATAACCAATACAAATCCTTTCCAACGAAAGGATTTTTTTAAATCCATTAAGATGTCAATACTTGATAAAACCATACTTTTTGTAAAAGAAAAACTCAAAAACGCCGAAGGTGGACACGATTGGTTTCACATAGAACGGGTTTATAAAAACGCGGTTTTAATTGCTCAAGGTGAAGATTGTGATTTGACCATTGTAAAGTTAGGCGCATTGCTTCACGATATAGCGGATAGTAAATTCCACAATGGCGATGAAACGGTTGGACCAAGAACGGCGCGCACTTTTTTAGAGGCCGAAAAGGTTGATGAAGTCACTATTGTGCATGTGATAAATATTATCGAAAACATTTCGTTCAAAGGCGGAAACTTCGAAAAGAAATTCCACTCTAAGGAACTCGAAATTGTTCAAGATGCTGACCGATTGGATGCGATTGGCGCGATTGGTATTGCCAGATGTTTCAACTATGGAGGCTTCAAAAACAGGGCCCTTTACAATCCGGCCATTGCTCCCAAACTTAACATGAGTAAGGAAGAATATAAAAATTCGGAATCACCAACACTCAATCATTTCTACGAAAAACTATTGTTGCTGAAAGACAAAATGAACACCGAAACCGGGAAAAAAATAGCAGAAGCGCGCCATTTGTATATGGTAAACTTCCTATCGCAGTTTTATGCGGAATGGGAAGGTGAGAAATAGTGGTCAGTAAGCAGTGGTCAGTATTCAGTTCTTTATCTTTTGAAAACCGAAATTATTTTCCTGTAAAACTGGCTTTTCTTTTTTCCAAGAAAGCCGTTGTACCTTCTTTAAAATCTTCAGTGCCAAAACATTTACCAAAATTTCTGATTTCTACATCATAACCGTCCACATCGTGTTTGTAATTGGCATTAATCGCTTTTATGGCTTTCCCGATGGCGTTTGGAGAATTGCGCATGATTTTAGCAGCAATGCCTTTGGTAAATTCTAAAAGTTCGTTCTGTGGCACTACGTGATTGACTAAACCATACCATTTTGCTGTTTCCGCATCAATCATTCCGGCGGTCATAATCATTTCCATAGCGCGTCCTTTTCCAACCAATTGTGGTAAACGTTGCGTTCCTCCATAACCGGGAATAACACCTAATGAAGTTTCCGGCAAGCCCATTTTAGCATTGTCTGAAGCTACTCTGAAATGACAAGCCATTGCCAATTCTAAGCCACCACCAAGTGCAAAACCATTCACTGCTGCAATAACCGGAGTTTTCAATTTTTCAACAAAATCAAATAGTAATTCTTGTCCTTGTGCCGCCAATTGTGCGCCTTCTTCAATAGAGAAACTGGCAAATTCCGAAATATCTGCTCCGGCAACGAAAGCCTTTTCACCTTCACCGGTGATGATAATTACTCTCACTTCGGAATTATTTTCCAAGCTTTCAAAAGCGTCATGTAGTTCTTGTATGGTGGCTTTGTTTAAAGCATTTAATTTTGCCGGACGGTTGATAGTGATTTGTCCGATGCCGTTGTCAATAGCAATGAGTATGTTTTCGAAGTTCATAAGATGTGTGTTTTATTTAACAATAGGAAGTGATACCATAAAAGTGGAGCCTTTTCCCGGTTCGGTTTCAAAAGTAATAGTTCCTTTGTAATTTTCGATAATGTTTTTGATAATTCCCAAGCCTAATCCCATACCGCTGGTTTTGGTGGTGAATTTGGGTTCAAAGATATGCTCGATATTTTCTGCGTCTATACCAATTCCGTTGTCTTTTACTGTAATAATCACATTGTCTTCCACTTCATTAACCGAAACCAAAATGTGTTTTTCTTCTTGCTCTTCCGGAATGGATTGTGTGGCATTTTTAACCAAATTGGTAATGATTCGAATCAATTGTGTCCGATCGAGTTTTGAAATAATCTCTTCTTTATTGCTTTCAAAAACGATATAATCTTCGTTAAAAATATCTAGTGCCAATTCAACTACATCAACCACATTAAGGTTTTCATTCTGTTGCGCGGGCATCGAAGCAAAGTTGGAAAAAGCCGAAGCCACTGAACTCATCGTATCAATTTGCTGAATCATGGTTTTGGAATAATCATTCAGTTTTTGCTTTAATTCAGGATCATTTGGGTCAAATTTTCTTTGGAAACTTTGCACGGTCAAACGCATAGGTGTTAACGGATTTTTGATTTCGTGTGCGACTTGTTTTGCCATTTCGCGCCAAGCTTGTTCACGCTCGCTTTGGGCTAACATGCTGGCACTTTCTTCTAACTTGTCGACCATTTGATTATAAGCATTGATCAAAGAGTTGATTTCTTTGCTGTTGGCTTCGATGACAATTTTCTCGTTCTTTTGGTTCAAACTCGTTTCGTTGATTTTATCCGAAATGGTTTTCAGCGATTTAGTAATGTAACTCGCTAAGAAATACGCTAAAGCAAAAGCAATGACTAACATAAAGGAATACACCTGACTCAATCGCAATAGAAATTCGCGCAATTCGGTTTCGTAAAAACCATCGTCTTCCACATACGGAATATTCAAAATGCCCAATGGTTTGAACTTGTCATCTTTGATTTGGCTGTAAGAAGAACGGTTTTTTACGCCGTCAATGTTTTTAATATCCACATATCTTTTGTCAACTGAAGATTGAACGAGTTTGAGGATATAATTAGGAATGGGTGGCGCGACTTTGTCTACAGAAAAAGTCGACTTAGACGATTTGACTAATTTTCCTTCAAGCGAATAAATATTGATTTCCAAGTTATGAATATCGGACAACTCGTGAATTTTATCTTTGAAAACCAGTCTTAGATTTTCGGGCGTCAACGGATAAGTGGTGGTGGAAAGCACATAGTTGATGTGCTCTTTTATCGCAAATTCTTTTCGGTCTAAGCGTTCTTGATGGTAATCTTTGGCTTCGTTTTTAAACTGGATAATCGAAATGGAAGCCATCAAAATAGAAGCCATCAATATCAAAATAATCATCGACAGGAAAATCCTGATGCGAAGCGAAAGCATTGACATTTTGAAGCCGTTTAGCATTTATTAAGTTTTCAGTCGCAGTTTTCAGTCGCAGTTTTTCTGTTAACTGAGACTGAGACTGTCAACTATTTTTTCTCTCTTATTCGTTTGTAAAATTTAAAGCCCAGCATAATCAATACCGAAAACAAAACGATTCCGACTACGCCATAAATCCAGTTGAAAGCATTTTTTAAAATTACTAAAAAAACTACTGCAAACAAGATAATCGTTGCGCCTTCGTTCCACAACCTCATAAAGTTGGAACTGTATTTGAATTCGTCATTTTGCAACTGATTATAAATCTGATGGCATTTGAAATGATAGGCAAACAATAAAACCACAAAACCTAATTTGACATGCATCCAAGGCATTTGCAACCAAGCCGGGATTATAAGTAACAACCAAAAAGCAAATATTGTTGCTAAAACTGCACTCGGCCAAGTAATGATGTACCACAAACGATACGTCATGATTTTGTATTGCTTTTGCAGAATTTCTTTCTCGGGCGACGGCTTATCGTTGGCTTCAATTTGGTACACAAACAAGCGAACGATATAAAACAAACCCGCAAACCAAGTGATGACAAAGATGAGGTGCAAAGATTTTATGTAGTTGTAGAGTTCCATTTAGACAATTATTTACTCCAATCCTTAATCCAATTCGCCACAACCTGACACCATTCGTCTTCATCATTCATACAAGGCACTGCCATAAATTCTTCTCCACCGTGATGTAAAAACTGTTCGTTGGCTTCCATAGCAATCTCTTCTAAAGTTTCAAGACAATCCGCAACAAAGGCCGGAGTAACTACAGCTAATTTTTTAATCCCTTGTTCTGGCATTTTATTGATTTCAACATCCGTGTAAGGCGTTAACCATTTGTCGCCCGCCAATCGAGATTGGAATGTTTGACTGTATTTGCCTTCCGGAATACCTAATAATTTTACGACTTGTTTTGTGGTCTCATAACATTGATGACGGTAACAAAATTCGTGAGCAGGAGAAGGTGTGTTGCAACAAGACCCATCGATTTTACAATGAGATTTAGTAATATCCGTTTTACGAATATGACGTTTTGGGATTCCGTGATACGAAAATAATAAATGGTCGTAATCAAATCCTTCCAAATGTTTTTTAATCGAATTGGCTAATGCCTGAATGTAATCCGGTTTGTTGTAAAATGCAGGTACATTGGTAAACGTCATTTCCGGGAAATACTTTTGACGCAATTCTTCAGCCAAAACAACAATGGTTGTGGTTGATGCCATAGCGTGTTGCGGATATAATGGTAAAAGCATCACTTCGGTAACCCCTTTGTCTTTCAATTCTTGCAATCCTTTTTGAATAGTGATTGTTCCATAACGCATAGCAAGAGCTACGGGAATTTCAACTTTGGAAGCAACTTTTTTGTGCATTTTTTTCGAAATCACAATCAAAGGCGAGCCTTCACTAGTCCAAATTCTGGAATAAGCTTCTGCAGATTTTTTAGGACGAGTTTGTAAAATAATCCCGCGCACTAAAAGCGCTCTTAATAAAAATGGTACGTCGATAACGTATTTGTCCATTAAAAATTCATCTAAATACGGTTTAACGTCTTTGGCAGTTGGACTTTCGGGCGAACCGAGATTGACTAATAATACTCCTTTCATTTTGGCAATTTTAATTTTGTTAAAAGTAATGAAACTTTTTTTTTGGCTTTTGGCTAAATAAATTTTTTACTAATGGTTTGATATACGAAATCAATGCGATTAGGTATTGGCATTCAAACTCATTAAATATTTTTTCGGTGTTGTGGCAAATTTCTTTTTGAAAGCGGCAATAAAATGACTTCCGGTGCTGTAGCCGATTTTGAGCCCAACTTCATTCACATTATAAGAACCGGAATCTAACAACTGTCGGGCGTAATCCATTTTATAGTCGAATAGGAAACCATAAACGGTGTCGCCGTAAATTTGCTTGAAACCCATTTTTAATTTTTTCAAACTTAGCCCAACTTGCTCTGAAAGTTCTTCTAATCCCGGCGGTTCGGCCATATTGGCAATCATGATTTCTTTGGCTTTTTTGATTTTCATCACATTGTCTTCGTCAATCAGGAACGGACATTGCTCGGCATTTGGATCTTCATTTCGGTTAAAATACAAACTCAATAATTCGTAACCTTTTCCTTTGTAATAAAGGTTTTTGATAGACGGATTTAATGAATAATGGAACATCTGACTCAAAACAATAGCCATTGACGGACTGATATTTTCTTCTTTATAATATTTTTTGTCGTTGTTCTCCGGACTCAAGAACGGAATATGGTCGGATTGATTACTAAACAAAGAATGGAACTTTTGGATGGAAATAATAACAGAAATCACCCAAGAATTAGGCGCCAATTCTAAGTCCAAAGGCAATTCTTTTTGCGGATTGTAGAATAACAATGACTTCTCTTCTTTCAAATCCAAAGCATAATTTCCCTGATTGAAGACAAATTTAGCTCTGCCTTTGATGCCAAAGTGAAATTGGATGAGCCCTTGACTGATGTGCCTTTTCACATGAAAATGGTCATTTCCATCGTTTTGAAAACGAATTAAAGTAAAATCATTTTCAATAGTTATTATTTCTTGAGAACCCATAGCGACATTTTTTCGTATATGATTTCGAAAGCAAGTGAAATTCTTATTTAGAATGAATCTACATAAAGAATTCGCGAAGACTTGATTTCATTGCAAATTTATGATAAATAACGCTAAAAAGATATTTGGTAATCAAAATATCTCACAGCGACACAAAAAGTCCCTACAGCGTTACTTTTATAAATTGTATAGTAATATTTTTGTTGAACTTTTTAAGGAAAGTAGTCTATGGAAAATTTTAATATGTCGAAACACACCTCTTTTTACGCCGTTGGATTAAGTTACAAAAAAGCAGATGCTGAAATCAGAGGAAAGTTCAGTTTGGATGCCAAAGCTAAATCAACTTTGTTGATGCAAGCCGAAGCCGAAGGAATCGAAGCCTTAATCGTTACATCAACGTGTAACCGAACTGAAATATATGGTTTCGCCAATCATCCATACGAATTAATCAAATTACTTTGTGAAAACAGCCAAGGCTCAGTTCCTGAATTTCAGGAAGTGGCTTACATCTATAAAAACCAAGAAGCAATCAATCACATGTTCCGCGTTGGAACCGGTTTAGACAGCCAAATATTAGGTGATTTCGAAATTATCAGCCAAATGAAAATTGCTTTTGTTGAAAGCAAATCAAACGGTCTGGTAAATGCTTTTATGGAAAGATTAGTCAATTCAGTTATCCAAGCCAGTAAAAAGATCAAAACCGATACCGATATTTCTACCGGAGCGACTTCGGTTTCTTTTGCGTCTGTGCAATACATTATCAAAAATGTAGAAGACATCGCCAATAAAAACATTTTGCTTTTCGGAACCGGAAAAATTGGCAGAAATACTTGTGAAAATTTGGTCAAACATACCAAACACGAGCAAATCACACTAATCAATCGTACCAAAGACAAAGCCGAAAGACTAGCTCAAAAATTAGATTTAGTAGTAAAAGATTACGCCGATTTACAGTTGGAATTGCAAAAAGCAGATGTGGTGATTGTAGCCACCGGTGCTCAAAATCCTACTATTGATAAAGCGATTTTAAATCTCAAAAAACCATTGTTGATTTTGGATTTATCGATCCCGAAAAACGTCAATGAAAATGTAAAAGAAGTGGAAGGCGTGACTTTGATTCACTTAGACCATCTTTCTCAAATTACAGATGAAACTTTAGAAAACAGAAAACTCCACATACCGGCAGCTGAAGCCATTATTGAAGAAATCAAAGAAGAGTTTATGGCTTGGGCCAAAAACAGAAAATTTGCCCCAACCATTCAAGCGTTGAAAGAAAAATTAAATTCGATCAAAGAAGGCGAATTGAATGTGCAACGCAAAAAATTATCCAATTTCGACGAAGAGCAAGCAGAATTAATCAGCAATAGAATCATCCAAAAAATCACCAATCATTTTGTAAATCACCTGAAAGATGGCGATTCTATGGATGAAGGCATCGAATGGATTGAAAAAGTTTTTCAATTAGACCAAGAGAAATCATTCTTTTAAAACTCCGCGCCTTTGCGTCTTTGCGAGAAAAATAAAACCAATGCACAAAGTGAAAGAAAAAACTATTAGAATAGGAACGCGAGACAGCGAACTAGCACTTTGGCAAGCCCATACCGTTCAAAAAAAACTCAACGATTTAGGCTATAAAACCGAAATTGTTGCCGTAAAATCGCAAGGCGATATCATCCTTGACAAACCTTTATACGAACTCGGAATCACCGGAATTTTTACCAAAACTCTAGACATCGCTATGATTAATGGCGAAGTGGATATCGCAGTGCACTCTATGAAAGATGTGCCAACGGCTTTACCAATCGGTATTGTACAAGCAGCAGTTTTGGAAAGAGCCAATGTGTTGGATATTTTAGTCCACAAAGGCAATCTCGATTTTCTAAACGGAACCGGAATGATTGCCACCGGAAGCTTACGCAGACAAGCGCAATGGCTGAATAAATACCCCAATCACACGGTTACTGATTTACGCGGAAACGTAAACACACGAATGCAAAAGTTGAAGGATAACAACTGGAACGGAGCAGTTTTTGCAGCAGCCGGTTTAGAAAGAATCAATTTAAAACCGGAAACTTTTATCGATTTAGATTGGATGATTCCGGCACCGGCGCAAGGCGCAATGGTGGTTGTAGCGATGGGTAATGATAATTATACCATTGATGCCGTTTCACAATTGAATGATATCGAAACCGAAATTTGTACTTATATAGAAAGACAGTTTTTAAGAACATTGGAAGGCGGTTGTACCGCGCCAATCGGAGCTTTGGCCAAATACAATCAGCATGATGACACGATAGAATTTCATGGATGTCTGCTTTCGCTTGACGGAAAACAGAAATTTGAAATCAAGAAAGCGGTGGATATTTCAGCATGGAAGAAGTTAGGATTTCACTCAGCACAAGAAATTTTAGAAAATGGAGGAAGTGACTTGATGGCTGAAATCAAAAATCAGCTTAAACCTAAAGTATAAACGATGGAAAATCAAATTCGCCTATTGTCAACCAAAAAGCTTTCTGAGAATCAAAAGCAATTATTGTTGAGTGCGAATTTTGCCATAGAAGAAGCCGATTTTATCGATGTGGTGAATAAACATTTTGACATTGAAAGGATTAATGATTTTTTAATCTTTACTAGTCAGAATGCAGTTGAAAGTGTTTTGGAAAATAACAAAATAACCGAAATAAAAACCCGAAAATGCTTCTGTGTAGGTGAAAAAACCAGAGCATTGTTAGAACAAAATGATTTTGAAGTAATAGTAAGCTCGGATTATGCATCGGAATTGGCTTCAATTATTTGTAACCAATATTTCAAAAGCAGTTTTACGTTCTTCTGCGGGAATTTGAGAAGAGATATTTTACCGGATTCACTGACTTTAGCCGGAGTAATTTTCGAGGAAATTGAAGTCTACGAAACCGTTTTGACACCACACAAGGCAGCCGATAATTTAAACGGCATTATGTTTTTCAGTCCGTCAGGCGTGCAAAGTTTTTTGAAAACCAATATCATTCGGGACGAAATTTGTTTTTGCATTGGAGGTACGACGGCCAAAAGTTTGAGAGGTATTACTAAGAAAGTACAAATCGCCAATCAACCAACCATTGAAAGTACCATTATAAAAAGTATAGAATTTTTTAATAAAATATAGTTAGCACAAGCTAACGACAAAACCTAAAACATGATTAAAAACGATTTATTCCTTCGCGCCTTAAACAATGAAACAGTAGAACGTCCACCGGTTTGGATGATGCGTCAAGCGGGAAGATATTTGCCTGAATTCAGAGCTTTACGCGACAAATACGATTTCTTCACCCGTTGTGAAACGCCGGAATTAGCCGCCGAAATTACGGTTCAGCCCATTAGAATTGTAAAACCGGATGCTGCGATTCTGTTCTCGGATATTTTGGTGGTACCAAGAGCGATGGGTATTCACGTAGAATTGAAAGACAATTTGGGACCAATAATTCCCGATCCAATCAGAACAATGGAACAAGTGAATCAGGTTTTTGTTCCGGATGTAAATGAAACTTTAGGCTACGTTTTTGACGCCATTAAATTGACCAAAGAAATGCTAAACGATGAGGTGCCACTTATAGGTTTTGCCGGTTCACCATGGACGATTTTCTGTTATGCCGTAGAAGGAAAAGGCTCGAAAAGTTTTGACACGGCCAAAGGATTTTGTTTCTCCAACCCAATTGCAGCGCATACTTTATTGCAAAAAATTACCGATACGACTATTTTATATTTAAAAGAAAAAGTAAAAGCGGGTTGTAACGCCATTCAAATTTTCGATTCTTGGGGCGGAATGCTTTCTCCGGTTGATTATCAAGAATTCTCGTGGCCATACATCAACCAAATCGTTGAAGCTTTAGCCGAAGATACCAAAGTAATCGTATTCGGAAAAGGGTGTTGGTTTGCGCTAAATGACATGGCGAAATCAAAAGCCTCAGCACTTGGTGTTGACTGGACATGTTCGGCCAGAAACGCTCGTTATTTATCGGGCGGAAAAATCACCTTACAAGGAAATTTCGATCCGTCAAGATTATTGTCTCCAATTCCAACCATCAAAAAAATGGTGCACGAAATGATAGACGAATTCGGAAAAGACAGTTACATCGTAAACTTGGGTCACGGTATTTTACCTAACATACCGGTAGATCATGCCAAAGCATTTGTGGAAGCGGTGAAAGAATACGGAAATAAATAAGTTTTTTATGCGAAAAGAGATTTATGGATTGTTGTTGTTTAGTTTTTTTGCCATGATTTCAAATTATGTGCAAGGTCAAACGTTATTGAGTGATAGTCTGAGAATTGAAAAAATAATTAGCAAGCAAATAAATAACGATTTGAGAGGCCAGATTATAGTGGTTAAGGATCCTACTGATGTAGCCTTTCTCTCAGCTTATATCGACAAAACAAAAACCCATCCATCTCAAAGGGAACGAGTTCATATCATTAATGACAGAAAAACAATAGGCGGTAGGTATAAACAAGGTGATGCAACCGTTTTGCAACAGGTTTTAGAAATTTTAAACAGTGAGGATTATCATGCCATTGATGAATTTTTAGAACAAATGAAGCAAGAGTTTGATGATTCATTGCGTCCCTATACATTGAATGATGCTGTTAAAAGCAAGCTTTTCGAGTTAATAGCCGTACCCGAATTGGAAAGTTCAATTATCTATTATTTAGACAGACAGAAAATTGAAGGTAGAACCCAACTCTTTGAAACCAGATTGTTTTCAGACAAATCAACACAAACAGAATTATTAATCGAAAAACTTTGCGAAGAGAAATCTGTTAGTGATAAGGTAGCGAATTATTTTTCTAAAACTATAAATCAAAAAAAACCAAATTTTAGCACGAGTGATATTTTACCTAGAATATATGAGAAAAGTTCACCTGTCGCCCAAAAAGAATTAATAAATGAATTGTATACTTATTTAGATAAAAACCCCTTTCAACCGGAAGAGTTTAGCAGCATTGAAATTTCAACGGAAGAAACGGATACTATACAAGTATTAGGGATTGATGAGCAGAAACATTTCAAAAAGCAAGTTTTATATCAAGTACTTGGGAGTAATGATAAAAGAAATTTGGCTTTAATTAATAAGCTTAAAGAGTTGTCAAATCATGAAATCCTTAAAGATCAAAATGCAGAATTAGAATATTTAATAACCAATGCAGAATTTTCTTTTTTGGACTTGAGCAAAAGAAAACAAATATTGTTAGATAAAATGAAGGAAAGGAAAACTTATAGTGATTCCTTCAGCGATTTTTTTTCAGACGAAGAAATCAAAAATGATTCACAACTTCAAGTGTCCTTACTTCAAAATGGAGAAACGTTAGGGTTTTTCGAAAAGGACTATTGGATTGCCCAAATTAAAAGCGCTTTTTCCTATTTGGATTCAAAGTCATTTACAGAACTAGTTCAAAATAGCATTAAATCTAGTGAAACAAGAAATGTGTTTTTGGTAGAATATTTTTTGTTAGATATAAAAACAAAATGGTTAGCAGAAAATGGTTTTAAAACCAAAACACTTACCAATCAGCAAAAATCTGATTTTTTAAATGACATAAGAGAAGACAAACGCAGTAACATTTTTACCGCAATGGAACTCAATGAAATAGGCGTAAGCTTGGAGCCGGAACACATCAAACAGACTGAAAATTATAATGTACTCTTCGAGAAATTCATCAATTTAAGTGGTGGAAAAATTAAAGAAGTAAAGTCATGTATTCAATATATTTATGATGAGTATTTCAATAAAAGCGGACCACGTGTATTCATAAGCTATAAAGACAAATGCTATATTCTTATTCCCGAACAGTACTCTGAGTTTTCCGAGTTAGGTCTAATCCGATTGGTTTTAGATCAGATTGTAGAAGAATCGGGGATTACTGAAAAGTATTATTTTCTGGATTTATACAGAAATGCGGATACTTATGGAGAGTATAGTCTTTTTGGCGAAGCCCAATTAATTGAAAAACTCACTACTAAATTTGAAATGGATATAAGTCGTAATCCGCAAGATGATTATAGATAAGATAAACAAAGCGCTTCACCTAAATGAAAAATAAATTCTACACCTACATCCAAAACCTCCAGGACCAAATCACTTCTGCCCTAGAGGCAGTCGATGGCGGAGCCAAATTCCGTGAAGACCTTTGGCAACGACCTGAAGGCGGCGGCGGAAGAACGCGTGTTATGGAGAACGGAAAAGTTTTCGAAAAAGGCGGTGTAAACATTTCAGCGGTTCACGGTAAATTACCGGAAGCGATGCAAAAAATGTTCAACGTAGGCGAAGCCGATTTTTTTGCGTGCGGATTGAGCTTGGTCATTCATCCAAAAAGTCCGATGGTGCCAACGGTTCATGCCAATTGGCGCTACTTCGAAATGTACGACGATAAAGGAAATGTTATCAATTCATGGTTCGGTGGCGGACAAGATTTAACGCCTTATTATTTGTTTGAAGAAGATGCGAAACACTTTCACCAAACGTGTAAAACCGCATGCGACAAACACAATTCGGAGTTTTATCCAAAGTACAAAAAACAATGCGACGGCTATTTTTGGAATGCACACAGAAATGAAGCCCGAGGAATCGGCGGTTTGTTCTTCGATTATTGCAAAGAAACAGAATCAGTGTCAATGGAAGATTGGTACAATTTTGTAACCGAAGTTGGGAACAGTTTCTGCGAAGCGTATGTTCCGATAGTAGAAAAAAGAAAAGGATTATCGTATTCCCCCGAACAAAAAACCTGGCAGGAAATCCGTCGTGGTCGTTATGTCGAATTCAATTTGGTTCACGACAAAGGCACATTATTCGGCCTAAAAACCAACGGCAGAATTGAAAGTATCTTGATGAGTTTACCACCGCACGTGCAATGGGTTTACGACCATCATCCGGAAACCAATTCGATAGAAGAAAAATTAATTAAAGTATTAGAAAATCCAATAGATTGGATTTAACTTAAAAAATAAAAATTATGTTTCCACTACAAAGAGGCAGAAGATTACGCGTCAACGAAAGCATTCGTTCTTTGGTTCGCGAAACGAGTTTAAGTCCGAGCGACTTTATGTTCCCAATGTTCATAGCAGAAGGCGAAAATTACAAATCTGAAATCTCCTCAATGCCCGGCATTTTCCGTCGTTCAATCGATTTAACGGTAGAAGAAGTAAAAGAAATTTACGCTCTGGGAATCCGCGCCGTAAACATCTACGTAAAAGTCGACGAAAGTCTAAAAGACAACACCGGCAAAGAAGCCTGGAATCCAAACGGATTGATGCAACAAGCGATAAAAGCCATTAAAACCGCTTGCCCGGAAATGATTGTAATGCCCGATGTAGCTCTCGACCCATATTCGATTTACGGTCACGATGGTATCATCGAAAACGGCGATATTGCCAATGATGCCACTAATGAAGCACTGGTAAAAATGGCGGTTTCTCACGCGCAAGCCGGAGCCGATTTTGTAGCACCAAGCGACATGATGGACGGACGTGTTTTGCGTTTGCGCCAAGGTTTAGACGCTGCAGGTTTTCAAAATGTAGGCATTATGAGTTATTCCGCTAAATATGCTTCGGCATTTTACGGTCCGTTTCGCGATGCCTTGGACAGTGCGCCAAGAGAAGCCGATGTAGTCGTTCCCAAAGACAAAAAAACCTATCAAATGGATTACGCCAACCGCATCGAAGCCATCAAAGAAGCTTTAATGGACGTAGAAGAAGGCGCCGATATGGTCATGGTAAAACCCGGAATAGCGTATTTAGATATCGTTCGCGAAGTTAAAAACGCCGTGAATGTTCCCGTAACAGTTTTCCACGTTTCGGGCGAATATGCTATGATTAAAGCCGCTTCCGAAAGAGGTTGGCTCGACCACGACAAAATCATGATGGAGCAATTAATGTGTATCAAGCGTGCCGGTGCCAGTTTGATTTCGACTTATTTTGCCAAAGAAGCTGCAGTTTTACTGAATCAAAAATAGGAGCGAATGGTTCGTGCTTTATCGGTTATCCATTTTCCCGCTGTCCGCACTACACGGTAAATACTCCCATCGGGGCTAATTAGGATTTGTATTGAATTTTTGTACACTATGAAAAGAATTATTTTACTCACTTTTATCATAACCTTCACGTCTTGTAAAAAAGAAACCGAAGACAACTACGGTCAACCCAAACAAGACAATACCGCAGTAGCCATTTCCGGTCAGGAATTATTTGAAGGCAAAGGAACGTGCACCGCCTGCCATTTGCCCGACCAAAAAGTAATCGGACCAAGCATTACTGAGATTGCCATAATCTACAAAGAAAAAAAAGGTAGCATTGTTTCTTTCCTCAAAGAAGAAGCCGACCCAATTGTTGATCCAAGTCAGTACGAAACCATGAAAACCAATTTCGCCATCACCAAACAAATGAGCGACGAAGAATTGAAGGCGTTACAAGAGTATATTTACACTTTTTCAAAGTAATATTTCCTAACTTTAGGGCATGGAAACAGCCTTTATTAGAACACCACTCGGCGTCGCCAAAATTGCCGGCGATGACAAAGGAATTTCAGTAATCTCCATTTTAGAAGAAGGCGAAGTGACTTCCGAAATCCCACCTGTTTTGCAAGAAGCCATTAGTCAACTTAATGATTATTTTCAAGGAAATCGAAACGATTTTGATTTCAAAATGAACCCTAACGGAACCGAATTCCAACAAAGAGTTTGGCAAGAATTACTAAATATTCCTTTTGGTAAAACCATGTCTTATTTAGATTTATCCAAAAAGTTAGGCGATGTCAAAGCCATTCGCGCGGTAGCATCTGCCAATGGTAAAAATCCATTATGGATAGTCGTTCCCTGTCATCGTGTAATTGGAACAGATGGTTCGTTAACCGGTTATGCCGGCGGACTTTGGCGAAAAAAATGGTTGTTGGAACACGAAAGCCCAAGCGCACAACAATCACTTTTTTAACTATTTTTCTTTCATATTTAAAATAAATGTTTAATTTTAAATCAGTTAATTCTTAAATTTTACTTTATGATTGAAAAAATCCCTCTCAATAACATTCTCTTTCTCGATATTGAAACCGTACCCGAAGAACAAAACTTCAACGCTTTGGATGCTGAGATGAAATCCCTTTGGGAACAAAAAACCCAGTACCAAAGAAAAGACGAATACACACCCGAAGACTTTTACGAACGCGCCGGTATTTGGGCTGAGTTTGGTAAAATCGTTTGTATATCGGTCGGTTATTTTGCCAACAAAAGCGACATCAGAAATTTTAGGGTAACTTCCTTTTTTGGCGAAGAGAAAAAGATTTTAAAAGATTTCTCTAATTTATTGGACACGCATTTCAATGGCGCCCAACATCTTTTATGCGGTCACAATGCCAAAGAGTTTGACATACCTTTTATAGCTCGAAGAATGATTATCAATCAAATTGTGATTCCGGCTAAACTGAATTTATTTGGCAAAAAACCTTGGGAGATTCCACATTTAGACACTTTGGAGCTCTGGAAATTTGGTGATTATAAACATTTTACTTCTTTAAAATTATTGACCAAAATTCTTGGCATACCATCTCCAAAAGGCGATATCGATGGCAGTCAAGTGGCTCATGTATTTTATGTGGAAAAAGACATTGACCGAATCGTAACCTATTGCGAAAAAGACGTCATTGCAGTAGCGCAAATCTTTCTCCGACTCCGCAGAGAGGATTTATTGATAGAGGAGGAAATATTACACGTATAAAAAAAGAGGTCAATTACGACCTCTTTTATATTAGTTTTTTTTATCGGATTAGTTTTTTCTTAAAACTATTTTCTTTGTGATTGAACCTTGATCATTGGCAATATTTACAAGGTATACTCCATCTTGAAGATTTTCTATTCCAAAAGAAGTGTACACTTGGTTGGTTTCTTTCGTCATAATAGCTCTTCCTTGTAAATCATATAAAGTTATTGTTGCTTTATCAGTTAATGCCGGAATGGCAATATTTACAATTCCTTTGGTAGGATTTGGGTATATACTGCTGCTTAAAATCGGATTGGAAACTACAGAAAGGGCTACTTCAACACTACAAATGTCAATACTGAAATTATTAATACTTCCACCATCTTCATTGTATGGGTCAACAACTCTTAAAGTCCACACACCATCAGCCGGCAAGGTATTCAAAGCACTTAATGGATTAACCGGAGCAATACTTCCACTTATAGCTGGTGTGCCTGCGCATGTCGGTTCACCACCATCATCATCCATAGTACAATCAATATCAGATTGACCGCCACAAGCTTCTTCGAGTAAGGTAATGATTGGACTTCCAATTGCCACAGGTCCTTCAAGAACGATGGTCATGTCTTGAACCCAAGTATGTGAAATATTGATATTTACGTTTAAATCACCTATAGTATAACCGCCTGTAATGGTTAAAGGTACCGAGGCAGTTGAGTTTGGAACATCCGCAATAATAGCATCAGAATAGTCTTCAGCAGCAAAATTTAGGTCACAAACAAGATTACCGGTATCAAAATAGTAAACTATTGCATTACTTGTTATTGCGGTACCACAGTTGTTTTGAGGAATCACTCTCCAATAATATCTGGTAGCTTCTGTCAAACCAGAAATATTGTATTGGTTATTGGCTACTTCATCAGTTAAAAACAAAGAAGAGAAATTTGGAAATTGAGAAACTTGAATATTGTATGTTAACGCATTTGGTTGTGTATTCCACTTTAATAAAGCCGTCGTCGATAATCCATTTTGTGCGTTTGCCGGCGTTTGCAAAGCTACCGGCTGAAAAGAAGTGCCGTTAAAAACTCTTAATGTTTTATAACGCGTTTCAGTTTCAGTTGTGCTTGTACCTTTAATTCCAACAAAATATTCACCTGGGGTAATTCCCGCTAAACCAGAAACAGTCATAGTAACTGAACCATTTGTACTCAAGGAAGTAGGAGAGAAAGTTGCTGTTGCTCCGGTAGGTAAGTCTATGGCAGAGAAAGTTGTGGTTCCGGCGCCTGATTGTGTATAATTAAAAGTATAAACAGCATTTTGATTGGAACAAACAGTCAAGTTATCTGAAGTAGAATTGATAGCAAAATTTGAAGTTAATCCAGTAATTACTAGGGAGAATTTTTGACTGCCGGTAACTAAAGTTCCTTTGTGTTTAACAGTAATGGTATATTGCCCGGCTGTTGGAGTGTCAATTTTAACTTGTTCAACATTATCAACATTGTTATCTGCTGTTCTTATGGCCGGACTATTTGGATCCCAATCCAATTTCCAAGGAAAATAAGTAGTAGAGTTTTTCACAACTCTAATGTCTAAATCATTGACTAAAGCAGGCGTTGGATCATTTGCCCCAAAACCTCCAGTATTGATTGTACCCGGGACGTCAGTCCAAGTTATAGAAGCAATTAATGGGGTTGATCCATTAGAGTTTACAGTAATGGTATACTCTTGTCCATTAGCTAAATTTTCTTCAGAAACCCATGAGGTTAATCCATTATTAGTGATTGTCTGTGCCGCTTGTTTACAATTCAACAATCCCCAGCCAAAAACCGGATCCGGACCTTCTTGACCGGCATCATCAGCGGTATGACAAGCTAATCCTTTAAGGGTTGAAGCACGCATAAAACTGTTGGTTAGGTTTTTATAATGTTGTTGTAGTAAAATAAGACTTCCGGCCACATTTGGCGATGCCATTGAAGTTCCCGATAGTGCAGCGGTAGCAGTTGTACTTGAACTTCCCGTAGAAGTTACATTAGTTCCGTTTCCGGTAATATCCGGTTTAATTCTAAAATCGTCTGTTGGGCCTTGGCTACTTGAAGGGTTGATAGTTACTCCAGAAGTAAGTGTTCCGTCTGCTGCTGTAGTGGCATCTAGACTATTGGCTACAACTAAATTATTTTTAGCCCCTTTATTTCCTACTAATTTGTCAAAACCAAAAGCTATTGGTTCAGCATTGTCGTTATTACCACCTTCATTTCCGGCAGACATTACTGCTAGATAGTAAGGCGCATCATAGGCAATGTCATCCCAAAGATAAGCGGAATAGGTATAAGAGCCAATATACCATGCAGGTAAAGGAGTACCGGAACCTGAAATAGGAGTGCCATAGGAGTGGTTAGAAACCAACATACCTTCCATGGTTTCAGAAACCACTTCAGCGTCATCAAAACCCCAATCAAAAGTACGCGCATTAGCTTGAGACGCCATTCCTTTTACACTAGCCGGATTGGCAGAAGCCACCATAGTTCCGGTAACGTGAGTAGCGTGTAAAATGACACTTGTTGTAGTAGCATCAACCGCCACAACTCTGCTTCCAAATGCATTGTGATTAGTCCTAACATTGCCACCATCCCAAACTCTCACGGTCATTCCTTGTCCGTCTAAATTTAAACCCAAAGATCCTCCGGCATTCAAATGATTCGTTCTAGTTGTTCTAGCTGCATTTACATTGTCTGTAGCGTAATAGATTGGCAATCCTTCAGGGGTAATTTCCATTAATTCCTTAATTCCACCTTCTGGAGTTTCAGTGTAAATGGGCCAATTTCTTAGCTTTGCCATTGCTATTGCTTTTTGCTTTTCAGCAGCGGCTCTTTTTCGGTAAGAAGCTTCTTTTTCTTTAAGCTTTGCCATGTCGTATTCGGCAGTAATTTTCTTGATATCTTCCTGAGACTGACCGAATATCGAACTGGAAATAAATAAGAAAAGAAGTAATAACGAGTAATGCTTTTTCATAATTTTTTTTGAGAATAATTTGTTGGTTGTAATAGTCTGCAAATATATAAATCTTAGAGTAAAATGATTATTTTATTGTTAAATATTCATTATTTTTTAGGATATGTTCAAGACATTTTAATTATTACTTCAGTAATCTCTGTTTCTTAAAAAAATTATTTCATGTCGATTTAAAAATTATTGTTATCCAAATTTGATAAATAGTATATTTACCAAAAAACAGATTATGGTTCTCAGTAGATTTTGGCTTGTTATTTTTATCGCCTCCATTACCTTTGTGATTTTTAGTTTATTTGCAGGTAATAGTTATACCATCGATCATATATTAAACGGAAAAAAAGATGATCCGGTTTTAATTTCAGAAAAATACTTGAATGAAATACCAGAATTCATTCAAGACAGCATTGTCAAAAACGACGAAAAAACGTTTATAATCAATCGAGATACACTCAATCCTGATACAACCTATGTATACAAAAACAAAACTGTAAAAGTTTACAGTGGTGTGCAAAAAACAGATGGCTTGTTACCGACGTGTAAAATGACTTTGTTTGATATCATTCTTCCATTGATGGCTTATTTGGCTTTCTTTTGCGGATTGATGGAGCTTTTAATTATTTCCGGAGCTTCCGAAATATTAGCCAGAAAGTTGAGTCCGGTTTTTGCCAAAGTTTTCCCAACTGTTCCTAAAAATCACGAATCTATATCGTATATGACCTTAAACTTTGCCGCTAATTTCCTCGGATTGGATTCTGCTGCAACGCCATTCGGATTAAAAGCTATGCAAAGTCTACAAGAAATCAATCCTGAAAAAGACAAAGCCAGTGATGCCCAAATCATGTTCATGTGTTTGCACGCTGCTGGTTTAACATTAATCCCAACGTCTATTATAGGATATCGCGCTGCGCAAAATGCAGAAAATCCTGCAGATGTGATGTTACCATGTATTATAACCTCTTTTATCGGAACCATTGCGGCTATGATAATTGTTGGAATTAAACAAAAAATTAACTTCAAAAGCGCTACTTTACTAGTGGCTTTAATGACTGTTGTAGCAGCGATTGTTGGGTTGTTGTTTTATATTAATGGATTGGACTTAGTAGGCAAAAATTTCTTTACCTCAAACCTTTCCGGATTAATGTTGGTGGTCATTATTGGGTTTACTTTGCTTTTTGCCTTCCTTAAAGAAAAGAAATTTGTTGAAAAGGAAACCACCGTTTTTGACGCTTTTGTAGTGGGTGCCAATAATGGAATTCAAACCGGAGTAAAGATTTTCCCTTACGTATTGGGAATGTTAGTGGCCATATCCTTTTTCAGAAATAGTGGTTTGTTTGACATCATTAGTAACGGACTTTCCTTTGTTTTTTCGAACATTGGCGTAAGCAAACAAATTACGGATTCTTTACCGGTGGCAATGTTAAGACCATTTAGTTCGGGTGGTTCACGTGGCTTTATGATAGATTCGATGAGTACTTTTGGCCCGGATTCTTTAACCGGAAGACTGAGTTGTATTTTCCAATGTAGTGCCGAAACGACTTTTTACGTGATTGCAGTTTATTTTGGGTCTGTCAACATTAAAAATACACGTTATACTTTAGCTACTATGCTTTTGGTTGATTTAATCTGTGTGATTACCGCTATTTTTGTGGCGACTTGGTTTTTTAGTTGATGAGAATAGTCATTTTCATATCATTTCTATTGTTGTTTGTCTCTTGTAAAAAAGAGGAAGACAGCAAACAGAATCCCTTTGTCGGTCATTGGTATTTTGATAAAATTGTGGAATATGATGCTTCTAAAGTTAAAATGCCTAAAAGCTATTTAGAAATACAAGATACACCTTATTATAATTTTCAAATACTCAATGATAGTGTAATAAATTTTAAGCAAGGGTTTTACTATTTTGTTGAAAATAAAATAAAATCAGACACATACGGATATGACTTTTTAAGAAGCGCCTATTATCTTGGAACAAAAACAAAATATAAAATAAAAGACTCCAAATTACTTTTCTTTGATGAAACTTCTAAAGAATGGGACACCATAACAATACAAAAGAGATCTGGAGACACAATGATAGTATCCGGTTATTATAAGGCTTCCTATAGGTTGGTTAAAAAGAAAAACACTTATTTCAATGCTAACAATTATGATGCTGTAATAGTTGATAGAAGTCCTTGTTTTGGCAGTTGTCCATTTAATTCTACCTATATTGACAGAAATGGAAATTTTTATTTTAAAGGCTATGATTCCAATACTCAAACTGGGAATTTCAACTCAAAACTTGATAAAAAAACTGTAGATGAGTTATTTAACAGTTTTGATAAAATAGACATTTTTAAACTAAAGGATAATTATTTTGCGATGACTACCTGTAGCCAAACCAATGTTATTTCATTTATCAAAAACGGAAAGATTGTTAAGACAATAAGTAGCTATATTGAATGCCCTATTGATTTAGAATTGGCGATGACACAGCTAAGTTATGCCTATCAAAAAGTTAAGCTTAACTATGATGACCAATTTATTTTTGATAACGAAGATGTTCTTTTTCGATTCAAGACAAAAGGAAAGGACTATTTCTTAAAAGAATCAGAAGATTTTTTTCTTGAAGTTAATTTGCGAAATGGTAAAAAAGTAAATCTTGATTTTATTCCTAAATACAAGCTTGACTTTAATGTGTTTGAAGAAAAGCATAATGTGAAAAGCATAATGACCGATGGGAGGTATTATAAGTTTATCAATAAAGACAATACTACATTTACTGTCGACATTGGCTATAATTTTATAGATAGTAATCCTATTTTAAAAAAAGACAGAAATTTTTAAATTAATAACATAAGCAAATGTCCATTTATATTGCCTTTGACGAATTTTATACCAAAGTAAAAGAAAGCTTGGCTGACGGTACTTTTGCCAAATTAACTTTGGCCAAAACCATCGGCAATACCGATTTGATGAACATTTACGTTCGTCCGGCAATAGAGGAAATGGAATTAAAATTGGAATTAAAGTTCAAGTTTCAAAAGGAAGAAATTTTCGAAATTCATACTATAGAATCAGCTTTTCCCAGATTGTTGGAGTTTATCAATAACCCGTTTTTATCGGCGATATTGTTTACAACAGAATTTGACTTGACTTATAAATTGAATAAAAAAAGGGCTGTCAGCATAACGGAGCAATTTCCGAGTTTTACTCATGCGTCGCCAGTGATTTTAGACTATTTGGCTTTAAAAAAATAAGCCAATTGTATGCATAAAAAAACCACAAAATTCATCTGAGTTTTGTGGTTTTCTGTTTTTAAAATGGGTTCGACTAAATTACCTTTTCAGGAATATCAACTAGGGAAATTTTAAATTTATTCTTTTATAAATTTTGCAGTAAAATTTTCGGTTTCACTTTTCACTGTTAGTATATATATTCCTTTCGATAAAGATTGTATATCAATTTTAGAATTAGTAATTGTTTTTTGTGAAATTAATTTACCGGTTAAATCAAAAATCTCACAGTCATAATTAAAATTACCTGAAGGCAGTTGGATATTGATAAAATCGTGAGCCGGATTTGGATACAATACTAATTTTTCTTGTGTAAAATTTTGGTCTGACAAAACGGAATTCCCACCATATAACCTAATTATATTTGAAGAGCTAATAGATTTATAATTCTTGAAATTACCACTTATAAGAATTTTGCCATCCAATTGAAGGTTTAATTGAGTAACAAAACTATTACTGTCCGCCAAATCAAATCCTGTTCCAATATCAAAAGTTTCGTCAACACTGCCGTCAGCATTAAAACGAACAAGATTTTTTAGCGGGCTTCCCATAAAATAACTGATATGGCCTCCTGCAATAATTTTCCCATCAGGCTGAACTACTATACTTTTTACATTATTTATGTTGAATCCCGAATTGAATGTTGCATCATGACTTCCATCGGTATTTATTCTTGTAATTCCCCATGCGGAAATTACATTATAAGACCCAAAGTAACCACCAACTAAAATTTTCCCATCTGGTTGCAAGCAAATCGTTGATGGAGTGCTATTAAATCCTTCGCCAGCATTAAAACTGGTATCTAAACTTCCATTTGGCAATAAACGAACAATCCTTAAATGTTGTTCGCCATTAAAAAGAGAAAAATCTCCAACAACGATAATTTTCCCATCGTTTTGAACAGCTACTGCATTAACATTATAATTGAACCCAGAACCCGTGTTAAAAGTACTGTCAAGAGTTCCATTTGAATTTAAGCGCTTTACCATAAATCCTCCACCGCATACTATAATTTTCCCATCAGACTGTAAAGTAAAATCAACATCATAATTTGAAAATGAATCAATGTTGAATGAAGTGTCATGACTACCGTCAGGATTGAATCTTATAAAGTTAAAATAACCACTGGAGCCGGC
The DNA here is from genome assembly GCF_014486695.1 of Flavobacterium buctense. Lineage (GTDB taxonomy): Bacteria > Bacteroidota > Bacteroidia > Flavobacteriales > Flavobacteriaceae > Flavobacterium > Flavobacterium buctense. The sequence goes on from NZ_JACTAB010000001.1 coordinate 448,953, forward strand.
ATTTGCGTAATGATAATCTCCTTTGGCAATTATTTTTCCATCGGGTTGTAAAAGCATTTTTCGGGTATAACATCTATCCAAATAACTGACGTTAAATGTATTGTCTTTTGTTCCATCAGGATTTAATCTAATCAATCCATTTTCAAAACGTAATCCGTACAAGGAATAATAACCACCAACAATAATTTTTCCGTCAGGTTGTATTACAGAATCCCCTTCGCTATAATACATGTAAGTGTTGTTAAAACCGGTACCATAATCAAAAGTGTAATCGACAGTGCTATTGTTGTTAACTCTTGATATGTAATTGTCACCTCCTACAATTATTTTTTGATCATTTTGAACTAAAATGGAGTAGACTGGGAACGCTTTCTCTACTGTAAACGAATTGTCTAAGACGCCATTTGGACTTAATCTAACACAATTGTACTTTGTTGTATTGTTATATTTTTGGAATTGACCACCTACTATAAAATTTCCTAAATGGTCCATTGCCAATGTCATAATGCCTGAGCCTGATGTTAGGAATCCTTCGCCTGAGTTTAGTGTAGTGTCTTTGTCTCCATTATCTAATAATCTGATAATACCTTTTTGAGTTACATTCTTATACGTTGAAAAATTTCCAGCTGTGACAATCTTGCCATCAGGTTGAACTAGAACAGATGAAGGTGTGCCACTACCAAAACCTACTCCGATAGAAAAGGTTAAATCTATAGAACCATCAGTGTTTAGGCGAATTATTTTATTTCTCGTATATCCATTATAATTGCCAAAATTACCCACCGCAATAATTTTACCATCGGCTTGTAACGCAATAGAATTAGCAACATTGTCAAATCCACTTCCCGGGTTGAAGGTAGTGTCTAAAGTTCCATCAGCATTAATTCTTACTATGTATTTTCTATTTATATTACTGTAGGAGCTGAAACCGCCAACAATAACCATTTTGCCATCAGGCTGGAGTACAACATCTTGTATGCCCACTATACCGCTAAATCCTGTAATAGTACTAAAAGTATAATCGGTACTTCCATCTGTATTTAATCTAATCACACCATCTCTAATTCCATTAACAGGCGTAGTATATCCTCCAGAAACCAATATTTTTCCATCAGGTTGCAGTACTATGGAGGTTACTTTGAAATAAAATGTGGTTTCAGTTACAAAACTTGGATCTACAGTCCCATCCGCAAGTAGTCTAACAAAGTACTTGCAATCAATTCCTTTGTATTTTGTAAAACTCCCTCCAACAAGTATTTTGCCATCTGGTTGTTGCGCAGTTGCATAAATGATACCGTTAAATCCGGGAATTGGTCCGAAAGAAGTTTCTACATCTGCAGCATTTTGTGCTATAGAATTACTAAGACCAAATACTATAAACAAAAAAAGTATTAATTTTTTCAAAATCAGGATTTTATGTAAAGTTAGCGATAATTGTAAAATTTTTTTTATAGGCGCACTATTTTTTTGTAAATCTCTAGTTGAGCTCAATAAAAATCCCAAAATTAGTTAATCACCATTTCTGGAATATTACCTTCAATGATTAAATCAGCTTCAACGGAAATATTTTTTTGAGAATGTCAGATGGATAATAGAGTACTTTATTTTTTGATAAATTTAGAAACATAATCACCTGATTCAGTATTTACTTTTAGAAAGTATATCCCTTTTTCGAGATATTCAACATTAATTGATGGATTGGAAGCGTTGATCTGAAATACTTTTTTTCCTGTAAAATCTAATATAGAGTATGAAATAGCACTTTGATTCTCGGGGAGTATCATTGTAATTCTATCTTCAACCGGGTTTGGAAAGAGTACTATTTTTTGTTGTTGAAAGGAGGGATTAGACAAAGTAAGCTCTCCACCACGTAGGAGAATTAAATTAGAAGAATCAAAATTATTGAAAGTATCAAATTCTCCACCTACAAGAATATTACCATTGTCAAACAAGGAAAGGCTCTGTATTTCGTTCAAACTAAAAACAGCATTTGGATTAAAAGAATTGTCATTACTTCCGTCTGGATTCAGTCGTACAAAATTATTTAATGGATTACCTCCAATGTAATAAGAAAATCCGCCCATGATTATTTTACCGTCAGGTTGAAGGACAAAATCGTTTATGTAATTGGTCGAAATAGTGGATATAAAAGAGGAATCCAGGCTTCCGTTGAAGTTGAGACGAGCAATTCCACAATTGTTATTTCCACAAATGTTCTGCGAATCATAGGAGCCAATACTTCCTACAACGATAATTTTATTATTGGGTTGAACCATAATTTTTGACAAAGGGCCATTAAAACCATCTCCAGATTGAAATGTAGAATCCACACTTCCATTTGGTAATAAACGCATTATATAATTGTGAGGTTCATTATTATAAATATTAAAATTACCTCCAATAAGCATTTTCCCGTCCGACAGAATAACAATTGATTGAACTCCAATATAACTTCCTAAAACAAAACCTGTTCCTTTATCAAAGCTGTTATCTAAAGATCCATTTGTATTTAATCTAATAAGATAGCCATTAGAAACACCATTAACATCAGAAAAAGTACCACCAACCATTATTTTGCCATCCGATTGAACAGCAAGAGCGTTAATAACTCCATTGGTATATGGGGCATCAAAAGAAGAGTCTATACTTCCATCGGTATTTACACGAACTAAATCTGAAAAATTAGTTCCATTGACATTTATGGCAAATGATCCTCCAACAAGAATTTGTCCGTTCGGTAATTCTAAAATTGTTTTTATGAATCCGTGTACATATCCTAGGCCGGAATTAAAGTTAAAAGAATTATCTATTGTGCCATCGGCATTGAACTGAACAACAATATTTGTTTCAGCTTGATATTCTGTAAATTGACCAGCAACAATATATTTTCCATTTGATTTAATTAGAGTATCGAATATATTGTTATTGAATCCCAATCCATAAGATAGAGACAGATCTTGGGTGCCATTATCCAGAATTCTGAAAATTTTTCTACTTCCACCAACTATAATCTTATTTTCTGAACTTATGTCAATTGAATATAAATTTTCATTGGTGGTAAAATTACAACTATCGTCTATTGAACCATCTGGAAGAAGTTTCACAAACCCTGATCTTGAGCTACTGTTGTATGATGTAAAAGTTCCTATTATTATTAACTTACCATTAGAATCTACAATCATTTTTGAAGGAGATTGAAGATCATTAGAACTAGTTCCATTAGGGAAACTAGTTCCTATATTGAAAGAGTTGTCTATTGAGCCATCAGTTAATAATCTTGCTATTTTTTTTTGATCTAATCCTTTGTAAGTACTAAAATCACCACATACCACAATTTTCCCATCAGGTTGAATGACAACATCATTAACTGTGTAATTAAAACCTAAACCTATAGAAAAACTATTGTCTATTGCACCATCTTCATTTAAGCGAATAATACGGTTTCGAGTTACACCATTAAAATTTGTAAAACTTCCAACAATTATAATTTTTCCGTCGGATTGAGCGACTACTTTAGTGGCTAAAGTATTGAAACCAGTTCCAATGTTGAAACTATTGTCTAATGTACCATCTGAATTAAGACGAGCGATTTTATTGTAATTGTAACTGAGAACAATTATTTTCCCATTGGGTAGTACTAATATGTTATTGATGCCATAAACAGCAGTAAAGGACGAAAAAACAAAAGAATTGTCAATACTTGCGTCGGAGTTTAAACGAATTAAAGTAGGTGCGCTTGTAGATTGATAACTAGAAAAACCGCCGCCAACTAAGACTTTACCATCGGATTGAAGTGTTACTGTTTCAACAGAAGTATTAGCATTTGAACCAAAGCCGGTTCCAATAGAAAAAGAAGAATCGATGGTGCCATTTACATTCAATCTAACGATACGATTACATGGAATTCCTCGATATTTTGTGAACTTGCCAACATAAATTGATTTACCATCAGGTTGAGTGGCAATATCATTGATGACATCATTAAATCCCGGATAAGCGCCGTAAGAATGAACAACATCCATTGGATTCTGAGACCAAATGAAAACATAATGGAATATGGCCAATATTATAAAGAATTTTTTTCGCATTTTTTAAAGGATAAATAAAGTGTAACAATTGGTCTCAATACTTTAAATTAGGAATTGACCATCTCCGGAATTTCACCTTCAATAATTAATTCGGCTTCCGTTGAGGCAATAATATGTTCAACCGAAACACCGGGAGCGCGTTCTAAAAGTTTGAATCCTTTTGGTGTGATTTCCATTACGGCCAATTCGGTTACCACTTTTTTCACACAACCAACGCCCGTTAAAGGCAAAGTGCATTTTTTTAAAATTTTACTCTCTCCGGCTTTATTGACGTGCATCATCGCTACAATAATGTTTTCGGCAGAAGCTACTAAATCCATAGCGCCTCCCATTCCTTTTACCATTTTTCCGGGGATTTTCCAATTGGCTATATCTCCGTTTTCAGCCACTTCCATGGCCCCGAGAATCGTTAAATCAACTTTCTGACTTCTAATCATTCCGAAACTGAAAGCCGAGTCGAAAAAACTCGCTCCGGGTAAAGTGGTAATGGTTTGTTTTCCGGCGTTAATAACATCAGCATCTTCTTCGCCTTCAAAAGGGAATGGTCCCATGCCGAGAACGCCATTTTCCGATTGAAATTCAACCGAAATATCGGTGCGCACATAATTAGCTACCAAGGTTGGAATGCCAATGCCAAGGTTAACGAAATACTTATCCTTAACTTCTTGGGCTATTCTTTTTGCGATATCGTTTTTATCTAAAGCCATGACTATTCTCTTTTTCGGGTTGTACGTTGCTCAATTCTCTTCTCAAATTTTTCTCCTTTAAAAATGCGTTGTACCATAATTCCGGGAATGTGAATTTGATTCGGGTCGAGTGAACCAACCGGCACTAATTCTTCCACTTCGGCTATGGTAATCTTAGCGGCACCGGCCATAGGTGCGTTGAAATTGCGTGCGGTTCCTTTGAAAATTAAGTTTCCGGCTTCGTCGCCTTTCCAAGCTTTTACTATGGCAAAATCAGCTTTGTAGGCTAGTTCCATGATGTGCATTTTGCCATTGAATTCGCGCACTTCTTTGCCTTCAGCGACTTCAGTTCCGTAACCTGCCGGAGTGAAGAATGCAGGAATTCCGGCTTGAGCAGCACGACATTTTTCGGCTAAAGTGCCTTGCGGTGTAAGTTCAACATCTAATTCGCCGGAAAGCATTTGGCGTTCAAATTCGGCATTTTCTCCTACGTAAGAAGAAATCATTTTTTTAATTTGTCTTTTTTGAAGCAATAAGCCCAATCCGAAATCATCAACACCGGCATTATTAGAAATACAGGTTAAATTGGTAGTGCCTTTTTGGACCAACTCGGCGATGCTGTTTTCGGGGATGCCGCAAAGTCCGAAACCACCGAGCATGATGGTCATGTTGTCTTCGATGCCTTGCAGTGCTTCTTGTACAGAGTTTACTTTTTTGTTAATCATGATTGATTAGTGTTGTTTAGCGTAATTTGTTTGTGGTGTAAATTTAGGAATTTAAAAGAGAATAGGGAAGGGATTTGTTTCCGCCTGTTTAAAATAAAAAATTCCGCCTGCACTTGTAGACGGAATTTTCTATTATGTTAGTCCGGATTCCTTCGGCAGTCGCTTCGCTCGTGTGAAGATGGTCTCGTCTTTTGGGACGAGACGCGGAAAGCCGGAAATAGCTCCTAAATTTTACAATTCAAAATCATCAATATTTTGTTCTTCTTCCTCGGTTGGAATTGCGGTGGAATCGGTCTCAACTTTTCTAGGGGTCCAACAATCTACTTTGATGGAAAGATTATCGGGTCTTTCGAATGGATCTTTGGAGATTTGAAGGTCTTTGTCTTCATAACATTTCTTCATCATATAACCCCAAATTGGTAAGGCTGCAGTTGCGCCTTGTCCATAAGTGATCCCTTTGAAACGAGCCGAACGATCTTCACAACCTACCCAAACTCCGGTGACAAGATTAGGCACCATTCCAATAAACCATCCGTCAGACTGGTTTTGAGACGTTCCGGTTTTACCTGCAATTGGATTGGTGAACATGTAGGGATAACCTGTCCAACGATTGTCGCCACTACCACCACCTTCGGTTCTTAAACGCACACCCGAACCACTTTCGGTTACGCCTTCTAAGAGTTTAATTACAGCATAGGCGATGTCTTTATTTAGAACGTCATGGGAATCAGGAACAGGTTCGTATAACACAACCCCATTTTTGTCTTCGATTCTACTTATGAATTGAGGCTTAATATAAACCCCTTGGTTAGCAAACGTACTGTAGGCGGCAACCATGTCTTCTACCGTAATTTCGACTGCCCCTAAGGCAATAGAAGGTTGTGATGGAATTTCCGATTTTACACCCAGTTTTTTGGTTAGGCTTGCTACAGCTTCCGGACCGGTTTTATCGATTAATTTAGCTGACACAGTATTTATAGAAAGCGCTAAAGCGCGTTTTAAAGTCACCATGCCTCGGTATTGTCTGTCGGAATTTTTAGGTTCCCAATCTTCTGTAACATTGTGCCTTCCTTTGTGAATCATGAACGGACTGTCGATGATAGAATCACAAGGTGACATGCCTAATTGTTCAATGGCAGTAGCGTAAACAAACGGTTTGAAAGTCGAGCCTACTTGACGTGCGCCTTGGCCTACGTGGTCGTATTGGAAATACTTATAATCAATTCCGCCCACCCAAGCCTTGATGTGACCGGTTTGTGGTTCCATCGACATTAATCCCGCTTGCAAGAAGTGTTTGTAATACCGTATGGAATCCATTGGCGTCATTAACGTATCGATTTCGCCTTTCCATGAGAAGATTTTCATTTTGGCTTTAACCCCAAAGGAGGCGATGATTTCTTCTTCTGATTTGTCCATGTCTTTCATTACTCTCCAACGCTCTGAGTTTTTCATAGCTTGGTTCATGATGCGTTTGGTTTCGTCATCGGTAATGTTTACAAATGGTGCATTTTTATTGTTTTTTTGCTCTGTAAAGAATTCTTGTTGTAGGTTTTTCATGTGAGCCTGAACGGCTTCTTCGGCATGTTCCTGAATTTTAGAATCGATGGTAGTGTAAATTTTCAAACCGTCGCTGTAAATGTCCCAATCACTGCCATCGGGTCTTTTATTTTCTTTGGCCCAATTTTTCATGTATTCACGAAGGAATTCACGAAAATACGTTGCTGTTCCTTCTTTGTGACTTTCGGGATGGAAGTTTAAAACGATAGGTTTTACGGCTAAAGTGTCACGGGATTCTTTCGCCAAAACTTTGTTTCTTACCATTTGGTCTAAAACGGTATTTCTTCTGTTTTTTACTTTTTCCAGACGACGAAGCGGATTGTAGAGGGAAGGATTTTTAAGCATTCCGACAAACATAGCGGCTTCATCAATAGACAAATCACGCGGTTCTTTACCGAAATAGACTTTAGATGCCGAACGAATTCCAACGGCGGTATTTACAAAATCGGCCTTGTTTAAGTACATGGCGATGATTTCGTTTTTGGTGTATTGGCGTTCTAATTTAACGGCGATAATCCATTCTTTTACTTTTTGAATCACACGAAAAGGCTTGAAACTCGAACCTTCACCATGAAAAAGTAATTTGGCTAACTGTTGGGTTATGGTACTCGCACCACCATCGGAACCAAGTTTTATGGCTGCGCCTAAAGTTCTTCTGCCGTCAATTCCGGAGTGTTCGTAGAAACGCTCATCTTCCGTAGCGACTAAGGCTTTTACCAAATGTGGCGGTAAATCTTCGTACTTAATTGGGGTTCTGTTTTCGTTGTAAAACTTACCAATGGTCACACCATCAGAAGAGATGATTTCGGTGGCCAAATTAGATTCCGGATTCTCTAAATCTTCAAAGGAAGGCATGCTTCCGAAAAACCCCCAAGAAGCCAAAAAGAAAAACAAAATCATTACACCAAGTCCGTAAACCAACAACTTCCAAAACTTATTTTGGTAGTATTTAATGTCTTTAACTGTTGCGGTATTATTTTTTTGTGCCATATTTTTATTCTGTAGATTCGATTCTAAAACCAACATCGGATATTCCTGCCAGTGAAGGAACGCCTTCAATTTTGCCGGTTTGTCTCACTGCGTGTTTGATGTGGATTTTATAAATTCCTTTTTGTGTAAAAAGTTGTTTGTCTTTATAAAACAGCTTATTTTCTTTAATATCGGTAAATCCTTCTCCAAGAAGCGTGCCATCAGGATTGGTCATTTGGTATTCTAAAGTATCTACTTTTACTTGTCTGTTTGGGTGTTCCAAAGAAACAATCAAGAACAAATTATTAAACGGATAATCATCGTTATCTCTGACGTTAACGTACAAATTGTACATTTTTTTGGCGTCTAATTGCGGCAATTCAAAAGTGACTACACTGTCTTTGTGCCATTCTTTTCCAACGGATTTGTATTCGTCAAAAACTCTTTTCTCGTCGCAAGAAAATAAAAGCACCGCGACCAATAGCAGGATAAAATTATTTCTTAATCTTAGGCTCATTGTTATTCTCGGATGAGGGTTTTTTATCGGCACCAAAAGGTTTACGCTTTTTATTTTTATTGTTATTTCTTTTCTTATTTCGAGGTTGGTCAAAACGAGTTAAACTCTCTTGTCCCATGGCGTTGTTGAAATCTTTTTCAGGCTCGGCTACAATTTCAAGGGCAAAATCTTCCAATGAACTTACTTTTTTGCCTTGTTTGTTTTGCGCTACAATTTCTCTAACCTGGTCAATTTTCAACACGTGCCAATTGGCAAAATTGTCAAAATAAGCAAACCACATTAAGCCTTTGAAAATATCTTGTTTTTGACAAACGGCGTCGCCTTTTTCGGTTTTCAATTTGGTTTCAAAATCCGGAAAATCTTTTAGCGCATCCATGTAAGTGTCTAATTCATAGTTCAGACAACATTTCAATTTACCGCATTGACCAGCTAATTTTTGTGGATTCAAAGACAATTGTTGGTAACGCGCTGCCGAAGTATTCACGCTTCTGAAATCGGTTAACCAAGTCGAGCAACACAATTCTCTTCCACAAGAACCAATTCCACCCAATCGAGAAGCTTCCTGACGGAAACCGACTTGCTTCATCTCAATTCTGGTACTGAATTCACGGGCGTAATCTTTGATTAACAAACGGAAATCGACACGATCATTCGCGGTGTAATAGAAAGTTACTTTAGAACCATCGCCTTGGAATTCGATATCAGAAATTTTCATTTCCAATTTGTGTGCAATCGCCAATTCACGGGCTTTTACCTTCATCGGTTCTTCCTTATCACGGGAATCACTCCAGATATCGATGTCTTTTTGAGACGCTTTTCGGTAAACTTTAGGAATTTCAGGACTAGTGTGATTAACCCCTTTTTTCTTCATTTGAATTTTAACCAATTCGCCAGTAAGCGTTACAATTCCTACATCATGACCGGGTGAAGCTTCTGTAGCTACAACGTCACCAATACTTAAAGTAAGTTTTTCGGTATTGCGGTAAAATTCTTTTCTGCCGTTTTTAAACCGCACTTCAATACAATCGAAAGGCGCTTCTCCATTGGGCAAACTCATGTTAGAGAGCCAATCGAAAACGGTTAGTTTGTTGCAGCTATCGGTGCCGCAAGTCCCATTATTTTTGCATCCTTTTGGTGCACCACCATCAGATGTAGAACAACTTTGACAAGCCATAATTTGGATATATGTATGTTGGTCGCTTCGTTTCGATAACGAGGCTACTAATCATAAACGTTAAAAGTGTAAAGATAGTATTTTTTAAAGTTTTTAAAATTCTTTTATCTAATATTTACGCTCGTTCTTTTGCAAGAATTTTTTTCTATATTTGTTTTTTAATACAATAAAAATCTAAATTCAATGAAAAAATTAAGTTTATTCTCTTTGGCAATTTTGTCAAGTTTTGCGATTTCATGTTCCTCTGATGATAGTCCGACTACATCCGGAGATATCTTAGGCAAATGGTATTTTAAAGAGTACAAAGTACAAGGACAAACTATTCCTTATGATGACCATGAAGAATGTGGTAAAGATTATATTCAATTCAATGCAGATGGCTCAGGAGCCAATGTAGATGTTTGGAATTGTGAGTTGGACATCGCCCCTTTTACATATACTAAATCAGGCAACAATCTTTCGATTACTTCTGATGGCGTAACTGATATTGTTCCAATAACTGAGCTTTCAGCAACAACTTTAAAAGTAAAAACGATTTCTGATTTTGATGATGACGGTGATGATGAAACAGTTGTTATAGTTTTAACAAAAAACTAAAAAATAAAAACCGAATTTTAGACTACCCCCAAATAGCGTCTAACTATTTGGGGGTATTTTTATGTTACTATCTTAAATAATTTATCCGACAATCGTACTCGGAACGGCACTTCAAAAGTGACTTTATCTCCGGGTTTGGCTATTGTACTTTCTTGTCCGTTGACTAACATTTTATCTAAAATTAATTCTTCATTTCCTGTTGTTGGTCCGGAAATTATGATTTTATCGCCAATATTGAGTTCCTGGTTTTCGATGATAAAAAGGCCAACTTGCGCTTTTACGTAGTAATGTTCGGCTTTGGCAACCAATACTTTTTTCACCTTTATTTTTTGGCGAATGTCGGTTGTTTTTCTGGCTGTAGCCAATGCAATATCGGAGAGTTCACCCGAGTGTTTGAACTTTAGGTTTTCAGATTTTCCTTTGCGGAAGACTTTGTTTCCAACTTGCTTTCCTCGTCTCAATTTTACTTGTTCGGCCAAAGGCAAATGAGTGATTTCCAGACATTCATTGGAACAACAATTTTCCATCGCAACTTTACAATCGTCACATTGGATAAACAACAAATGGCAACCGTCATTTTCGCAATTGGTGTGATTGTCGCATGGTTTTCCACATTGGTGACACTGCGAAACGATATCGTCAGTAATTCTTTCGCCTAAACGATGGTCGAATACAAAGTTCTTTCCAATGAATTTGCTTTGGAGATTTTCTTCCTTGATTTGTTTGGCGTAGTTGATGATTCCGCCTTCCAATTGGAACACATTTTTAAAACCTTGGTGTTTGAAATAAGCCGAGGCTTTTTCGCAACGAATACCTCCGGTGCAATACATTACCAGGTTTTTATCTTCTTTAAAATCTTTTAATTGTTCGTTGATGATGGGCAAACTTTCTCTAAAAGTTTCTACATCCGGAGTTATCGCGCCTTTGAAATGCCCGATTTCGCTCTCGTAATGATTCCTAAAATCGACCACAATTGTATTTGGATCTTCTAAAATCTGATTGAATTCGTTGGCTTTTAAATGCACACCAATGTTGGTTACATCAAAGGTTTCATCGTTTAAACCATCGGCTACAATTTTGTCTCGAACTTTTACGGTCAATTTCAAAAACGAATGGTCATCATGTTCTACAGCCACATTTAGGCGGATGTTTTTCATGAAATCATAGGCTTCTAAAGTTTCGCGAAAAGCTTCCATGTTTTCGGCCGGAATTGACATTTGCGCATTGATTCCTTCTTTGGCCACATACGTTCGGCCTAAAGCATCGAGTTGGTTCCATTCGATAAATAAATCGTCGCGAAATTTTTTGGGATCTTCAATTTTGGCATACGCATAGAAAGACAAAGTTAGTCTTTGCTTTCCGGCTTGGTCAATAAGCTCGGCTCTTTCTTCTGCGCTTAAGGTGTTATACAGTTGCATGCTATAAACGTTTAAGTGAGAAATATGTTGTGAACTCTAAATGGAAGAATTCGGTGCAAATTTACATTTTTTTGGCAATAAAAAAACCCAAACAATTTTTCAATTGAAAGGGTTTCTCTTTCATAGCATTTCTCCCATTTTCATGGCATCTTGTTACTTAGACGCAATTCAACAGAAAAGGTTGCGTGATGTTTTAAAAAATATTTTTTAGCAGAATTCTGCGTAAGCATCTTTTAGGTTTTCCGCGATTAATTCAGCCGGACGACCTTCGATGTGATGACGTTCTAACATGTGAACCAATTCTCCGTTTTTGAACAATGCCATACTTGGTGATGACGGTGGAAAAGGAAACATTTCTGCTCTGGCTGCGTCAACGGCTTCTTTGTCAACACCGGCAAAAACGGTGATTAAATGGTCCGGTTTTTTAGCGCCATCTAAACTCATTTTCGCACCCGGACGAGCATTTCTTGCCGCACAACCACAAACCGAATTGACAACCACAAGTGTTGTTCCTTCTGCTTTGATAGCGTTTTTTACGTCGGCTGCTGTATATAATTCTTGAAAGCCTGCTTCTGAAAGTTCAGCGCGCATAGGCAATACCATTTCTTCTGGATACATATTTTTTAATTTTAACTATTAGTAACTATTAGATTTTGAAATCTCTTGCAAAGATAATGAGAATTCTGAAGGTAATTTTTAAAGAAATGATAAAGATTTGTTATTGTTTGATAGTCTGAAAACTGATTTTATTTATTCTTCATTCTGTCTTTTAAAACGGTTTCAACATTTTTCAATCCAAAACCTTTTGCTTTGAGTAATATTAAATAATGAAACAGCAAATCTGCCGCTTCACCTATAAATAAATCGGCATTATCGTCTTTGGCTTCTATGACTAGTTCGACTGCTTCTTCGCCTACTTTTTGAGCAATTTTATTGAGTCCTTTTTGGAAGAGTGAAGCAACATAAGAGTCGGAATTTTGAGTTTTAATTCGATTTTCAATAATTTGTTCCAATTGATTTAAAAACGGAAGTTGGGCTTCTTCCGCAAAACAAGAAGTTGTTCCGTTGTGACACGTTGGTCCGTTTGGAATGACTTGAATGAGTAATGCATCTTGGTCGCAATCTTCTTTAATAGAAACAACTTTTAAAAAATTTCCAGAAGTTTCGCCTTTGGTCCACAACCTTTTTTTGCTGCGGCTGAAGAATGTCACGATGTTTTCTTCTTGAGTTTTTTGCAAAGCTGCTTCGTTCATATAACCTAACATCAACACTTGTTGCGTTTGGTTGTCTTGAATAATCGTTGGAATCAATCCGTTATATTTTGAGAAATCTAAGGTCATCTGATGGGTATGTTTTGGGTTTTTAAAATGTTTTTTAAAGTAGCAATCGGTACTTCATTAAAGTGAAAAATACTCGCTGCTAATCCCGCACTGACTTCGGTTTTGGTGAATAAATCGATAAAGTCCTCTGCATTTCCTGCACCACCGGAAGCAATAACCGGAATGGAAACTGCTTCACTAATAGCGTTTGTAATTTCCAACGCAAAGCCGTTTTTCGAACCATCGTTGTTCATTGAGGTTACTAACAATTCTCCGGCACCGAGTGCTTCTACTTTTTTGCCCCAATCAACCGCTGGAATTCCGGTCGATTCCGTGCCACCTTTGATAAAAACAAACCAGTCATTTCCGATTTTTTTGATATCAATGGCGACGACCAAACTTTGGCTTCCGAATTCATTTGATATTTGAGTAATCAAACTCGGATTTAAAACGGCAGCAGAATTAATACTGACTTTATCCGCACCGGATTGCAACAACAATTTAGCGTCTTCTACCGATTGAATGCCGCCGCCAACGGTGAAGGGGATATTGATTTCTTTAGCCAATTGCGTAACCATTTCGGCCAAGGTTTTTCTTTTTTCCAAAGTCGCGCTGATGTCTAAAAACACCAATTCGTCGGCACCGTTTTTCGAATAAAAAGAAGCCAATTCCACAGGGTTTCCGGCGTCTTTTAGCGATAAAAACTGAACGCCTTTCACGACACGTCCGTCTTTAATATCCAAACACGGAATGATTCTTTTTTTTAACATAATTCGCGTAGATTTTTGATTTTAATAGTGCCTTCATATAAAGCTTTTCCGATGATGGCGCCTTCGCAACCCATATTTTTCAGTAATTCTAAATCGGACAAATAGGTCACACCGCCACTGGCAATTAGATTCACTTTTGTCTTTGATAAAATATCAATGTACAATTTATTAGAAGTGCCTTGAAGCATGCCGTCTTTTGAAATGTCGGTGCAGATTGCGGTCGAAATGCCTTTGGAAACATAGTTAGAAATGTATTCTATAACATCCAGTTCAGACGTTTCCAGCCAACCATTCGTTGCAATTTTTCGGTTGAAACAGTCTGCGCCTAAAATGATTTTATCGTTTCCGAATTCGTTTAACCAACTTAAAAACTCCATTGGATTTTTAACAGCAATACTTCCACCACTAATTTGATTGGCGCCGTTTTCAAAAGCAATTTCAACGTCTTTCCGTTGTTTTAATCCGCCGCCGAAATCTATTTTTAAATTGGTTCTCGAAGCGATTTCATAAAGCACTTTGTGGTTGATAATTTGGCTGGACTTTGCGCCGTCTAAATCGACTAAGTGTAAATATTGAACACCGTTGTCTTCAAAATATTTAGCGACTTCCAAAGGATTTTCATTATAGATTTTTTGCGTGGCATAATCGCCTTTGGTCAAACGGACACATTTGCCGTTGATGAGGTCTATGGCCGGTATGATTCTCATAATTTCAGAAAGTTTAGTAATAATTGTTCGCCCACACTCGAAGATTTTTCGGGGTGGAATTGGGTTGCATAAAAATTATCCTTTTGCATCGAAGCGCTGAACGGCAATATATATTTGCAAATGGCAGATGTTTCTTTACCGATTTCTGCATAATAACTGTGGACAAAATAGAAATTCCCTTCTTTAGAAATTCCTTTGTATAGCACTGAATCTAAACCAAAAATGTTGTTCCAACCCATGTGTGGCACTTTTAATTTGGGCTCAAATTTCTTGACTGTAGCTTCAAAAATACCTAGACATACTGTATTTCCTTCTTCCGAAAATTGACACAATAATTGTTGTCCGAGGCAAATGCCTAAAACGGGTTGCGTGAGGTTTTTGATGACTTCATCCAAGCCTTTTTCTTTGAGGTATTGCATAGCGGAACTTGCTTCGCCAACACCGGGAAAAATTACTTTTTCGGCTTGTTGTAAAAGCGTTTTTTCATCGGTTACGATACACGAATAACCCAATCTTTCGATGGCATTTTTGACCGAAGTGATGTTGCCTGCGTTGTATTTTACTATCGCTATCATAAGATTCCTTTGGTGCTTGGGATATTGTTTGTGCCGTCTTTTTGAACCGCCATTTTTATCGCTTTGGCAAAGGCTTTGAAAATCGATTCTATTTTGTGGTGTTCATTTTCTCCTTCTGCTTTGATGTTTAGATTGCATTTGGCGCCATCGCAAAACGATTTGAAAAAGTGGGAGAACATTTCGGTAGGCATTTCACCAATTTTTTCTCTATTGAATTGGGCTTCCCAAACCAACCAGGAACGACCGCCAAAATCTAATGCCACTTGTGCTAAACAATCATCCATGGGCAACAAAAAACCATAGCGATTAATCCCTTTTTTCGAACCTAAAGCTTGGGCAAAAACATCACCCAAAGCAATCCCGACATCTTCAATCGTGTGGTGTTCGTCGACATACAAATCACCTTTGACCTTAATAGTCAAATCGATATTTCCGTGTTTGGCTATTTGGTCGAGCATGTGGTCAAAGAAGCCTAAGCCGGTGTTGAGGTTACTTTTTCCGTTGCCGTCCAAATTGATTTCGACTGAAATTTCGGTTTCTTTTGTGGTTCGAATGAGTTGTGCTGTTCGAGGTTGTGCTTTTAAAAATTGGTAAATGGCTTCCCAAGAAGCAGTAGTCAAAACCGCTTGTTCATTGGCTTCAGTCGAAATATAAATCGCCTGACTGCCTAAGTTTTGGGCCAATTGGATATCAGTCATTCGATCACCAATAACAAAAGAGTTTTTCAAGTCATAATTGCCTTTTACATATTGTTGTAACAATGCCGTTCCGGGTTTTCGCGTGGGCAAATTTTGCTCCGGAAAGGAAACATCAATAATCACATCCGAAAATCGAATCCCTTCGTTTTCAAAGGCTTTGAGCATTTTGTTATGCGCCGGCCAAAAAGTGTTTTCAGGAAATGAATCCGTTCCCATACCGTCTTGGTTGGTAACCATCACTAACTCGTAATCGAGTTCTTTGGCAATACGCGATAAGTATTGAAAAACTTGAGGATAAAACTCCAGTTTTTCCAAAGAATCGACTTGAAAATCAATCGGTGGCTCGAGGATTAACGTGCCGTCTCGGTCTATAAATAATACTTTTTTCATGACATTACTAAATTTAAAGCATACAATAATTGTTGGTTTTCTCTCGGTGTTCCAATGGTAATTCGAATAGTGTTTTGAACCACCGAGCTTCGGTTACGCGTGATGATTTGTTGTTCGATTAAACTGTTGTAAATGGCGGTGGCATTTTCCATTTCGACTAATAAAAAATTGGCTTCCGACGGATAAATTTTGGTTACAAAATCTAATGCTAAAAGTGATTCTTTAAGCAATTCCCGTTCGGATTTTATCAGTTGTACGTTTGATTTGAAATTGGCTTCATCGGCTAGTGATTTTACTGCAGCTTCTTGGTTTAACTGACTCACATTGTAAGGCGGTTTTACTTTATTCATGATCGAAATGATGGTTTCATTCGCATAAGCAGTTCCAACGCGAACCGCTGCTAAACCTCGGGCTTTGCTAAAGGTTTGAGATACAATTAAATTGGGATATTGTTTAATCTTGGAAACCAAAGAAGGTTGTTCGCTAAAGTCGATGTAAGCTTCGTCTAAAAAGACAATTCCTTTAAAGTTTTCGATAATGTACTCCAGATTTTCTATGGAATTTCCGGTTGGATTGTTGGGTGAACATATGTATAACACTTTGGCATTTTGGGCTAAAATGGCTTCAGTATCCAACTGAAAATTTTCAGTGAGCGGAATTGAAATAATTTCCAGGTTATTGATGTTCGCATACACTTCATACATGCCATACGTTGGCGGACAAATGATGATTTTATCTTCGTTGGGTTCGCAAAATACCCGTTGCACTAAATCAATGATTTCGTCACTTCCGTTTCCGATAAGAATATTTTCAAGGCCTACTTTCTTCTGACTACTCAAGATTTGTTTCAAGCGCCCTTGGTAAGGATCGGGATAGCGATTTAAGTTGCCGAACGGATTTTCATTGGCATCCAAAAAGATCCCTTGATTGCTTTTATATTCATCTCTCGCACTCGAATATGGCGTGAGCGAAAGAATGTTTTTCCGAATTAAATAGTTGATATTATCCATTTTGTAATTTTTTTAATCGGATGGAAACCGCGTTTTTGTGAGCGTCTAATTGTTCGGCTGCCGCCATGAGTTCAATCGTTGGCCCAAGGTTTTGTAGACCTTTGGAAGCCAGTTTTTGAAACGTGATTTTTTTGACAAAACTGTCTAATGAAACGCCGCTGTAATTCTTGGCATAACCATTGGTTGGTAACGTGTGATTGGTGCCGCTGGCGTAATCTCCGGCGCTTTCACAACTGTAATTGCCAATAAAAACCGAACCGGCATTTTCGATTAAACTGATTTTGTTTTCGGCATCTTCAATGGCTAAAATCAAATGTTCCGGTGCGTAAAAGTTGCTGAACTCGATTCCGGTTTGGATGCTTTGAAAAACCAGTGCCCGACTATTTTCCAAAGCTTTTTCTACAACCGATTGTCGTGGTAAGAATGCTTTTTGTTTTTCGATGGCTGAACTTACTTTTGAGACAATAGCCTCGGAATTGGTGACCAAAATCACCTGACTGTCACCACCATGCTCGGCTTGCGAAAGCAAATCGGAAGCTACAAATTCAGGCTCACAAGTGTCATCGGCAATGACCAATAACTCACTTGGTCCGGCAGGCAAATCGATGGCTAAGCCTAATTGTTGTGAGTATTGTTTGGCCGCAGTGACATATTGATTTCCCGGACCGAAAAGCTTATCGACTTTCGGAATTTCATCGGTTCCCAATGTCATAGCCGCTATGGCTTGGATGCCGCCAACTTTGTAAATTTGAGTTACACCGGTCAATTGCGCCGCATATAAAATTGCCGGATTGATATTGCCGGTTTTGTCTGGTGGCGAACACAAAATGATGTTTTTACAACCTGCAATTTTAGCCGGAATCGCCAACATTAAAACCGAAGAAAAAAGCGGTGCGGTTCCGCCCGGAATGTAGATGCCTACCGTTTCTATGGCGCGACTTTCTCTCCAACAAAATACGCCCGAAGTGGTTTCGATTTTGGTTGGGATTTCCTTTTGGGATTGGTGAAAACGTTTGATGTTTTCGGCTGCGATTTGAATGGCATTTTTTAAGTCAGTTGGAATTTCGGCCACGGCTTTTTCTATTTCAGCTGTTGAAATGGCTACATTTTCAATCGATATACCGTCGAAATAATTGGTATACTTTTTTACGGCAGTAGAACCGTTTTTTTGAATGTCGTTAAAAATGGATTTTACGGTTTCGTTTAAATCGGCTGTAGGAACGGTTTGGCGTTTGGCCAATGCTGACCATTGTTCGGGAGTTGGATTTATGTAAGTTTTCATGTGTTTTGAATTGAATTATCGAATCATTTTTTCTATCGGAATGATGAGAATGCCTTCGGCACCTAGATTTTTGAGTTGTTCTATGATTTCCCAATAATCGTCTTCTCGAATGACCGAATGCAAACTGCTCCAATCTTTGTTGACCAACGGTAAAATGGTAGGCGATTTCATTCCGGGAAGCAAGGAACAAATATTTTCAACAGCTGAATTGGGAGCGTTTAGTAAGATGTATTTGTTTTGTTTGCCTTCGCGAACCGATTGAATTCGGAATAATAATTTGTTGAGAATGGCTTGGATTTCTTGCGTTAGATTTGGATTAGAAATTAAAACGGCTTCGCTTTTAGTAACGGTTTCAACTTCTTTTAAACCATTCATCAACAGTGTACTTCCGGTGCTGACAATGTCGAATACGGCATCGGCTAGACCAATGCTGGTGGCGATTTCGACGCTGCCGCTGATTTCTTCGATGAAAACATTAATGTTCTTTTGGGCAAAAAAATCAATTAGGATTTTAGGATAACTGGTGGCGATTCGTTTGCCTTGGAAATAACTTAAATCGGTATAGATTTCGTCTTTCGGAATGGCTAAGGACATGCGGCAACCCGCAAAACCTAGTTGCTGAATCACTTTTACTTCTTTGCCTTTTTCCCAGACTTCATTTTCGCCTAAAATGCCAATATCGGCAACGCCTTGTTCTACGTATTGTGGAATGTCATCATCGCGCAGGAATAGGATTTCGACCGGGAAATTTTGGGCAACGGCTTTGAGTTTTCGTTCGCCATTGGAAATTTTGATACCGCATTCTTCGAGCAGTTGAAGCGACTTTTCACTTAATCGGCCACTTTTTTGAATCGCAATTTTTAAAGTACTCATTTTTTAATTGGGAATAAAATCTGAGTATATCGCGAAGTGTATAAATACAAAAAACCCGTCTTGATATACTCAGACGGGTTTTTAATTATGTTTTTGGATTAGCTACAATACATCATTAACTCGCCTGGTTGCAAGAATGATGATGATGTAATTGTGCTATAATCGTGTTCATTATTATTTATTTGATGTGACAAAACTAAAGAGAACTTTTGGAACCTGCGTTGTTTTTTATAAAGTTTAACATTTGTTCAGTAGAGAGATTACCGCATAATTCTGCGGAGCAATGCTTTAATGAAAAGCATTTTCGGGCATTTCCAAATGACTTGTAAATCTTCCCAAAAAGAGGTTTCCTCATCTAAAAACTTAAAGATAACCGTGGCATTTCCTTTTTCAAACATCGCCGAAAAAATGGTTGAACCTAGATGGTTTTTTTGGTCTAAAATATCTAAAAGAAGCAAATCATAAAACCAAAATTTATCGGCTTTGTGAAATTTAGTCAAGTTGGTTTCTTTAGACAAAAATTGAACCAAAGCTTGTGATTTTTTGACCGTATTTTTAAAAGTATAACCTGTACTGGCTTTCGTCCAACCGCCGGCTGAACCAATATTGAGCATGTTTTTCGAATTGTGTTGCCAAAACGGATAACATGTCATCGGGATATTGCCTTGTTCTTTTTCGATGATTTCGTAATCGGTTATACCGAGTTTTTGGATGTAGTTTTGGATTTCGGTTTCGTACTCGACTTTTGACAACAAATCTTTCGAGAACAAAGTGTATTCCAACAAAGCTTCGGTTTCGGATGTTGGCAAGACGTACATAAATCGAGTATTGCCTTTTTGCTCCACCGAAAAATCCATGAAAGTTGCACAATCGGGATTGAAAACGGCTTCTTTGCTTTTGATAAACCAACCTATAAAATGTTGGTGTAAAAAAGGATATTTGGTTTGAGTTTTAACCAATTCCGGATTGAAAATGGAATTGAAAATTTGGTTACAAGTAAAACTTTCTGAATTTGTTTTGACTACGCAATGATGTCCCAATTCTTGAAAATCGATTACTTTTTGATTTAAAAAAGTGATGTTTTCTTCTTTGGAAATCAGTTCGAAAACACGATTGTAAAAATCCAATCCTTTGACCATTTTGTATTGGTACGGATTTAGATTTAGTTGTCTTTCAAAGTACTCGTTTTTGAACCAAGCGGCGTTCCATTGGGCGGAAGCCAAATCATCATACAGACCTTTATCATCCCAAAAACACCAAGTTCTGTCGTTGGTTTTTTTTGAATTCTCGTCAATTAAAAGAATGGATTTGTCTTTGAATTTTCCGGAAAGGACCATTTCATAAACCGTCATCAAAGCGGATAAACCGGCGCCGGTAAAAATGTAATGGTAGTGTTTCATTAATAAAGTGTATATCTCAATCCCAGAAATCCTCTGATGCCTTGATTGGGTGCGTAAACGTAACTCGGGTCAAAGGTTAGCGCATAAGGATTTGACGGTGTTGCCATCACATTTCCGTTGGCATCGTAATCGACATTTTCGTCAAAAGGATCTTCTGCTCTGGCAATTAGAAACGGATTTCCTTTGTTGGGCGTCCAATTCAATATGTTTTTGATTCCCGCGTAAAGTTCAAAATTACGGAATTTTTTATAAGTAAATTGGATGTTCTGCAAACTCCACGGTTTTGAATAGTCATCTCTTGGATCAAGCGGTCCCAAAAGTGGCAATCGCATCGGGCCATAAAGATTTCCGGTGTAATCAATCGACAAGAACCAATCGGGAATGTCGTAGGTTAAAGCCCAATTCACACTGTACTTTTCGGTTAAAACCGGTTGGGTTGCGACACCATTTTTTACATTTTTTGGATCTAAAACCGTGAACCCGATTATGGCTTTAAATCCATAAGGTGTAACCAAATCAACATTGCCGCTGATACCAAAGGCTTCTGAGTAACCATTCAGGTTTTGGTAAATAATTTGGTTCGGATTAGTGTCATAATCCGGGATGATTTGATTGGTGAAATAAGTGTACCAAGTGGATAACTCAATTCCCAGGAAAGTGGCGTTGTCAAACCTGAATTTTTTTAGGTAATTGAAATTGACGTTATACGACTTTTCGGGAGCTAAGTTTTCGGTAATTACTACTTCTCTCGAACCGGTCAAAGCGGCGTGTTCTTCGGTAAATAAATTGACAATTCTAAATCCGGTTCCGGCATTGATTCTGAAAACGTCATTCTTGGTCGGATTCCATTTGTAGGCGATGCGTGGCGTGAAAATGTGCCCGTGATTGTTGTTGTAATCATATCTTGCACCCAAAAGCAAATGGTGTTTTTCGGCTAATTTTATTTCGTCTTGCAAAAATGCACTGTAAATATTAGTCTTTTCGGCAGTAATTGTTGCGGTTGTATTGTCGTTATAATATTGGTGTCGAATGGCTGCGCCTAATAATAAATTGTGATTTTTCAATTTTTTGTCCCAAAGGTATTGTCCGAAAGCAATTTTTTGCTGCGCCAAATACAAAGTCGTTCCGTAAACCGAATTCTGGTCATGCGACGTAGCCGAAAAAGTTAAAAACATATCTTCCTTGGTTGGCAATTGGTATTTGCTCAACAACTCAAATCTTGTCGTATAAATGCTTTCTCCATAAACTTCGTTGCCACCGCGGTAACTTTTGTTCCATTGCATTTCGCCACCCCAACGATCTTCGTAAAAAAATCTTCCGGCGATGGTAAATTCTTTTTGATTCTTTCTGTTGAAATTCCATTTGTTAAAAATCGAGATTCTTTCCTGAAGCGTCACATCGGTAAAATTATCGTTGTTGTTATCAATTGGGCTATTGTAATTGTAATAGTTTAGTCCCAATAACGATTCGGCTTTTTGTCCGACATTGGCTTTAAAACCCAAATCGATATTGTTTTCCAACCAAGAAGTCGAGAATACATCAGCTGAAAATAAAGGTGCATTTTTGGTTTTTTTGGTAATGATGTTAATCAATCCGCCAACGGCTTCACTACCGTACAAACTTGAGGCTGGACCTTTTATAATTTCTATTCTGTCAATCATTGAATTCGGAATTCCGGATAAGCCGTAAACGGTTGAAAGAGCACTTACGATGGGCATTCCGTCAATAGTTACCATGGTGTACGGACCTTCTAATCCATTAATATGAATGTCACCGGTACTGCAAATGTTACAGTTCAATTGTGGTCGAACGCCATTCACATTTTGTAGCGCTTCAAATACATTGGAAGTTGGATTTTTCTTTAGAAATGTCGTCGTATAAATTTCCACGGGAACCGGAGTTTCCAATCTTGAAACCGGTTTTAATGTTCCCGAAACGACAACTTCATCCAAGGTTTCGGATTTTGAATTTTCAGGAATCGTATCTTTTACTTGAGCTATCAAGTAATTGAAGCTAAAGACAATCGTTAGTAAAACAAACTTTTTCATTAAGCAAAATAAAAATTTAGACAAAACTAAAAATTAATTTTTATTTATATTAAAAAAATAAAATATATTTGTAAAAAAGCAAGTATGACCATATCCGAAGAAAATTATATTAAGGTTATTTATCATCTGTCATTGGTTTCTCCAAAAGGCGTAAATACTAACGCTATTGCCGGAATGTTAGAAACCAAAGCATCTTCGGTTACGGATATGTTGAAGAAGCTGTCTGAAAAGGATTTGGTTTCGTATCAAAAATACCAGGGCGTAAGTTTGACTGAAAACGGTCTGCTTTCGGCCAAAATGATAGTGAGAAAGCATCGTTTGTGGGAAGTTTTTTTGGTGGAGAAATTGGCTTTCAATTGGGATGAGGTGCATGAAATTGCCGAAGAATTGGAACACATCAAGTCGGAAGCTTTGATTAATAAATTAGATGCTTTTCTAGGATTTCCGGCGTTTGACCCGCATGGTGATCCCATTCCGAATGAAAAAGGGGTGATTCAAAAAGTCAATAAATTATTGCTTTCTGAGGCCGAATTGAACCGAGAATATTTTTGCATCGGTGTGAAAGATTCTTCTTCGGAGTTTTTAAAATATTTAGACAAACAAAAAATTGCTTTGGGCTCTACTTTTAAAGTAATCGAAAAAGAAAGTTTTGATGATACTTTGACGGTCGAAGTCAATTCACAAGAGAAAATTATCTCGAATAAAATTGCTAATAACTTATACGTTCAATAATTATGTACCAATCAGTAATAGACTATTTTGAAAGTATTGACCCGATTTTGGCCGCTTTTTATGCCACTATGTTCACTTGGTTTTTGACGGCGCTTGGTGCTTCGTTTGTGTTTTTTTTTAAGAATATGAATCGCGTAGTACTTGATGGAATGCTGGGTTTTACAGGCGGTGTGATGGTGGCGGCGAGTTTTTGGAGTTTGTTGGCACCAGCCATTGAAATGAGTGAAGGCGAAGGATTTGTAAAAGTTATTCCGGCTTCGGTTGGATTTTTAATGGGCGCTTTATTTATTTTTGGTTTAGACAAAATTCTACCGCATTTGCACATAAACTTCAAAGAAACCGAAGGGATAAAATCGCCATGGCAGCGAACTACTTTATTGGTTCTAGCCATAACTTTACACAATATTCCTGAAGGCTTGGCTGTTGGAGTGCTTTTTGGCGGAGTAGCCGCAGGAATTCCGGAAGCCTCAATTGCCGGAGCGGTTACTTTAGCGATTGGAATCGGAATTCAAAATTTTCCTGAAGGAATTGCAGTTTCGATGCCGTTACGTCGAATGGGTATGAGCCGTTGGAAGAGTTTTATGTACGGACAATCTTCAGCTATCGTAGAACCCATTGCGGGAGTTTTAGGCGCAGTTGCGGTTATCTTTTTTATACCAATTTTGCCTTATGCTTTGGCTTTTGCAGCCGGTGCAATGATATTTGTTGTAGTAGAAGAAGTGATTCCGGAGACACAGCAAGATAAAAATACAGACATTGCCACCTTAGGATTTATAGGAGGATTTATCGTGATGATGACTTTAGACGTTGCTTTGGGCTAATGACAACCACAGTCATCATTTCCACAGTTTTTCTTTGACTTGGGTTTCCAAATATATTTTCTAACCAGAAAGCCAACAGCAAGTAGAACAACAATATAAACTCCTATTTCTTGAAAATCCATCGTACAAAAGTATAAGGTTCTCTGTTTATGGAGAACCTTTTTAAGTTAAAATTTAGCACCTATTGAAATGTAAATTGTTCTGCCTTCTCCGGGTAATATTCCGGGACCAGGGTAACCTCCGGCTCTTCGTGTGGCATATTCATTATCGAACAAATTATTGATACCGGTACGAAGGTTATAGTTTTTCAAGAATTTGTATTCTGCGGAAAAATCTAATACGTTGTAATCTTCTAACAAACCGGTTACACCATTAGCTGAAGGTGTTTTTGTATTGTTTGCGTCTGTGAATATTTTACCGGACATTCTGTATTGTATGGTAGTGGAAATATTATTATTTCCCCATGAAAGACCAAAGTTGTGTATGTACCTAGGAGCATTTTCTACTCTATTTCCCGACAAATTACTTTCAGTTATCGTTACGTTGGGTGCTGTTCCTGAGGCTGAAGAGATTTTAAAATCCGTATAACGACTATCAATAAAACTTACTGACGCAAAGAAATCAAGGTTACCATAGGGTTTCTCAATTTCGAAGAAACGGGTAATATTAACGTTAAAAAAGCCCTCAATACCTTTGTTTACTGTAGCGCCTAAATTTGTTCTGTAAAGATAAGTACCTTGTGTAGGGTCATTATTTACAAATTGTCTTATGCCGCCAATTCTATTATTGTAGCTCAAATAAAACAAACTAAAATCAAAATTTAAGTAGTTTTTGTAGGTTCCCCGGAATCCAAAATCAGTGTTATAACCATTTGCGTCTTCTAAATTCGGATCAATCACATCAGTAACTGCCGGTGGGGTTAAATCTGAAAACAAAACCGGTCGGTAGGCCTGAGTAATGTTTGCATATATATTAGTAGTTCTAAACTTGTATTCTATTCCTAAACCAAATAATGGTTGATTTCTGGATATTGTTTTGTTGGGTAGCGTAATCTCATTCCCTGCATTGAATCCAAAACGGCCATCAGCGGTTGAATTTATGTTTTCATAACGTATCCCCGGAGTTACACTAAATTGCTCACTTATTTTAAATTGATTTTCAGCAAAAACAGCTACATTTCTTGTGGTAAAATCCAAATCACGTGCAAATTCACCATCAATGGTTAAGTCAAAATCAGAACCGGTTGTTCCTCTACCTTCTTGGACGCGATTGGTATTTGCTTGGTACAAACGGACACCAAAGGCGAGATTGTTTTTTGTTTGGCCCAATTTATATTGGTAAATATTTCGGTTTTCTACCCCAAAGTTTTTGTAATAATCACGGTCTACTCTTCTGTTGGCATAGTCATTGGTTGCCGGATTTATGACATCTTCAACGTTAGGAGTTGCGGTAAAACCAACACTGTTTCGTTCGCCAATTAAACCAAAAAAGGTAGTGTTAGACGATAATTTGTCGTTTATTTTAGTGTCTAATTGTAAAGAGAAAACGTTCCATGGAGTGCCAAACCAATTTCGGTCTCTAAAAGACTGTCTAGGATTGTCATTAAATTGTTCATCAGTTAAGCCACCCGCTTGTTGCATTTGATAATCCATATTAGTGTACTCTGCGGATAGTTTAGTTTTGTCATTAAATCTGTATTCAACAAAAGCATGAGTATTGCGAACAGTGTATTCGCTATTTTCTCGCCATCCTTCGGCACTTCTCGAATGATTATACAGATAATATGAAAACTTTTTGAACTTTCCACCGATAGCATTATAGCTACTCATCAAACCATAGCTTCCTATGGTGTTTTGAGTTTCAAAAGAGAATTTCTTTTTCGTTTCTCTTTTCAAGATGTAATTCAACATTCCGCCAAATTGCGGGCCAAATTGTAATGAAGCGCCACCGCGAACTAATGCTATGGTTTCAACTGCTTCTAAAGGAGGATTGTAATAAGCTTCGGGATAACCAAAAACATCCGAGGAAATATCATAACCGTTTTGGCGTGTGTTTAACTCCCAACTTCTATTAGGACTTAACCCTCTAACGCCTACGTTGATTTGTATTCCGGAGCCTTCGTTTTCCCATATGGTTACACCGGGAATTCTGGCGAAAATTTCACGAGCATTATTATTCGTTAAGTTTCCGTTGATATTAGACAGTTTTAAAACTTCATTTTTTTTGCCTGAATAAATGACGTTGTCTTTGATTTCAGCCATTCTTTCTGGACTTTGTTGCTTGGCTATGATAACAACCGGTGCTAAGGTTTTGACAGTGTCATTTTCTATTTTATACTGATCTTGGGCGTTTGCATTTGCAATTATAAGCCAAGAAAAAAAGAGAAGAGATATTGGGCGCATTTTTATTTAGATTGATTCTATGCAGCAAAAATAATGTATATATTTATTTAGACAAAATAAAAATAATGATTTTTTAAAGAAAATTTATTTCAAGAATTGATAGGCAATAAGCGCTGTTAAGTAAGCAAAACCACTCATGAAAACCAATTGGATTATCGGCCATTTCCAACTGTTGGTTTCTTTTTTCACAATCGCCAAAGTACTGATACACTGCATTGCGAAAGCATAAAAAAGTAATAGCGAAATTCCTGTAGCAAAGTTGAAAACCTTCCTACCATCAGGATGAACTTCAGCATTCATGCGGTTTTTGATGGTGGTTTCTTCATCGCCGTGACTTCCAACGCTGTAAATGGTTGCCAAGGTTCCGACAAAAACTTCACGAGCGGCAAACGAACTTACTACTGCAATTCCTATTTTCCAATCATAACCCAAAGGTTCAATTATAGGTTCAATAGATTTTCCCATGATACCTATATAGGAATTCTCAAGTTTATAAGAGCTGATTTGATTGTTTACATAGTCAGCATCATCCAAGCGATTTTCCATTTTCACTTTCTTAATAATGATACTTTCTGCATTATCAAACCCTTTTTTGGGTCCGTGAGAACCTAAAAACCAGAGGATAATTGACAAGGCTAAAATGATTTTTCCGGCACCAAAAACAAACGCTTTGGTTTTCTCAATTACGTTAATCGCTACGTTTTTGAATAGCGGTAATTTGTAATTAGGCATTTCTACTACGAAATACGATTTGGCTTTCAGTTTTAATATTTTATTCAATATGTAAGCTGAGAATATAGCCATTCCAAAACCCAAAAGATACAGTACCATTAAAGTAGCTCCTTGTAAACTGAAAAAACCAAACAATCTTTTTTCGGGAATGATTAAGGCAATTAAAATTGCATAAACCGGTAAACGAGCCGAACAAGTTATGAAAGGTGTGACCAATATCGTAATCAATCGTTCTTTCCAGTTTTCAATATTTCGCGCACTCATAATTGCCGGAATTGCACAGGCTGTTCCTGAAATTAAAGGCACAACACTTTTACCGGAAAGTCCGTAACGGCGCATGATTTTGTCCATCAAAAAAACTACACGACTCATATAGCCGCTTTCTTCGAGCACCGAAATAAATAGAAATAAAAAAGCAATTTGTGGAATGAAAATCACAATACCGCCAATTCCGGGAATAATTCCTTCACAGATTAAATTGGTAAATTCACCCGAAGGAAGATTGTTTTTAGCATAATTCGCCAAATTGGCAAAAGTGCTGTCAATAAATTCCATCGGTATGCTAGACCAATCAAAAATAGATTGGAAA
Organism: Flavobacterium buctense; assembly: GCF_014486695.1. Lineage (GTDB taxonomy): Bacteria > Bacteroidota > Bacteroidia > Flavobacteriales > Flavobacteriaceae > Flavobacterium > Flavobacterium buctense. The sequence goes on from NZ_JACTAB010000001.1 coordinate 477,032, forward strand.
ATCAGCAACAGTATTCCAAAGAAAATGGCATAACCGAAAATCTTATGCGTCAAAATTTTGTCCAATTTTGAACGCAAATCAGTAGCTTTTGCAGAATCTATTTGTTGCCCGATTTTTAAAGTATCGTTGATGAATTGATAACGCTTGATGGTTTCTTTTTGTTGCAAACGTTTTAGCTCCGAATGCGATTTGGCAAAAGAGCTTTGAATTTCCTTTCGCTCCAAATTCAGAAAATTAACATCCTGAGTAATCACTAACCAAAGTTTATACAACAGTTGGTTTGGGAAAGCATTTCTTAATTTGTTAAAATAGTCAATATCAATGCTGGAAGCATTTAAACAAGGTTCTGTAGAAAGATTTTTATAATCAACTATGGTGTTTTTTAATTCGTCTATGCCTACCTCTTTTCGGGTACTGACCAAAACGATTTTAGTTTTTAATTGTTCTTCCAGATAAGGAATATCCAACGTAATTCCTTTCGGTTTCATTCGGTCTGACATGTTAATGACCAAAATGGTTGGAATTTCTAAGTCCTTTATTTGGGTAAAAAGCAACAAGTTTCTTTTTAGGTTTTCAACATCGGTTACCACGACAGCTACATCCGGAAAAAGCTTGTCATTTTTGTTGAGCAATAATTCAATAACTACATTTTCATCAATCGAACTGGCATTCAAACTATAAGTTCCGGGTAAGTCGAGAATATTGGCTTTGATGTTGTTGGGTAATTTACAAAAACCAAGTTTTTTATCTACCGTGATCCCGGGATAATTTCCAACCTGTTGATTCAATCCGGTAAGTTGATTGAACACCGAAGTTTTTCCGGTATTTGGATTTCCAATAAGCGCAACGGTGATGTTTTGGAGACTCATTTTTGATTATTTGTCAAGGATTTCAACTTTAATTTCATGAGCCGTTTCTTTTCTTATGGCTAAATGTGAACCGTTGTTAACATTGATGTAAATGGGATCGCCAAGCGGTGCAATTTGAATAATTTCGATGTCATTATCAGGCAAACAACCCATTTCTAACAGTTTTAGTGGGATTTTATCTAAATCAACATAAGTGATGACAGCTTTGTCTCCAATTTTTAATAAATCAACAGTAGTTTTCAATGCTTATTTAGATTGAATTAAGATTACAAAAGTAGGGATAAAAAAAGAAAACCGAATGATAATTGTCAGTTTAACTAATTTTTATCGTCTTCCAACAACCAATTAATGTCGGCTATTAATTTTTGAATGTCTTCTTTTTTAGTGCCGTCATAAAATCCGCGAACCCTTTTTTGGGCATCAACCAAGACAAAATTTTCGGTGTGAACCATATCATAAAGTTCTTCGGGTTTGCCCAATTTTACTGCCAGATAAGATTTACGTGCCATAGCATAAATTTCCTTTTTGTCACCGGTAACTAAATTCCATTTAGCATCATCGACACCATGTTTTATTGCATATTTCTTTAAAATGGGAACACTGTCAATCTCAGGTGTTACACTGTGTGACAACAGCATTACTTTTGGGTTATTCAAAAATGCTTTTTGCACATCAATCATGTTTTTACTCATTACAGGGCAAATAGAGCCACAAGTCGTAAAGAAAAAATCGGCTACATATATTTTACCTTCATAATCTTTTTGAGTAATGGTTTCCCCATTTTGATTGGTAAAGGAAAAGTCAGCTATTTTATGGTATTTCTCAACATATTGCACGGTGCTGTCCACCAATTCCGGATTCACATCGGCCGGATTGAATATCGGAAGTCTTTTGCTTGGTTTTAAAACATGGTAAAAAAGCGAAACTGTTATGATAGAGAAGATGACGAAAGTGCCAATAAAGATTCGGTATTTTTTAATAAAATCAAGCATTCTTTTTTTAGCAAAAATACAAAAGCTATGTCAATCAAACTTGTTTTTAAAACTAATCAACACTTATAATTTTGTTAAATATGCATTTCTAAAATGATATTCGATAAATTTGTAAAAACTAACAAAAAAATTCAATTTCTATGAAAAAAAATACCACATCAAGAGCATTACTGGCTACCGTTATGTTGGCTAGCTTTATTCAAATCAATGCGCAAGAGAAAAAGCCCGGAATTGATTTGTCATTGATGGATAAATCAGTTAGACCCAATGATAATTTTTTCAATTTTGTTAACGGTACTTGGGTTAAAAACACTGAAATTCCGGCTGACCGAGTTCGATGGGGCAGTTTTGATGAGTTGCGACAAAAAACCGATATTGATGCCTTAGCCATTTTGGAAGAGGCTTCAAAAAATCCGGCCTATAAATCAAATACCGATCAAGGAAAAGCCATCAATCTTTACAAATCGATTATGGATACCGTGGCTCGAAATAAAGCCGGGATAAAACCTTTGAAACCTTATTTGGACAAAATCAATGCGGTAAAAAATGTGGCCGATTTGCAAAAGTTGATGATTGAAATGGCCTCCAAAGGCGGGATAGGATTTTTTGGTGTTGGTGTAGGAACCGATGCTAAAAACAGCAACAGAAATGTGGTTAATGTCGGACCGGGTTCTTTAGGATTACCTGACAGAGATTATTATGTTTCCGAAGATGCTGATTCTAAAGGGAAAAGAGATAAATATGTTGATCACTTAGTTAAAATGCTTCAACTCATTGGAGACAAACCGGTAGATGCCAAGAAAAATGCTGTAAAAATACTAGACTTGGAAATCACTATGTCGAAACCAAGATTAGACCGTGTAGAAAGAAGAGATCGAAGAAAAACGTACAACCCAATGACGGTGGCCGATTTGCAAAAATTAACACCAGCGATTAATTGGGATGCATACATCACTGGTATCGGATTGCCAAAAACAGATTCTGTTATTGTTGCCCAACCAAGATACATGGAAGCTTTACAAGAAATTCTCTCCCAAAATAAAGTAGAAGATTGGAAAGCCTACATGCGTTGGACGTTGCTAAATGATGCAGCAAGCAAGTTATCGACTACAATTGAAAAAGCCAATTGGGATTTTTACAGCAAAACCCTGAGTGGCGCTGTGAAACAAAGACCGTTGAATGAAAGAGCGCTTCAAGTAATTAATGGCGCTACCGGAGAAGCATTGGGTAAACTATACGTAGAGAAAATGTTTCCGGCTGAAGCCAAAACAAAAGCGGAAAGAATGATTAGAAATGTCATTACAGCTTATGAAAACAGAATTAATAATTTAACTTGGATGTCGCCACAAACCAAAATCAACGCTATAGAAAAGTTGAATAAAATGACGATCAAAATTGGTTATCCCGACAAGTGGAAAGACTATACGGCATTGACCATAAAAGGTGTGGATGAAGGCGGAACTTATTTTGACAATGCCATGAGCATTACCAATTGGAATTTCAAGAGAAACCTAGAAAAATTAGGCAAACCGGTAGACAAAACTGAATGGGGAATGTCGCCTCAAACGGTAAATGCGTATTTCAATCCGTCTAATAACGAAATTGTTTTTCCTGCAGCTATTTTGCAACCCCCATTTTATGATTACAAAGCCGACGAAGCGGTGAATTATGGCGGTATTGGCGCGGTCATTGGTCATGAGATTTCACACGGATTTGACGATTCGGGTTCCAGATATAATGCTGATGGGAACTTGGTGAATTGGTGGACAGACGAAGATTTGAAACAATTTACTGCCTTAGGAAATGCTTTGGCAGATCAGTATTCTGCTTTAGAACCACTTCCGGGAATCCGCGTAGATGGTAAATTTACTTTAGGAGAAAACATCGGAGATTTAGGTGGCATAAATGCAGCTTATGACGGATTGCAATTGTATTTAAAAGAAAATGGGAATCCGGGATTAATTGACGGTTACACACCGGAGCAAAGGTTGTTTATTTCTTGGGCTACCATTTGGAGAAGTAAAATGAGAGACGAAGCTATAAAAAATCAAGTGAAAACCGATCCGCATTCACCGGGAATGTACAGGGCTTATGTGCCGTTGTTGAACTTGGAAACTTTTTACCAAGCTTTCGATATCAAACCGGGTGATGGTATGTACGTTGAGCCGGATAAACGAGTTAAAATCTGGTAAGAAAAATTAAAGACCTCAAGTTTATTCTTGAGGTTTTTTTATGGTTTTTAGTAAGCCAATGACACTTACAATTGCCCAAGTTCCTTCGAGAATTATGAAGGGCCAAAAACGGATTAAAACCGAAGCATAACAAGCGATACTTGCCCCAATTATATTCAGTACAAAAAACAAAACACCGTCTTTTTTAATCCAAGAAAAGATGTTTAAAAAATAGGCGATAAGAATTAATCCAACACCAATTGTTCCAATGATATCGTTTGTGTTCATAAGATTTTGTTTTGAAATTCGTAATTCAAAACCCCTTCAATTTTATCACTCAAAATAGTTTTTCCCAAAGAAGATTTACTTTCGTCAAACTTAGGCAAAGCTAAGTTGAATGCTATTGCTTTTTGAATGTAATAGTCTTTTCGCGTTGGGTGAAATGGCGTTACAGCATTAAAGGTTTCGCCAAAACAATCTTCTTTAATAACACGTTCAATAATGCCGACACAATCTATTTGATGAATCAAATTAATAGGTGCTTCCGGATTTTCCAGGTTTTGTCTTCCGGCTAAAAAATGAATCGGATGCCGGTCTTCGCCAAGTAAGCCGCCGAAACGAATTACTGTGGTTTTGAAGTTCGGATTGCTTTGTAAAATGAGTTCAACTTCTACTAATTGTTTTCCGCTTTCGGAATCCGGTTGCAGTTTTGTATCTTCTGTGATGATGGAATTATCATCGGGATAAACCGAAGTCGAACTCACAAAAAGCACTTTCTTTACTTTGGTTTTTTCAATAAACGGAATTAGCAGTTGAATTTTAGCCACAAAATTTCCCCGTGAATTTCCTCTTACTTTAGGCGGAATGTCTATAATTAAAATTTCGGAATTGGATAAAAAAGAGTCTATGTCACCACTGATTTCGTTTTCGGATAAAACAACTTGGAAAGCGTTAATTCCGGTGTTCTGCAATACAGAAATTTTATCTAATGAAGTCGTCGAACCTTTCACCGAAAACCCTTTTGTCAATAAAGATTTCGCTAAAGGTAAACCCAGCCAACCGCAACCTAAAATGCTGATGTTTTTCATTATCGTATACTGTCAACCACAACGGTTAGACTGTCTTTTTGTGTTGCCCTACGAAAGACAGGTTTAGCCTCAAGGCTTTTGGGAGAAGCTTTAACTTTTTGTCGAATAATAACGGCGTCATTTAAAACAAATGGTGTTGGTATCATCCATGATCTTCTTGGAGTTATGTTAAATAATGAATTGGTCATCAAATCAAACGAACTTTCCACCAAATTTAAATCCAGTTTTTTATCGGCAGGAATCGAAAAACTCAATTCTAAGGGAAGATTATCAACCACATAATAACTCAACAATTTCCCACTGGTTTTGCTTGAAATATTGCTTTTAAAGTTGATAGATTTTACACCATTGGCTATAAAGTTATTAATGGTGATGTTGTTATTATTGAAAAGATCGTAACGATTTACCTTTCGGTTTGGTGTGATTCTGATTCGATACAAACGTTGGTTGCCTTGCAAAGTATCTCGTAAGAATTCTATGGTTGGTTTGGCGATGTTTTTAACTGGTGCTGACGCCATAAAGGTATATTGCGAACCATATTTACTGTACAATTTGTTGGTGTTTAAAGTTGCACCACTTTTCGGTTTTTCGCCTAAATACCCTTTCGTCCATTCGTCTAAATTGACATCATAAGTAGCCCAATGTGCTTTTTTGTCATCGGCATCTAAAATGTAAACCAAGCTGTTTGGTTTGGCTTTCCCATAAGCATAATCCGAACCTTGATGTGCTTTGATGAATAAACCAAGCGATAACAAAAAGAAAACCAGAGACCAAATGCCTTTTCGGGCAAACGAACCAAAAATCGGCAGCAATAATGTGAAAGCTAAGACGGTTAGTATGGCAGTGCCAAATAAAATTTTTAATCCCAATCCTATCGGAAACATTTGGATAAAAGGAACGATGATAAATAAGGTCGGAATAGCCAATAAACCATTGATAAACCAATTAGACTTTTGCGTCAATACAAAAATGCCTAACATCAAAGCGCTCGAAAGCACAGGAATAATTAAAAATCCGGCTCCCGGTAATTGTAAAGCGATAGCGATATTGATTAGCAACCATAAAAATAAGGGCGCAATCATTTGGTTCATTTCGGGATTGCGTTTGCCGTTATTTTGGTAGAATAAAAAGCAAATGGCTAACGTCAAACTCACAAAAGCATAGATGTAATCGTGACCGTTATAAGTAAATCCGTGAAGGATGTCTTGGTATTCAGGATAGAAATTGAGTAATAATTTCCAACCCACATAGGTTACTAAACCGGCAGAAATTAAGGAACCTAATAACGGTACAAACCCTTTAATGACCTCATCCATCCGCAAAACATGTTTGCCCATTCCAATAAATAAAAACAGTAAAACCAATCCGAATCCGATAATGACCATAGGTAAAATCCAGCCAAAAGGATAACTCAAAAAGCCAAAAGGAACACTAAAGTAAACCTTATCATCACTTGAATTCAGGTTTTTCAAATCGGCATTCGCAAAATGTTTCAATAACGGAAACAAATAAGTGCCTTGATGTGCTAAGGATTTTGGGTCTAAGTGCTCCAATTTATCTTGTGAAGTATGGTAGTCATAATGGCCATCAATAAAGGCAAAATTGAATCCTTGAATTTTTCCTTCTTCTCTGAAAACGGTTAAATCAGTATCGTTCGGCAACATTTTATAAATGCTGTACATCAGTGAATTCGAAACCGGATATTGGGCTTTGCCATCGCAGAAAGCTTCTACCATTTTGGCATTTCCTTGATTGGTTTCCATTAACATATAACTTGGTCCGGACGAACCGCGCGCTTCGAAATTCAACACCAAACCCACTTCCTTTGCCCAACGGTGTTGCGTTACAAAAAGAGCGGCACCGTTTAACCCCAATTCTTCTGCATCACTGAAAAGAATAATGATGTCGTTTTTATGAGGCGTTTTATTGTGCAAAAAAGCACGAACATTTTCTATAATGGTGGCCACACCTGAAGCATCGTCACTAGCGCCATGTGAAAAGGAATGCGGCGCACTGTCGTAATGGGAAAGCAGTAACAAAGATTTAGTATTGGCAGTTCCTTTAATTTTGGCCAAAATGTTTTTCGATTGCACCAAAGTGCCTTTTTCGGTCATCGTAAATCCTTCTTGTAGCGAAGTTTCTATGCCTAAATTTTGCAATTCCTTTTGCAGGTATTGCGCCACCGCTTCATGATTTTTGGAACCAACATAGTGGGGTTTTACGGTCATCGCTTTAACGGTTTGCAAAGCTCTTGTTGTAGAAAATTCAGAGAGTGGCGCTTCTGTTTTGTCGTAATCTTGCGGCATCATAAAGTAAAAGACACCGAAAATAACGGCTACTACAAACAGAAAACTTAAAAGTGAAGGTTGGTTGTTTTTCATTCTTGGTTGGTTGTTTGTGCTTTGTATGCAAACAAAGGACTTGGTAAATTTACTAAATATCTTTTTTAACTAATACATAAAAATCATGGTCCAATGGCATATACCCTTGGTCATACACAAAATAGTATGTATTTCCCGTTTTTGTACTTAAAATAGTGGTCAGATATTCAAAGTCAAATCCTTTACTCAGTAGTTTGGTTTTTGTAGTTTTCGATTTGCCTTCCCCATTCAACTCCGAAAGGATGCGGTAATTTTTGCGCAACTTGTTGTTGATGTTTCGCATGTAATTAGTGCTGTCCTTGTTAATTTTGTTGTTGTAGGCATTGCGACAACCATCGCTACAGAACTTTTTGTCCTCGCGGCCTACAATTTTTTCACTACATTCTAAACAGGTTTTATCCATGGTTTTATAATTTATTTTATCGCTGTCCTAAAGTTCATCCGAAGGTTTAGAAGCGAATGGTTCGGGCATTCTTGGTTACTATATTCCTGCTTTTCGTTCTATCTTTTATACCTAATAGGTATAAAAGGATGCCACTACAATCAGGGCTAGATTGGTTTTGTCTTTTGTGCCTTAAAAGGTTTAATTTCAATCAAATATAAGAAAAGTTTTCTGTTTACAAACGGTTACAAACAATTACAACCGAAAGTAAACGGTAAGAAACCGACTATTTTTTTCCAACGGTAACAACTTTGCCTCGTTGATTGGAAACAACAGTCAACACGAAAAATAATTTTAACAATAACTTTTAAATTTTAAACGCCATGAATGCCATGAAAAACAGAGTACAATTAATCGGTCACGTTGGACAAGAACCGGAAGTAAAAACCTTTGACGGAGGAAAAAAAGTAGCTAATATTACTATCGCTACCAATGATTATTACACCAACGATAAAGGGGAAAAAGTAGAAAACACCGAATGGCATAAAGTAGTCGCTTGGGGAAAAACTGCCGAAATTATCGAAAAGTATGTCACCAAAGGTAAAGAGATAGCCATCGATGGTAAGTTAACCCACAGAAGTTATGACGATAAAGACGGCACTAAGCGCTACGTTACCGAAGTGGTTATCAACGACATTTTGTTATTAGGTAAATAAAATGCGTTTCCAAAGAATTCCTCATTTTGTGATTCAGGATGGGGAATTTCAATGGGTTATTGTTCCTACTAAAATCGATTGAGATGAATATTAAAGTATTTAATATCCGATTGGCAAAAGAGTTTTGCCAAGATGATCAGGCCAAGATGAACACGTTTTTGGATAGTGTTGAGGTAAAATTAACTTCCACTAATTTTGTCACCACAAATGCTGCCGATTATTGGTCAGCAGTTGTTTTTTATTCTCCAAAAGAGAAGGAAAAAGACAAATCACTTAGCAAACCTTCACAAGAAAAATTATCTCCGCAAGAAACTAAAATCTTCAATGCCTTAAGAATATGGCGAAACGACTTGGCCCAAAAGTTAGATTGGTCTTCTTTCCGGATTTGTCATAATGCTCATTTAATAGCATTAGCCCAATCCAATCCGAAGACATTGGAAGATTTAGAACAAGTTAGTGGTTTTGGCAAAGCCAGAACGGAGAAATATGGGGATGATATTATAGCGATTTTGAACGCTCTTTAAAAAAATTATATTTTTATTTTTTCAACGGCAAGGACAACTCTTTGCCTTTTTTTATTTTAGATTTCGTAATTTATTAACTCAAAAAATAGAAAGTTGTCAACACGAAAACGTTTTCGGTAACGATTTGAAAATTAGGAACTAATGTTTAAACAATAATTTAATTACATTTATTTCGGTTAATCTGTCAAATAGACCAAAAACATGCAAAAATTAAAATTTATAGTGATTTTAATTCCGGCTCTATTGTCCGTCAATTTTGGTTTGGCTCAAGTGGGTATAAATACTACTCAACCATTAAGTACTTTGGATATTAACGGTAATTTGTCGGTTAAAACGATTACACTCGTAGGAAGTGGTTCGGCGACCGATATCAATGATGGAGTGTACATTTCTATCAATCCGCAAGCTACTAATCAAGAGTTTAGATTACCAAGTGCTGTTACTTATCCCGGCAGAGTTTATATTATCAGGAACATTAATAATACTACAACTGCAATGTTAACTTCAACGGCAGGCTTGTTATTTCCAAAAGGTTCTACCACCGGTAGCGCTCAAGTATATATGTATGAAGGAAATAGAAGAAGTGTCATTGTAATCAGTGATGGTTCGAATTGGACTTACTTCGACTAAATAAAAAAACCTTCAATTAGTGAAGGCTTTTTATTTTATTTAGTTTTTTCAGCAAATCAAACATCGGACACCTTTTACATCGTTTGTCTTCATCTTTTTTGAATTTCTCACAACATTCCGACTTACAGTTTTCGGCTATCTTATGGGTTTTAAGGAGTAGTTTTTTATGCTTTTTTTCCTTGTCTTTGGTCTTATTTTTTTCTTTCTTGCTCACCTGGCATCATTTATCAATAAGTACGTAGTAACCCAATTTAAGGTTTTGTGTTCAAAGAAACAGAGCTTGTTACCACCAATTGTTGAATGTCGCGGTCAAATAAATACAAACCACCTCGGTCTTCACCTATCAAATTGATTTTATCCAAAATGGTTTTGGCTTGTGCTTCTTCTTCTATTTGCTCAGCCACATACCATTGCAAGAAATTGTGCGTAGCATAATCTTTTTCACCCAAAGTAATATGCACCAATTCGTTGATGGAATTGGAAACAAACAACTCGTGTTGGTACAATTCTTCAAACATTTCTTTGAAGGTTCCAAATTTTGTTTTTGGCGCTTTTAATTCAGTTATGTTGGCATGTGAACCTCTTTCGTTTACATATTTAACCAACTTTAACATGTGTTGGCGTTCCTCATCAGATTGCGCAAACATAAATTGGGCAACACCTTCCAATCCTTGTACTTCGGCCCAACAAGCCATTGAAAGATAAATTTGTGACGATTCTGCTTCAATGCGAATTTGATTATTAAGGGCTTTTTCAATATTAGTTTGTAACATAGTTTTTCTTTTTGGGTAAAGTTAAAAAATTATTCGTTTAACAACTCTTGGAGTAAAGTTAAAAATTGCCCAACATGATAGCCGTCAACCAATCCGTGGTGAACGTGAACTGAAATCGCCATGGTTTTTTGACCGTTTTCTTCAACTATTTTGCCATAAGATATTTTCGGACAACTATCCGGCCAGCTAAAACTTCTTGCATGCGAATAAGACGAAAAATCTATCCATGGAACTGCTGAAAAATGAATCAAATTGATTTCGAAATCTCGAGTAATTAACCCGGAAGTATTTTGTATTCGAGCAATTTCTTGACGGGTAATTTCGGCAAAAGCAGTCAGGGTGTCATCATATTCCATCAAAGAAAATCCAAAGGTTTTGTCCTCACGTAAAATAGTAGCCGAAGCGTCAATTCGGTCAAAAACATACACTTCATCATCAATTATTCGGTAACGGAAATTCTCCACCGCATTGACTGCCGTTAAGGTTTTGTGTAAATAATAAGTAAAAAATGAAACGCCCAATTCTTTCGATTTTGCATAAGCTTTGCTACAATCTACTCGGGCAGTAATACCAAAAAACGGCTCTTCCATTTGCTTGAAAAACAGGAAATGTTCCTTTCTGTTCCAAGTGTCCAAATCTAATTTATGCTTCACTTTTTTATAGTAAAATAGGTAAAACTTCGGTGATTTTTTCCAAAGCTTTGAAGTTAGGATGTTCTACTTTGTGGCTGATTTTTTCGTGCTCCCAAGTCGTATGAAAAGGAATATGTACCGCATGACCACCAATGTTCAACACCGGTAATACATCGGATTTTAAAGAATTGCCAATCATAAAAAACTCTTCGGCTTTGATTTCCAAACGCTTCAGCAAATCTTCATAATCTTTTTCTTTTTTGTCCGACATCACTTCGATATGGTGAAAATAATGGCCTAATCCGGAATTGTGTAATTTCCTTCTTTGGTCCAATAAATCGCCTTTAGTGGCCACAACTAATTTATATTTTCCGTTCAAGGCTGCTAAAGTTTCTTCTACACCATCCAATAATTCAATGGGTTTTTGAAGCAATTCTTTGCCGTATTCCGTAATCTTTTCGATGGTTTCGATGGAAATGGTATTATTAGAAATCTTCATCGCAGCTTCTATCATCGAAAGGATGTAGCCTTTGATTCCGTAACCGTAAAGTTCTAAATTGGCAATCTCGGTTTTAAATAATTCCTGCGATAAGCCTTGGTGAGACAAATAATCACTCATCAAAGCACAAAACTTCTCTTCCGTTTCCTGAAAATACGGCTCGTTGACAAACAAAGTGTCATCGGCATCGAAAGCGATTACTTTTAAATTCATTTGTTTCAATTTAACTAATCAAAGCACCATTCTCCACGTCATCCGCATCCGGATTTACGAAAACTAATTTGCCTTCTTTGTCGTTGGTCATCAAAATCATCCCCTGACTTTCCACACCGCGCAAAGCTCTTGGTGCCAAATTCACTAAAACGGTAACGCGTTTTCCAATCACTTCTTCCGGTGAAAAATGCTCAGCAATTCCCGAAACTATGGTGCGAACGTCAATTCCGGTATCGACTTTTAGAACCAAAAGTTTGTTGGCTTTCGGCATTTTTTCAGCTTCCAAAATCGTTCCCACACGCAAATCTAATTTGGCAAAATCTTCAAAGGTTGACGTTGGTTTTTGTGGTTCAGTTACTTGGTTTTCCATGACATTGGCTTTTTTAGTCGCTTCGAGTTTGTCTATTTGTTTTTGGATTTCGGCATCTTCAATTTGGGCAAATAAAATTTCGGCTTCGCCAATTTGGTGACCGGCAGGAATTAATTCAGAAGTTTCGGTAACCGAATTCCAGCTTAAGCTATTCAATTTTAAAATCTTCGATAATTTACCCGATGTAAATGGTAAAAAGGGTTCGGCCAAAACTTGTAAAGCGGCCGCAATTTGCAACGCCACATACATTTGCGTCTGAACTCTTTCCGGATTGGTTTTCACCATTTTCCAAGGTTCTTCGTCGGCTAAATATTTGTTTCCTAAACGCGCTACATTCATTAATTCACCTTGTGCTTCTCTGAATCTATATCTTTCAATGGAACTCGAAATCACCGCAGGATACGCTTTTAATTCGGCTAAAGTTTGCTCGTCAACCTCAGAGAATTCATTTGGTGAAGGAACAATACCGTTGTAATATTTATTGGTTAAAACGACGACACGATTGATGAAGTTTCCAAAAATTGCCGCTAATTCGTTATTATTTCTCGCCTGAAAATCTTTCCAGGTAAAGTCGTTGTCTTTGGTTTCGGGTGCATTTGCAGTTAATGCGTAACGCAACACATCTTGTTTTTCAGGGAAGTCGATTAAATATTCATGCAACCAAACGGCCCAGTTTTTAGAAGTCGACAATTTATTGCCTTCCAAATTCAGGAATTCATTCGCCGGAACGTTATCCGGTAAAATAAAACTACCTTCTGCTTTCAACATCGCCGGGAAAATGATGCAATGGAAAACGATATTGTCTTTTCCTATAAAATGTACCAGTTTGGTATCGTCTTTTTTCCAATAATCTTCCCAATTTTTGCCTTCGCGGGCAGCCCATTCTTTGGTAGATGATATGTAGCCAATCGGAGCGTCAAACCAAACATATAGCTTTTTGCCTTCCGCACCTTCAACGGGAACATCGATTCCCCAATCTAAGTCACGAGTAACCGCACGAGGTTTTAAACCATCGTCTAACCATGATTTTACTTGTCCCAATACATTGGTTTTCCAATCTTTGGCATGACCAACCAAGATCCATTCTTTTAAGAAATCATCATAACGATCCAAAGGTAAAAACCAGTGTTTGGTCGATTTTAAAATGGGTGTTTCACCGGTAATCGTTGATTTCGGATTGATTAAATCTGTTGCGTTTAAAGTTGAGCCACAGCGTTCACATTGGTCGCCATAAGCTTCCGGATTTTCACATTTCGGACAAGTTCCGGTTACGAAACGATCGGCTAAAAATTGATCCGCTTTGGCATCGTATAATTGTTCGGTTACTTCTTCAATGAAGTCGCCGTTGTCGTATAATTTTCTAAAAAATTCAGAAGCAGTATCGTGGTGAATCTTAGAGGATGTTCTAGAATAATTGTCGAATGAAATTCCGAAATCAATAAAAGACTTGCGAATAATACCATCGTATTTGTCAATGACTTGCTGCGGTGTGATGCCTTCTTTTTTGGCTTTCATAGAGATCGCCACACCGTGTTCGTCGCTTCCGCAAATAAAAGCCACGTCTTTTCCTTGTAATCTTAAATAACGCGAATAAATATCTGAAGGCACATAAACTCCGGCCAAATGACCGATGTGAATGGGTCCATTAGTATAGGGCAAAGCCGCGGTAATGGTATATCTTTTTGGATTTTCTAACATAATCATTGAAATAGAGAGCAAAAATAACTTTTTAGCCACGAAATCCCGAATTAATTTTGGGATTTGTTTACTTTTGGTACAGCCAATTTACAATCATTTTTGATTCATGCGAATCCTTTTAATTTTAGTTTCACTAATTACCATTTCCTCTTATTCCCAAAAAAAGATGATTACACCACCATATCTCCAAAAAGGCGACACGATTGCCATCGTTTCAACCGCACGAAAAAACATAGACGACAATTTAAAACCCACGATTGACATGCTCGAAGGTTGGGGTTTGAAAGTCAAAATAGGTAACACTATTGGTTTAGATTATTACCAATTGGCCGGAACTACCGAACAGCGCACAGCTGATTTTCAGGAGCAAATGGACAATCCGAATATCAAAGCCATTTGGTGTGTTCGCGGCGGTTATGGTACCGTAAAGATTATTGATAATTTAGATTTTACTAAGTTCAAGCAAAACCCAAAATGGATTATAGGTTTTAGCGATGTAACGGTTTTACACAGTCATTTGAACCGAATGGGGATTGAATCGTTGCATGCGATTATGCCGGTGAGTGTAGCCAGAGCAACCGATGAAGCGAAAAATTCATTATGCACAGCATTGTTTGGCGAAAAATTGCAATACACTTTAGATTGTGATGCGCTGAATCACATAGGCAAAGCCAAAGGCGAACTGGTTGGCGGAAACCTTTCGATTTTATACAGTTTATTGGGTTCAGAATCTGCGATTGATTGTAATGATAAAATCCTTTTTATAGAAGATTTAGACGAATATTTATACCACATCGACCGCATGATGATGAATTTAAAACGCAACGGTTGTTTAAGTAGTTTAAAAGGCATCATCGTTGGTGGTATGACCGATATGAAAGACAACGATATTCCATGGGGAAGAAATGCTTTAGAAATCATCGAAGACACTGTTGAAGGATTAAATATTCCCATCATTTATAATTTTCCGGCTGGTCATATCCGAGACAATCGCACTTTGATTTTTGGGCGACAAGTTTCTATAGAAGTTACGGCTGAGACAAGCAAAGTGGTTTTTGAGTAGACAACTTAGACTTCTTAGAAGGTTAGATTGTTAGAAAATCTAAGAAGTCTAACTTTCTAAAAATCTGAAAATCTGAAAAATGGCAGAACACAACAAACTAGGTAAATTTGGAGAAGAATTGGCAGTAGATTTTCTGCAACAGAACGGCTATACTATTTTGGAAACCAATTGGATTTTTCAAAAAGCCGAGATTGACATCATTGCCCAAAAAGAAAATACGCTGGCGATTATTGAGGTTAAAACGCGTTCCTCAATTGAATTTGGTTTGCCACAAGATTTTGTAAAACCCAAGAAAATCCAATTGTTAGTCAAAGCCGTAAATGAATATGTAACGTCAAATGATTTGGAGACAGACGTTCGATTTGATATTGTAGCCATTTTTAAAGAAAATGGCGATTATAAAATTAAGCATATTGAAGATGCTTTTTATTTTTTTTAGTTAGAATAACTTCTTTTTGTTATTTATTTAAGTGTGTGAATAACAATAAACAAATACTAAATTTTACAATAAAAAATAGTTTTGAACTGAATTTCAATAACTTTACAAAAAAACTATACTTACTAAGCTATGAAAAATGTTTTATTCTTTGCTGCTTTTTTGCTTTCCATTTCGATGATGGCACAAAATAAGGTAGCGGAAAAAGTAACCAATTTGCAAAAATCAAACGCAGATTTTAAAGTAGTTTCTGTTTTGTTGTCAACCCAAAACGCCATTAATCCGGAAGTGAATAAAGTGGTTGATGACGCAACATTAGCTACCTTAGATTTGACTAAAGTCAATCAAGTGGTGAGCAATAGATACGGCACAATCGAATTAGAAATTCCGTATCAAAACCAAATCATTTCCGTTTTGTTATACCAATCCAATCCCTTTGTGGAAGGATTTCACGTTGACACCGACAAAGGCAAAAATATTCCATACGAAAAAGGAGTGCATTACCGCGGAATTATCAAAGGAAATACGAATTCAGTTTCGGCCTTTAATTTTTTTAACGGGGAGTTTAACGGAATTATTTCGAGTGCTGAGTTAGGCAATTTGGTGGTTGGGAAATTAGACATCCCTAACAATCAAACCAATTATATTGTTTATTCGGATGCTAAAATGAAGGTGTTGAATCAGTTTGATTGCGGAGTAAAAGACGAAGATGCATTTGAAATCAATAGCGGTAATGCGAATAGAGATGTAAATACCGAGAAATGTGTTGCCTTTTATTATGAAGTAGATAACAATTTGTATGTCAATAATGGTAGTAATGTTACCACAACTACCAACTGGATGACTTCTGTTTCCAATAATGTTCAAACCTTATTTGAATTAGACGGCATTTCAACCGCACTGAAATCTCTTTTTATTTGGACAGAGTTAGATCCTTATAATGGTGTTGGCACATCTTCAGGACCTTATCTAAGTACTTTCCGTGATACCCGAACCGTTTTTGATGGTGATGTAGCTCATTTAATTGGGGTTGATCCCGGAGGACTAGGTGGTGTTGCTTATTTAAATACTTTATGTACACAAAATAATTATGCTTATTCGGATGTCAATTTTACTTATTCAACGGTTCCTACTTATTCTTGGACAGTACAAGTAATTACCCATGAATTTGGACATTCGCTTGGATCACCGCATACCCATAGGTGTTTTTGGAATGGAAATGGTACAGCGATTGACGGATGCGGTCAACAAGCTGGATATTATGAACCAAATCAAAACGCTTGTCCTTTGGGACCAATTCCAGCACCGGAAGAAAAAGGAACCATCATGAGCTATTGTCACTTGATCTCGGGTGTTGGGATTAGTTTTAATAATGGTTTCGGACCGCAACCGGCAGAATTGTTAGTGAATAACATCGACAGTAAATCGTGTTTAAGCGTAGATTGTATCAACACTTGTATCAATACCATTACCGAGATAATGGTTACCAACATCACAACAGATTCGGCTTTAATATCTTGGATTGATATAGGTTCTAATACTACTTGGCAAATTTCTGTTACGCCATCATCAGCAACAGCTGTATGGAATACTGTGCTAACCAACAGTTACAGCGTTTCAGGGTTAAGTCCTAATGCCTACTACAGAGTAAGAATCAGACCATTGTGTACGGATGTTACCCCGGCAAGTAGAGAACAAGTATTTGCTACCAGAGCACCCGATTATTGTAACAATGTTACCTTTACTGATTCAGGCGGCGTTTCCGGAAACTATACAAACAATGAGTCTTGGACCAGAACGATGGTGCCATCCAATCCCGGATTGAAATTAAGAGCTACTTTCACTAGTTTTAACCTAGAACAAGATTGGGATTTCTTGTACATTTATAATGGTCCGGATGAAACTTTTGGAGATTTAAGTTTGGGTGGCTTAACCGGTTCAGCGTTACCAAATCCTTTCAATTCTACTGCATCTGATGGTTCATTGACCTTTAAATTTTATGCCGATCAAGGTGTGGTTGCTTCCGGTTGGAATGCTACAATCACTTGCACCGGAACTTTGGGAGAAGTAGAAGCAGATTTTATCGATTATAGTTATTATCCAAATCCAACCAACGGGAATTTGACTATTAATTCTAAAGACCCAATTTCTGAAGTATTGGTTTATAATGTTCAAGGCCAATTGTTATTCCATCAGAAAATGAACGAAATGACGACTAATGTAGATATGTCATCTTTTGCTAATGGTACGTATTTCTTCAAATTGAAAATCAATGGTGTTGAGGCCAATTTCAAAATTTTGAAAATGTAGTCACAACAATTAGTTATAAAAAGAAAGCCACTCAATCCGAGTGGCTTTTTTATTTCTTCATCAGCTCCATAAACTCCAGCGCTCGGGAAATGGATTTTACGTTTTCAAATGTGAGCAATAAGCGCAATCCATTTTTAGTTTCTTTCTCTTTCATTTTACAAAGGTTACCGTGTTGTTGCACAAACTGTAACATGTGTCGGAATTGCTTCGAATTGTAATAGGCCGATTGCTGATCGGATACAAAATACCCAATCAGTTTGCCTTGTTTCATGACGATTCTTTCGATACCTACATGCGTGGCAATCCATTTGATTCTGATGCTGTTTAACAATGCTTTGGCTTCTTTTGGTAAGGCTCCAAAACGGTCAATCAGTTTATTTTCGTAAGCAATTAATCCGGCTTCGTCTTTTATGGTTCCTAATTCATTATACAAATTCAAACGTTCCGAAATGTTGTTGATGTATTCGTCAGGGAAGAGTAATTCAAAGTCGGTATCAATCTGTAAATCTTTTACATATTCTTTGTTCTCGTCTTCGTTTTCTTCTTGGTACAAGTCTTTGAATTCGTTTTCTTTCAACTCTTCAATGGCTTCGTTCATGATTTTTTGATAGGTTTCAAAACCAATTTCGTTAATGAAACCACTTTGTTCGCCACCTAGTAAATCTCCGGCACCGCGAATCTCTAAATCTTTCATGGCAATATTGAAACCACTACCTAATTCGCTGAATTGTTCCAAAGCCTGAATCCTTTTTCGAGCATCATCCGTCATCGCAGAATATGGTGGGCAAATAAAATAACAGAACGCTTTTTTATTGCTACGCCCAACTCTTCCTCGCATTTGATGCAAATCAGACAACCCAAAATTATTAGCGTTGTTGATGAAAATCGTGTTGGCATTCGGCACATCCAAACCACTTTCAATAATGGTTGTTGCGACTAGTACATCAAAATCACCATTCATAAACCCAAGCATTAGTTCTTCCAACTTCGTGCCTTCCATTTGACCGTGACCAATACCCACGCGAGCATCAGGTACCAATCGTTGAATCATACCGGCAATTTCTTTGATGTTTTCAATTCGGTTATTGATAAAAAACACTTGCCCGTTTCGTTGAATTTCATACGAAATGGCATCGCGAATCAACTCTTCGTTAAACCCAACGACTTGCGATTCGATTGGATACCGATTCGGTGGCGCAGTTGTAATTACGGATAAATCTCGCGCGGCCATTAAGGAAAACTGCAAAGTTCTCGGAATCGGCGTGGCGGTTAAAGTTAAGGTATCTACATTCGCAGCAATCGTTTTGAGTTTGTCTTTGACGTTGACACCAAACTTTTGTTCTTCGTCTACAATCAGCAAACCTAAATCTTTAAAGACTACATTTTTGTTGACCAATTGGTGCGTTCCAATGATAATATCCAATTTTCCGGAAGCTAGTTCTTCCAGCGTTTGTGCTTTTTGTTTGGCGGTTCGGAATCGGTTTAAGTAACCCACGCGAACCGGCATTTCTTTTAATCTTTCGGTAAAAGTTCGGTAATGTTGGTAAGCCAAAATGGTTGTCGGTACCAAAACAGCGACTTGTTTGCTATTATCTACCGCTTTGAAAGCCGCACGAATAGCGACTTCCGTTTTTCCGAAACCTACGTCGCCACAAACCAGTCGGTCCATTGGGCGGTCTTTTTCCATATCGGCTTTGACGTCTTGCGTTGCCGTGATTTGATCGGGTGTATCTTCGTAAATGAACGAGCTTTCCAATTCTTTTTGCAAATAACTATCGGACGCAAACTGGAATCCTTTTTCCAATCTTCGCTTGGCGTATAATTGAATTAAATTGAAGGCAATGTGTTTGACACGCGCTTTGGTCTTTTGTTTTAAAACTTTCCAAGCATTCGATCCGAGTTTGTATATCTTCGGTGGCGTGCCGTCTTTGCCGTTGTATTTCGAGATTTTATGAAGCGAATGGATACTGACGTAAACAATGTCGTTATCGGCATAAACGAGTTTTATTGCTTCCTGTGTTCTGCCTTCGACTTGAATTTTTTGCAAACCGCCAAACTTCCCGATGCCGTGGTCAATGTGGGTTACATAATCGCCAACCGATAATGAATTGAGTTCTTTTAAAGTCAGCGTTTGCTTTTTAGAATACCCGTTTTTGATGGTGAATTTGTGGTAACGCTCAAAAATCTGATGGTCAGTGTAGCAAGCGATTTGGTTTTCTTCATCGATGAAACCTTGGTACAAAGAGGAAACTATCGTGTGGTATTGCTTGCGGATGTTCTCGTGGTTTTCTTCGTCTAAACTTTCAAAGATATCGTGAAAACGGTTGGCCTGACCTTCATTGGCACAGTACAAATAATTGGTGTAGCCGTTGAAATGATTGTCGCTCAAATTGTTCAACAACAAATCAAATTGCTTGTTAAACGAAGGTTGAGGTTGTATGTGAAACTCGAAAGTTTTAGTGGTTTTGAATAAAGGTTTGTTAGACAATTCTATAATGGAAAAATCTAACGCTTTGCGTAAAAACCCTTCTTGGTTTAAGAATAAATGCTCGGGTGAAGCATGTTTAACGTCTTTAGAAAGTTTGTCAAATGTTTCGATGGCTTTGCCAAAAAGTTTGTCCAATTGGGATGTCAGAAACTCAGTATTTTCAATACACAATACGGTTTTATCGCTGATGTAATCGAGGAAACTTTCGCGGTTTTCTTTGATGAATTTATTTTCTAAATTAGGGATGATGGTAATCTTGGTTTGCTTTTCTACCGACAATTGGGTAGCGACATCAAAGGTTCTAATACTATCAACTTCATTGCCGAAAAATTCTATACGATACGGATTGTCATTGGAAAACGAAAACACATCCAAAATACCGCCACGAACAGAAAACTCTCCCGGTTCGGTGATAAAATCTACGCGTTTGAATTCGTATTCAAATAAAACTTCGTTGATAAAATCGATGGAAACATTATCGCCATCCGCTACTTTTAAAGTGTTTTTATCGAGTTCTTTTCGAGTGACTACTTTTTCAAAAAGTGCTTCGGGATACGTGACAATGACAGCCGGTTTTTTACGGGAATTGATTCGGTTTAAGACTTCGGAGCGCAATAAAACATTGGCGTTGTCGGTTTCTTCTATTTGGTAAGGACGGCGATACGAACTTGGGTAAAACAGTACGTCATGGGCGCCAATCATTTGCTCCAAATCGTTTAAATAATAAGCGGCTTCTTCTTTTTCATTCAGAATAAGCAGAAAAGGTTTTTCACTTTTCTTAAAAATAGCCTGAAAAACAAAGGATAGCGACGAACCCAAAAGTCCTTTTAACTGAATTTTAGCCAAAGGAGCTTCAAGACTGTCCGCTATTTGTTTGACTTTCGCCGAATGGAAATAACTGTTATATAAAGAGTTTTGACTCAAAGCTTATTGACGTGGTTTTAAATTCGGGTCCGGAGTAGAAGGAATGGCTCTGCTGGTATCCAGCATGCGCAACATATCATTTTCGCCGTCTTCAATTTTGATATTGCTCTTGCGGGTAATTTCGTCGAGTTGAAACTGTAAAGAAGCCACTTCAACATTGATTTCTTGTACTAGTTTTATAATTTTTGCATCCGGAATTTGTTGCAGATTGATGAAAAGATTAATGGAGTTAATTTTGGTATTGATGGTGGCAATTCTGCTCTTGACTTCCGGCACTGCAAACATCACCGGAATGTTGTTGTTCAAATCGGCTGCTTTTTTGGAAAGTGTTTTGGCTTTGGCTTTAAAAGCACCAATACTGCTTTTGGGTTTTTGCCCTAACTCATTTAAAAACACGCGCCATTCTGTCCAACTGGAAGTAAGCGAACGAGCCGTTTCATTGGTAAGTTGGGTGTTGAAATCCCAACCTTTATTAATGTTGTTGAAAATGACTTCTTGTTTCTTAGCTTCTTTTTCCTGTTGCAATAGGCGGATTTTTGGATCTTCCTGACAGGACACGAGCGTCAGCGAACTGGCGAAGCAAACCAAACACAGCAGCATTAAAACCAAAGTAGAAAAACGTATCTTCATTAAAATCAATTTAAGTCGTAAAGGTACAAAGGTAAAAGGAAAGTTCAGTATGAAGTAGTTAAAGCGATTGTAATTTTTTGGAAAACATTTTGTCCGATTAAAAGTAGCGAAAACGTTATCTTTGCAGGACAAAACACCCGAGTCGCAGACGAACTGTATGTAGCGTAGCGGAATAAAACACACTAAATGAGTACTAAAATCCTAATTATTGGTGCTTGCGGACAAATTGGAACCGAGCTTACCAAAAAACTAAGAAGCATTTACGGCGTTGACAATGTCATTGCTTCCGACATTCGAAAACTGAATATTGATATCGTCAACGAAGGCATCTTTGAAGTAGTGAATGCTTTAGATTATAATCAAATTGAGCATTTAATAGAACAATACCAAATCACCGATGTTTATTTGATGGCCGCATTATTGTCGGCAACGGCTGAGAAGAATCCGGCTTTTGCTTGGGATTTGAATATGAATTCGCTTTTCCACGTTTTAAATTTGGCTAAAGCCAAAAAAATAAAAAAGATATTTTGGCCTTCCAGTATTGCGGTTTTCGGACCTACAACGCCAAGAATCAACACACCACAATACACCATCATGGAACCGACGACGGTTTACGGCATCAGCAAACAAACCGGGGAAAGATGGTGTGAATACTATCATAATATTTACGGTGTTGATGTGCGAAGCATTCGTTATCCGGGTTTAATCAGTTGGTCAACTGAACCTGGTGGAGGAACCACGGATTATGCGGTAGACATCTACCACAAAGCATTGAAAGACGGTAAATATGAATGCTTCCTTTCAGAAGATACTGCTTTGCCGATGATGTATATGGATGACGCGATTCGGGCAACGATAGAAATTATGCAAGCGCCGAGTGAAAACATTAAGATTCGCTCTTCGTATAACTTGGCCGGAGTAAGCTTTACTCCTAATGAAATCGCCGCCGAGATCAAAAACCACATTCCTGATTTTACCATTTCCTATAAACCTGATTTCCGACAAAAGATTGCCGACAGTTGGCCCGCTTCTATTGATGACACTGCAGCGCAAAAGGATTGGAATTGGAAACATAAATTCGACTTAGCTTCCATGACGGTTGAGATGTTAGAGAATCTTAAATAATAAAAAAACGCTACTCAAAAAAGTAGCGTTTTTTATTTGAAGTGGGTTTGCCATTACTGAACAATCGGATCTCTTAAAGATTCTAATACCACTACGATATCAGCATACAATTGGGTATTAGCCGCTACACCATTTTGATTGGCTGCTGCACCAACATAACCCACAAACTTCGTATAATTAGCATCGGTAGAAGTGGTGCCCATTCTTGGGTTTAAAGACGGGTTGTGTGCCGTTACCATATCCAAACCTGAGTAGGTATTTACCGCATTAGTTCCTCCGGTGTTGAAAGAGAAGAAGTCGGTTAGGTTGTCTACCAATATGGCTAAGTTGGTTGTGTTTCCAGCCGTTACTTCGCCTAAAATTGGGGCAAAGTGTGCGCCTAAATTGCCTGAAGCACCGGCTTGTACATCTGCTACGATTAAGCCTACGGTTGTGTTAACGACTTTGCGGTAACTTAAACGACCTTGTTCAATCATTTGTCCCGGATTATCAGGATCGGCTACCATGGTTGTTCCGCCTAATCTTTCATAGATGGAAGGAGTTGCTGGCGGTGTTGAATCATCATCACTGCTACAAGAAGTGAAGACCATCGCTCCGAAGACTAAAGCACTTAGTGCTAATTTTGAATACTTTTTCATAATGATATAATTTGAAGATTAATTAAAAATTCCTTGAATAAATTTGCTGAATTTGTATTTGTAGCTGTCTTTTTCCATCACAGGACAAACTTGTTTCGCAGCCAAACTCGGTGGTAAAATAAAGCGTTCAGCTTTGAAATTGCCTTTGCTCATTAATTCGTCGTAGACTTTTTTAGAGTCGGCGATGGTGTTGTCGTGAAAATAGACCACTACATTATTTTTAACGATAATGTCACTTTTAACGCCTTTAATGCTGTGAAGTTTTTGCTTGATGGCAACAGTGCTAAGGGAATCAAAGGGTTGGTCAAAATCGATGCGGCTGATTTGTATCGTGGCATTTTCAACAGGTTTGGCATTGGCGATATGATAAACCAAGATGCCAAATAGCAGAACGACTATACTAAGTACGCTCCAGGCTATCTTTTTTATGGTTTTGTTAATTTTCATATACTCATTGTTTTTTGTTTCCCTCATTTACGAAGTGATTTCATTTATGGTTTTTTCAAAGCGAAAAAAAAATCAAAAAGCGCTACATATGGCAGTAGCGCTTTTCTTAAAAAAAAACAAAAACAAAACGAACCTAATGTCTAGTGTAGTAGGTTGTTGTCTTTAGCTTGATTAGTACAAACTATTTTTTGATACGGGAGCAAAGAGGGCTAGGTAAGTAGCCAAAAAAAGCAGCATAATGAGTACCAAGAATGCAATTGTCCCGAACAGTACGTTGATTTTTTTGTTGTGGTCCATAATCATAGAATTGGGGTTCTTGTTCTCATGTACGAGAAAAGAAAGATCATGGATTTGAAGGAGTTAGAAAAAAATTATCTTTTTTCTTTCAGAGTGGAAATGAGTTTGTCTTCGATAGGTGCTTTTGCTTTTAAGACTTCCTCTATGTTGTCATTAGGAATGGTCATGGAAAGGACATAATGTTTGATTTTCCATTGGCCATTGATTAAAACCATCACACCCGAACCGCGACAGATTTTCATTTGCGTATTCAATAACTCATCAAACCAAGCGATTTTTTTATCGTCACTGAAGTAAATGTTTCTCTCTAAAGCCGTAAAGTTCCATGCTTTTCCTTTATCGAAATAAGGTTTGGCAAAGGCTTTGAAATCGGTTTTGTTCCAATTCTCGGTGGCATCCGTGCCTATGAAAATAGATTCTTCGGCCATGGCGTCAAAATAGTTGTTGAAATTGGCTTCCGAAGCGGCTTTGTGCCAGGCGTCTAAAATAGTAGATATTTGTTCTTTCTCTTGTGCATTTGACACTGAGAAACTGAAAAGAGAGACCAAAAGAAGCAAGATATTTTTCATTGTAGCGTGTTTTAGACCGTTGTAATCAAAAGTAAATATACGATTTAGTGTTTATTTAGCCGATTACTTTTTGTAATTTTATAAGATGAATAAAGAGCTAGATATGAAAAACAAACAGTGGTTAGGAGTGCTTCTTGTGGTATTGGCACTTGGTTTTTCTTTAACCAGTTGGTATTGCGCTAAAAAAGAAGAGAAAGCAGTACTGACAAAAAGTAAGTTTAAAACGGAAGATTTTGCTTTGTCCTTCGACAGTACGCAAGTAGCCGTTTTTTATGCCAAATACCCAAAGTTGGTTTTATATAAAAAACAAACCATTACCCTTTATCGCAATAACCAATACAACTTTATTTGGTATGACAAAAAAGGCCGAAAAGAAACCGCCGAGGTCATTTATAATAAGATGAACAATTTGTTTGAAGAAGGTGTTCAGGCTAAAGTTCCTTATAAAGACATTTTGGATGGGCTATTCCAAAAGACTACTTCAAAACCCAACTTGGATGTTGAATTATTTCTAACCAATTATTATTTCTATTATACCAATAAAGTACTGCAGGGGATTGATGAAACCAAAGTTGAAGAGTTGGGTTGGTATTTGCCACACAAAAAGCAATCCTATGTTGACTATCTAGATTCTTTGTTGGTTGACCCAAAACTCATTGACAACAAAGAGCAATTGATAGGTCAATATTATAAGTTAAAAAGTGTTTTACAAAAATACCGCACCATTGAAAAGAGCGGTGGTTGGAGTACTATAACAACCCCTGAAGAATTCAAACAATTAAAACCGGGAGACAGTTCTGATTTGGTTTTGCAAATCAGAAGCCGTTTGTTTTTGACTAGTGATATTGAAAGCGATTCTAAAAGTGCGGTTTATGATGAATCCTTACAACAGGCCGTTTTGAAATACAAACAACGCAACGGGTTTTCCGGCGATAAAATCATTTTGCCTAAACACATTGCCGAAATGAACGTGCCCATCAGTGACCGAATCAAAACGATAATAGTCAACATGGAGCGTTGTCGTTGGATTTCTACTGATTTAACTAAATCCAAAGAGCTTATCGTGGTTAATATTCCTTCTTATCGCCTGACCTATTTTAAAGAAGGAAAAGCGGCTTTGGTTTCTAATGTGGTAGTGGGAACAGCTTTAAACAAGACCGTTATTTTTAGTGGGATGATGAGTTACATTGTTTTTAGTCCGTATTGGAATGTGCCCACGAGCATTAAGAATAAAGAAATTCTTCCGGCGATTAAAAAGAACAAAAACTATTTAGCCAAACACAATATGGAGTGGAAAGGCAATATGATTCGACAAAAACCCGGACCGAATAATTCCTTAGGTTTGGTGAAGTTTTTATTCCCAAATTCGAACAACATCTATCTGCATGATACACCGGCGAAGAGCTTGTTTAGTCAAGAGAAAAGGGCTTTCAGTCATGGCTGTATTCGGGTGGAGAAGCCTAAAGAGTTAGCCAATATGATTTTACAAGACGACCCGAGTTGGTCGCCCGAAAAAATTGATGCTGCTATGAACGGTAAAAAAGAAAAGTGGTATACTTTGAAGAACAAAATCCCGGTGTATATTGGTTATTTTACTGCTTGGGTGGATGATGAAGGCGTGGTTAATTTCTACAAAGACATTTATGATAGGGACAATGCTTTAGCGATGTTGTTGTTGGAGGAGTAAGGGATAAGTAAAAAGGGATAAGAGAAAAGCCCTTCGACAGGCTCAGAGTGACAGCGTGCGTTTGTATTGTTTTTAGTTTTTATAGAAGATTTACTTTATTCAACAAAAACCAATTGATTATGCTGTTGTCAACCTGAGCTTGTCGAAGGGCTTCTGAAGTTTGTTTAAAAAGCCTCGCCGTGTTGTGATAAATCTAAACCCATGTTTTCTGATTCTTCTGAAACGCGTATTGGGATGATGATGTTGGTTAATTTGAACAACAAATAAGCACCGCCAAAGGTAAATACCGAAACCAAAACCAAAGCCAACATGTGATGCCCGAAGATGTTCCAGCCACCGTATAACAAGCTTGCGTTTTCTCCTTTGGCAAAGATGGCCGTTAGTATCATTCCCATAATTCCGCCTACGCCGTGACAGGCGAATACGTCTAAAGTGTCGTCTATTTGTTTTAGCTTTTTCCAGTAGACCATTTTGTTGGAGACTATGGCGCCTATGAATCCGAAGAAAATACTTTGCGGAATGGTTACATAACCAGCCGATGGCGTTATTACTACCAATCCAACCACAGCACCGATACAAGCACCAAGGGCTGATACTTTACGCCCATTCATTCGGTCAAAGAATACCCACGATAACATAGCCGAAGCCGAGCAAATGGTTGTGGTAGCAAAAGCCATAGCTGCCGTAGCATTAGCCGCTAAAGCCGAACCGGCATTGAATCCGAACCAACCGAACCAAAGCATTCCGGTGCCTAACAAAACAAACGGAATGTTGGTGGGAATGTGCTCGCTGTTTTTTCTTTTGCCTAAAACTAAAACACCAGCCAAAGCTGCAAAACCCGCACTCATGTGAACGACTGTTCCACCTGCAAAATCCTTTACGCCGAAAAAGCTGCCCAAGAGACCGTTTGGGTGCCAAATCATGTGGCATAAAGGCGTATAGATACAAAGGGTAAACAAACAAATAAAGAGCAAAAAGGAGATGAAACGGATGCGTTCCGCGAGGGCGCCGGTGATAATGGCCGGTGTTATGACTGCAAATTTCATTTGGAACAAAGCAAATAAAATAAAAGGTATCGAAGAAGCCATGGTCTTGTGCGGGTGCATTTCGACATAGCTAAAGAAAGCAAAATCAAATGGGTTGCCAATGATGCCATAGTGAACGCCGTTGATTGTTGGGCCAATCGGGGCGCCAAAAGAAAGCGAAAAACCAACCGTAACCCAAAGCAAGCTGATTACACCTAAACAAATAAAACTTTTAAGCATGGTGGAAATAACATTCTTTTTCCCGACCATACCGCCGTAAAAGAACGCTAAGCCCGGCGTCATTAATAAAACCAAACAAGAAGCGGTAAGTAACCAAGCCACATCGGCAAAGCTGATGGTGTCAACAGCATTGAATGCGTCGTTGTTTTCGGCTAGTTTTTCGGGCCAAAATAAGCCTGAGATGGCGACTAAAGTAATGATGAGAAAAGAAACTATCCAACGTTTTTCGATTTTCATAAAAAATTCAATTTTAATATGACCCCTGTTTTTGATAGGGCAAATTTATGAAATATTATAAATTTTGAATTATAAATTTTAAATTATTGGGGGTTGTGATGGATTTTTGTGTAAAAATTGAGGAATTGAAGTTGTTTTTGTGGATTTGGAAAATAAAGAGTTTGTTTTTGAGAAAAGTATATTGGGTTCTCGATACATCCCGATTTCATCGGGACACTCGAACTGACGGTTCTTACTTTTTCAGTGTGGCTTTTTGTAACTCTTTTAAATCGCTTGATTTGAAATTGGTGGCAGAGGCGGTATAGGCCGAGTAGATGATTTCCCCGGTTTGGGCGTTGGTTACCGTTACAAATTTCTCTGTGGGTGTTTTAATGAATAACAGATAATAAAACGGCGTGGCGTTAGTTAGGATTTTATCGTTGAGTTCGGCTATTGGCAAAACTTTATACGATTGGGTGATACCGTCGAAGATTTCCTTGTCGGTATACTTTTTGCTTTCGTCGTCGGAGTTTTTGGCGAATTTGGTTAGCACATAGTCAGGAATGAATAGTGTGGATGAGGCCATCTTTTGGAGTGCTTCTTTGTTGGCTACTTCGGTTTTGGCTAGGCAGTCGGTGCCTTTGTTTAGTAGGGTTGTTAGTTGTTGGAGGTAATTGGTTATAACACCGGTGCCCCAGTTTTTGAAATGACCCTCGGCGTCATAGTCCATTTTGTATAGTGCGCTTGGGTTGTTTTGGGCGAAGAAATCGGCGAAGAGTTCTATGGTGGCGATGGATATTTTATCGGCTTGGTTGAAGTGTCTTCTTTTCTTGGGGTCGTAGGTGTATTTGCCGTTGGTGGTCCAAAGTTCGAGATAGATGCGGGTTTCGGTGGAAGCCAAGGTGCTGTTGGACGTAGTCATATTGGCACCAATGGTAACGAAGCTATTGTTAGGGGCAATATTTTTTTCTACATCGGTGTATTTGATGCATTCGACTTTGGTGAGTGTATAGGCTTTTTTGATGGCTTCAACGTATGCTGCTGCTTTGGGTGAAGCAGGATCTTTCATGGCGAAGTAGGTGGTGCCTTGTTTGATTTTGGTTACTTCGGCGGTGTTGGTGATGGTGATTTGGCTGAAGCTGAATAGTGGTGATAAAGCGATGGCTATAAGCGTTATAAAGGTGTGTTTTGGTTTCATAAAGGTTGGATTGGTGAGGTAAAGTTAAAGAAATAATTATTTGGTTGGTGATAATTTGAAAATGGCACACGGATGACACGGATGGGACTGATTGTCACGGATTTTTGGGTTGGTAAAAAAGGAACACAGATGACACAGATTGTCACAGATTTTTGGGTTGGTAAAAAAAGAACACAGATGACACAGATTGTCACAGATTTTTGGGTTGGTAAAAAAGGAACACAGATGACACAGATTGTCACAGATTTTATATGAGTGAGAAGATTAAGCAGTTTAGCCGTATAAATAGCCTACCTTGACGGAGTGCTTGTCAAATCAAGTTGGTGTGTGTGATGGAAGATAGTTTTGAAAGATTGATTAGCAGTTTTATTGAAAACAAAGTGGGGATAGCGGAGGGTTTTTTGAGTGCGGGTTTGTGTCAGCATTTGAAAGAGAACATTCTTGCGTTGCAGGCAAGTCATTTATTGGAAAAGGCCGGCATTGGCAACGACCAAAAGTTGCAACACGATAGTCTAGTGCGGAGCGATGTGATTTATTGGTTGGATAAAAAGCACAACAACATTCATGAGAATGCTTTCTTTGAAAAGATGGATGCGTTTGTACTATATTTAAACGAAAGTTGCTACACCGGAATTACGGGTTATGAGTTTCATTATTCGTTATATGAAGCGGGCGATTTTTATAAAAAGCACTTAGACCAATTTCAGGACAATTCTAACCGACAGTTCTCGATGATTAGTTATTTAAACCCTGATTGGGAAACGAAAGACGGTGGTGAATTACAGATTTACCAAAACCCAACGAACCAAACCATTTCGCCTAATGCGGGGAAAACAGTGTTTTTTAGGAGCAATGAATTGGAGCATGAGGTGTTGGTGACGAATGTGGCGAGGATGAGTGTTACGGGGTGGTTGAAGCGGGGGTGAAAGCCCTTTGACTGCGTTGAGGGGGATGGCACACGGATGAGACGGATGAGACTGATAGTCACGGATTTTTGAGGTGGAATGTTTTTGAGATAGAAATAGTAGGTGGTATTGGCACACAGATGACACGGATTAAACTGATTGACACGGATTTTGTTTGTGAGTGTTAGGGTTAGGTGAGCTTTGGTATGGGTTTGGTATAAGGTAACTATGACGTTACTACGCTATATACACGCTATATATACGCTATATATACGCTATAAATAGGCAATAAATATGGATTATTGTCGTTATAACGTAAGATGAACATAAAGGGATTGTTTTATGGCAGAGCAAAAAGGATTGATAAAACTTACGGGGACAATAGACGGGGTAAGTTTTTATTTTAGGAAAGGAAAGCCGGTGGCTCGGAAAGCGGGTGGCGGTTTTAGTAGTGAAAAAGTTAAGCATAGTCCTGCTATGGTACGAACGCGAGAGAATAGTAGTGAATTTGGTCATGTTTCTAAGTTTAAAAGGCTTTTTAGGTTGGGGTTGTTTCCTTTTTTGAATGGGTTTACGGATTCTACGCTTCATGGGCGGTTGATGTCGTTGTTTCAAACCATTAAGACTTTTGATAGGGTTTCTGTGCGTGGGCAGCGGTCGCTTGGGATAGCTCTTGGGACTCCTGAGGGACAAAGTTTGTTAAAGAAGTTTGTTTTTAGTGAACAAAGTGTGAGCCAGCTATTGCGGAGCCGATTGGTTTTTGATGCCGCGAGTGCGACTTTAACGGTGGCCGATTTTAGTGCCCAAGCCCTGAAATTTCCTCTTGGGAGTAGTGTGGCTGAGGTGCAGTTTGGCGTGTTACGGATAGATTATGCGCAAGCGAAAACGGAATTGTTTATGAGTAACGCCCATTATATAACTCCAACGGATACCGAAACCCAGTTTACTATGACGCCAACGGTTTTACCGACCGGCACGGGTGTTTTTATAGCGGTTGCCGGGGTAAAGTTTTATGAGGTGGTGAATGGGGAGCGGTATTTGGTTAAGAGTTTGGGGGAGCTTGGGGTTGAGGTTTTGGGGGTTTGGTAGCAATGTTGTTTTAGATTATAATATTTTGAAAATCATTTTTATTTCAAAAAGATAGTATCTAAGTGATATTCTAAAAATTCTTTTTTAGGAAGATATTTTAAAGGCTCGATAATTTTTAGGTTTTCAATTGGAGCAAAATGATTTGAATAAAAAGTTGTTTGGGTTTTAACTTTTATTTCTTTGGATAATATTATTTGATAATTTGTATTAATACTAATTAATCCTTTGTCAAAAGCTTTGTCGTAAAGAGGTGAAAGACAAATTCCATTTTCAGGGTTAAGCCTTTCATTTTCATTTTTTGACCATGGAATAATGTGACTGGCAAGTAATAATTGTGGTATGTCTATTCCTGTGATTGCGCATTTTGAAGCATAATTGGCTAATACCATTTCCCTAAAGAAAGATTGATTTACCCTTGTTTTTACTTCCCTTGTTACCGTTTCGCCTTTTAAATCTTTCAAATCAAATAATATATCTTGATATTTCTTTTCAATAGTGGTGTTTTCTTTTTCAGCTCTTATTTTTTCACTCAAAAAAGTAAGTTCTTCTTTGTTTTCGTTGAATTCGTCCCAGATAGGCTTAACTTGATTCATGCCCCCTTTAAGACCACCAACACCTCTTAGGATATGGTAAGGATCTACACTTGCAAAATTACCTAAGCGCATCCCAATTGAACTTGGTGTCCTGCCTAATAGGTTTGCTAGCTCAATAATCTCTGGTGTATTTTTGTGCATTTTGCCAAAGGGTAGCTTTAAATAGAGATTGAAAGCAAGAATGAGTTCTTCGCGTGTCCAGAGGATTTTAGGCATTGACATTTTTATATTCTCGGGGTTTTAATCTTTAAGTTTTATTAGAGCACTCCTGTGTTTAATTAAATCTTCTCTAATCTTTTTAAATGAATCCTCATCAAATTCAAAGTGTTTATCTCCAACAAGTGCTTTTAAAACCTCTTTCCCATCTTCACATGTCAAAACTTGTGCGTGTGCAAATTTGTTTCTAATATCAATTACTTCGTCAAAGTAGGTAGAATTCATTTCAATAAATTCAGATATAAAAATTTTATAATCAATGTTTTTCTTTAAAATTTCTCTTAACATTTTCCATTTTTTGGCAGCATCAATATGAGGGAGAATTGAATGAAAACCTTCAGATTTATATAAATCATCGATCTTAATTTTTCTTTTTTCAAGGTTATTTATAATTTCTTTTTCAACAAACTTTTCAAGATTGAACTTTTCAATAAATGGAGACTTAGTGTAAGTGATTAAATGTTCTTCAATTAAAGCATCAAGTTCTGAAGTTTCACCAACAATGAGACCTCTCATTGAATTTATTTCTTCTATTTTCTTTATTGTAGTTTTAAAAACTTTTTCAAATTTATCTTCTAGTTCTTTTCTGTCGGAATGATAAACACCTTCAAATAAATTTTCTTTGATTGAATCGATAATTGATTGTTTGTCACTTGAATAAAAAATAATATCAGTAAAAACATTACTGTTACGTACATAGTCAATAATAGAATCACCATCTTTTGAATTACGTAGTTTAAAATCAATTAAAAAGATGTCAAATTTTTTTAGGCCAGATTCAATAATTTGATTAACTACGCCATCTAGATTTTTCCTTCTTTCTATAACTGGATTAAATCCATAATCAAATATTGTTTCGCTAAATAATTCAGAAGTGGTTTTAAACCATGAATCATCATCTTCAACCCATAAAACGTAGTAGTTTAATTTCATTTTTTGAAAGTAATTAATAGTTCAAACCCTTTTGAATAATCAGGATTGTATTCTATGCTCGCGTTAAAGTCATTCTCTAATATTCTTTTGACATGACTTAAGCCTAGACCAGCTCCTTTTGTTGAAGTAACCCCTTCCTCAAATATTAATTCTTTTGCAATTGAATTGTCTAATGATTTTCCTATATCTTTAATTGATAAAACAAGATTTCCGTTTTCATTTTCAAAATCAAACATTACTCTTGAAGCGCCTTTCTTTTTGGAATTATTCAAAATGTTATCTAGAACAACCGATAATTCGATTGGTTGAAATTCTTTTTCAAATACAAGTTGATTATTTGAAAACTCATAGCTCATTTCTTTATGTAGTGAGCCATAAATATTTTTCACATAATTTTCAATATATCCAACAATATTTTCTGTAGTTGAAAGCCTAGCTTCTAGAAAGCCCGATTTTGTTGTAAACTTTGTTAGAGTATTAATTTTTTCGTTGACTAGACTAATTTCTTGTAGAAATTCAAAAAATTCATTTTTATCAATGGAGCCTTTTTTATCAATTTTTCTTTTGATAAGTTGAATTTTTTTTGAAATGTCATCTGAATAGACACCTATGATATGGTTTGAGTCTCGCAAGTCTTTATATGTAATAGTTTCTGACGATCTTAATCTATCTAACTGTCTTTTTCGATTTTCAGCTTTTTGTTCAGCATCTTTTGCTTTCTGTTCAGCTTCTTTTCTTTTTATCTCTTCTTCACGTCTTTTTAACTCGTGTTCTTTTGCTTCAAACTCTGCTTTTTTTCTCTTATCCTCTTCTTCTTTTTGCTTTTTTTCAGCTTCTTCCCTTTTTATTTTCTCAAGTTCTGCTATTTTTTCAGCTTCAATACGCTTTTGCCTTTCTTCTTCCTCACGCTTCTCAGCTTCTTCCTTGTCTTTTATGATTTTATTGAAATTTTCTTCAGTTAATTTAACTTGGTTTAATAGTTCTAAATCATTTGTTTTTTCGGCTATCTTTTCAAGATCTGTTATGAATTTTGGCTGAACTTCATCAAGTTTTTCATTAACAAGGTTAACCAATTCTCTGTTGTAATCGAGAATTTGGATGTTCTTATCATCAGTTAAGGTTTTAATTAAATTAACAAAATCAATTTTACTTCCTATGTTATTTAAAGCATCTTCATAAGAATCTTTGTCTTTATCTTCCTTAAGTCCTTCTCTGTGAAAATCCGCTAATTCTTCGTTTAAAAAATATTTCTTTCTTTTAAATGCCTCACCCCATAGAACCCCAGCAACATATCTTTCAAGTCTTAAAAATGCTTTGTCTTTAAAGATTGAGAACAATATTTTTTTGCCTGAAGTTTCTACCAATCCACCCGCTCTACTTGATACTTCTTTAAATTCGTTGAAGTTTTCCGTAATTAAATCTACTTTTCCAAATAAATCTCTCGTCCCAAGAAACCGATTATATCCCTGTTGTTTTCGGTTGTCTAATTCCCAACTATCATCACCTACATTTCCATAAGGCTGAACACGAAATCCATTTTTGAATAAAAACACATTTCCATAATTGACGGGCTCTATATCCATCAGTTTGCCAAAATTAATCTTAGCACTTCTATTTAGAAAGTAAAGATTAATTTCTAAATCATCAATTAAGGAGATATAATTGTTGGACTCTTCTATGTGATAAATTAAAGTACCCCTATCAATAATCTTTGTAGTTATAATTTCATTTTTTAAACTTAAATTAATTTGAGTGGTTTTTAAATCAAGTATTTTTAAAATACTGTTATCAACAATTCCGTTTATTTTGAGATTATTGCTTGAATTATTGTCAACTTCTATAAAGTCTTTTGCTTCAATTTCAATAGTAAAGCTGTTTTCTTTTGAAAATGGATTAATAAGTTTTTCTAAAGACCGTCTCAGTTCTCTAAGTTTATTTTCATTCCAAGTTGAGTTTAAGTCTTTTATTTTTAATATTGTCCCGTGATTTGTATTGTTTGGGAAAGCAGTATTGCTCTCAGAACTTTCAAATGGAATTTTTACAGACCCAAAACTTTGTTGAGCATCCTTTTCAAATTCTCCCCAATCAACATTAACTTTAAATGTTTCATCATTATTTACTTTCGAAGTAATAAGTTCTAATTTGCCACCTAATCTATCACATGAAAAACGACCTACTCCTTTTGCGCCAGCATAAAATCTTCTAGATTTTAAATTATTTAAATGTGAAACTCTAGCTAAATCAGCATCTTCAGTATTGTCTTTTTTTGCAGAGTAGGCAACAGCAAACCATTTCTTTTCTAAATCAAGTTTAGACATTCCTTTACCATTGTCAGCAATTATTATCTCGTCATTATTTAAAGTGATTTTTACATAATCTGCATATGCATCATAAGAGTTTTTAACAAGTTCATATATTGCGATAAAGTCATCGGTGATTAAGTCTCTACCGATAATATTTTTCATTCCTGTTTTGATATCAAAACTTAAAAGACCTTTATCCATTAAATAAGTTGTTTTAAAATAAGTCCACTTTGCTCACTAAATAACGGCGGAATAGCGTTTCCAATTTGGGTATATCTCGGCACTTCTTGTGTTCTGCGTTTTCCGCCAGTGGTGTATTTTCCTTGAAAGATGTACCAATCAGGAAATGATTGTATACGAGCATATTCACGAACGGTTAAAATTCTTGGTTCTTCATAATGAATGTAGTCGTCAGGCAGAGTGGTTATTGTTGGACTTTTGTCTAAACCATTAAGGGGAATAACAGTATGTTTTTTAATATTGAAACGTTCTCTAATTTCTTTGCTTAAGTCTAAATTTCTTCTATCATGGGTTACCGCCAAAATATCTTTAAAGCGTTCAAGAATAATGGGTGAATGTTTTGGGAATCTATGACTGTTTGGGATTTTATCCTCTACCCCTTGACGCATCAATTTTTGATAATTATTCTTTTCTTTTCCATAGATTCCAGAGTCAAACGATAAAGAATCAGGAGTTGGTTTCAAACCATTTTTCTTGAATAAATCAGAAATTGCATCTTGCAAGTTAGTATCAATTGTAAGCCCTTTTTCTTTTAAAAACTCGAATTTGTTTTCTTTGAGTAAAGAGAAAAATGTTTCAACTTTTTCTTGTGATGCATTTTTTAATTCTTTTTGAATGCCCACTAATATGAAGCGTGTTCTTTTTTGCGGCACGCCATATTCGCCAAAGTTTACTAATTGTCCTTTAACATAATAACCTGCATCATCTAGTTTTTGAGTTACAATGGAGGAATAGGCAACACCTTTTTCTTTGTTCTTTTTAAATTCCATTGTAAAACCTTTTACATTTTCAAAGAAAATTATTTTTGGTTTTACGGTTTCAACAAACTTTATATAGGAATCAATCAAAAGGTTTCGTAGGTCATTTTCATTTCGTCTTCCTGCCATAGAGAAGCCTTGGCAAGGCGGTCCGCCAGCTATCATTGTCACTTTTCCTTGAAGTTTGATAAGGTGTTTGTTATGATGAGCTAGGATTTCGTTTATGTCATGTGCTTCTTTTGGTAGCCATTTAGGCCAATCAAAATGATTTTTGTTTTCAATAAGATTGTAGTCTAGAGTTTTGAAAGCATCAGGACTTTTTTCAATTGCAAATAATCCTTTCCAGCCGGCTTGATGTAAGCCAAGAGATAGCCCGCCACAGCCCGCAAATAAGTCTATGTAGGTTAATTTTTTTGACATAAAATAACATTATGAACAAAAATATAGAAAAAAACCTCATAAAATACAAAAAAGTAGTGAAGGGAACAAATTATTTTGTGGTTAGAGTAAAAATGGTTTTAAAATAATTCTCCAGAGCCCTTCTAAATAATTCTGTATCTAACTTCAAAAGTTCTTCTTTTACATTCCATCCCTCAATGTATTCTTCATCTTCTTTGCAGATTTCTTGACCGTTTAGTTTTCGAGTCAAGATATCGCTAAGTAGCACATCATCGCAGCTATAATAAAGTGGATAATGTTTTTCGATGAAATCCCAATATTCAAATCCTGAGTTGTTTTTTTGTTCTTGCATTGCTTTGGTTTTTTGTTTACTAATTTAAGAAATTGAAGTGATTTGTACGCCTTTAATTGTAAGCATAAATCCTGTTTGTTTGCAGAATTTATGAACAATGTTTTAGCCTATGGTAATGACAAAGTGTAGGCTTCTCGATTAGCTTCGCTCTGTTCGGCTAAAGCCTCGGGTCATTTCATATCGTTCGCGAACGATATGAAACACTCGAAGTGACGGCTGCCCTTCGACTCCCGATAAATATCGGGACAGGGTGACAATCGTTATATCAATTGGCTTTAGTGGTAAAACAAAAAACCCCAACGTCTCCGTCAGGGTTTATATATCTTTTGAAATTCTTCTACCAAATCTTCACACGCTTTTCAGGCGCTAAGTACAACGAATCTGTTGGTTTAATATTAAACGCTTCGTAGAACTCCGGGATATTGCGCACTGTACCGTTTACTCTGAATAGGGCTGGTGAGTGAGGGTCGGAGGCAATTTGACTGCGCAGGGCTTCGGCACGGGATTTTTCTAACCATACTTGTCCCCAACCTAGGAATACGCGTTGCATGCCGGTGAAGCCGTCCATTACGGGTGCTTCTTTTCCGTTTAAACTGGCTTTGTAGGCTTTGATGGAAATGCTCAATCCGCCTAAGTCGCCTATGTTTTCCCCTAGGGTAAAGGCACCGTTTACATTCAAATCAGGGAAAGCTTTGAAGCTGCTGTATTGGTCAACCAAAGCGGCAGTTTTCTTTTTGAAAGCGGCTAAGTCTTGTGGTGTCCACCAGTTTTTCATTTCGCCTTTGCCATTAAAAGCACTTCCTTGGTCGTCAAAACCGTGGCCTATTTCGTGACCAATTACGGCTCCGATGCCACCATAGTTTACAGCATCATCAGCATTCAAATCAAAGAAAGGTGGTTTCAAAATCGCGGCCGGGAATACAATCTCGTTTAACGATGGGTTGTAGTAAGCGTTTACCGTTTGTGGGTTCATGCCCCATTCGGTGCGGTCTACCGGTTTACCCAGTTTGGCTAAGTTGCGGTTGTATTCAAATTCGGCAGAGCGTAAACCGTTACCGTATAAATCGTTTTTGTCAATTTTAAGGGCTGAGTAATCTCTCCACTTGTCAGGGTAGCCAATTTTAATCATAAAGTTATCCACCTTTTTCAAGGCTTCTTTTTTGGTCGCCGGACTCATCCAATCTAGTTTTTTGATGCTTTCGGCATAGGCTTTTAATAGGTTTTCAACCATAGTCACCATGCGTTCTTTGGCTTCGGGAGAGAAGTGTTTTTTGACATAGACTTTCCCCACAATTTCGCCCAAACCACCGTTTACAACATCAACGGCACGTTTCCAATCTTCTTGTTGCTTCTCAACGCCATAAAGGGTTTTGCTGTAAAACTCAAATTTTTGGTTGTCTAAGGCAGTGGTTAAACTTTCGCTTGAGTTGTTGATTAAACCCCATTTTAAATAGGTTTTCCAAGTGTCAATTGGGGTGTTTTTGATGATGTTGTTTAGGCTTTTAATATAGTTTACTTGAGTCACTACTAGTTTTTTCTCTTTGTCAACTCCGGCATTTTTGAACATGGCCGTCCAGTTGAAATCGGGCATCAACGTTTTTAAATCTTTCACAGCGTAAGCATTGTATAGTTTTATAATGTCGCGCGTGTCTTCTTTTTTCATGTGCTGGTTAGCTAAAGTAGTTTCCAAAGCCATGATTTTGGTGGCACTTTCAGCAGCATTTGGCATGTTGGTCAGTTGGAACATCTTTTCGATGTAGGCTACATATTTTGTACGGATATCAGCCATCTTAGCGTCGGTAGCCAAATAGTATTCTCTTTCCGGAAGTCCGAGACCGCCTTGCCAAGTGATTAAAGTGTATTTCGTAGGATCTTTAAAATCAGTATAGACCGAAACGTTGAACGGAATGGGCACGCCGTTGCGGTTGGCTTGTCCAAAATAAGCGGCTAAATCGTCATAAGAAGCAATGGCGTCGATGGCTTTTAATTCGGGTTGGATAGGCGCAACACCTTTGGCATCACGTCCTTTTCGGTCCATAAACGAAGCGTAGTAGTCACCGATTTTTTGTTCGTCGGAACCTTCGGTATTACTGCCTTTGGCGGCTTCTTCGATGATGGCTTTGACGTCTTTTTGCGATTGGTCTAATAGCATGTCAAAAGCACCGTAAGAAGCTTTGTCTGCCGGAATTTTGGCGGTTTTCATCCAAGCACCGTTGACATAAGCGGCAAAGTTATCGCCGGGTTTTACCAGCGTGTCCATATTCTTTTTATTGATACCTGAGGTGAGTTCTTTTTGGCTGCAAGCGGTCAGTAAGACGGCAGCCAATAATAAGGTGATTTTTGCGTTCTGCATAGTTTTAGTTTGATGATTAGAACGCTAAAGTAGTCAAAAATATTAGGTTATGGTGTTAAAAGCTATAGTTGAGGTTGAGGAAAATGTTTCTGCCCATGCGTGGGATTTTGTTCCAATCGGAATAAGTGGTGTAATACGCATCGAGTAAATTTTCGACACCGATTTTAGTATACAAACGGCTACCGGAAAACACAAACTTATACCCAAAATGGGCATTGAGTACTGCAAAATCAGCTGTTTTGGTTTCGCCATAAGTGGAACCGATTTTGGTTTGCGCTGCATTGCCTACGCCTTCCAAAGTAGCATTGAAACGCGCTTGGGTAAAAGTAAAAGCGGTTCGGTAGTTCAACGGGTTAATGAGTGGTAAATCATCGTGGTTGCTGTCTTTTCCCAAACTGTAGAGCAAGTTTATATTCCATTTCCAATGTTGGTTTACTATCCATTCCGAATTGAAATCGACATTAAAAATCGTTGCATAATTCAAAGCCGTGTACAACTTTACGCCATTGGCCCCAATGGTCATCGGCACCAAAGTCTCCTCGGGTGTACCAATGATATAATTGTTTATGTGGAAATAGGAGGTTGTGATTTTGGCATTGATTTTTTCTTTTTGGTAACCAAAGAATAGATTGCTTTCCAGAGACTTTTCGTTTTTCAAATTTGGGTTGCCTACATAGTCAAATCGGTCGGAGCTGTTGAACAAATAAAAACCATAACCTTCGGAAACCGACGGTGCTCTTTCGCCATAACCTGCGCCAAAGCCGTAAACCCAGCCGTTTTTGTTGTAGTTGTAATTGGCGGCGATGCTTTTTAAGAAACGCGATTTTTGGGCTTGCATTTCGGGGTAAAAAATCTGCAGACTTTGTAAACCGAAATCACTCGCGACCTCATTGGAATGACTTCCGACTGAAACCGACATTTTCAAACCCGAATGGCAGTTAAAAACCCAATTATCTTCAGCAAACAAACCGGTATAAAAAGTGCGGACATCGGGCCAAGTGTACATGAACATGCTGTTTTCATCCGGATTGGTTGGATACATGGTCATTTCGGCTACGGATTGGTTGTAAAACGAATTCAGATTCGCCAAAAAGTGGTGGTTGTTTTTCACGCCGCTGATTTTAGAATACAGTCCGAAAGTTTTGCTCCAACCCGGCATGTCCATGTGAATAGGAACCGATGGACGAGTCGTGTCATCCATCCTATGGGTGATGGTGTTGAAGTAGATTTTGGTTTCCCAGTTTTTTAGCCAAGGCGATTTTGGGAGCACTACATATTTGACCGAAGTGATTAAGGCTTCCGCCAAAGAAACATCCATAGGCAAAGCCGGATAGCCTACATCGGTAGCTTTGTCGTAAATGACCGAAGCTTCGAGCAGTTTATTTGGGCTAAATTTAAAACCCGAAGTGACAGAGAGATTCAGTTTTCGGAATTGGGAGTACAGGATTTCTTTCTCGTTTCCGGCAACGTAGTTATCGGCTTCGCGAAACATCACATCGGCGTCAAAATAGTAAGTGCTGTCGGCATAATTGACCGATGAACCGATTATTTTTTGACGGTTGTTAGACTCAAAACCGGTGTTTAGGGCGAAGTTCCAATGGGGTTTGCCGAATTTACTTTGGGTGCGTTTTAAATCGATAGCGCCACCAATAGTGGAGCCAAAACAACTGCCTTGTTGCCCTGAATTGACGGTTGCTTCCGAAAGATTAGACACTTCAACATAAGAAGTAATTGGGTCCATTTTATCGGTACAAGCGCCAAAAATGCGCATACCGTCGATGGTAATTAAGGTCCTTTCGGTAGCCATGCTGTTGATAATGGGTTCCCATGCGTAAGCGCCACGTTTGACCAAATCGACTTTGCTTCCTTTGTCTAAAAACTCATCGATGGAAGCTAGAGATTTGGTTAGTTTTTCGTGGATTTGTGTTTTTTTGCCAATGACAATGACTTCTTTTAAATCTTTGGGCACCAAAGAATCTTTTACTTCTTGGGCATACGAAAAGAAGCTACTGAACAACAGCAACAGGATTGTATTTTTCATCACAGTCAGATTTAAAAAGGTCTCACCAGTCTTAAAGCAAGACCTTTTTGAAGTGGATTTAGAATTCGAGTTCGAAGAAAATGCTGCTTTCCAACACGGTGTCGGTGATGGCTTCGCCTTTTAAAACAGTGGCTTCGGCATTCAACAATTGTAGGTTGATTTTCCAATAACCGGTCATGGTTAGGGATAGTTTTCCTTCGTATAAGCCGCCGTTTGCTTTTTGCGTAGCATCAACATTATTCGGTGAACTGTGGTTGCCCATGCTTGGCATTCTCGGGTCGATTTTTAAGGTGTAACCGTCAACCACCGGAAAGTTCATCATGTCTTGCATTTTCCAAACGCCAAAGGTCACATCGTTAATGGCTACTTTTGGATGATGCGGTTCGGCATAAGCTACGATGTATTTGGCACCATCGGTACCGGTAAAAGTATTCACTCTTCTTTTGGCTGAAGCCGGAACATCAAGTACGGAAGTTGCAGAATACGTTGTTCCGTTGATGGTATAATCGATTTTTAAATCCCAGTACTCTGTTGCATTTTGAGCCATTTGGAATACGATGTAACCTTCATACAAAGTGCCGTTGGCGGTTACTTTTTCTACTTCCGATTTTGGACAAGAATGGTTCATCATTGCCATGTGCATGATGGGCATCCAGCTGACTTCGGCATTTTTTACATAATCACCGGTGGCGTTGTCTTTGATTCGGATGGAGATTTCGTTGAAGCCTTGTTCCAAACTTCCGGCATGAGAATATAATTCGATAGTGTGTGAGTCATTGGTGATTTCTTTGAACTTAGTGATGCCGGCTAATTCATCGGTTGGTGTGCTGTCATCATCAGAAGAGCAAGCGGTAAAGATTGTGGTTGAGGCCAATAAAAATAAGGCAAGCGTATAATTTAATAAGGTTTTCATTTTTGTACATTTTAGATCATAAGGATTTTATTGGAACAGTTTCCAATAGATTTTGGACATGCATCGTCCGGTCAACCTGGATGAGATTGATTAAAGTTTAGTGTTTAAGAAGAAAAGGTAGGCGGATGGAAAACGGCACCACTGTTTAAGTGAAAGTAAAGATTGGCGTAGTGGTTGCCAATAACATTTTTAGGCTGAAAATAAGATTGTTCGGGAAGCATTGGTTTTATTTCCTGAAAGAACAAGACTTCAGTTTCTTGGAGTTGTATTTTTTTGTTGGGAGAAATGGGTTTTTCCTGTTCGGCAGCTTTGGCGAGTTCTTTCATCAACTGACACTTTCCGTTGCATTTTAGTTCAGGTTTGGCTTTGTTTTCACAAAGCACTTTTGTGATGTAATCATAATTGATAATATAATCTGCCACCGGAAGTATCGGTTTGAGAAACATGACAAGTGCTACTATGATTACTAACTTTTTCACAGTACAAATTTAATGTGGAAAAAACACCTTTTTATATGACTATGGTCATATTTTCACTATTTTTATAAAAAGTAATTTTGTAACCTAAAGCCAATACTACTGTCGATAAAAACAGTTAGCTGCTTATAAACACACGAATCAATTATGCAAATAGACTTAGACTTACTCTTTACTTGGGGTGCCATAGCTAAGGAATATAAAAAAGGCGAAATGATTTTTTGTGAAGATGAAACAGCCCACTTTTATTTCCAAATTATAGAAGGAAGTATCAGAATGTTTAACTGCAACGATGAAGGGAAAGAGTTTACCCAAGGGTATTTTTCGGAGGGGCAAAGTTTTGGCGAACCGCCATTATTTATTAATGAATGTTATCCTTCAACCGCGGTGGCTTTTCAGGACAGTGTGATTGTCAAATTGACGAGAGACAAGTTTTTGAAAATCTTGGAAGAATACCCCGCCATACAGAAACAGTTTTTAAACCTGATGTGTCGCCGTATTCACTCCAAGGCGATGACCTCAAAAGATATTATCAATCAGAAACCTGAATTTAGGATATTGGCCTTTTTGAATGCGCATAAAAAAGGAAAGAGCGGTTGTGGTAAAGAACAAGTTCCTTTTACCCGACAAGAGATTGCCAATTTTACCGGATTAAGAGTGGAAACCGTAATCAGGACATTGTCTAAAATGTCAAAAACCAATAAGGTTGATATTATCAATCACAAAATATACTACTAATGCACTTTAACCCCAAGTTTTGGTTGAAATTTTCTCTAATCAATTTGCTGATTGTAGCGCTTTTGGGGCTTTTGATGCGGTATAAAATTGGGTTTGAATTTCCTTTCTTTAACCAAAAGAATTTGCAGCATTCCCATTCTCATTTTGCTTTTGCCGGTTGGATTAGCCATACTTTGATGGTGTTGATGGTTGGGTTTTTGGAGAAGAAAGGGAAAAGGGAAGAGGGAAAAGGGATAAGGTGGACAAAGTATAATAAGATTCTAATAGCCAATTTGATTTGTGCTTATGGCATGTTGGTTTTCTTTATTGTTCAGGGTTATGCGGCTTTTTCGATTGTGTTTTCTACTTCTTCCATCATTGTGGCTTATGTTTTTGGGTACCAATATTGGAAAGATTTGAAATCGGTGGACCAAAGTTCGCTTTCGGTCAATTGGTTTAAAGGTGCGATTTTTTTCAATGTCATTTCATCGTTGGGCACTTTTGCTTTGGCGTATATGATGGTGACCAAAAACATTCATCAAAACGAATACTTAGCCTCAATATATTACTATTTGCATTTTCAATATAACGGTTGGTTTTTCTTCGCTTGTATGGGATTGTTGGTGTATTTCCTCGACTTGAAAGCCACGGATTCGCCTTTATACCGAAAAGTATTTTGGTTGTTCTTTATCGCCTGTATTCCGGCTTATTTCTTATCAACGTTGTGGTTAGATTTGCCGATATGGATTTATATTCCAACTGTCGCTGCGGCTTTTCTTCAAGTATTTGCTTGGTTTCCGTTTTTGTTTAAGGTCCTCAAAACCAGAAAAGACGTTTTTGAAAACTACCCGTTCTTTTTGCGTTACCTTATTCTTTTTGTAGCCTTGGCTTTTGGTGTGAAGTTGTTGTTGCAATTA
The DNA here is from genome assembly GCF_014486695.1 of Flavobacterium buctense. Classification (GTDB taxonomy): domain Bacteria; phylum Bacteroidota; class Bacteroidia; order Flavobacteriales; family Flavobacteriaceae; genus Flavobacterium; species Flavobacterium buctense. Next base: position 521,468 of record NZ_JACTAB010000001.1, read on the forward strand.
GGCTCGACTGTTCCGACGCTTAGTCAGTTGGCTTTTGGTTTCCGACCTATAGTGATTGCTTATTTGCATTTGGTTTTATTGGCGGTTATCAGTTTGTTTTTGTTGTTTTACATCTATGTCAATCATTTCTTTTTTATCCGTAGCTCCATCAAATTCGGGATTACGCTTTTCTCAGTGGGTGTTTTTTTAAACGAGTTGGTTTTGGCCGTTCAAGGGATTGCTTCCTTTAGTTATACGGTTATTCCATTTGTAAACGAGCTGCTTTTTGGTATAGCGGCGTTAATGGTTTCGGGTATAGGCATCACTGCTTTTTATTCGATAAAAAAAGTTAAAATCCCTGCAGTTTTATGAGTTCAATCATAAAATAACTGTTTCATAGTTAGGTACTTTGTGTGTATAAACCAAGTATTTATTATTATGAAAAATTCCATTAAAATTTTGCTCTTAGCTTGTTTTTTTGCCACTGTGGGTTGCAAACAAAGCAGCGAAACCCCAACTGAAACAACCGAAAGCACACCGGCCCAAAGTGTGGGTCAAGAAGGCGTACAAGATGAAACCTCTAACCCAAATATCGTTCAGGTTGCCTCGGGAAGTAAAGACCACACTACATTAGTAGCGGCTGTTAAAGCGGCTGAGTTGGTAACTTCTTTAAGTAATGCCGGACCGTTTACCGTTTTTGCTCCTACCAATGCGGCTTTTGATAAATTACCGGCCGGAACGGTTGATGATTTGCTAAAACCGGAGAAAAAAGCCGACTTGCAAAACATTTTAGGTTACCACACTTATGTGGGTACTTTGAAGGTTGAATACATGCAAGACGGACAAGAGTTTGACATGGTGTATGGTGGTAAAGTGAAAATTACCAAACAAGGCGAAAAGACTTTTGTCAACGGTTCTGAAATTGTGGCTTCGATAGAAACTTCCAACGGGATTATCCACGTGATTGGAGACGTCTTACTTCCAAAATAGGATAATTATTAATTCAAATCTTGTTTTTCTTTTTTGAAAGGGAAAAGGCGTGAAAGTTGTCATTCACGCCTTTTTTTGTGATTAAAATCATAAATCAAGCCACTTTCTTTGCTTCTATTTGTACTTCAATTTCAATGCGTTTCGGATATGTTTCTACCGAGAAAATACGTGCTCATTTTACTGTTGTTGCTGGCTTTATTTTCAAGTTACAATTACATTATTTATACCGATACCTCGGCTTATGGTGCGGTTCGATTGTCGGGAAAAGCAGTTCAAGGCGAAAAACTTTGGCTGCAAAACAATTGCAATTCCTGTCACCAAATTTACGGTTTGGGCGGTTATCTCGGTCCCGATTTGACCAATGTGTATTCCTTTAGAAAGCGTGATGAAAAGTATTTGAAATCAATGTTCAACAGCGGGATCAATGCCATGCCGGAATTTGATTTTAATGAAACAGAAAAAGCTGAATTGTTGCAGTTCTTAAAAGAAATCGACCAAACCGGAAAATATCCTAATACTGAAGCCGTGATTGAGGCAGATGGTTGGGTCAAAATTCAAAACCAAAATTCAACACATGAATAATACCCGCTATCCTTTTTACTTTATTGCCGCCGGATTGATTTCATTACTATTGGGTTTGTTGTGCGGATTGCTCGCCGGTTTTCAGTATCTCATTCCAGAGTTTATCAAAGAAACGTTACCATTCAACGCGCTTCGGCCGTTGCATACATTCTTTGTGGTTTCTTGGGTTTTATTGACCGCTATTGGGGGTCTTTACTATTATTTGGACCAAAATAGCGAAGCCAAATCACCGAATCAGAGTCTGATTAAAACCCACTTTTGGATTTTTGTTCTGACCGGATTTGGAATAGCATTGTCTTATTTATTTAAAAATTTTGCCGGAAAAGAATACCTCGAATTCCCAAGTTATTTCTATTTCCCGATTGTTTTGGGTTGGATTTTATTGGGGATTAATTATTTCAAAACGGTAGTTCCGTCTTTCAAAAATTGGCCGGTCTATTACTGGATGTGGGCTACGGGAATCTTATTTATGATTTACCATTTTACCGAAGCCCATTTGTGGTTGTTGCCTTATTTCAAAGAGCATTTTGTTCAAAATGTAGCCATGCAATGGAAAGCCGGTGGGTCGTATGTGGGTTCTTGGAACATGTTGGTTTACGGCACGGCGATTTATGTCATGGCCAAAATAGGGAATGATAACCGTTATGCTAAATCCGGAAAGGCGTTTTTCTTTTACTTTTTAGGATTGACCAACCTGATGTTTGGCTGGGCGCATCACGTTTATATTATTCCGACAGCGCCATGGATTCGCTATCTCGCTTACGGCATCAGTATGACCGAATGGATTATACTGTTTTCAATTGTTTACGACTGGAAAAAGAGTTTGGCTAAAGAGACAAAAACAGCCTTCCCTTTGGCTTATCAATTCATGCTTTTAGCTGATTTCTGGGTGTTTTTGAACATTGTTTTAGCGCTGTTGATTTCTATTCCGGCTATTAATTTATTCACGCATGGAACGCACATAACAGTGGCGCATTCCATGGGAACTACGATTGGTATCAATACTTTGATATTGTTGTCTTCAGTGACTTATATTTTAGAATCGAATAACGGTTTAGTTGTTGTAAAAAGAATTCAAATCGGCATTCGCATTTTCAATATTTCGTTTTTGCTTTTCTGGCTTAGTTTGTTGTTGATGGGCATAAAAAAGGCTTATTGGACACACTTTAACCAAGCGCTTTCTTTTGCCCAATTTCAAGATGGAATGCATTGGTTTTATGTGCTTTTTGTGCTTTTCGGCTTGGGTATTTTGGCAGGATTGTACTTAGTTGTCTTTGAACTGCTTAAAAACATCAAAAAACAACTCGTTTAATCAACGAGATGACATATATCATACTTTATATGGAATGATTTCACAAAATTCGCCCCTTATTTAAAACGTTACCACATGACTACTACAAACAACATTCATACTTTTCACATACCCGTAATGGGATTGGCCTATACTATTGACAGTCCGATTCGCGTGGCGCAATTTGGGATTTCTTCTGTAATATCAATCACCGATGACGAACTGATAGAAAAGATGAGGGCTTTTTACAGTAAAAAATTCAGTTTGCCTTACCAAGAGATTACGCAAAAATGTTATGATTACCGTGCGGAAAGAATCAAGCATTATTTGAATTTGGTGGATACCATTGTCAAAGACAAGTTTGAAAGTTTCAAAAACGAATTGGCTGAAAACAAAACCGCTTTGGAAAACTATATCGCCATGTTACCTAATAAATCCGAACTTAAAAATGGTTTGCAAAAGTTCATAGATGAAGGTTTATTAATCAAAGAATCGGTGAAGAATTACTTGGCTGAACACTTTTCGCCCGGTGAGATAGATGTCAATATTATGACTAAAGTTGATAAAGACAATTTTGATAAAAACGAACCACTGCCGGTTGAGTTTAACGATGCTCATGCTTCATTGCGCGGTTTTGCCGAGAGTGATTTGACCTCTTCGGTAGTACTTTCGGCAGGCATGAATCCGAGGTTGTACAGCTATTTTGAAAAGTTTCCGGTGTTTTATCCGGATGCGAATGGTGTGTTGCAAAAGAAAATTATTCTTAAAGTAAGCGATTTCCGTTCGGCTATGATTCAAGGGAATTTCTTGGCCAAAAAAGGGCTTTGGGTTTCAGAATACCGCATTGAATCGGGGTTGAATTGTGGCGGACATGCGTTTGCTACCGATGGTTTTTTGATGGGACCGATTTTGGAAGAGTTTAAAACTAAGAAAGACCAATTAATCCAATCTGCACACGAGTTGATGGTGAAGGCTTTGGAAGCTAAAAATCTTCCTGTTCCGGCACAGCCATTCGACTTAAAAATCACGGCTCAAGGCGGTGTTGGTACTGCCGAAGAACACGAGTTTTTATTGCATCATTTTCAAATTGATACGGTGGGTTGGGGTTCGCCATTTCTGTTAGTTCCCGAAGCCACTTCGGTGGATGAAGAAACCAGAACACTTTTGGCGAAAGCCCAAGAAGAAGATTTTTACTTGAGTGATATTTCACCGCTTGGCGTTCCGTTTAATTCTGTAAAAGGCATGAGCAATGATCTTTGGAAGCAAAAAAGGATAGATGAAAACAAAGCCGGAAGTTCATGTCCGAAAAAACTATTGGCGCTAAGCAAAGAATACGACCCACAAGGCATGTGTACCGCTTCTAAAAAATACCAGGATATTAAATTGGCCGAATTAGAAACCCAAAAAGACCTTTTATCCGACAACGAACTTCAGAAAAAGCAAGCCAAAATATTTGAAAAATCGTGCCTGTGTGTAGGTTTGGCAAATGCTTCTTACATGGAAAACAGTCTCGAAGTCAAAGGGCAACAACAAGGTGTGGTGATTTGTCCCGGACCGAATTTGGCGTATTTTGACCGAGTGGTTTCTTTGACAGATATGGTCAAACATATTTACGGCAATGCTAATGTGTTGGCTAAAACCCATCGCCCGAATATGTTTGTCAAAGAGTTGACAATGTATGTCGATTATTTGAAAAATGAATTGGACAACCATACGGTAGAATTCACTGCGGCACAACTCAAAAAATGGGATGCCTTTAAAAGCAATATGTTGGTGGGCATTGACTATTACATTGATTTGTTTGCGACCACCGATTTCTTTGCCAATGAAAAGCATACTATTCAAAAACAATTACAGTTTTACAAGGCAGTGGTAAATGAGATTGACCTCCCTGTTTTGGAGAAAGTATAACTTACCGGAGAACGATTTTCATATCGGAATACAAATGAAGTTGCTCTTCCAAATGATTATAGGAATTGGGTAATTTTCCCAAGGTATCCACATCATTCCGGAAATACTGAATGTAGTATGTTCCGGTATATTGATTGTATTTGAGGTAGTCAATCATGTCGTTCAATTCTTCGGCAGCAATGAGCTTGGAATGGTATGTAGTGCGGACTTCATATTGAATATTGCTGTTCAAAAGGATTTGCAGTGATTTTTCAAAGAGGTCAAACAAATCGGATTGGGTAATAAATTTGAACGATTGGTAACTCGCTTTAAAGTCGAGCGCCACATAGTCGATTAGGTTTTCTTCAATTAATTGCTGCAGCAATTCGGGATTGGTGCCATTGGTGTCAATTTTGACCAAAAACCCCATAGCTTTTACCGCTTTAATTTGCTCCTTGATGTTTTTGTGAATCAGACATTCGCCACCGCTAAAAACGACCGCGTCGAGCAAACCTATTCGGGTAGTCAAAAAGGAAATTGCTTCAGTAAAAGGCAGTTTTCCTTTTCCCAAAACAATTTCCGGATTGTAACAATACAAACACCGCATATTGCAACCGGCGTACCAAAAGATACAAGCTGATTTATTGGGATAATCCAATAAAGTGAACGGTGTAATATTGTAAATAGGCTTAGTCATTTAGCATTCTTTGAAATGAAGACGTTGCTTGTGTTCGCCTTTTTTACCAATGTTAAAACTCTCTACCGGACGGTGATAACCCATCACTCTGGTGTAGACCAAGCATTTGGTTCTTAAATGCTGATTTTGTTCTGAAATCTCGTTAATTTTTGTTTTCATATATAGTATTATTTTGGTTTTCCAGTAGGTTTTCATCACATTTCGGACAGTATTCGTGTTCGCCGTTTAAATAACCGTGAACCGGACAAACACTAAATACCGGCGTGACAGTGATGTATGGCAATTTGAATTTAGACAAGACTGTTTTGACAAAGTTTTTACAAGCTTCCGAAGTACTGATTCTTTCGTTCATGTACAAATGTAGCACGGTTCCGCCGGTGTATTGGCATTGCAATTCGTCTTGCATTAATAAAGCTTCGAATGGATCTTGGGTAAAATCAACGGGGATTTGCGAGCTGTTGGTGTAATAAATATTTTCTTCCATGCCGGCTTGCAAGATGTTCGGGTAGCGCTTTTTGTCTTCTTTGGCAAAACGATAAGTTGTTCCTTCGGCCGGAGTCGCTTCGAGGTTGTAGAGATTTCCCGTGGCTTCCTGAAATTCTTTCATGCGGTTGCGGATGTGGTTTAAAATTTCCATGGAAAATTCATGCCCGAAAGTAGACGTGATGTCTTCTTTATCATCGGTAAAATTGCGAATCATTTCATTCATGCCATTAACCCCGATGGTCGAAAAGTGATTTCTGAAATGAGGCAAATATCTTTTGGTGTAAGGATACAAACCGCGGTCATACATCTCTTGGATGAATTGGCGTTTTTTCTCTAAAGTCGATTGTGCTAAGGCCATTAGTCGGTCTAATTGATTGAACAACTCTTCTTTTTTGCCTTCATACAAATACCCCAAACGCGCCATGTTGATGGTTACCACGCCAATGCTTCCGGTCATTTCGGCACTGCCAAATAAGCCGTTGCCACGCTTTAACAATTCTCTTAAATCGAGTTGCAAACGACAACACATACTGCGCACGGCATTGGGTTTGTAGGCATTTGGGTTTTCAATTTTGTTGCCGTTTTCATCCAAAAGATATTGGCTTCCGATAAAATTTTGAAAATAAGACGAGCCAATTTTAGCCGTGTTTTCAAACAGCAGTCCGGTGTTTTCGCCATTCCAGTTAAAATCCTCAGTAATATTTACCGTCGGAATCGGGAAGGTAAACGGTTGGCCATTGGCATCGCCTTCGGTCATCACGGTATAATAGGCTTTGTTGATGAGGTTCATTTCGGGTTGGAAATGTTCGTAACGCATTTCGATTAAGGAATCCACACCTCGTTCTTTGGCACGAGCCAAAACGTTTTCATCGGTTATTTTTTCAAATAAATGGTGGTCATTTTTGGTCGGAATCTGTTCTTTTAAATCGGCCGGAACCACCCAATCCAAAGTGATATTGGTAAAAGGTGATTGTCCCCAACGTGCGGGAACATTGAGGTTGTAAACAAAACTGCGAACCGCTTTCAGTACATCGTCAAAAGACAAATCGTCTTTGAAAACATAAGGCGCTAAATACGTGTCAAACGAGCTAAACGCTTGCGCGCCGGCCCATTCACTTTGCAAAATCCCGAGAAAGTTGGCCATTTGTCCCAAAGCTTCTCGGAAGTGCGATGGTGCTTTGCTTTCTACACGACCACGAACGCCGTTGAAACCGTCATTGAGCAAAACCCTCAAACTCCAACCCGCACAATATCCGGTTAAGCAATCTAAATCGTGTATGTGTAAATCCCCGTTGCGGTGCGCATAACCTTCTTCTTTGGAATAGACTTTATCTAACCAATAATTGGCAATGATTTTTCCGGCCACATTGTTTACCAAACCCGCATTGGAATAGGAAGTATTGGCATTGGCATTAATGCGCCAATCGGTTTGGGAGATGTATTCTTCTATGGTTTGGGTGCTGTCAACATAAGTCGTGTCATCATTTAATCCTTGAATGTGTTCGCGTTGTAGCTTTCGTGTGTGGCGGTACAACATAAACGAACGCATCACCGTGAAATATTGGTTTTCAAAAAGCGTTTGCTCAATAATGTCCTGAATTTCTTCGACAGCCCAAGTTTCTTTGGAATCAATTGCGGCGATGACTTTTTCAAAAACACGCTCATCAAACGGAAGGGAAACACTATTAAAACTCTTGACAATCGCATCCTTTATCTTAAAAGGTTCAAAAGGTTTGTAATCTCCGTTTCTTTTGATGACATATTTTTCCATGATGAGCGTGGTTTTTCGGGTTAGGTTAGCATTGATTATAAAACGTTGAATTTGGCTTCCATGGCTTTGGCTTTTGGAAACACTATGTTGTTTTCGAGGTGTATGTGTTTGTGTAAATCTTGCTCGAATTCTTTTAGCATAGCAAATGTGACTCTGTACGTTTCACAAGCATCTGCCGGTGGATTGTAGTCATTGGTCAGTTGGGCTATTTTTTGGAAACGTTCGCCTTCATTTTCGTGTTCTTCCTGCATCATCGCAATCGGATTGTCTACGGTTCCAAAATGGGGTTGCTCAATAGTTGTGTTGTCTCTTAAGGCGTAGTACATTTTTTTGACAAACGGAAACAGAATCAGCTCTTCTTTTTTCATGTGTTGGGCCAATTCGCCGGCACAAATTTTAAAGTGAAGCGCAATTTCAAACAACTCGGGATGTCTTTCTCCGTGTACTTTGCAAAGTTTATCGAGATAGAATAATAAGGCAATCGATTTTTCTTCTACATAACGGTGGTGCGTTTTTTCGATGTAGTCGATAAGTAAGTCGGTTGGCCAGGATTTGAAATCAATACTGTTATCCGATTTTGATTCTAAGACAGCGTTTAATTCGTCTTGGATTACATTGGAATCAAGTCCTTTTTTTTCGCAAACTTCTTCTAAAGTTCGGTTGCCTTTACAGCAAAAATCGATACCGTATTTGGAAAAAACGGCGGCGGTTCTAAAATCGCCGGCTACAAATTCGCCTACGGTTATTTGTTCTAAAGTATTCATAATAGTTATGTTTTTAAATTAAATTTTAAGCATTAATGTTTCTCAAAATTAAGCCCTTATGCGGATAGAGATATATGATTTAAGTCATAGAAAAGCGTCTTTTTCGGTGGTTATTTTGTGGTCAATTAAATAAGGTTTATGGAAAGTTTAAAAGAGAAGATTCTCCAATTGAAAAAGGAGAAAAATGCGGTGATTTTGGCCCATTATTACCAGCAACCCGAAATACAGGAAATTGCCGATTATGTTGGCGACAGTTTGGGATTATCACAAGAAGCCGAAAAAGCAAATGCTGCTATTATCGTGTTTGCCGGCGTACATTTTATGGCAGAAACCGCCAAGCTACTCAATCCGAAGAAAAAGGTTTTGCTGCCCGATTTAGCAGCCGGTTGTTCTTTGGCCGAGTCGTGTCCGCCGGATATATTTAAAAAATTCATCGACGCGCATCCTAATCATATTGTGATTACTTATGTGAATTGTTCGGCCGAAATTAAAGCGTTGAGTCATTTGGTTTGCACGTCTTCCAATGCTGAAAAAATTGTGAATTCTGTTCCCGAAAACATTCCGATAATCTTTGCACCGGATAAAAATTTAGGGAATTATATCAATCAAAAAACAGGAAGAAAAATGCTCCTTTGGGACGGCAGTTGTGTGGTTCACGAGGCTTTTTCCTTAGACAAATTGATTGCTTTACACAAAGAACATCCCGACGCTGCGATTATCGCGCATCCCGAATCGGAAACGCATATTTTAGAAACGGCGAGTTATATTGGTTCCACTTCCGGGATGATTGACTATGTGAAGCAAAGTCCGAAAACCAAATTCATTGTCGCTACCGAAGCCGGAATTTTATACAAAATGCAGGAAGAAGTACCTGATAAAATACTAATTCCCGCACCGTCAATAGAAGACAATACTTGCGCTTGCAGCGAATGCGCCTATATGAAACTCAATACACTTCGCAAAGTTTACGATTGTTTACTCCATGAAGCTCCGGAAATTAAAGTGCCGAAGAAAATTGCTGACAAAGCCATTATTCCCATCAAACGAATGCTTGATTTATCGAAATTATGAACATCCAAACCGATTATTTAATCTTAGGTTCGGGTATCGCCGGACTAACGGTTGCCATCAAATTGGCACAACAATTTCCTGATCGAAAAGTGTTGGTGGTGACCAAATCCAACGAAGCCGAGTCGAACACCAAATATGCTCAAGGCGGCATTGCCGTGGTGATGGACGGCGTAACCGATAATTTTGAAAAACACATTAACGATACCTTAGTTTGTGGTGATGGTTTGTGCGACCGCGATGTGGTGGAAATGGTAATCAAAGAAGGACCAAAGCGCTTAGCCGAACTCATCCAATGGGGAACACAATTCGATTTGAACGCGAAGGGAAATCTCGATTTAGCCAAAGAAGGCGGTCATTCCAATCATCGTGTGGTGCATTTTAAAGACCAAACCGGATTGGAGATTGAACGCGCTATTTTGGTCAAAGCCCATCAGGGAAAGAATATTGAAATTCTCGATTTTCATTTTGCGATTGATTTAATGATGTGTGCCAATGTTTGTCAAGGCGTATATGTTTTGGACGAAAAAAGCAATGAAAAGATAACGATTCATTCTCGATTTACGATTTTGGCGACAGGCGGAATAGGTCAGGTTTACCAACAAACTACCAATCCAAAAATTGCGACCGGCGATGGCATTGCGATGGCGATTCGAGCAAAAGCAAAAATCAGTGATATGGAATTTATTCAATTTCACCCAACAGCTTTATATGCGCCCAATTCGCTTTCGACCTTTTTGATTTCGGAAGCAGTTCGAGGTTTTGGCGGACAATTGAAAACCAAAAACGGTCATCGGTTTATGTTTGATTACGATGTTCGAGGCGAATTGGCTTCGCGCGATATTGTTTCCAGAAGCATTGAAACTGAACTAAAAAATTCGGGTGAGGCTTGTGTTTATTTGGATTGTACCCAATTGGATTTAGTGGAATTCAAGAAGCACTTTCCAACTATTTATGAGAACTGTTTGTTGGAAGGGATTGATGTTGCCAAAGATTGGATTCCGGTGATTCCGACCCAGCATTATTTGTGTGGCGGGATTGTAGTAAATAGACACGGACAAACTTCAGTAGACAATTTATTGGCTTGTGGCGAATGTTCCCGAACCGGTTTGCATGGTGCGAATCGATTGGCTTCGAATTCACTGTTGGAAGCTTTGGTTTATGCACATCAAATTTTTAAATTTTTAAGCGAATCGGATTCGGAAATCAAATCGGTTACAACTAAAATACAGTATAATTTCAAGCGAAAAATGAAACCAATAACTATCGAATGGGTATCAATTTTAAAAGAAAAACTACAATCCATCATGCAACAAAATGCCGGAATAGTGAGAAATGACACCGACCTAAAAAACACTTTAAGACAATTACAGCTTTGGAAAAATCAATGTCAAAAAATAGAACAGGAACATTTGGTTTCCAAAGACTTTTTGGAACTAAAAAACTGCATTGAAGTAAGTATCCCGATAGTGGTTTTTTCACTGAAACGAACCCAAAACAAAGGAAGTTTTTTTAAAGAAGGCAAAACGATAAACCTCCAATTCTGACCAAACTACCCAAAACCAACATCGCAACGCCAATAACGGTAATCGTTACAATTTGAATTGCTACGGGAAGTAAGTTTTCAGATTTGACTTTCGGGAAGACGAATAGTTGGGCATTAATCGCCATTCCGATTGAGATGAAAAGCAATAATAATTTAAGCGATACGATTTTTTCGATACCATTGGAAAACGAAAACCATTGGGTAAAAGTGACGTCATAATGGTACGCCATTAAAATTCCGGTTACGAGTAAAGTCAACAAAGATGGTAAGCCAACCGGTTCAAATTTGTCTTTAAAATTAATTAGGATCGAAGCGTCTTTCTTTTTTAACGCTTCGGGCAAATAGCGAATGGATAAAAAAAGATGACCACCAACCCAAATGGCTGCGGCTAATAAATGAAAGATTAAAATAATCTGGTGTTGCATTAGCTCAACGTTTTATACATCATGGCGGCTGAAATGTTCAGTGCGCGGTTTTTGATTTCTTCGGCTTTTGGCCCTTCAAAAAGTTTGTCTACCGTTTCGGTAAAGAGTTTGTTCCAATGACCAAAATGTGTTGGATTCATTGGGCTTTTCTCGTGCAATTCTTTGTGTCTTGCCATCGGATTGCCTTCATAATTTCCGGTAAAGAAAAGAATGTTTTCCCAAAAACTATACATTTTAGGTAAATGATTTTCCCAATTCACATGAGCTACATCGGTGAACAAATAGCCAATAACCTCGTCCGTTTTTACTTTTTCGTAAAAGGTGTTGACCAATTTTTCGATGTCTTTTCTGTTTCGGATATCGGTTTTCATGTTACAAATCTTTTTGGTTGAATTTTTTAAGCGAAATAAAAAACGGAACGATGACCCACAAACAAAGCAATAAGAACGACACGATCAAACCGATAGAAGTTCCGAAAAAGTCTTTGAAAATAGCGCCGGTATAACCCATCATAGCCGATACATCTAAATGCATCAGAATTTGAATTCGGGCCAAGTCAATCGGACTCAATGCAGTTATCCCAACCATGGCATTTTCGATAGGATAATCGGCCAATTGGAACAATAAAAACAAAACGATACCATCAAAAAGCAAGGCGAAAAACAACCAAGTCATAATGGCAATTCCTATGCCTTTCGCTTTGTCGCGGGTGAGAATCGAACTCAAAAAGGCCAAAGCCACAAAGATGACCGAAATCAAACAGCCGATAGCAATCATCATGAGTCCAACGCTGTCGGGCGCATTCACCAATAACGGAATTCCGGCACCAATCCCAAAAGCCAAAACCATCGAAAGTGATAAGCCAAGAAACAAACTAGTCCAGATTTTTCGGCGTTTGATGGGTTGGCTCAATAACAATTCGATAAACTCGGAACTGTTGTACAAATAAATAGTAGAAAACAAGATGGAAACCAACGGCACGGTGAATAAAATCACGTTGAGTATGGTCAATAAACCCTTGGCAGAATTGTCTTCTAAGGCGAAAGAACTCCACGAAAGTGCGGCCAAAATCAAGGTGTAAGCCAACACGATTTTGTTCTTTAGGATGTCGAGTAAGATGATTTTAATAATGCGGTTCATGGCGGTTGTTTTTTAAGATTTTGGCAATCGCTTTTGAGATTTTATCCTCTTGGGTAGAAGCTTTTAAGTCTTCTATTTTTTGATGGAAATGAACTTTGCCTTCTTGCATAAAAATAATTTCGGTAATCAAATCGTCCAGTTCGCTAAGCAAATGCGACGTGATGAGAATCAGCTTTCCTTTTTCTTTTTCGCGGATGATTTTTTCTTTCAGAATTTCGGAGGCCAATGGATCTAAACCGGCTGTAGGTTCATCTAAAATCAGCACTTCAGGATTAAAAAGAAAAGCCAAAACGGCACTGACTTTTTGTGTAGTTCCGCCGGAAAGCGTGCGCATTTGTTTGTCGAACATTTTATCCAATTCAAAAGCACGGATTAATTCTTCGTCTAAATCGGCAGTCGAGTTTCTGACTTTTTTGATCATCTCAATAATCTGACCGATGGTCATATTGTCGGGATAGCGACCAATTTGTGGCATGTAGCCAATATTATTTCGGTACAAATATTCACCAAGGATTGATTTTCCGTTGACTGTTATTGAACCGCTATCGGGTAAAACCATACCTAAAATGGCTTTGATTAAAGTAGTTTTTCCGCAACCATTCGGACCGATGAGCGCGATGCATTGGCCTTTTTGAAAAGAAAGGTTGATATCTTGGAGTACGGCTAACTTGCCGAACTTTTTAGTAATGTTTTGTATGTCAATCATAATGGCAGCGACTTCATTAAGGGCTTATTGTCTATAAAATTGTCAGGCGTTATGCTGGGTAAAACTTTTTCGGATTTGTCTAAAAGCGTAATCATAAAACTTCGGAACAAGATCATGGCCGACGGATTATTTTCGGTCAAAACGGCGAACAAGCTCAGCGGATGATATGGCACATCGCCAATACCGTCTTTGTTTAAATCATAGCCTTCATATTTGTCCCAATAATTGCTGTTGAACGTGTTGAGCACTAAACTTCCATTGGTACTGATGTCAAAAGTGTTGCCCACATAATTGTTGTTTACAATTTCATTTTCCATGCAACTGGCTTGGATTTTCATGCCCCAACCGTTGGCTTCAAAGACGTTTTTCTCGACTTTAATTCGGGACGTACCTTCCATATAAATCCCGGAAGTGTTTCGAGCAAAACGATTGTTGAAGATATAACTGTCGGCTATCTCTTTAAGCAATAATCCATAAGCAGAATCGCCCCAGTTTTCCTCAAAATAGTTGTTGAACATCTTTACGTTTTTGGTAAACATCACGGCAACTCCGGCGCCGTTTCCTTTGAAAACATTGGTGATATACGAATCGTCATTGGAAAACATAAAATGCAAACCGTAGCGAATATTGTTATTGGAAATATTCCTCCAAATCACGGATTGGGTTACAAATTCAAAATAAATCCCGTCGCGATGGCCGGAGATTCTGTTGCCGATAATTTGCAAGTGCTCACTTTTCCAGCAGTGAATGCCGTTTCCGATGAGTTGTTCCTGCTTACCGTAGGCTCTGATTGTATTGTTTTTGACGATACTATTTTTGCAGTTTTGCAGGTAAATGCCAAAGAAATTGTTGTCGAGGATGTTGTTCTCAATACGAACAAAATTTCGGTCATAGACTTTAATTCCGCAAGGATCATCCAAAGCGGCATAACCTGAATTGATGATTTTGAATCCTTTTACCAGCACACTATCGGCGGCAACAGACAGGACTTCGAATTTATTTTGTCCATCGAGTATTGGATAGTTTTTGCCTAAAAAGGCAATTTTTTTGTTGATGATAATATTTCCTTCTTTATAAACACCTTTGGTCACGATAATGGTATCGCCATCGATTGCCAAAGTCAAAGCGTGTTTGATGGTTTTGACCGGATAGGTTTTACCCACCGTAATGGTTTTGGCATTACAAATCAGGCTCAAAAAGAAGAATATATAAACTAGATTTTTCATTTATAAGCGTTGTAAACTTCGGACCAAGTGATGGTTTGGGCTTCAAGTTTTTTGGCAAATTCGGCTTGTTCTTTGGCGGAACTGAAAGCGGCCATATTGCCTCTCATGGGCGAATTTATTTTTCCGCCTTTGATAAAATGAGCGGTTTCGGCCGGAATGAGCGTGTTGTCTTTCAGGTAATCATTAACAAAGAACGATTGGTATGGCACCACGGTATTCGATTTGGCAAATTGTACCATGCAGGCCAAGTCATCAAATTTGTAATAGCGTCCTTTTTTGGTGATTAATTCGGCTCCGAATTTACCATTGGCAATTGTCATCTTGCAGAAATCACAGGAATCTGAATTTATTTTGATTGGTTTTGGCTCATTAGAACCACAAGAGATTAAGGTTAGCATTGTGATACAAGCCATAACGAGAGTTCTCATGTTTACTTATTTTTATTAAACTTATATTCTTTTAGCACCACTAAAAATAATAAAAAACCAGCTGCGGTTAACATCCAACCACCGGTATCCGGTATAGAATAGGCACCAAAGTTTAGCAATTGTTTGTAACCAATAAGTGGTGGTTGATAAGCCATTCCCGGTACTCTGATGGCGGCATTTGGGTCGAGGTTGTGTCCGTATTCATAGTTCCATCGGTAAAAATCTATTGCTGCTAAGACGATAAAAAGCACATAAGTAATTAGGAAAGCCAAGACTGCTTTTCTTTTGGCCACAAAAATCAACAAGATGGAAATTAGGGCAAAAGCACCAAAGACATAGGGTAAAACTTTGAATTCAATAAAGTTTTCGGTGTGCAAGGTTGCCATGCCGATGTAGTGATTCAATCCGTTGATGATTTCAACATCGCCACCTATTTTATTGGCGTGTAATCTAAGTACGAGTCCTTCAGGATATTGTGGTGCTTCAAGTTGGATTTGCCACATTGGGACAAATAACGCGCCGACAAATAATAGTCCTGTGATCAAAAGCAATATTTTTGACAAGCCTGAAATTTTTATATTTTTCATTTCATTGGAGAAAAAAAGGGAACAAATAAAATCTGTTCCCTTTGGTTAATTTTATTTGGTTGCCTTCGGTAAGTTGGTTCCCAGACTATAAGTAATCGGGACATTACTTCCGGCTGGAGAAACTCTAACATAGCCTTGCATTTCTTGGTGTAGTGCGCTACAGAAATCGGTACAATACATTGGCCATATTCCGGCTTTTTTAGGAATCCATTTTAGGGTAGCGGTTTCACCCGGCATAATTAAAAGCTCTCCATTATCGGCGCCTTTGATGGCAAATCCGTGTGGTACATCCCAGTCTTGTTCTAAGTTGGTTACGTGGAAATACACTTCGTCACCTACTTTAACGCCTTCAATATTATCGGGAGCAAAGTGAGAACGGATAGAAGTCATCCAAACATCTACTCGGTTGCCTTTGCGAACTACTTTGGCTTCTTTTTCGCCTTTGGCCACAAATGGGTGGTTGTTGTCGGCGATTTTGTAGAATTTCAACTGACCGTTATTTCGAATCAACTCGGCCGGTGCGGCTTGAGCATAGTGCGGCTCTCCGATGGTTGGGAAGTCTAAGATTAACTTCATCTTATCGCCACTGATATCATAAATTTGAGCCGATTGAGCTAACTCAGGACCGGTTGGTAAATAGCGATCTTTGGTGATTTTATTGTAAGCGATTAAGTATTTACCGAATGGTTTTTTACTGTCACCTCCAGGGATACACAAGTGACCTACAGAATAATAAGTTGGTACTCTATCCAGTACTTTCAAAGATTTGATATCCCATTTTACTACTTCAGAAGACACGAAGAAAGTGGTATAAGCATTTCCTTTGCCGTCGAATTCGGTGTGTAATGGTCCTAAGCCCGGTTTTTGAACTTCACCGTGTAAAGCAGCTTCGTATTTTACTACCGGAATGCCACCGTACTCGCCATCGAATTTTTTGTTTTTGATGGCGCCCATCAATTTATCGAAACTGAATACCGGAATCAAAGCGGCTAATTTTCCTGAACCAACAATATATTCTCCTGTTGGATCTACGTCACAACCGTGAGGTGATTTCGGACAAGGAATCATGTAACAAATGTCTTTTAAAGCGGCAGCATCTAAGACCAATACTTCATTTTTCATTTCAGAAGTAGCGGTATGTGTTTTTTCATTCCATTTGTTGTGGACATATTTTACCGATTGTTTTTTGCCTTTTCCGGCTTTGATGTATTCTTCGGCTTTTTTCCAGTTTACCGCCATGATAAAATCTTTATCACGTTGCGAAGCATTTACTTCTAACAAAGTATTGGCTTGCTCGGTGTTGTAGCAAGAGAAGAAGAACCAACCGTGTGATTTTCCTTTTCCGGCGTGAGAAAGGTCGAAGTTAACTCCCGGCGTTACGATTTGGAACGCTAAGTCCATTTCCCCTTCTTTGCCCACTTTGACAAAACTGATATGACCTTTGAAATTTTCTTTATAAGTATTGATCGCTACGTCTCCGTTTTCATAATCAGGCGGGACACTAAAACGTGTTCCGGCTACTACATATTCGGTGTTTTCGGTGATGAATGGAGAAGAGTGATTTCCGCCACTATTAGGTAATTCGATAATCTCGGCTGTTTTGAATGTTTTCAAATCAATACGAGCGATACGCGGCGTGTTATTGGCATTACCAAAAACCCAACGACCATCTACTTCACCATTGGTTTGTGACATTTCGGTGTGGTGTAAATCATCCCAAGGTACAAAACCATTGGAGGTATTTAACATGGGTTTGGTTTCTTCACTGTATCCCCAACCTTTTTCAGGGTCAACGGAGAACACCGGAATTACTCTGAACAATCTTCCGCTTGGCAGACCATAAACGCTCAGTTGTCCACTGAAACCACCGGACACGAAGTTATAAAACTCATCATATTTTCCCGGACCAACATAGGCTTTTTGAGCGGCGTCACCACTCACGGCATCTCCGGAGTTTTTTGGCTTACAAGAAGTGAACAAAGCACTCCCAAGAGCAATCGCAAAAATTGCTTTTACAAACTTATTTTTCATTATAATTGATTTTAAATAAGATTGGCCAGCACTTTCACGGGTTAACCAATCTCTGGTTTTGGTTTATTTTACACCGTCATTTTTACGCATGAATTCCAAGATGTGTCTGGCATCGTCGTCGCTAAGACCTTGATTTGGCATACGAACCAAACAAATCTCTAATTGCGCTTGAACTTCAGGATCTTTGTCAATCATTGGATCAGGATTAGTGATGAAGTTCATAATCCACTCCGGTTTTCTTCTTTCGGTTACCCCTTTCCATCCCGGTCCGACTAATTTTTCATCGGTCATTTTGTGACAAGAGGTACATTTTACTCCGGAAACTTCTTCGCCTTTAGTTGCCATGGCTTGGTCTAAAGCAGCGCCTAGTTCTACTGTGGTAAATTTACCTTCACCTCTTTTTGGGTCATAAGATGATGGGTCAGTAGCCGTTGTTTCTGTTGCACTTGGGTCGGCTGCAGGATTATACTCTTCGGTTTCTTTTTCTTTTTTACCACAAGCGATTAACAGAGAAAAAGCAAGAGCAGTTAAAAATAATTTTTTCATGATTGGATGTATTAAAATTTCTTAAACAAATTTCGGCACTAAACAGTTGTTAATTTTATGATTAGAATCATAGTTGGGGAGAAACTTTTTGGGACTATTTATAACGACACAGAGAAAAAAAAGAATGTCCATTCCAATTGAAAAACCGGAGGAAGAAAAAAAATGGGTTTTTTAAAAATAGCCCAAGAAATACTATCTTTACTATTCAATTTACCACCATGCCTAACCAAGACATTAAGATTCTCCACCTTGACAGCAATCATCCTTTGTTGTGGGAACAATTGGAACAAGCCGGTTTTCAAAATGAAGCCGATTTTTCTTCATCTAAAACTGAAATCGAAGCTAAAATTCATCACTATCATGGTATTGTTATTCGCAGCCGATTTAAAATCGACAAAGATTTTTTAGACAAAGCCACGAATCTTAAATTCATCGCCAGAGTCGGTGCCGGATTGGAAAGTATCGATTGTGACTATGCCGAAGCTAAAGGAATTCATCTTATCGCTGCGCCTGAAGGCAACAGAAATGCGGTTGGGGAACACGCTTTGGGCATGCTTTTGTCGGTAATGAACAAATTGAATCGCGCGGATAGGTTAGTGCGTGAAGGCAAATGGATAAGAGAAGGCAATCGAGGGTATGAGTTAGAAGGCAAAACAGTTGGATTGATTGGTTATGGCAATATGGGGAAATCTTTCGCTAAGAAACTGCGTGGTTTTGACGTAGAAGTTTTGTGTTATGATATTCTTCCCAATGTGGGAGATGCCAATGCCAAGCAAGTTTCGCTTTCGGAATTACAAGCCCAAGCCGATGTCTTGAGTTTGCATATTCCGTGGACACCGGAAACGGATAAGATGGTCAATGCTGAATTTATTAATGCTTTTGCTAAGCCGTTTTGGTTTGTCAATACTTCTCGTGGGAAAAATGTAGTGACTGATGATTTGGTCGCCGCTTTGGAATCCGGTAAAATTCTCGGTGCCGGATTGGATGTTTTAGAGTATGAAAAATTATCGTTTGAAAATCTTTTTATCGATAGCGAAAAACCCAAAGCTTTTGAGTATTTACTCCAAGCAGAAAATGTTTTATTAACCCCACATATCGCCGGTTGGACGTTTGAAAGTCATGAAAAACTGGCGCAGACTATCGTGGATAAAATTGTTCAATTACGAATTACGAATTGTTTTTGAATATGAACTAAACCTTTTTGATTATGAATAAAGTGAGTTATTATTTAGTGTTAATTGTGGGAATCCTAACCTTCCTTCAATTTTTTCCTCATGCTTTTATGGGTATGCCCGCGGTTTTAGACCATATTGAAAAAGGAGAAATCCAGCCTGTTGCGGCACAAGGCATGCAGATGATTTGGTTGTATTCTTCGATTATGATGTTGTTATCGAGTATTTGGTTGTTCTTTTTGGCCAAGCCCATAAAGGAAGGCAAACACGTGGCAAGATTGCAGGTTTTGTACATGAGTATTGGGTTGTTGGCCTTTGGATTGGGTTGTAGTTATATTGCTCAGGAAGTTTTCAATCACTTATTTTTCTTTACCGTGGAAGGGATATTGCTTTTGTTGGCGGTAACCATTTTTTACAAAAGAGAAGCACAGTCATAATACTTTTTTAGGGAAACCGTATTTTTTTATAAGAATTTTATATATTAGACCCATCAATAACAAAACCAATAAACAATAGTATGGAAGCACAAAAAGTGGACATGTTTATGATGATGAACGCAAAGTATTTTGAAAGTCATCATTTAAACGCTGTTAGAGAAAAATTATTAAGCCTTGACGAATCAAAATGGGGATTAGTACAAACCCTTCAATTCAAGGAGCCAACCACTTCATTAATTGTATCGCTTTTGGGTGGACAATTAGGGATTGACCGTTTTATGATTGGAGATACCGGAATGGGTGTGGCCAAACTTTTAACTTGTGGTGGTTTAGGAATTTGGGCGATTGTCGATTGGTTTTTAATCATGGGTGCTACTCGTGAGAAAAACATGGAATCTTTCCAAAATACATTCTATTAATAAATGACCCGAAATAAGTTATATTCCTTGTTGCTTATAGCTTGTTTGGCGGGATTTATTTATCTTTTTTATTCCATTCAAAAGGAACAACAAGAAACAGTTGGAGTGTGTATCATTAAAAACGTGACCGGTTATGCTTGTCCGTCCTGTGGTACCACTCGAGCTGTACTGTTGCTTTTTGAAGGCAAAATTACCGACTCTCTACTACTCAATCCTTTTGGAATACTTGTTGCTATCATCATGACAGTTTTTCCTCTTTGGGTTTTGACCGATATTGTTTTAAAAAAAGAAACCTTTTTTAAAGCCTATAAAAAAGCAGAAAGTATGATCAGAAAACCTTGGTTTGCCATTGTTTTAATCCTGTTAGTACTGCTCAATTGGATTTGGAATTTATACAAAAATCTATGATACAAGAAACCACTTTTCCCTACAAACCGGGCGAACACGAATGCGAAAAGTCATCTAACAGTTATTTGATGTCTTTAGTGGCTTTGATTGCCGGATTGCCTTTGCCGATTATCAACTTATTGGCAACGTTTTTCTTTTATTTGGCCAACAGAAAAGGCACTTATTTTGTGCGTTGGCATTGTACGCAAGCTTTGTTGTCACAGATGGCTTTATTGGGAATTAACAGCGCCAGCTTTTGGTGGACGGTTTCCATTTTGTTCTCTGATGAGAAAGCCAGTAATGAATACTTTGCCTATATTTTTACCGTAATTTTATTCAACCTGTTTGAGATTTTCTCGACTATTTATGCTGCTGTACAAACCCGAAAAGGGAAACACGTGCAGTTTTTGTTCTTCGGTAATGTAACTAACTTAATTTGCAGACCATAATGATAAAGAGAACCATTTTTCAGGGATTAATTATAGTAATGGGATTTGCCGCAGTTTGGTTTGGATTTTCCCAATTGGATTTTATGAAGTTTTTTCAAGTCAGAGAAAGAACCACCAATTTGGAAAACAAGTTAGGCGACATGATTTGGTATGAAATCTCCAATACGGAAGATATTGTTACCAATGACACTCTCATTAAAACATTAGACAGTTTGATTAATCCGCTCTGTGAAGCCAATGATATTGAGCGCGATTCTTTAAAAGTTCACATCATTATTAAGGATGAAGTCAATGCTTTTGCTTTGCCGAATAACCATTTAGTGGTGTACACCGGATTGATAGCCGATTGTAAAAGGCAAGAAGCTTTACAAGGTGTTTTAGGTCACGAAATTGCACACATTGAGAAGAACCACGTGATGAAAAAATTATCCAAAGAACTAGGGTATTCTGTGTTGTTAACTGCAGCAGGCGGAAGCAAAGGCGGTGCCATGGCTAGGGAAATTTTAAAAGAATTAACGTCATCTGCTTATGACCGAACATTGGAAAAAGAAGCCGATATTACTAGTGTTGATTATATGATTAATGCGAAGGTTGATCCAAAACCTATGGCCGATTTTATGTACCAATTGGCTATGGAAAGTAATTTGGATGCTGCTTTATATTGGATTTCAGACCATCCGGAATCCGAAGAACGCGCCAAATATATTTTGGAATACATAAAAGACAAAAAGCTAAAAAGCAAACAAACATTAAAAGACAAAGACTGGAAAGCTTTTCAGGAAAAGGTCAAGTTAGAATAATAAAAAAGGCAACTCACTGAGTTGCCTTTTTTTTTAGACTTATTTATAATTCTTTTCTTTTCGTTCGAGTTCCGCTTGGAATTCTTCCATTACAGGTTTTACGGTGCTTTCGGGTAAGTCGGCGATTCTGATGTACATTAAACCATCGACAGCATTGTTGAATAATGGGTCGACATTAAAGGCCACAACGCGCGCATTTTGTTTGATGTATTTTTTAATCAATACCGGTAATCTCAAACTTCCCGGTTCTACTTCGTCTATGATTTTATCGAATTTATTTAAATCGGATTCGGTTTCATTGAAGACAAAATCTTTGTCGGCGTCTTTTAGTTTTACCTTAAATTCTTTTTTCGGGTGAATGTATTGGGCCACATAAGGATCGTAATAATGCGACTTCATAAACTCAATCATCAACGATTTCGAGAATTCTGTAAATTGGTTACTGATACTCACGCCGCCAATCAAATATTTGTGTTCCGGATAACGCAAAGTGGTGTGTACAATCCCTTTCCATAGTAGGAACAACGGCATTGGTTTTTGTTGGTAATCATTCACAATAAACGCTCTTCCCATTTCGATGGATTGCGACATCATGCCGTACAATTCCGGTTCAAATCGGAATAAATCTTGCAAGTAGAAACCTTCGATACCATGTTTTGGGAATATTTCAGAACCCAATCCCATGCGATACGCACCGGCAATTTGTTGGTTTTCATCATCCCAAAGGAACATATGGTGGTAATAATTGTCGTATTGGTCTAAGTCGATGGATTCATTAGTTCCTTCACCAACCGCTCTAAAAGTGATTTCGCGCAAACGCCCGATTTCGTGTAATATATTCGGAATCTTATCTGCCGTAACTAAGAAAACCATGTAGTTTTTACTGTGTAACAAACGATAATCGCCTTGTTTCAACACTTCCACTTCTTCAATGATTTTGTCGTGATTGGCAGGTTTTACAATTTGTTTCGGACTCTTAGGTGTTTTTAAATTTAGGTTGAGGTTTAAGTTTTGCGAACTCAATAGTTTGGACTCTTCGTTGAAGGAGTTGGCCAACATATAAGTTTTACGACGCAAAAATTCTGAATATTCTTCTATGGTTTTGTGTTCGTTTTGTTCGGCTACAGATATCGGTTTTCCTATGCGCACTTTAATCACTCGGTCTTTTTGTGTTAGCAATTCCGAAGGTAATTTTGCGGTTCGAAGTGTTGGATTAATTTTGGATAAAAAGTAAAAAAAGCGACTGTTTTTAGCGTGAAAATAAATCGGCACTACCGGCACTTGGGCTTTTCTAATCACTTTAATCGCGCCTTCTTCCCAGGCTTTGTCTACTACCAATTTTCCGTCTTTGTAAGTTGAAACTTCTCCGGCAGGAAACATGCCTAAAGGTTTGCCATCACTTAAATGTCGTAGCGTTTCCTTAATTCCAATCACACTTGATTTAGCATCTTTATGATTTTCGAAAGGGTTAACCGGCATGATGTAAGGCTTCATCGGTTCGATTCGGTGTAACAAGAAATTGGCAATGATTTTGAAATTCGGCTCTCTTTCGAGCATTAATTTCAATAATAGAATACCGTCGATTCCGCCTAAAGGATGATTGGAAATGGTAATGTAAGCGCCGTCTTTGGGTAATCGTTTTAAGTCGTCTTCCGGGATTTCAAACTTTATTTGAAATTCGTCTAAAATGGCATTTAGGAATTCTACTTCGCTCAAATGTTTGTTGCGGTCGTAGATTTTGTTTAAGGTCGAAATTTTTAAAGCTTTCATTAATAGCCAGCCACAAAAAGTTCCGAAAACCCCATATTTATCAGCGTTTATTGCTTTTGCAACTTCTTTAGCAGTAACTAAACCCATGTATACCTTTCGTTTTTGAGTAAGAAACAAAGATAGTAATTCTACTGAAATAGCTTCCAGAAAATGCAGAAATCGCCTAGTAAACTTTAATTTTTTATTATGTTTTTTGGGTTTCAAATGTTTGTGTTTTTAGCTACTTTTGACACGCGGCCTTTTAGCCGAATTAAAAGGACATAAAAACTAATGTAAACTGAATGAGAATTATTTCTTATAACGTAAACGGCATTCGCGCCGCGATAGCTAAAGGATTTTTGAATTGGCTGCAGCAAGCCGACCCGGATATTATTTGTCTGCAAGAAATTAAAGCCACCGAAGACCAGATACCGTTACTTGATGTTGAACTTTCGGGTTATCCTTATCACTATTGGTTTCCGGCTACTAAAAAGGGATACAGCGGTGTAGCGATATTATCTAAAGTGAAACCTAATAAAGTGGTTTTTGGCACCGGAATTGACCATATGGATTTTGAAGGCAGAAACCTTCGCGTTGATTTTGACGATTTCTCGGTGATGAGTTTGTATTTGCCTTCGGGCACTAATTTTGAACGATTGGATTATAAGTTCCAATACATGGATGAATTTCAAGAGTACATTGATCATTTGAAGAAAGAAATCCCCAATCTGATTATTTGTGGTGATTATAATATTTGTCATGAGGCCATTGACATTCACGACCCCATTCGCAATAAAACGGTTTCCGGATTTTTACCGGAAGAGCGTGCTTGGCTAGATAAATTCATGAAAAAGGGTTTCATTGATACGTTTAGATTTTTTAACAAAGAACCGCATCAATACAGTTGGTGGAGTTATCGTGCCAATGCCAGAGCTAACAACAAAGGTTGGAGAATTGATTATTGTTTGGCCAGCGAACCTATGAGAAACAGATTGTCTCGAGCAGTAATTTTGCCCGAAGCAAAGCATTCCGACCATTGTCCGGTTTTAGTAGAAATTGATTAAGCTATAACAATGAATAGTAGTTGTCCAAATTGTCAGGAAGAGAATAATCCGGAGGTAAAGTTCTGCGTAAGTTGCGGACATTTATTGCCGGTCAGGGAATTGGAAAAAACGAAATTGGAAAAAACAGCAGCGGAAGTATTTGGCTATAAACCAAAAAAAAAGTTACATCCCATACTATTAGTACTCTTTGTAGTTTGTTTTTGGGCTGCTTTATTTGGAACATACACGTTACTAAATCCGTCAGTTGATGCACTAGATAAGCGAGTTGATAAGCTTAATCAGCCTATCGATACAGAACTGGCCATGATAGCAGAAAGCATGAACAGAGGATGTCCATTTCAGGTTGATGAAATAACGGTATTGGTCAATGTTAAGGCATTGCCGAAAAAAACGATTCAGTACAACTACGAATTGAATGACATCACAAAAGCTGAAATCAATTTAGATACGGTAAAAAAATATGTTTTTCCCAATCTTTTGAAAAACACCAAGGAGAACCCGGAGGGCCAATCATTACGAGATAAACAAGTAACTTTCAAATATAATTACTCAGATAAAAATGGAGAACACGTAATGGAATATGTGGTTACTCCCGATATGTACAAATAAAATAAAAAAAGATAACTTATGATAAAAAGAATAGTTTTAGGAGTAGTAGTATTGACAGTACTGTCATCCTGTGTGTCTAAAAAGATATACAACGATTTAGAGAACAAATACACCGATTTAAAAAAAGAGAATCGTTCGCTTTCTGATGAAGTGGATGAATTGCACAAGGCGAATGCAGAGTTTGATTCGGTTAACAAATCATTGACCGCTGAGTTGGCAAAGTTAAAAGCAGACCGAGACAAATTGCAAGCCGATTGTACGGCTACCACCAACAATTTAAAAGCATTGCAGGAATCCTATGCCGCTTTAGAGAAAAACAGCAACGATGCTTTGGAAACCAACATGAGTAAAAACCGAGAATTGTTAGCCCAATTGGAAGCCAAAGAAAAAGCCCTGGCTGCTGAGCAAGACCGGTTGAACAAATTGAGAGACGAATTGGCTTCCAGTACGCAACGTTTGAACGAATTGGAAAGTATGATTGCCGCCAAAGATGCTGCCATGAAAAAGCTGAAAGATACGTTGTCAAAAGCACTGAATGCCTTTGAAGGAAAAGGATTGACGGTAGAAATGAAAAACGGCAAAGTATATGTTTCTATGGAAAACAAATTGTTGTTCCAAACCGGAAGTTGGGCTGTTGGTTCAGAAGGAAGAAAAGCCGTGGTTGAAGTGGGTAAAGTATTGGCGCAAAACCCTGATATTACTGTTTTGATTGAAGGCCACACCGATAACGATAAAATACTTGGAAGTATTGGCGGCGGCATCGAAAGTAACTGGGATTTATCGACTAAAAGAGCTACAGCGATAGTAAATATTTTAGGAGAAAACAGTGGCATTCAGAAGAAGAATTTGACTGCAGCCGGTCGAGGTGAATATGCCCCGATTATGAGCAACGATTCGCCGGAAGGCAAAGCCAAAAACAGAAGAATAGAAATTATATTGACCCCTAAATTGGATGAGATTTCCAAAATGTTGAATGAGTTTTAAAAGACAGGTGCTAAGGTGCTAAGAGACTAAGGTTCTGAGTTTTTTGCTTAGAACCTTTTTTTTCAAACGATTCCAAAAAATGTGTTAATCGGTTGAAATTAACGGGACTATTATTTTACTTTTGCGCATCGAAAAACAACACCAATGAACTACACTACTATACCGAATACTGATATCAAAGTCAGCAAAGTCTGTTTGGGCACGATGACTTTTGGGGAACAAAATACCGAAAGCGATGCGCATGCTCAGTTGGATTATGCTGTTGAAAAAGGCGTTAATTTTATTGATACTGCGGAAATGTATCCGATTGCGGCTCGTCAAGCTACATTGGGCTTGACCGAGAAATATATTGGTACATGGTTGAAAAAATCAGGAAAACGAGATGATTTGGTAATTGCTACTAAAATTGCCGGACCAAATCGCGGTATGGAATACATTCGCCAACCGTTGAATTTTTCTAAGCAAAGTATTCACGAAGCGGTTAATTTAAGTTTAAAAAACCTGCAAACGGATTATATCGATTTGTACCAAATGCATTGGCCGGAGCGAGTGATGAACATGTTTGGTCAACGTGGGGTAACTAAGATTGACAACCAATGGCAGGATAATTTCTTTGAAGTATTGAGTGTTTATGACGGTTTGATTAAAGAAGGTAAAATTAAACACATTGGGGTTTCGAATGAGAATCCGTATGGTGTAATGAAGTTTTTAAATGAAAGCGAAAAACACCATTTGCCCAGAATAGCTACCATTCAAAATCCCTATTCTTTGTTGAATCGGTTGTTTGAAGTTGGTTTGTCTGAAATTTGTTTGCGTGAAAATGTGGGTTTGATGGCTTATTCTCCTTTAGGGTTTAGCTTCTTAACCGGGAAACATTTGAACGGAATTCAGCCTGATTCCAGATTGGGTATATTTCCGCAGTTCAGTCGTTATTCTAATGAGAATTGTAAAAAGGCGACCTTTTTGTATCAAGAATTGGCACAAGCACATGGATTAACGTTAACCCAAATGGCTTTGGCTTTTGTGAACCAACAGGATTTTGTGATGTCAACCATTATTGGTGCCACCAAAATGGAACAACTTCAGGAGAACATTGCCGCTTTTGAAGTGCAATTGTCCCCTGAAGTCATTGCCGGAATAAATAAAATTCAAGCGGTATTTCCTGATCCTGCTCCTTGATCAATATAGTTTGTGCTAAAGTTGAAGTGCCTTTATCCTATACTATCTGTTTAGAGTACTTTTGACAAATAGTTTAGAAGAAAAAAGAAGTTTTGGGAAACCAAAACTTCTTTTTTGTTTATTATTCAACGGCTATTAAGTGACTTTCTACTTGATTATCAATATAAATTTTCAAAATGTAAATGCCTTTTATCAGACCATTGACAGAAAGTGTTGCTTTGTTGTTTTTAATGTCAATTTTTGATTTTGAAATTCCTAGAATATCAAACAATTCTCCTGAGATGACAGCTTGTTTCTCCGGTTGTTTGTCTTTGGTTTTCAAATCAATATTTACAATATCTTTTGAGGGATTAGGATAAATAGTATAAAAGGATTGACTTTGTTTCTGCAAGGACGTGATTTCAATTATTTCAAAAGGGAATTCCGTCCATTCGCTCCAGCCACAACCATTTTTCACCCGAAAGCGAACACCGGTTTGGCCAACTCCCATTGGACAAATTTCGCGCGTGTCTCCGGATCCTGTAATCATTATTAAGTTGTTCAAGGTAGTCCACTCCCAATTTGAACCCGTAGTAATTTCAGATGAAGTTAGGCCACCATACACCGCTTTAATCTTGTTTGAATTGTTTAATTCAGGGATTGAATAGCTATAGTTATTTCCGGTACTTAAGCAAAGAGTTTGACTTGTATTGGCCGTTCCGTAGACAATTTCAGTGAATGTTGGAGAGCCAACCCAAATGGTTTTGATTAGTTTTTGGCCATTTTGAAAAACAGCGGTTATGGTCCCTTCACCAATTTCAGTTCCTTTGACCACAATAGTATAGCCTGATTGGCTAATGATTTCAAGATTTGGAGTGATTGACCAATTGATCACTGCACTCGGAACGGAACAAATGTTTGTAAAACTATAGGAACTATTAGTGTTTAAACAAATTCTGTCCAAACCAACCAAAACATTTGGCTCTACAGGGAAATAAGGTGCTTGAGGTTGGCCGGCTAATTCTTTAAGGAGCCAATTTACACTTTCTTTTGTGAAAGAAGTGTGTTGGGTGTTTTCACTTAAACCAAAATAGCTGTCAAAGGGGGTTAAGTTATTCGTTGGGCATTTTAAGTTAGTATTTAATGGATTTGCCCAATTCTGATTAGGTTGCAAATGACCCAATGCAGAAAAGGAAGGGATGAAAGAGTGGATTGGATTAAATTCATGTAAATACCATTCTGACCCTCCTAACATTTGGCTTATACTAAAGATAAAATTGGTGATAGATAAATTATTTACGGACCAATTAGTTAATGGATAAGTTCCAGGAACCGGAATTGTATTCTGAGTCGGATTAGCAATTTCACTTTGCGCACCAAAATAACCGCCGGGAACATTATCCATATTACCTCTTGGGTTATAATTGGGTGATTTGGTGGTTCTATCATTGAATAGCTTTTTGAACCTCGCTATTTTTGTGTCTCCACTGCCACTTGATGGGAGGAAATTAGCTTCCAAAGAGGCAATGTGAATTCTAAAAGTAACTGAGCCTATAGGCGAGCTTATGTTTACTCTTTGAAACCCTCTGAGGTTTAAAACCTTTTCATTATCATTCGCAAAAGAGTAAAAAGCTTGTCCGTTAGCAGTTACAGTTTGTTTTGAACCTGAAAGGGATCCATTAACCAAAGATATTTTTCTTAAGTTCATTGGCCAACCATTTGAATTGGTAAGACCGTTAGTGAATTGGTTGTTGTAATGTTGTTGGAAGAAAGTATTTCCACGGTTTATTGGCATTCCTTGTGAGGTTGTTTGGGCATTCAAAAAGTTTTGATTTACTAAGTGATAATTGGATCCTTCTTTGTGAAACTCAATTAATTGTTGTTGGGCTGCCGGAGAAGCCAGCTCTTTATCATAAAATGCTTTAGCTTCATGGCTACTATTTTTTACTAAGTTCAATAAGGCCTGATCACCCATTGGAATATTGGCGCCAAGATGCGGGCTATCAATGCTTACCCATAAATAGGTATTATGAGGGATATTGTTTTTTTCCATGTAAGCCAAAGCATATCTTGAAATTTGGCCGCCCATACTTGGACCAATTACGGCAATGTTGTTCGTACTTCCATTAGTGACTAATAATTGTTTGGTTTGAATTAGCAGTTTTACTAAGGCCATTGCATTGCTTTCTATATAATAGGCTCCGCCATCAATTGCTACGGTTTGACCATTTTGTAAATTGGTGGTGGTGTATTTTGGGTGATTCACCATTATTACGTCATATCCTAATGACCTCAATTTGTCCATAAGTTTTTCCTTTGCACCGATTCCATTGTAATACTCCATTAAATCAACCATGGCTCTGTGTTTATCAGGGTCAAATAAACCATTAGTGGTGTTTCTTGCCGAACAATCCGGAATGTTTTCACAATCGCAATCTTCTATCTTGCGTTTGTCTCCGGGATCAAAACCGTCAATAATGATTATTGGTTTTCTTATTTTTTTATCCGTATTGGTATTGCCATAAAATACTCGATACTCAATTTTTGCTTTAATGGTTGGATCACCGGCAACATAGCCGGTAAAAGGAATGTCGGCTTGTAATTGAAAGTCTTGTTTGTAAGGGTCATTTGCAAAGCAGCTAGCCAAAGCGTCTCTAGTTGTGCTTTGCACTAGTTGAAAGAAAATTTTTCCATAGGTAGTAAGTGTCGTATTATCTGTATAGGTAATAGTAAATGTGCTTATTTTTTCACCGCTGGTTGCATAACTCACCGTTATGTTTTGATTAGTAAGTACTTGAGAGTTAATTAAAGTTCGATTTATACCATCACCAAAATTAGCCACTAAAGTTTTTATGTTTTTAGTGCCGTTTTTAAAATATAAATCATTTCTAATCTTATACGTAACTGAAGTCCCCGAAACATAATCTTTAGTTGGCGAAACAATAGTGGTGTTTAGCATATAGAAAGGAACCTTGCCACTAATTTGGACAAACTTATTTGTTGAAGTATTGAATGTTAGTCCACCTTGACTTGGAGCATCTTCGTTATAATTCAAAATGTGATACTGTGTATTCAGTATGGATAAATCGACCTGA
Organism: Flavobacterium buctense; assembly: GCF_014486695.1. GTDB lineage: Bacteria > Bacteroidota > Bacteroidia > Flavobacteriales > Flavobacteriaceae > Flavobacterium > Flavobacterium buctense. The sequence continues at coordinate 551,944 of NZ_JACTAB010000001.1, forward strand.
TTTTCTGCTGTAGTAGTAGCAATTAAATTTCTGAAATTGTTAAGCGTAGTGAATTTTGTGCCATTGCTTGCCCTGTTCATTTCATCCAATGCTTGTTGGAAATAATTAAAGTTAGCCGTATTAAAAGTTGGTGTAGCATTAAAGTTATAAATATTGGCTACTTGAATAACTCTCTCGTAAATGATACCACTAGTTATACTAGTTTGGTTGATGTTTGATAGTTGCTGGTCTAAACTAATGTTTTCTCCGGCCGGAATAGTTTGTGCGCCAGCCTCAAGACATAAAGTTGAAGCCAGCAGAAAATAATAGAATTTTTTCATACTTTTGTTTGCTTTTGGGTTAGTAAAATTGTTTTTATTAATCTAATTATGGGTTGCTATTCCACTAGCAACCCTTTTTTATGGAAACACTACGTTCGATAATGTATCCCATTTGATGTCGAAACGACCATTTGTAATTTCAATAATATCTGTACTGTTAGCACTATTTTTAACTTGACAACTAAATGTTCCGGATATTATCCTATTGTAAAAATCATATTTAGTGATTATTAATACCCCTGAATTTTCGAAAGAACGATAAAATTGATAACTATTGGTGTTTTGGTCAAATACTCTACAATGAATATAATTATGATTGTATCCATCAATACTATTCATGCCATTTGATTCATTAATAATATAATTTCCAGCGCCTAGTTGATGCACACCCTGCATGTGAATCAAGATTTTAGAAGTTTTATTGCTTTTTAGATCACGAATATCTAATTCATAATAATCAGTGGGGTTTGGATAACCACCATAGAAGCTCGCTCCAGCATTGCTTCCGCCTACAGAACCAGTTCCATCTCTGGGTTTAACAAGCTTGCCATCAATCAAGCACCCAAAAGTATTAGCCCCGGTTTGAGTTATGGGTGGTAATTGTCCTTCAGGATTGCTGTTTGAATCGTTTGAGCAACCGCTTAGGAGGCCAATTAGTAATATTGTAATTAGATTTTTCATATTTTATAGATTAAAGGTTTGTTAACTTTTATTCGACTGAAATTGGTTTCTTGTCTTTTTATAGGAAGATTGTAGTAGGCAATGTGTTTAAATTAAAATCAAATCTCCCGTCAGTTATTTCTATGATGTCTGTAGGAGTATTATACCTTGCAAATATTCCTTTGAAAGTGCCAGACAAGATTCCACTATCTCTTTTGGTTACTTTTATTTCTCCTTGATTTTCAACGGAACCATAATAGGCATAGTTGCTTATCTCATCATCCCAAATTTTAAAATAAATATGATCGATAGGAGCACTATCAATATTGTCATGAAAATCACTTTGTTTAAGTTGATATGTCCCTACACCTTGATTTACCAAATCTTTAAAATGGATTACCATTTTAAAACCTACAGCACTTGCACCATCAACTACAATTATTTCTCTCCAAGTGCCAATGTCACTTCCCGTAAAAATTACACCATGCCCTTGAGGACCTACAGTAACACCTGTTGGGTCTCTAGGAATATATACTTTACCCTTGATGGTTACACCAAAAGTATTAGCCCCGGTTTGAGTTATGGGTGGTAATTGTCCTTCAGGATTGCTGTTTGAATCGTTTGAGCAACCGCTTAAGAGGGCAAGTAGTAGTACTGTAATTAGATTTTTCATATTCAAATGTTTTAATGTTATTACTGATTTAAGTAAGCCAATTGGTTTACGAATTTTATTCCTGAATCAAAAAGCTTTGATTCTTAAAAATGAATTGAGTTTTGGTAAACGAACCTATCAACTTAAAAAAAGTTTACGGTAGGATCGAAAAGGACTTGAAGTGGTATTTGTCCTAAAAGGACGGAATTGAAATTTTGCAATTCAAATATAACGGAAAATAATTACAAATAAAATAAGCTTTCTGTTTTTTATGTTCCTTAAGAAAGCCTAGTCGGAATAATGGGCTTAGAGATGGCGACAGAATACTTGTACTATTTAACGTATAAAATTATTCAAATATAGTTATATTTGTAGTAAAATTCTATTTAATAATGAATATTATTAATCCGAAAACGAATAAATTATGGAGATTGGCATCAAGATTAAGCGGTTGAGAGAACACAAAAGACTTTCTCAAATGGAGCTTTCTACAATTTTAGGAATATCACAATCCAAGCTCTGTCATATTGAAAGTAATGTAGATAAATCGGTTGATTTTATACTCATGCATAAAATATGTCGCTTTTTTGAAGTGGGTTTTGATTATTTTTTAGAGGAGAAAATCAACACCGATTTCCAGAATAAAAACCCGAAAGAGGTGATTTCCGTAACCAATGGATACCATAGCTTTCCGGAAAGTTTAATTGGTCAAATCAATTCTTTAATTCTGGATAATACCTTTAAAGAGAAACAAATTCAGGAGCTCTTGGCTAAAATTACCGAATTGCAAAACAGTAAAAAATGATTTTCGGAGCAGCTCGATTTAGTAATATATCTTCAAAAGGATTTTCTTTTCTGAGACGTCCACGGTTTTTTCAAGTCTGCTAAAGAATTTTTCATTGACCATAGGACATCCCAAACTATTACAAATCGGCTCCGATTGTTCCTCGTAGGGCACTTTATCAAAATAGTGTAAAACAATAAAACGCTCAAAAGCTTTGTCATTCGTTTTGTCTAAACCATGCAGTTTGTAGGCTTTTCCAAACTTTCCATAATAATTATTTCCTATGGAATAAGTTCCTAAAGAGGTGGTGTTGGAATTGGGTACGTTACTGAATTTTAATTGGCCTTCTTGACCGGTTTCTGATCCTGACCCATGAGCGACTAAACCTTGGTCTGTAATTTTATTTTCCTTCAAATGGTATACAAAAAACCTATTTTCTCCCGATTTGATTTTCATGTCGATGAAAAAAGCAATTTCGTTATTGTAAGCCGAATTTTTGGCTATAAAGGCTTTAATACTATCGACTTGCTTTTTTAGTCTTTGATTGATAACGTCTTTTGCAACGGGATTTGAGCTGCTTAACACCAGATTGTTTTTGAGTCCGAATCGATATCCAAAATACAACGCCATTACCGTAAAACAGCCTAAAAATACTTTTTTCATCCCAATTATTCCACTACCAATTTAGATTGGAAATATTGGCCGGACTGGTTTTCTACTTCAACCAAATACAACCCTTTGGCTATGTTTGAAATAGTGATGGAATTAATCTCGGTGTCATTAAGGTCTTGGCTTAGAATAGTTTTGCCTGACAAGTCAATTATTCTAACCGATTTCAATCCGATGGCATTTTCATTTTTTAAAAACACTTCGGTTTTGACCGGGTTGGGATATAGGCGAATGTTATTTTGAACAAAAGAATCTGTGCCCAATGAAGTATCGATGATTTTATAAATCGTGCCCCCATTGGCTACATATAATTCTCCGTCTTTGTCTTCTCCGAAAGTGGTAATCACTCCCGTAGTATCAAAAGCCCAAGTGATGTTGCCCACGGCATCAATCCAGCCGATTTCAGCCGTACAATAATCAGCAAAGAAATATTTATTAGCAAAGTTCGGATAAGTAGTTCCGGTGTAAAAATAACCTCCGGTTATAGAACATCTGTTGGTTGAGCCATGAAGATAAACGGCATAAGGCGCAACAGTTGAGGCATAAGTAGGACAACCTGTAGTGTTGTAAGCCACATTGCCTTCATAACAACGCCAGCCATAATTTAAGGCAGTATTGGGTAAAGGGAAGACTGTTTTATTGACTTCTTCTATGGCATTTTGACCCACATCTGCAATCCATAAATCGCCATTCAGTCTGTTAAAAGAGAATTTCCAAGGGTTTCGTAAACCGATGGCCCATATTTCATCATTTCCGGCTACACCCACATAAGGATTGGTTGCGGGAACACCATATGGTGAACCCGAATCTACATCAATTCGCAACATTTTACCTAAATTGTCATTGATGTTTTGTGCACGGTTTCCGGGATCGCCACCGCTTCCACCATCGCCCATTCCTATGTACAGATATCCATCGGAACCAAATTTAATAGAACCGCCATTGTGATTGGTGAAAGGTTGTGCAACGGTTAGTAAAACGGTTCCACTAGTTGCATCTGCAATATTAGGATCGGATGAAACGGTATAACGAGCAATTACAGTTGCACCATCACCGGTACGGGTATAATTCACATAAAAATAACCATTGGTGGCATAATTAGGATGAAAGGCTAAGCCCAACAATCCTCTTTCACCACCGGAGACTATAATAGTGCTTAAATTTATGAAAGGGGTTGTATTCACCGTTCCATTGGCATTAACAATTCGGATTAAACCACCTTGTTGCACCACAAACAAACGAGCATCGTTGGCCGGATGCGCAATTTCAACCGGAGAAGAAAAGCCGGTAGCAAAACTTTGCAATCCTATGGTTTGGGCAAAAGAAGTCATAGTCAGAAGACCAAAAACAAAAGGTAGAATTTTTTTCATAGCTAATAGGTTTTGGGTAAAGTTAAAAATAAAACCATTACAATCAAAAGGTTATAAAAAATCACCACCGCTAAAGATTGCGTTTTAAAATGAAAAAATCAATTCAATTGCTGCAAGGCGGTTTTAAATTCTGCCACAGAGGTTTTTTGGAGTTCCAAACCTACTGGGGCATTTTTATCAATTACGATTTCTTTGGTAGCAAAATAGACTTCGTTTTCTATACAACTAAAAGCCATAAGCGTAGCTTTTTTGCCTACCGGAATTCCGCCCAAAACCAGTCTGTTATTTTTGTCTATATGACCCGACATAATCGAATTGATGTCTTTAAAGACCAATCTGATTTCGGGTTTGTATTTCATATCGATATTGACAAACAAATCCGTTTTGTCAGGGACATCATAGAAACGGTCACAGTTAATCCAGCCCAATTTTGTGGATTGTAAAATGGTGCTGCTTATTGCGCTTACTTTCTCTGCATCAGTAGTAGCTCTTTTAAAAGATTTTTTTGTGCTTCTTTCGGTATAAACCGTATCTCTTTGCTTTATTCCGTCCTGATAAAAAACTGCGTAGGTAGACCAGTTTTCTTCTTCGGTTACTATAGTATTGTCATCTGTACTCCAATCAACGGTTTTGTCTTCTTTAGGGTAACCATAAAAAGTTTGCATGTCGTTTGGGTTGTTTTTTGATGCCATTTCTAGGGTCATTACAGCACCTTTTTTCAACTGCAATTCTTCGCCTTTGGCAGTTGCTTTGATGTAAATCATTCCACCGCTTTCAAGCATTATGCCGTCAGACATGGTGTGCAAATTGGCCGCTACTGCCTCCGATTTTTGGTAAAACTCTTGGAGTTCAATATCAATCTTACCAATGGCATATTTTCCGTTGGCTTTTTTTAAAGCGTTTTTCGGAATGGTGATTTTAGTTCCTTCTTTTCCGGTAATCGTAATGACTTCATTCGATTTACCGGTGAAGAATTGGCTTTCTTTTTCCAGTTGATTAAAAATAGTGTTGGTGTATTCTTTTTCTGCGATGGCAAAAGTAATTTCCACTCTTCGGTTTTGTTGTTTGCCTTTATCGCTGGCGTTTTCGGCAATAGGTTTGTTTTCGCCCTCAAATTTCAATTGGATTTTTTCCGCCGGAATGCCTTTGGTTACTAAATAATTTAGTACTTCATTGGCTCTGTTTTTCGATAAAGTGACGTTGTATTTTGAATTACCGTCAGCATCGGTGTTACCGTTTAGCTCGACCGATTGTAATTGACTTAAATCTAATTTTGAAACAACTTCTTTCAGTTTTTCTTTTGCATTATCAGTCAAAACGAATTGATCATAGTCAAAAAGTACGGTTGCTTTGGTGTTTTGGGCAAAACCAACTGCCGAAACCAATAAGGCCAACAAGAAGAGTCTTTTCATGATAGTTAAATTAAGGTAATTCTACGGGAAGTAGTTATAACGCAAAAAGGTTGGATTTAGTATCAAATTTTTTAAAAATCAAACTCGTCCAAACTCAAACTGTCATTTTCTATCGAATTGATTGGCTTTTGTTTAAGGTACATTTTGGCCGCACCTGATATGTCTAAAGCAAAATTGCCTATCGTATCATTAACTGTAATCAGGTTTCTTTTAAACATCAAACGCATTAAGAAATCGTTTTGTTGTTGGGCATACGGTTTGAGTTTTTCAGTATTCTCCAATCGCGACATGAAGCCTTTGGGTTTCGGAATGATACCGGCCAAAAACAAGCACTGATTTACATTTAAATCCTGAGGCATTTTATTGAAGTAAAACCGTGATGCTTCGCCGATGCCGTATACATTTGGTCCCCATTCGATAATGTTGAAGTATACTTCCAACATGCGTTCTTTGGAGCTGATGCGGTTGTTTTCTAAAATGTAGACCAATAGGATTTCTTCGAGTTTTCGGGATAAAGTTTTTTCGCGGGTTAGGAAAACATTTTTGACCAATTGCATGCTGATCGTGCTGGCACCTCGGGCAAATTTTTTGGTCTTGATATTTTTAACAATCGATTGTTTGAAAGCCGAATTGATGAAGCCGCGATGACTGAAAAAAGAGGGGTCTTCGCTAGTCAAAACACACTTTTGTAAATAAGGCGAAATCTGATTTAAAGGCGTAAAATTTGGGTTTGATTCGCCCACAATGATTGGTCTTTGCGCCACTCCTTTATCAATAGCCCGATAGATAAATTCGCTGTTAATTTTATTCAAATCGGCTTCTCCATACCGGGTGATTTTTAAGCCTTCGGGTTTTAGTTTACTGTCAAAAATAATGTCGTTTGGTTGGTGGTCATTGTATTCAAAATTCAGCGTATAGCTAAAATTGCCTTGTGCTTCCATGCCTTCAAAGTGACTGAATAATCCCGTTGGTAAGGAAGTAATAAAGTCATTCGCTTTCATTTTTGGAATGTTCAATTTCAGAGCGTATATCTTATCCGTTTCATTGGTATACGAAACGAAGGGGTTACACTTAATATTGTTCAATTGCACGGTAGACGTACTATCTAAAGCCATAAACCTTTTGCCTACAATCCAACGGTAGTCAAAGCGTGCGTTTTTGATTACTACGTCTTTGCTCGCAATTTTGGGGTGATTGACCATTAAATTCTGAATGGATGAATAGCCGTCGATATGCAAATCGCCACTATCCATCGAAAGGTTTTCCAAATTGAAATGAATCGATTGAAAACCGGTTTTCAGGTTGAATTTTTGATCCAAATAAGGAAGTTGAATCGTATCGCTTTTGGGGTTGAAAAATTCCAAATCGGCTTTTCGGTCTCTGGGGTCGGCAAAACCGTTAATCGCCCATTCTTGAGAAAAACCATCCGAGGTGACTTGAATCAAAGTGTTCAGTTTTTTATCGGCTAAAGCCAATTTAGTAAAATCAAAAACTACTTTATTGCCTTGGTCATTAATCTTAAAAGCAAAGCCTTTGACATGCATGTCCGTCGGTACCAAATCCAAAAGATTGGAACTCAAACGATTTAAAAGTTTGGCATAATTCACTTCAGAATTGTCTGTTTTCTCTTTTTTGGAACGCAGAAAAGCGTCGAAATTACTGCCGTTTTTGGTTTTTACCAATTGGATATAGCCTTTGTTGATTTCGAGTTTGCCCAATTGAATATCGCCCATTAACAATTTCCAAAAGCTCACACTTGTTTTCAATTCGTCTATGCGCAACAAAGTGTCGGCTTGTTTCGGAACCAAAGTAATTTGTTGAAATTCGAGATTGGTCACACCATGGAATTCGGCATTGGCGATGGTCAAATCGCATTGATATTCGCGCTCCATTTTAGCATCAATGCGATGAATGACTTTTTCTAAAAGGGTATTTCGAAAAGCAAAAAGCATCACTATCCCAAGCAGTAAAAGACCACCACTTATTTTGAGAATTAGGAATACTTTTTGTTTTTGGGTGCTCATTATTCTGTTTTATCAACTTCCAAGCCTACACTAGTAATATTAGGCAAATAATCATAGTTGAATCGATGGGAAACCTGTACCGTATAATTTCCTTTTGATAGCTTGACGTTTTTTTTGAAGGTTTGTTTTAAATCACACAAATCGCCCAAACAATCGCCTTTATCTTTTCCTTTGGCGTCTTTTATGAGCAAGTCAAAGAGTAGAATTTCTGTTTCGCCTCTAGGATTAGTTATGCCTATTTCTATCGGAACACTTTCAAATTGATAGTTGTATACATGGCTTATTGTTACTGAAAAGTTATAGTTTTTGTTGTCCTCATTGACGGTAAATGTAAACTGCTGGGCTTCTTTTTTTTGCCATTGATTTGCTGTGAAACCTTCTTTGGTTTCGGAGAAAATATTCTTGCTGTTACAAGAAATTAGGAGCATTAACAAAAGAAATAAAAACGTGATTTTTAGTTTCATATACATTTTGTTTATACAGCAAACGACTTTCTGTTGCTTTTATTGTGTTTCTTCAAGTTAGCCAAACAATTGCTCAACCACTTCTTCAATTTTAGACACTAAGACAATTTTGATTAACGGATTTTTGACTGCAATTTTGTTGTATTTAGACACAAATATGGTCGAAAACCCTAATTTTTCTGCTTCTTGAATGCGTTGCTCCACACGGTTCACCGGACGAATTTCTCCCGACAAACCCACTTCTCCCGCAAAACAAACATCTTTACCCACGGCAATATCTTCATTGGAAGACAGAATCGCCGCTACTACGGCTAAATCAATCGCAGGATCATCCACGGAAATACCGCCGGTAACGTTTAGAAAAACATCTTTGGTGCCCAATCGGAAACCGGCTCGTTTTTCTAATACGGCTAAAATCATGTTTAGTCTTTTGGCATTGTAACCGGTTGTGCTTCGCTGTGGTGTTCCGTATACGGCGGTTGAAACCAAGGCTTGAATTTCTATCATCAAAGGACGCATACCTTCTAAAGTGGAGGCAATGGCGGTTCCGGATAATTCTTCTTCGCGGTGTGAAATTAATATTTCAGAGGGATTAGAGACTTCTCTTAAACCTGAACCTTGCATTTCATAAATGCCCAATTCGGCTGTCGAACCAAATCGATTTTTGAGCGAACGCAAGATTCTGTACACGTGATTTCTGTCGCCTTCAAATTGCAAAACAGTATCAACCATGTGTTCCAAAATCTTTGGTCCGGCGATGTTGCCGTCTTTAGTAATGTGACCAATAAGAATCACCGGTATATTCGTTTCTTTGGCGAACTTGATTAGTTCAGCCGTGGTTTCTCTAATTTGAGAAATACTTCCGGCGGTAGATTCAATATAATCCGTATGCAAGGTTTGAATCGAGTCGATGATGACAATATCAGGTTCGGTTTCTACAATGTGGCGGAAGATATTTTGGGTTTTGGTTTCGGTTAAGATGTAGCAATTGTCGCTGTTCGGATTGATTCTTTCCGCTCTCATTTTGATTTGCTTCTGACTTTCTTCGCCCGAAACGTATAAGGTTTTATAAGGTAATTTTAAAGAAATCTGTAATAATAACGTACTCTTTCCTATACCGGGTTCGCCACCCAATAAGATTAACGAACCGGGAACGATGCCGCCACCGAGTACGCGATTTAATTCGCCATCAGTGGTGTCCATTCGCACTTCTTGGGTCGAATCGATTTCTTTGATTCTAAGTGGTTTTGAAACTCTTTTCGAGTCGGAAGTATCAGGTTTCCAGCTCGATTTTTCTTCTTTTTGGATAATCTCTTCAGCTATGGTGTTCCATTCTTTACAAGCATTGCATTGGCCTTGCCATTTGGCGTATTGGGTACCACAATTTTGACAAAAAAAAGTAGTTTTGAGTTTCGACATTTAGGGTATATTTATTCTGATTTTTTTTCTTCGGTCGGCGTTTCTGTTGGTGGTGTATCTGCGGGAACTTCTTCAGTTGGTGGCGTTTCTTCAATCACTTCCTCTTTTTTGTTTTTGAGTTCTCCTTTTAAGGCATCGGCTCTTTCGAGCATCATGTCTTTGGTCAAATCTCCGATTTCTTCTTTTTGGAAAGCGGTTTGATAGCTTTTGATGGCTCTTTTGGTATCGCCGGTTTTTTCATAAAGTTGGGCCAAATGGTAATCGGCCAACATTGATTTCGGATAATTTTTTCTGGCCAATTGAGACAATTCATCAAACTCTACAAAGGCTTTGTTTTTCAAAATAGCGGCTTCAATGGCTTTGAAATCATTAATTCTGATTTGTAATTTTAGTCCCAAAGAATTTTCGAGCACCGCATATTTATCGGCTAAATATTTAACATAACCCGAAGGCAATACCGCAATTTTTTCCTGAAATTCTACAGTAGAAATCGGTTGGTACACCGAGAAAATTTGGTACAAAGCACTCGGAATAGCGTGTAAAACTAAAGAGTAATGCGAAGCGCCTTTAAACTCTTCATAAAGATAGTTGAGTTTAGGGTTTTTTACATTTTTGGCTGCTACATCTAAGGCCTGAATACGGGTTTTCATTTTTTTCATATCGCCTTCAGCCGAGCAATGGTAATAAAAAGTGGTTTGTTGCATGGCGGCCAATCGTTCCGGAATTTGTTCTTCCATTCCTTCTGGAAGTTCCGGACTCATAGAGATATAGGCGTTGAATATGGGTTGGTCTTTGTATAAATAACAATTTAAAAAAGCTGCGGTTGTGTCTAATCCGGCTACGATTCTGAATGGTGCTGTGCGAAAGTTTTTTTGGATACTTGGAATCAATTCCATCCCCACAAATTCAAAGAAATCGGCTCCTTTTTCAGTAGGTAAACCTGTAGTTTCATCGAATGTACAGTCGCTTTCTCGCTCGTTATTTTTATTTTGGCTTATGGCCACAATGATTACTTCAGGCAAATCATCCCAATAATACCCGTAACTCAAGGCGCCTTGAAAAGCATCAAAAAGAAAATCACCGTCAAAAAGAACCAATAAGGGGTATTTTTGGGTTTTGTTTTTGTCGTAAGATGGTGGTAGTCCGATTTTTATTTCTCGGTCTTCGTTGAGTTTTTGGGAAGTTATGGTGTCTGTGATGGTTCTTTGGGCAAATATAGTACCGGAACAAACAAACAGTAATAGAACAAACAGTTGTTTCATGAATATGGTTTTTTGGTTGAATAGAAATCGTTGCTAAAATGATTAGCAAGATAGTAAATTATTTATTTCTATTGAACACCGGAAGCAAAACATAGGAAATCAATCCGAGAAGTATGGCTAAGATAGTTTGGGATGTCCAAACCAGCCAGCCAAAGGCGATGCCGATATCATTTGAAATGCCGTAAAGAGAGAATATAAGCGCTATGGAAAAAGGATAAGCTCCTAATCCGCCATTGGAAAAACCAACCGCTAAGCTGCCAAAAATGAACCCCATGATTACAATGTCAAAGCTGATTTCTGACGTTTCGGGCAAGGCAAATATCGCCACATAGAACATCGTCAGGTAAGAAATCCAGATGAAGAAAGAATGAAATAGGTATTTCCATTTCGATTTCATTTTCACCACTGTGGTCATGCCCTCAATCAACCCGGATAGTTTTTTCTTTAGTTTGAGGATGATTGGCCATTCCGCATATATCCAAATGAGCAGAAAAATAATCCCTAAGATTACAGCGGCAATTCCGTAATAAATTAACGTTTGTAAGGAAACATTTTTACTCAACAAGAAACTATAAATTTCATCAAATTGGGATATAAATCCGATAAAAACGAAGAGTAGGAAAATCAATAAATCGATAATTCTCTCGGCAACAATGGTTCCAAAAGCTTTGTCAAAAGGCACATTTTCATATTTTTTCAAGAGTGCGGCACGAGTAATTTCGCCTGAGCGAGGCACCGTTAAATTGACCAAATAAGAAACGCTAACCGTGAAGAAATTGTTGTAAAATTGGGTTTGGTAGCCCAAATGATTCAGGGCAAACTTCCAGCGGTAGGCTCTTGACCAATAACCGATGCAAGCCACTAAAAGGGATAGAACAATATAAGAGTAATTAGCCTTTTGAAAGCTCGCTTTTATTTTGTCAATTTCGTCCGGTTTGAGCGTGGTGTATTGGTAGTAAATGATTCCGATTCCTATAAAAAGAGGAATAAGAATTGTGAGCCATTTACGTATTTGTTTTTTCAAGTGATTAGGTCAAAGAATTGTCTTTTTCATTTGGAAAAACCAACCAGGGTTTGAAGGTTTTGGCTTCTTCGAAATCCATCAAAGCATAGGAGATGATGATGATGATATCGCCTTTTTGTACTCTTCTGGCGGCCGGACCATTTAGTGTAATTTCGCCCGAATTTTTGAGTCCTTTGATGACATAGGTTTCAAATCGCTCGCCGTTGTTAATGTTTACAATAGTTACTTTTTCGCCTTCGATAAGGTTCGAAGCTTCCATTAGGGATTCATCTATAGTGATGCTGCCTATGTAATTTAAGTCGGCACCGGTAACGGTTACACGATGGATTTTGGATTTTACTACTTCAATATGCATGGGGCAAAGTTAAATTAATTTAGTGAAATGGTGTCAATCAATCTGACATTGTTGACAAAAACTGCGATAAAGGCGCGGTATTTTTTGGATTTATTTTTTCGAACGCAAGGCATTAAAGTGGCTTCGTCTGCAATTTGGAAATACTCTAGGGTAAAGTTTGGGTTTTGGTTAAAAGTTTTTTTCACCCATTGGGTTATTTCGTTGGTTGATTGTTTGGCGAATAATTTTTTGGCTTGCGAAAGGGTTTTATATATGATGGCGGCTTCTTTTTTTTCAGAGTCCGATAATCTTTCATTTCTTGAACTCATCGCTAATCCGTTGGTTTCTCTATAAATGGGACAGCCGATAACATTGACAGGCATTTTTGCTTTTTCGACCATTTTTTTAACAATTTGCAATTGCTGAAAATCCTTTTCGCCAAAGTAAGCATTGGTGGGTTTTACAATCTCAAAGAGTCTTTTTACGATAGTGCCCACGCCGTCAAAATGACCGGGACGAAATTGGCCTTCCATTTGGAACTCCAACCCGTCAAAATCAAAAGATTGGGAAACGGTATTGCCTTTATAAATATCTTCTACACTTGGCGCATAGACGATAATTTTATCAGAAACAGTTTTAATTTTTTCAATATCAGCTTCAAGGGTTCGAGGATATTTGGCCAAATCTTCCGGATTGTTGAACTGTGTCGGATTGACAAAAATACTAATCAAGACTATCGAGTTGTTTGCTACTGCTTCAGACAGTAAAGACAAATGACCTTGATGAAGTGCGCCCATAGTAGGCACAAAACCAATGGTGGTTGCTGTGTTTGAAACAGAAGCTAAATGAGCAACTAATTCATTTTGATTGTTAAAAATGAGCATTGGCTTTCGGTAAATGAGTTGCAAACTTACTATTTTCATAAATAACTGCATAAATTTTTGTACTTTTGCCTGTTTTTTATTGCCAATAAATAAAAGTAAAATAGATTATGGAAGATAAGAGGATATTGTATGTATCATCTGAAGTGGTGCCTTATCTGGCTGAAAATGAGGTTTCTTTAATGTCGTATGACGTTCCTAAAATGATTAACGATCAAGGAGGGCAAATAAGAATTTTTATGCCAAGATATGGGAATATCAACGAAAGAAGGCATCAATTACATGAGGTTATCCGATTGTCGGGAATGAATTTAGTAGTAAATGATTTGGATATGCCTTTGATTATCAAAGTGGCCTCTATCCCGAAAGAGAGAATTCAGGTTTATTTTATTGATAATGATGAATATTTCAAGCGCAAAGCAACCTTTAGTGATGAAGATGGTGTACTATATCCTGACAATGACGAGAGAGCTATTTTCTTTGCCAAAGGCGTAGTAGAAACCGTTAAGAAATTAAATTGGGTTCCCGATATCATTCACGTTCACGGATGGATGGCTGGTTTGTTGCCAGTATACATGAAACATTACTACAAAGACGAAGCGTTGTTTTCAGACACTAAGATTGTAACATCAGTATACGGTCAGTCTTTTGACGGTACTTTGAATGCGGAAATGATTAATAAAATTAAGTTTGATAACATTCCACAGGAAGCTATTCAAGATTTGGAATTGCCTAATTATGAAAACTTAATTAAATCTTCTGTGATGCATTCAGATGCGGTGATTATCGCTTCCGAAAGCGTGTCGGCAAGTTTAACAAAATTTATAGAATCTTCAGGAAAACCTTTTTTATCTTTCGCCACGAAAGACAAATTTTCAGAAGCTTATACCAATTTCTACAAGGAGATGCTTCCTTAAAAATAATTAATCAGATTTATGTTTAAAAAATCCTATTTACAACAGATTTTATTTGGCTTAACAGCCGTTTTGCTTTTTGCTTCATGTGACAAAGATTTTAACGAATTAGGAACAGATATTGTAGGCGATGATCATTTCCTTTTTGAAAGATACACCGATGCCTCTGTAAAAGCTTACAATCAAAAATTGGGGCCAATCTCTTCTAATAATTTGCCGATAAACCCACTAGGATTCTACTATAATCCTGCGTTTGGAACTACCCAAGCTAATTTTGTTACTCAAGTTCAATTAGACAGCGAAAATCCAACCTTCAATAATGTAGATCCTGAAAATTATGATGTTGAGCCAACAGAAATTGACAGTATTATTTTAAACATACCTTATTACAGTAAGGTGGATGAAGTTGAAGAAGTAGAAGTGGATGGCGTTAAAGAAATTCGTACTACCTATATACTAGATTCAATCTATGGAGTTCAAGAATCAAAGTTTAAACTAAGCGTTTATCAATCAAATTATTTTTTAAGAGATTTAGATCCAAGTCAATCTCTGGCAGAACGCCAGTTATATTTTACGGATATGGACGACGTTATAGACAATAACAAAATACCGGTCTTATTAAATGATGCGCCTCTTTCAGGCAACAATACTGATGGCCATGAGAATACGCAGTTTTATTTTGACAAGAGAGAACATAAAACAACAGTATTGAATGAAGAAGATGAAGTAGTGCCGACAAGATCAGTGCCATCTATGCGTTTGCATTTGAATAAAACGGTTTTTACCAATTTGCTATTGAATGCACCAAGCGGACAATTGACGAATAATGCCGTATTCAGAAATTATTTCAGAGGATTGTATTTTAAAGTAGAAAACGGAAATCCGGGACAAATGGCGATGTTGAATTTCCAAGGCGGAAAAATCACAGTTCATTACAATGAGGACAAAAAGAAAACGGTTGAAGGAGTTGTTACTTATGAAAGAGAATTTAAAACTCTTACAATGAGTATGACAGGGAATACCGTTAGTTTACTCAATAATTCTAATGAAAATGTTGATTATTTAAATGCAGCAAACAGTAATCAAGAAGCGGCAAAACTATACGTCAAAGGCGGTCAAGGTTCTATAGCTGTTATCGATGTGTTTGGAGCCGATGCAGATAACAACGGGATAGCAGATGAAATAGAAGTGATTAAAGCCAACGGTTGGATGATCAATGAAGCCAACCTTACGTTTTATATTGATAGAACAGCCATGTCAGATACAAGAACAGCCGAGCCTAATCGTATTTTCTTATATGATTTAAACAACAGAAGAACCTTGGTTGATTATATTTTCGACCCTACGACTAATACGGTTGATCCGAAAGTGGGCAAGTATATTTATGGCGGAATTATTGAAAAAGAAGATGTTGAAAACGGTAGAGGAACCAAGTATAAAATTAGGATTACTAATCATTTGCGGAACATGATTTCCAATGACTCAACCAATGTAAGGCTAGGACTTTCAGTAACCGAAAACATCAATAGTGTTGCATTTTCAAAGTTGAGAACGGCTAATACCAATACTGAGTATGCGCCCAACATGTCGGTTTTGAGTCCGCTAGGAACTATTTTATACGGGACTAACATTCCGGTTGGTGATCCAGATTATGATAAAAGATTGAAACTTGAAATTTATTATACAAAACCTGATTAATACCTAAAGTTATGTGTGGAATTGTTGGCTATATTGGTTACAGAGAAGCGTATCCAATTGTAATAAAAGGGTTAAAAAGATTAGAATATCGAGGCTATGACAGTGCCGGTATTATGCTTTGCGATGGCAAGGATTTGAAAATATCCAAAACCAAAGGAAAAGTTTCTGATCTTGAGGAAAAATCAAAAGAGTTAGCCAATTCTAAAGCTACAATTGGTATGGGTCATACCCGATGGGCTACTCACGGTGTTCCAAACGATGTCAATTCTCACCCACATGTTTCTAACTCAGGAAATCTGGTAATTATTCACAACGGAATCATAGAAAACTATGAGCCACTAAAAAAAGAATTGCTAAAACGAGGGTATACATTTACATCAGATACAGACACCGAAGTATTAATCAATTTAATTGAAGAGGTTAAGAAAAAAGAGAATATCAAATTAGGAAAAGCGGTTCAAATTGCCTTAAATCAGGTAGTAGGCGCTTATGCCATTTGTGTTTTTGATAAAGAAAAACCGGATGAAATTGTTGTTGCAAGATTAGGAAGTCCCTTAGCCATAGGCGTTGGGCAGGATGAGTTTTTTATTGCCTCTGATGCCTCACCATTTATAGAATATACTTCAAATGCTATTTATTTAGAAGATGAAGAAATGGCGATTGTAAGATTGAACAAGCCGTTAAAAATCAGAAAAATCAAAGACGATACTTTAGTTGATCCATATATTCAAGAACTTCAAATGAATTTGGAGCAAATCGAAAAAGGAGGTTATGATCATTTCATGTTGAAAGAGATTTATGAACAACCTAACGTAATCAAAGATACTTACCGCGGAAGATTATTGGCCAATCAAGGCATCATCCAAATGGCCGGTGTAGAAGACAATCTTGAAAAATTTCTCCACGCCCAAAGAATATTAATCGTAGCCTGTGGAACTTCATGGCATGCCGGATTGGTTGCAGAATATATTTTTGAAGAGTTTACCAGAATTCCCGTTGAAGTTGAATATGCTTCCGAATTTAGATACCGTAACCCAATAATAAACCCATCAGATGTTGTTATCGCGATTTCACAATCAGGAGAAACAGCCGATACTTTAGCCGCTATCAAATTGGCCAAAGAAAAAGGCGCTTTTGTATTCGGAGTTTGTAATGTGGTTGGGTCTTCAATTTCAAGAGAAACACACGCCGGTGCTTATACCCATGCCGGACCAGAAATTGGAGTGGCATCGACCAAAGCTTTTACGACTCAAATTACAGTGTTGACCATGATTGCTTTGCGTTTGGCTAAAGCCAAAGGAACGCTTTCGAATTCAGATTTTCACCGCTATTTACAAGAACTGGAAGTGATTCCTGAGAAAGTAAAAGAAGCGTTGGAAACCAATGATAAAGCCAAAGAAATCGCTGCCAAATTTAAAGACGCACCTAATTGTTTGTACTTAGGAAGAGGCTATAATTTCCCGGTAGCTTTAGAGGGTGCGTTGAAACTAAAAGAGATATCATACATTCATGCTGAGGGTTATCCTGCAGCCGAAATGAAACACGGACCAATTGCTCTTATTGATGAGCAAATGCCGGTAGTGGTGATTGCACCAAAACAAGGGCATTATGACAAAGTAGTAAGTAATATCCAGGAAATAAAGTCAAGAAGTGGTAAAATTATAGCTGTGGTAACTAAAGGTGACACACAAGTTAAAGAATTAGCCGATCATGTCATCGAAATTCCGGAAACATCCGATGCTTTATCGCCATTGATTACTACCATTCCATTGCAATTATTGTCATATCACATAGCAGTATTGAGAGGATGTAATGTTGATCAACCAAGAAATTTGGCAAAATCGGTGACCGTAGAATAAATTTTTTACTACAAAATATCCAAAAAAGCGAGATGTAATCTCGCTTTTTTTTTGCCAAATATTTGTGATTAATTTAATAGAAACCGTCTTTTATATGTATGCATAGTATTTTTTTTAGCAATTAGGTCAAAACGTTAATAAAAGCATAAAAAAGTCCGATATTGTTGAATTGTTAATATTCAAACCAAATAATTAATTATTGCTAAAATGAAGATGGTTTTTTTAAGGATGTAAAAAAAATATTTGTACTTTGGCTTCTTAAACCAACAAAATTTAAAACCAAATGAAGATTTATTTATTTATCCTTTCATTGTTTTTTTGCGGCATTACTTATTCGCAAACGTCAATATCCGGTTCGGTAAAAGACAATAAAAACCAACCTATTCCTGGAGCCAATGTTAAAGTGGCCGGTGAAAGCGGCGGAACAGTTACAGACAGCGATGGAAATTTCAGCTTAACCACTTCCAAAAAACCACCTTTTGACATTGAAGTGTCAAGTGTAGGATATGGTTCGTCTACGGTAAGTGTTACTTCCAACAATCAAAATGTGAGTGTTTCATT
The DNA here is from genome assembly GCF_014486695.1 of Flavobacterium buctense. GTDB lineage: Bacteria > Bacteroidota > Bacteroidia > Flavobacteriales > Flavobacteriaceae > Flavobacterium > Flavobacterium buctense. The sequence goes on from NZ_JACTAB010000001.1 coordinate 570,251, forward strand.
ATCAGAACAAGAAACCCAATTAGATGAAATTGTAGTTTCTGCTTCCAGAACACCTGAAAAAGTCAGAGAATCTCCGGTAACTATTGAGAGAATGACTATCAGAGACATCAAAAAAACAGCATCACCAACATTCTATGATGGCTTAGAAAATTTGAAAGAAGTTCAAATGAATACCAGTAGTATGTCGTTCAAATCTATCAATACCCGTGGATTTGCTACAGTAGCCAATACGCGTTTTATGCAGTTGGTTGATGGTATGGATAACTCTTCTCCGTTGTTGAACTTCGTGTTAGGGAACCTTATCGGGGTTTCCGATATCGATGTGGCTAGTGTAGAATTACTTCCGGGTGCCTCTTCTGCCTTATATGGTGCGAATGCCTTCAACGGAATTTTGTTCATGAACAGTAAAAGTCCTTTTAAATACCAAGGGATTTCAGCTTATGTAAAATATGGAGCCACTAGTCAAAAAGCGGCCGGCTCTAACGATTATCGCGATTACGGGATAAGAGTAGCTCATAAATTTGATGATTATTTTGCCGCCAAAGCCAATTTCACTTATATGAACGGTACCGAATGGTGGGCAACCGATTATGATGACAAAACAATTGATGGAAGAGACAGAAGTCACCACAACTATAATGGAATCAATGTTTACGGAGATGAGGCAAGCACCAATATTAGAAGTGTTGCGTCGGGATTGTTAAATGCAGGTGCGATTACACCGGCACAATTTACAGTGTTCAATTCTATTTTGCCAAATGAAAATGTTTCAAGAACAGGTTATAACGAAATTGACTTAACCGATAATAAAGTGAGAAATGCTAAAATTGATTTCTCCTTACACTTAAGACCATTCGGAAACGAAAATCTAGAAGTAATTTGGCAAAGTAAATTCGGATTTGGTAATTCAGTTTACCAAGGAGCAAACCGTTATTATTTGAACGGGTTTTCCATGCAACAACACAAATTAGAACTTACCGGGAAAAACTTTTTCGTGAGAGGTTATTTCACCACTGAAGACGGCGGAAGTTCTTATGATATGCTTTTTACCGGACTTAACATCAACAGAGCATGGAAACCTGATGCTACTTGGTTCGGACAATATGCAGGAGCCTATGTACAATCTACTTTATTAGGCGCAACACCAACTCAAGCTCATACTAATGCAAGAAACGTTGCTGATACCGGAAGATTTTTACCGGGAACACCTGAATTCCAAAATGCCTTCAATCAAGTAACTTCTAATCCTGATGTATTAGTTGGTTCAAAATTGGTAGACAATTCAAAAATTTACCATTCGGATGCTAATTACAACTTTAAAGATTTAATCAAAGTAGCCGAAATTCAAGTAGGAGGTTCCTACAGAAGATATGACTTAAATTCTTTCGGAAGAATTTACACCGATACACCACAATTTGGTGGGATTAAATATGATGAGTACGGAGTGTATACTCAAGTACAGAAAAAAGCGATGGATGACCGTTTGAAATTCACCGGTTCTGTTCGTTACGACAAAGCCGAAAACTTCGACGGAAATTATTCGCCAAGAGTTTCCTTAGTTTACACGGCAGGAGAAGCTAAAAACCATATATTCAGAGGTTCGTTCCAAACCGGTTTCCGTAACCCAACAACCCAAGACCAATACATTGGTTTCAATGTGGGGAATGCTATTTTATTAGGTTCTGCACCGGATAACTTAACGAGATATGAAGAAACACTTCCTGTAACTTCTCCATTAGGACAAGCATTGGTTGGAGGAACATCTACAACAATTGATGGAAATAACGCTTATTATAATTCTTACACTGCACAATCAGCGCAAGCATTTGCTGCATTAGCGCCAACTGATCCTATTGCTGCTTCTGCTTTATTGGTAAGAACTAATGTTGATTTAGTTAAACCGGAAGTTGTGAAAGCATTTGAATTAGGCTATAGAGCTGAAGTAAAAGGTTTTACTTATGACATTAATGGATATTACAATATCTATAATGACTTTATTGGAAACTTAACTGTAGTAGCACCATTATACGGAACTGCACAAGATGCACCAAATCCATTATTAGGGCCAACAGATCCAGGGGCACAATCTATTGATGCATTGGCGACAGGAAATACAAGAGCCTTCCAATTGTACACCAATACCGATATTGAAATCAGATCACTAGGTTTTGGAGTGGGTGTATCTAAAAGATTGCCAAGAAACTTCGAGGTTTCTGCCAATTATAACTATGCTGAGTTTGATTTTGATCAAGCCAAAGACCCAAGTTTCGAAGCCGGATTCAACACGCCTAAACACAGAGTGAAAGCCAGCTTCAGTAACGATAATTTATTTAAAAACTTCGGTTTCAACATAAGCGGAAGATGGAGTGATGAGTACTACTGGGAATCCACTTTTGCTGACGGAATGATTGATGCAGTAACCGTAATCGATGCGCAAATTAGTTATGGTCTTCCAAGTTTAAAATCAGTAATCAAAGCGGGTGCAACAAACTTAGGCGGAAGAGAATACAGACAACTTATTGGTCCAGGATTAATAGGTCAACAATACTTCTTGTCTTTAACAATCAATCCATAATTCAAACCCAATTATTAAATTATAATAGTTATGATAAAAAATTTCAAATGGCTACTGTTGGTATCTTTAACCTTTGTAGCGTGTAATAGTGAGGATGAGCCTTTTGTTGACCCTAACTCAACAGACGGAACACCGCTTACAGCAGGAACAGCTGATTTCTCAAAGTATGTTTCTTTAGGAAATTCATTAACAGCGGGATACTCAGACAGTGCTTTGTTTATTGCCGGACAGGAAGGTTCCTATCCTAATATCTTAGCCAGTCAGTTTGCCTTGGTAGGCGGAGGTGATTTTACAATTCCTTACGTGTCTGATAATACGGGAGGTTTGTTGTTGGGCGGTACTCAAATCGCCGGGCCAAGACTGTATTTTAATGGTTCAGCTCCGGTTCCGGTTACGGGAACACCTACTACAGATATTACCAATGTGCTTGCAGGACCTTTTAATAATATGGGAGTTCCGGGAGCAAAAAGTTACCACTTGTTAGCCCCTGGTTACGGGAATGTGGCCGGAGTTTTAACCGGTCAGGCGAATCCTTATTTTGTGCGTTTTGCTTCAAGTCCGACTACTACCGTTTTAGCAGATGCTTTGGCTCAAAACCCAACTTTTTTCTCCCTTTGGATTGGAAATAATGATGTTTTAGGGTATGCCACTTCTGGTGGTGCCGGAACTAATCAAACCGGAAATCTAAATCCGGCTACTTATGGAGCAAATGACATCACAGATCCGACTGTTTTTGCAGGGGTTTATAACACTTTGGTTGATCAATTAACGGCTAACGGCGCTAAAGGTGTTGTGGCTAATCTTCCTTATGTAACTACCATTCCTTATTTTACAACTGTTCCTTATAATCCGGTACCACTTAATGCTACTGCAGCAGGTCAATTAAATGCCGGTTTTGCAGCCTACAACAATGGTTTATTATTTGCACAGTCAAACGGATTATTAACTGCGGCAGAAGTAGCCAGAAGAACCATTACTTTCTCTGCTTCAAATACAAATGCAGTAGTTATCGTGGATAGTTATTTGACCAATCTGTCAGGCTTCGGAATCCCATCATACAGACAAGCAACCAGTGAAGATTTAATAGTGTTGCCTGCCAGAAGTATAATCGGAACTACAGTAGGAGGAAACCCTGCTCAAATTAATGGTGTTTCCGTTCCTTTAGCAGACCAGTGGGTATTGTCAAAAGAAGAAATTCAAGAAGTTAAAGTAGCAACCGATGCTTATAATGCCAGTATCCAATCCATCGCCAGCGCAAAAGGATTGGCGTTTGTGAATGCTAATGCTTTACAGTCGCAAATTGCTGCAGGGGGTATATCGGCTAATAATTTTACAGTAACTTCAACCTATGTTACCGGTGGAGGTTTCTCTTTAGATGGGGTACATCCTAGTCCAAGAGGATATGCTTTAATTGCCAACAAATTCTTTGAAGCCATCAATGCTACTTACGGCTCAAACTTCAGAGGAGTTAACATCGGATTATACAGAATTTTATACCCGATGGATCCGGCTAATTTCTAAACCAACCAAATTTATATATTCCCAAAACCACCCGAGAAATCAGGTGGTTTTTTGTTTGGCCTAAGGCTTAGTTTGCGTTTAATTGCTAATTCATCAAAAAATAAAGAAAAAAACTCACTTCAAATATTGATTTTTCGAAATAGAAATTTTACCTTTGCGCTCTGAAAAAAGAGGTGTTTTTCTCAAACCTAAATAGCTATTTAATAAATACATAAACAATGTCTAAAGCAATAGGAAAAGTTTCGCAAATCATCGGTCCGGTAGTTGACGTAGTATTTGATACTAAAGATGTTGAGTTGCCAAAAATTTACGACTCATTAGAAATCATTAACAAGAATGGTTCAATATTAGTTCTGGAAGTTCAATCACACATTGGTGAAAACACAGTTCGTACTATCTCCATGGACTCAACCGACGGTTTGTCTAGAGGAACAGCAGTAAATGCTACTGGTGCGCCAATTCAAATGCCAATCGGTGCCGACGTTTACGGACGTTTGTTCAACGTAATTGGTGATGCTATCGATGGATTAGGAGATTTGCCAAAAGCAGGTAAAGATGGAATTTCTATCCACAGACCAGCTCCTAAATTTGAAGATTTATCAACCTCTACAGAAGTTTTATTCACCGGTATTAAAGTAATCGACTTGATCGAGCCTTATGCAAAAGGGGGTAAAATTGGATTATTTGGTGGTGCCGGAGTAGGTAAAACCGTATTGATCCAAGAATTAATTAACAATATAGCCAAAGGTCACGGTGGTCTTTCAGTATTCGCTGGAGTAGGAGAAAGAACCCGTGAAGGAAATGACTTGCTTCGTGAGATGCTTGAGTCAGGCATTATCAAATATGGTGACGATTTCATGCACTCTATGGAAAATGGAGGATGGGATTTATCCAAAGTAGACAAACCGGGTATGAGAGAGTCTAAAGCGACTTTCGTATTCGGACAAATGAATGAGCCACCTGGAGCTCGTGCTCGTGTAGCTTTATCAGGATTATCTATCGCTGAGTATTTCCGTGATGGTGCAGGTTCTGACCAAGGAAAAGACGTATTGTTCTTCGTAGACAACATCTTCCGTTTTACACAAGCAGGTTCTGAGGTATCAGCGTTATTAGGACGTATGCCATCTGCGGTAGGTTACCAACCAACATTGGCGACTGAAATGGGTGCGATGCAAGAGCGTATTACATCAACAAACAAAGGTTCGATTACATCTGTACAAGCGGTTTACGTTCCTGCGGATGACTTAACTGACCCGGCGCCGGCAACTACTTTTGCTCACTTAGATGCAACCACAGTATTGTCTCGTAAAATTGCTGAGTTAGGTATTTATCCTGCGGTTGACCCGTTAGATTCTACTTCAAGAATCCTTACGGCTCAAATCTTAGGTGACGAACACTACAACTGTGCGCAAAGAGTAAAAGAGATTTTACAGAAATACAAACAATTACAAGATATCATCGCCATCTTAGGTATGGAAGAATTATCAGAAGAAGATAAACTTTCTGTATCAAGAGCGCGTCGTGTACAACGTTTCTTGTCTCAACCATTCCACGTAGCGGAGCAGTTTACCGGTATCCCAGGAGTATTAGTTGATATCAAAGAAACCATCAAAGGATTCAACATGATCATTGATGGTGAGCTAGATCACCTTCCGGAAGCGGCTTTCAACTTGAAAGGAACTATCGAAGAAGCAATCGAAGCAGGACAAAAAATGTTAGCAGAAGCCTAATCAATTGACAATTGACAATTGACAATTGATAATGAATTGTTGATTGCTAATTATCAATTATCAATTATTAATTATCAATTATGTTATTAGAAATAGTATCACCGGAAGCTACCTTATTCAAAGGCGAAGTTACTTCAGTTTCTTTTCCGGGTGTAGATGGTTCGTTCCAAGTATTGAACAACCACGCGCCTATAGTTTCTATCCTAAAACAAGGTACCGTGAAAATCGTTGCCGATAGTTTTAAATTGGGCAAAGAAGTAGCCGAGAAGTTTACCAAAGTAAACGACCAAAACTACACTTTGGAAATCAATTCAGGAACTATTGAAATGAAAGACAATAAAGTAATTGTATTGGCCGACTAATACGATTCAGCATAAACGAAGAAGCCCGATAGTAATGTCGGGCTTTTTTATTGGAAGCTGTTTCCGGCTGTCCGTTATATCTTTTTCTTCCAAAAAAGAAAAAGGATGCCACTGCCATCCGGGCTATTTACTATATTTGGTTTATGGAAGAAAATAACGAATATGAATTAGTTGTATCACAGGGGAAATTGCCTTGGTGGAGAATTATCGTTGCGTCATTGTTTTTTTCGTACATGATATACATGCTGTATATACTCTGCATTCTATTTTACAAGGTTGATTTGGTAAAAGTCAAACCAAAAGGAATTGCAGGAATAATTGAAGTTGCTGCATTTTGTTTTGCAGGTGGTGTTTCTTTTTCAATAACAAAAAGCATTCTAGTTGATTTGGACAAAGAAAAATTAGTTTCAATATATTCCGTCGGTCTATTTTCAAAAAAAATAATTACTGCGCTTCCTGAACTTGAATATGTTTCTGTATTCAAGGTTGATGATATGGAATACGAAGTCAATCTTTGGTACAAAAGAAACAAACATTACAAAATGTATAAGTTAACCGAAGAAGAACAGGCCCTTAAATTTGGTGCCATGGTCGCCCAAAAACTTAACATCGATTTACTGGACGCCACCGAAAAAGGAAACAATAAATGGGTTGAAAAAGAAACCGTATGAAACTCCCAAAATCCCTTCAAGCCAAACTCCAACAACGCCAAGCCAACAACGCCTTGCGCCAACTACCTATGGGCAAAGATTTAGTAGACTTTGCCTCCAATGATTACATCGGGTTTGCCCATAGCGAAACTATCTTTAGCCAAACCCATCAATATCTTCTTGATAATAACATCAAAACTAACGGCGCCACCGGTTCCCGATTAATTTCAGGAAACCACCATTTATACGAAGCTACCGAAAGTTTCATCGCCAACTTCCATCAAGTTGAAACCGCTTTAATTTTTAACTCAGGCTATGATGCCAATGTTGGATTTTTCAGCGCCGTACCGCAAAGAAATGATGTGATTTTATACGACGAATTGTGCCACGCGTCTATCCGTGACGGCATCCAAATGAGCCATGCTAAAGCCTATAAATTTGGGCATAATGATACTGAGGATTTGGCTCGACTACTACAAAAACTCCAAACTCCAAACTCCAAACTCCAAACTGTTTACATCATCACCGAATCCGTTTTCTCTATGGATGGCGATTGCCCTAACTTAGAAGAACTTGCTGCCTTAGCTGAAAAGTACAACGCTTATTTAGTAATCGACGAAGCACACGCACTCGGTGTTTTCGGTGAACTAGGCGAAGGTGTTGTTCAAAGTTTAGGCCTGCAAGACAAAGTTTTCGCCCATATCATGACCTTCGGAAAAGGTTTGGGCTGTCACGGTGCAGCCATTTTAGGCAGTGCCGAATTAAAAAGCTATTTAGTCAACTTCGCCAGAAGTTTTATTTATACCACCGGTTTGTCGCCTCATAGTGTGGCTACTATTTTAGTGGCATACCAACATTTGGCAACAGAGAAGAGCGCATTACAATCGCTAAGAAACAACATCCTTTTCTTCAACCAAGAAAAACTAAGATTAGGAGTAAAACCCATGTTCGTTTACAGTAAATCGGCCATACAATGCGCTATTATTCCGGGGAATGACAAAGTAAAAAGTATCGCCACGCAACTCCAACAAAAAGGCTTTGACGTAAAACCCATCTTATCCCCAACCGTTCCCGAAGGACAAGAACGCTTGCGCTTTTGTTTGCACAGTTACAATTCCGAAAAAGAAATCTCAAATGTCTTGGAATTGTTAGCTACTTTTGTGTTTTAATTATGGAAGAAGAACAGTTTCAATTACTCCGAAGATTTCAATATTCAAGTGAAGCCCTGATTTACCAAGGAAAATTGGAAAGTATGGGTGTTGAAGTGTTTTTACGTGACAATCATATGGTTGACACAAATCCGCTATACAGCAATGCAGTAGGCGGTGTGAAATTATATGTAAAAACGGAAGACATTGATAAAGCCAATGAAATTTTAGAGGAGATAAGCCCATATTCTGTAGACGATGACCATCAACCCATTCAATGCCCAATTTGTGGTAGTGAACAAATTGATATGATGACCTCAATCAAGGGATGGAAGTCATTTTTATACTTTATTATTTTGTTCTTTCTATTCTTGTTTCCTTTCAAAGCAAGGCACAAATACAAATGTGAAGTTTGTAAACACGAATTCAATTAATACCATGAAACTATTCATCACAGGAATCGGTACCGATGTAGGCAAAACTGTAGCGTCAGCCATAGTAACCGAAGCCTTAGAAGCCGATTATTGGAAACCCATACAAGCAGGTGATTTAGACCATTCCGATAGTCATAAAGTCAGAGCATTGGTGGCCAATGCCAAATCCGTTTTTCACCCGAATGCTTATGCACTCAATACTCCGGCAAGTCCACATTTGGCCGCAGCCAAAGACGGTGTGCGCATTGATATCAATAAAATTGTCGAAACAAAAGTAGAAAACCATCTAGTCATCGAAGGCGCAGGCGGAATTCTAGTGCCTCTGAATGAAACAGAATGTGTCGTCGATTTAATCCAAAAAGACCATAAAGTAATCGTCGTTTCCCGACATTATCTCGGCAGTATCAATCACACTTTACTAACCCTCGAAGCACTCCAAAACCGAAAAATAAAAGTGGCCGGAATCATTTTTTCAGGCGATGAAAACAAAGCCACCGAAGAAATTATTTTAAATAAAACAGGCGTCAAGTTTATCGGTAGAATTGATAACGAACCGTATTTCGATGCGAATGTGATTGCTTATTACGCGGATAAGTTTCGGGAGAATCTTTTAAAATTATAATTCATGAATCTTTCAGAAAAAGACCAATTATACAACTGGCATCCTTATACCCAACACAAAACTACCGGCTTGTTGCCCGCTATTGTTAAAGGCGAAGGTGCTTTGCTTTGGGACGACAACGGCAAAGAATTTATCGATGCGATTGCGTCTTGGTGGGTCAATCCGTTTGGGCATTCCAACAAAGTGATTGCCGAGGCGATTTATACGCAGTTAACGACCTTAGAACACGTTTTATTCGGAGGTTTTACACACAACAAAGCAGTGGAATTGTCCGAGAAACTGCTTTCTATTTTACCGGCCAACCAAAAGAAAATCTTTTATTCCGATAATGGCTCGACCGCAGTGGAAGTCGCTTTGAAAGGCACCTTACAATACTTTTACAACCAAGGCGCAACACGAACCAAAGTGATCGCTTTTGAAGACGCGTTTCACGGCGATACCTTTGGCGCCATGGCAGCCAGTGGCATCACTTTTTATACGGAAGCGTTTCAAGGGTCGATGTTGGAAGTCGCGCGCATTCCGGTGCCAACTAGTGGCAATGAAGACCGCAGTTTGAAAATCTTGCAAGATTTGGTAGTTACCCATGAATACGCGGCATTCATTTTTGAACCTTTAGTACAAGGCGCCGCCGGAATGGTGATGTATGAGGCCGAAGTCTTAGATAAAATGATTGCCCTTTGCCAACAACACCAAGTCTTCACTATAGCCGATGAAGTCATGACGGGTTTCGGGAAAACCGGTAAAACGTTTGCCTCGGATTATTTGGTCAATAAACCCGATATTCTATGTTTGTCAAAAGCCTTAACCGGCGGAACCATTCCGATGGCAATCACCACTTTCACCCAAGAAATCTTCGACGGTTTTTATAATGACGATGTCAATAAAGCGCTTTTCCACGGGCATACTTTTACCGCCAATCCCACAGGTTGTGCAGCCGCTTTGGCGAGTATCGGTTTGTTGGAAACGGCCGAAATGCAAAACAATATTTCAAGAATTAATGCCCAACATTTGGCTTTCGCCCAAAAAATGAAAAGCCATCCTAAAGTCAAAACCACTCGTGTACTCGGCGTCATTTTCGCCTTAGAAATCAAAACCGACGGTGCCGAAAGTTACTACGGTTCGATGCGAATGAAACTCTATAATTTCTTTATCAAACACGGGGTGATTTTACGTCCGGTCGGCAATATCGTTTACATCTTGCCACCGTATATTATTTCAAACGAACAACTGGAAAAGGTTTATGGTATTGTTGAAGACGCAGTGGAGATGGTTTAAAATTTTGCCACAGATTACACGGATTAAACAGATTTTCACGGATTTTTTTATCTGTGTTTATCCGTAGTATCTGTCTGATCTGTGTTCTTAAATTTTGAGAATAGGCTAGACTTTTTCAAAGAATAACTACCTTTGCCGCACAATACACCACCATGTTGAACACCAAAATTGCCATTACTTCTCTTGCCTCGATTTCGCCTTTGGGAAAAACACCTGAAGCGATTTGGGCCAATTATCTTTCCCCAAAAACTTTAATTTCGACCGCAACATTCAATGGGAAAGATCAATTTGTGGCAACTATTCCGGCAGACATCAGAAAGGAAATGGACGCTTTGCGCAAAGAAGACATCAAATACAAAGCCTTAGACGAAACGGTTTTGTTGGCTATATTGGCCTCCCGCCAAGCGATTGCCGATGCGGGTTGGCAACAAGGTGACGACTTCGGGATTAACATTGGTTCGTCTCGCGGTGCCACGCAATTGTTTGAGAAATACCACCAAGAATTTATCGAAACCGGAAAGACCGCAACTTTAACTTCGCCAACCACTACTTTAGGGAATATCTCTTCGTGGGTGGCGCATGATTTAAAAAGTGCCGGACCCGAAATCTCCCATTCCATAACCTGTTCTACCGCTTTGCATGCGGTGTTGAATGCCGTGGCTTGGCTGCAATCGGGCTTGGCGACTAAGTTTTTAGTAGGCGGCAGTGAAGCGCCTTTGACCGCTTTTACGTTGGCACAAATGCAAGCGTTGAAGATTTATGCCAATGAAGAACGGGAATGGCCCTGCAGAGCCTTCGACTTTACCAAAACCAAAAATTCCATGGTGCTGGGCGAAGCCGCTTCAGTAGCTTGTTTAGAATTAGGCGAAAGCCAAAATGCCTTAGGCTACATTACCGGTATCGGCTATGCTACAGACGATTTACAACACAACATCTCCATCTCAGAAGACGCCAAATGCTTTCAAAAATCGATGACGATGGCGCTGCAAAATACCGAATTAGACGAAGTTGATGCGATTGTGATGCACGCACCGGGAACGCTAAAAGGCGACACTTCCGAATACAAAGCCATCCAAAAAGTCTTCGGGGAAAACTTACCGATGCTCACCACCAACAAATGGAAAATAGGCCACACTTTCGGTGCCTCAGGCATGTTGAATATCGAATTGGCTTTACTCATGCTGCAACACCAAACGTTTATCGGAATTCCGTATATAGAAGAACCTAATCCGCGCAAAACGATACGAAAAGTATTGATTAATGCGGTTGGTTTCGGAGGGAATGCGGTGAGTGTGTTGGTTTCAAAAGAGTAGCCCTTCGACAAGCTCAGGGTGACAAAGTGCTGACGATTGGATTTAGTGTAAGATATGCAATTTGTCTTCTTTTACGAATAAAAAATTGATTATACAGTTTTCAGTCTGAGCCTGTCGAAGACCCAAACTCTTTCATTTTCTCGTAAACGAGATGACTTTCCCAACCTCTTCGCAATAAATAATCACAAAACTTCTTGTTCTTTTTTTGACCTTTTCTTTCGGTTAGACTGTGCCAATGGCGTTCGGCTAATTGGTGGAAAGTTTCCTGGTATTGTTCCTCCGTAATTTCAGTTAGAGCCGCTTTGATGTTGGGCGCCGAGATTTGTCGGGCTTTGAGTTCGTTGACAATTCTGATTTTACCCCAAGATTTAATACGGTGTTTGCCACGGGTAAAACTTCGGGCGAAGCGCTCTTCGTTGAGAAAATTGTGTTGGAGTAAGTGCACGACTATCGTATCAATCTCCTCACTTTTAAGGCCCAATTGGTACAACTTATCCACCACTTCCCGGTGACAACGCTCTTGGTAGGAACAGTAATATTCCAATTTAAGGGTAGCTTCGGATAATGTTGGTTTTTCGGTCATGGTTAGCAATGATGAGTGTAAAAGTAGTGAATTTTAGGGATAAGGGAAAAGGGATAAGGGGATGTAACAAAAAAATATGTAACAAGATAAATTGTTACACATTTTTTTGTTACACTCCCAATTCCCGAGGGTTCAGTGCTCTTAGCGGTTATTTTTTTACTACAGAAGCAACTGAAGGTCGAGATTTTCACGGATTTTCATCTGTGTTCCAATGCGCTAGCCTTAATGAAAGCCTCAATTGTCTTAACTTCTTACTGTTTAATTACTCTGTGAATCTCTTTTTTACTCCGTGAATCTCTGTGTAACTTAATTAACCGTAAAGGCCACAAAGTTTTCGTGCGCTTAGTGGTTAAACTTGCTACTGTGACTGCGGCTGTCACTGCGACTGCGACCAAACACTGACCACTAAAAACCGCCTAATGCTTTAAAACAGAAAACAATACCGAATAGTGTTCAAAAATATGTTAATTACTTAATAATTTCTTAAGGTAAACTACTTGTTTTTTAGTAATTTAGATGTAGTTTTGCAGGCCCTTTTTTCTATCTCAATGACCTTGACGTTTTTTGTGCGTCAAAATCAGACGGATGACTATGAAACATTTGATAAAAATTTATGAAATTTAGATTATTACTCGTTGCCGTATTTGTTTTTGTTTTGAACTCAGTTAGTTCTTATGGGCAATTATTACAATGGAATACTTTTGGAAATACAGGAACTGAAACCACAGAACCTAGTGTAGCTAATGATGCTAATGTAGCTGCTGCTAATTTAACTTTTGGTGCTGGAGTAACCGCAGCCGCTAATGGAAACCGTTTTGGAGGAAATAATTGGTTTGACACAGGAGATTCAGCAACCCCTACTTTGGCGGAATCAATTTCAGGAAATGATTACATTCAATTTACGGTAACGCCTAATTCCGGTTTTTCTTTTACACCTACTTCCTTTGTTTTTACCTGGGATAGATCGGCAAGCGGTCCAAGTAGCGTAACATTACGTTCATCAGTTGATGGCTATGCAAGTGATTTAGGTACTGTTACAGGTATTGTTGGTAGTGCATTTGCCTCAAATACTATTACCATTTCCGGCCTAACTAATATTACAACAGCCACTACATTCAGACTTTATGGTTATGGAACCGCAGGAGCACTAGCTGGAGGAACAGGGGGTTTTGATCAAAATGTTGTATCTCCAGGTGTTGTAAACGTAGTCTTAAACGGCACCACCGCTTCTACTGGACCTTGTAGTGATCCGGCGAATTCGGATACGGCTTTAGTGGTTACCAACAGAACGGTTAACGGTCTTGATATTGCTTGGACGGAGTCGGTTTCGGCTACCGGTTCTTTGGTTGTGATAAGACCAACGGCCTCAGCCGCTGCGTTACCAACAGACAATACCGCTTACACTGCAAGTACCGCTTGGGCTAGTGCCGCACAAATCAATACCAACAATAGGGTAATGTATAACGGCTTAGGTTCTTCAGTTACCGGGATTACAGGTTTAACCGCGGGCACCCAATATACCATAACGGTTTATGCCTATAACACCGGGTCGGGCTCAACCATTTGTTACCGAGAGTTGACGCCTTTGACCACTACTTTTTATACGTTGGCTACGGAACCTACGGGACATCCGGCTTCGTTTACCTGTTCGGGTCCCGGTTTAAATCAACTAACATTAACTTATCCTGCTGCTAGCACAGTTGCCGGTTCAGGGTATGTTATTTTATATCGTGCGGGTGCAGCGTCAACCGGTCTTCCGGTCGATGGAACGTTTTATACCGCTGGTTCTTTAATTGGCGACTCAACCGTTTACAGTTATGTTACTGCCGGAAGTACAACTACAACAGTAACCGGTCTAACTCCGGGAACCACATATCATTTTTTATTGGTGCCTTATTCTATTGCAAGTGCTGCCAATGCTACTCTGAATTACAGAACGGCAGCAACCATTAGAACGACCAATTGTACCACACTATCTCTCAGTGCCGCATCCGATATAGTAGAAGTAGCGAGTTCAGAAGCCGTTATTATACCAAGTACCACAAACAGCGTTGCGATTGCTGCGGTAACCGATGGGATTCAAGTATGGCAAATTACCGTAAGAGACGGTGGCGGTGTAGCCGATTCGGATTCGAATCCAACGATACTAAATGCGTTTACCATTGCGCAAGCGGCGGGGAATGCTGTGGCTTCCTGGTCAGACGCTATTTTTTCTGTAGGCTTATTTGATGGGTCGACTTTTATTGCCAATGGGGTGGTAAGTGCCAACCAAATTGTCTTTAGTGGGTTAACCGTTTCGGTAGCCGATAATACGTCAAAAACATTGTCGCTAAGATTGTCACTCAACTGTCCGTTAGGTGCAGGCGCTATTGACGGGGACGATTTTGGGTTTTCTATAACCAATGCCAATACTACCTTTTCGCCAACAGGTTCCGGAAAGGCAGCTTTCCTGGCGGCCACTTCGGCTAATGGCAGTAATGTGATTAGTGTGGTGGCTACTAAGTTGGTGTTCTTTACCCAACCTATAACTACAGGAATAGACCTCGCCATGTTGCCGGTTGTAGTTAGGGCTTATGATGCGTGTAATAATTTAGATATTAATTTTACCGGAACCGTTTCTTTAACCAGTACCGGAACGATGACTGCCGTTACTCCGGTAGCTGCAGTGGGAGGGATTGCCACATTCTCGGGCATAGTGCATACGGTTTTGGGGACTAATTTAACGTTAACGGCTTCTTCCACTGTTACGCCAATAGTCAGTACAAATTTCAACATAGTAGATGTTACGGTTTTCAATACCGGTGAGTTGCTATTCGTGGGGTATGACGGACAAGAAAATGGTTCCGGAGCAAGTGATGAATATTTAATTGCCACTATGGTGGATATCAAACCGGGCACACAGTTTTCTATCGTAAACTCGCGTTACGAAGCGGGTGCGGCGGCCAACGTGAGAACCGACAAATGGGGCGGCGGCGGCGATATTGCTTCTGAAGCACCTTACACCACATTAATAACATACAACGGAGCTACCGATATTCCGGCGGGTTCTGTATTAGTAATCATTACCGATAATTCTGCCAATTGGTTCGGCAGTATTGACGTAATTACCGGAACTACCACTACTTCAAGAACAGCAGATTTTACCGGTTCCTTGGTTTTTGGAACTACTTTTAATCCTAATATTTCTACTTCCGGTTCCGATCAGCTGTATTTAATTCAGGGAGGTTTTGTTTCTGATGGCAGCATTGATGCTAACGAAGCCAATTATATCCTTTCAGGCCGATTGCTTCATGGTTTGACCAACAGAGCGGCTTGGGTTCCTTTAACCAATGCTTGTAACGGAGATGCCACCGGTGGAAACACCAGAGAATCGAGATTGCCGGCGCCTTTAACTTGTTTCAATGTAGAAAGTATTTCGGGGTCAGGAATTAGTGGTTATTATGAAAACGATAAAGAACACGGTTTGGCTTCTATCCGCCAAATCATAACCGCCGTGGGGAATGTTCCTGCTAATTGGACCTTAGGCACCGGAAGATATACAATCGATGCTACTTCTTCATTAGCCACCCGTGCCGGAAAGACTTTCCAAATCGGACCAAGCAATCCTTCGGGTTCTTGGGTAGGTGATTTTGACACCAACTGGTTCAATTGTGCGAATTGGGAAGGATTAAAAGTACCGGATGCCACTACCGATGTAGTATTGAATGGGTCATCTGTAAACGACGCCGTGGTAGAGGCTACGGCTGTTTATGCCGATGATTTTGCCAATGTGGCCAGCTGTAATAATTTGACCATCACCACCAGAAAAGTACAAGTGGAAGCCAGTATAAATAATATATTAGAAGTCAAAGGCGATTTAACCCTCAGCGGTTCGGGAGCTTTAGACATGGACGAAGGCAATTCAAGCAATGATGACGGAATTATCAAATTGTCGGGAGATTGGATCAATAATGTGAGTGCTGCCGCTTTTTCAGAAGGAAACGGAACGGTAGAGTTTGTGGGCACCACACCTCAAGTGATTAGTAGTGTTGCTGTAGAAGGGACCGAAACTTTCCACCATGTTATTTTAGACAATGATTTTGATACGGCTGTTTCTAATAACTTAATTGCCACAGGTGATTTAACAGTAAGAACCGGTAGAGACGTTACGATTGATTCGGCCGGATATATAAAAGCTTACCAGCAACTTAACCACAGTGGGACGATAACCATTGAAAGTAGCGGTCAGTTAGTACAAGTTGACGATACAGACACTAATATAGGAACTTATAACAATACCACTTTCGTAGTAAAAAGAGATTACACAGCTAAGGATATTGATTATGTGTATTGGAGTGCTCCCACAAAATTATTTACAGTAGCTAGTTTGCCTAATGGTTTCCACTATGTATGGGATCCGACTTATGCTAATGTTAATGCTACTGAAGGAAATTGGATTGCGCCACCAACGGCCCAAATGCAAATTGGAAAAGGGTATATCGCCCGAACTTTTAATGGTTCAGCTACCGCGATAACACTTACTTTTGATTTCTTTGGACAACCTAATAATGGTTTGATTACCAGCGTAAATGTGTCGAGAGGGTCTTATTTTGGAGACGGAATTACGACCGGCTTGCCTTATGATGCCGAACCGGCTAATCCTAATAACGTAAACACAACCCGATGGGATGACAACTGGAACTTAGTTGGTAATCCGTATCCATCCCCATTGAACGCTAAAGCCTTTTTAGACGCCAACACTAACTTGGAAGGCTTTGTCAATATTTGGACGCACGATACCGAGCCTACAATTTTGAACGATCCTTTTTATGCTGACTTTGGGTATAATTATGATGCCACTGACTATATTACCCACAATGGTACGGCTACAATCAGTGGTCCGGGCGGTTTTGACGGAAATATTGCTTCGGGTCAAGGGTTCTTTGTATTAATGGAAGATGGTGCAGCACTTACGCAACCTATTGTATTCAATAATGCCATGAGAAGCGATTTGGGGAACAACTTAGTTTATGACAATTCCGATTTTTTCAGAAATGCTGCGACAACTCAAAATACTCAGGCAGAAGAAAAACACAGAATTTGGTTAGATATAGTCGCGCCTCAAGGACAAGTGAGCCGTGCAGTTGTAGGGTATGTAACCGACGCCACTAACAACAAAGATCGTTTGTATGATGCTGTTACTAATGCCGCCGGATTAAAGTTGTATTCCTTTACCGAAGACCATGAGTTGCAAGAGTATTGTATTCAAGGTAGAGCATTGCCATTTGTGAATACGGATACCGTAAGACTTGGTTTTAATGCTACTACAGTAGGAAGTCATACCATAGCGATTGCAACAGTAGATGGTTTGTTCTTGAACGATCAGACTATTTATTTAGAAGATAAGTTCTTGAATATCATTCACAATATAAAAGAGTCGCCTTATACTTTTACCACAGACAAAGGAAGGTTTGACAACCGATTCGTATTGCGCTATACGGATAGTGCTGCTTTAGGCAATGATGATTTTGACACTTTAAGCAACAGTGTTGTTGTGGCAAGTAACAACGGACAGTTGACCATAAAATCATACCTGCAAACTTTAGAAGAAGTGGTGATTTATGATGTATTAGGAAGACAATTGTTTGCTCAAAAAGGCATAGGAGCCAATGATTTCATAGCGTCTAATATTGCTATGAGCCAACAATCGGTCATCGTTAAAATTAAATTGGAAAGCGGAATAATAGTGACCAAGAAGGTGTTGCTGTAACGGTTGTAAGTATAAAAAGAAAAGTCCCAAGCTAAATTAGTTTGGGACTTTTTTTATGGGAGTAAAGAGTTATTTCCCTTTAGTCGATGCTTCTAAATTGCGTTCTATTTGGTGACCGGGTCTTGACCATTTTGGTTTTTCGCCCAAGGCTTGGAATTGCGAATCTTCGGCTTCCACGGTTGTAGGTTGCATGATTTTGATGAATGGTTTTTGCGGGAGTAAACCAAGAGTTTCAAACATTTTCATGTCTTCATTCACATCCGGGTTTGGCGTAGTCAATAATTTATCGCCTGCAAAAATAGAGTTAGCTCCGGCAAAGAAACACATCGCTTGACCTTCACGCGACATTTCAGTTCTTCCGGCAGACAAACGCACTTGGGTTTCCGGCATTACGATACGTGTGGTGGCTACCATGCGAATCATTTCCCAGATTTCCACCGGTTTTTCATTTTCCATTGGCGTACCTTCTACCGCTACTAAGGCATTAATTGGCACCGATTCCGGTTGCGGATTTAAAGTAGACAAAGCCACTAACATTCCGGCACGGTCTTCAATGCTTTCCCCCATTCCGATAATCCCGCCGCTACAAACGGTAACATTGGTTTTACGAACATTTTCGATGGTTTGCAAACGGTCTTCAAATCCTCGGGTTGAAATCACTTCTTTATAATAATCTTCAGAAGTATCTAAGTTGTGGTTGTAAGCGTATAAACCGGCTTCGGCCAATCTTTGGGCTTGGTTTTCGGTTAGCATCCCTAGGGTACAACACACTTCCATATCCAGTTTGTTGATGGTTCTTACCATTTCCAAGACTTGATCAAACTCTTCACCATCTTTTACATTTCGCCACGCAGCGCCCATACAAACTCTCGAAGAACCGTTAGATTTGGCTCTTAAGGCTTGTGCTTTTACTTGGCTTACGGTCATTAAATCGTTTCCGGTAATGTCGGTATGATAGCGTGCTGCTTGCGGACAATAACCACAATCTTCAGGACAACCACCGGTTTTTATAGAAAGTAAAGTAGAAACTTGAACCACATTTGGATCATGATGCTCACGGTGAATAGAAGCGGCTTCGTAAAGCAAATCCATCAACGGTTTGTTGTATATAGCAATGATTTCGTCTTTGGTCCAGTTGTGTTTTGTAATACTCATAGGTATAATTTTATCTTGCACCAAAAGTAGGTAATTTGTCTTTAAGTTACAATGGGATATTTTGATAAATGGGTTGAATTAATCTTGCGGGGCTGTTTTATTTCTAAAAAGTTGCATGGCGATAAATACCACAATAACTCCTGAAGCGATTCCTTCAAACAATAGTCCTATGGCATATTCGTTGGCTGTTGGGCTTCCGCCAAAAAGAAATTCCCCCGACAAGTTTTTGACATACTCATTGCCACCACGCGCATAGATGTAACTTACTAAACCGGCCACACTAAGTAAAATCCCGCTCATGGCTGTGGTGCCCGCCGAGAGTAGATTAGCCACATAACCGCTTTTGCCTTCTTTGAAATTGGATTGTAAAGTACGGCTTACACCATAATATACAAAAGTTGCGTTGAGTATTCTGAGGTAAATGATTTTTGATAAACCGAAAAACTCCATGATTAGAAAATAAATGGCGATTCCGGCAAAGATTAGGATTCCGTTGGTAAATTCTTTAGGTAGTTTCATAGCGATAGGTTTTAAGTGGATGATTAAAACAAGCTTATCAAATTTAAGAAATTATCTTTGATAACTACATTAGTTTAACAGAAAAGAAGGCTTTATTGTAAATAATAAAAGACAATATTAAATTGTTTATAACTGCTTGAGGTAGTTTATCGCAGTTGATTTATCTAGTGCCAATTGGTTTTTAAGGGCGTCCAAAGACTCGAATTTTTGTTCGTTACGCATTCGTTTAAGTAACGAAACGATTATTTTTTGGTCGTAAAGGTCTTGGTCAAAATCAAAGAAATTAATTTCAATGGTTAAAGTGGTGCCCTCAACTGTTGGGCGATTGCCAATGTTCATCATGCCGTAAACCGTTTTGCCGTTCAATACACTTTTGGCAACATAAACCCCGTTTAGCGGAATGAGTTTGTAATCTTCTTCGATGTGAATGTTGGCGGTGGGATAACCTATTGTGCGACCGAGTTGCTTTCCTTTAGAAACAATACCGGTTAAGGAATATTGATAGCCTAAATAGTCATTAGCCAATTCGATATTGCCTTCGCTTAAAGCGGTTCTGATTTTGGTAGAACTGATGGACACTTCGTTGATGGCTTCTGCAGAAATTTGTTCCACTTCAAAACCATAGGTTTTTCCAAATTCAGTTAAATCATTGATGTCAGCGGTTCGGTTTCTGCCAAAGCGGTGATCGTGACCAATGATGATTTTTTTGATTTGAAAAGTATCCACCAAAACCTGTTTGACAAAATCTTCTGCGGTTAATCTTGAAAAATCTTTATCGAAAGGATGCACCACAAGATGATCAACGCCTAAGTTTTCTAATAAAGCTATTTTTTCGTTGAGCGTGTTGAGTTGTTTCATTTCGGTTCCTTCCTGAAGCACCATTCGCGGATGCGGGAAAAAAGTCAGTACTAAACTTTCGCAGTCCTGAGATTGGGCGGAGGCGATAATTTGTTCCAATATTTTTTTATGGCCAAGGTGAACGCCGTCAAAAGTACCAATAGTAACTATGGTAGGCTTGTGGGCAACAAAAGATGTTATGGAATGAACTATTTTCAAGTAGTAGATAAATGTAATACTGCAAAAATATGTTTTACAAATTAAATACAATAATTTTTAGCGCGTTAATACAAAAACCCTGTAAAAAAGAAGTGTTATGTTACGTGGAAGAATGTTTTATTAAGAACCATAATGGTTGATTTTTCGTAATTTATAAGGGTAAAGTTATGGGTGAGGGATTTTTTTAACGAAAATTTTGCCATAACCTTAGGCATTAGTTTGTTAAAAAATTAAAAATAACAGAATATATGTTAAATTTTAATTGAAATCTTTTAAAAAAATGGGGTAGAGATTTGCAATCTATTGAAAGATAATTATCTTTGGCTACTTTTTAACAATCAACAAAATACCATGAAAAAACACTACTTATTATTCATTCTACTTTTCTCAGTAGCACAGGGTTTTGCTCAAGGAAATTCTCCTTGGAAATTTCTTAGTAATGACAAGCTTATTACCGCAGAGAAAGTAAGAGAAGATGATTATTCAGCCAATCAAAAATTAATACAATTTGATGCAGTTGAATTTAAACAGTCATTAGTTAACGTTAACGATATTGCTTCAGGTCTTCCGGGCGTTGAAATATCACTTCCTAATATCAATGGAAAGCTGGAAAAGTTTATGGTTTGGGAATCTTCAAATTTTGCACCCGAATTGCAAGCCAATTTTCCTGAAATCAGAGCTTATGTAGGGAAAGGAATTACGGATGCTGCCGCAACTTTAAATTTTAGTTTTGCACCTTCTGGGATTCAAACTATGATTTTCAGAGCCGGTTTAGGATCAGAATTTATTGAGCCTTTCACTAAAGACAGATCGGTTTATGTTGTTTTTGATTCCAAAACCAGAACCCGTGGTCAATTGCCTTTTGTATGTTCTACAGAAGAAATTGCAATGGCTGATAATTTGCAAAGAAATGGCAATGTAACTATGGCCAACAATCAGATATATAAAACCATGCGTTTGGCTGTTTCTTGTAACGGGGAATATGCTGCGTATCACGGTGGAACTGTAGCCGGTGCTTTAGCGGCTATCAATGCTACTATGTCACGTTGTAACGGAGTATTCGAAAGAGACTTGGCGGTTAAATTGATTTTGATTGCCAATAATAATTTAGTGATTTATACTAATGCAGGTTCCGATCCTTATACCTCAATGGCAAATTGGAGTCCACAATTACAAGCTACTTTAACGGCTCAAATCGGGGAAGCCAATTATGATATCGGCCACTTATTTGGTGCTACCGGTGGTGGTGGATTTGCCGGTTGTATCGGTTGTGTATGTGTAGACGGTCAAAAAGGAAGTGGTTATACATCTCCGGCTAATGGCATACCGATGGGAGATACTTTCGATATTGATTATGTGGCGCACGAATTAGGACACCAAATGGGAGCCAATCACACTTTTACTCACACTGGAGAAAATAATACAGTAAATATGGAGCCTGGAAGTGGTTCTACCATTATGGCTTATGCCGGAATTGGTGGAGGCGGAACAGACATGCAATCCAACTCAGACGATTACTTTACTTATAGAAGTATATTGCAAATACAAAATAACCTTGCTACTAAAGCTTGTCCGATTAGCACTAGTATTGCGGCTACCAATCCAAGACCAACTTTGATTTTGGCAGGGATTAATTTTACTATTCCGGTAAGTACAGCCTTTAAATTAAGCGGAACGGGAACCGGAACACCTGGTGAAGTATTGACTTATACTTGGGAGCAAAATAATGATGCTACTGTAGTGGGCGGAACTTCAACATTTCCTTCACCTACAAAAACCGATGGGCCTAACTTCAGATCAGTAGTGCCGGATTTGTCACCGGTGAGATACATGCCTAAGTTTTCGGATGTGTTAAACGGTACTTTAACCAACACTTGGGAAACGGTTTCTTCTGTGGCAAGATCATTGAGTTTTGCCTTGACCGTTAGAGATAACGTTCTTGGTGGAGGACAAACAAATACATCCGCTATGACGGTTAATGTGGTTAATATTAGTGGTGCTTTTGCTTTCACAAGCCCGAATACACCAGCGTCTTGGGGATTAGGTTCTACACAAACCATTACATGGAATGTGGCCGGAACTACTGCTAATGGGATGAATACGGCCAATGTTAATATCTTAATCTCAACAGATGGAGGTGAAACATTTACCAGTTTAGTAGCAAACACACCAAATGACGGTTCTGAAACCATAACTATGCCTTCAACTCCAACGCAAAATTGTAGATTATTGATTGAAGCAGTTGGGAATATTTTCTATGCAGTTAGTAAAAATATAACTTTAGGTTATGATTGTAATGTGGCTAGTGAAACTCCGGGTACAGCAATTAATGATGGGTTAGGAGCCAACAATCCGGGTACAGCAGCAGTTCGTACTTTAAATTTCCCAAATAATGTTACTATCAATAATATGAAAGCGTCTTTCAGTACAGGTCACACCTGGATAGGTGATTTAGTGGTTAAACTAAAACATCCTGACGGAACTGAAATAAATCTTTGGAACAGAACCTGTAACAATCCACAAAGTAGTGGATTGAATGTAACTTTCGCTGATGGTTCTCCTGCTCCGGTTTGTGGTAGTCCAACTAACGGAACATTTAGTCCTGTTCAGGCATTGGCAGCCTTTAACGGAAAACCATCTAATGGTGTTTGGACTTTAACAGTGCAGGATTTCTATATTGGAGATTCAGGAACTATTGCTTCTTGGGGAATTGATTTTGGATGTACTTTGAACAGTGAACAATATGATATCGCTGATTTGACCGTGTATCCAAATCCAAATAACGGAAACTTTACCGTTAGATTTGAAAACCCAACTTCAGCAGAAACTAAAATTGAGGTTTACGATATTAGAGGTAGAAAAATATTTGAAAACGCATTCACTAACCAAGGCGTGTTTAACGAAAATATCCAGTTAAACAATGCACAATACGGTATTTACTTATTGAATGTTACTGATGGTAACAGAAAAGTAGTTAAAAGAATAGCCGTTGAATAATACGAGATCGTATTAAAATAAATTCAAAAGGAGAAAGTTGTGAAATTTTCTCCTTTTTGACCTAAAATCTATAATGAATTAAAAAATAAAGCTAAATGAAATTGAAATTATCCTTATTGTGGTTGATTGTAATCCAAATAAGTTTTGCCCAACAAAGAACTTGTGGTATGGAGCAAAAGATGCAGCAAATTATGAATGACCCTATTGCCAGACAACAGTATCTTCAA
The DNA here is from genome assembly GCF_014486695.1 of Flavobacterium buctense. Classification (GTDB taxonomy): domain Bacteria; phylum Bacteroidota; class Bacteroidia; order Flavobacteriales; family Flavobacteriaceae; genus Flavobacterium; species Flavobacterium buctense. The sequence goes on from NZ_JACTAB010000001.1 coordinate 594,167, forward strand.
CAACAAGCCCAATTTGAAGTAGAGCTTCAAAAAATGGCAACACTCAGCAGAAACAGTAACGCTGTAAATAATGTACAAACCATCAGGATTCCGGTTGCTGTTCATTATCCTTCTGCCGGAGCGGTAACGGAATCAGTGAAAACTTGTTTGAGAGCTTTGGCCCAAAATCAAATCAATATTTTGAATGCGGATTACAATGCTACCAATGCGGACATTGTTAATTTTACAGAAAATGATGCCAGTTTCTATCCGGGTATTTCTGTGGGTAATTTAGGGGTTCAATTTGAATTGGCTACAGAAAATCACCCTGCCGGAACCGGATTGACTAATGGACAGGTTGCGGTAACTTTTGGGACCGATTTCTTGTCCGGGGCCGATTCAGATCCTACATGGGCTGGTTATATGAACATGGTGGTTAGAAATGAAGGTAGCTCTATTTTAGGGTATTCACCACTTGGAGGTTCTCCTGCATCTGGACACACGGTGGTGATCAACAGATTTGCTTTTGGTTCAGGCTCCGGTTGTGCCGGTTTTGTTCCTGCAGCACCTTTTAATTTAGGAAGAACATTAACCCATGAGTTAGGACACTTCTTTAATTTAGATCATACTTTTAACAATGGTACTTGTAGTACTAACACCAACTGTAATACCCAAGGCGATCGGGTTTGTGACACTCCTGAAGTAGCTTCTGAGTCTTATGAATGTCCTGAGGTAGGAACGGTTGGAAGTTGCTCATTTGAGCAATTTGCGCTTACTATGAACTATATGGATTATGTAGATGACGCTTGTATGTATATGTTTACTTTGGGACAAGAAAACAGAATGAGAGCTTATTACAATGCGATTGTGAGTCAATTTTCAACAACGGCTTTGTCAAATAATGAAGTGTTAGACAACAACTTTAAAATTTACCCAAATCCAAGTAAAGGAAGTTTTACTATTGAGTTTAAAGAGTTGACCAATAGTTATGCCGTAGAAGTATATGATATTACCGGTAAGGTAATTTATGACAATAACTTTGAATTGACTTCTAGCTTAGTTCAAACTATTAATTTAGAAAATACCGGAAGCGGTGTTTACTTTGTTAACATTAAGACTGATAATGGTTTGTTGATAACCAAGAAAATAGTAATGGAGTAATCTTTTTGTAAATAATAAAAAAAGCCACCAGAAATGATGGCTTTTTTTATTTTCCGTTGAAACTGTTCATGGTATTGTTTAGTCCTGCCAAGGCAAACGATTCTATGATTTGTTTAGCTACTTCGTAACGCTCTGTGAGTTTGGTTTTTTCTTCTTCGCTCCATTCGCCCAAAACATAATCTACTTGTTGGCCTTTTTTGAATTCGTCGCTGATGCCAAAACGAAAACGCGGATATTCGGAAGTGTTTAAGATCAGTTGGATATTTTTCAAACCGTTGTGTCCGCCATCACTGCCTTTGGCTTTTATACGGATGGTTCCGAAAGGCAAATTCAAATCATCGGTGATGATTAAGACGTTTTCTTTGGCGATGTTTTCTTTGTCCATCCAATAGTGTACCGCTTTGCCACTCAAATTCATATAGGTGTTAGGTTTCAAAAGGATAAGCTTTCTGCCTTTGATGCTGTATTCGGTTACTGTTCCTAATTTGGCGGTTTCAAAAGATAAACTTTCCTTTTGGGCGACATAATCCAGTATTTTGAAGCCAATGTTATGGCGTGTATTTACATATTCGGCACCAATATTTCCTAGTCCGACAATGAGGAATTTTTTCATAGAATCAATGTTGTCAACTTCTGTTGTTTTACTGAAGAGTTGTGTTAACCATTTCATAAGGCAAAAATAGCTAATTTTATTTCATACTGTTCGGCTTTGCCTCTAGTGACCATGAGATAATTTGAAAATTTACAAAGAAGCCTTTTGCTTATCATTTAGACCCGACAGGAGCTAACTACCTTGTAATGAGGATGTCGGGAATATGGCCCCGAAGCTTCGGGGCAAGAATGCCCAAGCCTTTCGCTCCTAATTAAAACAAAAAAGCACCGGCGTGAACCGATGCTTTTGTATGTAAAGAATTGAAAATTATTTTTTCTTTCCTTTTGCCGGAGCTTTTGCTGCTTTTGCTGCTTCTTGAGCGGCTTTCATAGCAGCACGTGAAATCTTCACTTGAGCCACAACCGTGTTGTCCGGGTGCATCAATTTGAAGTTTTTAGCTTCTAATTTAGTAACATATAATTTGTTACCCATTTGCAATTCAGAAATGTTAGCTTCTACATAATCCGGAAGATTTTTTGGTAAAGCTTTTACTTTCAATCTTCTTTGGTTTAAACGTAAATCACCACCTAGCAATACACCAGGAGAGGTTCCAACGATTTTCACAGGAACTTCCATAGTAATTTCTTTGCTGTCGTTTAATTGAAAGAAATCAATGTGTAAAATTTTGTCAGATACCGGGTGGAACTGAATGTCTTGAAGAATAACATTAGCAGTTTTCCCAGCCAAATCAACTACCACTGTGTGTGCGTTTGGAGTGTAAACCAAGCCTTTGAATGCTTTTTCTTCTGCTGCAAAATGTACTGGTGTAGTTCCTCCGTAAATAACGCAAGGGACCATTCCAGCATCACGTAAGGCTTTTGTTGCTTTTTTGCCTACGCTTTCTCTTTCTTGTCCTTTAATCGTAATCGATTTCATTGTAAAAATATATAGTTAATAAAAAAATACTTTTTTGGGCGTTTCCCTGCGGGCAGTCGGCTTGCAGCCTCGTGTTCCTTCGGGTCAGGCTTTCCGCAGTACACGGTACTTGCTTCACCTGAGGCCAACGGCCGAACTGACCGAAGGTAATCCTTAACGCAACATCAGCTTACATTAAAAACTTCCCGCTGATGGAATTGTTGTGTTGCACCATGTGCATTACTTCTGCAAAAAGAGGCGCACAACTCACCACTTTTATTTTATTGGATTCTTTCTTTAAAGGAATAGAATCGGTAACAATTAACTCTAATAATTTAGAGTTTTCTATTTTTTCATACGCTTCTCCCGAAAGGATAGCATGTGTACAAATCGCTCTTACGCTTAAAGCACCTTTTTCCATCATCAAATCGGCCGCTTTGGCTAAAGTTCCTCCGGTATCAATCATGTCGTCTACCAAAATCACATTTCTGCCTTTAACTTCTCCAATCAACTCCATCGTGTCAATAACGTTGGCCACTTTTCTTTGTTTGTAACAAATTACTACGTCGGATTCTAAGAACTTAGAATACGCATAAGCTCTTTTGGAACCGCCCATGTCCGGAGATGCAATCGTTAAATTGTCTAACTGCAAGCTCTTTACATACGGTAAAAAGATAGTTGAGGCAAACAAATGATCCACCGGTTTTTCGAAAAACCCTTGAATCTGATCGGCATGTAAATCCATAGTCATGATTCGAGTGGCGCCGGCAGTTTCCAATAATTTGGCTACTAATTTGGCTCCAATCGGCACTCTTGGCTTGTCTTTACGGTCTTGTCTTGCCCAACCAAAGTAAGGAATCACCGGAGTTATGTGTCGGGCTGAAGCTCTTTTCGCAGCATCAATCATTAACAAAAGCTCCATTAAATTGTCGGCACTCGGAAAAGTAGAACAGACAATAAAAACGCGTAATCCTCTTATGGATTCTTCAAAAGAAGGTTGAAACTCGCCATCACTATATTTTGAGAACGTAACTTTCCCTAGCGGAACACCATAGTTAGTAGCTATTTGTTCGGCCAGATGAACGCTTTGTGAACAGGCAAATATCTTTGCTTCGGGTTCTAAATGCGACATTGTAATTAATTGTTGTTACTCCGCTGCGCTCCATACAATTCGGCTTTGACTTTTGTCCAAACTTCAGGTATTAATTGCCTCGGGTGTAGTTAGTTAGTAGTTGTTCGTTTTACCGAGGTGCAAATTTAGAAATTAAATCCGACTCTGAAAGGATATTTTTAAGTATTTTTTTGATGGTATGAAGAAATTTTTTTTACATTTGCACCCACAAAACACAAATGCCTTAATGCCCGGATGGCGGAATTGGTAGACGCGCACGACTCAAACTCGTGTTCTTAGGAGTGTGGGTTCGATTCCCACTCCGGGTACAAAAAGAAAACCTCTCAGCAATGGGAGGTTTTTTCTTTTCTACGCCTATTTACGTATTTCAACATAAAATTACTATTTTTATCTTGCTGAGGTAAATCAAGCCAAGATGAAAAAACGCATTTGTATAGTGGAAGACGACAGAGACCTGAGGGAAGCCTTGTGCATGATGATTCAGTTTACCGAACATTATGAACTCGCCGGGAGCTTTGAAAATGCCGAAAAGGCACTTCAATTTTTGCCCGAAACTGAACCCGACGCGATTTTAATGGACATCAATTTACCCGGAGAAAACGGGATTCAATGTGTCACCAAACTCAAAAATATCAATCCTGATTATTTAGTTTTAATGTGTACTTCATATGAAGACGATGAAAAAATTTTCAAAAGTCTGGAAGTAGGTGCCAGCGGTTATATCCTCAAAACCGAAGGTCCGGCCAAGATTATCAATGCTTTAGATGAATTGTTTGAAGGCGGAAGTCCAATGAGCAGTAGCATTGCTCGAAAAGTGGTCGCCAGTTTTTCTAAAATGGAATCCCAAAATCGCTTGACCGAATCTTTAACCACAAGGGAAAAAGAAATATTAGAATTATTGGCCAAAGGACAAATGAACAAAGAAGTTGCCAATCAGCTCGATATCAGTACCGGCACGGTGCGAAAACACATTCAGAATATTTACGAAAAACTCCACGTAAACACTCGTGTAGAAGCGGTAAACCTTTACCTAAAAAGATAATTTATTGCTTATGAAATTTTTTATTCAACTAACCTTTTTCTTCTTTTGCCTGAATTTGACAGCACAAAGTCTGACGGAGAAAAAAAAGTTGAATCAATTTAAGGCTTGTCAGGATAATCAATGTCGGGTGCAAAGGTCCTTTCTTATGGCCGAACATTTTTTAGAAACCGATGATATCGAATCTTCTCAAAAATGGTTGCAAAAAACCAAAGATTTGGTATCGCCTAAAAACATTGATACCACAACAGTTTTCATCCACAGCTTGCAATCGGAATTGTTTTATTATATGGGATTGTTCCAATTTGGGACATACGAAGCCAAGAAAGGAATCGAAAAAGCTACCCAATTAAAAGACAGCACACTTATGGCCGACTCCTATTTCTTTTTAGGAATTAACCAAATGGAAATCAATGCTTTTGACGAAGCCCATCTGTCGCTTTGGCAATCCAGAAAGTTTAGTCCGAAAAGATTCGAAAAAAAACACATCAGAAGTTGCATCCAAAGCGAACATATTTACAACAATATTGCCCAGTTAAAATTTAAAGTCCGTGAATTGGATTCGGCCTTTTGGTACAATAAAAAAGCTTACCAAATGGCTCTGAAAAACAACAGCAAACGCGGCGTTCCCAATGCAGAGCAAACTTTTGGCCAAATTTACAACGCTAAAAATCAAAAGGACAGCGCGGTGTATTATTTTAAAAAAAGTATTCAATCGGCGGAGAACAGCGTTTATTTTGACATCGCTTTATTAAATTATGCTTATTTAATGGAGTGTTATGCCACTAACCCCGAGTTGGGCAACCAATGGTTTGACAAAGGAACGAATTTGATCAAAAAAAGAATCGTAAACATGGCTTTTCAAAGGTATTTTTACACCATTGCCTTGTCGGTTTTTAAGACGAATAATCAAGTGGAAAAAGCCGCCTATGTTCAGGACAAAATCATTGCGATTGATGATGAAACCCGATTAAAAGGCAATTTTTTCATCCAAGATATTACAGCCCAATATGCCAAAAACGAAAACAAACTGCTCAATCTTCAAATTGACGAACTGACCCAAGAACGAAAGTATACCTTTTTGCAATTGATTGCAGCATTATTGGGCATTTTACTGTCTATCTTATTTATCATTATTATAAGAAGAAAAAATAAAGTGCAGCAAACTTTATTGAACCAAAAAAATGACATCAGCAAAGATTTGCATGACGATATTGGAAGCGGTTTGAGCAGTATTTTAATCCATGCCGATTTATTGCTGAAGGACAAAAATGCCGAAGAGAAACAAAAAGTGTTGGCCACCAAAATAGCCCAAACCGGTAAAGAAATATCCCAACAACTCAACACGTTTATTTGGTCATTAAGTACAGATAACAATGCTTTACAAAGTTTTGCCGAATACGTAAAGCAATACGGAATGGGTTTATTGGAAAGTACCGATATCGAATTTGAGTTCACAACCAACATCGCTTCCAAAGAGACTATGATGATAGGCGGAGCGCAAAGAAAGCATTTGTTTTTGTGTGTCAAAGAGTTGCTCAACAATGCGGTCAAACATGCCAATGCCATCAAAATATCGGTCAGTATCAAAGCTCCCGATAAAAACAGTTTAGAAATAATCGTCGCAGATAATGGGCAAGGAATGAATAAAGAGAACCAATTCGGTAATGGAATTACCAATGTCAAAAAACGGATTGAATTATTAGAGGGCAAAGTAAATTTCTCTCATCATAACGGACTTCAAGTGACCATACAAATTCCTTTAAAATAAGCCGGAAACCCTTTCATTTCCAATTTACTTATATACGCCAAAAGGCGTATTTTTTATTTTAAAATAATTTAGCAACAGCCTATTTTAGAGTACTTAAGGGTTTTATTGAGGAAGATTCCTATGACTAATATCGTATTGTAAGTGTTGAATTAAAGGGTCAATTTTATGCATCTTTTTCTTGGGTTAATATTTAACTCTTTGAAATATAGTTATATAAAAATACATCGCCATGATAAAAAAAATAATACTATTGTTGTTAATCGTTTTAGGATCTGAAAGTTGGGCACAAGTTGGTATCAATACCACTACGCCCAAAGCCCAACTCGAAATCAAATCAACCAACGAAGCCACACCGGCCAATACGGATGGTTTGTTAATCCCAAAGATAAATGCTTTTCCGGTGACGAACCCAACGGTGGACCAGCAAGGAATGTTGGTGTATTTAACCACAACCATTGGCGCCAACACACCGGGATTTTATTATTGGAACAATCCAACCACAGCATGGTTACCTGTAAAAGGCACCGATGGCGGAACACTCGACCAAGCTTACGATTTTGGCGGAGCCGGAAACGGAAGAACAATAACCGCTGATAGCGGTGCAGTAACCATTGCCGGGACTGATGGTTTGGTTTCTACGGGGACTTCAGGAAGCGGTGCTTTAGCGCCTTCCGGAGCCGGAACAAGAATGGTTTGGAATCCGAGAAAAGCAGCTTTTAGAGCGGGAAATGTATCGGGAACACAATGGGATGATGCGAGTATTGGAACAAATTCAGTGGCTTTTGGAAACGTTACAACAGCTTCAGGTCCAAATTCTATGGCTTTTGGATCTGGTTCAACAGCTTCCAATAATGTATCAACAGCATTTGGCAATGGTACAACTGCATCTGGTCCAAATTCAACAGCTTTTGGGTTTGCTACTACAGCTTCAGGTGCGTCTTCTACAACTTTTGGAACTTTAACAGCAGCGACAGCACTTAATTCCTCAGCATTTGGAAGAAATAATACGTCATCAAGTTATGGAGAAACAGTAATAGGTATTGGTGCCACAACTTATACGCCATCTACAAATGGGACAACACAATTTAGAAGCACTAATTCAACAGACAGACTATTTGTTATTGGAAATGCTATTGATGCAAATAATAATGATATTGTAGATACAACTGAAAGAAGCGATGCTATGGTGGTGTTAAAGAATGGAAATATAGGGGTAGGGATATCCACTCCTCAGAATAAATTACATTTTCATAATCCAACAGGTTTCGAAACCTTTATGCAGTTGACTAATTCTGTCACAGGAAGCGCGGCAACTGATGGAGTGGTTTTAGGAAATACTGTTGCTGGTGGTGAGGCTGGAATTGTAAATCAGGAAAACTCCAATTTTTATCTTTTCTCTGGTCTCGCTGGAGAGGGACAACTTACCATTGGAGGAAATGGAAATGTTGGAATTGGGACTTTTGCTATTGGTGCCCCTCCACAAGCAAAATTTCACGTCCTAGGCAGTATTCGCATGGAAGACGGTAGTCAAGCCGCCGGAAAAGTTTTAACCAGTGATGCTAATGGAACGGGTACATGGACAACGCCGGGAGCTGTTACAGCCGGGACACTTGACCAATCCTATGATTTTGGCGGTGCCGGTGCGGGAAGAACAATAACAGCAGATACAGGTGCAGTAACAATTGCAGGGACTGATGGATTGGTTTCTACCGGTACCAATGGAAGCGGAAGTCTCGCGCCTTCAGGATCAGGAACCAAAATGTTTTGGAACCCAAGAAAATCCGCTTTTAGAGCAGGGTTTGTAAACGGGACGCAATGGGATGATGCCAGTATAGGAAATGTTTCTTTTGCCTTTGGCCAAAATACAATTGCGAATAATATTTCTGCTACTGCATTTGGTCTAGCTACAACGGCAAGCGGATATTCGTCAACCGCTTTTGGGATCCAAAATACAGCTCCAAGTTGTGGAGAAACTGTTATCGGAATTGGAGCAACAGAATATACTCCTAGTAGCGGGGGTAATTTTTTAAACAGAACTACTAATGCAACTGATCGTTTGTTTGTTGTAGGCAATGCGATAGATGCAAATAATAACAGTACTGTTGATGTAGCAGAAAGAAGTGATGCGTTAGTAGTTTTAAAAAATGGCAACATAGGTTTAGGTATTTCAGCTCCCGGAGAACGACTGCAAGTAGCCGGAAAATCACTTTTTACCAATGGCTTTTCATCTGATAATGCCGCTTTAATATATAGAAATGATACCGATTATATGTTCCTTGGGCCTCAATCGGGCAGTAGTGTTGATGGCGGGGCTATGGCGCTTTATGGCAGTACCAATGTGAGTGGTGGTAATGCTGGTGGTATAGATTTAAATGTTCCTAATGCTCAAGTTAGAATGAGCCACACTAATGGTAGTTATGCTTTCAGAGCCAATAGTACCAGCGGTTATGCTGCTACATTTGAACTCAATGACACAGGTTTAGAAATCGGGCATAATTCTGCCGGTAGGGCTTTAATTTTTAGTCCAAATAGCGCTGAAAGAATGCGCATAACACCAACAGGAAATGTAGGCATTGGAACAACTACTCCTGCAACAACTCTTGAAGTTGTAAATACTAATGCCGTTACTAGTCCCACCGTTGAAGGAACTATAAATGTGATGACCAACGGGCCACAAGCTATTGATGCTGGAGGTTCTATTACTTTAGGTGGAACTTTCACCGATGCAGGGACCACTTTTAGAACTTTTGGTTCTATCGAAGCAAGAAAAGCAAATGCCACCACAAATTCAAGTTCAGGGTATTTGATTCTTAAAACAAATAATGCGGGAATACTTTCGGAGAGAATGCGTATCACAAATGCGGGAGATGTGGGTATTGGAATAGTGGCACCGGGCGGTCAATTGGAACTTTCTCTAAATGAAGGCAGAAAACCCACTTCTAACACTTGGACCATTCCGTCTGATGCAAGATTAAAAAATGTAGATGGAATTTACCAAAAAGGATTAACAGAAATTCTGCAGTTGAAACCTATTCGATACCACTACAAAAACACGGATAAAAAAAGTTTTGAGTCTGAGGTTTTGGAAAAAGAAGCCTATGGTTTTTTGGCACAAGAAGTGCAACAAATTTTTCCGGAAGCAGTTGGAACCGATGCTGATGGCTATTTGAATTTTGATTTGCATCCTATTTTAGTGGCTTACACCAATGCTTTTAAAGAGTTGGATTTAAAAAATCAATCCGTTGAAAATAAAAATCGCGAATTGGAATTGAAGTTGAAATCACAAGAACAAATCATAAATAATCTTATTGAACGTTTGGAGAAACTAGAAGCGAAAAACTAAAAAACGCTATCGGGAAGCAGCGATGTTTTTGGTTGTAAGAAAGAAATATTTTCTAGCTAGCCCCGATAGGAACGGCATCCTTTTTAGGATTGGCCGGAACACAGTGTAGGCAAATCCTAAAAAGATATAGTGGATAGCGGGAAGATTAGTGTAAAAAAGCAGCTAGTACTGCTCCTAAAAATTAAAACCCTAAAATCAATTTGGCAATCGAGAAGTAAATCAAAATTCCGCAAATGTCATTACTGGTGGTGATGAATGGTCCTGTGGCCAATGCCGGGTCAATGTTAAATCGGTGCAGTAATAGCGGTACAAAGGTTCCGATTAATGACGCAATGATGATTACTGAAACCAACGCAATGGTGACAATTTCTCCGATAATTAATTCGACATTCAAAAGGAAATGACTTCCAACAAAAAGGATGGTTGCCAAGATTACACCATTTAATAAACTCAAAGACACTTCTTTAATCAAACGATTCCAAAGCGAACCGCTGATGGATTGATTGGCCAAACCTTGCACAATAATCGCCGAAGATTGCACGCCTACATTTCCCGCCATCGCTGCGATTAGCGGTGTGAAGAAAAATAAATTACCGTGATTGGTCATCGCGCCTTCGAATAAACCTAAGACTCTAACGCTGATAAAACCACCAAACAAAGCCAAAACCAACCAAGGCAAACGCGCTCGGGTTAAGTCTAAAATGCTGTCATCGGCCTCAACGTCTTGCGAGATACCGGCCGCCAATTGGTAATCTTTATCGGCTTCTTCCTTAATTACGTCTACGATATCATCGATGGTAATTCTACCCACCAATCTTCCCATTTCATCTATCACCGGAATGGCTTCCAAGTCGTATTTTTGCATGATACGAGCGACATCGGTGTTGGGCATGTCGACTCTAACATAATCAACTTTTTTGATGTAAACCTCGCTGATAGGCGTTTTGGTAGAAGTGGTCAATAAATCTTTTAAAGACAATCTTCCTTTCAAACGGTTTTCATCATCGACAACGTAAATTGAATGCACGCGAGTTACATTTTCGGCCTGGATTCGCATTTCTTTTACGCAAGTCAAGACGTTCCAATTTTCATTGACTTTCACCAACTCTTTTCCCATCAAACCTCCGGCAGTATCTTCGTCGTAACGCAACAAATCGACAATGTCTTTGGCGTGTTCAACGTCTTCTAATTCGGAGATTACTTCTTCTTTTTTGCTTTGCGAAAGCTCGGCAATAATGTCGGCCGCGTCATCAGTATCTAATTCGTCAAGCTCTTCTGCGATTTCTTTGGCAGAAAGTCCTTTTAGGATTTTTTCACGCAAATCATCTTCTAACTCGGGAAGAATTTCGGCGGTGATTTCACTGTCAAGGATTTTAAAAATGTAGGTGGCTTCAGCCGTTTCCAGTTCCTCAAAAATCTCCGCGATATCGGCATGGTGCATGTCATTCAACAATAATTCCAATTCTTGGTCGTTCTTGTCGTGAATGAGTTGCTCGATTTGCGCTAAGAGTTCTTTGCTGATTTTAAACTGCATTGGCTTCTATTTTTTGGGTGAGTTTGATGAACTGCTCCACAGTTAATTGTTCGGGACGGAGGTCAAAGATAGTGTCTTCTTTTAAATTATCCGAAAGATTGAACGATTTTAGGCTGTTTCTAAGTGTTTTTCGGCGTTGTTGGAATCCGGTTTTGACTACGCTAAAAAATAATTTTTCACTGCAAGGCAAATGGAAATCAGTTTTTCGGCGCAAGCGCAACACACCCGATTTTACCTTTGGTGGCGGATTGAAAACATGTTCGTGAACGGTAAACAAATATTCAGCATCATAAAATGCTTGAACCAATACGGACAGAATGCCATAAACTTTGCTTCCTTTTTTGGAACAAATTCTTTCGGCAACTTCTTTTTGGAACATACCCGAAAACTCAGGAACTTGTTCGCGCAATTCCAAACATTTGAAAACAATTTGGGACGAAATATTATACGGAAAGTTTCCGGTAATGGCGAAAGGTTTGCCTTCAAAAACCTCGTTGATGTTGTATTTCAAAAAGTCTTTTGAAATGATTTTTCCTTCCAACTTAGGATAATGCGTATTCAAATATTCCACTGATTCGGTGTCAATTTCAATCACATAAGTCGTGGTGGGTCTTTCCAATAGATATTTGGTCAAAACACCCATGCCCGGGCCGATTTCCAATACGTTGTCGTAGCCTTCCAGATTTAGCGTGTCGGCTATGTCTTTGGCTATGCTTTCATCGGTTAAGAAATGTTGTCCGAGGTGTTTTTTGGCTTTTACTTGGTTCATTTAGAGTGTTAGATTGTTAGATTATTAGATTGTTAGACTCTTTTCTAAGAAGTCTAAGCTAGTCTAAGAAGTCTAAATTAGTCTGTTAATGATCGCTTATCAATTCCAATTCCGTTCTAAAAGCCAGCATTTTGTCTCCAAAAAGGCGGTTTCCTTCTTCGCGCAGTCTTGGCGCATCTTCTTCGTAATATTTTTGCAGGGTTTCTTTGCTGTCAGTGGTGTATTGGATGGAATAAGTCGTTCCGCCCATTTCTTCTTCGACTAAAACTTTTACCATTCGAGCTGAGGAAAATTTTCCCGTAGCCAAAACATCGTTAATGTGTTTTTCCTGCATCCATTGCATCCATTGGTCGTGAACGCTTTCGTGTATGTTGATGGTAACGTTATATAAAATCATGATTGTTTAAAATTTATAAATTGGAATTAAACGGAGACTGAACACCAATTACTGAACACTGACCACTACAAATTAGTGTCTCCACGCAATTTTCGGTACTTGTTCCGAGAGTCAACGAAGTAAATGCTGTCTTCGTGTTTGAAGATAATTTCTTCATAAAGCGGTTTGGCTTTTTCGGTATCGACTAAATTAGTATTGTAAATCTCCGCCGAATAATACAACGCTTCGTCTACATAAATGCTTTCCTTGTGATTGGTAATAATAGCATTGTATTGTTCCAAAGCTTTAGTAAAATCGCCCATTTTTTCAAAGGTTTTACCAATACGCAATAGGGTTACCGCTTCAATTTCTTCCCCTTTGTGGTCTTTTAAAATGAGTTGGAATTGCGCCAGAGATGCTGCTTTTTTATTTTGGTACAAAAGGAAATCAGCACGGGCAAATTTCTTCAAAGCCACTTGAGTTGAATCTTCAACAGTATTGTCGCTGATGAGTAAAAATAAGTCCAAAGCATCATTGGCAATCAATTGTGAAGTCGCCGATTTCAGTACTTTTAATTGATGGGTTGCCCATTCGAAATCGCCTTTAAAATAACTGGTTTTGGCGGTTTTTAATTGGGCTTCCTGACCGGTATTATCGCCACCCATTTCTTCGCCTACTTGTGAATAATAAATCAACGCTTGGTTGTATTTTTCTTCTAACAACAGGATGTCGGCCAATTGCATTTTGAGTGCGGCGGTTTGGTAACGGTTGATAGGCATTTCCATGGCTTTTTTCAATATCATTTTGGCTTTTTCCGGATTATTCAAATGAAATGCAGTGAAATCGGCTTCTAATTTTAATAAAGAAAGCGTGTACGGACTTACCCCAAATTCCTTAATCAATTGATCTAATTCGGCAGTGATGGCTACATAATCTTTATCGGTAGCATGGTCGATTTTCATTTCCATCAAATAAGAATGCGCCTGAATTAACAGTTCTAAATCGTTGGTGTTTTCAATAACAAAAGTCAAAATTTCTTTAGCGGAATCTTGATCGTTATCTTCAATGGCCATTTCGCTTAAATTGACGATGTTCCCAAAAGACTCCGGGTTTCGTTTATATATGGCTTTTTGTTGGATAAAGGCTTTGCCATATTCTTTTTGCTGCACAAAATACCAACTTAAGAAATCGTTCCAATAAATGTCTTGGGTTTTTTGGGTTCTGATTAGCAGCGCTTTCTTCAAGGAATCGTTGAAATTATCATCGCCGTCTTCAGTCATAAAACGCGACAATTGATTTTGAATAATCGGTAAATTTTGTGGGTTTTGATAGGCTTCAAGCAAGTAGGTTTCAATCATCAAATCAGTTTCTCCTTTTTGACCGTAAAGCATAGCCATTTGAAAGTTGAAACTCAATCGGGAGTCGGTTTCAATAGCCGTTTTATAAGCCAAAAGTGCATAATCAAACAAGGCTTTTCTTTCGAAAGTATAGGCTAATCCGTAGGCTTCGTTGGCATTTTTCTTGATTTTGTCAATCGCTTGATTGTAATATTTGATGGCTTTCTCCTGGTTTTTTTGCAATTGAAAATTAAACCCCAATTCAATTAAAAGACTGCTTTGTTTGTATTTGTCCAAACGGTCTTGTATGGCTTTTTCGGCTTTGTCAAATTGTTGTAACTGTTGGTAACAGTCCACTACTCTTTGAAAATAATTGGAGTTACCGGTTTGTGCTTTTAGCAATTCTTCATAGCTCACTAAGGCTTTTTCAAATTCGCCTCGGTCAAAATAATTATTGGCCAACTGTTCGTTTTGAGCCGAAGCCCAAAGCGAAAGGAATAAGCATGCTATGGATAGAATTTTTTTCATGTGCAACAGTAAAACGAACAATGTACTAAAGTAACACTTTTTGTGCTCCGTTAGTACATTGTTTGCTAAAGATTAACTTATTTAGTTAATGATGTCAAAACCGGTGTAAGGGCGCAATACTTCCGGGATTACGATGCCTTCAGGGGTTTGGTAATTTTCTATGATTCCGGCTAAAACTCTTGGCAGTGCCAATGAACTTCCGTTCAAGGTGTGCGCCAATTGGGTTTTTCCGTCTTTTCCTTTGAAGCGCAATTTCAAACGGTTGGCTTGGAAAGTCTCAAAATTCGATACCGAAGAGATTTCTAACCATCTATCTTGAGCGGTTGAAAACACTTCAAAGTCATAAGTCAATGCCGAAGCAAATCCCATATCACCACCGCAAAGGCGTAAGACTCTATAAGGTAATTTCAATTCCTGAAGAAGACTTTTTACATGTTCTACCATGCCGTCAAGGGCTTCGTGTGATTTGTCAGGATGTTCTATTCGTACGATTTCGACTTTGTCAAATTGGTGTAAACGATTCAACCCGCGAACGTGTGCACCCCAAGAACCTGCTTCTCTTCTGAAACAAGGCGTATAACCTGTAGCCAATACCGGCAGGTCTTTTTCTTGAAGAATCACATCGCGATAAATGTTAGTTACTGGAACTTCGGCTGTTGGGATTAAATATAAATCGTCTTTGGCGTCATGGTACATTTGGCCTTCTTTATCTGGCAATTGTCCGGTTCCGTAGGCAGAAGCTTCGTTTACCAAATGTGGTACTTGGTATTCTTGGTATCCTGCTTCGGTATTTTTATCTAAAAAATAGGAAATCAAAGCACGTTGTAATTTAGCACCTTTACCTTTATACACTGGGAATCCCGGTGCTGTAATTTTGGTTCCTAATTCAAAGTCGATAATGTCGTATTTTTTAATCAAATCCCAATGAGGCAAAGCGCCTTCATGCAATACCGGAATGTCACCTTCTTGAAATACGTTGAGGTTGTCATCGGCTGATTTTCCCTGAGGAACGATATCGGCAGGCGTGTTGGGCAGCAAATACATTTTTTGAGTTAGTTCGGTTATATAAACCTCTAATTTCTCAGCTAATTCTTTGCTGGTTTCTTTGAGCTGACTTGTTTTTTGTTTTAAGATTTCGGCTTTGGCTTTTTCTCCATTTTTCATCATTTCGCCAATAGCGGATGATAGTTTATTGGCTTCTGCCAAAGTATTGTCAAGAGCAACCTGAGTGCTTCTTCTGTTTTCGTCTAATTGAATGGCTTCTTCAACAATCGTTGTAGCGTCCATATTTCTTTTGGCCAAAGCGGAAATCACTTTTTCCTTATTCTCTCTGATGTAACTGATTTGTAACATGTCATTTTCTTTATAAGCACGCAAATTTAATGAAATGTTTGATAAAACCTTTCAGTTGCTGAAAAACTTCCCTTTGGTAACCAAATTATAATCAAAGCGATAGGTTTAATTTATCATTTTTTTGACAGTTGTATAGCTTGATAATTATTATATTCGCAAAAAAATCAATTGCTTGCTATGAAAAAGTACTACGTTTTATTATTTTTCTTTACAATTTCTCTTGTTTTTGCCCAAGAAGGCGTGCTGGAAACCAACAGAATTGCAGAAGCAGAAATGAAATCAGCTTCACAGTTGATGAGTTTTCAGATTAACCCTAATACGGCCAACTACGATGTCACCTATAGCAAGCTGGAATTTACGGTTAATCCGGCGGTTTATTTTATCACCGGAAAAGTGACCATCACTTTTAAGGCATTAAGCGATATGACTACTGTTACGTTTGATTTAACAGACCAATTAACAGTAAGCACTGTCAAACAAGGAGCCACTAATTTATCCTTTGTGCAAAATGCTAGTGACGAACTAGTAATAACTTTGCCAAGCACTTTGACTACAGGAAATTTTGCCACAGTAGAAATCAATTATTCCGGTGCGCCGGCGAGTGGTGAGCAAGCTTTTACCCGAAGCACACATAGTGGTACACCTATTATTTGGACATTATCTGAACCTTTTGGCGCCAGAGATTGGTGGCCTTGCAAGCAAGATTTAAATGATAAGATTGATAGTATCGATGTGTATATTACCGCACCTTCACAATATGTGAGTGTAGCGAATGGCATTGAGCCGGAAGCACCTGTTGTTAGCGGCGCCAATAAAACTACACATTTTCAACACAATTACCCGATACCGGCTTATTTGGTGGCTATTGCAGTGACCAATTATCAAGTGTATAACCAAACTGCTGGTATTGAGCCTAATACTTTTCCGATAGTCAATTATATTTATCCTGAGAGTTACTCGGCGGCAGTAGTTTCTTTGGCGCAAACACCAGTGATTATGGATTTATTTGAAAACCTATTTGAAGCCTATCCTTTTAGTGCAGAAAAATATGGTCATGCCCAATGTGGTTTTGGCGGAGGCATGGAGCATACCACGGTTTCCTTTATGGGGAATTTCAGTCGAGGTTTGATTGCACACGAGTTGGCGCACCAATGGTTTGGCGATAAAATCACTTGTGGCACTTGGAAGGACATTTGGTTAAACGAAGGATTTGCCACGTATTTATCAGCCATTACTATAGAGAATTTAGACGGATTGGATGCTTTTATTACGCAGAAAACCAGCATGGTTGATTTTATTACTTCAAGCCCGATAGGGAATGTTTATTTAACAGACACTCAAGCAACAAGTGTTAGCCGAATTTTCAGCAGCAGACTTAGTTATAACAAGGCGGCAATGGTTTTAGAAATGTTGCGCTTTAAAATGGGTGACGAAGACTTTTTTCAAGCGATTAGAAACTACTTAGCCGATCCTAATTTGGCTTTTAAATACGCTGTTACAACTGATTTAAAAACCCATTTAGAAGCGGTATACGGACAAGATTTAACTGAGTTTTTCGATGATTGGATTTACAATCAAGGTTATCCAAGTTATACGATTACAGCTCAAAATTGGGGCGAAGGTCAGGCAAAATTCGTGGTTAATCAAACCCAATCAGATGCTTCTGTGTCTTATTTTGAAATGCCGGTACCGGTTAGGGTTTTTGGTGCTTCCGGACAACAAGTTGATTTAGTGCTTAACAATACTTTTGATGGGGAAGAGATTATTGCTAGTGTTCCTTTTAGCATAACCGGAGTTGTGTTTGATCCTGAAAAGCATCTTATCTCGAGAAATAATTCGGCTACGCTTGGCAATGAGGATTTTAACATGGTTGATGCGATTGTTATTTATCCTAATCCAAGTGCAGACATTATACACATTCAGATGCCCACATCCCTTTTGTTAGTAAAAGCAACGATTTACAATAGTCTCGGACAAAAAATAGCAGAGAATCACAGTTTGGATTTCTCTGTTAGCCATTTGTCTACCGGAGTTCACTACTTACAAATTGAGACCTCGGAAGGCACTTATCATAAAAAATTCATAAAAAAATAATCTTAAACAAATATTGTATGCACGAGTAAGGTGAAAACCTTACTTTTGTGCGTTTAAAAGAAACTGACAAATAAGAAATGGAAATTGCAATCAAACTGTCTCAGTTTTTACTGAGTTTATCAATATTAATTATACTTCACGAATTAGGGCATTTTATTCCGGCCAAATTATTTAAAACTAGGGTAGAGAAATTCTATTTATTTTTTGATATCAAATATTCTTTATTGAAAAAGAAAATCGGTG
Organism: Flavobacterium buctense; assembly: GCF_014486695.1. Taxonomy (GTDB): domain Bacteria; phylum Bacteroidota; class Bacteroidia; order Flavobacteriales; family Flavobacteriaceae; genus Flavobacterium; species Flavobacterium buctense. The sequence goes on from NZ_JACTAB010000001.1 coordinate 612,333, forward strand.
AGACCGAATATGGTATCGGATGGTTGCCGTTAGGAGGTTATGTAAAAATCTCGGGGATGATTGATGAGAGTATGGATACTGAGCAATTGGCTCAAGAACCGCAACCTTGGGAATTCCGTTCTAAACCGGCTTGGCAGCGATTGATTATTATGCTGGGAGGTGTTACCGTAAACTTTATTTTGGCGTTTATCATTTACATTGGAATGACTTTTTTCTATGGTGAAAAGTACATCAAGAATAGTGAAGTGAAAGATGGTGTTTGGGTGCAAAATACAGAATTAGAAAAAGCCGGTATCAAAACCGGAGATAAAATAGTAGCTATTGACGGTAAGGGAATCGTAAAGTTTGAGCCTTCTATTAATATGGATGTTTTAATGGCTAAAACTGTTTTGGTCAAGCGTAACGGAGAAGAGAAGACGATTGCCCTTCCGGAAAACTTTATCGGCAAATTTATTGATCAAGACAAAAAAGGATTGATTGCTTTGAGAATGCCTTTTGTGGTTGGTGGTTTGCAGGATGATTCTCCTAACAAAGCGTTGAAAGCTAAAGATATTTTTGTTTCTATAAACGGTCAATCGGCTAGGTATTTTGATCAGGCAGAGCCTATACTTTCTGCTAATAAAGGTAAGCAATTGTCGGCGGTTGTGTTGAGAGACCAAAAGGAGACTACAGTTACCGTTACGGTGAATAAAGAGGGAAAATTAGGGGTAGCATTGGGTGTCCTAAAAGAAGATAACCTGGAGAAATTAGGCTATTACAAATTCAGCACAGAGACTTTTGGGTTCTTTGAATCTATACCGGTAGGTATTGATAAGGGTTTTGCACAGTTGGACAATTATAGGCGACAATTGAAAATGATTTTCAATCCAAGTACAGGTGCTTATAAAGGGGTCGGCGGATTTGCAGCGATTTATAATGTGTTCCCTGACTATTGGAGTTGGGAAGCTTTTTGGAGTATTACGGCTTTGTTGTCTATCATGCTTGGAGTGATGAATTTATTGCCTATTCCGGCACTTGACGGAGGGCATGTGATGTTCTTGCTGTATGAAATGATCTCAGGCAGAAAACCTAGTGACAAGTTCTTGGAAAAAGCGCAATTGGTTGGCTTTGTTTTACTTATTTCGCTATTATTGTTTGCCAACGGGAATGATATTTACAAAGCAATTGTAGGCAAGTAACATTTTTTGAAATTTTATTCGTTTTTATTTGCAAAAAATAAAATTCGTTCTATCTTTGCAACCGCTTAAAAGATATAACATCTTCCTCCTTAGCTCAGTTGGTTAGAGCATCTGACTGTTAATCAGAGGGTCCTTGGTTCGAGCCCAAGAGGGGGAGCTGCTAAAAAGAGCAACATGAAAATGTTGCTCTTTTTTTATGGATTAATTTTTTTGGGCGAGAAGAGCTCAAGAGGGATTTGATAGTATGAGGAGGACTGCCGGTGGCAGTCAGGCATACTCCTTCAGTTCGTTTTTTACCCTCTTATTCGTGGGCATTTTGTTAATTGTAAACCCCGAAAGTATAAGGCTTTTTTATTTTAAACACTTTTAATCACATAAGTCACGATTCCCCAAATTACCAATTTGTTGTCTTCTTCTATTTTAATGGGTTGGAAGGCTTTGTTTTCGGGCATAAGGCATAGTGCGTTTTTCTCGACCTTAATTCTTTTTACCGTAAATTCTCCATCGATAAAACAAACGGCTATTTTACCGTCTGTAGGTTCTATACTTCGGTCGATTACCATGATGTCACCATTGTCTATGCCTGCGCCTATCATGGAAATGCCATCGGCTTTGGCATAAAAAGTAGCTTCGAAGTTTTTGACTAGGACTTTGTCTAAACTGATTTGAGTTCCTTCAAAATCGGCTGCCGGCGAAGGGAAACCGGCTTTGATGCCGCCTTCAAAATAGGGAAGTGTTCTCGAGTTCTCGAAATCGGGTTTAAAGAAGGTCAGTTTGCTTTTTAATGACATTTGATGGCTAGGATTTGCGTAAAGTCGGTAGTGTATTTAGGAGATAAATGGTTTTGGTTCATTTTCCAGGTTTTTTTTAAGTCTTGGTAGCCCAATCGTATTTTGCGTTCGCCCGTTTTTTTGTAATACTCATCCATTACTTTCATGAGTTTTAAATGTTTCGGGTTTTCTTCTTCAAACAAATGGAACTGCTTTTGATTTTCGGGAATGATTTCGGTGACGATAACGCCGGCTTTTTTATAGATCTCACCTTCTTCAAAGACTTCTTTCAGCATTTTCACCGCCAAGTTGCTGATGGTTATAGAAGAATTACTGGCAAAAGGCAGTGTTTCCATTTTGTAGAAGTTATAACGAGATCTTTCGGTTTTGTATTTGTCTTTTCTCAAATACAAGATAACACCATGGCAACAGGATTTTTGCTTGCGCAGCTTTTCGGCACAAACGGATGCAAAGGTCGAAACGCGTTCTTTCATTTCATCCAACGTGGTGATATTTCCGGTAAAACTTCGGGTGGTGGCGATGTTTTTTTTGTCTTTAGGCAAGTCTATTTCCAATACCGATTTCCCTTCTAATTCATATTTTAATCGCAAACCAACAATACCCATTTCTTTTTTGATGAAACTTTCGTTGTGCGGCAAAGTGAAATCATAAGCTGTATGGATGTTTTTCGCCTTCATCTTTTTAGTCAGGCGAAAGCCAATACCCCAAACGTCTTCAATTTTGGTCCATTTTAAGGCCTTGACGCGCTTTTCTTCTGAATCGATTATGTGGACGCCTTTGGTTCTTTCGGGGTACTTACGCGCGATTTTATTAGCGATTTTGGAAAGTGCTTTAGTTTCGGCAAAGCCAATGGAAACCGGAATGCTGAGCCATTTCATAATCCGGCTTTTCATTTGCAAACCATACTCGTGGAAGTTGGGTATTTTTACACCGTCAAAATTCATAAACGCTTCGTCTATGCTGTAAGGTTCTACATGTGGTGTAAAACCTTCCAGTATTTTCATCACGCGATTACTCAAATCTCCATACAAAGCATAATTGGAGGAGAAGACATGAATGTTTTTTTCTTGGAGTTCTTGTCTAACTTTAAATTCGGGCGCGCCCATTGAGATGCCTAATGTCTTCGCTTCATCGCTTCGGGAAATAATGCAGCCGTCGTTGTTGGATAAAATCACAATGGGTTTTCCAATCAACTGAGGCTGAAAAACACGTTCGCACGAAGCGTAAAAATTATTGCAATCGACTAAAGCATACATGGTATAAAATTAAGGATTTTGTATTGGAACAAAAGTTAATTTTGCCGATTGTTGATAACAAAAAAACCATCAAAATTGCTCTTGATGGTTTCTGTATTTTTAAAATTGAACTTTTTTAGTTCAATAAATTGGTTACTAATGAAGGATGAATTCCTATTAAGATATTTAGTAAAATAGACACCACTGCTACAAAGTAATAAACAAACGGAACGGCTTGTTTTTCTTCGGCAGCTTCTTTGGTGTACATCGCCAAAATCAATTTGAAATAATAACCCACACTGATAATCGAGTTGATCACTCCAATAATTACTAAGAATAAATAACCTGATTTAATCGTATCGGTGAATAACATAAACTTAGCAAAGAATCCTGAGAAAATTGGAATTCCTGCCATCGATAAAAGCGAGGCAGTTAAAACAGCCGCCAATAATGGATTGGTTTTACCCAAACCGTTAAAGTTCGCTGTAGCTTCATTGTCTTTGTTGCGCGTTATATAAATGATTACGGCAAAAGAAGCAATTCCGGCCAAAGCATAAGCAGCGGTATAATATAGAAGTGTACTTGCTGCGGTGGATAAACTTAAAATCGCCATCAACATAAATCCGGCGTGTGAAATTCCAGAGAAGGCCAACATACGTTTTACGTTGTCTTGACGCAAAGCCATGATATTTCCGATAGTCATGGATAATATTGAAACTACAACAATTACCATTTCAAAAGTTGGAGTCAACGATGAGGTCATGCTGCTTAATATTTTGTATAAAGCGGCCATAGCTACTACTTTAGCTAACGTACTCATGGTAGCAGTGGTCATAGCCGGTGAACCTTCGTAAACATCCGGTGCCCAGAAATGGAAAGGCGCCGCGGCTATTTTGAAAAGCATTCCGATGATCATTAAAGTGATGCCTATTGGGAACCAAATCGGCAAACCGGCACCTGATGACAAATCTTTGATTGCTGCTAAGTCGAAATATCCTGTCGCTCCATAAATCAGGCAGATTCCGAATAAAATGATCCCCGAGGCAAAGGAACCCATTAGGAAGTATTTCATTCCGGCTTCGTTACTCTTTACGTCTAATCTTCGGCTGGCGGCTAATACATATAAAGCGATTGATAAAACTTCAATCCCTAAGAAAAACATCGATAAGTTGGCAAAAGACACCATTGCCACTGCGCCGGATAAAAGGAATACTTTGATGGCAATAAAGTCGGATATTTTAGTTTGATTTTCTTTGTAGAAGTCACCACTTAAAGCAACTAAAAATATCGTAAGGATAATAAATAAAGAAGAGAAAGCGTTTGAAAAGGAATCGACTGCAATCATGCTCGCATATTTTTCATCCATGCTTGGGTCGATTGCCCAAAGATTTAAGGATATACCTAAAATGGCAAGTAAACCTATGACAGTAACCGGAACCAGTAGTTTTCTTAAATTGAAGATTTCTGCCAACAGACAAAAAACGCCTAATGATACTATTGTTATTAATACTTGCATTTGATTATTTATTAATTACTTCTAAAATTTCGTTTAAACTCGGCGTTACCAGATCAACAATTGGTTTTGGATACAATCCGAAGAATAGTAAAAACGCGATGATGACCACAAAGGTAATCGCTTCGTTAGTGGTGACGTCGGCAAATACTTTGCTATTGGTTTCGCCTAACATTACGTCTTGGAACATTTTCAACATATAGTATGCCCCTAAAATAATGGTAGTTCCACCTAAAACAGCGAACCAGATATTCACTTGGCTTAAACTATACAATACGGTAAATTCTCCCACAAAGTTGAATGTTCCCGGCAAAGCCACAGAGGCCAAAACCAAAATCATAAACATCGAAGTGAATTTAGGCGTTTGTGAACGAATTCCGCCTAAATCGGCTATGGTTCTCGTTTCATATCTTCTGAAAATCACTTCAGCGGCAAAGAACAAACCTACGATTACAAAACCGTGGGCAATCATTTGCGAAACCGCACCGCTTAATCCGTCAAGGGTTAAAGTATAACAACCTGCGGCGATTAAGCCAACGTGTGCCAAAGACGAATAAGCCAATAATTTCTTTAAATCTTTTTGGCGTAAAGCCACTATCGAACCATAAATCACACCGGCAATACTTAATCCGATTAAAACCGGCATGTAAGTTTTGGCAGCGCTTGGCGCGATAGGCAATTGCCAACGGATAACGCTGTACAATCCCATTTTCAACATAATCCCTGATAAAAGCATGGTTCCAACGGTGGGTGCTTTTTGGTATACTTTTGCCTGCCAAGTGTGGAAAGGGATGATTGGAATTTTGATGGCATAAGCCAAGAAGAAAGCGAGGAAAATCCAGCATTCTTCATTCGCCTTTAAGTCTAATTTGTATAAATCTTCTAAAAGGAAGCTTCCGGCTTTGGAATATAAATATGCGAAAGCGATTAGCATGAATAATGAACCTCCAAGCGTGTAGATGAAGAATTTCACCACGGCTTTTTTGCGTTCTTCGGCATCACCGTTACCCCAAATCAAAGCGATAAAGTAAATCGGAATCAAAGCCAATTCCCAGAAGATGTAGTATAATAATCCGTCAGCGGCTAAGAAAGTTCCGGTCATTGCGAATGACATGAACAATACTAAAGCGTAGAAGTTTTTAGCATTGGTAAAACTGTTTCCGAATGACGAGAAAATAATCAAAGGCGTTAAAGCAGTCGTCAATAAAACCATGGCCATTGATAAACCGTCGGCTTTGAAAGCTAAGGCTACCTTAGGGTTGGCAATCCAACTTCCGGTGAAACCGATGTTTGTGCCTTGGTTCAATAAGTTTAACAAATACAATGACAAACCTAAAGCACCTAAACTGAAAACCAGCGCAACTTTGGAAGCCAATTTATCTCCTGCGAAAAACGTGGCGATGGCACCAACCAGAAGTAATAATAATAGAGTAGTTACATCCATTGTGTAAAATTATTGAACTGTTTTAGTTGTAATAAATAAATATGTTATGATGGCACAAACCCCAATTACAAAAGCAAAAAGGTATAAACCAATGTTCCCGTTGTGTAATTTTTTCCCTTGCGTTCCTAAGCCGTTAGCCAAACTTCCGAAACTGTAAACCACTTTGCCTAAAGCCGGTTCTAAAGTGGTGCGGAAGAAATTCGCCAAACCGTTTATAGGTTTTACGATTAAGAAAGTATAGAATTCGTCTACATAATATTTGTTGTAAATCGTTTTGTTGAAACCTACGATTTGGGAATCTTCTTTAGGTACAAATCCGCCTTTGATGTATTTGGCATTCGCCCAAATTATTCCAACGATAGCACCTGCTAAAGCAATTCCCATTAGCATAAATTCTTGTTGGCCTAAATGGTGTGCTTCGTGTTTGGCCGCTAAAATCGGTTCCAAGAAATGGTTCAACCACATACTTCCCGGTAAGTTAATCGCACCACCGATAACGGCTAAAACGGCTAAAATTACCAATGGAATCGTAATTAAACTTGGGCTTTCGTGTAAGTGGTGTTTTTGTTCTTCCGTACCTCTGAATTCTTTGAAGAAGGTCAAGTACATCAATCGGAACATATAGAATGCCGTCATAATCGAAGCAATCGAAGCGACTACCCATAATACTTTGTTGTGTTCAAAAGCGACCATTAAGATTTCGTCTTTCGACCAAAATCCTGCGAACGGGAAAATACCGGCAATCGCTAAAGTAGAAATCATCATCGTCCAGAAAGTGATTGGCATCGCTTTGCGCAAACCACCCATTTTTCTCATGTCTTGTTCACCATGCAATCCGTGGATTACCGAACCTGAACCTAAGAACAAACAAGCTTTGAAGAACGCATGTGTGATTACGTGGAATACTGCTACGGTGTAAGCTCCTAAGCCTAAAGCTAAGAACATTAATCCCAATTGGGAAACAGTAGAGTAAGCCAATACTTTTTTAATGTCGTTTTGTAATAAACCGATTGAGGCAGCTACTAAAGCAGTAGCTGCTCCAACAATAGCTATAATATTTTGTACATCCGGAGTAATATCGAATAAGAAGTTCATTCTGGTAACCATAAAAATTCCTGCAGTTACCATCGTCGCGGCGTGGATTAACGCAGAAACCGGCGTTGGACCAGCCATCGCATCGGGCAACCAAGTGTATAAAGGTAATTGTGCTGATTTACCACAAGCGCCGATGAATAGGCATAAAGCGGCAACGCCAAGCATTACAGTATTTTCATTTCCGGCTGAAACGGCAGTTCTTAATTCGCTGTAATTTAAAGTTGAGAATAAAGCCGCGATGATAAACATCCCGATTAAGAAACCTAAATCTCCAATTCTGTTCATAATGAACGCTTTTTTAGCGGCATCGTTATAAGGTTGGTTTTTATACCAGAAGCCGATTAACAAGTACGAACACAATCCAACGCCTTCCCAACCGATGAACATTACTAATAAGTTGCTTCCAACTACCAAGGTTATCATGAAGAACACAAACAAATTCAAATACGCAAAGAACTTATGCATATTCTCGTCGTCGTGCATGTAGCTGATAGAGTAGAGGTGAATTAAGGAACCAATTCCGGTTACGAATAACAACCACAATAAAGACAATTGGTCTAATAAAATACCGAAGTCTAATTTGAAATTACTTACCTGAATCCAATCAAATAAAGAAATTTCGAATGGTTTTCCGTTTTGGTTCAATTGGGCAAAAAAGCAAATGCTCAACAAGAACGAAACCACTACAGTCAACGTTCCGATAGCGCCTGATACATTTCTGCTTACTTTTTTTCCGAAGAAAACATTGAAAAGAAATCCAACAAATGGAGATAAGAGTAATACTAAAGCTAAATTTGTTTCCATCTCAGATTATCCTTTTAAATTCTTTAAATTATCAATATCGATTGAGCCTAAGTTTCTGTATACCGAAACCAATATCGCCAATCCTACGGCCACTTCCGCTGCGGCAACCGCCATCGAGAAAAACACGAAAACTTGTCCTTCGGCATCTTGATGGTACGTTGAAAAAGCTACAAACAATAAGTTCACCGCATTGAGCATGATTTCAATCGACATGAAAACGATGATGGCATTTCTGCGGTACAACACTCCGAAAACACCGATACAAAATAAGAGTACCGAAAGGAAAATGTAGTTTTCTATTCCTATTTCATTTAAAATATTGTTCATTATTTCTTCTCCGTTTTTTCTTTTTTAGACAATAAAACCACACCAATCATCGCTACCAATAATAAGATAGAAGCGAATTCGAATGGTACCATATATTCGTTCAACAGTATGTTTCCTAATTTTTTAATCGATTGGAAATCTTCACCAGACGTGTCATATTCACCCATGATGGTTTTCGAATTGATGAAAATAGTCACCAAAACAATACTCGTTAGTATAAAAACAACGATGGCACCTAAGCGGGTAATACGAGGTTTGTGGACTTCATCTTCCTTATTCAAATTCATCAACATGATGGTAAATAGGAACAGTACCACAATCGCACCCGAGTAGACTATAATATGTACAATGGCTAAGAACTGAGCATTGAAAAGTAAGTAATGACCGGCAATAGAGAAGAAGCAAAGCACTAAATAAATGGCGCTGTGAATTGGGTTTTTACTGTAAATCGTCAAAAACGCCGTAGCCAAAGTAATGGCTGCTAAAAAGTAGAAGGTAATTAATATAGGCGACATTAGTTAGCGTTTTTAAGTTGAGCGTTCTTCATGGCCATTTCCAAAGGCATAACCAATTTATCTTTTCCGAAAATAAAATCTTCACGATCGTAATTTGCGGGTACCAATTCTTTAGAAAGGGTTAGGTAAATAGCGTCTTTCGGACAAGCTTCTTCACACAATCCGCAGAATATACAACGCAACATATTGATTTCATAGATTTCGGCATATTTTTCTTCACGGTATAAATGCTCTTCTCCTTTTTTGCGTTCGGCCGCTTTCATCGTGATGGCTTCCGCCGGACAAGACAAGGCGCACAATCCGCAAGCGGTGCAGTTTTCCCGACCTAATTCGTCGCGTTTTAACATGTGTTGACCACGATAAACCGGACTAAACTCTCTAACTTGCTCCGGATAATGAATCGTTGCTTTTTTCTTGAAAAAGTGTTTGATGGTAATCCATAAGCCCTTAAAAATGGCTACTAGGTAAAGTCTTTCTAAAAAGGTCATCTCCTTATTGGAAACTTGCTTTTTATGACCTGATAATGATATACTTTGTATTGATGCTGACATAATTTCTTTTCTTATTTGAAAGCTAAAAGACAAATTCCGGTTATTATAATATTGAAGATAGAAAGCGGAATTAAAATTTTCCAGCCTAAGTTCATCAATTGATCGTATCTGAAACGTGGTATGGTCCATCTAATCCACATAAAGAAGAAAATGAAGAAACACAATTTGGCAAACAAAGCCGCAATTCCGATTACGTTGGCGATGTTAACACCCCAATTTTCTACTGCCCAAGCCATGCCAGGATAATTATATCCGCCAAAGAATAAAACCGCAATAATAGTAGAAGAGATAAACATGTTGGCATATTCTGCAAACAAATAGAATCCCATTTTCATCGAAGAATATTCCGTATGGTAGCCACCAATTAATTCCGACTCACACTCGGCTAAATCGAAAGGGGTTCTGTTGGCTTCGGCAAAAGCACAAATTAAGAAGATTAAAAAGGAAAGCGGTTGGTAAAATACGTTCCAATTCATTCCGTATTGTTGTACCGAAATCTCTTTTAAACTTAAGGTTCCGGTCATCATCAACAAGGCAATCATCGACAATCCCATGGCAATTTCATAAGAAACCATTTGAGAAGCGGCACGAACCGCACCCATTAAAGAGAATTTGTTGTTGGATGCCCAACCACCAATCATGATACCGTAAACACCAATCGAAACAACAGCGAAAATATACAACAAAGCACTATCGGTATCGGTAGCTTGTAATATTACGGTTCTTCCGAAAATTTCCAATTTATCACCCCAAGGAATTACGGCACTTGTCATCAATGCGGCACTCATCGCGATGGCTGGTCCTAAAAAGAAAAGGAATTTATTTTTAGTATTAGGTTCAAATTCTTCTTTGGCAAATAATTTCATCCCATCAGCCAACGGTTGTAACAAACCACCCCAACCGGCGCGGTTTGGCCCAACACGGTCTTGCAAATAAGCAGCAACTTTACGCTCAGCCCAAGTGGAATACATGGCCATAATCATCGTTACAGCAAAAACCACCACAATTAAAATACTTTTTTCTATAATAAAGGCACTATCCATTTTGCTTTTCGTTTATTGGGTTACCGTCTATTTTTTCGTTGTAATCGATTTCGGCCATACTGATTTTTTTACGGTCGATGTCTCTACCTTGAAGGATCCCTTTTTCGGTGTCGATTACAACTTTGTCTAGTTTTCCGTAATGTTTGTTTTGGTTGATTACCGAATCTTTCTCAAATTTTCTTGGTCCTTCGATTACCCAATCCGCCACGTCTTTTTTGTCGAAACGACAAGTGTTGCAGATGAAATCTTCTACTTCGTGGTATTCGTCTTTTCTGGCAGTAACTCTTTGGATTTCGTTACCAAACATCCATAAAGTGGTTTTTCCGCAACAACCCGGCGTAGTACATTCTCTGTGGGCATTGAAAGGTTTGTTGAACCAAACTCTCGATTTGAATCGGAATGTCTTATCCGTTAACGCGCCAACCGGACAAACATCAATCATATTGCCGGAGAATTCATTGTCAATGGCGGTTGAAATGCAAGTTGAAATTTGTGAGTGGTCACCACGATTTAATACGCCGTGAACCCTTTTGTCAGTTAACTGATCGGCCACTTCCACACAACGTTGGCAAACGATACAGCGGTTCATGTGCAATTGAATTTTGTCACCGATATCTTCCGGTTCGAAAGTTCTTTTTTCTTCTATAAAACGCTGTTGTAATTTTCCGTGTTCGAAGCTTAAATTCTGCAAATCACATTCGCCTGCTTGGTCACAAACCGGACAATCCAAGGGGTGATTGATTAAAAGGAATTCGGTTACGGCTTTACGCGCCTCAAAAACTCGGTCTGATTTTTTGCTGGCGACTTCCATTCCGTCCTGACAACCGGTTACGCATGACGCAACTAGTTTTGGCATCGGTCTTGGATCGGCTTCGCTACCTTTGGTAACATCCACCAAACAACAACGACATTTTCCGCCGGTTCCTTCTAGTTTCGAATAATAACACATGGCTGGCGGAACAGATTCTCCACCAATCATACGAGCAGCTTGCAGGATCGTTGTTCCCGGTGCTACTTCAATTTCTTGACCGTCTATGGTTACTTTCATTTATATTAAGTCTTAACGTCTTAATGTCTTAATGTCTTAATGTCGAATTGCTCAACTCTATGACTTTATGACTTTTGACTGTCATTTAAATATTTTATAAATCCACTTATTAATTTTGAAATATCAGAAACATCATTAAATAATTCTTCAAATTCAATTTTTTCAATATAATTCAAATCTAATGCTAAATACAATTGCGATCGAACTTCTCCTGCGGATGCTTTAGCTATATACAAAAAATGTATAAATTCTTTATCTGTGTTCCTTTCAAAACCTTCTGCAATATTAGAAGAAATTGAAATAGATGCTCTTCTTATTTGTCTGACCAAATCAAAATCTTTTTTAAAATTTTGATTATCGGTTATTTCATAAATCCTTTTATTAAACTGTCTGGCTTTCTGCCAAGAATTAATTTCTTCAAAAGATTTAAATTTTCCCATTTACTTTATGACTTTTAGACTTTCGACATTAAGACTTGAGAAAACGGTTCGTGAACGAAATGGTCACGGTTCTTTATTTTTTCCGGGAAACGAATATGGTATTCAAACTCGTCTCTGAAGTGACGAATGGCCGCAGCAACAGGCCATGAAGCCGCGTCACCTAAAGGACAAATCGTGTTTCCTTCAATTTTGGATTGGATGCTCCATAACAATTCGATGTCTTCTTCGCGTCCTTGTCCGTTTTCGATTCTCCACAACACTTTTTCTAACCAACCAGTTCCTTCACGGCATGGCGTACATTGACCGCAAGATTCGTGGTGATAGAAACGGGAGAAATTCCATGTATTGCGAACGATACAAGCGCGGTCATCATAAACGATAAATCCGCCTGAACCCAACATCGAGCCTGTGGCAAAACCACCATCGGATAAACTTTCGTAAGTCATCAAACGGTCTTCGCCAGCAGCGGTTTTGTAGATTAAATTCGCTGGTAAAATCGGCACCGAACTTCCACCCGGAACCAATGCTTTCAAAGGTCTGTCGGTTTGCATTCCGCCACAATATTCGTCGGAATTCATGAATTCGTATACTGAAACGCCTAATTCAATTTCGTAAACGCCTTGGTTTTTGATGTTTCCGGAAGCCGAAATTAATTTGGTTCCCGTTGAACGACCAATTCCGATTCCGGCATAATCAGCCCCTGAATTGTTTACAATCCATGGCACAGCCGCAATCGTTTCTACGTTATTGACTACGGTTGGATTTTGCCAAAGTCCTTTCACCGCAGGAAATGGCGGTTTCAATCTAGGGTTGCCACGTTTTCCTTCCAAACTTTCGATAAGGGCTGTTTCTTCACCGCAGATGTAAGCACCGCCGCCAATTTGAACGAATAATTCCAAATCGTAGCCTGAGCCTAATATGTTTTTGCCTAACCAACCGGCCGCTTTTGCTTCGGCGATGGCTCTTTCTAAAATTTTGTAAACCCACATATATTCTCCACGGATGTAGATGTAGGATAGGTTGGCCCCCAAAGCATAACTCGAGGTAATCATTCCTTCAATCAAAAGATGCGGAATGTATTCCATTAAGTATCGGTCTTTGAAAGTTCCCGGTTCCGATTCATCGGCATTACACACCAAATGTCTTGGATTGCCTGATTTTTTGTCGATAAAACTCCATTTCATTCCGGCCGGGAAACCTGCGCCACCACGACCTCGCAATCCTGAAGTTTTTACTTCTTCGACTACTTCATCCGGAGTCATTTTTTTCAGGGCTTTTTCTACTGAAGCGTAACCGCCTTCACGACGATATACTTCATAGGTTTTGATACCCGGAACGTTGATTTTGTCTAATAATATTTTTCTTCCCATGATATTATTTATCGTGTAAAGTGATTTTTCCGTCTTTGCAATCAGCGATGAGCTGGTCTACTTTTTCTTTGGTCAAATGTTCTTGGTAGAAATCACCCAACTGCATCATTGGGGCATAACCACAAGCGCCTAAACATTCAACACCGCGTACTTCGAAAAGTCCGTCAGCGGTGGGTTCGCCAATGCCTACGCCCAATTTGGAACAGGTATAATCCATCAAATCTTCCACACCGTTTTGGCAACAGGCAGCAGTTTGACAGAATTCGAACATGTATTTTCCGATGGGTCTTTGGTTGAACATTGTATAAAAAGTCACTACTTCGTATACTTCGATAGGCAATATTTCTAAGATTTCGGCAACTTTGTTTTGCAGTTCGATACTCAACCAGTTGTCGTGAGCGTCTTGAACTTCGTGCAAAACCGGTAATAAAGCTGATTTCTTTTTATCGGCAGGATAATGACTAATTAACTCATTGATGCGAGCCATCAACGGTTCAGTAATGTTTATCTCTTGTTTGATGTGTGATCTTTCCATTTGTATTATTTTAAATTTTGAATTATAAATTTTAAATGTTTGGAATAATTTAGAATTTAAAATTCATCATTTATAATTTCTTTTAGGCGTCTAATTCGCCGGCAATTACATTTAAACTTGATAAAATAACGATAGCGTCTGATAGCATTCCGCCTTTAATCATATCAGTGTAGGCTTGGTAATAGATATAACAAGGTCTTCTGAATTTTAAACGGTATGGTGTTCGGCTTCCGTCGGTAATTAAATAGAAGCCTAATTCACCGTTTCCGCCTTCAACCGCGTGATAGATTTCGTCTACCGGAACCGGTACTTCACCCATCACAATTTTGAAGTGATAAATTAAGCTTTCCATATTGGTGTAAACGTCTTCTTTCGGTGGTAAATAATAATCGGGAACGTCAGCGTGGATTGGTCCTTCGGGTAATTTTGCTAAGACTTGTTTGATGATGCTTAAACTTTCCCAAACTTCGGCATTACGAACGCAAAAACGGTCATAAGTATCGCCTGATTTTCCAACTGGAACATCAAATTCGAAATCTTCATAAGAAGAATACGGAGCGGCTTTACGAACGTCGTAATCAATTCCGGCTGCGCGTAAGTTTGGACCGGTTAATCCGTATTGCATGGCTTTTTCAGCGGTAATCGGACCTACATTAACGGTACGGTCAATGAAAATTCTGTTTCTTTCGAATAGGTTTTCGAATTCTTTCCAGGCTACCGGAAATTCTTCTAGAAAAGTGTTTAGTTTTTTGAACGCTTCGTCAGACCATTCTCTTTCGAATCCGCCTATTCTTCCCATATTGGTGGTTAAACGAGCGCCACAAATTTCTTCGTAAATCTCGTATACTTTTTCTCTGAATTGGAATACATAAAGGAATCCGGTATAAGCTCCGGTATCCACACCCAAAATCGAATTACAAATCAAGTGGTCTGTGATTCTGGCCAACTCCATCACAATCACTCTTAAATATTGCGCACGTTTGGGTACTTCAATATTCAATAATTTCTCTACAGTCATCCACCAAGCCATGTTGTTGATAGGCGAAGAACAATAGTTCATACGATCAGTCAAAACATTGATTTGGTAAAACGGACGGTTTTCGGCGATTTTTTCAAACGCACGGTGAATGTAACCTACGGTAGGCTCAGCATCTAAGATTCTTTCTCCATCCATCAATAAGATGTTTTGGAAAATTCCGTGTGTTGCCGGGTGAGTTGGTCCCAAGTTTAATATAGAGAGTTCGCTTCCGTCTTCGTTGCGGGTTTTTTCTATAATTTTAGCATATCGATGCTCTGGTGATAATAATAAATCTGACATCATTAATTAAAAATTGATAATTGATAATTGATAATTTTCAATTAACTATTAATTTAGTTTTTCTGTGCATTTGGTAATTGTCAATTGTTCATTGTTAATTATCCATTATTAACCGGTGTTCTTCCGAAGAAACGGTCATCTTTGTCGGTTCTTCCGCTGTCTTCCATTGGGAATTCTTTTCGCATCGGGTGAGAAACCATTTCATCCATATTCAAAATTCTTTTTAATTGCGGATGTCCTTTGAAATTGATTCCGAAGAAATCCCAAGCTTCTCTTTCCATCCAATTGGCGCATAGAAACAAGTCGGTTATCGTATCAACTTCTGCAGGATCGGGCAAATAAGTTTTTACACGAATTCTCACGTTTTCAATCCAGTTGTGCAATTGATAGGTTACGGCAAATTGGTGTGTTTCATCATTATCCGGGAAATGAATTCCGGCTAAATCTGTTAGGAAATGGAAGTTTAAATCTTCTTGTTCTTTCAAAAAGCGAATCACTTCGTGAATGGTACTTGGTGTTGCCTCTAGGGTGAAAATATCTCTTTTCATTTCGAAATTCAGCACATTGTTGCCAAAGGCTTGAGATAATTTTTCTTGTATGTGTGCAGTTTCTAAAGCCATATTATAGGTTATAAGAAGCTAATAATTCTTTATATTCCGGTGAACTTCTTCGGCGTACCGATTCGTTTTTTACCAATTCTTGCAATTGCATTACGCCGTCTACAATTTGTTCCGGTCTTGGCGGACAACCTGGAACGTAAACGTCAACCGGAATCACTTTATCGATGCCTTGTAAAACAGAATACGTGTCGAATACTCCACCTGAAGAAGCGCAAGCTCCAACAGCGATAACCCATCTTGGTTCCGACATTTGTTCGTATACTTGACGTAAAATAGGCGCCATTTTTTTAGAAATCGTTCCCATTACCATCAACATATCGGCTTGACGCGGAGAGAAACTAACTCTTTCCGAACCAAAGCGCGCTAAATCGTAGTGAGAGGCCATGGTGGCCATAAATTCAATTCCGCAACAAGAAGTCGCGAACGGCAATGGCCAAAGTGAATTAGCTCTCGCCAATCCGACAACGTCGTTTAATTTGGTGGCGAAGAAACCTTCACCAACGACTCCTTCGGGCGGAGCAACCATATTTGTTTTAGAATCACTCATTTATAATTCGTAATTTATAATTCGTAATTAATTATTCCCACTCCAACGCTTTCTTCTTGATAATGTAGAAGAAACCCACTAAAAGCAATGACATGAAAATAACCATCTTAATCATGCCTTCCATTCCTAATTCTTTGAAATTGATAGCCCAAGGGTATAAGAAAATCACCTCTACGTCAAAAAGGACGAAAAGAATAGCTACCAAGAAATATTTTACTGAAAAAGGTATTCTGGCGTTTCCAACCGATTCGATACCACATTCGAAATTTTTGTCTTTGTTTTTGGAATGTCTTTTTGGGCCCAAAAAGCTAGAGCCAATAATGGTTAAGACCACAAACCCTACCGCTAAACCAGCTTGCATTAGGATTGGTAAATAATCTAATTGATTAGACTGCATAGTGCTCAAAATTAGAAGTAAATTAAAATAGCCACAAATATACATCGCATTATTTAATTCGCAAAAATGAAAGGCTAAACGTTTGTTATTTCTTTCCTAAACGGGTTTATTTAAACCGATTATAAATAAGGAAATTAGGGTATAAAAAAACGTCCCGAAATTTTCGGGACGTTGAGTCATTCTAGGTAATCAAAAAATAATATATATTAGTCTTCGATAGCTACTACTTGAGCTGCTACTTTACCTTTTCTACCTTCTTCTTCTTCGTATGATACTTTATCACCTTCAGCTAGACCTTCTGTTCTAACTCCGGTAGCATGTACGAAAATGTCTTTTCCTGTTTCGTCATCAGTAATAAAACCGTAACCTTTTGATTCATTGAAGAATTTAACTTTACCTGTGCGCATTTTGTAATATAAAAATAATTAATAATGCCCAAAGATATACTTATTTGCGACGTAGCCAACAAAAATCGAATAAAAAGTTAAATTTTTTTCAAAATTTTCAAATTATAATTAAATGATTTTCAGTGCAGTATTTGAATTATTCTAAAAATGACAACAAAAAAAGTAATTATTTATAAACTTTTAAATAATGGCGCTCTTTGAAAATGCGAATATGATATTTATTGCGGTAAGTCTAATTTTATGTATAATTCTTTTAATTGGGCTTCATCTATAGCCGAAGGCGCGTCAATCATTACATCGCGTCCGGAATTATTTTTTGGGAAAGCAATAAAGTCACGGATAGTTTCTTGTCCACCTAAAATCGCTACCAATCTATCCAATCCAAAAGCCAAACCACCATGTGGCGGTGCTCCAAATAGGAATGCATTCATCAAGAAGCCAAATTGGTCTTGGGCTTGTTCTGGCGTGAAGCCTAATAAGCTGAACATCCTGCTTTGTAGTTCTTTATCGTGTATACGAATCGAACCACCACCGATTTCATTTCCGTTTAATACCATATCATAGGCATTGGCACGAACTTTACCCGGTTCGGTTTCTATTAATTTCATGTCTTCCGGTTTCGGTGAGGTGAACGGATGATGCATAGCGTGATAACGCCCGCTTTCTTCGTCCCATTCTAATAAAGGAAAATCAACTACCCATAACGGAGCAAATTCTTCGGGTTTTCTCAACCCTAAACGAGTCGCTAATTCCATACGTAGTGCTGATAATTGGGTTCTGGTTTTATCAGCTGGTCCTGAAAGCACAAAAATCATGTCCCCTGCTTTGGCATTTGTTGCTGCTGCCCATTTTTTTAAATCGTCTTGGTCGTAGAATTTATCCACTGAAGATTTGAACGTTCCGTCTTCTTCACATTTGACGTAAACCATTCCTGAAGCACCAACTTGAGGGCGTTTTACCCAGTCAATTAAGGCATCAATTTCTTTACGAGTATAAGAAACGCAACCCGGAGCGGCAATTCCAACCACTAGTTCGGCCGAATTAAATACCGGAAAATCTTTATGTTGGGCAACGGCGTTTAGCTCTCCGAATTTCATTTCGAAACGAATATCCGGTTTGTCGTTACCATAGGTTTTCATGGCGTAATCGTAAGTGATTCTTGGGAATTCAGCAACGTCTATGCCTTTGATTTCTTTTAGTAAATGACGAGTCAAGCCTTCGAAAACATTTAGAATATCTTCTTGTTCAACGAATGCCATTTCGCAGTCGATTTGGGTGAATTCCGGTTGTCTGTCGGCGCGCAAATCTTCATCACGGAAACATTTCACAATTTGGAAATATTTGTCCATGCCACCAACCATCAATAATTGTTTGAAAGTTTGAGGCGATTGTGGTAAGGCGTAAAATTGTCCTTCGTTCATTCGGCTTGGCACCACAAAATCTCTTGCGCCTTCCGGAGTTGATTTGATTAAATAAGGCGTTTCCACTTCACAGAAATCTAAATCGGATAAATATTTGCGCACTTCTATGGCCACTTTGTGACGGAAAAGCAACGAGTTTTTTACCGGATTTCTTCGGATATCCAAGTAACGGTATTTCATTCGGATGTCTTCACCACCATCAGTTTCATCTTCGATAGTGAATGGCGGGACAATAGAAGCATTTAATAAAGTCAGTTCAGAAACCAAAATTTCGATATCACCAGTAGACATATTTGGATTTTTGGACTCACGTTCAATTACGGTTCCTTTTACTTGAATTACAAATTCTCTTCCAAGTGATTTGGCTTTTTCAAATACCGATTTGTCCGTTCTTTGTTCGTCAAAGATTAACTGCGTAATGCCGTAACGGTCGCGTAAATCAACCCAAATCATAAACCCTTTATCTCGTGATTTTTGTACCCAACCGGCAAGCGTAACTTCTTTATTAATATGAGTGGCGTTTAACTCGCCGTTATTATGACTTCTGTACATTGGAATAAAATTTTGGGCAAAAGTAAAAAACTTATACCAATTAAATGGATGAAGTTTCAAATCAAATTTAAGTTAATCTTTAATTTTCGAATTGGGAAAACCAGTATATTTGATATCTTAAAATTAAATACACACATTTATGAAGAAAATAGTTAGCTTTATTTTAACCGTATTTGTTTCCGCTGCAGCCATTGCTCAGGAAACGATGACTTTTCAGGCGGAGATTGCCAACAAGAACGGCAACACACTTTCTATCAATAGCGGTAGAGAGACCATTCAAAAAATTGAGGCCGATGCTAATGGCAATTTTAAAGCCACTTTTCCTATCAAGGAAGGATTGTATCAGTTATTTGATGGCGTAGAATATGCCAATTTGTACTTAAAAAACGGTTACAATTTGAAAATGACTATGGACGCTGTAAAGTTTGATGAGACCATAGCGTTTTCCGGAAATGGGGCAGAGGAAAACAATTTTTTAGCCCAACGAACTTTACAGGAGAACAGTATTGATTTTCAAACGATGCTTGAGTTGGATGCTGATGGTTTTAATAAAGCTTCCGAAGCACTCAAAGCCGGTCAATTGGCTAGTTTAGAAGCTTCTAAAATTGACGTCAACTTGAAAGAGATGTTGAAAAAAGGTACCGAAGCCAATATTGGTCAACTGCAACAATATTATACCATGTCGCAAGCCAAGAAAAAAATGAATAATGTACCGGCGCCAAATTTTGATTATGAAAACCACAAAGGCGGCAAAACCACCTTGGAAAGTTTAAAAGGCAAATATGTTTACGTTGATTTATGGGCAACATGGTGTGGTCCATGTCGTGCCGAAATTCCTTCTTTGAAGAAAATGGAGGCTGACTTTCACGGGAAAAATATAGAATTCGTAAGTGTTTCTATTGATGCTGAAAAGGATTATGAGAAATGGAAAACCTTCGTAGTTGAAAAAGAATTGACCGGAACGCAATTGTATGCTGCTAAAGCAAACCAAACGGATTTTGTTAAAGCCTTTGAAGTGAATTCGATTCCGAGATTTATATTAATTGATCCAAAAGGGGTTGTAGTTGATGCCGATGCGAAAAGACCTTCTGATCCAAGACTTAGAGAACAGTTGAATAAATTATTGAATTAAAACACCAATAAAATTAATACTTAAGCCACCCAATTCGGGTGGTTTTTTATTTAGAAAAACAAATCTAATGTTAAGTTTTCATTCAATGTTACCAAATTGTTAAGTAAAAGTTTTTTTATTGTAAAATAATATATATATTTGTTATGTTATTATGAACTATTAAAACCTACGACTATGAAAAAGATATTTATTTTAGGAGCATTACTTATCTCAGGATTGACTTTCGCTCAAACCGGCAAACCATTTTTGGAGCAAGAAGGGAACTTAGTAAAAGCTACCTATTATTATGAAAATGGTAAAGTGCAGCAACAAGGTTATTTTAAAGACGGTAAGATTACCGGACAATGGGTAGCTTTTGATGAAAACGGCAATAAAAAATCGATTGGCGAATATACCAACGGACAAAAAACCGGAAAATGGTTTTTTTGGAACAATAAATCGTTAAGTGAAGTGGATTATTCTGATAGTCGTGTGGCTTCAGTGAAATCTTGGAAACAAGACGCTATAGTAAATAAATAAGAAGTTAATTATTTATAATGAAAAAGGGAACTCAAATTTTGAGTTCCCTTTTTTACTTTCAAACTATTTATTTAGGCTTCTATAGCTTTTCTTCTTTCTCTTCGGTCTCTTAACCAATACTTAGTTCGTTTCACTAAGAAGAACATCACCGGAACCATGACTAAAGTCAATACCGTAGCATAAGTCAATCCGAAAATAATCGTCCAAGCCAATGGTCCCCAGAAAATCACATTGTCTCCACCCATATATAAGTGTGGATTCAAATCGGTGATCAATCCGAAGAAGTCGAAGTTCAATCCGATGGCCAATGGAATTAATCCTAATACAGCCGTTAAAGCGGTTAATAATACCGGACGCAAACGCGATTTACCACTTTCAATAATCACTTCTTTGATTTCTTCCAGCGATAAATCATCATGACTTTCCAAAGCCTTGTCGGCTACTTTTTTGTCTAATAACAAGACGAAGAAGTCCATTAATACAATTCCGTTTTTCACCACAATTCCCGCCAAGGAAATGATTCCCATCATCGTCATAAGGATTACAAAATCCATATTGGCAATCACATAACCGTAGAAAACTCCACTGAAACTCAGTAATACAGTGAATAAAATCACAATGGTTTTAGAAACCGAATTAAATTGTAACACAATAATAATTGTAATTCCTGCCATCGCTAAGAACAAGGCATAGAGCAAGAAACTTTGGTTTTTACCCTGTTCTTCTTGTACACCGGAAAACGAATAAGTAATGCCTTTAGGCAATTCGTATCCTTTTAGTTCTGTTTCAATTTGCTTGGTGATTTCATCTGCATTAAAACCGGTTATTACATTGGAATAAATAGTCATAATGCGTTTGTACCCTTTTCTTTTGATTTGGTTATAAGTATACGTTTTTTCAGTGGCAGACACGGCTGAAATCGGTACTTGAACGATTTGACCATTGTTTTGGTTTCTGAAAGTCATCGATTGATTGAAGAGGATGTTTTCATTCTTACGCTGGTCTTCTTGCATGCGCACCACAATGTTATAATCGTCATCGCCTTCTTTGTAAGTTGAAATTTCCTGACCGTATAATGAACGACGCAAGTTGAATCCTAATTGTCCTGTAGTAACTCCGGCACTTCCCGCGTTTACACGATCTACATTTACCTCGAGTTCCGGACTTTGTTTATTGACATCAACACTTAACTTTTCGATTCCCGGAATGTTTTTGCTGTTGATGTAAGCAATCATTTTGTCAGCTTGCGCAATCATTTGGTCATAATCAGAACCGGTTAATTGCACACTGATTGGATAACCTGCCGGCGGACCATTGGCATCTTTTTCAACGGTAACTACTGCTCCGGCAATTCCTTTTACTTTGCCACGGATTTCTTCTAAAACATCTGAAGTATTAATCCCTTGACGGAATTTGAACTCCGAGAAGTTTACGGTAACTTTCCCTTTAAAAGGAGTTTCCGAAGCCGAACCGGCATCCACATTTGGGTTTCCGGCGCCGACACCAACTTGAGAAACGATACTTTCCGCTAAGTAGTTTTCGCCCGGATTTTTTGGATCAACATATTTGCTTAAGATATTGATTACCTGTTTTTCTACGAATAATGTAGCTTTGTTGGTTTTCTCAATATCAGTTCCTTGAGGATATTCGATATAAACAATCGCCTGATTTGGAATATTATCCGGGAAGAATAATACTTTTCTCGGGAATACATTAAGCAAAACAACCGATAAAACCAGCATTCCAATGATACTTCCAAGCGCAATCCAGGAATTTCTACCGGTTAGGATTTTGGCCAAAAAGCTTTTGTACTTTTCTTCCATTCTCGGGAAAAAATTATGTTGGAAATCTTGGGTCCATTGGTACAATTTTAACTTATACAACCACATTAATCCCAATGAAATTATGGCTAAATGTCCAATGGCTCTTCCCAGTTTAGAATCATAAACATTTCCGAGTATCACGAAAATAACAGCCAGTATTCCGAAAATAATCGAATATGTTTTGGCAGATTTATTGGTTACATTTCGGTCTTCTATATCCATTGAACCACCCGTCATCGCGGCATTGACAATCATGGCCACAAACAACGACGCACCTAATGTTACCGAAAGGGTTAACGGGAAATAAATCATAAATTTACCCATAGTTCCCGGCCACAAAGCGAAAGGTAAAAACGCCATCAAAGTGGTTGCTGTAGAGGAAATTACCGGCCAAGCGATTTCACCAATACCGATTTTTGAAGCTTGCACACGCGGCATGCCCTTTTTCATATTGGCGAACACATTGTCAACAACAACAATTCCGTCGTCCACCAACATTCCTAATCCCATTACCAATCCGAACAACACCATCGTATTTAAGGTCATTCCGAAAGCCGATAATATGGTAAACGCCATTAACATCGACAGCGGAATAGCGGCACCAACGAATAAGGAGTTACGCAATCCCATGGTGAACATCAAGACAATCATAACCAACACAATTCCGAAGATAATGTGGTTGGACAATTCGTCCACCTGGTGTTCAACTCGAGAAGATTGGTCGTTGGTTAAGTCGATTTTTAAATCTTTTGGCAAATAATTTTCTTGGGCCAATTTAATTCTTTCTTTGACTTGCTCAATGGCAGAAATCATGTTTTGACCCGAACGTTTTTTTACGTTCAACATCACCACTTCTTTTCCTTTTTCACGGGCGTAAGTAGTTTTTTCTTTTTCTTTGAAACTAACTTTTGCAATGTCTTTAAGATAAACGCTACCGCCAAATGATTTTACGATTACATTTTCCAATTCTTTCGGATCTTTTATTTCCCCGACGATTCTGATGTTGTTTCGCGAACCTTGAGAAGTCAAATTGCCACCCGAAAGTGTCATGTTTTCATATTTCACGGCATTTTGAATGTCATCAAATGAAACTTGAGCAGCCGTCATTTTGAAAATATCAACGGCGATTTCTACTTCTTTGTCATCAACCCCAAGAATGTCAACTTTCTTTACTTCGGCAATTTCTTCAATATCATCTTGAAGTTTTTCGCCGTATTTTTTAAGTTGTTGTGTAGTGTAATTTCCTTTTAAGTTGATATTCAAAATGGGCACTTCTTCTGAAATGTTCAATTCGAAAACGCTTGGTTCTACTTTACTTCCGTTGTCTAAATTGGGCCAATCGGTATCGGCTTTTACCACATCGACTTTGTCTTTGATTTTGGTTTTGGCTTCTTCGAGACCGACTTTATCGCTGAATTCTACGATAATCATTCCGTAATCTTGAAACGAGCTGGCCGTAATTTTATCAATGCCACTGATGTTTTTGAATTCTTTTTCCAGTGGTTTGACGATTAATTTTTCAACGTCTTCCGCAGAATTCCCCGGGAAAACCGAAGAAACATATATTTTATTTTCGATGATTTCAGGGAAATCTTCACGCGGCATGGTTACATAGGCGATCAAACCGGTAACTACAATCAAAAAGGTGAAGATGTAAACAGTGACTCTGTTGTCGACTGCCCAACTCGATATTCCGAATTCTTTATTTTGGTGACTCATGTAATATTAGATTTTAGATATTAGATATTAAATTTTGGATATTTGATATCTAATATTTGATATTAGAAATTTAATTTCATTCCTTCAGAAATATTGTTCACGCCTTCGGTCACAATAATGTCATTTGCCGATAAACCACTTAGGATTTCAGTAACATTATCAGCTGATTTTCCTACGGTTACTAATACTTTTTTGGCGGTTCCGGTTTTACCATTGCTGCCTTCTACAGTGTACACATATTTAGCACCGGTGCCGTCTTCTTGAACCACACTGGTTGGAACAACAATCGCTTCTTTGTTTACATAGTCGGTGATTTTAAGTTTGGCGACTTGATTCGGACGTAACAAGTTGTCCGGATTAGGAAGACTTACTTCAATACCAAAACTTCTGTTGCTTGGGTTGATGAAATTACCAATTTGACGTACTTTCCCTTTGTAAGTTTTATTTAAAGAAGTTAGGTAAACATCAACCAAAGTACCTACTTTTAATTTTCCGATATAAGTTTCAGGAACGGTTGTCGAAACATACATGTTGTTTAAATTTACAATTCGCATTAAACCTTGAACGCTTGGCGCAACGACTTGTCCTTTTTCAACAAACACTTCGTCGATAGTTCCGGTAAATGGAGCACGGATTACAGTCTTTGATAATTGCGCTTTGATTTGAGCCACACTTTTTTGAGCCGAAATCATTTGCGCTTGCGCTTGTAAATATTGAATTTCCGAACCGATTTTTTTGTCCCAAAGATTCTTTTGTCTTTCGTAGGTGGTTTTGGCCAAATTGTATTGGTTTTCGGCACTGGCCAATTGTTGGCTCATACCGCCATCATCAACGCGACCTAAGATTTGTCCTTTTGAAACCTTTTGTCCGGCGATAACGGTTAAGGAAGTTAAAGTACCGCTGAATTCCGGTTGTACCAAAATGTTTTCTTTGGTATCTACACTTCCTTGAATGTCAAGGTAATGATTGAAAATAGTGTCTTTTAAGGTCAGTACTGAAACCAGCGCTTCTTCTTTTTTAACGTCTAAAGTGGCTAGAGCCTCTTCGATTTTCGCAATTTCAGCTTGCAAAGCAGTTTTCTTTGTTTGTAAGGCTGTTACGTTTTTTGAGGCTATCAATTGGTCAACTGATTGTGCATTTTCTTTGTTTCCACAAGCGTAAAGTACTACGGCTAACAGGGCAAGTATAATTGTCTTTTTCATTTTGTATAGATTAGTTTTTATTGATGATTTTTTCAAGAGTTGCTTTTTTATTGATGATGTTTACCATAGATTGCAAGTAGTTTTGTTGCGCAGTGTACAATTGTCTTTGTGCTTCACTGAAGTCAAAACTGGAGGACAAACCTTCGGTAAATTTGATTTGTTGCTTTCTTTCGATGCGTTCGGCCAAATTCAAATTGCTTTTAGAAGTGGCATATTCTTCAATGCTGAATTCATACTCGCTTTTGGCTCTTTCGTATTCTAATTTTAATTGTTGTTCCGTTTGTATCAATTGGGTTTTGGCTTGGTCTAATGCAATTTTGGCTTGTTGTGTTTTAGCACTTCTACCAAAACTGCTAAATATCGGCACATTTAAACTCACTCCGAGATTGGAGAAGTTGTTCCATTTTTGTTGACTACTGGTAAAATTAAACTCATTGGCAAATGAATTGTAACCAAAGTTAACAGCAGCACTCAAGGTTGGCAAAGCTTTGCTTCTTTGTAGTTTTAATTCTAAGGTTCTTTGCTCTTGGAAGTTGGTGGCCATTTGATAATTGATGTTATTCGTTACGGCAAATTCACCTTTACTGAAAGCCAAATCTAAATTAGAAGCCGAAAGACTATCCAATTTATCGGTTAGCTGTAAGTCGGCGTCAATGTCTATTCCTAACGTTAGTTTCAACATTTTATACGCTACGTCTTGGAGTCTTTTGGTATTGTTTAAGTTACTGTTGATAGCCGCCAAAGTAATCTGAAGTTGCTCTACATTTTCTTCTTCAATCAAGCCGTTTTTATAAGTTTCTTCAGTATCGGTAAGGGTCTTTGATAATGTAGCCTTATTTTTTTCAAGAATAGCAACGCTTTCTTCTGCCAATAACACATTACCATAAGCATTGATTACCATCTCACGGATTTCAGTATTGTTTTTTCGTTTGGCATTTTCATAATATTTCAAATACGTTTTTGAGGCTTGAAGCGCCACAATGTAAGAGCCGTCAAAAATTAATTGACTTAAGGTTGCTGCAGCATTCATATTGTGTTTGGTTCCAAAGGCAAAAGTCAATACATCAGATGGATTTCCTCCAAATGGTCCACCGCCTGCAGCGCCTTGTTGGGTTAATTCGAAATTATTTACATAATTCACTCCGGCATTAATTTGCGGTAAACCGGCTGCGGTTGTTTCCCATTTTTTCTGCTTGGCAACATCAATATCTCTATTGGCATTGAGGGCCGAATAATTGTTTTTGATAGCGTGTTCAATAGCCTGTTGTAGGCTGAAAGAATAGCTTTCTTTTTTTTCTTGGGCATGTAAAAAGCTTATCGCCAAGAAAAGTGTTAGTATTAATTTATTTTTCATGGATTGATGATTATATAATGGTTTTTAAATGTTTTTCGAGTTCGATAATTCCTTCAGCTGTTGCTATGGCTCGGGTGTGGTATTCGAGTGCCTTGGCTTCCAGTTCGTAGGCGTCTTTTTCCAACATGGTATTTTCATTAATGGAAAAAATTAAAGTATAATAAAATTTTACAGCAGCTTCAACATCGGTTTCCTTTCGGTATAAGCCTTCTGTAATTCCTTTTTCAATGTTTTGGCGAAACATGTGGCTACAATCTTCAATTTCGTTGGCCATCATTTTTTCATAAATTTCAGGATAATGCTTTTTGAGCTGATAGGCCGGAGATTGATCAAAGGATTGAAACATTTGTTTGAACATCTCTCGCATTTGAAAATTTTCGGCGATTGCATTGTGATTTTGCGCCATCACTTCATCCATCATGGAATGAATTTTTTGATGTACTACTTCAGTGCCTTCTTCAATTAGCTTTTCTTTGTTGCTGAAATATTTGTATATCGTTTTTTTCGAAATGCACATCTCACACGCTATATCATCCATAGTAACACTCTTGAAACCCAGTTTCAAAAACATGTCTGTTGCTTTTTTGATGATTTTATCTTTCATTTCTGTTAAAATTTCTGGGGCAAATGTAAGATGGAAACTTTAAACACTAAAATAGTTTCCATAGTATTAACGTAAATTTAACATTGGTTGAAATAGCGCCTTTTTGTAAAGCGATGAGAATAACCTAAATTAGCCGAAAATATTTTTCATGCGCGCTATTTCCGATTACCAAGACATAATCATTTCCCATTTTGAAACATTGACTCTTGAAAAAGAGCCTAATAATTTATACGAGCCTATTCGATACATATTAGCGCTTGGCGGAAAAAGATTGCGTCCAATATTAACTTTAATGGCAGCCGAAGTATTTGATGCTGATTGTCAAAAAGCCATACAAGCCGCAACAGCCGTTGAGGTTTTTCACAATTTCTCGCTGATTCACGATGATATTATGGATGATGCGCCATTGCGCAGAGGAAATGAAACCGTACATGAAAAGTGGGATTTGAATACAGGAATTCTTTCAGGCGATGCGATGCTGATTTTAGCCTACCAATTTTTTGAAGCCTATGAACCGTATGTCTTTAGAGAATTGGCTAAATTGTTTAGTAAAACTGCATTAGAAGTTTGTGAAGGCCAACAATACGATGTGGATTTTGAAACCCGAGACGATGTTACGATTCCGGAGTATTTGAAAATGATTGAATACAAAACCGCAGTTTTGGTTGGAGCCGCCATGAAAATGGGTGCGATTGTAGCCGAAACTTCAACCGAAAACGCCAATGCGATTTATGATTTCGGATTGAATTTAGGGATTGCATTTCAGTTGCAAGACGATTATTTAGACGCTTTTGGCAATCCGGAAACTTTTGGAAAGCAAGTCGGCGGCGATATCATCGAGAATAAAAAAACTTATTTGTACCTCAAAGCTTTAGAATATTCAGAAGCGGAAGAGAAAGAGCAATTGCTGCATTTATTCTCCATTCAGCCAAGCGACAATACCGATAAAATCAATTCGGTGAAACAAATTTT
The DNA here is from genome assembly GCF_014486695.1 of Flavobacterium buctense. GTDB lineage: Bacteria > Bacteroidota > Bacteroidia > Flavobacteriales > Flavobacteriaceae > Flavobacterium > Flavobacterium buctense. Next base: position 640,809 of record NZ_JACTAB010000001.1, read on the forward strand.
CAACCAAACCGGTGCGAGTGATGCTACCCAAAGTGCCATTCAAGACTATACTTTAAAGGCTTTTGAAACTTTAGACAAAATGAATATCAGTGAGGATAAAAAAGCTGTTTTGAGAGCTTTCGGGGATAAATTAATGAGTAGAAACGTGTGAAATGTCAATATCAATTTCAAAAATCAATAACAATCCTGACTATTACCATTGATTTTTGCCATTGCCATTGCCATTGAAATTGAAAATCCCATTATGTTCCAACCACCAACCAATACCGACCAATTACTTTCGGAAGCCGAGAAAGAAAACTTGTACGCAAAACTTATCGAGCAACTCAACAAGGATTTCAATTTTGCCAACGAACCCATTGATTTTCCAAAAAGTACTTCGCCTTACGAATTGAAAGTACAAATCCACGAAAAAATTTACCGTTTAATTCAATACAAATACGCCGAATTACTCAACTTGCTCTACATCATTGATGTTCCTGAAGAAAATATCAAACAATTGGACGGAAGCGACACGGTTGAATTGGCCGAGCAAATCGCTTTTTTGATATTGAAAAGAGAATGGATGAAGGTTTGGTTCAGAAACCGAATGTGATTTTAAACATTACATACCTTTCTATTAAATTGTGTGAGCCTTTGTTTGTTGAAAAGTCAGATGCGCTAACGGTTGTAAATGTTTTGTTGTTGGTTAGATTTTTTCCTATTAATGAATATGTCAAATTTTTATTTTTTGGTGTAAAATTAATTTCATAATCTAGAAAAAAGTAATTGTCATTAGATTTTAAATTTGGTGATATAAAATTCCCAACTAGGTTACTGTTTATAAATTTTTTAGATTTAAATAGAATTTTAGTCTGATTCGTAAGCATTTGGAAATTATTATTTAGTTGTTCATCTTCAACTTTAAAATTTGAGTTTAAATAAAATGTTTTATTTTCGATAACTAGTTTTTTGTTTATTCCTCTACGCGCTGTAAAGTTTGCTGTAAAATTTTTATTTTTTATTTCTCTTAAATCAGATTCATTGAGAATATTGTTATCAAAAGACAAATTAAAAGATGAATTTAGCTGAAATGTAGTTCTCAATGAATGAATATATTTTTCACTAGAAACTGTTATCCCATAATCTTTGTTACTAATCTTTGCGAAAAATTGATTTGAAACGGTAATATTTTGATTTATTATTGTTTCTTGAAAATAATTATTTGGTCTGTTATCATGAGTTATAGCAACATTGAATTGAGTTAAATTAAAAAAATCATGATGATTAAAACTTAAACTATGAGAATGTGTTTTTAGATATTCTAACCTTATTTCGTTTGAAATGAAATCTCTATAACTTGTTTGAATAATTCCTGAAAATAATCTGTCTTCTTCGGGCAAAATTTGATTAAATGAATAGTTGTAATTCAAAGAACTATGAGTGTCTAATTTATATATTGCAGTTACTTTTGGGACAATAAAATACGCTTCTTTTTTTATTTTTTCACTCGCATCATTAAAATCTAAATCATTATAAATAGCATTCAAACCTATTCTAAAAGAATATTTTTTTTCGTTGTAAACTAAAATAGGATTAATATTTAAATTTTTAATGTTATAAATATTTTCGTTTCTAAACTCATTGCCAATACTTTGATTATTTTGATTTAATAAATTTGAAAAAAGTGAATTTCTCAAATCAAAATAACTTGTATGAATTGCATATTTTAGTTTTTTACTAGATACAAAATAGGAATTATTGATAGATAAAAACTGTTTTTGAAATTCACTTTGTTGATTAGCCGCTAGTAAAAGTCCCAAATCATCAATCGCAGTTGGTGGATTAGTTTTTAAACTTTGAGGCAATTTATTCTTTGTGAAATGCAGTGATGTTACAATGGCTTTTTTTTCCGAAATTTTCAGTGTAGAGTTTATGTTATGTGATGTATTGAATTGATTCGTTGTAACATTATTATTTTGAATTAAATTATTATTACTACTTATATCATTAAAAATGAGTTCGCTTTGGTTTATTTTACTTATATATTCCCAATGAAAATTATCTTTTTCTTTATTTGAAAAGTGAACATTTGCGTCAAAAAGTTTAGGTCTTTTATTCAGACTATTCGTTTCATTAATTTCTATTATTTCATTTTGTAAAAAAATTATTGAGTTACTTTTATTCAATCTACTCAGTTCGTCTTGATAAAATCCGAGATTTACTTTAAAACTTGATTTTTTAAAAACTTTATTTAAAGTATTCAAACTGGTATAGAAATTATTATTTAGTCGATGAAAATTATTGTCTAATAGTGAATTGAAATTTCCTTGATTTATTAATGATTTTGATAGTAGATTTTGATTTTTTATATTTTCTAACGAAATAATTTCTGAACTAAAATCGTATGGAGTGTTGTTTTGTCCGACATTATTAAATGATGAAAGACCAAATGCTTTAATTTTTTTATTAACTAAAACTCCCGAAAGTGTTCCATAATATCTATCTTCTATTCCATAGCCAAGAGTTGAATTGCCTGAAAAATCTGTTTTGCCTTTTTTAAGAACAAGATTTAGGACTACATCATCTGAATCTTTTATTCCTTTCAACAAACTATTCTCTTCATAATTCTCAATACCTTGTACTTTTTCAATCATATCAACATTGATGTTTTTACTCCCTATTGTATAGTTCGCATCAAATAAATCATCTCCATCAAGCAACATTTTTTTTATTTCTTTTCCTTTGTATTTTATTGTTCCATTGTCTTCAACTTTAATTCCTGGGAGTTTTTTTAATAAATCCTCTACTACTTTTTCTGAACCATCTATAAAACTATTAGGATTATATTCTAATGTGTCTTTTTTTTGAAGAATTGGAGGTGCTTTTTTTATGATAACTTCTTTAAGATTTGTTATTCTTTCTTTCAGAAAAAAGTCAATCATCAACTCATTATTAACTATCTTTAACTTACTTAAATCAACTGTTCTGGGTTCATGAATTAAGGTAGAAACTTCAAGAAACAAAGTGTCTCTTTCTTTTTTGAGTTGTAGCCTGTAAAAGCCTTTTTCATCAGAAGTGGTGAATTGTTTTATTAATTCATTTTTATCTTTAATTACTACAGTAGCAAAAGGCACAACACCAAGCGAGTCGGTAATTGTGCCTTTTATTGTTTGGGAATAAACAGTTGTGGTTAAAAATAAAATTAAAATAATTTTATTAATCAACAAATTTTTCAATATATCCGATTGGAATACTAAATGACATTCCGTCTTCAGGATTGTAATTTTTAACTTTCTCAACTCTTTTTTTGTAAAAATCTTTAAATTCTTGCCATGTTGCAATATTTTTTTCATCAAAAGGATTAGTGAAATTGAATTTAATATCTTTGTTATATTCGATTTCATAAGCTTCTATATTTACTGTGCCATCGTCGGATTGAACTTTTAAAATTAGCCCTGGTAGTCCATCAAATTTGAAAGGTCCATTAGGAATTGGAATATCTTTTAAAAAATATGCTTTATAACTTCTGCCTCTGAAAACGCATTTTGCTTCTTGACAATCGTATCCCATTACTTTAGTGTAATTTTTGGTAATATCCCATTTTATAATATTTATAGAGTCTACTATCACTTTTTTTAATCCGTAATCTCGATTAAAATAAATTTTTTTAGTACTGAAATCTTTAAAATAAGTAAAATTATATGTTGCAGAAGTGTTGTCCATATCTCCCATAGATATAGTTTGAATAATTGTATCACGAGCTTTTTCGTAATAATAACTTTTTAAATTACTTGTCAATAGTGTAGTTTCTTCATACAAGAAACAACCATATTCTTCTCTTTCATCCAACAAAAAAGATTTATAGTTTATTTTTATAAAGTCAAAATTATTTTGAGAAAAAGAATTTAATGAAAACACAAGAAAAAAAATGAAAAATGTTTTATTTATCATAAAATTAAAATTAAAACAAGAGTTGAAAATTAAAACCAACAAACAACTCTTGTTTATTAAAAATAAATAAATCTATTCTAACAGAAGAGCTAAAGCTGCCTTTGCTGCCTTTAATGCTTTCTCACAAGCTTTACCCATATCGATTTGAGCATCGCCTGTTGAATCAACGCAACCTCTTGCCGTTGCGTTTTGTCCTGTTGCGTCATCTGTAACACCTCTTCTACAACATACTTGAGTAACTGTAGTCTCGTTCTCTTTAGTCAGATTCTTTTTTTCTACTATGTCATTTGCAAAAACACCACTAGTCATCAATAACATTGATGATAATAAAAATAATTTTTTCATAAATTTAGATTTAAATTAATAAACCCAAAGCAAAAAAAAAAAATCGTAATAAGCGAGTTTTTCGCGTTAAAAATTTGTTAAATTTATAATATTATTCTGTTTTTTTTAAAAATAAACTCTTATAAACGGCATAAACGCATCGCCATACAAATCTTTATCCTTGTCAAATAACAAATTGAATCTTGCTCCAATCGTTACATTATCGGCACGATAACCACCACCAATGTATAAACCGGTATTCCAAAAACTTCTTTTTACATTATCATATAAATCAGCATAAGAAGTATTGACATGCACTTGTTCCACTTCCAAAGAAAGCTGAATTTCCTCTATCGGATTGAACAAGCCAATAACATTTCCCCCAACCACATTGGAAGAATAAAAATTCTTTTGCTTTAAATGGCTGTATTGTAATCCGGTACCCAAAGCAAAGTGCTCATTGAAATTGTAAATGGCACTTGGTGCTATGGTAATGTCTGTAAAATCATTACCTATGGCCAAACCTAATCCACCACCAAATTGAACATGATCCCAAAAACCATCTGTTTTAGCTTTTGGTATGTTTTGTTCTTGAGTAAATCCAAAGTTGGGAATCATCAATAAAAAGAGGAATGACAGTAACTTTGCCAATGTTTTGACTGTATTCTTTTGCATAGCTTTGTATATATTTAATTAGCGTTATAAATATACTAAAATGATTGAAAGATTATTACAAATGTCATACTTTTGCAACTGATTTTCTAATACTAAGAATATTTACTGATAAAATCATGGATAGGTTTTCCTTTTTAAACGCAGCACATACCGAATTTTTTGCCGATTTATACGAACAATACCTTCAAAAACCCGATAGCGTAGAGCCAAGTTGGAGAGCTTTTTTTCAAGGTTTCGACTTTGGAATGGCGACTTATAATGAAGAGAATGCCGTGTCAGAATTAGCCAATTATGCCGCTAGTGTTCCGCAAAACGGACAGGTTTCGGATAAATTGCAAAAAGAGTTCAATGTGTTGAAATTGATTGATGGGTACAGAACCCGTGGTCACTTATTTACTCAGACCAATCCGGTTCGTGACCGAAGAGTTTATGAACCGAATTTAGATATCGAAAACTTTGGTCTTACTTCAGCTGATTTAGATACTGTATTTGATGCTGCCAAAGTATTAGGTAAACAACCTTCTACCTTAAAACAAATTCTTGCGCATTTGAAAAGCATGTATTGCCAACACATCGGTATCGAATACATGCACATGGAAAATCCGATTTATGTCAATTGGGTTCAAGAAAGAATCAATAAAAACGACAACCAACCGAGTTTTGACGCCGAACAAAAGAAACACATTTTAGGCAAACTAAACGAAGCGGTTTCTTTCGAGAACTTTTTGCATACCAAATACGTTGGACAAAAACGTTTCTCATTGGAAGGTGGCGAAAGCATCATTCCGGCCTTAGATGCCTTGATTGAAACTGCTGCCGAAAGAGGTGTTGAGCATTTCGTAATGGGAATGGCACACAGAGGAAGATTAAATACGTTAGCCAATATTTTTGGCAAAGCCACCCAAGATATTTTCTCCGAATTCGATGGAAAAGATTACGATAAAGAATATTTTGATGGTGATGTGAAGTATCACTTAGGGTTAACGTCGGAAAGAAAAACCCAATCGGGTAAAAAAATCAATATCAATTTGGCACCGAATCCATCTCACTTGGAAACGGTTGGTGCCGTGATTGAAGGCATTACCCGTGCCAAACAAGACAAATATTTCCCGGATGATTTCTCTAAAGTATTGCCTATTGCCGTTCATGGTGATGCGGCTGTGGCCGGACAAGGAATCGTGTACGAAATTGTGCAAATGGCGCAATTAGACGGCTACAAAACCGGTGGAACCATTCATATTGTAATCAACAACCAAGTTGGTTTTACCACGAATTATTTAGATGCCCGTTCGTCCACGTATTGTACCGATGTGGCGAAAGTGACTTTGTCGCCAATACTTCACGTGAATTCGGATGACGCAGAAGCGGTAGTTCACGCCATGTTATTCGCGTTAGATTTCAGAATGGCATTCGGAAGAGACGTTTTCATCGATTTGTTAGGTTACAGAAAATATGGGCACAACGAAGGTGATGAACCTCGTTTTACCCAACCGCTTTTATACAAATTGATTGCGCGTCACAAAAACCCAAGAGATATTTATTCGGAGCAATTAATCACTGCCGGAATTGTCGATGCCGCTTATGTGACTAAAATAGAAAACGAGTACAAAGCCAAGTTGGATGAAAATCTACAGGCTTCCCGCAAAAAAGATTTGACAATTATCAAACCATTTTTACAAGACGCCTGGGAAGGTTTTGTTCAAGTTTCTGATGACGAAATGTTGAAGAAAGTAGACACGACTTTCGATAAAAAGAAATTGGATACCATCTTGGAAACCATTTCGACTTTACCATCAGATAAAAAATTCATCAGCAAGATTTCCAAAATCGTTACCGATAGAAAAACGATGTACGACAATGACGTTATCGATTGGGGAACAGCAGAAACCTTGGCATACGGTTCATTATTAACCGAAGGCTACGATGTGCGTATCTCAGGACAAGACGTCGAAAGAGGAACCTTCTCGCACCGTCATGCCGTAGTAAAAGTAGAAGACAGCGAAGAAGAAGTAATTCTGTTGAATGCAGTAAAAGGCAAAAAAGGGAAGTTCAATGTATTCAATTCCTTCCTTTCAGAATATGGCGTTTTAGGGTTTGATTATGGTTATGCCTTAGCCAATCCAAACGCGTTAACCATTTGGGAAGCACAATTCGGGGATTTCTCTAACGGTGCCCAAATCATGATTGACCAATACATTTCGTGTGGTGAAGACAAATGGAACAACCAAAACGGAATCGTATTATTATTGCCTCACGGTTACGAAGGACAAGGAGCAGAGCACTCTTCGGCACGTATGGAGCGTTACTTACAGTTGTGTGCGAAACACAATATGTATGTAGCCGACTGTACCACTCCGGCGAACTTCTTCCACTTGTTGCGTCGCCAAATGAAAACCAAATTCCGCAAACCGTTGGTGGTATTCTCACCAAAAAGTTTGTTGCGTCACCCATTGTGCGTTTCCACTCGTGAAGACTTGTACAAAGGCAGTTTCCAAGAAGTGATTGATGACACCATCGACAAGAAAAAAGTAAAAACCGTAGTTTTCTGTACCGGAAAATTCTACTATGATATTTTAGCCGAAAGAGAAAATTTAGGCAGAAATGACGTAGCTTTGGTACGCATCGAGCAGTTGTTCCCGTTACCGGTGGAACAGTTAAAAGCCGTGATTGCGAGTTATCCGAATGCCGACGATTTCGTTTGGGCACAGGAAGAACCAAAAAACATGGGTGCTTACAGTTATATGTTAATGAATTTCGACTTGGTGTCATGGAGATTGGCTTCATTAAAAGCTTATGCCGCACCGGCCGCAGGAAGTCATACAAGAGACAGAAGAAGACATGCCGATGCTATTAGAATGGTATTCGACAAGAATTTATTCAGATAATTTAGGAGCTTAATCCCGCTTTCCGCAGTATCTTTTTTGTCACCTCGTGCGCAGTCGAGAGGCAATGGATAAAAAAAGGATACTTGCTGCAATCGGGGCTAAAAAACACAAACAACACAACATTTATAATTTAAAATTCATAATTTAAAATACAATAAAGATGATTTTAGAAATGAAAGTCCCATCACCGGGAGAATCGATTAAAGAAGTAGAAATTGCAACTTGGCTGGTAAAAGACGGCGATTATGTAGAAAAAGACCAAGCCATTGCTGAGGTGGATTCTGACAAAGCAACCTTAGAGTTACCGGCAGAAGCCAGCGGGATTATCACGCTAAAAGCAGAAGAAGGTGACGCAGTAGCCGTAGGCGCTGTAGTTTGTTTAATCGATACTGATGGCGCAAAACCAAGTGGTTCTCCCGAAGCTTCGGGACCGGCAGCAGAAGTTAAAGCAGAAGCACCAAAAGCAGAAGAGAAAAAAGTAGAAGCTCCAAAAGCAGCTCCGGTAGCAGCCACTTATGCAGCACAAACGCCATCTCCGGCCGCCAAAAAAATATTGGACGAAAAAAATATCCAGCCTTCTGACATCGTTGGAACAGGAAAAGACGGCAGAATCACTAAGGATGATGCTGTAAATGCTGTACCATCCATGGGAACGCCAACCGGTGGAACACGTGGTTCAGAAAGAACAAAATTATCCATGTTGCGTCGTAAAGTAGCGGAAAGATTAGTTTCTGCGAAAAACGAAACCGCCATGTTGACTACGTTCAACGAGGTGGATATGACCAACATCTACGCGTTGCGTGAGCAATACAAAGAAGAATTTAAAGCCAAACACGGTTTAGGTTTAGGTTTTATGTCGTTCTTCACCAAAGCGGTAACTCGCGCTTTACAATTATTCCCGGATGTTAACTCGATGATTGACGGTCAAGAGAAAATTTCATATGATTTCTGTGATATTTCCGTAGCAGTTTCAGGGCCTAAAGGTTTGATGGTTCCGGTAATGAGAAACGCAGAAACGTTATCGTTCAGAGGTGTGGAAGCCGAAATCAAAAGATTAGCAATTCGCGCTCGTGACGGACAAATTACTGTAGACGAAATGACCGGCGGAACATTCACTATCTCAAATGGTGGTGTTTTCGGAAGTATGTTGAGCACGCCAATTATCAATCCGCCACAATCTGGAATCTTAGGAATGCACAATGTTGTGGAAAGAGCTATCGTAAGAAACGGACAAATCGTAATCGCTCCGGTAATGTTCGTAGCTTTATCGTATGACCACAGAATCATTGACGGACGTGAGTCGGTTGGATTCTTAGTGGCTGTTAAAGAAGCGTTAGAAAATCCGGTGGAAATTTTGATGAACAACAACCCTAAGAAAGCTTTAGAGCTTTAGGGTTTCTACCTGCCTCGGATGAGGCGCCTATATATTAAATCCCGTTTGGTTTTCTGAACGGGATTTTTCGTTTATTTGCATACTGCGTGAGTGATGGGAGCAAGTACCGCGTACTGCATTTGATATTAAGAGGAGGAAGCCCTGTGGGCTTCAGGTATTTTTTAATTGCGTTAGGGATTGCAGAGGAAATCCTTTTCAGGATTGTTTTTGAGCAATACTGAAAAGATTGGAACGAAAAGCCCGACCCTTGTGGTAACGCCCAAAAAATAATAGAGATACTGAAATAAATTCAGCATAAATGAAGAAAAACCAAAAAGAAGCGGCGATAGGATTTATTTTTATCACGATGCTTATCGATATTACCGGTTGGGGCATTATCATTCCGGTAATTCCTAAATTAATTTCCGAACTCATTCAAGCCGATATCAGTGAAGCGGCCAAATATGGCGGTTGGCTGACTTTTGCTTATGCCATAACGCAGTTTATCTTTGCGCCTTTAATCGGGAACTTGAGCGACAAATTTGGCCGAAGACCGATTATTTTAATTTCGCTTTTTGCCTTTTCCTTAGACTATTTGTTGTTGGCTTTTGCCCCAACGATTGTATGGCTTTTCATAGGAAGAATTATTGCGGGTTTAACCGGCGCGAGTATCACCACGGCTTCGGCATATATAGCTGATGTCAGTACGCCTGAAAATAGAGCCAAAAATTTCGGGATGATAGGTGCTGCTTTTGGTTTAGGCTTTATCATTGGCCCGGTGATTGGTGGATTGTTAGGGCAATTTGGTTCGAGAGTACCATTTTATGCGGCGGCTGCTTTGTGCATGCTGAACTTTTTATACGGTTATTTTATTTTACCCGAATCGTTGCCTAAAAAGAACCGTCGCGAATTTGAATGGAAGCGTGCCAATCCTATAAATGCCTTACTAAACCTAAAAAAATACCCTTCCATAATCGGACTGGTTATTGCGATTTTCCTTTTGTATGTGGGTTCCCATGCCGTGCACAGCAACTGGAGTTTCTTTACCATGTACCGTTTCAATTGGGATGAAAAAATGGTTGGGATTTCTCTTGGCGCTGTCGGATTGTTGGTCGGAATTGTGCAAGGTGGTTTGATTCGTTGGACCAGTCCGAGATTAGGGAACCAAAAAAGCATTTACATTGGGTTGTCTTTATACACCGTTGGAATGTTGTTGTTTGCTTTCGCCACAGAGAGTTGGATGATGTTTGCCTTTCTTGTCCCTTATTGTCTTGGAGGCATAGCCGGACCGGCTTTACAATCGGAGGTTTCCGGTAAAGTTCCCGCTAACGAACAAGGCGAGATTCAGGGAACTTTAGCTAGTTTAATGAGTGCTTCGGCTATTATTGGGCCACCAATGATGACTAACACGTTTTACTTTTTCACCCACGATGAAGCGCCGTTTCAATTGCCCGGCGCACCTTTTATTTTAGGTAGTTTTTTGATGTTGATTAGTACATTTTTAGCTTATTATTCAATGAAAAAGCATTTTAAGCCAGCATGATTTAAATTATTTTAAGTACAAACAATGATTGTAATAATCAATAATGGCTTTGCCTTCTAATAAAACATCAGCACCAATAATCCCATCAACGGCTTTGGCTTTATATTGTTGCAAGGCTTCATTCACATGCGTCATGTCAAAGATTACCAAGTGCAATTCAGTAGTTTTCCAACGGCCGATTTGTAAAAAATTGTTTTTTGCAATCTGAGTTATCATACCAGTTCCGCCTGCACCAGAAGCTTTCGTTTTAGATTTTCGGGCTTTTAAACGGAATCGTTCAATACTGTCAAAACCCACACAGCTATTAGAAGCACCGGTATCCAAAATAAAATTTCCCGAAATGCCGTTAATCGTTGCTTTAATTAACAAATGTTGGGTTTTGGAAACTTTAAAATTGATTTTCTTATATTTTTCTTTTTTCAGTACGTCCTGCAGATTTTTCATAGTTTTGTATTGATTCTCAAATGTAATCTAAAATCCATTATCCTAAAAAATTCTCTATAAACTTAGTACCTTAGCACCTCATAACCTTAGTGCCTTTAATCCCAATGATTTTAACCGATACTCATACCCATCTTTATTCAGAAGAATTTCAAAACGACCGAACGGCTATGATTCTAAGAGCTATTGATGCCGGTGTTTCCCGTTTTTTTGTGCCATCTATTGATTCGACATACACTCAAAAAATGTATGATTTGGAAACCCAATTTCCGGAAAATGTATTTTTAATGATGGGTTTGCATCCGTGTTATGTCAAACCGGAAACCTACCTTGAGGAATTGGCACATGTGGAAAGAGAATTAGAAAGCAGAAAATTCTACACTGTAGGCGAAATCGGGATTGACTTGTATTGGGACAAAACTACTTTGACGATTCAACAGGAAGCTTTTCAACGCCAAATCCAATTGGCTAAAAAACATGGTTTGGCCATCAATATTCACTGTCGCGAAGCTTTTGACGAAGTTTTCGAAGTTTTGGAGAGCGAAAAGGCAACCGACTTATTCGGTATTTTTCATTGCTTTACCGGTGATTTCGGTCAAGCCAAAAGAGCCATCGACTTGAATATGAAACTCGGAATTGGCGGCGTGGTTACTTTTAAAAACGGAAAAATCGACCAGTTTCTGAATGAAATCGATTTGCAACATATTGTCTTGGAAACCGATTCGCCTTATTTGGCTCCGGTGCCATTCCGTGGTAAGCGAAATGAAAGCAGTTACACTAAATTGGTAGCCGAAAAATTAGCCCAAATTTACCAACTTCCGATTGAAGAAATCGCCCGAATTACCACTGAAAACTCAAAGGCTATTTTTGGGATTTAACAAAGAAATCACCAAAAATTGAGATTTTTTTTGTTCTTTTGTTCCTCAAAATTGAAAGATTCAATGCAGAAATTCGATTCTATTCGTCCGTTTTATGATACTGAAGTGAATGAAGCCATTCAATCTGCAGTCAATCATCCGATGATGAAAGCTTTAATGGGTTTCACCTTTCCCGATGTTGACGAAGAAGTATGGAAAAGCCAACTCAAAAAAACGCATTCGATTCGTGATTTTCAATGCAATTTTATTTACCAAGCGGTGCAAAAAGTGTTGAAGAAAAGCTCAGAAGGCTTAACCACTTCAGGGTTTGAAAAATTAGAGCCCAATACTTCTTATCTTTTTATTTCCAACCACAGAGATATTATTTTGGATACTTCACTATTGAACGTTGCTTTGTTTGATCATGGATTAGTGATGACAGCTTCGGCCATTGGGGATAATTTGGTACAAAAATCATTTTTGAAAACCTTGTCAAAACTCAATAGAAATTTTTTAGTACAAAGAGGATTGTCTCCAAGAGAATTGTTGGAAAGTTCTAAATTGATGTCGGAATACATCGGTCAGTTATTGCTGCGTGAAAATCGTTCAGTATGGATTGCCCAAAGAGAAGGCAGAACAAAAGACGGTAACGATGCCACACATTCAGGGGTTTTGAAAATGCTTGGAATGGGCTCGGATGAGAAGAACTTGATGGATTATTTTAAAAAGTTAAAAATCGTTCCGGTTTCTATTTCATATGAATATGATCCGACTGATGCGCTGAAAATGCCACAGTTAATCGCTGAAGCCAAAAATGAAATCTATATCAAAGAGAAAAACGAAGATTTTGTTACTTTATTAAGTGGAATTATTGGTCAAAAAAAACGGATTCATATTCACATTGGGGATGTTTTAGACAGAGAATTGGATGCTATTGCGGCCGAATTTGACAATAATAACAAACAGATTCAAGCATTGGCACAATCCATTGACGATTCCATTTTGCAGAGTTATATGTTGTGGCCTACGAATTATATTGCTTATGATTTGTTGTACAAAACAGACCAATACAAAGGCTTTTACACCGAAAACGAAAAGTCACTTTTTGAAAGAAGATTGGAGATGAAAATTGACGAAAACAATCCTCAAATGTTGGAAAGTTTCTTGGCGATGTATGCCAATCCGGTTGTGAATAAATCCAAATATCAGAATGCAATCTAAACCCAATATATTGCTGATTTACACCGGTGGAACCATCGGGATGATGAAAGATTTTGAAACCGGTGCGTTAAAAGCTTTCAACTTTAAAAAGTTATTGCAAAAAATCCCAGAACTAAAGCAATTGGAGTGTAATATCGAAACGGTTTCGTTTGAAAAACCCATCGATTCTTCGAACATGAATCGAGAAAAATGGGTAAAGATTGCCCAAATCATAGAAGACAATTATCTGAATTTTGACGGTTTTGTAGTGCTTCACGGTTCGGATACCATGTCGTATTCGGCTTCAGCTTTGAGTTTTATGTTGGAGCATCTGACTAAACCGGTAGTCTTCACCGGTTCGCAATTACCTATCGGAGATTTAAGAACCGATGCCAAAGAAAATTTAATTACAGCCATTCAAATCGCCTCTTTACAACAAAAAGGGAAGCCCGTTATTCAGGAAGTTGGTCTTTATTTTGAATACAAATTATACCGTGGTAACCGCACCACAAAAATAAACGCTGAGCATTTTAACGCTTTCACTTCGCCTAATTATCCGCCATTAGCAGAATCGGGAGTTCATTTGAATGTTAATCCGAATGCGGTCTTACAAAAACAATCGGCCAAAAAATTATCAGTGCATAAAGAACTCAATGAGGATGTAGTAATTGTAAAAATGTTTCCGGGAATAAATGAAGCGGTTTTATCTTCAATTGTTTCTATTCCTAATTTAAAAGGAATCATTTTAGAGACTTACGGTTCAGGCAACGCGCCAACCGAAGATTGGTTTATCCAGATTTTAAAGAAAGCCATTAAAAGTGGTTTACATGTAGTCAATGTGACACAATGTTCCGGTGGAAGTGTGAATATGGGACAATATGAAACCAGTACACAACTTAAGAAAATAGGTGTAATTTCCGGGAAAGACATCACGACCGAAGCCGCAATTACCAAATTAATGTATTTACTAGGGCAAAATGTGGCGCCAACAGTTTTCAAAACCATTTTTGAGACTTCTTTGCGTGGTGAAATGCAATAACAAATTGCCAAACTAACTTTTTTTACTGAAAAAATTTGTTGTTCTTTGCAACTCCAAAAAGAGAGGTGTCCGAGTGGTTGAAGGAGCAAGCCTGGAAAGCTTGTATGTGGGTAACTGCATCGTGGGTTCGAATCCCATCCTCTCTGCAAAACCTTTGTTCATCCCAATGAATTAAGGTGTTTTTAGAGTTTTGTTTATAAACTCTGTGTCAAATGTGTGTCAAATATTTTGCGGTTTGAAAAATTCAATATTTTTCAAGCGGTAAAAAAAAATGTCTGTACTCAACGAAAAAACAAAAAATGCGAAAATTTCCGTTTTTGTAGATTTTATTCCGGCTGAATTTCGCCAAGCAAAAGACTGGTTAATAGTCTATTACGCTAAAAATCCTTTAACCCAAAAATTAGAAAGACAACGTGTTAGAGTTCCTAAAATCAAGGGAAATAGTGAACGTTTGCGCTTTGCTAAGAAAATGGTAGTGGAGGTAAACGGGAAATTACTTTCCGGCTGGTCGCCCTTTTTAGAAGAAAACGGAAAAAATTTCAAAGGATGGAATGAAGCGATCTTTGATTTTGAGAAATATCTAAAGAAACAATTTGACGATGGTGGATTGCGTTTTGATTCTATCAGAACATACACCTCTAATCTTTCTTTGCTAAAAGAGTTTATAAAAACTAAAAAGTTAAAGATTGATTTTGTGTTACAATTCAATAAGTCGATCTGTGTTCAATATCTTGACTGGATTTATATGGAACGCAATAATTCACCTCGAACTCGTAATAACCATTTAATTTTTTTACGTCTGCTGGGTAATTATTTTTTACAACGTGGTATTCTAGCTGAGAATCCAACAACTGGATTAAAAAATCTTCCTAAGACAGTTAAGAAGCGCATTTACATTCCTGACGATATACGTGTCAATATTAAAAAAGAAGTGTTACAGTACGGTAACGGCTATTATTGTTGTTGTATGATGATTTATTATTGCATGATTCGCAATACGGAATTAGGTAAAATGAGAGTCAAACATATTAACTTGGAAGAAAACAATATTTTTATACCCAAAGAAATTTCTAAAAACAAAAAAGACGAAACCGTTACAATTTTGGATAACTTTAAATCAGTCATTGCAAAACATATTAAAAATGCGCATCCGGAAGATTATCTTTTTTCTAATGACAGTTTTTTACCGGGGGAAAAAGTACTGGAGCGAAAAAAGATTTACAGACAATGGCAAAAATTACAAGAAAAACTGGGATTCAAAAAAGAGTATCAATTTTACTCTTTAAAAGATACTGGAATTACTAATTTATTTTTGTTAGGTCTACCGGCAATAAAAATTAGGAATCAAGCTCGTCATTCATCTATACAAATTACCGAATTATATACGCCTAGAAATATGGGTTGTGATGAAGCAATTCGTCTTACAAAAAATAAATTTTAAAATAGAAATGTTTTTTGCGTTCAGTTTGTTTTTGTTTTTTTTATAAACTTTGTAAACATATAAACAAAACTCTGCGAAGTGCTTATTTTGTTGACTTTGTAAAAATCAAGAGATAGAAATTTTTATAAACAAAGGCTGTTTATAAATTTATAAACCTCAATATTTTTATAAACAAACCTCCTTTTTAGGGTTAAGATTTATATTTTTTGATTTTTTGTCTTTTTTTAAAACAATCTTTAAAGTAGTTTTTTTTGTAAGAATTACTGTTTTTAAGTTGATTTGTTTTTAACAGTTAAATAAAAAGCAGAATGCAATATTTTTGGTTTTTAATTGAAAAAGTTTCAATCTTTATTTAATTATGATTAGAGTATTTTGAAATTAGAGGTATCTTATTTTGTAACTATCCAATATTTGAGTTTGCAAATGATGTAATATGGGTTTTGCAAAAGCTCAATTTATTAATCAAATAATATAAAACAAAGGATGGTATCCTTTTGTTTGTATGTTTTGCAATATTACTTTCTAGTATAATATTCAGCCTTTGCAAAACTCAAATACGAATTAACCTGAATTTAAAAACTGTTAGTAACAAATCAACTCTTACAATAATTACTACAATAAATATTGTTATTTTTGAAAGAATCAAAATAGAATCCCGAATATATGGCTGAGAACATTGCAAAACCTTTTTTAAAATGGGCTGGTGGTAAAAGTCAATTGATTAATGACATTAAAAGCGCCTTGCCTAAAGAATTTACCTCTCAAAAGTTCACCTATGTTGAGCCTTTTGTGGGGAGCGGTGCAGTATTGTTTTGGGTTTTGGAAAACTTTCCAAACGTCGAAAAAGCTATTATAAATGATATAAACGGTGACTTAACGAACACTTATAAAGTCATTGCAAGTAACCCTGAAAAACTTATTGCAATCTTAAATAACTTTCAAAATGAGTATTTTGGTTTTGAAAATGATGTAGATGGTAGGAAAGAATACTACATGAAACAGAGAGCGCTTTTTAACACTCGTTCTACTGACAAAGAAACTCAAGCCGGATTATTTATATTCTTAAATCGCACTTGTTTTAATGGATTGTTTAGAGTTAATAAGAGCAACCATTTTAATGTACCAATCGGCAGTTATATTAAGCCTACAATTTGCGATGCCGAAAACATCATGGCAGTAAGCAAGGTTTTGCAACGAGTGGAGATTTTAACCGGAGATTACAGAGATACTTTAATACATGCAGAACAACCGGCATTATTCTATTTTGATCCTCCTTACAAACCTTTGAGCAAAACATCAAGCTTTAACACTTACGCTAAAGATGAGTTTGGTGATAATGAACAAATTCAATTAAAAAACTTTTGCAAAATCTTAGATGGTTTAGGGCATTACTGGATTTTAAGTAATTCTGATGTTAAAGGAAAAGACATGACTGATGAGTTTTTTGATGACCTATATGAAGAATTCAATATTAGTAGAGTTTGGGCAAAAAGAAGCATCAATGCAAACCCCGAGAAAAGAGGTAAACTCACAGAATTATTAATCACTAATTATGCCTATGAACAAGCTTTGTCAATTGCTTAAAATTGAGAATGAAGATTTACTTTTTCAACAAATAACTTCTACTTTTAAAGATAAAGGAATCACACTTTGGGATTACTTTGTGAATTGGGAAAAAGTGCATAAGAACATTAAGCCTATTGAAAAAGAACTAAATCTTTTGAATGTTTTAATTGGCAAAGAAAACATAGAAAAAGAGGTTTACGACCTTATAAAAGAATATCCACAAGTCATTAAAGCATTTCCTTTTTTAATTGCATTTAGAAGCACTTCAGTTTCTATTTTAATTGATGAAACCAATTTCGTTTACAAAGACTACGATTTTAAACACCGTTTTATGACTGATGATGATTGCAAAGACCTAACGCTGTTTTTTATGCAATCGGGTTTAGGTAGTTTAATGCAAGATAAAAAAGTCAAAAATTTAGTTGATTATGTTACCGGTGTTGAAGTTGGTTTAGACAGTAACGGCAGAAAAAATCGTGGTGGTACTTTAATGGAAAACATAGTAGAGAAATTTGTTTCTCAAGCATGTACTGAATTAGGGTTAGAATACATGGCGCAAGCCAATGCAAAGAAGATAAAAGAACATTGGAATATTGATATTGTAGTGGATAAATCTTCTCGTAACCTTGATTTTGCAATCCATAAAAATGGCAAATTATATTTTATTGAATGCAATTTCTACGGAGGCGGTGGTTCAAAACTAAAATCGACTGCTACTGAATATGTAAATATGAATGCCTATTGGAACGCACAAGACATTACTTTTATTTGGGTGACTGATGGTGCCGGTTGGAAATCAACACTAAAGCCATTAAGAGAGTATTTTGATAAAGCGGATTATTTGTTGAATTTAGAAATTTTAAAAAATAATGGATTGGAGACAATACTTAAGTAACTTGTTGGATTTTTTAGAAAATCTCTGGAGAGCTTTAAAGCATTCATTTAAAAGTATTTTTTTTACTTTAGTTGGTAATTTTTTCCCAATATATTTTGGCGGTTTCCTTTTGTATTTTCTTAAAAAGAATTTTGCTCTAAATGAAATTTTAAAGCCTGATACTTATATCGTATATTCAGCTGGCTTTATCGTTACTTCAATATTTTTATGGTATAAAAATCAAGCTAGAAAATCGTATGTTGTTTTGTTATTGTTTTTTTTACTTTTTATGTCAATTTGTGGATTATTTGTATTGTCATATTTAGATAATATAGAGAATAAAGCATTTTATATTGAATTGTGTGAGTACGTCTGTTATCTAACAATATTGATTTACATATACCAAGAGGTAAAGAATTCTTATTATGAAGTCAATAACAATTTTCAAGATAATAGAAATGATGCCTATGAAAACTTAAGAAATAATTTTAGACCATAATAATTAAGCAAATGAGAGATAATAACTGGATAGAGATTAATTGTTTAGAAATAGAGCAACCTATAGGTGTTTTTTACGTTGGTAAAATAAGTTGGCAGGATTTATTAGAAATTTCATATTCTGAAAAAAGACGAATAATTGATGAAGGTAAAAATAGTGAAACTAGTTATTTTGGAATTCAAAGAGAACTTTCAGATAAAAGATTAAAGGAAATATCTCATTATGTAACATATAAGGATGCGACATTTCCATCAAGTGTCGTTTTAGCTATTCCCTCTGTTACTAGAATTGATGATGAAAATGATATTGTTAATGTTGAATTTGACAAAAGCAATAATAAATTAAAGATAAGAAAGGATAATAAAATTGCTCATATCATTGACGGCCAGCATAGAATTTTCGGTTTGGAAAAATACAAGATTGATAACCCTTTATTAGCATCAACATTAAATTTTGAGCTTTTGGTTTCTATTTTTGTTGATATTGATGATGATAACCAATCTATGATTTTTGCAACAATAAATAAAGCTCAAACTAAGGTTAATAAATCTTTAGTTTATGATTTATTCGAATTAGCGAAAACTAAAAGTCCCCAAAGAACTGCTCACAACATTGTTAAATTGCTTGACGAAGAAATTAATAGCCCATTAAGAGGAATGATTAATAGACTAGGAAAAGCAAATGATCCTTTAAGAGAAACTATTACACAGGCTACATTAGCAGAGAGTTTTATGAAATATATATCTCAAAATCCGATGAAAGATAGAGATATTTTAAAAAGAGGTAAAAAGCTTGAAAGAGTTGATGAAAGAGAACTTAAAATAAGATTTTTCAGAAATTGGTTTATTGAAAACGAAGATGATAAGATAGCAAAAGTAATTTGGAATTATTTTTCAGCAATAAAAAGGCATTGGCCATTATCATGGGGTACTTCGATATTAACAAAATCTACTGGGATTATTGCTTTTATTAAGTTTTTATCTCCAATTATTAATAAAATCGGCACTAATAAAGTTATTACTGAAGATGAGTTTTATGAAATAATTTCCAAAATTGAAATAAATGATGGTTCAGGAATAGAAAGTGATTTTAACACAAAAAGGTATATTCCGGGAGCCAAAGGTCAATCAGATTTGTATAAAGAATTAATGATTAAATCAGGATTGTCAAATTGATAAATGAATAATGAAACTTGTATTCATGGAGGTATTTCACCAGTAAGTTTATTAAAAGACTTGCATCATAGTCAAGCGGGTAGTGGTAGACATCGTTGTCCTACTTGTGCGTATGAACAAGGTTTTATTTTAGGCAGTAGCAAAAGATGGGTGTCGTATTCTGACTATTGTAAATCGATTATCGATAAAGAAACTTGTCAAAGCGGTAGTGTTGCACCGACTTCAATTTTAAAATATCTTGGTGAGAATCAAGGAGGAACCGGAAGGCACAAATGTACAAATTGTGCTTTTAAAGATGGTTTTGAAGTTGGGGTTTTGGAAAATAAAATCGAGAGTATAAAATTAGAATTATTTCCTAAACCTAAAAGTAAACTTACTACTAAAAGTAAATCATTTAAACCTTTTAAAGGTGTTGACTTTATTAAAAAGGAAATAGAAAATAAAAGATTAGGTTTGTTAGGTGAGTTGTTTGTTATAAAGCGAGAACGTGATTTTTTGATTCAAAATGAAAGGGAAGATTTAGCCGATTTAATAGAGCACTCATCAGAAGTCTTAGGCGATGGTTTAGGATATGATATATTATCTTATGAGTTGAATGGGGATGTTAAGCACATCGAAGTAAAAACAACAAGAAGTGAAATTAATAGACCATTTTATTTGACTAAAAATGAAATTGAATTTTCAAAATTAAATGAGAAAAGCTATCAATTATATCGTTTGTTCGATTTTGATACAAACTTAAACGTTGGTAAGTTTTATATAATCAAAGGAGACTTATATACCGAGTTGAATCTTGAAGCAATTCTATATTTAGCAATTCCTAAATAAATGCTTAAACCCTACTTCAAATCCAAAGACAAAAACTTCTACCTATTGCGAGGCGATACGATGAAGCTTTTACCACAGTTTGAGCATAAGTTTGACATGGTTTTTGCCGATCCGCCTTATTTTCTTTCGAATAACGGCTTATCTATTCAAAGTGGTCAGATTGTATCGGTCAATAAAGGAAAGTGGGATAAATCAGAGGGATTTGACTATATCAATGATTTTAACCGTAATTGGTTAAAGTTAGTGCGTGATAAACTAAAAGACAACGGCACCATTTGGATAAGTGGTACCTATCACAATATTTTTTCCATTGGGCAACTTTTGCAAGAGTTAGATTTTAAAATCCTTAATGTAATTACTTGGGAAAAGAATAATCCACCCCCTAATTTTTCTTGTCGGTTCTTCACTCATTCTGCTGAGTTAATCATTTGGGCACGAAAAAAGGAGAAAGTACCACATTACTACAATTACGATTTAATGAAGCAACTAAACGGTAACAAACAAATGAAAGATGTTTGGAAACTTCCGGCAATTGCTCGTTGGGAAAAGTCATGTGGTAAACATCCAACGCAAAAGCCGTTATCTGTATTAACTCGTATCATTTTAGCATCCACCAAACCCAATGCATGGATTTTAGATCCGTTTGCCGGTAGTTCTACAACTGGCATAGCTGCTAACCTTGCAAACCGAAGATATTTAGGCATTGATTTAGAAAAAGAGTTTCTTGAAATAAGTAAAAACAGAAAACTTGAAATTGAAAATCCAACAATTGCAGAAAGTTACAGACAAAAGATAAACGGTTTTAACGACAAAAAAGAGTTGTCTTTATTTTTGGCAAAAGAACCAACAGAAGATTATAGTTTAGATTTAGTGTTATGAGTTTACCAAATATGAATTCGAGAGGCAAAACACCAATTGCAATTTTTCCAGTAAATGGGAAGTATGTACTGGCTGTTTATCAGGGGAACTTATCTAAATTCGATTTACTTTTAAAATACAGAGAGAGGGATTCAAAAGCTAAATCCGGTTGGTCAAGAGTTAGAACACCAAAACATATTCATTGGGCTGTAGATATTTTATTAAAAATGCAAGAGAATGAAAAAGACACCAAAAAATTTCTTGATTTTTTAATTAACTCATGGACAACCTCTATCAAGTCAATAAAGTCTGAACAAGAAAGAGATGTGCTTCTTGATGTTAGAACATTACTAACTGAAGTAGATAAAGAAGCTTTAAACTATGTTTCATTGGCTAATAAGGGTGAATACAGCGTAAAGTTTCTGATTTTAATTGCGAAACTTTTAATGGTTCAAGAAAAAACTAATATGGAAACCGCTTTCATGTTTAAGAATTTATTAGACGCTTTGAGAAAAGGAGAAGACATTTTTAAAATAGTATCTATCGCAACTCATAGATAATTAGTGTCAGTTATTTTTTTTGTTTAATTTAGCTAATGTTTATAAATTTTTTATAAACACTTTTTTTTGTAAACAAATTTATAAACATCCTTGAAGCCCCTATTTTATTGACTTTTATTTAATTGTTTATAAAGTTTATAAATTTTTTATATAAAATAGAATAAAGGAGAAAATAAATAAAATGTAATTACATTATTGTTGTTGAGAAACCTTATTTAAGAACGGTTTTTACAATTTAATAGTAACTTCTCAAATAATAAATAACTTGTTACTGTTGCAATCGCTTTATTTTAGCGGTTTTACGTTACTGACTCTGTGTCAAATTTGTGTCAAATTAATATAAAATATTATGTTTTTCAAAACCGTAAGTAATTGATAATCAATAATTAAAAAAACACAGAAAATTGGGCATAAAATCCCATCCTCTCTGCGATAAAACCGAAGCATAGCTTCGGTTTTCTTTTATATGAAAAAAATGGAAAGTTCACTTTCTAATTTTTTTTCATATAAAAGAAAACAGCCTTTGCCAAAGGCTAGGTTTTCATCGCCCAAGACTCCCCAAAGGGATCACCGCAGGTAATCACTTTAAGTTATCGATTGTTTATTCAATTGAAAAAACGTACATTCGCTTATAGGATTTCAGACCTTAAATTTATGCGTATCAAACTCCTCATTTCGGTTTTTTTTATAACGCTGGGCAGTTTTGCTCAAGACGTCGCCAAAGATTTTGATGCTATTGATTCACTTTACCGTGAAGACCAATTTTACTTAAACATCACCTATAATACCCTGCAAAAACGTCCCGATGGGTTGAAACAAAATAAGCTTTCGACCGGTTTGGCTTTGGGGTTTTTACGTGATATGCCTTTAAACAAGAAGAGAACAGTAGCATTAGCTGCCGGAATTGGGTATTCATTGTCAATTTACAATCACAATATGGGTATTATTGATGTTAATAACGAAACAACTTATAGCATCTTAGATCCTGATAATATTACTTTTTCTAAAAATAAAATGTCCTTACACACGGTTGACTTACCGTTAGAATTCAGATGGAGAAATTCAACACCCGACAGCCATAAGTTTTGGAGAGTACACTTAGGAGTTAAATTGAGTTACCTTTTTTATGATCAATACAAGTTAGAATCTTCCCAAGGCAATGTCGGACAAACTAATCTACAAGACTTTAACGATTTTCATTACGGGATTTATTTGACTACCGGTTGGAATACTTGGAATCTTTATGCGTATTATGGTTTGAATCCATTATTTAAATCATCTGCAAAAATTGAAGGTCAGTCAATTGACATGAATACGGCCAACTTTGGTCTAATGTTTTACATTTTATAACCAAACGTAGAGCAATCCTATTTGGGGTAATGTGCCACATAAAAATCCTATCAACAATTCTTTATTGGTATGCGCTTTCATCACTAGCCTTGAGGAAGCAACCAATCCATTTAGTATGATAAAAACGGCTACCAGATTGATGGTGTTGATTTCGTTTTTCAGGCTTAATCCAATAATAAAAACAGTCAAAGCACTAATGCCAATCATATGAATACTGGCTTTAATTTTGGCATACAACAGCAGAAAAGCAAAAATAGCACTGATGATTCCGCCCAAAAAGAAAAAGTATAAAGAAGGAAACCGATCTACGGTAATGCTTTTTTGAATCAATATAGAGAGTAAAACAATATGCAGTAACAAGGGAATTTTGCGGTGTGAAATGTCTGAGAGCATGATGGAATCAATCTTTCCAAAGGTTCTAAGCAAGTAGAAGAAAGCAATCGGCAGCAAAAAAGTAATGATGATAATTTGCAAAAACAAGATTAAATATTGCGCCAGAGTAAAGTAATGTCCTTCCAATAATACATAAAAAATAGTTCCTAATAACGGAACGAAAATAGGATGGAAGGCATACGAGAAAAAGGGAAGGAATTTTTTCAAAGTGATTTGGTTTTAAATCTTCTTCCTCATCCTAGCTACCGGAATATCAAGTAATTCTCTGTACTTAGCAATCGTTCTTCGCGCAATCGGATAGCCTTTTTCTTTTAGAATATCAGCCAATTGATCATCCGGAAGCGGTTTTGATTTGTCTTCTTCCTCGATAACGGTTTTCAATATTTTTTTAATTTCAAGGGTAGAAACATCTTCGCCTTGATCGTTTTTCATCGCTTCCGAGAAGAATTCCTTAATCAATTTCGTGCCATAAGGCGTATCGACATATTTGCTGTTCGCTACACGAGAAACGGTAGAAATATCCAAACCAACCATATCCGCGATGTCTTTTAGAATCATCGGTTTCAGTTTGGTTTCTTCGCCGTCTAAGAAATATTCCTGTTGGAAATGCATAATCGCATTCATCGTCACAAAAAGCGTTTCCTGACGTTGTCGAATCGCATCAATAAACCATTTCGCCGAATCCAATTTTTGTTTGATAAATTGCACCGCATCTTTTTGCGAATGTGATTTGTCACGCGAGTCTTTATACGTTTGTAACATTTCCTGATAATCTTTGGAAACGTGTAATGTTGGTGCATTTCTGCCGTTTAAAGTCAGTTCCAATTCGCCGTCAACAATTCGGATAGCGAAGTCGGGCACAATTTGTTCTACGACACGACTACTGCTGTCAAAAGAACCGCCCGGTTTTGGGTTGAGTTTTTCGATTTCCTCAATGGCTTTTTTCAAGCGTTCTTGGGTAATCTCGTATTTTTGGAGTAACTTTTCGTAGTGTTTTTTGGTAAACGCATCAAATTGGTTTTCGAGGATGTCAATCGCCAATTCGACGTATTCCGTAGGCGTTTTGTGTTTCAATTGCAACAACAAACATTCTTGCAAGTCACGCGCACCAACACCTGAAGGTTCTAATTCGTGGATGATTTGCAATATTTTTTCAACGACTTTCTCATCGGTATAAATCCCTTGGGTAAATGCCATATCATCAACCATATCCGGAATACTTCTGCGCAAATAACCGTCATCGTCTATGCTTCCAACCAAGAACTCGGCAATTTCACGTTGCTCATCCGACAAGATAAAAGTATTCAACTGATTGATTAAATCTTGGTGAAAACTAACCGGTGCTGCAAAAGGCATTTCACGGTCATCGTCATCATCACTATAATTGTTGGATTGTAATTTATACTCTGGCGTTTCGTCGTCGCTTAGATATTCATCGATGTTGATTTCAGTGTCGATGTTCTCGCTGCCTTCATAATCATCATAGTCGTCTTCATTGTTGTCAAATTCATCCTTCTCATACAATTCTTCTTCATCTTTACCACTTTCCAAAGCAGGATTTTCCACCATTTCCTCTTTCAGCCTTTGTTCAAAAGCCTGCGTAGGCAATTGAATTAACTTCATCAGCTGGATTTGCTGTGGAGATAATTTTTGAGAGAGTTTTAGATTTAGAAATTGTTTTAACATAAAAAAGGTGCTGAGGTACTAAGGCACTAAGGCACTGAGTCTACTCATATTAACGGATTAATTTTATTTTCAAACCTTAGAACCTTAGTGCCTTAGCACCTTAGTCCCTTTTTCTAAAATTCTGCATTCTGTGGCGTTCTCGGAAAAGGAATTACGTCTCTAATATTGGTCATTCCCGTTACGAAAAGCACCAATCTTTCAAATCCTAATCCGAATCCTGAATGGACAGCCGAACCAAATCGGCGTGTATCTAAATACCACCATAATTCTTCTTCGTCAATGCCAATGGCTTTCATTTTTTCAACCAAAACATCGTAACGCTCTTCTCTTTGCGAACCACCAACGATTTCACCTATTCCCGGGAATAAGATATCCATCGCGCGAACGGTTTCTTTGCCCGGTTCTGTATTGTCATTCAAACGCATGTAAAACGCTTTAATTTTCGCCGGATAGTCGAATAATATCACCGGACATTTAAAGTGTTTTTCTACTAAGAAACGCTCGTGCTCACTTTGTAAATCTGCACCCCATTCTTCGATTAGGTATTGGAATTTCTTCTTTTTATTTGGTGTAGAATCTCTTAAAATAGCAATCGCTTCGGTGTAAGATACGCGTTTAAAGTCATTGTTCAACACAAAGTTCAATTTCTCTAACAAAGCCATTTCGCTGCGTTCCGCTTGAGGCTTTTGTTTTTCTTCGTCTAACAATCGGCCTTCTAAGAATTTCAAATCATCGGCACATTTATCAACCGTATATTTAATCACATACTTGATAAAATCTTCGGCCAAATCCATGTTGTCGGTCAAGTCATTGAACGCTACTTCAGGCTCAATCATCCAAAATTCCGCTAAGTGACGAGAAGTATTTGAATTTTCCGCACGAAACGTTGGTCCGAAAGTATAAATCTGACCCAAAGCCATGGCAAATGTTTCGCCTTCCAATTGACCTGAAACAGTAAGATTGGTATGTTTTCCAAAGAAATCTTTTTTGTAATCGATGTTGCCTTCTTCGTTTTTAGGCAAATTGTCTAAAGGCAAGGATGTTACTTGGAACATTTCGCCTGCGCCTTCCGCATCGGCTCCCGTAATTACCGGCGTATTGACATAGAAAAATCCTTTTTCCTGAAAATAAGAATGCACCGCAAAGGACAATACCGAACGCACACGCATAATCGCTCCGAACGCATTGGTACGAACTCTTAAATGTGCATTTTCTCTAAGGAATTCCAAAGAGTGTTTCTTAGGTTGCATTGGGAATTTTTCCGCGTCGCAATCGCCTAAAATTTCCAATTGGGCAACTTGGATTTCATATTTTTGTCCGGCACCTTGGCTTTCCACCAATTTTCCGGTCAAAGCCACAGCAGTTCCGGTATTGATTCTTTTCAAAGTTTCTTCCGGTGTGTTTTCAAAATCGACTACACACTGCAAGTTATGAATAGTTGAACCATCGTTCAACGCGATAAATTGATTGTTTCTAAAAGTTCTTACCCAACCTTTTACGGTTACTTCATAGTTCGTTTGCTCGCTGCTTAGTAAGTCTTTTACTTTTGAATGTTTCATTTCAATATCAGATATTAAATTGTAAATATTTAGATGGTCTATAATCTAAACGCAAATATAAATTATTTATTGTTTTTTTCTAACTCATCAATCTCTTCGTCGGTATGTTCCAAGATATCGATGGTTGGTTCGGGTAATTCTTGTTGGTTGGCCAATGTTTTGTTCAACGTCAATACTAATGATGGTAACAAAACCAAATTCGATAACATACCAAAACATAATGTCAAAGCCACTAATCCGCCCAAAGCCACTGTTCCGCCAAAACTTGATAACATAAATACCGAAAATCCGAAGAATAAAATAATAGAAGTATAAAACATACTCGTTCCGGCATCGTCAAATGTCGCGAAAACGGATTTTTTAATTCTCCAATCGTTTCGCGACAATTCCAATCGGTACTGCGCTAAGAAACGCAAAGTGTCATCAACCGACATTCCGAAAGCGATTCCGAATACTAATAAAGTCGATGGTTTTAAAGGAATGCCCAAAAAGCCCATCAATCCTGCCGTCATCAGTAATGGCAATAAATTCGGAATAATCGAAACCAACACCATTTTGAACGAACGGAACATTATCGCTACCAATCCGCCAGTTAGGAAGAAGGCAAACAATAACGAAGAAAGTAAGTTGTCCAGCAAATATTTGGTTCCTTTTTGGAACACCGAAGGCTTTCCGGTGATGATGACTTCATATCGTTCCGAAGGGAAAAGTTTGTCTACTTTATTGCGAATATGCGCTTCGATAGCTTCCATTCTTTCGCCGTTTTCATCTTTGATAAAAGTGGTCATTCTCGCCACACTTCCATCCGAAGAAATATAACTTTTCAGCTGATTGTCTTTAGAATTTTTCAGCGAATTTTTGATATACGGCAATAAAAACATTTCCTCATTAGGCGAAGGCAAAGTGTAAAAATCAGGATTGCCGTTATAGTAAGCTTGGTTAAAACTTTTGGCAATATTGACTATCGATAACGGTTTAGAAAGCTCCGGAATATCGGTTATGGTTTGTTCCAAATCTTCCATTCTTCTCAAATTGGTGAGTTTCATGGCGCCGTTTTTCTTTTTGGTATCAATCATGATTTCCAAAGGCATCACGCCGTCAAACTCTTTTTCGAAGAAGCGAATGTCATCGTAAAAAGCTGTGTTTTTTGGCATGTCTTCAATGATACTGCCAGAAACTTTTATTTTTCCGATGCCCACAATACCAAAAACCAACAAACAAATTGCCGTGATATAAACGCCAATTCGATTGTATTTTACTGTGTTTACAATCCATTTTAAAAATTTCGTCAGTGATTCTCGTTCCAAATGCCCTAAATGTCTAGGAATCGGAGATGGAATGTAACTGAAGAATATCGGAATCAACAACAAACTCAAAGTGTAAATTGCCAAGATGTTGATAGTCGTTACCACGCCAAATTCTCTCAACAACACATTATTCGTAGCAATAAATGTCGCAAAACCAACCGCTGTCGTGATATTGGTCATTAAAGTCGCCGTTCCGGTTTTGGTGATTACGCGCTGTAAAGCTTTGGCTTTGTTAGCATGTTTGTGGTATTCCTGATGGTATTTATTGATGAAGAAAATGCAATTCGGGATACCAATTACGATGACTAAAGTTGGTACTAATGCCGTTAAAACCGTGATTTCATAACCCAAAGCGCCCATAATGCCGAATGACCACATTACACCGATAATCACTACGATTAACGAAATTAAAGTCGCGCGGAACGATCGGAAAAAATAGAAGAAAATGAGTGAAGTAATCAATAAAGCGGCACCAATAAACAAACCAATTTCGTCAATAATAGTCTTCGCATTCAGCGTTCGGATATAAGGCATACCTGAAGTGTGAAGTTCAACGTTTGTTGCCTTTTTAAACTTGTCAATCGCCGGAATTAAGTCGTTTAAAACGTAGTCTTTTCGGGCTTTGGTGTTGACAATTTTTTTATCTAAATAAATGGCTGAGCGAATTGCACCGGTTTTTTTATTGAACAATAAACCTTCATAGAAAGGCAATTTGGTGAATAATTCGGTTTGAATTTGCTTCAAATAGTGTTCGTCTTGCACTTTACTTTCATCCACCAAAGGTTTCAATTCGAAAGTTTCTAAGGAATCATTTTTGGTAAGTTTTTGCAAATTATCTACCGAAACCACTAAAGTAACTTCTTTATGCGATTTGATTTCGGTCATCAATTCGTTCCAAGCTTTGTATACTTTTGGGGTAAATAATTTTTTGTCTTTAGTAGCAATGACAATCAGATTGCCTTCTTCGCCAAAGTGATTTAGGAATTTATTGTAGTCAACATTTACTTTGTCATCGGCCGGAATTAAGTTGGCTTCGGTTT
Source organism: Flavobacterium buctense (assembly GCF_014486695.1). GTDB lineage: Bacteria > Bacteroidota > Bacteroidia > Flavobacteriales > Flavobacteriaceae > Flavobacterium > Flavobacterium buctense. The sequence continues at coordinate 670,214 of NZ_JACTAB010000001.1, forward strand.
GGGTAAATCGGATGTTTTTCCATTGAAAAGCCAACAAAACTGTAATTAAGAGGATACAACCTAAAATAACAATTCTATTTCTCAGGATTATTCGGGCGATTAATTCCCAAAAACCAATACCTAACAACTTTTTCATAAAACCTAAAATGGGTTGCAAAGGTAATCAAAACGGTAAAATTTTTAGGCTGATTAATGCAAAGATTTGCTTAATTTAACCTCAATTTACGCCTGAAGCAATGGGATGGTTTTAAATAATTGTTATCAGCTGAAAAAAATCATAAAAAACAGCCGACTTTTTAGCATCTTTGTAAGGATAATTACAGCACAATTGAATGAGAAATTTAAAAAACACTTTGTTTTATTTATTCGTAACCGGTGGCTTTGGTTACTTGATGTACTGGATTATTGGACAAGGGAAACTACTTGAAGTAGGTAGAAAAATTGTTTCTCCTTCTTCAAATGATACCGAATGGATTCAGTTTTTATCTTCACTATTTCATAATTTACAACATCCGTTGGCGTTGTTGCTTTTCCAGATAATTACCATTGTTTTAGTCGCCAGAATTTTTGGTTGGATTTTCAGAAAGGTTGGCCAGCCGTCTGTTATCGGTGAGATTATTGCCGGTATTGTGCTCGGACCTTCTTTATTCGGACTTTACTTTCCTGACATGAAAGAAGCTTTATTTCCGGTGGCTTCCCTCGGAAATCTTCAAATGTTGAGTCAAGTAGGTTTAATCCTTTTCATGTTTGTCATCGGAATGGAATTGGATTTAAAAGTTTTGAAAAATAAAGCCAACGACGCTGTAGTGATTAGTCACGCCAGTATCGTGATTCCGTTTGCTTTAGGTATTGGGTTGTCTTATTTTATTTACCATCAGTTTGCCCCGGCAGGAGTCGAATTTTTAGCTTTTAGTTTGTTTATGGGAATCGCCATGAGTATTACGGCATTCCCGGTTTTAGCAAGAATTGTTCAGGAAAGAGGTATCCATAAAACCCGATTGGGTACAATTGTTATTACTTGTGCTGCCGCTGATGATATTACGGCTTGGTGTATTTTGGCCGTGGTTATTGCCATTGTAAAGGCGGGAAGTTTTGTGAGTTCATTATACGTAATTGCATTGGCGTTACTATATGTCTTGACCATGCTTTTTGTGGTAAAACCTTTTTTGAAACGCGTAGGGGATTTGTATGCCAAAAAAGATAATATTAAGAAATCGGTAGTAGCTATATTTTTTCTGACTTTAATTGTTTCGGCCTATGTTACAGAAGTCATTGGTATTCATGCTTTGTTTGGTGCTTTTATGATGGGTGCGATAATGCCGGATATCAGTAAGTTCAGAAATGTATTTATCGACAAGGTTGAAGATGTTTCGGTGATTTTATTGTTGCCATTGTTCTTTGTTTTTACCGGTTTGCGTACGGAAATCGGTTTGATTAATGAACCTTATTTGTGGAAAATTACAGGATATATTATTTTGGTAGCCGTTGTAGGTAAGTTTTTTGGAAGTGCATTGGCAGCTCGATTTGTAGGTCAGAGTTGGCGCGACAGTTTGACCATAGGCGCATTGATGAATACCCGTGGATTGATGGAATTGGTCGTGTTGAATATTGGTTACGAATTGGGTGTGCTTTCGCCGCAAGTCTTTACCATGATGGTGATTATGGCTTTGGTGACGACGTTTATGACCGGACCGGCTTTGGACATTATCAATTATATTTTCAAAACCAAAGACATTATCATTCCGTCTGAGGTAAAGAAGAATTCAAAGTTCAAAATCCTGATTTCTTTTGGTAACAATGAAAAAGGTAAATCGCTTTTACGCCTCGCTAATAGTTTGGTGAAAGGCCAACCCGAAGCCTCAAATGTTACCGCCATGCATTTGACCATGAGCGATGATATGCACGCTTACAACATTGAAGAATACGAAAAGGAAACTTTTGAACCGATAGTTAGAGAGTCTAAAAAACTCAACCAGGAAATTACTACTATTTTCAAAGCCACCGGAGATATCGAAACCGATATTGCCGATGTGGCCTTGGAAGGAAAATACGATTTGGTATTGGTAGGTTTAGGAAAGTCAATTTTTGAAGGAACGATTTTAGGAAAAGTACTTGGATTTACTTCTCGCATCATCAATCCAGATAGATTGTTAGACAAATTCAAAGGGAAAGAAGGCTTGTTTGAAAATTCTCCTTTTGACGAAAGAACGCGTTTGATTATCTCTAAAACCAAAACACCGCTTGGAATTTTAATCGATAAAGATTTACAACAAGTCAACAAAGTTTTCCTTGGTATTTACAGCGTTGGCGATGTTTTTCTAATAGATTATGCCCAAAAGCTAATGCAAAATAACAACGCACAAGTCACGATTCTAGACAATAACGATCACACTAAAAACAATTTTCTAATCCAGAATTCTTTAGAAGCTTTGGAGCAAAAGCACGGCGATAAGTTTGACGTTTTCCAACCCAAACAAATTACTAAACCGTTTTTAGTGGAACAGGATTTGGTGATTTTTAGTTTAGAAACTTGGAAACAATTAGTAGACGATGAGGTTTCTTGGTTACAAGATATTCCTTCGGTGTTGATTGTGAAGCCTTAGATTAAAACCCCAAATCCAATACAAAACTCAACTTAATCGCGATATTGTCTTCCAATCGCGGCAATTGGTTTGGCCCATAACGGTAAAATCCGGTCAAGCCGAAACCTTTGTAAATTTGGTTCAATTCGATACCTGATTCGAAGAAACCTTCGTTTAAAGTTTTGTATTCAATGCCAATATGGTTTTCAGGATTTTTTAAATCACCCCAAGCCATTCTGGTTACCAACACCAAAGAAGGCTTTACTTTTTTAAACAATTCCACGCGTTTGAAACCATGCTTGAGTTGGAACATCACAAACTCACTCGAGAAAAATTCATTGAAATACATCGTCTCAAAACTGTTTTTACCCGCAATGGTGATTCTTTGCAACAAGTTGTCTTTGGTCAAATTATTCGGCGAAGTATTATACAAATGGGTCAAAGGCAAATCGCCAAAAACATAACCGGCTTGAATTAAAACTGCTGATTTTTGTCCGTTCAGGTATTTTTTTTCATAGTCAATTCTGGCGTCAATTTTGCTGAATTCGAAGTCGTTGTTAAATAAATTTGACAATGATTTGGTGAACTGAAAAGTAAACTTAGGATAGCGTTTTTCAAATTCGATTTTGCCATTCGGCGTTTGCATATAATCGCTAAACGGATTCCACTGAATCGAAACCATGGCGGAAGTCATCGCAAATTTGCGGTATAATTTGTCTTCGTAAACAAAGGTGTAATCAAACAAAGGCGTAATATCGCTATGGGTAATTTGCCAAATACTTTCGGTTTTCGGGATGATTTTGGTTTCTATAAAAGCGCGCCAAGTTTGGTGGTTGTAAAATGTACTAATGTTAATCGGTCGCGGATCATAAAGCTTGAAAACTCTTTTGTCAATGGCAAAATTGGTACTCGCAATCTCCCGAACATCATCGGTAAACGAACCGCCAATCCAGGAGTTGGAGAAGTTTCCTAGGCGAACCGCTCCGCCCAAATGGTACTTGCTATCATCATCTTTTAAGCCATAAGCGCCGTAACCTTCTAAGCGAAATCTTTTGGAAAATTGCTCATTGGTTACGCCACCGATTCCGAAACGGAAACCTTCATAATTATTGTAGCTCAGCAAATAGCGCAAGTCAAAGTCAAACGGACCAAAAGGCACATAGCCATTGATGATTTTTCGGCCAAACTTGATTTTCTTTTCGATATTTTCTTTGGTCACCACACTGTCTAAAACCACATACGTCCTCTGACTGCGAAGGTCTAAACTGTCTTTTCGATTTTCACTCCAAAAAGTCTCGTCTTTGTTATTGGCATTAGGCTTGACATCAATTGCGATGGCAGATTTTTTGATTTTAAAATCGGAGTTGACTTTCAAATCATAGATTTCCATTTCCGAAGAAAGATAGGTGAAGTCAGAAGCATCTTTCTTAGCAGTGCTTTCATCATTTTCTGCGGCAAATTCTATTCGGCCACCTAAAATAGCGGTCGGTTCTTTGCTTTTCCCTTTGATGATTTTGAAATTTTTCTTGTTGGGAAACCAAAGTTGTTCTTCGGCTAAATAATTGAATTCATGAACGCCTGTGATATTGAGAACGCCGCGAATACGCATTATGGCTTTGGCGATGGCAAAGTTTTCTTTATCCACATAAAGCAATCCTTCTAAGCCTTTGCGGCTGATTTTGTTTTTGAAATAAATGACAATAACCTCACGATTGTTGATAGAAGTGCTGTCCAAAATTTTATAACGGTATTCTTTAAGGGCATTGTCAGCAATCGGGCTTTTGTATTTGGTTTCAAACAGTTCGTATTTGTCATCATACACCGAAGCCGATTGCAATCCGAATCCTAAAAGCTCATAAATGGGTTCTTTAAAACCGGCCATTTTGGTACCGATGATGGTTTCTTTAAGAATGGGTTTTTCAAATTGAAACTGAGAAACTTTCTCGGTTAAAAACAGGTGTTGCTTGGCAATTATTTTTTTGAATTTGTAATCGGAAGAATCTATTTTGGCAATCTTGTCTTTGGTTACAGCATCCACAAAAACGGTGTCAATTTTGCCCGAAATCGAATCAGGATTGGCACTTACCAATAGTTTGTTGTAGGTTTTGTACTGAAAGGTTTTGAGTTTTTTCTGCGGATTGTTGGCGTTCTTGCTTTGAATGACTTTAGCTATCATTGCATTGGCCGGATTTTCATTCGAAATTACTACTTCTTTCAGCTGGTCTGTTTTTGGCGAAAGCCAGATATTGAAAAAGTTTTTTTGCTCAAAAAGAGAAATCGTTTTGGAAGTATAACCTACGTATGAAATCGTTAAAGCTTCGGGTTGTAAAGGTAAAAGAAAGTTGAATTTCCCATCAACATCTGATATCGTGGCAGTGCCGTTTTCGGTAGTAATCGTGGCAAAAGGTAAGCCTTTTTTGGTTTCGGCATCTTTTACAATACCATTGACTTGAAATTGAGCCTGAAGCGACAGGGTAAAGAAAAAAAATAAAACTATCAGTTGCTTCATTTGGAATGGATTGGCACAAATCGCCTACAAAAATAGGAATAAAAAAATCCGTACGAGACGGATTTTAATATCGAATTAACAAAAGTTACACTTTCATGATTTCGGCTTCTTTGACAGCCAAATGTTCCTCAATCTTTCTAATGAAAGCATCGGTTAGTTTTTGAACATCATCTTCGGCCGTTTTGCAGATGTCTTCTGACGTTCCGTCTTTTTCTAATTTTTTAATCTCAGTGTTGGCATCTTTTCGGGCATTTCTGATTCCGATTTTGGCATCTTCAGCTTCTGCTTTGGCTTGTTTTACCAAGTCGCGGCGTCTTTCTTCGGTCAAAGCCGGCACACTGATGATGATGTTATCCCCATTGTTCATTGGGTTAAACCCAAGATTGGCAATCATAATCGCTTTTTCTATAGGGTGCAACATATTTTTTTCCCAAGGCGTAACAGTTATCGTTCTCGCATCGGGCACATTGATATTGGCTACTTGTGATAAAGGCGTTTGTGAGCCATAATAATCTACAAAAACACCACCCAACATTTGAGGGGTTGCTTTTCCGGCACGGATATTTAAAAATTCTTTTTCTAAATGCGCAATTGAACCGTTCATTGATTCTTTTGTGCTGTCTAAAATAAATTCAATTTCTTCCATTTTTAATTTAGATTGTTAGATAGTTAGATTTTTTAGATTGTTAGACAGTTTCTAAGGAGTCTAATGATCTAATTCAGTCTAAGTAGTCTATATTTTAACTACAGTTCCTATATTTTCGCCTTCGCAAATTTTTAATAAGTTTCCTTTTTGATTCATGTCGAATACCACAATTGGCAACGCATTTTCCTGGCTTAAAGTGAAAGCCGTGGAGTCCATTACATTCAATCCTTTTTTGATTACGTCTTCAAATGTGATGCTGTCAAATTTTACGGCATTCGCATTTTTTTCAGGGTCAGAATCATAGATTCCGTCAACGCGAGTTCCTTTAAGAATCACATCGGCATGGACTTCAACACCGCGTAAAACGGCAGCGGTATCAGTTGTGAAATAAGGATTTCCGGTTCCGGCTCCGAAGATTACAATTCTGCCTTTCTCCAAGTGACGAACGGCTCTTCTTTTGATATAAGGCTCAGCGATAGCTTCAATTTTTAAGGCGGTTTGCAAACGAGTCAGCATTCCTTTGTCTTCCAAAGCGCCTTGTAAAGCCATACCGTTAATCACGGTGGCCAACATGCCCATGTAATCGCCTTGCACTCTGTCCATTCCATTACTGGCTCCGGCAACTCCTCTAAAAATGTTTCCACCGCCAATTACGATAGCGATTTCAACTCCTTTGTCGTGAATCTCTTTGATTTGATCGGCATATTCACCCAGTATTTTAGGGTCAATTCCATATTGTCTCTCGCCCATCAGTGCTTCACCACTTAGTTTTAGAAGAATCCTTTTGTATTTCATAGTGTTTTTTTATTTGCAGGTTTACTTTTGAACCTACCAAGTATTAGTTGAATTGTTGGTTGCAAATATAAACATATTCTCTTTTTGTATAGTAATCGTTAAAAATAATGTTTGGTAACATTTATCACTTTTTTATCATTTATGGTTTTGTAGCTTTGCGGTATCAAATTCAAATTTTATGGAATCAATTATCCAAAATAGTATAGCCAATAGTCTTTCTTATACCGAATACAGAAACAAAGTTTCCACGCTTTTAAAAGAAGGGAAGTCCACCGGAAACGAACAATCCGAAGCGTTGACACATTATTCCGAATTGAATGAAACCCGTATGAATCGTTTGGAAAAAACCATCAGGATTACTAATGAATTCACCGAAAAATTACAGCAATTGCAAAAAGAATACATTTGGCTGGTGATTTCCGAAGGCTGGTGTGGCGATGCGGCTCAGTTACTTCCAATCATTCACAAAATGGCAGAGCTTTCCCCAAAAATCGATTTAAAAATTGCCTTCCGTGACGAAAATGACGATTTGATGCATTTGTTTCTAACCAATGGTTCAAGAAGCATTCCTAAGCTGATTATTTTAGACAAAAATACTTTGGAAGTTTTAGGCGATTTCGGACCAAGACCACAAGGCGCAAAACAATTAATTTTAGATTACAAGGCCGAACATGGCGTGGTTGATGAAACCGCTAAAACCAATTTGCAACTTTGGTATTTGCACGATAAAGGGTTATCAACCCAAACAGAAATTATGGAAATTATGGCTGCGTTGGAGTAATCAATTCATAGTGTAGGCCAAGCCGATGCAAAAACTACCAATTCTTTTCTCCGAATTTTTACTAAAACCATATTGGCAAAGCTCTAAATACAAACCTAATCCGCCATTGGCATCTTCAAATCCAAGGCTTATTTTTTTGAAGTAGCCGGACAAATCATTGCGACCAATGGCCATGGCTCGTCCAAAACCGGGCTCAACATACATTCTGAAATCTTTACTCACTTTGGAGTTTATCTTAATCGTGCCGAATAATGGCGCAACAACCAAACACTCATTGGCTTTCCAATCAATTCCGATATTACCGCCAACCCAAAGGAATTGATTTATCTTAATGCCCATTCCAAACCTTCCGATAACGCCATCAGGTAGAAACCAAGGTTCATCTTCGCCGTATTCGTCAATTTCTCCAGCATATTGATTGACTCTGATGGGAATAGCGAATTCAAATTTGGTATAAGTGTATCGTTTCTTTTTGGCAACAGTAAGCGTGTCGCGATTTTCCTGAGAAAAACCGATTGAACTGATAAGCAGTAGGATTAGTAAGAGTTTAGCTTTCGGTTTGGTGAAGACTTTGTTCGAAAGTTTGCGGGGGAATTGCGTTAACAACATCATAATCACCAATTTTAGTTCGACGTAAAACGGATAAATAACCGCCTGAATTCAGCGCTTTCCCAAAATCATAAGCTAAGGAACGAATGTAAGTGCCTTTGCTGCAAACCACACGAAATTCGATTTCAGGTAACACAAATTTAGTGATTTCAAATTCATGTATGGTCGTTTTTCGCGCTTGAATTTCAACTTCTTCTCCGGCACGTGCATGTTCATACAAACGAATACCCTCTTTTTTGATGGCCGAAAACACCGGTGGCTTTTGGTCGATTTCGCCCAAGAATTGCGGAATGGTTTGCTGAATTAATTCAGCCGTTATATGTTCCGTTGGAAAAGTAGCATTCACTTCGGTTTCCATATCATATGATGGCGTTGTGGCACCAACAGTAATCGTACCCGTATATTCTTTGGCTTGCCCTTGAATCTCAGTAATCTTTTTGGTGAACTTCCCGGTGCACACAATCAGCAAACCGGTGGCTAACGGATCCAAAGTTCCGGCGTGACCAATTTTGAATTTCTTCGGAAGATTGTATTGTCGTTTCAGTATGTACTTCAACTTGTTCACCGCTTGAAACGAAGACCAAGTCAAAGGTTTGTCAATTAAAAGTACTTGACCTTCTAAAAAATCTTCAGCCGTTTTCAATTTTTATTTGTTTAAAGAGAAATAAACCAGCAAAATCACGCCGGCTACAATTCGGTAATAACCCCAGGGTTTAAAACCGTATTTTTTGATGATTCCAATGAAGAATTTGATAGCGATTATAGACACAATAAAAGCGACAATATTACCCACTAAAAACATTTTCAAGTTATCAGAAGACTGCGTCAACAGTTCGTATCCCTTAAGTTGAGAAACTTCATAAGTCTTCAAGAACAACGAATAAGTAGTAACCGCCAACATCGTCGGAACTGCTAAAAAGAACGAGAATTCCGCTGCGGTTTCTCGAGTCAAGCCTTGTTGCATACCGCCAATTATTGAAGCCGCAGAACGACTCGTGCCGGGCATCATCGCCAAACATTGCCAAAAGCCGATAGTGACTGCTTTTTTGATGGTTATATCTTCTTCGTGAGCAATGGTAGGATTATTGAAGCGACCGTCAATAAACAGTAAAACGATACCGCCAACAATCAATACAATCGCAATGGGAATAGGATTTCCTAGCACGGCATCAATCTTATCATCGAATATTTTTCCGAGAACTAAAGCCGGAATTACAGCACAAGCCAATTTGACATAAAAGTTAATCTTGCGGAAGTCAAAAAACTTCTTCCAATACAAAACCACTACGGCCAAAATTGCCCCAAACTGAATCGAAACCTGAAACAATTTCACAAAATCATCTTCCTGAATCCCAAAAAATGAACTGGTAAAAATCATGTGAGCCGTCGAAGAAACCGGTAAGTATTCGGTTAAACCTTCCACGATGGCGATGAGTATCGCTTGAATGTAATCCATATTTGTAGTGTTCAGTGTTCAGTATTCAGTGCTCAGTAGTGAAATCTTACTAACTGAAAACTGAAGGAGAATACTATTGTTTATTTACTTTTTTTAAAAATCGAGTAAATCGTAATCCCGAAACCAATCAAAACAACAGTCGGTGCCAAACGGATTCTTTGGAAATTGAACACTTCGTCATTCCACACTTTCGGGTCATCACTTCCGCCACCACTCATCAGAATAAATCCTAGAGCAATCACAGCGATACCAATTAATAATATTTTGTAGTTCACCTTATCAAAAAGGAAATCCGGTTGTTGCTCGTTGTTTTTCATGAGTTTATTTTTTAATGTTTTAATACGTTGTACTTAAATTTTAATACAAATCGTCTGTTCTTAAATTCAAAAAGCGCTGTGTCGCAAAATAGGTACTGATCCAAGTAATCACAACACCCATTACTAAAACGCCTAATAACACTATGCCAATCGATAATTGGTCTTCCATAATCCCTAAATTCGGGAAGTTGAATTGAATATAAACCAGCAAACCAATCAAAGCCAAAATCGCCAAAACAGCCCCAATAAATCCAAGAATTACACTGGTTTTGATAAACGGTTTTCTGATGAATGATTTCGTTGCACCCACCATTTGCATCGTTTTAATGATAAATCGGTTGGCGTAAATGGATAGTCGCAGCGAACTGTTAATCAACAACACCGAAACAAACGCAAATACACCGGTAACAATCAAAATCCACATACTGATATTTTTCACATTGTCATTCACCAAAGTCACCAATTGCTTGTCATAAACAATATCAGCTACCATTGGGTTTTTGCGCAAACGGTTTTCAATTTTAGCAATTTCAGGATTGGTTACAAAATCGGCTTTCAAGTGAATGTCAAACGAATTCTGCAACGGATTCACACCCAAAAATTGCATAAAATCCTCACCAATCACTTCTTTGTGTTCCGCTGCCGCTTGCTCTTTGGAAACATAGTCAAAAGATTTGGCAAATTTGGCCGTCTTCATTTCCTCGGTAAACGCTTTCATCACCGAGTCATTTGCCTCATTTTTAAAGAAAACCGTCATCGCAATTTCTTCCTTGAAATTGTCTGATAATCGCTTGGAATTGATAACAAAAAGCCCCAAAGTTCCCAATAAAAACAACACCAAAAAGATACTCAACACTACCGAAAAATAGGAGGTAATTACTCTGCGCTTCTGAAACTTTTCAAATGAATCTGACATAAACAGTGATTTAAGCCGTAAAAATAGTAAAGAAAATTGTTTAACGTACAAACTTTTAACTTAATTATAATAAACGTAAATTTGTCGCTTAAAATTTTTTAGGAGCGAATGGTTCGGGCGGTTTCAGTCAGCCATTTTCCCGCTTTCCGCAGTATCTTTTTTGTCACGTCGAGAGCAGTCGTGACGCCTTATTTAAAAAAGGATACATGCTACAATCGGGGCTAAAAAGTAAACGAATTAAAAAACCTTAGAACCTTAGCGCCTCAGTGCTTAGAACCTTAATAAGAATGAAGTATCACCACGAAAAAATCGAAGCCAAATGGCAACAGTATTGGGCACAAAACCAAACGTTTGCCGCCACCAATAATTCTGAGAAACCTAAGTATTACGTACTCGACATGTTTCCTTATCCATCCGGAGCAGGTTTGCACGTTGGGCATCCGCTGGGCTATATCGCCTCCGATATCGTGGCGCGTTTCAAACGCCATAAAGGGTTTAACGTATTGCATCCGCAAGGGTATGATTCCTTCGGTTTGCCGGCAGAACAATACGCCATCCAAACCGGTCAACACCCGGAGAAAACCACTCGTGAAAACATTGCCCGTTACCGGGAACAATTAGACAAAATAGGTTTCTCCTTCGATTGGAGTAGAGAAGTGCGCACTTCCAACGCCGATTATTACAAATGGACCCAATGGATTTTTATTCAATTATACAATTCTTGGTATTGCAAATCGGCTAACAGAGCATTTGATATTTCCGAATTGGTTGAGATTTTCAGAACCGAAGGGAATTCTAATGTAGACATGGTTTGCGATGACGGAGTAGCCCTCTTCACTGCAGCCGAATGGAATAGTTTTTCGCACGAACAACAACAAAAAATACTTTTACAATACCGACTAACTTATTTGGCTGAAACCGAAGTCAACTGGTGTCCGGCATTAGGAACAGTTCTAGCCAATGACGAAATTGTAAACGGTGTTTCCGAACGCGGCGGTCATCTGGTTATTCGCAAAAAGATGACGCAATGGTCCATGCGAATTTCTGCTTATGCCGAAAGATTATTGCAAGGTTTAGACACCATCGACTGGAGTGAATCCATCAAAGAAAGTCAAAGAAACTGGATTGGAAAGTCTGTAGGTGCTTCGGTAGATTTCAGACTCCAGAATACAGTAGGCAGTATTTCAGTATTCACGACCAGACCAGATACAATATTCGGAGTAACCTTTATGACCTTAGCACCGGAACATGAATTGGTTTCCATAATCACAACTCCTGAACAAAAAGCAGCCGTTGAAGCCTATGTAGAAGCTACCGCCAAACGTTCCGAAAGAGAAAGAATGGCCGATGTTAAAACTATATCCGGAGTATTCACAGGCGCTTTTGCCGAACATCCATTCACCAAAGAACCAATTCCGGTTTGGATTGGCGATTACGTATTAGCAGGCTACGGAACCGGAGCGGTAATGGCTGTTCCTTGCGGTGACGAAAGAGATTATGCGTTTGCCCATTTCTTCAAAGGTCAGAAAGGCATGCCCGAAATCAAAAACATTTTCAACCAAGATATTTCAGAAGCCGCTTATGGCGAAAAATCAGGTTTCGAATTAACCAACTCCGATTTCCTAAACGGATTGGGTTACAAAGAAGGCACTAAAAAAGTAATCGAAGAACTCGAGAAAATCAAACAAGGCAAAGGCAAGACCAATTACCGTTTGCGCGACGCGGTTTTCTCTCGACAAAGATATTGGGGCGAACCGTTTCCGGTGTATTATGTAAACGGCTTACCGCAAATGATTGATGCGAAATATTTGCCAATCGTTTTGCCGGAAGTAGAGAAATATTTACCTACCGAAGACGGCCAACCGCCATTAGGTAACGCAACCGATTGGGCGTGGGATAGTGTTCAGTGTTCAGTGGTCAGTAATCAGTTGATTGATAACAAGACGATATTTCCTTTGGAGCTAAACACCATGCCGGGTTGGGCAGGCAGTTCATGGTATTGGATGCGTTATATGGACGCACACAATGATGCTGAATTTGCCAGTCAAGACGCTTTGAAATACTGGGAAAGCGTAGACTTATACATAGGCGGAAGCGAACACGCCACCGGCCATTTGTTGTACTCTCGTTTTTGGAACAAATTCTTAAAAGACAAAGGCTTTGCCCCAACGGAAGAACCGTTTAAGAAATTGATTAATCAGGGAATGATTTTGGGGATGAGTGCGTTTGTTTACAGAAGTGAAGATTCAAAAAAACTATATTCAAAAGGATTAATTGCCGGTGAAAAAGTTCATCCAATCCATGTCGACTTAGCTGTTATCAACGACATCACCAATGAATTAGATATCGAAGCTTTCAAAAATCATCCATTATATACGGATTACAAAAACGCCGAATTCATTCTGGAAAACGGTAAATACATAGTCGGTCGCGAAGTCGAAAAAATGTCCAAATCCAAATACAATGTGGTCAATCCGGATGACATTTGCAACGATTACGGTGCCGATACTTTGCGTTTATACGAAATGTTCCTCGGTCCGTTAGAACAAGCCAAACCTTGGAACACCGCCGGAATCACCGGAGTGTCAGGTTTCTTGAAAAAACTATGGCGTTTGTATTTTGATGAAAATACCGGTTTGACTGTCACCAACGACGAGCCAACGGCGGAAATGTACAAATCACTCCACAAAACCATCAAAAAAGTGACGGAAGATATTGAGAACTTCTCGTTCAATACTTCTGTGTCGCAGTTTATGATTTGTGTGAATGAATTGGCTTCGATGAAATGCCACCACAGAGCGATATTAGAACCATTGGCCGTAGTAATTTCGCCTTATGCGCCGCATATTGCCGAGGAATTATGGAGTCAATTAGGACACGAAGGTTCTATCTCAACAGTAGATTTTCCAATCGTTAACGAGAAATACTTGGTAGAATCGGAAAAAGAATACCCGGTTTCCTTCAACGGAAAAATGCGTTTCACCATCAAATTGCCTTTGGATTTAACGGTACCACAAATACAAGAAATCGTAATGGCAGACGAAAGAACCATCAAACAACTAGAAGGAAGAACACCCAATAAAGTGATTATCGTTCCGGGGAAAGTGATTAACTTGGTGGGATAAAATAGAGAACGTTTTTAAGGGATAAGTCAAAAGGGATTGGGGAAAAGTAAGTTTGCTTTTTCCTAATCCCTTTTCCTTTTTAACGCTCGCTACATAATTCTGTAACCAATTTAAAACTCTTTCGACTAATCGAAAAAAAAACCAACACCATGAAATCGAAGATTCACGAATACCAAAAAAAAAATTTAACCCATGAGTAAAAAACACGAAATCCACACCATTGTAGAAAAGGCAGGCTTTAGCAGTATGAAAGAAAAACTAACCGAAAAAGTAACCCTTTTCCTCAATGAAAAAGCCAACGCCGGTTACGAAATCATCAGCGTTTCCTTTACCTATTACGAAGGCGCCGAATTAATCGCTTTCATTACTATCTGCAGATAAATGACAAGCTGTCATTGTCAGTAGTTTGGCGTACAATTTGATGCAGTTTTAGAAACTAAAATTTACAAATCATGATAGGATATTATATTTTAATCGGCTTGATTGCCTTAGTCAGTTTTGCCGTAAGCTCCAAACTCAAGAGCAAATTCGCAGAATACTCTAAAATCCATTTGCGCAACGGCATGAGTGGCGCCGAAATCGCTACGCAAATGCTACAAGACCACGGGATTTATGACGTAAAAGTTATTTCCACACCGGGCCAATTGACCGACCATTACAATCCGGCGGACAAAACGGTTAACTTAAGCGAAGGCGTATACAACCAAAGAAATGCAGCCGCAGCCGCCGTTGCCGCTCATGAATGTGGTCACGCTGTACAACATGCGACGGCTTACAATATGTTGCAATTGCGTTCGCAGTTGGTCCCGATTGTAAACGTTTCTTCGACCTTGTCGCAATACTTAATTTTTGGAGGTTTAATCCTTGGTGCCGCGGCCGGATTAGGTTTAGGATTTTACATAGCTGTTATCGGTTTGGTGCTAATGGCGATTGCCACATCCTTTGCCTTTATAACACTTCCGGTAGAATACGACGCCAGTAACCGAGCTTTAGCTTGGTTGAAAAACAAAAACATGTTGAGCCAACAAGAATTCGCCGGTGCCGAAGACGCCTTAAAATGGGCCGCTCGGACTTATGTAGTCGCCGCGATTGGCGCTTTAGCTTCACTCTTATATTGGGCACTGCAAGTATTTGGTTCAAGAGATTAAAAAAACAAAACCCGTTGCGAAAGTAGCGGGTTTTTTTATACTATCTTTCTCTCATCCCAAGGATAAATGGGTGTTTATTGCTTGATTTTAGTAAAAGGAAAATAATTTTTAGTAAGTTTGAACAACAAATACCACCACTTATAATGCTCAGATTATACCCAAACGAAGTTTTTCGAGAAATCGAAACAGAAATTCCGTTGAAATATAGATATGCAGTATCCAATAGAGGAAGACTGATTAGTTTTACCCATGATTTTAGAGACGGAAATGTTTTAAAAGGATCCATGTGCGGAGGCTATAAAACGCTTCGTTACCGAATACTAGAGAACGGAGAATCTATTTGTAAAACCTTTTTTATTTACAAACTGGTGGCGGAATTTTTTATTCCGAAAACTTCCGAAGACCAGCAATATGTTTTGCATTTGGATTATGTTCGCGATAATGATTCGGTGTCCAATTTAAAATGGGCGACTTATGAGGAAATGATGGTGCACCGAAAGAAAAGTCCGCACGTTATTAAAGCCAAGCAAAATCTACTCGAATTCAACCTAAAATCAGATGGTAGAAAATTGACTATAACTAAGGTGATTCATTTAAAAAAGTTGCTCAACAAACCCAATCAGAAGACACGCATGAAGATGTTGGCCAAACAGTTTGGCATAAGTGAAATGCAGGTTAGCCGAATCAAACGAGGGGAAAACTGGAGTCACATAAAGGTTTAAAAAAATTACCCGTTACGAAAGTAGCGGGTTTTTTATATAGGAGCGAATGGCTTGGGCAGTTTCAGGAATGGTAATTCCCGCTTTACGTTCCAATAACTTTGATAAAGTTGATTTCCACTGCAATCGGGGCTAAAGAGTTATCCATTTAACTTAAAAAAGACAAAAAACAGCAACCAAACGATAGGGTGAATAAGAATACAATACAACCTTGACTTTTCCGGCTCGCGATAATATTTATACAAATCTTTCAGCAATAAAATTACGCTAATAGGAATTAACAATAGCAACAGCAAGAAACCCAATCCCGGAGTACAGACACCGCTTGGAGCCATTTTTTCACCTATTATCATCGTAATTACATAAGCCACATAAAACAAAACCCATTTAATCTCTTTTCGCATAGTTTCTTTTTTAAACTCCTAACTCCCAACTATAGCTGTATCTGTCGCTCAATCTGCTGTTCTAAAGAAATAAAAGTTTCCGTTCTCGAAACACCGTCAATGGGTTGGACTTTTTTATTGAGGAGTTGCATCAGATGTTCGTTATCGCGGCAAATCATTTTGATAAGAATCGACCAGTTTCCGGTAGTGTAATGGCATTCTAACACTTCAGGAATTTTTTTGAGTTCTCTAACCGCATCCGCATTACTGGAAGCTTTGTCTAAATAAATCCCGATAAAGGCCATCGTTTTATACCCCAAAACCTTGTTATCAATGATAAATTTGGACCCCGAAATCACACCGGCATCTTCCAATTTACGCAACCGTTGGTGAATTGCCGCACCGGAAATACCAATCTTGTTGGCGATTTGTAAAATGGGTTTACGGGCATCTTCCATTAAGTCGCGAAGGATTTCTTTGTCGATGCCATCAATTTCTATTTGTAGTTGATTTATCTTCATATTCAATAATGTTTAAAGTAAAAGTAAAGAATATGTTTTAATTTGAAACAAGAAACCCAAAACTGTTTTAAGTTTTGGGTTTGTATTTTTATTGTTAACTGAAATGAAAATGGTTTCCAATTTAGCCCCGATTGAAGAGGTTACCATGTAACCCGTAAAGCGGGAATATGGATCCCAAAAATGCCCAAGCCGTTCGCTCCAAATAACTTAGCTACTAATTCCCCAACAATTTATCCGGATTATAGCCTACATAAGGCATTTCAGTTTCGTGGAAAACGATTCCATGAACAGCGAGTTCTTTTAAAATGGGTTCGTAAACTTCTTTTTTAATAGGCAATTGTACGCCCGGCGTTTTGATGTTGCCGTTTAAGATTTGTAAAGTCGCCATCGCTACCGGTAAACCTACGGTTTTGGCCATGGCGGTGTAGATTTGGTCGTCGCCAATACAGACCATTTTGGAATCGATTTGCTTTCTTTCGCCGTTGAGTTCGTAGCCAAATTTGTGGTACATTACTATCATGTCTTTGTCTTCCGGTTGCAAGGTCCAACTGTCGTTTAGGATGCGTTCTAAAATTTGTGCCGGAGAAGCATTTTTGAGGCCAACGATTTTGTTAGGGTTAAAAATGTCGAGTTCCATTAATTTGTCCCACATGATGTCGTCTTGTTCGATGCCAAGCGCCATTCGGGTTTTTAATTCCACCGAATCAGAGGCGTGAAAGGGTAAAAAGGAATTGATAAAATCACGATAACTCATCGTTTCTGAATTTTCCATCACATAAGCATCATCGGTCATGCCCAGTTGCACAAACATATTCCAGGCTTTAGAAAAACCAACTCTTCGAATCGTGCCTCGGTATAAAGTTAGGATGTCATCAAGACCATAAATGCTTCGGTATTTTAAAGAATCGCGATTAGCATAGCCTTCAAATTTCCCGTAACCTTCAACATGAAAAAATTCGGTTCTGCGGAATAATTTGTGGTACGGGATGTATTTGTATTTGCCTTCTTGGATGAACTTTGCTGCACCGCCTTGACCGGCTAATACTACGTTTCTTGGTGCCCAAGTGAATTTGTAATTCCATAAATTAGTATCACTTTCCGGAGCGACTAAACCCCCGCAAAACGATTCAAATAAGATCATTTTTCCACCTTTGGCTTTGATTTCGTCAATGACTTTCATGGCACTCATGTGGTCAATTCCGGGATCGAGTCCTACTTCATTCATGAAAATCAAGTTGTTGGCTTTTACAGCTTCGTCCAAACTTTGCATTTCGTCTGAAATATAAGAAGCGGTCACCATATTTTTTTGGAAGGTTACACAGTCTTTCGCCACTTCAATATGCATATTCGCCGGTAGCATTGAAATCACTATATCTGCTTTTTGAATTTCGGCTTGGCGTTGTGCTACATTATTAATGTCTAAAGCAATCGGTGTGGCATTCGGGTGATTGTATGTTTTTCTTCTGGCCAATTCTATAGATAAATCAGCAAGGGTTACATTTAAGTTTTCTTGTGGAGATTTTCTTAAAAGGTATTTTATTAGTGACGATGCAGAGCGGCCTGCGCCTATGATTAAAATAGTTCTCATTCGTTTGTTTGTTGACCACAAAGGTATGAATTTGAAACAAAAAAGCCCATCCTTTCAGACGAGCTTTTTGTTATTCTAAACCTTCTATTTCTTCGAGTTCTTTTCGAGCTTCTTGTTTGGTTTCTATTTTTTGTTGCTCAAATTGAGCGTCGGTGGCTATTTCGTCTTTAATTACTAAAGTTTTGCCGAGGACAACCAGGGAACAAAATGCTACCAACAACACTATTATTTTTGGAAATTTTTTTTCCTTTTCTTCCGATTTTTTCAAGGTCAATAAACCAAAAATCAGGGCCAAACCAATAGGTAGAAAAGCAAGTGTATCCATGGGTAAAATGGTAAAGGCGATGGATAACGCACCAAAAACACAAGCTAAAATTAAAGATAGTTTTCTCATGATTTTACACTATTAAATACCAGTGGCTGAGGTTAAAACCAATTGTCCGGTACCAACGGGAATGCTGAATTTAAGTAAAGCCGGGACTTTTTTTGCATCTGCAGTAAGCCAAATTAAGTTTTTGTCTTTTCCTCGTAAAGCATCAGTTTTGGCGCCTATAGAAAGTTTGTAACATTCTTTTTTGCCTAAATTACCCGCGTTCACGGTTTCTTTCCCCATATATTTTAAAGTCACAGGAATTTGCTTTTCATCAAAAACGATCATCATCGATTGTGTTTGTCCCGCTTTGAATTTGCTGAAATCCATTGTTCTCACTTTATACAAAAGCGAAATCACATCTTGTGTTGAACCGCCTATAGTAAAGGTTTTTTGGGTTTCCGGTTTTTTTCTTTTTTTAACGGTGCTGTTTACGGTATTGCCTTTGAAAACATATTTTTCTTTTTTGGTGTAACCTCCTTCATCGATGCTTCTTTTGTACAAACTCGGTTTTAAGGTCACTGGATTTACATAAGATTCATAAATATCTCTAATCTTAAAAAATGAATCCCATTTGCTGTAGGTTGACAATTCGCAACTCAAATGCAGATAAGCGTTTTTAGCCGTAGAAACGGTTTCCGTACTCATAGTTACTTGTGCTAATTGTGTCATTAAACCACTCATGTTATACGAACCGGCATAAACCAATTTTTCACCCGATTTAATGGGTTGGTTTTTTTGAGGCGCAAACGAACTGAAAACAAAAACGGCGCTTAGTATATAAAGTAATCTCTTCATAATTAAAAATTAAGGTGCAAATATAAAATTTTAAAAAAGGTAACTAACCAAAAGAAAAGTGAAATTTCTTTATTTCTTAAAAGATAACGGATAAATTTGTGGAATAGTATTTAATTCAAAAACAATGGAGAGAAAAATAACCGGAGTTGCAGTTGTATTAGGAATGACCGCAATTATTTTGGGGGCTTTTGGTGCTCATGCTTTAAAAAAACAGTTGACGGTTGAGGAACTGATTACTTTTGAAACAGGTGTTAAATATCAGCTGTATCATGCGCTGTTTTTGTTGTTTTTGGGAGTGACAACTTTGGTGACTGAAAAGAGTAAAAAAACGATCTTTCAGTTGGTTGTTTTGGGCGTAATTTTCTTCTCGGGTTCGATTTATGTATTGGCGACTAAAACCATATCAGGAATTGATTTTAAACCTTTAGGAATTTTAACACCTATCGGTGGAGCCTTATTAATACTGGGCTGGACCATTTTATTATGGAGCATCCTGAAAGATAAAAGATAATATTTTAATAAAAAAAATAGTTTCTAAAATTTAATTTTTACCTTTGTCGTCGGATTCATAATACAACACAAACTAAATTTTATGGAGAACTACGCTCAAATTACGAAATCGATTTCGTTAGAACAATACGGAATCAAAAACGTTCAAGAAATTATCCACAATCCTTCTTTCGAAAAATTATACAATGATGAGTTAAATCCAAGCTTACAAGGTTACGAAAAAGGACAACTTACAGAATTAGGAGCGGTAAATGTAATGACCGGTGTTTTTACCGGTAGGTCTCCAAAAGACAAATACATAGTTAAAGACAATATCACCGAAAATACTATTTGGTGGACTTCAGACAAAGCGGTTAACGACAACAAACCGATCAATCAAAACACTTGGGAAGCTTTAAAAGAAACTACAGTTGACCAACTTTCAGGAAAAAAATTATATGTGGTAGATGCTTTTTGCGGTGCCAATGAAAATACGAGATTAAAAGTACGCTTCATTATGGAAGTGGCTTGGCAAGCACATTTTGTAACCAATATGTTTATCCGTCCAACGGAAGAAGAATTGGCCAATTTCGGCGAGCCTGATTTCATTGTAATGAATGGTTCTAAAACTTCTTTTAAAGATTACGCCGCTCACGGTTTGAATTCTGAGGTTTACGTAGCGTTCAATTTAACCGAAAAAATGCAGTTGATTGGTGGTACTTGGTACGGTGGTGAGATGAAAAAAGGAATGTTCGCCATGATGAACTACTATTTGCCATTACAAGGAATTGCGTCAATGCACTGTTCAGCCAATAAAGGAAAAGACGGCGATGTTGCCGTTTTCTTCGGATTGTCGGGAACAGGAAAAACGACTTTGTCTACAGACCCAAAACGCGAATTAATCGGTGACGATGAACACGGTTGGGACAATGAAGGTGTTTTCAATTTTGAAGGCGGTTGTTATGCTAAAACGATTGACTTAAGCAAAGAAAACGAACCTGATATTTATGGCGCTATCAAACGCGATGCGTTACTGGAAAACGTAACGGTCGATGCCGATGGAGTTATCGATTTCAAAGATGGTTCGGTGACTCAAAACACCCGTGTTTCTTATCCGATTTATCACATTCATAATATTGTTAAACCAATTTCTAAAGCCGGTCACGCGACTAAAGTTATCTTCCTAACGGCAGATGCTTTTGGGGTAATGCCACCGGTTTCTAAATTAACGCCGGAACAAACCCAATACTATTTTCTTTCAGGTTTTACAGCCAAATTAGCTGGAACAGAAAGAGGTGTTACTCAGCCTGAGCCAACATTTTCAGCGTGTTTTGGGAAAGCATTTTTAACTTTGCATCCTACAAAATACGGCGCAGAATTGGTGAAAAAAATGGAAGAAAATAATGCTACTGCATACATGGTAAATACCGGTTGGAACGGAACAGGAAAACGTATTTCGATTAAAGATACTCGAGCGATTATTGATGCTATTTTAGATGGCTCGATTGAAAAAGCGGAAACCAAAACGATTCCGGTATTCAATTTGACTGTGCCAACAGCATTACACGATGTGAATCCTGCGATTTTAGACCCGAGAGATACTTACACGGATGCAGCTGAATGGAGCGAAAAAGCAACTGATTTGGCTTCAAGATTCATTAAAAATTTCGCTCAATATACCGATAACGAGCAAGGGCAAAGCTTAGTAGAAGCCGGGCCACAGGTATAACAAACTAACCTAACCAAAGAAAAAAGCCATTCATATTGAATGGCTTTTTTTGATTTATATGGAAGATGTATTATTTTCCTTTGTTCGCGTCAGCGATATACTTTTCTAAAGCCATAGTCATTGATGGGGTTTCCGGTGTTGGCGCTAAAATGTCTATACGTAATCCGTGTTCTAAAGCTTCCTTTTGAGTGGTGCTTCCAAAAACAGCAATACGCGTATTGTTTTGTTGGAAATCAGGGAAGTTTTTGAATAATGATTTGATTCCGGTTGGGCTAAAGAAAGCCAAAACATCATAATAAACATCTGCCAAATCAGACAAATCACTCATTACGGTTTTATAGAATGTGGCTTGTGTCCAATCGACTTTTAAATTGTTCAGTGTTTGTGGTACGTCATAATTCAATTGGTCTGAAGCCGGTAAGAGGAATTTCTCTTCTTTGTATTTTTTAATTAAGGGAGACAAATCGACAAAGTCTTTTTGACCCACATATATTTTGCGTTTTCTGTATACCACATATTTCTGTAGGTAGAAAGCTATCGCTTCCGATTGGCAAAAATATTTTAAATCTTCCGGAACTTTATAGCGCATCTCTTCAGCCACTCTAAAAAAGTGATCTACCGAATTTCTACTGGTCAAAATTATGGCCGTATAGTTGTTGAGATCAATTTTTTGAGCCCTAACATCTTTCGCACTAACTCCTTCGACATGTATAAACGGGCGGAAATCAACTTTTACCTTGTGCTTCTGTTGCAGTTCAAAATAAGGTGAATTCTCTACCTTAGGTTCTGGTTGTGACACCAAAATTGTTTTCACTTTCAAATTTGACATTCTTAATGTGCTAATTTTTTGTAATCAAATAATATATAAAATAGTACGGTGCTATTTCGAGTGCGCAAAGATACAAAATAAAATAAAACAACTTCCCGATGATTAAGTTTTGATAAATCTTCAACGAAATCAAATAAGAATACATGTTTATTATTAAAATCACACCAATAGTGCAAAAAATAAAAACATTTGATGAATTATCGTTATAAAACAAGTAGATGTTTACAGGCAATAACAACAAGCCTATGAATGTACGGTAGCTTACTTTCTGTAAATTGAGCTGCTCGGTGAATTCTTCGATATTAAATGTTGTAGCAATAATTTTTTCGATTAAAAATTTGGAAAGTACAAAAACACCAAAGAATGTAAAAATCCGTAGGAAAAGAATCCAATCGGTTTTGGAAACATAACCAAAATGACTTAGCGCTATTTGAATAAAAAACGAAAACGAAATAATTTGAACAATGAATAATAGAATGGTGAAGCCACTCATCAAATGGGAAGTGTCTTTGTAAACCTTAATGTATTTATCTGAAACTAAAATCTTCAAAAAATCATTGAATCTAGTTTCAAAAGCACTACGGGTTATCGCAATTAAAGCAAACGAAAAAACAAAAAGATAAGTGGCCCAATCTTGGGTTTCAATAACTCTCGGCGATAAAACTGTTTCTATCATAATCCCGACAAAATTACTAATTTTTTATTTGTTAAATTATTATATAATTATTAAGATTGGGCGAAGATAAAAAGTTTATTTTTGCATCGAAGTATGACTACAACTATATGAGCGACGGTATTGTAATTATTCCTACCTATAACGAAATTGAAAACATCGAAAGTATTATTCGAGCTGTTTTTGCTTTACCAAAAACGTTTCATGTTTTAATTGTTGATGATAATTCACCTGATAAAACTGCCGCTAAGGTAATTGAGCTGCAAAAAGAATTTCCAACCCAATTGTTTCTGGCTTCCAGAACAAAAAAAGCCGGATTGGGAACTGCTTATGTTCACGGGTTCAAATGGGCTTTGAAAAACAATTATCATTATATTTTTGAAATGGATGCTGATTTTTCACACAACCCAAATGATTTAGAAAGGTTGTATGATTGTTGTGTCAAAGAGGGTGCTGATTTGGCCATTGGTTCGCGTTATGTGACCGGAGTGAATGTGGTGAATTGGCCCTTGAGCCGAGTGTTATTGTCGTATTTTGCTTCTGTTTATGTGCGAATGATCACCGGGATGAAAATTATGGATGCCACCGCCGGATTTATTTGTTACAGAAAAGAAGTTTTAGAGAAAATAAATTTGGACGCCATCAAGTTCATAGGTTATGCGTTTCAAATAGAAATGAAATACAGGGCTTTTGCCAAAAATTTTAACATACAGGAAGTCCCCGTTATCTTTACAGATAGGACTAAAGGACAATCTAAAATGAGTGGCGCCATTATCAAAGAGGCCATTTTCGGAGTGATCTCTCTGAGAATAAGGAAATTTTTCAACCGATTATAAAATACCCAAAAATGAGTACCGTTTTAATTAAGAATGCCAAAATTGTAAATGAAGGAAAGGTTTTTGAAGGCGATGTTTTGATTGAAAACGAATTTATTGTCGAAATAGCCGAAAGCATCAGCGCCAAATCTGCGAGTTGTAAAATCATCGATGCCGAAGGCAGTTATTTGATTCCGGGTGCCATTGATGACCAAGTGCATTTCCGCGAACCCGGACTTACCCACAAAGGCGATATCGCTTCCGAAAGTCGGGCTGCTGTTGCCGGTGGAATCACTTCATTCATTGAACAACCCAATACGGTTCCCAATGCGGTTACCCAAGAACTTTTAGAAGATAAGTACCAAATTGCAGCCAAAACATCTTATGCGAATTATTCGTTTATGATGGGTGGAACCAACGACAATTTAGAAGAAGTGTTGAAAACCAATCCGAAGAATGTGGCCGGAATCAAGTTGTTTCTAGGTTCGTCAACGGGAAATATGTTGGTGGATAATGAGGAAACTTTGGAGAAAATATTTTCATCTACCAAAATGCTGATTGCTGTGCATTGCGAAGATGAAGCGACCATTAAAGCCAACTTAGAACGATACAAATTGCAGTTTGGGGAAGATATTCCGGTAGAATTTCACCATTTAATCCGAAGTGAGGAAGCCTGCTATTTATCGTCTTCCAAAGCAATTGCCTTAGCTCAAAAAACCGGTGCAAGATTGCATGTTTTTCATTTGTCAACGGCGAAGGAAATGGATTTGTTTACCAACAAAATTCCGTTAGAGGAAAAGCAGATTACAGCCGAAGTTTGTATCCATCATTTATGGTTCTCTGATGCCGATTATAAAACCAAAGGCAATTTGATCAAATGGAATCCGGCAGTAAAAACCGCAGAAGACCGAGACGCTTTGTGGAAGGCATTGTTGGATGACCGAATTGATGTCATTGCGACGGATCATGCACCTCATACCTTGGAAGAAAAAAAGCAAACGTATTTAAAAGCACCATCCGGCGGTCCTTTAGTACAACACGCTGTAGTAGCCATGTTTGAAGCTGCGCACCAAGGCAAAATTTCGATTGAAAAGATAGTTGAAAAGATGTGTCACAATCCGGCAAAGATTTTCAAAATTGAAAAGCGAGGATTCATCAAAGAAGGGTATTATGCCGATTTGGTTTTAGTCAATACCGGTTTGCCATGGAACGTGAAGAAAGAAAATATTTTGGCCAAATGCGGATGGTCTCCATTTGAAGGCTATAATTTTAAATCGAGAATTACCCATACTTTTGTAAATGGAGAATTGGTTTATAAGAACTTTAAAGTAAGCGAAAACCCTGTTGGGAAGCGATTGCTGTTTGACAGATAAAATGATTTGGATGAAACCGATGTCCTCGAATTCCCTAGTAAAATTGTTTAGCATGAGTAAAAGAAGTATTTTGATTGGATTGCTGTTGGCGTTTATCAGTTGTAACGATACAATCGATAAGCCTAATAACCTAATTGAAAAGGACAAGATGGTAGATATTTTGTATGACATTTCATTGTTAGAAGCCATAAAATCTCAGAATATAAATGGTGGAATCAGCAACAAGAACGCTAATGCATATTTGTACAAGAAATATAAAATCGACAGTATTCAGTTTGCCCAAAGCAACAAATACTATGCTGCGGATGTTGAGGAATACAAAAAAATGTTTGAAGAAGTCAAAACCAGACTCGAAGAGCAGATAAAAAAAAACAGTGGTAATCCCAATGAAGGAAATGCTCCGATTAATCCGGATGTACCACAAGTACAGTAGTTATTTTTGTTGATAATCCACCACTTCTTGAACCACCGAATCAATGCTTTGAAACTCAAAATTCAGAGCATTTTTTATTTTGTCATTGGAGATACTATCATCAGATAGTATGGCGTTAACGCTGTATTTAGACAGTTGTCTTTTGGTTCTGAAGAAAGTCGCCAAAAACCAATCCAATCGCCAGGCGATGGCGAGCATCCAAGGTTTGGCTTCTGTTTTTGGTTTTTTGGCTTTTAGTTTTTCGGCTATGGTATAAATTGCTTCTTTGAAGGTCAGGTTTTCAGCTATGAGGGAAAATCTTTCGCCGTTAATGTCACTTTTCAGCAATTCTATCATGATTTTAACCACATCGGTCACGCCGACATAACCGGTGGAGCCCTTGGTGTAAAACGGAAATCCTTTTTTTACCGAAGTAAAGAAGACTCCGCTTCCTTGTTCCCAAAAGCCTGTTCCGAAAATCACGCCCGGATTGACAATAACGACTTGCAAACCTTCTTGTTGACCACGCCAAATTTCCATTTCGGCACCATATTTTGAGATGGCGTAATCGCTATGTGCTGCTTCGGGATTCCATTCTGTTTCTTCGGTGATTTGTTTTTCGTGGGGTTTTAAATCGCCCAAAGCGGCAATCGAGCTAACGTGGCAAAGCTTTTTTACTTTGAAGTCTAAGCACAAATTGACAATATTGGCTGTGCCTTCGATGTTGGTTTTTCGGAGTTGGTCTTCATCATTGGGGTCATAGGAAATCAAGGCCGCGCAGTGGTAAACGTAGGCTATATTTTGAAAAGCAATTTCTAAGGACGGAATGTCGATGATATCGGCTTCAACCCAGTCAATTTTGGAGAATAAAGCTTCTTTTTGGTAAAGGTAAAACAGTGATTTGGTCTTTTCAATGGATTTTTTATTTCGGTAAATGGCGCGAATACCCACTTCATTTTCTGCCAATTGCAGCAGCAAATGTGCGCCGACCAAACCCGTTCCGCCTGTGACTAATATCATTTAGCGAAATTACGAATTAGAAATTACGAATTAGAAATTATTTTGAGTTTCCAAGTAAGCGAAAAGACTTTCTTTTAGCCCTGATTGTAGCGACTACCGCGTAGTGCGGAAAGCAGGAACACGGATTACTGATAAATCCCGAGCCTTTCGCTCCTAAATAATCAATTCTCATTATATTTGCGCAAATTTGATTACACGATGAGAAATTTAGTAGCAGAATTGCAATGGCGTGGCTTGGTTCACGATATGATGCCCGGAACTGAGGAGCAACTTTTAAAGGAAATGACCACGACTTATATTGGGTTTGACCCAACCAGTGATTCGTTGCATATTGGGAGTTTGGTGCCGATTATTTTGTTGGTTCATTTAGAAAAATTTGGGCACAAACCTATTGCTTTGGTTGGTGGTGCTACGGGTATGATTGGCGATCCATCGGGGAAATCGGATGAGCGAAACTTGTTGGATGAAGCGACTTTAGAGAAAAATGTGGCCGGCATCAAAGCGGTTTTGTCACGCTTTTTAGATTTTAATTCGACGGCAGCTAATGCGCCGATTTTGGTGAACAATTATGATTGGATGAAAGACTTTTCGTTTATCAATTTTGCGCGTGATGTGGGTAAAAGAATTACCGTAAACTACATGATGGCAAAGGATTCTGTGAAGAAAAGATTGAGCGCGGAAGGTGAAGGCATGAGTTTTACGGAGTTTACGTACCAATTGATTCAAGGCTATGATTTTCATCATTTGTACAAAACCCATAACTGTTTGTTGCAAATGGGCGGAAGCGACCAATGGGGAAATATCACAACGGGAACCGAATTAGTGCGCAGAATGAATGGTGAAGGTGCCAAAGCTTACGCGATGACTTGTCCGTTAATTACGAAAGCAGATGGTTCTAAATTCGGGAAATCCGAAGGTGGAAATGTTTGGTTGACTGCGGATAAGACTTCGGTTTATAAGTTTTACCAATTTTGGTTGAACACCACCGATGTTGATGCCGAGAAATACAGTAAGATTTTCACGTTTTTAGATAAAGAAACCATTGATGCTTTGATTGCTGAGCACCAAACAGCGCCGCATTTGCGGGTGTTGCAAAAACGTTTGGCGGAAGAAGTGACGACTTTTGTACACGGCAAAGAAGAGTTAGAGAAAGCGGTTTTTGCTTCGGGTGCCTTTTTTAGTCCGACGATGGATGATTTGAAAAAGTTGGACACGAAGACTTTCTTAGAAGTTTTTGAAGGCGTTCCGCAAGCGGAAGTAGCGAAGGCAGATTTAGCAAATGGTTTGGATATGATTGCAGCGCTTTCGGCTAAGACCGGTTTCTTGGCTTCGAATAGTGATGCGCGTCGCGAGTTGCAACAAAATTCGATTTCGTTGAACAAAGAAAAAGTAGCGGCTGATTATTTAGTTACGGAAAAAGATTTAATCAACGGTCAGTTTTTGATGTTGCAAAAGGGAAAGAAGAATTACTATTTAATTAAGGTTATATAACCATCAGGTTACAACCTCGGATATCAGAATTGTCAAAGCGGCCCAATATTTCGAAAGAATTGTTGGGCTGTTTTTTGCCCAAATCTTGTGTGGCAATGAACGAACATGAATTGATATTCGCCAAGTCAATCACATTCACACCACCGGTTTTGCCATAATTTACGTAAGTTAAAGCGTCTTCGGTATCACGGATTAAAATTTGCATCCAACTTGGACATTCAAAAATACCGTTGCCCAAGGAATACGCTTGCGATAATAATTCGGTCATGCCATATTCAGAATGGATGCTGGAAACGCCAAAACCTTGACATAAAATCTCGTGTAACTCTTCGCGGATGATTTCTTTTCGTTTGCCTTTCATGCCGCCGGTTTCCATGATGATGGTGTTTTTGAGCTGAAAATTTTGTTTTTCAATTAAATCCAATAAAGCATAAGTCACGCCAATTAGGATTACATTTTGCCCGGAATTATCTAACTCAATCAATTTCGAAATAAGTTCATCGTAATTGTGCAGGTAAAAGCCGCTGTGTTCGTTGTTGGACAATTCGATTAAATCCTTTACCATATAAATCAAAGACGAACCGTTGCGTTCTAAATAGGATGGAAGCAAAGCCAAAACGGCGTAGTCTTCGATGTTGCCGTAGAATTCGGAGAATGCTAAGCGATAGCTTTGTTCGTATAACGAAATGTCAGTGACTAAATGTTTACTAGTAATCATTCCCGTGGTTCCGCTGCTGGTGAAGGTTTCTAGAATCTCATCGGTATTAGAAATTACATCATGGCTTTTAAAAAACTGTATCGGTAGAAACGGAATTTGGGGTAATGATTTTACTTTTTGAACATCGGTATTCAGAAAATCACAAAACTCACGATAGACCAAGTTGTTTTCGTATTGGTAACGAAAAACCTTTAGCGCTATTTTGTCAAATTGCTTTTGAGAAGAAATGCTGAATATGTCTTGTGGATTGACCAAGGATTATTTTTTGGTAAAAGTAAGGAAAATAAAAAAGCCCTAACTTACGAAAGGGCTTTTTGATATTGGGATAAACAATTAGTTGATCACTAATTTTCTTGTAGCAGTTTTACCTTCTTCAGTAACTTTAACCACATAAACGCCACCTCTTAATGAGCTTACGTTAATGGTATTGTTAGAAGTGGTAGCATTTAAAACTTGTTTGCCTAAGATGTCATAAACAGTAACTGTCTTTTCAGCGTTAGCGGCTGTTTCGATGAATAAAGTTCCGTTTGAAACCGGGTTAGGATATACTTTTAAACCTGTGATTTCGTTTTGTTGCGTTCCTAAAGTAAAGTTAGGAGTTGCATCAATTCTTAATTCGTCAGCAATGATGGTTGGTGTATTAGTCGCTCCATCTTGTCTGAACATGAATCCGCCTAAATTAGCGAATGCCGTTGCCGGTGTTACAGCAACTGTAGGAGCAGCACTTCCACCGATAGTAGGATTGATAAATAATGACAATGTGTTACCGGTAAAGTCATAGCTTAATACAACGTATTGAACATCTCCGGCATTGTATAAAGTAGGATCCCAGTCTGTTGGAGCAGAACCTGTTCCTAAACCATATTGGTATTGATTTGCATTTTTTCTGATCCAAATTCTGGCATTAGTTGAAGCTCCGGTATCGTCTGTAAACAAAGCAAAGTAAGTATTGGCTAAATCAGCAGTAACGTTAGTATAATCACTAGCGGTTACAATAAATGAAGCATAAACATATCCGGTGTTAGTACTTGTAAATAAAGATCTTGATTCACCACCTGTACCAACAAAAGTGATTGAATTTCCTGTAGCTGTAATTCCAGGGTAAGCTAAACTTCCAGCGGCAATAGTAATATTGTCACCTGAATTAACCAATGACCATTTTTGCTCAGCATTTAACGAACCACCAACGGAATAAGGAAATGACTCTAAGTATGGTAATGTATTTACCGGTTTGCATTCAGGAGAATTAACATTAGATTGGTAAGAACAAGTACCACTTGTAATGTTAACAGTAAGTGCAGTTCCTTCTGCAACACCAGAAATAACAATGTTTCCGGCAGCAACGCTAGCAGGATTGTCTCCGCCAACAGTACCTGAAGAAGGAATAATAGTATAACTTCCTGAACCACCACCAGTGTATGGTATAGTCGCCGTGTAGGTGTCTAAGTTTAAAGTAGAAGCATCACATGCTGTAGTTGCGATTCCTAATACTAACGTACATGAAGGATCAAAGTTAGATACACTTACGTCGTCTATTCTGATCTGTGCAGCTAAATTTGGCTGAGTGAATCTTATGCTTAATGTAGTAGATGACGGAATTACACCACCACCTATGGTTACTAGGTTCCAACTTGTATTAGTGTTAGTCGTGTAAGTTAATGGTGTCCAGTTGGTAGCATCAGTACTAACTTCAACGATTAAACCTGCATTTGCAACACTGTTTGCTAAATAACCAAATTTCAATTGTAAGTTAGCTGTAGTGAAAGCTGATGAATTGATACCGTCAATTTGAAAAAACTCGGCTGTGGTAGTATTGGATAAAAAAACATTTACACTTCCTGAAGCACCCACATAACCTGTTGAGGCAGTAGTAGTTCTCATGTCTCCTGTTCCTGTGTAAACGATTGGGGAAGAATTTTGAAATCCTGTGTAGGCAGTAATAAGTGGGTTTCCACTAGCTGTGGTTCCCATGTTTTCAGTGTAAAACGTCTGTCCAAAGGATACAGAGGTAATTACCAAAAGTAATAAAGAGTAGATTTTTTTCATTTTTTTAAATTTAATTAGCCTACAAATATAATGACAATATTTGTTAGCCAAAAATAACAAAGTAAAAAAATGATTAAATAAAAGTTAAAATCACAAAGAATAACTATCTGACAATTAGTTTTCTAGTAGTAGTGGTTTCTCCTTCGGTGATTTTTATGATGTAAACACCTGGTGGGATTGAGGTAATGTTCAATTCTTTAGAAGAAATGGTAGTTTGTAATACTTTTTTACCCAAAACATCAAAGATAAGAATCTCTTTATCTAAGGAAGTTTTAGAAGTGATGTAGATTTTTCCGTTACTAACCGGGTTAGGATAGAAACCAAGCGTTTCTCCTTGTTGTTTTCCGTCTTGTGCCATAGACACTAACGCAAACAATAAGAAAAAGCATGTAGTTAAAAAGTAGTTTCTTTTCATGACACTAATTTGGTTATTACAAATGTATAAAATATATTTCAAATATTGTACCAAAAAAAACTCCTTCTTTTTGGGAAGGAGTTCAGATATGATTTTAATTGCTGTTTATTGGATAAGGTTCACACCTTCAACGGTTGCCCATGCGCCAGAAGTAAGTGTTGCACCGGTTGCGGCATTGTTTAATGTATAGTTACTTAAAGGGAAATTAACTACAATAGTTCCTGCACCGGCAGATTGAGAAGTTCCATCGTTAATCTTTACATTAAGCAGTTTTATTTTCCCGCCGGTTACTTGGTTGTTATTCGTATTGTTATCTTGAATACGAACAGCGGTTGAATTGGCAGTTGTGTAACCTGAAATTAAAATGTTAGTAAACTCACCGTTTCCTTCTTTTTTAAATTGTATGGCATCATACTCAGCAGCCGATGAACCACCTTCAGTTTGTGTTCCTGCATTTCTTTTTAAAGTGATGTTAGAAACTTTAGGGAAATAAGCATTATTATTGTTTGAAGCTTCTATTTCCATTCCAAAGTTTCCTGTTCCTGTTTGAAACGCATACCAGTTGGTATTATTTTCGCCTCTCCATCCATCTTGCCAATCAAAAGAATCGTCAAAATTTCCGTATGATATTAAATTGGAAGCGCTTACGGTACCACCATAAAATTCATAACCATCATCAGCCCCTTTATAAGAAACTAAGTTTTCCAAAATTGTACCAGAACCTACCGAGTAAAAAGAGAAACCATTCATTTCACTTGTACCGTCTGTAATTTTTTTCCCGGCATACTCAACTCTTACATAGCGTAATGTACCTCCGTTGTGAGCAGCATTGCTTCCTCCATATGAAAGTGCTAATCCGTCTTCTGATGTTTTGGTTGTAACTCCTCCAGCACCATTTATTGGCGCATCTCCATACATAATGATTCCACCCCATGAACCAGGAACTTTTGAAATTTCAGTAAATACAACAGGCGAAGAAGCTGTTCCGTTTACAATTAGCTTTCCACCATTTTTTACTACAATGGCATCTACACCACTTGTTTGGTTAGCTGTAATTGTTGAACCGGCATCAAAAGTTACGGTAACACCATTTTCAATAGTTACAATACCATTTAGAGTATAGTTTCCAAAAGCAAATGTTCTGTTTGAGGTAATTGCTCCAGTAATTTCACCTTCTACCGGTTGTAATGTTGTTTCATCGTCACTACTTGTACAAGCTGTGAATAAAGTTGCTAATAAAACAATTGTTCCTAATTTTTTTTTCATTTTGTTTAGTTTTTTAATTTTGATGAAGCAAAGGTAGCTTTGGTATTTTCAGTTATGGTTATGATAATATTATATAACTGTTAGTAGTAAATCAATTATTTGTAAATGGAATGTTTCTTTATTGTAAAGACAAAAATCAACCCGTTAAGGGTTGATTTTTGATTATTTACTAAAACGTGTAGCCTACATTTAGTGAAAAGCCTGTTCCTCTTCTGAAGGTTAATAAATCAAGAGAGGATTCGTTTATCGCAATTTGGCTTTCGTCTCCAAGTGATCTTCTGTACAATGGATTTAGAATATTATCGATGCCTAATTTTACATCCCATTTTTTAGCAATTGTGCTTCCCCAAATTAAATCTAACTTGTTAAATGGTTTTTCATAAATATGGTCTAAACCAGCAATTCCAACAGCATAAATTCTTTCTCCATATACGCTGTAAACCAATGTGATAGTGTTTTTCCATTGCTCATTCATTTCAAATTCATATTTTAAATCGGAATTGATTAACCAATTAGAAGCTCCTTGTAAATTTCTCTCTTCAAAAGTGTCAAAATATCCTTGACGATTTTTATCAACTTTGGCATTCGTGTACATTAATGAGGTGTTGAATCCGAATGAGAATCCGTCTAATTTTTCGTTTATTCTTGATAATTGTAATAATAATTCAAGTTCTGCTCCAAACAATGTAGCACTTTCGTTATTGAAATAAGTTATGATTTGACCACTACCAGTTGCTGCAGCTTCGATGGTTCTTTCTATTGGTTTATCAATATATTTTGTAAAAAGGGTTGCAGCAAACATTTCTTTGTTGGTTGGAAAAACTTCAAATTTAATATCGGCGTTATAATTTTGAGAGTTTACCAAATTTTGATTTCCTCTTTCAGTGGTACCATCAGCATTTACATATTGAATTGGAATGGCTTCCATCAAAACCGGTCTTGTAATTGTTTTTCCAATAGCCATACGGATATTACTTTTTTCATTCAAAGCATACTTAGCATTTACCGAAGGAAGGATATCCAGTTTGTCGTAGTTTTGTTTTCTAAATGGCGAATTGATTGGATCAAGAATTGGTCTAAACTTTAATTCACGAATAGTGTTTTCGGTTCTCACACCAGCATTTATTTCTAATTTTTCGTTAATCGGAACAAAAAGATTAGCATAACCGGCAACTACATTTTGGAAAATTTTAGTTCTATAATCCGCATTAGATTCTTCTCTGAAAGAAAAGACATTATTGTTGATGTCATTTTCAATAGCGTTATCAATAAAGTTTAAAGTTAAGTTTTGAGGATTGGCAGGTGTATTAGGTCTTCCAAACACAAAACGATAGGATGTTGCCAAATCTTCTGCATAGCCATTATAACCAACCGACAATTTGTTTTTTTGTTCTTTTTTACCAAACTGAAGTGAGTATTCTGCCATTCCAGAAAGGAAATAATTGCCTTCAACTTTAAGAAATTGGCGGATTAAATGATTACCGCCATAAGTAGTCTGAATGGTATTATTGTCAATTAATGTTCCGTTAATAAATTTTCTGTCAGGTTGCTCAAAAGTGGTTTTAGAGAACGAAATTCCTCCTTTGATGGTGTGTTTTTTATCGGCAGTTAAATCATAGCTGCCATAAGTTTGAAAATTCAAATAATCGGATTGTTCATATTGGTTTAAACGAATGATTTCATTTGGATTTTGCACGTTTGTTCTAGTGTAACCCACTTGGTCTTGAATCATATTCTCTGTTGAACGCAGAAATAAAGCATTGGCAGCTAATTTTAAACGATCTGTTTTATATTGCAATCCAAGTAAAGTTGAACTTTGAGTTTGAAATTTATATTGACTTCTATTCAAGTCATTGTCATAAATCCCTTGATTTCCTTGGGTAAATATTCTATCAACCCCTTTTCTAATTTGATAACGATTTTCAAAATTAGAAGAGAAAATATAGTTTAGTTTATGGCTGTTTTTACCCACTGTAAGTTTGCCGGTATGCGTCACCCCAAAATTGGTGTTTAAGG
The DNA here is from genome assembly GCF_014486695.1 of Flavobacterium buctense. Lineage (GTDB taxonomy): Bacteria > Bacteroidota > Bacteroidia > Flavobacteriales > Flavobacteriaceae > Flavobacterium > Flavobacterium buctense. The sequence goes on from NZ_JACTAB010000001.1 coordinate 704,769, forward strand.
GTGCAGAATATTCAGTTACATCAAATCCAGAATTGAAATCATTGTTAATTTGACCTGTTGGAATGTTGCCAAAAGCACTTGGTAAATCTCTGTTATTGCCCCCAAATCCAAAGAAATGGTTGCTGTTTGAAGCGTCAGATGCTATGGCAAAGTTTGACAAGTTATTGTTGGTAGTAAATCCAGTTCCAAAATTAATTTTAGTTTGACTTTGAGTTCCTTGCGAAGTATTAATGTTTACAGTTCCACCAGCAAAATCTCCATAAATATCAGGATTAAAGGTTTTGTAAACATCCATAAAACCAACAATATCTGTTGGAAATAAATTTAAAGGAATAATTTTTTTGAATGGACTGTTTGATGGTATTGCTAAACCGTTCAATAACAAATTATTGTAGCGGTCTTCTAATCCACGAATAAACAAACCTCTATCTTCTACTTTTGTAAACCCGGTGATTTTGGTTAAGCCTTCTTCTACATCGCTTACTCCTTTTCTCGACATTTCTTGAGCGCCGATACTTTGTTTGATTTCTACCGCTTTTTTCTGTTCCAATAATAAGGCGGTTTCTTTTTCACGGCTAACCGTATTTTGAATTACCACATCTTGTAATTGGTAACTGCCTGAACCTAGTGCTTTATTAATGGTAAGCGTTTCACCAGCTTTTACTATAATTTGCTCTTCTATAGTTTCATAACCCACAAAGGTAAATTGAAGGGTGTAAGTTCCGGATTCAACTGCTATGGTATATTTTCCGGTTTCGTCAGTAGTAACCCCGATGGCTGTTCCTTTTATAATAACATTAGCAAAAGGCAAAGGTTCGTTGTTTAAATCTTTATCTGTTAATGTGCCGGTGATAGTTCCTTTGGTTTGGGCCAATCCGATTACATTGATAAGTAAAAAAGTAACAATTAATTTTAGTCTCATTTTGTCTTGTTTAATTTTGGTGCAAAGAAACTACCGCATTGTAAAGGACGTGTTACTTCATCATTACCATTTTGTTGGCTGTGCATTACGAAATTGTTAACAAATTAAATTACGGTTAACTCAAGTTTTATTGCATGTAATCATTTTGTATTATCTTTACATTTACATCCACAAAACAATTGTGTCCGTTATGAAAAAAAAAGACATCAAGATTTTATTAGTAGATGATGAGCAGGATATCCTCGAAATTGTGGGCTACAATCTTTCCCAAGAAGGATATCAAATTGTAACCGCAACCAATGGAAAAGAAGCCATTACAAAAGCTAAAAAAGAATTGCCTCAACTCATCATTATGGATGTAATGATGCCTGAAATGGATGGTATGGAAGCTTGTGAAAACATTCGTAAACTGCCTGAACTAAGCAACGTAATTATCACTTTTTTAACGGCTCGAAGCGAAGACTACTCTCAAGTGGCCGGTTTTGATGCCGGTGCCGATGATTATATTACCAAACCCATCAAACCAAAATTATTGGTTAGTAAAGTAAAAGCTTTGTTACGCCGCTTGAAGAATGAAGAACAAAACTCAGAAACACTTAACGTTGGCGGTATTGAAATCAATCGTGAAGAATACAAAATCATTAAAGAAGGCAAAGAAATTGTCCTGCCTAGAAAAGAATTTGAATTGTTCTATTTATTGGCTTCAAAACCCGGAAAAGTATTCAAACGCGAAGAAATTTTAGATAAGGTTTGGGGCAATGAAGTCATTGTAGGCGGAAGAACTATTGATGTTCACATTAGAAAACTTCGAGAAAAAATTGGGGAAGATTTATTCAAAACCATCAAAGGAGTTGGCTATAAATTAGAAGTATAAATGAAAGTTAATTTCAAGAAAACCTACCGTTTTGCTGTAGTTTCGTCCTCCTATATTACGGTTTTTGCTACTGGTTTTCTTGGATTATTATTGTGGTTTTTTCACCAATTTGCCTGGCAAATCTGCTTGGTCTTTGCTTTATGTATTTTCACCTTTTCCTTTTTCGTCATCCAATACCGTGTCGAGCATTTTATCTATCGAAGGGTAAAAAAGATTTATGATGACGTTTCTCTATTAGAATCGACTTCCTTTCGAAACCAACCCATTACAACCGATATGGCAACCTTAACCAAACAGGTAAAGAAGTTTGCTACCGATAAAAAAATGGAAATAGAAACACTCAAAGTACGTGAAGAATACCGAAGAGAGTTTTTAGGCAATGTTTCACACGAATTGAAAACCCCATTGTTTACTGTTCAAGGGTATCTTTCTACTTTGTTGGATGGCGCCATGAATGATAAAAATATCCGCAAAAAGTATTTAGAACGGGCCGAAAAAGGGGTAGAAAGACTAATCTACATCGTGGAAGATTTAGACATGATTTCCAAACTGGAAACCGGTGATTTGAACCTTGAACTGTCTAAGTTTAATATAGTCGAATTAATTCAAAATGTCTTTGATTTATTGGAAATGAAAGCCGATAAAAAGAATATCATTCTCATGTTCGATCGAAAATACAACAAGCCGGTGAAAGTCTTTGCCGATAAAGAAAAAATACAACAAGTATTGACCAATTTGGTGATGAATTCCATCAAATACGGCAAAGAAAACGGTACGACTGAAGTTACGATAGAGGATTTAGTCAATGATAAAATCATAGTACGCTTCAGAGACAATGGCGAAGGCATCGAACAACAATACATTCCAAGATTGTTTGAACGTTTTTTCAGAGTTGATAAAAGCGGTGCCAGAAGCGAAGGCGGTTCCGGTTTAGGGTTGTCCATTGTCAAGCATATCATCGAAGCTCACGGCGAGAAAATCTATGTAGAAAGTGAATTCGGAAAAGGATCTGAATTCTCATTCACCCTTGAAAAGTATAAATAATTGCTTCCAATTTACCCTTTCATTAAGTCGGGGTAATCCTTTATAAAGCGGAATTTCCATTAAATTTTCTACTCTAAAATCTTCTTGTTTAGCATAAGGTGCAATGCCGTTTCTTTTGAATCTTTTGGCCAAATATTCTTGCTCAAATTGTCCCGGTGTTGGGATAAAAAAAGCTTTCTTTTCTAGTTTTGCCAAATCCATTACAGTGGTATAACCGGAACGAGAAAGCACTATTTCACTTTCATTAAAGGCAGTTTCTATTTCGGAGGAAGTCATGAAATTGTAATAAGTGATGTTTTTGATGACATCTATTTTCTGTTCGTCTTCGACTTTTCCTTTAATAAAAATTATTTGACCACTATAGTTTTGAAGTTCGAAGGTCAGTTTCTCTTCCAGCATTGTTCGTTGCGGTTCCGGACCAGAAAGAATGACCATTAGTTCGTATTTAGATTCCAAATCCTTTTTCTCTAAACGACTCAACGGACCCAAATAGTTCAATGCCAAATCACTATTTTTCAAATGGCCTAATTTTCCTGTCAGATTGGGTTGTTCTTTCATGTCAGGAATCCAACATTCGGTAAATTTACCTATGAAATATTGGTGCAGTTTACTCGATATCCAAGTCGTTTTTCCGGATAAAACATTCAATTGGTGTGTCATGAAAATACTCGGCACTTTTTTGCTGTATACGCCTAAGCGATTGTCAGAAATAATGCCTTTCAAACCGTATTTTTTGACCAAAGATTTGACCAATTTTTTCTCTTCAAAAATAGCCTGAATCATTTTCGGACTGTTTTTAATGAGTTTCCATTTAAAATCGGCGCCGTCTTTGGCATACTCAATTTCATATGAAGGCAACGCTACTGATTCTAAATGGGGAAATTCTTTTTGCAGAATTTGAAGCGCGATTCCATCAGAAGCAATGATCGGTGTAAAACCATAGGATTCCAATTCCCGAATAATCGGGATGCAACGAGTGGCGTGACCTAAACCCCAATTTAACGGAGCAACAAGTATGTTTTTTGACATTATTTTTTATTTATTCAAAATGCTGATAAACTGTTCAGCCAATTGGTCTTCATATTCAAAATGGGATTCGTCCTTTAAATAGGAATCATTCGGATTGTGTTTGAACAATTTCCATTTTTTATTATTGTATTCTAAAGCAGTTAAATTTTCAATCCAATCACCCGAATTCAAATAAGTGGTACTGCCTTTTTCATTTTCCACCAAAGAGATTTTCGGCTCGTGTATGTGCCCGCAAATTACATAATCGTATTGGTTTTCTATCGCCAATTCGGTACAAACATTTTCAAAATTAGTGATAAACTTGACCGCCGATTTGACATTGTCTTTTATTTTTTTGGAGAGCGAATAAGGTTCTTTGTTGCATTTCTCCAAAATCCAGTTCAAAAAACGATTGATTACAATCAGCATATCATAACCCCAACCACCTAATTTAGCCAGCCATTTGGCATGATTAATTGAAGCATCAAAAACATCGCCATGAAAAATCCAGGCCTTTTTGCCGTCTAAATCCAAAACCAGTTTATTGAGCAAACTTAAATTTCCCAAGTGCAAATCGGTAAACTTTCTCAAAAATTCATCATGGTTACCGGTTAAATAATAGATTTTGGTGCCTTTGGAACTCAACGAAATAATTTTTTTAATGACTTTCAAATGCGATGTAGGAAAGTAGGATTTCCTGAATTGCCAAATGTCAATAATATCTCCGTTCAGTACTAAGACTTTAGGTTTTACGGAGGACAAATAGTCTAATAATTCTTTGGCATGACAACCATAAGTACCTAAATGGACATCGGAAATCACAACAACTTCTACTTTTCTTTTTTTCAAAATAAATAAGTTTTTCAAAGAAAGGATTTTCCCGAAACAATTAGGTTACTTAAACATTATCAAAACTTTATTTGTACTGACTTTAATTTCCTTAATTTTGCTCAAAATTTAAGTTTGTGGGCAGTAAGAATAAATTAAAGCGATTTAAGGAAAACGAAACTTTTCAAAATGTTTTCCAACCAACAAGAGAAGAAGTGGTAAGCGGTGTATTTCCGCTAAAAGGCAAATGGAATAGTGATTTCTTCAAAAATGACAATCCAATCATTATCGAATTAGGTTGTGGCAAAGGCGAATATTCCGTTGGTTTAGCCGAAAAATATCCCGATAAAAACTTTGTTGGCATTGATATTAAAGGGGCTAGATTTTGGCGCGGTGCCAAAACTGCCGTAGAAGAAGGCATGCACAACGTGGCTTTTGTTCGTACCCAAATTGAATTAATAGAAGGTATTTTTGCTTCACAAGAAGTGTCTGAAATTTGGATTACGTTTCCCGATCCGCAAATCAAATACAAACGGACCAAACACCGAATGACTAACAGTGAGTTCTTAAAATTGTACAAAAGAATTTTAAAACCTGATGGCGTAGTCAACTTGAAAACCGATAGCGAGTTTATGCACGGCTACACTTTAGGGTTGTTGCATGGTGAAGGTCATGAAGTCTTGTATGCTAACCATAACGTATACAAAAATGAAGGTGCACCAGAAGAAGTAATCGGTATCCAAACGTTTTACGAAAAGCAATATTTGGAAATCAATAAAGCAATTACGTATATTCGCTTCAAAATCAAATAGATGACTTATATTTTGCCTCTTGTCTTGGGTTTTTGCATTTCGTTTTTGGCGGTTATACTTCCGGGTTTAATCAATATGACAGTGGCAAAAATCAGTTTGCAAGAGAGTAAAATTGAAGCCATTAGCTTTGCTGCCGGGGCTTCTACGGTAGTTTTTTTCCAAACCTTTATCGCTGTTATGTTTGCTCGGTTTATTAGTATTCACGAGGAAATTGTGGCTACTTTACAGGAAATAGGTATTTTCATTTTCTCGGGCTTAAGCATTTATTTTTTTTGGATTGCTAAAAAACCTAAAAAAATAAAAACCCATAAAACAGTCAAAGGGAAATCCAATCGTTTCTTTTTTGGAATGCTATTGTCAATGCTCAATTTGTTGCCGATTCCGTTCTACGTTTTCGCCAGTATGGGTTTAGCCGCCGCCGGTTATTTCAGCTTTGATAAAATTCCGGTTTCTTCCTTTGTAATTGGCGTAGTTCTCGGTTCGTTTAGCGTTTTTTACCTCTACATTGTCGCCTTCAAAAAGATTGAAAAGAAGACCGAATTCTTAATGCAAAACATCAATATTGTTATTGGTTCGGTGACGACTTTTATGGCAGTGGTGACTTTGATTAAATTACTTTACGGCTAAAATGGAAGATAATTTTTTCGAAAGAGTATACGCGATAGCACGACAAATTCCGGAAGGAAAAGTGACTTCGTATGGTGCTATTGCCAGAGCATTAGGTACAGCTCGTTCCGCCAGAATGGTTGGCTGGGCCATGAATGCCTGTCACGGTAGAGAAGATATTCCGGCGCACAGAGTGGTGAATAGGATAGGAGTGCTTTCAGGGAAACACCATTTCCAAGGCACTAATTTAATGCAACAACTACTCGAAAGCGAAGGCATTGAAGTCATCGATAATCAGATTGTCGATTTCGAAAAACACTTTTGGCAACCGGAGATTAGCAATCAGTAGGCTGTTATAAATTGTAATTATCATACCATCAAAAACTTTTCCCTTTTCCCTTTTCCCTTTTAACTATTTTCAAACTATCTTTGTAATCTAAATTCAGTTTAAATAAACGCAACTGAAAAGCTTAATTATCATTCGAAATGAAACTAGATAGAAAAGAAATCTTAGCAGCTTTAGAAACCATTACTATCGCAGGCGAAGGAAAAAATATGGTCGAAAGCGGTGCCGTAAAAAACGTACTGACCTTCGGCAATGAAGTCGTAGTCGATTTAGTAATCACAACACCGGCGATGCACATCAAAAAACGCGCGGAAGACGACATCAAAAAATTAATCCACGAAAAATTCTCTTCGGATGCTGAGGTTAAAGTCAACATCAAAGTAGAAACACCAACCCAAAATCCGAACGAAATTAAAGGCAAAGCCATTCCGGGTATCAGCAATATTATTGCGGTTGCTTCAGGAAAAGGCGGCGTTGGGAAATCAACTGTGACCGCAAACTTAGCCGTGACTTTGGCCAAAATGGGTTTTAAAGTCGGAATCTTGGATGCCGATATTTATGGTCCATCAATGCCGATTATGTTCGACGTAGAAAATGAGAAGCCAATCTCGATTGAAGTTGACGGCAAATCCAAAATGAAACCGGTCGAAAGCTACGAAATCAAATTGCTTTCTATTGGATTCTTTACAGCTCCGAGTCAGGCCGTAATTTGGCGTGGTCCAATGGCTTCTAAAGCTTTGAACCAAATGATATTCGATGCCGCTTGGGGCGAATTAGATTTCATGCTAATCGATTTACCACCGGGAACAGGCGATATTCATTTGTCAATTATGCAATCCTTACCAATCACCGGTGCTGTTGTAGTAAGTACTCCACAGGCAGTTGCTTTGGCGGATGCCAAAAAAGGAGTATCGATGTTTTTATCAGACAGTATCAATGTTCCGGTTTTAGGAATCATAGAAAATATGGCTTATTTCACTCCTGAAGAATTGCCAAATAACAAATATTACATCTTCGGAAAAGAAGGTGCCAAAAACCTGGCGGAAGATTTACAAGTGCCGTTTTTAGGGGAAGTGCCATTGGTACAAAGCATTCGCGAAGCTGGCGATTACGGTCGTCCGGCAGCGTTGCAAACGGCTTCGGTAATCGAAAGGGTTTTCGAAGAAATCACCAGAAATGTTGTGCAGGAAACGGTAAACAGAAACAATGATTTGCCACCAACCGAAGCAATCAAAATAACTACCATGGCAGGTTGTTCTGCTGTAAAAAAATAGACCGGTTAGACTTCTTAGATTATTAGACTACTCAGAAAATGAAGTATCTAAAAATCTAAAAGGTCTAACAATCTAACCATCTAAAATGTCAAAATTATGACTAACGAAGAATTGATTTTAAACATCGAAAAAGCACTCAACGAAATCAGACCATTTCTGAATTCCGATGGCGGCGATATCAGTTTGGTTTCCATAGAAGACGAAAAGCATGTAAAAGTGCGTCTTCAAGGTGCTTGTACTTCTTGCAGTTTAAGCATCAGCACTATGAAAGCCGGTGTGGAAACGACTATTAAAAAATACGCACCACAGATAGAAACGGTTGAGAATGTAGCTTAGTTGGGCGTTACCCGTTGAAAAAACGGGTCGGGCTGTCCGCAGTACACGGTACTTGCTCCCATCCCTAACGCATTCGTGCTGAACATGACAAAAATCATAAAATAAAAGTTCCGGTTTAAAGACCTTAGCGCCTCAGAACCTCAGAACCTTAGAACCTCAAAAAATGATTGAAACAGATATACTCATAATCGGTGCCGGACCAACAGGACTTTTTACTGTCTTCGAAGCCGGATTATTAAAATTAAAATGCCACATTATCGATGCTTTGCCACAACCTGGTGGACAATTAGCAGAATTGTATCCCAAAAAACCCATTTACGATATTCCCGGTTATCCCGAAGTATTGGCCGGTGATTTGGTGACCAATTTAATGGAGCAAATCAAACAATTCCAACCCGGATTTACCTTAGGAGAAACCGCCGAAACCATTGAAAAACTGGAAGACGGTAATTTTATTGTAACTACGAATGAAGGCACAAAACACTTGGCTAAAGCCATAGCTATTGCCGGTGGTTTGGGAACATTCGAACCCAGAAAACCCATCTTAAAAGACATAGAGTTTTACGAAAAAGAAGATAGAGGCGTAGATTACTTCGTCAAAGATCCCGAAAAATACCGAGGCAAAAACATAGTGATTTCCGGTGGTGGTGATTCTGCATTGGATTGGAGTATTTTCCTTTCGGATGTGGCGGCTTCAGTAACTTTGGTACATCGTAGAAACGAATTCCGTGGCGCTTTAGATTCTGTTGAAAAAGTACAAGAATTAAAATCGGCAGGAAAAATCAAACTAATCACTCCGGGAGAAGTTGTAGGCTTTAAAGGTTCGGAACGAATAGAATCCGTGGACATTGAAGTCAACAGTGCTCGTATGAATGTGGTAACCGATTATTTTATTCCGCTTTTCGGATTAACACCTAAACTGGGTGCCATCGCCAATTGGGGATTGGAAATTGAAAAAAACGCCATCAAAGTTAACAACGCTTTAGATTATCAAACCAATATTGAAGGCATTTACGCCATCGGTGATGTGAATATTTATCCGGGCAAATTAAAATTGATTCTTTGTGGTTTCCACGAAGCGACTTTGATGTGCCAAAGTGTGTACCAACGATTAAATCCGGGCAAGAAATATGTCTTGAAATACACCACAGTTTCCGGCGTTGACGGATTTGACGGTACGCGTAAAGAAGCCGAAAAGGCTGTAGTAAAATCGATAGAATAACATGGCAAACGACGTTACTATAACCATAACCGACAGAGAAGGCATCAGTCACGAAGTGCAAGCACCAACCGACATGAACATGAATATCATGGAGTTGGTTCGCGCCTATGAATTAGCACCCGAAGGAACTATCGGAATTTGTGGTGGCATGGCAATGTGTGCTTCTTGTCAGTGTTATGTGTTAAATGATTTTCCATTGCCGGAGAAAAGTGACGATGAGCAAGCCATGCTTTGGGAAGCTTTCAATGTTAAAGAAAACAGCCGCTTGGGTTGTCAAATCCATATTACTGAAGACCTTGAAGGACTCGAGATAGAATTAGCACCTGAAGCTTAACTACAATCCTAACTTAATTTTTGCCACGGGCAAAATCCGCTCTACAAATTTTGAATAAGCAACCGTTGATGGATGTAAACCGTCGTTGGCCACCAATTCGGGTTGTGCCAATCCCAATCGCGTGATATCAGTAATGGTGATAAAAGTAATGCCATTGGTGATACAATAGTTTTGGGCAAAGGCATTGTAAGTATCTAACTGAGTGGAAATGTTGGAAGGATTTGAAGTGCCTTGCCCAAACGGTGTGTAAGCATAATCAGGAATGGAAACTACAATAAGGTTATTTTTATCTCCTTTTCCACGGGCAATGGCAGTGTTAACCAACGTTACAAATTCCTGTTCATAGACACTAAATGGAATGTTTTGGTACTGATTGTTTACACCGATTAAAAGCGTCACTAAGTCATAATCACTCAGTAAAGGCTCATTGGAAATTGCCGTATTTAAATTGGTTGTGGTCCAGCCGGTTTGCGCTATGAGTTTAATGTTAAAAGAATCTTCTGTGTTCAGAAATTGTTGCAAACTATCTTTTAACTGCTCGGGAAATCGACAATCGGCGCAAACGCTCTGACCAAAAGTATAGCTGTCGCCTAAAGCTAAATATTTATAATTTACAGCCGTAATTTCAGTGTTTTCTTCAGCATCGGCACTGCAACCCATCAAAAGTAAACCCCAAAAGAAAAGCAAGAATAATTTAGCGGCGTATTTCATAAGTTTTTCATCAATTAATCCTTTTTGGTAATACCATAGTGGTTGGTTAAGCCAATTCCATATGGGCTTCAATTTTTTCTTCAATGGCATTCCATAGTCCGATTCTTTTCTCCAAAGCCAAAACCGAAACTTCTTCCACTTCTTTCCATTTTTGAGTGTCGTTTTGACAAAGTTCGGTAATCATTTGCATGGCCATTGGTCCGTGTTCATCGGCGTCTAATTCGATGTGTCTTTCGAAGTAATAAATCAATTTAGACAGATCAACATCCGGGAAGTTTTGTTGGAAGTTTTTCAAGATTTCCGTAAACATATTCGGAATCAAATCTTCTCTACCAAAAGTAAACGCCGCAGCAATTTTGTGCACTTTGCCTTCTTCGATTACACGGAAAGTAAAGTCGAGAAACGCTTTGACTTCTGGATGTAAATCGCTTTTTTTGATGGCGATAAAAACGTTTTTGGTATCGATTACATTTTGTAAAAACGCGTCTAATTCTTTGGTACAAGCACCGCAACTTTGCATGGCATCGACATACATTTCGAAATGACTTAAACGTTTGCCGTCTAAAGTCAGGTCGCTTTCTTCGGCCAACACAATTTCGTTAATCAAATACCTCGTTTCCGGATTGGCTGAAGCAAACCATGGCGTAGTAGTGCAAGTCAGTTTGCTTTGCAACGCTTTTAACAATGACATAAAATCCCAAACAGCATACACGTGACTTTCTAAAAATTGGTGTAAATCGTCAATGGTTTTTACTTTTTCATACAAAGAATGTTGAAGTAAAATGTCTTTCTGTGATTGGATTTTTTCGTTGATGATAGATATGGTCATAGCTTTTTTTATTGTATTTACGAAGGAAAGAACTTTTCAGTTTCTGCTTTAAACAAAAGTAAAAATGCTTCCCGAAAAAGAGAAGCATTTTATATCAATTTTATTGATTGTTTAATCTTATTTAAAAGCCGGAATTCCGGTGATATCCGCGCCGGTAATCAACAAATGAATGTCGTGAGTGCCTTCGTAAGTAATCACGGATTCCAAGTTCATGCTATGGCGCATGATTGAATATTCGCCGGTGATTCCCATTCCGCCTAGGATTTGTCTGGCTTCACGAGCTATAGTAATCGCCATGTCAACGTTATTTCTTTTGGCCATAGAGATTTGAGCGGTCGTGGCTTTGCCTTCATTTCTCAAAACCCCTAAACGCCAAGTTAAGAATTGGGCTTTGGTGATTTCGGTAATCATTTCAGCCAATTTCTTTTGTTGTAATTGCGTTCCGGCAATCGGTTTGTCAAATTGTATTCTTTCTTTGGCATAACGCAAGGCAGTATCGTAACAATCCATTGCGGCTCCAATGGCACCCCAAGCGATTCCGTAACGGGCCGAATCCAAACACATCATCGGCGCACCAAGTCCGGATTTGCCGGGCATTAAATTTTCTTTAGGCACTTTTACGTTGTCAAAAATTAATTCACCTGTAGCCGAAGCACGAAGTGACCATTTGTTATGGGTTTCCGGAGTTGTAAAACCTTCCATGCCGCGTTCTACGATTAAACCGTGGATTCTGCCTTCTTCATTTTTCGCCCAAACTACCGCGATGTCAGCAAATGGCGCGTTTGAAATCCACATTTTAGCACCGTTTAACAAATAATGGTCGCCCATGTCTTTGAAGTTGGTGGTCATTCCGCTTGGATTCGAACCATGATCAGGTTCGGTCAATCCGAAACAACCCATGAATTCTCCGGTAGCCAGTTTTGGTAAATATTTTTGACGTTGTTCTTCCGTTCCGAATTTCCAAATTGGATACATCACCAAAGACGATTGAACCGATGACGTAGAACGCACACCAGAATCACCTCTTTCAATTTCCTGCATAATTAAACCATACGAAATTTGGTCTAAACCGGCACCGCCGTATTCTTCCGGAATGTATGGTCCAAAACCACCAATTTCGCCCAAACCTTTGATGATTTGTTTTGGAAATTCCGCACGTTGTGCATAGTCTTCAATGATAGGAGAAACTTCGCGTTTCACCCAGGCACGAGCTGAATCACGCACAAGTTTGTGTTCTTCTGTTAATAAATCATCTAAATTGTAGTAATCAGGAGCTTGAAATAAATCGGGTCTCATAGTCTTTAATTTGGTTTACGAAAACGTTTGCAAAGCTACATAATCTTACGCAAAAACGCCATCAACAACTGTTATAATTTTTTGAAGCTTTTTGCTTCGCCAGTTCACTCCTTGTCAGGAGCTCGGGTCCAGCTGTACGCTATATCTTTTTCTTTTTTATTTAAAAAAGAAAAAGGATGCCGCTTCCATCTGGGCTAGGGTAGTCGGCTTTAAATTAACGCTCGAGTTTCTTAAATGCTTCATGTTTTTCAAATAAAAAGTCGGCCATTTCCAATAGGTCTTGTAGTTCGGCCAAACTTTTAGCTCTCGAATCAACTTCGCAATAAGCAATGAATAAATCTATTTCTTCGGGTTTGAGTTTTAGTTTTTGGGTATAAAAAGCAGTGTCAAAATTCAAGGTGAGATAGTCTTTAAACAGAATCGGAGGAAGTGCATTTTCGGGTTTTTCTTTGTCTTTATTTTTAAATAAATTAAACAACCCTTTGCCCATTCTCACAAAGTCGATGCCGTTTTCGATGATGCCGTCATAAACATTGACAACTTTCAATGCGTTAGCTTGTTTGGCTAGCTTTATGGCGTCAATATCCGATTGTTTTACTTCTACTTTTAAGCTTGATTTTTTCAAGATTTCCACATCTTCCAATGCGATTGGTTTTTGCTCCAAATAAAGGATGAGGCTTTCTAGTTCAAATAGTTCTTGGGTTAAGACTATTCTTCGGTCGGTATATTCTTTTGAAATAATGAAAAGGGTGTCCTTAACTTTTGCCTCAATACTAAATTCACCCTCTTTATTGGTTGTGGTACTTTTTCTCGAATTCAGAGTAACAATATCGATTCCTGATAAAGCAATTTTCCCATATAAAACTTTGCCGTGAAGATGTTTTTCGCTTTGCGCAAAGCCAAGGAAACCATTAAAAACTAATAGGAGTAAGAGTAAAATTTGCTTCACAAAGAATGGCGTTTAAGATATCAAGCCCTAAAGTACAGCATTCAAATCCGCTTAGTTATAAAGAATTGTTAATTATGATTTTTTTATATCTGCAGGCAAAGCATTACATCTTCAGATAAAAATCTTTAGTCAAAGCAATATAATCTTCAGTATAGTGATGACGCGCCGTTTCGATGATGAGTTCATCGATAGGGAAACTGGTTTTTTCAGCAAAGGTAAAAGCGAGTAAACTTCTTTTGATTTCGGAAGTTGGCGTTCCTTTCACGCGGGTAATCTTGAGGGGAAACAAGTTACATTCTTGGGCTAAGCCGATAAATTTGGCTTCTTCTTTGTGCGGAATAATCACCGAGAAAATACCGTTTTCAGAAAGCAAAACTGAAGCGGCTTCAATCAAATCGGCAAAAGGCAAAGCGTCTTGAAATCGGGCTAAATCTCTTTGTTCGCTTTTGGTTTTGTAATCTTCGCTGTAGAATGGCGGATTGGAAACGATCAAATCGTACTCGTCTTCGGGTTCTTCCATGAATTCATCTAAACCGGCGTGATAGCAGTACAAGCGGTCAGACCAAGGCGAATTTTCAAAGTTTTCTACGCATTGTTCAAAAGCTTCTTCGTCAATTTCGATGGCGTCAATTTGTTCGGCCGGACTTCTTTGGGCCAACATCAAAGCCAAAATTCCCGTTCCTGCACCAATATCTAAAACCGAAAACGGACGATGCTCAATTGGAGTCCAAGCACCAAGCAAAACGCCATCGGTACCTACTTTCATGGCACAACGGTCTTGGTTTACTGAGAATTTTTTGAATGAAAACAAATGATTGTTGATTGAAGATTAACGATTTTAGATTCCAGAAATCTGAAAACTGCGACTGCGACTGAAAACTTTTACAAATACATTTCAACCAAGCCTTCCGGTAAATCCATCACGACTTTTTTGTTTTTTCGGTCAATTTCGACTAAAAAATGGTCAATCATAGGAATCAGCATTTCTACTTCGCCATTTAATACTTCGAATAAAGGTTGCGCAGTGGTATCGTTGATGGATTGAATTACGCCAAAAATGCCTAAACGTTTGTCTTCAATCTCAAAACCAATCACTTCGTGGAAATAGAATTTATTGCCTTCCAATTTGGGCAACATAGAAAGCGGAAGATAAATTTCGCAACCAATAAGTTTATCCGCTTCTTCTTCAGAGTCAACATCTTCAAATTGTACGCGAAGAAAGTCGTTTTTGTGCAGGGAACTATTTTCAATAAAAAATGGAACCAGATTTTTGTTGAACTCAACAAACACTGATTCCATATTTTCATATAACTCGGGTTCGTCTGTGTCTAAATAGATTAAAACTTCCCCTTTGAAACTAAATTTTTTTGCAATTTTACCTAAATAGAAACAATCTTCTTTACGCATAATTGCTGGAAATATTAAGCTTCTGTTTCTTCGCTAGCTTCTTCAGCAGCAGGAGTTTCTTCCGCAGCCGGTGCTTCTTCAGCAACAACTTCAGCTACAGCTTCTTCAGCAGCAGGAGTTTCCTCAACCGCAACTTCAGCTACAACTTCCGGAGTTTCTTCTGCTACAGTTTCTTCAACTGCAACTTCTTCCGCTACTTCTTCTACTTTTGCAGCTTCTACAGCGGCAGCAGCACGTTTTTCATTAGCTTCTTTTTCTGCTTTTAAAGCTTTCACTTTGGCAGCTTCTTGTGCTTTTGTCAAACCTTCTTTTTTAGCAGTAACTTTACCTGCTTTGTCTTCTAACCATTTAGCCAATTTAGCATCAGCTTGTTCTTGCGTTAAAGCTCCTTTACGAACGCCGCCATCAAGGTGGTGTTTCATTAAGGCACCTTTGTAAGAAAGGATAGCTCTTGCTGTATCAGTTGGTTGAGCGCCATTGTGTAACCATTGAACCGCTTGGTCAATGTTTAAATCAATAGTGGCAGGATTGGTGTTTGGATTGTAAGTTCCTAATTTTTCAAGGTATTTACCATCTCTTTTTGAACGAGCATCAGCTGCTACGATCCAGTAAAAAGGTTTTTGTTTTTTACCGTGTCTTTGTAATCTAATTTTTACTGACATAATCTTTTTGATTAATTTGAGGTACTCGACCTCGATTATTTAAGGGTGCAAAGATAGTTATTTTTTGCAAACAAACTAATTGGAGGTTATATTTTTAGGCTTAAGTTCTTGTTTTCACTAACTTTAACGTTATTTTTTTAAAATTTAATTAGCATTTTTATATTAAAAAGTTATTTTTGTGGAGAAATACATTGAAAAAATGAAAAGATTTTTGTCCCTTATCATAGTTGCAGTAGCACTGTCTTCCTGTCAAGAAGACGTAAAATTTAATAATCCCGGTTTTCAAGGGTTGAAAGATGATGTGCTTTGGATAGCCAATGACACAAGAGCGTATGTCTCAGCTTCTGGCCAACTTTCTATTGAAGCCTACACTGCATTTGAGCTTATTACTTTAAATACGAGTAGCGCTAATGAAGGGACTTATATTTTGGGGACAACCAATGTTAACAATTCAGCTACTTATTCCTCAACATTTGACGATGTTAATTTAGAGTACGCCACAATAGCAGTTCCCGGTCCGGTTTCTCAAATAGCTATAGCAAATGCAGGTACGGGATACAGTAGCGGGACATCAGTAGCCACAACGGGTGGTTCCGGTAGCGGTTTGACCGTTAACGTAGTTGCAAACCCTTCGGGAGTTGTTACAGGATTGACGCTTTCTTCTAGAGGAAACGCTTATACCGCAGGTGATTTGATTACAGTTACCGGTGGTAATGTTAATTGTAGGTTCAGGGTTTTGAATGTGCAGAATAGTAACGGTGAAGTTAAAATTACAGAGTTTGACAATGTTAACATGACGGTATCAGGTAAATTCAAGTTTAATGCAGCTAATGCCAATAACAGTCCTTTTGCTAATCCAATTTTGAATTTTCAATACGGGGAGTTTTATAAAATTCCAATTTACCCATCTCTTTAAGAATCAAATCATTTGAATTATACAAGCCATCTTCGGATGGCTTTTTTATTTATTTGCAATAAAGTCCAAATTTATAGCGGTTTACGTTTTATTTAAGTTACCTTTGTGGCTGAATTTTAAAATTAAAATATGAACATTTTTGTTGGAAGTCTTCCGTTTAGTATTGACGAAGCAGATTTAAAAGAATCCTTCGGGGTTTATGGTACGGTTAATTCCGTTAAAATTATTACTGATAAATTTACTGGAAGAAGTAAAGGTTTCGGTTTTGTGGAAATGGAAAATGACACAGAAGCTGAAAAAGCCATTCAGGAATTAAACGGTGCAACTGTTGAAGGTCGTACTATTGTAGTAAATAAATCTGAACCAAAACCGGAAGGTGAAAGAAGAACTTTTAACAACAACCGTTCAGGCGGAAGTGGTGGAGGTTATAACGGCGGTGGAAATTCACGTGGTGGCGGAAGCTACAGTGGTGGAAACAGCGGTGGTGGAAATAGAGGAAGATACTAGTTTGTACACTTTATAGATATTTAAAAGCCAACTCAAACGAGTTGGCTTTTTTGTTTTTTGTTGATAACTAAAATTGATTTCTAACCATTGAAAATGTATTTTTGAAAAGTTAGAATTTCTTCAAATTTCCTTGCATGTATTTAATTTTCGATACCGAAACCACCGGATTGCCTAAACGTTGGGGTGCACCTATTTCCGACACTGACAACTGGCCAAGATGTATTCAGATTGCCTGGCAGTTGCACGACGCGATGGGGAATCTGATTGAACATCAGGATTATTTAGTAAAGCCAGAAGGTTTTAATATTCCGTATGATGCCGAGCGAATTCACGGAATTTCAACCGAGTTAGCAGAAACGCAAGGAATACCTTTATCAGATGTTTTAGAAAAATTCAATACCGCTTTGGCGAAAGCCAAATTTATAGTCGGGCAAAATGTAGGCTTCGACGTTAATATTATGGGTTGTGAATTTTACCGATTAGGCGTGAATTCACCCATGGCTTCTATGCCGGTTTTGGACACGTGTACTGAAGTTACCGCATCCCTTTTGAAGTTGCCCGGTGGACGTGGCGGGAAGTTCAAATTGCCAACACTAACCGAACTTCACGGATATCTTTTTAATGTGCCATTCGCAGAAGCGCATAATGCTACAGCAGACGTTGAAGCAACAACCCGTTGTTTCTTGGAGTTAATTCGCAGAACCATTTTTACCAAAGAAGAACTGGATGTTCCTGCTGATTATTTCAGAGAGTTTGGAGAGAATAATCCAAAGGAAATTCAACTTATCGGATTAAAACACATCAATCTCAAGCAGGCTTCGGAGGAAATTCGAAAACAGATTAGTCAGAATGAAGAAGTTGTTGTTCCGACTGAGGTAGACGAACAAATTCACCATGATTTAGCCGATGTTGATTTTGTGCAATTGCACAATCACACCCAGTTTTCAGTATTGCAATCAACCATCAGTGTAGCCGATTTGGTCAAAGCAGCTGTTCAAAACAAAATGCCGGCCGTAGCCATGACCGATCATGCCAATTTAATGGGTGCTTTTCATTTTGTTAGAGATATTTTATACCACAATAAATCGGCGCAAGCTAAAAACAAACAAGCCGAAGAAAACGGTGAAGCGCCAACAGAAACTATCATAAAGCCCATCGTAGGTTGCGAATTTTATGTGTGCGATGATTTAAGAGACAAGTCCCGAAAAGAAAATGGATACCAAATCGTTTTTTTAGCCAAAACCAAAAAAGGCTATCACAATTTGGCTAAATTATCTTCCATCGCTTACACTGAAGGGTTTTATTACGTACCAAGAATTGACCGAAAAGCCATCCAGCAATACAAAGAGGATTTAATCGTTTTATCCGGAAATCTCTATGGAGAAATTCCGAGTAAGGTATTAAACATTGGTGAAAACCAAGCCGAAGAAGCACTCATTTGGTGGAAACAAGAATTCGGTGCTGATTTTTACATCGAGTTAATGCGTCACAATCAGGAAGATGAAAATCGGGTTAATACCTCGCTGATTGCTTTGGCTAAAAAACACCAAGTCAAAACCGTTGCTACCAATAACGTTTTCTATATCAATAAAGAAGATGCCAATGCGCATGACATTTTATTGTGTGTGCGCGATGGTGAAAAACAATCTACACCAATTGGTCGCGGACGAGGTTATCGCTATGGTTTAAACAATAAAGAATACTATTTCAAGTCGGGCGAAGAGATGAAAAAACTCTTCCATGATTTACCAGAAGCGATTGTTTCCACAGAAGAAATCACCAATAAAATCGAAATTTACGATTTGTCGAGAGAAGTTTTACTTCCTAAATTCGACATTCCGGCAGAATTTTTAGTAGCTGAAGATGAAGCTGATAAAGGCAAACGTGGAGAAAATAAATACCTTCATCATTTAACTTATGAAGGCGCCAAAAGACGTTATGCCGAAATCACACCTGAAATTCAAGAGCGCATCGATTTCGAATTGTTAACCATTGAAAATTCCGGTTATCCCGGTTATTTCTTAATTGTGCAGGATTTCATCGCCGAAGCCCGAAAAATGGGTGTTTCTGTTGGTCCAGGTCGTGGTTCTGCCGCCGGTTCTGTAGTGGCTTATTGTCTCGGAATTACCAATATTGATCCGTTGTTATACAATTTGCTTTTTGAGCGTTTCTTAAATCCGGACAGGGTTTCACTTCCCGATATCGATATCGATTTTGATGACGAAGGCCGAAGCCGTGTCATGGATTATGTAATCAATAAATACGGTTCCAAACAAGTAGCACAAATCATCACTTATGGAACTATGGCGACCAAATCAAGTATTCGGGATACCGCAAGGGTTATGGATTTGCCGCTTTTTGAAGCCGATAAGGTAGCCAAATTGATTCCGGGCATGATGCCTTCCAAATGGAATTTGGCCCGACTTTTATCCGAAGATGAAGCTACTATTAAAAAAGTATTGCGTCCGGAAGAGTTTGATAAAGTAAAAGAATTGATTTCGCTTTCTAAAGAAAATTCGCTTTGTTCTGAGACTATCAATCAAGCCAAATTTTTAGAAGGAAATCTTAGAAATACCGGAATTCATGCTTGTGGCGTTATCATTACGCCAAGTGACATCACTAATTTCGTTCCCGTAGCCACGGCCAAAGATTCCGATTTATATGTGACTCAATTTGACAACTCTGTGGTAGAAAGTGCCGGTTTGTTAAAGATGGACTTCTTGGGTTTGAAAACCCTAACCTTGATAAAAGACACGGTAAAATTAGTAAAATACAGAACCGGAAAAGACCTAAATCCGGATGAGTTTCCTATTGATGATGCCAAAACGTATGAACTTTTCCAACGGGGAGAAACAGTCGGGATTTTCCAGTATGAAAGTGCCGGAATGCAAAAATATATGAAGGAATTGAAGCCAACGGTTTTTGGTGATTTGATTGCGATGAACGCGTTATACCGACCGGGACCTATTGCTTACATTCCAAGTTTCATCAAACGAAAAAATGGGGAAGAACCTATTGAATACGACTTAGACGCGTGTGAAGAATTGCTTAGTGATACGTACGGAATTACCGTTTACCAAGAACAGGTAATGCTTTTGTCCCAAAAATTAGCCGGTTTCTCTAAAGGTGATGCCGACGTGTTGCGTAAAGCTATGGGGAAAAAGCAAAAAGATGTTTTGGATAAAATGAAACCCAAATTCATTTCGCAAGCCGAAGCCAAAGGTCATCCGGCAGAAAAATTAGAAAAAATCTGGAAAGATTGGGAAGCCTTTGCCGAGTATGCTTTCAATAAATCCCATTCCACATGTTATGCTTGGATTGCTTACCAAACGGCCTATTTAAAAGCCAATTATCCGGCAGAATATATGGCAGCGGTTTTATCCAATAACATGAACGATATCAAACAGGTTTCGTTCTTTATGGAAGAATGTAAACGCATGGGATTGCAAGTGCTCGGTCCGGACGTGAATGAGAGTTTCTACAAATTTACAGTAAACGAAAGTTACGCCATTCGTTTCGGAATGGGCGCTGTAAAAGGTGTAGGGGCCAATGCCGTAGAGACAATTGTTCAAAACAGAAAAGACGAAAAGTATAAATCGATATTTGATTTGGCCAAAAAAATAGATTTGCGTGCCGCAAATAAAAAAGCTTTCGAAAGCTTGGCTCTAGCCGGTGGATTTGATTGTTTTCAAAACACTCATCGCGCACAATACTTCCATATTGAAGGCGAAGGCATCACTTTTTTGGAAAAAGCAATTCGGTATGGTTCCAAGTTTCAGGAGAACGAAAATTCTTCTCAAGTCAGTTTGTTTGGCGAAGCCAGTGAAGTTCAAATAGCAGAACCAATCGTTCCTCCGTGTGAAGAATGGAGTACGATGGAAAAGTTGGCCAAAGAAAAAGAAGTGGTTGGGATATACATTTCCGGACATCCATTGGACGATTTTAAATTCGAAATGAAATATTTCTGCAACAGTAAATTAGAGTATTTAAAAAATCTTAATAACTATATAGGTAAGAATTTAACTTTTGCCGGAATTGTAACCAATGTGCAATACAAAACCGCCAAAAACGGCAAAGACTGGGCCATGTTTACCTTGGAAGGCTACGATGAAAGTTACGACTTCAGGATTTTTGATGAAGAGTATTTGAAATTCAGACATTTCTTGGTCAACAACCAATTTGTATATTTCAAAATCACAGTGAAAGACGGTTGGGTCAATAGAGAAACCGGAAAAAAATCAGAACCTAGAATACAGTTTTTGGATGTTAAACAATTACAGGATGTTTTACCGCAATACGCCAAAAAGTTAAGCATTCAGATGGATATCAGTGATTTACAACAGAGTTTAATTCAAAAATTAAATGAGATTTTCAGAGTTAATGAAGGTGATAAATCAGTGAATTTTGAAGTAATAGAAACCGAGATTGTAGCCAAACCAATCGAAGTTGTAAAACCAATCGAATCTGTTTCATTGGTTAGTGACGAGGAAGAAATTGACATCGAAAACCTAGAAGGCAATGAGATTATGTCAGAAGAAATGTCGGAAGCCATCCCAATCATAGCCGAAGAAGTGAAAAGAATAACCACATTAGAAATGCCAAGTAGAAGATTAAAGATTAAGATATCCAAAGAATTATTATTAGAATTGGAAAAAATGAATGTGAAATTCGGCTTAAATTAGGTATCAGTTCTGATAATGATTTGATAGCCAAAACTGATTTTTTTAGTATAGAAAACCAAAATAAAATGTCTAATTTTGTGGTCAAATAAATACAGTAATTTAAAAATATAAAATATGGCTTTAGCAATTACAGACGCTACTTTTGACGAAGTAGTATTAAAATCAGATAAACCGGTAGTAGTAGATTTTTGGGCAGCATGGTGTGGACCATGTCGTATGGTTGGACCGGTTATTGATGAAATTTCTTCAGAATACGAAGGAAAAGCAGTGGTTGGAAAAGTAGACGTTGATGCAAACCAAGAGTTCGCTGCCAAATACGGCGTGCGTAATATCCCAACGGTTCTAGTGTTCCAAAATGGGGAAGTTGTAGGACGTCAAGTTGGCGTTGCACCTAAAAAGACTTATACTGATGCTATCGATGCATTGTTGTAAAATACCAATGAAAAAGAAATGGAGGTCTAACGAAAGTTAGGCCTTTTTTTATGATTAGAAGCAAACGATTAGCTTTTTTAGGAAATACAGACCCGCTGTCCGCGCTACATGGTAGCCAGCTCCCATCGGGGCTAGTGTTCCCGTTTTGTGATTTACAGGATAACTTTTTAAGTAGTGCAATTTTACCTATATTTGACACGAGCCTTGCGCAAGCATGACGAACTGACGAAGTAATTATGAAGATCGAAGAACAAAAAGAACTCGTTTCCGGATTTAAACACCTCGAATTGCTAGCCAATCAAGTGGTAGAAGGCTTTATTTCGGGCATGCACAAATCTCCTTTTCATGGTTTTTCTGCAGAATTTGCAGAACATAAAGTCTACAATGCCGGCGAAAGCACCAAACATATCGATTGGAAGTTGTTTGCCAAAACGGACCGATTGTACACCAAAAAATTTGAAGAGGAAACCAATCTGCGTTGTCATTTGATTATCGATAATTCGTCTTCAATGCATTATCCGAAATTGAAAAGTGACGAGCCGTTTTACCACAATAAAATTGGGTTTTCAGTATTGGCTTCGGCCGTTTTAATGAATTTATTGAAGAAACAACGCGATGCCGTTGGGCTAAGTGTCTATTCGGATACTTACGAATATTACGCGCCCGAAAAAGGCAGTGATCGCCATCATCGTATGATTTTGAATAAGTTGGAAAATCTTTTAGAAAACCCCAAGGAATCTAAAAGCACGGATACCGTTACATTTTTACATCAAATTGCCGAAAAAATCCACCGTCGTTCGATGATTATTTTGTTTACCGATATGTTTCAAACCGGCAATAATGAAGCACTATTTAATGCCTTACAACATTTGAAACACAACAAACACAAAGTAGTAGTGTTTCATGTGATTGATAAAAAAACTGAAATTAACTTCAATTTCGACAATGCCCCAAGAAAATTTATCGATTTAGAAACCGGAGAACAGATTACTATTTTTGCAGATTCGGTAAAAGAAGCCTACGAAGAAAAAGTCAACGAGTATTTCAAAACCTTAGCGATGACCTGTGCGCAAAACAAAATAAAGTATGTACCGGTCGCAGTAGAGGAAAGTTTTGAAAAAATTTTAACGACATACTTGGTTGAAAAACAAATGTTTGGTTAGGAATAAAAAAAAGAGTTGATTTTTTTAGCAAAAAAAAGTTGCAGAAATCAAAATCAGTTGTATATTTGCAACCGCAATTAAGCGATGGTTTGGTAGTTCAGTTGGTTAGAATACATGCCTGTCACGCATGGGGTCGCGGGTTCGAGTCCCGTCCAGACCGCTAAAATTGGGAAAGGTTTTCAGAAATGAAAACCTTTTTTGCCCAAAATAGGATTTTAAAATTCTCTTTAGGCTCCAAGAAAGTATCTAAGATTAGTTGTGTTGTTTCGCTACGACTTTGTAACTCGTAGCAGGTTTAGTAGTTAGACCAATGAAAAGCTTTCCACTTTATTGTGGATGGCTTTTTTGCTTTATAGTGTTTTGATTTTTTGTTTTGTAATTAACTGAAAATTTGTAACTTGCATCGCCTTTTAAGTACAAATACTACTCATAGGTCAATTGTCAATCAACCCAACCAATTCCAAAACATGAAAAAACTATTACTTGTTCTCGCTTTGTTTTTTTCAAGCTCAATTTTATGGGCTCAAAATTTTAATCAGCCTACACAATTCAACAATGTGTGTGATGATAATAACGATGGTTATGCCTCTTTTTGGCTTGGGGAAATTACATTTGAAATTTTAGGAAATTTGAATCCTGAAGATTATGTGATTACCCATCATGAAACCCAAAATGACGCCACAACGGGATTTAACGCTTTAACAAGTCCGTACAACAATATTTATTCTTTTACTCAAACTATTTTTGTTAGAGTTGTAACAGTAGCTACCAATGAAGTTACGATATTGACCTATACTTTAACGGTCAATCCAATGCCCGAAGCACCCACAGTAACTCTCACCAATTGTGCTAGCTTAATTACGAGTTTTCCTTGTTGGGACTTGACTTCGATTGAAGCGCAAATTGTACAAGGACAAACATCGGTATTAGTCACTTATTATCAGACATTAGCCGATGCACAAACCGGAACCAATCCGATACAAAATCCAAGTTGCTATCTTAGCCCTGTAATGGCTCCGAATCAACCACCTGTTTATTACCGAGCAGGTTTTGCAGGAAATGGTTGTTTTTCTGTAGGAATGATAGAATTAGTAACTATTGATTGTCAAAATCCAACTTGTGTTGCACCAACCCAATTGATGGTAAGTAACGTCTCCGAAACTTCAGCCGTATTAAGTTGGACGGCCAATGGAGATGAAACAGTATGGAATCTAATGATCTCTGCTAATGGTGTAACTACCATGCCTATTGTTGTCCAACAAAATCCATTTGTTGTAACAGGTCTAACTTGTGGTACCGTCTATGTTTTTTCAGTAAGTGCCAATTGTGGTAATGATGGCACTAGCGCAACTTCAGACTGGTTTACTTTTGCTACCGGTACTTGTGCACCTCAAGCAGGCCAACCCATTAATTTAACCGTATGTGGCGATACACCGCAAGGTTGTTTTGATCTTACCATTAATGATGGTTACATTTTAGGGAATTTAAATCCTACAACATACACCATTTCTTATCATTTATCACAAGCCAATGCCGAAAGTAACATAGCACCAATTCTAAATCCGGCTAACTTTTGCGCCCCAAGTGGTCAAATTATTTATGCTCGATTACAAAACAATGTTACTTCGGAATATCAAATTTTCGGCTTTGCATTGGTCGTAGAAACTTTCTCAAATAATCCACCTCTTTCATTAAATGATATTCAGCAATGTGATGATAATAATGATAGCATAGTCACTTTTGATTTAACTTCTGTTCAATCGCAAATCAATTCAACCAATGCTTTAGAATATTATCCTAGTTTGGCCAATGCCCAAAATCAAGTGGTGCCATTTACTAATCCATCAGCCTTGAATATTGGAACTCAAAATCCGGTAACCAATGTTTTTGTTAGGGAAATTGTTCCAAATGGTTGTGACACTATTTATACTTTCCAGTTGTTGGCTTATCCTAATTGTAATTTGGCGTATACCTGTGTAGGCGCTAACTCACTATGTAATTCATTGGGTGTTCCTTTTCAGAATACTATTAATGCTCCATCGGGAGGAGCAGTTGGATGTTTAGGAACAACACCAAACCAAACATGGTTTTATTTGCCAATAAGTGGTGCAGGAACCATTAATTTACAAATAACACAAGCTTCTTTAAACGGATTTCAATCAGATGTAGATTTTATCGTATATGGGCCATTTTCAACATTGGCTAATGCTTGTAATCAAATATCTCCCAACAATATAGTTAGTTGTAGTTATTCAGCAGCAGCAGTTGAGTATCCTATAATTCCTAATGCACAACCCGGACAATATTATTTGATGATGGTTACTAATTTTAGCAATCAATTGGGTTTAATAACAATTAGTGAACTCGGCAATTCAATGGGTGCTATTGATTGTTCCGGATTAAAATTGAATGCCTTTTTAGATGCCAATAATAACGGTACTCAAGACAATGGCGAACAAAATTTCCCATTAGGACAATTTACCTATGAAATGAACAATAATGGAAATGTTCACAATATTGTTTCTCCAACAGGAATCTACAATATCTATGATACTAATGGTTCTAATTCCTATGATTTGAGTTACTCTATTGATCCAAACTATGCAGCTTCATACGGAATTACAACAGCTTCCTATAGCAATGTAAATGTAATTATCGGAGCCGGAATGCAAACGTATAATTTCCCGATTACGGTAACGCAAACCTACAATGATTTATCGATAACAATAATCCCTGTAAATGCGCCAAGACCCGGATTTACTTACCTGAATAAAATCGTTTATACTAATAATGGAAACCAAACAGTTGCCGCTGGTACGGTGACTTTCAATCATGATGCGCAAGTTTCTATTATCGAGAATTCACAAACTGGAACTACTCCAATTACCAATGGATTTACTTATAATTTCACTAATTTGTTGCCTTTCGAATCAAGAGAAATGATGGTTACTATGCAAGTGCCAACTATTCCAACAGTAACCATTGGAGGATTATTAACTAATACAGCCTCAATTGTTCCGTTAACCGGAGATGTGGTTCCGGCGAACAATTCGGCTACTAATACCCAAATCATTATCGGTGCCTATGATCCGAATGACAAAATGGAAGCCCATGGAGAACGAATTTTGCATGCAACATTTACGCCAAACGATTACTTAACTTATACCATTCGTTTTGAAAACACCGGAAATGCCAGCGCTTTTAATGTTAGAGTTAACGATGTTTTAAATTCCCAATTAGACACCAATAGCATCCGAATGATTAGTGCCAGCCATTCGTATGTAATGGATAGGGTTGACAATAATATCAATTGGTATTTTGATGATATTATGTTGCCACCGTCTGTAGCCAATACTGAAATTGGAAAAGGTTATATTACTTTTATGGTAAAACCATTACCGGGTTATGCCGTAGGAGATATCATTCCAAATACGGCTGCCATTTATTTCGATTTCAATCCGGCAATTATTACCAATACTTTTAATACTGAATTTGTAGCACAATTGGGTGTTGGCGAATTTGAAAATGCCGATTTTGTATTCTATCCAAATCCGGTTTCAGATATCGTTACCATTACCGTTAAAAACGAAGGTGCTATTGCCAATATTGCTATTTACGATGTTTTGGGTAAAATGATAATGGTTCAAAAACCAACCAATGCTTTAGCAACGCAAACGTTAGATTTGTCGGCAGTTTCCAAAGGGATGTATCTTTTAGAAGTAACCACAGACACTAACCTAAAAGTAGTTAAGAAATTGATAGTCGAATAGTTTAAAAGAAATCAATAACAAAGCCTTCTTTCGAGAAGGCTTTTCTTTTTTGGGCAAACCGTAGCTTCGTGAATATAATTTCTTATTTTTGAAACTGTTAATCCGATGGAACCCTTACATGAAAAAAGCATTCGCTTTATTGTTGCTTACTCTTTGTTTTTCTTGCCAATACTTGGAGAAGAAAGTGCCTTCCGAACAGGAATTGCTCGACCAACAAATGCGAGAAATCAACTGGAAAGAAGTGGATGAATATCCTTCGGTAGGCGATTGTGAAAAACTAACCGATGCCACGCAACGCAAACAATGCTTTTTCGACTTTCTAACCGCAACCATTGAACAAAAATTAGCCATTGACACTTTGGCCACAATGTTCCCCAAATTAGATACCATTGAAGTTAGGGTTACCGTTTTCCCTGATGCGACTTTAGAATTTAAACCCGAATTCCCTAAAGATTCCGTAGCCTACGACACCATCAAAATCGACAGCATCCTCCGTGCGCGTTTAATCGATTTTCCTAAAGTTAATCCGGCACTCAAAAGAGGTATTCCGGTCAAGACTCAGTTCATGCTACCGGTGATTATTAAACAGGAGTGATTTTTTAGTAGCTAATCCGGCTATACGTTCCAATCTTTTTACAGTTTGTCACCCTGAGCGCAGTCGAGAGGCTTTTCACAAACTATAAAAAGGATTTCCACTGCTATCCGGGCTAGGGTCAGCGATAAAAAAGGACTTTAAAATACCTAAAGCTCACCCGTATAAAAACCGAAGTTCACCGGACATTCTCCTCTTAATATCAAATATCCGGGCTATTTAGAAAACCTTCTGCCTTTCCAAGAAAAGCTGCCAAACAAAGAATAAACCCCAACCAAACCAGAGTAAAAAGGGTAAATCACACCAGTCGCTAAAGGTAAAATCCATTGGCCTTTCAATAAGTAATTGTTGGTTTTAAAAAGCAACCAGTAATCCACCAAATATTTAGCTGAAAACACACCAAGCAAAATACGCCACTCAAATTTTCCAACAGCAGCCAACAAACAACAGACAACTAGTCCAAGATTCATCATCAAGACAATGACCGCTAAAAACTTAGCATAAACGCTTGGGTAATCTGTAGTTTTGCTCGCCCAACGAACGCGTTGCATAAAGAACTCGAACAAATCATTTTCGGGTTTGGTTTTAACGATGCTTGCCGGATTTTTCAAGTAATGTATTTTATCCAAGTGATTTTTTGTTGCCTTTTGCAATAAGAAAACATCATCGCCACTTGCCATTTTATCATTGCTGTTAAAACCGTCCAATTCGTTGAAGAGTCTTTTGGTATAGGCAAAATTAGCGCCATTACACATAAACGGTTTCCCAATCCCAAAACTACCTATCGTGGTACCTTGCAAACTCAATAAATCCATTTGTTGGAACTTATGAAACCAGTTGTTTTTAGTTTTATAAGCCACAGCACCAACTATCATCTCCGGTTCGTTTTTTTGAATGTAATCGTCTAAGGTCAGCAACCAATTTTTAGGCACAGTACAATCAGCATCCGTTGTGATAATCCAATCGTGTTTGATAATCGGGACGGCTCTTCCGATAGCATCCTTTTTGGGCGAATTCGATAAACGTAAATTTTCCAAAAGTGTCGTGTCCAAAAACTCATGGTCCAAACGCCATCGGATACAAATGCGCTCCGAACTATCAGTCGAGAAATCATCAACCATCACTATTTCGATTAACTTATAAGGATAATTCAGTTGGGAAAATGAGGCTAATAGTTTGGGCAAATTCTTTTCCTCATTGCGAAACGGAACGATAATCGAGAAGGCCGTTTTAGGTTCAACATCCGTTCTTTTAAAAGATTTGACTTTATCATAGCCTAAAATCAATTGAACAATAAGTATGACATATGCTAATAAAATCAAGCAAATAATAATTGTAATTATTTCCATTTCGGTTTAAATTTTAAGACAAAATAACTACCGATGACCACCGGCAAAACGATATTCAAAAACCACATTAGCATGGAAATGAAAACCACTATCCATTCGTTGATACCCAATTTTTCGAAGAAAAAAAGCGCCACACTTCCTTTTACAGCAAAGTCCAGAAACTGAAAACTCGGTAATGAAGAGGCCAAAAAATAAACCGCCGCAATCGAACCCATCATCGTTAGATAAGGTAAATCTACATCAAAAGCCAGAAATAAAAAATAGTATTGGTGTGAAAAAACCAAGTATCGACCCGTAGCCATGATTATATTTTTTCGGTGAATGGTTTTCGGTATTTCGTTGATTTTGGCTAAAATTTTCTCAATAGAATAGCCTTTAATAGTTATAGTTTTGGTTAGAAAAGAAGCAAACAAGACGAGGGATAAGAAACCAATTATAGTCAATGCCCATTTCCAATATCCAATAAAAAATAAACCAATCGTGCCGAGAACAATGGTCAAAATCATTTGGATGCCATTGCAAATTAAGTTCAGGAAAATGATTTTTTTGGTCTTCTTTTTATCAAAATACAAAGCTTTTCCGGCGTATTCGCCCAAGTTGTTTGGAGTGAAAATTCCGGCAGTCAATGCGCCAAGCACTTGTTTTGAAGATTCGCCAACTGAAATAGGTTTTATAAATGAAACTAAATTTTGCCATTTTAGAATTTCCAAATAACGATTTATCACGCTAAAAGAGAATATGAATGATATCCCTAAAATCGACATTTTATCCAACACCAAATTTTGGAACTTCTCCCAATCCAATTTTGAATTTTCCGCCAATTGGTCATAGATAAAATAAAAAGCAGCAGTTACAATCAAAAGTTTGATTAGAAAAACGATGAATTGCTTAGCTTTGTGAGGAATTGAAATCATTAGGCAAAGAAACACAAAACTTTGAACTTGAAACTTTAAACCTGAAACAAAAATCTTTTGGCCAACGAACGCATCATATTAGGCATTGATCCAGGAACCACAATAATGGGTTTCGGACTAATCAAAGTAGTCAACAAAAAAATGGAGTTCATTCAGTTGAACGAGCTCATTTTGAGTAAGTATGATGATCATTACACTAAGTTAAAAGTCATTTTCGAAAGAACCATTGAACTAATAGAAACCCATCATCCCGACGAGATTGCCATCGAAGCCCCGTTTTTCGGAAAGAATGTGCAATCAATGTTAAAATTAGGAAGAGCACAAGGCGTTGCTATGGCAGCGGGTTTGTCACGTCAAATTCCTATCACCGAATACGAACCCAAAAAAATTAAAATGGCCATCACCGGCAACGGAAATGCCAGCAAAGAACAAGTCGCCAAAATGCTACAACAACTTCTAGGGTTAAAAGAATTGCCCAAAAATCTAGATTCCACCGATGGTTTAGCTGCGGCAGTTTGTCATTTTTTTAACTCAGGAAAAGTGACAGGCGCAAAAAGTTATACCGGTTGGGATGCTTTTGTGAAACAAAATGAAGAACGAATAAAAAAATAGTGTTCAGTATTCAGTGTTCAGTAATCAGTTCTGACCACTGACCACTGTCCATTGAGTACTAAAAAAATGAGTGGCATCTACATCCATATTCCTTTCTGCAAACAAGCTTGTCATTATTGTGACTTTCATTTTTCGACTTCCTTAAAGAAAAAAGACGAAATGGTTTTGGCTTTGGTGAAAGAAATTACTTTGCGAAAAGACGAGTTTAAAGATGAAACAGTCGAAACCCTTTACTTCGGTGGCGGGACTCCGAGTATTATACAGACTTCAGATTTGCGATTGTTGATTGATACCGTTTTTCAAAATTTTAAAGTTGTTGATAATCCCGAAATCACTGTCGAAGCCAATCCTGATGATTTAACTAAAGAACGAATTGTCGAGTTGTCAAAAAATAAAGTAAATCGATTAAGCATCGGAATCCAATCTTTTTTTGAAGACGATTTGAAACTGATGAATCGAGCACACAATGTGGCTGAAGCCAAAAAATGTTTGGAAATTGCAACAAAATATTTCGATAACATCACCATCGATTTGATTTACGGCATGCCCAATATGAGTAATGAAAAATGGCTTCAAAATGTCGAATTGGCTTTGGCTTACAACATTCCGCACATTTCGAGTTATGCACTCACTGTTGAGCCGAAAACCGCTTTACATAAGTTTATAAAGCAAGGTGTAATTCCGCAACTCGATGATGAATTGGCGCAAGAGCATTTTAATTTATTGGTAGACAAATTAGAAGAAAACGGATTCATTCATTATGAGTTGTCCAATTTTGGCAAAGAAAACTATTTTTCCAAAAACAATTCGAGTTATTGGTTAGGAAAAAAGTATATCGGAATCGGTCCGTCAGCACACAGTTATGATGGCGAAAAACGAGGTTGGAATGTGTCCAATAACTCACTTTACTTAAAATCTTTAGCCGAAAATAAAATCCCAATTGAAATGGAAACCTTAACTAAAACCGACCGCTATAACGAATACATCATGACCGGTTTGCGAACGATTTGGGGTGTTTCTTTAGACAGAATTGAAACCGAATTCGGACCGAAATATTTAGAGTATCTCAACCAACAATCAGCTAAATACATCGAAGATCATTTGCTTTTTGTAGACGATAATGTTTTGCGAACCACAAAAAGCGGGAAGTTTTTGGGAGACGGAATAGCGTCCGACTTATTTTTGCTAAATTTGGAGTAAAATCCATTCCATTGAAAGCAGTAATCAATAATAACTTCGAAATCGACTTATCAAAACCCATTGATATTTCCATTCCATTATCCAACTCCGATGCGAATCCGATTGCGTGGTATCTTGAAAAACCTGAAATCAAACCGGTTATATTTGGAGATTGGGTTGGAAAAGTATCCGAAGGCAGTTCGACCAATTTCAATAACATTTTCTTCAATCCGCACGGACACGGAACGCACACCGAATGTCTCGGTCATATTACTAAAGAATTTTTCAGCATCAACCAATGTTTGAAACAGTTTTTCTTTACTGCCGAATTGATTTCTATTGAACCGGAAAGTGTAGTAGATGATTTAATTATTACTAAATTTCAAATAGTATCCGCTTTAGCAGGTAAATCTCCGGAAGCCATTGTTATTAGGACTTTACCAAATGAAACGGGTAAAAAACATAAAAATTATTCCCATACCAATCCGCCATATTTAGCCGAAGACGCAGCGATTTTTATTCGTGAAAGCGGCATCAAACATTTGCTAATTGATTTGCCAAGTGTAGATAGGGAAGAAGACGAAGGAAAACTATTGGCACACAAAGCTTTTTGGAACGTGAAAAATGTCGATAATCTCAATGCTGATGCGAGATTGGATTCCACAATTACTGAAATGATTTATGTGGAAGAAGATGTTAAAGACGGAAGTTATATTCTTAATTTACAAATCGCTTCGTTTGAAAATGATGCTTCGCCAAGCAAACCGGTTTTGTATAGTTTGGAGTAGGGAGACTTTAGTTTGGAGTAAGAAAAAGGAGTTTGGAGTTTATTAAAATAGTATTATGGATTATAGAGATTTATTGGGTTATAAGAAATCATTTGAATTGGCTATGAAGGTATTTGAAGTTTCTAAACATTTTCCAAAAGAAGAAAAATATTCTTTAACTGATCAAGTCAGAAGGAGTTCAAGGAGTGTTACTGTCACTATAACTGAAGCTTATAGAAAAAGAGTTTATCCAAAGAGCTTCTTTAGTAAGCTTAGTGATGCAGAAGCTGAAAATTCTGAAACTCAGGTATGGTTAGATTTTTCATTAGCTTGTGATTATTTGGAAGAAGTAAAATATAATGAACTCACTGCTATAAATAATGAAGTAGGAAAATTAATTTATTACATGATGAACAATCCAGATAAATTTGGTTCAAGCAAAATCTAAACTCCAAACTAATCACTCCTAACTCCCAACTATAAATGGACATCCAACAGCTTTACGAATTCTGTCTTTCCAAAAAAGGCGTAACCGAGCACTTTCCGTTCGACGAAGACACTTTGGTGTTTAAAGTCGGCGGTAAAATGTTTTGCCTGACATCGTTTAAAGAATGGGAAAAAGGAACGCCTGCGCTCAATTTAAAATGTGATCCCGAACGTGGTGAAGAACTTCGGGCTGAATTCGAGGCGATACAACCCGGTTATCACATGAGCAAAATCCATTGGAATACCATAAGTTTTAACAGCGATGTTTCAGATAAAATGATGTGTGAACTGATAAATCATTCCTATGAATTGGTTTTCAAAAGTTTGACCAAAAAAAGTCAAAACGAAATTCTCGAAAATGAGAATTAGGCATTACTTTTGCTAAAAATATTGCGTCAAATTAAAACACAAACCATGTTAGATAATTTAAAGAAGATATTAAACGAAGACCAAGACCCGAAAGCGATTGAGAAAATCACTGCCAAATTGGACAATTTATTGATGACCAATGAAGAAGTGGGTTATATAGCGGTACAAAAAAAACCGGCTGTAAATATTTTTCCCGACAGCATAGTTGTGACCAATAAAAGAATCATTCTTTGCAAGCCTAAAAATTTAGGGTTGTCGATGGAATTTATCGATTATGATTGGGATGATATTGAAGCGAGTTTTGTAAAAGAAGGGATTTTAGGAGCCGATTTTACTTTTTCTACCAAGTCTGATTTAACGCATACCGTTGATTATTTACCTAAAAATCAAGCGCGAAAATTATACACTTTTGCCAAAGAACAATTAGATTTATTAAAGCACCCGAAGGCAGAAACGCCAATTGTTGAGCAACCTAAAGCTGTAGTTATTGATGAACCAATAGTTATTGATGAAGCAGAAGTGATAGAAGAAGTAGCTACCGAAGAAGTAACCAATTATGCCGAAATTATTCCGGTGGAACAATCAGGTTACCGTGATGAAAAACAATTTCCCGATGATAAATCAGGTTTAGGAGAATTATCACAAGACGAATTGTTCGAAAAGCTTCAGAACTATAAAAAATTATTAGACAACGGATTGATTCTTCAAGGCGAATATGATTCTTTGAAAAAAGAAATATTGAGCCATATGTAATTTAAGGGATTAGTAATAAGGGAAAAGCAAAAAGGGAATAATTAAAATATAATTAACTATTCCCTTTTTGCTTTTCCCTTATCCCTTTTTCTACATCGATTTCTTCTGCTTATCCACAAAACCATCGGCTTGGAGTTTGAGCAATTCGATAGCGCCTTTTTTCTTGTAGTTGTAGATTTCTTTGTCATCTCTGATATCGGCATAGACTTTATCGTAGATTTCTGCATCGGTTTTCTTTTGCAATTCGCTTTGGTAACGGTTTTGCGCAATGACATTTTTGATACCCATTTCTTGGTCTTCTTGTTTTAAATCATATTCTCCTTTGGGCGATAATAATTTGGCAAAAATGGGTGAAGTTTCTATCGCTAAAAATAACAGCATGATGAAGAAAGATGGCAACCAAGGCAATTTTCCTAAAGCGTTAATTCGGGCCATTAAACCATCGAAACTGTCAATGATGGGTTGGCTATCAGACACTTTTTTGTCTAAATCGGCTTGAAGAGTTTTGCTTCTGGCTTCTTTTTCAGCTATGGCATTCACACTCGAAGTTTTTAACGAATCCAATTGTTTGGTGGCCAAATCGTGTGCAGCACGTTTTTCTTTATAAATCGGTCCTTTCCCCATTTTCTTAGTTCCGGCTGAACCTTCGGCTTCGGTGATGTAGGAATCGTATAAAGCGGAAACTTCTTTTTCTTTTTTGGCAATTGATGATTTTAAGCTGTCTATTTCGGCTTTGTTTTTATCGACATCGCCTTTGAAATAATTGGTCACCTGATTTTTATTGGCGATGGCCATTTCATTTTTCTCCTTTAATAAAACGGTATTGATTTCTTTTTCAAAAATTTTGATTTCTAGAGGTTTAGAAATTACAATGGCAATAATTACTGCTAAAGCAATTCGGGGAGAAGCCTGAATAAATTCGTCTAAAAAACTATCCCTTTTTTTGATGGTAGACACGATAAATCTATCCAAATTGAAAATTAAAAACCCCCAAATCAGTCCGAAAAAAATCGCGGTATAGAGATTATCAAAAACAGTGTAAAGGGCATAACTTCCCGCAATAAA
This sequence comes from Flavobacterium buctense, assembly GCF_014486695.1. GTDB lineage: Bacteria > Bacteroidota > Bacteroidia > Flavobacteriales > Flavobacteriaceae > Flavobacterium > Flavobacterium buctense. The sequence continues at coordinate 739,785 of NZ_JACTAB010000001.1, forward strand.
AGCCATAACTGCTGTAAAAAATACGGTAGCGCCAATGCCCGCGTATTTGTTTTGTTCGCCATTGGAACAAGAGTTCACTATGTCGCTGTCGACACCGGAACAAAGGAGGAAAAAACGTTTTAACATGATGATTGATTTTACTCCGAAACGGGTTCGGAAGATTTTGATTATGATGATTATACAAATATAACGCCAAAAGTTTTAGTTTATTGTAAGGCGTTGATTTTAAATAAAAAACCCGCTAATTTATAGCGGGTTTGGTTTTATTTCTTCTTCAGAAATCAGAACGCCTTTTTCATATTTTTTGATGCCAATGACTTTACCGTTTTGATCAAAAAAAGTCCATTCACCAATTATATACCAATGCGTTCCGTCTTGTTCTTCTAGCATCATCGATTGACCGGTTGAAGTAATTCTGCCTTTATGGTCAAAAGTTTTGATGTGACAAATCCCATCTGAGTATTTCTCGGTTTTGACCAGCTTTCTGTTTTCGTAATATTTCCAGGTTTTGATTTCTATGCTTTTTCTATATTGGCCTTTTGATTTGTAAAGTATGCCGTTAACGGTGTCTTTGTAAACCCATTTGCCAACACGGTCATGATTTACCGTTTTATTGATTTTACAACTGCCAATCAACAAAGAAAGCATCAATAATGATAGAAATCTAGAATTCATTTACTCAGATTTTATGGAAATCGGTAAGCTGTACATTGTTCTGACCGGTTTTCCGTCTATTTTTCCCGGTTTCCATTTTGGGGATTCTTTCAAAACTCTTACCGCTTCTTCTCCGGTTCCGTAACCCATATCTCTAAGTATTTTTATGTTGGATAAACTGCCGTCTTTTTCTACGATGAAACTGGCAAAGACTCTTCCTTTCAGTTTGTTTTTGGTTACTTCTTCAGGGATTTTAAAGTTGGCGCCGATGTATTTGTAGAAGGCTTCTAAACCCAATTCGAACTCCGGTTTTTCGTTTAGATCGGATAAATTATAAACATCAGTTTCTTGTTTCTTTGTTGGAACTTCCTCAATAGTGTTGCTTTTGGGTTCTATTTTTATTCCATAAATGTCAATGCTATTCCCTGTGGGATCAAAATATTTAATTTCTCCTTTTTGATTCGTTACATAGAAACAAGTTTGGTTGTTTATTTTTATATAGCCTTCTTTGAATTTGTTTTTTCCGGTTACATCGAACGACCCCTTTTCGTTGAAGTATTTCTCTCCCACTTTTTCATATACTTCACCGTTAATGGTAACTTTTTCTAATGGCTTTTTCTTAATAGTGTCATTAATTGTAGGGATAATTTCTGCAGTTACTTTTGATTTATTGGTTTTTGTATTCCCTTCTTTCCAAATTACAATTTCTTCACCCGTATATTTCTTTTTTTGTTTTCCCATTCCTTCTTTTTCAAAATAAGGATGCGTATAAAACCAATATTGAAATGGTTGTGGATGTTTTTTTGTTCGGGCATTTTTTAGAATTACACTTCCCGAAAAATGGGCAATGTCTTTAGGATTATACTTGTTCAATTCATTGTTTGGAACGTTTTTTCCGTCAATCCAAATGGCATATTTTTTTGAGTTTTTGAACTCATTTAATTCAATTGTTGTTGGAGATTTTTTTTCTAATGGTTTAGGAACGAACAAATACAGTATGATGTCTTTCTTTTCATTTTCAGTAAGTTCTTGGTATTTTTTATTAAAAATTAGCTTTCCAAATTTATAGCCATCTTTAGTTTTAATTCTGCTTTCGTAATATTTGATACGAACATTTTTATAAAATTCTTCTTCGTAATTTGTTTTGCTATTTTCTGTAATTGAATTTCTATCTGAAATTACTTTTTCCTGCGCCACAATTTCAATACAGAAAAAGTAAATTAAACCTGCAAGAATAGGTGTAATGGCTATTTTCTTCAAAAAAACTATACTTTTCGAAGTGCTTTTTGTCATCATAATTAATCGTTTTTTGGTTACTAAATAATTCAAGTTACTGGCCAAGTAAATCGTTGCGTTGACGTTTCCTTTTCGCAATAGCAAGCTTTGGTAAAACGGAACATCATTATAGGATTGCACCACTTTTTCATCTGCGAAAAATTCGTGGTTGAGTTGGATTGCTTTTTTATAGTAATAAAATACAGGATTGAACCAAAAAACGGTTTTCAAAAACTCAATAAACAAGATGTCTAAAGTGTGTTTTTGCGTAACGTGAACTAGTTCGTGTGTGTACAATTCGTCTTCAATATTCCTTTGGTTGTAGTCGTCAAAATTGATGAAGATGGAATTCAAAAAGGTATGTGGAAGTGTTTTTTCATCCACCAAAACCAGTTGGGCGTTTTTGTATTTTACGGTTGGATTAGAAGAAGATTTTGCCATTAATTTCCAGATGTTTTTACCGAAACGAATGGTTAAGAGAAGCGTTGTTAGTCCGTATAAACTCCAAAATATTATTGGCGTATAATCAATTGTTTCTATAACCGGAATGGTTTCATTCGACATAGGTATCGGCATGTAAATCGGTTCTGTGATTGCTGCCACCGGAATTTCTTTGATTATTTCAAAAGTTATAAACGGAATGGCAAGTGAAATTACTATCGAAAACAATAAGTAAAACCGATTGAATTGGTGCATTTTTTCTTTTTCTAATACCAAATGATAGAAGCCAAGAAAAAGGATTAAGCTGATGGTTGATTTGATTAGAAAGTCGGTCATTTTTTCTTTTTTTGAAGTTCAACATCGATGATTTTCTTTAAGTCTTCCAATTCTTTTTCAGACAAATTAGTTGAAGTCGTAAAAAAAGAAGCAAATTGCGAAGCCGAATCGTTAAAGAAGTTTTTAATCAATCCGTTGACATGTTTAGAGAAATAATCCGATTTTTGGACCAGCGGATAATATTCTCTGGAGTTTCCAAATTCGGTATAAGCCACAAATTTCTTGTCGATCATTCTTTTCAAAAGTGTGGCTACGGTTGTCGTGGCCGGTTTAGGTTCGGGAAAAGCTTCCAATAAATCTTTCATGAAGGCTTTCTCTAGTTTCCACAAATGTTCCATCAATTGTTCTTCTGAATTGGATAGTTGCATTGCTCTACGATTTTAGAAATTACTCTACAAATGTAGAAGAAAAATTCAATTCTACAACTGTAGAGTAAAAATTTAACATTTGGGTCTGGTTTAATCTTGGACTTGCGTTAAGGATTGCAGTGGAAATCCTTTTTCTTGATAAAGAAAAAGATTGCAACGGAAAGCCTGACCTCGTTGCTTTTGGGGATTTCTTTTAAATAAAAATGTTGTGCAACAAGGTAACGCCCAAAAAAAATCCGCTCACTTACTAGAAGGAACGGATTTTCTTTGTGACTTTGTGTCTTTGCGAGAAATATTACTTACTCAACTCCACAAAATATTTATAAAATAACGGTATCGTTTCAATGCCTTTTAAGTAATTAAATACTCCGAAATGTTCGTTAGGTGAGTGAATTGCGTCAGAATCTAGACCAAATCCCATCAAGATAGTTTTTGATTTTAGCTCTTTTTCAAACAAAGCCACAATAGGAATACTTCCACCGGAACGCACTGGTATTGCCTGCACTCCGAAGGTTTCAGTGTACGCTTTATTAGCTGCTTTGTAACCAATGCTGTCAATTGGCGTTACATAACCTTGTCCGCCGTGGTGTGGTGTTACTTTTACTTTTACCGCTTTTGGCGCAATACTTTCAAAGTGGTTTTTAAACAATTCGGTAATTTCTTCCCAGTCTTGGTTGGGCACCAAACGCATTGAAATTTTAGCATAAGCTTTACTGGCGATAACGGTTTTCGCGCCTTCACCGGTGTAGCCACCCCAAATTCCGTTCACGTCTAAGGTTGGGCGAATGGAGTTTCTTTCATTAGTTACATAACCGGTTTCACCATAAATATCGGCGATATCTAAGGCTTGTTTGTATTTGTCTAAAGAGAATGGTGCTTTCGCCATTTCTGCTCTTTCGGCTGCGGAAAGTTCTTCGACTTTGTCATAAAATCCCGGAATCGTAATGTGGTTGTTTTCATCATGAAGCGAAGCAATCATTTTGGTCAACACATTAATAGGATTGGCCACAGCGCCGCCATATAATCCTGAGTGTAAATCTCTGTTTGGTCCGGTAACTTCTACTTCTACATAACTCAAACCACGCAAACCGGTTGTGATACTCGGTTGTTGATTGGAAATCATTCCGGTATCGGAAATCAAAATCACGTCGCAACTTAGTTTTTCTTGGTTTCTTTCAACGAACCAGCCTAAACTTTTGGAACCCACTTCTTCTTCGCCTTCAATCATAAACTTCACGTTACAAGGCAATGAATTACTTTGAATCATATATTCAAAAGCTTTTACGTGCATGTACATTTGACCTTTGTCATCACAAGCGCCTCGGGCGAAAATAGCGCCTTCAGGATGAATTTCGGTAGTTTTGATTACGGGTTCAAATGGTGGCGATGTCCATAAGTCAATCGGATCCGGCGGCTGTACGTCGTAATGACCGTAAACCAAAACCGTTGGTAAATTCTTGTCGATAATATGTTCACCAAAAACGATTGGATAACCAGGCGTTTCGCAAATTTCTACAAAGGTACAACCGGCTTTTTCCAAGCTGGTTTTTACCGCATCGGCGGTGTTGATTACGTCTTGGGCATAAGCGCTGTCGGCACTTACTGATGGGATTTTTAGGAGTTCAATTAACTCGTTTATAAAACGTTCTTTGTTTTGTTGAACGTAATTTTTTATGTTGTCCATGGGATTAAATTTGTTGTGCTTCAAAAGTACAAAATTGACTGTTATTTTTTTTAATAATTTTCCTTTGAAAGTTTGAAGTTATGATTATATTTGCACTCACCATTTTGCGGGTATGGCGAAATTGGTAGACGTGCCAGACTTAGGATCTGGTGCCGCAAGGCGTGTAGGTTCGAGTCCTATTACCCGCACAGAAAGTCCGAAATGAAAGTTTCGGACTTTTTTTGTTACATAGGACGAGAAGTTTATCCCGATTCATCTGGAAGTCCTATTACCCGCACAGAAAGCTCTAACGAAAGTTAGGGCTTTTTTTTATTGGCAGCAATTGGTTAATAATATGTTTACAGTTTATTGTTTTTGAGTGTTTTAAATTTTGAAAATTCGATTATTTTTACACCATCAATATTAATTTGAGGTAAAAATCTTTTATTCTAATGAAAGGGAAAAAGCTTATGATAACTGTGGTACTGGGAATTTTTGGATTTGTTTTATTAGCACTGTCGGGGTATTTGCTATATAGAAATAGTTCCAATTCCATTTCGACTGAAAAACAGAAGCAATTAGACGAAGCCATCAAACAAATTGAGGTTTTAAATGCCGAAATTGTTGAAAAGGATAAAATTGTAGATGAAGCCGAGCAAAAAATAAAAACCCTAAGATTTGATACTTTTGCTTTAACCGCCGGTCAAAATATTCCTATCATAGAAATTGTGGATAACGATTTAAGTGAAGGCGCACCAACAGAAGAAGGCAATAAAAAGGTCCATAAATTAATGTACCATCACCAAATCAAATTTTCCTTAGTCAATGCGGGTAAAAGTGCTTTGAAAGATGTAATTTTTTCTATTAAGGATGATTACAACAAAGGCAAAGAGAAAAAGAAAATGGCAAAGGCCGTTGCGAGTGTTGATTATTTAGGCAAAAAAGTGAATGACGCAGAAATGGGTGAATATGAAAACATAGAAGTCAATACGCTTAATTTGAAATCAAAAAAATTACTTTACACTAGTAATCTACCAAGTAGTTTTGGCATCGGAGATTATGAATATCATTTGGTGGTTGAATGGAGCCAAGGCTTTTACCAAATGTTTATCAAGATTGAAGAAATCGACGGAAAATTAAAATATACTTATGAGTTTTTTGACGTAAACGGCAACACGATTGATTTCAATAACCTCGAGAATAGTATTAGTAATTAATAAAAAAGCCGCTCAATCGAGCGGCTTTTTTATTAAAGCTCCGGCGCGCCTGCTGGCTCCTTTACTAAAAATGTTCACTGAACATTTTCTTTACGCTTGGCCCTATTTCCCAGTGGCAATCCAGTTGTTGATTTTCTTTTCGAGCAATGCTAAGGGCAGACTTCCAGATTCTAGTACTTTTTGATGAAAAACTTTGATGTCGAATTTGTCGTTCATCTTTTCCTCTGCTTTTTTACGCAATTCCAAAATTTTCAATTGCCCAATTTTATAAGACAAAGCTTGTCCGGGAATCGCCATGTAGCGTTCTATTTCAGCGATGATGCTGGCTTCGCTTTCGGCTTCATTGTCCAACGAATATTGAATGGCCTGCTCACGTGTCCATCCTTTGCTGTGTATTCCGGTATCAACTACTAATCGAATGGCGCGGTGCATTTCGTTTCCTAACATGCCAAAATATTGGTACGGATCTTTGTATAAACCCAATTCTTTTCCAAGGCTTTCGGTATATAATGCCCAACCTTCCCCATAAGCACCAAACCAGTTGAACTTTCTGAAATCAGGGAGCAATTGGTTTTCTTGTTGCAATGAAATTTGGAAATGATGTCCCGGAATGGCTTCGTGTAAAAACAAATCTTCATCCCCATAATAATTGTAATTGGCTACATCCGGAATCGGAACGTAAAATGTGCCCGGTCTGCTGCCATCAGCCGCACCTTGTGAATATTCGGCACTGGCGGTTTTTTCTCTAAAGGCTTCTGTTCTTTTGATTCGGAAAGCAGTTTTCGGCTGTAAAGAGAAAAATTTGTTCACATTAGGCTCAATGATTTTGTGTACTCTTTCAAAATTAGCAATTACTTCTTCCGGTGTTTTGAAAGGTTTTAATTCGGGTTTGTTTCTCACATGCTCAAAGAATTCTATAATTGTGCCTTTGAAACCTACTTGGGCTTTCACGTTTTCCATTTCGGCTTTGATGCGTGCTACTTCTTTTAAACCTAATTCGTGAATTTCTTCCGGTGTTTTAGTATTAGTGGTCCATTGTTTTACATAGGCTTTATACAAGTCATTTCCGCCTTTCAAACTACCGATGCCACTTGTAGTTCGGCAAGCCGGAACGTAGTCAGATTTCATAAAAGCAATAAGCTTTTGAAATTGTGGGGTAAGTTTGGTGTTAATTAAATCGGCGTAAGCCTCAGAAAATTGGTCTTTTTGCTCTTGAGTAAAATCGGCCGGGAATTTTTTGCAACTCGAGTAGAATAAATTGTCTTCCACATTAGGAGTAATTACGTCCTGGAATTGTGGGATTATTTTTTCCGCTAAAGCTTTTGGTAAGACTACTTTTTCTTGAATCCCTTTTTTCATGTACACCATTGCTGAGTCAAGCCAAACCGTGTAGGCATCCATTCTTTTTAGAAAGTTTTGATAGTCTTTTTCGGTTTTGAATGGTTGGGCGCTTTCGGCACTGGCGAATTGTCCCATTGTCAAATGCGTTCCCCAAAACTGATGAATTGGGGTTAAATTGGCATTTTGCTTTAGTAAATCTTTTCCAACGGAAACTTCCCAAGCGATGATATCAAAACTGTTTTTTTCTTCTTCTGACAAGGAAGTTGTATCAACACTTGCCAGTTCTTGTTCGTATTTAGCGTAAAACTCAGCTTGTTTTTTTCGGTGGGAATCGGTCATTTCAAAAACTAATTGGTCATTGAATTGATTTTGTCCGTTTTGAGTTGCTTCTAAAGGGTTTAAAGCATTTTTATACTCAAAATAGGTTTTGGTTATGGCATTGATATCGCCCGTTTTTTCTTCAGATTTGCAGTTTACAAAAAGTAGTGACGTTAAAATCATGGTTGAAAATAAATATAAGTTTCTCATGTTTAATGGTTTAGTTGAGGTAAAGCTATTGGTTTTTAGTGAATGGTTTTGTTAACAGAATGATAAATTATCCGTGATAGACGCGAGATGCGATGATTCGGTTTTCTTTGATTTCTAAAACTTCTGCGACTAACATATTGTCTTCGTTTTCAACGGTTCGAATGTATTCCATAAAAACGCGGTCCGAATTGGAAGTCAGTGAAGTTACTCTATAGTGTAATGTCGGCAATCGGTCAAAAGCATCCTGCCACCAAGAGCGCAAAGCGACTTTTCCTGTTACCAAACCATTGGTTTCCGGATGGCGAATTTTTAGTTTTGGGCTAAAGTGTTCGGCTTCGTCATCGTATAAAGACAATAACTTTTCGAGGTTGTGGGCATTGAAGGCTTCAAACCAAAGATGGGCAATCGAGAGATTTTTTTCTGCTGACATAATTTTTAAATAAAAAATCCCAAGTGAATGGGATTTTTGTTATTGTAAATATAGACTATTTTTAAACGTTTTTCAAATTGATAATTTCCTGTTCGGTCAGGAATCGCCAATTGCCACGCGGTAAGTTCTTTTTGGTCAAACCGGCGAAAGCGACACGGTCGATTTTTAAGACATCGTATTTGAAGCTTTCAAAAATGGCGCGAACTACTTTTACGTTGGGCGTTCTCAATTTCAAACCGATTTCTGTTTTAGCTTCGCCTTCGATATAAGAGATTTCGTCTACGTATAGTTTGTGTCCGTCAAGCGTTACGCCGTTGGAAATCTTTTCTAAATCTTCAAACTTTAAATTTTTGTCTAAAGAAACTTGGTAGATTTTAGCTGATTTTTGATTCGGCAAACTGAATTTTCTAACCATATCGGTGTCGTTGGTGAAAATCAACAGTCCCGTTGTGTTTTTATCCATTCTTCCAATCGGTTGGATTTTGGCGTTGGTGGCACCGCGAACCAATTCCATTACATTTCTGTAATCGTCGTTGTCTTCGTTGGAAGTCGTAAAATTTTTCGGTTTGTTAAGCAAAATATATTCTTTGCGTTCCGGGGTTAAAGTGGCGCCGTCGAAGTTGACTACATCGCCCGGTTTTACTTTGTAACCCATTTCGGTGATTACGATATTGTTCACTTTCACATTCCCGGATTGGATGTAAATATCGGCATCACGACGGGAGCAAACTCCTGAATTGGAAATGTATTTATTCAAACGAATGTCATCCGATTTTAAAGGTTTCGGGACATTATTTACAGGTTTTGCTACTTTTTTTGGAGTGGCATCACTAGTGGTTGGTTTTACTTTTTTCGGGCCTTGCGCTCTTTTTTGCATGGCTGGTTTAGGCTTATTAGAGCTTGGTCGCGAACTGTTCGGACGAGAACCACCTCTTTTGTTATTGCCTTCATTCTTGTTCATAAATTCTGTAATTTAGTGCAAAGATACATATTTCAATGGCTTATACCGCCGATTAAAGTACTATGGTTTGTTTTTAGCCCCGATTGAAGAGAAAATCCTCGAAGAGATTGCAACGAAAAGCGGGAACAAGGTTTAGCAATGGCACTGACCATTCGCTCCTAATGAACAATCGTTTCCACTATTTTCTTGCCGTGAATTAAGACCGACGGATTGATGAGTACGATACAAAATACACCCGAAACCACCAGGAATTTCAAAATATTGTGCAGTTTTAAATAATCGGGTTTAGTGTTGGATTTCCACAGTTTTTGCAGGAAGAAAATCAGGATAATCATGCTGACATAGAAGTAGATGTCCATGTAGCCGACTTCGAACACTTCGACCAAATAATAGATGGGAATGATGGTGGAAACCGTTAACAACGTGATGATTTTTTTGGAAAATGCTTCGCCGAAAAGTACCGGAATAGTTTGATAATCGTTGGCAATATCGCCTTTGATGTTTTCTAGATCTTTGATCATTTCGCGGATGAGAATGAGTAAAAATAGAAAGGTTGCGTGGGCAAATATCTGCGGATAAAGATTTTTATAATACAAAAGAATGGCGAAGAAAGGCAAAACGGCTAGGAATGACGCGGTTAAATTGCCTACGATAGTGATTTTTTTGAGTTTGTGGGAATAGAACCAAATTAGGAAAATGTAAACGGAAAAGAATAGAACCGCTCTAAAAGAAACTAAGAAAGCCAGCAAGAAAACGATGAAATTGACGGTAAAGTAAACTTGGAGTTTGGTTTTTTGGCTGACCAATCGGTCGAGTTGGGATTTGTTGGGGCGATTGATTAAATCTTTTTTGCTGTCGTAAAAATTGTTGATGATATAGCCTGAAGCAATGGTTAATCCGGAAACCAAAACAATGATAAACAAGTTGAAATCGAGTAGAACATCGAGTGCTCTTTTTTCGGGAGCCAAAATGAATATGGCCGATAAATATTGAGCTAAGGCAATAACGGGAATATTATAGCCACGAACCACCGAAAACATGCTGATGATTTTCAGTAAAGTGTGTTTGGTTTTTCGGCTTAACATTTTGACAAAATTAGAATTGGTAAACCACTTCCAATTTGTAATCTTTTAGAGAATTTTTTGCCTTTTCTAAATCTTCGGTAAAGCCAAGAATATAACCACCACCGCCTGAACCGCAAAGTTTTAGGTAGTAATCATTGGTGTCGATGCCTTGTTGCCAAACGCCGTGAAAGGCTTCAGGAATCATGGGTTTGAAGTTGTTCAAGACTACTTTAGACAATTGTTTGGTATTGGCAAACAAAGATTTCATATCGCCGCCGAGGAAATTTTCCACACAAGCGTCGGTGTATTTGATGAATTGCGATTTCAGCATTTTTCGGAAGCCTTCTTCTTTTAGGTTTTCCATAAAGATATTTACCATTGGAGCGGTTTCGCCTACGATTCCTGAGTCTAACAGAAACACAGCGCCTTTTCCTGTTGCGCTTTGTGACGGAATGCCGGTCGCTTCGATATTGTCTTTAGAATTAATTAGAATAGGAATGCTCAAATAGCTATTTAAAGGATCAAGACCAGAACTTTTCCCATGGAAGAAAGACTCCATTTGAGAAAAAATGGTTTTGAGTTGCAATAATTTTTCGCGTGTTAAGTTTTCTAAAACCGTGATTTTGTCGTTGGCGTATTTGTCGTAAATCGCTGCCACCAAAGCACCACTACTACCAACACCGTATCCTTGCGGAATGCTAGAATCGAAGTACATACCACGCTCTACATCGGTTTTTAGAACGTCTAAGTTGAAAGTCACTAATTCGGGTTGGTCTTTTTGGAGTTGCTCCAAATAGGTGGCAAAGCGACGTAAACTCGCATTAGATTTGATGGCTTCTTCGGATGGATTTTCGTCCACTTTCAAAGCGCCGTTGTAAAAGTTGTAAGGAATGGATAATCCTTTAGAATCCTTTATAATTCCGTATTCTCCGAAGAGAAGAATCTTTGAGTAAAATAATGGTCCTTTCATATTTTAATTGATAATTAACAATGGATGATTGATAATTATTTTGTTTTAGAAGTATTGATGATACTAGTCAGTAACTTTAATAATTCTATTATTTTTGGTTTTATATTTTCAAACTCAATTTTAGTTAGATAATTTGTTTCAAATAATAAATCTATCCAATATTCAGTTTCATTTGCTTCTTTAAGCGAAATAGATAACTTATTTATAAAATCAGCTTTGCTTTGAGCGTGTTCAGCCTCTCTTATATTAGCACCAATTGATGTTCCGGAGCGTAGCAGTTGTTTTGATAAAACAAACTCTTTTCTTTCAACTAAAATTTTATAAAGAGAAACAACTTCTATCGCAAAAGAAAAATGACTTTTCCTTGATAACGTTTTTCTTCTCCATATTTTAATTTTGCATTATCAATTATCAATTATCAATTATCAATTGACTTCCAACTCCAATTGCATCACAAATATAGTTACCATTTTGACAATAGCCAACTAATTCTGTAGTAATAAATTGCATCGCTTGAACTCTAACGTTTTCGGGATACAAAACATGCACATTGGCACCGGCATCGAGGGTAAAACATATAGGAATATTCGTTTCGTTTCTGAATTTCCAAATCTTATTGATGATTTCCAACGTATTGGGTTTCATTAGGATAAAATAAGGAATTGAGGTCATCATCATTGAATGCAGCGTTAAGGCTTCGCTTTCGACAATTTTGATGAACTCGGTTAAATCACCGCTTTCTAAAACTTTTTTGATCGCCGATAAATTTTGATGTGCTTGCGCGAATCTTTGTTCGGCAAAAAGATGATTGTGCATTAAATCGTGTCCGACTGTGCTCGAAACTTGCTTTTCGCCTTTGTCAACTAACAGAATGGTGTCTTGGTAATTTTTGAAATTGTCGTGAATCTTGGTTGTAAATTCTACTCCGAATAAATCAGAACTGCCTTCAATTTCAGTATGATTTCCCCAAACTACAACACTTCCTTTTACACTTCGGCAAGCGCTTCCAGAACCTAATCTTGCTAAAAAAGACGCTTTTTGGTTGAAGAAGTTTTCGGTCATTTCCAGGTTCAAAGCTTTTTCCAAACTCATAATATTCATTGCCAAAGCTGCCATTCCTGAAGCGGAAGAGGCAATACCTGAACTGTGCGGGAAAGTGTTTTCGGTATCGATGGTGAAATGATAGTCTTTTAAGTAAGGACAATAAACCTCAATTCGCTCTAGGAACTTTTGGATTTTCGGCTTGAAATCTTCTTTGGCTTGGCCTTCGAACAGCAAATCGAAGGAGAAATTACTATCGTTTTCTTTTTTGGTGAAAGCCAATTTAGTTATCGTTTTACAATTGTTCAAAGTAAAACTAATGGAAGGATTGGCCGGAATTTGGTTTTCTTTTTTGCCCCAATATTTTACTAAAGCGATATTGCTGGGTGCGCTCCATTGAAAACTCCCGTTTTCGATTTGCGTTGAAAATGGTTTAGAGATAAAATCCTTTTCGGAAAGCATAGATTAGAAATTTAGACAAAGATACATTTTTTATAAAAAGAACATTATTTTGTTTAGTATATTTGAATAATATTTAAACAAAAATACTATGCAAAAGATTTTAAGAATAGTGCTCGTTGTGGCCACGTGTTTGGTTATAGGTTATTTGTCGGGAATGGTTACCCGTGAAAGTATTACGACTTGGTATCCGACATTGGTCAAGCCTGTTTTTAATCCGCCGAATTGGATTTTTGCTCCGGTTTGGACCATGCTTTATATTATGATGGGTGTTGCCGGAGGTATGATTTGGAATCGAATTGACACTGATGAAGCCAATGTCAAAAAGGCTTTTACCTTTTTTATGTACCAATTAGGGTTAAATGCGCTTTGGTCTTATTTGTTCTTTGGATTGCACAATCCGTTATTGGCTTTGATTGAAATCATTTTGCTTTGGTTAGTGATATTTGAAACCTACAATCAGTTTAAGAAAATTGACAAAGTAGCCGGAATGTTGTTTATTCCGTATTTGGCTTGGGTCAGTTTTGCCACGGTTCTCAATGCGAGTATTTGGTGGTTAAATAAGTAATTTGTATTTAATGCAAGCTAATCACTTTAGCGATTTTCCATTGGTCATTCACTTTTTTCCAAAAAATGGTAAACCGACTGATTTTTTTGGGTTCATTAGGCGGATTAGTGTTGTTGCTAAAAGAATGTAATCCAATTTCAATCGCGCCATAATCTTTTATCGGATAGACTTCAATACTACCCGGAATGAGAGTTCGCGTCACTTTACCGCAAATGTTTTTTTTAGTTCCTTCGAGGATGTCTTTTTTCGAATTGGATAAACCGCCTTGGTCGTGATAAAATTCAATGTCATCCGAATAGAAATCGGCATACGTCTCAAATTTGGTGTCGCAATTATTGTAAGCATCAAAAAACGTACTGTCTTGTTTTACAATTGTTTTGTACAACTCAGGATTATCCGGCGTGTAGTTTTTCGTCAGTTGGAAGTCGTTTGGTTTTGAAGTTCTGCAACTAATGAATGAAATCATTACTGTGATTAAGGCCAAAAAAGAAATGATTTTTTTCATGATGTTGTAATTGAATTCGCTACGATAAAACCACTCGTCCAGGCGTTTTGAAAGTTAAATCCGCCCGTAATCGCATCGATGTTAACAATTTCACCCGCAAAAAATAAGTTTTCATGCAACTTGCTTTCCATCGTTTTGAAATTGATTTCTCTTAAGTCGACGCCACCCGCGGTAACAAACTCTTCCTTAAAAGTACTTTTGCCATTCACCTGAAATTGACCGCTGGTGAGTTGGTTGGTCAAATTCGTCAATTGTACTTTAGTCAAATCGGCCCATTTGGTTTCATCCGAAATACTGGAAGCCAAAACCAAACTTTCCCAAAGGCGGTTCGGAAAGTCAAAAGGTGATTTTTTACTCACGATTTTCTTCGCGTGTTCTTGTTTGAGTTCTTTCAAACTTTCCATCGCTTCGTCAAAAGTGACGTCGTTGAGCCAATTGATTTCGATTACAAATTGGTATTTTTTCTCCGCCAAAATAATCGCACCCCAAGCCGAAAGTCTCAAAATTCCCGGTCCGCTCATTCCCCAATGCGTAATCAATAATGGTCCGGAAGCTTCCAGTTTTGTGCCTTTGACTTTGACATGAGCGAAAGCCGAAACACCCATCAAATCTTTAATGCGAGCGTCTTTGATGTTAAAAGTAAATAGCGAAGGAACAGGAGGAATAATCGTGTGATTCATATTTTCGAGCAGTTCCCAAATCTTAGGATTGCTGCCCGTGGTCATGACTAATTTTTGACATGAATAAGTCTCGTGGTTGGTTTCTACTTTCCAGTAATTGTCGCCATGAAAAAGCGATTGCACACTTTGACCGGTTAGGATATCAATTTTTAATTTCTGGGTCAAGCCAAAAAAACAGTCGATGATGGTTTGCGAGGAATCCGAAGTGGGAAACATTCGGCCATCGTCTTCGATTTTGAGTTCGACGCCGTGTTTTTCAAACCATTCAATCGTATCGCCCGAGCAAAATTGGTGAAACGGACCGCGCAATTCTTTTTCGCCACGCGGATAAAATTTGACCAAATCATTCGGCACAAAACAAGCATGCGTTACATTACAACGTCCGCCGCCTGAAATGCGCACTTTTTCCAAAACAGTTTTGCCGCGTTCTAAAATGACGACTTTGAGTTTGGGATTGTTTTCTACGATGTTGATGGCTGTAAAAAAACCTGCCGCACCGCCGCCAACAATTATAATGTCATAGTTTGAGTTCATAGTCTTTCCGGAAAATCAGTAATGATACCGTCAACGTTTAACGATGTCACAAAGGTAATATCTTCCGGCTCATTTATCGTCCATGGAAAAATTTTAAAGTGCTTTTCCTTTATCTTTTGGACATTTTCAGCGGTTAACAAATGATAATAAGGATGAATGGAATACGCTTTGATAAATTTGGCGAAAGCCAGCGCCAAGTCTAAATCGGTCTCTGTTAAAACGCCAATGCGAATGTCATTATCATGAAAACGAACTTCCTGCAAGGCATTCCAATCGAAACTCGAAATCAGAATTTTGTTTTTATCGAATATGTTTTTGGACATCAAATCCAAAATACTTTGCGTCGCCGAAAACGTTTTGATTTCTACATTAATGTCGCATCGATTTTGGATCAAATTGAAAACGTCTCTTAAAGTCGGAATCCCTAACTTTTGCAACTCTTTAGCGGAATAATCCTTAACTGACCCAACATTTGAAGTAGTTCGGTCAATGGTTTCATCGTGAATCACCATCGGTACTTTGTCCAAACTCAACTGTATATCGAGTTCAATCATGTCAACGCCCAAGTCGATTGCCTTTTGGAATGAAGCCAAAGTGTTTTCGGCTGCATGACCTTTCGCACCGCGATGACCTATTTTGAGCATGGCTATAGTTTTTCCAGTAAAACTAAGGTAAAATTGGTGTCCAAAGTCACTTTGCCATTTTCAACCACATAAGACACATTAGAATAAGCATCTCTGACTTTAGCACCATTCGCAAAAATAGTTCCGACAGCGATTTCTTTTGGTCCTTTTGGCAAATCTAAGCCAACAACTATTTGGTCATTGAAACTACCTTGCTTGTAAGTTCTACTGAAGACATATGGCGATTGCGAAATCAATTGGTGAACTCCGGCACCAACCGCAGGATGATTTTTTCTAAACGTACCCAAAAGTTGATAGTGCATCAACAACTGGTTTTTGATTCTATCCATTTTCAAATCGTCCCAATTCATAAATGAACGCAACGTGGCATCGCCTTGAGCGCCTTCAATTTCTAGTGAACGAGCAAGTTCGTCTCCGTAATACACTTGTGAAATTCCGGGTGACAATAACAATTTGGTTCCGGCTTCGAAAATCTTTTCTCGTTTTTTGTCAAAAGGATAACCGTCGTCATGAGACGTAACGTAGTTCATCACCGTGTTTCCTTTTAAGTCATTTTGCAAGATGTTGGCATATTTGGAGAACAACTCTTCGTAGTTCATTTTGGCTTCGTTTCTAAAGTCGAAATTGATTAATCCGGTGAAACCGTTGGCGTAATAATCGACTTTTTTATCTCCGAAATCATATTGTCTTTTGGCACCGATATTATAACCGTAAACTTCTCCCACGGTAAAGAAACCATTGTTATCTAACACTTTTGAAGGGTTAGTTTTCTTGAAATCGCCGAAAGCTTGGTCACAAACTTTTTTGAAATCGGCCCAAACGTCTTCGGTGGTGTGTTTGGCGGTATCGACTCTATAACCGTCAATTCCATAATCAGTGATATAATCCGAAAGCCATTTCATAATGTAATATTTCGGCGCACGAGGATAACCGGTTTTTTTGAAAAAAGCATCCAATTCGGCTACTTCTTGGTCGTAGCGACCTTCTTTTTTCCATTTTTCGGCTAACATTGGCGGTAAAGCCACGTTTGCATTGCTTTCAGTTTTTACATCGGGAAGATTTTCTACCAGCGTACAATTGATATAAGTGTCGTAAGATTGGTAAGTACATTTTGGCGACGTTCGAACCCAATCGCTCGGATAAACCGGGTCTAATTCGGTTACCGGACCGGTATGATTGATTACGGCGTCCAACATGATGCGAATGCCTTTGGCGTGAGCTTTTTCGACTAATTCTTTTAAGTCTTCTTTAGTGCCGTAACTTGGGTCAACTGCAGTCCAATCTTTGGTCCAATACCCATGAAAACCATAAGTGTTTCCTGTTCCTTCATCGACAGAGCCATGAATTTGTTCCACTACCGGTGTCATCCAAATGGCGTTGATGCCGAGATTGGTAAAATAACCCTCCTCTAGTTTTTGAATTACGCCTCGAATATCACCGCCTTCAAATCCGCGTAAAACTCCGGTGGGTTTGTTTCGATTGATAATTTTATCGTTATCGGGATTACCGTTTTGGAACCTATCAATTAAAAGAAAATAGACATTGGCACTTTCCCAAACAAAAGGCGTTTGGGTAGAAGTTGGTTGTGTTTTTACCGTTTCTTTGGTACAATTACAACCGAACAATAGGAGCGAAGCGGATAGGGTTAGCAATATATTTTTCATATTTTTTAATATTCAATTTTAATTTCTGGCGTAGTGCCTTTTTTCCATTCAATAGGAACTAATAAAGGTTCGTTAAAGGTTTTGAAAACCATTTCTTGACCGTTGACAAAAATGCGTTTGGCTTTAATATTGTGAATCAATACCGAAATGTTTTTATCACTGGTCGTGTAGTTTTTTCCAACGGTTGAAGTTAGTTTTATAACCAATTCTTTGCCATTGTTATTGCTATTGAAATTGAGTATTTCAAATTGTCCTTTTTCAAAAGCTTGTGGCGTTTCCCCGTTGTCGTTGTATAATTTTCCGGTAGAAGTTTTCACCGTTTCGTCAAAATAGAAATGCAAATTGAAGTTTTCTAACGAATATTTAGAAGTGTTTGGAATGGTTTCAATCATTGGGACAAAAGCACCGCCACGAACGAATGTTGGGATAGATATTTCTTCCACTTTTACGGTTTCAGTGGAACCCGCATTGTATTTTTTCCCTGAATAAAAATCAAACCAGTTACTGCTTTTCGGAAAATAAACTTCGGTTGAGGTTACTCCCGATTTGGTGATTGGTTTTACCAAAAACGCATTACCCCAAAGGTAACTTTCCTTTTCGTTCAATAATTTTTCATTCGTTGGTTCTTCGAAGAATAACGGACGCATTAACGGTGTTCCTTTTTGGTTGTTTTCGAAAGCCAAAGTGTAATTGTAAGGCATCAATTGGTAACGCAATTCCACTGCTTTCTTGGCTTTAGCTTTAGTGTGTACATCTTTATAGGTCACTTCCGAAGCCACGTCTTCCTGCGCATGCGGACGGAAAATCGGGTTGAAAACGCCGTATTGCAACCAACGCAAATACAATTCGTTGTCGAAATAATCTCCGGCAAATCCGCCAAGGTCAGAGTGCATATAGGCCATACCTTGCATTCCCATTTGCATCGCGATTTCCATTTGGGATTGCAATCCGCCCCAACTTCTGGACACATCGCCGCTCCAAGGCATCATCCCAAAACGTTGCGAACCCGAATAACCGGCGCGCATCAGGATAAATGGACGTTGGTTTGGAAAATCTCTTTTATAACCGTCGGCTATTAATTTGGCCCAATTATGCCCGTAAATATTATGCACTTCATCCGCTGTTCCGGCTGCCGTCATGGCTTTGGATGGAAAGACTTCGGGTTCTCCCAAATCACCCCACATACCGCCAACACCTTGGTTGATTAAGCGTTTGTAAACGTTCCAAAACCATTGGTTGCCTTCGGGTTTGAAGATGTCTACTACGCTAGTATTTCCGAAATAAAAATCCCAAGTCGCCGGTTTTCCGGTTTTGTCGGTGACCAATATTTTTTTATCGACGGCTTCCTGCCATTTGGATGAGGTGGTTAAGATAAACGGTTCAGTAATCAGTATGGTTTTGACACCTTTCGCATTCAAATCGGCTATCATTTTCTCGGGATTCGGGAATTGGTCTTTGTCCCATTCGAGATTGCCCATCGTGCCTTGAACGGTTTTGCCAAACCAATACAAGTCGAGGATAATCGCGTCCACGGGAATTCCGTCAGCATTAAATCGATTGATGGTTTTTTCAACTTGCTCTTGGTTGTGATAGCCAAATCGGCTCGAAAAGTTACCAAAAGTCCAGCGTGCCGGCATCGGTTGTTTTCCGGTCAAATCCGTATAATTGGCTACTAAATCTTCCCAAGTATCTCCCACAATTACCTGATAGGTTTTTCTGCCCGAAATGGTTTCGTATTCTAATGTATTGTTCTTTTTACTGTCTAAATCTAAATGACCAATCGCAGCGTTGTCGAAATGCACAGCGTACAATTTTGAGGACAACACCAGCGGAATACAAAAGTTCATCAACTCGGCTCGGGTTTCATAACCATAATGGGCTCGGTTGTACAAAGCCAAGCGATTCCCACGACGGTTCATTCCTAAAGCTCGTGCGCCACCGCCGAATAAAACTTCGGAATTGTCTAAGTTGAACTGTAAAACTTCGGTGCTGTCTTTTTTGATGTAGCCGTTTTTCTCGGACAGTAAAACCTTGCCTTTGTTGGAATAGGTAATTCTGAATGGTGATTTATTGATGACTACTGTAATGTCTTTTGTGGAAAGCGAAATGAAACCGGTTGCTTTTGTTATCGATGTTTTAACCTTTTCGGGTGTTTTGATTACCGCATGTGAATTCGGATTAAATAATTCTCCATCCGGAACAAATGATGTTTCAATTATTTTATCGGAATAAGGTTTTATGCGATAAGTTCCGTCACTGGTTTTTATTTCCAACAGGTTGTTTTTCCAGCTGTGGGAAAGGTAATTTCTATTCGCGTTTTGGGCGAATGTTAGAGAAGAGACAAGTAATAAAAAGAGTATTTTCTTCATGCGATTATTTTAATTCCAGTACCAAAACTGATTTTCCTTCGATACTAATATCATTTTTCAAATCAAAAGAAGCGTCGCTTAAAACGTCTTTTCCCGATTTGTAATTTTTTAGATTTTCTTGAAACGTGTTGGATTTGAACGTTTGTTTTTCTTCGTTATTGTTAACTACAACCATTATACTTTCTTTCTCGTTGTAGCGGAAATAAACATAAACGTTATTTTCGGGAATGTAGTGCGTAGTTTTTCCGTTGTGGATTACCGTTTTACTTTTTCGCCAATTGAATAGTTTAGCGGTAAAGTCGAAGAATTTATTTTGTTCTTCGGTTCTTCCGGTTTTGGTAAACGCATTGTTGGTGTCGCCATTCCAGCCACCCGGAAAATCTCTACGGATATCACCGTCGCCTTTGCCTTTATCTCCTGCCATTCCAATTTCGGAACCGTAATAAACTTGAGGAATACCGCGAACAGTGGCAATAATTGTCATTGCCATTTGGTATTTCTTGAAGTCGTTTTTATACACTTCATTGAGGCGATTGGTGTCGTGGTTTTCGGCGAAGAGCAAAATTTTATTGACGTCCGGATATAAAAAGTCATTGGTAAAACTATCGTACAATTTGGTTACGCCTTCATTCCAATTGCCTTTATTTTCATTAAAAACACCACCGCCTAAAATGCCTTGTAACATAAAATCCATCACACTCGGCAGATTGGAATTGTAACTTTGAATGGCGGCAACTTTACTGTCTTTTTGCCAATAGGCAATTTGGGCATGAGTGTACAACCAAGCTTCTCCTACGATATTAAAATTCGGATATTCATCGGTGATGGCTTTGGTCCAAGTAGCAATGCCTTGTTTGTCTGCATAAGAATAAGTATCTACGCGGAAACCATCTAAATCGGCATATTCTATCCACCAAATGGCATTTTGAATCAAATAATTCAACACCAATGGATTGTTCTGATTTAAATCAGGCATTGATTTGACGAACCAGCCGTCCATACAATTTTTGGTGTCGATTGCTGAAGCATTGGGATCGAATTGGGTAGTCATTTTGTAGTTGGTTTGTTTGAATCCCGGAAATTGGTTTAGCCAATCGTAAGTCGGTAAATCATTCATCATCCAATGTTTGTAACCCCAATGGTTGGTCACATAATCCATGATATTTTTCATGCCGCGTTTGTGCAATTCGGCACTCATGCGTACGTAATCTTCATTGGTTCCGAAACGCGCATCAATTTTATACACGTCGGATTGGCCGTAAGTGTGATACGAACCTCTTTCGTCATTGTCTTCGCAAAGCGGTGTTGGCCAAACGGCAGTAGCACCTAATTCTTTGATGTAGTCTAAGTTTTTGATGATGCCTTCGATATCGCCACCGTGTCTTCCGTTGTCTTTGGTTCGGTCGGCTTTTTCGGTTAAAGCATCATTGTTGTCGTTGTTTGGATTGCCATTGGCGAATCGGTCCGACATGATTAAATACATCATATCCGAGCTGTCAAAGCTTTTGCGAAAGCGGGAGTTTTCTCTTCTTGATTTGAGCGAATAGGTTTGGGTAAATGACTTTTTACCGTTTTTAAACGTGAAAACAAAATCCTGGGCAGGGATGTTTTTGGTTTCAATGGTTACGAAAAGATAATTCGGGTTTTCGGTTTTTTGAATGCCTTTGATGATAATGCCATTGGAAACAGTGACTTCGTTTTGGGCAATATTTTTACCGTAGAACATAATTTGTACATCGGAATGTGTCATGTCATTCCACCAAAACGGTGGCTCGACTTTGTCAATTTGGGCGAAAGCCGAAATAGAAATCAATAAAGCGAAGAGCAGTTTTTTCATTTGATTATAAATAAAAAACCCTCTCAGCATGGTGTCCGAAAGGGTTTTGATTGTTTGAATTATACGGTTACCAAGCTGTTTGGCTCAACTAAAACTTCTTTTCCATTTACAAAAACTGAAATCGCTGTTTCGCCTTCTAAAGTAAAGTTGGTTTCATTTTGGTGAACAGCAACTTTTAGGATTTGGTTTCTGAAATTGATTTTGAAGGAATAGCCATTCCAGTCTTTCGGAATTCTTGGTTCGAAATGCAAAGTGTCATTTTTCACTCTCATTCCACCAAAACCTTCTACGATACTCATCCAAGTTCCGGCCATGGAGGTGATGTGTAGACCTTCTTCGACTTCTTTGTTGTAATCATCTAAGTCCAAACGTGACGTTCTTAAATAGAAAGTATACGCTTGTTCCATTCGGCCCAAATTAGCGGCTTGAATCGAGTGAACACATGGTGATAATGAACTTTCGTGAACAGTAAACGGTTCGTAAAAATCGAAATGTTTCTCCAATTGTTCTCTGGTAAAATGATCTTCGAAGAAGTAAAAACCTTGCAATGTATCAGCCTGTTTGATATAAGGCGAACGCAGGATTCTGTCCCATGACCATTTTTGGTTTATTGGTCGTTGTGATTTGTCTAAATCGTGTACTTTGACCAATTCTTTGTCTAAGAAACCGTCTTGTTGTAAATACACATCGTGTTCTTCAGAATAAGGGAAATACATGTGGTCTGCCACTTTTTTCCAATGAAGGATTTCAGTTGGTTCCAATTTCACTTTGCTCATGATTCTTACAAAATCAGAAGCATATTCTTGTTTTACTTTTTCGATTTGCTCGATGGTATAATCGATACACCATTTGGCAATATAATTCGTGTAGAAATTATTATTGACGTTGTTTTCGTATTCATTCGGACCGGTTACGCCCAAAATCACGTACTGATTTCTATAAGTAGAGAAAGTCGCTCTTTGGTGCCAAAAACGGGCTATTCCGATTAATACTTCCAACCCTTTTTCAGGAATATAACTGTAATCTCCGGTGAATCGGTAATAGTTGAAAACCGCGAAGGCAATCGCACCGTTTCGGTGAATTTCTTCGAACGTGATTTCCCATTCATTGTGACATTCTTCACCGTTCATGGTTACCATAGGATATAATGCTGCGCCGTTTTTGAAACCTAATTTTTCGGCATTTTCGATGGCTTTGTCCAATTGGTTGTAACGATACGCCAAAAGGTTTCGCGCTACTTGTTGGTCTTTAGTGGCCATGTAAAAAGGAATACAATACGCTTCGGTGTCCCAATAAGTGGAACCGCCGTATTTTTCTCCGGTAAATCCTTTCGGACCGATATTTAAGCGAGAATCTTTGCCTAAATACGTTTGGTTCAATTGGAAAATATTGAAACGAATTCCTTGTTGGGCTTTTACATCACCATCAATAGTAATATCACTCATTTCCCAGATTTTGGCCCAGGCATCGATTTGGTTTTGCAATAAAGTATCATAGCCTAAAGCCAATCCTTGTTGGATAACTTTTTGCGCAGCCGGAATCAATTCGGCAGCAGCATGATTCATGGAAACGGTGTAACCACCCAATTTTTGGAACGCTACGTTTTGGCCTTTTGAAACCAATTGCTCGTAGGTGAAAACCACTTTATCTGAAGTAGTGTCTACGAAAGTTGGTTCGGCATTTTGATTTTCGTTATTGATAAAGATGCTATTGTGCATGTAAGTTGCTACTTCAAAATGCGTTTTGAAAGTACGCGCTACCACAAAAGCTTCGTTATTTTTATGTTGGGTTTCCAAGGGTTCCCAAAATTTTTCTTCCCAGTTGGCGTCTTCGTTGTGTACTCCGGCGTCTAAATAAGGTTTGAAAACTATAGTGGCATCATTGTTTTTCGGCGTGATTTCGTATTTGATTACGCCCAATTCATCTAAATCCAAAGACAAGAATCTTCTAACGTTAACATCGATTTCGATTCCTTTGTTCAAAGTGGCTGAGAAAGAGCGATTGTACCAACCTTCTTTCATGTTCAATTCTCGTCTGAAGTTGGTTAATTTGCAAGCCGCAATATCTAGCGTTTCGCCATTGATTTCGATTAAGATTCCAATCCAAACCGGTGCGTTTAATACTTTGGCGAAATATTCCGGGTAGCCGTTTTTCCACCAGCCCACTTTGGTTTTGTCCGGGTAATAAATCCCGGCGATATAACTTCCTTGGAAAGTATTTCCTGAATAGAATTCTTCAAAGTTGGCTCGTTGACCCATAGCACCGTTTCCGATGCTGAATAAACTTTCCGAGGATTTTACTCTTTCTAAATCAAATCCTTCTTCAATAATTGACCAGTTGTCCGGTTTTATATAATCTTGGTTCATTGTAATTTTTTTATTGTCCTTTTATCATTCAATTTTAGTCGAGGAGCGCTTCTATAAAAGAAAAATCCATAAACGTAAAATCTTTAAAATTGTATTTTGCTTCGTGTAATATTTCGGCATCACCAATACCGACGCTTATCATGTTGGCAACGTTGGCGGCTTGAATTCCGGCAACACTGTCTTCAAAAACGATACAGTTCTTGTTATTGGCTTTTACCAGTTTTGCGGCTCTTAGAAAAACTTCCGGATCGGGTTTGGCATTGGCTACATCATTACCATCAACGATGGCGTCAAAGAAGTGCAAAATTCCGGTCTTTTCTAAAATAGGTCGGGCATTTTTACTGGCCGAACCTAAGGCAATCAGTTGTTTTTTTTCTTTAATAAATTGAAGAACGTTGATTACTCCCGGTAATAATTCGCTTTCGTCCATATCTACCAAATAGGATAAATACTCTTCGTTTTTTTGGATTAGCCACTTGTTTTTGTCTTCTTGAGAAGCTTTGACATTGCCCAGTGCTAAAATAATGTCAAGAGAACGAACGCGGCTAACGCCTTTTAATTCTTCGTTGTGTTCCGGGGTAAATTCGATTCCTAGTTCCTGAGCTAACTTTTGCCACGCCAAAAAATGGTATTTGGCTGTGTCAACGATTACTCCGTCAAGGTCGAAAATGAATGCTTTTTTACTCATTAATATCAATCTTTTTGTTTGTCGATACGGTCAGGGTTAATAAACCTGCCAATATCATAGAGATTCCGCCAATTATTAGGGCATAAATGGGTTCGTCATTAAAAAATGTGTTGACCAAGAAGCCTAAAATGGTTCCGGCCACAATTTGCGGGATTACAATAAAGAAGTTGAAAACTCCCATATAATATCCCATTTTGCTTGAAGGTAAAGAACCCGAAAGCATAGCATAAGGAATGGATAAGATACTTGCCCAAGCAATACCAACTCCAACCATGGCTAATAATAAACCAACTTTGTCCGACAAAAAATAAACAGAAATCAATCCTAATCCTCCGGCAATTAAAGCCAGCATATGAGTGAATTTGTTGCTTGTTCTTTTGGCTAAAACAGGTAATAAGAAAGCGACCGCAGCAGCCACACCATTGTAAACAGTAAACATCACAGAAACCCAGTCGGCAGCGTCATTGTAAACTTTTGAGGTGGTGTCATTGGTTCCAAAAACATGGCCGGTAACGGCTTTGGTAGTATAAATCCACATGGCAAATAAAGCAAACCACGAGAAAAATTGTACCCAAGCCAATTGTTTCATGGTTTTTGGCATGTTTAATAAATCAGTAATGATAATGGTAAAACCGTTGCGGACTTTGTTTTTTCTAAGTAGGGAAACCAAAGCGAATAAAACACCTGCGACAAGAATTCCGATAGAAAGAATGTATAATTCTTTGTGGCTGTTTTCACTTTTGGCATTCATGTCATGAACGAAATAAGACAATATCAATCCGATAACGGATAAAACCACACCGATGTTAAATTGTCTTTTTTCTGTACAACTTGTCTCAGTATCTTTTTCATTTGTTTTTTGCGCTTCTTTTTTGGCGTTTTCGAAAGCCTCTAATTCTTCAGGAGAATATTCCTTGGATTTCATAACAGTCCATAAAACCGCTAAAAAGAAAACAATTCCGCCTACATAAAAGGACCATTTTACTGACGGTGGGACAATTCCCTCCGGTGCAGTATTTTCGATATCAAACCAATTGGTAAAAACGTAAGGCAAGGCCGAACCAACAACTGCACCAAGTCCGATAAAGAAACTTTGCATGGCAAAACCCAGTGTGCGTTGTTTCTCGGATAGATTATCTCCTACAAAAGCTCTGAAAGGTTCCATCGAAATGTTGATAGAAGAATCCATAATCCACAAAGTTCCAATGGCAATCCAAAGGGTTGGTGAATTGGGCATAAAAATCAGTGCGATGGAGGATAAAATGGCACCAGCCAGAAAATAAGGTCTTCTTCTGCCTAATCGAGTCCAAGTTCTATCTGAAAAATAGCCAACAATTGGTTGGATGATTAAACCGGTTAAAGGAGCAGCAAGCCAATAAAGTCCTATTTTATCAACTTCGGCGCCTAAGGTGTCAAAAATTCTTGAAGTGTTCGCGTTTTGCAGGGCAAAACCAAATTGTATCCCTAAGAAACCGAAACTCATGTTCCAGATTTCCCAGAAACCTAACTTACGCTTTTCCATTATCGTAATGTATTGATTTATAAAACGATAAGCGCTTTGCTTATCAAAACTTTAATCTATTTTCGAAGTAAAGTACAAGCTTTGATAATTATGGTAAAGATAATAAAGAATTTATATTGTGATGATTCTCTTTAAAAAAAATGACATTGACAAGTTACGCAAACGTTTTTTGTTGATAAAAATCCTTTTATTTCGTGGATTCTCTTTCGACCAATTCGGTTTCGATAACCTCGGTTTTATATTGTTCTTCGTCCTCTTCTTCTGCTTCTAGTCTTTCTATCAGCATTTTGGCGGCTTTGCCACCCATTTTTACGCCGTTTTGACTAACAGTAGTAATGCTTGGAGAAGAATATTTCGAAATAATTCCGTCTGTAAATCCGATGATAGAGATGTCTTCCGGGACTTTTTTGCCCAATTTATTGGCTTCTTTTATGGCGGTTACGGCGAATAATTCGTTTACGGCAAAAACGGCATCAATTTCATTGTTAGCCAAAAGATTGGCTATACTTTCTTCAAAGTTTTCTGTGTCTTCGATTTTGAGAATGAGATTTTCCTCTATTTTTAAATCATTGTTTTTTAGCGCTTTGATGTAGCCTTCAGTTCTTAATTTTCCAACACTGACATAATCTACGGTTGAAATAAGGCCGATTTTTTTAAACCCTTTATCAATTAAGTATTGAGTGGCGTTGAAAGCAGCCAAGTTGTCGTCAATGATTACCTTGTCGCAAAGAATTTCATTGGTTACACGGTCAAACATTACAACCGGCATTCCTTGATTGATTACTTCAACGATATGGTGAAAATCTTTCTTTTGTTGGGTTTCTTTTGATAGCGACATGATAAAGCCATCTATGCTGCCATTGGCCAACATTTCCATGTTAATTACCTCTTTATCAAATGATTCGTCAGAAAGGCAGACTAAAACATTATAACCGTTTTCATTGGCAACATTTTCGACGCCACTGATTACGGTGGCAAAAAAGTGATGAATAATTTCAGGAATAATTATACAAATGGTCTTAGTTTTTTTGTTTTTTAAACTTAGCGCAATATTATTGGGTTTGTAGTTGTATAATTTGGCAAATGCCTGAACTTTTTGACGGGTGTCTTCGCTGATTTCTAAACTGTTTCTAAGGGATTTGGAGACAGTTGAAATGGATACGTCCAGCTCTCTGGCAATTTGTTTGAGCGTTACTTTTCTTTTCATGAGATAAATACTGATTTCTGAATAAAGATATACGTTATTTTTTATTCTGTCAATTTTAACCTTAAAATAATGAAATAACGAAAAAGTTTTCAACACGAAAACGTTTTCGGTGTATAAATAACAAGTGTTAATTCGGTAGATTCAATTTTTTACATAAATTTAACATTCGAAGTAATAAATACAAGCACAAAATTAAATTTTTAACCTAAACAAAACGTATGAAAACAATTTACAAAAAGTTGTTATTTTTATTCCTGCTACTCCCTTTCGGCGCTCTTGCACAGAGTACTTTGAGTGGAGTTGTTGTTGATAGTGGATCAAACCAACCATTACCGGGCGTAAATGTAATTGTTCAAGGTGCGAACAGCAGCACCACAACAGATTTTGACGGAAAATTTCAGTTAGGAGGCCTAAAAAACGGAGACAAAGTTGTCTTTTCGTTTATTGGTTACGATTCCAAAACGGTTACCTTTTCAGGTCAAAAAACGGTTAACATTAGCTTAAGTGAAAGCGCCAACCAATTACAAGAAGTTGTAGTTCAAGTTGGTTATGGAACTGTTAAGAAAAAAGATGCTACCGGTTCTGTAACAACAGTAGGAGCCAAGGACTTTAACAAAGGAGCTAACGTTACAGCAGAGAATTTGCTTAACGGTAGAGTAGCCGGTTTGACCGTAAATACTAGTGGTGCACCGGGCTCAGGTTCTCAGATTAGAATTAGAGGAGGTTCGTCTTTATTTGCTTCGAATGATCCTTTGATTGTTATTGATGGATTACCTATTGATAATACAACCAATACAGGGGCAACATCAATACTTTCTTCATTGAATCCAAATGACATCGAAAGTTTTACCGTACTCAAAGATGCTTCTGCTACTGCTATTTATGGTTCACGAGCTTCAAATGGTGTAATTATCATTACTACCAAAAAGGGAGGAAAAAAACTAGCGGTTGATTACAACTTCCAATATGGTTCAGGAAGGTTAGTAGATAAAATTGATGTATTCAGTGCTAATGAATACCGTAATTTAATAGCCGGTGTTTTTGATGAACAAGGAAACCAAATTACTCCAGGAATAGGTTCGCCTTCACAAGTGGCATTATTAGGAAATGCAAATACTGATTGGCAAGATGAAATCTATAGAAGAACGGATTTCGTAGATAACAATATCTCTATTAGAGGAAACTTGTTTGGAAAAATTCCTGCTCGTTTGTCTTTTGGTAATACTTACCAAGAAGGATTGAGATTAACTAACAATTTTACTAGAAATACAGTGTCAACTACATTAAATCCGAGCTTTTTTGATGATCATTTAAAATTGAGATTAAATGCAACTTATGCAAATGAGAGAAATAGATTTGCGGATGGTGTTGAAGGTTCGGCTTTGAGATTTAACCCAACAAATCCGGTTTATGATGCTGATTCTCCTTATGGTGGATTTTTTGAATACTACAATCCAGACGGAACTCTTGTCGCAGGTGGAAGAAACCCTGTAGCACAATTGCTTCAAAAGAATGACACCGGTATAAATAATAGAATATTTGGAAATTTTGAATTAGATTATAAATTCCACTTTTTTCCTGCTTTAAGAGCGGTTATTAATGTTGGTTTTGATGAGTCAAACGGAGAAAGAAACACATTTGTTTCCAATCAAGCAGCCTCTGGACCAAGTAACGCCAACGTGCCATTTGGTCAAAATGAGCAACAAGAAAGAATTGCAAGAAATAAGTTGTTTGATGCTTACTTGGTATACACAAAAACATTTGGTAAAGTAGATTTTGAAGCACAGGCAGGATACTCCTATCAAATACGTCAATCGCAATATCAAACTACAGGAAATACTTTCGATCCAAACTTACCGGACAACTTCCCGGAAACCACAATTGATACTGATAATGTTCTTTTAGGATACTTTGGAAGAGCGAAGTTCTCTATTAGCGATACGTATTTATTTACTTTCACTATGAGAAGAGACGGATCTTCAAGATTCCCTGTTGATGAAAGATACGCTAATTTCCCTTCAGCAGCTTTTGCTTGGAAGTTGAAGAATGTTGCGTTTAAAGATTCAAAAACTATATCTGACTTAAAATTAAGATTAGGTTACGGTGTTACAGGTCAACAAGAGTTTGGTAGTGGTGCAGAAAGAAATTTCTATTTGCAACAATATACTACCGGTAGTGGATCAAGTCAGTATATATTTGGTGCTGTTCCAACTCCAATTGCTATCTCAAACCCATACAATCCTGTGTTGAAATGGGAAGAAACTACAACATACAACGTAGGACTTGATTACGGATTATTTAACGATAGAATTACCGGAGCTTTAGATCTTTTTTACAAACAATCGGATGATTTAATTGTGAATGCAGCTTTCCCTGATGGAGGTAATTTCTCTAATGCCGGTTTCCAAAACATCGGTAGTTTTACCACTAAAGGTATCGAATTCTCTATAGCTTCAGATATAGTAAAGAATGATAATTTTACTTGGAATGTTAATTTTAACGCTACTAAATTTGAAAGAAGAATTCAAGATTTAGCGTTTGATTCTGATATTTTCTTAGGCGCAACTGGCGCAGGAACTGGTGGAACAGCTCAAATTTTAAGAGAAGGTTACACCCCGTATTCATTCTTTGTATACAAACAATTATATGACACATCCGGTGCGCCTATTGAAGGAGCTTACGCAGATTTGAACGGTGATGGTATAATTAATGGTGATGACCGATACATTTATAAAAATTCAGATCCTGATGCCACTTTCGGTTTTGCATCTACAATTAATTACAAAAACTTAGATTTCTCATTCAATGTAAGAGCAAGTGTTGGTAATCGTATTTACAATGCAGTAAATGCCGGTAGAGCTCAGTATGATGCGATTCAGGATGTAGCTGTAATTGCCAATTTACCAACATCAGTATTAGATACCAATTTCAATACTACTTCTGATGTTGTTTTGTCA
Organism: Flavobacterium buctense; assembly: GCF_014486695.1. Lineage (GTDB taxonomy): Bacteria > Bacteroidota > Bacteroidia > Flavobacteriales > Flavobacteriaceae > Flavobacterium > Flavobacterium buctense. The sequence goes on from NZ_JACTAB010000001.1 coordinate 770,074, forward strand.
GATGTTTACATTGAAAATGGATCTTTCTTAAGATTGGACAACGTGACCTTGGGCTATACTTTCCCTAAATGGATTGATGGAAAAGCTTCATTAAGATTGTTTGCCGGAGTTCAAAATGCCCTTTTAATTACGGACTACTCCGGACTTGATCCTGAGATAACAAATGATGGTATTGACAATACTATCTATCCTAGACAGCGCTCATTCTTATTTGGTGCCAATATTAAATTTTAAAAAAAAAACTATGAAAAAATTAAAAATCAATGCCTTTTATTTGCTAGGCTTTTTCCTTGTACTAAGTTCTTGTACAAGTGATTTAGATGTAGTGCCTGAAGATGATGATATTTTCTTATCAGAGCAATTTTTTGCTCAGCAAGGTGCATACAAATCAGGTTTAGCCGGGGTTTATGGTAATTTATCATTAACCGGTGCCGGTGATGCAGGTTCATCTTTCCTTCAAGGAATTGATGCAGGAACTAGTCAGTTTGGAAGATGTTTATGGTATCTTCAGGATTTGACAACCGACGAAGTATTGTGGAGTTATGAAAATGACCCGGGAACCAGAGAGCTTCAAAGAAATATTTGGAACGATAGTAACCCAATTATTCTTGGGATGTTCAGTAGAACTATGGCAGAAGTAGCTTTGGCTAACGAATACTTAAGACAAACTACTCCGGCTAAATTAAGCGGAAGAGGAGTTACAGATGCTGCTTTATTAGCTGAAATTGAAGATTATCGCAATGAAGTAAAAGTTTTAAGAGCTTATGCCTATTACAACTTGATGGATTTATACGGTAAAGCACCTTTCTTAACTGAAGCAGATCCTGTAAATTTTGCAGGTCCTGAGTATAACAGACAGCAATTATTTACCTTTATTGAAACTGAATTAACCAATGTTTTGCCTGACTTAAAAGCACCACGTACTAATGAGTATGGTAGACTTGATCAGGCTTTTGCCCGTATGGTTTTGGCTAAAATATATTTGAATGCAGAAGTATATATCGGCACCGCTAAATATGCTGAATGTGTAGCGCAATGCAACCAAATTATTTCAGGTGGATATACATTAAATTCAAACTACCTTAACAATTTCACCGCTGATAATCACACTTCTCCGGAAATGATTTTCTCATTGCAATCTGATGGTCAGGTTACGCAAAACTATGGACCAACCACTGTAATGGTTAACGGACAAGTTGGTTCTATTGAACAAAATGGTGTTTCTTTCGGAGTAGGCTCTGGAGGATGGGGTGGAGCTTTACGTTTGAGAAAGCAGTTTGTTCAAAAATTTGATGGCGCTGATTTTGATAATGATGCTAGAAATACAATTATTTCAGGGGCTAGAGAAATAGAAATCAACGATGTTGCCAACAGAGATCAAGGATATATTTTGGCTAAGTTCTCTAACAGAACATCAGCAGGAGTTGCAGGTCCAAACTCTACCTTCGTCGATACAGATTTTCCTTTATTCAGATTAGCAGATGTATATTTAATGTATGCAGAATGTGCTTCAAGAGGAGCTGCAGGCGCTACGCTATCACAAGCTGTAACTTATGTAAATGCATTGAGAGAAAGAGCTAATGGCGGAAGTACTGCTGCTAATATAGATGCAGGAGAATTGAGTTTAGATTTTATCCTAGACGAGAGAGCCAGAGAACTACACTGGGAATCTCACAGAAGACAGGATTTAATTAGATTTGGCAAATATACAGGAGGAAGTTATAACTGGGCTTGGAAAGGAAACGGTACAAACGGTATCGCAATTTCTAACAACCTAAAATTATTTCCAATCCCTGCACAATCTTTAGCTTCAAACCCTAATTTGACTCAAAATCCAGGTTATTAATATTTTAAATAAATAAAAAGATACAACAATGAAAAATATAGTTAAATCATTATTAGCAGTTACCCTAATCACCGGGTTTGCCTCTTGTACAGACGAACAAGATTTAAAATTTTTAGATAATGCAGCCGAATTTAAAATTCTTTCACCTGTTTCTGGTGAAGGAGTTGTTCTAAATCCGGAAACACCAACCAATCCTGGTCTGTCAATGACTTGGGAAGAAATGGACTATGGTACACCAACAGAGGTAACCTACACTATTCAAGTAGATAAATCAGGAGATGATTTTGATTCACCAATTGATTTAGTAAGTACTACTAATAATTATGTAACGGTAACTTCTGATGCTTTGAATGGCGCATCATCTGCAGCAGGTTTAACACCTTTTACCCAAGGTGGACTTGAAATCAGAGTTCGTTCAACAGTAGGTACTACTGGTAGTGAAGAAAAATTCTCTGATGTTATTACTTACTTAGTAACTCCTTACTCAACGGATTTACCAAAATTAGCCGTACCAGGTAATCACCAAGGGTGGAATCCTCCAACAGCACCAAGAATAGCTTCTTCTGCTTTCGGGGAAACTGATTACGAAGGATATATTTGGTTAGATGGTGGATTCAAATTTGTAGCGCCGGATCCTGCAGGAAACTTCAATTGGGGTAATACTGATTATGGAGATGACGGTTCATTCTCAGGAGTTCTTGCCGAATCAGGAGAGTCTGATATTACTGCCACTGCGGGTTATTACAGAGTTAGAGCAAACACTAGTACACTATTGTATACTATAGAACCAACTACTTGGGGAATTGTTGGAGCTGCCACACCAGGCGGATGGGATAACAGTACTGCTTTAACCTATAATTCTTCAACCAAAAAATGGGAAGGCGCAATATCTTTATCTGCCGGTGAATTTAAATTTAGAGCTAACAATGCTTGGTCAATTAATTTAGGAGGTGATCCGGATGAAGATGGGTCTATGAACTATGATGGTCCAAATTTATCAGTTGCTGCAGCCGGAACTTATAATGTTGTTTTAGATTTAAGTAATCCAAGACAATATGCTTATTCGGTGACTTTACAATAAGTAATTTACAATAACTAAAAAAGGGTTTCCTTTGGAGACCCTTTTTTTAAAATTTCACGCTATGAAAAAAGTTTTTTTATTCCTTTTGTTTGGAATAGTTAGTAATGCAACTTTTGCCCAAGTTACTTGGCAAGGAGGAACAAATCCTGATGCTACAGCTCCGGCTACTATACTCTTTGATAAAACAGGAACTGGATTAGCTACATATACAGGAACAATTTACGCACACACAGGGCTTACTGTAAACGGAACGCCTTGGCAAAATGTTAAAGGAAGTTGGGGCAATAACACTACACAACCCGCACTGACTTTAGTCTCAGGAAATATATATAAACTAGATTTAACACCAACAATTTTAGCTTTTTATGGTTTGGCCTCTGGTTCAGTAACCAAAGTTAATATAGTTTTCAGAAATGCTCTAGGGAATGCGCAATCAGTTGATTTGTCGTTAGATGTAGGAGCTTTTCAAGCAGCATTAGTAACCCCTTCAGAATATAGTAATACCATAATCAATAGCGGTCAAAACTTGACAATAACGGCTAATAATACTAATGGATCTGCTAATTATAATTTGTTGGCCAATGGTGTAAGTATCAATACTTTTACAGGAACAAGCTATAATTATACGGATACTAATATCACCGTGAATAAAAGTTATGAATTGCAAATTACTCAAGGTGCTACTTTTTTTTCAAAATCTTTTGGCGTAATTGTTAATGCAGGAACGGTAAACCAAGTAATGGGCTCCGGCTTAGAAGATGGTATCAATTATAATCCATCGGATGCAACTAGAGCCACAGTGGTCCTTGATGCACCGGGAAAGGATTTCGTTTATCTTGCCGGAAGTTTTAATAATTGGCAGCCGGGAACAAATTATTTAATGAAAAAAGACCCGGGAACAGGTAAGTTTTGGTTAGAATTAACCGCTTTAACTCCGGGACAACAATATACTTACCAATATTGGGTTGTTGACAGTACACCAACTACCAATTCACCTGCAGTAGTAAAAACAGCGGATCCTTATTCTACTTTAGTTTTATCTCCTTTTGATGATCCTTATATTCCAGCCTCTAGCTATCCTAATTTACCGGCATTTCCTGCTGGACAAGAAAGAGAGGTTACTGTATTACAAACCGGTCAATTGCCATACAATTGGAGCTCAGCGACTACCGGATTTGTAAAACCCAAAAAAGAAGATTTAGTAGTATATGAAGTGCTTGTAAGAGATTTTGATGCTGATAGAAACTACCAAGATTTAATTGATAAAATTGATTACTTCAAAAACTTAAAAATCAATGCCATTCAATTGATGCCTGTAATGGAATTCGAAGGTAATGAAAGTTGGGGATACAATACCTCTTATCATATGGCATTAGATAAATTCTACGGTAACGAAAATAAATTCAAAGAGTTTATCGATTTATGCCACCAAAATGGAATTGCAGTAATTTTAGATTTAGCCTTAAACCATGCCTTTGGAAGAAATCCAATGGTAAGAATGTGGATGAAAGATGCAGATGGTGATGGTTGGGGAGATCCAGCCGCTGACAATCCTTATTTCAATGAATTCGCTAAACATAGTTATAGTGTTGGATCCGATTTCAATCATTCTAGCGCGAGAACTAAATATTATACTAAAAGAGTTATCAAACAATGGATTGAAGAATTCAAAATTGATGGTTTCCGTTGGGACTTAACAAAAGGTTTCACTCAGGCTTGTTCTGGAGGAGATGATACTTGTACCAATGCCTACCAAGCAGATAGAGTAGCGGTTTTGAAAGAATATGCAGATTACTCATGGTTACTGGATGCCAATCATTATGTAATCTTCGAACATTTAGGTGGTGATTCTGAAGAGCAACAATGGGCAAACTATCGTTTAGGGGAAACTCCAAGCAAAGGAATAATGATGTGGGGAGAATTACACGAAGCTTACAAACAATTGGCTATGGGGTATTCTACTAATGCCGACATTACCAGAATGGGTCACGTGAGTAGAGGATTTACCGGTAAAAGATTGTTAGGCTATCCTGAAAGTCACGATAAAGACAGATTGATGTATGAAGCTGTAACCTTTGGAAACGGTGGCGGAACTGCTCCACCATTAAACAATTTAAACAATGCCGTTGGAAGAATGTCAGCGATTGGAGCATTGTCTATTTTAGTTCCGGGACCAAAAATGATCTGGCATTTCGCAGAATTGGGAATGAACACCTCAATTTATACTTGTGAAAACGGGACTGTGAATTCAGAGATCGATGTAACAATCGGAGACTGTAAATTAGCCACAAAACCACAACCACAATGGGTAAACAATTGGCTAACGATGACTACTCCCAACAGACAACAAGTTTACAATGATTGGAAGCGTTTAATCCAAATGAAAATCGACGAACCGGTTTTTGAAGGGGATTATACCATCAGTCCTGATGGAAATAATATCAGACAAAGAATCTATGTATATAATAACTCATTTCCGTCAACACAGTTGAAAAATGTAGTAATTATTGCCAACATGTCTGTAGCCAGTCAAAACATTAATCCTAGTTTTCCGTACACTGGAAACTGGTATAACTTAATGGACAATACACTTTACAATGTATCCAATACAACCGCAACAATTACTTTACCACCAGGTGGTTTCAGAGTATTCGGAAACCAGCCTGCAACGTTAAGTAACGATGAATTCAGTGCAGCATACAATGTTAGTTTATACCCAAATCCAACTTCCGGAACATTTAATATCAAAGGTGAAGTGACTAAAGTTGACATCTATTCCATTACCGGTCAATTGGTTAAGTCTTTTGATAATGTTTCCTCTGAAGAGTACCAATTTGACATTAATGACTTAAACAATGGGGTTTATTTGGTCAAAGCATTTGACCTTAATAACAACTCAAAAACCATGAAAGTCATCAAACAATAAGGTTAGATTAGTTATATAATTATTTTACAAAAGCCACGTTTTTCTATCCGTGGCTTTTGTTTTTAATAAATATTTTCACATTAAAATTTTTTTGTCTCTCCGATGAATTGTATTTTTGATTTATGAAAAAACCACCAAAGGCTGTCATTGTCAAAATTTTAAAGGTTACCGGAATCACTTTTGGCTCCATAATCTTGTTCCTGTTTTTGATGCCAATTCTTTTTCCTGGGAAAATTGCGGAAGAGGTAAAAGCATTCGCTAATAAAAAACTAAACGGTGAGTTGAATTTTAAAGAGGCCAACCTTTCCTTCTTCAACCACTTTCCTTCATTGACTTTAACGCTAACGGATTTTTCTTTAAAAGGATCGGCACCTTACCAAAAAGAAACGCTGATTTCTGCTAATGAAGTGTCGTTTGGAATTGACATCCGCTCTTTGATTTTTGACAAAAGTGTTACTATCGATAAAGTTTTTGTGTCCAATGCGCTGATTAATGTAAAAGTTAATGCTAAAGGAGAAGCCAATTATAACGTCTATATAGCCGAAGAAGAAACTAAGCCAAAAGATACTACCAGCAATACCTCACTTCGATTAGATAAAATTGCAATTGAAGATTCTCATCTGGTTTACAATGACCAATCAACTAAAGTTTTAATCGATGCCAATGGCTTTAATTACATTGGGAATGGCGACTTAGACCAATCCATTTTTGATATTTATACCGAAGCTGAAATAGAAGACTTCGACTTTACTTATGATGGCCAACAATACCTGAAAAACAAAAAAGTCAAAGCCGATTTGATTACCAAAATTAATACCAATTCCCTAGCCTTTGTTTTCCAACAAAACAACCTAAAAATCAACAAACTACCGGTTGAATTTAATGGTAAGTTTGACTTCCTCAGCAATGGCTATGATATGGATTTCAACATCAAATCCGAAGACAGTAAGCTCAACGATTTCTTTACCGCATTGCCACCGGCTTATGTAACTTGGTTGGACAAAACCAAAGTCAAAGGAAGAACCGATTTGTCCTTTACGCTAAAAGGAAAATATATTGCGTCTAAAAACCAAAAACCCGATGTGGCTTTCAATATGAAAATCCGCGACGGTTTAATTGAATACAAAGATGCACCATTTCCGGTGTCGAATATCTTCTTGAATTTTGATACTAAATTACCGTCATTGGACACCGAAAAATTAAAAGTCAATATCGATTCTATTTTCTTCAATGTCGATAAAGATTATGTCAAAGCAATTATTAAATCGGAAGGATTGTCGAAACCGTACATCTCTGCCAGAATCAACTCTAAAATCGACTTAGCCCAAATGGACAAAGCCTTCGGATTGGAAAATATGGATTTGCGCGGCGTTTTGAATATGGACATCAAATCCATAGGGGTTTACGACAAAAAGAACGCTAAGATTCCGGTAACCAACGGGAAAATCAATTTCAAAAACGGCTACGTTAAAACCGATTATTACCCAAATCCTATTCAAAATATCAACGTAATTGCTACAATTTTAGATAAAAAAGGCTCGCTCGAAGATTTGAGTATCAACATTACTCCAGCCTCTTTTGAGTTTGAAGGCAAACCGATTTTTGTCAATGCCAAGTTGCAGAATTTCGAAAATATCAAATACGATATCAAAGCCAAAGGCGAATTGGATTTAGGTAAAATCTACAAAGTGTTTTCCCAAAAAGGACTCGATGTTGAAGGTTATGTCAATGCCGATGTTTCTTTCAAAGGTTCGCAAGATGATGCCACTAATGGCAGATATGCTAAGTTGCAAAACAAAGGAACTTTGATTCTAAAGAACATCAAAACTACCTCAGAATATTTGCCTAAACCTTTTGTCATCAAAGAAGGAACATTTGTCTTCAATCAGGATAAAATGAACTTCAATGATTTTATCGCAGCTTATGGTCAGTCCGATTTTAAAATGAATGGTTATCTGCAAAACGTAATCGATTTTGTGTTGACTGACAAAGCCATTTTAAAAGGAAACTTAGAACTCCACTCTGATTTTATCAATGTCGATGAGTTTATGGCACAAACAATAGCGGTTACGGATACCATAGAAAATACGGAAGCCAATGCTACGCCGGCGGGAGTTGTGGTTATTCCGTCAAATTTCGATTTGCAGTTCAATGCCACGGCCAATAAAATCAATTTCGATGGTTTGACGATTGATAATCTGAAAGGTAATATGAAAATCAACAAAGGCCAATTGGAATTAAAACAATCCGGTTTTGATTTAATTGGTTCCAATGTTAAAATGGATTTGGTTTACGGAAGTCAATCAACAGAAAAAGCCTTTTTCGATTTTAAAGTTTTGGCCAAAGAATTCGACATCAAACGCGCTTACAACGAAGTGAAAATGTTCAAAGAAATGGCATCCGCTGCTGAAAGTGCTGAAGGTATTGTTTCGTTAGATTATAAAGTAGCCGGAATTCTTGATGCCAATATGCAACCGGTATATCCATCATTAACCGGTTCCGGAGTTTTATCGGTGAAGAAAGTCAAAATGAAAGGCTTTAAACTATTTGGCGCCGTTAGCAAAAAGACTGGCAAAGACGCCATCAAAAACCCCGATTTGTCTCAAGTCGACATCAAAACGACCATTAAAAACAACATCATCAATATTGAGCGTTTCAAGTTCAAAGTCGCGGGTTTCCGTCCGAGAATTGAAGGCCAAACGAGCTTTGATGGCAATCTGAATATCAAAATGCGTTTGGGTTTACCGCCATTCGGCATAATAGGTATTCCAATTAAAGTCACCGGAACGCAAGACAATCCTAAAGTTAAATTAGGCAGACAAACCGAGGATTTACAAGAAACTGAATACGAAGGCGATGTGCCGCAACCCATTTCTGCGGAAGTAAAACCACAATAATTTTCAATGCTTTTTTGGGCAACAAATTCACTCGCTATCACTTATCTTTGTAGCTACTAAACTTTACGATTTTATATGAATAATGCAGTTGCCGGCTTTTCCAAATTGACCAAAGAAGAAAAAATCAATTGGATTGCCAACGAATATTTCAGTAATCCAATAGAAGCGATTGCCACCATCAAACAATATTGGAACAACGATGCCCAATTGCAACAATTGCACGACGAGTTCATAGAAAACACGATTACCAATTTCTATTTGCCAATGGGTATCGCCCCAAATTTCCTTATCAACGACAGGTATTATTCGGTGCCAATGGTGATTGAAGAAAGTTCTGTAGTTGCGGCGGCGGCCAAATCAGCTAAATTTTGGAGCACGCGAGGCGGATTCAAAGCGACCGTTTTAAATACGGAGAAAATAGGACAAGTTCACTTTTTGTTTAAAGGAGATTCGGCTAAACTAGAATCGTTTTTCAATACAGTTAAATCCTCTTTAATCGATTCTACCGAAAGCATTACCAAAAACATGCAAAAGCGTGGTGGTGGTATTTTAGGATTGGAACTCAGAGATAAAACTTCAGCTTTAGAGAATTACTTCCAATTGCACGCCACCTTTGAAACCAAAGACAGTATGGGCGCGAATTTCATCAATTCGTGTTTAGAGCAATTGGCTAAAACGTTAAAAGAGGAAGCTCAAAACTATACCGACTTTAACGAAACCGAAAAGAACATTACCGTTGTAATGAGCATCTTGTCAAACTATGTTCCGAATTGCATTGTTCGTGCCGAAGTGTCTTGTCGAGTAGAAGAGTTAGCAGAGAAAAAAATCGAAAACCCACAAGAGTTTGCCGAAAAATTCGTCCAAGCCGTTAGCATCGCCGAAATAGAACCTTTCCGTGCCGTAACGCACAACAAAGGGATTATGAATGGTGTTGATGCAGTGGTTTTGGCTACCGGAAATGACTTTCGAGCCGTAGAAGCCGGAGTGCATGCTTATGCTTCGCGTAACGGACATTATTCAAGTTTGTCTCATGCTAAAATTGAGAACGGTATTTTTACCTTTTGGATGGAAATTCCTTTGGCATTAGGAACCGTTGGCGGATTGACCTCCTTACATCCGTTAGTTAAAATGGCTTTAGAGATTTTAGGTAAACCTTCTGCAAAAGAATTAATGCAAGTAGTTGCCGTTACCGGATTGGCCCAAAATTTTGCCGCTTTGCGTTCGCTTACCACAACCGGAATTCAAGAAGGACACATGAAAATGCATTTGAATAATATTTTAAACCAATTTGAAGCCAATCCTGAAGAACGAAAAGCAATCCTAAAGCATTTCGAAAAAAATACCGTGACGCATGCTGCAGTAGTAGCGCTGATTGAAAATCTAAGAAAATAATCTTTTGAAGAAAACCTTTTACAGCAACGGAAAATTACTCATCACAGGAGAATACGTGGTACTTGATGGTGCCCAAGCTTTTGCATTACCAACCAAATACGGTCAAAATCTGATTATAGAGGAAGCTGAAGGCAATGCCATTCAATGGACGAGTTATGACAGCGATAAAAGTATTTGGTTTGAAGACACTATTTCGTTTGACTCGATTCTTAGAAAGGAACGTCATGATGATGTCAAAAGCATCAAAAATACTTTAATCGAAATTCTACACGAAGCCTATTTGATGAATTCCGATTTTATTTCGACCTCCAAAGGACACAAAATTACTACCGAATTGACTTTTCCCAAATTATGGGGTTTAGGAACGTCTTCTACGTTAATTAACAACATTGCCCAATGGTTGCAAATTGATGCCTTTGAGCTGCTGAAAAGAAGTTTTGGTGGTAGTGGATACGATATTGCCTGCGCACAAAATGACTCCGGAATTTTATACCAAATTGTCAATGAAAAACCGGTAGTGGAAATTGTGGATTTCAATCCTGATTTTACCGACAAAATCTTCTTTGTTTATCTGAATAAAAAGCAAAACAGTAAAAACGCCATTGCTTCTTATTACAGCAACCAAGTTGACATCAGAAAAACGATTCCGGTAATAAATCAAATTACTAGATCAGTTGTTGAGGCTGTTGAGCCCAAAACATTTGCTTTGGCTTTAGCACAACACGAAATTGAATTGAGCAATATTTTAGAATTAGCCACTGTAAAAGAAATTCTTTTCCATGATTTCGATGGCGTTGTTAAAAGTTTGGGTGCTTGGGGCGGCGATTTTGTTTTGAGTATTTCCAAAGATGATCCAACCAAGTACTTTAAAGAAAAAGGTTTTGAGATTGTCATTCCCTACGACGAAATGATATTATAATAAAAAACCCTGTCTCATTTCAGTATGAGACAGGGTTTTTTTAGGATTGTAATTTACTACTAGTAAAAATCAGCTCTATTGTCTTGGATGTCTGCATCATTTTTCAATGCTTGCATAAATCTTCCGGCATTACCTACAGCTTGTGGTTTTAATTTATTCACATAGTCTGTGTATTTTGGAAGCGCAGGTGCTTTAGAAACTGTTTTAGTTACCAATATATAAACACCGGAGTTACCGTCGATAGTTTTTGAAAGTTGACCAGCTTTTGAAGAGAAGGCAGTTCCCACTACTTTAGGTTCAAATCCGGCACCCGGAACCGCAGCGTTTTCGATAGTTAAATCAACTGCACTCATAATGGTTACTTTATTTGAAGCAGCAATAGCAGCTAATGAACTTCCGGTCATTTTTGCTTTGATCATTTCCGCTTTCTTTTTGTTTTTCAAAAGACCTTCTACTTGTGGTCTGGCTTCTTCAACCGACATTAAGCCTTTTTCAGTTATTTTTTTCAATTTGGCAATTACATGACCAACATTTGCAATTTCGAAACGTTTTACATTACCAATATTTGTATCACCGGCAAATGCCCATTTTACGATTTGTCTTTGGTTACTAATTTGACCAAAATTCTCATCAATAGGTTTTACTCTCACAGATGGATTAACCGTTAATTTAGCTTCTTTGGCTAAAGCAGCAAAGTCTTTGTTGGCAGCATCCATTTCAAATTTAGTTGCTTGTGTATAGATTTTGTCATTGGTAGCTTCTGAAGGCTCAATTTTTTCTGCAATAGTAGCCAATCGGATAGCATCTTGCTTGTCGGTAACGTTGATGATGTGGTAACCAAATTCTGTTTCAACTAAACCAATTTTTCCAACCGGATTGTTGAAAACAAAATCATTAAATGGTTTAACCATAGCACCCGGAGCAAAATAGCCTAAATCACCACCTTGTTGTGCTGATGAATCATCAGAATTAGACATGGCTAAAACCATGAACATAGCTGGATTGGCTAGTGCTTGTGCTAATAAACCTTCAGCTTTGGCTTTCGCTTCTTCTTTGGTTCTTTTTTCTTTTTTGTTTGGCACTTGAGTACCTTCCCAACTGATTAAGATGTGACTTGCTTTTGATTTAGCACCCGCTTTTCTTCCTAAAGCTTTAGAAATACAGTAGTAGTTGCTAAACATATAAGGTCCGTAAACTTCACCTGTTGCCAAGGCAAACAATTGCTCAGCGTGTTCTGCCGGCAAATCTTGTTTGGCAATGTAAGTAGAGTCAAAAGGAATATCTGAATTTTGGTTTACAAAGTCAGCCACATTAGTAGCAGATCTGAAACTTGGAAGCGTATCATTTTTACCGTCTTTAAATTCAACACGACTGGTTAATAATGAATTGATTTTGTTTTTAACTTCTGCTTCGTCTTCTGCCGATGGTTTTTCTTGGATAAGAACGTAATCCAATTCACGAGTTTCTTCTGATTTGAATTTTTTCTCTTTGGTTTTCATGTAAGTTAAAATCTCTTCGTCGGTGATTTTAACGTCGCTGTCTTTGATGCTTGAGAAAGGTACAGAAACAAAGTCAAAAGTCACTTTGTTCATTTCAGCTTCATATTTAAACTTACCTTCTGCTTCAGTAGTGAATAAACCACCTTTTACTAAAGCATTGTAAATTTGGTATTTCGCATTCAATTCTGCGTCTTTTTCTCTTTCTTTCAAGATTTGAATTCCTTCCGGATTGGATTTGAAGTACTCTTTGAATTTTTTTACATCAAATTTTCCTGTAGCGTCCAAAAACATTTGGTTTTGGCCAATGTTTGGATCTGCTTTGAATACTTCAACAATATGTTTTTCGCCAACGCGCAAACCTAATTTTTCAAACTCAGCGGTAAGTAAATTAACACTTACTTCTTGGTTCCAAACTTGGTTTGAAGCTTGTAATGTAGTCAGCTGTTGCCCATTTTGCCCATTTTTTTCTGCATTTGCTACTTTTATTCTGAAGTCTTCGTAAGCAATATCTTTTCCATTAACGCTTCCAACGTCTTTTGAGATGCTTTTGAATCCATTGCTAAATAAATCTTGCACGACGAAAGCCAATAATGCAAAACCTATAAGTATTAAAAGTAAGCCTGAGCGATTTCTAATTTTTGATAAAATTGCCATTTCTATTCTTGTTAATTTTTAATTCAGTTTGCGAAAATACAATTATCTGTGAAATAATAATACTCACTTAGTTATAATTTCAACTATTTTTTAAATTTTTTACAGAAACTAATCGAATAGTGTCATTTTAACCAATTCGATTTTCTTATTCGATGCTTCTTCAATCGTAAATTGGAAGTTTTGAATGGTGATTTGTTCCCCTTTTTGGGGTATTTCTTTGGAGAAATCGACTATAAATCCTCCCAAAGTACCATAAGAATCACTTTCAGGAATGTTCAATTTATAGGTTTCATTAAGGTATTCTACATCTAACCTTGTGGAAAACAAATAAGTAGATTGGTCCAATTGTTCTTCTATCAAAGCTTCATCGGAATCGTGTTCGTCCTCAATTTCGCCAAATAGTTCTTCTACAATGTCTTCAATAGTAACAATACCGGAAGTTCCGCCATATTCATCAAGGACAACGGCGACGCTTTTTCGTTTTTTCGTAAGGATATTCATGACGTCTTTGATGAAAATAGTTTCGGGTACAAATTCTACCGGAATCATAACCGATTTGATGGTTCTAGGTTTTTTAAAAAGTTCAAACGAATGAACGTAGCCAACAATATCGTCTAAAGTGTTGATGTAAACTAAGATTTTGGAATACCCCGTTTCTATAAATAGCGTTCTCAAATCGACTACAGAACTGTACAAATCAACCGCTACCAATTCGGTTCGTGGTGTCATAATATCTCTTGCTTTCACGCCTGAAAATTCCAAAGCGTTTTGGAAAATCTGAATTTCTGAATCTACAGTTTCATGGTCTTGCACGGAATTCATTTGTTCCGAAATGTAATTGCCCAATTCGATTTTACTAAACGAAAGAGTTATTTGATCGCCTTCGGTTTTGAAAAATTTCTTCAAAATATAATCGGAAATCCAAATCATAAAGGAGGAAATATAGTAAAACAACCAATAGAAGAAGTAAGCCGGTAAGGCAAAAAACTTCAGGAAACTATTGGCATAAATCTGAAAAAACACTTTGGGTAAAAACTCAGAAGTCATTAAAACAAGCAATGTTGAAAGCAATGTCTGCAATAATAAGTTGGTTAAATCCGAAAATTGATAGCCTAAAGTAACAAACCAGCCCATCAACAAATCGCCCATAAAAAAACCGTAAACAACCATGGCAATATTGTTGCCTACAAGCATACTGGCAATGAATTTTGAGGGTTTTTCGGTAAGCTTGATTAAGATTTTGGAAATGAAATTATCTTGCTTTTTTTCAATTTCGAGATAAATTTTATTGGAGGAAACAAAAGCAATTTCCATTCCTGAAAAAAATGCGGAAAGTATCAAACATAGGATGATGATTCCGATTTCCATGGTTTAGGGTTTTTTATTGCGCTCAGCAAATTTTTGGGCAAACCTTCTTCTGAAGAAAAAAGTAAACACACAAACGGCAGCAAATAATGCGCTGATGATAAAATTTTCGCCGTCTCTCCATGAGATAAAAGCATCTACGGCAAATAAAACTGCAGCAAGTAAGTAAGCGTATTGGGTAAATCTTAAGTAGTTCATAGTTATTCTGATGATTGGACTTGTCCGGATATTTTTTGAGAGTTTACTTTTTTGAAATCTTTACTAAAATCGATTCCTTCTCCGTAGGAAACTCCTTTTAATGAGGTAAATTTAAACTTTTTTTCGGTAAAAAACCATTCGTTTTTTTGGTCGTAATACAATTGTTCGGTTTCCAACAATTCTCCGTTTTGGTTGGAGATTTTCACATCGCCTTGCAGGTCAATGATGTTGGTTGTTTTGTGCGAAATCGCATATTTGGCATCGATTAGGGTTTGTTTGCCGTTTTTATCAAATAAAGTCAAATGTATGCCATTCGGAAATTCGGTATAAGGAAATTCCACAGTAGCATAATCGAGCATTTTCGGGCTGATTAGATTGGCCGTAATTCTACCCGAATCGGTGTATTTTAAATTGATGGAATCGGCGTCTCCACTTGGCGTAAATTCGGAAACGCTCATTTTTTGGACCTCTCTGAAATTCCCTTCACAAGAAGCAATTAGCAAGCAAAGTAAAAGGGCTAAGTACGGAAGTTTATTTTGAGAAGCGCGTTTCATTATTTCGTTGGAAAAGTAATGGTTTCATTAATCCAACAACCAATAGTTAATGATTTGCCATTCATTTTTTCTTTATTGATTTCGGCTTGAGAAAAAGATTTTGGAGTCAATCTTTCTACCATCTTATCGGCAGCACCTTTCAATGTTGGTTCTGCTGCACTGGCTTTTTTAGCGGTTTGTATGGCTAAATAGTTAATCGCTTTTTTATCAAAATCGGTCTTGCCACAATCTTTAGAAGCATTGGCATAAAGTTCGGCTAGAAACAAATAAGCACTTCCCATTTTTGGATCGGACAAAACGGCTTTGTTTAAACTTTCTTTAGATTTTGCTTTGTCACCATACAATAATCCGGTTGCTAAAGTGTAATATATTTTGGCTTTAGCTTGCGGATTGGTTTCTAAATCTGCGGATTGGCTGTAAAACTTTATAGCTTCATCAAATTTCTTTTGTTTTAATGAGGCCAACGCCATAAAATAAGAAGATTGCGCTGTGGTTTTGTTGGCATATAAATTTTCTGCCATTTTGCCAAAAATGGGTTGGGCACTACATTTATCTCCAATACTTGTTAAAGCACTTGTAATCCAATCTAAATTGGTTTGATTGAGCTGGTATTTTTTTTCGTAATAAATGGCCAAATTATCACAAGTTGCCAAATCTTTAGCCAAAGAAATTATCCCGCGTTGTGCAGTTCTGTAATCATTGGCTTTTTCAGTATTTGTATTCTGTAATTTGGTTAACATGCTGTTGACTAAAGTGTATTTGTCCAAAAGCAATTCGGTATTGAACTTTGGATTACCGGCTTTGTATTTTTCATGACACAAACTAAAATAGGTGTAAATAGCATTGGCATTGTTAATACTGTCGGAGGCTTTAGAAAAACCGTCATCGAGTAAACTTAGAATTTCATCTTTGACCTCAATTTTATTGTCGTGTAAAGCCATGGCTTTGTTGACTTCAAAATCGGTTGTTGTTAATGGGAAGTTTTTATTGTATTGGTCGTACAATTTCATTAGGTCACGTACCAAAGATTCTTTTTCTTCGGCCTCAGCGGCATTGTCAATTTTGTATTGAAGGATACCTATTCCGTCGGTGTAGATGGTTTCACTTTGTTTTGGGCAATTTTTTCTTACTTGGCTCCAAGTTTCAAAAGCATCTGCAATCTTCCTGTCCTTAAAAAGTTCTTGGTAGGTTGTAATTGTGGATGAACAGTCAAACTTTTGAGCATTGCTATTGGTGAAGCACAAAATAGCAATTAGTAAAAAAAATGCTTTCATAATGAACTTTTTTTAGTCGATTTTGCGTTTCACAAACCATCTGTCGCTTAAGGATAATCCAACGCTGAGGTTAAAATAGTTTTCTTCAACCAAGTTGTAATAAGTTGTGCCTCTTTTACCCATTTCTAATCCAATGTTAATTTTGGAAAAAATACCGCCTAACGGAAGTCCGAAACCCGCATTTACTGCAGTGTCTGTAATGGATTTGCCTTGAATTACCAAACCGGTATTTTCATAACGTATTCCGGCACGGTAAGTGATTCTTTTAAAATAACTGGAATAGGAATTGAAGTTAGGGATAAAATATCCGCCCAAACTATATCGGGTTGCATTTTCGAAATAAGCACCTTGAATGTCAGTAAATCTATTAGTAGTTACACTGGTATTCAAGAAAGTTACTTCTGCACCAATCAACCATTTTTTTATTTGACCAAAACCTGTACCCAATGCCAATTTTGATGGGAGTTTGATGGTTGTGTCGTCAATACCTTCAACTTCTTGTCTTTCAATCACATCAATTGAGCCAACGCTTGAAAACTGTATAATGTCAATGGTTCTTCGGTTGCCCAATTTAACCTCAGATTCAGGAGAATATGTTAGACTGCTGAAAAAAGAAAATTTACTGTTTATTTTGGTTTGATATGTTGCTCCGAATGTAGCATTCAACCCACTTACTTCGGAAGTGTTAATTTCTCGGGTACCATATTGAATAACGTTTTGGTATCTTAAATTGGTGGTTTCAATCGTTCCGAAATTATATTGAATATCGGCACCGATATTGATTTTTTTTGTCAATTGATATCCTGCGCCTACAAATACTTTATTCACGCCGCCAATTCCACTGTATCTTGAAAAAATAGGATTTTCATCATCGGATAAAGTTTGAATTTTGTACCCAACAGAAGAATAAGGAATTAATCCAAAACCAAAGCCTAATTTTCCAACCGGAATTCCAATGGCTAAGTAGTCTAAAGCTGTTCTTCTGGCTTTTTCTTCTTGAGTTTCAGTTTTAGATTTGGTATTGGCATAAGTACCGCCAAGGGCAAAAACAGTCAGTTTCAAACTCGCTAACTGGGCTGGATTTTGAAGATTTAAGTGAATACTGTCCGGAAAAACAGAGACACCACCCATAGAACGGGTGTCAATGGTTCCTTTAAATTTTACGTCTCCGATTCCATAAAAAGAATAAGGTGAAGATGTTCCTTCTTGAGCAAAGGCAGAGAATGAAAAAAGTAAACAAAGGCTTACTATAATTTTTTTAATCATTTTTGATTGTATTGAAAAGTTTGGTTCAAACTTTCCAGCAGAAAATTTGAATTGGCAAATATGGTATTTTTTAATCGTTTAGCCAAAAATTCTGCATCGCCACCCGTTAAAATTATGATAAATTTAGCGTATTGTGCTTTATATTGTTCAATAAAGCCGTCAATTTCAAGAGTTATGCCATTGACTACACCAGAATGGATGGATTCTTCTGTAGAATTCCCGATCACATATTCCGGATAAGCTTTATTTAGTAAAGGCAGTTTAGCGGTAAATTGATGCAGTGATTCATAACGCAAACGAATACCGGGTGAAATAGCGCCACCAAGATACCGATTGTCTTCATCTACAAAATCATAAGTGATACAAGTCCCGGCATCAATTACCAAACGATTTTGATTGGGAAATTGCAACGTAGCACCTGTGGCCAAAACCATGCGGTCAATGCCAAGCGTTTTTGGGGTAGTATATAAATTAGCAAACGGAAACTGACTTTCATGAGAAATAAAGTGAATCGAAATCTTTTTTTCTAAAGTATGAAAGACCGATTTATCCATATTTCCGACAGAAGCAACCACAATTGAAGTTATTTTCAAAAATTTTTCTAGTATAAATTCAATTTTTTCGACCATTTCTTTTTTGTCGAAAATGATAAGGTCTAAAAGAGTATTATCTTCAAATACAGCCGCTTTGATTCGGGTATTTCCAATATCTATGGCTAATAGCATGCTAGTGTTTTTAATGAGGCTAAGGTACGAATAGATTTTTTTTATTATTTGTTTTGGATAAATTAAAAATCGTTCTATATTTGCACCCGCAACAAAGCAAGGTATCTTAGCTCAGTTGGTAGAGCAATGGACTGAAAATCCATGTGTCCCTGGTTCGATTCCTGGAGATACCACCACAAAACCTCGATAAGAAATTATCGGGGTTTTCTGTTTTTAGTAATTCTGCAATTCAAAAATTCAGCTCAAACTGCATTTAACATAAAAATATGAGGTAGTTTCTAATTTTTTCACTAAAATTGACCTCTTTTATAATCAATCGTTACAATGAAATTAAAACAAGCAGTTGTAGTGTTCCTGTTATCGTGCTTTTCACTATCGGCACAACAAAAAATTAGTGTAGAAGAAATTTACACGGGAGCATTCAGAGCACAAGGCATGGACGAACTCATCGCCATGAAAAACACCAACCAATACACGGTGCTTAACTTTGACAGAACTTCCAGAACCATGCAAATCGATTTATATGATTTTGCAACACTTAAAAAAGTCAATACCTTGATTGACACCAAGAACTTCTCAGAATTAGCTAACGGTATTGACAGCTATGTTTTTAGTAAAGACGAAAAGCAATTGCTGATTGCCAATAATTCTAATCCAATCTTCCGTCATTCATTTACAGCAGATTATTTCCTGTATAATTTAGAAACCAAAAAACTAACCAAAGTACTTGAGCAAGTACAGGAACCAACCTTTTCTCCGGATGGTACTAAAATAGGTTTCGCCCAAAACAACAATCTTTTTATTTATGAAATCGCTTCCGAAAAAGTAACTCAGGTTACTTCAGACGGGAAGAAAAACAGCATTATCAATGGAATTACCGACTGGGTTTATGAAGAAGAATTTGCCTTCGTAAGAGCTTATGATTGGAGTGCCGATGGAAAAAAATTGGCCTACATTCGTTTTGACGAAAGCGAAGTGCCCGAATTTTCAATGAATGTTTTCAAGAAAGATTTGTATCCAACGGTAGAAACGTTTAAGTATCCAAAGGCAGGTGAGAAGAATGCTGTCGTTTCCTTGTACGTTTATGATGTGACCTCGGCCGCTTCAAAAACCATCAATTTAGGAAATTACAATGATTTCTACATCGCCAGAATGAAATGGACTAATGATGCCAATGTGCTTTCGGCCCAAGTTTTAAACCGCCACCAAGACAATTTAGACTTGCTTTTTATTGACGGAACTACCGGAAATGCAAAAGTGGTTTTGAACGAAAAAGACAAAGCGTATGTAGATGTTACTGATAACCTAACATTTTTAAAAGACAATAGTTTCATCTGGACTTCGGAAAAAGACGGATACAATCACATTTATTTATATGACAAAACCGGGAAGTTGAAAAACCAAGTTACCAAAGGCAATTGGGAAGTGACCGCTTATTACGGTTTTGATGAGAAAAACAAAACGGTTTTCTATCAGTCGGTAGAAAATGGTTCAATTGGTAGAGATGTGTACCGAATTGGGTTAGACGGAAAAGGGAAAGTGAAATTATCTCAGCAAATAGGTACTAATTCAGCGACTTTCAGTCCGAATTTTGAGTATTTCATCAATACGTATTCAAGTACGACTCAGCCAACAGCTTACACTTTGAACAGTTCAAAAGACGGAAAACAAATGCAATCCATTGTTGACAATAAAGCTTTAGCCGAAAAACTTAAAAAATACGATTTACCTAATAAAGAGTTCTTCGAATTAACCACTGAAAAAGGACACAAGTTGAACGCATGGATGATCAAACCCAAAGATTTTGATGCCACCAAAAAGTATCCGGTTTTTATGTTCCAATATTCAGGTCCGGGTTCACAACAAGTGGCTAACCAATGGTTGAATTCTAATGATTATTGGTTTATGATGTTGTCTCAACAAGGCTATATTGTGGCTTGTGTAGACGGAAGAGGAACCGGTTTTAAAGGTGCCGATTTCAAAAAATGCACTCAAAAAGAATTAGGTAAATTCGAATTAGAAGACCAAATTGATGCTGCAAAAGTAATCGGAAATTATGCTTATGTAGATAAAACCAGAATCGGTATATTTGGCTGGTCTTATGGCGGATTCATGAGTAGTAATTGTCTTTTCAAAGGTGCCGATGTTTTCAAAATGGCCATTGCCGTAGCACCGGTTACCAACTGGCGTTTCTATGATAGTATTTACACCGAAAGATACATGCAAACACCACAAGAAAATGCTAGTGGTTATGATGACAATTCGCCTATAAATCACGTAAGCAAACTAAAAGGAAATTTCCTTTTAATTCACGGAACAGCAGACGACAATGTGCATGTTCAAAATACGATGCAAATGATTGAAGCGCTGGTTCAAGCTAACAAGCAATTTGATTGGGCTATTTATCCCGACAAAAACCATGGGATTTACGGAGGCAAAACCAGAATTCAATTGTACAACAAAATGACGAATTTTATCAAAGAGAAATTATAACTAACCAATACAAACTAAAACCAATATTATGAGTGAAACTACAGTAAAAACAGGACATCCTAAAGGACTTTGGGTGCTATTCGGAACCGAAATGTGGGAACGATTCAACTTCTACGGAATGCGCGCGATTCTGACATTGTTTATGGTAAATGCCCTAATGTTAGGAGAGTCAAATGCATCAATTATTTATGGTGGATTTTTGGCTTTATGTTATCTAACACCTCTTTTAGGAGGTTTTATTTCAGATAAATATTTGGGAAACAGAAGTTGTATTATGCTTGGTGGAATTTTGATGGCAATTGGTCAGTTTTCATTGTTTTACAGTGCTACCATATATGATAATAATTTAGGTTTATCTAAAGGTGTTTTTTGGTTAGGTCTTTTTGTTATTATTTTTGGAAATGGATTCTTTAAACCTAATATCTCCTCTATGGTTGGAAGTTTATATCCACCTCAAGAAAAGACTAAATTAGACTCTGCTTTTACTATTTTTTATATGGGAATTAATATTGGTGCTCTATTAAGTCAATATTTTGTTCCACTTTTTGCCGATGTAAAGATTAATGGAGTACAAGATCCTACAGTTTTTAAATGGGGTTATTTAATGGCAGGTATTGCTATGGTTTTAGGAACATTAGTTTTTTTCTTTTTAAAAGATAAATATGTTGTTTCACCTGATGGAACTCCAATTGGAGCAAAACCTAATAAAGATTCTTCAAAAGGTGAAGTTGAAGAACAAGCAAAATTCACAAGTAAATCAATAGGAATTGCAACAATTTTATTTTTTGTTTTATTTTTTACTTTCAGATACTTATTAGTTTCAGAAATTGGATTTAGTAATTTTGAAATAGGAACTTTAGTTAAAGGAATCATTTATCCTATTATTTATGGTGCAGGAATTTCATTGGCTTTTTTAATCATGAGCTCAGCTGAAAGCAAAATTGAGAGGGAAAGAATTTCGGTGATTTATATTGTTTCGTTTTTCATTATTTTCTTTTGGGCAGCCTTTGAGCAAGCTGGTTCATCATTAACTTTTATTGCTTCAAATCAAACTGATAGAACTTTTATCTTTGGATGGGATATGCCAGCATCAATGGTTCAGATTTTTAATGGGCTTTTTGTTGTTATTTTAGCTGTACCATTTAGTATAATGTGGGATAGATTAAGAGCAAAACAAAAAGAACCAATCTCACCAATGAAACAAGCTTTAGGACTAGCTTTGATTGCTTTAAGTTATTTTATTATTGCTCATAATGTTAAAGATCTAGGGAATAGTGGTTTATTAGCAAT
Source organism: Flavobacterium buctense (assembly GCF_014486695.1). Taxonomy (GTDB): domain Bacteria; phylum Bacteroidota; class Bacteroidia; order Flavobacteriales; family Flavobacteriaceae; genus Flavobacterium; species Flavobacterium buctense. Next base: position 792,453 of record NZ_JACTAB010000001.1, read on the forward strand.
AAAATGGTTGGTTTTATTATATTTCATTCAAACAATGGGTGAGCTTTGTTTATCACCGATTGGATTATCTTTGGTTGGAAAGTTAGCACCAAAGCGTTTTGCTTCATTATTATATGGTGTTTTCTTTATTTCTAATGCTGCCGGATATGCTTTAGCTGGTTCACTTGGAGCAATCATTCCAGCTACTGGGGATAAATTTCTAAAAGCAGAAACATTAGGTGTAAATCTTCAAGATGTTTTAGATAAAAAAACAACGTTAACAGTTGAGCAAGTTGCTATGTTCGATAAAGAACAATTACCAACCGCTTACACTTCATTTGGAGGTTTTGAAATTCATAATTTATATGAGTTTTTCATGGTTTTTGTTATTTTATGTGGAATTGCTGCGATTATTTTAGCGGTTTTGACCCCAAAATTGAAGAAAATGATGCACGGCGTGAGATAATCACATATTAAAAATATTTTATATCTTTCAAACCTACAAGAAGCTCTTGTAGGTTTGTTTTTTTAAATCAAAAAATTATGTGGAAAAGTCATCCTAAAGCACTGCCTTACTTATTTTTATCCGAAATGTGGGAGCGATTCGGTTACTATTTAATGATTGGAATTTTTACCTTATTTCTCAAAGATGTTGAAGCCGGTTTTTCCATGACTGAGAAAGAAGCGTCCGATTTATATGGTACTTTTATTGCCTTAGTATTCTTAACGCCATTTATTGGTGGTTTGGTTGCCGATCGATATTTTGGCTATAAAAAATCAATTGTCATTGGAGGTTTAATGATGGGTGCCGGTTATATGCTGATGGGAACACAAGACGTCACCATGCTTTATGTTGCTATGACATTGGTCATTGTTGGTAACGGCTTTTTCAAACCAAACATTTCAACGCTTTTAGGAAATTTCTATAACGACGAACAATACAAAGACAAGAAAGACGAAGGCTATAATATTTTCTACATGGGAATCAATATTGGTGCTTTCATTTGTAATTTCTTTGGTGCGGCACTAAAAATTCTTTTCGGATGGCAGGAAGCTTTTATGGCAGCCGGTGTTGGAATGTTTATTGGGGTAATTGTATTTTTGTTGGGAAGCAAACATTATGGAGATAAGACCGAGAAGAAAGGCGTGCAAGAAGGTGATATGCCCTTTTATAAAATTGTATTATTTATCCTTGTTCCTTCGGTAATTTTTGGAGTTATCGGTTGGTTTTTAAAAGGCGTGCAATCAGACGCAAATCCGAATTGTGCCGTTTTTGGATCAGACAGTACCGATGCTTTTATCTTTGCTTGTATTCCGGTAATTTTCTTTTATGGGAGTTTATATTTCAAGGCTAAAGTTGAAGACAAAAGACCTATCGGAGCATTATTAGCCATTTTTGGTGTAGTAATTTTGTTTTGGGCCGTATTCAAATTAAATGGTTCGGCACTCAACAATTGGGGTGATAAATATACCGATAGAGAATTAACAGGAACTACTCAAATGATAGCATCCAAGTTGGTACTTACCGATACGTTGACTTATAAGAAAGATTCTGTCGCTCTTTATGATCAAGCTTTCCGAATCCAAAAAAAAGAGGGAGAAGTGATTAAAACAGTGGATTATCCTTTATACTTCAGAAATGTACACAAAGAAAAATTGCCTGAAGAAAGCAGCAAAGTATTCACTTGGTCAGCCAATTTGAGTCAGTCTATTAATCCGGGTTGGGTGATTATTTTAACCCCATTGGTAGTGGCCTTTTTTACTTATTTGCGCAGCAGAAAGAAAGAACCAAGTACACCAACTAAAATAGCTTTCGGTTTATTAATTTCAGCCTTATCTGTTTTAGTGATGGTCGCTGCAGTGCATATTGGGAATAATGGAAGCGAAAAAGTTTCCGTTTGGTGGTTAGTAGCCAATTACGGTGTCATCACCATCGGAGAATTATTCCTAAGTCCGATGGGATTGTCAGTGGTTTCTAAGTTATCACCAAAGAACATTACTTCTTTAATGATGGGCGGTTGGTTTTTATCCACCTCTATCGGAAATAAAATGTCGGGTGTTTTAGCGAGTTTGTGGGACACTTACGATGACAAAGCCAACTTCTTTTGGGTGAATTTTGCCCTTTTGATGTTTGCTACCTTGTTGATGTTTACTTTGTTGAAACAATTGAATAAAGTAATGAAAGAAAAAGGAATTAACTAATATGGAAACCAATCAAACAATAGCACAAATACAAGATTTTAAAGGCAAATACCCTAAACAACTTTGGTATTTATTTTTCAGCGAAATGTGGGAACGATTCAGTTTCTATGGAATGCGAGGCATGTTGTACTACTTCATGGTTCATGAATTGTTTATGAAAGATACCGATGCCAATTTACAATATGGTGCTACTCAAGCATGGGTTTACGCTTTTACTTTTATAGGAGGATTGTTTGCAGATAAAATATTCGGATTTAGAAAGTCACTTTTTTGGGGCGGATTATTAATGATTGTTGGAAGTATTATTTTGACCATTGATCCAAAACAATTTTTCTTTTTGGGCGTTAGTTTTAATATTGTAGGTACCGGATTTTTTAAACCCAATATTTCTTCAATGGTTGGAAAGCTTTACCGTGATGATGATAATCGTCGTGATGCCGGTTTTTCTTTGTTTTATGCAGGAGTTAATCTTGGCGCATTAATTGGTGGATACATTTGTATTGCTGTTGGGAAAAGCGAACTTTGGGCGAATATAGTACCAGAAAATTTGCGTTGGAACGCTGCTTTTGGTTTTGCCTCTGTCGTAATGATTCTAAGTTTGCTAACCTTTACACAAACACAAAAAAGTTTGGGAGAAATAGGATTGTCTCCTCTTTTAAATGTCACACCAAATAAAAAAAGAATACTTGAATGGTCTACTTATATAGGTTCAATTTTAATTGTGCCAATTATAATAGTAATGGTCTCCAATACCCAATACACAGATTATTTTATGTATGCTATTGGCCCAATATCAATACTGTATCTTCTTTATGAAATGAAAGGGTTTTCAGTTGCCGAGAATAAAAAACTGATTGCAGCCTTGATATTTATGTTGTTCTCTATTGTTTTCTGGGCGTTTTTTGAGCAAAGCGGGGGTTCACTTAGTGCATTCGCTGCCGATAATTTGAATAATACCGTATTAGGAATAAAACTAGATCCTAATGGCGTGAATAATTCGGCCAATTCATTGTTCGTAATTGTCTTTGCGGCTTTGGTTGGAATCGTTTGGCTTTGGATGGCTAAAAAGAAAATAGAACCCAATACAGTGGTAAAATTCGGGTTAGGGTTTCTATTCTTAGCGGGTGGTTTTTGGGTGTTTTATTACACTAAATTCTTCGCTGGTTCGGATGGAAAGACTTCCTTGGATTTATTCACTTTTGGATGGTTTATTATAACTTTTGGGGAATTGTGTTTATCACCAATAGGCATGAGTGCGATGACTAAACTTTCACCTCAAAAAACACAAGCGGTAATCATGGGAATGTGGTTTTTAGCCAGTGCTTACGGTCAGTATTTTGCCGGATTACTTGGGGCAAACATTGCAGAAGCTTCTGAGAATTCGTCAAACTTAGAAAAATTAAATGTTTATGCGGATGGCTATGAACAATTAGCGATTTATGCGCTGATAGCCGGAGTTGTCCTTATTTTGATTTCTCCATTGGTCAAAAAATTAATGCAAGATGTAAAATAGCCGACAGTTTTTGGTACTGTTTTTGTATATATTTGTAAAAAATTAATAACACATGAAAAAAGTATTCCTTACGTTATTCCTGGTTTTAGGGTCTTTAACGATACAAGCACAAGAATTAACCTGGCAAACAGATATCAATAAAGCCATGGAGATTTCAAAAAAATCAAAAAAACCAATTATGTTATTCTTTACCGGAAGTGATTGGTGTGGTTGGTGTATCCGTTTGCAAAAAGAAGTTTTAAAAACACCAGAGTTTGCTAAATGGGCCAAAGATAATGTTGTTTTAGTGGAATTAGATTTTCCTAGAAGAACACCACAACTACCTGAAATTCAGAAACAAAATATGGAATTGCAACAAGCGTTAGGCGTTAGAGGATATCCTACTGTTTGGTTTGTGAATGCAACCAAGAAAGATGGTAAAATTAATCTAGAGCAATTAGGAAGCACAGGTTATGTAGCCGGCGGACCAACTCCTTGGTTGGAAGGCGCTAATAAAATTTTAGCTCCCAAAAAAGCCTAATCTATTTGTTTTAAATTTTATAGAATCCCTTTTCATTTGTATAGTGAAAAGGGATTTTTTCTTTTCTGCATGTGGCTTCCCAAAGACGGACATAACTTTTAAAGTTTGAACCATCCGCTATAATTTCTTTGGGTTTACAAACATAAAGTAAGCGCTCTAAGTTAAGTTTTGGCGAATGAGTGATAATCAATATATCAGGTTTTATTTTTTCAGAATAAATGGCCAAACTGTCAATTAACAGTATCTTTTTTTCTTTGAAATAAAATAGGTTTTGAAGCTTCATTTTTTTCTTGACTTCACAAAAGTTTCCAACCAAATAAGATTGTATAGATAAATTTTGATGCAAAGTATTCAAAATGCTGTCATTGCTGTACACGATTACCGATTCATTCTGTCTTTGGACCATAATCGTGTTTTTTCTAGCGTGGAATACAATTAATTCTTGGGTATGGTTTGTTCTAAATTTGGTGCCGATACTAACGGCTTGTAACACAATAATACTTATCAAAACTGTTGCTGTTCTTTTGAAGTCTGGTTTTTTATAGCAAAGAAATATTGCGATTATAATCAAATAGGAAGCCCAAAGCATTGTTGAAGTAAACGAAATGTTTGTGAAGACAAAATCTTCAAAGGAAGCAATCCACTGAATAAGATTGTTTTGCAATTCGATTAGTAATTCTAGAGGTTTTACAATAATCAATGGGACTTTTTCAAAGCTAGCTATTACAATAGCCACTAAACCTAAAATCATAATAATTCCCAGCAAAGGAAGTACTATAACATTGGTCAAAAAGAACAAACCGGGGAATTGATGGAAATAATATAAACTTAAAGGCATTGTGCCAATTTGTGCCGCAAAAGAAACGGTCAATATGCCCCAAATATATTGAGTGATTTTATGTTTTGGTTGCCAGATATCAGTTAACAAAGGTTGAAGCCAAAGTATAAAAAACAAGGCCAAATAACTCAATTGAAACCCAACATCAAATAAAAATGAGGGTTTCCAAAGCAGAATTAATAACATTGAAACCAGTAAGGTGTGAAAGTTATTTATGGTTCTTCTAAAATGATTTCCGATAGCAACAATCGAAAACATGGTCACAGAACGTACTACAGAAGGCGCTAATCCGGCCAATATGCCATAACTCCATAATGATAAAAGAATCAGCAGTAGTTTGATTAATGCATTTTTCCGGGTATTAGCCATTGGCTTTAAAAGAAAGGTGATAAACAACAGTATGAAGCCAACATGAAGTCCGGAAACCGATAAAATATGAACAGCGCCAGCCCATTGGTAATCCTTTAAAGTTTCCGGAGAAATGTCTTGTTGTTGCCCAAGTAATAAAGCAATCATAATATTGAGCTCTTCTTTTTTGAAATTTGAAAGCTGAAGATTTTGTATGATTTGGGTTCTAAAATTGGAAAAGGCAGTCCAAAGATTCGATTCGGTTTCGTCAAGAATAATTTGCTTTTCATTCACATAAACTTGCCCATAAATCTCTTGATTCTCTAGGTATTTGCCATAATCAAACTGATTGGGATTGTAGGGGTTTTTATTTTGGTAAATACTGCCAATTACTTCTACATGACTACCAATGGACCAATCGTCAATTTGATTAGGCTTTCTAATATTGAGAATAAGATTGCCCAAACTTTGTTGATTGTCAATGCTGGTAACTGTTGAGATATAGCGAGAATTTTTAGCAGTATTTTTTAATTTTTCATGAAGAACAAGCTTAATTTTGTGTGATGAATTCTCTTCAATCTGATGGAGATAATGATTTGGACGTAAAGATTCCTTGTGAAAAATGCAAGTTGTAATGCCAATAATAAAAGAAACCAATAAAGTGAAAGTCCCAAAAAGGAATTTATAAATGGGTTTTTTAGAAAAAAAATGAAATAGAGTTAAAAATAGGACTCCAATCAAAAGACTTATCAATGCCCAAATCGGTTCAGGCGGGTACTTTTGATAAAAAAGTATCCCCAAAACAAAGCACAAAGTTAGCCTTGCTAATGGAAATTGTAAGATTTTCATGTAACTAAATTACACGAAAACTTTCAAATATGAAAGAAAATTACATTAAAATTCTATTTATTTGTACGAAAGTTCTATTATAATAGGGTTCTCGTGTGGAAGAAATGATAACGCCACTTTGAGTAGAGGAATGGATAAACTTAACTTCATCATTGTTGACTTCAATGACCATGCCTACATGATTGATTCTTCTGCCACGATTGATAAAGAATATCAGGTCGCCTTTTTTAGCATTCGATAAATCAACTTTAGTGCCAACAGTTGCCATTTCATGAGACGAACGCGGTAATGTAATGTCAAATTTTTTGAAAGTAGAATAAACCAATCCGGAACAATCAAAACCGGATTTAGTCGTTCCACCGGGACGATAACCAACACCCAAATTGTCTGAAGCACTATTAATCAGTTGTTTGATTAAATAACTTGCCTCTTCATTTTCTATAACAATATCATCGTCATTTTTATGGTTAAGACCAATAGTCTTTTGTGTGGTATTTTGCTTTAAGGCAAGATCCTGACTTTTATTTTTCTTTATTTTCTCGGTATACTTTGCAGTAGTATTAGTTGTCGGTTTTGGCTCAGAATACAATCCTTTTTTTACGGCAAGGTCTTTTGAAGTAACTATAGTAGAAGTCGGTTTACAAGCCGTAAAGAGAAGAAAAAGAAGCGATATGTATGTGATATTTTTCAAATAAAAGTATTTGTACAAAAGTAAAAAAATGCGTTTGGAATCAAAACTACTTCAAATCATTTATGATAAATTTAGCAGTTTTTTCACTGGCCCCAATACCTCCTAATTTGGCTTCCAGTAGGTTGTATTTTGCTAAAAGTGATTTTCTGTAATCTTCATTTAGTAACTTAAAAAGTTCTTTTTTTAGATTTTTTGAGTTGAATTGGTCCTGAATTAATTCGGTTACTACTTCTTCATCCATAATTAAATTGACTAAGGAAATGTATTTCAAAGTTATAATTCTTTTAGCAATTTGATAAGAGATGAAACCGCCTTTATAGCAAACTACTTCAGGTACTTTGAACAATGCAGTTTCTAATGTAGCCGTACCGGAAGTTACCAAAGCGGCTTTGGCTACACTCAACAAATCATAAGTTTTGTTCGAAATGAATTTCACATTTTTATTGGTCAAAAATTGCTCATAAAAATGATAATCCTGACTCGGCGCACCTGCAATTACAAATTGATAATCACTGAAATCATCTACGATACTTAGCATTACACTCAGCATTTTAGAAATCTCTTGTTTTCGGCTTCCGGGAAGAATGGCAATAATGGGTTTGTCATCTAGATTGTGTTCTTTTCTAAAAGACGATTCGGTAGTTTTTTCTCTATTGTGAATCGCATCTATCAATGGATGACCAACAAAATCAACTTTAAAATGATGCTTAACTTCAAAGAATTCTTTTTCAAAGGGAAGAATGACAAACAGTTTGTCAAAATCTCTTTTTACCGCTTTAATTCGGTTTTCTTTCCAAGCCCAAATTTGGGGTGCAATATAATAATGGGTTTTGATGCCACGTTCTTTAGCCCATTTGGCAATGCGCATATTAAACCCAGGATAATCAATAAAAATAATCACATCTGGATTGAACTTTTCGATATCGGCTTTGCAAATTTTTATGTTATTCAGTATGGTTTTCAGATTCATTATCACTTCAGCAAATCCCATAAAGGCCAATTCACGATAGTGTTTTACCAAAGTGCCGCCAACGTTTTGCATCAAATCACCACCCCAAAAACGGATTTCTGCTGAAGCGTCTTCTTTGTAAAGTGCTTTCATCAAATTGGAACCATGTAAATCGCCTGAAGCTTCGCCGGCAATGATGTAATATCTCATCTGTAAAATATTATAAATCCCAAGAATTTAATTGCTGAATAGCATGATGTGCTGTCAAATCAAACTGCACAGGAACTATTGAAATATAGCCTTTAGACAATGCCCATTCATCAGTGTCTTCCCCTTTGTCTTGATTAACAAACTCTCCGGTTAACCAATAATAATCTTTGCCATATGGGGTTTGTCGTTTGTCAAATTTCTCCATCCAAATGGCTTTGGCTTGGCGACAAATTTTAATGCCTTTGATATCATCGTATTTCAATTTCGGAAAGTTTACATTCAAAATCGTGCCTTCGGGTAATTTTTTGGTCAAAACTTCTAAGGCAATTTTCTTGATAAAAGGCTTTATGGTTTCAAAATCAGCATTCCAAGCATAATCCAATAAGGAAAAGCCTATTGCCGGTATACCTTCAATACCTGCTTCAACCGCAGCACTCATGGTTCCCGAATAAATTACATTAATCGAAGAATTTGAACCGTGATTGACGCCTGATACACATAAGTCGGGTTTCTTTTTCAAAATTTCATTGACGGCCAATTTCACACAATCCACAGGAGTTCCGGAGCAAGCGTATTCTGTAATGACTGCATTTTCGGCAGAAACTTTGTTTAAATATAAAGTACTGTTGATGGTAATAGCATGACCCATGGCGCTTTGAGGACTGTCAGGAGCAACGACAATAACATCTCCGATTTCGGCCATGACGTCAATTAAAGCTCTAATTCCCGGCGCATTGATGCCATCGTCATTGGTAACTAAAATAGTGGGTTTGGTTATCATTTTTTTTAAATTCTGTAACAAAGAAAGTTATTTTAACGACTTACTGTGTATGCAAAATTAACCATTTTAAGGCTTTACCACGCTACATTTTTTTATAACTTTGAAGCAATTGCCGTTCTGTGAGGAACGAAGCAAATCATTTTAACAAAATTTTATCTGACAAGGAAAATCTTGGCATGGTTTTTTGTTTAATTTAGACCAAATAATTAATGAATATTATAATGCAGTTTATGAAAAGAAATTATAAAGCATTACTGGTAGTTTTAACACTATCGGTGGCCTTATTGGGATTCAGTTTGTTTCCAAGTAAGAAAGAATCCGATCCGGAGAAAGATAAGTTGTTGATTGAGTTGTTGACTTTTGTAATTGAAAAAGGGCATTATGATCCGGCCGCTATTGATGATACTTTTTCAAAAGGGGTTTATAAAGATTATTTGAATGCTTTAGATCCCTCAAAACGCTTTTTTTTACAATCCGATATTGATGAATTCGCTAAATATGAAACGAAAATCGATGATCAGATTTTAAACAAAGAATTGGATTTTTTCGATTTGACTTACACTCGATTAATGAAGCGAATGGAGGAAAGCAAAAACTACTATAAAGAGGCTTTAGACAAGCCATTTGATTATAAAAAAGAGGAAACTTTTAATGCGGATTATGAAAATTTGCCTTATTGTAAGTCGGTTTCAGATTTAAAAGAAAGATGGCGTTTACAAGTGAAACTTTCAGCATTATCGTCTTTGGTGGAAAAACAAAAACTGCAAGAAGATTATGCCAAAGATTCTAAAAAATCGATTGAAGAACGATTGAAAGAATACAAAGAAAGTTTAGGGGAAAGAATAACGCCTGAATTGGAAAAGAAATTTGTAGAAAATGCAAAGAAAAAACAATCAGAAGCTCCAAAAACATTCGAGCAATTAGAGAAGGAAACCCGAGAAAGTACACTAAGTTCTCTAAATGACAATTTCAACTTTATAAAAGATTTAGAACGCGAAGATTGGTTTTCGGTATATGTAAATGCCATTGCTTCTCGTTTTGATCCGCATACTTCTTATTTTGGACCAAGCGAAAAAGAACGTTTTGATTTGAGCATGAGTGGCAAATTAGAAGGAATTGGGGCGCGTTTGCAAAAGAAAAATGACTTTACTGAGATTTCTGAATTGATTTCAGGTGGTCCGGCATGGAGAGGAAAAGAATTAGAAGCAGGTGATGTTATCTTAAAAGTAGCCCAAGCTGATGGTGAACCGGTTGATGTTGTAGGTATGCGTTTGGATGATGTGGTTAAAAAGATTAAAGGGCCAAAAGGAACAGAAGTTCGTTTAACCGTAAAGAAAACTGATGGAACTATTAAAGTGATTACGATTATCAGAGATGAGGTAGAAATTGAAGAAACTTATGTAAAATCGAGTGTAGTAGAGAAAGATGGTTTCAAATACGGTATTATTTATTTACCAAAGTTCTATATCGATTTTGAAGATCAAAACAGTCGTGATGCCGGAAAAGATGTTGCTATTGAAGTAGAAAGATTGAAAAAAGAAGGTGTTCAAGGAATTGTAATGGACGTTAGAGATAACGGAGGCGGTTCTTTGAAAACCGTTGTAGATATTGCCGGATTATTTATTGAGCAAGGACCAATTGTACAAATCAAATCGGCTGCCGGTAAAAAAGAAGTGTTGTATGATAGAGATGCTAAAGTACAATGGGACGGACCATTAGTAGTCATGATTAATGAGTTTTCGGCCTCAGCTTCTGAGATTTTAGCTGCAGCGATTCAGGATTACAAACGTGGCGTTGTTATTGGAAGTAAACAATCTTACGGTAAAGGTACGGTTCAAAATGTGATTGATTTAAATCAGTTTGTCCGCGGTAGTACTTATGGTGATTTAGGAGCTTTGAAAACAACGACGCAGAAATTCTACAGAATTAACGGTGGTTCTACACAGTTAGAAGGAGTGAAAAGTGACATCGCCATTCCGGACCGATATGCTTATTTGAAAATGGGTGAAAGAGACATTGACAATGCCATGCCTTGGGACAAAATTGATGCTGCTGATTATAAAATATGGGACAAACAAAACAATTTCGATTTGACCATATCCAAAAGCAAAACCAGAATGCAAAACAATAAACAATTGCAATTGATTGATGACAATGCAAAATGGTTAGACGAGCGAAACAAAGAGAACGTTTACAGTCTAAATATTGATAAGTTTAAAGCAGAGCAAAAAGCTTTAGAAGAAAAAAATAAAAAGTACAAACCCATTGTAGATTATAAAAATGCTTTCGATTTTAATTCACTTCCTTATGAAATAGAAAGTATGAAAAATGATTCGGTACTTAAAGAGAAGCGTGACAGATGGCATGAAAGTTTGTCAAAAGATATTTATATAGAAGAAGCAATTCATATTTTAAACGACTTACAATCGGAGAACAATAAAGGATTGTCTACTAAATTAAAAAAAGATAAAGTTGTAAAATCTTAATGGTATTTATGCCAAAAGAAAAGCCACCAATTTGGTGGCTTTTTTTATTTAGCGTCTTAGTTTATTTAATTTTTTTTCAGTCTCGGCAATATCTTGTTCTATTTTTGTAACTTTTATTTGAAGTTTACTAACCTTGATGTTTTCTTTTTCAATTTCAATCGCGGAAAGTTTCCCTTTTGATTTCTGTCTCTGAAACTTTTCTGTTTTTTTTGAAAGTTCTTTTCGGGCATCTTCCAGTTTCTCCTTTTCTTTGATTAAATCCTTTTCAACAGAGGCAATTCTTTTTTGAGTTTTTTCAAATTCTTTCTTTTCATCTTCCAGCTTTTTAGAATTCTTTAATGCTTTCTTTTCAGATTTGAGTTTTTCTTTCAATCTCTTTTGCTCTTCTTTCTTTAGTTTTTCGGCTGCTTTTAGGTCGTCAGCAGATAGAGCTGCAGCGGCCACAGCTGCTTCTAAAACAGGAGCTTTGTTAATATGCAGCGAGTCAACGGTTGTTGAAGTGGAATCTTTGACTTCTTGCGTAAGACCGACATGAATATTCAAAAAGACAATAGCTAAAAAAATAATTTTGGATTTCATAATACCTAAATTTAGTTGTTGATAAATTTTAAGCAATTCAAACTTAAAGAATTGCATTATCAAATTTAAGTGATTTAATCAAATTAAGAATATTATTCCTATTTTTTTTACCATTCATTTACCTTATTTGCATCCATTTTAAGGAAAATGAAAAGAAGTATGGTAAAGCCCCATAGTCCGGAACCACCATAGGAGAAGAAAGGCAAAGGCACACCAATAGTTGGAAATACACCTACTACCATAGCAATATTGACAAAGAAATGGATGAATAGTATTCCGGCAACACAGTAACCATAGACTCGACTAAATTTGGTTTTCTGTCGCTCTGCGAGATAAATGATTCGGATAATCAGAATGACAAATAGGGCAATGACAAATAATGAACCTACAAATCCCCATTCTTCACCGACTGTTGTGAAAATATAATCGGTATGTTGTTCAGGAACGAATCCACCTTTAGTTTGCGTGCCTTCAAGATAACCTTTTCCGAACCAACCACCGGAACCAATGGCAATTTCTGATTGATTGGTGTTATAACCAACCCCTTTCATATCAACTTCTTTACCCAAAAGTATATTGAAACGATCTCGATGGTGTTGCTTAAATACATTGTCAAAAACATAATCAACCGAAAATACAAACCCAGAAATACCAACTAAAATGATAGCACTCATTATCCAATTTCGGTCAATAATTCGACTTCTGTAATAGATAAACAAGATGATGACTAAAGCGATTGCAATAATCGCTATTGGTTCAATAATTAGCGCCAAAACAAATAAAATGATGGCAATAAATCCGGTCCAAACATACCATGATGGTAGACCTTCTCTATATAAAACTAAAATAAAAACAGTATAAATTAAAGCACTCCCGGGATCGGGCTGCGGCAAGATGAGGATTACCGGAAGAAAGATAATTACCAATGCTTGTAACTGACGATTAAAGTCTTTTAGATTCACTTGTACATCGCTTAAATATTTAGCTAAAGCTAATGAGGTAGCCGCTTTGGCAAACTCTGAAGGTTGAAGGGTAAAACTCCCGATAGCATACCAACACCGCTGTCCGGCTATTGTTTTTCCAAACAGGAACAAACCCATTAAAGACAATAAGGCTACAGTAAATATGATACTGGAATATTTTTCATAAAATTTAGCATCTATTGAAAGTACCACGAAAATCATTGGAACTGAAAAAAGGATAAACAAAAATTGTTTCCCGTAAATTTGACTAAAATCAAAAATCGAAGTTTCTTGTTCAATGGATGACAATGAAGAAGAATATATATTCAGCCAACCCATTATCACTAAGACAATATAGATGACGATACTTATCCAATCTAAATTATTTGTTACACTTTGATTTTTCATCTTAGGTTGAAATTATTGTTGAGGCGTACTCTTTTTAATTTCGTTGGAATCTTTGACAGTCTTCTTAACGGGTGTTTTAATGCTTTTGTTTATTAAAGTATCCAGAATCGGATTAGCAATATACTTGTTGTATTCGGCTTGAAGACTTCCTTCTAACATTCTTTTTTCTAAATCTTTTCTGGTAATTTTTCTTTTGATGTACTTTTCAATCATTAAACTCGTAATTGGTCCAGCCCAACGGGAACCCCAATACCCATTTTCTACAAAGACCGCAATAGCAATCTTTGGATTGTCTTTCGGAGCAAAAGCAACAAAAATAGAATGGTCTTGAAGTTTGACTCTTTTGCCATTTATTTTGGTATAATTTTCTGCAGTTCCAGTTTTTCCGCAAATGTCAATTCCTTCTACATTCAATCCGTGAGCAGTACCAAGGTTATAAACATCGAATAAACCATTAATCATGGGCTCATAATATTTTCGGTCAATGGTGGTTAGATGCTTTGTGGTAAATTTTTTATCAATTTGACCACCTTTAATCTTTTTGATGATATGAGGAGTATAATAAAAACCTCTATTGGCTACAGTAGCAATCATATTGGCCAATTGGATGGGTGTCATCAATACTTCTCCTTGACCAATAGCATTAGAAACAATAGTTTTACTTGACCAACCCCAGCCAGGATACATTTTTTTATAGGTTTTAGAAGTTGGAAGGCTGCCTTTTTTACCGGTTGGTAAGTCATATCCCATGAATTGTCCTAATCCAAAACTTCTTAAATGTTTGCTCCAAGCATCAACGCCAACAGGTGGGCTTGAAAATTTATTAATGGTTTTCATGTAAATACTAGCAAAGTAGGTGTTACACGAATTATAGATTCCGTTATGTAATACAGATACGCCGGAATCGTGGCATCTCATGAATCGCCCTGGAGCATAACTGAAGCCATGATGACAAACAAAACTGGTATTTTCGTCAATTACTCCTTCTTGTAAGGCAACTAAACCGGTTAGAATTTTAAATGGCGAGCCCGGGGTATATTCTGCTAAAAGTCCACGGTCATATAATGGTTTTGCAATAGAATCATGATACAACATGGTATAATTTTTAGAGCGCTGTCTTCCCACCAAAATGGCTGGATCATAAGATGGCGCTGTAACTAAAGCCAAGATTTCACCTGTGCTTGGTTCAATGGCAACAATACCGCCACGTTTGTTAATCATTAATTCTTCGCCATATTTTTGCAATTCTGCATCGAGTGTCAAATTAATGTCTTTTCCTTGTACAGCAATAGTATCAAATCTACCTTCCTTATAAGAACCAATATCACGATTGTATTTGTCTTTTTGAATGTACTTTATACCTTTAATACCGCGTAAAATATCTTCATAACTTTCTTCAACACCTTGTCTTCCTATTAAATCACCACTATTATAGTATTTGTTTTTGGCAATAATACCTTCGTTTACTTGGGTAATAAAACCAAAAACATTAGCTCCAAAAGCTACTTGATAATCTCTTAAAGAACGTTTTTGGATGTAAAATCCATTAAATATTCTTTGCATTTCCTGAAAGGCAGCATATTCTTTTTTGTTTAATTGTGCCAAAAATACTGAAGGAAGACGTGGACTGTATACCCTAGCTTTTTCAATTTTTTTAATGAAATCTTCTTTGGTAATATTAAGTAAAGAACAAAATTCAGTGGTATCAATATCTTTGACATCTTTTGGAATCACCATGATGTCATATGAGGGTTGATTGGCTACCAAAAGTTTGCCGTTTCTGTCGTAGATATAGCCTCTCTCAGGATATTCGTATAATTTTTTAATGGCGTTATTGTCTGACTTTAACTTTAAAGTATCATCAATTACTTGCAGATAAAAAAGGCGTATTACAAGTAAAATGGCAACGACAAAAATGATGGTGGGCAACAAAACTTTTCTCATCGTTTACTTGGCTTAATGATGTAGATGATAATAATACAAGTGATAAGCGTAAAAACGGTACTTAAAAGAGTTCGCAACAAAATGTCCCAAAGGAAACTCAACTTAAATACCTCGAGTACAAATAAAACAATATGGTGTAAAACAACGGCAATTAGTATAAATGAAAATCGTTCAGGGGTTAAAACATCATTCAATTTTACCGTTTGGTATTCATAACTCAATCCGAAAGAAAATTTAAATATCGCCGGTCTGAAATAAGCCAGCATGATACAGGCGGCAGCGTGAACGCCACCCGAATTACAAAACATATCCATCAAAATTCCTATAAAGAAACTGGCCATCAAAAGACCGGTTTTATTTCCGTTTACCGGGAAAAGAATGATAAATAAGACATAGGGAAACGGATTGATAAATCCGAACAAATCAATTCTGTTAAAAATCAAAACTTGTGCAGCAAGCAACAAGATGAAACGGGCGATATTTCCTAATAAAGCACTATTCATCTTTCTTGTTTTGGTTTTCTAAGTTTGTAATTTCTGCGGCATCTTTGTTTTTAATGATGTAGACGTGACCTAAATTGGTCATGTCATTAAACAATTTAATGTTCAGTGTATAATAATTCGTTTTGTCGTCAATGTATACGTTTTCGATAGTTCCGATGCCTATGTTTGGAGGGAAAATAACCGACTGTTCGCCAGTTACAATCGTGTCGCCTTTACGAACACCAGCCAATCTTGGTACGTCAATTAACTGAACAAATCCGGTGCTTTTTCCGTTCCAAACTAAAGAGCCAAAGTGATTGGACTTTTTGATTTTAGCATTGATTTGAGATTTGACATTCAAAATACTAATAATAGTGGAGTAGTTTTTTGAGGTATTGTCTACAATTCCAATAATACCGGAGCTATTAATGACACCCATGTTTGGTTTAATGCCTGAAACGGAACCATTATTAATGGTCAAGTAGTTTTCGTGAACACTATAGGAATTGCGAATAACTTTAGATACTATGATGTCAATTTTTTTGATGCCTTTTATCGAATCAATTTGCGGTAATTTGGTGGTATCTTTTTGATTGAATAAAAGCGATTTTAAACGTGCATTTTCTTGTGCCAATTGATCGTTTTGTGATTTCAAATTAAAATACTCATCGATATTATTGACCTTTTCATAGATGCCGCCAGTGAAGAAATTGGCAGAACTTATGACCTTACTTTTATGATAGGAATGCGACTGAATTGTCAAAGAAAAGGATATTACCAAAAGCAGCAAAAACAGTAAGCGATTACTGTTTTTTAGTATGAAATTAAAAATTTGCTGCATCTTTTTTTAGTATTCAGTGTTCAGTATTACTTCGTCAGTTCGCTTGAGTCAGTGTTCAGTATTTTAACAACCAACACTATTTTATAAGTATGCTTCGGAATTTCGGAATATTTTTAAGGGCCATTCCGGTGCCGCGAACTACCGCTCTTAATGGATCTTCAGCAATATATACCGGTAAATCTGTTTTTTGAGAAATACGTTTGTCTAGACCTCTTAACATTGATCCTCCACCGGCAAGGTAAATTCCGGTGTTGTAAATATCTGCCGCTAATTCCGGTGGCGTTTGTGATAAGGTTTCCATAATCGCATCTTCAATACGTTGGATAGATTTGTCTAAAGCTTTGGCGATTTCTCTATAAGATACTTCCACTTGTTTTGGTTTTCCGGTCAATAAATCTCGACCTTGTACCGACATGTCATCCGGTGGTGTTTCTAAATCATCTGTAGCGGCTCCGATAGTAATTTTGATTTTCTCAGCCGTACTTTCTCCAACAAATAAATTGTGTTGCGTTCTCATGTAGTAAACGATATCATTCGTGAAAACGTCACCGGCAATTTTAACCGATTTGTCACAAACAATTCCACCCAAAGCGATAACCGCAATTTCTGTTGTTCCACCTCCGATATCGACAATCATGTTTCCTTTTGGTTGCATAATATCGATCCCAATACCAATTGCCGCAGCCATTGGTTCGTGGATTAAGTAGACTTCTTTTCCATTTACGCGTTCACACGATTCTTTTACCGCTCGCATTTCCACTTCAGTAATTCCCGATGGAATACAAACTACCATGCGAAGTGCCGGAGTGAACATTTTTTTCTTTAAAGCCGGTATGCTTTTGATAAACATACTGATCATTTTCTCAGACGCATCAAAATCGGCAATAACCCCGTCTT
Source organism: Flavobacterium buctense (assembly GCF_014486695.1). Taxonomy (GTDB): domain Bacteria; phylum Bacteroidota; class Bacteroidia; order Flavobacteriales; family Flavobacteriaceae; genus Flavobacterium; species Flavobacterium buctense. Next base: position 809,932 of record NZ_JACTAB010000001.1, read on the forward strand.
TCAACGGACGTATGGTCTTAATGTTTTCATGGGTTTTACCCTGCATCATATTGGCTTCTTTTCCTACCGCTATGATTTTGCCTGATATTCGGTCACGAGCTACAATTGAAGGGCTATCAATTACAACTTTGTCATTGTGAATTATCAGTGTGTTGGCTGTACCAAGGTCAATGGCTATATCCTCGGTCATGAAATCAAAAAATCCCATAAGTCTTTTAAGGGTTTAAACGTTTATATAATTTTTAACGCACAAAGTTAAACAAATTAATGTTTGAAATGACGTGTTCCTGTAAATACCATTGCAACTTTATTTTCGTTGCAAAAATTAATACTCAATTCATCTTTTATAGAGCCGCCGGGCTGAATAACTGCCGTAATTCCTGCGTTGTGAGCGATTTCAACACAATCCGGAAAAGGGAAAAAGGCATCACTCGCCATCACTGCTCCATTCAAATCAAACCCAAAAGTAGTCGCTTTTTCAATCGCTTGTTTCAAAGCATCCACTCGCGAAGTTTGTCCGGTTCCCGATGCTACTAATGTACTGTTTTTTGCAAATACAATCGTATTTGATTTGGTATTTTTACAAATTTTTGAAGCAAATAATAAATCATCGATTTCTTGTTCGCTGGGCTTTGTATTAGTAACGTAAGTTAGGTGTGTTTTATTGTCCGTGATGTTGTTTTTATCTTGTACTAACAAACCATTCAAACAAGTTCTCACTTGACGGTTTGGCAATTCCACATCGTGTTGCACCAAAATAATTCTGTTTTTCTTTTCGGATAAAATGGCAATTGCTTCGTCATCATAGCTCGGAGCGATTACTACTTCACAGAACAAGCTGTTGATTTCGTTTGCCGTAGCTTCATCAATATTTCCGTTGGCAATCAAAACACCACCAAAGGCTGATGTTGGATCACCCGCTAAAGCGGCTAAATAAGCGTTTTTCATGTTGCTTCTCGTAGCTAAACCGCAAGCGTTGTTGTGTTTTAATATGGCGAAAGTTGGGTCGTTTTCTTTGAATTCTAAAATCAAGTTTACCGCTGCATCAACGTCTAATAAATTATTGTATGACAATTCTTTTCCGTGTAGTTTGGTGAACATTTTTTCAAATTCGCCAAAGAAAAATCCTTTCTGGTGTGGATTTTCTCCGTAACGCAACACTTGTCCGTTATCAATGCTTACTTTGAAAATGGTTTCGTCGGTATTGAAATAATTAAAAATGGCACTGTCATAATTCGAAGAAACATGGAATGCTTTGGCCGCCATCACTTTTCTTTGTTCCAATGTTGTAGCACCATTTTGAGTTGAAATCAAATCCAGCAAAAGGGAATATTCATTTACCGAAGCTACGATTACGGTGTCTTTAAAGTTTTTAGCAGCAGCGCGTATCAATGAAATTCCACCAATATCTATTTTTTCAATAATGTCTGCTTCACTTGCTCCGGAAGCCACTGTTTTTTCGAATGGGTATAAATCAACAATCACTAAGTCAATTTGAGGAATATCAAATTCTTTCATTTGTTCCACATCTGAAGAATTGTCTTGACGGTTTAAAATTCCACCAAAAATTTTTGGGTGCAAAGTTTTGACTCTTCCGCCCAAAATTTCCGGGAACGAAGTGATTTCTTCTACGGGAACTACAGGAATTCCTAATTTATTGATGAATTCTTCTGTCCCGCCGGTGGAATAAAGGGTTACATTTTGTTCGTGTAGTTTGCGAACAATAGGCTCTAAACCGTCTTTTGAAAAAACTGAAATCAAGGCTGATTGGATTGTTTTTGGTGTGCTCATGTTGTGTGTGTTGTTGTTGTCTGTTGATACAGAGTTTTAAGGGGACAAAAGTAGTTTTTTTAAGGGTAAAATTCAAGCAAGAGTTGTAACAATATTTTGTTTTTTGACACAAATAAGTCTGTAAACAAAACAGTAGGGATTTTCAATATTTTTATTGAAATTTACCATGACTAAAATCAGCGATAAATGTTACTCTATCTAAGACTGCTTAAAGAAAGTTTTGCCTTTGCCATGAATGCTTTGCGCAACAATAAATTGCGAACCATGCTTTCTTTGTTGGGTGTAACAATTGGTATATTTTCGATTATTGCGGTTTTGGCAGCAGTAGATTCTTTGGATCGAAAAATAAAAGCAGATTTAAGTACGCTAGATAAAAACACCATTTATTTGACCAGCAGATCATTTGGTCCAAGTGATATTCCCAGATGGAAGCGAGACCAATTTCCGAAAGTAAATTATGAAGAGTACCAATATTTAAAAAATTCTCTGAATAATGTGGAAGATGTATGTTTTCAGTATTTTACTTTAAACCAAACGCTAAAATACGAAGCGAATACTGTAGACAATGTCAATATGGTTCCGGTTACCGCTGAGTTCACAGACATACAACGAATGGAATTTTCATCCGGACGTTTTTTTAACGAGTCAGAGTCAAATTCGGGAAAACAAGTGGTGGTTTTAGGACACGACATAGCCGAATCACTTTTTGGAAATATTGATCCAATCGGAAAATCAATTCGCATGTATGGACAAGAATTTAACATAATTGGTATAACCAAAAAGAAAGGCGAATCTATGCTGGGTATGGGCGGAGGTGATGATGTTTCAGCTTTTTTACCCTCTAATTTTTTAAGAAGAATTTATGGCGATAACAATCCGAAAGTTTCAGCATTAATTATAATCAAACCCGAAAAGGGAATCGATATTGAGGCGCTTAAAGGGGAAATCACTCAAAAACTAAGAGCCTTTAGAGGCGTTAAACAAGGCGATATCGATAACTTTTTTATCAGTGTACTTTCCGGATTTACTGATTTGATTGATAGTGCCATCGGTCAAGTGAGGATTGGTGGAATTCTAATCAGTATTTTATCGTTTTTGGTGGGTGGATTTGGAATTGCCAATATCATGTTCGTTTCGGTAAAAGAAAGAACCAGTTTAATCGGTATTCAAAAATCATTGGGTGCCAAAAATAAGTTTATCCTATTGCAATTCTTGTTCGAAGCCATTATACTTTGTTTGATTGGCGGAATTATTGGATTGTTTATTGTATGGTTGTTGGCTATGTTAATGACTAATGTTTTAGAATTCGAATTTGTTTTGGGCTTAAATAATATTATTATCGGAACAGGATTGTCTGCTGTTGTTGGTTTAATTTCCGGGATTTTGCCTGCGATTTCGGCTTCCAAATTAGATCCAGTAGAAGCTATTAGAAGCGGACAATAATTTAGCTTTAGGCAGCATTTTATTATTTTACTATGGTTTTTCCTCTAAATTTCTATTTGCTAATTTTAGTATTATTCTTTAAACAAACTCCTTAACTCTACAATTTTTTGTTGAGTGTTGTCCACATTGATTAAACCACGTCTAGGTCGGTCTAAATCCAAAATCAAAAAAACAGTTAGAGCGGTCATGAGTGAAAAGCCATAAATAAGAACTCGGTTCACTCTCTTTCCATTGGTACTATAACCAATAATAAAACTGGCAGAAAAAATAAGCATAAACAGCAACCAAAAAATGGATTCGGGAACAGTGGCGTTTTTGGTTTCTTCTCGGGTTGTTACTATATCAATCATGCTGTTTAAGGCAGGAATCATTTGTTGCGAGCGTAAAACATTTTCCGGTTTTTGGGATTCAGTCATAACGATGTTCCAAATAGCAGCCGATTTTTGTTCGGTTTTATTTTTGGCAGCACTTATTTTTCCGTTATCAATTCCTGCATCGTAATATTCGATTCGAGCTTCAACATAATCTTTAAAATTTAATCTCAATTGTTTTTTAATGCTGTCAGGATACATGTCACAACGCAATACAGCTGTTCCTATATCATTTGCTTCTTCAATCATTACTTGTCTTCGCTCATCGTATCTTGAGGCTGACATTCCGAAAGTGAAAGACAAAAGCAAGGCTAATAATCCGAGTAGAGAACCTTCAATTGGGCCTAAACCTTCATTTGCAATAAACTTGTCTTTTTTAATATGAGATTGTTTTAGCAAGTGTCCCAACTTATTGAAGACTAACATTAGAATAAACAATGCAATTACGATAAGTAATGCCGGTGTTTGGTATAAAAAGGATTGATTCATAAGCGTTGTTTTGGTAAAAATAAAAAATCCCGAGGATTACTCGGGATTTTTTTATCTAATATCTTGATTCAGAATCAAATCGATATATAAGTTAATTTTGTCTTTCAATTCTTTTCGCGGAGCGATAAAATCAAGGAAACCATGATCCAATACGAATTCAGCCGTTTGGAAACCTTCCGGTAAATCTTTTCCTGTCGTATCTCGAACAACTCTTGGTCCGGCAAAGCCTATTAATGCACCCGGTTCAGAGATGTTAATGTCTCCTAACATGGCATAAGATGCCGTAGTTCCTCCTGTGGTTGGGTCGGTGCATAATGAAATGTAAGGAATTTTGGCTTCGGCTAATTGGGCTAATTTTGCGGAAGTTTTTGCTAATTGCATCAAAGAATAAGCCGCTTCCATCATACGTGCACCACCCGATTTTGAAATCATTACAAAAGGGATTTTGTTTTTGATGGAATAATCGATACCACGTGCAATTTTTTCACCTACAACAGCGCCCATTGAACCACCAATAAAAGCAAAGTCCATACAGCAAACCACCAAGTCTTTTCCTTTTGATTTTCCAACACCTGTTCGAACAGCATCTTTCAATCCTGTTTTGTCGATAGCGTCTTTTAAACGGTCAGAATATTTTTTAGTATCTACAAAGTTCAAAGGATCTTTAGAGGTCATTTTGGCATCTAATTCTTTGAATTCGTTGTTGTCAAACAAGATTTCAAAGTACTCTTTGCTACCAATTCTTACGTGAAAATCATCTTCCGGACTAACCCATAAATTTCTAGCCAATTCATCTTGGTCAATAATTTTTCCGGTAGGCGATTTATACCAAAGTCCTTTGGGAACGTCTTTTTTGTCTTCTGTAGCGGTTTGTATTCCTTTTTCTGTTCTTTTAAACCAAGCCATAATTAATTGTGAATTATGTATTATGAATTACGAAGTATAAGTTGACCCAATAATTCGTAATTCGTAATTTGAAATTTATAATGTATTTACGTTATTTAAGTCGGCAAACGCTTGCTCTAATCGGGTGTTGAAAGTCACTTCCCCTTCACGAATCCATTTTCTTGGATCGTAGTGTTTTTTGTTAGGGGAATCAGCGCCTTCCGGACTTCCGATTTGGGTTCTTAAATAATCAATTTTTGAGACCATATAATCTCTGATGCCTTCCGTGAAAGCAAATTGTAAGTCGGTATCGATGTTCATTTTGATTACTCCATAAGAAATCGCTTCTCTGATTTCTTCCAAAGTAGAGCCAGAACCACCATGGAAAACAAAGTCAACCGGATTTGGTCCGGTATTGAATTTATTTTGAACATAATCTTGAGAGTTTTTCAATATTTTCGGAGTTAATTTTACGTTACCCGGTTTGTAAACCCCGTGTACGTTCCCAAAAGCTGCTGCTATGGTAAATTTTGGAGAGATTTTCATCAACTCTTCATAGGCATAAGCTACTTCTTCCGGTTGTGTGTATAATTTAGAACTATCTACATCTGAATTGTCAACGCCATCTTCTTCACCGCCTGTAATTCCTAACTCGATTTCCAAAGTCATGCCCATTTTGCTCATACGAGCTAAGTATTCTTTACAAATCTCGATGTTTTCTTCAATCGGCTCTTCCGATAAATCAATCATGTGTGAGGAGAATAAGGGTTTTCCGGTTTCAGCGAAATGTTTTTCAGAAGCATCTAATAAACCATCAATCCAAGGTAATAATTTTTTAGCACAATGGTCAGTATGCAAAATAACAGTTGCGCCATAAGTTTCTGCTAAAGTATGAATGTGTTTGGCTCCGGCAATTCCACCGGCAATGGCTGCTTTTTCACCTGCATTTGACAATCCTTTTCCGGCATTAAACTGAGCGCCACCATTTGAAAATTGGATGATAACCGGTGCATTTAATTTAGCAGCCGTTTCCAATACACCATTTATAGTGCTCGAACCGATTACGTTTACTGCAGGAAGAGCAAATCCCTTTTCTTTAGCATAATTAAAAATTGCTTGTACTTCATCTCCGGTAGCAACTCCTGGTTTGATATTGTGCGCCATTTTTTGTGTCGTTTTTAAGTTAATCCCGATTGTTCGGGTTACAAAAATAATAATTTCTAATTTTAGAAAGGATAATTTATTCCAATATTTAGAACGGATTTGTTAAAACGTAATTCTCTCAACCATCTTTCATTTTCTTCTAATGCCGGGTTATAGGTTTTAAACCCTAGATCCAATCGAATAATAAAAAAATTAAAGTCGTAACGGAAACCGAATCCGGTGCCGACCGCAATATTTTCAAGTGATTTTATACCGCTGAAAACAGATGGTTTATTGGTAGTGTTGTCTAACACGTTCCAAATATTTCCCACATCGGCAAAAAGCGCTCCATTTAATTGTTGGAAAATGTTAAACCTGAATTCGCTACTGAAAGTCAGTTTCATGTTGGCTTCATTAAAATCCAAAAAACTTCCGCTTGCTCCAGGTCCCAAACTATACGATTGCCAAGCTCTGATATCGTTGGTACCACCGGCAAAATAACTTCGAGAGAAAGGAATACTGTTTGAGTTTCCATAAGGAATGGCAATACCGCCAAAAGCTCTGAAAGCCAATATTTTTTTACGACTTAAATCCCAATGTTTAATGTATTCAAATTCAGTTTTGATGTATTGTGAAAATTCTACATCTAAAAAAGTGTTGGCGCCATTTTGATTTTGTAATTGTTCAGAAGCTTTAGCAATTAAGGCGAGTATATTTCCAGCGGATTCAACTTTAGCTTTAATGGCATAAAATTCATTGTCAAACAAATCCTTTTTGGAGGTTTTGGTAAAGGTAATATTAGAAGCAAAAATCAAGTTGTTTTCAATTAGTCTTTTCCTTCTTTCCATGATGCTTAAAAGTGATTTGGCATCGGTTATAGTGATCGGCACTTCTTGATTGGCAACATCAGTAACAAACCCAAGTACACCGTCTTCAATAATCAAATCATCATTGTCATTAAAATAGTCTGAATTTACAGTAGGATAACTTTGTGCAATTTCATTAATAGTATTGTAAGATGATTTGTAAATATTAAAGTAATTTGAAGGATTTAAATTTTTTACAAATTGGATGTTGAATAAATCAACTTTAAAAGTCATATTTCTTTTGGGCGTCCAATTATAGCTGAGTGAGCTCGTAAAGTTTTGCTTGTCCAATCCAATATTTGTCTGTTTTGAATAACCCACACTCATAGTGGTGTAGGGAATCATAGTTTTTGGAATAATTTTATCTGTTTTGAATGGAAAAAAGATGCGAGGAAAATTCAATTTAGCATCCACTCCAATTTCAGAAATATTAAAGAAAGTGTTATTTGGGTTGGCTAAATCTTTTGATGACCCAATATTACCTCTGAAACCTAATTCAAAAGTTTCAGCACCGTTAAAAACATTTCGAATAGCCAAAAAAGTATTTCCTGATATACCAAAATCCTGAATGTTGGAGTGGGTAAAGTCAGTAGAAAACCCGAAAGTGTATTTTTTTCTTGGAGTTAAATAAACATTGGCAATCAAACTGTTTTTCTCGTTTTTGTCTTCCACGTATTGGATTAACGGATAGTTGAAAACTTTCAGGTTACTCAAATATCTTGACGTCACTGAAGTTCTGAAATCTGAAAAATAATTGCCTTTGGTTACAAAAATTCCGTCAGTAAGTGCTTTGGGACGGTATTTTAATTTGTTGACACTGTACAAAGTGATGTCGTTATAAGTGATACTGTCTTGAATGGCAGCGTTAGGGTTGGTTGGACTGTGGTCAGTAAAAATATTTACTTTACTGATTTTATACAATTCGAAAGGTTTGGTTTGGATGCTGTCTTCAAACCGAATGCTTTCATCCTCGATTATTAAAGTCACATTAGGGTTGTATTTTCTGCCTATGGTATCAATATCAAAGTTAACATAATTCTGTTGGAACCGAAAAGCACCATTGTTTCTAAAGTCCTCGGTAATGCGTTTTTTTTCTTCGTTAAAATTGCTTGTTTCGTAACGCTGACCTGACTTTATGTATGAATTTCTTTTTCTCAATTCGAACATAGAGTCTAAAGGCTTACTTGAAATATTAGCGGTAATGCTATCCAAAATGTAAGGTTTGCCAGTATTGATATTGTATTTTAGTTTGACTTTTTTAGGGTCAAGGCTGTCTATTTTATATTGAGCTGTTACGTCAAAATAACCTCGATTATAATAATAGGACTTCAATCGGCGAATTGATTTTTTTGTACTAGACGTGTCCAATATCACAGGTGCTTCTCCGGTTTTTCTCAAAAAATTATCAAGACCTGAATACAAGAAAGATTCTCCTAATCGTTTGACTTGTTTTTTTGAAAGCCATTTGGCTTTTCGGTAATAACGCTTAGGGTTTTTAATCATTTTGTCTCTGAACAACGAATCTGATTTTGGTTTTGCCAAATTATAAAGATTCAAACGCAGACGATAGCCTAATAGTGAGCTGTTCTGTTTTTGATAGAGCTGATTCGTGATTTCTTCACCATTGTCTTTTTTGTCATCAATATAAATGTCATTTTTGGTCAGTAGTCTTTTTCCATCAGGAACCCTTTTTGTAGAGTTACAACCAAAGATAATTAGTCCGGTTAGAATAAATAGTGATATTTTTGTGATACTCTTTTTCAAGTGGTGTGAAATATTTAATTCAAAAATACAGTATTTTATGGTTAGTAAAAACCAAATAAAATTAATTACCAGTCTTCAACATAAAAAATACCGAAACGAGCATCAATTGTTTATAGCCGAAGGCGTAAAAGTAATACAGGAATTGTTACTATCAAATATTGTGCTCGAACATTTATTTGTTACCGAAGCTGTTTTTGAAAAGATTGCACTTTCGCATAAAACACTCATAAATGAAGGAGAAATGAAAAGAATTTCGGCCTTGACTTCACCAAGTTCTTGTTTGGCAATTTTTAAAATTCCAAAAGAAGTTAAGGTAGAAGAGAAAGGATTAATTGTAGCTTTAGATGATATTAGAGATCCCGGAAATTTAGGAACGATTATCCGTCTTTGCGATTGGTTTGGGATAAAGCAATTGCTTTGTTCTAATGAAACGGTTGATGTGTATAACCCAAAAGTGATTCAAGCCACGATGGGTTCTATTACTAGGGTAAATATTAATTATGTAGATTTAAATGCATTTATTTCTACTACTTCACTACCGGTTTTCGGCACTTTTATGGATGGAAAGAATATCTATAAAGAAAGGCTGCCGGCACAAGGTATTTTAGTATTTGGTAATGAAGCCAATGGTATTTCAGCAACTTTAGAAAAAAGCATTGAAAACAGAATTGCCATTCCGAGATTTGGAGATATTCAAAAAACAGAAAGTTTGAATGTAGCTACAGCTACGGCTATATTTTTAAGCGAATTTAGGAGAAACGCTTAATGAAAAGTAAAGTTAATTAAAACCGCACGGGTTTTCAACGATTCAATATTGCCTGTCCATGGACTGTTTGGGTCATCATCACGAATTAACTCATCGTTAAACCCAAAAACACCTCGAATAGAAGGAGAAAATTTGAAATATTCAAAATACAAATCAATGCCAAAACCAAAGGTATAATTTTGAGTCCAAGGTTTTACTCTAAACTTTTGTTCCGAGTTGTCATCTTTTGATTTAGAATTACTCGATAAGTTCAACGTACTTCCAACGCCTCCAAGCAAATAAGGTCTGACGTTTCCGGTTCGTAAAGACATAAATTTAAGCATCAGCGGAAAATCGATGTACGTTGCTTTTACTTCTCTTAGTGCATCTCTTTCTTGGGTAAATCCGGAATAAGTTAGTGTTCTGCTAGCATAATACAACCCCGGTTCGAAACGCAATTCTAAATATTCGTGTAATCGTAACACACCAACCAAACCTACATTAAAGCCGCTATTCCCTTTTACATCAATGTCTTGTCCCGGTACTTTATAATCGGTTTTGAAATCAAAGGTGCTAAAACCTAAAAAATAACCCCAATAGACTCTTTGTTTGTCAAAGTTTTCCAAATTGATAATAGGGTCTTTCGAAAAGATACTTGTCCCAAATTGTGCTTGAGCATTTAGGGAAAAGAGTATAAAAAGGACAATTATTTTTTTCATGCTAAGGCTGAAAATTCATTTTTATTATTTTGTGGCGGTGTAAATGGTGGCTACTCCAAAAGTTTGTGGCATGGCATTACATTCTTTAAACGAAATTTTTCGCAAAATATTGTTTAAGGCTTCGCCAAAAGGAAAATTTGCCGCAGATTCAGACAGATAGCCATACGCCTTGTTGTCTTTAGAAAACAATTTCCCTATTAATGGCAGAATGAATTTAGTGTAAAAACCATAACCTTGCTTGAAAGGAAATTTCGTAGGAACCGAAGTCTCTAAAATCACAAAAATTCCATTTGGTTTTAAAACTCTATAAATTTCGGCCAAACCTTTTTCCAACGTTTCAAAATTTCTGATGCCAAAAGAAACTGTAATCGCGTCAAAATAATTATCAGGATAAGGAATGTTTTCACTGTCGCCAACGACCATTTCTATTTTGTCTGCCAGATTTTTATCGAGAATTTTTTTCTTACCTACTTCAAGCATGCCAACAGATAAATCCAAACCAATAATTTTTTTAGCAGCAGTTGATTCGGCCATCATGATCGCTAAATCTCCTGTTCCGGTGGCAATGTCAAGGGCATTTTCGGGGTTTTTAGCTTTAACCAATTCGATTACTTTCTTACGCCATTTGACATCAATTCCCATTGAAATAACTCTGTTCAACCCATCATATTCTCCGGAAATGGTGTCAAACATTTGGGTGACTTGTTCTTTTTTACCTAATGTTGATTCTTTATAAGGTGTTATTTGCTTTGACATTCTCGAATTTTTGACAAATATAAGCCAATATTTTAATTGCGATAAAGCATATCGTTTTCTTTAAGAATTGTGGAACTAATTATTGTTTTCGAACAAAGGTTTGAAAAGTAAAATCGAATTCGTGTCGGTCGTCTTTAGGATGGAATTCTTCAAAAACCAATTGCCATTCTTTTAAATCAATCTCAGGAAAATAAGTATCGGCTTCAAAAGAATGATGTACCCGTGTGATGTCAACTTTATCTGCAATGGCGATTGATTGTTTGTAGATTTGACCGCCGCCAATGACAAAAATGTCTTCTTCTTTAGGGCAAACTTCAATGGCTTTCTCTAAAGAATCAACTACTATACAGCCTTCAGGTTTGTAGTCTTTTTGACGAGAGATGATTATATGGGTTCTATTGGGCAAAGGTTTTGGAAAACTTTCAAATGTTTTTCTACCCATAATAATATAATGACCGGAAGTCAGTGTTTTGAATCTTTTAAAATCATCTGGTAAATGCCAAAGCAGTTGGTTGTCTTTGCCCAATGCATTGTTTTCCGACACAGCGGCTATAAGTGTTATCATTATTTTGTAGGGTTTGAATTTTCCAAGTCGTTTTTGAGTTGTTCAATTTTTTTGGATTGTTTGAGCATCAACTTGTCTATTTGGGCTCTTTCCCAGTTTTTATTCATAAAACTATCAGTGAAAAGTACTTTGATAACATGAAAAACGAACAGACAACACCAAATCACTACTATCCATATCCACCAATTGGTTTCGTCGTGATAGTTTAATAAATGATTCGCAGTAAATAAAAACATGCTGCCAATGCAAAGCACAATAAAGTGCTGAAACAAACGCTTTTTTTGGTTGATTCTGTTCCTGGCGTATTCGTATAATTCGTGTTGGTTGCTCTCCATAAGACGAAATTTGTGCATTAAAGGTAAAATTTATTTTTAAAATAGTACAATCCCTTTTTGTAATAATGTATTACGAAACCGATTTCTTAATTACAGATGTAAAATTTTAATGCTTTTAAATTGTAAATCTTCTTTTTATTTGGCTATGTTTTTAGCAATGTCATAAAAATAATTGAGCGTGTAAAAGATATAAAAAAATCACTTTACTTTGCCTCAGTAATCTATAAATGAATTAGTTATGGCTATCAAAAAACAAGTTATAAAAACAAAACCGGTTGTTAAAGTTACCTTTTCAATCGAAGCAAAAGAAGCAAATACTGCAGCAGTAATAGGAGATTTCAACAATTGGAATCCGGCTGAAGGCGAATTATCTAAATTGAAAAACGGAACATTCAAAGCAACTTTTGATTTACCAAAAGACAACTCATTTGAGTTTAAATATTTAGTGGATGGTTCTTATGTAAACGATCCTGAGGCAGACAGTTATGCATATAACGAATTTGCCGGCGCAGAAAATAGTGTGTTAGCACTATAGGTTTTAGTTTTGGTTAGAAGAAAAAATCCGTCTCGATTTCGAGACGGATTTTTTTATAGGATAACCCGATTTATTGTTCTGCGGTTATAGTAATGGGTATCGTGTAATGTACACGGACGATTCGACCTCTGTATTTTCCGGGTTCCCAATCCGGATAAGATTCAATCAAACGAATGGCTTCGTTATCAAGCTCTTCTCCGGCACTTTTAAGCACTTTTATGTCACTGATAGTTCCGTTTTTTTCAACAATAAAAGACAATACTATTTTCCCACTTTGTCTCTCTGTTTTTTTTGTAAATCTGAACTTTTTGCCAATGTATTTATAGAAGTGTTCGTATCCTTTTCGAGGTTTTGCACTTTCCCTAACCGAGGTGTAGCTTTGTTCATTTGACACGCTGTCCATAGAAACGCCTTTGATTAGTTTCCCGTTTTCGTAATCCTCTTCAAACTTGATTTTAAATCTTTTATCAACGCCTTCCCATTTGCCGATTCTTAATCCGTTTTGAAGTTTTCCTTTTTCATAACAATGGTTTTCTTCACCTTCAAAATAACCATTGCCATCGATAACCTTTTGAACATTATTAATGTCCCAAAATTGGAGAATTCTAACCGTTGAGATTAACTCGTTTTTTTCTTTAAAATAATCTTTAACGTATTTTTTATTCCCATTTTCATACCAAGCCGTTTGATTTCCTGCTATAGAACCTTTATCGGAATAATACTCTTCTTTTCTATTTCCATTTTCAAAATAGGTAGTAATAAATCCGTTTTGGAGGATGGATTTATTGGAACGTGTGTTTCCCTCTATATAAACTTTTCCGGATTTGTAAAAAGTTTTAAATTTATATTCTTCTTTGTTGGTATTTTCGTCTTCAATAATTCTGTAATAAGGGCTATCCGAGTTTTCGGTTTCTTTAAATAAGGAATCTAAATAAACTCTTCTGTCTTCAGAATTTTGGGCATAAAAAAGATTTGAAAATAATATAAACAGGAAGTATAACTTTTTCATAGACAATAACATTAAACCGCAACTATACCCTTTATATGCGGATGCGGATCATAATCTACTAACGTAAAATCTTCAAAAGTAAAATCGAAAATATTTTTCACTTCCGGATTTAAAATCATTTTTGGTAATGGTCTTGGTTCGCGCGACAATTGTAATTCTACTTGTTCGAAATGGTTATTATAAATGTGTGCATCGCCAAAAGTGTGAATAAATTCTCCAACTTGTAACTCACAAACCTGAGCAATCATCATGGTAAACAAAGCATAAGAAGCAATGTTAAAAGGAACGCCTAAGAAAATATCAGCACTTCTTTGGTACAACTGACAGGACAATTTTCCATCGGCTACATAAAACTGAAAGAATGCGTGACATGGCGGTAAAGCCGCTTTGCCATTGGCCACATTTTCGGCAAATGATTTAGAAGTATCCGGCAATACTGAAGGATTCCAAGCGGAAACCAACATACGGCGGCTGTTTGGGTTTTTCTTTAAGGTTTCGATTAACTCCGTGATTTGATCGATTTCTTCGCTGTTCCAATTGCGCCATTGGTGACCGTAAACCGGACCTAAATCGCCATTTTCATCGGCCCATTCGTCCCAAATTTTTACGCCGTTTTCTTTGAGGTAAGCAATATTAGTATCGCCTTTTAAGAACCAAAGCAATTCATAAACAATCGATTTTAAATGCAGTTTTTTGGTCGTCACCATGGGGAAACCTTCATTTAAATCAAAGCGCATTTGGTAGCCAAAAACACTTTTGGTTCCCGTTCCGGTTCTGTCTCCTTTTTGGCAACCGTTTTCCAAAACGTGTCGCACTAAATCATGGTACTGCTTCATGGGTTTTAGTATAAATTATAAATTCTGAATTATAAATTATTAGCAATCCATTTAAAATTTATCATTCAAAATTTAAAATAATTTTTAGCTTTCTCTTTTCGAAATTTCGTCTCTAATCTTCGCTGCCTTTTCGTAATCTTCGTCCTGAACGGCTTTTTCCAATGATTCGTGCAGTTCGGAAAGACTCATGCTAACATAAATATCGCCTGCTTTACCTTCGCTGTCCAATCCGAAAGTTTCCGGTGTAGATAATACGCCTTCATCTTCGATGTTTTGATTTTCGAGGTCGGTTGGATTGGTGTTGAGGTAAATTCCGGCTTTGTCTAAGATGTTTTTATAGGTAAAAATTGGTGCGTTGAATCGAAGTGCCAAAGCAATAGCGTCTGAAGTTCGGGCATCGATAATTTCCTCTATTTTGTCGCGTTCGCAAATGATACTCGAGTAAAAAACACCGTCAACTAATTTGTGGATGATGACTTGTTTAACTACGATATCGAATCTATCGGCGAAACTTTTGAATAAATCGTGGGTTAAAGGTCGTGGCGGTTTGATTTCTTTTTCCAAAGCAATAGCTATGGATTGTGCTTCGAAAGCGCCAATGACAATAGGTAATTTTCTTTCGCCGTCTACTTCATTTAAAATCAGGGCATAAGCACCGTTTTGCGTTTGGCTATAAGAAATTCCTTTTATGGTTAGTTTTACTAAACTCATTTAGATTTTAGATTTCTGATATTAGATTTTAGATTTCAGAATTGAAATAAATAGTCGAAAAAGTTTCCAAAAGTTCAATACAATTCCCCTCTTAGCCCTGACAGTAACGTAAAGCTCCCGATTCATCGGGACTTGCAGTGTATGGCAGGAATATGGACTGCAAAGTAACAAAAACTTTTCGCTTCTAAAAATGGAAAGCACAAAAAAAGAGTCGCTAAAAAATAAAGTTTTCAACGACTCTTGGAATGAATTAATAACGGTTTATGCGTTTTGCGCTTTAAACTCTTTTAGTTTTTGTGTCAAACGGGGTAAAATGTCAAAGGCATCACCAACGATTCCGTAATCTGCTACTTTGAAGAAAGGTGCTTCGGCATCACTGTTGATTACTACTTTTACTTTAGAAGAGTTGATTCCGGCAATGTGTTGAATGGCTCCGGAAATGCCCACGGCTATGTATAAATTGGTCGCTACCGGTTTTCCGGTTTGGCCTACGTGTTCGCTGTGAGGTCTCCAACCTAAATCAGAAACAGGTTTCGAGCATGCAGTTGCAGCACCAAGAACTGAAGCTAAATCTTCAATTAATCCCCAATTTTCCGGACCTTTTAAACCACGTCCGCCGGATACTACAACATCGGCATCGGCAATGGTTACTTTGCCTGAAGATTTTTCTACTGATTCTACTTTTACATTAAAATCGGCGTCGTTTAAGTTGGGGGCGAAATCTTCTTCGGTAGCTGAAGCAGCGCTTTCTACTAAACCATAAGAGTTTTTGGCTAAGCTTAATACTTTAACTTCTGTTGAGATTTCAGTGATGTTAAACGCTTTGTTTGAAAACGCATTTCTTTTTACTTGGAAAGGTGTAGTGCTCAATGGCAATCCCACTACATTCGAAGCAAATCCGGCGTCTAAACCAACGGCTACCAATGGCGCCATGTATAAACTGTCGGTAGTAGAAGAAAGCAAAATGACTTTCGCACCTTCTTTTTGCGCGGCTTGTTTCACTACGTCAGCATAGGCTTTTGCATTAAAGTTGGCTAATTTGTCGTTAGATACTTTTAATACTTTGTCTACACCGTATTTTGATAAATCGGATACATTACCGGCGTTAACTGTTACAGCGGTTACGGTTGTTCCCAGTGATTCGGCTACATTTTTCGCATATGACGCCAATTCAAAAGCTACTTTTTTGAATTTTCCGTCGGCCGATTCTGCGTATATTAATAATGA
Organism: Flavobacterium buctense; assembly: GCF_014486695.1. Taxonomy (GTDB): domain Bacteria; phylum Bacteroidota; class Bacteroidia; order Flavobacteriales; family Flavobacteriaceae; genus Flavobacterium; species Flavobacterium buctense. The sequence goes on from NZ_JACTAB010000001.1 coordinate 826,122, forward strand.
CATAATTTTTATTATTTTGAATGTTGAATTATAAATTTTAAATGACTTTTAATTCATCATTTAAAATTCAAAATTTAAAATTAAATTACTTTTGCTTCGTTGTGTAAGGCATTTACCAATCCGTCCAAATCATCAGCAGAGAATAATTTTACCGCAGATTTTGGCGCCGGTTTTTCAAATTTTACGGCTTTTGTATTTATATTGGCTCCAACAGGTTCCAACACCGTTAATACTTTGGTTCTGGCGGTCATGATACCACGCATGTTTGGAATGCGCAGGTCTTTTTCTTCTACTAATCCTTTTTGGCCTCCAATAACTAAAGGTAAAGAAGCGGCAATCGTTTCTTTTCCACCGTCAATTTCACGGGCTGCTTTGGCTGAGTTTCCGTCGATAGTCAATTCGGTACAAGAATTTACAAAGTTGTAATTCAATAATCCGGCTAACATTCCCGGAACCATTCCGCCGTTGTAATCCAAAGATTCTTTTCCGCAGATTACTAAATCGTAAGCGCCATTTTTTACTACTTCTGCTAATTGTTTCGCCACAAAAAACCCGTCAGTAGGCGTAGCGTTTACACGAATCGCTTCATTAGCACCTATCGCTAATGCTTTTCTTAAGGTTGGTTCAGTATCGGCACCGCCAACATTTACGACAGTTACATTCGCGCCTTGTTGTTCTTGGAACCAAATCGCTCTGGTTAACCCGAACTCGTCATTAGGGTTGATTACGAATTGCACCCCATTGGTGTCAAATTCAGAATCACCGTTCACGAAGTTGATTTTTGAAGTAGTATCAGGCACATGACTGATGCAAACTAATATTTTCATTGCAATATTTATTTAGTGATTTTTTCTGAGCGTAAAAGTATAAAATATATTTCTAATTTTTATATGCATGCATATAAATTTTTCAATTTTCAATCGATTTCGTAAGAGATGAAAAACAAGCTTGCTTCGAAGACTTGTTAATAGGCTATTAATTAAGGGCAAGAAATGTTTTTTAATCATTTTTAATTTTTATTTTTGCCTTTCAAAATTATGGACAGTAACACAATCATATATGAGAACGATACAATTTAGAGAAGCGATTGCCGAAGCGATGAGTGAAGAAATGCGTCGCGATGAATCAGTCTATTTAATGGGAGAAGAAGTAGCCGAATACAACGGTGCTTATAAAGCCTCTAAAGGAATGTTGGACGAATTTGGACCCAAAAGAGTAATTGATACACCAATTGCAGAGCTAGGTTTTGCCGGAATTGCCGTTGGTTCAGCAATGAACGGTTGTCGTCCGATTGTAGAATACATGACATTCAACTTCTCATTGGTTGGTATTGATCAAATCATCAACAACGCTGCTAAAATGCGTCAAATGTCGGCCGGACAATTCCCAATGCCGATGGTTTTCCGCGGTCCAACGGCTTCAGCCGGACAATTAGGAGCAACACACTCTCAAGCTTTTGAAAACTGGTTTGCCAATACACCGGGTTTGAAAGTTGTAGTACCATCAACAGTTTATGATGCCAAAGGTTTGTTGAAAGCCGCCATTCGCGATAATGATCCGGTGATTTTCATGGAATCAGAGCAAATGTACGGTGACAAAGGCGAAGTGCCGGAAGAAGAATACACGATTCCATTAGGAGTAGCCGATATTAAAAGAGAAGGAACTGATGTAACCATCGTTTCTTTTGGAAAAATCATCAAAGAAGCATTTATTGCAGCAGACGAATTAGCGAAAGAAGGTATTTCTTGTGAAATCATCGACTTGAGAACGGTTCGTCCAATGGATTATGATGCGATTATCAATTCGGTTAAAAAAACAAACCGATTGGTTGTTTTAGAAGAAGCTTGGCCATTTGCCAGTGTGGCTTCTGAAATAACTTATATGGTTCAGGAAAGAGCGTTCGATTATTTAGATGCCCCAATTCAAAGAATCACAACGGCAGACACGCCAGCGCCTTATTCACCAACCTTATTAAAAGAATGGTTGCCAAATGCCGAAGATGTGGTTAAAGCTGTCAAAAAAGTAACTTATAAATAGATTGTTAGATCGTTAGATGTTTAGATTGTTAGAAAATTCAATCCAAAAATCTAATAATCCAGAAATCTAATAATCTAAATACTTATATTTGAAACTTCATCCTACTAAATAAGATGGAGTTTTTTTTTGCCCATGAAAAAGATATTTGCACTATTTATTTTTCTTTTAACTTACAGTCTTTCGGCCCAAACTAAAGTCAGCGGAATTGTTGTCGATAATTCCAATGAACCTATCCCTTATGCTAATATTGTTTTTAAAGGCTCTCAAGTTGGGGTAGTTTCCAATGAAGACGGAAGATTTTACATTGAATCTCCCGAGACTTATACCGCTTTGATTGTTTCCTTTGTAGGGTTTCCCGATAAAGAAGTCAAGTTACCGAAATTGGTTAATTACGATTTTAAAATTGTGTTGACCGAAGGAAACGCTTTAAAAGAAGTCAAAATATTTGCCGGTAAAACGTCTAAGAAAAATAATCCAGCGCTTGATATTTTAAGGAAAATTTGGGAACGCAGAAGAAAGAACGGGCTAAAAATGTTCAAGCAATACCAATACGAAAAGTATGAGAAAGTAGAGTTTGATATGAACACTATCGACAGCGCTTTTATGAAAAGCAAAATTTTTAAAGGCATGGAGTTTGTCTTCAAAAACATCGATACTTCCAGCGTTACCGGAAAAACCTATTTGCCTATTTTTATCAACGAATCACTCTCTGATTTTTATGGTGATAATGAAGCCAAAAAAACCAAAGAAATCCTCAAAGCAAATAAAAATTCAGGTTTAGGAAATGGCGATGGCGTGAATATGTTTATCAAAGATTTGTACAACGATTTTGACATTTATGACAACTATTTAAACTTCTTTGACAAGAGTTTCGTGAGTCCGTTATCGCGCACCGGAATTGACGTTTATAATTATGTTTTAACCGATACCGCGTTCATCGACAACAAGTGGTGTTACAATATCGTGTTTTATCCGAGACGTAAAAACGAGTTGACTTTTAAAGGAGATTTTTGGGTAAACGATTCCACTTTTGCCATCAAAACCATCAATATGGCGGTGACGAAAAGTGCCAACATCAACTGGGTAAAAGACATTTATATCGAACAAGAATTTGAAGTGTTGAACGATTCTGTTTTCTTGCCAACCCGTGATTATATGATGTCCGATTTCGCTTTGCGCAAAAAAGAAGAATCCAAAGGTGTTTATGGCAAAAGAACCACTTTGTACCGCAATTTTAAATTTGACGAAAAGAAACCGGAGAAGTTCTACAAAGAGGAAGTCAATTTTATCGATAATGAAGTCTACGCCAAAACCGATGAATATTGGGAAGAAAATCGTTTTGAAAAACTCAATAAAGATGAGCAGAAAATCTATGAAATGATTGATACGCTCAAAACGGTTAAGAAATTTAAACGACTTTACAGTTTGGTTTCCATTTTAGGAAGTGGTTATATCGAAATTCCGAAATGGCATTTGGATTATGGACCGATTTTTTCCACCGTTGGATTCAATGAAGTGGAAGGTTGGCGTTTGAGAGCCGGCGGAAGAACTTATTTCGGGCCGAATGATACTTGGCGTTTGCAAGGCTACACTGCTTACGGATTTGAAGACAATAAATTCAAATATGGTGCGTCAGGAAAATGGATGATTGACAAAAAAAACCGAATTATTCTTTCGGGAGGAAATAGGCGTGATGTGGAGCAAATAGGTGCGAGTTTGACCACAACCAATGATGTTTTAGGTAGAAGTTATGCTTCGTCCGGATTGTTTACGACTGGCGCTAATGGGAAGTTGACTAATATCAATTTGACTTCGCTTGCCGCAGAAATCGAACCGGTGAAAAACTTAACCTTCCAACTCGGATTTACCTATCGAACGTTAGAATCAGCTTCGGATACTTTTAGTTTGAATTACTATACCGATGATACTTTTACTACCACAGCCAGTGAAGTAAAACAATCAGAGTTGAACTTACAGGTGGAATATACGCCGAAGCGAAAAACCATTGGTTACGGAGTAGAAAGAAGAGAAGTTGACAGTCCGTACAGCCGTTTCTTTATCAACTATAGTCAAGGTTTCAAAGGATTAATCAGTAGCGACTTTGACTATCAGAAAATCCAATTGTACTACAAACAACCCATTGTTATAGGGCCATTAGGCCGTTCTAATTTCACAATGGAATTAGGGAAAACCTTTGGTCAAATTCCGCTAGGTTTAATGAGTGTGGTTCCGGGGAATCAAACTTATTTTATCATACAAAATACCTTCAGCAATTTGAATTTCTACGAATTTGTAGCCGATGAATATGCTACTCTTCAATGGGAGCACAATTTCAACGGGAAAATATTTGCTCGAATTCCGGGATTGCGAAAATTAAATCTGCGCGAAATTGTGGGTGTCAGAGGTGTTTACGGAACCATTTCCGATGAAAATCGTGCCATAAATGCTTCCGGATTACTATACAAAGCGCCTGAAAAACCGTATTGGGAATACAGCGCCGGTATTGGTAATATTTTCAAAGTATTCCGTTTGGATTTTGCATGGAGAGGCAACTACAGAAACTTACCGGATACCGATAATTTTACCATCAAAGGTTCGTTCGGATTCTATTTCTAAAATGGATGCGATTGCTTATTTGGTCGAGAAAGATGACATTTTTAAAAAATTGCATCAGCAATATGGCAATCCATATATTCCATCCCGACCGGAAGGTTTTCAAACGTTGTGCAAACTCATTTTAGAACAACAGGTTTCCATCGAATCTGCTCGTGCTTGTTATGTCAAAATTGAAAATTCATTAGGCGATGTTACTGAGCAAACCATAATTTCGGCTTCAGAAGAAACACTCAGAAATTGTGGTGTCAGTAGGCAAAAAACCATTTATTTAAAAGCTTTGGCAGAAGCTATTTCGAATAAAACCTTAGTTTTAGATAGCCTTTCTCAAAAACATCCCGACGAAGTCAGAAGCGAATTAATCAAAATCAAAGGCATTGGCCATTGGACTATTGATGTCTATTTGATGTTTTCCTTGCAATCGCCGGATATACTTCCGATAGGCGATATCGCTGTGGTTAATACCATTAAAGAGCTTTATGGTTGTAAAGAAAAAGAGGAGATGATTATTCTATCCGAAAACTGGAAACCTTACCGAAGTATGGCGACTTTTTTTCTTTGGCACCATTATTTGGTCAAACGAAACCGTAAATTTATCGTGTAGTTTTATTTGAAAATTCCATATTTGAAAATGCAATAAATCGCGTGAAAACCATCGCGCCAACTGATTTTTTTCCCTTCTTCAAAAGTTCGTCCGTAGTAACTAATCCCCACTTCATAAATTCTGATTTTTGGAATGCGAGCCACTTTAAGCGTGACTTCGGGTTCGAAACCAAAACGTTTTTCTTTGAGTGTAATCGATTTCAAAACATCGGCACGAAACATTTTATAGCAAGTTTCCATATCGGTTAAGTTCAAATTGGAAAACATATTGCTCAAAAAAGTCAAAAATTTATTCCCGATACTGTGCCAAAAGAAAAGAATTCGATGTGGTTTTCCACCCATAAACCGACTGCCGTATACTACATCGGCCACTTCATCAACTATGGGTTTTAAAAGGATATTGTATTCCTGTGGATCGTATTCTAAATCGGCGTCTTGAATCACAATCACATCGCCGGTAGCTTTTGCAATTCCGGTGTGCAATGCCGCGCCTTTCCCTTTGTTTTCAATGTGTTCCAAAAAAACAATAGACAATTCAGGATTACTTTCAATATAAGTTTTAATACTTTCAACCGTGTTATCCGTACTGCAATCATTCACAATAATGACTTCTTTTTGAATATCATTAAGGAGAGAAACAGCTTTTATTTTGTCCAATATTTTATAAATAGTCGGGCCTTCATTATAGGCTGGAATTACGATAGAAAGGGTTTTAATCGCCATTTGGATTTAAATATTTCTCAAAAATAGTTTTTTTGGTTTAGTAAGCAATAATTTACTTTAAATACATGTATACCAATTGAACTAATATTCCCGAATTATATTGTTTTTATTTGTTAAAGTTTTGTTACTTTTGCGACCGATAAAATTTATAACGAAAATTATATTTATGGAATCAATGATGATTTATGTGCCGATAGTAATGGCATTAATTGGTTTGCTTTTTATGGCAATCAAAAGAAGTTGGGTTTTAAAACAAGACGCCGGTGATGGTAAGATGAAAGAGATTTCAGATTACATCTATGAAGGAGCCTTGGCTTTCTTAAAAGCGGAATACAGATTACTAGCCATCTTTGTTGTATTGGCGAGTGCAGTATTGGCCGGAATTTCTTTTGTTGTTCCTACAACACACATATTAATTGTAGTAGCTTTTATTTTCGGAGCTTTCTTTTCGGCTTTAGCCGGAAATATGGGGATGAAAATTGCTACGAAAACTAACGTAAGAACTACACAAGCAGCTCGTAGCAGTTTGCCACAAGCCTTGAAAGTTTCTTTCGGTGGTGGAACTGTAATGGGATTAGGAGTGGCCGGTTTAGCCGTTTTAGGGTTAACAGGTTTCTTCATTATTTTCTTCAATTACTTCATGAAAGGTGCTTGGACAACTACAGAAGACATGACTATCGTTTTAGAAACGTTAGCCGGTTTCTCTTTAGGAGCTGAGTCTATCGCTTTGTTTGCTCGTGTTGGTGGTGGTATTTATACCAAAGCGGCTGACGTTGGTGCCGACTTAGTAGGTAAAGTTGAAGCAGGAATCCCGGAAGATGATCCAAGAAATCCAGCTACAATTGCTGATAACGTTGGAGATAACGTAGGTGACGTTGCCGGAATGGGCGCCGATTTATTCGGTTCTTATGTAGCAACCGTTTTAGCTGCTATGGTTTTAGGGAACTACGTAATTAAAGACATGGGCGGAAAAATCGAAGACGCTTTTGGAGGTATCGGTCCAATTTTATTGCCAATGGCCATCGCCGGTTTCGGAATCTTATTCTCAATCATCGGAACGATGTTAGTTAAAATATCAAGTGATGATGCAAAAGAAAAACAAGTACAAGGTGCGTTAAACGTTGGAAACTGGGTTTCTATCATCTTAACCGCTATCTCTTGTTTCTTCTTAGTACAATACATGTTACCAGAAGTAATGACTATGGAATTCTTCGGTGAAGGAGCACAACAAATCTCATCCATGAGAGTATTCTACGCTACTATCGTTGGATTAGTGGTTGGTGGAGTTATCTCTTCTGTAACAGAATACTACACAGGTTTAGGTACAAAACCGGTTTTGGCTATCGTACAAAAATCTTCAACAGGTGCAGGAACTAACGTAATCGCCGGTTTAGCGACGGGTATGATTTCTACATTCCCAACCGTATTATTATTCGCCGGTGCTATCTGGGCTTCTTATGCTTTTGCAGGTTTCTACGGGGTGGCTTTAGCAGCTTCTGCTATGATGGCAACTACTGCAATGCAATTAGCAATCGACGCTTTCGGACCAATCTCTGACAACGCCGGTGGTATCGCTGAAATGAGTGAATTACCAAAAGAAGTTCGAACAAGAACAGACATTTTGGATTCAGTGGGTAACACAACTGCTGCAACAGGAAAAGGTTTCGCTATCGCTTCTGCAGCGTTGACTTCATTGGCCTTATTTGCGGCGTATGTAACTTTTACAGGAATTGATGGTATCAATATCTTCAAAGCGCCTGTACTAGCTATGTTATTCGTTGGAGGTATGATTCCGGTTGTGTTCTCTGCTTTGGCAATGAATTCTGTTGGAAAAGCTGCAATGGACATGGTTTACGAAGTACGTCGTCAGTTCAAAGAAATTCCGGGTATCATGGAAGGTACAGGAAAACCGGAATACGGTAAATGTGTGGAAATTTCGACTAAAGCAGCTTTAAGAGAAATGATGTTGCCGGGCGTTTTAACTATCGGTTTCCCAATTGCAATCGTATTATTAGGTAAATTAGTTTATGCTGATAACAACCAATTAATCGCTGAAATGTTGGGTGGTTATATGGCCGGAGTTACCGTTTCTGGTGTACTTTGGGCTGTGTTCCAAAATAACGCCGGTGGTGCTTGGGATAATGCTAAAAAATCTTTCGAAGCGGGTGTTGAAATCAACGGAGAAATGACATACAAAGGTTCTGATGCTCACAAAGCGGCCGTAACCGGAGATACTGTTGGTGATCCATTTAAAGATACTTCTGGTCCGTCAATGAACATCTTAATCAAATTAACTTGTTTGATTGGATTGGTAATTGCTCCAATTTTAGGAGGTCATGAAGCTGGTGCTGCAGACATTAAAGCCATGAATTGCAATATGGAAATGAAAGGAATGGAAGGCAAATGCGATATGAGCAAATGCAAAGACATGACTAAAGAAGAATGTGCTAAAATGTGCGATTCTTTAGGTTGTACACCTGAGCAAAAAGAAGCTTGTTTGTCACACTACGGTGCTGACGGGAAATTCATCGCTGATAAAAAAGACTGTTGCGCAAAACCGGAAGTAGCTACAGCGACTAAAGATGTAAGAGTTGAAATTACCAACAACAACGGTAAAGCAACAGCAACGGTAACTACTACAGTAGGCGGAACAGCAACTACTCAAAAATTTGAAGGTACAGAAGCAGAAGTAAAAGCTAAAGTGGACGCTTTGAAATAATCGCAAGATTTTAATATAAGAAAGATGCCTCGCAATTGCGGGGCATTTTTTTGTCTTTTTTGTGTAAATTAGCCAATACAAACACAACTTCCATGACTTATAGATTGACTGTATTTTTGGTACTGCTTTTCAATATTACCTTTTCGCAAAATCCATTGCCTTTAATTCCGCAACCCGAATCGATTGAAATTCGAAAAGGACATTTTGTTTTAAATAAAGAAACAGTAATTCAGGCTGATGAAAATTCGTTTGAAGCACAATATTTGCAACAAGCCATAAAACAGCAAACGGGTTTACTATTAGCCATTGTTGCAAAATCAAATGTAGATTCTAAAATCATTTTGAAAGAAATGTACCCGATTGATCCTTATTGGAGCAAGGAAAGATATAATATTAACATTTCACCCACAGAAGTAATTATAACAGCTCCTTTCAATCATGGTTTTTTTACCGGAATCCAAACCTTACTTCAGTTGGTTCCAATTGATAAAAATGAAACGTTTGTTTTGCCTTGTCTAAATATTTTTGACCAACCCAAATACGCCTGGCGAGGCATGCATCTCGATTGCGCCCGACATTTCTTCTCCCTAGATTTTGTCAAAAAGTATATCGATTACCTGGCTATGTACAAGTTCAATACCTTTCATTGGCACTTAACCGATGACCAAGGTTGGCGCATCGAAATCAAACAATATCCTAAACTAACAGAAGTCGGAGCCTGGCGAAACGGTTCCATGATTGGCCATTACAACGAACAAAAATACGACGACAAACGTTACGGTGGATTTTACACCCAAGACCAAATCAAAGAAGTTGTAGCTTATGCAAAACAACGTCATATTACAGTAGTTCCCGAAATCGAAATGCCGGGCCATGCCGTAGCCGCTTTGGCTGCTTATCCACAATATTCTTGTACCGGCGGACCATTTGAAGTGGGCAAACAATGGGGTGTTTTAGACGATGTGTTTTGTCCCAAAGACGAAACGTTTACTTTTCTGGAAAATATTTTAAGCGAAGTGATGGCGCTATTTCCATCACAATACATTCATATTGGCGGAGATGAATGCCCGAAAACGCGTTGGAAAAACTGCCCGCATTGTCAAAATTTAATGAAAGAAAAAGGACTAAAAGACGAACACGAACTCCAAAGTTATTTCATCCAAAGAATTGAAAAATTTGTCAATGCCAAAGGCCGAAAAATCATCGGTTGGGACGAAATCCTAGAAGGCGGTTTAGCTCCAAATGCTGCCGTAATGAGTTGGCGTGGCACTGAAGGCGGAATCGCAGCCGCAAAACAAAAACATTTCGTCGTAATGACTCCCGGTTCGCATTGTTATTTCGACCATTATCAAGGTGACCCAAAAAATGAACCATTGGCCATTGGCGGTTATACTCCCGTAGAAAAGGTGTATGCATTCAACCCCATTCCAAATGAACTATCCAACGAAGAATCAAAATACATTTTGGGTGCCCAAGCTAATGTTTGGACAGAATATATCGATACACCCGAACAAGTGGAATACATGATTTTTCCTCGAATGTTGGCGCTTTCCGAAGTGCTTTGGGGAACTTCCAATCCCCAGAAATACGCCGATTTCCAAAACCGAATGATACAGCAGTTTCCAACATTAGACAAAAAGGGAATCAATTACAGCAAAGCCATTTTCGAAATCACTACGAAAGTTAACCCGTCAACTGATGGTATTTTATTCGAATTAAACTCGGCCAATGATGCCAAAAAAATCAAATATACTACGGATGGAACGGACCCAACTATAAGCTCTAACGCATACGCCAATCCAATCGCAATTACTAAAAGTCAAACCATTAAAGCGGCTTATTTTGAAAGCGGGAAACAACAAAGCGCTACCATCGAACAAGCCTTTAATTTAAACAAAGCCACCGGAAAGAAAGTTACTTTGGTCAATTTGCCACACGAAAATTACAGCAACGGCGGTGCTTTCACCTTGGTAAACGGCATTTCAGCCAGTCGCGGTAAATTGGGTAAAGATTGGTTAGGTTTTTCAGGAAAAGATATGAATGCTACTATTGATTTAGGGAAATCGGAACCAATTAATAAAGTCAGTATCAGCGTGCTGGAAAGCCAAGGCAGCTGGATTTATTATCCAAAAGAAATAGCAATATTGGTCTCCAATGACGGACAGAATTTTCAAAGCATACACCAACTTTCTTTAGCCGAAATCAAAGAAGTAAAAGGAACAGTTGCCGTGAATTTTAAATCTCAAAATGCTCAATATATCAAAGTAATCGCCACCAATCTCGGTAAAATCTCCGAAGGAAATCCCGGCGCCGGTTCCGATGCTTGGTTGTTTGTGGATGAAATCGGTATTGAATAAAAATATAAAGGTTATGTCAAATCGCAGAAATTTTATCAAAACAGCCGCAGCCGGTTCAGTGGCTTTGGCATTGCAATCGTTTACTTCTAAAGAAGATAATTCGGCCAAGTCAAAAGGCAAAGCCAATAAGCCTATCGTGCTTTCTACTTGGAATTTTGGTGTAAAAGCCAATGGCGCTGCGTGGGAAGTTTTAAAGAATAACGGTCGCGCGCTCGATGCCGTTGAAGCCGGTGTGAAGATTCCGGAAGGCGACCCAACAGAAAGAAGCGTAGGCTATGGAGGGCGACCTGACCGAGACGGACGAGTAACGCTCGACGCTTGTATCATGGACGAGTTTGCCAATATCGGTTCGGTAGCGGCTTTGGAGCACATCAAACATCCAATTTCTGTCGCAAGAATGGTGATGGAAAAAACGCCACATGTAATGTTAGTAGGTGACGGCGCTCTGCAGTTTGCCTTGGCTCAAGGATTCAAAAAAGAAAATCTCCTAGTAGAAGCTTCCGAAAAAGAATGGAAGGAATGGCTCAAAACCAGTCAGTACAAACCCATTGCTAATATCGAAAACCACGATACGATTGGCATGATAGCCTTGGATGTTCACGGAAATTTGTCCGGAGCCTGTACTACGAGCGGAATGGCGTTCAAAATGCACGGTCGGGTAGGTGATTCCCCTATTATCGGTGCCGGTTTGTATGTCGATAACGAAATCGGAGCTGCCACCGCCACCGGTCATGGCGAAGAAGTCATCAGAATTGCCGGTTGCCATTTGGTAGTCGAATTAATGCGTCAAGGAAAATCACCGCAAGTTGCCTGTGAAGAAGCCGTTTCACGCATCGTAAAACTGACCAAAAACAGAAACAAAAACTTAAAAGACATTCAAGTAGGTTTTATTGCTTTAGACAAACAAGGCAATTATGGCTCGTATTGCATTCAAGGCGGATTTAACTATGCGGTAAACGACAATTCCGGAAACAAATTAATTGATTCTGATTATTTCCTCAAGTAATGGCTAAACTCGAAATCGCTTGCTTTAATTTGGAATCAGCACTTATCGCCCAACAAAATGGAGCCGATAGAGTGGAACTTTGTGCCGAAATTGAAATGGGCGGAACCACAACCGATTTTGAAATCATTCAACAGGCAAGAGAGAATTTAACCCTCGATTTGTATGTGATGATTCGACCGCGTGGTGGCAATTTTGTTTATTCTGATGAAGAGTTTCAGCAAATGCAAAAGAATATTTTAGCCGTAAAAGAATTGAAAGTTAACGGTTTTGTTTTTGGGATTTTGAAGGAAGACAACACTATTAATTCAGAACAAAATAGAGCTTTGGTTGATTTGGCCAAACCATTTCCGTGTACGTTTCACCGCGCGTTTGACGAAGTACAACATCCTTTTGAGGCTTTGGAACAACTCATCGACTGCGGTTTTAAAACGATTTTAACGTCGGGTCAAGCCCAAAATGTAACGGAAGGCATGAACCGTTTAACCGAATTAGTTTCGAAAGCCAATAACCGAATCACAATCATGCCCGGCGGTGGTTTACGTTCAACGAATATTGAAGTCATCCAACAAAAGACTAAAGCGATTTTTTATCATTCTTCGGCGATAACTGATGGTAGTGAAACGGCTTCTGCTACTGAAGTTCAAGCCTTAAAATCTAAACTCCAATGAGAAAATTGTGGTTGACATTCGTAATCGTTTTTTTGTGGCCAATGGTACTTTGGGCACAAAATACCGAACGCAATTTAAGTTCCGAAAAATGGCAATTCAAAAGCGTCCATAACGATAAATACAAATGGTTTCCAGCCAAAGTTCCCGGAACGGTACACACCGATTTGTTGGCTAATAAACTCATTTCCGATCCTTTTTTTGGTGCCAATGAAAAGCAGTTGCAATGGATTGAAAACGAAGATTGGCAATACCAAACGACTTTCAAACTTTCCAAAGAAGAACTGAATCATCAAAATGCCATTTTACAATTCGATGGTTTAGACACTTTTGCGGAAGTCACATTAAACGGAACCAAAATTCTCACCGCCAACAATATGTTCCGAACATGGAAAGTAGATGTGAAAAAGCTGTTGAAAATTGGCCAAAACAAACTCGAAATCACCTTTGCTTCCGCCGTTAAAAAAGGTAAAGAAGAAGCTAAAAAACTAACTTACACTTTACCCGGAGACGAAAAAATATTCACCCGAAAAGCGCAATATCATTTCGGTTGGGATTGGGGACCAAGATTCGTCACCGCTGGAATTTACAAGAAAGTAGCGCTCTATTTTTGGGATAATGTTCAGATAACCCATATCAAAACCAATCAGGATTTGACGAATAAAGATGTGGCGAAAGTTGAGTTTACTCTCGAAATAAACAGTGCTAATGCTTCTCAATATGAATTAAAAATCAATGAGAAATCGGAATTCCTTCCACTTAAAAAAGGGAAAAATAACCTGACTTTGTTTTACGAAATTTCGAATCCAAAATTGTGGTGGCCCAACGGCTTAGGCAAAGCACATTTGTATCCGTTTGAAATTAGTTTAGTTCAAAATAATGCAATTATAGATTCCAAAAAACTAAACATCGGCCTACGCACAATTGAACTGGTTCAAGAGAAAGATGAAATTGGGAAGAGCTTTTATTTTAAAGTGAACGGAAAACCGGTATTTATGAAAGGCGCTAACGTCATTCCTCCCGATAGTTTTTTACCCAGAGCAACCGATTTGGATTATAAATCAATTGTCAAAAATGCCGTCGTTGCGAATATGAATATGCTCCGAGTTTGGGGTGGAGGCGTTTATGCTGAAGATGTTTTTTATGACGAATGTGATAAAAACGGCATTTTAGTGTGGCAGGATTTTATGTTTGCTTGCGCGATGTATCCCGGAGATGAAGCCTTTTTAGCCAACGTAAAACAGGAAGTCATCGACAATGTAACCCGTTTGCAAAACCATCCGAGTATAGCGCTTTGGTGCGGCAATAATGAAAATGACGAAGGCTGGCACAATTGGGGTTGGCAAAAACAATACAACTATTCGGAGCAAGATTCGACTAAAATTTGGGCCGATTACCAAAAGCTGTTTCACGACTTAATTCCGAAAACTTTAGACGGTTTATTAGCTAAAAACGAGAACCGTTATTGGCCGTCATCGCCTTCTATTGGTTGGGGAAGAAAGGAAAGTTTACTTAGTGGCGATGCCCATTATTGGGGCGTTTGGTGGGGAATGGAACCGTTTGAGATGTATCAAAAAAAAGTCGGACGTTTTATGAGTGAATATGGTTTTCAAAGCATGCCGGATATTAAGACGTTTCAGGCTTTCGCCCAAAGTGACGAACTCAACTTTAATTCGGAAGCGGTCAAAAATCACCAAAAACACCCAACGGGTTACAAAACCATCAACGAGTATATGGCGCGAGATTACCAAGTGCCAACGAATTTTGAAGACTATATTTACGTTTCCCAAGTACTTCAAGCCGAAGGCATGAAAATCGCTATTGAGGCCCATCGAACCGACCCAAAATGCATGGGAACTTTATTTTGGCAAGGCAATGATTGTTGGCCCGTGACTTCCTGGAGTTCGGTGGATTATTATGGAAGATGGAAAGCTTTTCAATACCAGGCGAAGCGAAGTTTTGAGGATTTGTTGATTTCCATTAAGGAAAATGAAGTCAATTATGAAATTTATTTGGTTAGTGAAGCTTCTCACTCCGACAAAGTAAGGTTTGAAATTGAATTATTGGATTTTTACGGAAAGCTAGTGGAAAAAGATGAAGTAGAATTTGATATTACGGCCGATACAAGAGATTTGTTTGTAGCGCTTCCAAAAGAGAATTACAGCGATAATAATTTAAAGGAGTTAGTCTTGTCGGTATCTTGTATATTACAAAATGGTAAAAAAGCAAATGCGCTATATTACTTTGTCAAATCCAAAGACTTACAATTAACCAAACCCAAGATTCAAATTACCAAGCTTGATGAGCAGACTTATGAAATATTTTCTGATGTCTTGGCCAAAAATGTTTTTCTATCTTCGGAAGAAGAGACTTTTTTTAGTGATAATTATTTTGATATTTTGCCGGGACAAAAAGTGGAAATTAAATTGTCTAAACCGGTGAAAGAGGTTCGTGTAAAATCGCTTTTTGAGGTTATTAAAAACTGATTTTGAAAAAGACAAAACCTAAATAGCCCCGATAGTAATGAAAACAAAAATGTCCCGATTTATCGGGACATTTTGTTGTAATGTATAGCGGGAAAATGGATTGCAAAAATGCCCAAGCCATTCGCTCCTTATTTTAAAACAACCCGTTAATCTCCGCGTCAATTCTATTAATAATCATTCCTAAATCCTCCGGATTGTTTACAAAATCAACATTATCAACATCAATAATCAATAATTTTCCTTTGTCGTAAGTCGTAATCCAAGCTTCGTAGCGCTCGTTCAATCGGCTCAAATAGTCAATGGAAATAGTGTTTTCGTAATCGCGACCGCGTTTGTGAATTTGGGAAACCAAATTAGGAATGGAACTTCTCAAATAAATCAACAAATCAGGCGCGCCAACTAAACCTTCCATCAATTCAAAAAGTGAAGTATAATTTTGGAAATCACGGTTGGTCATTAAGCCCATCGCATGTAAGTTGGGTGCAAAAATATGTGCGTCTTCATAAATCGTTCGATCCTGAATGATATTTTTGCCGCTTTCGCGAATTTGTAATACTTGACGAAAACGCGAATTCAAGAAATAAATTTGCAAGTTAAAACTCCAGCGTTCCATTTGGTGATAGAAATCATCCAAATACGGATTGTCAACCACATCTTCAAAATGAGGTTCCCACTTGAAATGTTTGGCTAAAAATCGGGTTAAAGTAGTCTTTCCTGCTCCTATATTTCCTGCTACTGCTATGTGCATTATGGTAGTTTTATTTTAAAATTCTTAATTTGTTGGTTGGTAAAAATAGCTAAAATTTGGTCTTTGTAATAAAAATTTTGGAACGATTTCTCAACAATGTCGATTTCGAAAACGGTTTTCGTTTGATTGTTCAGGCAGTAGAGCGTATTGTCTTGTAAAAACAATAATTGATCACGGTCAATAATCTGGATTTTTTCAAAAGGCGGAAGGTTAGCCAACAAAGTCACTTTGCCAAAAATATCAATCGCATACCAGTTGTTGATTTCATCAATCCAATAAAAAGTATTAAAATCCGTTTGGGTGTATTTGATATTTTCTGCAATCGGATTGCCAATGTTTTTAGACGTGTTCTTCAAGTAATCAAATAAAAGAATTTGTTGGGTTAAAGCATTGTAAATCCATAATTGATTTTGTGATGCCATGCCTATTTTAGAAGCGAAAATGGTATTGTCAATTTCAAAAAAATTGAGTTTTTGGATTTCATTTAATTGGTTATCAAGCGTAATAAGGGTATTGAAATCTTCATAGAAAAGGACAATTTTCAGTGGATTAACATAATCAACCGAAGTAATTTTCCCCAAAGCCACATTTTTATATTCCCAGGTTTGAACTTTATCCTGCTTGATGAAAACATTGTTTTTAAGGTAGTATTTGTTGCCCAATCCATCAAAGCCCAAATAGATTTTGTCTTCTACTATTTCAGTATCAATGACAGTTGTTTTGAGTTTTGGATTTTGTCCAAAACCATGGGCAGAGATGACTAGTAATAGAAGATAAAATGTCTTTTTCATCATAAGGCTAATTTACGGTAAACCAAATTAATTTAATGAAGTCTTACCTAATATTTTAACAAAAGATTGGTAACAGATTTCGATTACTATCGTCATATTTGTTGTATCCAAAAACCTAAAACAATGAAAAAAATAGTATTCGCTTCGTTTTTAGTATTCTCTTATTTAGCTACCCATGCCCAAAAAGACTTTCAAGGGATGGCCGTTTACGAATCAAAAACCAGTACTGCCGATTTCAAATCCCGTTTTGAAGGCAACAGAGAAATTACTCCCGAAATGCAGAAAATGATTGAAGAGCGCATGAAAAAAATGTTTGAAAAGACTTTTTTTCTAAACTTCGACAAATCGGCTTCCATTTATAAAGAAGAAGAAAAGCTTGATGCTCCGGGCCAAGGTGGTGGTGGCATGAGAATGATGGCTTCCTTTATGGGCGGCGGCGGAACGTATTATAAAAATGTAAAGGACAAAACGTATAAGGTCGATAAAGAATTTATGGGCAAAGAGTTTTTGGTGAAAGATTCTTTGAAAACCTATAATTGGCAAATGAGTAGTGAAACCCGAGTGATTGGAGGTTATAATTGTTTCAAAGCTACTGCTGTAATTCCGGCAAGTAAAACGGATTTTAGAAATTTCCGCCCTAAAAAAGAAGAAGAAAAAAAAGACGATAAAGCTAAAGAAGAAACCAAAGAAGGTGCCAAAACAAGTTTTATGGATCAAATTGAGTTACCGAAAGAAATAACAATTACGGCTTGGTACACTCCGGAAATTCCGGTAAGTCAAGGTCCGGAAGGGTATTGGGGTTTACCCGGATTAATTTTGGAAGTCAATGATGGAAAAACCACCATTCTTTGTTCTAAAATTGTTTTAAATCCAAAAGAAAAAGCTGAAATCAAAGCGCCAAGCAACGGCAAAGAAGTGACACAAAAGGAGTATGACGAAATCGTAACTAAAAAAATGGAAGAGATGAGCGAGATGAATAATGGACGTGGCGGCTTCCAAATGAGAATGAGTAGATAATCAATCAACAATCAATTTTATAATGACTAAAGTTATACTTGTTTTCACTTTTTTATTCGTGGGTTTGCAATCGGAAGCACAAGAATTCCAAGGGAAAGCCGAATATTTTTGGAAACGAATTCCAAAGAAAAAAACCGAAAAAGTACAATCGGATAAAAAAGAACCTATTGATCCAGAGTTTGAAAAGGAGATTCAAGAAGCAGTGAAAAGAGCTTCTGAGAAACAATACGTCCTAACTTTTAACAAAACAGAGTGTCTGTACGAAGAAGAGAAGGCATTGGAAAAACCTAAAAACAATTCAGATGAAATCTCTATTTCGATTACTTACGTTTCAGCCGGCAATAAATACCTGAATACAAAAGAGCTGAGCAGTGTAGTGGAAGACAATATTTTCGGCAAAGAATTTTTAGTGGTAGAACCGTTGGTTAAGCAGGATTGGAAATTAATTGATGAAACCAAGAAAATAGGCGATTATAATTGCTTCAAAGCTGAATTAGTTATTCCTGTCAGCGATAAGCAGCAGCAAGCCTATGAGGACTTTTTAAAAAAAGACGCCAAAAAACCGGCACTTTTTAAAATGAATAAACCCGAAGATAAAGTAGTTACCGTTTGGTATACTCCTGAAATTCCGGTGAGTTTTGGTCCGGATAATTATTGGGGTTTACCGGGATTGATTTTAGAAGTCAATGATGGAAATGCCATTTTGTTGTGCACTAAAGTTACCCTGAGTAACAAAGAGAAAACCAAAATTAAAGCACCAACTAAAGGAGAAAAAGTCACCCAAAACAAATTTGATGAAATCAAAAAGAAAAAAGAGGACAGCATGAAAGATGAAGACGGTGTCATTTACTTTCAACATTAATCGATAAATTATCTAAGCCTAAACAATGAAAAAAACAGTACTCTTTGTATTTCTTTTTATTACAACAATTTCTTTTGCCCAAACCATCCGATTTGAAGGGACAATCCAAGACAATGCTAAAGCACCATTGGAAATGGCCAATGTTATGGCGATGAACCAAGCGACCAAAGCCATGGATGCTTATGCCATTACCAATGATAAAGGGAAATTTTTGCTGAACTTGAAAACCAACACAACTTACACCATTAAGCTAAGTTATTTGGGCATGCAAAACAAAGAAATTATAATTACCACCAATACAGAAAACATTTCCCAAAACATCACCATGGAAAGTGGCGGCATCGAATTAGACGGTGTCGAAATCGTACGGGAAATGCCGGTTTCTATCAAAGGCGATACGATTGTTTACAATGCCGATTCGTTTAAAACCGGAACCGAAAGAAAACTCGAAGACGTACTGAAAAAATTACCCGGTGTAGAAGTTGATGCCGAAGGTCAGGTAAAAGTCGAGGGAAAAGCAGTGACCAAATTGATGGTGGAAGGCAAAGATTTTTTCGATGGTGATACCAAATTAGGCGTAAAAAATATACCGGCCGATGCCATAGATAAAGTGCAGGTGTTGCGTAATTACAATGAAAATTCCATCCTAAAAGGCGTGGAAAACAACCAAGATAATTTGGCCATGAACATCAAATTGAAAGAAGGAAAGAAAAACTTTTGGTTTGGAGATATGACAGCCGGAATTGGAGTTGGCCACGAAGACACACGCTATGTTGTAGCACCCAAAGCCTTTTATTACAGTCCGAAATACAGCATCAACATTATGGGGAACAGTAATAATGTGGGTCAGCAAGCTTTCACCATCCAAGATTATTTCAGGTTTAGTGGTGGTTTCAGAAATATAATGGGCAAAGGCGGCGGAAGCATCAATGTGGGAAGCAATTCACTCGGCATTAGCTTTTTTCAAGACAATCGCGTTAAGGAAATCGAATCGCATTTTGGCGCTACTAATTTCTCCTACAATCCTTCAAAAAGTTGGAGTTTGAGCGGATTTATTATTGCAACTTCGACCTTAGTGGACACTGAAACCAATTCAACGGTTAATATATTGCAACCCAATACTACCAATGTTTCTTCTTCTGAAATTAGAGACGACGCAGGAAGTCAGAAAAATAATTTGGGCTTATTCAAGTTCAGCGCCACTTATAAACCATCGGCTAAATTTCAATTGGATTACGACATCTTAAACCGAATTTCAGCGCAAAGAGAGAACAACGAACTCAACCGTCAAGTGTTTAATTACGTTTCAGGCATAAATACAGATGAAAGTGTTTTCACCTCTAAAAAGCAAGATCCGGTAAACATCAATCAAAATTTGAGTTTTTATTATACGCCAACAGACAAACATATTTTTGCCTTCGAAAGTCAGCATTTGTACCAAAACGAAGATCCGTTGTATAATGCTAATTTAGAGTTTCAACCTTTTGACTTTTTTGGATATAATGAAAATCAAAACCGAAATGACCTTACGCAAAGCCGATTTATCAAAACCAACAAACTCGACAGCCGTTTGGATTATTACTATGTGTTAACACCAAAGACCAACTTGAATTTTACGTTGGCCAATTCGTATGTTTACCAAAGTTTAAACTCGTCCATTTTTCAACGTTTGGACGACGGAACGGTCAATACGTTAAGTGCTGCAGAAAATAACAATGACGTCAGTTATCGTTTTAATGATACTTTTTTAGGCTTTCATTTTAAATGGTTGACCGGTAAATTTACGTTTACACCCGGCGTTACTTTACACCGATTTGACTTGACCAACACCCAATTAGGCACTGATGTCAATCAGGAAATAGTTCGTTTGTTGCCCGATTTTCAAATGATTTACCAAATAAAAAAATCGGAGACCTTAACGTATAATTTCGGAATCTCTAACAATTTTACCAATATCAACAATTACGCCTTGGGAACGATTTTCAACAGTTACAGCAATCTGTTTTCCGGTAATCGTGATTTGGAAAATTCTGTGGTTCAAAGCCATACTTTGTCGTATCAAAAATTTAATATGTTCAACTTTGAAAACTTCGGTGGCTTTTTAAACTACACTAAAACCAACGAGGCCATCAAAACCAGAGCATTATTTGAAGGCGCAAATCAAATAGGTTCCCCTTTTAATTCGCCTTTTGGCGATGAAAATTTTTCGGCGAATGTACGTTACGGACGTTCTTTTTTAAAGTATTACAAAGCCAATGTTAGCGCCAATGTAAATTGGAGTAAGTTCTATAATATCCAAGTAAACCCATTAAATGCTGCTGAGAATATTATCGATACCGAAAGCTTTACGCACAATTATCGTTTTAGTGCTTCCACTAATTTTAAAAATATGCCCAATGTGGAATTGGCTTATTCTTACGCGGTAAACCAATACCCAAATGACACTTTTTACACCGATAGTCCATCCGTTAAATTGGATTATTTCTTCTTAAAAAGTTTTTCTTTTGTAAGCGAATATGAGTTTTTTCATTATTACAACAAAGCCAAAACAGTGGATCAAGAATACGACTTTTTATCGGCTAGCTTGACTTATCAAAAAACAAAAGACAGTAAATGGGAATACAAGGTTGCCGCTACAAATATATTAAACACCACTTCGTTAAATGACGATAGTTTCTCGCAGTTCTCTACCCGAAATTCCCAGTACCGAGTGCAACCAAGGTATATTATTTTTAGTTTAAGGTATAATTTGTAGATTTGTTAAAAAAAAGATGACTACTGAACAAGAAGCTAAGTTGCTGAAAAGCTTAGGGATTTTTACTCTACTGGTATTTTTGCCGTTAAATATTTTTGTAATAAAAAATGACATCGTCAAATTATTAATTTTTATTCCTATTTTAGTTTTGTTTTCCATACTTTATGTTCGACAATATAAAAGAGATAAAGCGGCCAACAAGGATTTGTCAAGATATAAAATGCTGCTTTTTTTTCTTGGAATTTCACTACTGATGTTGGTTGCGGCCTTAGTTTATCCAAGTATATAAAAAACAAAAAACCCAACTCATTGAGTTGGGTTTTTCTTTGCGAACTTCGCGTATAACTTTGCGTCTTTGCGGTTAAATTCCGAAAGCCGTTTTCACTTTGTCAACATAATCCAATTTCTCCCAAGTAAACAACTCTACCGTTACTGTTTTTGGAGCGCCATTCGGCAATTGGAAAGTTTTAGTAACCGTTTCCGGTGTTCTTCCCATGTGACCGTAAGCTGCTGTTTCGCTGTAAATTGGGTTTCTCAATTTCAAACGTTGCTCAATAAAGTACGGACGCATATCAAAAACGTTTTCAACTATTTTACTAATCTCTCCGTCTGTCAAATTCACTTTTGAGGTGCCGTAAGTTACTACGTTGATTGAAGTTGGTTTTGCTACTCCAATCGCATAAGAAACTTGTACTAAAACTTCATCACATAATCCTGCAGCCACTAAGTTTTTAGCAATGTGACGTGTTGCATAAGCCGCAGAACGGTCTACTTTTGAAGGATCTTTTCCTGAGAATGCACCACCACCATGAGCTCCTTTTCCACCATAAGTGTCCACAATGATTTTTCTTCCGGTCAAACCGGTATCTCCGTGTGGTCCTCCAATAACGAATTTTCCGGTTGGGTTGATGTGGTAAGTAATATTGTCATTGAATAAATGAGCGTATTGTGGGTATTTTGCTTTAATTCTCGGAATCAAAATCGAAATCAAATCGCTTTTGATTTTAGCCAACATTTCTGCTTCCGGACCGAAATCATCGTGTTGTGTTGAAATTACAATCGCGTCAATTCTAACCGGTTTGTTGTCATCAGAATACTCTAAAGTAACCTGCGATTTAGCATCAGGACGAAGGTATTTGATTTCGTTGTTTTCTCTTCTTAAGTTAGCCAATTCGATTAACAAAGCATGAGACAAATCCAAAGCCAATGGCATATAGTTTTCAGTCTCATTTGTTGCGTAACCAAACATCATTCCTTGGTCACCTGCGCCTTGCTCTTCTTTACTAGCTCTGTCTACACCTTGGTTAATATCAGCAGATTGCTCGTGAATGGCCGAAAGAATACCGCAAGAATCAGCATCAAACATATACTCACTTTTAGTATATCCGATTTTTTTGATTACTTCTCTTGCAATTTGTTGAACGTCAAGATAAGTGCTTGATTTTACTTCACCAGCCAAAATTACCTGACCTGTAGTAACCAACGTTTCACAAGCTACTTTTGACTCAGCATCAAAGGCTAAAAAGTTGTCGATTAACGCATCACTAATTTGGTCTGCAACTTTGTCCGGATGTCCTTCACTAACCGATTCCGACGTAAATAAATAAGCCATAACTATATTTTAGTTTAATATTAATTTTAGTGAAAAAAGAGGAGATTGCTACAAAAGCTAAAGGAGAGTTTCTGCTTTAGCATTTTTTTACGAGGTTGCAATCAGTTCAAATTTTTCCTCTCATTTTTCGAGTGCAAATGTATAAAGACTATTTAGAATACAAAAAACTATTTTGCTTTTTTTATTTTTTTTATGATTATTTCAAAATTCTAAATACGTAGTATTTAAATATATATAAACTATTCCCAAATGTTAAATTTTCAAATTTTGTTTGGTCAATTGAAAAAACATTCAGAAGTTTGCTCCATCAAATAACAACAAGAAAATGAAATTAATTATTTGCAATATGTGTCGCATGATGTGGAAATCTCCGCAGAGGACGCTTATGGCATAATTTTAAATTTAAAATATATCCATCAAACCTCTGCCAACAGCAGAGGTTTTTTTTTACTCTGAATTTAGTTCAGAGTCTAATGAAAAGTAAAAACAATAATTTAAAACAGATGCTGAAACGAGTTCAGCATAAAACAATGAAAGTAACAGCAAAAAATATGATGATGAACAACCGTATGATGCACGTGATGATGTGTTGTTGTATCGACATACCCTGTTACCAAAAGCGAAAGACGTAATCAAAGTTTATATACTTGTTCTTAAAGTCCTTTTGGTAAGCCATCCAAAAGGACTTTTTTTATTTCCAAAAATTAATAATCTAAATAGCTAACAATTAAATTTTAAAATCATGAGCACACAAAAATTCGCAACAAACGCCTTACACGCAGGACACGACGTTACTAAAAACGCAGGAACCAGAGCCGTTCCGATTTACCAAACGACTTCGTATGTATTCAACAATTCTGACCACGCAGCCAATCTTTTTGGTCTAGCCGAAGCCGGATTCATTTACACTCGATTAAACAATCCAACCAACGACATTTTGGAACAACGCTTAGCCGCACTCGAAGGCGGAATCGGAGCCGTGGTTACCGCTTCTGGAACTGCAGCAATTGCTACGAGTTTATTGGTTTTGCTAAAAGCGGGTGACCACATCGTAGCCTCCAACAGTCTTTACGGCGGAACTTACAACTTGTTGAGTGTAACCTTACCAAGATTAGGCATCACCACCACTTTCGTAGATCCGTCTAATCCTGAAAACTTTACCAAAGCCGCCCAAGAAAATACCAGAGCTTTTTTCGCAGAAAGTTTGGGCAACCCTAAACTAGATGTGCTGGATTTGAAAGCAATTTCCAAAGAAGCCAAAGGGTTTAAAGTGCCTTTCATTGTGGACAACACAGTCGCTACGCCTTATTTGTTAAACCCAATTCAACATGGTGCTGATATTGTCATTCACTCGCTAACCAAATACATTACCGGAAACGGAACTTCACTTGGCGGTGTAATCATCGATGCCGGAAACTTTGACTGGAGCAACGGGAAATTCCCTGAATTTACCGAACCATCAGCCGGTTACCACGGTTTGAAATACTATGAAGCTTTGGGCGCAGCGTCATTCATCGCCAAAGTAAGAATTGAAGGTTTGCGCGATTTCGGTTCATCTTTAAGTCCATTTAACGCCTTCCAAACGATTCAAGGGTTGGAAACTTTGGAAATCAGAATTAAAAAACACAGCGAAAATGCTTTGGCCTTAGCCCAATGGTTGCAAACCCAAGAAGAAGTAGCATGGGTAAATTATCCCGGATTAGAAACTTCTAAATACAAAGCTCTAGCCGATGAATATCTACCGGAAGGCAAAAGTGGCATCGTAACTTTCGGTCTGAAAGGTGGCTTTGAAGCAGCCAAGAAAGTAGCTGATGAGACTAAATTATTCTCGTTGTTAGCCAACATTGGTGACACTAAATCCTTAATCATCCATCCGGCAAGCACGACGCACCAACAATTATCTGACGCCGAACAAGAGTCAACCGGAGTAACCAAAGACTTAATCCGTTTATCCGTTGGTTTAGAAAATATCGACGACTTGAAAGCCGATTTGAAAGAAGCCTTTGTAAAAATTAAAACCCCACAAACCGTATAACATGAGCACAAAAACCGTAAACATAGTTGGTTATGCCAAAGAAAGCAATCAATTCGTAGTCAAAGCCCAAAACTTCGACATCAGAATTAGTAAAAATGATCAATTTCCTGAACTAGAAGGACCAAGTCCGATAGAATACATTTTGGCCGGTTATGCCGGTTGCATCAATGCTGTCGGGAAATTGGTAGCCAAAGAAAAAGGCATCGATTTAAAATCACTTCAAGTTGAAATCTCGGGAACCTTAAGTTTAGACAAATACCAGGGAAAAATTAGCGATGAAAGAGCCGGATTTAAATCTATTGAAGTTACGGTAAAGCCAACAACTGATGCGACTTTGGACCAATTAAAGGATTGGTTAATCACCGTTGAAAACCGTTGCCCGGTTCAGGACAATTTGATCAATCCAACGCCGGTTTCTGTAGTGTTGGTTAAAGAATATGAAGCTACAGCAACAACGCTTTAAAAGAAAACCATTGGTTAGGTTTTATTCCGCTGCGCTCCAGATTAATTAATTTTTCTTAATCTCAAATGCCTCGGGTTGTTTGTTTGTTAAGGCTGTCTTCAAAGTTGAGTTTGAAGGCAGTCTTTTAAAAAACTTTAAAAAAATAATATGAAAAAGTTGGAAAAAATAGTTTTGTTCAATTTTAGTTTGGAAAACGGAAAACAACGCCCTTATCTTCCGTTATTTTATCAAACTTTTGGTCAGCCCATTAGTACCGCGCCGGTCGTGGTAGTCAATCACGCATTAACAGGCAATTCCAATGTCACCGGAGAAAACGGCTGGTGGAACGATATAATCGGTGAAGAAAAAATCATCGATACCAATCATTTCACGGTAATCGCTTTCAACATTCCGGGAAACGGTTACGATGACAACTTCGGTAATTTGATTTCCACTTACAAAGATTTTACCATTCGCGATGTCGCCAGAATTTTTTGGGAAGGTTTAGATTTCCTCAAAATCGAACAAGTTTTTGCGGTTATCGGAGGAAGTTTAGGCGGAGCAGTTGCGTGGGAAATGGCGGTTTTGAAACCGAATGCTGTTCAAAATCTAATTCCAATTGCCACCGATTGGAAAGCCACCGATTGGGTCATCGCCAATGTCCTAATCCAAGACCAAGTATTGAATAATTCTGATGATCCAATCGCAGATGCCAGATTGCACGCTATGTTGTTGTATCGAACACCTCAATCGATTAACCAACGTTTTCAAAGAAGCAAATTCAATGATTCCTCAGTGTTTCAAATCGAGAATTGGTTGGCCAATCACGGCGTAAAACTCAAAAACCGCTTTCGGTTATCGGCTTACAAATTGATGAACCACTTGCTCAAAACCAATGACATTACTCGTGACCGAAATGATTTTTTGGCTCTAGCCAAAGCCATTCAAGGAAACATTCACGTAGTCGCTGTTGATACTGATTATTTTTTTATTCCGGATGAAAATCGGGAAACGGTTGAAAACTTAAAACCGATAAAAGAAAATGTCTTCTATCACGAAATAAAATCCATCCACGGACACGATGCTTTTTTAATCGAATTCGAACAATTAGCCCAAATTTTATCACCCATTTTTAACAAACAAAAACAACAAACTTATGTCAGCGCTTAGAATCAATATAGTCCTTTTCGGTATCGGAAATGTCGGTAGTACTTTAGTCAACCAAGTTATTGAAAGTCAAAAATTCTTCCTTGAGAAGAAGAATATCGATTTGAGATTTCCCATCATCACCAATTCCACTTTAGCTTTCTTCGAAAAAGACGGTCTCAAAAACCAATGGGAAGCCAATTTCGCCCAATCCGCCATTCCGTTCAGAATCGAAGACATCATCGAATATGTTCAAGAACAACAATTGGAAAACCTGATTGCTGTGGATGCCACTGCCAGTCAGGACATCATCAAAAATTATATTCCGCTTATCCAAAACGGTTTCAATATCGTCGCCGCCAATAAAAAAGCGAATACATTGCACTTCGACTTCTACAAAGAACTGAGAAGAAACCTCAAGAAACACGACAAAACATTTCTTTACGAAACCAATGTCGGAGCCGGTTTACCGGTCGTTCAAACAATAAACGACTTGCACTTTTCGGGCGAAGAAATCACTAAAATCCGTGGCGTATTCTCGGGTTCGCTGAGTTATATCTTTAATAGATTTTCTTCCGAAGACTTACCGTTTTCCAAAATCTTACTCGATGCGGAGAAAAACGGCTATACCGAACCCGATTCCCGTGATGATTTATCCGGACACGACGTCGCCAGAAAACTATTGATTCTCGCCCGAGAAATCGAACAGGAATTTGAATTCACCGATATCAAAATAGAATCCCTTTTGCTTCCAAACCTAAATGAAAAAAGCGCCAAATCGGAATATGCAGTCAACAAGCAATTGTTTGACAAACCGTTCCAAATTGCCAAAATTACCCAAGCCGATAACCATGTCTTGCGCTATGTGGGCGAATTAGATGTCAAGACCAAGCAACTAGAAGTAAAACTGATTTCAGTTCCGAAGACTTCAGCGCTTGGCCAACTCAAAGGCGCCGACAATCTTATTGAAATTTACACCAAATCCTATGGCGAAATCCCAATCGTCATTCAAGGCGCCGGAGCCGGAAAACAGGTTACGGCTCGTGGCGTTTTGACTGATATTCTCAAAGTCGCCGAGAAAATCAAAATCAAAGAAGCGATTTGGTTATAAACCGATTCAAATATAACTAGCCAACCATTCACCCCAAAAACCTACAGCGCGAAAACGTTGTAGGTTTTTATTTTTCCAAAACCCTTGCAAATGTGAATTCTGTGTCATTACTTTGCAGCGTTCATAAACTTATTGTTCGTTATCACGAAAGCTGGAGGGAATAGACCCGTTGAAAGCTTAGCAACCCTTTGCCAAAAGAAGGTGCTACATTCTATCTCGATTTATCGAGAGCAGATAACCCCGAGAATTCTTCTCACTTTCACGATAACATACTATAATTTTTTAGGAGCGAATGGCTTGCGCATTTTTGCAGTCCATATTCCCGCTTTCCGTCTCGTTCCAAAAAACGAGACTGCAATCGGGGCTAATTAGTAAATCATAGTACAAATTAAACTCTGCAACTTTGCAACTTTGCGACTTTGCAACTCGAAAAAGACATGTCAAAAATTCAAGACGCCATCAAAGAAAGAATTCTCGTTCTCGACGGTGCGATGGGAACCATGCTGCAGCGCAACAACTTCTCCGAAGAAGACTTCCGAGGCGAGCGTTTCAAAGATTTTCCACATCCGCTAAAAGGCAACAACGATTTGCTTTCCATCACCCAACCCGAAGCGGTAAAACAAGTTCATCGCTTGTATTTTCAAGCCGGAGCAGATATTGTTGAAACGAATACATTCTCAGGAACCACCATCGGGATGGCCGATTACCACTTAGAAGATTTGGTTTACGAACTCAACTACCAATCCGCCAAAATAGCCAGAGAAGTCGCCGACGAATTCACCGACAGACCGCGTTTCGTAGCCGGTTCCATCGGACCAACGAACAGAACAGCAAGTATGTCACCGGACGTAAATGATCCTGGATTTAGAGCCGTAACTTTTGACGATTTACGCATCGCCTACAAACAACAAGTAGAAGCTTTGATTGATGGTGGTTGCGATGTTTTATTGGTAGAAACTATTTTTGATACACTTAACGCCAAAGCCGCTTTATTCGCCATAGAAGAAGTAAAAGAAGAACGCAATCTCGATATACCCGTAATGGTGTCAGGAACAATAACCGATGCGTCAGGAAGAACTTTATCAGGTCAAACGGTAGAAGCGTTTTTAATTTCAATTCAGCATATCGATTTGTTGAGTGTTGGATTTAATTGTGCACTCGGAGCCGACCAATTGAAACCTTATTTAAAAAGATTAGCCCACAACACCACTTTAAATATTTCAGCACATCCAAACGCCGGTTTACCCAACGCTTTTGGGCAATACGACCAAACACCGGAGGAAATGCAAGCACTTATTAAAGAATATTTACAAGACAATTTAGTCAACATCATTGGCGGTTGTTGCGGTACGACTCCGGAACATATTAAGGCTATTGCTGATGTAGCCAAAGATTTCCAACCACGTTCATTAGAATTAACATAAAAAATTATTTGTGCATTCGTGGCAAAAACAAAACAATAATGTCAGAAACAAAATATTTAAAATTATCCGGATTAGAACCGCTAATCGTTACGCCAGAAAGTAATTTCATCAACGTAGGCGAACGAACCAACGTAACCGGTTCGCGTAAATTCCTCCGTTTAATCAAAGAAGAGAATTACAACGAAGCCCTAACCGTAGCGAGAGACCAAGTAGAAGGAGGAGCGCAAATCATCGACGTCAATATGGACGAAGGAATGTTGGATGGTGTTTACGCCATGACCAAATTCCTAAACCTAATCGCCGCCGAACCCGATATCGCTCGTGTACCGGTCATGATTGACAGCTCCAAATGGGAAATCATCGAAGCCGGTTTGAAAGTCGTGCAAGGTAAAGGTGTAGTGAATTCTATCTCACTTAAAGAAGGAAAAGAAGCGTTCATTCATCACGCCAAATTGATTAAAAGATACGGCGCAGCAGTAATCGTAATGGCTTTCGACGAAGAAGGTCAAGCCGATAACTACGACAGAAGAATTGAAATCTGTAAACGTTCGTATGATATTTTAGTGAATGAAGTCCATTTTCCTGCAGAAGACATCATCTTCGACCCGAATATTTTCCCTGTCGCCACCGGAATGGAAGAACACAAACTAAACGCATTAGACTTTTTCAGAGCGACCAAATGGATTCGTGAAAACTTGCCTTATGCCGGAGTTTCAGGTGGTGTGAGTAACGTTTCGTTTTCGTTTCGTGGGAATGACAAAGTGCGCGAAGCAATGCATTCGGCTTTTCTTTATCATGCCATTAAAAACGGCATGACGATGGGCATCGTAAATCCGGAAATGCTCGAGATTTATGATGAAATCGATCCAATTTTATTGGAACATGTAGAAGATGTTTTATTGAACAGAAGAGAAGATGCTACCGAAAGATTATTGGATTTGGCTGAAAGTTTCAAAGGCGATTTCAAAACCAATGAAAAGGCGATTCAAGAATGGAGAAACGGTTCAGTGCAAGACCGATTAACCCATTCGTTAGTCAAAGGAATTGACGAATTTATAGAGATTGATGTCGAAGAAGCACGACAATTAGCCGAAAAACCCATCGAAGTCATTGAAGTCAATTTGATGGCCGGAATGAATGTCGTAGGTGATTTATTCGGAAGCGGAAAAATGTTCTTGCCACAAGTAGTCAAATCGGCACGAGTGATGAAAAAAGCCGTGGCCTATTTACTACCTTATATAGAAGCTTCGAAAGACGGAAAATCTTCCTCAGCCGGAAAAGTGTTGATGGCAACGGTAAAAGGTGATGTACACGACATTGGTAAAAATATAGTAGCGGTAGTTCTAGGTTGCAACAACTTCGAAATTATCGATTTAGGCGTAATGGTACCGCCGGAAAAAATCATTGAAGCTGCAGTTCGTGAAAACGTAGACATCATTGGTTTAAGCGGATTGATTACGCCGTCATTAGACGAAATGGTGTATTTGGCCAAAGAAATGGACAAACTCAACATCAAAATTCCGGTAATGATTGGCGGTGCAACGACTTCGAGAGCGCATACGGCTGTAAAAATTGCCCCGGAATATAAAGAAACTGTCGTTCACGTAAACGATGCGTCGCGTGCGGTAACGGTTGCAAGTAACTTGCTTCAAGCGGAAACCAAAGTAGAATACGCCAAAACCGTTCGGGCAGAATATGACAAACTCCGTGAAGGTTATTTAAATAGAAGCCGAGACAAAAATTACCATTCGATTGAAGATGCGCGTAAAAACAAATTACAATTGGATTGGAACAATTTCACACCTGTAAAACCGAATTTTATCGGCACCAAAACCGTTACAGTGGAATTATCGGAACTGGTTGATTTTATTGACTGGACGCCGTTTTTCAGTTCGTGGGAATTGTTCGGGAAATATCCGGCGATTTTGACCGATGTGGTTGTAGGTGAACAAGCAACTTCGTTATTCGCAGACGCGCAAAATATGCTAAACCAAATCGTTTCCGAAAAGTGGTTAGTCGCTAAGGGAATTCTCGGGATTTATCCGGCAAACCAAGTCAATGATGACGATATTCAGGTTTCCGATGAAAGCGGAAAAGACTTGGTGAAGTTCCTAACTTTAAGACAACAATCGCAAAAAACTGCAGGCGCACCTAACATCGCATTAGCCGATTTCGTAGCGCCAAAAGACAACGGAAAACAAGATTATATTGGTTGTTTTTGTGTAACTACCGGATTTGGGGTCGATGAAAAAGCAACCGAATTCGAAAAACAATTAGACGATTACAACTCGATTTTAGTGAAAGCACTTGGTGACCGATTGGCCGAAGCTTTCGCAGAATATTTACACTTA
This sequence comes from Flavobacterium buctense, assembly GCF_014486695.1. Lineage (GTDB taxonomy): Bacteria > Bacteroidota > Bacteroidia > Flavobacteriales > Flavobacteriaceae > Flavobacterium > Flavobacterium buctense. The sequence goes on from NZ_JACTAB010000001.1 coordinate 857,625, forward strand.
AAAGTGCGTAAAGAAATTTGGGGCTACGCTTCCGATGAATCTTTATCAAACCAAGATTTGATTGACGAGGAATATAAAGGGATTCGTCCAGCGCCGGGTTATCCTGCGTGTCCTGATCATTTGGAAAAACCAACGATTTGGAAACTTTTAAATGTCGAACAAGAAATAGGCGTCAAACTGACTGAAAGCATGGCGATGTGGCCGGCTTCTTCGGTGTCGGGCTATTATTTTGCCAATCCGGAAAGTAAGTATTTCGGACTCGGAAAAATCAAAGAAGACCAAGTAATTGATTACGCCAAAAGAAGAGGAATTTCAACAGAACAAGCCACTAAGTGGTTAAGTCCAAATATAGCAGATTAATTTAGTCGTAAAGTCAAAAGTCATAAAGTCTGTAATGGACTTTCGACATTAAGACATTAAAATATTAAGACATAAAAAAATGAAAGTAACCCAACATATCGAAAACGCCAACGGGAAACCGTTATTCTCTTTCGAGATTTTACCGCCATTGAAAGGGCAAAATATCCAATCGATTTTTGACAGTATTGATCCATTGATGGAATTCAATCCGCCGTTTATTGATGTGACGTATCACCGTGAGGAATACGAATACAAAGAATTGCCAAGCGGTTTGTTGCAAAAGAAAGTAGTGAAAAAACGTCCGGGAACGGTTGGGATTTGTGCCGGTATTCAGAACAAATACAATGTCGATGCTATTCCACACATATTATGTGGCGGATTTACCAAAGAAGACACCGAGAACTTGTTGATTGACTTAGATTTCTTGGGCATTGATAATGTTGTAGCCCTTCGCGGCGATGCTTTGAAAACCGAAACCTATTTTCATCCGGAGAAAGATGGAAATATGTATGCTACCGAATTGGTTACCCAAATCAGCAATTTGAACAACGGAATTTATTTGGATGAAGATTTGAGAAATTCGGCGCAGACTAATTTCTGCATTGGTGTTGCCGGTTATCCTGAGAAACACATGGAAGCGCCGAGTTTGGACAGCGATATTCATTTCTTAAAACAAAAAATCAAAAACGGCGCTGAATATATCATCACGCAAATGTTTTTTGACAATAAAAAATTCTTTGATTTTGTGGATAAATGTCGCGCTGCCGGAATCACGGTTCCGATTATACCGGGTTTGAAACCGATTGCGACTAAGAAGCAATTGAATTTGATTCCGCACCGATTTAGTTTAGAATTGCCCGATGATTTAATCATGGCGGTTGTAAAAGCCAAAGACAACGATGACGTAAAGCAAATTGGAATCGAATGGTGCATAGCACAAAGTAAGGAACTGGTTGCGGCCGGAATTCCGGTGTTGCATTATTATTCAATGGGGAAAGCAGAAAATATTAAGGCGATTGCGAAAGAAGTTTTTTAAACAGATTTCGCAAAAGACAAATCCTAACTAGCCCCGATTGACAGTGTTACCGTGTAACACCAAAAGCGGGAACAAGGCCAACAAAAATGCCCTAACTTTTCGCTCCAGATTTCTCCTTCGTCGAAATGACAATTAGGTATTCTATTAATTATATTCTACTATATTTGTGCGTTTTAAATTTTAGGATGAAGAAAATTTACCTGCTTTTTTTATTGTTTTCCCTTTCCCTCTTAGGTCAGAATGCCAATCCTTTTGCCGTTGAAGCATCAGTTTTAAGAGGAAATATTTTGCCGCATACCGAAGACATGCATCATTTGGTTAACGGCCATCCGCAGGGTTTTATGTTGAGTTTTATCAAAAAAACCGATGGTTCTAAAGAATGGCATCGAGCTTATAATTACCCGGATTATGGCGGTTATTTTTTGTATCAGGATTTTAAAAGTCAGCCGTTAGGACAGAATTATGCGGCAGGTGTTTTTTACAATTTTCACTTCTGGAAAAGGCGATTGCAATTTAGATTGTCCCAAGGAATCGGGTACAGCACGAATCCGTATGACAAAGTGGATAATAGTAAGAATAAAGCTTTTGGCAATCAATGGATGGCCAATACGAATTTCGGGTTAACTTATACTGCGCCGCCTTTGTTTAATGCTGTTAGCTTGCAGGCCGGACTTCTATTTACGCATTATTCTAATGGAAGAGTTGTATCGCCAAATAGCGGTATTAATACTTATGTGTTAAATTTAGGGATGCATTATGATTTTGCAGAAGATTTTAAAAGGAAAGCGGATACCACGACTGTCCAAAAATCTTATAAAGAACCTATTCGATATAATGTTGTGTTTCGAACCGGAATCAATGAAAGTCCGATAATTAATAGTGGTCAATATCCTTTTTACCATATTGGTTTTTATGCCGATAAGCGTATCAATAGAAAGTCGGCTTTGCAATTGGGCGCCGAATTATTTTTAACCAAATCTATTGAAGAGTACATTAATTATTATTCAGTGGCATATCCTGAAGACGGAATCGATTCGGATACGGATTATAGAAGAATTGGGATTTTTATTGGGCATGAATTAATCATCAATAAAATTTCCATTGAAGCACAATTGGGGTATTATGCTTACCAACCTTTCAAAAAGGATATTGCCATATACGACAGAGTTGGGATGAAATATAGGTTATCCGATAAGCTTTTTGTTGGATTTTCACTTAAAACGCATTTGTTTTTGGCAGAAGCTTTAGAAATTGGCATTGGATATAGAATTTAAACAGACAGTATGAAAAAGTTTTCAGTATTGATAATGTTGTTTTGGCTCTTCAACGCTTGTGAAAAACCGAGTGATTGTATTGAAAGTTCGGGCGCGATAATTACCAAAGAAGTAACCGTTCAACCGTTCAAAAAGATAAAGGTCTACCGTGGGATTGAAGTGGTCATTACGCAAGGCGCAGAATACAAAGTAGCAATTGTAGCCGGTGAAAACTTTATTGATAATGTGGAAGTACGCCAAAATGGTGACCAACTGATTTTTAAAGATGACGCCAGTTGCAATTGGGTTCGTGCTTACGGAACCACAAAAATTTTGGTGACAACGCCAACTTTGGAAGAAGTGTATTCAAAAACCGATAGAAATATTAGTTCCAATGGCGTTTTGACATTCCCAAATATTGCTTTTATTGCTATGGATAAAGACGGCGATGGAGAAAGCGGTGCCGGAACCGGAGATTTTATGCTGAATGTCAACAATAGTTATTTGTATATCGCCAATAATAATGTGTCTCGGTTTTATCTTTCGGGGCAAACCAACTTGGCTGAGTTTAATTTTTATTTTGGGGATGGCAGAATTGAAGCCGAAAGTCTAACCGCACAAAACATCAAAGTTTTTCACCGTGGTTCTAACGATATGACGGTAAAACCCATTCAAAGTATTATTGGCACTATGAATAGTACCGGAAACATCATCTTAAAAAACGTACCGCCGGTAGTTGATGTAGCTGAGTTATACCAAGGGAATGTGATTTATCCTTAAATTACTGAACAGTAACAACTGAACACTGAACACTACTTCTTAGTCTTCTCCCTAAAAATCTGCTCCAAATTTTTACTCTTCAAACTAATCTGTAGTGTTTTCAACCCGTTGTCATGAGCAAAGTCGAATATTTTCGGGCGCATGTCTTCTTCGGTGTTGAAGGTAAGTAGCCAAAGGTTGTCGTTTGTGTTTTTGTAAGTTTTGATGTTCGCTAGATTGGCTAATAAATTGGCGTTAATGGCTTTGTCAAATTCGACTTCAATGAGTTGTTCTTTTTCTTCCGAAACCAGTTTGTCCAGTTTTTTGTCGGTTACAATTTTGCCATGGTCAATGATGATTACGCGGTCGCAAATGGCTTCCACTTCTTGCATGATGTGCGTGGAAAGAAATACTGTTTTGTCTTTGCCCACATTCTTAATCACGTTTCTGATTTCTACCAATTGATTTGGGTCAAGACCAGTGGTTGGTTCATCCAAAATCAACACATCCGGATTGTGTAAAAGCGCAGTGGCTAAACCAACACGCTGGCGAAATCCTTTAGACAATTGCCCTATTTTTTTATGACTTTCCGGAGTTAAACCGGTTAATTCGATTACTTCTTCGATGCGTGATTTGGCTACTTTATACACATCGGCATTGAAAGCTAAATATTCGCGAACGTATAAATCCAGATATAACGGATTGTGTTCGGGTAAATACCCAACGGATTTTTGCACCAAGATTTGAGCTTCGTTTACATCATTGCCATTCACAGCTGCGGAACCTTCATCGGCGTTGATATAAGTCGTTAAAATTTTCATCAAAGTTGATTTTCCGGCGCCATTCGGACCCAAAAAACCCACGATTTCTCCTTTTTTAATGGAAAACGAAACATTATCTAATGCTTTTTGAGCACCGTAACTTTTGGAAATATTTTGAACTTCTATCGACATAAACATACTATTTGGAGCAAATGTAATAATTAATAAAAGTATAACGAAGAATTACTGCTTTTATGATGTTCACGAAAACGATTCCTTAAATTTTTTTGCCAAGTCTTGTAAAACCTACACTTTAATTTTTTACATTAGCCAAACAGAATAACAACAATGAGACAATTCAACACTTTTTATACCTATTTCTTTTATTTCTTCTTCGGACAGAAAAAGGGATTAGTATTGTGTTATGTGAAAAAGTAAATTTTAAAACAACAATAATATAGATCCCAACGAAAGTTGGGATTTTTTTTTTGACTATATGGAAGTAAAAATAGCAATACAAGGAATCAAGGGTTCGTTTCACCACCAAGTGGCGCAAGAATATTTTGAAGATGTAAATGATTTAGATGAATGCATGTCGTTTGATGATTTGGTGAAAAGTTTAGTGAATAATCAAGCACACAAAGGTGTCATGGCGTTGGAGAATTCTATCGCCGGTTCGATTATTCCCAATTACGCTTTAATCGACCGCAATAATTTACACATCATTGGCGAGCATTATCTTGACATTCACATGAATTTAATGGTGTTGAAAGGCCAAACGATTGAAGACATCAAAGAAGTCCATTCGCATCCGATTGCCTTGTTGCAATGTGCCGTTTTCTTTAGCCAATATCCGCATATCAAATTGGTCGAAAGTGGCGATACTGCCGAAACTGCGCGCAGAATTCAAGAACAAAAACTAACCGAAATTGGCGCTGTTGCCGCTCCGATTGCCGCGAAATTATACGATTTAGAAATATTAGCTGCCGGCATTCACACCGTGCAAAGTAATAAAACCCGTTTCGTGATTGTCAAAACCACAAATAAAGAATTACCCATAGAAATGATAAACAAAGCCTCAATCAAATTTGAATTGGATGACACTCCGGGTAGTTTGGCTACGGTTTTAAATGTCATGAACAATTGCAAATTGAACCTGACTAAAATCCAGTCGATGCCAATCATAGAAACGCCTTTTCAATATTCTTTTTTTGTGGATGTGATTTTTGAAAAGTACAAACATTACGAAAAAGCCAAAAATATTTTAGCCCTAATGACCACCCATTTCAAAGTTTTGGGTGAATACAAAAGAGGAATACAATAACAATAACAAAAATCAATAGAAGATAACGAGTATTGAATTTTGCCATTGCCATTGAATTTTGAAATTGAAATAAAAAGACATGATTAAAACAGCAGAAAGACTAAACAGCGTTCAAGAATATTACTTCTCCAGAAAATTGCGAGAAGTACGCCAACTCATAGCCGAAGGAAAACCTGTCATTAATATGGGTATCGGCAGTCCCGATTTAGCGCCAGATAAAACCGTAATTGACGCGATGAGCCAATCTATGATGGATGAAAAAGCCCACGAATACCAAAGCTATCAAGGCTTGCCCGAATTGCGAAAAGGCATGGCTGATTTTTATGCCAATCAATTTGGAGTAGTATTGGATTTCAATACAGAAATTTTACCATTAATGGGTTCCAAAGAAGGCATCATGCATATTTCGCTAGCTTTTTTAAACGAAGGCGATGAGGTGTTGATACCCAATCCGGGGTATCCGACTTATGCTTCGGTCACCGAATTGGTACAGGCGAAAGCAATCAGTTATGATTTGACGGAAGCCAACGATTGGCAACCCGATTTTGAAGCTTTGGAGCAAACGGATTTGTCGAAAGTCAAACTCATGTGGGTTTCGTATCCGCACATGCCAACCGGAGCCAATGGTACAAAGGAATTGTTTGAAAAATTAATTGCTTTTGGTAAAAAACACCATATTTTAATCGTAAACGACAATCCGTATAGTTTTGTCTTAAACGACAATCCAATATCGATTTTGCAAGTTGAGGGTGCCAAAGACATTGCTTTAGAGTTGAATTCTTTATCCAAAACCTACAACATGGCCGGTTGGCGTGTGGGAATGGTTTTAGGAAATCCAACGTTAATCGATGCGGTGTTGAAAGTCAAAAGCAATATGGACAGCGGGATGTTTTACGGAATTCAGAAAGGTGCGATTGAAGCATTGAAATTGGACAAAGATTGGTTTGGCAAGCAAAACGAAATTTACACTAAACGCCGAAATCGTATCTTCCAATTGGCTGAAAAATTGGATTGTACTTTTGACAAAAACAGTGTCGGTTTATTCGTTTGGGCCAAATTACCGCAAGGTATTTCAGCGGAAGCCTTCATCGATAAGGTTTTAATCGAAAAGCACATTTTTATTACACCCGGAATTATTTTCGGTAGCAATGGCGAAGGTTACATCCGATTTTCGCTCTGCGTTACCGAAGAAAAAATACAAGAAGCAATTGCCCGATTTTAAACGAAAAGAAATTAATTTTACAGAAGATAAAAAGCTATGAATATAACAGCAGAAAACAGAAAATGGTTAGATGATTTCAAGTTGAGTCATCCCTTGGTAATTGCAGGACCATGCAGTGCGGAAACCGAAGAACAAGTGTTGAAGATAGCACACGAATTGAAAGATTCTGATGTGTCTATTTATCGTGCCGGAATTTGGAAACCGCGAACGCGTCCGGGCGGATTTGAAGGTGTTGGAGTCATCGGTTTAAAATGGTTGCAAAAAGCCAAAGCAGAAACAGGTTTGTTAATGGCGACCGAAGTGGCTAATGCAGCGCATGTAAAACTAGCCTTGGAACACGATATCGATGTGCTTTGGATTGGCGCAAGAACTACGGTAAACCCATTTGCCGTTCAGGAAATCGCCGATGCTTTGCAAGGAACGGATAAAATTGTTTTAGTGAAAAATCCGGTGAATCCCGATTTGGCGCTATGGATTGGCGGAGTTGAGAGATTGTACAATGCCGGCATCAAAAAACTAGGCGTTATACACAGAGGTTTTTCGACTTATGACAAAACCAAATACAGAAATATCCCCGAATGGCAATTGGCTATCGAATTACAAAGCCGTTTTCCCGATTTACCTTTGATTTGTGATCCGTCGCACATTACCGGAAGACGCGATATGATACAGGAAGTGTCGCAGCAAGCTTTAGATCTGAATTATGACGGCTTAATAATAGAAACCCATATCGATCCTGACAATGCTTGGAGCGATGCGGCGCAACAAGTAACACCGACAGTTCTGAAACAAATTTTTCAGGATTTGAGAATCCGTAAAGAGACTGATGATGCCGATGAATACAATAACCGTTTGGCCAGATTTCGTGTCGATATAGATGAATATGACGGAAAGTTGTTGGAAATTTTAGGCAAAAGAATGAAAGTAGCCGACAAAATCGGAGCGTTAAAAAAAGAAAAAAACGTAGCGGTTTTGCAGAATAAGCGTTGGAACGAAATCTTAGGTAAAATGATTTTGGACGGAGAAGAAAAAGGCTTGAGCGAGGAGTTTATTTTAAAAATTTTCAAAGCCATCCATCAAGAAAGTATCAGTCATCAAGAGAAGATAATTAACGGATAAACGGATAATTTGTGAGAATATCGGTAAATTGGTGCTGACATAGTAGTTTTTTTTATATTTGTTGGTACCATTTTAAAAATCTATTAATGCTAAAAATAATGAATATGAAAAAAATTATCTTACTACTAACATTGGTTTTTGGTTTTAACCTAGCCAGTGCCCAAGTTGATGTGATTAAAAAACAAGTTGGAGAAACCCTTAAAGGAAAAATTGTAAGTGTTGATGACAATGTAATTGTGTTCACTTATCAAGGGCAAAATGTAGAATACACTATTGCCAAGAATGCCGTTGAAAAAATCACTTACGGTAATACAGGTCAGGTTGTGCAAACATCCAATAAGATTGTGATTACCGGAGAAGCAGATTGGCAAAAAGTACAAATTGTTGAAAATGTAAATCACACAGCCGGTCTTGAAGTAGGAGTACAACTGGGAACTAGTGCTGATTTAGCCAATTATCAATCAGGTAACGGTAATTCACCGGTAATTAAAAGATTGAAAATGCAAGCGGCAAAATTAGGCTATCAGTTTATTCTTGTGACCACTGATGCTTCCTCTAACAGAGTAGCTTACGGATATAAATATTAATTTAATTTTTAATAAAGTTAAACTAAAGTTGCCCGAAACGGCAACTTTTTTTATGTCCAAAAACGAATGATAGCATCAGAAATCCACCTAAATAGCATTCATTTTAATCTAAATCAAAACCTACTGATATTTTGGCAGGTTTTTTTTGTATCATTGCGCAACAATAAAAACAATCTCTAATTTTAAAACAACCAAAATGAAACAAACCTTTTTAGGTTTTATCTTTTTTGTTTGCAGTTGCATAAGCTTGAATGCACAAAACAAAATTGATAAGATCAACGTGACTTACGGTGAAGAATTACCGGAAGACAAGCAAAAAATCGTAAAAATTATTGGTGAAACCGACACTAAAATTTACGCACTCGGATTCAAAGAAAAGGAAGATTATTTCCTTAAAATTTTTGAGCCGAAAACCATGAAACTTATTTCTTCCAACTTAATCGTTATTCCGCAAATTAGCGATAGAGAAGTAGATTTTGAAGATGTTTTTTTACTAAACGGAAAACTTTACGCTATCGGAAGTGTTTATAATAAAAAAGAAAAAATATTCAATTTAGTCGGTGCAGAGATTTCTGAGAAAGGCATCTTGAGCAAAACAACGGTTACCTTATTCAATTCTGAAGTGGCTAAAAAGTCAGAGCGCGGTGGGTTTTACTTCAAACAATCTCCGGATGAAGGCGCTTTGTTAATCATGCATACCTCGCGTTTTCCCAAAGAAGATGCCATCAAATATGAAGTTAAATTGTTTGATGATAAATTAGCAACCCTTTTCACCAGTGAAGAGAAAGTGAAATTTGATGACAGTAAAAAAGATTACGAGTTTACTATTTCTGATTTTGAATTGAATTTTCAAGATGATGTCTTTTTGGTAATTAATGAAAGTTACAGAGATTCTAAAAAGAAAGAGCAAATTGAAAAATTTCAAATTCATACCTTCAAGAGATCCAACAACTACACTAAAGAAGTTATTGACATCAACATCAAAGGAAAAGAAATTATCAATTGCAAAATGTTGTCAACCAACAAAAACACATTGCAATTGGTTGGTTTTTACTCCAGCGTTCGCGAAAATGGTAAGGCTAATAAAGAGTTGAAAGGTGTTTATAATGCGACTATTAATTTGGCAACCAATGCCAATGACAACTTGAAATTCAACGAGTTTGACTATGCTACTAAAGTTAAATTGTTAGGGGAAAGAAAAGCCAAAAAAGGGAGAGATGTAAAACCTTTGTACAATATTACCACACTTATTGAAAAAAATGATGGTGGAATCATTGTATTGTCTGAATTGCAGTTTGTGTATGTTGGACAAAGCTCAGGAATTGGGCCATTGGCGTTTACTCCTGTGACTTATACTAAAAATGAAATCATTATCACGTGTTTAAAGCCGGATGGTTCGTTAGATTGGAGTAATGTATTGCCAAAAGAACAATCGGCGACAGTGACCACTATGTCATTTGTTTTTGGTTTTGGTGGTGGAAACGGAAATTTTGCCGTTGGTGGTGCCATCGCTATTCCATTGGCGCAAATGGGCAAAGGACCTGAATATTTAGGCGCTATTCCAATTTACAAAAATGGGGTTTTGAATTTGCTTTTCAATGATAATGTGAAAAACAAAGGGGTAACCGATATCGAAGCCATCAAATCATTAGGAAATTACAATAATGCAGTTCCGTCACTTTTCGTTTTTGATGCTAAAGGTCAAATTACCAGAAAAGATCCTGAAGAAGTTATCAAAAATGAATTGGTCCTTCGTCCGGGCATTTATTACCGAAAAAATCAGAACGAGTTTATTATCTATTCTTCCAGAAGGAAACAAGATAAATTGGGACGTATGATTCTAGAGGATTAAAAAAAAAACTAAAGGCTGTGAAATTTTCGCAGCCTTTTTTATTACAATCAATATTAACGCAAATACCAGTTTCAATTTTTTTACCTTTGCTAAATCCTAAATTCAAAAAATGACCGGACTCGTATATAAATCTACCGGAAGTTGGTACACCGTAAAAGCCGATGACGATACGTTCTATGAATGTCGTATTAAAGGTAAGTTCCGTATGAAAGGTATCAAAAGCACTAATCCGATTGCGGTAGGCGACGTGGTTGATTTTGAGTTGGATGACACTTCAGATGACATTACAGGCACTATCCACAACATTCACGACCGAAAGAATTATATCGTGAGAAAATCAGTGAATTTGTCAAAGCAAACGCATATTATCGCCTCTAATATTGACATTGTCTTTTTGTTGATTACTATTAATAATCCACCAACAACGACTAGTTTTATCGATAGGTTTTTGGTTACCGCCGAAGCTTATGGGATTGAAGCGGTTTTGGTTTTCAATAAAATAGACACTTTTGATGAAGCCATGCGTGATGAGCAACTGTACTTACAATACATTTATTCTGCCATTGGTTACAAATGTTTGCGAGCTTCTGCCATTGAGAAGAAAGGGATTGACGAGTTGAAATCGATGATGACCGGAAAAGTGAGTATGTTCTCCGGACACTCCGGTGTTGGTAAATCGACTTTGGTGAATGCTTTGGAGCCCAATTTGAATTTAAAAACCAAACACATCTCCGAACAAAGTAAGCAAGGCCAACACACCACCACTTTTGCCGAAATGTATGATTTGTCTTTTGACGCCAAAATTATCGATACACCCGGAATTAAAGGTTTCGGTATTGTAGATATGGAACCTACAGAAATCAGTGATTATTTTCCGGAGTTTTTTAAGTTGAAAGACCAATGTAAATTCAACAATTGTTTGCACAAAGAAGAACCGCATTGCGCAGTAAAACAAGCTTTAGAAGACAATAAAATTGCTTGGTCAAGATACAACAGTTACCTTAAAATTCTCGAAGGTGATGACGAACATTACCGTTCTGACATTTACAATGATGATAGAATTGCAAGTGATGAAACCAGAAAATAGTGTTCTGTAATTTTATTCAAGATGAAAACAGTAATTCAAAGGGTAACGCAAGCTTCTGTAACAATCGAAGGGCAAAAAGTAGCCGATATTCAAAACGGATTGTTGGTGTTGGTTGGTTTTGAAGACTCTGATAATCAAGAAGATATTAATTGGTTAACCGCAAAATTAGCCAACCTCAGAATCTTTGCAGATGAAAATCAAGTCATGAATCTTTCGCTTAAAGATATTGATGGCGATATGATTATCGTAAGTCAATTTACACTTCACGCACTTACTAAAAAAGGCAATCGTCCCTCTTACATCAAGGCTTCCAAGCCAGAAATAGCCATTCCGTTATACGAAAGTTTTATAGTACAAATGGAAACTGAATTAGGCAAAAAAGTACAAACCGGACAATTTGGCGCTGATATGAAAGTAGCCTTGCTAAATGATGGTCCGGTGACCTTAATCATTGATACAAAAAATAAAGAATAATATTATAAATTTAGTTATAATTTTTTATATTTGGGCAAACTTACTGCCGATGAAAACTAAAATTGTCACTTGTTTTTTATTGCTTTCTTCCTTTTTAACTTCTGCCCAAAAATTAGACTATTCCATCTTAACTATTCCCGATAGTTTGAAGCAAAATGCCAATGCGGTGGTGCGTTTAAAGCAAATTGAGATCAATATTTCTTCCCAAAAATCGATGACATATAAAACCTTAAGCGTTATAACGGTTTTGAATGAATATGGCCTTCGAAGTCTGGACTTAGGGGAAAATTATGATAGAAATAATAGAATAAACAAGATTGAAGCGGTAGCCTATGATGCTTTTGGGAAAGAGCTGAAAACATACAAAAGAAAGGATTTTAAAGATCAAAGTGCTACGGATGACGGCACAATCTTCTCTGATAATAGGGTTTTGTATTTAGATTATACGCCTATAACTTACCCTTTTACTATGGTATACGAATCCGAAATAGAATCGGCAAATACTGTTTTTATTCCGTCTTGGTTTCCCATGGAAAGTTATTTGGTTAGTACGCAAAATACGGTATTGACCATTACTTTTAAGCCAGAATTGAAACTCAAAATAAAAGAGCTCAATTTTTCCGATACTTTTCCCATAGAAAAGATGGAAACGCCCACATCAGTTAAGTATACTGTTAAAAATTTAATAGCCAAAAGACCTGAAGAACTTGCGCCTAAATTCGAACAATTATTTCCAAAAGTTATGTTTGGTTTGAGTGTTTTTAGTCTAGAAGGCATAAATGGCAATGCTGACTCTTGGAGTGAAATGGGGAAATGGTTTTATGATGAGATACTAAACGGAACTAATGAGCTTTCAGAAGAAACAAAAAACAATGTCAAAAATTTGGTCGGAAATGAAAAAGAGCCACTAAAAAAAGCAGCAATAATTTATAAATACGTTCAAGAAAAAACCAGATACGTTAGTATCCAAGAAGGTATTGGCGGATGGAAACCCATGTTGGCTAAAGATGTAGATAAATTAGGTTACGGCGATTGTAAAGCATTAACCAATTATACCAAAGCATTGTTAGACCAAGTTGGTGTAACGTCTTATTATGCCAGATTATATGGTGATTCCAGCAAAAGAGAGATTGATACTGATATAGTTTCTTTTCAAAGTAACCACGTGATTTTGGCCATACCAAACAATAATGATTACGTTTGGCTCGAATGTACCAGTCAAATTCTTCCTTTTGGCTTCCAAGGCGATTTCACAGATGACCGAAATGCTTTTGTTATAAAACCAAACGGTGGAGAAATAATTAAAACCAAAACTTATACCGAGAGTGATAATCTCAAATCAGTAAAAGCGTCCTACACAATTACTGAACAAGGAAATTTATCCGGCAAAGTCCATATGATTTCCAAAGGATTGCAATATGATGACAGTTACAGTAAAGAACGGGCGAGTTATGAAAACCAAGTTAAAGCCTATAAAGAAGAGTTTAGCAACATTAATAATCTGAAAATAAAAAAAATTGGCCTCACCAATAACAGTGAAACCATAGAATTTACAGAAGATATAGAATTAGAAGCAGAAGGTTATGCTCAAAATTCTGCCGGAAAATTATTGTTTGCTTTGAATGCTTTTGACCAAAATTCCTATGTTCCAAAGAAATACAGAACCAGAGAATTTGCTTTCCAAATAGATCGAGGATATACCAATGAAGCAGCAATTGAAATTAATTTGCCTACTGGATTTATAATCGAAGCCAAACCGGAAGGTATTACATTGGATACCGAATTTGGCTATTATAAAATTGAGTTCATTACACAAACGGATAATAAAATTTTATGCCAAAGAAAAATGGTTCTCAAAAAAGGATTCTATGATAAATCAAAATATGAAAGTTATAGAAAGTTCAGAGAAACCATAGCCAAAAACGATAATTCAAAAATAGTAATCACCAAAGCCTAACTTTATGAAAAAATTATTGATCACAACGCTACTATTAATCAGTGGATTTATTTTTGCCCAAAAAAAGGATTTAGGAAAAGTCACCATTGAGGAATTAAATGAAAAAATATCACCTATAGACAGTTCGGCAGTAGCCGCCTTTTTAATAAAAAACTGTGACGTTAAATTTATCTATTCTGAAATCAACGGTTTTTCGGTTGTTAAAACTTTTAAAATTAAAATTAAGATCTACAAAAAAGAAGGATACGAATGGGCTAATCACAGTATTGGATATTATACGGGTAGTAATGGCAGAGATAAACTAAATTTTTCCAATGCCGTAACTTATAATTTAGTTAATGGTAAAATTGAAAAGTCTAAATTAAAAAGCGACGGGGAATTCGAAGAAAAAGCAAATGAATTCTGGTCGAGAAAGAAAATCACTTTACCAAATGTAAAAGAGGGTTCAATTATAGAATACGAAGCCGAATTAGTGTCAGAAAGGTTAAATTCAATTGATGAATGGTATTTTCAAAGTTCCATTCCGGTGGTGTATTCAGAATTAAAAACAATTATACCGGAATACTACAATTATAATGTTATGAGTAGTGGTTTTTTAACCCCAGTCGTTAGCAAAGACAGAACAACCAAAACGCATAATATAACTTCAAAAGAAAGAGTTACTAATGGCCGTGCTGTATCCACCTCTTATTCGTCTAACGAATTTTCATATGCAGAAAATAAAACCCTATTTGTTTTACAAAATATACCGGCGCTTAATGATGAGTCTTATGTAAACAATATTAAAAATTATACAGCAGGTGTAAAATATGAATTGGCCTCAATTCAGTACCCAAATGAACCTATTAAAAACCTTACCACAGATTGGGAAACAGTGGTAAAAAGCATTTACGAGAACGACTATTTCGGACCGGAATTAAATAAAACCGGGTATTTTGAAAAAGATTTAGAGGCGGTTTTAAACGGAATCACCAATCCGGATGAACGTTTGGCTGCAGTATTTAATTTTGTCAAATCAAGAATGAATTGGAATGAAATGTATAGTTACAGTTGTAACGATGGCGTAAAAAAAGCCTACCAAGAGAAAAAAGGAAACGCTGCAGAAATCAACTTAATGCTGACATCAATGTTAAGGCATGCCGGGATTGACGCCAATCCAATTTTAATCAGTACGCGTTCCAATGGTATATCGCTTTTTCCTTCAAGAACTGCTTTTGATTATGTTATTTCTGGTGTTGAATTAAATAATCAAGTGGTTTTATTAGATGCGACTAATAAATTTTCATTACCCAATATTTTGCCAATACGCGATTTGAACTGGTTTGGAAGAATCATCCGAAAAAACGGAAGTTCGGCTGAAATTAATTTAATGCCAAAATTCAACTCCAAAGATGTGGTAAACATTATGGCTTCTATAAGTTCAGATGGCAATATAATCGGAAAAATCAGAGACCAATATCTTGATTACAATGCTTTTGTTTACAGGGTCAATTATCATGATGTGACTAAGGAAAGTTACATTGAAAAATTAGAAAAAAGACATCAAGGTTTGGAAATTGATGAATTCGAAGTGCTGAATACAAATGACTTATCTAAGCCGGTTGTGGAGAATTATAGTTTTACTTCAACCAATTCCGTTGAAATTATTGGAGATAAAATGTATGTTTCACCCTTTATGTTTTTTACCACCACAGAAAATCCTTTTAAGCAAGAAACCCGAGAGTATCCCATAGATTTCGTTTATCCAAACCAAGATAAATACAACATCAATTTAACGATTCCGGAAGGCTATGTTGTTGAAACAATGCCTCAACCAAAAGCGGTATCAATGCCGCAAGAAACCGGTAGTTTTAAATACAATCTATCCAATAACGGCAATCAAATTCAAATAATTTTTACGTTAGACATCAATCAAGCCATCATTGGCTCAGAATATTACGATGCTTTGAAAAATTTCTACAAAGAAATCATCAACAAGCAAACGGAAAAAATTGTTTTAAAGAAAGCTTAGCTATGTTTAAAAATAATATGTTGTTCCTTTTTATGCTTTTCATTACCAATGTTTATTCACAATCATTAGGAATTGAAGAGGTAACAAAATCTGAACTGAAGCAAATCAAACACGATAAAGATGCTTCAGCCAATGCAGCCATTTTATATAAAAAAGGAAGAACTTATTTTAAGTATACTACCAAATCAGGATTTACTTCCTATACTGAGATTGCGTTAAAAATTAAAATTTATAAAAAGGAAGGACTTAAGTGGGCTAACTTTCAAATTCCGTATTATATAGGTTATAAGTTTTTAGAAGATGAAGCAGTAGATATCAAGAAAGCCTATACCTATAATCTAGAAAATGATAAAATTATTAAAGTAAAGGTAACCGGAGAAAGTAAATTTAAAGATAAAGTCAATGAAAATTGGAATGTTAAGAAAATCTCCTTTCCCAATGTGAAAGTAGGTTCTGTTATAGAACTTAATTATGAACTAAAAACGGAAAATTTATCCGAGTTACCCGATTTTCAGTACCAATATGAAATCCCGGTAGACAAAGTAGAATACACTACTAGAATCCCTGAATTCTACATCTATAAAGGGATTAAAATGGGCTATGCCGATATTGAAACGGATGCTGTTGTGGAAAATGGTTCACAGTCATTTGATGATGAATATAACAGAACGACAACGATGAATTATAGACAGATAAAAACATCTTACAAGGCTCAAAATATTCCAGCATTACAAGAAGAAGAGTATGTAAATAACATTAATAACTACTACAGCAAAATCAAGCACGAGTTAGAAGTCGTTAGAATGCCCGAAGAAGACCCAAAACCAATTGCAACCACTTGGAATGACATAGCCAAATCTATTTATAGTCAAAAAGAATTTGGGGGTCAATTAGAGAAAAACAAATATTTTATAGATGATTTAAGACTAATTATAAAAGAAACGGATTCTCTTGAGTCTAAAATGAATAAAGTATTCAATCATCTTAAAAATAGAATGAGTTGGGATAGCAATTACGGTTATTATCCAAGAAAAGAGCTTGAAAAAGCTTATACAGAAAGAACCGGTAATGCCTCCGAAATCAATCTTATTTTAACAGCAATGCTCAGACTAAGTGGACTAGAAGCCAATCCGATTTTATTGAGTACTAGAGATAATGGTTTAGCTGCATTCCCTAATAAATCCTTCCTAAATTACGTAATTGCTTCCGTAAATATAAATGGTAAAATTTATCTACTGGATGCTACAGACAAAATTTCTAATGTCAATTTTATACCTATTAGAGCTCTAAATCAGTTTGGGGTTCTGATGAAAAAAGACGGGACATCAGAGGAAATCGATTTGATGCCCAAAAGAAATTCTCATATTTCAATTAATATTTTGGCAACAATCAATGCCGAAGGTGAAGTAATCGGAAAAGTCAGACATCAGTATTTGGAATACAAAGGCTATATTTTCAAACAAAAATATGACGGATTTACTTCGGAAAGCATAATGGAAAATCTTGAAAAAATGCATCAAGACCTTGAAGTTTCAGAATACAATGTGCAAAACACCGCTGATTTTTTAAAACCAATAATCGAAAATTACAATTTTAAATCAACCAATTCCGTTGAAATTATTGGAGATAAAATGTATGTTGCACCTCTATTGTTTTTTACAATAACTGAAAATCCCTTCAAGCAAGAATCCAGAAAATATCCGGTTGATTTTGTATTTCCCTACCAACAAAAATTCAATATTAGCCTCAAAATTCCGGAAGGCTATTCAATAGAAAAAATTCCGGATCCAAAGGCGATAGCAATGCCGGACAATTTAGGAAGTATGAAATATAATAGTTCAACTACGGGCAATCAAGTCCAATTACTTTATACCTTTGAAATCAACCAAGCCATCATTGGCTCAGAATATTACGATGCTTTGAAAAATTTCTACAAAGAAATCATCAACAAGCAAACGGAAAAAATTGTTTTAAAGAAAGTGTAAAATGGAGATTAAAAACGCCCAACAAGAAGTAGACAACTGGATAAAAAACCACGGAGTTCGTTATTTTAATGAACTCACCAACATGGCACAACTCACCGAAGAAGTAGGCGAAGTAGCCCGAATCATAGCCCGACGCTACGGAGAACAATCTGAAAAAGAAAGCGATAAAAACAAAGACCTTGGCGAAGAATTAGCTGATGTGGTTTTTGTAGTCTTGTGCCTAGCCAACCAAACCGGCATAGATTTACAAGCCGCGTTTGATAAAAAAATGAACTTAAAAACCAACCGCGACCACGACCGCCATCACAATAATGAGAAATTGAAATAAGTTGGGAGTCGGAAGTTGGAAGTAGGGAGTTTCTCTGTGTATCTTTGTATCTCTGTGAAATAGCAAATGAATTTACATCTACAATCTTCAATCGTTAATCTAAAATCGTCAGTTTTCATAACCGGAAGCAAATCAGAAACCAATCGCTTGTTATTGCTCCAAGCGTTGTATCCGAATTTGTTTTTGGAAAACACATCTAATTCCGATGATTCAGAGGTCATGGCTAAAGCAATACAAAATGCGCAACCCGCAACCCGCAACCCGCAACTTGTAGACATCCACCACGCCGGAACCGCCATGCGATTTCTTACCGCTTATTTTGCTATTCAAGAAAATAGTGAAGTCGTTTTAACCGGTTCAAGTCGAATGAAAGAACGCCCGATAAAGATTTTAGTCGAGGCGCTAAAGCAACTTGGAGCTGAAATCACTTACGAAGAAAATGAAGGTTTTCCGCCTCTGAGAATCAAAGGAAAAAAACTAACCCAATCTAAAGTTTCCCTTCCGGCCAATGTCAGTAGCCAATATATTTCGGCACTGTTACTAATCGCCCCTAAATTAGAAAACGGAATCGAACTAACCTTAGAAGGCGAAATCACTTCGGTTCCCTATATCAAAATGACCTTGGCTTTACTCAACGAAATTGGCGTAGAAACCTCATTCGTTGGCAATACAATCTCAGTACAACCAAAATTCACAATTCAAAATTCACAATTCACCATTGAAAGTGATTGGTCTTCCGCTTCCTATTTTTACTCGATTATAGCCTTATCTCCAATCGGAACCGAAATCACTTTGTCAAGCTACAAACCAAACAGTCTTCAAGGCGACAGTGCACTGTTAGAAATTTACAAAACCTTCGGGGTAGAAACGAGTTTTGAAAACAATATTATTCGTTTACACAAAACCTGTAACTCGGAACCTGAAACCTTGAAACTAGACCTAAACAATTCCCCAGATATCGCGCAAACCATAGCTGTAACTTGCTTCGGCTTAGGAATCAGCTGTCATTTAAATGGTTTACATACGCTCAAAATTAAAGAAACCGACCGACTGGAAGCTTTAAAAGTTGAACTAACAAAACTTGGCGCAACAATTTCTGTAACCAATGACAGTCTAACTTTGGAATCATCATCAACGATAAACGAAAATAGTGCCATTAAAACCTATCAAGACCACCGAATGGCTATGGCTTTCGCACCATTAGCCTTAAAAGCTCCAATAATTATCGAAGAAGCCGAAGTAGTTTCCAAATCCTATCCAACCTTTTGGGTAGATTTAAAAAGCATCGGATTCACTATTTCTGAACTTTAGCAAAACCTCAGAACCTGCGCCACTCAGTACCTCAGAACCTTTTACAAAAATAAACTCCAAAACACTTGACAACGCCTATCCCACGATAGTATATTTGCACGCAGTTTATAGTTTGTCACCCTGAGCTCAGTCGAAGGGCATAACTTATAACTCATAACTTATAACTCTATTTAGATGAAATTATCTCACTTTCAATTCAATTTACCCACCGAATTACTAGCTGAATTTCCTGTAGAAAACCGTGACGAATCAAGATTGATGGTCGTTAACCGAAAAACCAAAACTATTGAACACAAATTATTCAAAGACATTATCAACTATTTTGACGATGGCGATGTAATGATTTTGAACAATACCAAAGTTTTTCCGGCGCGTATGTACGGAAACAAAGAAAAAACCGGTGCTCGTATCGAAGTTTTCTTATTAAGAGAACTTAATGCAGAACAACGTCTTTGGGATGTATTAGTAGATCCGGCTCGTAAAATCAGAATTGGAAATAAATTGTATTTCGGAGAAGACGATTCATTAGTGGCAGAAGTTATAGACAACACTACGTCTCGTGGGAGAACTTTGCGTTTCCTTTACGATGGGTCATATACCGAATTCAGAAGAAAATTAACCGAACTGGGTGAAACCCCAATTCCAAAATACATCAACCGCGAAGTAACCGAAGAAGATGCCGAGCGTTACCAAACGATTTATGCCAAAGAAGAAGGCGCAGTTGCTGCACCAACAGCCGGTTTGCACTTCTCAAAACACTTGTTGAAACGATTAGAAATCAAAGGTATCAACTTCGCTGAAGTTACGCTACACGTTGGTTTAGGTACATTCAATCCGGTTGAGGTAGAAGATTTGTCTAAACACAAAATGGACTCCGAAGAGCTAATCATTTCTCAAGAAGCTTGCGACATTGTCAACAATGCCAAAGTAAAAAAGAAAAAAGTATGCTGCATCGGAACCACTTCAATGAGAGCAATCGAAAGTTCGGTTTCTTCCGCCAGAACCATGAATCCTTATACGGGTTGGACCAATAAATTCATTTTTCCGCCGTATGATTTCAGTATCGCCGATTGCATGGTAACCAATTTCCATACGCCAAAATCAACCTTATTGATGATGGTTTCCGCTTTCTGTGGTCACGATTTAATGAAAAAAGCTTACGAAGAAGCCATCAAAGAAAAATACCGTTTCTACTCCTACGGAGACGCGATGTTAATCATCTAAAAAGACAATCCTAACAGCAATGTTGGGATTTTTTTTTGGAAGCTGTTTCCTGCTTTCCGTTGTAATCTTTTTAAATTTCCCTCCGGAAAATCTAAAAAGGATTTCCACTCCAATCAGGGCTAGGGTCAACTGCACATTAAAACTTTCCCCTTTTCCCTTTTTTCTTTCCCCTTTTTTTTACTTTTACGCCAAACTAAACAACACTATGACTTTTCAAAATACCCGCGAATTTGCACAACAACTCGATTCGCAAGACGAATTAAAACAATACCGAGACGAATTTATTTTCCCGCAACACAACGGTAAAAACGTGGTTTACTTCACCGGAAATTCCTTAGGGTTACAACCCAAACGCACCAAAAAATATGTAGAAGACGTAATGAACGATTGGGGCAATTTAGCCGTGGAAGGCCACTTCTATGCCGAAAAACCATGGTGGGATTACCACGAGAGATTCGCCAATCCGTTGAGCGGAATAGTTGGTGCAAAACCATCCGAAATCACAGTAATGAATACTTTAACGGTGAATTTACACTTGTTAATGGTGTCGTTTTACAATCCCACAACCACTCGATACAAAATCATTTGCGAAGAAAAAGCTTTTCCGTCCGACCAATACATGTTCCAAAGTCAAGTGAATTTTCACGGCTATAAAACCGAAGACTCCATAGTCGAAATCAAACGCAGAGAAGGCGAACACAACATTCGGTTAGAAGACATTTTAGCCAAAATAAACGAAGTAGGTGATGAGTTGGCTTTAGTATTAATTGGAGGCGTAAATTATTATACAGGACAAGTTTTCGATATGAAAACCATCACCGAAGCCGGACACAAAGTAGGTGCCAAAGTAGGATTCGATTTGGCACACGCCGCAGGAAATATCGAATTAAAATTGCACGAATGGAACGTAGATTTCGCCGCTTGGTGCAGCTACAAATACATGAATTCCGGACCGGGAAATGCATCAGGTTGTTTTGTCCACGAAAAACACCACCACGTCAATTTACCTCGTTTTGCCGGTTGGTGGGGACATAATAAAGAACGTCGTTTCAAAATGGAACCACAGTTTGAACCCGTTCATGGTGCCGACGGTTGGCAAGTAAGTAACTTACCAATATTGTCACTGGCTCCTTATTTAGCATCGGTAGAAATGTTCGCCGAAGTAGGTATGGAAAAACTAATCAAGAAACGAAACCAACTAACGGCTTACTTAGAATTTATCCTTCATGAAATTGATAAGGACATTGACGGCACTGAATTTGAAATCATTACGCCTTCCTATCAAGAAGAAAGAGCTTGCCAACTTTCAGTTTTTCTTCACGGTCAAGGCAGAAGTTTATTCGACTATTTAATGAAAAACGGTGTCATTACCGACTGGCGTGAGCCCAACGTAATCCGCCTGGCACCGGCGCCATTCTATTGTTCTTATGAAGATATGTATGAGTTCGGACAAATCTTAAAACGTGGAATTTTAACCAAATAATATTGGTTTTATAAAAAACAATTCGTTGATTTGCAATATATTATTAATTCAAACCACAACCCAAAAAATTAGAATGAGAACAAAATTACACTTAGCAATCGTTGCTTTTTTTGCCTTTTTAACAGCAAGCAATGCCCAAGTTTCTGAGAAAGAAGCGGAAGCAAGATTATGGATAAAAGCCAACGAAAAAGAATTACAAATCAATCCTGAAGATTCTTTTTCACTTCGTTTTGTTAGAAAAACACAAGCCGGAGAAACACTTCGTTTCCAACAACTGAAAAATGGTGTGCCGGTATTTGATTCAGAAATATTAGTGCATTTTTCTCCTTACGGTGAAATTACAAGTACAGCTTCAACGTACAAGCCAACCATAGCGAACATCAACACAACGCCTTCTATCAGCAAAGAAAATGCTATTGCAATTTCTAATCAGGCATTAGAAGTTACGGGAGATATTACTTTTCAAGAAAGTAAATTAGTTTTTTATGATAAACTTGGCGGAACCAAATTGGTTTACAGAGTAGTAACCGATTCGTTTTCTAAAACCGGAAGTTGGGAAACAATAGTAGATGCCCTAACAGGTGAAGTTTTAAGTACCAAAGACATTGCATACTATTACAACAAACACAAACACGGTAAAGAAGAAAGTAATCCTCCGGTAGCCATGGCGCCTTTTGCTTTAGTTTCAGGAACCGGAATGGTTTTTAATCCGGATCCACTTTCTCAAGCCGGTGTTGCTTATGGTGCTGCAGGGTATACGGATGGTAACGATGCTGCAACAACCCAAATGAACAATGCGAGAACTTCAGTTATTTTACCTGAAATTGATTTAACAGCCGGCGTTTATAAACTCAAAAGTTCTTATGCCGAAATTAAAGAGTTAGGTTCTCCGGCTAAAGGTTTGTTTACTCAAGCTACTTCAGCTTTCAATTTTACCAGATCTGAAGACGGTTTTGAGGCCGTAACCGCCTTTTATCATATCGACAAGAGTATGCGTTACATTAATGAAACTTTAGGAATTCCTTGTGTGCCTTACCAAGGAGCCAATGGTGGTTTGGTGTTCTTCGATGCTCATGGAGCGAATAGCGCAGATAACTCCTTTTATTCCAATGGTCAATTGCAGTTTGGAGAAGGTGGTGTTGATGATGCCGAAGATGCTGATGTAATTTTACACGAATTAGGTCATGGATTACACGATTGGATTACCGGTGGTGGTCTATCGCAAGTAAACGGATTAAGCGAAGGTTCAGG
The DNA here is from genome assembly GCF_014486695.1 of Flavobacterium buctense. GTDB lineage: Bacteria > Bacteroidota > Bacteroidia > Flavobacteriales > Flavobacteriaceae > Flavobacterium > Flavobacterium buctense. Next base: position 881,009 of record NZ_JACTAB010000001.1, read on the forward strand.
GGATTATTGGGCAGTTTCTTACAGCAGAAGCTTAAACCAATGGACATCAGATACACCTCAATACAATTGGGTTTTCGGATGGGATGGACACAATCCTTTTTGGAACGGAAGAACAACCGATTATGGCGCCTCTTATAGCGGTGGATTAGTGGGTCAAATTCATACCGATGGTCAAATTTGGGGTACGGTTCTAATGAAAATTTGGGATGGCATCGGAAGAGAAAAAACAGATAAAGCGTTTCTAAACGGATTGGATTTAACCACAAGTAATACCAACCAACAAAATGCTGCTATCGCAGTAAGAACGGCTGCTATGGATATGAACTATCCTTGTGCCGATGTAGCTTTAATGACTGAAAAATTCTCGGAAGCAGGTTATACAATGCCGGCCATTTCTTTAAGAATGAATCCTATCCCTAATCAAACCGTTCAAGCCGGTGTTTCAAACACTTATACTTTGCCAAGTTATGCCGAATTAGCCAACCCAATTACTGATAATTGTGATGCAGGTTTGACACAATCTCCAGTTGTTGGTACAGTTTTAGCACCCGGAACTTATAGTATAACAATGGTAGCTACTAGTGGTTCAACAGTAAGCAGAACATTTACATTGACCGTATTACCATTCTTAGATATAAATGAAAACGTGAGAAACAACTTTATCATGTATCCAAATCCTGCTTCAAACCAAATTACGGTAAAAGGAGAATTTGACGCCAACGAAAGTGTAACAATCTATAATGTTTTAGGTCAAGCGGTAATGAATAAAGCCATTACTTCAAATGAAGAAAATATTGATGTTTCCAATTTGGCTTCAGGAGTTTACAACGTAACTTTTAATACCGCTAAAGTAACTCGTAAGTTTATCAAAGAATAAACTTTTAACTCAAAATACTATAAACCACAATGAGTTATCATTGTGGTTTTTTTATTTAAAAAAATGACTCAGCAACTCAGGAGCACTAAAACTTAATCTTGCAAAAACCTCAGAACCTTAGTACCTTTGCACTATAGAACCTTAAAGCAAAATGACTAAACAACAAATTATTGCCAATTTTGATCCAAGCCAACCCGGTTTAGCCGATGCGACGGTTTTTGGATTGCCTTTTTCTGCAGAACAATCAGAAATCATTATAATTCCCGTGCCATGGGAAGTAACGGTAAGTTATGGTGCCGGTGCCTCAGAAGGTTCGGAAGCCATAGTTGAGGCTTCGTTCCAAGTCGATTTAAATCACCAAGATTTTCCGGAGTTGTGGAAACTCGGAATCTATTTAGAAGAAGCGCCAACCCATTGGAAACAAAATTCGGATAAATACAAAGCATTGGCACAGCCCATAATAGAATTATTGGAAAGTGGTGAAGCGGTAGAAAATTATCCTGCCCTACAATCGGATTTAGATAAAATCAATAAAGTGTGTCGCGACTTGCATACCGAAGTAAAAGAAAAAGTTTTGTTTTGGATGCAACAAGGTAAAAAAGTGGCGCTTATTGGGGGCGATCATTCTACACCATTAGGTTATTATGAAGCGTTGGCCAGTATTCATGACAATTTCGGAATCTTGCATTTAGATGCGCACATGGATTTGAGAATTGCTTACGAAGGTTTTACTTATTCGCATGCTTCAATTATGTATAACGCCTTGCAAATTCCTCAAATTACTAAATTGGTACAAGTCGGAATCCGCGATTTCTGCGAACAAGAAGTAGGCGTGGTTAAAAAAGAAAACGGAAGAGTGTTAATCAATACGGATGCCGATTTAAAAGCAGAAACTTTTGAAGGCAAAACATGGGCACAACAATGCGATGCGATTATGGCCACCTTACCCCAAAAAGTATGCATCAGTTTTGATATAGATGGCATGTATCCATGGTATTGTCCAAATACCGGCACTCCGGTACCTGGTGGATTTTCGTTTGAACAAGCTACTTATTTGTTTAATAAATTAGCCGAAAGCGGTAAAGAAATCATTGGTTTCGATTTAGTAGAAGTAGCGCCGGGAGAAACCGGCGATTGGGATGGGAACGTAGGCGCAAGAATGTTATTTCATATGTGTGGCGTTTTGGCCAAAAATAACGGACTAAATGTTGGTCAGAAAATCAATTTTCAGAGAAGGTAATTTATCTTAAAACTACTATAAGAAACCCTTTCACACAACTGAAAGGGTTTTGTTTTTACTGATTTCTGATGACTCTCTTTCTTCTAATGAGAACATAAACCAAACCTGCGATGGATCCCAAGCACAAGAAACCTATGGTCCACATTAACTTTTCAGAGCTATTGATGGTTTTTGAATTGTAGACTTCATAAAGTGCTGTAATGACAAATACAGCCAAACTAAGCAACCCAATTATCAACAACATCGAAGCTCCCGGCCAATGCATTATTTTAAACAATGCTCCAATGATAGTTGCAATAAAAGACAAGATAAAACTGGTTGTTACAATTTTGTCGAGATTGATTTCCATAAATAGTTTTTGTTGGTTTTTAGTTTAGCTAATATATTAAAATGATTACAATATTTTCAGACTAAAACCGAGACTTTTCATTTTTCTTCCCGTAAATAGTGCGCTCCAATTCCTTATATTTGTTATTCAATCACTATCTCCATGAAACTCATAAAAAAAATACTGCTGGTATTGTCATTTTTAATTGTGCTAGTTGTTATTGTTGGCGTAAGTTATTTGCAATACAGCAAACCGGAATATGAGGGCGAATTAACCCTTGGTACTATCAATAAAGAAACTACAGTTTACTTTGATGATTATGGTGTGCCGCACATTTATGCCGACAACCAAAAAGATGCTATGACCACTTTGGGTTATGTTCATGCCCAAGACCGACTTTGGCAAATGGAACTTATGCGACGCATCGCTCCGGGAAGACTTTCGGAGATTTTTGGTGGTGCCGCTTTAAAAACCGATAGGTTCTTTTCCGGAATTGGTATCGATGAAAATTCAGCCAAAGCAGTCGCGCAATTAGACAAAAACTCTCCAATGTATATTTTGACACAAGCCTATCTCGACGGAATCAATCAATATATCGCCGACGGAATAACACCGGTTGAAATTCGTTTATTAGGAATAGAGCAAGAGAAATTCACATTAAAAGACGTCTATAATATTTTCGGATTCATGTCTTTTAGCTTTGCTATGGCGCAAAAAACCGATCCATTACTGACTGATATACGCGACCGATTTGGCGCAGACTATTTAAAAGATTTTGGAATCAATGGTGAGTTGGGCACCCAACAATTGGAATCTTTTCAAGGAAAATATAAAGAGTATAGCAAAATCTCTAAGTCAGTTGCCAATTTGCTCGAAACTTCTCCCGTTCCAGCTTTTATAGGTAGTAACAGTTGGGTAATAGGCGGCGAAAAAACCAAAAACGGCAAGGTGATTTTGGCCAATGATCCGCACATCATGTATTCCCAACCCGGAACTTGGTACGAAGCACACATCGTTTGTCCCAATTATGAAATTTATGGGTATTATATCGCCGGTACGCCGTTTCCACTCTTGGGACACAATCGAGATTATGCTTATGGCTTGACCATGTTTGAAAACGATGATGTCGATTTCTTTCAAGAGGAAGAAAATCCGAATAATCCAAAGCAATACAAAACACCGGAAGGGTACAAAAATTATACGTACCAACAAAAAAACATCAAAGTCAAAGACAGTGTCGATGTCAAACTTAATGTAAAAACCAGTAAACACGGACCAATTATAACTGGATTGCTTGACGAATTAAAAACGGATAAATCTGTCGCGATGTATTGGATTTATACCCAACAAAAAAATCAGATTCTCGAGGCAGTATATGAGTTGTCCCATGCTAAAAATTTGGAGAGTTTTCATAAAAGTATCGAATTGATTCACGCACCGGGATTGAATATTATGTATGGCGATGCCAAAGGCAATATTGCATGGATTACTTCCGGGAAATTGTATAAAGTTGATCAAAGTGTGAATACCAATTTCATCCTCAATGGCGCTAATGGTATCGATGATAAAAAAGCGTTTCTTGCTTTCGCTAAAAATCCTCAGGCAATTAATCCGCCTTGGCATTATGTGTACAGTTCGAATAACCAACCAACACCAATCGACGGCTATTTGTATCCGGGTTATTATCTGCCCAAAGACAGAGCAATCAGAATCGATGGTTTGTTAAGTCCGAAAAACGATTGGACTAAAGAAGACGTTTCCAAAATGATAGTCGATAATACATCGGCAACAGCTCAAACTATTGTGGCTACTATGACCAAACATTTAAATCCGGCCGAACTTTCAAAAACAGAAAAGGAGGCGCTAACTGTTTTACAAACTTGGAAAGCGACACATAATTTAGAAGACATCGCACCCACCATTTACAACAAATGGATTTACTTTTATTTGAAAAACACTTTAGAAGATGAATTCGGTGAAGAGAATTTCAACTTGTTATTGAGTACACACATCGTCAAACAAATGATTGAAGCGCAAACCCAAAACGCCAATTCGCCTTGGTGGGACAACATCAATACAAAGGAGAAAAAAGAAACCCAATTAGAAATCCTTACTAAATCATTTAAAGAAGCAATTGCCGCTTTAGAAAACCAATGGGGAAGTGGAGTGCTACAATGGAAATGGGGAAAAGTGCACCAAGTAACCTTCCAACATCCAATCGGTAAAGTAAAAATGTTCAGTAAGTTTTTTAATGTTGGTCCATTCGAGATAGCAGGTTCAAATGAAGTTATTGATAACCAATTGTTTATTTACTCCAACGATGCGATAATTCCGGTAAAAGGAGGTCCGTCAACACGTCGTATCATTGATTTTTCAGATGTTGAGAACAGTTGGAGTGTTTTGCCAACAGGACAATCCGGAAACCCAATGAGTAAGCATTACAGCGATCAATCGGAAATGTTTGTAAAAGGCAAATTCCGAAAGATGAAGTTGAATAAAAAAGAAATAGAAGCATCTTCGACTAAATTGGTTTTCAAACCGGTTAAGCAAAGTGTAAAATAATCCTAATTCCATTCGCCTATTCGGGTCAAAAAAGTAAATTTGCAAAACCGTTTATAAAAATTTCATGCAAAATCCTCAAAAAATTGCTGTTGTTGGTTCGGGCTTAGTCGGAACCTTATTGGCAATTTACCTCAAAAGACAAGGACATACTGTTCATGTTTACGATCGTAGTCCCGATATCAGAACGGTAGAATTCTCAGGACGTTCCATTAATTTGGTCATGTCAACTCGCGGTTGGAAAGCCATGGAAGATGTTGGATTAGATGACGAAATCCGCAAGATTGGAATACCGGTAGACAAACGAGCAATTCATTTGAAAGACGGCAAGCTCAACTATCAATATTACGGCAAAGACGGCGAAGCTATTTTTTCGTTGTCTCGAGGGGTTTTAAACCGCAGAATGATTGATTTGGCAGAAGCCGAAGGTGTTGAATTTTTCTTTGAACATAAAATTTGGGATGTTACTCTAGCAGACGCAACATTGCACATTGGGGAAACCGAAAGAGGCGAGTGGACTGAGTTAAAATACGACAAAGTCTTTGGAGCGGATGGTGCATTTTCGAGAATCCGCCACCGCATGCAACGCCAAAGCATGTTTGATTATTCTCAGGAGTTTATGAAAATTGGCTATAAAGAATTGCATATTCCTGCCAATGCCGACGGAACCCATAAAGTAGATAAAAACTCTTTGCACATTTGGCCAAGAGGTAATTTTATGCTAATGGCTTTAGCCAATTTAGACGGAAGTTTTACGTGTACATTATTCATGCCGTTCGAAGGCGAAAATTCTTTTGAGCAGTTGAAAGACAAAGAGTCTCTAGTGAATTTCTTCGCCGAATATTTTCCGGATACCGCAGCAGTAATTCCTGATTTAGTGGAAGATTTCTTCAAGAATCCTACGAGTTATTTGGTGATTATGAAATGTTATCCATGGACTTTTGAAGACAAAGTGGCTTTAATTGGCGATGCGTCACATGCAATAGTTCCTTTCTACGGGCAAGGGATGAATGCCGGTTTTGAAGACATAACGGTTTTAAGCGAAATGATGGCAAAATATGGCGATGATTGGAAAGCCATTTTTTCTGAATACCAAAAATCTCGCAAACCCAATGCGGATGCCATTGCAGAATTATCTTTGCGGAACTTCATCGAAATGAGTACCAAAACGGCCGATGAAAACTTCCTATTGCAAAAGAAAATTGAAAAATGGTTCTCCGACAAACACCCCGATAAATGGTTGCCTTTGTACAGTCGAGTGACTTTTAGCTTGCACCCTTATTCAGAAGCACTGGCTTTAGGCGATTTCCAAAATAAAATCATGGAGGAAGTTATGAAAATGCCTAACATAGAAGAAAAATGGAACAGTGAAGCCGTTGAGAATAAAATCATTGATTTACTGAAATAAGATTTCAATATCAATGTGAATAGCAATTTCAATATTCAATAATTGCCATTGATATTGTTATTGCCATTTTTTTACTCTTCCCGATGCACTTTTGTAAAATCAAAAGCCGGTTGGCAAATCGCAATGTATTCACAAGGGTCATCAAACGGATTCGAATATTGTACTCGCGAATTCTTCTCAATTTTGATCGATTGTCCGGCTTCCAAAATCACGGTTTCGCCTTCAATGATAAACTGCTTTTTTCCTGAAATGATATAAGTGTATTCATCAAACTCCGGCGTTTGAAACGGTTCAGCCCATTTTGGTGGCGCAATCATGTGGGCAATTGATATTTCAGCATTATTAGTCGTGGCATTGCCATGATGTTCTTCGATGAGTTTGCCGTCAGTCGTTGGGACGATAAAAGGCGCTTTTTGTATAAAGTATTTTTTCATAATTAATCCCAAGTGTATTTCCAACTTCCGTCTTTTTGTTTCTTCCAAACGGTGTGAAAGACACCTTTGAATTCTCTTTCCTTTCCTTGAAAGTCTTTGATAGACCATACGTATTTTCCGTAGGTATAAGCCATGGAACCGTCATTGGATACTTCTACAACATCAACAATCCAATTGACTTTAGCCGACTTATACTTTTGATCACTGTAATAGAGCTTAATGTTTTCTTTGCCTTTGATTAGTGTATCATTTTCACGTTTGATAACCGCATTTTGGTCGGCGAATTCGTAAAATGCTACCGGAATTCCTTTAGTTTGAGCTAAGTTTTTAAAAGCTTCTTCTGCTTTCTGTACTTCTTTTTTTATGGGTTCCAAATCTAATTGGGTTTGTTTTTGGTTACAACTCAATAACAACATCGTTGTAAAAACTAAAATTATTTTCTTCATGATTATTACTTTTTAAATATAAAATAAACCGCTAAAATTAGAAATATAAACCCAACCGCGTGATTCCATCGAAAGGTTTCATTTTTGAAAAACAACATCGAAAAAATCACAAAAACGACTAAAGTGATGACTTCTTGTATGACCTTCAATTGCATTAGTGAAAATGGGCCGCCATTACCTGTATAACCTATTTTATTTGCAGGTACTTGAAAGAAATATTCAAATAGGGCCAACCCCCAACTAATTAAAATAATAGTAATTAACCCGGCGTTTTCAAACCATTTCAGTTCCTTAAATTTCAAATGACCATACCAAGCTAACGTCATAAAAACGTTGGATAACACCAATAATCCAATGGTCAAAAATGATTTCATTATTTTCTAAAAAGCTTGGTTAGTATGCCAAAAACACCCCGTATAAAAGTCGCACTCGTTACCACTTTTGTAACCGATTTGCCTATGACTTCGGCCGTACTTGGTTCATTGTTTTTTTTCTTTTCTTCTTGTTGACTTTCCTGATTTTCTTCAGCTTGTTGATTGGCAGCCTCGATTTTTTTGTTCAGCATTTCATAAGCGCTTTCGCGGTCAATCTCTTCTGAATATTTTCTAACTAGTTTAGATTTGGCATTGATTTGTTCGATTTCACTTTCGGTTAAAACATCCATACGACTCATTGGCGCTCGCATCATTGTGGCGGCTAACGGGGTTGGAATTCCTTTTTCGTTTAAAGCTGTTACAAAAGCTTCTCCGATTCCGAGTGAAGTTAATACTTCATCGGTTTTGTAATAATCTGACAGCGGATAATTTTCGGCTGTTTGTTTGATGGCTTGTCTGTCATTGGCGGTAAAAGCTCTCAAGGCGTGTTGGATTTTCAATCCCAATTGGGCCAAAACACTCGCCGGAACATCCATAGGGTTTTGGGTTACAAAATAAACGCCGATGCCTTTAGATCGTATGAGTTTAATGATGGTTTCAATTTGGTTCAACAACGCATCACTGGCTTCGTCAAAAATCAAATGCGCTTCGTCAATAAAAATCACTAATTCCGGTTGGTCTGCATCGCCTTTCTCAGGCATTTGTTGGTAGATTTCCGCCAATAAGCTCAACATAAAGGTCGAGAATAATTTGGGTTTATCTTGAATATCGGTTAAGCGAATAATATTGACATATCCTTTGCCATTCTCATCAATTCTCATTAAATCGTCAATCTCAAATGACAATTCTCCAAAGAAAATATCGCCACCTTGTTGTTCCAATTCGATAATTTTACGAAGAATAATTCCTGTGGTTGAAGTTGATATTTTTCCGTAATTTTCTTCGATTTCGTCTTTGCCTTCTTCGGTAATGAAGTTGATTACTTTTTTCATATCTTTCAAATCCAACAAAGGCATTTTGTGATCATCACAATATTTAAAAATAACCGCTACTACACCAGTTTGGGTATCATTTAAGTCCAATATTCTTGAAAACAAAACCGGTCCGAATTCAGAAACTGTTGCGCGCAATCGAACCCCGTCTTGTTGGGACAATGACATTAATTCAACCGGAAAACTTTCTGTTTTATATGGGATATTTATTTTGGCATGTCGTTCGGTAATGAATGGTTTTTCTTCACCTTCTTTGGCTATTCCGGAGAAATCTCCTTTAATGTCCATCATCAATACCGGAATCCCGAAAGAAGACAATTGTTCGGAAAGCACTTGAATGGTTTTGGTTTTTCCTGTTCCTGTGGCGCCGGCTATGAGACCGTGACGATTTAGTGTTTTTAATGGGACTTTTACAAAAGTATCGGCGACCGCTTCTCCGTTTAAAATGGCGCCGCCAAGAATGATGCTTTCGCCTTTTGAATTATAACCGTCGTTGATATGTTTTGAAAAATCGGAAACTGTTGCCATTTGCTTTTTTGTTTTTTTAGGTAAGTATAAAGATAGGGCAAAATACTATAATTTTTAAAATTTATGAAATGTTAATTGTTTTCTTTTGGGAGAAAAAAGGACGTAATTTTAAATTAACGAAATTGTTTTCGTTAAAAATACAATTTCAAGACTTTTTACGTTATACATGTAGATACTTGATTAAAACCTTGAAAATTAGACTTATTTTTATATATTATTTAATGATTGTTTTAAATGACGTTAACTCCTTCAAAAGTGAGTTTAAATTGATATGTTATTAAAACTAAAAAAAGTTTTTTTATTTCAAGTAAAAAATTAAATTTGCTCCTAATCAAGTTTATTAACAACTAAAACTTATAATTTATTAAAACTTTTAAAATTTAAAAAAATGGCAAACGTTAAAAAAGAATCTGGTTCAAATGGTTTAGGGATGATGTCGGGAATCATCATTGTAGCATGTATTTTTGTTGGATGGTTAATCTGGCAGTTTATAATGGGTAATGGTGCTAACTTTGAAGGTGGTGTGAATACAGGTCATCCACTTCCTGGAAATTATTTAGCAATGGTATACAAAGGTGGACCAATTGTACCGGTTTTGATGGGATTATTGTTGATGGTGGTTGTGTTTTCAATCGAGCGTTTCGCTGTTATTTCTAAAGCGGGTGGAAAAGCAAACTTAGACACTTTCATGAGAAATGTACAAAGCAGTATTAAAGGAGGAAACATTGATGATGCTATCAACGCTTGTGACAAACAACAAGGGTCTGTGGCTAATGCAATTAAGTCAGCTTTAATAAAATACCAAGAGGTTAAAAAAGAAGGATTCACTAGTGAAGAAGCTGCTGAAACTATCCACAAAGAAATTGAAGAAGCTACTTCATTGGAAATGCCAATGTTAGAGAAAAATATGACTATCTTGTCAACTCTTGTAGCTTTAGGAACTCTTGCAGGATTATTAGGTACAGTAACAGGGATGATTAAAGCATTTGGTGCGTTGGCTTCTACTGGAACTCCTGACCAAGCAGCCTTAGCAAATGGTATTTCTGAAGCTTTGATCAACACGGCAACGGGTATCTCTACTTCGGCATTAGCGATTGTAACTTACAACTTCTTTACTTCTAAAATTGATACTTTAACTTACTCAATCGACGAGGCAGGTTCAACTATTGTGAACACTTACAGAAAATTCAGAGGAAGTTTAAAATCATAATTCAGTAGTTAGAAATTCTAATTATTGTAATAAAATAAGTAAATAATGGCTAAAGTAAAAATGTCTAAAAAAGCAACTTCCATCGACATGACGGCGATGTGTGATGTGGCTTTCCTTTTGCTTACCTTTTTTATCTTAACAGCGACGGCCAAAATGCCTGAGCCGTTACCGGTAGATACACCTTCTTCTACAGTTCAGACTAAATTGCCGGAAACGGGTTTGGTTACGATAACAGTTGGAAAAAGTGATGGTAAGGAACAAGTGTTTTACGGTATGAAAGACAGAGCTATCCGCGAGGGTGCTTTGGATTATATGGCTCAGAAATATAAAATTGACTTTACCGATGAGGAAAAAGCAAACTTCAAGTTAATTGATGAGTTTGGTGTTCCTGTTGAAGGATTAAAGCAATTGCTGGCTATGAAAGGTGCTGATCGAGTAAAAAAAGGAGTGCAGTCAGGTATTCCTTGTGATTCTATCAACAATCAATTACAGGATTGGATACAAGGCGCGAGATTGGCAAATATCAATGAAGGTGCTACTAAAGAACTTCAGTTTGCAATCAAAGGCGATGCTAAAGAAGAGTATCCTCAAATCAAAAGAGTGATGGATATTTTACAAGACCAAAAAATCAATAGCTTTAATTTAGTTACTGGTTTAAGAGGAAAAGATTATTAATTTTAATAATAATATAAAATGGCTGAATTAAATACCGGCGACGGCGGTGGCAAAAAAGGCAGTAAAAAGGTAAGAAGTAAAAAGTCCAATGCAAAAGTGGACCTTACTGCCATGGTAGATTTGGCGTTCTTATTGATTACGTTCTTTATGTTGACAACGTCTTTATCAAAACCACAATCTATGGATTTAGGTTTACCGGATAAGAATAAAGAAGATGAACCTAAAGATGATATTAAAGTTGACCAAAAAAGAACCATGACCATCATCATGGGGAAAGACAACCAAATCAAATGGTTTCACGGGTTGTTAGAGTCACCTGAACCGGGTGGAGCTCCGACAAACGCAGTTTATGGTAGAAATGGTTTGCGAAAAGAAATTCTTAAAAGAGTCGTATCTGTAGAAGAATATTGTAAAACCAGACCAAATAACAAAAAAGGAGACGGATTGATTGTGATTATCAAACCGAGTAAGAAATCAACTTATAGAAATTTAGTTGATGTATTGGATGAAATGGCAATTTGTAAAGTGCCAACTTATGCAATAGTGAATGACATCACTCCTGAAGAGCAAAAACTAGTAGACGAAATGAACAAGTAATGTCTTGTACTAATCTTTAAAAAGTGAAAATATGAAATTAGACTTATTAAAAAGACAGTGGATAGACATCGTTTTTGAAGGACGTAATAAAGCCTATGGCGCTTATGAATTGCGTAAAGAAAATTCAAAAACTACTTTGCGTTCACTAGCCATTGGAGCAGTTATATTTGGTTTAGCGGTGAGTGCACCACTTATCATAAGCTTAATACCTGAAGGTACTGATGATACTTCATTAGATCAAAAAATTGTGACTATTAAGTTGCCTCCAAAAGAGAAAACCCCGGAAAATCTTCCGCCACCACCACCTCCACCTCCAAAAGTGGATCAAGTGAAGTTTGTGAAACCTGTTGTTGCTAAAACAGAAGAAATTGTTGAAGAACCACCAAAGGTTGAAGAAATCAAGGATAAGAAATTAGGGGATAAAACTATTGAAGGGGATGAGAATGCACCGTTAACAGTTGAACCAGTTGGAAACGGACCAAGTGTAGTTGAAGAAGATAACACTATCTACAACACCGCCGGTATCGAGGTAAAACCTGATTTTCCAGGTGGTTTAGAGAAATTTTACAAATTTATAGGTAAAAATTTCCAAGTGCCTGAAGAAGAAGGATTGAAAGGAAAGATTTTTGTAACTTTTGTGGTTGAAAAGGATGGTTCATTAACAGATATCAAAGTAATCCGAGATATTGGTTACGGAACCGGAAAAGAAGCTAAAAGAGTTTTACAGTCTTGTCCTAGATGGAACCCTGGTGAGCAAAATGGGAAAAAGGTAAGGGTGCTATACTCACTACCGATTTCTATCCAATCAGCAGAATAAATGGTTTCCAAAATCATAAAAAATTTCCAGAAGAAATCGCTTAAAGAGCGATTTCTTCTCGTTATTAGCTTATTGAATTTTATTGCATTTAGTGTCTTGGGATTACTTTTGTTGTTTTGGGACAAATTAAAATTGAATTTGACCAACAATCTTCAAATAATTGTAGGTTGCCTCATAATATTATTTGGTTTATTACGTTTTATAACTCAAGTAAAGCGCTTGAATAATTTAGATGATGAATAAAATAACTAAAACCATTACCGGCTTTCTATTGTTGACCTTATTGTTTGTTTTTTCATGTCAAAAAAACAACGAGAATAAATTGGACAGTATAACTAAAGGGAAAGCGACTATTTATGTCGACGAGTCTATTTTGCCAATTATTGAGGATGAACAAGCGGTTTTTGAAACCCAATACGAGGCAAAATTGCATTTGGTTCCCCAATCAGAAAACGAAGTTTTGAATGCAATGCTCAATGATACAGCAAAAATTGCTGTGCTTACCAGAACATTTACCGCTCGAGAACTTCAAGTTTTTGAAGGTAAAAAAATTACGCCCAGAATTACTCCTTTTGCTACCGATGCCGTCGCTTTTATTAAAAGTGAAAAGGCTAAAGATAGTCTTGTTGCCCTTGAGGATGTAATTAATTTTATTCAGGGGAAATCGGTGTCAAACATCAAAGGATTGGTCTTTGATAATCCCAACTCAAGTACGGTCAGATATATTTCAGAATTAGCCGGTTTGAAAATCGATAAACAAAAAAATATTTTTTCATTTAAAACTAATGAGGAAGTGATAAAATATGTTGCCGATAACGAAGGAATGGTCGGAGTTATAGGAATGAACTGGATTTTTCAACCACCATTAGCATTACAAGAAATGGTAGACAAAGTCACTGTTTTAGGAGTCAAAGAAAAGGGTTCAAATGAATATGTCTTTCCAACACAAGACAATTTGGCTCAAGGCAAATACCCTTTGGCACGTCATTTGTATATCATCGACTGTCAAGGTTATTCCGGATTGGGTATGGGATTTGCTTCCTTCCTTGGCGGAGAAAGAGGACAACGGATTATTTTAAAATCAGGCTTGGTTCCAGATCGAGTCCCTTCCAGAAAAATCAAGATTAGAAACAATATTACTAAAGATAAAAATTAAAAATTGCAAGATGAACAAGTTTAAAATATTCAGCTTAGCGTTAGTAGCAACAACCGTTGCGAAAGCACAGGATTTAGAGCCAGCGAAGAAAGCTATTGATGCTGAACAATTTGAGAAAGCAAAATCGTTGTTGAAATCCGTTATACAAACCAAACCTTCTAATGGGAAAGCTGCTTTTCTTTTAGGAAACATTTACCTAAAACAAAATATTGCCGACTCGGCCGCTATCTACTTTCAAAAAGGATTAAGTGCCAGTGATGGTGCTAAATTCAACAATATTGGATTGGGTCAAATGGACTTAGATGCTAATGATAAAACCGCAGCGCAAGCTAAGTTTGCTTTGGTTACCAAAGATTTGAAAAAGAAAGATACCGAAGAGTATGTTTATATCGCACGTGCTTACATGAACGCAGATAAACCTGATTATACTAGTGCGATTGCTGTTTTGACTAAAGCTGCTGCTGCCAATCCAACGGATGCTCAAGTACAATTAGCTTTAGGTGACGCATACTACGGTGATAAAAAGCAAAACGAAGCCTATGTAGCTTATAGAAATGCCTACCAAGCTGATGGTTCTTTAATCAGAGCTAAAATGCAGTTAGGTGTGCTATTAAAAGGTGCTAAAGCCTACACCGAAGCAGTAAAAGCTTATAATGAAGTTATCGGAATCAATTCAAATTATGGTCCGGTTTACAGAGAGTTAGCTGAAACCCATTATTTATGGGGAAACAATGTGCCGTCATCTTACACGGAAAATATTCAAAAAGCTTTAGGTTTTTATGAAAAATACATGAGTTTAACGGATTATTCTATCACTTCCCGTATGCGTCATGCCGACTTCTTGATCTTAGCGAAAGATTACAAAGCTTTGGAAGTTGAAGCCAACAAGATGAAAGAATTAGATGGTGTAAATCCTAGAATTTTGAGATATTTAGGTTATTCCGCATACGAAAATGGTAATCCGGATGCAGCTTTGGATGCTTTACAAAAATTCATTTCTAATCCATCGAGTAAAATAATTCCACGTGACTATTTGTACATTGGGCAAGCTAAAATAAAGAAAGGTACTTCCGCAGATGGAAAAACAGTTGATCCTACTTTATTGGCCTCAGCTGTAGTAGACATTAAAAAAGCAGTAGAAATGGAGCCTTTAGCGGCTAATGAGTTAAACGAATTGGGTAAAAAATTATACGATCAAAAAGCTTTCACAGCCGCCGCGGCAGTTTTTGAAGTAGCAGTAACCAATCCAACTTCTAAAAACTATTTGTTAGATAACTTCTATTTGGGTAACTCATTATACTATGACAACACCAGAAAAGATGTAGTGAAACCGGATCCGATTGCTTTACAAAAAGCAGATGTGGCTTTTGGAAATGTAATTACGGCATCACCAACAACTCAAGATGCATACATCTTCAGAGCAAGAACCAATACCTTGTTAGAGAACGACGAAATGATGGCTACTTATTACCAACAATACATTGATGTAGTAACCGCCAAAGGTGAAGCCGAAGTGACTAAAAATAAAACAAAATTCATAGAGTCTTACAATAACATAGCAGCTCATTATGCTAATTCAGATAAAGCAAAAGCCATTGAGTTTTTTAATAAAACATTAGCGCTTGATCCAGCCAATAACTACGCTCTTGAATCATTGAAATTATTGAAATAATAACAATACTATTATAATTTATAAAACCGTTCTGAAATTCAGAGCGGTTTTTTTATTAAAAGCCATTTTCAAATTTTCAATTTTCAAATTCATTATCTTTGCCCACTATATAATAAAATAATGTTATCAAAAGAAACACAATTGGCCGTTGAAAAAGGGGAAATGCTGCCGCTAATGGAAGAATTCTATACCATTCAAGGCGAAGGGTATCATACCGGAACAGCAGCTTATTTTATCCGAATAGGAGGATGCGATGTAGGTTGTCATTGGTGCGATGTAAAAGAAAGCTGGAATGCCGAGTTGCATCCGCCAACCCATACCGATACAATCGTTGACAATGCTTCTAAATATGCCGACACGGTTGTGGTGACCGGCGGAGAACCTTTAACATGGGACATGACGTTATTGACTCAGAAGTTAAAAGATAAAAATCTTAAAGTACATATTGAGACTTCAGGTGCTTATCCGGTTTCGGGAATTTGGGATTGGTTTTGTTTGTCACCTAAAAAAAATAAATTACCGGTAGCCGACGCTTATGCCATTGCCAGTGAGTTGAAAGTGATTGTGTACAACAAGCATGATTTCACATTTGCGGAAGAGCAGGCCGCTAAAGTTAATCCGAATGCGATTTTGTTTCTGCAACCTGAATGGAGCAAAAAAGAAGAAATGACACCGCTAATTGTTGATTACGTAATGAACAATCCTAAATGGAGAGTTTCATTGCAAACCCATAAATACTTAAATATACCTTAAATCTGCAGATGAAGTTAGCTAAATTATTATGGTTTGTTCTTTTGCCAATGTTGGGTTTCTCCCAAATCGGTGGTGAAGATGAAGTGTATCTTGGTGGAGACAGAATTGAAGCCAAATTCAATGGCGGAGGAATAGAAGAATTTACCAAATTTATCAATAAAGAATTTGATTATTCAAAAGTAACCCAAGCCGGTAAGATGGTTGGTTCTTTTACAGTAGATGTTGACGGAAGTATAAAAAACATTAAGATTATCGAATTTTTTGATATAGAATCAGCCACTGAATTCATCAGAGTATTGAAAAAATGTCCCAAATGGGAACCTGCTAAACGAGGCGGAAAACCAATAAGCATAGAGATAAAATATCCAATAGTATTTAGAAAAAAATAGTATTTTTATAAACTAAAAATAAATTTAACAAAACATGAAAAAATTAGTATTCGCAGTCGTTTTTGCATTAGTGTCTCAATTGGGTTTTGCTCAAGATAAAGCATCAAAAGAAGATGTTGCAGCAGTGATTGAAAAAAGTGGCGCTTCAGGTCAAATGAATTCGGCTAAAAAGCAAGTGTTAAGCATGATTCCTCAAGATAAACAAGCCGCATTTGTGGTAGAGTTTGACCTTTTGTTGAAAAAAGTAAATGATGCCACGGTTGAAATTTACATGCAAGAGTATTCTAAAGAGGATATTAAAGCGATGTTGGCTTTTTATAACAGTCCAGTTGGAAAAAAAATGGCTGAAAAAGCAGAGAGCATTGCCACTAAATCTCAAGAGTCAATGGCCGGTTTACAAGGAGAAATTCAAGCTTTATTGATGAAATACATGCAGTAATTTGTCAGCATAAAATAAAGTTAAAATCCCAAACACTGTTTGGGATTTTTTATTTTTACTTAAAATATCTTCTTTATCAAAAACAAATCTCTTTCATGAAATCACAATTCTTACTCGATCCATCCATCACTTTCTTAAATCACGGTTCTTTTGGCGCTTGTCCGAAACCGATTTTTGAAGAATTCCAACGTTTTCAATTAGAGCTAGAAAACGAACCGGTAGTCTTTATTCAAAAGAAATTGCCGCAATATTTAAAGCAAGCCAAATTGCCATTAGCGAGATTTATAGGTTGTGACTCAGAAGATTTCTTTTTTGTACCCAATCCGACTGTGGCGATTAATACCGTGATGAGAAGTTTAAAACTCAATCCGGGAGACGAGATTTTATCGACCAATCATGAATATGGTGCCATGGACAGAACTTGGAATTTTTATTGCAAAAAATCAGGAGCCAAGTATGTTCGTCAAAACATTAGTTTGCCGATAGTTTCCAAAGCCCAAATCATTGAGGAGTTTTGGAAAGGCTATACTACCAATACTAAAGTGATTTTTTTAAACCAAATGTCGAGCTCAACGGCTTTGATTTTTCCGGTTAAGGAGATTTGCGATAAAGCTCAAGAATTAGGATTAATCACAATAATTGATGGCGCGCATGTTCCCGGTCATATCGATTTAAATATAACCGATTTGAATCCCGATTTCTATACCGGAACGCTGCACAAATGGATGTTGGCACCCAAAGGCAGTTCGTTTCTCTATGTCAAAAAAGAATTCCAAGCCGAGATTGATCCTTTGGTGGTAAGTTGGGGTTATGAAAGTTTGGCGCCAAGCGAAAGTCAGTTTCTCGATTACCACGAATATCAGGGAACCAATGACCATTCTGCTTTTTTGTGTACGCCCAAAGTCATAGCATTTTTGGAACAAAATAATTGGAAGGAAAAATCAAAAGCTTGTAAGCAAATCGTTTTTGCCAATTACCAACGCTTTTGTGATTTGCTCAAAACACAACCATTGGCACCGATTACGGAAGAATTTTTAGGCCAAATGGCAAGTGTTCCGGTGAAGACATCCAACCCGGCAGAGTTGAAAGACTTGTTGTATGACAAATATAAAATTCAAATTCCGGTGATGCCTTTGAATGGAGCAATTTATTTGAGGTATTCGATTAATGCTTATAATTCGCAGGAAGACTTGGATATTTTATACAAAGCACTGGAAGATATTATTCAAACCACAGATTTGATAGAAGCATAAAGTCCTAGCCCGGATTGCAATGGAAATCCTCGAAGAGATTGGAATGGAAAGCCGGATTAAGCTCCTAAAAATCAAACCCAGTTTTCCCTTTTTTTCAATTCAGTGATGTGTGCCAAATGGTGGTTACAATGCCATTCGTAGAGACAAATCATTTCGCGGAGCTGGAATTCCTTATTGTGTTCGGGGTGAATGTAAGCGGCTTCCAAATCGGTTTCCGATAAGCTTTTCATCACAAATGCCAGGCGATAATGTAAACCTTCCAGGAATTGTAGCGTAGGTTCAATCGGCATGGTTTTGTTGTCGATGCCTTCGCCCCAAAGATTTTCGTAGTAGAATTTGATGGTTGGATTGTTTTCGGTCAGCGTCCATTTTAACCGAATAAAACAATTCATATGACTATCGGCGCAATGGTGAATTACTTGACGAACGGTCCAGCCTTCCGGACGATAAGGAGTGTTCAATTGTTCTTGCGTTAAATGAGCTACTTCGGCTTTTAATTTTTGCGGAAAAGTTTCAATGGTTTGTATGGCTTTCGCAAAAAGTTCAGCCGTGTATGCTTTTGGGGCTTCAAAAGTTCCGATAGGATAGCGTAAATCTTTCATAATTATAAAGTGAGTTGGGCCAAATAGTCATAATGTTGGCCTTCGAGTACCAATTCGCATTCCAAACCATTGGCGTGAGCAGCATTTTGCAAAGTGTTATAGTCGAGATAAAGCCACGGGAAAGTGTCTTCGGTTTTTCCTTTATAAGAAACGGTAAATGTCAGTTCACCATAATAACCATCGGCCGGAACCAAAAAACTGCCGTCTTCATCTTCGTCAAACATATAAATAATGTCTGAGCTGTCAATCAAAATCTGTCCGTTTGGATTCAAAAGTGATTTTAGTTTTTGCAAATAATTCGAAGTCTCAGCAAGTGTTCCAAAGATTCCTGTGCCGTTCATTAATAAAATAATCGTGTCGAATTTTTCATTCTTAATATCCAATACATTCTGAACTCGGGCGTTTTTTACACCTCGAAGTTGGCAAGCTTTAATGGCGTTAGGAGAAATATCAATTGCGGTAACCTCAAATCCTTTTTCTTGTAAATGCAAACTATGGCTTCCGGCGCCGCAACCAACGTCGAGGATTTTGCCTTTGGCGAGTTGGAGCGCTTTCTTTTCCAATTTTGGCATGTCATTATAGGAACGAAAAAGATACTCGACGCTCATCTCATCGGCTTCGGAGATATTGGTTTCGGTGACTAAGTCTTCGGGTGAATTATTAGTTTGAAAATCGAGTATGGCTTGACCGAAAAGATCTTTCATTTTTTTGAGTTTCTAAGACACTGAGTTGCTGAGTGACTGAGTTTTTATATGTTTTTAAGTATGGATTGCTCAAAGATGTTTAATTTTGTACTATGAGTTTGAAACCTTCCTTAAACGAAATCCAAAAGTTAGCCAAAGATAAGCATATCGAAAACAAAAAGTATTTCGACAAGCTGAAAAAGAAGACGCCTAAGAATTTGGATTATGTGATGCAGGATTTACATGACGCCGAGTTTAAGCGAACGGATTGCTTGACTTGTGCTAATTGTTGTAAAACGACCGGACCATTATTTACTTCGGCCGATATCGAACGCATTGCCAAGCATTTGAAACAAAAGCCACAGCAGTTCATCGACCAGTATTTGCGCATAGATGAAGACAAAGATTATGTGTTGCAAAGTGTGCCTTGTACCTTTTTGGACAATGAGAATTATTGTATGATTTATGAGGTTCGGCCCAAAGCTTGTCGCGAGTTTCCGCATACGGATAGAAAGAAATTCCAACAAATTTCCGATTTGACTTTGAAGAATGTAGCGATTTGCCCGGCAGCTTATAATATAGTAGAAGAAATGAAAAAACGTTTACCTTTATAATATTGACATGAAAGTTTACAGATCAAAAATCGATTGGTGGTTGATTATCATCATTTTTGTTGTCTTTTGTTATCCAATAATCGACGGGATTTTAACTAAGGAATACCTATTGTCTTTGGTGTTTGCCGGAATATTGTTTTTAGTATTTCTGATGTTTAAATCCATTAAGTATAAAATTGATGGCGACAAACTGAAAATTTGGACCACCAAAATAGATATTCATGCGATCAAAAAAATATACAGTACCCATAACCCGCTCAGTTCCCCGGCTTTGTCGTTGGATAGAATTGCTGTGGTTTACAATAAGTATGATGAAGTGCTAATTTCTCCCAAAGAAAGAGAAGATTTTATCGCCGAACTTTTAAAAATTAATCCGAATATCGAAGTCAAGCTTTAGTTGTAAATCAGGTATTTTTTACGCATCGCTTTAAACTCAGCCAAGCCTTTCTCCCAAGATTTTCTAATCTCAGTTTCCGAAGTTCCGGCTTCAATTTGCTTTTGTAGTGTTTTGGTTCCGGCCAATTTGGTAAAGAAATCATTGAAGAATTTCGTTTTGTCTGAAGTTGTATTGTAGGCTTTAATAAGCCATTTTAATTCCAAGCGAGTCACTTTTTGAATTTGGGTTAAATCTTCTCCGTAGCACAATTGGTCTTTGTGCATCGGTTCTTTGGCACCAAAATTCGGAATCGGGGTAAAGCTGAAATCACTTTTAGGCAAAAAAGGCGAACCGTAAATTTGAAACTGTTTTTCAGTTCCTCGTCCCGAACTCACATTAGTTCCTTCAAACAAACACAAACTCGCATACAAATTAATGGATTGGTCGTTGGGTAAGTTTGGTGAAGGTTTTACGGGTAAACTATAGGGCATTTCTCTTTTGTAATTCAAACACGGTATCACAGTCAGGTTACATTGCGCTCCGTTTTTCAACCATTTTTCACCGTTAATCATTTGGGCATATTCGCCAATGGTCATGCCGTGAAGCAATGGGATTTGGTGCATACCCACAAAACTGGTAAATTCTTTTTCTAAAATCGGTCCGTCCACAATAGCACCATTTGGATTAGGTCGGTCTAAAACAATCAACGGAATGTTGTTTTCTGCACAAGCTTCCATTATATAATGTAGCGACGAAATATAAGTATAGAATCTTGCACCCACATCTTGCAAGTCAAAAACCAACACATCAATACCGGCTAATTGCTCCGGTTTTGGTTTTTTGTTGTTGCCATAAAGAGAAATGATAGGCAAACTGGTTTTAGTGTCTTTGCCGTCTTTAATCAATTCGCCTGCGTCAGCAGTGCCACGAAAACCATGTTCTGGCGCGTAGATTTTCTGAACTTTGATTGTTGCTTGTAAAAGAAAATCCACTATTGATATTTTCTCATATGTATTTCTCAGTACGATTTTCCCGTTTGATAAAGTATCGTATTCATGAGTTAATATTCCGGTTTGATTGGTTACAATCCCTACTTTTTTATTTTTCAATAAAGGCAAATATATTGCCCAGTTGTCAGCACCTGTTCCGATTTCAGCTTTCTGCGTTCTGCTGTCTGCGTTCTGCTTTTCAACTTCTGCCTTATCCCTTTTCCCTTTTCCCTTTTCTGAAGCACCACACGAAAGCATTAGCAAAACCGAGAATAAAACTGTATTTTTGAACACCAAATTTGAAATCATACCATTGAAATTAGAATATTTTATAGCGAAACGACTCATTACTGCTAAAGACCATAAAAGTAGTATTTCTGCGCCAATAATAAAAATTGCCATCACCGCGATTGCCTTGGGCATGATAATGATGATAGTTTCCATTGCTACTGGTATGGGTTTGCAACAAAAAATACGCCAAAAGGTTTCTGCTTTCAACGGTCATATTCTAATCTCAGGTTACAATGACAACAATTCGGATGTCAGTACCAAACCGATTTCGCTTAAACAAGCCTTTTATCCTAAGTTCAAAAACGTGGATGGCATCGCCCATGTTCAAGCCGTCGCAAGCAAAGCCGGAATCATAAGAACCGAAACCGCTTTCGAAGGCATCATTTTCAAAGGTGTCGGCAAAGATTACCAAACCACCAATTTAGAAGAATATTTAATCGAAGGTCGATTGCCCAATTTCAAAACCAATCTCAACGAAGAAGTTTTGATTTCGCAATACCTCGCCAATCGTTTAGGATTAAAACTCAACGACAAGTTTGTGACCTATTTCATGAAAGAAAACAGTGAAGGCTACAACCTGCGTAACTTTAATATTGTGGGGATTTATAATTCCGGTTTTCAAGAATTTGATGCCAGTTATATAATCGGTGACATTCGCCATGTCCAAAGAATCAACAAATGGAAGCCAAACGAAATAGGTTCTTTCGAAGTCTTCGTCGACGATTTTACCCAAATCGAACAAAAAGGACAACAAGTCTACGATGAAACTTCGTCCACACTCGATACCCAAACCATAGTCGAAAAGTTCTATTACATCTTCGAATGGCTCAAACTATTTGATTTCAATATCATTGTTATTCTAATAGTTATGATAGCCGTTTCTACTATTAATATGGTAGTCGCGCTCTTGGTGCTGATTTTAGAAAGAACCCAAATGATAGGTATTCTTAAATCGCTCGGCGCCAACAATTGGTCCATCCGAAAAATATTCCTCTACAATGCCGCTTACTTAATAGGAAGAGGATTGCTTTGGGGTAACATCATCGGAATCGGATTGCTATTGCTCCAAAAATACTTCGGCATCATCAAGCTCAATCCCGAAAGTTACTATGTCAACGAAGCACCGGTCGACATCAATCTATTCTATATTCTACTCTTAAATATAGGAACTGTAGCCATTTGTCTATTGGTTTTATTAATCCCTTCCTATATCATTACTAAAATTACCCCATCTAAATCCATCCGTTTCGAGTAATTGATTATAAGGAGCGAAAGGCTTGGGCATTATCAGCTATGGTAATTCCCGCTTTCCGAGCTACGCGGTAGCTTCTACAATCGGGGCTAGAGGAGAGGCTTTTTGGCAAATTTGTTAAGGAAAGTAAAAAACAGCTTTGTAAAATTCGAGTAATCAGGTATTTGAAAAAAACTCTAAAAAAGGGTGTTTTTTATTTGGATTGGGAGG
>NZ_JACTAB010000020.1 GCF_014486695.1 Flavobacterium buctense
AACCATGAGAATAGTAGCAGCACCGTTTTCGGCTAAAGCTTATCCGAATCCATTTGAGAACAATTTCTTACTTGATTTAACGACAGAGAGTGCATCACCGGTTAGTATCAAAGTTTATGATATGGTTGGTCGATTGGTAGATTCGCGTGAGTCAAAAGTTTCTACCATAAGTACTTTGGCGATAGGTAATAATTATCCGAGTGGTGTTTACAACGTTGTTGTGACACAAGATAAGGAGGTTAGAACGCTTAGAGTTGTGAAGCGATAAGTTGTTATTTTAAATTATAAATTTTGAATTATAAATTAATCCCTGCTTAACGGTGGGGATTTTTTTTGTCAGTTGTTAGTTTAACCGCTTAGGACGTAATGATGGCGAGAATGGTGTGAAGGTTTTTGACACGGATTGAGAGTTTCAGGTTTCGAGTTTCGAGTTTCGGTTTGTTTATAAGATAATTAGATTTCTCTCTCGTCAAAATAGACGAGACGAAATGACAAAGATTGTGTGTTTTGAATGATGGTTTCTTTTTAATTTATTCTTGATGGTTCATAACCGACCACTAATAATCGGCCACTTTTCTCAATCCTCTTAATTTTCTTATAGTACTAATTTCCAAAAGAGGTATTTTTTCAAAAGGGGGGTATTTTTTACTCGACTAACTACATAAAAAACCGACCAATTGATTGTTTGTAATTGGTTAACAATTAGTTAATATTTTTTTTCTTGTTGAGCACATATATTGTTTAGTTTTGTTTCCGCTTTAAACATTTTATATATGAAAAATATTTTACTTTTTAGAAAGCCTTCGTGGTTTTTGTTTTGGAGTTTTGCTTTGTTATTACTAATGAATGCACAACAAAGTTGGGGACAGATATCCTTTACTTCAGGTGGTTTGACAAAGACCCAAAATTTTGATGGTCTTGGAACAAGTAATTTTAGTTTAACAGATAATACTTCAATTACTGGAATTTATGCTTTACGAACATCTGGAAATGCTGTGCCTAATATTTTTACTGCAGATAATGGTGGTAGTAATAGCGGAAGGTTTAATAACTACGGAACAACCAGTGCTTCAGATCGTGCAATGGGTTCTGCGAGTTCTGGTACTCCAGGGACATTGTATTATGGAGTTAGATTAAAAAATGATACAGGTCAAGTTATCACTTCTTTATCGATAACATACACAGGTGAACAATGGAGAAATGGAGGTAATACCGCTTCTCAACCTTTAACATTTGATTATCGTCAAGCTGCAACAGTTACTAGTTTGACAGGGACATTTACAGCCGTTTCATCACTTACTTTTAATACACCAACTAATACAGCTACAGCTGCAGCTCTTGATGGAAATGCAGTTGCAAATAGAGCAGTTTTAACGGCAACAGTTACTGTTACAATTCCTGTTGGCGAAGAAATCATGTTGCGTTGGACAGATATTAATGATGCAGGTAATGATCATGGAGTAGCAATCGATGACTTATCAATTACTGCAACTACAGCTGCCCCATGTACTTCACAAGCTATAACCGCAATTGTGCCATCCAGCATTACTAAAACTTTTGGGGATGCTCCTTACAGTGTTGCTACAACAGCATCTTCAAATTTAACCGTTACTTATGCCAGTAGTAATACTAATGTGGCCACCGTTGCTGCTAATGGTGATGTAACTATTCAAGGAGCCGGTACTGCTACCATTACAGCTTCACAGGCTGGTGATGGAACTTTTTGTGCGGCTACTCCGGTTACGCAAACTTTAACGGTTGATAAGGCCACGCCAACTATAACAGTTAGCCCAACGGCTTCCAATATCATATTTGGTCAGACTTTAGCTTCCTCGGTTTTGAGTGGAGGTTCGGCTAGTGTTGCGGGTACTTTTGCTTTTACCACTCCAAGTACGCAACCTTCAGGTGTTGGTACTGCCGGTTATAGCGTAACTTTTACCCCAACTAACACCACAAATTTTAACACCGTTACAACTCTTGTTAATGTTACTACTGATAAGGCTAATTCAACTATAGAAGCTGACGGTTTTCCGTTTTTAGATTACAACGGTTTGCCACAAGGACCTGAAAGTGCCATTGTAACCGGTTCGCAAGGTTTGGTTACTTACAGTTATTCGGGGACTGCTTTTGGACCGGTATCTTATGGTCCTACTGCTGTTAAACCAACTAATGCCGGAGACTATTCGGTAGTGGCTACGGTTGCAGAAGATGCTAATTATAATGGAGCTACTTCAGCAGCTTATAATTTCACCATCGCTAAAGCCGGTTTAACGGTGACCGCTGACGATAAAACTGCTGTTCAAAATACATCCATCCCGGCTTTTACTGTGAGTTATACCGGTTTTCAAAATGGGGAAGATGCCGCTGATTTGATTACCGCTCCAACGGCTACTTCACCTTTAGCAGATATCAATACTGTTGGAAATTATGCCATTGTTGCTGCTGGTGGTGTATCTAATAATTACACTTTTACTTATGTAGATGGTAATTTTAGTGTGACTTCTGCGGCTCAACCTATTTGTCCTTCCGGTACTGCTATAGCTCCAATTGGTAATCAAACCGTTTGTGAAGGTTCGTTGGCTACTTTGTTGACCGCTACTGCTACCACGAGTGGTTTAAACGGAACTCCAACTGTGCAATACCAATGGTATTACAATTTAACGGAAAGCAATACGGTATTAGGCGCTACTTTAGTTGATGGCGCTACATCTAATACTTATTCTCCTTCTACTTTAGCTTCGGCAATAGAGACTCGTTATTATTTCTGTGTGGCTTATGCCACTGATAATGATTGTGCTCAAAATAACAGTTTACAAGCTTTGGCTTCCAATGTTGTGAGTGTAACCGTAATAGATACTCCAGAAGCTACTGTTAGTCCAGCCGGGCCAATCACTTTTTGTGCGGGTGACAGTGTTATTTTAACTGCCAGTTCAGGCGATACCTATTTATGGTCTAACGGCGCGACTTCTCAATCAATATCAGTTTCTACTGCCGGTTCTTATTCGGTACAAGTGACGACAAATAGTTGTCAAAGTGCAAGTTCTGCAGCGACTTCAGTAACGGTCAATCCTTTACCGGCTACACCAACTATTACGCCAAGTGGTGCTACTACTTTTTGTAATGGTGGCAGTGTGACTTTAACATCCAGTACGGGTGACGCTTATTTTTGGTCTACTGATGAGGAAACAGCTTCAATCGCTGTTACGACTTCCGGTGATTATAGTGTTCAAGTTATTGATGGTAATGGTTGTGCCAGTAACCCTTCTTCAGTTGTAACGGTAACGGTAAGTTCTCCTTTGGTTGCGGGTAGTGTTACTAACATAGTGACAGGAACTCCTGGGCCGAATGTGGTAATAAGTCAAATTTATGGTGGCGGTGGAAATACCGGGGCTACTTATAAAAATGATTTTATAGAATTATTTAATCCAACAACCAATACAATTAGTTTAAATGGTTGGGCTATACAACATGCTTCTGCTTCGGGTGGTACATGGTCAGTTACTGCTTTGAATGGTTCTATTGCACCAGGGGCTTATTATTTAATTCAACAAGCTGCAGGTACAGGAGGTACACTTAATT
Source organism: Flavobacterium buctense (assembly GCF_014486695.1). Taxonomy (GTDB): domain Bacteria; phylum Bacteroidota; class Bacteroidia; order Flavobacteriales; family Flavobacteriaceae; genus Flavobacterium; species Flavobacterium buctense. The sequence continues at coordinate 3,580 of NZ_JACTAB010000020.1, forward strand.
TACCAACGCCTGATGCTACAGGAACTGTGTCTATGGGGGCAACATCAGGAAAGGTTGCCTTGACCAATACTACAGCTGCTTTGAGTGGAACAATTAGCGGAGGAACAGGTTCAACAATAGTTGATTTTGTTGGATTTAATTCAACTACTTTTTCTGGTATTGCTGCCGCGCCAGCACCTTCCAATACAAATTCAATATCAAAGACTAATGTTTGTGTTGATGCTAATAGCAACAGCACAGAATATACTTCGGGAACACCAACTCCAAAAAACAGTGCTACCCCTATAGCTCCTTGTGCTACGAGTACTCCAGCTCAAACTATTTGTAGCGGTACTGCTCCTAGTGCTATTTCAGTTACTCCTGCTTCAGGAAGCAATGCTCCATACACATACCAGTGGTATCGTTTTGATGGTTTGACTACTGCACCAACAGGTTCAGCTATTCCTTTGGGATGGACGCTTGTGGGTTCAGGGACAACTTTTAATCCAACTGCTTTGACCAGCAATGCTACTTTTGCTTGTTTTGTTACTCCAACAGGATGTGACGGTTCTTGGTCTAACAGTCAAAGACAAGTTACGGTTAATGCACTTCCAACGGCAACTGCAGAAAGTGTTACCGGTTGTGCTGAAAGCGCTATCACTTTAGTTGGTTCAGGTTTGCCATCAGGTGGAACCGGTATTTATAGTATTGCTAATCCATACACCGGTCCATCAACCACTTACACTTATACTTACACTGCTCCTAATGGATGTAGTACAACTAGTGCTCCGGCCAGTGTAACTATAACTCCTCTAACAACCCCAACAGTTTCTTTAAGCAGCAGTGATTTAGACAATACTTTTGCCTATGGTACTAGTGTTACTTTCACCGCTACTGCGGGTAATTTTGCGGGCGGCACAGCTAGTTATGATTTTAAAATAAATGGTACTTCGGTCCAAAATGGTGCTTCTAACAGTTATGTTGTTGATAATTTAGCTAATGGCAATCAAGTTAGCGTGAGTATCACTGTAACCGGAGGTACTTGTTTATCGGCTTCGACAGTTGATAGTAATGTAATCACTAATACTGTAACGGGTGT
>NZ_JACTAB010000021.1 GCF_014486695.1 Flavobacterium buctense
GGTTAGCACTCTGTTGGTAAAGTTAATTCTATAGAAAAAAAATAGCTTTTCCATACAAAAGAAAGAATGTAATGTTATTTTCAAAATTATATAATTAGATCAAAATCAGCGAAAAAAAAATGGTAACTATTTTGATGATTTCAAAAAGCAATTTTGACTAAAAAAAACACATTATTAAGAGTCCAAAACATCCCTAAACAATCAAGAAATAGCATAAATATTAAAGCAATTACCCGTCACCAAAGGGTTAATAGAATATTTAATAATAAGGCAAATAATCCTGATTTACTTATCGAAAATGCAAGAAAAGTGTCATTTAATCGAGTTTTCAAGTTGTTTGTAGAGAAAATTAACAGTGTTGGTACATTGTATATAATTTAGCACTCAATAGTATAACCCAAAATATTATATACCTCATATGCCTACAAATAAACTTCAAGCCCGAGACACCAAATTTTCAATAAATTATTCTACTAAATTTAATTGTATGAAATCAAAAATTACTATTTCAAAAAAAATGTTCGCCTTTTTGATATTTAGTTTACTAAGTATCTCAACTTCAATTGCGCAAACATTTCCACCGGCAAATACATCTTGTACCTCCGGTGATTTAACACTGGTTGGCGCTACCTTATCGGGTGGTGATGTTTGCAACTCGTGTCCAACTGCTACTACAATAACCCGGACATTAACCTTGTCTATCAATAATACAACAGGTTCTTTAAGAACTTCTTTTGCTTATTGGGGAAATTTGGAAGTTTACAGTGGAACAACAGGTTTGTTAATATCTAGTACGCCCATAAGTGGTTGTAATGGTCCATTACCTCCAAACACAATAACTACTTTGAGTTATAACACAGTTACTTATAATTGTGGTGATATCTTAAGAATTACAAATTTATTTTTGGCTTGGACTTCCGCTTCTCCTGGAGCAGTTTGTCCATTAGATCCAAATGATATTTCCCCTAAATGCGGAAAATTACCTGAAATACTTGTAAATGGTGGTGTAAATGGAGAATTTGTTTCTACTGATTCCCAATGTGGTTCAGCAACAGGATCACTTAACTTAACTCCTTTGTTCGGAACTGCTCCTTACACTTATTCGTGGTCTGCTACAGGTGGTGGTGTTGTTCCTGTTGGGCAACAAAGCAACCAAGACCTTACCGGTTTAGTGCCAGGAACTTATTCTGTAATCATAACAGATGCCAATGGTTGTAAAATTACTAAAACCAGAGTGATTGGTTCATCTACAGCTCCGATAGCTGCATTCGCAACTACAAATAATATTACTGTTCCTTGTGGAGCAGCAACAACTAGCTCATTAAGTTATACTAACGGAGCATCCGGTGCTTGTTTAATTAGTGGAAATGTTACTTCTACATTGAGCGCCCAAACATCTACTAACCCTTCATCACCTGCTTGTGGTGGAACTATCATCGAATCTTGGACATTTACTGATGTTTTAGGAAGAACAATAACAAAATCAAGAACAATAACTGTTAGTCCTGCTGCGGTAGCTACAATGACTCCTCCTGCTAATATAGCAGTAGCTTGTGGTTCATTACCAGCACCATCTACTCTATCTTTTACAAACGGTTTGAGTGGTGGATGTTTAATCAGTGGTACTTCTAACCCATCAACATTCTCAACACCTCCAGGTACTTGTGGTGGAACTGTAACTGAAACATGGACAGCTACTGATTCTTGTGGAAGAGCTTTGGCTCCGGTTTCAAGAACAATTACAGTAAGTCCTGCTGCATTGCCTACTATGACTGCTCCTTCTACTATTACAGTAGCTTGTGGGTCATTACCGGCTCCATCTACACTTTCATTTACTAATGGATTAATTGGTGGATGTTTAATCAGTGGAACTTCTAATCCATCTACATTTACTGTAGCTCCCGGTTCATGTGGAGGAACTGTGACTGAAACATGGACAGCAACTGATTCTTGTGGAAGAGCTTTGGCTCCGGTTTCAAGAACAATTACAGTAAGTCCTGCTGCATTACCGACCATGACTGCTCCGGCAAATCTATCATTGTCATGTGGTACTTTACCGGCACCTTCTACACTTCCATTTACAAATGGATTAAGTGGAGGATGTCTAATCAGTGGTACATCAAATCTATCTACATTCACAACTCATACGAGTGGTTCTTGCAATGGATTAATAACTGAAACATGGACAGCAACTGATTCTTGTGGAAGACCTTTAGCTTCTGTATCAAGAACTATATCAATAAATGACACAACAGCTCCGGTTATTGCAGCTTTACCTGCTCCTTCAACTATAGCTTGTCCGGCAACGCCTTCTTTTGCTACGGCTACTGCTACTGATAATTGTGGTGCCGTTGCTAGTCTAACCTTCAGTGATGCAACTACTAATGGTGCTTGTGCCGGTTCGTATTCTGTAACCAGAACTTGGACAGCAACTGACGCTTGTGGAAATTCTTCTTCAGCTTCGCAGACCATTACTGTAACTGATACAACAGCGCCGGTTATCGCCGCTTTACCTGCTCCTTCAACTATCTCTTGTCCGGCAACGCCTTCTTTTGCAACGGCTACTGCTACTGACGCTTGTGGTTCGGGTGCTTCTTTAACTTTTAACGATGTAACTACTAATGGGGCTTGTGCCGGTTCGTATTCTGTAACCAGAACTTGGACAGCAACTGACGCTTGTGGAAATTCTTCTTCAGCTTCGCAAACCATTACTGTAACTGATACGACAGCGCCGGTTATCGCCGCTTTACCTGCTCCTTCAACTATTGCTTGTCCTGCTTCGCCTTCTTTTGCAACGGCTACTGCTATTGACTCTTGTGGTTCGGGTGCTAATTTGACTTTTAACGATGTAACTACTAATGGGGCTTGTGCCGGTTCTTATTCTGTAACCAGAACTTGGACAGCAACTGACGCTTGTGGAAATTCTTCTTCGGCTTCGCAGACCATTACTGTAACTGATACAACTGCGCCGGTTATCGCCGCTTTACCTGCTCCTTCAACTATTGCTTGTCCGGCAACGCCTTCTTTTGCAACGGCTACTGCTACTGACGCTTGTGGTTCGGGTGCTTCTTTAACTTTTAACGATGTAACTACTAATGGGGCTTGTGCCGGTTCTTATTCTGTAACCAGAACTTGGACGGCTGTTGACGCTTGTGGAAATTCTTCTTCAGCTTCGCAAACTATTAATGTAACTGATACAACAGCGCCGGTTATCTCCTCTTTACCAGCAACTTCAACAATTGATTGTCCAGCTACTCCATCTTTTGCTACAGCAACGGCTTCGGATGCTTGTGGTTCTGACTTTACTTTAACTTTTGCTGACACTACAAACAATGGTAGTTGTGCAGGTAATTATTCTGTAACCAGAACTTGGACAGCAACTGACGTTTGTGGTAATACTTCAATAGCATCTCAAACTATTAATGTACAAGATGTAACTGCGCCAACATTTACTGTTCCTGCCAATGTAACCATCAATGCCGGTGCAAATTGTGCTGTTGATTTAAATCCTGGAACAATTGGTACCGTAACTAACATCTCTGATGCTTGTGATACTACTCCAACAGTAACATACACAGATTCTGATTGTTTCGGAAACGACAATGGAGGATCTATCAATGCAGGAAATGGAAACTATTTTTACTTTGATGTAACCGGATTTGACAATCTTACGGCAAAGGATATCCAAAAAGTTGCCTTAGCATTCGAAACTAATCAAGGAAAAGGAAGAGCTGAATTTACTTTGGTAGCTCCAAATGGTACTGCTGTAGTATTAGTTGGTCCATATTGTACCGGTGGTGCTTGTGATGATCCAACACCAAGTGATCAAGAACTATACTTACCTGTTTTCTACCCGAATAGTTCAGGACATACTCAATGGAACAACAATAATGTTATAACTCAAGATATCCCTCAAAATTTCACACCAAATGGTGCGTTATCGTCTCCAAATACTGTTACAGGATTAACTTCTTATGTATCTAGTTTTGAAAATTTAACCGGTCCTATGAATGGTACTTGGTTTATCTTCTCAAGAAAACAAGCAAGCGTTAATGGAAGTATCAATTTTAATAGTGTTTGTTTAACTCCATTAAACGTTTGTACAAGCAATAAAGTTATTACTAGAACTTGGACAGTAACTGACGATTGTGGCAATGCTGCTTCAGCTACTCAAACTATAAAAATTCAAGATGTAACCGCTCCGGTTATTGCAACATTGCCAACTTCGTCAACCATCAATTGTCCCGCTATACCTGAGTTTGCTCAAGCTACTGCTACAGACAACTGTGATACTGATGTTAGTTTGACTTTTGTTGATACCACTACTAATGGGGCTTGTGCAGGTTCGTATTCTGTAACAAGAACTTGGACAGCTACTGATGAT
>NZ_JACTAB010000022.1 GCF_014486695.1 Flavobacterium buctense
CTTGCGGCTTGCAACAGCTGCGACGATTTATTACTGATGATTCCAAGTACAAAACTTGGCTTTGAATTTTCGAAGAAAATTCGGTGGACAAACCAAGCCACGCAGTTGTTGCAAACTGCTGTTAGCGGTAGTACATTATAGCCTTTCTCCTTCGAACCACTCTTTATCATTCCAAAGATAAAAATTCACAGCTCCGATAGGTTGAATTATCTTAAACTTGGGATTGTCAACTTGGATTAAAACTAAGAGTTTTTGGCCAATAACAAATTTTCTTCTGGCATGTGTCGCGAAAATATCAAGTAAAGAGTATATACTTTCTAAATCCAGGTTATTTAAGTGTCTGAAAACAACAACAACTCCATTGTTATCTATTTCATAATCGATTAGACAGTCGTCCAAAGCAGCAAAATTTTCACCTACATAGTCAAGAAAGTTTTGTTTGCCTTGTAAAGCAAAATGCAGTTCGATATCGCTATTTATATCATTACAGTCAAATTCTACAATTTTATATTTTTTCTTTTGGAGTAAATCGATGTCATAGTTTATAATGTCTTCTTTGTAATACAAACTGAGAAATCCTTTACCCATAATTCCAAGGTCAACTTTTTCATCTCTCAATTTCTTCCATTTTTCAGGGCTATTTTCCAAATTTTCCATTTTCTTAGATTTACGTCTGATGTATTACCGCTAACGTATTGCGGCTTGTGATAGTGGCGTTATTCAATCACTTACCATTCCAAATATAACTAAAATTTCAATCAGCGAATACATTTCCGATAAAGACAAAACCAGCCATTATCACAAACTGCTGTTATGTGTAGTGCTTATACTTTTTTCACAAACTTTGTCTTGTCTAATTCTTCCAGCAACATTTTGTCCATTTTCTCATTCAAAGTATCAAATCGAATTTCGCCGGAATAATGAATAAATCCTAACAAGTTTTCTTTTTCGTCCAGAAAATGATAATAAGCAAAATCGGAGTCACATCTTGTCAAAACAAAGAAGTGTTTGATGAACTTTTCGAGTTCTGTTAAGTTTACTTTAACCGCGCCATTAAAGCGCTTGTTGATTTTTTGTTCTTTGAAATAGTCTATAGATTCAATTAAAGGTTTATAATTTTTTCTTTCTTCAGTAAATTTTGAAATCCAGTTTCTGTCGTAATCTCCAAAAAATATCAAACTTTCAACACTCAGATTTTTATAAAGCTTAGTGATTTCACTTGACAATATTTTGATTAATTGAGTTTGTGAATTATGTTCTAACGTTAACCAATAATTACTATAAATTTTTGGATAAAATGAAATTTCCTCGTCTTTTACAAAATCTCTGAGAGGAAATTTTCTGTATTTAATTAGGCAAATATTTCGGTTAATTTTCTCTATCATAATTTCGGATGTGGCATTACACATAACGTCTTGCAGCTTGTAACTGCTGCGATGATTTATTACTGATGATAACAAATATAAAACTACTTTTTGAATTTTCGAAGAAAATTCGGGATAAGCCCAAGCGCGCAGTAGTTACAAACTGCTGTTAGCGGCTGGTTTTATTTTCTATCCTTGAGTCTATAAAGTTTAAAATCTCATTGTAATTCTCTTCACCAACTTCTGATTTTCCAACTACAAATGGTTGGAATTTTTTTGTAATGAGAAATATATTTTCATCTTTTATCATGTATTGTAGAAAATCATTCCAGTTAATTGTTACGTTCCCCGTATGATTGCCATATTTTAAACCGTCATCATTGAACTCAAAAATAGCAATAGGATTTTCTTTAAAAGTTGCAATAGTTTCTAATTGTTCAGCTTCATACTTCTGAGTAATTTTTTTATTCTTGAAGTGAAATTGGTAATAAGTAAACAAGTTTATTGAACCAAGCATAACAAAAAGATATCCTATGTTGTTTTTTCCAACTACAATCAAAGCACCGATCAATACCAAAACTAATCCAAAATAGTTGGAGTTTTTGTAATATCTTTTCTTCCTTCCATAACCCATTTCATAAAGCAATTCCATTTGCCTTCTATAAATTGATTCATTAAAGTGAAGTTCTAATTTCATACGAGTGGTCTTAAACTTGCCGCTAACGTATTGCAGATTGTGATTGTGGCGTTCTTCACTCACTTGCGTTTCCAAATATAACTAAAATTTCAGTCAGCCGATACATTTCTGATAAACCCAAAACCAGCCATAATCACAAACTGCTGTTAGCAACAGTACCTTAAAATTTCAAAAACTATCCAACCTATTCCATAAACTAAAAATATTGGCGCCAAACAAATTATAAATTGATACCAATTATCGGTTGATGTTGCATAATCAGATTCGTCATCTTTCCATAATACATTATACTTTTTAGAAAAATATATATGGCGATTATATTTTTTTAAAATTTTATTGTCAAAGTATTTATATAACACAAGAAAAACAAGTGGATAAAAAGTTATAAATACACTTATTTTTTCATTTTCAACTTCTCCAAACAAAGTTAAAAACGAAACTATGGGAAAAACTACCGAAAAATATAAAAAGAAATTATATGTGTTTTTATCTCTAAATATTTTATGCCATGGTGGATTTACGATAAATGCAAATACAAATATTATTGAAATTACAAGACAAAGTTTATTCAAAATATCCATTATTCGTGATTCTTTAACTGTAGTTTTGGGTATTGTT
>NZ_JACTAB010000023.1 GCF_014486695.1 Flavobacterium buctense
GTTGGACCTTGTGAAGCTATTATCATTCACAACGCCTTTACACCAAATGGTGACGCATTCAATGAATATTTTAACATTGAAAATATCGAAGACATCGCGTGTTATCCGACAAATAATGTTCAAATTTACAACCGATGGGGAGTTTTAGTTTATGAAACTAAAAACTATGACAACAATACAAGAAGATTTGAAGGTATCTCTGAAGGTAGAGTAACTGTTAGCAAATCTGAAGAATTGCCAACCGGAACTTATTTCTATATCATTGAGTGGACAACTAGTGATGGAAACAGAATAAATAAAAACGGATACATATACTTAACCCGATAAACCTACTAACTCCTGAGGGCTTAAAAACCCTCAGGAAAAATTAAGAAAATATGAGAACAAAAATTTTAATTTTCGCTTTGATGTTAACGTGTTATACTGGTTTTGCACAGCAAGACGCACAGTTTACCCAATACATGTATAACACGATCAATATCAATCCCGCTTACGCAGGATCGAGAGGAGTTATGAGTATCTTCGGATTGCATCGTACCCAATGGGTAGGATTAGACGGAGCGCCAACTACAAACGCTTTTTCTATCAATACTCCAATCAACAACAGTAATTTAGGTGTTGGTTTGTCTGTTGTAAGTGATAAAATCGGACCTACAAGAGACAATACCATTTCAGCCGATTTATCGTATACTATACAAACTTCTGAAACTTATAAATTATCTTTCGGTATTAAAGCTAGTGGTAATTTATTTAACTTGGATGTCAATGATTTAAATCCTGCTGATGCAGGTGATCCAAATCTTCAGAATTTCAACAATGAATTTTCACCGAATTTTGGAGCTGGTGTATATTTACATTCTGATAAAATGTATTTTGGTCTTTCGGTTCCAAACTTTTTACAAGATTCAAAATACAATGACAATGAAGTTGCCGTATTCCAAGAAAGAATGAATTTTTATGCCATTGGAGGTTATGTATTTGACATTTCACCTTCAGTTAAATTTAAGCCCGCTTTCTTAACTAAATTAGTAACCGGTTCTCCGCTTCAGGTTGATGTTTCAGGTAACTTCTTATTCTTTGATAAGTTAATGCTTGGTGCAGCTTACCGATGGGATGCAGCAATAAGTGCCTTAGCCGGTTTTCAAGTAACAGATGGTTTATTCATCGGTTACAGTTACGATAGAGAAACTACTCAATTGAATAATTATAACTCTGGTTCCCACGAGGTATTCTTACGTTTTGAGTTGTTCAATAGAGTTAGTAAATTGGTATCACCTAGATTCTTCTAATAACACAACGATCATGAAAAATAAAATTATATATTTAGTACTATTAACTTTCGCTGCTGTGAACAGTTATTCACAAGTTGGGAAATCAGAAGTAAAAGGTAATAAGGAGTATGATAAATACGCATACATTGATGCCATTAAGACTTACGAACGCATTTATGAAAAAGGGTATAAATCTCCTGATATGTTGCTTAAAATTGGTAACGCCTACTATTTCAATGCCGAATTAGAAAAAGCAAACAAATGGTATAGTGAACTATATGCAACCAATCCTGACCAAGAAGCGGAATTCTACTATCGCTATGCACAAGCTTTAAGAGCGGTTAAGGACTATCCGAAAGCCGATGCCATGATGGCTAAGTTTGGTGAGAAAAGTGGAAATGACAGTAGAGAAGACATCTTTAACAAAAAGAAAGATTACCTAGCCATAATCAAAAAGAATTCCGGTCGTTATAAAATAGAAGATGCAGGAATCAACTCTAAATATTCTGATTACGGTCCGGCTTATATGGGAACCAAAGTAATTTTTACTTCTGCCCGTGATACCGGTAACTTCTCGAAAAGAATTCACACTTGGACAGGTCAGTACTTTACTAACTTATACAGTTCAGCTTTAGGCGAAGACGGAGGGTTAACAGGCGTAGATAAATTTGGTAAAAAAATCAATACCAAATACCATGAAGATACTCCAGCCTTTACCAAAGACGGAAAAACAGTTTATTTCACCAGAAATAATTATTTAGACGGAAGAGGTTTTGATGCTAATAAAGTGACTTTATTAAAAATCTATAAAGCCAATTTAGATGATGAAGGCAAATGGATAAATATTACACCTCTTAACTTCAACAGTGATAGCTACCAAGCGGCACATCCTGCCCTATCGGCCGACGAAAAAACTTTGTATTTTGCTTCAGACATGCCGGGAACTTTTGGACAATCCGATCTTTTTAGAGTAAAAATCAATGAAGATGGAAGTTTAGGAACACCCGAAAATCTGGGTAAAGCAATCAATTCCGAAGGAAGAGAAACTTATCCTTTCATTTCTTCTGACAATGAATTGTACTTTGCTTCAGACGGTCAACCAGGTTTGGGTGGTTTAGATATATTTGTTACCAGAATTCCTAAAGATGGAAGCCTAAACTTCAAAGAGGCATTAAATATCGGTGAAGAAGGAAACAGCTCTAAAGATGATTTCGGTTTCATCATCGACTTTAAAACTAAAAAAGGTTTCTTAAGCTCCAACAGAGATGGTGGACAAGGAAGTGATGACATATACAAATTCTTAGAAACACGACCAATTTTCTGTGACCAAATTCTTCACGGTGTAATTACAGACGAAGATACTAAAGCCGTATTACCAAATACCAA
>NZ_JACTAB010000024.1 GCF_014486695.1 Flavobacterium buctense
TTAGACATCAGAGTCTTACCAATCCCAACGCCGAACACCAATCCACCGAGTTTAGGTGCGCAGTGTGATAACAATAACCCGGGCGATATGCAGGAAGTATTTAACTTAACGGTTAATGCGGCTTACATTTTAAATGGCGACCCTAATTTAACGTTGCATTATTACCACAGCCAAGCTGATGCTTTAGTGCCTCAGAATGAAATTCTAACTCCGCTAGCTGCTTTAGTAGGAGATGTTGACCCTAATGAGCAGAGTGTATGGATTAGAGTAGAGAACAGCAGAGTAGATTATTTAGGCAATAATTGTTTTGTACTAGTAGAACAACCTTTAACGGTTAATCCATTGCCACAAATCGTACAGCCATTGGCACCCTACCGAGTTTGTGATAATGATGCTGATGGCCTGGCTGAATTTGATTTGACCAACCCTGATTTGGCAATCGCTATTTTGGGCACACAAAACCCGGCAGATTTTACCATTACGTATTACCTAACACCACAAGGTGCTAATCCGCTAACCAATACGGGAGAAACGCCACTACCAAACAATTACACCAATACCACGCCTGATAGTCAAAACATCTACATCCGAGTAGTGAACAATGCTACGGGATGTGTGAATGCTACCGGTGTGCTTACTTTGGCCGTAGAGGAATATGCTCAGGCTACAGGACCACAAGAATTCACTAGTTGTGATACTTACACCGACCCTTATGATGGGGTGTTCCAGTTGGATTTAACTCAGTATGCCTCAGCGATATTAAACGGCCAAGACGCGACAGTGTTCTTGATTAGTTATTATCACACCCAAGCCGATGCAGAAGCAGGGACCAATGCCCTTACGCTAGCAGAAGCACAGGCTTACATTACCCAACCGGATACAGACATCATTTGGGTAAAAGTAGAGAACAGCAGCAACAGCATTATACCGTTCTGTTATGCACTGACTACAATTGAGATTGAGATAGAGCGTTACCCGAATCCGATTATCACTACCCCAAATGGAGTGACTACGATTTGTGTTGACTTCACTAGCGGATTAGTAGTAAGACCACTGATCTTAAACAGCAACATTCCAAACCCGGCGGATTATACCTTTGAATGGTATGAGGATACGGTATTGATCCCTGGAGCTACGGGTCCAACTTATACGGTTGACACGGCTTCGGCTACAGGCGCCACGAGAAACTATACGGTTAGAGTGATTAGCAACAGTCCGTTATTGTGTGAGACTACCTCTGCAGGCTTTGATGTGATACAATCCGGACAGGCTAGTATCCCGACAGGCACGATAGGGTATACGGTGACCAATGCGTTTACCAACAGTCAAATCATTACCGTGACAGTGGAAGGTTGGGGAACCTATGAATACAGTTTGGATGACGGACCAAGACAGACGAGCAATATCTTTGAAGGAGTATCGTTAGGGAATCACATTATCCATGTTTGGGATACCGAAGGCGGATTGGCCTTTAGTTGTGAGGAACTTATCATTGAGGATGTTCAAGTGATTGATTACCCACATTACTTTACTCCGAACGGAGATGGTATTCATGATACATGGAATGTGGTGGGATTATTTAATTATGCAGATCAAACAAAAATTTATATATTTGACCGCTATGGAAAACTGCTCAAGCAAATCAGTTCAGCAGGAGATGGCTGGGACGGAACCTACAACGGACAAC
>NZ_JACTAB010000025.1 GCF_014486695.1 Flavobacterium buctense
GTTGTTATGCTTTGACAACCCGCTGCGCTGGTTACCACAACTCCTAAAGTTTGCACTGCCGGTGAGGTATTGGTATAAGCCGTTGGCGTAGCAATAGCATTGGCAGGGTTACCGCCTTGTGCCAAAGCATAGCTTGGATAATACGTGACGGTATAACCTGATAATCCTTGGGTAATCATCACATCTCTAACGGTTAAGTCAAAGCTGTGGAATTGGTCATTCGGATTGGCATCGTCATCACACAAACTCAATGGTGTTGGCGTAGTGAGTAATAACGGAATGTTGACAATGATTTCAAACGTACCGATATTAAAACAACCTGTCGTGTTGTCCTCTACTCTCACCCATATCGTTTGGTTGGTAGTAGCCAAATAACTAGTAGCAGGTATGATTGGAATATCATCTTGTGCTCGTTGCAATGTGGTGTGGTAGGTAACTGTATAATTACTTGCCGCTAGTGGTTGTTGGGCTAGAACATCCGGTGTTCTTACCGTTAAATCAACCATCGTACTGGCGCTTTGATTGTTGTTGTCTGTATCACAAACCACGATGTCATCCAAATCAATTGGCGCTATCGGGCTTGGGTTTACGTTTAACACTATAGAGATAACACTCCAACATCCTGTGTTAGGGTCTTCTGCTCTTACATATAAAATTTGGGTAAACGGATCTATATTGTCATACAACTGACTAATATCAATAGCCGTGATGGCATTACCCAGCTCTGCATCGGTTAAGGTTTCATAGAAACTCAGGATGTAATTTGCCCCTTGTAAAATATCTGTCGTTAAAGTCGCTAAATCAAAGCTCGAAAAGCCGTCTTGATTCTCATCACAAATAGTGTAAGGCGCTGTTGGCGGTATTGGTGTTGGTAATGGCACTACTCTGATGTCTATCGTTGAAATACTGTAACAACCCGTAATGCTATTGGTAATCACCACGCCTAAGGTCTGAACATAGATGATTTGGTTTGGATATTGTAAATTAGGATGTGTGGCATTGATGGAAGTACCCGGCACTTGTGCTTGAGCAGCAGCCAAACTCGGATAGAACGTAACAGTCATGCCTTGTTGTCCCAATAATATTGCATCCACTTGA
>NZ_JACTAB010000026.1 GCF_014486695.1 Flavobacterium buctense
GTTGTTATGCTTTGACAACCATCTGTAGTAGTAACAACTACACCAAGAGTTTGTACAGGAGCAATTTCATTACTATAGTTGCTAAAATCAGTAATTGTTGTAGTGCCGCCGGCTTGCGCTAAAGCCAAACTTGGATAATAAGTTACAGTATATGGTAATCCTTGGGTGATCATTACATCTCTTACCGTTAAGTCAAAGCTGTGGAATTGGTCATTCGGATTGGCATCGTCGTCACACAAACTCAGTGGTGCTGGCGTGGTAAGTAATAATGGAATATTTATAACCAACTGGAAAGTTCCAATATTATAACAACCTGTTAAATTGTGCTCCACTCTTACCCATATCGTTTGTCCGTTAGTACCAATGAAATTAGTAGCAGGAATAATCGGAATATCATCATGAGCATTTTGAAGTGAAATATGGTAGGTAACAGTATAAGCAGTAGATGATAATGGTTGTTGCGCCAAAGCATTAGGTGTTCTTACGGTTAAGTCAATTCCTGTGATGCCATTTTGAGTGTTATTATCATTATCACAAACCACGATATCTTGTAAACCAAATGGTGCTGACGGACTTGGGTTTACATTTAAAACAATTGGCATTACACTAAAACACCCTGTATTACTATCAACTGCTCTAATATAGATGGTTTGACTAAGCGGAATAATTGTACAATAAGGCGCTGAGATATCTATAGGTGTATTCCCCAATTCAGCGTCCACTAGGGTCTCGTGGAAGGTTATCACATAAGTAGTTACTCCATTTAATAAATCCGGCAACAATGAGGCTAAATCAAAACCGCAAGAAACACCATCCTGATTGTCATCACAAATAGTATAAGGTTCCGTTGGTGGAATTGGTGATGGCAGCGGAGCAACTCTTATATCAATAGTTGAAATTGCATAACATCCCGTGGTATTATTAGTGATGCGAATGCCTAAGGTTTGCACATAAATAATTGCGTTTTCATACTGCAAATCTGGATGTGAAATATTGATTGCATTAGTATCATTTTGAGCATCAGTTAAACTAGGATAAAATGTAACGTCCATACCATCTTGTCCTAATAATATCGAATCCACTTGG
>NZ_JACTAB010000027.1 GCF_014486695.1 Flavobacterium buctense
AGGCGTTGTAGGTGTTTTAGGTTATCGATTTAAAATCACTAACAATGTGACCAATGCTTTCACTACAGTTGATACTAGTGTTGCTAGTTTTAATATGACTATGGCTAGTGGTTTTTCATATGGTACCAGTTATACCATCCAAGTAGCGGTTTTAGTTGATGGATTAGAGCATCCATATAGTGCCGGTTGTGTTATCACTACTCCAAGTGTTCCAATCAATCAGCCTACTACATTATGTGGTCAGACATTGGCTGCCTTGAACACAAGAATTTTTGCTTCAGCAGTTTCCGGATCACAGCTTTACAGATGGCGAGTTGCTTTGTCAACCGCTCCGACGACTTATTTTTTCCATACCACTACCGCTTCAAGTTTTAGATTGACCAATGTTGCAGGCTTGAATGTTACTTTTGGAAAAACCTATTTGGTGGCTGTTCAGTCAGAAGTTTTGGTTAATGGAGTTTTAACGGTTTCTGATTATAGCAGTATTCCATGTAGTGTAAGTACGCCATCAGTTTCAAGTGTTAGCCTTTCGGCTAATCAATGTGGAGGTACTTTAGAGGGTATTTTAGATGGTATTTTTGTTAATTCGGTACCTAATGCCGTAAGTTATACTTACCGTGTACGAAAAGTAGGCACTACAAGTGATTATGATTACACGAGTAACTTTACTAGTTTTAAATTAAGTGATGTACCCGGATTATCATTAACTCATGAGTCTTTTTATGAGGTATCTGTATCTGTAAAAATAGTAATAGATGGTGTTACTTATGATTCTCCATTTAGTGCGCCATGTACAATTGGTACCCCTTTATTTCCATCTGTTGGACTTCAGGAGTCTCAATGTAGCGATGGTGCTGAGCCAATAGCCGGACCTTATCAGGTATCTTCTATGAGTGAGGCTATTTATTGTGATTTTGTATCGGGTGCTAGTTATGAGTTTGTATTACAGAAATCAGTTGAAGGAGAGTTGGTTGGTTCGCCAATAGTAGTGCCACGTTCGAGCAACTTTTTCACCTTAAATATGGTTCCTGGAATCGAGTCAGGAGTTGCTTATGTAGTGTATGTAAGGTTG
>NZ_JACTAB010000028.1 GCF_014486695.1 Flavobacterium buctense
CAGTATTGTTACAAGCATCAGTAGCAGTCCATGTTCTTACGATTTGGTAACTCGACGGACAGCTTCCTTGGATGATTGCTTCATTCAAAGTTACATTAGCAGAACCACAATTATCAATAGCAGTCAATACAGCTGGATCCGGAATGTTATTACAAGTAGCAACAGTATTTACAGGTGGTACTTGAACAAAAGTAGGCGCCACATTATCATTTACGGTGATGGTTTGAGAAAATACAACAGAAATGTTTCCACTATCATCAGTTACTGTCCATAAATTAGTATAAGAACCAGTGTTAGCACAGTCAGAAGAAGGTATAAATTCACCAGTGATTTTCACAATATTTGTTACATCGGTATCACAAACATCACTAGCGACAGGGAATTGTGCTTGTGCAATAGCTAAAGCACTAGCGTCATTACATGCTACTGTTGCATTTAAAGAGCCAATAGTTGTGACCCATGTTGGTGCAACAGTATCACTAACAATTACATTTTGAGTAGCCGTAGTTGAGTTTCCGTTGCCATCATTAAAAGTCCAAGTGATAACAAAAGTGCCTTGAGTATTATAGGTTAAAGGATCAGTAGTTGTAGCGGTGATAACAGTTCCTGTGCATGAATTGGTTGTAATCGGTGGCGTTACCGTAGCCGAACATTGTCCGGTTACATCTGCTAAAGTAGGAGCAGTTGGCGGAATAGTATTATCAACAATTACGTTTTGAGTAGCCGTAGTTGAGTTTCCGTTACCATCATTAAAAGTCCAAGTGATAACAAAAGTACCTTGAGTGTTATAAGTTAACGCATCGGTAGTTGTACCTGTTATTGTTCCCGCACACGCGTCAGTTGTCGTTGGCGGTGTTACCGTAGCCGAACATTGTCCGGTTACATCCGCTAAGGTTGGCG
>NZ_JACTAB010000029.1 GCF_014486695.1 Flavobacterium buctense
GCTAACGTGCCGCGGCTTCGCGACTGTTGCGATGCCAGCGAACTGCGTACTTTCTGCTAAGATAAAATATTTTCGTGAAGAAAGAAGAACAATTCAAGAAAAACCAGCAATAGCGCGAAACCGCTGTTAGTGGCTGTTTTTATTAAAATAAACTAGAATTTCAGGAACTAACGCATGTTTAATAACCTCTCGCTTTTCCAGGACTATTGACTTTTCGACAGACTGCAATTTTTCCTTTTTTAAAATGTCGATTAATAAATCCATTCTCTTTACTATAAACTCATAGTTTGGATTTTTTATCCCGACAGTGTTATTCATCATTAGATTTCCTTCTCTCCAACGAAAATTGTATGGCTTGAAACTCCAAGTAGTGGTAATATTTCGTTTTGAAATCTCTTCTAAAAGCTTATGGTTTGTTTCTCCATTGACAAATTTTGGCGGATCAAAATATACATTTAATACAATAGCTCTATTGTTTTTATTATTCGATACAGTTAGCCAATCATAATAAATATCAAACAGGTAATTTTTGTAAATTCCATTTATTCCAACATAATCATTTTCTCTTTCAATTGAAAACCCGTTTTGGATGAGTTTTCGAAATGCCTCACTATCGACAATATTACAATGCCTTTTATAACCAGTATTATCTGCAAGGAATGACCAAAGCGCTACAATTAGTGTTAATACAACATAAATCGCAATGCATGTAAAAATTTGTTTAAATGAAAAGTAAAAAATTAATGCAATAGGAAGTGTTATCAGTGAACACGTCTTTAGTTCGTTTAGAAATTTGATGTAATTACTTTGTGTCATAGGTTCTTGAATTCTCCGGGCGTCTCAAAAAATAGCCACTAAC
>NZ_JACTAB010000002.1 GCF_014486695.1 Flavobacterium buctense
TGCTACCATCAACCGATTACTGGTTTACGGTGGATTATCCGGAGCAAAATACAATGAAACAATTTAAAGCCCATTTCTCATTAAAAAGATAAATTAAAATGAATTTTAGAAAACTTTGTCTACTAGCTATACTTTTTGTATCACAGCTTTCAAATTCTCAAGAAGGATTACCTGTTTATTCTGATTATTTATCAGATAATTATTATTTGTTGCATCCTTCTATGGCTGGTGCTGCAAATTGTGCCAAACTTAGATTGACGGCAAGACAACAATGGTTTGGTCAAGAAGATGCGCCGGCATTACAAACGTTAAGTTTTAACGGTTCACTTGGAGAAAGATCAGGTGGAGGAATTATTGTTTTTAATGACAAAAACGGGTATCACTCTCAAACCGGAATGAAATTAACTTATGCACACCATTTGATGTTTTCTCGTGATAGAGTTGATTTAAACCAATTATCTTTTGGTATGAGTGCGGGTTTTGTTCAAAGTAGTTTAGATCAAAGTACATTTTATACTAATGATCCATCTTTTGATCCGATAATCTTTAATTCAATTCAAAGAGCTTCTTATTTTAATGTTGACATTGGAGCGTCTTATAACTTCCTTGATTTTTATGTACATGCCACCGTAAAAAATGCTTTGGCAAGTGATAGAAAGTTGTATTCTGACAGAGAACCGGTTAATTTAAGAAGATTTATTTTGAATTCAGGGTATACTTTTGGAGATGAGGAGACCATTCTTTGGGAACCATCTTTTATGTTCCAATTGGTTACTCAAACTCAAGAGAAAACAGTTGATTTGAACATCAAAGCCTACAAAGAATTGGATTTCGGAAGATTATGGGGTGGAATCTCTTATAGAAGAAGTCTAGATGGTGCTCAGTTTGTTGAAGGGAATGCTGTATCTGATCAAAAAATGCAATACATTACACCAATTCTAGGAGTTAATTTTAAGAATTATGTTTTCTCTTATACTTACTCACATTTGTTAGGAAATGTGAATTTTGACACAGGAGGTTTTCACCAAATTACTTTAGGGATTAACTTATTCTGTTCTCCGGAGAAATACCACTGTAATTGTCCAGCGATTAACTAATTTAAATATAGGTCCCGATACATTCGGGACTATTTTTTTTATGGTAATAAAGTCAGTAAACGGGAAACATCCTCAAATTCCAAGCGATTGTTATGTAGCTGAAAATGCTACTATCGTTGGTGATGTTATATTAGGTAATTCTTGTAGCGTTTGGTTTAATGCAGTGATTAGAGGTGATGTGCATCATATCAAAATAGGGAACAAGGTGAACATTCAAGATGGTGCAATTATACACTGTACTTATCAAAAACATCCGACTGAAATTGGGAATAACGTTTCTATTGGTCACAATGCGATAGTTCATGGTTGTAAAATTCATGACAATGTGTTAATCGGCATGGGTTCGATAGTTATGGACAATTGTGTGGTAGAAAGCAATTCGATTATAGCGGCCGGTGCTGTGGTTACTCAAAACACAATTGTGGAATCGGGGACGATTTATGCGGGTGTTCCAGCTAAGAAAGTCAAAGATATTGACCAATCTGACTTTGCCGGTGAGATTGAACGTATTTCGAATAACTATGTGATGTACTCTAGTTGGTTTAAGGAAGAATAAAAGAAGCCGACAGTTTGATTTTAGCCCCGATTGACGCGACTACCCTGTAGTGCAGAAAGCGGGAATATGGTTTAAACAATTCCCATGCGATTGGCTCTTAAAAATCTTTACTTTTTACTTCGTATTTGTTATTGAGAATATTGCTCAACACTTTTGGATTGGCGTTGGTATAGAAAATTGCCTTTCCTTTTTTTGTGTCGTTACTCAAGCCGACACTTTCTAACAATACTTTTTTAGTTTGACGCGCTACAGCTTCACCCGAATCGATGATTTTAATGTGATTTGGGAGGATTTTTTTGATTTGCGGAATCAGATAAGGATAATGGCTGCAGCCGAGCACGAGGTAATCAATATTGGCTTCAATCATCGTTTCCAAATAGGCGTGCAATAGCCGATTCATTTCCGGAGAATGAATTTCGCCGTTTTCTATTAAAGGAACTAAACCGTGGCCAATTTGCTCAATGATTTTGGTGTCTTGAAACTTCTCAGCGGTTTGGTGAAACAGTTCACTGTTTAAAGTGCCTTGGGTTGCCAAAATCCCGATGACATGTTTTTCAGAATTAAGCGCTGCCGGTTTGATGGCCGGTTCAATTCCGATAAAAGGAACATCATATTTGGCTCTTAATTCTTTGATGGCATTGGTCGTTGCCGTATTGCAAGCTACTACTATGATTTTACTGTTTTGATTGAGAAGATATTCGGTGTTTTTACAACTTAATTCGATAATTTCTTCTTTAGATCTTTGACCGTACGGTGCGTTTTTACTATCGGCAAGATAGATAGTATCTTCGTTTGGGAGTAAATCATGAATTTCTCGCCAAATAGAAGTGCCACCAACACCGGAATCAAAAAGGCCTATGGGATTGTTATTGGTCATAGAAACAAAAGTAAAAAAAAACTGCTCAATCCCGAAGGTTCAGGTGAGCAGTTTTAAAGTATATTTTTTAGATTTTAGAATCCTAAATCTTTTTTGATGTCAGCCGTTAAATCCGGACCGTCAGCCAACAATAAGTCAGCTACGTTTAAAACGTATTGGTATCCTTTTGCTTTACCTACTTTAATAATGGAAGCTTTAATCTTATCCATTAAAGGTTTAACTAAATCCGTTTCTTTCTTTTGCAATTCTTTTTGCGCATTGTCTCTGTAATCAGTGATGCGCTTTACTAAATCTTGCACTTCAGTTTGACGGGTTGCGTTAACCGCATCTCCAACAGTTGAAGCTTCTTGGTCGTATTTTTTTATCTTGTTTTGATATTCTTCTGCCATTGTTTTGTATTCCGCATCATAAGTGGCGCTCAATTTTTCCAATTGCTTTTGAGCATCTAACATCGCCGGCATTTTAGAAATAATTTCATTTACATCTACGTGTGCAGTTTTAGCTTGAGCATTGATGGTGTAACTTGTTCCTAAAAACAATACAGTAGCTATTAGTAATGATTTCAATCGTTTCATTTTTAAAAGTATTAATTAATTATTTATTTGTTATTCTTCTGTTTTCGGTTCCCCGGTTTTATCTTCTTTTGCTTTTTTAGCGGCTTCTCTGTCGGCTAATATTTTTTTTCTCTTTTCGTCTAAAGCTTTTTTCTTGTCCTCTATGAGTTTTGTTCTTGCGGCTGCTTTAGCTTCTTTTGAATTCGGGTCAACCGCTATTGAATCAGCAACTTTTTTATTGTCAGGAGTTGCTGTTTTATCTTCTGTTGTTTTATCGTTAGCAGGAACCGTGCCATTTTTTTTGGCTTCTCTTGCTTCGAGTAATTCTTTTCTTTTATCGTCTTGTGCTTTTTTCTTGGCTTCGGCGGCTAGTTTTCGGTCTTCCATTACTTTGTCTCGAGCTGCTTTCTTGTCTTCTAAGGCTTTTTTTCTGGCGGCCAAGGCAGGATTTTCATCTTCAACATCTTCCTGGTATTCTTTCTTTTCTTGCTCCTTTAGTTCTTTTTTAGACAATTGCTCTCTTCTTTCTGCACGGGTGATGGCTCTTACTACTTGGTCACTAATGTCGTGTCTTTTGGCAGAAAACAACATGGTCAAATCAGAAGATTTGTCAAAGATGAAGTCGTATTTTTTAAGTTCAGCGATATCTTGAACGGCATTAAAAACTTGGTCTTGTATGGGTTTAACCAAAACTGCTTTTTGAGTCATTAAGTCACCATTTGGACCAAATTTCTTTTGTTGAAAGTCTAAAAGTTCATCTTCTTGAAACTTGATTTCTTCTTCACGCTCTTCAATAAGCTCTTTGGTTAACAGTGCTTTTTCGGTTTTTAAAGCATCTTTTAATTTTGCAATTTCAACTTTTTTTACTTCAATATCTTGCTTCCATTTTTGCGCTTTTTGCTCTAATTGGTTGTTGGCTTCAGTATAATCGGGAACATTTTGCAGAATATATTCCATGTCAATGTAGCCAATTTTGACACCTCTTGATTGAGCATTTGCTTCAAATACAAGGGATAAAAGTAATATTGATAGTGCAAAATATTTTTTCATACGATTATGATTTAGAAATAATGTATCAAATATAATTAAAATTGTTGACCAATTATAAAATGTGTTTCCCAACCGTTCTTTTCTGTAAAACCAGGAACAGCATCAAAACCATGAGCAAAATCGATTCCTAATAAACCGAAAGCCGGCATGAAAATTCTAATTCCAAATCCAGCAGAACGTTGAAGTACGAATGGATTGTATTCTTTGAATGTATTATAAGAAGAACCGGCTTCAAGGAAAGTTAACGCATAAATTGATGCAGCGGCTTTCAATGTTAATGGGTATCTTAATTCTAATGAAAATTTATTGTAAACTGTTGCCCCATCTTGGTCGGATAAAGATTGGTTAGGATAACCTCTTAACTGAATTACTTCACGACCATCCAAAGCAAAGTTAGCTAAGCCATCTCCACCTAAAAAGAATCTTTCGAAAGGAACCAATCCACGGCCACTATTGTAAGCACCCAAATATCCAAATTCCCCCAAAGCCCTCAAAACTAACGCTTTTGATTGACTACCGGCTAATCGGGTAAACCAATCTGCTTTGAATTTAAATTTGTAATATTCCAACCATTTGAATTTTTCCTGGTCTACTTTACCTTGGTCTACCGCAGCATCTTCAACGTTTGTTACCACATTACCGTTTATACCATCAACAAGTGCACCCGGAGCAACCCAATTGTCGTTAGAGTCAAAATAGCCTTCTCCTTTATTTTTTAATTTATAGGCTTCTTGATTTTCTAAATCTGCGTAATCTATTCCGTTAAACAATGAGTACGGTAAGGTAAATTTGGCTGAAAAGCTAAATTCAGAACCGGAAGTCGGATAAATTGGATTTACTCCTTTGTTGTTTCTACTTAAGCCAAGGGTAAAGGCTAAGTTTCGAGAGGCGCCATCACCAAAGGTAAATAAACCGGTGTTGTAATTGTTCAAGTCATAATATTGAAAACTTACCGAATTAGAGAATACAAAGAAATCATCAGGTACAGTTAGTCTTTTGGCATATCCAACGGATAAGGAAGTAATATTAAAACTCTTAGTACGGTCTACATTAGTTGATCTTCCCGAGTATAAAAATTGTTTACTGTGTGATAATGAAGTAGAAAACTGGATTGGTTTTTTACCGCCTAACCAAGGTTCTGAAAATGACAAACTATAGGTTTGGAAGAAAGAACTGGCTTGTAAACGCAAGGCTACTTTTTGTCCGTCACCCATTGGTAAAGGTTTGTAAGCTTCCTTTTTAAACATATTTCTGGCAGAGAAATTATTAAAAGACAATCCTAAAGTCCCAATAAAACCGCCACCGCCATAACCACCTTGTAGTTCAATTTGACTTGATCCTTTTTCAACTAGGTTGTATTCAATATCTACAGTTCCGGCAGCTGGATCTACGTTTTTAAATTTAGGATCAATAGCTTCAGGATCAAAGAAACCTAATTGTCCAATTTCACGAATCGTTCTAACCAAATCTTCTTTGCTGTATTTTTGTCCGGGACGTGTTTTAAGCTCTCTGTAAATTACCCTGTCGTTAGTTTTATCATTTCCAACTACCGTAATATTATTGAAATAAGCAATAGGTCCTTCCATTATTCTGATTTCAAAATCGATAGTGTCATTGGCTGTTTTTACTTCAACAGCATTGATGTTGGAGAATAAATAGCCGTTGTTTTGATAAAGATTGGTAATGTCATCACCGTCAGGTTTTGATTTGTCAGCAATTCTTTTTTCTAATAAAACACCATTGTAGGTTTCCCCTTTTTTAATTCCTAATATTCGTTCTAATAATTGGTCGGAATAAACAGAGTTTCCAAGGAATTTAATATTACCGAAGTAGTATTTTCTTCCTTCTTCGACCTTTACATTGATGGCCAATTTGGATTTTTTAGCATTTAAAAACACCGAATCTTTGATCACTCGTGCATCCCTGTATCCCTTTTCTTTGTATTTTTCAACGATAGAAGTTAAGTCTTCTTGGTATTTTTCCTTAATGAATTTAGAGGATTTAAAAATTCGGATTGGATTGATTTGTTTGGTATTCTTCATGGCTTTTCTCAGTTTTTTGTCTGAGAATTTTTCATTGCCATCGAAATTGATTTTAGAGATTTTTAATTTGTCTCCTTTGTCGATATTAACTAACATTTTCACTTGATTGCCTTCAGTAGTATCAGGTGTGGTTGTGATGAAAACTTTAGTTTTGTAATAGCCGTCTTTTTTGTATTTGTTTTCAATATAATTTTTGGTGGTTGTGATCAGGTTTTCATTAACAATTTTGCCTTTTGTCAAACTATTTTCTTTGATTAAAGCTTCTGTTTTTGATTTTTTCACCCCTTGAATTTTAACATCACTCAATTTTGGAAGTTCGGCAATCTCAAGGTCAAGCCAAATGCTGTCGCCTTCCGTTTTATTTACATAAAAATCAATATCACTGAACAATCCAAGTTTTCCTAATTTTTTGATAGCATTACTGATTTCTTCTCCCGGAACGGTCAATTGTTGCCCTTTTTCCAAACCGGAAAAGGTCACAACAGTTTGTTCATTGTAACTAATTTTGCCATTTACCTTAACATTTGCTAAAATATATTTTTTTCCTTGTTCAAAAGGGAGTCTTTCTTGGGCTTGTAATTGAAAAATACTTCCAAAAAATAAGAGCATTAGAAATATTCTTGAGGGTGTAATCTGCACTGAAATTTTATTTAATTTGTTCACTTGTTTTTCCAAATCGTCGTTCTCTTTTTTGATAGCTAATGATCGCTTCATATAAATCGTCTTCTTTAAAATCGGGCCACAAAACATCTGTAAAATAAAATTCTGCATAAGCGATTTGCCAAAGCAGAAAATTACTAATCCTGTGTTCGCCACTGGTTCTAATTACCAAATCTACATCCGGTAGATTGTGCGTGTAAAGATGCTGATTAATAATTGATTCATCAATAGTGTCTATCGAAATTATATTATTTTTAACTTTATCACTGATTATTTTAACAGCATTTAACAATTCCTCTCTGGAACCATAGCTCAAGGCTAATGTTAAGGTCATTCGGGTGTTGTTTTTTGTCTTTTCAATGACGGTTAAAAGTTCTTTTTTAGCTGAGCTCGGAAGCAAATCTATGTTTCCGATACAGTTCAATCGAATGTTGTTTTTTTGTAGGGTTTCAAACTCTTTTTTAAGCGAAGAAATCAGGAGTTTCATTAAAGTATCTACTTCTAGTTTTGGGCGGTTCCAGTTTTCTGTAGAAAAGGCATAAAGTGTGAGATTCTCTACCCCTAATTTAGCACAAGTTTCTACAGTTATCCTAACAGATTTTGTTCCGTTTTCATGCCCAAATGCACGCAATAAACCTTTTTGTTTTGCCCAACGACCATTCCCGTCCATGATGATGGCAAGGTGTTTGGGTAAGTTGTCTTTGTTTATTTTGTCTAGTAAATTCATTTTTTATTCTGCGCAATAACAGGGTTTTTCCGTAAAGGTGTACGTTAGTGTAAACCCTGTGAAAACATACCAGTCTTTGCTGTTTATGTTGCCAAATTGCAATGGCGCTAAATTTTCATTTTTTGGTAAACTTCCGTCCAAATTATCGGTGAACGTATACCTTGCGCCTACTTCAAAGCCCAATACAATATGGTCAAAAATATTGCTTTTGACTCCAACAATCATTGGAATTGCAAAAGTCCCTTCCGTATAGTCTTTCCTGGTTTGACCATTGATCACATACAACTCGTCGTATGCAAAATAGGTAAGCCCTGTATAGACATAAGGCGTTAACTTCTTTTTTAAAGTTTCGTGCAGATTGAAGTCAAAAAAATTGAATTCCATACCGGCAGAAAACTCTTTGATATTATTTTTAAATTTATAACCCCTCAAATTCCTTCCCGGAATTTCTGAGTCTAAATCATTTCCTGTAATAGTCGACTGCATATAGGAAAACCTATACGAATGTCTTGGGCTTTTGTTCCATTTATACAAAATACCGAAAGCCAATTCATTCGGAGCAATGTAATTGGTCTTACCCACATCTCCGATAAAATTACTTCCGCCTAAGAAAACACCAATCTCATTGATTTGTGCTGTCAAAATATTTTGGAAAACCAAACAAAAAAATAATACTAAAATCTTTTTCATCAAATTGAAAATAGCGTGCAAATATAATAATTCTCAGTACTTATATAGCATGAATTTAGGATTTCTGCCAAATAAAATAAGTCGCTGATAATTACCAATGTTAGCAAGGTTCTATTCTAAAACGATTTTTTTAGAATTGTAGTATAAAACGGGAAGATTTTTTTCTAATTTCTCTTGTCTTCACCCCAAAGTAATTTGGTTCTAAGTGTCTTGAAAAAGGTCTCTTCCGGAATTTCTACCATATTAATATTGAAAGGAGTCTTCTTAATTTTAATAACCGAATTGTTATTGACCGAAGTAATTCTCGAATCCAATGAAACCAAATATTGTGCTTCTCTGCCCGATACTTTCAATGTAATTTCAATATTGTCCGGAATAACCAGCGGTCTTGCATTTAAATTATGGGGTGCAATTGGGGTGACGACCAATCCTTTAACTTCAGGGGTCAAAATTGGTCCGCCACAACTCAAAGAATAGCCGGTTGAACCGGTTGGCGTAGCAATTATTAAACCGTCGGCCCAATAAGAATTCAGATATTCGCCATTCAAGAATGTTTCAATGGTAATCATTGAAGTGGTGTCTTTTCGGCTTACTGCCACTTCATTCATGGCAAAATTAATATCGATTTCGGCATTGTTAGGTGAGCAATCGATAGTTAGTAACGATCGTTCAGATATCGTATATTTTTTTTCCAAAACAATCTGAAGGAATGCCCCGATATTTTCTTTTTGTACTTTAGCTAAAAACCCCAATCTTCCGGCATTAACACCTAAAATAGGAATGCCTGAATCACGAACAAAAGTAGCTGCTCTCAAAATAGTTCCGTCACCACCGATACTTATTAAGATGTCAAAACTACTGTTCAAATCGGCATGACTGGAAAATGTATTGTATTGTTTTTCAACAATCTTTTCCTCATATAATATTTTCAAAAACTTTTCTTCAATGACCATTTCGACATTGTTTCTGTTGAAAAAAACAAAAATATCTTTAATGATAGGCCTTGTGTCGTTTTGATAATATTGTCCGAAGATGGCAACTTTCATGATAATAAGAATTTTTTCCGGTACGTTCCGAACAGTTCGTCTTCGCCTCGGGTCAGAATTCAGACTTCAGACTTCAGAACTGCAATTTCGATTTTTCAACCTTCTGCTTTCCGCCACCTGTTTTCTGTCTTCTATTTTTTACATATTTAAATATTTATCCAAGTATTCAGAACGCTCTTTTAAATTGTTCAAATAGTTGTCTTCATGGTGTTCCGAAATGATATCGTAATTATAGCGACGAAACGTTTGGATGATTTCATTCATGCCACCAAGGGTAATTTTAACGGTAACTTGTACTTTCTCAGCATTTGCTTCTGAAACAAACAACCCTAAAAGTTTTCCGTTATTGCTTTCTACAATCTGTGCTATCTGACTCATTGAATAATCATTGATTGATTTTTCAACCACAATAATACCACCGGTTTCTTTTAAGAAAGGGGTTTCGTTTAAAAACTTGATAACATCAGTGATTTCATAATAACCAACATATTTATTGGCTTCATCTAAAATCGGAACCAAATTAGCATTGTTTCGGGCAAAAACTTCTAAAACATCCAGCCAAACCATGGCGTTTCTAACAAAAAAACCTTCTAGAGCATACCGATAATCAGCGATGCTTTTCTCCGTTTCAAATGTTTCTGCATCGACAGAAGAGATGGAGCCCAAATAAACACCATGATCTAAAACCGGGAAATGGGAAAATGTACTGTCAGCAAAAAAATCTTGAATTTCTGCTACGGTCTCTTGGCTCGAAAAAGGTTTAAAATCGTTGTTGATGTATTCTGAAAGTTCTCTCATGGATTCTTTTCTTTAGCGACTGCAAAATAATCAAATTTTGGGACATGTATGCTTGGTTAACTTTGTATTTTTGTGTAAAAATTAATTTACCTCAAATTAGCAAATGGTTTCTGTTTTAAACAAAAAAATTTGTGAATTAGCGGTTAAAAAATAAAGCATGACAAAATTAAGCGTAAACATTAATAAAATAGCCACTTTACGTAATGCTCGCGGTGGTAATGTACCCGATTTATTGCAAGTAGCTAAAGACATTCAGCAATTCGGAGCACAAGGAATCACCATTCATCCTAGACCGGATGAAAGACACATACGCTACCAAGACGCTCGAGATTTAAAAGCCATTGTGTACACCGAATTTAACATTGAAGGCAATCCGCAACACAATTTTATTGATTTGGTGTTAGAATGCAAACCTGACCAAGTTACATTAGTTCCCGATGCGATTGGTGCGATTACTTCCTCTGCTGGTTGGGACACGATTAAGTTTCAAAATTATTTAACTGAGGTGATTGCCGAATTCAAAAGAAACGGAATCAGAACTTCCATTTTTGTCGACCCAATTTCAGCTGTGATTGAAGGTGCCCAAAAAACCGGAACAGACAGAATCGAATTGTATACCGAAGAATTCGCACACCAATACAGTTTGGGCAATAAAGCGGGTATCGAACCTTATGTTAAAGCAGCAGTTTTGGCTAATGAATTAGGTTTAGGGATTAACGCCGGGCATGATTTAAGTTTGGATAACATCAAATTCTTCAAAGAAAATATTCCGGGATTATTGGAGGTTTCTATAGGTCATGCTTTGATTTCAGAAGCTTTATATCTCGGCTTGGACAATGTGGTGAATATGTATTTGCAAAAATTAAAATAGATGTTACATTCAAGAATCGAAGGCGAAGGTAAGCCGCTTTTAATTGTCCACGGTTTTTTAGGCATGAGTGACAACTGGAAATCATTTGGTTCCCTTTATGCTGCCGAAGGTTTTCAAGTGCACATGCTCGACTTGCGCAATCATGGTAAAAGTTTCCATTCAGATGATTTTAATTATACGGTTATGGCGAATGACATTTTGGAGTATTGCCAACAGTATAATTTAAAAGACATTTCCATAATAGGTCATTCTATGGGTGGAAAAGTTGCTATGCTTTTGGCAACTACCTATCCTGATTTAGTTGAAAAATTAATTGTTGCCGACATTGGTCCTAAATATTATGCGCCACATCATCAAGACATTTTAGCCGGATTGAATGCGGTAGATTTTAGTGTTAAACCAGACAGAGCAACAGTTGAAGAAACTTTGTTTCCTTTCATCCCCGATTTTGGTACACGCCAATTTTTAATGAAAAACCTATATTGGATTGAACCCGGACAATTGGCATTTCGATTTAATTTAGCTGTTTTTAATGCCAAAATTGAAACGATAGGAGAAGCATTGTCGCCCGAAAAGCATTTTGATAAATCAACTATGTTCATTCGTGGCGGAAACTCAAAATACATTTTAGATTCAGATATAAATGAAATTCAAAAGCAGTTTCCTGATTTTAAATTAATAACCATTCCCAATGTTGGGCATTGGCTTCATGCTGAAAATCCAACATCATTTTTTGAAGAAACTTTGAAGTTTTTAAAATAAAAAAACGCCCATTCAATTTGAATGGGCGTTTATAATATTCTATTAAAATAATTTAGCTTTTGATAAATTTCTTAACAACTTTACCAGAATCTGTATTGATGTTCATAAAGTAAACTCCTGAATTTAAATCAGAAACATTTAACTGAACTTCAGATAGGTTATTTACGCTAAGTGTTTTAACGATTCTTCCATTAATATCAGTAACGTTAACATCAGTTAAAAGAACATTGTAGTTGTTGGAAACATTAATTACATTGTCAACAGGGTTTGGATAAGTGCTGAACTTGTTAGCTAAAGATTCGTTAACGCCTAATGCTGTTGTAGTTACAGAAAAATCATCTACCATAAATCCAAATTGGTCAGCAGAAACACAACGGATAGCTATGTATACAGCTTGGCCATTATATGCACTTAAATCATAAGTGTACTCATTGTAAACTCCAAATAAAGTCATTTCAACTGCACTCAAAGGAACGAAACTTGCTACAGCAGTAGTTCCTGTTGAAACAAAAACTTGAAACTCTTCTGCGGCATAGGTTGCATCACAAGATTTAGCCCAAAATGACACAGTGTTTTCAGAAGCAGCTAAAGTAATTTGAGGTGTAATTAACCAGTCGTCATTAGTTGGGAAAGTTGCGTTTGGAACGGCTGCAATACAAGCCATTGCTTTTTGACCTGAACGAGCAGCCCAGTTACTAGTTGCACTAGGTACTAAAGCAGGAGTTACAGCGGTTGAGTTAAAAACGATGTAAGCCATAGCAGTTCCTGAATTGGTAAAAGTTGTTCCACCGCCAAAACCATAAGTTGGTCTCAAGTCTATATCGGTTAGCGTCCAGTTTCCAACACTTGCCTTAGCAAAGTTTGTGTATGAATCAAAGTTATCTTCGAAAAGAACAGTTTGAGCATTTGCTCCTAAACTACCAATAAATAAAAAAGAAAGTAATAATTTTTTCATATATGTTTTTATTAAAAAGTTAATTGCAACAAATATAGTAATATATTTTTTAAATTCAAAAAATTAACTTTTATGTAGCGTTAAATCTTTTTATAAAGAAGCTTTATAAGCATTGTGATAAATGGTAAAACAATTAAAAAGGCACAAAATAAAATGGAAACTCTTGGTAAATTGATTTTTTTTCGCAAATTTGAAAGTCAGAAAATTAATTCCAATGAAACTAATCCTTAGAATACTAGTCACGGCACTTTTGGTAATGGCAATCGCCTATTTAATGAAAGGCGTAATCATCGATGAATTCACCACAGCTCTAACAGTTGCCATTGTTTTGGGATTGTTGAACTTCTTTGTAAAACCCATTTTGGTATTGTTTACTTTACCGGTGACTTTTTTCACATTAGGCTTGTTTTTACTGGTAATC
The DNA here is from genome assembly GCF_014486695.1 of Flavobacterium buctense. Lineage (GTDB taxonomy): Bacteria > Bacteroidota > Bacteroidia > Flavobacteriales > Flavobacteriaceae > Flavobacterium > Flavobacterium buctense. The sequence continues at coordinate 13,107 of NZ_JACTAB010000002.1, forward strand.
AACGCTGTTATCATTTTGCTTTGCGACGAGTTTGTCGATGGGTTTTCGGTTAGTTCCTTCTGGACAGCCATGCTCTTTAGCATCATCTTATCGCTTTCGCAATCATTGGTTTACCAAATCACAGGCGACACAAAATAAAGAGCTAAAAATCAATAAAATAAAAACTTGGTTGGGTTGCAGAAATGTTTTAATTTTGCAACCCAATTTTAGTATGTAAAAAACACAAGAAATGAACATCACAAGAAATAATGTAGACGCATTAAATGCTGTAGTTACTGTTGAAGTATCAAAATCGGATTACGCAGAAAAAGTAGAGAAAGTTTTAGCAGATTACAGAAAAAATGCTGCTATTCCCGGATTCAGAAAAGGTGCCGTGCCAATGAGTTTAATCCACAAACAATATGGTAAAGCCGTATTGTTGGATGAAGTAAACAAACTGCTACAAGACAATTTAAACAAATATTTAGTAGAAGAAAAATTAGATATCCTTGGCAATCCTTTACCAAAAGTAACCGAAGACTTCAATTGGGAAGTTGAAGATTATAAATTCGAATTCGAATTAGGGTTAGCACCGGAATTTAGCGTTGATTTAAGTGCCAAAAACGATGTGGTGCAATACAAAATCATCGCCGATGACAAAATGTTAAACGACCAAGTAGCTCGTATCCAAAAACAATACGGAAAACTAATCGCCAAAGATACGGTTGAAGAAGGAAACGACGTTTCAGGTATTTTCGCCAACGAAGAAAAAGGCATCAACAACAGAACAACTTTATCGTTAGACGTTTTCGCCGATAAGAAAACGGCAAAAGCTTTCATCGGTAAAAAAGTAGGCGATGTAGTGACGTTAAAAACCAAAGGTTTATTCGATGACGACCACAAACTAATGGATTTCTTAGCTGTAGGACACGATGATGTTCACGGTTTAGATATCGAAGTAACTTTCACTATAGACGAAGTAACCACACACGAACCGGCTGTTTTAGACCAAGAATTATTCGATAAATTATTCGGGCCAAAAGTAGTAACGTCAGTTGCAGAGTTAAAAGCGAAAATCAAAGAAGACGCCGAGAAACAATTCGCCCAACAAGCCGATCAAAAATTCTTAAACGATGTGACCGAGTCATTAATCGCCAACACGAAGTTTGATTTACCGGCAAGTTTCTTAAAAAAATGGATTCAATCCGCAGGCGAAAATCCATTAAGCGCTGAAGAAGCTGAAGCAGAATACGCCAAATCTGAAAACGGTTTGCGTTACCAATTAATCGAAGGCAAAATCATCAACGAAAATGGTCTGCAAATCACTTTCGAAGACTTAAAAACCTACACCACCGAAATCATCAAAAAACAAATGGCGCAATTCGGACAAATGGATCCAAGTGATGAAGATGTTCAAGGAATTGTAGCCCGCGTAATGTCAAACCAAGACGAAGTACGTCGTTTGTCAGAGCAAGTAATGAACGAAAAAATGTTGAACTTATTCAAAGACAAAGTAAAAACCAAGTCAAAAGAAGTAAGCTACGACGAGTTCATCAAAGCAATGTATGGTGAATTAAAACACTAATAAGATATTTTACTATATTTGAGCGTCAAAGTAATTTGGCGCTTTTTTATTTGAAGCTTTTTCCCGCTTTCCGCGCTACATGGTAGCTTGCTGCAATCGGGGCTAGGGTTTTAGTTTAAAGCGACACATTGTCACCTTAAAAATAAGGCACGAACTTTGACTAAGTTTGAGAGTAATTTATAATTCATAATTTAAAATTTATAATTTCATTTAATATGGACTACGGAAAAGAATTTAAAAAATTTGCTACCAAAAAACACGGCGTAAACAGTATGTATTACGATAAAATCGTGAGTAGCATGACACCTTATATTATTGAAGAACGCCAAATGAATATCTCGCAACTCGACGTATTCTCCCGTTTGATGATGGACAGAATCATCTTTATGGGCACCGGAGTTGACGATTATATGGCCAACATCATCCAAGCACAATTGTTGTTTTTGGAAAGTGTTGATGCTTCTAAAGACATCCAAATCTATATCAACTCTCCGGGCGGAAGTGTGTATGCCGGTTTAGGAATTTACGACACCATGCAATACATCCGACCTGATGTAGCCACCATCTGTACCGGAATGGCAGCTTCAATGGGAGCCGTTTTACTATGTGCCGGAGCTGCAGGAAAACGTTCGGCATTACCTCATTCAAGAGTCATGATTCACCAACCGTCAGGCGGCGCGTCAGGTGTGGCCACCGATATGGAAATCAACTTAAAAGAAATGTTGAAACTGAAAGACGAATTGTATCAAATCATTTCACACCATTCAGGACAAACGTTCGATAAAGTACACAAAGACTCAGAACGCGATTACTGGATGATTGCCGATGAAGCGAAGGAATACGGAATGATTGATGAAGTGTTAAGAAGATAATTCAGGCGCTGAGGCACTAAGGTTCTAAGGCACTGAGAAATCAGAAACCTTAGAACCTTAGAACCTTAGAATCTTAGAACCTTAAAAAAATAATGGCAAAACAAGTTTTAGAATGTTCCTTTTGTGGACGAAAAAAACCGGAAACCAATTTATTGATCGCCGGAATAAATGCGCATGTTTGTGATCGATGTATTGAGCAGGCACACGGAATAGTTTTAGAAGAATTAAAAAGCTCAGGAGGCATAAAACCCTCAGCCGATTTGGTGTTGAAAAAGCCAAAGGAAATCCGAGCGTTTTTGGATCAATACGTTATCGGGCAAGACCAAACTAAGAAAGTGATGTCGGTTGCCGTTTACAATCACTACAAAAGATTGATGCAACTCCAACACGAAGAAGACGTTGAGATTGAAAAATCAAATATCATTATGGTCGGGCAAACCGGAACCGGAAAAACATTGGTGGCGAAAACCATCGCGAAAATGTTAGACGTTCCTTTAGCCATCGTTGACGCAACTGTATTGACAGAAGCCGGTTATGTTGGAGAAGATGTAGAAAGCATTTTAACACGTCTTTTACAAGCCGCCGATTACGATGTGCCCAAAGCAGAAAGAGGTATAGTTTTTATTGACGAAATCGATAAGATTGCCCGAAAAAGCGACAATCCATCTATCACTCGAGATGTTTCGGGTGAAGGTGTGCAACAAGCTTTACTGAAATTGTTGGAAGGAACGATGGTAAACGTACCGCCAAAAGGTGGTAGAAAACATCCCGACCAAAAATTCGTTGAAGTCAATACCAAAGACATATTGTTCATCGCCGGTGGCGCTTTTGATGGTGTCGAAAGAATCATTTCTAAACGATTAAACCGTCAAGCAGTTGGTTACAATACTTCAAAAAATGCAGAAGGCATTGACAAAGACAATTTGTTGCAATATATCATTCCGAAAGACATCAAAGATTTTGGCTTAATTCCGGAAATTATTGGTCGTTTGCCTGTGTTAACGCACATGGATCCATTAGATAAAGAAACGTTAAGAGCCATTTTAACCGAGCCGAAAAATGCCTTAATCAAACAATACGAAAAGCTATTCGCGATGGATGACGTGAAATTCACCATCACCAACGAAGCTTTAGATTATATAGTAGAGAAAGCTTTAGAATACAAACTCGGTGCTCGTGGGTTGCGTTCTCTTTGCGAAGCGATACTAACTGATGCGATGTACGACTTACCAAGTTCAGACGAAAAAGAACTCCACATCGACTTAGAATATACACACGATGCGTTGACCAAAAACTTATTGAAACGTTTAGAAATAGCGTCATAAAAAAATCCCTCAATTTGAGGGATTTTTTAGTTTTTATACATTCCTTATTTCATAAAACCACCACCGGATTGGTTTTTCTCGATATTGATTTCGGTGTTCTCTTTTTTCAAACTCAAATCTCCAAAGTTATAAGTCAGGGAAATTCTAAATGTTCTGGAGTCCTGTTTTTGATAAAACTTGGTTTCTAAATTGGTCGAAGAAACCAAAGCATTTACTTCATTTGTGTTGAAAACATCAAAACAATGTACTCCGATTTTTAGGTTTTTATTCATGAACTCTTTGTTGAATGAAATGTCAAACTGCTGAATCGGTTTGGTAATTTGATAAATTTCCCAAGTGCCTTTAGGTAAAATAAAATAAGACATCGAATTCTTGATTTCCCAAGGCAAAATAAATTGGGCTTGCGCCGAATAGTTCATGATAGGTTTGTTTTCAAAAGAAAAAGTATAGCCTTCCGTAGTAGTTTTGATGTAATTCACATTGAAGAAAATATAATTCATCTTATCCATATTGTTCATGCGCTTTTGAAATTCCTCTTTTCCTTTAAAGAAGTAATCTAAAGGAATAGGGAATGAGGCAAACAAACTCATCGTTTTTACTTTGTCAAACTGCTGGAATGTCTGATTGCTTACCAATTCTCCGGGCTCAGCGGTGAAAATAAAATTGTTTCGGTCGCGTGCGATAGTATAATTTCCACCCAAACTCACAAATTGGAATGCCGTAAGTTTTACTTCAAAATTATCAAAAAAGGCAGGGTCTAAAAAAGGATTTCCTTGCGAAGTGTTGTATTGGTCAAAGTTGGCAAAGTTATTTGGGTCCAAAACATTGTAATCCGCTTGTTGGATTTTCTTGGAATAGGAAGCCGATACATTCATGTTTTCATTGATTTCATACAAGGCACTCACATTCGGGAAAAAGTTAGTGTTTTTGAAATTAACTTTGGTTTCATCACCTTCTTGAACCGCTATTCTGTCTACTTTATAATCTTCAAAACGGATTCCTGCTGTAAAATTGAACTTCTTAATTTTCTTTCTGGCTTCGACATAAAAAGCCAAATTAGTTTCGTCATAATCAAAATCTACTATCGAATTGGATGCAGTATTCAAATTATAAATTCCTTTGTCATTTACTTTGATATAATTGAATTTTCCTCCGGTATTGATAGAAAAATCCATTTTTTTGAAAGGAATGTTAAAGTCATATTTCAAATAATAATTGGCCAAATTAAAGTCGATTTTACCATTAAAGAAAGTCGATTCGCCATTGTTCTGTCCGGTTGAAGTAGTGTTTGGGTTTCGATTAAAAAAGTTACTGTAAGCAGTAATATCAAATGTTCTTCCTAAAGTATCCAACTTGGTTCTGTATTGCAAACTCAACTCGTTCACGCTGTTTTTTGTTTTTGATAAGCCATTGTTGTCAAAGTCAATTCCGGTTCCGATAGTGCTGGCTTCACTTACAATTCGGTCATTCCCAAGATTTAAATTATAGTTGAAAAGTAAATTAGATTTGTCATTCAACTTATAATTAGTCCCGGTTCTAAAATAAAGATTACGATTGGTGAACTTAGCTAAATTTTTTTGGTACAAATGCTCATTTGGAGAAAAAGAGGTGAAGTTTTGATCAATTTCATTATTGCTTTCACTGTCAATGTAATTGTAACCTAACATAGTTTGCCAACTCAAGTCTTTTACTTTTCCATTTAATAAAATCTGCGGACTTGGTTTTTGGTATTGGTTAAAGTTGTAATTCATATTGAAGCTGGCATTCAACCCTTTTTTGCGCTTGGTACTAGTTATAATATTAATAATAGAACCGCTGGCATCAGCATCAAAAGATGCTCCCGGATTGTAAATTAATTCTACCTTTTCAATAGCATTCGCCGGTAAAGTAGACAAATAGTTTTGTAAATCGTTACCGCTTAAGGAACTCGGAGCGCCATCAATATAAATGGTCACACCTTTACTGTTTAAGGTGATAGTTCCGGTTGGAGACGTAATAACACCGGGGATTTTCTTCACAGCTTCCAAACTGCTGCCACTATTTAACATGGCATTGTCTCTGATGTTGATGGTTGTTTTGTCGGATTCGACTTTGAGGTACTGTTTTTTGTTGCCGTAAACAGTAACTTCTTTTAATTCGTTTGGGTTTTCAGAAGTTTTTTTCTCTTCCGTTTTAGGCGTTTCTTGTGCGAAAAGCATACTCGTGACGAGTAAGCATAGGGAAATGCTTAGTGATTTCATTTGTGATTGATTTTTGATTGATGATTGTCTGTAAGACTTCAAATCAAAAAAAATGTTACACTAGCAAAATGAATTTTAGCAAATATTTTTTTGAGGCGCGATTGTTTGGGGTGTTTCAATAGAACAACGTCCGGGACCGCAACCCAATCTTTTTGGGCCACAAGAAGTGAGGAAATTTAAAAGAAGTAATAGTAATAGGAGTTTTTTCATTAGTAATTTACTTTGTGTTGCATTTGCATCAATTGTTCCAAATAATCCCTTTGGTTTGACAGTCTCGGTATTTTATGTTGACCGCCCAGTTTGTCATTTTCCTTGAGCCAATCATAGAATAAATTTTCTCGGGCAACATTGATTTTGAGTTCATTCAACGTCATGTTGTTGTAACGTTTGGCTTCATAATCGGAATTGACAGACTGAATATTTTCGTCTAATATTTTTTGGAACAAAGCCAAATCTTCCGGATGTTTTTTGAATTCAATCATCCATTCGTGCGCGCCTTTTTCTTTGTCGTGCATAAAAATCGGAGCCACGGTATAATCAATCACTTCGCAATGAAGCGTCGAACAAGTTTTCGCCAAAGCCAAATCGGTGTTTTCTATCATTAACTCTTCGCCAAAAACATTGATATGGTGCTTCGTTCTTCCGGAAACTCTGATTCTGTATGGATTTAAAGAAGTAAAACGAACTGTATCACCAATCATATAACGCCAAAGTCCGGCATTGGTGGTAATCACTATTGCATAATTTTTGAACAATTCCACATCAGCTAAACGAACAATTTTTTGATTCGGTGTGCCAAAAGTATCCATCGGAATGAATTCGTAGAAAATCCCGTAATCCAACATCAACAACAAATCATTAGAATAATTCAAATCCTGAATGGCGAAAAAGCCTTCGGAAGCGTTGTAGATTTCGTAATATTTAAAATCGGACTTCGGTAAAATCTTTTTGTATTGCTCGCGATAAGGTTCAAAACTCACGCCGCCGTGGAAATACACTTCCAAATTTGGCCACAATTCAAACATATTTTCTTTTCCGGATTCAGTTAAAATTCGGTTTAGTAACACCAACATCCAAGAAGGAACTCCGGCAAAACTGGTTACGTTTTCGGTTTTCGTTTCATTGATAATGGCGGTGAGTTTGCTTTCCCATTCGCTCATCAAAGAAATTTTGTTGCTTGGTGTACTGCTGAATTCCGCCCACATCGGCATGTTTTCAATCAAAATTGCAGATAAATCGCCAAAGAAAGTATTGTTGTTTTCGTAAATCTGAGAACTGCCGCCAAGGCGCAAACTTTTGCCTAAAAACATCTCGGAGTTTTCATTATTGTTCAAATACATGCACAACAAATCTTTGCTGGCTTTATAATGACAATCTTCTAAAGCTTCGTTACTTACCGGGATAAATTTGCTTTTGGCGTTGGTGGTTCCGCTCGATTTGGCGAACCATTTAATGGGTGTGTTCCAAAAAATATTCTGATAACCTTTGCGCGTTTCTTCAATCATCGGCTCCAAATCTTCATAAGAAGAAACCGGAATTCGTTCGGCAAAAGTTTCATACGATTTAATGCTGTCGAAATCGTATTTTTTGCCTAAAACCGTTTCGTCACAATTCCGAATCAAATTCATCAACAACTCATTCTGCACTTCATGCGGATATTTCAGAAACAACTCAATCTGGTGAATGCGCTGTTTCAAAACCCATGATGCTATCGAATTGATGATTGGAAATGGCATAATTTGGATTTAGTGTTTCAAACCTATGATAAAATCTAAGATAGTTTTCGCGATTTTGGTTTGTCCATCTTCGTTGGTTAAATAGTCTTTATCACTTTTGTTTGAGATAAAACCCATTTCAACAATTACAGCCGGTACATCTGATTTTGTTAGAATCCAAAAAGGTGCTTTTTTTACACCGCGATTCTTTAAAGGAATGTTTTTAGTGAATTCTTCGCTTAGTTTAGTAGCCAATTCTTGAGATTGTAAAGCCGTAGTGGATTTCTCAGAATAAAACGTTTCAATTCCTTTTGTGGTGGTGTTTTTGTTCGAATTCGTATGAAGCGAAATAACCAAATCAGGTTTGATTTTATTAATAAAGTCGGTTTTTTCTTGTAATGTCAAATAATTGTCATCGGTTCTGGTGATATGAATTTTTATATCAGCATCGGTATTCATTGACTGAATTTTTTTAGTAACCTCGGCAACAATTGATTTTTCAAGAACATCTTCATGAGTTGCGCCTAAATCATGTCCGCCATGACCGGCATCAATTACTACGTTAATTTCTTTTTTCTCAGCAGAGATAAAAGATAGTGTTACAAATGCAAAAACCAATAAGGCAACTTTCATTAGGTTTTTCATAGAAAATAAGATTGGGTTAGACGTAAAATGATAACGCTAATATACTAACTTTATTATATTTTTATCCAAAAAACAGAACAGTAGTATGACATACGAAGGTGTATTAACCAAAATGCAAACCGAATTCTCTAATCCAATCCAGTATTATCTGGTGTTTGAGAACAGTTTTTTGAGTCTGAATCAATTGTTAGACAAATCGTTGGAAATTTCTTTTCAAGGTTATCAATGTTTGAATTGCGGTAAAAAGAAAAAGATTTTCCGCCAAGGATTTTGCTACGATTGCTTTATGAGTTCAGCTGCAGCCGGCGATTGGATTATGAAACCCGAATTGAGTACGGCGCATTTAGACATTGAAGATCGCGATTTAGAATATGAAAAGAAAGTGCAATTGCAACCGCATATTGTTTATTTGGCGTTATCGAGCGAAATCAAAGTTGGTGTAACTCGAAATACCCAAGTACCAACGCGTTGGATTGACCAAGGCGCCGTTCAAGCCATTCCAATTGTAGAAGTACCGAATCGCTATTTGGCGGGCATTACCGAAGTCGCTTTAAAAAACCATTATGCCGACAAAACCAATTGGCAAAAAATGCTCAAAAACGATGTGCCCGAAGTAGATTTAATGGCGGAAAGATTAAAACTGGAGAATTTAATTCCAACAGAAGTGCAAGAATTTTTTAATCCGAATAAAGAAGATTTATACCAATTACATTATCCGGTGCTGCAATATCCGAGTAAAGTGACTAGTTTGAGTTTAGACAAATCACCCAATTTCACCGGAAAACTAACCGGTATCAAAGGACAATATTTGATGTTTGAAGACGGAACGGTTTTTAATGTCCGAACCTTTGAAGGTTATGTGGTTAAGATAAACGTTTAAATAAAAACCCTTTCAGTTACGAAAGGGTTTCTTTTTATTTTGATGGAGTTGGCGTCGGAGTTGTTGTTTCTGTTTTTGGCGCTGTTTTTTTCTTCTTTTTCAACAAACCGTTCAGTAAGTCATTTGCTTTAGTTTTCACATCTGTTTTCACGTCGGTTTTAGTCGTATCGGTTTTGGGTTTGGTAGCATTTGAAATCACATTATTTAACGCATCTCTTCCACCCGAAACCAATTTGTCTTTTTGTTGTTTCACCAAATTATTGACTAAAGTTGTGGTCGCTTGTTTGACATCGGTAGTTACATTCGGATTTTTGAAATTCCCCGTAAGTAGGGCATTTATCGGAATCGTTTCAAATTTCTTAGCATCTGCAGGCGTCAGTTTTCCGATTAAATTATTAATATCGGTACCCAAATATTTTGCTGGAACGTCCAATTTCACTTTGTAATTCATCAATTGGTCAAAACCATGTGTTCCGCCGATTGTAGCCTTAATATCTTGGTATTTTATATCGAAAGGTTTTACGTTGACTTTTCCGTCTTTGAAGGTTAAAGCGGCTTTTAAATCATTCAGGTTTAATTTGGTCAAATCTACAAAGCCTAACTTGCTATCCAAAGCAGTCAACAACGTCGAATTGCTTGAATTTACTGTAGTCGAAAGCAATTGTCCCAATAAATCTCCAGTGATGCTTTTCAAATCAGGTGTCATTTCTTTGGCATCTAAATTTCCGGACAATTTGATTTTAGAATTCAATTTTCCGTTAATGACTCCCGCTATGGGTGCAATTTTACTCATCATGTCAAGTTGGGTAAACGTTTGTTGAATATCAACGCCGTTTAATCCTAAATCCATGTTGAATTTGGGTGTTTTTTCTTTGGTAGAAACATCACCGTTAAACGCAATTGAACCACCAAAAATATCGGTTTTGCCGTTTTCTAAAGTCGCTTTTTGATCGTTGATAATCACTTTCCCGGAAACATTTTTCAGCACCAAATTGTCATACAAAACCGTGTTGGCTTTCGCTGTTAACGAACAATTCAAAAACGCAGGTATTTTCATTGGCTCACTGGCTTTAGCGTCTTTCGCCGTTTCAGTTCCGGTAGTCATGAAATCACTTACCGCCAATTGATTTGAATTCAGATTGAAGTTGCCTTTCAGTTCTTGGTTTTTGAAGATAAAACCGTAGAAATTTTCTAAAACACCGGTTACGGCTAAATCGGTTTTGCCGGTGGTAGCATTGAATTGTTTTAAATTCACCCGACTTGGATCAAAAGAAACCAAAGCCCGACTAATTTTCATCGTTTTGCCGTTTTCATCGGTATAGTTGAACCCGGTTAAATCCATCGTTCCCGCATTTTTGATTCGGGCATAATCGCTTTTTTCTACGGATTGCATGTCGAATTCCGTTTTCACATCGGCTTTTAAAACTCCGGTCAACGGTTTGTCTAATTTCACCGGATACGCTTTGGTGGCATTGGCCAAATTAATGGTGCCTTTGAGTTCGGCATTGACCAAGGCATTTTCGGCTATGTTTTTAATATTCGCTTTCGCATTAAACACATCTTGGTCGATTTGGAAAGAGAGTTTGTCTAAATTCACATAAGTATCGTTCATCAAACCGGTTTCGTTGATGATTTTGGTATCGATGATGATATTTTGAACCGATTTCGGCAAGTTCGGATATTGGAACGAAGCATTATTGGAAGCAATATCGATATTGAATTTCGGAACAGTCGTGTCGGTTAATTTTCCTTTGGCAAAACCTTTTACGGTAAAATCGCCACTGGTTTTCACGTCTTTCAAATTACTCGAATATTGCGCCGGAATCAAGCCCAAAAAGTTTTTAAAAGATGAAGTCGGCGTTTGAAAAGTCAAATCATACACTTGTCCGTCGTCCGTCATTTGGATAAATCCGTCAAATTTCAGTGGCAATTCGTTGATTTTCGCTTCGTTTTTCTTAAACGTATATTTACTTTGGTCTAAATCAATTCCGAGAACAGCATCCAAAGAAACTGCTACGTTGTTCATGTAGTTGACTTTGTCCATATCGAGTGAAACTTTGGTGGTAGTTTTGGTTGCCAAATCCAATTTAGAAGCCGCAAAATCGCCTGTTCCTTCGTGATTGATACTGTCTAAAACCATTTTGATTTTGGACTTCTCATCGTAATATTTGAACTTAAAATTTTCTACCGAATATTCTTTTATGGTTAAGGAAAGCGGTTTGCTTTTACCATCATCAGCTTTTTTTTCTTCTTTTAAAGCGATGTCGAAATTGCCAACTCCATCTTTGTTGAAAATAATGTTGATCAATCCGTTTTTCGAATCGATGCCGTCAATTTGCATCGGTTCGTTTTCGCCGTTGAACAATTGCCCAATGGACATTTTCAGATTTAATTCTTCAAAAGTCACTAAAGTATCACCTTCAAATGGCGCTTTGTTGATGATAGAGAGTTTTTCAATATTGACACTCGCATTCGGGAAGTTTTTGAACAAGCTTAAATCGGCATCGGCGAAAGCTACTTTGGCATCGACTTTTTCATTGATAGCCGTTAAAATTTTAGCTTTGATTTGGTCTTTAAAGAAATACGGAATGGCAAAAGCGGAAACCACTAATAGCAACAAAACAATTCCGACAATTTTCAGGATTTTCTTTAACATGATGTGATAGATTTAGTTACGCATTGGCTAAACAAAAATAATGCCTTTTCGGCACAAAGCGGTTACTATTTAAAGAAGTTTTATGATTTTGGGTCAAATGAATTGTTGAGAAATTGTTATTAACAGTCGGTTGGTTTTTGCCGTTATTCTGAAATAGTTTTAGTTAATTTGTGCTTCTATGAACAAGCAGCATCAAGTCATTTTATCATTGGGCACCAACCAAGGCAACCGTCTCGAAAATATTGAGCGTTGTATCGCTGATTTGCACAAGGAAGTTGGCACCATAATCCGAGTTTCTAAACTTTATGAAACGCCTTCATGGGGTTTTGAAAGCCACTCGTTTTACAATTGTGCTTTGGTGATGAATACGAACAAATCGGCGCATCAGGTTTTGGAAGAAGTTTTGTTGCTCGAAGAAGCTTTGGGAAGAGTTCGCGAAGAGGTAGCCGGTTACCAAGCCCGAATAATAGACATTGATGTGATTGCTTTTGACGAAGAAATCATCGCCTCCGAAAAGCTGCAAGTACCACATCCTGAAATGCAGAATCGCTTGTTTGTGTTGTTGCCGATGAAGGATTTGAATCTCGATTGGCGTCATCCTATTTTGCAGAAATATTTACACGAATTGTTGGTGTTGTCCGAAGATAAAAGCAATTGTAAAGTGGTTCAAACTTTGGAAACGCCAATTGCTAATATTAAATTAGACCATTTTAATTACATTGCCATCGAAGGTAATATAGGTGCCGGAAAAACGACTTTAACCAACAAATTAGCGGAAGATTTTAATGCCAAAACTGTATTGGAACGCTTTGCGGACAATCCTTTTTTGCCAAAATTTTATGAAGATCAAAACCGGTATGCGTTTCCGTTAGAGATGTCTTTTTTGGCCGATAGGTATCAGCAAATTTCCGATGATTTGGCGCAATTCGATTTGTTCAAGGATTTTATCGTAGCGGATTACCATATTTTCAAATCATTGATTTTTGCCAAAGTAACTTTAGCCGAGGATGAGTTTCGTTTGTATAAAACAATGTTCGATATCATCTATAAAGAAATGCCGAAGCCCGATTTGTATATTTATTTGTATCAAAGTACCGATAGACTTTTAGACAATATCAAAACAAGAGGAAGAAGCTACGAACAAGAAATTCCGGCGGAATATTTAGAGAAAATCAACAATGGTTATTTAGATTACATAAAATCACAAAAGGATTTAAATATTTTAATTATTGATGTGACCAATAGAGATTTTCTGAACCATCAGGAGGACTATATTTTTATTTTAGAAGAAATAAAAAATAAAATACAGTAAGTTTTTATCTCAACATTGAGAAATGCCCTTTGATTTCCGGTAAATCTTCATCAATTTTCGCTACAAACCAATAATCAGTTGAAGGCAATAGGTAACCATTATAAGTGCCATCCCAAGCCCAATTGGTATTGTTTAAGACCGAAATTAACTTGCCAAATCTATCGAAAATCCGTACTTCAGCATTGGCGTAAAAAGTAGCTCCTTTAATCGACCAAGTGTCGTTAATGGTATCTCCGTTAGGCGTAAAAAAATCCGGAATTGAAAGAACTACAAATGGTTTTCGGTCAAAACCGCATTGGTTTCTTTCTCTTACATAAGCGATGTACATTCCGCCTTCATTCACCATAAAAACATTAGAACTTTGATAGTTGATTCCGTCTAGTGAATATTCAAAATCCCCGTTTTGTGTGGTGTTGATGGTTACTTGTAAATCTGCCGTGTCAATACTTGAAATTACAGGTTCGGGATTGTAATTTAGGGTAAAGGTTTTTGTTTTCGTACAACTTTCCGGAGCTTGTGTGGTTACTGTTACCGTATAATTTGAAAGTCCTGTTGTTGTAATAGTTTGGGTAGTTTCGCCTGTCGACCAGAGGTAATTCATACCCGGATTTTCAGCACTTAAAGTGATAACATCACTTTCACACAATTCAATTGTTTCATCTGAAAGCACTGGACCAGTAAATACATTTACCTGTATCGGTACTCTATCTGAAAGACAATTGCTAAAATTAGCTTCGGCATAAAAAGTAGTGTTTTGATTGATATTGGGTACAACAAAGTTTGTCCCCAAGAAAATAGGGTTTGTACTGGTTAGACTTTCATACCAAAACATTATTCCGGAAGAAGTAGCAACCTCAATAATCGTATATTCTTGATCGCACATATAATAGGGTGAATTATAGGTCAGAATTGGTTTTGGGGTTACCGATGCAGTTACCGGAACTCTGGAAGTATCAGGACAACTGACCGAATTCGCCGCAGCATAGTATATAGTGGTTGAAGTAATACTAGGCGTTGTAAAATTATTACCCGAAGCTATTGGCACTCCACCCGTGGGAACATCATACCAATTTACGTTTCCGGTATTAGATACTGCTTGTAGTGAAACAGTTCCGGTTCCGCATCTTACTGCTGTCGTAAAAGAAGTAATCGCCGCGATAGTTATTGTAGTGCTGGAAGAAATTTGTAGAATTGGGTCGCCAGGCATACCTCCGTATTCTACTATATAACCTTTTGGTTGATAATCGCCACCTGCTGCGCCTGTATTTGATAAATCATTCCAAGAACCTTGTATGCCAACACCAACTGCTGTAACATGTGCATAATCTTCATCGCCTGCATTATTGGGCTCTCCGGTATTCCAAAAGGCATAATTGTTTGTAAAACCGGTAAAGTTTCCATTCCAAAAGATGGTGCCATTTTCCGGTCCGGTCATCCATTTCCAAATGCCTTCGGTCTCTTGATCACTACCGCCAATCCAACCCGCTCCGGTGGTTTGTTCTCCTGCGATTTGGGCTTCTTCAGCTGATGTTATAGTGGCCAAATAACCTTGTAATCCATAATAAGTACTGGCTTGTGCAGCATCCTTTGCCGCAGACCATGTGATTCCGACATTAGGAATATACAAGTAATAATGTCCATTTGATGGAAGATAATTGGCTTGACCAACTGTTATAGAAAAATTTCTGGTTCCGGAAGGCGTTGCAGCGCTGGAAGAAAATTCGATATCTTTAATGGCTGCTACCAATTCGACGTAAGTGGGTTGCGCTGTAATCCCTTGCAAAGTTAAAGTTCCTGTTATGGCATTCCAGATTGGGTTAATATTGGGGTGACTTCCGGTAAGGAGTAATGCATCTTCTCCAAATTCATAACCTGATGAAATTTGAATGTAAATCGCATCAATACCAATGTCGTCAGGATCGGTGATTGTCATGTCGGTTACGATTTTCATAGAGGTTCCCGGACAATAAACTTGGTTTCCGGTTGCCGCTAATATAGGTGCAATATTGGTTGTTTGCCTACTGCTTAAAACTTTTTTCACACTTCCAAAAACAAATGGAGTAGTGCAGAACATTACTAATAAAAAGGCAATCAGATTCTTTTTCATGGCTATAAAAATAATCAATCACTACTCTTTTTTATTATAAAATTATCTTAAAAAGTAAAAAGTGGGCTTAAAATTTCATTTTTTGGAATAAATCCCAAACTACTATTCCGGCGCTAACCGAAATATTTAAGGAGTGTTTGGTTCCAATTTGCGGAATTTCAATCGAACCATCACAAATTTCAATGGCTTTTTGGGAGACACCATAGACTTCATTGCCAAAGACCAGAGCATATTTTTTTTCCTTATCCACAATAAAATCTTGTAAAAAAACTGCTTTTTCTACTTGTTCAACGGCAAAAACTTTCAAGTCGTCTTTTTTTAAATTTTTGATTACGTCTGTCACTTCTTTTTGGTATTCCCATGTGACTGTTTCGGTTGCACCTAAAGCCGTTTTGTGTATTTCTTTATTTGGCGGAACAGCGGTAATCCCACACAAAAATATTTTTTCAATCAAAAAAGCATCTGCCGTTCTAAAAACAGAACCGATGTTGTGCAAACTTCTGATGTCATCAAGAATAATTATTATGGGTGTTTTTTCTGCTTCTTTAAAGTCGGCTACAGATTTTCTTTCTAATTCTTTATTCTCGAGCTTTCGCATTGCTTTATTTTTTATTTTATAAAATTCGACCTTCGATCGTATATCGCAAAGATATTCAAAAAAAAAGTCCCGATTAAAATCAGGACTTTTCGAATTTATAATTAAGTGTAATTAACTTTTTATAGGCTCAACTTTAGTTTCAGCAGGCAAAACATTTCCTTTAATAGTCAAAACTTTAGTTTCTTGACCTACTGCATTTGATTTAACAGTAACAGTTTTAGTAAAAGGTTGTCCGGCTCTTGAAGTATCATATTTTACACCGATAACACCTCTTTCTCCCGGTTGGATTGGTTTTTCCGGTTTAGATGGAACTGTACATCCACAAGATCCTTGAGTGCTTTCGATGATTAGTGGTTTTGTTCCGTTGTTAACGAATACAAATTCTCTTTTACCGTCAGAGTTCGCTGGAATGGTTCCGTAATCTAAAGTTTCGTTTTCAAAAAGCATTCCCGGGCCGTCCACTTTTGGAGCCTCCACTTTTGCAGCTGTTTTAGTAGCTACTTTTTTTGCAGTTTGAGCATTAGACGTTGTTACACCAAAAGCAACTAAGGCAGCAAGTAAAATTATTTTTTTCATGGTATTATGTTTTTAAGTTTCTGAAGCAAATCTATTCAAAATATAAAACCGAGACTTTTTTTTTGCCTTAATATTAAATTAATTTTTTTTGCATCAGCTATTCGACCTAAAATATTTAAATTCGCTATCTTATAAATTTAATTCGAAATCCATTGTCAGCCAAAGAGAACAAAGCCAAGGAAACGCCTTTAATGAAGCAATACAACGAGATCAAAAGAAAGTATCCCGATGCGTGTTTGTTGTTTAGAGTCGGCGATTTTTATGAGACCTTTGGGGAAGATGCGATTCGGGCGTCAAAAATATTAGGGATTGTTTTAACCAAACGCGGTGCCGGTTCTGAAACAGAAACCGCTTTGGCCGGATTTCCGCACCATTCTTTAAATACATATTTACCCAAATTGGTTAAAGCCGGACTTAGGGTTGCAATTTGTGACCAATTGGAAGATCCAAAAATGACCAAAACCATTGTGAAACGTGGGGTAACCGAATTGGTAACGCCGGGTGTTTCTATGAATGATGAGGTTTTAAATTCAAGGGCTAATAACTTTTTAGCTTCAATTTATTTTGGGAAGAAACAATTAGGCGTGGCTTTTTTAGACGTTTCTACGGGCGAATTTCTAACGGCTCAAGGCAATGAAGAATACATTGACAAGTTGTTGCAAAACTTCAGTCCGAGTGAAATTTTAATCCAAAAAAATAACAAAGGACAATTCAAAGAAGCCTTTGGCGAAGATTTTAATGTATTTTATCTCGAAGATTGGGTTTATAAAGAAGACTACGCGGTAGAAACTTTGAGGAATCATTTCCAAACCAATTCCTTAAAAGGTTTTGGCGTAGAGGAATTACCCGATGGCATTATAGCATCCGGTGCGATTCTTTATTATTTATCCGAAACGCAACACAACAGGGTTCAACATATCACTAATATCCAACGCATAGCCGAAGACGCTTATGTTTGGATGGATCGATTTACGATTCGGAATTTAGAATTGTACCACAGTCATTCCCAAAATGCCGTAACGCTTTTAGATGTAATCGACAGAACGCTTTCGCCAATGGGTTCAAGGTTGCTAAAACGTTGGTTGGCTTTGCCTTTGAAGAATATTGATAAAATCAGAAGCCGTCATGAAGTGGTCACTTATTTAAAAGAAAATCAAGAAATCCTTCAAAAAATTCAATACCAAATCAAGCAAATTTCTGATTTAGAGCGTTTGATTTCGAAAGTAGCCACCGGAAAAATTTCGCCCCGCGAGGTGATTTATCTGAAAGAATCTCTCGATGCAATTATACCAATAAAGACACTTGCGTTAGAAAGCAAGCAAGAAGCCGTTCGGGTCATTGGCGATAATTTGCATGCTTGTGATTTGCTTCGAGAAAAAATAAAAGCCACATTGAATCAAGATTCGCCGGTTTCGATTGCCAAAGGAAACGCGATTGCAACAGGAATTCATCCCGAATTGGATGAGTTAAGAAATATTTCGTTTTCCGGAAAAGAATATCTGGAAGGCATTGAAGCCCGAGAATCTGAAAGAACCGGAATCACTTCGCTTAAAATATCTTTCAACAATGTTTTTGGTTATTATATTGAAGTTCGAAACACGCACAAAGACAAAGTTCCTGCAGAATGGATTAGAAAGCAAACGTTAGTCAATGCTGAAAGATATATCACCGAAGAGCTTAAAGAATACGAAACCAAAATTCTCGGCGCCGAAGAAAAGATCCACCAAATAGAGAGCCATTTGTTTGAACAATTGGTGATTTGGATTGGTACTTATATCAAACAAGTACAGTTGAATGCTAATTTGGTAGCCCAATTAGATTGCTTGACTTCATTTGCGCAATTGGCGATAGAAAACGATTATGTGTGTCCGGTTTTGGATGATACTTTTGAATTGGAAATCACGAACGGTCGTCATCCCGTGATTGAAAAGCAATTGCCGGTTGGTGTGCCTTATGTGGCTAATGATGTCTTCTTAGACAGAGAAACCCAACAATTAATTATGATTACCGGACCAAACATGTCGGGTAAGTCGGCGATTTTAAGACAAACCGCTTTGATTGTCTTGTTGGCCCAAATGGGAAGCTTTGTTCCGGCAGAGAAAGTGAGAATGGGTGTAATCGATAAAATTTTTACTCGAGTTGGCGCCAGCGATAACATTTCGATGGGTGAATCGACTTTTATGGTCGAGATGAATGAAACGGCTTCCATTTTGAACAATATTTCGGATAGAAGTTTGGTGCTTTTAGATGAAATCGGTCGCGGAACCAGTACTTATGACGGAATCTCCATCGCTTGGGCTATTGCAGAATTTTTGCATGAAAATCCGGCAAGACCAAAAACACTATTCGCGACACATTATCATGAGTTGAATGAAATGAGTGAATTATTGCCGAGAATCCAGAATTATAATGTTTCGGTGAAAGAATTGAAAGACAATGTCCTTTTCATCAGAAAATTGGTAAAAGGCGGAAGTGCTCACAGTTTCGGAATTCACGTAGCCAAAATGGCCGGAATGCCGCAAATGGTGATTCAAAAAGCGCAAAAGCTGTTGAAGAAACTAGAGAAAAACCATTCAAGCGATGCGCTCAACACCATAAAATCGGCTAAGGATGAAATGCAGCTCAATATTTTCAGTATGGATGATCCTTTGCTGGAAGAAATAAGAGAAGATATTCTGAATTTAGACATCAATACATTAACACCGGTGGAAGCATTAATGAAGCTAAATGAGTTGAAAAGAATGCTTTTAAAAAAATAAGGCTCATCAGTTGATTTTGCTAATCAGGGAATTAGATTTTCAAAAAGTTTTTTTCTAAAAAAGGTTTGTATAATTCAATTTTAGTATTACATTTGCATCCGCAATACGGAACAAGTATTGTCGTTCTTACAAAATTTGAAATGCGAAAATAGCTCAGTTGGTAGAGCGCGACCTTGCCAAGGTCGAGGTCGCGGGTTCGAGCCCCGTTTTTCGCTCAACTACTTATAATGCTCGAGTGGTGAAATTGGTAGACACGCTGGACTTAAAATCCAGTGAACAGCAATGTTCGTGCGGGTTCAAGTCCCGCCTTGAGTACAAAGCCTCTAACGTAATGTTAGAGGCTTTTTTATTTTAATTACTTTTAAATCCGTATGGGAACTTTTGTTATCACTAAAAGATTAAATGACTTTTATAAATTTGAATTTGTCTCCAGAAAAGGGAAGACAATATTTACAAGTGCCCATTACGAAATTCGATTTGAATGCGAAGAAGCTATTGAGGGTTTTAAAGTTTCTATAGATTCGCATCACTTCCTAAGGTTTAAAACGGCTAAAGGGAAATCTTTTTTTAAGCTAATGAAGGATCAGAAAGTTTTTGCCATCAGCAGAAAGTATTCCACTGAATTGATGATGCAAAAGGGAATTGATGAAATTAGTAAGTATGCTTCAAAAGCAGAGATATTGGATTTCTCATCAGGAGATTCCATTTTTTCAGCGGTAGAGTGAGAAACATGATATTATTTAGACTTTTATAAAAAAAAGAAAGCCACGCATTGCGTGGCTTAATTTCTTACTGTAATTTAGAATTACTTAGCAGCTGGAGCTTCAGTAGCAGCAGCAGTAGTGTCAGCAGCAGCAGCAGTAGTGTCAGCAGCAACAGCAGTAGTGTCAGCAGCTGGCTCAGCAACAACAGTTGTGTCAGCAGCTGGCTCAGCAGCAGCATCAGCTTGTTTACAAGATACTACAGTTAATGCAGCAACAACAGCTAAACTTAAAAATACTTTTTTCATCTTACTTAATTATAAAAGGTTAATTATTAATTCGGAGCAAAGATATAAATTTTTTTATTTGGAAAAACTTTTATTTAACTTTTTTTAAAAACCTCTATTTTGCTTCGATTTTCATTTTACAATAATCGTGCCAAAACTTAAGAGTTGCTTAATGTTTTATTTTTTCTTTGATGCAACAATCTTCATTTCTTTGATTAGATTCTCAGCGCCGGCAAATTTATCTACTATAAATAACACATAACGTATGTCAACCATAATGTTTCGGCATATTTCAGGAGAATAATAAATATCACTCATGGTTCCTTCCCATACTCGGTCAAAATTTAAACCAATTAAATTTCCGTTAGCATCAAGTGCCGGGCTACCCGAGTTTCCTCCTGTGGTGTGATTAGTAGCAATGAAAGCCACCGGCATTTTGCCGTTTACCCCATAATTTCCATAGTCTTTAGTATTGTATAGATCAATCAGTTTTTGAGGAACATCAAATTCATAATCACCCGGAATGTATTTTTCAATAACGCCATCTAAATAGGTAAACGGTTCGTAAATTACTCCATCATTAGGTTTGTAACCTTTAATCTTACCATAGGTTACGCGGAAAGTACTGTTAGCATCCGGAAAAATTCGGTCTGATTTTTTACTCAATTCTAAGATGGCTTTCATGTACGTTCTTTGTGTAGCGCTAATTCTTAAATTGATTTCATCATATTTCGGTGCTACATTTTTCAAGTAACCATCCGCCATGGTTTTAATCACTTGGAATCCTTTGTCTTTATTCAAATTTTCCAAAACGGTTTTGCTGTCACCGGTTAATAATACTTTTATTTTGTCGTAACTAACCAATTGTGATTGGGTAAAAACTTCAGAAGTCAAACTCGAGGCATTTACATTTACAAAAGTACTAGGCAGAAACTGTTTCGGATAAGTAGTAGCATAAATTCCAATCAATTTTTCGAATACTTTTTCATCTACCTTTGCATTAAAGTCTTTGTAAAAATCCCCTAGACCATTGATTAAATTGTTTCTTCTGTCGTTAAAAGATTGTTCTCCTTTGGTGTTATAAATTTGCTCTAATTGGTATAATTTGTAACCTAAATTTAGTATTTCGGTATTGCGCAAAGCTACTTCGGTAAATACATCTCTTGCCAAAGCATAATCTTTTATTTCGGAATAATTTTTTTCAAAATCAGCCAATAGATTTCCATATTCTGTTTGTTTTCCGGCCGAGATAACTTTTTGTTGGAAGTTGGCTTCAAATTCTTTTTTGATACCCACAGCATTTGATTTTTTCAACCCTTTGGTTTCACCCATCCATTTTTTCCAAGAATTGGCAATACTGGCGTTTTTAGAGGCGTATTGAATTTTAATAGCATTGTCTTTTCGCATGAATTCATTTTGCACTTTCAGGGCGGCATCGCGAATATCCACTTTAGCCGGATTCAAAGTAGTTACGATTTGCTCAACAGCAACTGCGGGTAAATATTCCTGAGTTCTTCCCGGATAACCCATTACCATGGTAAAGTCGTTTTCCTTTATACCTTTTATAGAAATAGGGAAGAAATATTTGGGTTTGTAAGGCACATTCTCGGTAGAGTAAGCTGCCGGACGGTTGTTTTTATCGGCATAAATTCGGAACAAGGAAAAATCGCCGGTGTGTCTTGGCCAAACCCAGTTGTCCGTATCGGAACCGAATTTTCCAATCGAACTTGGCGGTGCGCCGACCAAACGAACATCGCGGAAAGTTTCGGTTACAAATAAAATATATTGATTCCCATCATAAAATGTTCTAATACTGTTTTCTTGCCAAGATTCTTTAGGCAAAGTTTTGCTTAATTCAGCGATGTTATCCTTTATTTTTTTTTGTTTATCCGCTTCAGAAGTCAAATTAGTTGCCCCGAATAGTACTTTGTCAGTAACATCTTCAATGCGAATGATAAAGGTTACAAATAAGTCTTTGTTGGGTAATTCGTCTTCCATTTTGTAAGCCCAAAAACCATTGGTCAAGTAATCGTGTTCAATGGTAGAGTGACTTTGAATGTTGTCATAACCACAGTGGTGATTGGTTAAAATCAACCCTTTGTCTGAAATGACTTCCGCAGTACAACCACCGTCAAAATGGGGCACAGCATCTTTCAAACTGGATTTGTTAATGGAATAAATATCATCGGCACTGATTTTCATGCCTAAATTTTTCATTTCGGTTTCGTTCATTCCTTTTAATAAAGAAGGAATCCACATGCCGCCTTGTTGGGCTTGAGTTTGAACAAAAACAAATAAGAGGAGAAGTCTTAAAAATTTCATGAGCTTGTTTTGTTTGTTAAGTTTATTTGTTTGTTTTTAGTTTGAGTTGTTACAAATGTGTCTCAAAATAACATCGGTCGCACCAATGTTCATTTGGACAAATGTTTCGCAAATATGTCCTTTTTCGTGACGAATATCTTCGTTTGAAATTAAATTATCAAAAGCATCATTGAGATCGCTTTGGTTTGAAATAGAAATGCAACCTTCCATGTTAACCAACGCCGTAGCTTCTGCAAAGTGCGAATAATTAGGGCCAACCACAATCGGAATCCCAAAAGTTGCCGGCTCTAAAATATTGTGCACGCCCGGATTTCCAAAGCCGCCGCCTACATAAGCAATATCAGCATAACTGTAAATTTTGGTCAAAATACCGATGGTGTCAATGATAAAAACTTGAAATTCGGTCAAATTTCGGTTTTCCTTTTCTGAAAATAAAACGGTTGATTTTGTGATTTGAGATTGAAGATTTGAAATTTGTTCCGCTTTAATATTGTGTGGCGCAATGATGAATTTCACATTGGCATCGGCTTGATTGATAAAGTTTACCAATAGAGTTTCATCTTTTGGCCAAGAACTCCCAATAACGATGGTCGTAGTGTTGTTTTTAAATTGCTGGATAAAATCCAAAGAGTTGTCTCTCTCTAAAATGGAAACTACTCTGTCAAATCTTGTATCGCCTGAAATTTTTACATTTTGGTAGCCCAAAGATTGGAGCAATATTTTAGAGCTTTCATTTTGAACAAAAAAGTACTCAAAGGTTTTCAGGGCATTGCGATAAAAGTCGCCATACCATTTAAAGAATGCTTGCTTTTCTCTGAAAATTCCCGAAATCAAATAGGTTTCAATATCGCCTTTTTTCAATTCATTTAAATAATTCGGCCAATATTCATATTTGATAAAAAACACCAAGTCGGGATGAACCCATTTCAGAAATTCTTGCGCATTGCTTTTCGTGTCCAAAGGCAAATAAACCGTCACATCAGCAATCGCATTGTTTTTTCGAACTTCATAACCCGAAGGGGAAAAAAAGGTGAGTACAATTTTATGTTTTGGAAATTCCTGTTTGATGCGCTCCATCACCGGCAAACCTTGCTCATATTCGCCTAAAGAAGCGGCATGAAACCAAATGGTTTGGTCTTCGGGATTTATTTTAGCTGCTAAAGTTTCAAAAACGGTCTTTCTGCCGCTGACAAACAGCTTTATTTTGGGACTGAAAAGCGCCAATACTTTCACAAGTTGTGAAGCCAAAACCAGTAAAATATTGTATAAAAAAAACATCCCAAAAATTTTGATGCGCTAAAATACGTTTCTTTTGCGGAACATGGAATTCTACTTCAGAATTTCTTACTTTTGCTACTCATAATTTTTTAGAACATGAGAAAAATTCAGATGGTTGACTTAAAAAGTCAATACGAAAAAATAAAAGACACCGTAAACGCTTCGATTCAGGAGGTTTTAGATACCACAACCTACATCAACGGACCATTGGTTCACGAATTTCAGAAAAATCTTGAAGAATATTTAGACGTGAAACACGTGATTCCTTGTGCCAACGGAACCGATGCTTTGCAAATTGCGATGATGGGTTTGGATTTAAAACCCGGCGATGAGGTAATTACAGCCGATTTCACCTTTGCTGCAACAGTTGAAGTGATTGCTTTATTGCAATTAACTCCGGTTTTGGTGGATGTGGATATCGTGAATATGAATATTTCTATCGAGGCAATTAAGAAAGCGATTACGCCTAAAACCAAAGCGATTGTGCCCGTACATTTGTTTGGTCGCGCTGCGAATATGGAAGCGATTATGGCCATTGCCAAAGAACACAATTTATACGTAATTGAAGACAATGCCCAAGCGATTGGTGCCAATTGTAAATTCTCTGACGGAACCAAAAAGAAAGCGGGAACGATTGGTCACGTATCTTCCACGTCATTTTTCCCTTCTAAAAACTTAGGTTGTTACGGTGATGGTGGTGCGATTTTTACCAACGACGATGCTTTGGCACACAAAATTCGCGGAATCGTAAATCACGGCATGTATGTGCGTTATCACCATGATGTAGTAGGCGTAAATTCTCGTTTGGATAGTATTCAAGCCGGTGTTTTAAATGCCAAATTACCTTTGTTAGATGCTTACGGAAAAGCGCGTCAGGATGCGGCTCGTAAATATTCGACAGCCTTTGAAGGCCACAAAAATATTATTGCTCCGAGTATTTGTGATATTTGCGACTGTCATGTGTTCCACCAATATACATTAAGAATTATTGATGCCGATAGAAACGGTTTGATGGAACATTTATTGGCGAAAGGGATTCCGTGTGCGATTTATTATCCGATTCCGTTGCATTCTCAAAAAGCTTATGCCGACAGTCGTTATAAAGAGGAAGATTTTCCGATTACCAACCAATTGGTGAAGGAAGTAATTTCATTGCCAATGCATACCGAATTAGACGACGAGCAAATCAAATTTATCACAGACAGCGTTTTAGAGTTCTTAAAATAAAGAGAAAAGAGTATAGAATTTAGAAAATAGACTTTTTAAACGTCAACTGTCTTTTTCTATTCTCTTTTTTCTATTTTCTTAAATATATGAAAGTACTAGTAACAGGTGGTTTAGGTTTTATAGGTTCACATACAGTGGTTGAATTGCAAAACCAAGGTTTTGAAGTAGTAGCCATTGATAATTTATCAAATTCTTCCCTTTCGGTTTTAGACGGAATTGAAAAGATTACCGGAAAGAAACCGGTTTTTGAAAATATTGATTTAAGGGAAAAAGCTGCCGTTCAAAACTTCTTCAAAAAGCACCATGACCTAGTTGGTGTAATTCATTTTGCAGCCTCAAAAGCGGTCGGGGAAAGTGTTGAAAATCCTTTATTGTACTATGAAAACAATATCAATACTTTGGTTTATGTATTGCAGGAACTAACGTCATTGCCTCAGGCTAACTTTATTTTCAGTTCTTCTTGTACGGTTTACGGTCAAGCAGAAGTAATGCCAATTACCGAAAATGCTTCTATCCAACCGGCTATGTCTCCTTACGGAAACACCAAGCAAATTGGAGAAGAAATTATCAATGATGTTGTCAAAGTAACTAATTTAAATGCCATTTCATTGCGCTATTTTAATCCAATCGGTGCTCATCCAAGTGCTGAAATTGGTGAATTACCTTTAGGTGTGCCGCAAAATTTAGTGCCATTTATTACTCAAACGGCAATGGGTTTGCGTCAGGAATTATCGGTTTTTGGCAATGATTATCCAACGGTTGACGGCACTTGTATTCGCGATTATATTCATGTGGTTGATTTGGCTAAAGCACATGTTGTGGCTTTACAACGTTTGTTAGACCAACAAAATTTGGAGAAAGTCGAAACCTTCAATTTAGGTACCGGAACCGGAAGTTCCGTTTTGCAAGTAATTCAGGCATTCGAAAAAGTATCCGGACAAAAATTGCCTTATAAAATTGTAGCTCGAAGAGAAGGCGATGTGATTCAGGCATACGCCAATACCGATAAGGCCAGAGAAGTTTTAGGTTGGAGTACAGAGTTGTCCTTGGATGACGCCTTAGTTTCAGCCTGGAAATGGGAGCAAAAAGTTAGAAGTTAGCTCCAATTTATAAAATCAAAAAATTGCTTTTCGGCAATTACAATTAAACGCTACATGAGTGACAAACCCGATTTTAAATTACTTTTTTGCTTATTCATTGTAGCCGTTGTTTGGGGAACTACTTATTTGGGTATTCGTGTGGCCGTTGAAACCATGGAGCCTTGGTACATAACTTCCACCCGTCAAGGTTTAGCCGCTTTGATTGTTTTGGGTATTTTATTGTATAAAAAACAATTGACTTGGATTGGTTGGGAAAACTTCAAACTCCAATTTATACCGGCGATTTTGATGATTGTTTTGGCCAATGGTTTTACAACTATTGCCGAGCAAAGTGTGCCTAGCGGCCTAACTTCAATATTAAGTGCTTTGTCACCTTTAGTGGTTTTTTTAGGCGGAACGATGATTGGGCAACAAAAGCTAACACTGAAGGGTTTTCTTGGCGTAATTGTTGGCTTTCTTGGTGTGGTTTTTATTTTTAAAGACGGTTTGGGCGATATTTTAGATCCCAATTATAAAACCGGAATCTTATATTTGAGTATCGCTATTTTATCTTGGTCTGCCGGAACGATTTACACCAAAATGCATACCCATAAGTCGAACAACATTGCGTTGAATTTGTTTTACCAGTTTTCCATAGCAGCGATAATTCAATTGGTTTTGGCACTAATCTTAAATCCTGATGTCGATTTCAATGCATGGAGTACCAGAAGTATTTTGGCCACTTTATACCTTTCCATTTTTGGTTCGGTCATTGCTTTTTTTGCTTACCATTATGCTTTGAAAAGAGTAACCGCTACTCAAATTACAGTCTTGAATTATATCAATACGATTATCGCGGTTTTTTTAGGTTGGCTACTTTTGGATGAAAAAATCACCTTCGACTTTGTCATTGCAACAGTCTTAATTATTTTGGGCGTATTCATCACTAATTACAAGCGGACCCGAGGCAAAGCCGAACAGAGTGAAGCTAAATAAAAAATCCCCACTTTTGATGAGGATTTAGGTATTGTTATTTAGCCGATTCTTTTAATTTTTTGGCAGCTTCTTCTAATTTGGCAGCACTTTTAATTTTGGCACTGTCAATCTCGGCTTTGGTTTTTTCTTTGATGGAATCCAATCTCCTTTCTGCTTTGATTTTGGCCGAATCTATCTTTTCTTTTACTTCTTCAGTTACAGCGTCTTGAGCAGCATCGAGTTTTTCTTTGGTTTCGTCTTTGCAAGAAGCTAATAAAGCGACAAGGGCAAACGACACAATTAATTTCTTCATGATATTTAGGATTTAATTTTTAATAATAAATTTGGGTCAGGGCAATTCTGCAAATAAAATGGCAAGGTTTTCGAACTGCAAACTCCCGGATAATCACCTTTTTTATTTTCCATATCGATGATGATTTGAAAATGCAAATGCGGTGCATAATCGCCATTAATCGGAGGTAAGCCTAAGGTAGCAATTTGTTCGCCTTTCTCAACAAAATCACCTTCTTTTTTGCCAATTAAACTGTCCAAACTCAAATGACCATATAATGTATGAAAGGTAAAGTCTTCGATTTTATGTTCTAAAATAATTGTCGGACCGTAATCACCAAGAGCATCATTGTTTTGAAGACTGTGAATTTTACCTTCCAAAGCAGCATAAATGGGCGCAGAATCATTAATCCATAAATCTAAGCCAATGTGAATGTTGCGTTCATCAGTATTGTCATTTTTAAAAACCGTACTTCTTTGGTACAAATTGCGGTGTTCGATGTAACCGCCGAAAGCGATTTTGGCTTTATTTCGATTTAAATAATCCTGAATGTATTCCTCGTAATCTTTAGCGGTAGCCAATTTTTGAGTAACCAAAATTTCATTGGTCACCGACAAATCCAACGCCACATAATCCGCATAAGAAATATCATTTGAAATGACTTTAGCCGATTCGGTTTGGCGTAAGATTTCAAGTAAGTTTTTCATTAAGCCGAAATCGTTTCTACTTCTCTGTCTATTTTATTTACTAAGCCAACCAAAACTTTTCCCGGCCCAACTTCCGTAAAACTCGTCGCGCCGTCTTTAATCATTTGTTGTACCGATTGCGTCCATCTTACCGGAGCGGTCAATTGGATGATTAGATTTTTCTTGATTTCATTAGCGTCAGATACTGCGCTAGCCGTAACGTTTTGATACACTGGACAACTCGGTGTGTTAAAAGTCGTTGCTTCAATGGCGGCTGCCAATTCTTCACGAGCCGGTTCCATCATAGGTGAATGGAATGCACCACCAACAGGCAACAATAAAGCTCTTTTTGCTCCGGCGTCTTTCATCGCTTCACAAGCTTTTTCCACTGCAGAGAATTCGCCTGAAATGACCAATTGTCCGGGACAGTTGTAATTTGCCGCAACCACAACGCCGTCAATCGAAGCACAAACATCTTCTACGATTTTGTCTTCTAAACCTAAAACGGCTGCCATGGTTGAAGGTTTAATTTCACAAGCTTTTTGCATGGCAATCGCTCTTTGGGAAACCAATTTCAAACCGTCTTCAAAAGACAAAGTGCCATTAGCTACCAAAGCAGAAAATTCACCAAGAGAATGACCGGCAACCATATCAGGATGGAAATTATCTAAAGTTTTGGCCAAAATCACCGAGTGTAAAAACACCGCCGGTTGGGTTACTTTGGTTTCTTTTAATGCTTCCGCGGTGCCTTCAAACATGATGTCGGTGATGCGGAAACCTAGAATGTCGTTGGCTTTTTCAAATAGCGCTTTGGCTACTGCCGAATTTTCATATAAGTCTTTGCCCATTCCGGTGAATTGAGCGCCTTGACCGGGAAATACGTATGCTTTCATTTGGTTTAGTTTCTTGTTTTGAATAGCAAAAATAGTAATTTTTTGGGAGCGGAAAGGTTCGGGTTATATTTGTCCCGAAGTTTCGGGACCATTTTCCCGCTTTCCATTACAATCTCTTCGAGGATTTTTCCCGAAACTTCGGGACAATCGGGGCTAAAAGGCTACTATTCGCTTTTTTGCAATCTTATAGTGCAATAGAGTCAATAATCTCCAACAATTGCTTTTTCAGTTCGGGATTGATAATGCCGTTTACAGCATCAAAATTGTCAAAGAATGTAGGCAAGGAAAAACTGCCTTTTACAACCGCGCCTTGAAAAGGAAATCGTTTTGTGGCAATGTCTAAAACACTTCCGCCGCCACGAGCTCCGGGAGAAGTAGCCAATAACAACATCGGTTTTTGTTGAAAGGTTTTAGCATCGATTCGCGAAGCCCAATCTAAAGTGTTTTTGAAGGCTGAAGAGTAAGCGCCATTGTGTTCGGCCAAAGAAAGTACGATAAAATCAGCGCTGCCTATTTTGGCATAAAAATCTTGTGCCAAAGGAGGAATACCGTTGTCTTTTTCACAGTCAACGGAAAACACCGGCATGTCATAATCGTTTAAATCCAAAACTTCAATGTCAACATTTTGAAACAAACTCGCAGCATAAACAGCCAATTGCTTATTGATGGAATTTTTGCTCGACGAACCGCCAAAAGCTATGATTTTCTTCATTTTTCGTTGTTTAAATAGTAAGTCAATGCGCCCGACGGACACTTTTTGACCGTCTCAATTATCTTCTCTGTGGTGGAACCTTCAAGCGTAATCCACGGCTTTTCTTTAGGTTTGAAAACATTGGGATTGTTGCGGACGCAATTGGCAGAATGCGTACATTTTCCCGATTGCCACACTATAGTCACTTCGCCATTAGTGTATTCTTTAGTTAGGTCTTTTGGATCCATAATTTTATATTTTGGTGTTAATTTGTATCTGGTTTTTTAGGATTTTTGACACCGGACATTTTTCAGCAATGAGTAACAAACGTTCTTTTATTTCGGGTGAAACCTCATTAGAAAAAGAAATATCGCGAGTAATGGTTGTGGTCAATTCCCCATTACTTTCTTGGGCTAAATTCAGTGAAATATTGATTTCAGGAATATCCCAACCTTTACGGTCAATATACATTCTCAATGTTGATAAAGTACAACCGGCTAAAGAGGCTAAGAAGGTTGAAAAAGGGTCAGGCCCAATATTCTGTCCGCCTACATTTTCCGGTTCATCCATCAATAAAGTGCCGTTACGCCAAGAAATGGTACACAAGTATTTTTGCGTGCCAATAGTTCCTTCTACGTTATTTTCTAAAAGATTCGCCATGATTGTTGTGTTATAAAACGTCTCTAAATTCGGGAACTTTGTCAAAAACACTTTTGGCAAACGGACAAAGCGGAATTATTTTGATGCCGTTTTCACGAGCGTATTCTACGGCTTTGGTTACCATTTTTTTGCCAAAACCTTTGCCTTCATTACCTGGTCTTACTTCGGTGTGGTCGATAATGATTTGTTTTTCACCTGCAAAAACAAAGGTCATCATCGCTTCGTGTTTACCGTCGACATCAATGTAAAAAAAGCCTTTATTCCCATCGATTTTAAGTTGTACTTCGTTGTTCATAGTTTGTATTTTGTTTTTTGTCATTTCGACAAAGGAGAAATCACATCAAATTAGTATCATTATGTGATTTCACCCGTTGGTCGAAATGACAAGGATTACTGAATCATTGGAACTTCCATTAATAATACTTCAGCATCAGCTGTGGCTTCGAAGGTTACTTTTTCGAAATCTGTGATGCCTAATCCATCGCGTTCTCCTAAATCTTGTCCGTCTACTTTTACGCTTCCTTTGATTACGAATACGTAAAGTCCGTTGCCTTCTTTTTTGCGGTTGTAATCTAAAGTAATTCCTTGGTCTAAATTACCCATGTGAAACCAAGCGTCTTGGTGAATCCAAACGCCAGCATCGTCTGCATTTGGCGAAAGAATTTGTTGTAATTTATTGTGACGATCAGTCGTGTCTAATGTAATTTGTTGGTAACGAGGTTCTACGTTTCTGTATTTTGGGAACACCCAAATTTGCAATAAATTGGTTCTTTTATCGTGATTCGGATTGAATTCTGAATGTTGAATTCCGGTTCCGGCGCTCATGACTTGAACGTCTCCAAATTTGATTACTTCAGTATTGCCCATACTGTCTTTGTGTGCCAAATCGCCTTCCAAAGGAATAGTGATGATTTCCATATTGTCATGCGGATGTGTTCCGAAACCCATGCCACCGGCAACGATGTCGTCATTTAATACTCTCAAAACCCCAAACTGAATTCTTTCAGGATTATAATAGCTGGCAAAACTAAAAGTGTGGTGCGCATTTAACCAACCGTGATCGGCATGTCCGCGAGTGTGTGCTTTGTGTAATAAAGTATTTCTCATGATGTATAAATTTACTGATAATTATGATACAAATTTACAATCATGAAGTGTGTAGAGCACTTAATGTAGATTAAGAAAGAAGTGTTCAGTGTTCAGTTGGCATTGTTCAGCGCTGAAAGATTTGAAAACAACTATTTTCTTAACAATCGACTTTTCATTTTGCTAAAGAATTCCGGCGTAACGCCAATAAAGGAAGCGATTTGTTTTTGAGGTACTTTTTGAATAAGTGTTGGGTATTTTTTGCAGAATTTGTCAAAACGTTCTTCGGCTGATAAGCTCAAATTGTCCATCAATCTTTCTTGGTAAGCCACCAAGGAGTTTTCGACTATGATTCTGAAAAAACGTTCCAGTTTTGGGATTAAGTGGTAGAGTTCTTCTTGGTTTTCTTTGGAGAGTAGAACCACTTCGGCATCTTCTAAAACTTCTATAAAAAGATTGCCCGGTTTTTGCGAAAGCAAACTGTACATATCGCCAATCCACCAACCTTCGCAGGCAAAACTCAATACGTGTTCCACAATATTATCATTGATGGTGAAGCTTCTCAGTAAGCCAGAATTGACAAAATAGGAATCTTTGCAAACTTCACCCGCACTTAGAATGACGGTTTTGGCTTTGTAGTGTTTGGTTTCAATTTTAGACAAAAAAAGCAACTCTTCCTCGGGAGAAAGAGTTACTATTTTTGAAATATTCTCTAGGATTTGAGCCAAGAGGTAGTTTTATTTGTTTGGAAGTAATTTGAATGAAGTTACGACAAATTTATTGTCTTTCAATTCTCCTATCACTTCTGCTTTTCTTACTGCTGAACAAAAACCGTCAGCCGCATGAGCATCACCGTGGTCATTTAATGTTGTTCCTTCCACAAAATAAGGTTTATCATCAACCACAGCGGCCAAATCACATCCTTTTTTGTCTTTCATTCCAAACATACATTGCCCACAAGCAACTGCTACAACTTTTGGTTCGGTTACTGCTACTGCTTTCTTCTCTTGAGCATTCATACTGGTTACACCCAACATAAAAGCAAGAATTAAAAATACTTTTTTCATTTTTTACAGGTTTATGGTTATTAATTTCGCCGCTTCTTTGGCTTTTTCTGTTATAATTTCGATGTTGGTTTCTAATGAATCATAAGTCAAAACAACACCCATTCTGCGATAAGGTCTAGAAGTTGGCTTTCCAAAGATACGAAAATCTGTTTTAGGTAGTGATGCTACGGTAGAAATTCCTGAGTAGGTTGGATTTGCAGAATTTCCAGTAGCCAATATTACTGCGCTGGCACCGGTTTTTTCCAAAGTAATTTCGAAAATGGGCAAGCTTAATATCGCACGCAAATGCAATTCGAATTCGTTAAAATTTTGCGTTCCGGCTAAAGTAACCATGCCCGTATCGTGTGGTCTTGGCGATAATTCTGAGAAATATACGCCTTCATCCGTCAAGAAAAATTCTACACCAAATAATCCTGCGCCACCGAGTGATTCGGTTACTTTTCGCGCCATTTCTTGGGCTTCGGTTATGTCTTTATCGGAAACAATAGCTGGTTGCCAACTTTCTTGATAATCGCCACGTTCTTGTCGGTGACCAATGGGTGCGCAGAACAACGTTGGATTGCCATTTTGCGTTACGGTCAGCAAAGTGATTTCCGAATTGAAATTGACGAAGGCTTCTACAATCACTTCCACGATATCACCACGCGAACCTTCTTCAGCGTATTGCCAAGCTTTTAAGATATCGGCTTCGGTTTTAATGGTTGATTGTCCTTTGCCGGAAGAACTCATTAATGGTTTTACTACGCAAGGCATTCCAACTTCTGCTACCGCTTTTTGTAATTCAGCAGCGGAAGTGGCATAGCGATAATTGGCGGTTCTTAGGCCTAAATCTTTGGAGGCTAAATCGCGAATCGCTTTTCGGTTCATGGTAAAATTGGCCGCTTTCGCCGAAGGCACAACAGTAATGCCTTGTTTTTCGTATTCGTAAAAACGTTCGGTGCGAATGGCTTCAATTTCGGGAACGATAAAATCGGGTTGGTGTTTGGCTACGATGCGGTCGAGTTCGGCGCCATCGAGCATGTTGATGACTTCGAATCCGTGAGCGACTTGCATCGCCGGCGCATTTTCATAACTGTCAACAGCGATTACGTTTTGTCCGATTCTTTGTGCGGCGATTACAAATTCTTTTCCTAATTCGCCTGAACCAAGTAAGAGTATTTTTTTATTCATGTTTAGACTTCTTAGATTGTTAGATTTTTAGACTTCTTAGATTTTAAAAGACTAGAACTTTTTCTAAAGTGTCTAACATTCTAAAATGTCTAAGCTGTCTGTTTTGCGTTAGGGATTGCAGTGGAAATCCTTTAGTTTTTAAACTAAAGATTGCAACGGAAAGCCCGACCTGAAAGGGAACGCCCAAATTATTTATTAAAAAGCCCCAAGTTTCCTTGAGGCATAATATAGATTAAGCTAGTGCTTCTTTGATTCTTTTGAATGCTTCGGTTAACAATTCTTCGCTGGTGGCGTAAGACAAACGGATGCAGTTAGGATTCCCGAAAGCGTCTCCGGTTACGGTCGCAACATTGGCTTCAGACAATAAATACATGGAGAAATCATCAGCATTGGCGATTAATTTTCCGCGTAACGTTTTCCCGAAATAAGCCGAAACATCGGGGAACAAATAGAAAGCACCTTCAGGCACGTTGATTTTGAATCCTGGAATTTCTTTAGCTAATTCTACTACCAAGTTTCTGCGGTTTTTGAACGCACTTACCATTTCATTCAAAACACTTGGATCAGCATCAACGGCAGTAATTGTGGCTCTTTGTGCAATGGAATTAGCACCCGAAGTAACTTGGCCCTGCATTTTGGTACAAGCTTTGGCAATAAATTCCGGAGCACCAATGTAACCGATTCTCCAACCGGTCATCGCGAAAGCTTTGGCCACACCATTCACAGTGATGGTTCTGTCGAATAAGCCCGGAATAGTTCCGATGCTGCAGAAAGTTCCGGAGAAATTGATGTGTTCGTAGATTTCGTCAGAAACGATATAAATGTTAGGGTGTTTTTCTAATACTTTACCGATGGCTTCGAGTTCTTCGCGGTTGTAAACGGAACCACTTGGGTTACAAGGTGAACTGAACCACATCATTTTGGTTTTAGGAGTGATGGCTTTTTCCAGCTCTGCTGCGGTCATTTTGAAATCGCTTTCCACCGAAGTCGGCACTTCTACAGGAACACCGCCTGATAATTTGATGATTTCGTAATAAGAAACCCAGTATGGAGCCGGAAGAATTACTTCGTCGCCGTCATTTAACATGACTTGGGCAACGTTGTATAAAGATTGTTTTGCGCCGGTAGAAACGACAATGTTAGCCGGTTTGTAATCAAGGTTGTTGTCTCTTTTGAATTTTCTGCAAATGGCATCTTTCAATTCGGCATAACCGTCAACCGGAGTGTATGTACTGTAGTTTTCGTCGATGGCTTTTTTGGCCGCTTCTTTGATAAAGTCGGGTGTATTGAAATCGGGTTCGCCTAAACTTAAACTGATAATGTCTTTTCCTTGGGCTTTTAATTCTCTGGCCAAAGCCGCCATGGCCAATGTTTGTGAGGTGGATAAGTTGTTAATTCTGTCCGATAAAATGCTCATTGTGTTGTTGTTATGAGGTTAAATAAAGAGACGCCAATAAAGGCGTCCCGTTTTATGTTATGCTAATTGGGGTTGTCTTCCCAATTCCCTTAAGTGCTTGAAATGCGAAGCGATAGCCGCTCGGGTAGTTTTGAATTCGTAATAAGGCAGTTCACATTCTTTAGCCGTTTGTTTTACGATTTCTGCAATTTTGTCGTAATGAACGTGACTAATGTTTGGGAACAAATGGTGTTCTACTTGGTGATTTAAGCCACCGGTATAATAGTTTACCAACCAGTTTTTCGGCGCGAAGTTGGCAGTGGTAAACAATTGGTGAATGGCCCAAGTGTTTTCAATTTCACCATTAGCATCCGGAATTGGATTTTCTGTTTCTTCTACTACGTGAGCTAATTGAAATACAACACTCAAGATAACTCCGGCTGTGTAATGCATTACTAAAAATCCTAAAACTACTTTCCACCATGAAACACCTAAAACCATTGGAATTACTAACCAAATAGAGAAATAAATGACTTTGGTAATGATTAAAGTGGTCCAACGAATGACCGGTTTTTTAAACTCGCCATAGGATAAGTTTCTTTTTAAATAACGTTTCATTTGAAGGAAATCGGTCGTGATGGCCCAATTGAAAGTTAATAAGCCGTATAAAAATACAGAATAATAATGTTGGAATTTGTGGAATTTATACCATTTAGCCTCTTTGGTGAAACGCATGATTCTTCCGGCTTCTAAGTCTTCGTCATGTCCTAAAATGTTAGTGTAAGTATGGTGTAAAACATTGTGTTGTACTTGCCAGTTGTAAACATTTCCAGCCAAGATATAAATACTGCCGCCCATGATTTTATTGACCCATGATTTATTGGAATAAGCACCGTGATTTCCATCGTGCATTACGTTCATTCCAACGCCTGCCATTCCAACGCCGATTACTACATTAAGCAAAAGGTAAGCCCAAATAGGCATTTGCATGGCTAATAAAATAAAGTAAGGAGTTAGGAAAATGGAGAACATTACAATGGTTTTTAGGTGTAATTTCCAGTTTCCGGTTCTATCAAGGTTGTTTTCTTTGAAGTAATTGTTTACTCTTGAGTTTAAGGTTCTGAAGAATTTTAAACTATCGGTTTTAGAGAAAATGGGTGTTGTGGTATTCATTTATAGAAATAATAAAATTTTGCCAAAGGTAATTATTATAATTTTTTTGAAGCTGATAAACATCATTTTTTATCAACTAAAAACGTTAATTTTGTTCAAAATTCAATTTATGGAAGAAATTATCAAACAATTTCCTAAACTTACTGAAAATCAACTCTTACAGTTTCGAAAATTGGAGGAATTGTACCAAGATTGGAATGCAAAAATCAATGTGATTTCCCGAAAAGATATAGATGAATTATACACCAAACACGTTTTGCATTCATTGGCGATTGCCAAAATTCAACCGTTTGAACCGGGAACGTATATTTTAGACGTTGGAACCGGTGGTGGATTTCCCGGAATTCCATTAGCGATATTGTTCCCGGAAACACGTTTTTACCTGATTGATGTGATTGCCAAAAAAATAAAAGTAGTGCAAGCGGTTGCCGAAGGTTTAGGGCTGAAAAATATCAAAGCCGAACAAATGCGCGCAGAGAATGTCAAAGGCGATTATGATTTTATCGTCAGTCGTGCCGTGACTAATATGCCCGATTTTGTGTCATGGATAAAAGACAAAATTAAGAAACAAAACAAACACGAGTTGAAAAACGGAATTCTCTATTTAAAAGGCGGCGACTTAACCGAAGAACTAAAGAATTTTCCAAATGCCACTGAATATAATATAGCCGAATTCTTCTCGAACGAATTTTTTGAAACTAAGAAGGTAGTGCATTTGGCTTTAAAGTTTAAGTCTTAGTTAATTCTGATAAATTTTACCTGGCAGGCTTCTATACAGGGATAATTTAAAATCAAGTTTTCGCCATTCATTTGATAATAGATTTGAAAATCTTGATTCGCATTGCAAGTTTGAGATTGGATGTATTGTTCCTCTGCAAAATAGGGCGAAATATAGCTTCCGGTATTTGTTCCGCTTAGCGTACACAACATATAGTTGGTGCCGACGGTTCCATCGGGAAAAAATTCCAAAAAATATTCTCCAGAGACCGGAACATAAGTTCCGCTGCCATCACCCGGATCAATTAAAGTTTCAATCATTTTCCATTTTCCAAGGAATTCATTGGTTTCCGATTTGCGGCTGTTGTCTTCTGAACACGACAACAGCATACTAATCGTTACTAAAACAAAAAAAAACTTTTTCATGATTTTATTCTTTTACAATTTTCTTGTTTACACTTCCGTTTTCATTACCAATGGTGATTAGATAAACACCTTTGCTCAAGTTCACCGGAATTTCAAGTGAACCGCTGATGGTTTGATTTCGTGTGGTGTAAATCGTTTTTCCTAACATATCGGTAACCGAAATAGTTGCATTGTCAATAGCATAAGAAGTGTTGATTTCAATCATATTGGACACTGGATTTTTAATCCAAAGTGTTTCAAATGCCGGATTTGTTGTAGTTAAAACACCGTTTATAATTTCATTCAAAGCAAAAGTCACATTGTTTTCGTTTAAAGTAACGTGATTTTCATTTACAGTTGGAATAGAAGAAGCTACAAAAGGGGTTACAGAAGATCCGTTTACCGGTGAATATAGATTATTAGTATTTGAAATTGCCATGGAACTCCATGTTGGGATGAAAGTAAAATAATCGGCATTTAAATTGGTGAAAAACTCTGTCAATAATGGGTCAGTTCCTAAGTCGGCTTCAAAACCACTCATGTCAAATCTTCCGCCCGGAGCGGTGTCTAAACCATCTGTGCTTGTTGGTGCTTTTGAATTGGCCAAACTTTCAAAACCGGTAACCCAAACCACCACTACAAATTGCTGTCCTCTAAAACGACTTACTTGATTGGTTTGATTAGCCGCTGGTGTAAAACGCAAGTTGATGATAGCGCGTTGTGTTGCCGTCACATTAAAAGTATGATTCATTACTTCAAAATTGGGACTATAATTCATAGTGCCATTGCTTGCGCCGTTTGAGATAGAAACGTTTCTGACAGTAGTTGGAAAGCCCATTGCATTCAATTCGTTTTGAAATGCGTTCCTGAAATTTGGGGCGCCGGTTGGCAACAAACTTGTGGCATCAGTATTGAATTCGAAAGTGCTGCCGGTTTGTAAATGTCCTTCCATATGGTCTATCAGCATTTGTCTGGCGGCCGGACTTTTGATTAAACCGTCAACCACCGGCTGTACAGCAACATTGCCTAATGGACCGTAAGCCATATAATTGAATAAATGTTGGAAACCAATTGGTACATTGGCACCTTGATGGGGGGAATCAAAAGAGATGTACAAACGTGTATCGTGGTTTAGTGCATTCATTTCCATATAACGCAATGCATATCGCGAAATCAATCCGCCCATGCTAGGCCCAATAATAACATTTTTTTGATTGCCAATTTTCTGGGCATTAATTTGATTGATTATTTCTACTAAAACAAAAGCGTTTCTTTGGATGAAATCAACGCCGCCATCAACCACGGTTGTTGAGTTAGGTCTAGTGTAGGTCGGAAAATTCACTAAGATAATATCAAACCCTTGTGTTCTTAAATAATCGGCTAAATTTTGTCCGACACCATAAGTCAAGCCGGCATAAAATGTAGGAATCGTATTGGAATCGCCTGGGTCAAAACCATCAACTATGAACACCGGTTTGTCTAAAATTCCGTCAACGGTATCAGGAAAAATTTCGTATTCCCCTTGACCTAAATAAGGTGCCGCTTCCCCAAAACCTTGGTAAGGAATCGTTGCAGTGATAGTAGTGATGGCATTTGGCTGGTAATTGTTTGAATTTCTGTTGGCAACACTGCTATTTTGAATATCAATATGGATTGTAAACGATTGCAAGAGTACTTCTCCATTGGTAAACTGAATTTTGCAGTTTACAGGTTGTTTTCCATTAGTGCTGAAATTAATTTCGAATGGTGTATTAATTGAAATGGTTTTCCAGCTTTCTTCGCCATTGGTTTGAAACGCAATATTTTGAATGATTCTCGAAGTAGTATTGAAAATAAATTCGTCTTTTAAAATAAAACTTACTTGATTGCTTTTTGCTTTTAAAAGTAAAGGTGAAATTAAATTAACGGAGTGTTTTTGAAATGCATTTTGGACATTAGGCTTTAGCTGAAATTGATTATTAGCGTTCAAAAACAAATCGCCATTATCAGTTGCGGCCGGATTTATCGTCTCAAAATCAGCCACCAAAATACTCAACGGCACTAGGTTTTGTACTTTCCCCAAACTGGCTTCCTCACGAAGTTTTTCTAATTTAGGTAAGCGTTGCAGAAAATCGGCACGTTGTATTTCGTGATATACTTGCAAGAAATAATTAGACGTTATGTCAGCTTTTCTTTTTTCTGAAGCATTAGAAATTCCAAAAACACGATCGTAAAGAATTTTGGTTTCTGTTTTATCTCTTAACAAATCATAAGCATTGTCTTGTGCAAAAGCAGAAATGGAAAAAAATACTGATAATAAAAGCGTAATTTTTATTTTCATAATGTGTTGGTTATTAGTTTTTGACATCCGAAGATACAAAAAAATCATTTTCACAGACATAAAAAAAGCCCAAGTAAAAACTTGAGCCTTTTAATAAATCATTGCGCAATAAAATTATTCTCCCAAAAACGGGTAACGATAATCTTCCGGTGTAACAAAGGTTTCTTTGATGGTTCTTGGTGAAACCCAACGCAATAAATTTTGCATTGAGCCCGCTTTGTCATTCGTGCCTGAAGCTCTCGCTCCACCAAATGGTTGCATTCCGACAACAGCTCCGGTGGGTTTATCATTAATATAAAAGTTTCCGGCGCTGTTTTGTAAGGCCAAAGTGGCTTCCTCAATAGCATAACGGTCTTGACTAAAGATGGCTCCGGTTAAAGCATATTCTGATGTCTCGTCAACCAATTTTAATGTTTCAGCCCATTTGGCATCATCATATATATAAATAGTCATCACCGGTCCGAAAAGTTCCGTTTCCATGGTGGCGTATTTTGGATTGGTGGTTACAATTACTGTAGGCTCAATAAAGTACCCTTTTGATTTGTCATAGTTGCCGCCAACGATAATTTCGGCATCGCTGTCTTTTTTAGCTTGGTCAATAAAACTCGCTAGTTTGTCAAAAGAACCTTCGTGAATCACGGCAGTGATGAAGTTGCTAAAATCCTCAGGAGAACCCATTTTCATCGATTTTACGTCGGTGATTAATTGCTCTTTTACAGCCGGCCACAAACTTTGCGGAATATAACCTCTTGAAGCGGCAGAACATTTTTGTCCTTGGAATTCAAAGGCACCACGAGTGATTCCGGTTACAACTTGTTTTACATTAGCACTTGGATGCGCTAAAACGAAGTCTTTTCCACCGGTTTCTCCAACGATTCTTGGGTATGTTTTATAAGTATGGATGTTGGTTCCGATTTTTTTCCAGATTTCTTTGAAGACAAAAGTGGAACCGGTATAGTGAACACCGGCAAAATCAGGACTGGCCAAAACGGTATCGGTAATCATCACCGGATCACCAAAAACGACGTTGATTACGCCATCAGGAACACCGGCTTCTTTAAAAATATCTATAATTACTTTGGCCGAAAAAACTTGGCTGTCACTAGGTTTCCATATCACAGTGTTGCCCATTAAGGCTGCACTCGCAGGAAGATTAGCAGCAATAGCAGTAAAGTTAAAAGGAGTAATAGCGTATACAAAACCTTCCAACGGACGGTACTCTACACGATTCCAAACGTCCGAGATGGATTTGGGTTGGTCGTTGTAAATTTGAGTCATAAACTCCACATTATATCTTAAGAAGTCAATTAACTCACAAGAAGCATCAATTTCGGCTTGAAAAATAGTTTTTGATTGCGCAATCATGGTTGCAGCGTTAATTTTCGCTCTGTAAGGACCTGCAATTAACTCGGCAGCTTTCAAAAAGATTGCTGCACGTTGTTCCCAAGCCATATTAGCCCATTTTTTTCTGGCTTCTAAAGCTGAGGCAATCGCTTTTTCTACATGCACTTTTTCAGCTAAATGGTATTTGCCCACGACATGTTGGTGGTCGTGTGGTGCTGTCATATTTCGAGTATTTCCTGTTCGAATTTCTTCGCTACCTATGTAGTTCGGAACCTCAATAGTTTCGTTCCACATTTTCTTGTAAGCCGCTAAAACAGCTGCTTTTTCTGGTGAATTCGGTGCGTATGATTTTACGGGTTCATTGACCGCTTTTGGGACATGAAAAAAACCTTTAAGCATAGTAATGTTGTTTTGAAAATTAGACAATTTGAAAATGAAACAACCCAAATGTTATGGATTATTAAATTTTACACAAAAGTACAAAGGAAAATTTGAATTTTTGACAAGAAGTCATTTCAAAATTAATTCAGTGCAAATGGGGCACTCAATTTGAAGGTTGGTACTATAACTTTAAAAGTTTTAGTCGTGGTAAAATTAATCATATTGAAGTAACCACTCATCGCTCCGAAAGGGGAAGACAATAGACAGCCTGAATTGTAAGTGTGCTTTTCCCCGGGTTTTAAAACCGGTTTTTTGCCAATTACGCCTTCGCCGTCAACGATTTCTTTATCATTAAGTGAATCTAGGATTTCCCAATGACGCGTATTTAATTGTACCGAATCTTTGCTGTGGTTTTCAATGGTGATTTCA
This sequence comes from Flavobacterium buctense, assembly GCF_014486695.1. Lineage (GTDB taxonomy): Bacteria > Bacteroidota > Bacteroidia > Flavobacteriales > Flavobacteriaceae > Flavobacterium > Flavobacterium buctense. The sequence goes on from NZ_JACTAB010000002.1 coordinate 54,935, forward strand.
TAACTAAAGGCAAAATGAATCTTGTAGTTTTTGAAGTAAGTGCCTTCAAAACTAGTCAAGACCGAAATCTTTATTCCTCGTGTTATTTGTGAAACCATGTAGTATTCATTCTATTACGCTGTCAAATTTACAAAAAATACAAATTGATGCGTGAATTCATTGTTAAATTTTCTAGTTAGTTATATCGATTGAGTTGGCTATTCCTTTACCGATGATTCTGTCGTATCTTTGGTTGTTTTCTCGGTAATAAACCAACGCAAAATAGTTGTTTTCAGTTTGGATAAAGTTACCGTCTAAAGCATTTTCTTCATCAACAACCCCTTTGCTGTCAGCAATAACGTATTGGTAATTGGTAAACCCTTGCTTAATCATTATGGCTTTTTCATAAATTCCTTTTTCAGCATTGTATTCCATTTTATTTTCTTCACTGATGGCAAAATTGTTGAACATGCCATTTACATAAATAGGTTTTTTACCGTAATAACTTGGCGCGGATAGGCTAAAAAATACCCAAGCATAGTCGGCTTCAATCTCACTGTTTTGTGCTCCAATATTTTTCACAATGAAATTACCATTGATGTCTGGATAGTATGTATAAGGCATGTTGGCTCTTGCTTCTGCGCGATAGAGGTAGGCATTGTAAATTCCGCCTTTGGAATCAATTTTGGCAATACTGTTGTTGGCTGCTCGAATGTCTTTGTTTTCAAAAAACAAATATTCATTTCCGGCCCAAAATTGGGTTTCTGAATCGTATTTGTAAATCAAATCATTACCAATAGTGTATTGTGGGACAATATTGGTAATGGCATTGTCGAATTTGCCGTTTTGCATCAAAAGTACTTTGACATTTTTCAAAGGACTTTGGAAATTAATAGTAGCCGATTTTATTGCGAAATCTAAATTGTGTTTTTGATTGGTTACCGATAAGGTTCGTGGTCTTCTGACTTGCATCGGAACGCTTACCAATTCTTCGTAGAGAATGAATTTTTTAGAAAAGACAACTTCTTTATCATCGTTTAAAATTTTGATGATATAGTTGCCACTAACTCTAAACTGGGTGAATCTGTTTGGAAATGATAGTCGGTAATGAGAATAAAGCTGAAGTGTTGTCAAAGAATTGGTATAATCTTGAATTCTCTGGTCGTCAAAACCATTAATATATTCAGCTTTGGCCAATTGTGATGGTTTCCAGTCATAGTCACAATGGGTTAGGGTGTAAAAATAGTTGGCTTCATTACCGTATAAATCGTCAAACATAAATTGAAAACTATCCCCTAATCGGAACATAGGAATTGCATTTTGTCCGTTTTGAACAAAACTAACGGTTTTGATGTTATAAGGTGGTGCAATTTCTTTTTCGACTTGAGCGAGGGTTGCTGTAATTGTGAAAAGAAAACCGAATAAAAAGAGGCTGTTTTTTGGCATATTGTTATAAATCAGTTTGGTAAAGATACTAATTTTATCAAGCGAGAATTGTGCCAGAAAAAGAATTATTTAAAACAAACCGGAATAATTTCGCCTTTAGCTAAACAATACTTCTCGACTAATTCTGGTGAAATTTTATTGGTATAATCTTCTTCAACTACTGTAAAGCCGATGCTTCTCAACTTATCGAAATAATCTCTGCCATACACTCGAACGTGGTCATATTGGCCAAAGATTTTAGCTCGTTCTTTTTGGTCTACAATACTATCATCAGAAAAAGTAGTAGCTCTAGATAAGTCTTGAGGGATTTGGAATATTCCCATGCCACCCGGTTTTAAAACTCGGAATAATTCGTGCATCGCTTTGGTGTCATTCGGTATGTGTTCTAAAACGTGGTTGCAAAGAATAAGGTCATATGCGTTGTCTTCAAACGGTAAATTACAAATGTCTGCTTTCACGTCGGCCAAGGGCGAAAGTAAATCGGTTGTAGTATAATCGATGTTCGTTTGCTTCTTGAAACGTTTGTAGAATTCTTGTTCAGGGGCAAAGTGCAATACTTTTTTCTTTTTTGTAGCCGTAAAAAAATCGGTTTCATTTTGCAAATACAACCAAAGTAAACGGTGTCTTTCTAGTGAAAGCGTACTCGGCGACAATACATTATTTCTTTGATTTCCGTATCCGTATGGTAAAAACATGCGGAAACTTTTTCCGTCAATCGGATCTGTGAATCGACTTCCTTTTAGCATAAAAGCCAAGATAGGTCGAACCACAATACTTAAACGAATCAGTATAGGTCTTGGAATGGTATTTAGGATGAATTTGAATATTTTTTTCATTATAGTACTAAAGGCAATTTACGGAATTCATCTTCTTCATTACTTTCAATTCCTAAAGCTTTATAGATATAAGCAAAAGTTGAGAGTAATTCCGGTTTCCCGTCAATTAGGGCTACGTCATGTTCAAAATGAGCACTTGGTTTTCCATCTGCCGTTAAGATTGTCCAACCGTCTTTGAGTTGTTTTATATTTTTGGTTCCCATGTTAATCATAGGTTCGATGGCTACTACCATTCCTTCTACGAATAATTTTCCGCGACCGCGTTTGCCATAATTCGGCATTTCCGGCTCTTCGTGCATTTTTTGGCCTAAACCATGTCCGACCAACTCTCGAACTACGCCATACCCATGGGCTTCAGTATATTTTTGTATCGCGTTTCCAACATCTTCCACACGGTTTCCTATTTTAAACTCTCGGATTCCAACGTACAGACTTTCTTTGGTTACTTGCAATAATTTTTTTACTTCAGGCGCAACTTCACCAATTTCAAAAGAATAGGCGTGATCTCCGTAAAATCCGTTTTTCAATGCGCCACAATCTACCGAAATCACATCGCCTTCTTGTAAAGGTATATTATTTGGAATTCCATGTACGACTTGTGCATTCGGACTCATGCAAAGCGAATTTGGGAATCCATACATACCCAAAAATCCGGGTTCAGCACCATGATCTCTGATGAAGGCTTCCGCCAATTTGTCTAAATATAAAGTAGTAACTCCGGGTTTGATTTCGGAGGCTATCATACCTAAAGTTTTCGAAACGATTAACGCACTTTCACGCATCAATTCTATTTCTTCTCTTGTTTTTTGGATAATCATATGCTATAATATCAGTTTGCAAAAGTAATTATTTTAGCTATACTTACTCAGGATTGGCCATGATTTTAATCCGTGTAACGTTTGATTTTAATAATCAATTTTCAAAGGGTTACTTTGATTAATAAGAAGTATCCAAATTATTTATCTGAGTTCGATTATAACATAGAATTTAAACATAGTTCTTGGAACCTAGTTTCTGTATTGATTTAATATCCTTTAAGTAGGCTTATCGTCGTCATTATCTGTAAATAATGAAAGATGACCACCAAACGACCCTTGACTAGCGATAACCAAATCACAATGAGCATTTTCCAAAGCAAGGAAGCATTTTTTTTAAGGGTCGAATGGGTATCATCTTTATTGGGTATTTCTACGGAAAAGTTCTCAAGATATCCGTATCAAATTCTTCTGAAAAAAAGCAAGAAGCGAAATTGCTTCATAGGTTGTAAAAACACCATCGATTAACTTGATTTCTTTTTTTATTTATATTCTATTACAACTTTAAATTTGTTTTTTTTAGTTGCCACAAAGTGACAATTATAGTTAAACCCACTAAGGCAAATGATAAAATATTTTCGGGCAATATCAGAGTAAGAATAAGCGCTCCTGACAGCAAAAGCAGTAGCATAGATAATATTGTTTTATCGTTTGTCATCCTGATAATTTTCCTTTAGCAAATATTTTATTGTACTTGACAAAATTCCGAATAACATTCCATATATTTTTATTTATATTTGTTATGATATACATAAATATAACATATGAATTACACCTTACATCAGCTACAGGTATTCTTAAAAATTACCCAAACAAAAAGCATCACAAAAGCTGCTGAACAACTTCATTTGACTCAGCCGGCGGTATCCATACAACTTAGAAATCTTCAAGACCAATTTGAAATCCCTTTGACCGAGGTGGTAGGCAGGCAATTGTATATTACCGATTTTGGGAAGGAAATTGCTTTAGCCGCTGAGAACATTGTAAACGAAGTGTATAATATCAATTACAAGACTTTGGCTTTTAAAGGAATATTGACAGGGAAATTGAAGATTTCTGTGGTCTCAACCGGAAAATATGTGATGCCTTATTTCTTATCTGATTTCACCAATTCGAATACGGGAATCGAATTGGAGATGGATGTAACCAATAAATTAAAAGTAATTAAGGCGCTAAGAAATAACGAAGTTGATTTTGCCTTAGTATCCACGCTGCCATCCGCTATGGCAGTGGATTCAGAAGTTTTGTTAACCAATAAGCTGTTTTTAGTTTCCAATCAAAATAACCCGCTAATTAATCCTAAAAAAACAAAGGAATACCTAACCGAAAGTTCATTGATCTATCGTGAAGAAGGGTCGGCTACTCGAATAGCTATGGAAAACTATTTGAGTAATCACGGTATTCAAGCGAAAATGAAATTACAACTAACTTCTAATGAGGCTGTAAAACAGGCGGTCATTGCGGGTTTAGGACTTTCCATCATGCCGCTAATAGGTTTAAAGAACGAACTTGAAAATGGGTCTATTAAAATAGTGCCTTCAAAGGGACTTCCTGTAGTAACAAATTGGACATTAATTTGGTTGAAAGGGAAAAAAATGAGTCCGGCTGCAAGTGCCTACCTGGATTTTATAAAAAGAGAAAAGGAAAGAATTAAAAATTTAAATTTTTCTTGGATAGATTCGATTTAATCTTTTAAAATATTACTCAGGATTGGCCATAATTTTAAACAACGTGGCGTTAGAATCTAAAAAGCGATTCTCTAATTGTAATTTTGAAAGTTGGGCGGCAACCAAATTATTTTCGCGCGAATTGATTAAAAAAATGGAGCTTTCACCAAAAGAGAAAAGACGTTCTTCAGAGGTTAACATCGTGCTGTAATCGTTAACTAAACTTTCGATTAACTGTTGCTGTCTTTCCAAAGAAGCTATTTCGGTTTGTTGTGCTTTAATTTTGTTTTTCAACTGAACTCGTTCCAAATCCAAGTCGAATTTGGCATCTTGTAATTTAAATTTAGCCAATTGTAAGCTACCGCGTTCTTTTCTCAAAAAAACTGGGAATGAAAAATTTAAACCCACTTTGTAATCCTGAAATCGGTAATTGTCAATATAACTCGGTTCGGATAAATAGGAGTAACCTAAATTAATTTGGGGCAAAAGCATGTTTGCTTTTAATTTTCGTTCCACTTCAAGCATTTCAATTTTATTTTCAAGAGCATTGATTTTAGGATGGTTTTCTAATGATGGATTTTCCAACATCAAATCGTTGGTTTGCAAAGTTTCTTTGATGGTCGCCGACAAATTTTCTTCCGGAATCATATCATCTTGTAATTCAAGAGGTACGTTATTTTCCAACCAAAGAAAGTTCGCCAACTCCAATTGGGCTTTTGCCAATTTTAATTGGGCTTCTTCCAAACTCAATTTTCGGTTTCTAACGATGATTCCGGCTTCAACACTGTCAATCGCAGGTTTGTCTCCTTGTTCGATTGATTTTGTAATGCCATTGTAACGCACTTCTGCATTGGTTAAATAATTTTGATATAACGTAACTTCGTTAAAATTTCGCTTCCAATTAAAATAAGCCACCGAAGCATCATACAAAACCGAAACCGCCATTAAATTACGTTCGGCCTGACTCAGTTTGATTTGAATTTTAGCTTTGCGCAAATCGGCCATACGTTGGTTGATAAACAAGCCTTGTCCTAACGGAATTGAAATACCCAATGAAGTCAATCCTTGATTTGGTACTGTATTTTCGGGATTCAGATAAATACCATCGTTATTGTCAAAACCGGCTTTGATTTCTATGCCGTACCAGGTTGGGATTTTAAAACTGCTGTTCAGTATCGAATAATATTCGTTGTCTTTGAATTTTTTTTGTTCAAAATCGACTTCAATTTTAGGGTCAAAACCACCACGGGCCATCATTAAATTGGCTTGTGCCTGATTGAGTTCCAAGTTGGCACTTTTAACCAACGGATGGTATTTTTTGACATAGCCTAAAAACTCATTATAAGTGAGTTCTTTGGTAGCATTTTGACTCCAAACTGTAAATCCGAAAAATAAAAAACCTAGTAGTATCGATTTCATTACTTTTTATCTTTTTGAATATTATTTTTCGGTTGGTAATAATTAGGAGGAAAACCATTAAGTGTTCGCCATATTTCAAACCAAACAGGAACATTGTCGAGCAGTGCCAAGGTTTGTGCACCGGAACCGATGCTGACTTGTTTTGGCCATGGTATATCAGTTTCATCAGGTGCGATTAAAACTCGGAATTTTCCGTTATCGCTGATGAAGTTTTCTATGGCTACAATCTTTCCGCCAAAAGTACCGTAAGACATATTAGGCCAACCCGAAAAAACGATGGTAGGCCAACCGTCGAACCAAATTCTCACTTTTTCACCTTTGTGCAATAAGGGTAAATCTGTAGGTGTTACAAAGGTTTCTACTGCAATATCATATTTCGCGGGCATAATACTAACGATTTGTGTGCCTTCTTTAATTGTTTCACCAATACCCGATTGCAAAGCTCTGTTAACATATCCGCTTTGTGGCGCTTTGATGTAATACATACCGTTTCGAATTTGGTAGTTGGCGTATTGGTTTTGGAGTTTGTTGACTTGGGCTTCAGTGTCATATTGACTGCTAAGTGCTGTAAATTGATCGCTTCTGGTTTTTTGCTCTTTTTCATTATACTCGGCAATAAGGCGATTGATTTCTACTTTAGCGTTAATCAATTCATTTTCACTGACCAAGAATTTGTTTTCCTGAGTGATGATTTTGGCTTCAGTTTCTTGTAATTTCAATCGTTTTTCTTCCACATCAGTCATGGGTTTTAATCCTTCTTTGTTTAACGCCACCGAACGATTGAATTGCGTAGTTGCGATTTTAACTTGGGTTCTCACGGCAACTAAATCCATGCTGTCACTTTTGACTTTTAATCTGGCTTGTTTGATTTTATTTTGTGCTTGTTGCAATTTTAATTGACGCTCACTTTGAATGGCTGCAATTTGGGCTTCGAGCGAAGTTACTTTTCCGCCATAAGATATTCCGGCTTGTTCTTTGGCTTTGAGTTGGCTTTGAGTATTTTTAACCAAATTAGGGTCAAGGTAATCTTCTTTGGTTTCCGAAATAAAAAGAATAGTATCCCCTTTTTGCACAAAATCACCTTCTTTGACGTACCATTTTTCAATTCTTCCCGCGATAGCAGAATGAATGGTTTGTGGTCTTTGGTCTGGTTTTAAAGTGGTTACGGCTCCGGTTCCGGAGATGTTTTGTGTCCAAGGTAAAAACAAGATTAGCAAACCCAATAGTGAAACGCCTATTATGATTTTGTTTAAAATTTTATAGTACGGTCGATTGCTAAGCGTTTTAAACGTACTGTAATTTTCCAAGCTTTCGCCAATTCGGTTGTTGTTTGAAATGTTAAGCATCGTTATTGTTTTTTAGTGTCTCTAATGATTTTTCCATCGCTCATCGTAATTTTTCTTGAGCATTTTTCTTTCCAATAATCGTTTTTAGAAGAAACGATTAGCGTCCATTTGTTGTCATTAGAAGTAATGAAGTCTATTACTTCTTTTGCGGCATCATTGTCCATTTTGTCTAAAGCATCTTCGTAGAATAAAATTTTTGGTCGGTTGATAATACTCCGAGCCAAAAGTACTTTCTGTGCATTGGACGATGACAATTGTTTGCCCTCAGGATAAATTTTGGTATCTAAACCTTTGGGTAATGACTTGATAAAATCACCCAAGTTTACACTTTCGATGGCCCATTTCAAATCTTCTTGAGAAATCAATGGATTGTTAAAAGTGATGTTCTCCAAAATTGTACCTTCAAAAGGTGTTTCGCCAATAATAATGGTGCTGATTTGTGAGCGGTATTGTTCCAAATCAATTTTTCGATAAGTATCATCATTGATGTAAAACGAACCCGAAGTGGGTTGCAACAATCCGGAAAGAATTCGAATTAGCGTTGTTTTGCCCGAACCATTTAACCCTTCCAAATATATTTTTTCAGATTGTTCGATGGTCAGATTGATTTTTTCCAACACAAAATCAGCAGCGTCAGGAAATTTATAACTTAAGTTTTCAGCGGCCAAATGGATATTGGTGTAGCAATAATCGGCCTCTTTTGGATTCGTTTCTTCTACTTCTAAGTCGGTTATTTGTCCTATTTTTTCCACAGCGGTTAATACGTCATAAAGGGTTTCCAACCCAATTACGATTTTTTCCACCGAATTTATAACCAATAAAATGATAATTTCTGCTGCTACGAATTGACCAATATTCATCTTTTGGTTCAAAACCAAATAGCCACCAATCAATAATAATCCGGCGGTAATTATGATTTTGAAGACAATCAATTGGGTAAATTGTCTTTTGATAATTCCAAAATGTTTTTCGCGATATGTTAAGTACTCTGAAACCAAACGGTCATTTTTAGTTAAAGCAAAATCGAAGTTGGATGTTTTTTTAAAACTGAAATTGTTTCTGGCAATTTCTTGCAACCAACTCACCACTTTATACTTGTATTTAGACTCTTTCATGCTGCTGGATAATCCGGAATTATACGAAAAGCGGAAAATAACATAAAGTAAAATAACGAGAAAAAAACCAAAGAAAATAAAGAACGGATGGTATAGCGACAGCAAGAGGATTCCGAAAATAATTTGTAATAAGGCTGACGAAAAGTCAATCAGTAGTTTAGAAGCGCCTTTTTGAATGGTCAAAGTGTCAAAAAAACGGTTGGCCAATTCGGGAGGATATTGGTTGTGCAGGACATCGGTCTTAATTTTTGGCAATCGGAAACCAAATTCAAACGAGGAACGGATGAATATTTTTTGTTGTAAATTTTCTGTTATTCGCAATTGCATTAGGGACAAGATTCCTACTAAAGCCACGCCCGCAATAACGATAAATACTAAAACTATCCAGGAAATGCTAACTCTTCCGGATTGAATCAGATTGATAATCGCCTGTATGCCCAAGGGAAGCGACAAACTTACCAATCCTGCGAATATGGCATAAAAAAACACTTGTGAAATGTCCTTTCGGTCGAGTTTCAGGAGGTTGAATAATCTTTGAGAAGCTGATAGTGCCATAATTATTTGCTTAAAGTTTTTTGGGCCAAATCAATGTAAAATTGGGTTGGCGAATTGTTTTCATTGCAATCGGTAATAGTTTTCAAATGATCTTTTAAAAAATGTTGGTGTAAGGAGCCTTCAACAATTGATGACGCTAGGCTTTTTGCATAACTGTAATCGGGATTTACTTCTTGAATGATGTCGATGATTCGGTTAATCACTCTTTTGTAGACCAAAAAGAAGCCTTCTTTGTTTTCTTCATCTACCTCTTTGGTTAGCAGTGTTTTGGTAAATTCAGCGATGATAATTTTATTTAAAACAGCTTCGTTGATATGAAGTGTAGATGAATCGTCTTGTATTTTTTCGGTGACTATGGTAATTGCTCTTTTGAGTTTGTCCATCGGGTCTACAATATTGGTGGTATAAATAGCCAAACGGCATTCCATCCAACCCCAATACCAAGAGCACAAATAAACCAATAGTTTATGCTTACTTTCAAAATAGCGGTAGATTGAACTTTCATTAGACCCAATTCTTTCGCCAAGTTTTTTAAAGGTGAAAACTTCAAAACCTATTTCTTCAATCAAGATAATACTCTCTTGAATAATTTTTTTTCCAAGCGTTGAAGTCTCCGGATCTTTAACGTAGATTTTTTCGTTTACTTGAATTTTTAATGTTAAGAATAAATTGTTCATTTTTTAGTCATTTGTTGTTGGATGAAAGTCAACATTCTCTTTTTTCTTTTTTAAATCGAAGTTGTAAAGTAATGCGATGTTAAAAAAATCACGTCCAGTCTCATCATTAATTTTGTAATCAAACTGGTGAATGTATCCGGTTTGAACTGCTATGTTTTCTGAAAACTCATATCCACCTCCAATGAAGAGTCTGTTTCTTTCGAAAAAGGGTTCGTTATCTGTAAAAAAAATTTCATTCCAAACAGATAAATAAAATGTTTTTGGGGTTATTTTTTTTCCTTGCAACGGAATAACAGCTGATAATCTGTATCTAAAACGATTCCGATAACCATTTGAAGTAAAGCGCTGCTCAGCTCTATAACGATGTTCAAATGTAATATAATCAAATGGGTTTTTTAAATTAGCCTGAACCCAAGTTCTAATTTCATCGTTTTGCATAGGGGATACGAAATTTCCGCCTTCAGTGTAGGTATTATAATCTCCAAATCCTGTTGTTACAGAAAAGTTCGGTTTAATTTTATAGGTCAAGCCCGTTTTAATTTCATAATAATGAAAATCATCATAAAAGGATAAACTTCTTATTTGTCCTTCCGTGAAAACACTCCATTTAGAATTTACTTTCATGGTTACACTCAAAATATTCCATGAACCAAGGTCGTTTTGAGCCATTGTTTTACTTCCAAAAATCAGCAATAATGCAAGTTTGATTTTTTTCATTATCCGTTTTTAGTTGTTGTATTTACTTTGACGGTTTTCATTTGGATAACATCTACTAAAAAGGCAAATGCCATAGAAAAATAAATATATCCTTTTGGAATTTCAAAATGGAAACCTTCGGCAAGCAAAGAAACGCCAATCATTAGTAAGAAGCATAATGCTAATATTTTGAATGAAGGGTGTTTCGAAATAAATTCGCTTATGGGTTTTGAAGCAACAAGCATTATTATTACAGTAACAATCACTGCTGCATACATTACCCATAATTCATTCACCATTCCAACTGCTGTGATAATGGAGTCGATAGAGAAAACTAAATCTAAAATGATTACTTCACCAAGTAATTTTCTGAAACTGCCTTTTTTAGGGAGTGCTGACTCATGTGAATTCGCAATTTCGGTCTTATGATAGATTTCTTTAGTGCTCTTGTAAATTAAAAATAATCCTCCAATAATTAATATTAATCCTTTTCCTGTAAAGTCAACATCAGCAAACGTAAACAAGGTTTTGTCTAGTTTTAAAATCCAAGAAATCAGGGCTAATAAGCTTAATCTCATGATCATTGCCAGTCCAATTCCCCAGTATCTTAGTTTGTTTCTTTGGTTTTCGGGTAGTTTATCAGCTAATATGGATATAAAAATGATATTGTCTATTCCGAGGATTACTTCCAGTGCAATTAAGGACAATAAAGGGATTAATGCTTCTGTCATTTTATTTTAAATTAATTTTAAATCCGAAATTTACGTTGTTTAGTTCCGGAATGTTAGGGTTAATGTTATTGTCTTTTAAATCTAAATATTGTAAATATTCTAAAGACATGACCTGTTTGGGTAATTCTATAAATTTGTTATTATTTAAGTATAATAATTCTAAATTTTTTAGCTTTTCTATTTTGTTGGGCAGTGCCTTTAAATTATTATTCTCAAGGTGTAATTCTCTTAAACTGGTCATACTAGAAATGATGTCCATGTTTTGCTTTAAGTCAAACTCTTTTTCATCGTTTAGATATAAAACTTCTAATTTTGACAACCCTTTTAATGTATTGGGTAATGTTTTGAAATTGTTACCACTTAAATCCAATATTTTTAATTTGGTCAATTTGGCAATCCCTTCCGGAATTGAAGTTAAGTGATCATTCTTTAAACTAAGGTATTCCAAGTTGATGAATACTTCCCAATTAATATCTTTTAAAAGTACAGTTTGATTGCTTAAATCAAGACTAATTACTTTTTCAGTATTTTGTAAAGCTTCAGTTAAGTTAGAAAACTTATTTGAATTGGGTACATTTTCAATTTGAGCGAAAAGGATAGCATTGCAGAACAAAAGACTTAGTGCTGTTATAAGGATATGTTTCATCATAGTTAGATTTAAACTTTAGATTGCAAAGATAATAGTAATACTATTAAAAATGAAATTTTAACTTTTATTTTAATATTGTTTCCAAACTGCTTAAAGTAAAATTTTGATCAGATTGTTTTTTTTGAATTTAGTAGCTACGGCTAATATTAATGGGTTAATTGGTTTTTTTTTGACAAATCAAAATTAAAGTGGGTATTGATGATAAAACCGTTGTTATTTTGAAATACATTTCTATTGTCTACTTCTCTACCCAATTGTAGTGTTTGGTTAAAATATCCGGCTTCAACTCTAATTGTATTGCTGAATTTATAACCAAAAAGAATTCCAAATCGGTTTTGATCAAATACATTTTCATTTACATTTTCACCAAAACCAAGCATAATTTCATCATAAATTGCCAGATATGGAGTTTTGTTTTCTATGGATTGTCCTTTTAGAGGAATTTGCATTCTAAACATATATCGAAAACGATGTGATAATGGAAACTCATCTTCTTTTGATAAACCAGAATTAGAATATCTACCAACCCATCTTTGTTCCAACATAAATCGATGTGAAAAGTCAACAATTGACACTTTATCGTTTAAAGTTACCATTTGAAATGCTCTATGTTCTGTAAATTCTTTTCCAAAACCATTGATTGAAATCTCACCATATGGATAGGTTTCTATCCAGGCATAACCCAGTCTTAATTGGACTTTCGGGCTTAATTGATAATTTATACCTAAACGCAATAAACCTTGTTGTTTATCGGTAATATAGTTATCTCTTCGCAACTGATATTCTGTATGGATGCTGTATCTTTTATCCAATTTTAAAGTTCCGAAATAATTGTACCAACCAATATTGTTGTAATTATTTATCCTAGTGTTTTGACCTATTAATGAGTAATTAATAAAGCCAAATGCAATAAACAGATAGGTGTATTTCATAAAAAAAAATTATGGGTTGACTTTTAAATCAACCCAAGTTTATATTATTTAGTTGGGGAGTATGGTAGTGACGATTTATGAACAATTATTCGAAGTTTTCCATCTTTTCCCTTTTTGAAAACCCATGTTTTATCGACCATTATTTCTTTACCCGTTTTATCAGTAACCCAAACATTTCCCATCGTAATCGCTATCGATCCATAAATTTGTATGCCTTCATTTTTTTCGCCTGTATTATCATAGCGCGCTTTTACCCATGGTGTAAGTGCAAATCCTTTGTCGTTTGGATAATTTGGATCGCCACCAATAAAATAAGCCAAGGCTCCATTTTTATCATTTCTAAAAGTTTGATCGCCATAAGCTAAAGTAGGTTTGAAAAAAACTTTTCCATGGTCATAGTTATAGGCGTCTGAAAGCACTTGTTCAGCGAAAGTTTTATAATCGCCACCTTCTTCTTTTAATTGGCCAATTTTCACTAAAGCATCACACCAGGCTTGTTGAGCGGCGTTTACTTCGTCGTAGGTAATAATTGTTTGTGCACCTTCTTCAACATAAACTAATCCAAGTTCATCAATTACTTTTTGAACTTCCTGATTGGTTTGAGAGACTATTTTGTTGGTCTCTTCTTCAATTTTTTGAGAAGCTTGATTACATGAAGTTAATAAAGTTGTTGTTACAACTAAACCTAAAATTAATTTTTTTGCAGTCATAGTGATTTTTTTAATTGCCTACTTTTTTTACAGTGTTCAGCTTGTCTGTTTTTAATAATGATATATGCAAAGATAATAGTAATACTATTAAAATAGAAACTTTAACTTTTAATTATAATTATTTACCATTTTCCTCATGAGAAATGTCATATTTTTATAAGGCATTCCGAATTAATTTTGACCAAAATTTTAGATATGAGCAAATATGTTACGGCTGCAGAAGCAGTGAAAGTTGTAAAATCAAACGATAGGGTTTATGTCCAAGCGGCTGCAGCGACCCCCACCATTTTAACCAAAGCACTGGCCGACAGAGCTACAGAACTTCGCAATGTTGAGGTTTGTCATTTGCATACCGAAGGTCCGGCACCTTATGCTAATATTGAATTAGCGGATAGTTTTCATGTGAATTCTTTTTTCATCGGAGCTAATGTTCGACATACGTTAACTGCTGGAAATGGTTCATACACCCCCGTTTTTTTAAGCGAATTGCCACACCTGTTTCGCAAAAAAGTATTAGTAATTGATGTTGCATTTATTCATGTTTCGCCACCGGATAAGCACGGATATTGTTCGCTCGGTGTTTCGGTTGAAGCAACGGTAGCGGCTATCGAAAATGCTAAAATTGTTATTGCCCAAGTCAATCCGCAAATGCCAAGAACTTTTGGGGATGGGATTCTTCATATTTCTGAAATAGATTATTTAGTAGAAGTAAACGAATCTATTTTTGGCCATGCACCAACGCCTTTTTCCAAAGAAGAAGAAAAAATAGGCGAGTATGTGGCTTCTTTAATTGAAAACCGAAGTACTTTGCAAATGGGCATAGGTTCAATACCTAACGCAGCTTTAAGTAAATTAAAAAATCACAAAGATTTAGGTTTACACACCGAAATGTTCTCTGATGGCGTAATTGATTTGATAGAAAGCGATGTCATCAATTGCAATTATAAAGGCACCTTGCGCGGCAGAGTGCTTGCCACTTTCTTAATTGGTTCCAAACGATTGTATGACTTTGTTAACGACAATCCTTTTATAGAAATGAAAGAATCTTCCATGGTGAACGATACGGCTCGTATTCGTAAAAACCCAAAAATGGTAGCTATCAATTCTGCTATAGAAGTGGATGTTACCGGACAAGTATGTGCCGATTCTATTGGAGCCAAAATGTATTCCGGTGTTGGAGGTCAAATGGATTTTATTCGTGGCGCTTCCTTAAGCGAAGGCGGAAAAGCAATTATTGCTTTGCCATCCATAACAAAAAGAGGCGAAAGCAGAATTGTGCCTTATTTGAAACAAGGTGCCGGAGTAGTTTCAACCCGTTCCCACGTGCAATATATCATCACTGAAAACGGCATAGCCGATTTATATGGCAAAACCTTAAAACAACGCCTGAATGAAATGGTCAAAATTACACACCCAACCCATCAGGAAAGTATTGAAAGAAGTTATTATGAAATGTTGAAATAAAAAAAGCCCTAAACTGAGGGCTTTTTTTATAATCGCACTAAAAGTGATTTTCCGGTCATGACTTCGGGTTTTGGAATGCCCATCAGTTCTAAAATGGTTGGTGCTAAATCGCCCAAAACGCCATCGTGCACTCTAATTTGGTCTTTGTCAACCATAATAATCGGCACAGGATTGGTTGTGTGCGCAGTGTTTGGCGAACCGTCAGGGTTAATCATCGTTTCGCAATTGCCATGGTCGGCTATGATGATAGTGGTATAACCGTTGGCCAGAGCGGTTTCTACCACTTCTTTTACACAAGCATCTACAGCTTCACAAGCTTTTATCGCTGCTTCCATTACGCCGGTGTGGCCTACCATATCGCCATTGGCAAAATTCAAACAAACGAAATCAACTTCGCCTTTTTGCAATTCTGGAACTAATGCGTCTTTGAGTTCGTAAGCACTCATTTCCGGTTGTAAATCGTATGTGGCTACTTTAGGAGAGTTTCTTAAAATGCGAGTCTCGCCCTTAAAAGGCACTTCACGACCACCCGAAAAGAAGAAAGTTACATGAGGATATTTTTCGGTTTCAGCAATTCGAATCTGAGATTTTCCGGCTTTTTCCAATACTTCCCCTAAGGTTTCGGTAATGTTGTCTTTGTCGTAAATCACGTGTACATTTTCATAAGTATCATCGTAATTGGTCATCGTGACATAGTACAAATTGAGCTTATGCATATTGAATTCGTGGGAGTCTTTTTGCGAAAGTACTTCAGTTAATTCTCTTCCTCTATCAGTTCTGAAGTTAAAGAAAATCACCACGTCATCGTTTTGTATTGTTGCCAAAGGTTGGTTGTTAGAATCAACAGCAGTAAGCGGTTGGATAAACTCATCGGTTACATTTTCAGCATAGCTCTCGGCTATACTTTGAACCAAATTTGAGGTGTGTTTTCCGGTGCCGTTTACGAGTAAATCATAAGCCAATTTCACACGTTCCCATCGTTTGTCTCTGTCCATGGCATAATAACGACCAATAACGGATGCAATTTTTGCCGTTGTATTTTGAAGGTAATTTTCTAAATCTTGTAGGTAACCTTTACCCGACTTTGGGTCAACATCGCGTCCATCGGTAAAAGCGTGAACAAAGACTTTTTGTAATCCAAATACCTGTGAAGCATCAATTAATCCGCGTAAGTGAGATGTATGTGAATGCACGCCACCATCAGAGACCAATCCTAAGAAGTGAACTGCTTTGTTGTGGTCTTTGGCATATTGAAAAGCAGCCACTAGAGGTTTTTCTTGGGCCATAGTTTTATTGGCTACAGCCAAATTAATTTTAGCCAAATCTTGGTAAACAATTCTTCCGGCACCAAGGTTCATGTGGCCGACTTCGGAGTTCCCCATTTGACCTTCGGGTAAACCTACGTTTAAGCCGTCAGTTCTGAGTTGGGCATTAGGGTACTGTTTATATAAGCCGCTAATAAACGGAACATTGGCATTGTCAATAGCAGATACTTTTGGGTCGGGTGATTTGCCCCAACCGTCTAAAATCATTAGGATTACTTTCTTGTTCATAAGAATAATTTTGAACCACAAAGATAAGGCTAAATTTCTGTTTTTTTAGAAGCGCTCTCTCGTTTTGGGTTTGGTAAACGAATTGTAAAATCGGGAGTTTTTTACGGTGTTGTAATCAATAAAATATCGGATACTGATGGAGAAAACATGGTTTAAG
This sequence comes from Flavobacterium buctense, assembly GCF_014486695.1. Lineage (GTDB taxonomy): Bacteria > Bacteroidota > Bacteroidia > Flavobacteriales > Flavobacteriaceae > Flavobacterium > Flavobacterium buctense. The sequence goes on from NZ_JACTAB010000002.1 coordinate 71,682, forward strand.
TTTTCGCTGTTTAAAGCATCATTAATATTGTTTTCGTATTGGCGACTGAATTCGCGGCTAAAAAGAGCACTGTTGTTTCGGTACAAAACAGACACTTGACTACCAGGTGCAAACCACCAGGAATAGGTAAGGTCAAGATTCCATAAATTCAGGTTCGAATTTTTATTAGTGGTATAACTTGAATTATTTACATAGCTCCCGTCATCCATTAAAGTTAATATTTCATGATTGGTAGCATATGACCAATAATGGCGAACATTTAAATTAAAGTTCATCGTGTTATTGATGGAGTATTTTCCTTGAAGCGTATTAATGTAAGTAATTCTGTTTCTTCGAGCGAAAATGGTGTTGTCATCATCATCAAAATCAATCCAACCGACATTGTTGTTCTGTCGGGTAAACGTGAAGCCGTAGATTAGAGAAAAACGATCGTTGAATCGGTATCTTGGGCTAAATAAAAAACCATAGTTTCTTCTTCCTTTTTCATCAAAAATAGTAATTGTAGGATTGAAGTCAATGGCAAATTGGCGGTTGTAATTGGTTGAATATAAAAAGTAAGTTCTGACATTTCTTGGGATGTTTACAAAACGCTGTTCTCCTGTAGACCTTGGCTCATAAAAATCGGATACATCTAATGGATTGCTATAGATTCCGAAGCCATAAAAGTCATTTAGTTTGTCGAAGGCATTAAAGTAGAGATTTAAATTTCCGGCTTGAATTCTTCCGGTTCTGTTGTCAAATTCTGTGTAAGTATTCAAAAAAGCTTGAAAAGAATTAAATATTTTATTCGGATTTAAAGTTCTGTAATTCGAATTGATATAAAAACCGTGATAATGGGTCATAAAGTTGATGCCCAAATCATTGTTGTCAAAATCGGTTGAGGCATAAACACCACCAATACTATAGCGATAGTTACCACTGGTTTCTCCTAAGTTTAGATAGGCTGCAACTCCTTTTTTGTCTTCCTCATCGGTCCTATTATTGACATAGCTGTATTTAACATTTCCCGAAAGATTATACGTGTTTTTTTTGGTGTTCAAGTCCCAAACCAAAGCAGATACATTAGCATCTCTAAATTCGCCGTTTCGAGTCACGTTAGTGTTAATCAATGATATTGAGGAGTTTTGTCTGAAACGTTGGTCAAGAACGAAAACATTATAGTTGGCAAGAGGCGCGATATTTTGCAAACGTGTTTCACCGGTATCGTTATTTTTTACAATCACACTAGTGTTTTCTGTTACGGCATTTAAGACCCCAATACCCAAACCACTTTTAGTTCTGCCGGAAACTTTTAAAGCATTTATTAATCGAATGGAACCGGGTTGATCAATTATCGTTTCGTTATCGGCTACATTAATTTCGGGTGTTTCTCCAATTCTTCGTGTATACAGCAAACTTCCTTTGCTAAACAAATCAGTTCCTTCGGTAAAAAAAGGGCGGTTTTCACTGAATTGTTGTTCAAAAGCGGTTAGGTTTAATTCGACGTTGTCAAATTTGGTTTGGCCAAAATCAGGAATTAAAATCGCATCTAAAGTAAAAGCATCATTAATACCATATTTAATATCCATTCCTCCTTTGAATTCACCTACAGTTTTCTGAAATTTACTGGAATACAAATATTGCGAAGCATATGGAATTATAAATAATCGGGTAGGCGTTTCTATATTTTCAATTCCTTCTAAAATTCCGGCTTGTGTACTTTCATTAGCAATTTTTCTGTCTAACATGGACCAAGAAAATTGTTGTCTTAAGCGACGAACTTCTCGATAAAAATTGATTCCCCAAGTTTGTTTTTTCTCTGAGGGAAATCTCAGGGCAGCATATGGTATTTTCATTTCAACGCGCCAACCAAAATTGGTCACATCAACATGGCTGTCCCAAATGGCATCCCAAGAAAAGTCTTCGTCGTTGGATTCGGTGTAAACACCATCTTGTTGTACTCCCGCGGCACTTACAAAAAAGCGAAACTCTTGTTGTCCGTCATTGTAGCCATTGATTAATACACCAAAATGATCTGCGGTTGCGAAATCATCTCTTAATGTATATTCCTTTAGTATTTTTTGTGGTTCATCATCATGTAGTGTTGCAGCAATATAAATGGCGGTGTTGTCATAAACTATTTTTACCTCAGTTCGCCTTTCAGAAGGCTCCGGTTTTCCATTATCAGGTTCAATCATAACAAAATCAGTTGCTATCTCTGCATCTTTCCATGCTGGCTCATCAAACTTACCGTCAATCGTAATTTTGTTATCAGTAGATTTTGTTTTAACAGTTTTCTTTTGGCTAAAAACTAAGCAAGAAAATAGCAAAAAGCCATAAAGAAATAAGTGGGAAAACTTAGGCATTGATGATTTTGTTTGACGAACAAAAATAACTATTTAATTGGTATTTACAACCTTTAGTAAAATAAAAGCTATTGATTTATAAAGTATTATAAAAATTAAAATTAGCTTAATAAAAGTAAAATAATTTGGTTTTATATAATTATGAATATATATTTGTCAAACCCAAGTCTAACAGTAAACCTATAGCAGTCAATGAATTATAAATCACTCTCTTTATTGTTTTTTGTCTTGTTGATGTCTTTCAACAGTTTACCTGACAAATTAAACCCAATAACTACAATTCCTGAGAATACAGAGAAAACGGTTACAACCAATGTGACTTTGTACAGTCAAATAGACGCTAATTCTCATGCGTTACCTAGTTTTGAAAGTTTTAATCTTGCATTAGACGGATTCAATCATCTTAAAGAGAAAGGGCTGATTCAGAAAAATATACTGACGATTGTTGATTTTAGTTTGTCTTCTAATACCAAAAGACTATGGGTAATAGATTTAGATAAAAATATAGTATTGTTTCAAACTTTAGTAGCACACGGCAGAAATACGGGTGAAGAATTTGCCCAGGCCTTTTCTAATCAAGCCGAATCTTTTAAAAGTAGTGTTGGTTTTTATGCTACTGCTGAAATCTACAATGGTAAACACGGGATGTCTCTAAAATTAGACGGATTACAAAAAGGGTTGAACGATAAAGCCCGTGAAAGAGCTGTTGTCATGCATGGTGCGGATTATGTTTCAGAATCTTTCATTAAGCAAAACAAAAGATTAGGCAGAAGTTTAGGTTGCCCGGCTGTACCGGTTGAACTTAACCAAAAAATCATTAACGTGATTAAAGACAAATCTTGTTTGTTTATTTATCATCCTGCGGCCAAACAAGAAATTGTTTCCAAGTTAGCTTTATAGTTTTTTCCACATTACATAATGCAGACCAACATTCGGAATTTCAAATGAATTCCCTATGATTTGGTAGCCCATTTTTTGGTAAAAACCTACTGCATTAATACGAGCATTGAACCAAATTAAAGGTGTGTTTTGCGTTTTGAGTATCTTTTCGGAATGTTCCACCAATAATCGTCCGTATCCCTTTCCCTGATTGTTTTCCAAAACAGCCATGCCTCTGATTTGTGTTTGTTTCTTGTCCTCGAAAAGTGGATTGTTGTTTTCAAAAAGTGAAATGACACCTTTTATTTGATCATTTTCATGCAAACCAAAATGTGATGTGGTGTCTAAATCATCACCGTCAAAGTGACAACTTTCAATTTGTTTTCCTTTTCTGAGCACAGGATGACGTACAGTATAAGTTTCTTGGGCCGAAATTTTTCTAATAGTTATCATGGAAAATTTTATAACTAAATGGTTTTGTTTGTGTTATAAACGTCGAAATTTTTAAAGCATTTTTTTTTGAAAAAATTTGCATCAAAGCAAACTTATTCTATATATTTGCACTCGCAAACAAGTTCATAGAACACTTTATTTAAGTGACATGGACAAGTAATGCGGAAGTAGCTCAGTTGGTAGAGCTCCAGCCTTCCAAGCTGGTTGTCGCGAGTTCGAGCCTCGTCTTCCGCTCTTAAGTTAAAAACCTCTAATTAACGTTAGGGGTTTTTTTATGCAATTAGGCGAGAAGTTTATCCCGTTCCATCGGGAAGCCTCGTCTTCCGCTCTTAAATTTAAACCTCTAATTAACGTTATAATAATATCAAGGTTAAATTTTACATTTCTAAATAAGCCAAATCAGTTTCCGGAGCCAATTCTTCCGGAGTTTGATTTTGTTGAAACAATCTTGCGGTTAAACTTCCTTTTAAAATTATCTTTTCGCCGGCAACTTCCAGCCAACTTCCTTCACGCAATCCTAAAACCGGAGTTGTGTTGAACGCATGAAATTCTTTAATTCTCGTTTCACGGGTTTCGCCCATGTGCTTGCTATTCATATCCGGATCTAAATAATGCGGATTTAAATTAAAAGGAATCAGCCCCAAAGTTTTAAAACTCGGTGGATAAATAATCGGCATGTCATTAGTGGTTTGCATCGTCAATCCGGTAATATTGCTTCCGGCGCTTGTACCTAAATAAGGTGTGCCTTTTTTCAATGTTTCAGCTAAAATTTCCATGACGTTATTTTGATACAATTGGGTAACCAATAAAAAAGTATTGCCGCCACCGGTAAAAATACCTTGTGCTTTTTGAATAGCTTCTGTAGAATTCTCAAATTCATGCAAACCTTTTATCGCTTTATTAATTTTGGCGAAAGCCAGACCAACATTAGCGGTATAATCATCATGAGAAATTCCACCCGGACGTGCGTATGGTATGAAAAGAATTTCATTACAGTCTTTGAAATGATTTTCCAAAGCAGGCAACAAATAATCTAGATAACTTCCTCCGTGTACCGTTGATGTACTGGCAATAATTAGTTTTTTCATTTTTTAATTCATTTTATCCGACTGCCATTCGCAGTTCTGCACTTACTATCAAATCTCAAAAGTAATGTTTTTACTGATTTTATTTAACAAATAATTACCAAGACTTTGGCATTTATTTAGGAGAGCTCTGAGATATTTTTACCATATCTAAAGCATTAATGTTATTAGTTGGTTTAGTAAGTTCAATTTAAATTTTATAGAATACCCAATGTGAAATAGTAAATACTTTACATTAACTGACCTAAAAATACTTTAATCTATTGAAGGTTAAAGATAAATAGTTACTATTTTTGAGCAGTATTAAAAAGCAATCAAAATGAAGGTTCTGCTACCAATTTTACTTTTATTTATCCAAAACATCGGGTTTTCACAATCCACTGAATTGGTTTTTCTCAAAGGTAAAGTGGTTTGTGCCATTAAAGAACTCAACCAAATAAATGTTTTCAATCTCCGCTCCGAATCGTCAACCACGACCAATGAAACCGGTGATTATTCGATGTTTGTGAAAGTAGGTGACACACTTCGATTTAAAAGTTTGCAGATAGAAACCAAAGACATTGTAATTCAGGAAGCTGATTTAGCTAAAAAGCTTTTGGCTACTACACTTATTCCTAAAGTAATAGCCTTAGAAGAAGTGGAAATTAAAGAGTACAAAGATATTAATGCGGTTTCACTGGGAATTTTAGACAAACCCGCCAAAAAATATACTCCGGCAGAGAGAAGGTTAGCGGCTGCGGAGGAATTCCATTGGTATAGTCCGTTATTAATTCCGTTGGGCGGAATGAGTTTCGATGGTTTAATCAACTCAATTAACGGAAGAGCGGCTATGTTGAAGAAAGAACTCGAAGTGGAGAAAAAAGAACTGTTAATGACCAAAATTGAAAATCAATTCGAAACCAACTATTTTATCGAAAAATTAAAAATCCCGGAAGAGAACGTTAAAGGGTTTTTGTTTTATATAGTAGAAGATCCAAAAGTAATGGAATTGATAAATGCCAAAGATAAAGAGATGTCCAAGTTCAGAATGAGTGAATTGGCGACCAATTATCTCGCCTTACTAAAACCGGAGAAAGAATAAGATGAACCTGAAAAAATTGCTGAGACTATTCGTTTTGTCATTGATTTTTGTCGGACTAACTTCGGCGGATTCACATCGATTTTATGTGTCGATTTACCAAATTGATTTTGTGCCACAGAAAAAAAGGGTTGAAATCACCACCAGGATTTTTATGGATGACTTGAATGACGCTGTTACCAAAGCTTATAAAAAAAGCACCAACATCGGCACCGAAAAAGAAACACCGGAAGACGTTGTTTTACTAAAAAAATACCTTGCAGAAAACTTCAAACTTTCCATAAACGGAAAATCTAAAGCCTTCAATTATTTAAGTAACGAAGTCGAGAGCAATGTGGTGATTTGTTATTTAAGCATCAAAGAAGTGTCTAAAGTTGCATCGCTCGAGGTTGAAAATTCTATACTAACCGAAGTGCATTCCGAGCAACAAAATATTATTCAATTTAATAATAACGGTAAGAAACAAAACCTTTTATTGTCTTCAGCAATCACTAAAGGAATGTTAAAATAATTTTCGCCTTTATACTATAAAATAAATTTCTATACATTTATAACCTTAAAAGAAAGGCTATGAATCGTAAAACAAAGGTTTTATCATTTTTGTTAGTGTTGTTTATGGGTTTGACCCAAGCACAAGAAACTCCAAAAAATACCAAATCAGAGGAAAGAAATCCTGATAAATTCAAGCAGATGTACGACTTGATGGCAACGCCTAATATGTATCGTACAGCATCTGGTGCGCCGGGACCTGAATACTATCAACAACAAGCGGATTACAAGATTGATGTCGAATTGGATGATAAAAACCAAAAATTGTATGGTTCAGAAACCATCACCTACACCAATAATGCTAAAGAATCTTTAGATTATTTATGGGTTCAATTAGACCAGAACGAAAAAGCCAGAAACTCTAATTCGCCTTTGGTAGAAAATAAAAAAACCGATCCTGCAATTTCAGCACAAGCCTTTTCTCGTAAATATTTGGAAGAAGATTTTGATGGCGGATTTAGAATTGAGTATGTGAAAGATGCTCAAGGAAAGCCAATGAATTATACCATTAACCAAACTATGATGCGTATAGAGTTGCCTAAACTCTTAAAGCACAAAGAAAAAATTACTTTCTCTATCAAATGGTGGTATAATATTAATAATTACACTATTGACGGTGGCCGTTCGGGTTACGAGCACTTTGAAAAAGACGGCAACAACCTCTATGTTTTAGCACAGTTCTACCCAAGAATGGCCGTTTATAGCGATGTCGAAGGTTGGCAAAACATGCAATTTTGGGGTTCGGGAGAGTTTGCGTTGACTTTTGGAAATTATGAAGTGAACATAACAGTGCCGGCCGATCATATTATGGAAGCTACGGGTTCATTAATGAATAGAAGCGAAGTATTTACCGCGGAACAATTAAAAAGATATGCAGCAGCTGAAAAATCATTCGACAAACCAGTTGTAGTAGTTACTCAAGCTGAAGCCGAAGCCGCGGAAAAAGGGTTTTCAGACAAGAAAAAAACATGGAAATTCAAAGCTGAAAATGTTCGTGATTTTGGGATTTCAACTTCTAGAAAATTCATTTACGATGCGATGGCGGTTAAAACCGGAAGCACCACTTCCATGGCGATTTCTTTGTATCCAAAAGAAGGCAATCCGCTTTGGGGTGAATATTCCACCCGAATTGTGGCGCATACTTTAAAAAGTTATTCGTATTATACTTTTGATTATCCTTATCCAAAAGCAGTTTCTATCAATGCCAGAGATCAAGGTATGGAATACCCAATGATTTGTTGGAATTATGGTCGTCCGGATGAAAACGGGAAATATTCCGATCAGACAAAGTATGGCATGTTAGGCGTAATTTGTCACGAAGTAGGCCACAATTTCTTTCCAATGATTATCAATTCCGATGAGCGCCAATGGACATGGATGGATGAAGGACTCAATTCTTTCATGGAATATTTAGCCGAAAAAACATTTGACCCTAATTTTCCAACCCGTCGCGGTCCTGCCAAAAACATCATTCCTTATATGAGTGGTGACCAATCCGGTTTGGAACCGATTATGACCAATTCTGAAAGTATTCGACAATTTGGAAATAACGCCTATGGAAAACCGGCAACAGCTTTAAATATTTTACGAGAAACCATTATGGGTCATGATTTATTTGATTATGCTTTCAAAACTTATGCAAATAGATGGAAGTTTAAACACCCTACACCAGAAGATTTTTTCAGAACCATGGAAGATGCTTCGGCAGTCGATTTAGATTGGTTTTGGCGAGGTTGGTTTTACACTACTGATTATACGGATATAGGTATTAAGGAGGTAAAGAAATATTATGTAAGCAATGACCCTTCAAAAGAAGTGAGTGAATTTTTAAAAACAAGACGTCGTCGTGACTCAAGAAATGGCGCCATGGTTTATATGATAGCTGAAGGAAGTGAGGATTTCAAATCAGAACTGAATAAGCCATTTAAAATTCAAGATTTTCAAGCTTTAGACGATTATGTAAACAAACAATTTACAGCTGAAGAGAAAGCCAAATTAAACGAGCCTAAGTATTTTTACCAAGTGACTTTTGACAAACCTGGTGGATTGGTAATGCCGATTATCGTTGAAATTACTTTTGAAGACGGCACCATTGAAAACCACTATTTTCCGGCTCAAATATGGAGAATGAATGACAAAGAGGTCATCAGAACTTTTGCGACTAAAAAAGCCATTGCTAAAATTGTAGTCGATCCTAAGCAAGAAACGGCAGATATTGATACAGCCAATAATTCTTGGCCAAAAACAGTTGAAAAATCAAAATTTGATTAACTTAAGTTTGTAACTTTGCAACCTCACAATTAAGAAGTTTTAATATATGTTCGGATTTGGTTTTGGCGAATTAATTTTTATCGTTTTCATAGCTTTAATGCTTTTCGGTTCCGATAAAGTACCGGAAATCGCTCGAACTTTGGGCAAAATAATGGCGCAAGTCAAAAATGCTACCAATGAGATTAAAACTGAAATTCAGAAAAGTGCCGATGTGAAAGAAATCAATGAATCCGTAAAAGGGCTGACTTCAACCTTCACTGAAGAAGTAGAAAAGGTAAAAAACAATGTCTCTGAAAATATTGTACCGGAAGTCAACAAAGCCGTTGAAGATATAGATTCGTTAACCGGTCCGATAAAACGCCAATTTTAATGCTCGAAAAAATAATCGACCTAGACAAACAATTGTTGGTATACCTGAACAGCTTAGGTTCAGAAAGATTCGACGGTTTGTGGTTAATTATTACTAAACAAGTTTATTGGACTCCTATTTTTTTATTGATTTTTTATTTTTTGCAAAAGAAAATCGGCTGGAAAAATTTTGGCTATTATGTCCTTTTTACTGCAGTCATGATTTTGATTTGTGACCAAACGGTAAATCTTTTCAAATATTCTTTTGAGCGTTTGCGACCCTGTAATGACCAAGAGATTAAAAATATAATCAGATTGGTAAAAACCAGTAGCTCCTTCAGCTTTTTCTCAGGACATGCAACCAATTCAATGGCTAGTACGGTTTTTGGATTCCTGATTTTGAAACGATATTACAAACACGCTTATTGGCTGTTTTTATTTCCTTTAATTTTTGCTTACAGTAGAATTTATCTCGGTTTACACTTCCCAACAGATGTATTAACTGGCTATATTTTCGGAGCTATTGCAGGTTTAGGTTGTTATAAACTATATGCAAAATTCGTAATTAAGAATTCGTAATTCAAAATTTTTATTTCACTCTCGAAACGGTCAAGCCATCTCGTATAGGTAACAAAACTGTCTCTACTCGATTATCATTTTTCAAGAGTTCATTGTATTCCAATAGGATTTTGGTCGTAAGATCATTCGGTTTTACTTCTTCTAAAACTTTGCCACTCCACAAAACGTTATCCGAAAGGATGATACCACCTTTGTTCATCATTGGAACAACAAGGTGAAAATAATTGATATAGTTTTCCTTATCGGCATCAATAAAAACCAAATCGTATTTTTTATTTAAAGTCGGAATGATTTCCAAAGCATCGCCAAGATGTTGCGTAATTTGATTTGACCATGGACTCTTGTCAAAATATTTTCGTTGAAAATCAACTAATTCTTCTTCAATATCTATGGTATCAATTGTTCCGGCTTCAGCTAAACCTTCGGCCAAACATAAAGTGGCATAACCGGTGTAAGTACCAATTTCCAGGATATTGATTGGATGAATAATTTTGGATAGCATACTCAATACTCGCCCTTGAAAATGACCGCTTAACATTCGGGGTTGTAAAATTTTTTGGTAAGTTTCTTTGTTCAATTGTGCCAACAATTCCGGTTCGTTTTGGGAATGTTGCGTTACATAGTGGTCTAATTCGTCGGAAAGGAAATGCATGACTTTATTTTTTACAAAAATACAAATTAACAACTAACCAAAATACCCTAAATTTGCGCCATGGAAATCGAGAAAAAAGACATCCGAAGTTTGACCAAAGCACAATTACGTGATTTTTTTGTGGCCAATGGTGACAAAGCGTTTCGTGGCAATCAAGTCTATGAATGGTTATGGAGTAAAGCCTCACATAGTTTTGAAGACATGACCAATGTCTCCAAAGAAACCCGTGCGATGCTGGAAAACAACTTTGTGATAAACCATATTAAAGTCGATACCATGCAACGTAGCGAAGACGGAACAGTCAAAAATGCCGTGCGTTTGCATGACGGTTTAATCGTTGAAAGTGTTTTGATTCCCACAGATACAAGAACGACAGCTTGTGTTTCCAGTCAAGTAGGTTGTAGTTTGGATTGTAATTTTTGTGCGACAGCGCGTTTAAAAAGAATGCGAAATTTGGAACCCGGTGAAATTTATGACCAAGTAGTAGCGATTGATCGGGAAAGTCGTTTGTATTACAATCGACCGCTTTCTAATATAGTTTTTATGGGTATGGGCGAACCGTTGATGAATTATAACAATGTGATGAAAGCCATTGATATGATTACTTCTGAAGAAGGGTTAGGGATGTCGCCAAAAAGAATTACGGTTTCCACTTCGGGTGTTTCTAAAATGATTAAAAAAATGGCCGATGATGAAGTGAAATTCAAATTGGCTGTGTCATTGCATTCCGCAATAGAAGAAACCAGAAATCATATAATGCCATTTACCAAGAATTTTCAGTTGCCCGAATTGAAAGAAGCTTTGCAATATTGGTACCAAAAAACCAAAAGCAAAGTCACTTATGAATATGTGGTTTGGAAAGGGATTAACGACGATAAAGCTTCAATTGATGCGTTGGTTAAATTCTGTAAATATGTGCCTTGCAAAGTCAATCTAATTGAATACAATCCAATTGATGATGGGGAATTCCAACAAGCTTCAGACGAAGCGATTGACAATTACATCAAAGCTTTGAGCAAATACGACATTGTAGCTAAAGTGCGTCGCAGCCGCGGAAAAGATATCGATGCCGCTTGTGGACAATTGGCTAATAAATCATAAAAAAAGCTCCCGAACTCGGGAGCTTTTTCTTTCTATAACTAAGTTCAAATAAAATTAATTTCCTAGGGTAATCGTAGTAGTTGTTCCGTTAACGGTCAAAGTAGCTTGGTTGTCACAATCTCCGTTTCCGTAGTCTAAAGTTGCAGTATTGTTGGTTCCAACAATATTGACCACTCCGCTAACAATATGCGGACAGCTGGCTTCCACTCTTAATGGTGTTGTGATGGTTGAAGTTCTGGTTCCGGCTGGGAAAGTAGTAGTCCAACTTCCTGAAATTGAAAATACGTTATCGGCCCAAATCATTGGTGTGCCAAAACCTTCAATCATTTCTCTTACTCTGTTGCCTTCTCTATGGTAAACATTTCCGTTAGGGAAAGTCACCGTCATATCAATGGTCATATTAGCAATAGGATGAACAGCAGTTAATGTAGCTGTGCTTTGCAGACTTCTAGTGATGGTTCTGTTGCCTTCAATCAAGATGTCATTGTGGTGAAAATCAACAAAACTATAACTGATTGTATGCGACGGCGTGTCAAAATTTAAGCTACCACTTACAATGATAGTTCCGTCTAAAACATTACCGTTTGGTAAAGTACAGTTGTCAAAAACAACAGTTCTGGTCCATGAAGTTGCTGTCAATTGGATTGTAACAGTTGCACATGGAGGAAGAGCTTGAGTTTCAAGGTCATTTTTTCCTGCGCCGGGATTGGCTTGAAGGGCATATTGATCTTCAGCAATTTTGGCAACATCTTCGGTTACCATGTCTATTTTGGCACTTACTTGAGCTTCACTTAAATCCGATGATGAACTATTGCTATCATCTTTACTACAGCTTAGGATAAACATTGATAATGTTACTCCTAATACAAGGTTTTTAATTTTCATATCTTTTAATTTTTTTGGTTCAAGTGTTGGAATGAAAAATCTATAAATGGTTTAATCAAAGGTAAATATTTTTTTCAAACGGTTCCATTATTGTATCTTTGAATGCCCGATGGAACTCGGTTGTTATTTTAATGAATATTACTTCGCAAATAAAAAAGCCTATCCAAGACGAAATGGAACTTTTTGAGAAAAAGTTCTATGAATCAATGACTTCAAAAGTAGCGCTTTTAAACAGAATTACTTATTATATAGTCAATCGAAAAGGAAAGCAAATGCGTCCTATGTTTGTTTTTCTGGTAGCTAAAATGCTTTCCGAGAAAGACGAAGTCAACGAAAGAACGTATCGTGGTGCTTCGGTAATTGAATTAATTCATACCGCAACTTTGGTTCACGATGACGTGGTAGATGACAGCAATCGCCGCCGCGGATTTTTCTCCATCAATGCATTGTGGAAAAACAAAATTGCCGTTTTGGTTGGCGATTATTTATTATCGAAAGGATTATTGCTTTCCATAGACCATGGCGATTTCGATTTACTTCGAATAATTTCTGTTGCCGTACGCGAAATGAGTGAAGGCGAATTGCTTCAAATAGAAAAAGCCCGTCGATTAGATATAGTCGAAGACGTCTACTACGAAATCATCCGTAAAAAAACGGCAACTTTAATTGCGTCTTGTTGTGCGCTTGGTGCCAAATCGGTTTCTGAAGATGAAATTCAGGTAGAAGCGATGCGAAAATTCGGTGAACTCATCGGAATGGCTTTCCAAATTAAAGACGATTTATTCGATTATACCGATGACGCTATTGGTAAACCAACCGGAATCGATATCAAAGAACAAAAAATGACTTTGCCGTTGATACATGCCTTAAACAATTGTACCGATAAAGAAAAAAGTTGGTGCATCAATTCGATTAAAAATCATAACAAAGACAAAAAACGTGTTAAGGAAGTCATCCAATTCGTAAAAGATAAAAACGGCTTGCAGTATGCCGAGCAAAAAATGATGCAATTCCAAGACGAAGCGCTTCAAATCCTTCAAAATTTTCCCCAATCAGAATACCGAGAGGCACTTTCGCTCATGGTAAATTACGTTATCGAAAGAAAAAAATAATTTTTTTTAAAATATTTTACGCTGTAAAGCATTGATTTTATTGAGTTTATCTATTTTCTTATTTTAAAATTGAATTTTTTTCGTATCCTCATGCAACCATTTTTCGACGACTCTCGTCTATGCCAATAGAAACACTAAGCAATAGTTTTGAAAGTAATCAACTTACATAAAGAGGAAAAAGAATTAATCGAACTGGCTGTCGAAAATAATCGCCACGCTCAGCATCAGATTTATTCCAAATATGCCCCGAAAATGTTGAGTGTTTGCCGTCAGTATATTAAAGATGTACATCAGGCAGAAGACATCATGATTACCGCTTTTATGAAAGTGTTTACCAATCTGAAAAATTTTGAGCACAAAGGCAGTTTCGAAGGTTGGATCAGAAGAATAATGATTAACGAATGTATTTCTTTTATCAGAGTTCAAAAGAAAGTAAAGTTCATTGAAGACGAGAATTATTTTGAAGAAAGGCATAACAATATAGAAAGCCAGTTTTCAGTAGAAGACATTCAGTTTTTGATTGACAGTTTGCCTGATGGCTACAAAATGATTTTCAACTTATATGCGATTGAAGGTTTCAAGCATCAAGAAATCGCAACTATGTTAGGCATCAGTGAAGGCACTTCAAAATCACAATTATCACACGCTCGAAAAATGTTGCAGGAACAAATTACCAAATCAAAAAATTACCACAATGGAACCGAATAAAATAGAAAAACAATTCAGAGAAAAGTTGAATGCCAGAGAGATTCAGCCATCAGCCCAAGCTTGGGACCGATTGGATGCGATGCTTTCGGTTGCCGAAGAAAAAAAAACAAGAAAACCTTTTGGCTTTTTGTTTATAGCTGCCAGTATTTTGGTTTTCGTAACACTTGGTTTGTTTTTGTTCAATCAAAATGGAACAGAAATTAACACTACAAATACAGTAGTCGCAACAGAAACTAAAATCGATACAACTCAAAGTAAAATAGAAAATGTTCAATTACCAATAGTTGAGAGCCAAAAGCAAAATAAAGCTTTAGTCACTTCGGAAGTTCAACCAACAACCAACAACCAACAACCAACAATTAATCATCAAAGAGTTTCAATCAGTAATCAATCAACAACCCATCAAAATCAAATCATCAAAGACAAGGAAATTGTATTTCAAAACTCATCCGATGTAGCTCAAAAAGACATGCCAAGAATTATGGAGCAAACGCAAATTGTAGTTGGAAAGCAAAATACCTCAAAATCAGACGAAAGTTTGTTAGCCGGCTTAGACAAATCTGCTAAAGAATCTGCCAGCAAAAAAACTTCTCTAAAAGTGGATGCCAAAAGTTTACTTTCTCAAGTTGATGGTGAAGTAGAGTATACCTTTAGAGAAAAAATGCTCCAAAAAATTAATAAAAATTACCAAGAAGTTAAAGTGGCTTTGGCCAACAGAAATAACGAATAATAACAATAACAATTTCAATTTTCAATGTTTAACATTGCTATTGATTTTTGAAATTGAAATTGCCATTGAAATTTAAACCATCATTAATCAATTTTAAATCACAATCATCATGAAAAATTTTACTATTTATGTAGCGCTGTTATTATGCCTAATGGCAAGTAAATTATCGGCGCAAGAATCTTTTGAATCAAAGGCAAGAGCAATTGCCGATAAAATTGAAAGCATTACCAAAGAGGAAAAAGCCGCTTTAAAAGCAGAAATCGAATCGGTAAATAAAGACCTCGAAGCCGGTACCATTAACAAAGAACAAGCGGACGCTAAGAAATTGCAATTTGCTGAAATTCGCTCAAAAAATATCGAAACCAGAGTGGGTCAAGCGCAAGAAGAATTAAAAGAGTTGGTCAACCAAAAAGTAGCCGGAAAAATCAAAGATAAATACAGTTATGTTTATGGCATTCGTTATAAAATTGACACCAAACATGATTCTATCCGAAAAAACAGAGGCGAAAGAAGAACCACTTCGCAGTTTGTTTTTGCAGCCGGAGTAAATAATTTAGTGACTGATGGTAGTGTGGCTAATTCAGACTTCAGATATTGGGGTTCGCATTTCTACGAATGGGGTTTTACTTCAAACACCAGATTGTTTAAAAATGATAACTTGTTGCACTTAAAATATGGGATGTCTGTAATGTACAATAATTTGCGCCCAACAGACAATCGCCTGTTTGTGGTGAATGGAAATCAAACCAATTTGGAAACCAGTTCGGTGAATTTAAAAGATTCGCGTTTTAGAAATGTTTATCTAACCGTGCCGATGCACCTAGAATTTGATTTTACCAAATCAAAAGATAAAGACGGAAAGAAAATATTCAGAACCCATGAGAGTGTTCGTTTCGGAATTGGTGGTTACGCTGGAATTAGAGTAAAATCCAAACAAAAAACAAAATACGAATTAGATGGTAATGACTTTAACATCAAAGAAAAAGGTGATTTTAATGCAAATGATTTCATCTACGGTGTGAGTACTTACATTGGATACAAAGAAACCAGTATTTATTTGAAATACGACTTGAATCCTTTGTTTAAAGACAATGCTATTAAGCAAAATAATATTTCATTAGGGGTTCGTTTCGACTTCAATTAAAAAATTTGTTAGGTTAGTTTATACTTCGAAAAGATGTTTCAGCAATGAAGCATCTTTTTTTATTTTAAATTTTAAATTTTAAATTCTGAATGTGTAAATTTACCCTCTTTGATTTCTTTTTAAAATTTCTAACAATCTAACAATCTATTTTGATTACCCGCGAAACCATAGATAAAGTATTTGAAACCGCTCGTGTGGAAGAAGTCATCGGTGATTTTGTCCAACTCAAACGTGCCGGAAGTAATTACAAAGGCTTGAGTCCGTTTTCAGATGAGCGCTCACCGTCGTTTATGGTGTCACCGGTAAAGCAAATCTGGAAAGATTTTAGTTCGGGAAAAGGAGGAAGTGTTGTGACTTTTCTGATGGAACATGAGCATTTCACTTATCCGGAAGCTATTCGTTTTTTGGCTAAAAAATACAATATCGAAATTGAAGAAACTGAAGTCTCTCAAGAAGATAAAATGGAGGCCAATGAAAAAGAAAGCTTGTATTTAGTTTCCGAGTTTGCTAAATCCTATTTCCACGAAACGCTTTTAAATACCGAAGAAGGCAAAGCAATTGGGTTGTCTTATTTTAAAGAAAGAGGTTTTACCAATGAAACCATTGCCAAATTTGGTTTAGGTTATTCGCCTGAATCTTGGGATGCCTTTACCAAAGAAGCTTTAGCCAAAGGGTACCAATTAGAATTCTTAGAAAAAGTCGGATTAACCATCACTAGAGAAGATGGAAAACATTTCGACCGTTTCAAAGGAAGAGTAATGTTTCCAATTCAAAGTTTGTCCGGAAGAAACTTAGGTTTCGGTGGAAGGATTTTAACCAATGATAAAAAAGCGGCCAAATACCTCAATTCACCCGAAAGCGATCTTTACCACAAGAGTAAAATTTTGTATGGAATTTTTCATGCCAAACAAGCCATAGCAAAGCAAAACAATTGTTATTTAGTGGAAGGCTATACCGATGTGATTCAGTTGCATCAAGCCGGAATTGAAAATGTGGTTGCGTCTTCGGGAACGGCTTTGACGCCTGACCAAATTCGATTAATTAATCGCTTAACCAAAAACATTACGGTGCTTTTTGACGGTGATGCTGCCGGCTTACGCGCTTCTGTCCGCGGAATCGATTTGATTTTGGAAGAAGGCATGAATGTAAAAGTATGTACATTCCCTGACGGAGATGATCCGGATAGTTTTGCCCGAAAGAATTCGTATGAAGATTTGGTGAACTATTTAGAGAACAACGCCAAAGATTTTATTCAGTTTAAAGCGTCGCTTTTGATGAATGAAGCCCACAATGATCCAATAAAGAAAGCCGATTTGATTCGCGATATGGTCGTAAGTATATCTAAAATTCCAGACCGAATCAAAAGAGAAATCTACATCCAAGAAACGGCTCGTATCATGGATATTTCAGAGCAAGTATTGCTAAATACCTTGGCACAAATGGTGCAAAAAGATATTTCGGATGCCAGCAAAAAGCTCAAACAGGAACAAACAGCTTTTGAAGTCGTAAAAAACGAACCGCAAATTGCTCAAGAAAAAATTAATATTGTTTATGATTTAGAGCGAAAGATAATTGAGATGTTGTTGCTATATGGGACACATGAAGCTGATTTCGATGATTTTATTCTGAAAGCCAATGAGGAAGGTGAAATGGTAGAGGAAAAAGAAACCAATTCGTTTAAAGTGTTCCAGAGAATTTACCTGAGCTTACAAGAGGATGAAGTTGAATTAGCTAATCCTGTATTTAAGGAAATTTATTCGGATTTAATCAATTACTACAACCAAAACGAAGAATTCAACATAGAACATTACTTAATGCAATTGACACCGGAACATGCTCAAATGGTTACCGATATATTAATGAATGAAGAGAAAGAAGTACTTCACAATTGGGAAACCAAACACATTTACGTCAAGAGCAAAACACAAAATGTAAGTCAATATGTTTCCGAAACCATTATTTCACTTCGCGAATATCTAATCAATAAGTTGATATTGGATTTGATTAATTCTTTTAACCATGAAGAAGAAGCTGATTCGGCAGAAATTTTGGCCACTATAAATGATTACAACAAACTTAAGGTTAGTTTGACCAATAAAATTGGAAGAATACGGTCGACCTATATATAAAAAAACCCGCGATTAGCGGGTCTTTAGTTTTAAACGATTTCCAGAGTCTTCGCTTTATTTACAAGATCAACCAAATTGGTTACATTTAGCTTCGTCAATAAACGAAGTTTGTAGGTACTAATGGTTTTCTCATTAAGCGTTAAAATTTTGGCAATTTCGTTGTTTTTTTTACCATCGCTTAAGAAACGCAATACTTCAATCTCTCTGTTTGAAAGTTTTCTGTACAAACGCTCTGATTTGTTTTGCTTGGCAATTAACGCTAAGTTTCTCTTGATTTCTTCATTTAGGATGATTTGTCCTTGGCTGACCTTGACAATGGTAACACCTAAATTCTCAAGCTTTGATGTCTTATGAACATATCCCGCACAACCTGCTTTAATAGCATTAGGGGCATAAATGTGTTCAGACAAACTACTGAAGACGACAACTTTAGTTTTTGGAAAATTTCTGATGATTGACTTGAGTTCGTAAATACTTTTGAGTCCTTCAAGTTCTAAATCGATGATTAAGACGTCAATTTCTTTATTTCTTAAAGCATCGGGAACCATAAAAAAATTTCCTACGTTGGAAACGATACTTATTTCAGGATGGTCCTTAAAATAAGCCTTCATTCCAAAGTGTACAACCGGAAAGTTATCCGCAATACATACATTTATCATAATTGTGGTATTTGATAAAAAATTAATAGAAATTTACTGTAAAGTTAAAAAATTATATTGTAAAAATGTTAAATAAATCGTCTTTATTTTAAAAAACTTGGGATAATACATACAGGAATTGGGTTCATTTTGTGTTGATTTACAGCGTTTAACTTTTTATAAATATCAAACACTTCTCTCTCTCTTCCCGTGAAATTTTCACTTTTTTTATTGTTTTCAGCTTCCAACATAGCCCATTCTAATTCGTCATAACTGGCTCCCAATTGGTCTTCATCGGTTCTTGAATCGCCAAATAATCCATCGGTCGGAGCTGCTTGCTGAATTGATTTTGGAATTTCCAAATAAGCACCCAAAGCATAAACATCACTTTTCATTAAATCGGCAATCGGACTCAAATCAACACCTCCATCGCCATATTTGGTGTAAAAACCAACGCCAAAATCCTCTACTTTATTTCCGGTTCCGGCCACTAACAAACCATGAATCCCAGCGAAATAATACAAGGTTGTCATTCTTAATCTTGCTCTGGTATTCGCCAAAGACAAATTAAGTTTGGTGTCATTATCCGAACTAGGAACCGCACTTTTAAAGGTTTCAAAAACACCGGTCAAATCCGCTTCTGCATTTTGGACATTAGGAAATCGCTTTTTCAATTGCTCAATGTGTTCTCTTCCACGACTTACTTGGCTTGGGTCTTGGTGAATCGGCATTTCTACACATAAAGTAGTTAGTCCGGTTTGGGCACACAAAGAAGAGGTTACAGCCGAATCAACACCTCCTGAAATGCCAATTACAAAACCATTTACTTTTGCTTTTGTAGCGTAATCCTTTAACCATGTAACAATATGGGTGTTAGTTTCCCCTACCTTGATTTTACTTTTTTTAGCCATTTTTTTATGAAAGTTTTTAGAAACGGAAATGTATATTTGCAAATGTAAAAAATCACAAACTTTTCAATCCTCTTTTTGTCATATAAAATCTTTATAATGAAAAAGTATTTTGCAATTATAATGTTCTTTTTTCTATTGGTTTCTTGTGATCAGAAATCCAAAGTGGAAAAAGCAGTTGAAGAAATTCCTGTTGTGTTAAAGGTCGACAGATTTGACCAAGCTTTTTTTGAAGCGAAGCCAAGTGAATTGGTTAATTTGAAAGCAGAATATCCTTTTTTCTTTCCGGAAGGGTTTGATGATAAGCTTTGGATAGAGAAAATGGAAAACAAAGATTGGCGAGATTTATATGCCGAAGTGCAAAAAAAGTATCCTGATTTTGGCAAGCAGACCACTGAAATTGAAGACTTGTTTAAACATTTAAAATACTATTTTCCGGAAACAGTTTTGCCAAAAGTTTACACTGTTATTGGAGAGATGGACTATAATAAAAAAGCCATTTATGCCAATGACAAATTAGTTATTGCCTTGGAATTGTATCTCGGAAAAGAGGCCAAGTTCTATACTTTTCCGAAATATCTAAGGCAAAATTTCGAAGAACGACAAATGATGCCGGATATCGTAACCAGCTATGCGATGTTAAAAAATCCTCCGCCTACCGATAAAACATTGTTGGGCGAAATGATTTATTACGGTAAAGAATTATTTTTAAAAGATTTGGTACTTCCCAATTATACCGATGCTGAAAAAATTGGGTACTTGCCCGAGAAATTAACTTGGTGTCAGGAAAATGAAAGCTATATTTGGCGCTATTTTATTGAAGAAGATTTGCTTTTTAGTTCTGATTCAAGATTGTCTAATCGCTTTATAAATCCGGCGCCGTTTTCTAAATTTTTTCTCGAAGTTGACAATGAATCTCCGGGAAGTGTAGGGCGATGGGTTGGCTGGCAGATTGTGCGTTCGTTTATGGAAAATAATGAAGTAAGTTTGCAAGACATGCTGAAAATGGATGCCAAAGAATTATTTGAAAAATCAAAATACAAACCCAAAAAGGATGAGTAATACCATAAAATCTGAAATAAAATTCCTTGTAGAATTAGACGAAAACCGTGTGCCTGAAAAATTATTGTGGACGGCGCAAGATGGCGGTGTAGAACAAGAAGAAGCCAAGGCGATGATGCTTTCCATTTGGGACAGCAAAGCACAAGAAACACTCCGTATTGATTTGTGGACTAAGGATATGCCTGTAGACGAAATGAAATTATTCTTCCACCAAACTTTAGTAGCCATGGCTGATACTTTTCAACGTGCTACTGCTGATGAAAAAATGGCAGATACCATGAAAGATTTTTGTGATTATTTTGCGGAGAAATTGGAATTGAAAAAGTAAATAATTACAGGTTTCCACTTTTAAACATTTGCTCATTTACTTCATCAATAAAGCCCAAAACTTTATCTCTTCCGGTCGATTCTAAAGCTGAGGTTACAAAATGTTGTGGCATTTCTTCCCAGTTATTAGCCAAAAGCGCTTTGCGGTAAGCCGCAATGTGCGAGTCTATTTTGGTTTTACTGATTTTATCGGCTTTGGTAAAAATGATGCAAAACGGCACTTCAATCTCGCCCAAATAAGTAATGAATTCCAAATCAATTTTTTGTGCTTCCAATCGGATGTCGATTAAAACAAAGGCGCAAACCAATTGCTCTCTTTTTTCAAAATAATCGGTGATAAACTCTTGAAAAACTTCTTTGGTTTTCTTTGAAACACGAGCATAGCCATAACCCGGCAAATCCACTAGAAACCAATTTAAATTAATTTTAAAGTGATTAATTAACTGTGTTTTTCCGGGTTTACCGGAAGTTTTAGCCAAATTTTTATGGTTGGTCAACATGTTAATCAAAGATGATTTTCCCACATTGGAACGACCAATAAAAGCATACTCCGGCAAAGGATCTTTTGGACATTTGCTTACGTCAGAATTGCTGATGATAAATTCGGCACTGGTAATTTTCATGATAGTATTAAAATAAAAAAGTCCCAAAAGGACTTTTGTTTATAAATGAACTTCTTTCAGCCATTCATGCAATAATCGGTTAAACTCGTCGGGATGCTCCATCATAGCAGCGTGTCCACATTTGTCAATCCAGTACAATTCAGAATTAGGCATTAATTTATGAAATTCTTCCGCTACTTCCGGTGGTGTCACTTGGTCATTTTTACCCCAAATGATACAGGTTTTCACATGCATTTTTGGCAAATCTTTGGCCATATTATGGCGAATGGCGCTTTTGGCAATTGTCAAGGTTTTAATTACTTTTATTCTATCGTTTACAACCGAAAAAACTTCGTCAACGATTTCTTTTGTGGCAACATTCGGGTCATAAAAGACGGCTTCTGCTTTCTTTTTAATGTATTCATAATCACCTCGTTTTGGGTAACTGTCGCCCATTGCGCTTTCATAAAGCCCTGAACTTCCTGTGATTACTAAGCCAGCTACTTTTTCAGGATACATTTTAGAATGGTACAAAGCAATATGTCCGCCAAGCGAATTTCCCAAAAGAATAACACGATCGAATCCTTTGAAAGTAATAAAATCTTTCACGTATTTGGCGAAAGCTTTAACATTAGTTTTCAAGATGTTTTGCGTGTAAATAGGCAATTCAGGAATGACTACTTTATAGCCATGTGAAGAGAAATAATTGGCAACACCGTTAAAATTACTCAATCCGCCCATCAATCCGTGTAAAACAACGATTGGTGTGCCTTCTCCTGCTTCGTAATAGGAGTATCTGCCTTCTTTTTTAAAATTTCCTTCCATGTAATTTTTTTGACTTTTTACCTCGGCAACAAATATATGATTTTAAAGATAAAAATAAGGTTATGAGAGGAATATTTACTGCTAAAATGCAGTTTTTCGTTAATAATTTTTCGAATAAACAACTTGTCCATTTCAAAATTATAGTCAATTATTTTCATGCCGATAAATCAATTTTATGCAACAAAATGGCTTAAAATGAGTTTTTTATACTTTTTTTTCTTCTTAAATACCAATTCATTAAACATTCGTTAAGGAATCGACAAAGTGAAATTTATTGAGTTTTTACCTGAAAAGGGAATGAAGTGGTAAAACTTATCAACAAAGTGGTATTTTGTGGTAAATTGTGGTAATAATTTTTATATTTTTGCTCATAACCAAAATAAACAACAATTGAACTCCATAATCGGAACATATGAATGCAAAGTTGACGCCAAAGGAAGACTCATGATTCCTTCGGCTTTAAAGAAGCAACTAGCTAATTCTCTTCAAGATGGTTTCGTCTTGAAGCGTTCTGTGTTTCAGCCGTGTTTGGAATTATATCCAATGACCGAATGGAATTTGATGATGCAAAAAATAAACAAGCTCAACCGATTTGTAAAGAAAAATAATGACTTTATCCGTCGTTTTACAGCCGGAGTGAAAGTCGTAGAAGTCGATGATTTGGGCCGATTGTTAATCCCGAAGGATTTAGTGGTTTTTGGTCACATTTCAAAAGATATCGTGCTTTCCTCAGCGGTGAACATCGTGGAAATTTGGGACAAAGATTTATATGAAAAATCAATTGCAGGTGATGATATCAACTTTGCCGATTTAGCGGAAGATGTAATGGGAAATATAAATGATGATGGAGATGGAATATCATAATCCTGTTTTGTTGAAGGAAACTGTCGATGGCTTGAATATCAAACCGGATGGGATTTATGTAGATGTGACTTTTGGCGGTGGCGGACATTCAAAAGAGATTTTGAGCCGATTAGGACCAAACGGAAGATTGTTCGGATTTGACCAAGATGAAGATGCTTTAGGCAATGCGTTACCCGATGAAAGATTCACTTTAATTCATGAGAATTTCAGGTATATCAAACGTTTTTTGAGATTTCACGGAGTAAAAAGTGTGGACGGGATTTTAGCCGATTTAGGGGTTTCATCTCACCAATTTGACGTTCCGGAAAGAGGTTTTTCTACTCGCTTTGATGCCGATTTGGATATGAGAATGAGTAAAAGAAACGAACTCGATGCACACAAAGTGATTAACGAGTACGATGATGCCAATTTGAAAAGAGTGTTTTTGGATTATGGTGAATTAAAAGCCGCGCCGGCAATAGCAAGAACAATTATTGAAGCCAGAGAATACAAAACAATCAATACGACTGACGAATTGAAAATGGTTTTGGCCAAATTTTTACCCGATCAGTTTAAAAATAAAATTTTGGCACAAATCTATCAAGCGAT
Source organism: Flavobacterium buctense (assembly GCF_014486695.1). Lineage (GTDB taxonomy): Bacteria > Bacteroidota > Bacteroidia > Flavobacteriales > Flavobacteriaceae > Flavobacterium > Flavobacterium buctense. The sequence goes on from NZ_JACTAB010000002.1 coordinate 95,544, forward strand.
TCGAATTGAAGTCAACCAAGAAATGGAAGTGCTCAAAGAATTTTTGGAACAATCGCTTGAAATATTGAAACCCGAAGGCAGATTAAGCGTGATTTCTTACCACTCTTTAGAAGATAGACTGGTAAAGCGTTTCATGAAAAACGGATTATTTGAAGGCGAACCGGAACGCGATTTTTTCGGAAATTTTTCTGTGCCGTTTAAGTTAGTTGGAAAACTAATCGTTCCTGATGATGCTGAAATTAAAATCAATAATAGAGCGAGAAGTGCCAAATTAAGAATAGCAGAAAAACGATGAAAAAAGGAGTTTACAGCATATTAAAAGCTCGATTCTTAGTCAATGAAGACGCTACCAAAAATTGGCGATTCATAGTATTTCTGATAGTACTTGCTATTTTGATGATTGCCAACGAACACCGTTACGATCAAAAGATTTTCAGAATAGCCGAGTTGACCAACGAAGTAAAAGAATTGCGTTCTGAATTTGTAGACAAACGCTCCGAATTAATGAAATTAAAAATGGAATCGACCGTTTCCGAAAGAATGAAAGAGAGAAATATTTTTCCTTCGTCGGTTCCACCACAAAAAATAAAAATTAAAAAACCGGTCGAAAAAACTTTTTTCCAAAAATTATGGCAGTAGAAGATAAACATATCTCTTATCGAATCTACCTAGTAGCTTTCTGTCTCTTTTTGATGGCTTTGGCTATTACTTTCAAACTCACTAAAATTCAGTGGGTTGAAGGTGACCATTACCGAAAATTAGCCAAAGAAAGAACGGTGAAGAACTTTGTGATTCCTGCCAATAAAGGAAATATTTATTCCGCTGACGGTAGTTTGCTCGCCACTTCTATTCCCAATTACAACATCCGTTTTGATGCTGTAGCGCCAAAAGGAGAAAATTTCGAGGAAAATGTTAGACCATTAGCCGATTCTTTGTCGAAAATGTTAGGCAAACCAAGTTCTTTTTATCATTCGCAATTGAGAATGGCGAGAGCCAACAAAAACAGGTATTTATTAGTAGCTCGAGATCTGAGTTATACCCAATACATGAAAATTAAAAGTTTCCCATTGTTCAATTTAGGTGCCAATAAGGGCGGAATGATTACCGAACAAGAAACCGTTCGCGAACATCCAATAGGGAAAATTGCCGAGAGAACCATTGGCTACGAAAGAATTACACCGGAAGGAAAACCTGACGGCAAAGGAATTGAATGGTCATTCAGAAAATATTTAAACGGAAAAGACGGTAAAGTTTTAAAACAAAAAATCGCTAAAGGTCAATGGAAACCAATCCGTGATGTAAACGAAGTTGATCCGCAAGATGGTTATGATGTGATTTCTACTATTGATGTTTATATCCAAGATATTGCGCATCATGCTTTGTTAAAACAATTACAAGAGTTCAAAGCAGAACACGGTTGCGTAATTGTAATGGAAACCAAAACCGGAAAAATCAGAGCAATCTCCAATTTAGGGAAACTAAAAGAAAGCGATTCAACTTATTTCGAAACCACCAATTACGCTATTGCGGAATCTCATGAACCCGGTTCTACATTCAAACTAGTTGATATGATTGCACTGTTAGATGACGGAAAAGTAGATACCAGTAAAGTTTACGACAGTCGAGGCGGAATTGTAGAATACAGAGGTAAAAAAGTACGCGATTCTCACGAAGGTGGTTACGGAAAAATTTCATTAGGAAGAGGTTTTGAAGTGTCTTCCAACACCGTTTTGGTACAAGCGGTTTATGAAAATTATAAAAACAACCCAAAAGAATTCGTAGACAGAATCGACAGAATGGGTTTAAACAAACCATTAGGATTGCCTTTTCAAGGAGAAGGCAAACCTTATATTCCGCAACCCGGTGACAAACATTGGAGTGCTATTTCTTTGCCATGGATGGCTTTTGGATACGGGGTTTCCGTTACGCCGCTACAGACTTTGACCTTATATAATGCAGTAGCGAATAACGGTGAAATGGTAAAACCACAATTCGTTTCCGAAATCAAAGAATGGAACAAAACCATCAAAAAATACAACAAAGAAGTCATCAATCCGAAAATCTGTTCCGATGAAACCGTTAAGAAACTAAAAGCGGTTTTAGAAAATGTTGTTAAAAGAGGAACGGGTTCTAAATTGTATTCCAAAGATTTCTCGATGGCCGGAAAAACCGGAACAGCACAAGCCAATTATGGTAAAAACGGTGGAAGCGAAAAGCATTATATCTCTTCTTTCGTGGGTTTTTTCCCAGCCGAAAACCCTAAATATTCTTGTATCGTTGTGGTACATAAGCCCAATACTTCAGGTAATAATTATTACGGTGCTGATGTGGCCGGACCGGTTTTCAAACGCGTCGCTCAAAAGATTTTTACGGATGCACCATCTACCAACGAGATCAAAAATTTGAACAAAAAAATTGCCAAGCAAGAGAAAGCATACAAAGTATACGAAGACAAATCGAATGCAGACGGAAAAACAATTCCCAATGTAAAAGGCATGAGCGGTATGGACGCCGTAGCGCTTTTGGAAAACATGAAAGTGAAAGTAAAAGTAATTGGGTTTGGAAAGGTAAAAAGACAATCCATTCAACCCGGTTCAGCTTTAAGTAAAAATCAAATCATCATACTCGAATTATCGTGATTATTTTAAAAGACATATTATACAAAGTCGCTATCGAAGTCGTAAAAGGTTCGACCGAAATGACTATTGGAAAAATCGAATTCGACTCCCGAAAAGTTCAGGAGAATGATGTTTTTGTGGCGATTCGCGGCAGTGTTTCTAATGGGCATGACTTTATCGAAAAAGCGATAAATCTTGGCGCAACCGTTATCGTTTGTGATACTTTGCCTGAGGTTATTGTGACCGGCGTGACTTACATACAAGTAAAAGACACCAATTCCGCTTTGGCCTTTTTGGCTTCTAATTATTATGGTAATCCGTCTCAAAATTTAAAATTAGTCGGAATCACCGGAACGAATGGCAAAACCACTATTGCTTCACTTTTGTTCCAATTATTCAAAAAAGCAGGCTACAAAGTTGGTTTGTTATCCACCGTAAAAATTATGGTGGATGATACCGAATTCAAAGCCACGCACACAACTCCGGATTCTCTGACCATCAATTATTATTTGGCAGAAATGAATGCAGTTGGCGTGGAATATTGTTTTATGGAAGTGAGCTCGCACGGGATTCACCAAAAACGTACCGAAGGGTTACACTTTACCGGTGGTGTTTTCACCAATTTGTCACACGACCATTTAGATTATCATCCAACTTTCGCCGAATACAGAGATGTAAAAAAATCATTTTTTGACCATTTGCCAAAAACGGCTTTTGCCTTGACCAATATCGATGATAAAAACGGATTGGTAATGTTGCAAAACACTTTTGCCCGAAAACTGACCTATGCGCTAAAATCTTATGCCGATTATAAAGCGCAAATCTTAGAAAACCAATTGTCTGGATTGTTGTTAAAAATCAATGAAAATGAGGTTTGGGTTAGACTAATCGGAACTTTCAATGCCTATAATTTATTGGCGATTTTCGGAACTGCAGTTGAATTAGGTTTAGATAAATTAGAAGTGTTGCGTTTGCTTTCTGAATTAGAAAGTGTTTCGGGTCGATTCCAATTTATCGTTTCCAGCCAAAAAATCACAGCAATCGTTGATTATGCACACACACCGGACGCTTTGGAAAATGTGTTGAGTACCATTAATGATATTCGCACCAATAACGAAAAACTAATCACCGTTGTTGGTTGTGGCGGTGACAGAGATAAAGCCAAAAGACCAATCATGGCCAACATTGCAACCACAATGAGCAACCAGGTTATAATCACGTCTGACAATCCAAGAACCGAAGATCCTATTGACATAATAGCCGATATGGAAAAAGGCGTTGAGCCACAAAATCACAAAAAAACCTTGTCGATTGTCGATAGAAAACAAGCCATTAAAACCGCTTGTCAATTGGCAAGCCCAAATGACATCATCCTAATTGCCGGAAAAGGACACGAAACCTATCAGGAAATTCAAGGTGTTCGCCATGATTTTGACGATATGAAAATTGTAAAAGAACTATTAGAACAGCTAAACAAATAAACCTATGTTATATTATTTATTTGAATACCTCGACAAAACCATGGATGTTCCGGGAACCGGAGTTTTCCAATACATTACTTTTCGTTCGGCTTTAGCACTAATTCTTTCCTTGATGATTTCAACCATTTACGGTAAAAAAATCATCAACTTTTTGAGAAACCAACAAGTAGGGGAAACGGTTAGAGAATTGGGATTACAAGGGCAAAATGAAAAAGCGGGAACACCAACGATGGGTGGATTAATCATCATTATCGCTACATTGATTCCGGTAATTCTTTTGACGAAGTTGAATAATATCTACATCATCCTTTTAATAGTAACCACACTTTGGATGGGAACTATCGGATTCATTGATGATTACATCAAAATTTTCAAAAAAGACAAACAAGGGTTAAAAGGGATTTTCAAAGTAATCGGGCAAGTAGGTTTAGGATTAATCGTAGGTTCGGTTTTGTATTTTCATCCGGGCGTAACCGTTAGAGAAAAAGCCGTAACTACTGTAAACCAAACAGAAAACGTAATTTCTCAAACACCTATTGAGCACAAATCAACAACGACAACTATTCCTTTCACCAAAAACAATGAGTTGGATTATGCCAAATTCATTGAATGGACAGGTGAAGGTTATGAAAACTGGGCATGGTTAATCTTTATTCCAATCGTAATTTTTATCATCACTGCAGTTTCCAATGGAGCCAATTTAACCGATGGTATCGATGGATTAGCCGCCGGAACTTCAGCCATTTCGGTACTCGCATTGGGAATTTTCACTTTCGTTTCGGGTAACGTGATTCTTTCAGGCTATTTAAATATTATGTACATCCCAAATTCTGGTGAAATGACGGTTTTCATTTCGGCATTCGTCGGAGCTTTAATCGGATTCCTTTGGTACAATTCTTTCCCGGCATCAGTATTTATGGGTGATACAGGAAGTTTAACTATTGGCGGAATTATAGCGGTTTTGGCAATTTCGGTTCGCAAAGAAATGTTGTTACCGGTTTTGTGCGCCATTTTCTTTGCCGAAAACTTATCCGTTATCATGCAGGTTTCCTATTTCAAATACACCAAAAAACGCTTTGGCGAAGGCAAACGAATTTTCCTCATGTCGCCATTGCACCATCATTACCAAAAGAAGGGTTATCACGAAAGTAAAATTGTAACCCGTTTTTGGATTGTTGCTATACTATTAGCCATCGTTTCTATAGTGACTTTAAAATTGAGATAATGCAAAGATTGGTTGTACTTGGCGGAGGAGAAAGTGGGGTTGGAACCGCCATTTTAGGAAAGAAAGAAGGATACGATGTTTTTGTATCCGATATGGGGAAAATAAAAGAAAATTACAGAGACGTTCTGAATAAATATGAAATTAAATGGGAAGACGAAAAGCATACAGAGGAATTAATCCTCAATGCCGATGTAGTCATGAAAAGTCCCGGAATTCCTGAGAAAGCGCCATTGGTAAAAAAACTATTGGAAAAAGGAATTTCAGTCATTTCCGAAATAGAATTTGCTTATCCGTTTACCGACGCCAAAACCATCGGAATCACCGGAAGTAACGGTAAAACAACCACAACAATGTTGACTTACCATTTACTGAAAGAAGGCGGATTGAATGTAGGATTGGGTGGCAATATCGGCAAGAGTTTTGCCTGGCAAGTAGCCGAAGAAAACTACGATTGCTATGTGTTGGAATTGAGTAGTTTTCAATTGGACGGAATAATAAATTACAAGCCCGACATAGCAATCCTAACCAACATCAGTCCGGATCATTTGGACCGATATGAGTACAAATATGAAAATTACATTGCGTCAAAATTTAGAATAACCATGAACCAAACTGAGGATGATTTTTTCATCTACGACGCTGATGACGAAGCGATTTCAGAATGGTTACAGAATAACAAAACAAAAGCACAATTAATTCCATTTTCACTATTACAAACTTTTGAAAACGGAGCCTTTATAAAAAACGATACTATGGACATCATCATCAACAACGAGGAATTTGAAATGAAAACAGCGGACATTTCTTTGGAAGGAAAACACAACATGAAAAACGCTATGGCTGCCACTTCTGTCGCCCAATTGATGAAAATCAGAAAGCAAACCATTCGCGAGAGTTTGTCCAATTTCCAAGGCGTAGAACACCGTTTGGAAAAAGTACTCAAAATTCAAAATGTGCAGTACATCAACGATAGCAAAGCGACCAATGTAAACGCGACTTTCTTCGCTTTAGACAGCATGACGGTTCCAACGGTTTGGATTGTCGGTGGGGTTGACAAAGGAAACGATTATAGCGAGCTGATGCCTTTAGTTCGTGAAAAAGTAAAAGCAATTATATGCCTTGGTTTAGATAACAAAAAAATCATCGACGCGTTCAGTGATGTAGTCGATATGATGGTAGAAGTAGATAATATGCGTGATGCGGTAAATACAGCCAAACATCTAACCGAAAAAGGCGACGCTGTTTTATTATCTCCGGCTTGCGCGAGTTTTGATTTGTTCCAAAACTACGAAGACAGAGGAAATCAGTTTAAAGTAGCCGTACAGAATTTATAATATAAAATATTAGATATTAAATATCAAATATGACAAACGATGAGTTAAAAAATAGAACTAAGCAATTCTCTTTACTGATTTTAAATTTAGTCGAGAAAATGCCGAATTCAATTTCATCAAGAGTTGTCATTAATCAATTGGCTAAGAGTGCAACTTCTGTTGGAGCAAATTATAGAGCGGTTTGTAGAGCAAGAAGTGATAAAGAGTTTGTAGCAAAGTTGAATATTGTTTTAGAAGAAGTTGATGAAGCTCAATTTTGGCTTGAAATTATAACCGAAATGAACTGGATAAGTAAATCAGAATTAGAATTTTCTCTAAAAGAATCAAGTGAACTAGTGGCAATTTTCGTTTCAACCTTAAAAACAGTAAACAACCGATTGAACAACAAAACATAAATATTTAATATCTAAAATCTAAAATTTAATATTAAGATGAAAGAACTAATTCACAGCTTAAAAGGAGATAAAGTCATCTGGGCATTCGTGGCCTTGTTGGCGTTGTTTTCGTTTATGCCGGTGTTTAGTGCGAGTAGTAATTTGGCCTACATGCGCCACGGTTCCGGAAATGCCTTAACGTATTTGTTGAAACACGGTGCGCAAGTATTTGTTGGATTTTTTATTCTTTACAAAATCCACAAAGTGCCGTATCACTATTTCCGAACGATTTCGCGCTTGTTATTGCCGGTCGTTTGGATATTGTTGATTTATACTTTGCTTAAAGGAACCATTATCGATGGAGCCAATGCAAGTCGGTGGATCCAAATCCCATTCATCGGAATTACATTCCAAACATCAACTTTAGCCTCGATTGTTTTGTATGTTTTTGTGGCGCGATATTTATCCAAAAGCCGTGAAACACCCATCACTTTTCAATCGTCTTTATGGGATTTATGGACACCAGTTTTTATCACGGTAATCCTGATTTTACCGGCAAATTTATCTACCGCAGCATTGATATTCTCCATGGTTTTGATGTTGGCGTTTATCGGGAAATATCCGTTAAAATATATCGGAATCATCGTCGGTGCCGGAATTATTGGACTAACATTTTTCATCTTAGTAGCCAAAGCGTTTCCGGATGCTTTCCCCAATCGTGTGGATACATGGATTAACCGAATAGATAATTTCACCACCGATAAACCCGATGAAGATGATTACCAAATCGAGAAAGCCAAAATCGCCATCGCATCAGGTGGTGTGTATGGTTTAGGTCCGGGAAAAAGCGTGCAGAAAAACTTCTTGCCGCAATCGTCTTCCGATTTTATTTATGCGATTATTGTTGAAGAATACGGATTGTTCGGAGGGATTTTGGTTTTGTTTATGTACTTGCTTTTGTTGTTCCGATTTGTAGTCGCTGCACACAAATCTAATTCGCTTTTCGGCAAACTCGTCGTCATAGGTTTAGGTTTTCCAATTATTTTTCAGGCAATGACCAATATGGCAGTTGCGGTAGAATTATTACCCGTTACCGGACAAACGTTACCCTTGATTAGTTCTGGTGGAAGTTCCATTTGGATGACTTGTATCGCGCTCGGGATTATTTTAAGTGTGACCAAAAAAGAAGAAGAAATCGCTGAAGAATTAGCCGATAAACAAAAAAGAGAAGACGCTTTGCAACGAATGATTGACAAACAATTACAAGAAGAGGAAGAAGCAGAAAAAGCAGCATTACTAGCCGAATTGGAAAGCTTTTCTATTGAAGATAAAGCGAATCCTTTGGAGCCAATTTTAAAAGGAAAATAACAAATGAGCAAACTAAAATTCATATTAAGCGGTGGCGGAACTGGCGGACATATTTATCCGGCGGTTGCTATTGCCAATGAATTAAAGTCTCGTTTCCCGGAAGCAGAGTTCCTTTTTGTAGGTGCCAAAGACAAAATGGAAATGCAAAAAGTACCGCAAGCCGGTTACAAAATTGAAGGGCTTTGGATTGCCGGTTTGCAAAGAAAAGTAACATTACAAAATATGATGTTTCCCTTTAAACTCATTAGCAGTTTGTGGAAATCTCGAAAAATTATAAAAAGTTTCAAACCCGACGTAGTAATCGGAACCGGAGGTTTTGCCAGCGGACCGTTATTGCAAATGGCCAATAGTTTGAATATACCAACCGTCATTCAGGAACAAAATTCCTATCCCGGAATTACCAACAAACTGTTGAGCAAAAAAGCCAATGCGATTTGTGTGGCTTATGAAAATTTAGAAAGATTTTTTCCAAAAGAAAAAATCGTTTTCACCGGAAATCCCGTGCGTCAGGATTTGCTCGATGTGGCAACTAAAACAGAAGAAGGTAAAGCCTACTTTAAATTAGATACCAATAAAAAAACCTTGTTGGTTTTAGGCGGAAGTTTGGGTGCCAGAAGAGTAAACCAATTAATCGCGAAAGAACTCGATTTTCTGTTGGAAAGCGGTGTTCAGGTTTTTTGGCAATGCGGCAAATTGTATTTCGACGATTACCAACATTTCAATGAAAGAGAAAACGTGCAAGTCGTTGCCTTTATTGACAGAATGGATTTGATTTATGCCGCAGCCGATTTTGTGATTTCACGAGCCGGAGCTTCATCTGTTTCGGAATTGTGTTTGGTCGGGAAACCAACCATTTTCATTCCGTCACCCAATGTGGCCGAAGACCATCAAACTAAAAATGCCAAAGCCATAGTAGATAAAAATGGCGCGATTCTTTTAAAAGAAAATGAACTGGATGAAAAATTTGAGACCACGTTTTCAGATTTGATTTCAAATGAAGAATTACAGAAAGATTTGAGCCAAAACATTAAAAAATTGGCCAAACCCAACGCCACAAAAGATATAGTAGAAGAAATAATAAAACTGATAAAATAGCAATAACAATGTCAATAGCAATCATCAATATTGAATTTTGACATTGAATTTTGAAATTGAAATTTAAAATGAACCTAAACCAAATCCACAACGTCTATTTCATCGGCATCGGAGGCATCGGAATGAGTGCCTTGGCGCGTTATTTCCAAAACATTGGTAAAAATGTTTCTGGTTATGACAAGACGCCAACCATGTTAACCGACGAATTGATTGCGGCCGGAATGAATATTCATTTTGAAGACAATATTGGTTTAATTCCAAGCGATTATTACACCGAAAATACTTTGGTAATCATCACTCCGGCAGTACCGGTAACCCATTCAGAATGGAACTACTTTTTAGAAAGAGAGTATGTAGTTAAGAAACGCGCCGAGGTTTTAGGCATCATCACCAAAGACACATTTTGTTTCGCCGTTGCCGGAACGCACGGAAAAACAACGACTTCGAGCATACTCGGTCACATTCTTTACGAAAGTGGAGCAGATGTTACGGCTTTCTTAGGTGGAATTGTAGAAAATTACCATTCCAATTTAATCGGAAACGGGAAAACTGTGACGGTAGTTGAAGCCGATGAATTCGATCGCTCGTTTTTGCATTTGCATCCGAATATTGCTTGCGTAACCTCAATGGATGCAGATCACTTAGACATTTATGGCGATGCAACTGCGATTGAAGATTCGTTCCGTGAATTTGCCGATAAAGTAGAAGATAATAACAATTTATTCGTTCCGAAAGGTTTACCGCTAGAAGGTCTAACCATTGGAATCGATGAAGAATCAACCTATAAAGCTTTCAACATCCGAATTGAAAACGGATTCTATGTTTTTGATGTGCAAACGCCGTCGGAAACAATCCGTGATTTGAAATTTGGTTTGCCCGGAAGACACAATTTAATGAATGCCTTGATGGCTTTAGCAATGTCTAAGACTTTTGGTACCCCGACCGAGTCCATTGCTAAAGCCTTGGCTTCATTTAAAGGAATTCAGCGCAGATTTTCTTATCAAATCAAAACAAATGACTTGGTTTATATAGATGATTATGCGCATCATCCTACAGAAATTAACGCAGTGCATCAAGCGGTTCGTGAGTTGTATCCGAACCAAAAAGTATTGGCGATTTTCCAACCGCATTTGTTCAGTAGAACGAAAGATTTTGCCGATGATTTTGCCAAAAGTTTGTCGCAATTCGACGAAATTTTGTTGTTAGATATTTATCCCGCCAGAGAATTACCGATGGAAGGAATTACCTCAAGTTGGTTGCTTTCCAAAATGGAAAATAACAATAAAAAATTGGTTACAAAAGGCGAATTAATTCCTTCAATTTTGAATAGTAGCGCTAAAATAATTGTCACCATCGGCGCAGGAGACATTGGTGAAATAGTTCCAAAAATTAAATTGGCTTTATCATGAGAATTTTCACTTGGACAAATATCAGATTAGTATTGATGATTTCGGTCGTTATCTTCCTATTTTCCTTCACTTCGCACCGAAATACTATGAGAAAAATATCGAAAACCGAAGTGGTTTTTGTAGGTGAAAACACTCTTTTTTTGAAGCCGGAAATGGTTAATAAATTGTTAATAGAAAAAAATCAGGACCTAAAAACTATCAATAAAGATGGTTTAGATTTGAATAAATTGGAAAAATCCGTTAGTAGTCATCAAATGATTCAAAAAGCGGATGTTTTTATCAGTGTTGATGGGGTTTTAAAAGCAGTGGTGGAACAAAAAACACCAGTAGGCAGAGTGTTTGACGAAACGGGTTCTTTTTATATTGATAATGAGGGAAATAAAATGCCGTTATCAGATAATTACACCGCCAGAGTGCCACTACTATCGGGGGAAATTACAGCAGTAAAAAAGGAAAAATTATCTGAAGTTTTAGGGATGATTGCGGAAGATGATTTTTTGAAAAAAAATATCATAGGTGTTCAAGTTTTGCCTAGCGGTGGCTTAATTATGGCGAACAGAAATTACGATTATCAAATCGATTTTGGCAGAACTATCAACATCGAAAGAAAATTTAAGAATTACAAAGCCTTTTTTCAAAAGGCGGTTTTAGATAGCACTTTGGACAAGTACCGAAGAATTAATTTGAAGTTTACCAAGCAAGTGGTGTGCATTAAATAGAAGATTATGGAAAAAGAGAATATTGCAGTCGGATTAGACATTGGGACAACCAAGATTGTGGCCATGATTGGCAAGAAAAATGAGTACGGAAAATTGGAAATTTTGGGTGTCGGAAAATCCAAAAGTCTTGGTGTGGCTCGTGGCGTTGTTAACAATATCACGCAAACGATTCAATCCATTCAACAAGCAGTTCTTGAAGCAGAAAATAATTCAGGTTATAAAATAAACGATGTGGTGGTTGGTATTGCCGGACAACACATCAGAAGCATACAACATACCGATTACGTAATCAGAACAAACCCTGAAGAAGTAATTAGCGGAAGAGACATCCAATTGTTAATCGACCAAGTAAACAAATTGGCAATGCTACCGGGAGAAGAAATTATCCACGTATTGCCACAAGAATTTAAAATCGACGGGCAATCGGAAATCAAAGAACCCATCGGAATGTACGGTGGCAGATTGGAAGCGAGTTTCCACGTGGTAGTCGGACAAGCGTCTTCTATCAGAAATGTTGGAAGATGTATTCAAAGTTCAGGCATTGAATTGTCAGGATTGACTTTGGAACCTTTGGCTTCAGCCGATGCGGTTTTGAGTCAGGAAGAAAAAGAAGCCGGAGTAGCGTTGATTGACATAGGTGGTGGAACCACAGATTTGGCCATTTTCAAAGATGGAATCATTCGCCACACAGCGGTTGTACCTTTTGGAGGAAACGTAATTACCGATGATATCAAAGAAGGTTGTTCAATTATTGAAAAACAGGCAGAGTTATTAAAAGTTAAATTCGGCTCTGCATGGCCGGGAGAAAATAAAGACAACGAAATTGTTTCCATTCCGGGTTTACGCGGAAGAGATCCCAAAGAGATTTCGCTTAAGAATTTATCGAAAATTATTCACGCCAGAGTAGTGGAAATTATCGAGCAGGTTTTCACCGAAATTAAAGCCTACGGACACGAAGATCCACGCAAGAAATTGATTGCCGGAATCGTTTTAACTGGTGGTGGTTCCCAATTGAAACACATCAAACAATTGGTGGAATACATCACAGGAATGGACACCAGAATCGGTTATCCAAATGAGCATTTGGCAGGCAATTCGGGTGAAGAAATTTCAAGTCCGTTATATGCTACCGCAGTAGGATTGGTTATGAACAGCATCGAAAACAATTCGAACAGTGCTTACAAAATTGAATTAAAAGAGGTAGCTACTGAAGCGCCAAGACAAACCATTCAACAACCGGTTTTTGAACCTAAAGAGGAAGAGATTACCAATGAAGTAATAGTAGAAGAAAAGCCTGAACCTGAAACTACGGAAAGTAAAATCAGACGCTCGTTTTTTGACCGCTATGTGGACAAGATTAAAGATTTTTTAGATAACGCAGAGTAAAGTGTGCAGTGGTCAGTTTATAGTGATCAGTAGGGCAAGTTGGAAAAAATAAATAAGACAAAACAGAATACAAAATATATAATACCTAACACCAAAATAGTATGATAAGCAACTCAGAATTTGGAAGCATCTCATTTGATTTACCAAAGAATCAATCAAATGTGATCAAAGTAATCGGTGTTGGTGGCGGCGGAAGTAACGCTATCAATCACATGTTCAAACAGGGAATCAAAGGTGTAGATTTCATCGTTTGTAATACCGACTCACAAGCACTTCAAAACAGCCCGGTGCCTAATAAAATTCAGTTGGGTGTAAACTTAACCGAAGGTCTTGGCGCAGGTGCTAACCCGGATGTTGGACAACAATCCGCATTGGAAAGTGTGGGCGACATTGAAAAAATGTTGGACAGCAATACCAAAATGGTTTTCATCACAGCCGGTATGGGCGGTGGAACCGGAACCGGTGCAGCTCCAGTTATTGCGCAATTGGCCAAAGAAAGAGATATTCTTACCGTTGGTATCGTGACAATTCCTTTCCAATTTGAAGGAAAAGTGCGTTCGGAACAAGCCTTGTTGGGTGTTGAAAAATTAAGAAAACAAGTAGATTCTTTGATTGTTATCAATAACAATAAATTGAGAGAAGTGTACGGGAACTTAGGTTTCAAAGCAGGTTTCTCTAAAGCTGATGAAGTATTGGCTACCGCTTCTCGTGGTATCGCGGAAGTAATTACACACCACTACACACAAAACATCGACTTAAAAGACGCCAAAACCGTACTTTCCAATAGCGGCACTGCCATTATGGGTTCTTCTATCGCTACCGGTGATAACCGTGCTAAAGAAGCCATCATCACCGCTTTAGATTCTCCTTTGTTAAATGATAATAAAATCTCCGGTGCTAAAAACGTATTGTTGCTTATCGTTTCAGGCTCAAGCGAGATTACTATTGATGAAATCGGAGAAATCAACGACCACATCCAATCGGAAGCTGGCTTTAATGCCAACATTATTATGGGAGTTGGTGAAGACGAAACGTTAGGGGAAGCGATTGCCGTAACTATTATCGCGACAGGTTTCAACGTTGAACAACAAAACGGTATCGTAAACACTGAAGTGAAGAAAATTGTTCACGCTTTAGAAGACGATCAAAAATTGGTGCGCGACTTAACGCAAAAACCGGTGGAAGTTTTCCAAAGTATTGTTGATACGCCAAAAGCTGAAGTAAAAGAAGAAAAAATCGTATTCGAATTAATCGAAGAAGAGATAGAAATGCCAACAGTAGCCACTGCAGCTATTGATGACAACGAATTAATCGCGATGAACCAATTCATCCGCAATTTAGACGTGACTTTCGAAATCGTTTCGCCTATCATGGACATCGATTACAAAGTAACTACGCCTGAAGTACGCGAAATGAAAGTGGTTGAACCACAAAACATCATCGAAGAAGAACAAATCACTTTCACTTTTGATATGCCTGCTGCGACGCCGGTATTCGAAAAAGTGGAAGTAGTAGAAGCAGTTCAAGAAGTGGAAGAAAGCAGAATCGTTTTCGATTTGTCTGAAGCCAATGAAATTGTGGTAAACGAGCCTGTACAATTCGTTCCGGTAACGGAATTGAACGAAGGTGGCGTAATCAAATATTCTTTGGAAGAGTACATGGAGTTAGAAAACGACTTATTGAATTCTAAACCGGCGGCCAAAATCGTTGAAGAGCCAATCGCTGAAGAGTTAAACATCACCATGAAACAAGTTGTGGAAACCGAGAAACCTCAAACCACTTCAGTTAATTACTTCGATGACGCTTCTCCGGTAGAAATGACTATCGAAGAAACCTTGAAACACAGAGCGGACGAGCGCAGAAGAAAATTAAAAGAGTTCAATTACAAATTCCACAACAATCCGTCAAGAATTGAGGAAATGGAAAAAGAACCGGCTTACAAAAGATTAGGGGTTGAACTGTCAAACAACGCCGACAATAGCTCAAACTCAAGAATGTCATTGGGAACTGATAG
The DNA here is from genome assembly GCF_014486695.1 of Flavobacterium buctense. Classification (GTDB taxonomy): domain Bacteria; phylum Bacteroidota; class Bacteroidia; order Flavobacteriales; family Flavobacteriaceae; genus Flavobacterium; species Flavobacterium buctense. The sequence continues at coordinate 110,567 of NZ_JACTAB010000002.1, forward strand.
TAACGACGATTTACAAATCAGAACCAACAATTCGTTCTTGCATGATAATGTAGATTAGTCTGCCATTTTTTCTAATCGGATGACCCGAAAATTTCACTGAGATTTTCGGGTTATTTTTTTTACCTTCGCAGTGCTTTTTAGGCTAGTCCCAAATTTAGTTTGGGAAGCGAAAGGTTCGGGCAGTTTCAGTAATCCATTTTCCCGCTGTCCGCAGTATCTCTTCGAGGATACTTGCTCCCATCGGGGCTAAAAAGCCAATCATTTAGAGAAACTAAGAAGTCTAATTATCTAACAATCTAATAATATAAATATGAGTTTAGAAACACAAATCATGGACGAAATGAAAAACGCCATGAGAGCCAAAGATACCGTCGCTTTAGAAGCTTTAAGAGCCATAAAATCAGGCATCATTTTAGCCAAAACCGAAGCCGGTGCCAGCGATACTTTATCTGCAGAAGATGAAATTAAATTGTTGCAACGTTTGGTTAAGCAAAGAAAAGACAGCGCCAACATTTATACCGAGCAAAACCGTGCCGACTTAGCCGCACCCGAGTTAGCCCAGGTAGCCGTAATCGAAAAGTTCTTGCCCGCACAATTATCAGAAGAAGAAGTTGAAGCTACGGTTGCAAAAATTATCACTGAAGGCGGTTTCTCAGGCATGGCATCCATGGGACAAGTTATGGGCAAAGCCTCAGCTGCCTTAGCCGGTAAAACCGATGGTAAAACCATTTCGACTATCGTTAAAAAATTATTGACCTAATGAAGATTATTAGACTACTTAGAAAGTTAGACTTCTTAGATTCAATCTAACGAATCTAAAAATCTAAGAAGTCTAATTATCTAAAACGGCTGCGTAGTTCAACTGGATAGAATATCAGATTTCGGCTCTGAGGGTTGGGGGTTCGAATCCCTTCGCGGTCACACAAAGCTCAAGAATTACTTGGGCTTTTTTTATATCTTTAGCCAATGGAAGTTATTTTTATCATACTGGTTGGCCTGCTTCTTTTAGGCGCTTTTTTCTTCTTCTTTTTTATGTTTATCATGAGTGTGCTCGATGATATCTCAATCGCTCTTCTCCACAGACCGCTTTATATCCATCTGTATTTGAATCCAAAAAAAATAAGCCCTGAAGAAGAATCTTTTCTAAGACAAAAGTTTCCTTTCTATCAAAAGCTTTCAGAAAAACACAAAGTGTATTTTCACCACCGGTTGGCGACTTTTAAAGAAACCTATCAATTTATACCCAGAGAGGATTTCCAAATCAATAGAGAAGTACAAACCCTGATTGCCGGAACTTATGTGATGTTAACCTTTGGCATGCGACGTTATCTGATTACTTCTTTTGATAAAATCATTATCTATCCAAAAGAATATTATTCCAGCCATACAGAACAATACCACAAAGGAGAATTCAATCCGAGAATGAAAGCAGTGGTCTTTTCCTGGAAAGATTTTATGGACGGATACGAAATTGGTAATGATAATTTAAACTTAGGCATTCACGAGTTTTCTCATGTCATCCATCACCATAGTTTGCGAAGCGATGACGGCAGTTCGTTGGCTTTTCGAAAGCAGCACGATCGACTTCACAAAGAAGTAAGTCATCCGCCCAACAGACAAAGACTAATCGATTCCGAGTATTTTCGGATTTATGCCTATACCAATCATTTCGAATTCATTTCGGTCATCATTGAACATTATTTTGAAACGCCTAGTGAATTTAAAATGCAATTCCCGGAACTGTTTGATAACGTTAGCAAGATGCTGAACCACAAACACTAATTACTACCAGAATATTGTATACAAAGCCGCTAGTATAGATACGATTACCAACATTCCTACGGTAAAACTCGGCGACATTTTAAACATCGTTTTATCAACTTCTAAACCGTTTGGTTTAACCCCTTTGCGAGTTTCATATATACTGATAAAGTACATGCCAATTACACAAATGGCGAATACAAATCCCATACGGTCAATAAACGGAATTTCGTAAACACCCTCGGCATTCGGCACTGCAAATCCCATCGGATTAAAGAAAGATAAATCGACAAAAGCCGGCATAAACTTGAATAGAATAGAGAATATGAAACCGCCAATGGTAGCAAAGAGTGCCGCATTAGAAGTCGTTTTTTTCCAGAAGAAACCAAGAATAAACATCGCAAAAACACCCGGACTCACAAAACCGGTATATTCCTGTATGTATTGGAAACCGCCTTTTTTGTCAATCCCTAAAAACGGAGCAACCACCACAGCAATAATCATCGCAGTAATGATGGTCAGTTTTCCAATGTTGACTAATTTTTTCTCATCGGCATCAACATTCAGTTTGGTTTTATAAACGTCTAAAGTGAATATCGTGGCAATGCTGTTGGCTTTTCCGGCTAACGAAGCTACAATCGCAGCGGTTAAAGCGGCAAAGGACAATCCTTTTAAACCAACCGGCAATAAGTTCAATAAAATAGGATACGCTCTGTCAGGATTCACGGTTCCGTCTTGCAACATCTCGGTTTGGAAATGTCCGTTTTGGTATAAAACATAAGCGGCAATTCCCGGTAAAACCACAATGATTGGCATTAATAATTTTAAGAAAGCGGCGAATAGAATTCCGCCACGAGCGGTTTTTAAATCGGCACCCAAAGCTCTTTGCGTTATGTATTGGTTACAACCCCAATAATTCAAATTGATAATCAACATACCGCCAATCAACACCGACAATCCCGGTAAATCCATATAATTCGCATTCGATTTGTCGAAAATCATATGGAAATGGTCATCCGCTTTCTCTCGCATCAGGTTAAATCCGCTGATTACGCCTTCGGAACCAAATTCGGTAGCCACTAAATTCAAAGCCAAATAAGTTGTCACCAATCCGCCCAAAATCAAAAAGAACACCTGAATTACATCGGTATAACCAATTACTTTCATGCCGCCCAATGTAATCATCACCGCGAAGAAAGCTAAGAATATCATGCAAAAAGTAATGTTCAAACCAGAGATACTGCTAATCGCCAAAGCGCCTAAATATAAGATAGAAGTCAGATTGACCAACACGTAAAGCAACAACCAAAACACCGCCATAATCATTGCTACATTGCTGTTGTAACGCTTGTTGAGATATTGCGGCATCGTGAAAATTTTGTTTTTCAAATACACCGGCATAAAGAAAATCGCAACAATTACTAACGTTGCCGCTGCCATCCATTCGTATGTGGCAATCGCCAATCCCATTTTGAAACCGCTACCACTCATCCCAATAAATTGTTCGGCACTGATGTTACTCGCAATCAATGACGCACCAATCGCCCACCAAGTCAGCGAACCTTCAGCCAGGAAATAATCGTTACTACTGGTTTGTGCTTTCTTTTTTCGGTTGTAAATCCAAAATCCGTAGCCGACAATAATGACGAAATACGCGAAGAAAACAATATAATCTTGGGTGGCTAAAGTTTGCATACTAGGTGGTTTTAGTTTTGTAATATTGGTTTGGTAAGTCTCTTAAAATTTTGGCACTTTGTTCCGGTGAAATATCGCGTTGCGCTTCGCCTAGCATTTCGTAGCCGACCATGAATTTTTTCACGGTAGCGCTTCGCAACAATGGCGGATAAAAATGCATGTGGAAATGCCACTCAGGATGCGAAACCCTATCGGTAGGTGCTTGGTGAATTCCGGAAGAATAAGGAAAAGACGTTTCAAAAAGATTGTCGTATTTCACGGTAATGCCTTTGATGATTTCGGCGAAAGCTTTGGTTTCTTCGTTGCTCATCGCGATGATATTGCCAAAATGTCTTTTGCTGATAATGATGGTTTCATAAGGCCAAGTTGCCCAAAATGGCACTAAAACTGCAAAGTGTTCATTCTCTAAAACGATGCGTTCTTCTTTTTTTAATTCTTGGTCTAAATAGTCTTTAAGTAAGCTGGTTTTGTTTTTTTCGTAATAGGCGCGAAGGCTTTTTTGTGTTTTCTCAACTTGTGTCGGCAAAGATGATTGCGCCCAAATTTGCCCATGTGGATGAGGATTACTGCAACCCATAACGCTGCCTTTGTTTTCAAAAATCTGAACATAATTGATAAAATCGTGACTGCCCAATTCGATGTATTGTGCTGCCCAAGTTTGGACTACTTTTTCAATCGCTTCGACTTCCATTTCAGGCAATGTTAAGTTGTGTTTGGGGGAAAAACAAACCACTTTGTTGATGCCGCGTTCCGGTTTTAATTGGAATAGAGATTTTGCTTTATTTTCAAAAGTAACTTCTTCTTTCAGTAGTGCCGAAAAGTCATTTTCAAACACATAACAATCAGTATAATCGGAATTTTTTACGCCATTGGCACGAACATTTCCGGCGCACAAATAGCAATCTGCGTCGTGTTCAGGGCGATGGTCTGCGTGAACGGTTTCTTTTTGGCCTTGCCATGGTCGCTTGGCGCGATGTGGCGAAACCAAAATCCATTCGTCGAGCAACGGGTTGTATCTTCGGTGTGGATGTTCGTTATGGTTGAATTGTGTCATGAGTTAGTCTTTGTAAAGCGAGGTGCCTTTTGAAATTTTTACTTTGTAAGCTTTTAATTCGATGTCAAAGGCGTTTCGGTATTGGGCTGATATTTTTTCGATTAATTCATTTTCAGAGCCTTTTTCAATCAGATTGATGGAACAACCGCCAAAGCCGCCACCCATCATTCTTGAACCAAGAACTGATTTTTCGTGTTGTACGGCATCGACTAAAAAGTCAATTTCATCACAACTCACTTCGTAGTCTTTGGACAAACCTTCATGCGTTTCCGACATTAATTGTCCTAATCTTTTAAAATCAGAATCGTTCAAAGCCTTTGCGGCATCAAGTACACGTTGGATTTCTTTGACCACAAAATGACAACGTCTGAAAATGACATTGCCTAAAGTTTCTTTCAACTCCAAAACCATGTCTTCAGTACAATCTCTGAAAGTTTTCACCTGTGGAAAATGGTTTTTTATTATCGCTAAACCTTGTTCTACTTCTTGTCTTCTGACATTGTAGCCAGAAGTCAAATGCGTATGTTTTACATTGCTGTCCAATAAAAGTAACGAATATTTCTTGAAATTGGCTTTGTAGTACTCATATTCCAAAGTATTGCAATCGAGTTTGATTACACTATTTTTTTTACCAAAAACTGAGGCAAATTGGTCCATAATGCCACAATTCACACCCACAAAAGTGTGTTCGGATTTTTGACCAATTAAAGCGATTTCTTCTTTGGTTAAACCCAAATTAAACAGTTTATTCATCGCATAACCAATACCACATTCTAAAGCGGCTGAGGAAGAAAGCCCGGCACCCATTGGGATTGTACTACTGAAAACCATGTCAAAACCTTTTAGGTTGTAACCTCTTTTTTTGATTTCGTGTAAAACGCCCAGTATATAATTCGCCCACATTTTTTCGATGGGTTTTAGGTCGTCATTTAAGTCAAATTTGTAGGCTTCGTTGAGATCTTTGGCAATAAGGGTGCAATCGGAATCGTTGTTTTTGGAAACGGCAAAACAAATGTATTTGTTGATGGCCGCCGGCATGACAAAACCATCATTGTAATCCACGTGTTCTCCTATAATGTTGATTCTTCCCGGCGAAAGGAAAATAGTTTCGGGTACTTTTTGAAAGATTTTTTCAAAATGTTCCGTGGTGTGTTGGATGAGTTTCTTCTTCATTATTTAGATTGTATAATTGTTGAAGCTGAAACCAATCCGTTCGCTTTGGCTTCTAATTTTATGGAACCAGCTGTTTTTCCTGCCAAAATAATCACTTGGCATTTTCCGTTGAAAGCACTTCGTTGCCAAGCGCCATCTCTGCATTTATCCGGTTCGTGTGAACTTGGATCACCGTTACCCACGCCAATGATTTTGGCATCGCCGGTTAGATAAAACTTAACCATATTATCGGCAATTGGCACTTCGCGTCCTTTGTCATCACTGATGGAAATATTGACTACGGTAGCATCTTTTCCGTCGGCGGTTAAAATGGTTTTGTCCGGAGTTAATACCACGTTGTAAGCTACGCCGGTAGTTTCCACTTTTGAAGTCAGTTTTTTGCCTTTTTTGTAACCAATGGCTTCCAGTGTTCCGGGTTCGTAGTTGACAGTCCAATTCAAATGGCTGTTTCTCGGCATCACTTTTTTACCTAAACTTTTACCGTTTAGAAATAATTCTACTTCGTCAGCATTAGAATTTACCCAAACTTCAATTGGTTTGCCCACTTTTTCCGGCCAGTTCCAATGCGGTGAAATGTGTAGAACGTCTTCGTTGGTCCACCAACTTTTATAGTAGTAATAAATGTTTTTCGGGAAACCGCAAACATCCATAATCCCGAAGTGTGAACTGATATTAGGCCATTTGTAAGGTGTTGGTTCACCGCGATAATCGAATCCGGTCCAGACATAACCGCCCAACCAAAAATCATTTTCAGCGGCCAATTTCCACCAAGTTTCTGCTTTACTTGCCCACCATGGATGGGTGATATCTTGGTCTGGTACATAAGCTCTGATTCTGTCTTTTTCATAAATGCCGCGCGTCGTAACGGTACTTCCCATTTCGGTTCCCAATAACGGTTGGTTCGGATGATCTCTATGGTAATCCGCTACAGCATATTCCCGATAATTGAATCCGCGAATCGGAATTACTTCGTTTACACCTTTAAAAACATTGGGCATATCAGCAGCATAAGTGCTGGTTCTGGTTGGGTCTAAATCTTGTTGAATGGCCAATAGGGTTTGGGCAATTTTTTTTCCATAGTCGTTGCCTTGTATGTTTTGTTCTTCATTTCCGATTGACCATAAAAATACGGATGGATGATTCCTGTCGCGTTTGATTATTCGTTTGAATTGGTCTACATATTCCGGACTACTGTTTAACAAACGTTGTTCATCTAAAACCAACATGCCTAAGCTATCGCAAGCATCCAAAAGTTCGGGAGTTGGTGCATTATGGCTTGCTCTATAGCTGTTTGACCCCATTTCTTTCAACAATTTTACGCGATAATATTGCAAATAATCGGATAGTGCACTTCCAATTCCTGCGTGGTCCTGGTGGTTGTTGGTGCCTTGAATCTTGAGATGTTTTCCGTTTAAGAAGAATCCTTTATTGGCATCAAATTTTACCGTTTTGATTCCGAAACGCGTTTTGGTTTGGTGTACAATTTGGTTCCCTGATTTTACCACCGAAATCACTCGGTACAAATAAGGATCTTCTAACGACCATAGGCGAGCGTTGCTCAAATTTATTTTTTGCTTGACCGAAGTGTTTTTATGAACGCCTAAAGCAATTTTTTGTTCCGAAGTTTTGGCTAAAACTTTTCCGTTTCTATCGGTAATGTAACAGTAAACGGAGCCGTTGGAAGTTTGTAAATTATTGTTTTGAACTGTAGTTTCAATATTTACAATAGCATTTTTCCCTTTTACTTCAGCATGTACAAAAACGCCATCACTCGGAATAAATACTTTTTCGGTTATATTTAACCAAACGTGGCGGTAAATTCCGGCGCCTTCATAAAACCAACCTTCATATTGTGTGGCATCCACCCGAACGACCATTACATTTTCTCCTTCAAAATTAATGTAATCGGTAACATCGTAAGAATTGCCAACGTAGCCACTAAAATTGGTGCCGACATAAAATCCGTTAATCCAAATTTCAGCATTTCTGTAGATGCCATCGAATTGAAGTTCGAAACGCTTGTTGCTTTTTGATTTATCAACTGAGAAATGCTTGCGATACCAGCCAATACTTGTCTCAGCATAGATTCCGCCAACCGGTTTATAACCGTGACTGTCCATTTCCACTTGAGGAGAATTTACAAAAGGAAGTTCGACAACCCAATCATGAGGAACGTTTACGGATGCCCAAGCAGTATCCACAAACTTTGGATTCACTACAGTCGTTGCAAATACGTTAGATTTATGAAGCAAAGCGGTTTTGCTGTAATCAAAATCTTTTTCCGGATTAGCGGCATGACCAAAATGGAACTTCCAATCTTCGTCGAGGCTTATTTTTTCTTGCGCATTAGCCGTGAAGCCAATAGCTAAAATGACCACAAGAATATATTGGTACTGTAATTTTTTCATGTTTTAATTTTCTTTAAAAGCATCCAATGCCGGTGAAGGTTTTCCGTCAGCTTGCCAAGCACTAAGCGCGTAATGACTCCAGCTTTTGGCGCCTTGCGGTTCCCAATAGAGTACGCCAATTCCTTTGTTGTTAGGAACATTTTTTACCGCTTTAATTGTGGCTGCTAAAAGTTCGTAAGTATTTTGCACTTTGTCATCTTCACCACCAACTTCAACTACCATGACTTCTTTGTCGTAGCGTTTGGCCATATCGTTTAGGTTGAACTGCAAATCAGCTATGGTTTCAGAATAGTCTTTTTTTATCCAATACGGATAATAAGATAATCCAATCACGTCGTATTTCACCTTTTGTTCCGTAGCATTGTCGAAAAACTTTCTGAATTTGGCGTTGTTGTTGCCTTCGTCGACATGAACAATTACTTTGATATTTTTATCCACGGCTTTTACCGCATCGTAACCTTTGTTTAATAATTGTCCGAGTTGGTGCCAATTATCGGTGCTGCCTTCGGGCCACATCATACCGCCGGGAATTTCGTTACCGACTTGAACCCATTCCGGTGTAACTCCGGCAACTTTTAAAGCATTGATTACGTCAAAAGTGTGATTGTAAACATCGTTAAGTAATTCAGGGAAAGAATGTTTTTCCCAAGCTTTGGGTTTGAACTGTTTTGCCGGATCAGCCCAAGAATCAGAGTAGTGAAAGTTAATCATGATTCGGAATCCCATTTTTTGGGCGCGTAATGCCATCACTACGGTTTCTTCTTTACTGCAATGGCCGCTGGCTTTGTCGTCATTTGGATTTACCCAAACTCTGAGACGAATAGAGTTCATGCCACGGTCTTTTAACAGTTGCAGACAATCTTTTTCACTGCCATCTGAATCGTAGAATTTATACCCTGTGGCTTCCATTTGGGGTAACCAACCGACATCGGCACCTTTTGAAAAAGCGGCTTCTTTATTTTGTCCAAAGCTTACTTCAGTTATCAGAAGTATCAAAAAGATCATTGATTTTAGTTTCATAATTATTCAGCATTGAATACCTCCAAAACCGGAAGTGAATTGTTATTAAAATCCCAAAGTGATTGGTTTTCCCAGGGCGAACCGTTGGTTGATGTTGGTCCTCTGAAAGCTACCCATTCAGCACCCCAATAGCAAAATCCAATGCCGTGAGTACTTTGGTTTATGGTGTTTTTTATTGTGGAAAGAAATGATTTTTGGCCAGTTTCAGTTGCCGCAAACGCAGGTAGAATTTGACTTGGCAAGCCTATAATATTATTGGTGTAATCATTGTATCCGAAAGTAAAAGGGTAAGCAGTTTCGGCGATGATTACCTTTTTATCATACAATTCGCCTAATGTGTTCATCGTGTTTTGCAGTGTAACCAAACTACTACCATGCCAAATCGGGTAATAAGAAAGACCAATGTAGTCGTAATCGATATTGGCTACTTTGCTGTAATACCAATCTGCGCCTGATGTTCCGGCGTGGTGTAACATGATTTTGGTTGTGGTAGATTGGCTTCTGATGGCTGCACTCGCACTTGAAACCAGTTCCAAATATTGGGTTTCATTAGTCGATAGTCTTCCTTCCGGCCAAAGCATACCGTCGTTGGTCTCGTTTCCGATTTGGAAAATATCAGGGTCAATTTCAGTCATTACCAAATTGGTATAATCAGAAACTGCTGATTTTAAGGCTGTAAAACTCATGCTTTGCCAAGCGGCAGGTTTGGTTTGGTTCGCCGGATCAGCCCACGTATCAGAATAATGTACGGTTAGCCATACTTTTAAACCGGCAGCTTTCACTCTTAGGGCAAAGGCTTTTACTTCAGCCATTCCAGAATGTGCGTTGGATGGATTTTGCCAAAGACGCATTCGAATGGCATTGCAACCTGCATTTTTTAAAGTTATAATTGGGTCTTCATTTACGCCGTTGTGTTTATAAATTGTGCCTTCGCTTTCTATTAAAGGTAAATAAGACATGTCGGCACCGCGAATAAATTCGTCTTCTAAGATTGGTTCGTTTTCAGAATTACTGTCTGAAGAACAAGAGAATAATGAGATTGAAAATAAAATAAAAAGTATCTTTTTCATAGCTATAGATTTTCAAATTTGAATGTGGTTTGGTGTAAATATTCTTCATTTTTTCTTAAGACGGAGTTTGGAAAATGGCTGTGATTTGGAGCGTCCGGGAAATTTTGGGTTTCAAAACAAATGGCACTTGCTGGGTGATAATCGGCGTTTTCTTTTGCTTTGATTTGGCCGAAACAATTGCCACCAACATAAACGTGAACTCCGGGTTGATTGGTAAAAACCGTCATTTTTATTTTAGTGTTTTCACTGTACAGAGTTGCCGCTTCTTTGCTTTCTAAAACAAAAGTATTGTCTATAATAATTGGGCAGTTTTTTGGACTTGAAAAATCGAAAGTATGGTTTTTTAAGTCGGTATAATTTCCTGTCGGAATCAATTCAGTTGTGGTTTCCAGTATGTTTTTGGCATTGATAAAAAGTTTTTGAGAAGCGATATCTTTTGTATGTCCGTCAAGATTGAAATAACTGTGTTGGGTTAAATTGATTATAGTGTCTTCGGTTGATTTGGCTTGAAAAGTTACTTTGAGTTCGTTGTTTTCGGTTAAAGTGTAAGTAACTTTTACGTTTAATTCTCCGGGAAAATTTTCTTCGTTAGCCAAACTTGTATATTCTAAAGTGATAGAAGGATTTATATCTTCGTAGATTGAAGTTACTTCCCAAAACTTTCGACTAAAACCTTCTAATCCACCGTGAATTTGATGGGATTTGTGGTTTTTGGTTAGCTGTACTTTTTCTCCATTTAATTTGAAAGAAGCGTTGTTGATTCGTCCGGCATATCTTCCTACAACCGTTCCGAGATAAGGCGCGCTTGGTAAATCAAACGAATTAATGTAGTCTTCTAAAGTATCAAAACCCAGAACTACATCCGTTTTTTGTCCGTTTGAAGTTGGGATTTTTATCGAGGTAATTGTTGCGCCATGATTGATTACAGAGCATTCCATGCCGTTTTTATTAGTCAAAGTATAGCAAAGAACTTCTTTATTGTCCGGTGTTGTCCCGAACAATTTCGTATTTATACTACTGTTAATTTGTGAAATATGATTTTTTATCATGACATTTTTATCAATCTTATAACGAAATTATTGTTTTATCTTTCTTGTCCATACCACTACCTACCGGTTTTTTTGTAACTTACCACCAGTTAATTGTATTTAGATGAAAATCATCAATATAAACCCTAATTCGGCCCAACCGAAATACAAGCAAATTGTATTATCGGTAGAAATGGCTATAGCCGAAAAGCGATTGAAACGCGATGAGAAATTACCTTCGGTAAATAAAGTCAGTTTGGAATTTTCAATTTCGCGGGACACGGTTTTGTTGGCTTATGACGAATTAAAGAGACGCGGAATTATCTACGCGGTTCTGGGCAAAGGTTATTATGTGAAAAGTGTTGAATTTACTTTGGAACAGAGAATTTTTCTGCTGTTTGATGAGTTGAATGCTTTTAAAGAAGATTTGTATACGTCCTTTTTATATCATGTGAATAAGAACTTTCAGATTGATATTTTCTTTCATCATTTTAATTTGGAGATGTTTAAAAAATTGGTAAATGAAAGCAAAGGCAATTATTCGAAGTATATAATAATGCCCTCTAATTTGGAGATTCCAAACGATGTTATTAAATCATTGCCATTGAACGACACTTATATTTTAGACCAAACTACGGAAGTTTTCAAGGATTATCCGGCGGTTTATCAGGATTTTGTGGCCGATATGTATGATGCTTTAATGAATGGATTGGATAAAATCAAAAAGTATGAAGAGTTGATTTTGATCTTTCCCGGAGATAAAGAACCGATTGGAATGGTGACCGGATTTCAAAAATTTTGTTCTGAAAATAATTGTCAGCATTCCGTTGTTTCGACTTTTGAGAAGGATGAGATAATGAAAGGTAGTTTGTTTATTATTCCAAGTGACCGACATTTAGTAAATGTGATTGAGCAAGCTAAGATTCAAAACTTGTCCTTGGGTATTGATTACGGAATCATTTCTTATAATGATACTTCTCTTAAAAAAGTAGTGGAAAACGGCATTACAACCATTTCTACTGATTTTAATGAAATGGGAAAGATTTTGGCTGAAATGATTAATACTAATTTGAAGTCGCATATAAAAAACGACTCCAAATTAATATTAAGAAATTCTATTTGATAAGATTATAAAGTTGTGATTTTCTTTAAATCAACGATAGTTTGCATTGGATTGTCTGCTTTAAAAACAAAGTTTCCGGCCACTAGAACATCGGCTCCGGCTTGCACTAATCTTTTGGCATTTTTGTCGGTCACGCCGCCGTCAATTTCAATAATGGTTGAAGCGTTTTTGCGGATGATTAGTTCTTTTAGTTTCTCAATTTTTGAGTAAGTATTTTCGATAAAAGATTGTCCGCCAAAACCAGGATTTACACTCATTAAGCAAACCATGTCAATGTCTTTGATGGTATCTTCCAAAAGCGCCACATTGGTATGCGGATTTAAAGCTACACCGGCTTTCATGCCTTCAGCTTTGATGGCTTGTAGTGTTCGGTGTAAATGAGGGCATGCTTCGTAGTGTACCGTTAAAATGTTGGCACCTAAACCGGCAAAAGTTTTGATGTATCTATCGGGGTCAACAATCATTAAGTGTACGTCGATTGTTTTTTTGGCATGTTTTGAAATCGCCTCCAAAACCGGCATTCCGAATGAGATATTCGGAACAAAAACACCATCCATAATGTCGATGTGGAACCAATCGGCTTCACTGGCATTAATTATTTCGATATCGCGTTGTAAATTGGCAAAATCGGCTGCGAGAACTGATGGTGCAATAATTGTGTTTTTCATTTTATAAAGTATGTGTGTTGTTGATGCAAAGATACTTTTTTGCCACGAATGCACGAATAAATGATGGGTGATTTCTATAAAAAGTAAAACTCCGGTAATCAGCCGGAGTTTCAATCATCAATCAAAAAACGAACAGTTAATCAGACTGTTGTTGCCTTTATTAGTCTAATGTCATAATGTCGAAAGTCCTAACGTCAAAAACTTTATGACTTTGGACGTTTGACTTTAAGACTTAATTATCCTAAATATGTTTTTAAAATTTTACTTCTAGAAGTATGTTTTAATCTACGGATTGCTTTTTCTTTAATTTGACGCACACGTTCACGAGTTAAATCGAAAGTTTCTCCAATTTCTTCTAAAGTCATTGGGTGTTGGTCACCTAAACCAAAGTACAAACGAACTACGTCGGCTTCTCTTGGGGTTAAAGTTTCTAAAGAACGCTCAATTTCAGTACGCAATGATTCATGAATCAATTCTCTGTCCGGATTTGGCGATTCTCCTGAACGCAAAACGTCGTAAAGGTTAGAATCTTCTCCTTCTACAAGTGGTGCATCCATTGATAAGTGACGACCTGAGTTTTTCATAGACTCTTTTACATCATTTACGGTCATGTCTAATTCCTTTGCAATTTCCTCAGCAGAAGGTGCGCGTTCGTTAGATTGCTCTAATAAGGCGTACATTTTGTTGATTTTATTGATAGAGCCAATTTTATTCAAAGGCAAGCGTACAATACGAGATTGTTCCGCTAGAGCTTGTAGAATAGATTGACGAATCCACCAAACGGCATATGAAATGAATTTAAAACCACGAGTTTCATCAAAACGTTGAGCAGCTTTAATCAAACCTAAATTTCCTTCGTTAATCAAATCGGGAAGTGTTAAACCTTGATTTTGGTACTGTTTTGCTACAGAAACTACAAAACGCAAATTAGCTTTTGTCAATTTCTCCAAAGCTCTTTGATCTCCGGCTTTAATCTTTTGGGCTAATTCCACTTCTTCATCGGCAGTAATTAAGTCTACTTTTCCGATTTCTTGTAGGTACTTGTCTAAGGAAGCAGTTTCACGGTTGGTTACCTGCTTGGTGATTTTGAGTTGTCTCATTTAATGTATCTCCTTTACTTTAAAGTGTTCTTGGGTTGTACGTGCAAAAAACCAAAAAAGTTACAATTTTTTAATAATAAATTTAAAAACCCCGATTCTTTTTGTGAATCGGGGTTTTTTATGAATTAATATATTTAGAATATTAACCTTGTGGAGCGTCTTTTTTCTCTTCTCTTGGAGGTCTTGGTAAAAGTGCTTTTTTCGACACTTTTTCTTTTCTGGTTTTTGGGTCAACACCTAAGTATTTTACCATAAACACATCGCCCATTTTTACAACGTCGGCAACGTTTTCTGTTCTTTCCCAAGCCAATTCTGAAACGTGTAATAAAACTTCATTTCCTGGAGCAGCTGTATATTCTACAACGGCACCAAAGTCAAGCATTTTAATTACTTTAACTTCGTAAGATTCGCCAACTGTCGGTTTGAAAATGATAGAATCAATTTTCGCTAATACAGCTGCAATTCCGTCCGGATCAGTTCCTAAGATTTCAACTACACCTTGCTCGTCCACTTCGTTAATAACGATAGTAGTTCCCGTAGCTTTTTGTAATTCTTGAATCACTTTTCCGCCAGGTCCGATTAAAGCACCAATGAAGTTACCAGGAATGGTTCTCATAATGATTTTTGGAGCGTGAACTTTAACGTCAGTTCTTGGTTGGGCTAATGTTTCAGTCAATTTTCCTAAGATATGCAAACGGCCATCACGAGCTTGAGCCAAAGCTTGCTCCATGATTTCGTATTTCAATCCGTCAATTTTGATGTCCATTTGGCAAGCGGTAATTCCTTCTGAAGTTCCGGTTACTTTGAAATCCATATCGCCTAAGTGATCTTCATCACCTAAGATATCAGAAAGAACCGCGAAACGATCACCGTCAGTAATCAATCCCATAGCAATTCCTGAAACCGGGCGAATCATTTGAACTCCGGCATCCATTAAGGATAATGTTCCTGCACAAACAGTTGCCATTGAAGACGAACCATTAGATTCTAATACTTCAGAAACCACACGGATTGTATATGGACAATCGGCAGGAATCATATTTTTTAACGCTCTTTGAGCCAAGTTTCCGTGACCAACTTCTCTTCTTGAAGTTCCTCTTAACGGACGAGCTTCTCCTGTTGAAAATGGTGGGAAATTATAGTGTAAATAGAATTTTTCTTCTCCTTGTTCAGATGGAGAATCAATTTGGTTAGCTTCTCTAGATGTTCCTAAAGTTGCTGTAGCCAAAGCTTGGGTTTCTCCACGAGTAAATAAAGCCGAACCGTGTACCGATGGTAAATAATCTACTTCACACCAGATTGGTCTGATTTCAGTAGTTTTTCTTCCGTCTAAACGAGTTCCTAAATCTAAAGTTACATTACGAACCGCTTCTTTATTGGTTTTGTAGAAATATTTAGAAACTAAATCTCCGTTTTCTGCCAATTCTTCTTCAGTAAATAATGCTTTTACTTCTTCTTTTACCGCATCAAAAGCCGCTGAACGTTCGTGTTTTGCCGAACCTTTGCTAGCAATAGCGTAAATTTTATCATAAGCCGCTGCTTTTACTTTGGCGTAAATAGCTTCGTCTTCTTTTTCTTGTTCATAGGTACGAACTTCTTTTTTTCCAAACGCTTGAGCCAATCTTTCTTGGGCTGCAATTTGTACTTTAATATGTTCGTGAGCAAATTTGATGGCTTCCACCATTTCCTTTTCTGAAATCTCTTTCATTTCACCTTCTACCATAGCGATAGAATCAGTAGAAGCACCAATCATCATGTCGATATCAGACAATTCTAATTGGGCACGAGATGGATTGATGATAAATTTACCGTCAATTCTTCCCACTCTGGCTTCAGAAATTAGAGTTTCAAATGGAATGTCAGACAAAGCTAGCGCTGCTGAAGCGGCTAATCCTGCTAAGGCATCCGGCATCACTTCATCATCATGAGACATTAACTGAATCATAACCTGAACTTCTGCATGGTAATCACTTGGGAAAAGCGGACGTAAAACACGGTCTACTAATCTCATGGTTAATACTTCGTTGTCACTTGGACGAGCTTCTCTTTTGAAGAAACCACCAGGGAAACGACCTGCTGCGGCAAATTTTTCGCGATAATCTACCGTTAACGGTAAAAAGTCGATACCCGGACTTGCTTTTCTTGCGGATACTACTGTTCCTAAAATAACAGTTTTTCCAATTCTTACTACTACAGAACCGTCAGCTTGTTTCGCCAAACGTCCTGTCTCGATTGTGATGCTTCTGCCATCACCTAAATCGATAGTTTCTACAAATAATTGTGGAATCATAAATTATTCTTTTTTAATTTTACATTGGTCTCCGCCTGTCGACAGAATTAGTTGTGTTGTAGTAGTTGTTGTGTGTAACCCAATGAAAAACCGAAACTTTTCTCTTTTTTATAAAACAAAAAGAGGCGCGCAAGCACCTCTTTAGATATGTATTATTTTCTAATACCTAATTCTTTGATAATCTCACGATATCTGTTGATCTCTTTTTTCTTCAAGTAGTCAAGAAGACTTCTTCTTTTACCTACTAAAAGTACTAACGAGCGCTCAGTGTTGTAATCGTGACGATTTTTTTTCAAGTGCTCTGTTAAGTGAGAGATTCTGAAAGTAAACAAAGCGATTTGCCCTTCAGCAGATCCAGTGTTTTCAGCTTTTCCTCCGTGTTTAGCGAAGATTTCAGCTTTTGTTTCTTTAGTTAAATACATTCCAATATTATTTTAAATGATTATTATGTATGAAATGAGGTTTTCTCAATTCGAGTGCAAAGGTAAAAATAATTACGAATTACGAATTATAAATTGCGAATTATTTTCAAAAAAGTTTGGCAACTTCCTCATTTACAAACTCTAAAAATCTTTCATCCGCTTCAGTAAAAGGATCAATCACATGACTGTCGATATCGATTTGGCCTATGTTTACACCGTTAACAAAAAGTGGGACAACGATTTCCGATTTCACTGTAAAGCTACAAGCAATGTAATTGTCTTGAGCCGATACATCAGGAACGACGAAGTTCGCATTAGATTCTGCGACTTGTCCGCAAATGCCTTTTCCAAACGGAATTACGGTATGATCGGTTTCGGCACCAACGTAAGGTCCAAGATGTAATGTTCTGTTCTCGTGATTGGCAAAATAAAAACCAACCCAATTGTAGTAATCAACATTGTCCGATAAGAATTGACAAAGTGTTTTTAATTTTATATCTCTTTCTGTATTCACTTCAGAAAGAATGGCTGTAACTTGAGGTTTTAAGTTTTCGAAATTCATTTTCAATTTTTTATGCAAAAGTAACGACTGCGCTTTTTTTATTTTATATAAATTTGTTAAAAATTCTATTTTGAAGAATCTGCTACAGCAATACAAACCGTTTTTACTTTTTCTGGGGAAATTTTTGCTGACCTATTTGTTGCTGACTATTATTTATCAGTCTTATTTAAGCCGATTTGATGCGTCAAAAAATGAAGTCGATTCGTTTTCACAATTAGTGGCCAATCAAACTAAATCTGTCCTAACTTTATTTGATACCGAAACTTACATTGAGTCACATCCAACAGAACCAAGCATAAAAATCATTTACAAAGGACAATATATATCCCGAATTATTGAAGGTTGCAACGCGTTAAGCGTGATTATTCTGTTCATTTCATTTGTCATTGCCTTCACTGGGAAATGGAAAAAAACGCTTCTTTTTATTCTACTGGGAAGTGTTTTAATTCATGTTTTAAATATCGCCAGAATCGCTTTACTTTGTATAGCATTGTACAGTTTCCCGGAATACGAACACATACTACACGGCGTTGTTTTTCCGCTTGTTATTTACGGAATCGTATTTTTGCTTTGGGTCATTTGGGTCAATAAATTTTCATTACATGCTACAGTTGCTACTAAAAAATAAATCGAAAGTGTTTTGGTCTTTGTTTTTGATCGGATTGTTAATCTGCATCCGATTTTTTGAAGACAATTTGTTCTACGACCCGTTTTTGGCTTATTTCAAAAGCGAATATGCGCATGCGAAGTTGCCTCAGTTCAATGTTTTTAAATTGTTTTTTAGTTTGGGTATGCGATTTTATTTCAATTCGGTGATTTCGTTGTTCTTGTTGTATGTGATTTTTAAAGACACTAAAATTGTCAAGTTCTCTATGTTGCTTTATATGATTTTAGGGTCAATACTAATGATAAGCTTCATTTTTGTACTGACTTTCTTTGGCGAAGAAAACAAAATGACCCTATTCTACCTCAGAAGATTTCTAATCCAGCCGATTTTTATAATGCTTTTTATTCCGGCGTTTTATTACCAAAAACTAGCCAAAAAGTAAGCGATTTTTCGTAACTTTACTAAGGTTGTTTAAACTGAAATTTAATTTCGTTTACCATGAAAATAGTAAAGCATTCGGGAAATATTGTTGATTTTAATCGGGACAAACTTAAAAATTCTCTACTCAAATCGGGCGCCAACAAGCATGTAGTAGAAGATATTTTACAAGAAATTGATAAACAAATCTACGAAGGCATTTCCACCAAAAAAATCTACAAGTTGGCTTTCGGATTGTTAAAAAAAGTTTCTAATTCTAATGCGGCGCGCTATAATCTCAGAACTGCTATTCAAATGCTTGGGCCAGCTGGGTTTTTCTTTGAAAAATACATCGCACGTTTGTTTATTTCTGAAGGTTATTTGGCGCAAACCAACTTACTATTGTCGGGAAAATGTGTTGGACATGAAGTAGATGTTGCGGTTAAGAAAAATGAACAGGTAGAAATGATTGAATGTAAGTTTCACCCCAAAAGCGAAACCAATTCAGATGTAAAAGTGCCTATGTACATTCTTTCCCGTTTCAATGATTTAAAAGACAGAAGTCATCCTATTTTTAAGCAAAAAGATAAAATTTCAGGCTGTTGGATTGTGACCAATAACCGATTTACAGGCGATGCGACGGCTTTTGCGCAATGTTCCGGACTACAATTGCTGAGTTGGGATTATCCTGAAAAAGCAAGTTTGCGGAAAAGAATTGATGAAGGACAATTGTATCCAATCACTTGCTTGACTACTTTGACATTGGCTGAAAAAGACAAACTGTTGGTGCAAGATATTATTTTGGCAAAAGAAATCATCAATAATATGGCAGCCCTTGAACAAATTGGCTTGAGCCCTATTCGAATCAAAAATGTGATTAAAGAAGCTTCCGAGCTTTGTAAATATATTTAAAATGAAAATCAAATTCTTAGGCGGCGCAGGAACAGTAACCGGTTCCAAAACATTAATCGAAAGCAACGGAATCCGGATTTTGATAGATTGTGGATTGTTTCAAGGAATCAAACCTTTGCGAGAACTCAATTGGGAACCGCTACCGATTTTGCCCAACACCATCGATTTTGTGTTGTTGACGCACGGCCATTTAGACCATTGCGGTTGGTTGCCAAGATTAGTCAATCAAGGTTTTGAAGGCAAAATTTATTGTACGAGTCCGACTAAAGATATTACCAAATTAATTTTGTTAGACAGTGCCAAAATACAAGAAGAAGAAGCTGAGCGAGCCAACAAAGAGCATTTTTCCAAACACGAAAAAGCCGAACCTTTATACGATTTAGCCCAAGCCGAAAAAGTATTTCCATTGTTTCGAGTTGTTAAACCTAATGAAGAAGTGGCTTTGGATGCAGAAATTTCGGCGAAGTTCACTAATGCCGGACATATCATTGGCGCTTGTTCTATCGAGTTGCAATTGGAAAACAAAACGTTAGTATTCTCCGGAGATATCGGTCGGGATGACGATGTGTTGCTATATGCACCGGTAAAACCAAAGAAAGCAGATTATGTTTTTTTAGAAAGCACTTACGGCAATCGAATTCATCCGGAAGAAGATGTGAAATTGTTATTGGAAACCTACATCAACAATACCGTTGAAAATGGCGGAACAGTTATTATTCCGAGTTTTGCGGTTGAACGTGCGCAGACTTTAATGTTCCTACTTTGGCAACTTAAAAAAGAAGATAGGATTCCCGATATTCCTTATGTGATTGATACGCCAATGGGTATTAGTGTTTTAGAGGTCTTTAGGGAAAACCGAAATTGGCACAAATTATCCGAACAGGAATGCGTTGATATGTGTAAAATTTTTACCATGAACTCAGAATATCAGGAAACCATTGCGACTATTTTTGACAAACAACCCAAAGTAATTATCGCTGCCAGTGGAATGATTACCGGTGGAAGAGTATTGAGTTATTTAGAACGCTACATCAGTTTGCCCGAAACTACCGTAATCATTGTTGGCTATCAAGCCGAAGGAACTCGTGGCAGAAAACTACTCGAAGGCGCAACAGACATTAAAATCTATGGCAAATATTATACGGTTTTGGCTAAGATATTAGAGATAGAAGGCTTGTCAGCTCACGGCGACCAAAATGATTTGCTTAATTGGCTTTCGGAAATAAAACCTAAACCAAAGAAAGTGTTTTTAGTCCATGGCGAAAACGAACCGGCAGATGAATTGCGCATCAAAATTCAAGAAAAATATGAGATTGATTGCTCAGTTCCTTTGATGGGACAAGAGTTTGAGTTGTAAGTTTTAAGACCATTTTAAGTTTTTGATACTTGATTATTATTAACTTTGCGCCATGAACTTCAAAAAGCACATTAGTATTTTAACCGCTTTGCTGATATTGGTTTCCAATTCAGGCTTGGCGTTTAGTGTGCATTATTGCGAAGGGAAAATAGCTTCTATCTCTTCTGTTTTTTCTAAGGAAGAAGTTTGCGAAATGCCGGTTGTGGTTGAAAAAACCTGCTGTGCCAAAGTTGAAACTACTCACAAAGATTGTTGCTCCGATAAGAAAGTCGACTTAAAAAACAAGACCGAGAAGATCATCATCAAAACGATTTCTCTCGATTTTGAACCGGCTTTTTTCTCTGAATACAAAAATCACTTTTTTGCGGAAGCTGAAGCTCCCCAATTTGTGGATGAAAAAGTGGCATTCTATTGCGATTCTAATGCGCCGCCGCTTTACCAACTCTACTGCCAATACACTTTTTACGCCTGATTTAAACAGAATTCCGTTCAGGTTCTCATAATTTATACTGAGAATCATTTGAAATAGAATTAATTTTAAATCAACAAAATGAAAAATATACCGTTATTCTTAACGTTGTTATTTTCTACTTTGGGATTTTCACAGGAATCTTTGAAACAAGACACTTTGAAAACCGTAACCGTAGAAGGCAACCGAAAAGGAATAAAAAAATCAATAAAAGGCGCGGCCAATACTACTTTGGTCACGAGCAAAGAACTACTAAAAGCTGCTTGTTGTAACTTGGCCGAAAGCTTCGAAACCAATCCGTCAATAGATGTGAATTTTTCGGATGCTTTGACCGGAACTAAGCAAATCAAAATGCTTGGATTAACCAGTCCGTATATCATGATTACTGAAGAAAACATTCCTTCAGTTCGTGGTGCTTCTCAAGCTTATGGCTTGTCTTTTACACCTGGAACTTGGGTAGAAAGCATCCAAATTACCAAAGGTGCCGGAAGTGTGGTTAATGGCTATGAAAGTATTTCAGGCCAAATCAACACCGAATTAATCAAACCTTTGGGCGATATTCCATTCTTTTTAAATGCCTATGGCGATACCGGAAGTCGTTTCGAAATCAATACGCATTTCAATAAAAAAGTTTCGGATAAATGGTCGACAAGTTTGTTCGTTCACGGCAATACTCGTGTTTCCAAAAACGACATGAACGATGATGGTTTTATGGACAATCCTTTGGGAAAACAATTGAATATTGCTAATCGTTGGCAGTATTATAATCCTGATTCGGGTTGGGTTTCGTTTTTGAATGTTCGTTATATGAACGACGAAAAACAAACCGGACAACTTGACTTTGACCCGGACAGAGATAGATTGACCACCAATTATTGGGGTTCTGAAATCAATACCGAGCGTTTGGATTTTTCTTCCAAAATTGGCTATGTTTTTAAAGATATGCCATACCAAAGTATCGGTTTTCAGAATGCCTTTACTACTCATAATCAGGAATCGTATTTTGGTTTGAACCAATATGATATCAAACAGCAAAGTTATTATTCGAACCTAATTTTTAATTCGATTATTAGTAACACGATGCACAAATTCGCCACAGGATTGAATTTCTCTTATGACAAATATGCTGAGTTTGTGAACTCGAATGACGTTAGCAGAATAGACAATTCTGTTGGTGCTTTCTTTGAATATACTTTTGATGACAACGACAAGTTCAGTTACATTTTAGGTGGAAGAATGGATTACCACAATAGGTTAGGGGCATTTTTTACCCCAAGATTGCACGTGAAATATAATCCCGGAGACAAATCAGTGATTAGATTTTCTGCCGGAAGAGGTAAACGTGCCGCTAATATTTTTGCTGAAAACCAAAACCTTTTTGCTAGCTCCAGAACTTTTTCAGTCTTGGACACCAATGGAAAAATTTATGGTTTAGACCCCGAAATTGCCTGGAATTACGGACTGAGTTTTACGCAAAACTTCATGCTTTTCGGAATGAAAGCCGATACCACTATCGACTTCTACAGAACCGATTTTCAAAACCAAGCAGTGGTTGACGTCATGAATTCACCACAAGAAGTGTTGTTCTACAATTTGGACGGAAAGTCCTATGCCAACAGTTTGCAAATGGACTTCAATTTGGAAATCATCAAACATTTGAATTTGAGAACCGCTTACAAATATTATGATATTTCTACGGATTACATTTCAGGAAGTTATCAAAGACCTTTGCAAGCGAAACATCGTTTCTTCGGAAATGTGGAATACGCCACGCACATAGTGGAAAAAGGAAAACAATGGAAATTTGACTTTACATGGAATTGGTTAGGCAAACAACAATTGCCTAATACATCAACCAATCCACACCACGATAGGCTTCCCGAGTTTTCGCCTTCGTTCTCGACTATGAATGCGCAAATTACCAGAACATTTTCGAGTACTTTTGAAGTGTATGTTGGTGGAGAAAACATTGGGAATTACACACAACACCAAGCGGTTTTGGGTGCAGAAAATCCTTTTGGACCCACTTTTGATACGTCAATTGTGTATGCGCCGGTTTTTGGTGCCATGTATTACGCAGGCTTAAGATTTAAAATAAAATAACAATTTAAAATATAGAGTATGAAAA
The DNA here is from genome assembly GCF_014486695.1 of Flavobacterium buctense. Taxonomy (GTDB): domain Bacteria; phylum Bacteroidota; class Bacteroidia; order Flavobacteriales; family Flavobacteriaceae; genus Flavobacterium; species Flavobacterium buctense. The sequence continues at coordinate 133,831 of NZ_JACTAB010000002.1, forward strand.
ATATAATTTTAGGAATGATGTTAGTAGTAGTAACATTTTCAACCCAAGCACAAGAAAAGAAAAGCAAGAACGCCAAATACACTATAGAAGTCAATGGCAATTGTGAAATGTGTAAGAAGCGAATTGAAAAGGCTGCTTTCTCTGTTTCGGGAGTTAAAAGTGCTGATTGGCATATTGATGACCATAAACTGCATTTGATTATTAATGAAGAAAAGTGCTCATTAAACGATGTACAGAAAGCCATAGCTAAAGTAGGACATGATACAAATGATGTTAAAGCTACTCAGGAAGATTACGACAAACTTCATGGTTGTTGTCTTTATGAAAGAAAATAATTTTAAAAACTCCTTATCTTTTTAAGGAGTTTTTTTTGATTAAAAAAGATGGTTAGTTTTAAGTTAAAAGCACAAGAAATCCCAAAAAAAAGCACTAATTTCACGCTCGAATTTTTTACCCATTTTAATTTATAATCCATGAGTGATTTTGATTGGATGCAATTGTTGAATCCTGAGTTTTACATAACCATGACAATTGGTGGTGTAAAAATTGGGCTTTGGATTGTATTGTTTATTGTATTTGCCGAAACCGGTTTGTTCGCAGGTTTCTTTTTGCCAGGTGACAGTTTATTGTTTTTAGCCGGAATTTACAGTCGTGATTTAATAGAGAATTTCACTATTATTGAAAGCGATTTGATTAATGTAACTTTATTAGCATTATTAGTGGCTATTGCCGGAATTTTCGGAAATATGATTGGCTATTGGTTTGGTTCCAAAAGTGGTTATTATTTGTATAAGAAAGAAGATAGTTTTTTTTGGAAGAAAAAATACTTAATCCAATCGAAAGATTTCTTTGAAAGATATGGCGGAAAAGCCATCATCTTTGCCCGTTTTTTACCGGTGGTTAGAACTTTTGCCCCAATTGTAGCCGGAATTGTTACTATGGATAAAAAGAAATTTATGTTTTATAACATACTAAGTTCGTTCCTTTGGTCGTTCATTTTGATTTTTTCCGGACATTATTTGTATGGTCTGTTTTTAGAGAAATTTGACATCGATTTGAAACATCACATAGAAAAAATTATAATCATTATCATTCTTGTTTCAACTTTACCGGTAGTGCTTAAAATGATAAAGAAACATCCCAAAGAGGGATCTGAAAACTAGTTTTATAGGTTAGCTAATCAATCGAGAGATTAAATTCTTTGTTGATTAGTTTGCCATCAATAGTGAAGCCTTGAATTACTACTTTGTATTTTTTAATATTAGCATCTTGAAATTCAAATAAAAAATTTCCTTTTTCATCGGTTAATATAGTTTGACACCAATCAACAATGCCATAATTTTCAAATCCTTTGTTGGTATAGCTTTGATAATCATTATTGACAAAATTTGAATTGCGTTCAAAACCTTTTTTTATCATAAACGAAACCGATTTTACTGCAGTTTTTGTAGTAAAGTTTTTTCTCCTGTAAATTTTAATGATCCCTTGTTTGTTTCTGGTTGAAGGAACTATAGCAGTTGAGCTGATGTAGATTTCATCAATGTCAGTCATGTCTAACATATCGAGCTCAGCAAATGAAAATAAAACCCTATCGTCAAGAAATACTTCCGGAGTTGTACTAGCTCCCAATAAGGTAGACGTTTGTCTTCCGGTTATAGAAACTTCTCCCATTGCGGTTCGGGTTACATTGAATCCGTTTTGTTCTATAAATCCAAGTAAACTTGAAGTGTCATTTTCTTGTATTTTGTACCCCCGTAAGTTAGAATTTCCAAATTTATTTTCATTAACTAAAGTTTTTTTTGGTTTGGTTTTAAGTATCACTTCATTCAATTTTATTATTTCTCCGTTAAATTTAGGCAGATCAAATGAAGTGTCATAATGATAAACTTGAGGCTTTGGACATTCGCTAAAAGGCACCCAAAATGGTTTTTTAAAGGGTTTATTTCTATTTAAAACTACTGTGGCAAAGTTGGTTGAGATAACATTTAATTCAGGCGATTTTAATAATGACAAGTCGACAACTGTAGAGTCAGCAACCGCAATATTCTCAAATAAATATTCGTTTTTCTTACTCACATCAGACAATACTAATATTAAATCTAAGACGGAATAGAGTCTGACTTTATAGTTACTATTGTTTTTCAATTCCTGATTCACAGTTCCTTTAATGGTTAGGCCAATGTCAAATGTATAATTAGATTTTGGCGGATTAGCCACTATATTTTCCCAATCATATTTAGGTTTTTTTTGGTTGAGTAAAACCAAATCTAATTCATAATACTTTTTTCTTGTAGGCTCTGTTAAATAGTAGAGTGCATTGGTTAAACTTTCAGTGATATAAGGGCTAATGGTTGAAGTATAGATAATATTGTCTTCAATTTCCATGGCTTTGGTTTCTTCGGGTAGTATAGAAATACTCAAATTAGCATTGGCATAGTCTGAATAGCCAACCATTTTTATTTTACCCTCTTTCTTGAAGTTAAACATGATGTTCAAGGGTTTTTCTTCCTTTTGATGAACATAAATGACTCTTTCACACCACTGTTTCAAATCACTGTCAATTATTCTAATGGTATTTATTCCTTCTGATAGAAATTTATTGGCAATTGACAAGGTTTGTCCAAGATTCTCTTGGTTAATCTTTAAGGGTATAATCGATTTTTTATCGTCTTGGTGCACTACAACATAGAGTTGTTTGTCTTTTAATAACGGAATGGTTTCCGCATTGGTTTTTACTTTAACAATGGCTTGATCTGCATGAGAAAAATTGTTGACTTCAAGTGCAATACCAATATCGGAAGCTAAAGGTAATAGGGTTTCAATTTTTAGATCATTTGATTGGAAGACCGCTTTTATTGGACTAATTGTTGGGATAATTTCGAATTTTCCAAAACCAAACGGATTCAATTTTATGGTTTGTAAAATGGTGTTCTTGTCGTCTTGAATTTCGATTGTTGCATTTACAAAAGTATTCCCAAAACAATCGGCTAATTTGACGCCTATTATAGTACTTATTCCTTTAATTAAATTGCCGCCTTCCGGATTCAGCGTTATGGCAAGAGATTCCGTTGGATTGCTGTTTGGTATAATCGCGCCTTCCTTTGGATTGATGATTTTTATTTTTTGAACTGTTGATTCGTTTTCCAAAAAGTTATTCATCCAATTGGTGTAAACTTGAATATAATAATCCCCGGAAGGAAGGTTTTTATCGAGTTCAAAATTCCCTGTAAACGTTCCATTGCTGGCAAAAAGTAATTTTTCAAACAATTTATGGCCTTTGTCATCATATAAAAGCGCAAAAACATTGGTTGTATTAAAAAAAGGTTGATTAGTCTTCCTGTTGACTACATAGCCTTTTAACCAAATTTTTTCATTGGATAAAAAAGTAGTTTTGTTGAGATGTAGATGGATGTTTTCTCTTTCCAGCAAGAAGTAATTTTCAAGTGCTGTTGCGATTTGTGCTACTGTTTTATCATTAGCTTCTTGACCCTGAAGAATATTTGAGATCAATAAAAGGATTGTCAAAAGCAAACAATTACGCATTTCCATCGGATTAGAATTCACTCTCAAAAATATAAAATTTTATTTACAAAATGAATAAAAAAAAACGCCCCTAGATTTCGAGGCGTTTCTGATAAAAAATATTTTTTTGAAGATAAACTTCGAGATTTTTACATCATTCCCGGCATTCCGCCACCCATTGGCATTCCGCCACCAGCGTTTTCTTCTTTGATTTCTACCAAAGCACATTCAGTAGTTAAAATCATACCCGCAACAGAAGCAGCATTTTCCAAAGCTACACGAGTTACTTTTTTAGGGTCGATGATTCCGGCTTTTAACATGTCAACATATTCGTCTGTTTTAGCGTTGTAACCAAAGTTGTTTTTACCTTCAGAAACTTTAGCTACCACTACTGAACCTTCTAAACCGGCATTTTCAACAATAGTTCTCAAAGGAGATTCTACCGCACGAGATACAATTTGGATTCCCGTTGCTTCATCAGCATTGTCAGATTTTAAATGGGCTAAAACACTTTTAGCTCTCAAAAGGGCAACACCACCACCGGCAACGATTCCTTCTTCTACCGCAGCTCTTGTCGCGTGTAAAGCATCGTCAACACGGTCTTTTTTCTCTTTCATTTCTACTTCTGAAGCAGCACCAACGTATAGTACAGCAACGCCACCGGCCAATTTAGCCAAACGCTCTTGTAATTTTTCTTTGTCGTAGTCAGAAGTCGTAGTTTCCATTTGGGCTTTGATTTGGTTGACACGATTTTTAATCATGTCAGCATCTCCAGCTCCGTTTACAATGGTTGTATTGTCTTTGTCTATGGTTACTTTTTCTGCTGTTCCCAACATTTCCAAAGTAGTATTTTCTAAAGTATATCCACTTTCTTCAGCGATAACTGTACCGCCGGTTAAGATGGCGATGTCTTCTAACATTGCTTTTCTTCTGTCACCGAATCCAGGTGCTTTTACTGCAGCAATTTTTAAGGCACCACGTAATTTGTTTACAACTAGAGTAGACAAAGCTTCTCCGTCAACATCTTCAGCAATAATTAATAAAGGTTTTCCTGATTGTGCTACCGGTTCTAAAATCGGTAATAATTCTTTTAAAGAAGATACTTTTTTATCGTATAAAAGAATGTAAGGTCTTTCTAATTCAACCTCCATTTTCTCAGGATTGGTAACGAAATAAGGCGATAAATAACCTCTGTCAAATTGCATTCCTTCTACTACATCAACGTAAGTGTCCGTTCCTTTGGCTTCTTCTACAGTGATTACACCTTCTTTGCCTACTTTTCCGAAAGCAGTAGCGATTAATTCGCCAATCACTTCATCATTATTGGCAGAAATAGACGCAATTTGTTTGATTTTTTCTGAATCGCTTCCAACCACTTGGGCTTGTTTTCCAAGGTCAGCTACGATAGCTTCAACCGCTTTGTCAATTCCTCTTTTTAAGTCCATTGGATTAGCTCCGGCGGCCACGTTTTTCAGTCCTTCTTTTACGATGGCTTGTGCTAAAACGGTAGCAGTTGTAGTACCGTCTCCGGCTAAATCATTGGTTTTAGAAGCTACTTCTTTCACCATTTGAGCACCCATATTTTCCAATGGATCTTTCAACTCAATTTCTTTGGCTACAGTTACACCATCTTTGGTAACATTCGGACCACCAAATGATTTTCCGATAATTACGTTTCTTCCTTTTGGACCTAACGTAACTTTTACTGCATTCGCTAAGGCGTCAACACCACGTTTTAAACCGTCGCGTGCTTCAATGTCGAATTTTATATCTTTTGCCATTTTGTTTGTTGTTTATAGTCTTAATACTTTATTTAAATAATTGCTAAGATGTCATCTTCACGCATAATGAGGTAATCTTTGCCATCGAACTTTAAATCGGTTCCGGCATATTTTCCGTATAAAACGGTATCGCCAACTTTAACCGTTAAGGGCTCGTCTTTTTTGCCGTTTCCTACTGCAACTACTTTGCCTTTTTGTGGCTTTTCTTTTGCGGTATCGGGAATAAAAATTCCGGAAGCTGTTTGAGTTTCAGCAGCTGCCGGTTCCACAATCACTCTGTCAGCTAGAGGTTTAATATTTAATGCCATAATGATAAATTATTTTTGTTATTGTACTGTTGCATTGGTTTTCAGAAATTGTGCCAAGCCTTTTAAACTGTCATTTTTTCCTAAAAAAAATGCCAGCATGTCAGCGCTGGCATTAGTATAAAGATATGTCTTTATTATTTTTTCTCTTCCGCCGGCTTAGCAGGAGTAGTAGTAGCTGGAGTAGCTGATTTTGGAGCTATTTCAGTTTGGTCAATTACTTTTGAATCTGATTGTCCAACCATACTTGGGAAACTGATACTCGATAATAAAATCAAAGCGATTAATGTTCCGGCTAAAAACCAAGTACTTTTATCTAAAAAGTCAGTGGTTTTTTGAACACCACCAAGCATTTGTGAACCGCCCAATGAAGAAGATAAACCACCACCTTTAGGGTTTTGCACCATTACAGCGATGATTAATAAGAAACAAACTAAAGTTATTGCTGCTAAAAAAATAGTAAACATGATATAGTGTAATTAATTGTTATTCTGTTGTAAAATTTTAATATCCGAAATTCGGTTTGCAAAGAAACTACTTTTTTCCGGATATTTCAAAATTAATATTTCATAAGCTTGTATTGCTTTCGAATATTTTTTTTGTTCCAAATAAACACGAGCCAATGTTTCGGTCATTAAATAAGAAGTTTCCTCTGCAATCGGTTCTATTACTGGCAAAATGGCATCTTTTGAGATAGGAGTAATCTTTGGATTGTTTTCGATAAATTTATTAATTAATTCCAGTTTTTTTTGCTTTTCTGCCTCAGATGGAGAAATGATTTTTGCTGTTTCTTCTCTGATAATCGGTTTTAATCTCGATAATTGTAACCATTCTTGAAAAGAGTGCTTTTCGTCTTTAGAAAATTCTAATGGTTTGCCAATCGCTAATTTTTCTTCCGCTTTTTGTTCTTCTGTAGGCAAAGCTTCCTTTATCGACGTAAGTATTGATTGTTCCAATGGGTCAATCGGCAATGGTTTATAGTCAGCAATTACCTCTTCGATACCAACAACATTCATGTTCATTAATTCTTCGAGTTTCTTTTCATACAATCCTTTTTGGACAGAAACAAAAGAATCTGAAGTGATAAAGTCGAATAAAACACTTCGGTCTGTGGTATAAGCGGCCGAAATTTTCAGCGCATAATTATAATTAAAACTGTCCTGATTGTACAAATGTTTTAACTTCAACACACGCGCACTTTGAAAGTAAGGGAAAGCACTCAGCACATTGTCTAAGGTTTCCGCATGCCTGTCGTTGATGGCTTCGGGTTTGTTGAGTAAGTAAGTGTAATCAGTTAAATTCATTTTTTAGTATTCAGTATTCAGTTCTCAGTGTTTGCTAGGTATTTAGCAGTTTCAAACTGCCAACTATGACTTGAACACTGATCACTTTTTTTCTACCATTTGGCTAGTGATTCATTAAAAATATCTTGGGTAATTCTTTCAAAGATTACATCCAAAGCGGTAGTTAATTGTGAGCCAACCAATTGGTTTTGTCCACTGTAATCATAAAAGAAAGAAAATCTCTTTTCAAAGTTATCTGTTTCTTTGTTTTTATTGGTAAAACGAACCATAACGGCTATTGTTAATCTGCTTTCTGCTGCTCTTTGGTCGGCTGTAGCGGTCATTGGAGTAATTCGATAATCGGTGATTTCTCCCTCATACATCAAATCGCCGTTGGAATTTACCAGATTTAAATTGGTTTGATTTTGAATTAAATCCTGTAGCTTTCGAGTAAGACTTAAATCAATGCCGGGTTCAACCAATTCTGCGGCATTTTGAAAATAGTTTACCTGAAAGGTTTTGGCATCGATTTTCCCTGTACCCGTAAAATTGTATACTGAGCAACTGTTGATGCTGAAAGCGGTAATTAATATAAGAAAGAGTTTGAAAAACTTCATGATGTTGTATAATGGGCTAAAGTAATTCTTTATTTTGAATTATGGAATAACGTCTCCTTGGTAGTAATACTTTGCAGTAGTTATCGTGTTTTCATAAACGCCTAAATAATAGTTATCTCTAGTTTGAATTAAAGGTAAATTGTCCGTATTGTAAGTGTAGTTATATACTTCACTTTCAGGGTCTTCAGAGCAATATTCATGGGATAGTGGGTTGTTAGGTGAAAAATAAAGGCCATCTACCCAACGAGAATTTTCTATAAAGCTAAAGGCTCTGCATATTGGCAGTATTACATTTCTTATAGGATTGGTTTGACTATCATAGGTAAAATAGTTGCAACTGTCATTAGGATAATAGCTCATCAAATTATTATTTGAATAGGTAACGGTGATTTCATCCCAAGTAATTTCATATGGGTTACCGTCATCGTCAAAATCTTGGTAGGAAGTTTTGCCGTATACTAACAGTTTTTCGCTATTGATTTTCGTTAGTCTGTAATTTTGCGACAAATTGCCGACATAATAGCTATCTAAACTTGCATTGTAATTTACAGTTTCACCATTAACAGAGTTCACAAAATTAGTATTGTCATAGGTAAAAGTGTAAGTTTGATTGAAACCATTATCATTAAAAACGGTCGAATTAATTAGTCTGTTATTGTTGTCATAAGTGAAGTCTTGCACTAAGGTTCCATCGGATTTAGTAATTTCTTTTAACAGTCCATCGGTATTGAATACCCAACGTCTTTCAAAAGCTAATCCGGGGTAAAAATCTATTCTTTGAAGTAAGTTTGTGTCAATGTTAGCTTGATCTGAAGTATCGTTACTGCAAGATAGTAACATAAAAAATGCAATGAAAATGTAACAGCAGTTTTTCATAAAGAATAATTTGGTTTTATAAAGATATATAATATTGATGAAACCAAATTTACAAATCAAACTGTTTTATCTTTCGGTACAAGGTTCGTTCTGAAATCCCCAACTCATCTGCAGCAGCTTTTCGTTTGCCTTTGTGTCGTTCCAATGATTTTTTGATGAGCTCGATTTCTTTTTGTTCTAATTTTAATACTTCTTCCTCTTCAACGGTTTCGGCATCTAAATAATTCTGATCGTCATCTTCTTCAAACTCCTCTTGATGAGCTTGAGTTTGCGTTGGAATTACATTGACTCTTGGGGTTTCTTCAAAAGAAATTTCACTTTCATTTTCTTTGGCACCATATACTTTTTGAATCAAACTTGGGTTGATGTCCTGCACTTTGGCACCGTTTTTCATCAATTCTAAAGTCAGTTTCTTCAAATCATTCAAATCGCTTTTCATGTCAAAAAGCACTTTGTATAGTATATCTCTTTCCGTAGCAAAATCACTGTCCGATTTCTTTCCGCCAACCACTGAGGGCAATGTGCTGCCTTCGGTCGGAAGATAAGATTGTAAAGTGGCTAACGAAATATCGCGATTGGTTTCCAAAACAGAAATCTGTTCAGCCACATTACGCAACTGACGAATATTACCACTCCAACGGTATTTTTGTAAAAACTGAACCGCATCATCACTCAATCTAATCGGGGGCATTTTGTATTTGTGTGCAAAATCGGCGGCAAATTTTCTGAATAACAAATGAATATCGTCTTTTCTGTCGCGTAATGGTGGCAAAGGAATATCAACCGTACTCAATCTATAATACAAATCCTCACGGAATTTACCTTTTTCAATCGCATCAAACATATTCACATTCGTTGCAGCTACTATTCGCACATTGGTTTTTTGTACTTGTGACGAACCAACTTTGATAAATTCCCCGTTTTCCAAAACACGTAACAATCGAACTTGTGTTGTCAAGGGTAATTCGCCGACTTCATCTAAGAAAATGGTTCCGCCATCGGCTACTTCAAAATACCCTTCACGAGCGTTATTGGCACCGGTAAAAGCCCCTTTTTCATGTCCAAACAATTCACTGTCAATCGTTCCTTCCGGAATGGCACCACAGTTTACGGCAATATACTTTCCGTGTTTTCTGTGGGATAGCGAATGGATAATTCTTGGAATACTTTCTTTACCAACACCACTTTCACCTACAACCAACACCGAAATATCAGTAGGAGCAACCTGAATCGCTTTTTCTATGGCACGATTGAGTTTCGGGTCATTCCCGATAATCTCAAAGCGTTGTTTTATGTTTTGAACGGTTTCCATTTTTTAATTGTTAATTCATTTCGCTGTATCCAACCGCTTCACCAATCAATGTTGCCGTGGTGCAATCAGTCACTTTAACCATCACGAAATCCCCAACTTTGTATTCGCCTTTCGGGAAAACAGTCACCATGTTTTCAGAGTTTCTGCCACTCCAATGCTTATCGGACTTCTTCGATTCTTTTTCAATCAAAATTTCTACGGTTTGCCCTAAGAAACGTTTGGTTCTCTTTTCACTTAATATTTGTTGTAGGTCGACTATCTCTTGCAAACGTCTTTTCTTTACTTCTTCCGGTACATCATCTTCCATTTTACGTGCCGCCAAAGTGCCTGGTCTTTCAGAATACGCGAACATATAACCAAAGTCATATTCTACATATTCCATCAAACTCAAAGTGTCTTGGTGATCTTCTTCGGTCTCAGTCGGGAAACCTGAAATCATATCCTGAGAAATCGAACAATCCGGTATAATTCTTTTGATTTTATCCACCAACGCCATGTATTCTTCACGGGTGTGTTGGCGGTTCATTTCTTTTAAGATGCGAGTACTTCCGCTTTGAACCGGTAAGTGAATATAGTTGCAAACGTTGTCATATTTGGCAATCACATGCAACACTTCTTCGTGCATGTCTTGCGGATTCGAAGTCGAAAAACGGAAACGCATTTTAGGGAAAGCGATTGCACATTGTTCTAAAAGTTGAGCGAAATCTGTAGCTGTGGCCTTTTGCATTTCAGTCGCTTTGTCGAAATCTTTTTTTAAACCGCCGCCGTACCAAAGGTAACTGTCGACATTTTGACCCAACAAACAAACTTCTTTAAAACCTCTGTTCCACAAATCTTGGATTTCTTCTATAATACTTTGTGGTTCCCGACTACGTTCTCTTCCGCGAGTAAAAGGCACTACGCAAAACGTACACATATTATCGCATCCACGCGTGATAGAAACAAACGCATTCACACCATTGCTATTCAACCGAACCGGTGAAATATCGCCATAAGTTTCGTCTTTGGAAAGGATAACATTGATCGCATCGCGACCTTCTTCCACTTCTTTCAATAAATTTGGTAAATCCTTGTAAGCATCAGGACCAACGACCATGTCCACTATTTTTTCTTCTTCTAAGAACTGACTTTTCAAACGTTCCGCCATACAGCCCAAAACGCCCACTTTCATGCCCGGATTGATACTGCGTTTTACCGCATTGTATTTCTCCAAACGCTTTCTCACGGTTTGTTCTGCTTTGTCTCGGATGGAACAAGTGTTAACCAAAACCAAATCGGCTTCTTCTAAATTCTGAGTCGTATTATACCCTTGTTCGGTCAAGATAGACGCTACAATCTCACTGTCTGAAAAATTCATCGCACAGCCATAACTTTCAATAAAAAGTTTTTTGGTGTTGCCTTCTTTTTGTTCTAAAACCAAGCTGGTGCCTTGTTTTTTCTCTTCTATTTCCTTTTCCATATCTAATGTTTCACTTTCGGGAGAGCAAAGATAATACTAAATTATAAAATATGACAAGATGGCAGAGATGGTTTAACAAAAGTTTTGGAGTCCCGAAGCTTCGGGAGCTTGGGCGTTCTTGGAATCCGTGTTCCCGCTTTCCACTCTGCACGGCGCCGTTGCAATCGGGGCTAAAGAGTTGGCGTCTTTTGTGTTGGGATTATTTGATTTGAACGGTGCAGTTTTAGGATTACATATAATAAGGTATAATTTCAAAAGAAATAATTACTTTTATAAACACAAAGAGCACATCATATGAAATTAAAAATTACTTTAATTCCATTTTTCTGTTTTGTCTGCAGCCATTTATTTGCCCAAGGAGAAGAATGGGGCATGCAGGCCTCTCAACACAATTATACCCAAAACAGCGCTTCGTCTCGTGATTTTTCTTTCACGACTTATTTTTCTTTTGGATCTCCGGGAAGTTGTCCGTCTTTTACTTCTGCCATTACTTTTTCTGAGGATTCGATGTATGTGAAAGCATTTTACAGCGTTTGTGGAGCATGGCCAATGCAAGGCTGCGCCAGAAATGATGTGGTCAATTATAATCAGGTTATACCAACCAATATTCAATTTATTGTTATGTCAACCAATGTGATTACGGCTTGTGAAACAGGTACTCCGGTTACCGTTGAAAATGTTTATACAAGTACTTATAATGCCAATTTGGGTATTGAAACTTTTTCAAATAGCAGCATTAAAATTTACCCTAATCCGGTAAATAACTTACTAACTGTTGAAAACACAAACAATGAAGCAGTAGAAAAAATAATTATAACCGATTGTTTGGGTAAAAAAGTCATCGAAATGACTCAAAATTTTGAACAAATCAATGTTTCGATGCTGCCATCCGGACTTTATTTTTTACAGTGTTTTAGCCAAACGAATAAAACCCAATCAAAATTTGTTAAATTGTAATTGGCTATAACAAATCCCTATTCATTTCAGATATAATTGGTCATGGCTTTTCTAGCGGTTATTATTCATTTCGTCGGAAAAAAATGCAATAAAACGGTTTTTTAAAAAAAACAATTACTTTTGTCCGCACAAACAAATGGGATATGGCAAAGAATTTAGTTATCGTGGAGTCGCCGGCAAAGGCAAAAACAATCGAAAAATTTCTGGGTAGTGATTATCAGGTAGAGTCCAGTTATGGGCATATTGCCGACTTACCTTCCAAAGAAATCGGAGTAGATGTCTTGAATGGTTTCAAACCCAAATACGAAGTCTCCTCCGATAAAAAAGCTTTGGTCACCAAATTAAAAGGACTTGCCAAGAACGCTGAAATGGTGTGGTTGGCTTCCGATGAGGACCGCGAAGGAGAAGCCATTTCATGGCACTTGGCGGAAGAATTAAAATTAGACAAAAACAAAACCAAAAGAATTGTTTTCCACGAAATCACCAAAACCGCGATTCAAAAAGCGATTGAAAATCCACGCGGAATCGATTATAATTTAGTGAATGCCCAACAAGCCCGTAGGGTTTTAGACCGATTAGTAGGTTACGAATTGTCACCTGTTTTATGGAAAAAAGTTAAAGGAGGTCTGTCTGCCGGTCGTGTACAATCAGTTTCAGTTAGATTAATTGTAGAACGCGAAAGAGAAATACAAGAGTTTAAAGCCGTAGCGTCTTATTCTGTTACAGCCGAGTTTACCAACGAAGCCGGAAAAGTCGTGAAAGCCAAATTGCCGAAAAACTTCGCCACCAAAAATGAGGCAGAAGTCTTTTTGCAAAAAAATATCGGCTCCACTTATAAAGTAGCCGATTTAGAAACCAAACCCACCAAAAAATCACCGGCTGCACCTTTTACGACATCCACGTTGCAACAGGAAGCTGCTCGTAAATTATATTTACCCGTAGGAATCACAATGCAAATCGCGCAACGTTTATACGAAGCCGGATTAATCACTTATATGAGAACGGATAGTGTGAACCTTTCGCAAGAAGCACAAGCCGCTGCTCAAGCAGAAATCACCAGTTACTACGGAGCGGAATTCAGCAAACCGAGAAATTTCAATACCAAATCAAAAGGCGCACAAGAAGCCCACGAAGCGATTCGCCCAACGGATATGTCGCGTCACACGGTGAATGTAGAAAGAGACCAAGCCCGTTTATACGAATTGATTTGGAAAAGAACTTTGGCTTCCCAAATGAGCGATGCGGAATTGGAGAGAACCAACGTAAAAATTGAAGCCAATAACCATTCAGAAGTTTTTCAAGCTACCGGAGAAGTAATCAAGTTTGAAGGTTTCTTGAAAGTTTACTTAGAAGGAAGCGATGACGATGATGAAGAACAAGAAGGCATGTTGCCGGCGTTGAAAGTCAATGAAAAATTGGACAACAACAACATCACCGCAACCGAGAGATACACACGTCCTGCGTCAAGATATACCGAAGCTTCTTTAGTAAAAAAATTAGAAGAATTAGGCATCGGTCGTCCATCAACTTATGCGCCAACGATTTCTACCATTATCAATAGAAACTATGTTGAAAAAGGAAACTTGGAAGGCGTAGAAAGAAAATATGTTCAGCTGACCTTGAAAGACAGCAAAGTGGACGAAAAGATTTTAAAAGAAAACACCGGTTCCGATAAAGGGAAATTGGTTCCAACAGATATCGGAACTATCGTTAACGACTTTTTGGTGAAGAACTTTGCTGCGATTTTAGATTATAATTTCACAGCGAAAGTAGAGCAAGATTTTGACGAAATCGCTGAAGGAAATATTGACTGGGCTAAAATGATGCAGGATTTCTACAATAAGTTCCATCCGAATGTAGTAGAAGTAGAAAAAAATGCCGACCGTGAAAGCGGCGAAAGAATATTGGGCACCGACCCAAAAACAGGCAAACCGGTTTCGGTTCGTTTAGGGAAATTTGGTCCGATGGCTCAAATTGGCGATGCCGAAGATGAAGAAAAACAGTTTGCGAGTTTGCGTCAGGAACAAAATATTGGTAACATTACTTTAGAAGAAGCGTTGAATTTATTCTTGTTGCCCAAAAATCTAGGAACATACAAAGGCGAAGAAGTAGAAGTGAGCAATGGTCGTTTCGGACCATATGTTCGTTTCGGAAAACAATTTATTTCCTTGCCCAGAGGCGAAGATCCTTTGGACGTAACTATGGTTCGTGCACAGGAATTAATTGATGATAAAGCCAAAGCCGATGCACCAATCGCTGTTTATAAAGATATGGATGTTCAAAAAGGGGTAGGTCGTTTTGGGCCATTCTTAAAATGGAACGGTATCTTTATTAATGTGAATAAAAAGTACAACTTCGAAAATTTATCACAATCTGATGTGGCCGAATTGATTGAGGAGAAATTGCAAAAAGACATCGATAAAGTAATCCACAATTGGAAAGAAGAGGGAATTTTGGTTGAAAAGGCCCGTTGGGGAAAATCGGTGATTACCAAGGGTAAAATCAAAATCGAATTGAACAAAGATATTGATGCTTCTAAATTGACTTTGGAACAAGTGCAAGAAATGATTGCTAAGAAAACACCTGAGAAAAAAACTGTCGCTAAAAAACCGACGGCTAAAAAAACCGCTGCCAAAAAAACCACTGCTAAAAAGAAATAATCTATGGAATTCGATTTTCTGTCACCGGTTGATTCTGAGATAATACAGTATTTAAAAACATTGTCTTCTCAACACTTGGGAAGTAAAGTTGCGTTTCATTCGGAGAAAGATTTTCCGGACACCGATAAAGTAAAGATTGCTATAATTGGCGTTTTAGAAAATCGAGGCGATTTAAAAGCTTTTGAAGAAGTTAATTTAAATGCCATTCGAAAAGAATTATACAGTTTGTTTCCAGGAAATTGGCAAAGTTCTATAGCCGATTTAGGGGATATCCTTCCGGGAAATTCCTTAGAAGATACTTTTTTTGCTTTACAGAAAGTTGGTGCCAAATTAATTCGAAAAGGAATAATTCCTATCATTATTGGAGGTTCCCAGGATTTGACTTATCCGTTATACAGAGCTTACGATAGTTTAGAGCAAATGGTCAATTTGGTTTCTATTGACAGCAAGTTTGATATTGGTAAACAAGAAGAAGGAATTACATCGAATTCTTATATGTCTAAGATTATACTAGACGAACCTAATAACCTTTTTAACTTCAGTAACATTGGTTATCAGACCTATTATAATTCACAAGAAGAGATTGATTTAATAGAGAAATTATATTTTGATGCCTACAGATTGGGAGAGATTTCTAACAATATAGCTTTGTCTGAACCGGTATTCAGAGATGCCGATATCGTTTGCGTAGATTTAAATTCTGTAAAGTCCTCAGATTCAGGAAATTTAATTAACTTTACTCCGAATGGATTTGATGGAAAGGAAATTTGTAGTCTTTCAAGATATTCCGGTATAAGTGACAAGGTTAGTTCTTTCGGAATTTTTAATCACAATAATAGTAAAGAGGAATCGGTTCTTATTGCTCAAATGATTTGGTACTTTATTGAAGGAGTTAATTATCGCTCCAATGAGTATCCATTTGGCACCAAAGACAATTATTTAAAATATATTGTGCCTTTAGAGAATGAAGAATTAGTTTTTTATAAAAGCAATAAAACCGATCGTTGGTGGATAGAAATAAACTTTTTTGCAGGCCAACACAATAAATTAAAAAAACACACGTTATTACCTTGTTCGCATGATGAGTACTTGGCAGCTTGTAATCACGAAATACCTGAAAGATGGTGGAAAGCACAAAGAAAAAACAGTATATAATAGATAAATAAATAAAAAATAAAGCATAAATCATTAAATATTATAAATATTAACTTACAAAAATAGGGTGTAAATGCATTTTAACAGTCAAAAAGTGTATTTTGTCGATAAAAAGTTTTTTTAATAACTTTAAAAATTCTATTTTTGGAATGTGAATTTATATATAAGAGGCAAGCATAATAAAATTTAGTATTATTTAATTGCTTTTTTGAAAAATAATAAATAGGTTTACGCCCTTAAAAATAAAACATTCAAATAACCCCAATTTATATGAAGAAGGTCATTGTATTCGCATCAGTTTTAGCTTTATTAACGAGCTGTGGACGATCAAGCGACAAAGGTGAGTTAGTAGGAGTTAAAGGAAAAAAATGGCATCCAGAGAAGCCGTTTGGTATGACTTTGATTCCGGGTGGAGCATACATTATGGGTAAATCCGATGACGATTTAGCTAATGTACAAGACGCCCCAACTAAAACGGTAACTGTTAGAGCATTTTATATGGACGAAACAGAAATCACGAACAGCGAATACCGTCAGTTTGTGGAATGGGTTAAGGATTCTACTATTAGAGTTCGTTTAGCCATTCTTGCAGATGAAGTAGGACAAACTTCAGGTTCAGGCGGCAAAGGGAAAGGTAAAAATGCCGGAAGTATCGGTGATTTTGCTTTTAATGATGCAGATCCGGCAAAAATGACTCCTTATGATAAATACATGTATGAGAATTATTACAGTGTTGGGACTGATGATGATCCTTATGCAGGTAGAAGATTAAACAGAAAAGTGAAATTGATAAAAGACACTAGTAAATATCCGGATGAATACTATTCAGAAGTTATGGATACTATGTATTTACCGGTTGCAGAATCTTTTAATGGTTTAAGAACTATAGATGTAAAAAAATTAAAATTCAGATATTCTTGGATGGATATTCAAGCGGCAGCAAAAGCAAAAGTCGGAAAAAGAAGTTCATTCATTAGAACGGAACAACAAGAGGTTTATCCTGATACAACAGTTTGGATAAAAGATTTTGAATACTCTTATAACGAACCAATGCACAATGATTATTTTTGGCACCAAGCTTATGGAGAATATCCAGTAGTTGGGGTTTCTTGGAAACAAGCTAAAGCGTTTTGTGCTTGGAGAACGCTAAACAAAAACTCTTACATTAAATCTAAAAAGAAAAAGAAAAGAACAGATTTAATTAATGCTTTCAGATTACCAACTGAAGCCGAATGGGAGTATGCAGCAAGAGGTGGTTTAGAATCTGCAACTTATCCTTGGGGTGGTCCTTATGCTAAAAATGATAGAGGTTGTTTCTTAGCTAACTTTAAACCTAACAGAGGTGATTATGCAGCCGACCAAGCCTTATATACTGTTGAAGCAAAATCATACGAACCAAATGGATACAATTTATATAACATGTCAGGGAACGTTGCAGAATGGACTGATTCATCATATGATGCTGCGGCTTATGAATATGTTTCTTCAATGAATCCAACGGTACAAGATAACAAAAACATGCGTAAAGTGGTTCGCGGAGGATCTTGGAAAGACGTTGCTTATTTCTTGCAGGTTGGAACCAGAGATTTTGAATATGCTGATACAGCAAGAAGCTACATCGGTTTCAGAACAGTACAAGATTATATGGGAACTCAAGTAACCAAAAACGGGAAAGCACCTAAAAAGTAATTTCAAAACCAACTTAATTATATTTAACTTAACTAACTAAAATTTTTATTATTATGGCATTATTAAGCAAAAAAGCAATGAATTTCGCTTACGGTATGGGAGCAGCAGTTGTAATCATCGGAGCACTATTCAAAATTCAACACTGGACCGGAGCAAGTTTAATGCTTATTATTGGTCTTTCAGTTGAGGCATTAATCTTCGGTTTGTCAGCTTTTGACCCGGTAGATAAAGAATTAGATTGGTCATTAGTATATCCTGAATTAGCAGGCGGAGAAGCAAAAGAAAGAGGAAAAAAAGAAGATCCAAAAGATGCTCAAGGTTTGTTATCTCAAAAATTAGACAATATGTTGAAAGAAGCTAAAATTGACGGACAGTTAATGGAAAGCTTAGGAAATAGTATCAAAAATTTTGAGGGTGCTGCTAAAGCAATTTCTCCAACAGTTGATTCTGTAGCTTCTACAAAAAAATATGCGGAAGAAATGACTAAAGCTGCTACTCAATTAGAGACTTTGAATGGTTTGTACCAAGTGCAACTACAAAGTGCTGAAAGAAACGCAAAAATCAACGACGAAGTCGCTGAAAACAACCTTAAATTAAAAGATCAAATGCAATCTTTAACATCTAACTTGTCTACATTGAACAATGTTTACGGTGGAATGTTATCTGCTATGAGTAACAAAGGATAATTAGTTTTTGAACTATATTTTTATTAACAAAACAATAACTAATTAGAAAAAATGGCAGGAGGAAAACTAACCCCTAGACAGAAGATGATTAACCTAATGTACTTGGTTTTCATCGCGATGTTGGCATTAAACATGTCGAAAGAAGTATTGACGGCTTTTGGATTGATGAATGAAAAATTTGAAGGCGTAAATAAATTCTCAGAAGAATACAATACTAGCTTATTAGGAACTTTAGAGCAAAAAGCTGAAGACGATCCAACTCGTTTCAAAGATCCATTAGACAAAGCTAACCAAGTTAAAGCAATCTCTAAAAAACTTTATGATTATTTAGGCACAATCAAAAGTGATGTAACTAAAGAGTTTGAAAGAGAAGAAAATGGTAAATTGCCTTATGAGGCAATGGACAAGGGAAGTTTCATTGATGAGAATTGGTTTGAAGGAGATAAATATTCTGCTAAAGGAAATGAAATTATTTCTAACATTGAAAAATACAAAAAAGAGATAACTGCTGTTTTTGGAAACGATGTTAAGTATCAAATCATTGTCAACAAAATTAATGAGAAATTTAATTTAGGTAATGTAAAAGATGGAGATGGTGTTTCTAAGAAATATTTATCTTATCACTTTGAAGGTTTTCCTGCGATTGCATCTATTGCTAAGTTGACTAGTATGCAAAATGATGTTCAAGCTACTGAGCAAGACATTTACAATGCATTAATTGGAAACACTATTGCACAAGCAGCATCTTTGAAAAACTTCCAAGCTATGGTAGTATTGGAGAAGAATGTATTCTTTGAAGGAGAAACCGTAAAAGGTAAAGTAGTTTTAGGTAAATATGACGCTAACACTGTTCCAACGAGTTTTTCTGGACCGGGTAAAATTGAAAATGGTCAAGCTATCATTTCGATGACAGCTGGTGGAGTTGGAGAAAAAACCATAAACGGTACATTCTCATTTATGGAAGACGGGAAACCAGTGCCATTAAAGTTCGAAGGAAAATATGTAGTTGTTCCACGTCCGAAAACAGCAAATATTTCAGCTGATAAAATGAATGTTGTCTACAGAGGTTTAGAT
This sequence comes from Flavobacterium buctense, assembly GCF_014486695.1. Taxonomy (GTDB): domain Bacteria; phylum Bacteroidota; class Bacteroidia; order Flavobacteriales; family Flavobacteriaceae; genus Flavobacterium; species Flavobacterium buctense. Next base: position 153,207 of record NZ_JACTAB010000002.1, read on the forward strand.
AACCCAATGACTATATCATTTGCCGGTATTGGAGATAATTATGTTAATGCATCAGCTACTGGTTTGTCAAAAGCAGGAGGAAATGGTAAATATAATTTGAAACCAGGTTCTGGTACTGAAGTAGTAGTTTCTGTTACAGCTAAAATGCCTGATGGAACCTCTGCATCGGATAAAAAAGTATTCAGAATTAAAAACATTCCAGCACCTGCAGGAGCAATCGGTGGTGTAACTGGTGTTCAAAAGGGAGCTAAATCTCGTTTGGAAGTTTCAACTGTTAGTGCTGAACTTCAAGATTTCGTGTATGATTTGAAATATGAGGTAACTCGTTTCAGCTTTAAAGTTCCTGGTCAAGCCGCTATTATTGTTAGTGGAAGTAAAGTGAATGCTCAATGTAAAGCTGCATTAGCAAGAGCTAGTAAAGGTGATCAGATATCTATTTTTGATATTAAAACAAGAATTATTGGAGCTTCAGGAATTGTTCCTAAAGATGCAGCACCTGTAATTTACGAAATACAATAATTTAAGTTGATAGAAACCTACTTAAATAACTTATATTATAAATATTATGAAAATTAAAAATCTTTTATCAGTAGTTTTTGCAGTTGCAATAAGTGCTTCAACTTTTGCTCAGTCAAACTTGTTGAATTCCAAAACTCCGGATGAAATTGGAAAGAAAACACCTGCTCAGTTAATTTCTGACAATGATAAGCCATTACCATATGGATATGTTCACGACAGAGACGTATTGATGGGTAAAACCATTTGGGAGTTTGTAGATGTAGATGAAAGAATTAATTTTCCTTTATATTATCCAATTGATACTGCCTTTGTTGGTAAAGAGAGAAGATCTTTATTTGACGTTCTGGTAAAAAATATCAAGAATGGTAAAATCACTGAAGTTTATGTAGATGATTATTTCAATGCTAAGAAGACTTTCAAAGATATGGAGACTTCATTTACCTACATTGATACTACTGACGCTGGTAAAGATGAGATTAATAATTATTACGATGATTATATGTCAGGTAAAAGAGTACTTGATCCTCAATTTATCAATAAAAAAGAATTGGATGCCAGTTATATTTCAGGATACAAGATTAAAGGGTATTGGTATTTTGACAAACGTCAAGGTGAATTAAAGTACAGATTGTTGGCTCTTTGTCCGGTAACACCAGAAGCTAGAGATGCCGGTAATGACAATGCAGACGTTATTGATTTATTCTGGGTGTATTTCCCTGCTGTTAGAGATATTTTGCATGACGCGAAAGCTTTTAATGACAAGAACTCCGCAATGCCGATTACTTTTGACCACTTGTTGAATTCCCGCAGATTTAGTGGCGAAATTTACAAAGAAGAAAATGTATACGGTGACAGAGAAATCCAACAGTACATGAAAGACAATTCTCAAATGCAACTTTTGGAATCAGAGCGTATCAAAGAAAAGATTCGTAGTTTCGAATCTGATATGTGGAATTACTAAGAAAAGTTTCTAATTACAATATAAAAACTCTCATCTTTACGGTGAGAGTTTTTTTAGTTTATCATTATGCTTGATTATATTATTGTTGGTTCAGGTTTAGCCGGAATTGCTTTTGCAGAAACCCTTTTGCAAAACGAAAAGACCTTTGTAGTTTATGATAACCACTCGCAAAACTCTTCTAAAATTGCTGGTGGTTTGTATAATCCGGTTATATTGAAAAGATTTAGTCAAGTTTGGAATGCCAACAAGCAACTCGAATTAGCTGAAGTTTTTTATCAAAGAATTGAGGCCAAGCTTAACACCCAAGTCGATTTTAAATTGCCTATTTACCGTAAGTTTTTTTCAACTGAAGAGCAAAACAATTGGTTCGCCGCTTCGGATAAACCTGCTTTGGCGCCATTTCTTTCTACTGAAATTGTACATAAGCAATACGCTGGCATTGATGCTCCTTTTGGTTATGGCGAAGTATTGCAAACGGGTTATGTGGATACTGAAGTCTTATTAAATCAGTATCATACTTATTTGAAGAATCTTGATTTATTAGTTGAAAGTGCTTTTGATTATAATGAATTAGAAGTTTTTAACGACCATCTTCAATATCAAAACTTAAAAGCGAAACAGATTGTCTTTGCAGAAGGCTTCGGGATGCATGCTAATCCTTTTTTTAAACATTTGCCGCTTGATGGAACTAAAGGGGAATTATTCATCATTAAAGCTCCTGATTTGGATTTAGATGTAATTATGAATACCAGTGTATTTATTTTGCCGTTGGGGAATGACCTTTATAAAGTGGGTGCGACTTATAATTGGGAAGACAAAACGGCTACCCCAACCGCTGAAGGCAAACAAGAACTCATTGACCGAATTAAAGAAATTTTGACTTGTGATTTTGAAATTATTGAGCATTTTGCCGGAGTGCGCCCAACGGTGAAAGACAGAAGGCCGCTTTTGGGAACACATCATTTGCATACAAATCTGCATATTTTGAATGGTCTTGGCACACGAGGCGTAATGCTGGCACCTGCAATGGCGTTGGATTTATATGATTATATTGAAAACGGAAAGCCTTTGGATAAGACGGCTGATATCAAAAGGTATGCTATTTCTTAACCGCATTCTTGTCGTAATGTACAAAAATATTGATGTAGATATTTCTGGCTAATCTTGCAGTTATGGGCATTAAAGCAATCAGCGCTACTATAATGGCTATAAAGGAAGCAACCAGGTCTAAGCCGATGAAAACTTTCGCAATAATAAAAGCTGCCACTCCAATGGCTACGGTTAAGGCGTAACTGACATACATAGCGCCATAAAAAAACGAGGGTTCAATTTGATAATGGAGTCCGCAATGGCTGCAATTTTCATGCATGTGGTATATGTTTTTTAAATTGTACGGATTTGAATCAACATACATACTTTCTTCTTGACATTTCGGACAACTTCCTGTTAAAATGCTATTTAGTTTGGATCCTTTTTTTAACATTTGCAAAAATTTTAATTTTATTAGTTTTAGCTCTTGGGCTTCGGGTTTACAAAGGTACTTTATAGCAATCTTTTTACCTGTAACTTTTGTAACAAATCATTATGTTAAACATACACAATTTATCGGTTTCTTTTGGGGGTACTTATCTTTTTGAAGAGGTAACTTTTCGTTTAGGTTCTGGAGATAGAGTAGGATTAGTGGGAAAAAACGGCGCCGGAAAATCGACCATGCTCAAAATTTTAGCTGGTGATTTCAAACCCGATAGCGGTCAAATTGCAACGGAGAAAGAAGTGAAAATGGGTTTTCTTCGTCAGGATATCGATTTTGAACAAGGAAGAACTGTATTGGAAGAAGCTTATGAAGCTTTTGTGGATATTAAAGTGGTGGAAAAAAAGTTAGAAAAGATCAACCATCTTTTGGTGACCAGAACCGATTATGAAAGTGCAGAATATGCCCAAATCATTGAAGATTTATCCGATTACACGCATCGTTTTGAATTGCTTGGCGGTTATAATTATGTAGGCGATACCGAGAAAATACTTTTAGGTTTAGGGTTTAAAAGAGAAGATTTTGAAAATCAAACCGATACTTTTTCGGGCGGATGGCGTATGCGTATTGAGTTGGCTAAATTGTTATTGCAATCCAACGACATTCTTTTACTGGATGAGCCGACGAATCACTTGGATATCGAAAGTATCATTTGGTTGGAAGGTTTCTTGAGAAATTTTCCGGGCGTAGTGGTGATTGTATCGCACGATAAAATGTTTTTGGACAATGTAACCAATAGAACGATTGAGATTTCTTTGGGGAAAGCTTATGATTTCAACAAACCCTATTCTCAATATTTAGTGTTGCGTGAAGAAATTCGCGAAAAGCAATTGGCTACCCAAAAGAACCAAGCCAAGAAAATAGAAGAAACCGAAAAGTTAATCGAAAAGTTTCGTGCCAAAGCCTCTAAAGCTTCGATGGCGCAATCGTTGATTAAAAAATTGGATAAGGTTGAACGCATTGAAGTGGATGAAGATGACAATTCGGTGATGAATATTTCGTTTCCGGTTTCGATGACACCGGGAAGAGTGGTGATTGAAGCCGAACATGTAACGAAAGCTTATGGCGATAAAGTAATTTTAAAAGACATTTCGCTTTTGGTTGAAAGAGGCAGTAAGATTGCTTTCGTTGGGCAAAATGGTCAAGGAAAATCGACTTTCATCAAAGCCATTGTCAATGAATTCAAATACGAAGGCTCAATAAAGATGGGTCATAATGTGCAAGTAGGTTATTTTGCCCAAAACCAAGCCGAATATTTAGACGGAGAAATTACGCTGTTAGAAACTATGACCAATGCCGCAACTGATACCAATCGTTCGAAAGTGCGCGATATGTTGGGTTCATTCCTTTTCCGTGGAGATGATGTAGAGAAAAAAGTCAAAGTACTTTCGGGAGGCGAAAGAAACCGTTTGGCGTTGTGCAAACTATTGCTTCAGCCGATTAACGTTTTGCTGATGGATGAGCCAACGAATCACTTGGATATTAAATCGAAAAATGTATTGAAAGCCGCATTGCAGAAATATGAAGGCACTTTACTTTTAGTTTCCCACGACAGGGATTTTTTGCAAGGCATGTCGAATTTGGTTTACGAATTCAAAGACCAAAAAATTAAAGAATATTTAGGCGATATCAACTATTTCCTAGAACAACGAAACGCTGCGAATATGCGTGAGATTGAGAAAAAGGATGTGGTTGTTAACACCAATTTGAATAAAGAAAACAAAAGTTTATCCTACGACGACCAAAAGAAAAGCAAATCGTTGCAAAACCGCTTGAGCAAAATAGAAAGCCAAATTAAACAATTGGAAATCGATATTCAAAACGATGACAAGGAATTGGCTTCTAATTATGACAAACACATTGAAAATGCTAATTTCTTCACAGCTTACAACAAAAAGAAAGCCGAATTAGATAGACTGCTCGAAGATTGGGAAGTGGTTCAAGGCGAGATTGATAATCTTTAAATCTCATGAAAAATTTACACCTGATTATTTCAATAATTGTTGTAATTCCGGTAGGTTGTATATACGGATTTTATCCAGATTTTCTTTTTGAAGTTACTCTAAATTCCATAGACGAAGCTAATATTTTCAAAGCTATCATGGGATTGTATCTGGGATTTTCTATTCTTTGGATACTCGGAATTTTAAAGCCGAGTTTGTGGAAAGTTGCCACAGTTTCCAATATCATTTTTATGTTAGGTTTAGCTTTTGGGCGAATTTTTTCTATCATTTTTGACGGAATTCCAACAACTATTTTTGTATTAGGAATTATTGGTGAATTGGCACTTGGATTTTATGCTTTAATACAATTACAAAAAAAGAACTCTAATTAGAGCTCTTCTTTTGTAATTGCATAAAATAGTCCAAACTAAGTTTTCCACTTCCAAATCCAAAAATTATGAGGAAGCAAAAGAAGTATAATTGCTGAAAATACATTCCAGTGATAAATTCCGGATTGTCATACCAAATAAAAGAGATTACAAAAAATTGAAATGCCAATTGCAATGCACTAATCCTAGTAAATAAACCAAATATAATAAGCAAGCCACCAATAAATTCTCCATAGGTTGCAGCATAAGCCCAAAATGTTGGACTAGGGAAGTTAAAACCAATTTCACCAACTTGCTTCACAAACCATTCGGGAACTCCAAAGGCAAGATTTGCCCAATCCTCTGTGCCTTTTTCGTCAATTTTATGAAATACCTTTGATAATCCTGCTCCAAAAGCAATAGTGAAACCAACATGAATTCGGAAGAGTAAATAAATAATTTCTATATAAATTTCGTTTGAATTTATTGAACCGGTAAAAAAAGAAAGAATTTTTTTCATAATTATTTTAATTTTTATAACCCATTGATAATCCTGTGTCGCCAGAAACCTGTAAAGCTACCGAAGCCTCTTGATTAGACTTGTTTTCTATAACTAGTGCTGTATTGCTCTCCACTTTTACAGTGACTGATTCTTCTGGTTTCACTACTATTGGTGAATGTGTTCCACCATTTATTGGTGCCATAAAAACTCTCAAATCTTGGTTGCAAACATTTTTTAGTTTTACTTTAAAACTGCCATGTTCGTTGTTACCCAATATAAAACTATCATTGGGTTGAATGATGGTGTTTGATGTTAATGATCCAAATACACTACAAGAGGTAACGATAAGTGTTAAAAAAAGTGTTGCCATTGATGTTCTCATTTTATTGTTTTTTAATGAAACCTATAATTTGGTTTCTGATTATTTGATTAGGCAAAGATGGAGCAAGGCAAAACGCTAAACGCTTCAAATTATGATTTGAAACCTTTTTGTATTAAAATAAATTATTTGATACTTATTAAAAAAGAAGAAATTAAGATTTGACACTTCTTAGAAAATCTTTTGGCGATAGCCCGGTGTTTTTTTTGAAAGCCCTATTAAATGTAGCTTTTGAATTGAAACCGCTGTCAAATGCAATGCCGAGTATGGTTGATTTTTTATGGTCACCTGCGTCAAATGCCTTTTTAACGGCATCTATTCGGTATTGGTTGATAAAGTCATTAAAGTTCAACCCAAAACCTTGATTGACTGCTTTGGAAATTACTGAGGCATTGGTTTCTAATGTTTTGGCCAAATCGGTTAGTGTCAGCTCCGGATTTTGATAGAGTTTTTTCTCAGCAATCAGGTTTTCTATTTTGCTTTTCCAAATGGTGGTTTCCGGTGATTCTTGTTGGTGAAATGTTTCGTGTTCAATATCGATAATCACTTCTTCACTCTTGTTGGGTTGCAAGAGCAAAGCCGGTTGATTGGGAAAAACCGATATTTCAAACGGAATTTTGGTAATAATTGGATTTGAATATCCGGTAATAGCGATGTAATACATGATAATAGAAAAGAACAAAAAGAACCACCAAGTACCGGTATAGGAATCTATTTCAGGATAAAAAAGGCTAACAATGTCTAATACGATAGGTAGCGATAGCATTACCAAAAAAGCATAGAGATAGGTTTTGATCCATTTAAAAAGAACGTTATCTGCATAACTCACTACCTGATACATCAATTTTCGATACAAATTGTAGTAGCGAATTGATGCGATAAAATAAATCATCATTGAAATCAAACCTATGTTTTGGTACCAACTTTCAAAATCCTTGTCTAATCCGTCTTTGTAGAAGAAGTAGTCTTTAAAAATAAATTTGTCATAAATCCATAATCCTAAGATATAGACCAGGTAAGCGATGCTGGGAATAAAATGTATAAAGTTTTTTCGAGTCCATCTAAACGAAGGATTGAGTAAACTCTGGGTGTAAAAATAAATAACAGGACCAATCAACAATAAATGTTGAAAAGGTGTATAAAAAAGAATATCTCGATAGGGTTGATTGTCATACCAACCGGCAAATCCTAACATCCAAGGTGCAATATACAGGCTGCATAAAAAAATAAACAAACTCAGCCAATAATTGGATTTACTTTCCGTAATCATGGCCTTTTTGAGTAGTAATAGGCAGTATATGATTCCTTGAGAAAAGGTAATTAGAAGTAAAGAAGAGTAAAAGCCAAATTGAAAAAGCATAAATCAAATTTGGATAAAGATAATAAAGTTTAGTTTTCTTTGAAAGGATGTCGTTGTTGCCAAACCAAAGTTGGCTCAAGTTGCGGGAATATTTTCGCCATGAACTTATTAACCCATTTATTCGTGTGGTATATAAATCCCGACATCAGAATGGGTTTAGCACCAATAGAACTCTTAATTTCCAAAGCCGTTCTTCCGAAGATAATCTTCTCGAATTGGTTTTCGATGCCAAATTTGGTCATGTTGTAAAGCATATTCAAATACAACATTTTTTCTTTTTGAATTTGGTCATCATAGCCTAAGAAATAGGTTTCCAAAACAGTACCGTTTAAAAGCAGCGTGTGAAAGCCGACTAGCTTTTCGTCTAAAAAATAACCCACCAATTTAAATCGGTCACCACATTGTTTTTTAAAAGTAGAGAAATGATTTTTGGCTAAAAAGAAAGTATTAAAAGGCGCATTTTTAGCCACATGATGATACAATTCGTAAATGCGTTCTTCCTGCTGTGTGATTTCTTCCCACGACAATTCTTTGGTGGTAATTCCTGCTGCTTTTTTGTGCGAACGCTTGTATTGGTCACGGTATTTTTTAGAGAAAGCAGCAATGTAATCTTCTTGTTTTTGCCAGTTCTTTTGCAATTCAAAAATCATGTTAGGCTGGGTATTGAACTCATAGATGTTAGTGAACTGATGCTTTTTCAGTTCCTCAGCGCAATGTTGGTAGAAATCTTTAAAGGAAACAATATGGATTTTAATTTTTTGTTCTTTAAAATATTGGGTTATAGCATTGGCACATTCTAAAAGTAAATCACTGATGTCTTTATAGTCAATGGTTTTAATGAATTCGTAACCATTTTGTCCCGTAATCATATTGTTGCCAAGGAATAAAACGTGAGAAGCAAAATTTTTAAACACAAAATTCCGAACATAGGTTTTCAAACATCGGTCTCTTTCTCCAAAGGATTCCAGTTTGTTCAGATTTAGGTATTGCGCTAAGGCAACTCCAATAAGTTCTGCTTTTTCGAATATGCCTATATAAAAGCACTCCATATTAGTTGGTGCCGAATTTTCGAGCACTTTTAAATAATGGGTTTGCAAAAAAACATTCTCTTGCGCAACTTTATCCCAAGTATCAGGAAGTTGAGCTGTTGAAGTGTAAATTTTAAATGAAGGTGTATCCAAAGTAAAAAAAATCGCTCCACAAATGTAGAGCGATTGAGTTATAAATAAATGTTAAACTATTTCCATCCGCAGATTATAGCTCCCATGATTGTCATCGAAACAATCCAATACCCGGAAGTCACTAGGATGTATTTCCAAGATTTTTGTTCAAATAAGGAATTGATGGCAGTGGTTGGTAGCGCAATAAATACTCCGAAAAAGAAACCGTGTAAGGCTCCGTGTTTGTATGTTCGGAAGGCATCACCGTAATCGGCCATAAACGCCGCGTAAGAAGGTTTGGCTGTTTCTATGAAATCGGGACCACCAATCATTCCAATCGCTCCGATTTGATGTATTACCATACTTGATAAAATAAAGGATAACATGAATGAATAAAAAATAGTTAAACCAAAAACTTTTAACATGTTGGATTGTTTGGCTTTTTCTTCGGTCATTCCGGTTTCATTCATCCAAATGGTTCCGAAAACTTTTGGATTGTACCAGACAAATCCAACCAAGAGTGTAACTAATGTTGAGACTAAAACTGCGTAAATGTTAAATGGCATAATGTTAGTTTTAATGGGTTAGTATTTCAAATGTATAAAATATTTTTCAAACAGATTTTAAACTTAAAAAAGGTTGTTGATTGTTAAAATTTAGTAATTTTTGTAAGATAAATATATTAAAATTTAAACACATAATGTATTTCATCGATTATATTTGTTTTTAAACGACCTTTCTTATAGTTTTACATCGTCATTAACCTCAAATCTAAATGATATGAAATCTATTTTTACTTATGTAGCGGTGCTTTTGGTTTCGACCTCAGTATTTGCAGAGATATCTTCAACAGAGAAAAATGCTTTGATCAAATTATACAAAGCAACTAAAGGTTCAAATTGGACCAACAAATGGGATTTAAAATCGCCTACCACATCTTGGTATGGTGTAGAAATCAAAAACGATAAAGTAATCGGAATCAAACTGATGAATAACAACCTTGTAGGTGAATTGCCAACTGAAATTGGTGACTTAACTTCATTGGAAGTTTTGAATTTATTCAGAAATGATATTTCAGGAGTATTGCCTGAATCTATAGGTAATTTAAAAAGTTTGACTAAATTGAATGTTGCTTTCAACAAAGTAACCGGTGCCTTGCCTGAAACTATAGGAAACGCTATTCAATTGAAATCAATTGAAATGCACATGAACAGATTAACCGGTGTTTTGCCTGTTAGTATTGGAACTTTAACCAGTCTTGAAACACTTTCTTTATTCAACAATGAGATTGAAGGTTCAATTCCAATGTCTTATTATCAGTTAAAATCACTAAAAGTATTATTGTTAAATAGCAATAGATTGACCGGTAAATTAGAAAAAGAAGTGTCAAACTTATCTTCTTTAGAGACTTTGAGTTTGTTTGAAAACAGAATTGAAGGTCAAGTGCCATTCGATTTAGAGAAATTACAAAACTTAAAAGAGATGAATATTTCTTATAATATGTTCAATGGTTTTGTTTCAAGAAATTTAGCCAAATTGGATACTTTAAACATGACAATGGTCAATGAGCAAGGTGTTGCTACTACTTTGAAAGTAAGTATTGATAAAAACTCAGCGTTTGCTGCAGATGAATAATATGTTTTGTGTTGGTTGTTTAATTAAGAAAAGGTCTCAATATTTAATTGAGACCTTTTTTTATAACTTATTCTGCGGCAACTAATTTCGTAGTGCTTCTGTAAATGTATTCGTTGTAAATGTGTCTTCTGGCAAAACGACTTGGCGATTCTGCATTCACCATTTTAATATAAATAGGTCTAAGAACACCAAAGTATTCAAAAGAATTCCCGTCTAAGAAGGTGATGTACAAAACACTATTCTCATAATAAAAATCCGCAATATTTGTGCTTGTGGTGATTCGAGTGTATTCTGCTTTGTCTTTTTCCAAAGTTTCCGGTGCAATACTTACCAAGAAATGATAAGCAGCAATAATCTCTTTACTTTTTTCTTCAGCTGCCAAACGCTCTGTATCATCTGATATTGCATCAGGATGAGAATCTTTCATGCTGTTTCTGTAAATTGTCTTTAACTCCTTAAGAGTTGCTGTCTTTGTAACGCCAAGTAACGCTCTGTACTCGACAATTTTTTTCATGTTCATATGGGTGCTTTTTTCTAAAAAAAGAAAGCCACTCTTTTCAGAATGGCTTCTCTTCGTAGCGGGAACAGGACTCGAACCTGTGACCTTCGGGTTATGAGCCCGACGAGCTGCCTACTGCTCTATCCCGCGATGTTTCAAGTGCAAATATACAACGAATATCAATAAATGCAACAAAAAAGGTAAAAAATCTTTATTTCTTCTATTGAACTGATATGACTACCTTTGCAAAAAATAAATTAGAGTAGATGTCGCACAAAGCAGGATTCGTAAATATTATTGGCAACCCAAACGTTGGAAAATCAACTTTAATGAATGCCTTTGTTGGGGAAAGATTGTCTATCATAACTTCCAAAGCACAAACCACTCGTCACCGAATTTTAGGTATTGTGAACGGAGAAGATTTTCAGGTTGTCTTATCAGACACACCGGGAATTATCAAACCGGCTTACGAAATGCAAAAATCGATGATGGACTTTGTGAAATCGGCTTTCGAAGATGCTGATGTGTTAATTTATATGGTCGAAATAGGAGAGAAAGAACTTAAAGACGAAGACTTTTTCAATAAAATTATTCATTCTAAAATTCCAGTGTTATTGTTGTTAAACAAAATCGACAAATCCAACCAAGAAGAATTGGAAGAACAAATAGAGTTGTGGAAAGCCAAAGTGCCTAATGCCGAAATTTTTCCAATATCAGCGTTAGAAAATTTCAATGTAAAAGAAGTTTTTGCCCGAATTCTAGACTTGCTTCCGGTATCACCGCCTTATTATCCAAAAGATGCTTTAACCGATAAGCCGGAGCGTTTCTTCGTCAACGAAACCATTCGTGAAAAAATCTTATTAAACTACGATAAAGAGATTCCATATGCTGTAGAAATTGAAACCGAAGAATTTTTAGAAGACGAAAAGATTATCCGAATTCGTTCCGTAATCATGGTCGAGCGAGATACGCAAAAAGGAATCATCATTGGTCACAAAGGCGCAGCTTTAAAGAAAGTCGGGATGCAGTCTCGCGAAGATTTAGAGAAGTTTTTCGGGAAGCAAATCCACATCGAATTGTACGTAAAAGTCAATAAAGACTGGAGAAGTAATGCATACCAATTGCGTCGTTTTGGTTACAACCAAAAATAATTACTCTTTAATAACGTCCAAAAAAACAGCTTCAAGTTCGTCCATCTGAGTGTGGCCTTTCTCGCGAATTTGTCGGGCAATAACATAAAGTAGAAACCAAATAATTACCATGATAAACATCACGATGAAATCCATAAGCATGGGTTCATTCAGCGTGTAATTGGAATAAGCGAACATGCCGAATAAGGTAAAAACTCCGGCAACCACGAAATGTAGAAACATAAACATAGTCCAAAGGGTTTGATCCGGGCCAAACAATCCTCTGATGTGGGTTGCATTTTTTTCATCGCCTTCTTTTTCTTCCAATTCAATACTTAAATGCGGTGACCAATAATGTCTTTTTTCTCTCGAAAAAGTAAACTGGACATGGTTGTTTCTCACTTTCATTAAGAAATCGGGTGAGTTGTTTTTATGTCTGTAAGTCACAAATTTCTCTCGGACTTCCGTTATGTTTTGTTCGAGGTCTTTATAAAACCGAGGGCGAAGTCTAACCTCATGTTCCGTGTCCATAAAAACAGTTTTTAGGATGTTAATACCATACTAAAAGTAATAAAATAATTGAATTTGTGCTCTTTAATACTACCTTTGCACCATATTTAAAATGATTATGAACAATATTGTAGCCATAGTTGGAAGACCAAATGTAGGGAAATCGACTTTTTTTAACCGTTTAATCAAAAGAAGAGAAGCCATCGTTGACTCGGTTAGCGGTGTAACTCGTGATAGAAATTACGGTAAAAGCGAATGGAATGGAAAAGAGTTTTCAGTAATTGATACCGGTGGTTATATCAAAGGTTCCGATGATATTTTTGAAGGAGAAATTCGCCGTCAGGTAGAATTGGCTATTGACGAAGCCGATGCGATTATTTTCGTTGTCGATGTAGAAGAAGGTATTACACCTATGGATGCCGAGGTCGCCAAATTGTTGCGAAAAGTTACTAAACCAATTCTTTTAGCTGTAAACAAAGTAGACAATGCGATGCGTGAAAAAGACGCTATCGAATTTTATAATTTAGGGTTAGGCGAATATTTCACCATTGCCAGTATCAGCGGAAGTGGAACCGGAGAATTGTTAGACAAATTAGTCGAAGTATTACCTGAATTACCGGAAGTTTCTGAAGATGAGGAGCAACTACCTAGATTTTGCGTAGTTGGTCGTCCTAATGCCGGAAAATCTTCTTTCATCAATGCGTTAATTGGTGAAGATAGATTCGTTGTAACCGATATCGCCGGAACAACAAGAGATTCAATCGATACAAGATATAATCGTTTTGGGTTCGAATTTAACTTGGTCGATACCGCCGGAATTCGTAGAAAAGCCAAAGTAAAAGAGGATTTAGAATTTTACTCTGTAATGCGTTCGGTGCGTGCGATTGAGCATTCGGATGTTTGTATTCTTTTAATTGATGCTACCCGCGGTTTTGAAGGACAAGACCAAAGTATTTTTTGGCTGGCCGAAAAGAACCGTAAAGGCGTAATCATTTTGGTAAACAAATGGGATTTGGTTGAAAAAGATACCATGTCAACGCGTGATTACGAAGCTAAAATCCGTGAAGAATTACAGCCTTTTACCGATGTGCCGATTATTTTTACTTCAGCAATAACCAAACAACGTTTGTTAAAAGCCTTGGAAGAAACCGTAAAAGTTTACGAAAACAGGAAGCAACGTATTCCAACTTCAAAGTTTAACGACTTTATGTTGAAATTAATAGAAGCCTATCCACCGCCGGCTTTGAAAGGAAAATATGTAAAGATTAAATACTGTATGCAATTGCCAACACCAACACCTCAGTTTGTGTTTTTTGCCAATTTACCCCAATACGTAAAAGAACCCTATAAGCGTTTCTTAGAAAATAAAATACGTGAAAACTGGGATTTCTCAGGGGTACCGATTGATATTTACATCAGAGAAAAGTAAAAAAAAGGGAGTTTCAGACAATACTAATAAATTAGCGTTATCTGTAAATGTTAAATGTTTCGTAAGAAATTTTCACATTACATACTAAAATAAGAATTTAGCCGTTATTAATCTTTCTAACTTAATAACCGCTAAATTTTTTATGCCAAAATCTCTCCGTTTATTCTTAGCACTTTTTATTACTTCCATCACATTTGCACAATCAACAATCTCTCTTAAAGGAAAAGTGATTGACGAAACGACCAAATTACCTATTGAATCCGCTACCGTTTATTTGACCGCTGTCAAAGACTCTTCAGTGGTTGATTATACCATTACCAACAAAACGGGTAACTTTAACTTCAAAATAAAAAAATCAGACAAACCGGTTTTACTAAAGGTTTCCTATGTAAGTTATCAGGATTTTAAAGAAGATAAAGTCGACTTAAATACCGATAAAGATTTTGGAACAATTGCCTTGAAAGAGGCAGTCAATGCGCTTAATGAAGTGGTTATAAAATCTGAAATTCCACCTATCAGAATTAAAAAAGATACTTTAGAATTCAATGCCGCTTCGTTTAAAGTAGGTGCCGATGCTAATGTAGAAGCCTTACTCAAACAATTACCCGGAGTAGAGATTACACCCGAAGGCAAAATCACCGTTAATGGTCAAGAGGTAAACAATATACTAGTCAATGGAAAACCTTTCTTTGGGAAAGACGGCAAAATTGCCACACAAAACCTTCCTGCGGAAATCATTGATAAAGTCCAAGTGGTAGACACCAAAACCAAAGCTGAAGAAATTTCAGGGGAAGCTTCCGGTTCTCAAGAAAAAACCATCAATTTAACGATACAAGAAGATAAAAATAAAGGTCTCTTCGGGAAAGTCGTCGCCGGACAAGGATCGGACAAACGGTATGAATCGAGTTTGTTGCTCAATTATTTTAAAGGCGAACAAAAAGTCAGTGTTTTAGCGTCTTCCAATAACATCAATTCTATAGGTTTTTCTATGGATGAGGTTTTTGACAATATGGGTGGCGGAAGAAATTCATCGGTTTTTTATAACGATGATGGAAGTTTTGGCATTAATAATATGTCATTTGGTGGCAATCGTGGGATAACCCGGTCCAATATGGTTGGAGTTAATTACCAAGACAAATGGTTGAAAAAAATTGACCAAAGTGGGAGTTATTATTTTTCCAATGCGGAAACAGAAAATGCCAGTCGAACGGATAGAATTAACCTATTGCCGGAAGGAAGAACGTTTACTAATTCGAATGCAATCACAAAAAATGGTAGTAATGGGCATAATCTCGATTTAGATTTTGAAATCAAAATAGATTCCTTATCCTCTATTTATATCAATCCAAGTTTTCAGAGAAACAAAAGCTATAGCCAATCTTCTAGAAACCAAATCACTACCAACGAAGCTTTGGATGAATTGAACAACAGTACTAATGAAGATTACAGCGATAATGAATTTACAAATTTTGGAACCGATGTCAGTTTTAGTAAACGTTTTTTAAAGAAAAACCGAGGAATGTCACTTAATTTAGAGTCGGAATTTCAGAGAAGAAATGATTTTGTCAATACCAATTCAGCCACACTTTTTGCCGATGCCACACCGGATGATATCAGGAATCAGAACCGATTTGAAAAAGACAACAATGATTTTGTAAAATTAGAAGCAAGATTTGGGGAACCTTTAACCGATTCACTTCGATTGAGTTTGACTTCAGAAGTTACGTATCGAAAAGTGAGTAATAGCCTGAATACTTTTGATTTTGACGGTGCCAATTATACTGATTTTAATGATTTACAATCCAATGGAACGTCTTCAAAAGCAACTACTTTTTTTCCTTCTACCGGATTGATAATAGGCAAAGCTAAAACCAATGGTAGAATTAACTTCGGACCTGAATTTGTGACTTTTGATGCCCGTTCAAATTATTTAGGATTGATAACCAACAGAAATAAAAACTATGTTTTCCCAAGAGTGAAAGGATACATCAGTCATCGTATGGGCAAATCAAAATCAATTTATTCTTTTTATGATTATGGTGTTCAATTGCCACAAGCCAATCAGGTTTTGCCGGTGGAGAATCTGTCAAATCCCTTGAGCACTTTTGTGGGGAATGAGAATCTTCGACCAACACAAAAACACAATTTATACTTTAGTTTTAACGATTATGATTATCAGTCGCGTTCCGGTTATTATGTTTATTCCGGGTTTGATTTGAGTCGGGACGCTGTAGTTTCTTCCACTGTTTTTGATGATAATTTTAAGTCGACAACGACCTACCAAAATGTGGATATGGTTTACAATTCCTATTTAGGAGTTAATTGGAATAAGTCTTATAAAAAGGAAAAGCGAACCTTGCGTTTTGGTGCCGGAATTAATTTCAATTACAATTCTAATAAAGGGTTGACCAATGCAGTAGCTTTTGAGTCTAAAGCATTACAAATTAATCCGAGAGTCAATTTGACTTGGAGCATAGACGAATTGGTAACTGTTTCACCAAGCTATCGCTATACTTTGAATACTACCGATTTTAAAAACTATGTGATTGATAAAGCACAAAATTTTATCCACAATGCCAAATTAGAAATCACATCCTATGTCCCAAAGCATTTTGTAATTGGAAGTGATTTTGGTTACACTTATAATTCAAACATTGCCGATGGTTTTAAGAAAGATTTCTATTTATGGAATGTGAGTTTAGGCTATAATTTCTTTAAAGACCAATTTTTAGCCAAAGTAAAAGTTTACGATTTATTAGACCAAAATCAAAATGCAACGCGTACCATTACACCAACAGCCATTGTTGATGCAGAAAATACCGTTTTAAGACGTTACGTCATGTTCTCACTAACGTATAAACTCGAAAAGTTTGGCGGAAAGAAAAAAGGGGAAGGCGGAATAATGATAATGGATTAAATAAAAAACACGGTCTCGCTATTTGACGAGACCGTGTTTTTTTATACCTGTTTATTGCGATTGAATACTGCAACTGAAATTACCAGCCGCCACTTGCGCCACCGCCGGAGAATCCACCGCCGCCAAATCCACCACCAAATCCACCACCACCAGAAGATCCACCGCCAAAGCTACCGCCTCCAAATCCACCACCGCCACGACCAAGACTGCTTAGGATAATAATATCCGCCAAATCAAAGCCACCGCCACGATTGCCGTGATTTCCACCACCGCCATTGCCTTTGTTCTTAGCAATGATAAAGATTATAACAATGATTATAATTATGATTGGTAAAATGGGAAATCCTCCATTTTTTTTATTGGTTTTTCTTTCCCCTTTGTATTTGCCTTTGACCGCTTCAATAATAGTATCAGTACCTTTGCTTAAGCCATTATAATAGCTGCCGGCTTTGAATTCCGGTGTAATCACATTTCTTATGATTTCGCCACAAATTCCAGCAGTAAGTCTGTCTTCTAATCCATAACCCGGACGAATACTTATTTTTCTATCGTTTTTTGAAACTAAAATGAATACACCATTGTCTTCTTTTGCTTGGCCAATACCCCAATTTTGTGCCCAATTAGTAGAAACTACATCAATGCTTTCGCCTTTTAAATCTTCTATGGTAACAACAACAATTTGAGTCGAAGTAGAATCTGAATACCTAACAAGATTTTCCTCAAGTTGAATCTTTTCTTGAGGACTTAATAACTTGGCATAGTCATATACTGAAGTTTGTAAATCAGGTTTTTTAGGAATGTCCAATTGTGCAAAACCAATTTGGGAAACCAAAAGACAAACGGCGAGTTTAAGGAAAACGGGAATAGTTATGTTATATTTCATTCTCCTTTTGATATTTCGTTTGATAATTCATTGGTATCACCCTCTTGATAAGGAAAGTATTTTTGAAGTTGTTCACCGGCTCTTAAAATACCGTCAATTAAACCTTGTTTATAATGACCTTCCTTAAAGTTTTTGGCCATAACATCACGCGTACAATCCCAAAAGTCATCCGGAACCAAATCGTTAATGCCTTTGTCGCCACAGATTACAAAGTGTTTGTCTTTGACGGCTAAATAAATTAGAACACCGTTTTTCAATTCGGTTTCATCCATTTTTAACAAATGGAAAACTTCCATCGCCCGTTTGAACGAGTCAATGGAAGTATGTTTTTCAATGTGTACTCTAATTTCACCGGAAGTATTTTTTTCGGCCACGCGAATAGCTTCAACAATCTCTTGCTCTTCTTCTTGGGTTAAAAAATCTTCTACTTTAGACATGTTACTTAATTAGAATTTTACTTCTACCGGTTTTTCAGCACCTTCAACAGCTTGGAAATAAGCTTTTTCTTTAAAGCCAAAAAGTCCGGCAAAAATGCTGTTAGGGAATGTTTTGATATGGGTATTGTAGGGCTTAACTGCTTCGTTGAATCGTGTTCGAGAAGTTAAAATTTGGTTTTCAGTACTCGCCAATTCATCTTGTAATTTTAAGAAATTCTGGTTTGCTTTTAAATCCGGATAGGCTTCAACAGTTACTAATAATCTTGATAGTGCCGACGAAACACCTGACTGAGCAGAGTTAAAAGCGGCGAGTTGTTCAGGTGAGATATTAGTTGGGTCAACCGTTATAGATGTTGCCTTTGCTCTTGCTTCGATAACTGCAGTTAAAGTTCCTTTTTCAAATTCAGCTGCACCTTTTACTGTGTTTACTAAATTACCAATTAAATCATTTCTTCTTTGGTATGACGTGTTTACGTTACCCCAAGCTTCATTTATGGTTTGTTCATAACCAACTGCCGTATTATTAATTCCTTTAACCCAGCTGTAAATTCCAATAATTACAACTGCTCCAATAATCCAAGGTAAAAATTTTTTAAAATCCATGTTTGTTTTTAATTTAAGGTTTGTTATTAGTTTTTAAATTGCTTTGATTGTTACAAAAACCAAACCTAAAGTTGGTTTTTAATGTTTAATAATTGGGCTTTTACCGTTTCCAATTTGCTGATGATTTCAAATTTGTCCAAAGTTTTCTTTTGGCCTTCTTTTAAATGCGTTCTCGCTCCGTCAAGTGTAAAGCCACGTTCTTTAACCAAATGGTAAATGAGTTGCAAGTTCTTAACATCTTCAGGCGTGAACATTCGGTTGCCTTTGGCGTTTTTCTTGGGTTTCAGGATATCAAATTCCTTGTCCCAAAAACGAATCAACGAAGCATTCACATTAAAAGCTTTAGCCACTTCGCCTATGCTGTAATATCTTTTCCCTTCTTTTAACTCTATATGCATAGTGTTTTTGTTTTGCTATGTTTATAAAACCTGAACTTAGTCAAGCGATTGATTCTCCTGATTCGCCAGTTTTGAAATAACCGTGTATTCCGCTGCTGAAATATTTCCGTAATAAAAATTAATAGGGTTTACTACTTTCCCGTCTTTGTGTACTTCATAATGCAAATGGGGTGCTTCACTTCGGCCGGTGCTTCCAACATAACCAATAATGTCACCACGTTTTACACGTTGCCCGCGTTTGACTTTGTATTTGCTCAAATGCGCATACAACGTTAAGTAACCGTAGCCGTGACTGATTTCAATATGATTGCCAAAACCAGATTTCGAGTTGTCTGCACTTTTGACTACTCCGTCACCAGTAGCAAAAATCGGTGTTCCTGTCTTTGCAGTGAAATCCATTCCTTCGTGCATTTTACGCACTTTGGTAAACGGGTCACTACGATAGCCAAAACCGGAAGCGATTCTTTTCATTTGCTCATTTTTCACCGGTTGTATCGCCGGAATCGCCGAGAGTAATTTGTTCTTTTCTTTCGCCAATTTTAAAATTTCATCTAAAGATTTCGACTGAATGGCTAATTCTTTAGCTATAACATCCACTCTTTTTGAGGTGTTTATTACCAGTTCCGAATTGTCAAAACCTTCCAGTTCTTTATATCGATTTACACCACCAAAACCTGCTTTTCGTTGTTCTGCCGGAATGGGTGACGTATTAAAATAAGCTCGGTAAATATTATTGTCTCTTTCTTCAACATCAGCCAAAACTTCTTCCACTTGGTCTATTTTTTTATTCAAAATGGAATAACGCAACTTCATCGTCTCAATTTCACGGGCTTGCAATCGGTCTTTAGGCGTCTCTAAATAGGAACTATTTAATAAAATTACAAAACACAAAAAGCCAAACAATCCTGATGCGAGTAAAAACAACCCGATGTAACCCAATTTTTTGGATAATTTCGGCTTAATTTTTCGGTAAGCCAAACTTTCGGTATCGAAATAATACTTTACTTTTTTCGCCATCTTTTATTTTATACTATTTTTGTGCTTGTTTTAAGAAAACAATGGTTATACGAACAAATTTAACAAATGTTTCAGTCAAAGCCTAAATTTATTTTAGGAGCGAAACTTTGGAGCAATTGCTAAACCATTTTCCCGCTTTCTGCACTACGCGGTAGTGCCGCCAATCGGGGCTAAACAGTAAATCATTTTTTTAAAATCAAAGTAGTCTAAAGATCTAAACATCTAACCATCTAAAATGAAATCACAAGACATTCGAAAAGCGTATTTACAATTCTTTGAAAGCAAAGGACACTTAATCGTTCCTTCGGCTCCAATCGTTTTAAAAGACGATCCAACCCTGATGTTCAACAACTCGGGAATGGCGCAATTCAAAGAATACTTTTTAGGAAATGGTACGCCTAAAAGCAAACGTATCGCCGATACGCAAAAATGTCTTCGTGTATCCGGAAAACACAACGATTTGGAAGATGTAGGATTCGATACGTATCATCACACCATGTTCGAAATGTTGGGCAACTGGTCATTCGGCGATTACTTCAAAAAAGAAGCGCTGGATTGGGCGTGGGAATTCTTGACCGAAGTGTTAAAATTAGACAAAGACCGTTTATACGTTTCCGTTTTCGAAGGCAATCCTGCAGAGAATGTACCTTTCGACCAAGAAGCTTGGGACATTTGGAAACAATACGTTTCAGAAGACCGAATTATTCTTGGTAATAAAAAAGATAACTTCTGGGAAATGGGTGACCAAGGTCCGTGTGGTCCGTGTTCGGAAATCCATATCGATTTAAGAACGGATGCCGAAAGAGCGGCCGTTTCAGGAAGAAGTTTGGTAAATGCCGATCATCCGCAAGTAGTGGAAATTTGGAACAACGTTTTCATGGAATTCAACCGTAAGGCTGATGGTTCTTTGGAAAAATTACCGGCACAACACGTTGATACCGGAATGGGATTCGAACGTTTGTGTATGGCGATGCAAAACGTAACGTCAAACTACGACACCGATGTTTTCACACCGCTGATTGCCAAAATAGAAGAAATCACAGGATTAAAATACACTTCGAATGAAGTAAAAAACATAAGCGAGGAACAAAACAAAACCAATATCGCGATTCGCGTAATTGTTGACCACGTTCGCGCCGTAGCGTTCGCTATTGCCGACGGACAATTGCCATCGAATACTGGCGCCGGTTATGTAATCCGAAGAATTTTGCGTCGTGCGATTCGTTATGGCTTTACGTTTTTGAATACCAAAGAACCTTTCATCAACAAATTAGTGGAAGTTTTAGCCAATCAAATGGGTGAATTCTTCCCTGAAATTAAATCCCAACAACAATTGGTGACCAACGTAATCCGTGAAGAAGAAGCTTCTTTCTTGAGAACGTTAGACCAAGGTTTACAGTTGTTGGAAAATGTTGTAGCACAAAACAAAGGAACGGAAGTTCCGGGCGCGAAAGCGTTCGAATTATATGATACTTTCGGTTTTCCAAAAGATTTAACAGCTCTGATTCTGAAAGAAAAAGGCATGTCGTTTAACGAAAGTGAATTCGATGCAGCCATGCAAGAACAAAAAAACCGTTCACGTGCCGCTTCGGAAGTATCAACAGAAGATTGGTCGGTTTTAATTCCGGGTAACGTGGAAACCTTTGTAGGTTATGACCAAACGGAAAACGAAGTAAAAATCACCCGTATCCGTAAAGTAGACAGTAAAAAAGACGGTATTTTATACCAAATCGTTTTAGATAACACACCACTCTATCCGGAAGGCGGAGGACAAGTGGGCGACAAAGGAACTTTGGTTTCAGCCAATGAAACTATTGACATCATTGACACCAAAAAAGAAAACAACCTGATTTTGCATTTCGCCAAACAATTGCCCGAAAATGTAAATGCAGCTTTTGTGGCGAAAGTTAATACCGATTTGAGAACCTCGACTTCCAAAAATCACTCGGCTACACATTTGATGCATTTGGCTTTGAGAAACATTTTGGGAACACATGTGGAGCAAAAAGGATCATTGGTTAATCCAAACTATTTGCGTTTTGACTTTTCACATTTTAGTAAAGTTACCGATGAAGAATTGCGTCAGGTAGAGGCAAGTGTAAACGCTCAAATTGAAGCCCAATTGCAATTGGCAGAATACAGAAATATTCCGATTCAAGAAGCTTTGGCTAAAGGCGCGATGGCTTTGTTTGGAGAAAAATACGGAGATAGTGTTCGCATGATTGAATTCGGCGACAGTAAAGAATTGTGCGGTGGAATTCACGTGAAAAATACCGCTGACATCTGGCATTTCAAAATTGTATCAGAAGGCGCTGTAGCCGCCGGAATTCGTCGTATTGAAGCAATAACAGGCGATGCGGTGAAAGATTTCTTTACACAACAAGAAAACGCTTTGGCTACGATTAAAGAAACCTTGAAAAATCCACAAGATACTATCAAAGCGGTTGTTTCTTTGCAAGAAGACAATGCCAAGCTGAAAAAGCAAATCGAGCAATTATTAAAAGAAAAAGCCAAAAACCTAAAAGGGGAATTGGCTTCACAAATACAAGAAATTAACGGTGTGAAATTCTTAGCGACTCAAGTCGATTTAAATCCGGAAGGTGCTAAAGATTTGGCTTATGAACTGGGAACTTTGGGAACCAATTTATTCCTAGTTTTAGCCACTGCCGAGGAAGATAAACCAATGTTGACTTGCTACATTTCCAAAGAATTAGTAGCCGAGAAAAACCTGAATGCAGGAACAGTGGTTCGCGAATTAGGGAAATACATTCAAGGTGGCGGTGGCGGACAACCGTTTTTTGCCACAGCCGGAGGAAAGAATGTCGGAGGAATCAAAGAAGCCTTAGCAAAAGCAGTTGACTTTATTAAATAATAGATAGCGCTAATACACTAAACCCTTTTAATTGATTGATTAAAAGGGTTTTATTTTTATCGATAAACGGTTCAATCAGATTAAAAATCTGCAGAATAACAGATTTATTGACAGTATGTCGAAAATTTTTTCCCCAAGAGAATGGCTTGTATACATTTGACTTGTAATTCAATACCGCCCCGTATTTTTTTACAACTAAATCTTAACCTATGAAAAAAGCTATTCAGTTCCTTTTTGTTTCCCTTTTAATTTTAACGTTTGCTTCTTGCTCATCAGATGATAATAATCAGCCAGATAGCAGTGTAGTTTTGTTAAAAAAGATGGATTCTGACGTGCTTGGATATCACGCAACCTATAATTTCGATTATAACGGAAGAAAATTAACTAGGGTAAATTATGAAAAGCATACGCCTTCTATGCAAACTGGTTATGATAAATATTACTACACAGGTGATTTAATTACAGAAATTAGAACTTTTAACGGTAGCAACCAAAGTATATTCAGTACATTTTTTACTTACAATGCCAATAATCAATTGGAGCAAGTTGTTAAATTGAATTTACTAAATAGTACAGGAACAAAAACGGTCTTTACTTACAATGCAAACGGAACAGTTGATACATTAAATTACACAGGTTCTTTGCAAGCTCAAACAGTGCTTTCTGAAGTTAGTGAGAAATTTTTTATTGAAAATAACAATATTGTAAAAATTGAATTTTTTGGTTCAACCACTCAAACCGCAATGGATTTTGAGTATGATACTGCAAATAACCCGATGAGCAATGTTGTTGGTATGGATAAAATTAAATTACACACTTACGACAGTGATGGTAAATTTGGGGTTACCGGAAATTTAAAAAATGTAATCACTCACTTCGCAACAGTTGAAAGTTCACAAGTTGATTTCGAATTGGTTTACAACGATAAAAATTACCCGGTTTCAAGTTATTCTACAGAAACTTCTCCAGGACCTTATCACTTTAATTTTGAATATTACAAATAATTAAGATCAAACACTATATTCAAACCGAAAGCCCTTTCACCTGTCAATGAAAGGGTTTTTAATTTTGTACTATTTCGTACTTTTGACCCGAGCGTCAGCGAACTGACGAAGTAAACATATCAAAATACAAAGATGAATTTTACCACCAAAGTTCCGGTTGCTACTTATGCTTATCCAATAGATTACAGCTCTAAGTTATTATCACTTGGTTCTTGTTTTGCTGAGAATATGGGGGATAAGTTAGATTATTTTAAATTCCAGGTCAAAACCAATCCGTTTGGAATAATATTCAATCCGGTGTCGATAGATAGGTTAGTCGATAGAGTAATCAATCAAAGATTATTTACGGAATCCGATATTTTCTTTCACAACGATTTGTGGCATTGTTATGAAGTGCATTCTGAGTTAAGTCATCCTGATAAAGATACGTTTTTAGAGAAACTAAATGCCGTAATCAAAACAATGAATCACCAATTAAACAAATCCACTCATATTATCATAACATACGGAACGTCTTGGGTTTACCGATTAAATTCGACAAAAGAAATTGTCGCCAATTGCCATAAAGTACCTCAAAAGGAATTCACCAAAGAAATTCTATCGCCCGAAATCATTCAGCAAACCATCCAAAACACTATTGATTTAATCCGAAAAGTCAATCCCGATTGCCGTTTCATCTTCACCATTTCTCCGGTACGTCATATCAAAGACGGTTTTAAAGAAAACCAAAGAAGCAAAGCACATTTGATTACTGCCATTCACCATTCACCATTTGCAATTCATAATTATTTTCCCAGCTATGAAATTATGATGGATGAACTCCGCGACTATCGTTTTTATAATGATGATTTGTTGCATCCCAGTCAAGTTGCCATCGATTATATTTGGATACGTTTTTTTGAGCATTATGTTGATTCAAAATGTTTCGACACTATGCAAGAAGTTTGCAACATTCAAAAAGGTCTTACTCATCGCCCATTTAATCCTGATTCTTCAGCTCATAAGCAGTTTTTGGTAGTACTTAAAGAGAAGATTGTCAGACTACAAGCAAAATATCCACACTTTCAGTTTTAACAAAATACGACATTTGCCGTATTTTCTTCCTTAGTATTTAGGGCTAGGTTTGTTCTGTATTTAACAACCTAAAACCATGAAAACAATTAAGGTATTCCTAGTATTCACATTTTTAATGTTGTCTGCTCAAAATGTTTTGGCCCAAAAACCGGTATTGACCGATGAAGAAGTTGTCGCCGATACCGTAACCAAAGAAATTGATGAGGTTTTCCAATCAGAGGAATTTCTCAAAAAGAAAAACAAAAAATTTGCTGAAGTCAAAGGGACAATGGTCGTTGACATTGGCGTTATACAAAATGGCAAGGTGTCTACCTTCTTCAAAGTAGACAGCGACATCAAGAATATTGATTTTATCAACTTCATGTCAAGCTATATTCTCGATCACAAATTCAAATTTAAACTGCAAAAACAACAGCGATATAAAATTCGATACACTGTTACTTTTTAACCCTAACAATAAAAACAATAAAACAATGAAGAAAATTACTTTAGTAATGTTGATGCTAAGTTTAGCCGTCGCGTTACCAGCAAATGCCCAATTCGGAAAACTGTTGGGCAAAGGCAAATCAGCCGGGAAAAAATCGGGAAGTTTTGCCACAGTATGGGAGTCAGAATTTGATAATAAAGCCTCTCGTTTGGCGGTTTCCGTTAACAATGGAAAATATATCTTGGCTACCGATGAAAATTCTGCTACGGTTTTAGATGCGAATGGAAAAATGATTTGGAGTGGCGATTTTAAGAAAATAACCACCAACAAAACCAACAAGTGTGAATACCAATATGTTGTTCAAAAAGAAGGAGAAAAAGGCGGTTATCTTTTTCTCTTTGATGAAAGAAAATTGGGAACAGACAGGGTAGCTTGTATTGATGTTGTTACAGGAAAAGAATTATGGAACTCAGAAGAATACCAAAATTTAATTCCTAAAGGCACCAAAGCAGAAGAAGGAACCGATGAAGGTGAATTGGAAACAGTAAAATACATTTATGAGCTAGATTCTTTTTTGATTTCACAAAAGGGTTCAGTTATTTTAGTAAAAGCAAACACTGGAGAAAAAGTTTGGGAAACCAACAGATTCAAAGGAGGTGTTGGGAAATATATTTATGATGATAAAAAGAATGAAATCATAATCATAAACTTCAAGCCAACAGCTTTAGGTGCTTTATTTGCCGGATTTAAAAACCAGTTGGTGAAAATCAATGCAGTCAATGGAGAAATTCTTTGGGATGCGACTTTCTTAGGAACTATTGAAAAAGAATTGGTTACACGCAGAGCAATAGTTGACTTGTGGATTAAAGGAGATAAGTTATTTATGTATTTAAATGGTTTACAAGTATACAACATCAACAACGGGCAAAAAATTTGGGAAGCGACTTATGAAACCGATATGGCCGGTGCCAATGGCGGATTATTCAGCGGAGGTAAAAGATCTAAAATTTACAGAACATTAGCCGATCCATTATTTACCGATGATGCGGTTTATATTGTGATGCTTGGAACCAGAGACCGAACTAAATATGTTGAAAAACACGATTTAAATTCAGGCAAATTACTTTGGGCATCAGAAAAAATTACCGGTGCATTTTGTATGCCTAACATGTATAAAGTTGGTAGTAAAATTTTAATCCAAGTTGGCGGTAAAGTGCAAGTACAAGAGTACCGATTGGAAGAAGTTTCTAGTGGTCTTTCAGCCGGAATGGCATTGGGAGGTTTTGGAGGCGGCACTGCAAAACAATGGGTTCCCTATATTTATTGGGATTATAAGGCACAAAAAAGCTCAGTTTTATGTGTAGATGATCAGACAGGTAAAACGGCTTGGAGATCCGAGAAGTTTGATAAGAGAATTACAGATTTTGTAATCAATGACGATAAAAATCTTTTTGTTGGTGATGGAGATGAATTTTATGGATACGATGTAGATTCAGGAACGCAGCTATTTGATGTAAAGCACAATGATGCTAAAGTAGGAAAAGCTACAGATGTAATTGATTTTGGTGAAAATGTTGTAGTGCTATCTGAAAAAGGATTGGCTTCCTATTCCAAAAAAGACGGTAAAAGAGTTTACGCTACCGAAAAAATAAAAGGGGTTGATTATTTCTATGAAATAGGGGGAAACTATTACTTGAGAGACCAAAGAAACAGTAAAAATATTATCTATGGTATTGATATGACTAATGGGGAAACCAAAGGTTCAGTTCAATCTAAGGGAAAAGGAGGAAGTCCGCAATATGGTGCCGGAATTGATATTTCGGATGATGGCGAATTTATTTTCGCTTTCAAAGGTAAAAAAGTCGAAAAAATTAAAGTAAATAATTGAGTTTTATAGGAAGTTAGTTACAGGACTGCAAGCAATTGCAGTCCTTTTTTAATCACAATCATTATGAAAAAAATAGTTACTCTCTCTGTAGTCTTCTTTACTTTTTTTTCGGTCAATGCACAGCAAATTCAATGGGCCAATAAACTGATTAAGTTTTCTTCTGATTTAGGCGGAAAGCAGCATGGTATTAAAAGGATTCTTGGCCGTCCCGATGTTTTCCCGCAAGGCGGAAGCAGTCCCAATGCATGGACACCAAAAAATGCTTTGGATGGTTATGAATGGGTGCAAGTGGGTTTCGAAAAACCACAAACGGTGAAACAAGTAGCCGTATTTGAAAACTTAAATGCGGGTTGCGTTGTTAGTATTTCAGTGGATGATGGTTCCGGAAAATACAAACGCGTTTGGTCGAGAAAGCCCAATTATAAAACAGTAACTTTCAAAGCAACAATTCCGGCAGATAGGAATTACTATTTCAAACGCA
Organism: Flavobacterium buctense; assembly: GCF_014486695.1. Taxonomy (GTDB): domain Bacteria; phylum Bacteroidota; class Bacteroidia; order Flavobacteriales; family Flavobacteriaceae; genus Flavobacterium; species Flavobacterium buctense. The sequence continues at coordinate 181,134 of NZ_JACTAB010000002.1, forward strand.
AACGAAGAAAAATTCAAGAAAGCCCCGATGTAATTAATCCAGGTGTAGAATATGCTATTCTTGACGAGGTTGTACAAGGCGTTGTAGCCGTCAGAGTAGAATTCAATTTTGCTTTGCTTCCAGGACAAAAAGAAGTAGACGCCATAGGAATTTCTGATTCTGAAATACCTATTCAGCCAACTGTCAATACGATTCCGGCTTTTGAAAGTTTAACTGTTGCTAAAACATTACAGTTACCAGATATCGTTCCATTATGTCCAACGGTGTCTTTTGATGGAAACACACTTTTTGTAACCGGAATAAACGAGAAAAAAAATGAAATATTTTCATTTACCAAAGATGCGTCAGGACAATGGGCTCATAAAAAACTTGTGACTGAATTAAATACCGGTGAACGTTTTAATTACGTGAAATACATTGGTGCTAATTATTTAGTTAAAGGAGGAAATCACTACAGCAGCGGTACAACTGAAACAGGGTTTGAATTGTTTGAATATAATAATGGCCATTACAATGCTCTTGGGCCATTAAAAGTAACTGCCTATAATAATTATGATGATACTGCAGAAGCTTTCCTGACAGCCGACAGAAAGGTATTGTTTATGGGTGTTGAAACCGATTTTTCTCAAGGCGCAAGTGACTTGTATTTTGCATTTCAAAAAGAAGACGGTACATACGGGCTTTTGCAAAATATGGGTAAAGTAATTAATTCTGCGTCTGATGAAGGCATGTGTCAATTGCTGTCTGATAACAAAACCATGTTGTTTAGCAGCGACGGTTTTAGTGCCATTGGTAGCTTTGACATTTATGTTTCTTACAGGTTAGATGATACCTGGAAAAACTGGTCGGAACCAATAAATCTTGGAAGCAAAGTAAACTCAATTGACTTTGATGGATTGCCTTTTTACGATGAAAAAAATGAAGTATTGTATTATATCTCGAGTGAAAATGAAGCCAATATCTTAAAATATAGTAGTATTCCAAAGAGTGTTTTGATGAAAAAATGAGTAAAAATACGACAAATGCCGTATTGAATTCCCTAAGAAAAATGTACAGATTTGCATCAATAACCTTTAACCTTTAAATATTATGAAGACAATTAAAAAAATCGGAATCGTTTTAACTATGGTTTTTGCCACTTTACTTTCGTCATGCAGCAGCGATGATGGCGGAGGCGGAGGCGGAACCGCATCATTAGGACAAGTAAAAGCCAAAGTAGGTGGCACTAATTTTACCTCAATGGATTTAGCAACTTTCGCAACAAAACAAGTAATAGGTGGTTTTACTACTATTATTGTTCAAGGAAGTGATGCTTCTGGGAAAGCAATTCAATTGATATTAAGTGATTACGATGGAGGTACCGGAACTTATGCAATCAGTGATGATGCTAATATTTCTGCTATTGCGTCCTACATTGAAGCCAATATTAGCAATCCAATGGCTTCACAAACTTGGGCAGCTCCTTATGATGGTTCAGGTTCTGTCGGTTCAATTACAATAACTGAAATTTCAGATACCAATGTAAAAGGAACATTCAATTTTACAGGTAAAAACCAAGATGGCGATGATACAAAAGCAATTACCAATGGTGCTTTTAACGTAAATTTCACCTCGAACTAATTTTACTAGATATACCATTTCTTCATAAAAATACGGCGTATGCCGTATTTTTTTGCGTTTGTTTTTCATCGAATTTTACCTAAACAATTAAACCTAAATGATATGAAAGCAACTTTACTTTTTTTAGCACTGTTTTTTTTGCCTATAGTAGGATTAGCTCAGGCTGGAACTTTGGATACTACTTTTGATTCTGATGGAAAAAAATATTTTGGATTTAGCTCACAAAACGACTATGGAGAATTTGTCTTGATTCAACCTGATAATAAAATTATTGCCGGAGGAAATTCTTCATTAACCGGAGGAAATTTGTCTTTTTCCTTGGCTCGAATGCATCCAGACGGCTCTTTTGATGATACTTTCGGGACTAGTGGAAAAGTAACCACAACTTATGGAACTGAAGGATTTGAAGCGGTGTCCGGTGCACTACAATCTGACGGAAAAATTATTGTCATTGGTACATCTTTTATCAATTCAAGTCTTGGAACTGCTCAAGTTGCTGTAGTCAGATACAATACTGACGGAACTTTGGATACTTCATTTGATGCCGATGGAATTGTATTAACCCAAATTTCAACTTCTAATGAAGATTTCGGTAAAACAGTTAAAATACAACCCGACGGAAAAATATTGTTAGCCGTTCAATCGCGTATTGATTTCAATAGGGATTTTGTTCTGGTTCGCTATAATTCCGATGGAAGTTTAGATACTACTTTTGATTCTGATGGAATTGCCCGAACCAATTTGCCAACCCAAGAAGCCATCTATGATATTGCCCTACAAAATGATGGTAAAATCATAGCTACCGGATATATTGCCAATACTAATGATGATTTGAGGGTTGCGAGATATAATGGCAACGGAAGTTTGGATACTACCTTTGGAACGAATGGTTTCTTTACCTATGATTTTGCATCTAATCACAATTATGGTGCTTCGGTTGCAGTGACTTCTGACAATAAAATTATTATTGGCGGAAGGTACCAAAACACCTCTTTTTTTAGTCCTTTTGTGGCTAAGTTAAATAGTAATGGAACTTTTGATGCGAGTTTTGATTCGGATGGGATTTTAATTTTAACCACAGATGAATCTATAAGTGATGTCGCAATTCAGTCAGATGATAAAATAATAACATTCGGAACTTCTAACAGTAAGTTTGGAGTTTGGAAACTCAACAGTAATGGTACTTTTGATACTACTTTCGGTAATAATGGAAAAGCGGAAATCTTGGTAAATACCATTTTAAGTTTCGGCAATGGAGGTACATTGCAAGCAGACGGAAAAATTGTTATGATCGGACTAACCTTTGAAAGTCAGTTTATGAAATATGGTGTAGTTCGTTTGAATAACAACGCACCATTAGCCAATTCTTCTTTTGCAGCAGCGGATTTAATGATTTATCCCAATCCTTCTAACGGAACATTTTTTATTCAAAATGCCGCAGAATTAAGCCGTGCCGAAGTTACTATTTACAATCTTATTGGACAAGAAGTCACCAATTTTAAAATGATTTCTGCAACACAGGAAGTTACACTCCAAAAAGGTGTATATGTTGTTGAAATGGTAAATGAGCGCAGTAAAGTCTCCAAAAAAATAGTGGTTAACTAAAACCAATACCATTATGATTTACCTACTAGTTTCAATCACTGTAATACTTTCTTTGGTTATTGTATATTTGATTTTGCAATTCCATCAAAGTCAAAAAGCATTTCAGCAAAAACTCAAGGTTTTTGAAGACTTTATGGTCGAATTAAACAGCGAACAAAAAAAGCAATCCATACAACTCAGGCTTTCGGATGATCTAAAAGCAAAGTTGAAAGAAGTCAATGCCGCTTTAAGCAAAAATGTTTTTGAATTAAATTATCAATTGATGGAAGATTTATATCCAAAAAAGGAAATGTAAACATTGAAAATTTTAACATTTTTAATACATTTATGGTATACAATCTCTACATGAAAAACTTTTACTACTTCATACTGTTCACATTGCTTTTTTCAGTAGAGGCAAATTCTCAGGATTTCAAAAAAACATTGGTCAAAGCTTTTACCTCACAAGATTCTTCTGAATATTATTTTAAAATTGCCAAAAAAAACATCAAAAGCATTGACGATGAAGCACAATACTATTTTTGTAAAAATGCCCGTTATTGTGATTACAATCAATTAGACAGCGCTATTGTTTACGGACAAAAAGCACTAAAACTTTTAAAAAACGGTAACGATGTTAATTCGTTATTAACGGTTTATAATAATCTTGCGAAAGTTTACCGAAAACAAGGGCAATACGATAAAGCTATTGATTACTCGCTGCAAGGCATCAGAGTAGCCGAAATAGAAAAAAAAGAAAATTGGATTGCTTTTTTCAATGCCATGTTATCCCTTACTTATCACGATTTTGAAAGTTATCAAAAAGGCGTTTTTTATGGTAAAAAGGCTTTGAAATATTGGGTAAGCCAAAAAGAAAAAAAGCCCAATATGATTAGTAATGCACTCAATGCCATTGCTATCAACTTTGACGATTGGAACAAACCAGACAGCGCTTTGTATTACCACAAAAAAGTATTCAAATATTTCAAAGGCATAGACACTCTCAACATAGGTGAAACTTACAACAATATTGGAAATACATTATTAAAGCAAAAAAAATACAGAGAAGCCAAAAGGTGGATCAGTTCAGCACTCCAAATCAACGATAAGAATTTTGAGATGAGCAATGGTGTGAAAGACAATGATTACTACTATGAACGCGCAACGAATTACACTAATTTAGCTACGATAGCCTACGAATTAGATGATTTTAATGAAGCCGAAAAGCTATTTGAAAAAGCTTACATATATGCTAAAAAAAGTGACAATGCCGAAAAATTAAGAGATTTTTATTACCAAAGGGCTCTATTTAATAAGAAACGAAATAACCTTTCCAAAGCAGTTCAAGACCAAGAAAGTTACATAAAAATTAGGGATTCTGTTTTTGATGTGGAACGCGCCCAAAACTTCTCCGAACTCGAAGCCAAATACCAAAACGAAAAAAAAGAAAAACTACTGTTACAATCCAGAGCGGAAATTAGAGAAAGAGAAATCGAAATCAAAAGTAAAAACACACAATTCCTTATTTTAGGTTTGGTTTCCTTGGCCTTGCTAGCCATTATTTATTTGGTTTATCGCCAACAAAAAATGAAAATTAAGCAACAAGAACAAGAGTTTGCCCTCAAATCGGCGATTGCTAAAATTGAAACCCAAAACAAATTACAAGAACAGCGTTTAACCATTTCCAGAGACTTGCACGATAATATCGGGTCGCAACTTACCTTTATTATTTCTTCGGTAGACAACATTAAATATGCTTTCGATATTCAAAATGCCAAGTTAGATTCGAAACTTTCAGGGATTAGTAATTTTGCCAAATCAACCATTATTGAGCTTCGAGACACTATTTGGGCGATGAACAAAAGCCAAATCACTTTCGAAGATCTTCAAACTCGAATTCATAATTTTATCGATAAAGCCAAAGAGGCTAAAAACGAAATTCAGTTTGATTTTTTTGTCGATGCCGAATTAAAAGAGCGCCAATTCTCCTCCATTGAAGGGATGAATATTTACAGAACCATTCAGGAAGCCATCAACAATAGCATCAAATATGCTGAAGCTGATAAAATCCAAATTCAGGTACACAAAGCCAATAATCAAATTCAAATTGTCATTGAAGACAACGGAAAAGGTTTCGATTTAAGTGCTACTGAAAAAGGAAATGGTTTGCTCAATATGCAAAAACGAATAACCGAAATCAATGGAACATTCGATATCCAAAGCTCAGATTCCGGAACTAAAATCAGTATTTTGTTATAAGTTAAGGATATGAAAAACACTTTGATTTTATACTTTCTATTGTTGATTTCCATATCCGTTAAGGGACAAAATGCCCAAGACATCATTAACGGACTAAAGAAAGATTTAAAGACAAATCCGGATGCCAAAAAAACAGCAATAATCTATTCTGATTTGACGTGGTATTACTCCAAAATCGATATCGATTCTGCTTTGCATTACGGTGGAAAAGCTGCTGCTGAATCCAGAAAATTGAACGATTCTACCTTAATGGCACAAGTTTACAGCGATATCGGAGCTGTTTATTTTATTAAAGGCGATTTTGTGAATTCGAAATCGAATTACCTATCGGCCTACAAAATCAGAAAACTTAGAAAGGATGTCAAAGGTTTGGCTAAAATCAATAATAACTTAGCCAATATCTACGAAAAGACACACCAGTATAAACAAGCTATGATTGCTTTTTTGGAAGCCCTACAATATTTTGAAAGTGTAAAAGATGAAAAAAACGTCAGCATTATTAAAGGTAATATAGGTTTAATTCACCTCAAACTCAAAAATTATCCGAAAGCTTTAAATTACATAAGCGATGTAATTCAATTCCAGGAAAAGAATGATTTCAAGGAAGAATTGTGTGTGTCTTGTTTGAATCTCGGCAATGTTTATTTGCACATGCAAGACACTATTAATGCGCTTAAATTTTATGATAAAAGCATAAAAGCTTGTACGGCTGTAGGCAATAAAAAAGGTATTTCAAGCGGTTTTAACAACATTGCTTCCATCAAATCGGAGCAAAAAAAGTCAAAAGCCGCTTTGGCGCTTTATCAGAAATCAAAACAAGTCAGAGAAGAACTTCATTCGGATTTAGACAAGGCCAATTTCGATTTAAATCTGGCATTGGAATTTACCACCAATAAAAAATACAACGAAGCCAAGAAGCTTTTGCTTTCGACTAAACCTATTTTTGAGCAAACCAATCACAGTGAAAAGTTGCAAAAAAACTACAAGTCTTTAATCACTGTTTATTCCTATTTGAATAAGCCCGACAGTGTTAATTATTATTTGGATAAATTGGCCCTTTTAGACGAGCAATTATTGGTCAGTAAAGCCGAAAAGCAAACTGCCGAACTCGAAACCAAATACCAAACGGAAAAAAAAGAGCGATTGCTTCAAAAATCAAAAGCCGAAATAGCTATCCGCGAATTGGAAATCAGGAAAAAAGAAACCCAGTTTTTAATTTTAGGATTGATTTCATTGGCATTGCTTGTGATAATTTACTTGGTTTACCGCCAACAAAAACTCAAAAACAAGCAACAAGAACAAGAGTTTGAGCTTAAATCGGCTATTGCCAAAATTGAAACCCAAAACAAGTTGCAAGAGCAGCGCTTAGATATTTCAAGAGATTTGCACGATAACATAGGTTCTCAACTCACGTTTATTATTTCTTCTGTAGACAACATTAAATACGCTTTTGACATTCAAAATGCCAAGTTAGATTCAAAATTAACGAGTATTAGTAATTTTGCGAAATCCACTATTATTGAACTTCGGGACACGATTTGGGCGATGAATAAAAGTGAAATTACTTTCGAAGATTTGCAATCCAGAATCCATAATTTTATGGAGAAAGCGCAAGAAGTTAAAGAAGACATTTATTTTAATTTTGAAGTTGATGCGTCTTTGAAAAACATAAAATTCACTTCTGTCGAAGGCATGAATTTGTACCGAACGATACAAGAAGCCATCAATAACAGTATCAAATATGCTCATCCGAAAAATATCAGTATTAGCATAAAACCTATTGACAATACCATTTCAATTAGTATTGCAGATGACGGAATTGGATTCGAAATGGAACAAGTAGAATTAGGTAACGGAATACACAATATGAGAAAAAGAATAACCGATAATGGTGGAGTATTAGAGATTATTTCCGCTAAAGCTACCGGAACAAAAATCAGTATCCAACTGAAAAAACAGTGATTTTTTAGTTGTTACACTGATAAAAATACGTCATATGACGTATTTTTTTTGTAAAAATAAATAATCAAATTTGACCAATCAAGTGGTATTGATTTGCAAAAAAGCAAACACTTAGGTTGTTTTTATTGTTGTCCTTTTCATTTTGGGGTTTATTCAAGCTAAATCACATTTTGAAAAGGACTTTTTTTGTAAATCAGTGTGTTACTTCAAAAAAAATAGTCAAATTTGTTATATAAGTTTTAACAATGTCAACCAAAATAGCCATAGTAGACGATAATGTTTTTTTGCAAAAAGCAGTAGCCGAAAAGCTCTCTTTTTTTGATGATTTGGTTTTAAAGTTCACCGCCATTGACGGGAATGATTTGCAGAAAAAATTAGAAGCTAATAAATGTATCGATTTGATATTAATGGACATAGAAATGCCGATTTGTAACGGAATTGAAGCTACTAAAATCATCAAGACGAAATACCCTCAAATTAAAATCATCATGCTCACGGTTTTTGATAACGATGAGAACATTTTCAATGCCATTAAAGCTGGTGCCGATGGTTATTTGCTCAAAGAAGTTAATCCCAAAGAACTTCATCAAGGAATTGTTGAAACCTTAAACGGTGGCGCTGCCATGAATCCTTCCATAGCTTTGAAAACCCTTAAATTGCTCAGGAATCCAATGAATTTTGAAGAAAAATGTGATGAGGAAATCAAGCTGACCACAAGAGAAGTTGAAGTGCTTGAACAACTCAGCAAAGGGTTGAATTACAACGTGATTGCCGACAATCTTTTTCTTTCTCCATCAACCGTTAGAAAACACATCGAGAATATATATACCAAATTGCAAGTGCATAACAAACTTGAAGCCATTCAAAAAGCAAAGAATAACAATTTGATTTAATCTTTTTATGAATAAGTACTTTTTACTAATACTCTTAGTTCTAATCTCGTTTACCTCAAGTGCTCAATATGGCGATGCTTACCACAAACCTGATGCGTATCGACTGGAACAAATGCGTCAAGACCGAATGAATCAAAATGATGCTGCTCATCGAGCCAATATGAATTCAAATACAGGTTCTGGCGTTACAGGAAACTACGGAAGCGGAAATAATTACTCGTATGAAAAAACAGCACGTGAAAGAGCTGAAAAAGCCGCAGAGGAACAAGCCAAAGCAGAAAAAGAAAAAAGAGAACGATTAGAGAAAGAACAACAGCAAAAAGCAGATTGGCAAGAATATTATCAGGTCTATAAATATTATAAGTCATTGTTAAGTGAAGACCCATTGTCTGCGGGTGAAATTCATGCAGCTCTTAGAGAAGCTTTAGGAGAAGGAGACTCCAAATCAGATCCGCATTACAGTAGTTCTCGACAAAAAATTAAAGATGCGGTATTGAATTATGCCAATTATGTATCTCTGTTTTCTGAGAAAGAAAGCACGGCAACATATGATGAACTAATTTACTATGCTTTAAAATCGACATTCTATCCCGTTTCTGCCTTGAAAAATTTTGAAAAACTCCAACAACGTTTTCCCGAGAAAGCAGAAGAAGTGGATCAACTCATTTTAACCCAATTAATCCCTGTCTTTTTTAATGGTTTCCATGATGAAAAAGAAGGAGTACACTTCAATACTTATATTCATTTAAGTTTTTATAAAGAAGACAATCTTTTTTTGGATAAATATTTAGAATTAGAAAAAAAGTATCCGGCATTGGCGATGAAAGTGAATGAAATTATAACTACTGAAAATACTCCTTTTGTTCGCTTAGCACAACGCTCTAATCCAAGAGAAGCGGAAGGTTATGCTTTAAAGCAGCTGAATGTACAATGTGTATCCTCTTTTTCTAAAAGCGAATATGCCCGAAAACCAAATTATTATCTTTATTTAAATTTTTATGGAGACGATGGTGGAGAACTCCGAAAATTTGAAGCTGAAGATTGGATGTATTATGCCAAAAGGCAAGATATTTCAGTTTTTAAATTATTAAAATATTTGGGCTTTATTGATGAAAGTGTTGGCGAATGTGAAAGGTATTTAGGGAATTGCGATAAATTGAGTTGTTATGGTTGCCATCGGTACAAAAAAAGTGATGGCTTTAAAATAAAAAGCAGCGACTTCAAATACAATACAAAAGAAATTATAGCAGCTTGTGCAAAGTTAAATGAACCATCGGCTTTAAATATGTATGGCCTAATGATTGCTGCCGGAATTATTAAAGAAGATAAAATAAAATGCTTGGAATATTTCAAAAAAGCAGCAGAATTAGGCGATTACAATGGCGCCTTAAATTATCAAATGGCAGGCGCGTGGAATATTAAAGGATATAAACTGTCTGATTATGAAGATGCAGAACTAGTACTGACTAATTTTAAAAAGGATCCAAACAAAAAAGAAGAATATTACAATGAATTTAATTCGATGATTTGGAACATGGATAGAAATCATGGTTATAACATTGAAAATTATTCAAAAAAGTGGAATAGATAGTAAATAAGTCCCGAGAATTCGGGACTTTTTTATTATAACTTACCTTCCAAACTCTGCCAACCACCGCCGTTAATCACTTCAATGCCAACTGACTTCAAAACAGAAGCCGCTTGAGCACTTCTCATTCCGGAGCGACAACAAACGATTACCGGTTTGTTTAGTTTTTCGATTTCATTTAATTTACTGTTAATCGTATCTAACGGAATATTTTTCGAGCCTTTGATGTGTCCTTCTCTGAATTCACCAACGGTTCTAACGTCAATAATAATGGCGCCTTTGGTTACAAAATCCTGAATGCTTTCGGATTTTCCGCCTAAACCTAACATGCTTAATAGTCCCATAATTGTAATTTTTTCAGCAAAGATATTGGGTAATGGATTGGCTCGCAGTAACAAAGGTTACATTACTATTTACAAGCTGACTTTTTCCAGAAACAATTCTAATCCACCTGAAATTAAATGGGTAATTTCAGCACGGTTTTGTTTTACTTTTTCTAAATGGACTAAGACATCATGAAGCAATGCTGTGTTGCCTGTTTTATCACATAACTCTGCTATTTCAACAGAAAGCAACCAATCATTAGGATGTTTTTCTTTTAAAATATCAAAAGTTTTATCGATAGCAATTACTGCCGGTTTTCCTTCACGGATGTTTCTGATGTTGAGGTACAAGCCTTCTAATTCTTCACGTTCAGGCGATTTCTTGGCCTTAATTGTATGGCTTGAAGGAACGTGATTCACCATGTCAAAACTATTCACGTCAGCCGGACCGGAAAATGCCGAAATGATTTTTTTACCCACAGCCATATCATAAATACCCCATTCCGGTTGGAACAATATAGTATTGTTGTGTGTTACCGTGCAGTTTTTAAAACTGATGATGATGATTTCACCTTGCAAATTTCTTGAACCCGTAATGATTTCTCCGGTAACGATAATGTTGCCTTCGAATTCTAAAGTCACTTTTTCGGCTTCGTAAATGTCATATGCACGTAAATCACGAGGACTCATATCTTCAATAGCCAAGTTGATGCCTTTGAGTTTTCCTACAGGAGAACCAAAACCTTCAGCATGGTATTGTGTGCCGTGACCTACCAATTCTTTTTCGCGGTAAGACAAAGCGGTTTTACCGGTAGTTTGGACATAAACCGGTTTGCCTTCGTGTTCAATCACGTTGGTAAACAAGCCCGAAATCTGAATTCCTGTACTCAATTCGATAGTGCCTAAAGCTTTAGAATTAATCAGTTTTTGAATACCCGATAATCCACCGGTACGCAATGCCATAGTATTGGCAAACTCTTCTAAAACCAAACTTAAATGAGCAAAATCGGGTGTTACATATAACTGTGGCTGAGGCTTTGTAATATCAAAACTTTGATCCGCAGCCGAAATATCATAAGGTATTTTCTTTACGTTATCGGTCATGCACCAAGCACTTTCTCCAATAGATGAAAGCAATCCGGCGCCATATATTTTTGGATTGTCAACCGTTCCGATTAAACCGTATTCTACCGTCCACCAATGCAGGTTTCTGATGCGAGACATTTCAGAGAGTTCTCCCATGTTATTTTGCAGAAATTCTACTTGGTCTTCGGCTTTCTTGATTTCTTCTTCAGGCGTTCCTTCTGCTTCTTTTAGAATGGATAACAAACGAATGGCTTCATACAGATCATAATCGCGTGAAGACGAAATGGCTTTACAACCAATTTCCCCAAAACGGCGCAAATATTCCGCATACTCCGGATTGGCAATAATAGGAGCATGGCCGGCACCTTCGTGAATAATGTCCGGAGCGGGCGTATATTCAATGTGTTCTAACTGACGAATGTCGGATGCAATCACCAAAACATTATACGCTTGAAATTCCATAAAAGCATTGGGCGGAATAAAGCCATCCACGGCAACGGCAGCCCAACCGATTTCTTTCAAAATACGATTCATGCCATACATGTTCGGAATATTATCGACTTCCAACCCGGTTTTTTTCAAGCCTTCGAGGTAGGATTCATGGGCTACTTTTGAAAGATAATCCACATTTTTACGCATTACATAACGCCAAACAGCCTGATTAATCGGAGTGTAATCGTCGTAATCCTGCGGTTTGATAAACTGTTTTAAGTGCTTTGGTAATCTGTCAATCAAAGGGTTGCTTTCAAAATGGGCTTCCATAAATCTGGTTTTGTTGTGTTCGTAAATTTACAAATCTTAGGACAAACAACTGTGATAAAAATCATAAAAAAACGTTGAACAGATTTATTTTTAGGAGCTGTTTCCGGCTTTCCGTTATATCTTTTTCTTTTGCAAAGAAAAAGGATGCCACTACAATCCGGGCTAAAATATATTTTCGTTTCTTTTAAATCTTTTAACTTTAAAATGTGGTTGTGATATACCTGATAGCCACTGGCTGTCCTCCTTTTAATTTCAAATGGGCTAGGTTAACTGCAAAAAAAAAACCGTAACATCTCGGTTACGGTTTATAGCTTAATCTGCCAACTGAATATTGAACACTGCCTACTTCTTCTGCGGTGGATATTGCTCTAATATTTTGGTCACAAATTCTTTAATCATTTCGTCTTTTTTATGGGTGTCTTTAGTTAAAACACCTTCGCCTTCTCCTTGCCAAATGAGTTCTTTTTTCTTGGCATCAATGATGTCAATATATAAAGTGCCTTCACTATGTCTGGTTACCGTGGTGTTTCCTCCCCAAAGAAAAGGATTCCAACCCCAACCCCAGCCATAACCCCAACCGGCATTGAATTGGTTTACGTTAACTTCTTCTCTTTCTTTAGTAAAAAAAGAAATTAGTAAATCGGGGGTTTCACTTTTAGAAAATCCTTTCGCAATCATAGTTTCGTCAATAGATCGAAGGATTCGCTTTTTGTCTAAATCGGAAATCTCGGCTTTGTCAATTCCGGTTTTGTAAAAGGCATATGTCTTATAAGGCGTAAAATCTACTTGTTTGTCATAATCGGAGTTTACTCTAATCGAACTACATGAGGCAAGTAGTAAAATGGATACGGTAAGAAGGGCAAACTTTTTCATAACTATAAATTTTGGTTACAATAATTGATCGTCAACTATAGTAGGGATGGTAACTTTTAATAAAGGTTGCGTTTGCATCGCTCTTTTTATAGCGAAAATGGCACCTTCATTTCTGGCCCAACTTCTTCGTGAAATTCCGTTGTTTACATCCCAGAAAAGCATTGATTCTAAGCGTCTTGATGCTGCTTTTGAACCATCAAGAACCATACCAAATCCACCATTGATTACTTCGCCCCAACCCACGCCACCGCCATTGTGAATGGATACCCAAGTCGCGCCACGGAAACTGTCTCCAATAACGTTGTGAATCGCCATGTCGGCAGTAAAACGGGAACCGTCATAAATGTTGGAAGTTTCTCTGTAAGGCGAATCCGTTCCGGAAACGTCGTGGTGATCTCGACCTAAAATGACATACCCAATTTCACCACGAGCAATCGCTTGGTTGAACGCTTCCGCGATTTTGATTCGGCCTTCGGCATCGGCATAAAGGATTCTGGCTTGTGAGCCTACGACTAATTTATTTTCCTGCGCTCCTTTAATCCATTGGATGTTGTCGGCCATTTGTTGCTGGATTTCTTCGGGTGAGTTTTGCATCATTTCTTCCAAAACCTCACAGGCAATTTGATCCGTTTTGGCTAAATCTTCAGGATTTCCGGAAGCACAAACCCAACGGAATGGCCCGAATCCGTAATCAAAACACATTGGTCCCATAATGTCTTGCACATAACTAGGGTATTTGAAATCGATGTGATTTTCTGCCATAATATCAGCGCCGGCTCGTGAAGCTTCCAGTAAGAAAGCATTTCCGTAATCAAAGAAATACGTTCCTTTAGCGGTATGTTTGTTAATGGCTGCCGCATGACGCCGCAATGTTTTTTGGACTTCTTCTTTAAATTTCTCAGGGTTATTGGCCATCAAATCATTGGATTCTTCAAAAGTATAGCTGGTTGGATAATAACCGCCAGCCCAAGGATTGTGAAGCGAAGTTTGGTCGGAACCCAAATCGATATGCAAATTTTCTTGGTCGAATCGTTCCCAAACGTCAACGACATTTCCTAAATAAGCGATAGAAACAACTTCTTTATTTTCTATAGCAGTTTTGACTCTCGGTACTAAATCTTCTATGTTTTCAATCACTTCGTTAATCCAACCTTGTGAGTGTCGAATGTGGGTAATTTTTGGATTGACTTCGGCACAAACGGTTACACAGCCTGCGATGTTTCCGGCTTTTGGTTGCGCGCCACTCATTCCTCCAAGTCCTGAAGTTACGAATAAACCGCCTTTGGGTGATTTTTTTATTTTTCGGAAACCGTTTAAAACCGTAATTGTAGTTCCGTGTACGATACCTTGCGGACCGATGTACATATAACTTCCGGCGGTCATTTGTCCGTATTGAGAAACGCCGAGTGCGTTCATTTTTTCCCAATCGTCCGGTTTGGAGTAATTGGGAATCACCATACCGTTGGTTACAACAACTCTTGGCGCTTCGGGATGCGATGGAAATAAGCCCATTGGGTGACCGGAATACATGACTAAGGTTTGCTCTTCGGTCATTTCGGCCAAATATTTCATGGTCAATAAGTACTGCGCCCAGTTTTGAAACACGGCACCGTTTCCGCCATAAGTGATTAACTCATGCGGATGTTGGGCCACAGCGTAATCCAAATTGTTTTGAATCATCAGCATAATAGCTTTAGCCTGTTCGCATTTACCGGGATAGTCCGAAATTGGTCGAGCGTACATTTTGTAATCGGGACGTAGGCGGTACATGTAAATTCGACCGTAAGTTTCCAATTCGGCTTTGAATTCGGGAATTAAGGTGGCGTGGTGTTGCGGTTCAAAATAGCGCAAAGCATTTTTCAGTGCTAATTTTTTCTCGTCTTCGGATAATATTTCTTTGCGTTTAGGCGCGTGATTGATTTCGGGTTCGTAGGGTTTTGGTTGTGGTAAAACCAATGGGATTCCTTCTAGTATTTGTTCTTGAAAGGTCATTTTAGTTGTGTTGTAAGTTGTTTGTTTGAGTCGCTGAGCGCCTGAGTAGCTATGTTTCTGAGTTTTTCTCAGCAACTTAGGTACTCTGTAACTTAGTTACTTTTTTTTAATTGTTCCTGTTTTTTTATCAAATCCGTACGGACAGTGACGGCAACCGCTTCGACAGCAATAGCCGCGTTTTAAGTGGTATTTTTCGGTGAAACATCGGTAACCTTCGGGTGTTAAGTAATAATCTTCCCCTTCGATTAATTTATTTTCATTATTTTGCTCGTTCATAGGCACAAATTTAAATACTTTATCAGTAATGATACTAATCGTTTCTAAATATTTAATTCCGAAAGGCTACAGAGGATTGACTGTTTTTCCATTTGTGGTTTTGAAATCTTCTCAAAATAAAAGTGATTCGGTTTTGATTAATCATGAAAAAATTCATTTGCGCCAGCAATTGGAGTTGATGATTTTGCCTTTTTTTATTTGGTACGGATTGGAGTTTTTGCTAAGACTTTTAAAGCACAAAGACCGACAATTGGCTTATCGAATGATTTCGTTTGAGCAAGAAGCTTATGGTAATGAAAAAGACCTTTACTATTTAAAGCAAAGGTCTTTTTGGAGTTTTTTGAAATATCTTTAATTAGTAAATCACTTTTCTGATTACGGTTTCTCCCGTTTGTAATTTTATTTTCAATAAGAGACCGGCATTGTTTTTTCTTAAATTAGAAAGGGTAAAATAATTGGTGTTTAGGTTGTTATAAGTGTCTAATTTTTGGCCTAAGACATTAAATACGACTATCGATTCCATTAGTAAATTGTTGGAGCTAATACTTACGTTGTCTTTAATTATTATCTTGACATTATTGTCAAATGCAAACTCAGGATTACTGAGTGAATTGTTGAGGTAAACTATTTTAAAACGGTCTTTTATGAGGCCATTAGCAACGTTAAATTGATAAGGATTTGTTTTTAAGTTATGAGTGATATTTAACAAGTTGTCTTTAAGATAGATATCTTGGTAGTTGAATAATCCGTCAATTGCAGCTAAGGCGATAGAGTAATCTCCTGAAGTAGGAGCGTTTACACCAATTGGAACTTCATCATTGATATCAAATGGTAATGATCTTCCTTGGATGGTATACAAGCCATTATCGATTAGAGAAAATATTTGTGTACTGCCACTATTTTGGGTCTTGCAATCGAAGAAATTGTCATCTCCCATTGTTGCTTCTTGAACGTAGCCAATTAAAGTTCTGTCAGTCTGCTCATTAGCACTAATGATATCAAGCCACATTCTATTTCTTTCCAGATTTTCAACGTTATTTCCGTTAGAATTTTCGGCTGAATTAGCGAATCTGTAAAAGGAACTATTACTGTAAGTATAATTTCTAAGGCTATTGGTAAAAGTTATACTGTCTGTGGTCGCAGTTCCGTCAATCATTTGGACGAAAAAGCCTTGACCTGAGCCAATAAATAAATCTGCAGCAGCTAAAGGACAACAACTGGTCCCAGTAAAATTGTAAGTCAAATAATCACCCGGACTGTAATTATAAACAAAAGTATCATAAAAAGGGCTGGCGATTACAGCCGGAAGAGTTCCGTGAGTCCACAATCTGATGTTACCCATAATTTTTGTGTTATTGTCATACAAGAACTGACTACCGCGAATAGCAGAGGGATAAGGGTTTCCGAGTAAATTCCAATTGTCACTGTAGTTCGTGATTTCGGCACCATTAGTGCCATAATGTAATGCGGTATTGACATCGTTGCCTCTTTCTATAGGGATGGTTATATTACCGTTATTAGGTACTCCGGTAAAAACGCCATTTAAAGTTGCTGCAACTGAGGAACTGAAGGAAGAAGGCCCGCTGGCAATATATCCTTTTCCGGGAATCATAATATTTCCGGCTGCATTTTCCCAATTACCTTGACCGCCGTTTGGATTAGTAATGGTGGTGTTCCATTTATAAATTCCCCAAGCTGTCAATGGAGAAGCAATATTACTAACATTAAAACCGGCTACAGGTGATGACCAATAAACAAAGTCAAGACTTCGAACAAAGGCATCGCGTTTGTATACAATGTTACCGGTATTGGCAACGTTATTTATTTGAACTAAACTTGCACTATTATTGATTAAAAAAGTTCCGTTATTTTGAACATTTACCCAATCAGTTACAGTAATACTATTATTTGAATTGATAGTTAATTGAGCATTAGCAAAAACAGTTAATGTACCTGCCAGCGCATTATAACTAGAGCCTGAAACTAGAGGTTTATTAATGGTATTAGGGATAAGTACACAATCAGTACCATTAGGGATTGAGGTATTTGGTGTCCAGTTTGCCGGTTTATTCCAATCCGTATCAACAGAACCGTTCCATACTTTCCCATTGGTTACTGTTACGGTTGTTTCATCAGTTAATTTAATTGTTGTTCCATTGCATAAAGTATAAGTAACCTCTGCAGTATATGTTGTTGTGATGAATGGACATACGTTCAAAACATTACTTGTTGACAATTGTGTTCCGGCAGTACCTGATCCTTCAAACCATTTGATGGAAGCAATTGATGGTCCTGATGGAGTAAATCTCCATGCCTCACTTGACGCAGTCCAATTGGTGCTCAAACCATTTCGGTTAGGCGCAACAACAGCTGCTGTTCCCGCTGCATTTTGAATTCCGACAATTGCATTACCACCATTCCATGGGGATACATTATTGTTATCTATATTTTTTTCTTTGATGTAAATATCAATAATATTACTGTTTTCATATAATACCATCATACCGGTATACAAAATACTATTATCGGAAAACATTGGAACATCACTCCAAGAAGCTACTAAAGCTCTACATCCGGTGTTAAGAGTGATTAGTTCATAACCAACTTTCCCACCTACACTTGGATCAATATCATGGTAAACACCATAAATGGTATTAGCAAACAAAGCTCCCGTTGTGCTTGGTAAATCATTACTGAAAGAATATCCTGATCCACCTCCAGCATTAGCGGTGTTAAAAGATAACATTCCGTTGGAACCGATAATACATGAAGAGTAGGAGTTTCCGTAAAAACAAAAATTGAAAGGCAAAGTCACTACTGGAGACCATACGTCATCGGTATTAACACTTACCGGATTTGCCAAACAACTGAATTGGTATGGTGGATTATAAGGAATAGATGAGACAGTATAACTGGTGGTTTGATACATTTGTAAATAAGTCGCTTCTAAATCGACACATGTTGGGGCAGAACAATTAATGGTTGCGGGATCGGCACCATTAAGACCTAACCCTCCGGCCAATACATTAGGACAACTTAAAGACGTTGTTCCTGTTCCGCTTCCCAATGCACAAGGAGTTGTAACACATATGGTAAATGTACCTGGTAAAGTTATACCGTCAGTATATACTCTTACAAAATAAGTCACACCAAACGTTAATCCCGTTAAAGTTGTTGTCTCTGCATTACTACCTGTGGTGGTATTAATACAAGCTAAACTGGTCAAGCTACCGCAACTGCCACTAAATACTTGAAAAACCATGTTGCTAGCAGTTCCAGGTGTAACGGTTATTGTTTGGCGGGTGCCATTGGCTGTAAATTGGTACCAAACATCATCATCTGCGGTCCCGCTACAACCAACCTGTGATTGTGTGGCGCCAAAAGTTGTTCCGCTTGTACTTGACAAACAGTTTTCACCTGAATTAACAGTTAACGTGCTAACACCACTACAATTATCATTGGTTGGAGGAACCGGACTAGTAACACAAATTCCAAAAGTACCATTGTTATCATTACCAAACTCCCAAACCCTGATGTAGATTGTACTTCCGGCGGTCAATCCACTCATCGAAAGGTAAGACATCAGACCGGTTCCATCGTCATCATCACATTCAATTAAGGTTAAACCGCTACAAGTTCCTGAGTAGACAGCCATTCCACTATCGGTCATTACTCCGGAAGTGGTGTCAATTACTAAAATTCCATTAGCAGGAACAACGGCGGTAAACCAGACGTCTCCACCCGAATAACTGGCGCAACCCGGTGCAGTAACGCCTGAAGTTGAACTAGCGCCCGCAGTAGTATATGTTGTGTAACTGCAAGAAGAACTTACCGTTAATGAAATTGCATTGCAAGGTTCGTCATTAGATAATGGCGGTGGCGGTGTTGTACATGTTCTTGAAATAGTAAAAGTACCTACATCTGTGTTTGTGCCACCAGAGAACCAGTAGGCTATATATACATAATATGTTGTTCCTGAAACGGTAGTAAAAGTAGCCGTTTCGGTTCCATTACTACCTCCTACATCATGACAACTAATGTTGGATAAACTGCCACAACTTCCACTAGCAATGGTCATTTCTTGGTCAAAACCGCCTGTTCCAATCGAAGTTATAGTAGTCTGATTACCATCACCGACAAAAGTGAACCATTTGCCATAACTACTTGGATCACATCCTGCGGTATAAGCAAAACTGGTACTCCCAACTGTTGTACCTGCTAAGTCAGAAGTTCCACAAGCCAAAGCTATTGCACTAGAACATGGATTAGCTGCCGAAGTGGTAGTATTTGAACTAACATAAGCACTATTACAACCATTACTGGCTACTATTCTATAGTAATAAGTAGTGCTTGCAGATAAACCACTAATGGCTTGGATAACTGTTGGCGCTAAAACAGTGAAAGGTGAGCCTGCTACATTGCTTGTATAACCGGCATCAGTGGTAATCTGAACTGTATAAGTGAGTGCAGAAGCACTACCGCCTGTTGGGGTTGCCCAGTTTAATGTAAAACCACTTGCTGTAGTTCCTGATACCGTAACGGAATTTGGAATGGCCGGGCATGTAATACCATTGCCTGTTAAAGGACCACTAGCGTTATAAACCGGACCTCCGGAACAGCTGGTATTGTTATAGGCAAATATGTAATAGTAATATTGAGTGTTTCCGTTCAAACCGGTTCCCGGTATTGAGGTTGAAGAACTAGATTGTATAAAAGTCAGACCACTACCAAGAGTAGCAATGTTGGCTGCGCTATAAGTAGTACCATTAACCGGTTGTGATGGTGGTATGCTCGAAGTTGATTGTATTACCAAATACTCATTAGCACTACCAGTAAAAGTGGCAGGTAAAGTTGTGGAAGTTTTAGTTCCCGGAGTATAGGCTGTTGCTTGGCTTGGCGCTGCACAAGCTGTCGGAGCAGATGAGGTAAGAGAGATATTGTCTACTGCAGCCGGAGGCATTGTTCCTAAACTATTGTTATTTGTCCATTCAAAAATTAATCTTACAGTTGTTCCTGCATAAGCAGTTGGCAATGTAAAAGATGAGGTTGTCCAAGTACCTTGACTCACAAAATTCCCTCCAACTTGAACATTTCCGGTTGGAGCAGTACCAGATGCCACTGTTGGATTAGCATAAGTTGGGGTAACTGAAGTCGGTACTATCCAAACCCTCATGTAATCTTGTCCAGTTTCACCTTGAACTATCCAACTAAAACTAAGTGTTATGGTTGTTTCTCCTGCCGGAACAGTAAAATTTCTATAAAAATGCGCAACACGATTTGTTGAAAGGGTATATGAATGAGGTGGTGGAACTCCTGCGGTATTGTTGGATACGTAAGCACATTGATTACCTGAAAATCCAACCGTGGCTCCTGTATTACAAACCCATTGGTTTCTTCCTGAGTTAGTAGATCCTACAGCAGTCCATCCATTAGCAACAAATGTTGTTCCGGTTTCAAAACCTCCATCTCCTGTTGGTGAAATAATGGTTGTTTGTGCTGTTGAGTAATTTATTGAGATAACTAAATAGAAAAAAAAGCAAACAAACTTTTTATTGCTAAAAAAAGTAACAGAATTGAGAAAGGAAAAAATTGACTTCATTAAAAATTTTCTATTGTATGTAATAATTTGCACTATAATATTTCTTAATTTTATACAAAAATGTGAAGATAATTTGTTAAAAAAAATAAATTATTGCAAATAATATGTTTATTTATACATTTTACAGACTAAAAACAATTTACTAACGATTACGATGATTAAAATTTAAAAAAAAGAAAGAAAAGTATTATGTAAATATATAGAAATAATAATTTTATTTTTTTTAATACTTTTTTTATTGAATTTCAATAGTAATTGGGTAAATCCAATTGTATGTTTTAACAAAATTGTTATATATTAGCACGTTAAATCCTTTTCTTGAGTTTCAAAATCAAGTAGTTGTAGTTATGAAAAAGTTTTATTGTTTATTAGTCTTATGGTTTTGTAATATTTCTTACTCCCAACTTTACGTCAGTTCTAACAGCTACATGTTTGTCAATAATCAATATGTTTTTGTAAACCAGGACATTGATTTGCAGAGTAATGGCAATATTTTTTTAAGAAACGAAGGGCAACTTTTGCAGGGAACTACTAGTACATCTCTAAATAAAGGAGCTGGAGTTTTGTCTGTTTTTCAAGAAGGGACTTCGGATAATTATGATTATAATTATTGGTGTTCTCCAGTGGGAAATGCTACTGTCTCTTCAGGTAATGAAAACTTTGGAATTACCATGTTGCATGTTCCCTCCTCTTTACTTGTCAGTAATCCGGCCACTATGCTTTCTGCCAGTTATGATGGTTTATCAAGTAATGGTTCATTATCGATAGCAACTTATTGGATTTGGCGATTTTTATCTAGTGCCAATTATTCACAATGGATACATTCTCAAGCCAATACTGATATTGCAGCCGGACAGGGTTTTACCATGAAAGGAACCAGTGGAAATGATAATACTAATGTTGGAGAAACTGCTGTGAACAATCCCGGTGGTGCACAACGGTATGATTTTAGAGGAAAACCTAATGATGGTAATATAA
Source organism: Flavobacterium buctense (assembly GCF_014486695.1). Lineage (GTDB taxonomy): Bacteria > Bacteroidota > Bacteroidia > Flavobacteriales > Flavobacteriaceae > Flavobacterium > Flavobacterium buctense. The sequence continues at coordinate 202,929 of NZ_JACTAB010000002.1, forward strand.
CAGTGAATGTAGCTTCGGATAATTTTACCTTAACAGGAAATCCCTATCCTTCGGCTTTGCATGTTAATGCTTTTTTACTAGATCCATCTAATACAGATTGTACAGGAATTGCATATTATTGGGAACACGACAAAACAGTTAATTCTCATTTTTTATTAGCTTATCAAGGGGGGTATGGTACATATGCACCAGTTAGTACTTTGCCAACAGAATATGGTGTTTATGTTCCTGCAACTTTTAATTCCTATAATATTGATGGTACACTAAATACAATTGGTAGCTCATCAGGATTGTCAATACAAAGAAAATATGCGCCTATAGGCCAAGGATTTATGGTGAAAGGTACAGTTGGGTCACCAACCGCTGTGACTCTTAAAAATAGTCATAGAACTTTTTACAAAGAATCCGATACTTATTCTGAGTTTGAAAGAAATGGAAATAGTCAAGATAACAATACTCAGTCTGAACCGGTTAACCCGTCAGCGCAAATTCGTTTGAATACTATAATGAACAATCAATTTACTAGACAGATTGCCTTGGTTTTGACCCCAACAGCAACAGACGGAATTGATAGAGGAATGGATGCTAAATCGCCTGTAGAAGAAACCATTCCAAATGATGTTTATTTCTTTTTGGATGATAGTAGATATGTTATTCAAGGCGTGGCCTTCGATATAAACAAAAGAATTCCTGTGGGGATAAAATCTACCGATAATGCGACTTTTAAGTTTGATGCATCGATGATTTTAAATTTTGATGAGTCGCAAGATGTTTTTATGTTCGATGCTATGAACAATACTTATCACGACATTAAAAACAGTACCTACGAAGTGGTTTTGCCAACCGGAGTTTACAACAATCGATTCGAAATAACCTTCAAAGATTTCAATTTAAACAGCGAATCCAATATCAAGTCAGAATTGGTGATTATTCAAAATAATGGTTCACAAACGCTTACGGTTTCTAATCCAAATGCCTTAGATTTAAAATCGGTTAAGTTGTATGATATTACCGGAAAACAAATTTTTGACAAGCAAAGTTTAGGAGTTCAAAATAGTTATCAGTTCTCTACAAACGGTTTGGCCGGAGCAGTTTACTTGGTAGAGGTGATAACCAAAGACAATCGAAAATTGGCTCAGAAAATCATAGTTGACAACCAATAAGAAACTTTAAAAGCGATTTATAATCGCTTTTTTTATGCAGTGACAACAGTGTTTCTTACCTTTGAAAAAACTGCTTTTTGGAAAGTTACAATCAAAAAATTGAAATTGAAAACACGAATTATTCGCTCTACATCAAACGCGAAGATTTGCTACATTCCTATATTTCAGGGAATAAATTTAGAAAACTTAAATACAATTTGGCGAAAGCCAAAACAGAAGGCAAGACTACTTTACTAACTTTTGGAGGGGCTTTCTCCAATCATATTTTAGCTGTTGCCGCTGCTGGAAAAGAGTATGGTTTTAAAACCATTGGAATAATCAGAGGAGAAGAATTGCATGACAAAATTGCCGATAATCCTACATTGCAGAAAGCACATGATTTCGGAATGGTTTTTGACTTTGTATCCAGAGCAATTTACAGCCAAAAAAGTAATAGTGATTTTATACGAAATCTCGAAGAGAAATTTGGGGATTTCTATCTCTTACCCGAAGGCGGAACCAATGATTTAGCCATTAAAGGTTGTGAAGAAATTTTAACGGAAACAGACAATCACTTTGATTATATCTGTTGTGCAATTGGAACCGGCGGTACAATTTCGGGCTTAATCAATTGTTCAAAAAGTAGTCAACAAGTTTTAGGATTTCCTGCTTTGAAAGGTGATTTTATAAGAGAAGATATTTGTAAATTTGTACAGAATATAAATTGGGAATTGGTTACAGAATATCACTTTGGAGGTTATGCTAAAGTCAATTCGGAATTAATCCATTTTATTAATCATTTTTATCAAAAACATCAAATTCCTTTGGATCCCATTTATACCGGAAAAATGGTTTACGGTGTTTTGGATTTAATCAAAAAAGAATGGTTTCCCAAAGGCTCAAAAATACTGTTGATTCACACAGGCGGTTTACAAGGAATTGAAGGGATGAATCGACTATTAAAACAAAAAGACCAAATCGAAATTAAAACCTATGATTAAGAAATTTTTTTTGCTAGTACTAATGATTTTTCTGGCATCTTGTGGTTCTAACCAATCAGTAGTCAGAACATCACAGTCTGATCCCAGAAAAACAGCAACTCCGGTTGCACAAAGAATTAAGAAGCCGATTTACAGGCCTTATCAGCCTAAATCAACAGAGCCTGTTGCTCAAAAATCTAATCCCACTACTTCTAATCCTAGCTCAACCGAGATTTTAGAGGCAACAACCCGAGTTAAAGTAACTAAGGAAATAGTTTTGGCTTACATTGACAGATATAAAAATATTGCCAAAGACAATATGGTGAAAACCGGAATTCCGGCCAGTATTACTTTAGGGCAAGCCATCTTAGAATCGGGTGCAGGAACCGGTCCTTTAAGCATGCAGGCCAATAATCATTTTGGAATCAAATGCCACAAAGAATGGAACGGACCAAGTATCAAATATACCGACGATGAAGAAAATGAGTGTTTTAGAAAATATGAAGATCCAAGTGGTTCTTTTCGCGATCATTCTTATTTTTTGACCAGTAGACCAAGATATGCTTCTTTATTTCAATTAGGTAAAAGTGATTATGCCGCTTGGGCAAAAGGTTTAAAAGCCGCAGGATATGCTACTGACCCTAAATATCCGGAAAAGCTTATTGGCTTAATTGAAAGATACCAATTAGGAAAATATGATGCCGAGGTTTTAGGAAATGACTATGTAGCGGTGACAGTAGTCAAAAATGAAATTGTTTATGCTGAAGAAGAGGCTAAACATACAGTAGTCAAAGGAGATACGTTATATTCTTTATCCAAAAAATTCAACATCTCTATTGAAGAATTGAAAAGAAAAAATAATATGACTGATAATTCATTGTCTTTAGGGCAAACCATTATCGTTAAATAAATTCCAAATAAAATCTCATTTAAAATATGATTTACCAAAGGAGCAGTCGGCTATTCGCTGAAGCTGAAAAAGTGATTCCGGGCGGAGTGAATTCTCCCGTTAGAGCATTTAAAGGGGTAGGTGGAACGCCTATTTTTGCCAAAAGCGCCAAAGGAGCTTACTTGTATGATGAAGATGACAACCGTTTGATAGATTATATCAATTCATGGGGACCAATGATTTTAGGGCATGCATTTCAACCTGTGGTAGATGCCGTAATTGAAAAAGCCAAAAAAGGGACTTCTTTCGGGATGCCAACTGAACTGGAAACTCAAATTGCACAGTTGGCCATTTCTATGGTGCCGAATATTGATAAAATACGTTTTGTAAATTCAGGGACAGAAGCTTGTATGAGCGCAATTCGTCTCGCCAGAGGTTTTACCAAAAGAGACAAGATTGTAAAGTTTTCAGGATGTTATCACGGTCACTCCGATTCCTTTTTAATCGCTGCGGGAAGTGGACTGAGTACTTTTGGCGTGCCAAATAGTCCGGGAGTTACTCAAGGAACAGCTAAAGACACCTTGTTGGCCAACTATAATGATATTGAAAACGTGAAAGCTTTATTCGAAGCTAATAAAAACGAAATCGCTGCAATCATTATTGAACCTGTCGCCGGAAATATGGGTTGTGTACCACCAAAAGAGGGATTTTTACAGTCACTTCGACAGGTTTGTGATGACAATGGTGCACTATTGATTTTTGACGAAGTAATGACAGGCTTTCGTTTAGCCAAAGGCGGGGCACAAGAACTATACAAGGTAACTGCTGATATTTCCTGTTTCGGAAAAGTCATTGGTGGCGGATTGCCTGTTGGTGCTTTTGCTGCCCGAAACGAAATCATGAATTTTTTAGCACCGCTCGGACCGGTATATCAAGCCGGAACTTTATCGGGAAATCCGTTAGCTATGGCTGCCGGATTAGCTATGTTGCAAGCTTTAAATAAAGACGAAGCTCTATTTAAAAGATTAGAAGAAAAGACAGCCTATTTGCACAAAGGAATCGATAAAGTTTTAAAGGATAACCAAATTGTATTTACCATTAACCGGGTTGGCTCTATGATTTCTGTTCACTTTGATGCAAACCCTGTGGTTGATTTTCAAACGGCTAAAAATGGAGATAACGAAACGTTTAAGAAGTTTTTTCATGGCTTATTAAACGAAGGGGTTTATATTGCGCCATCTGCTTATGAAACTTGGTTTATTACGGATGCATTGACTTACGAAGATCTAGATTTTACCATCAACGCAGTGAATAAAGTAGCTCAAACTTTATAATAATAAAAAAGTCCTTTCGTTAGAAAGGACTTTTTTATGAGGCAACAATAAATTAATTATTCGTTGGTAATTAATGATTTAAATAAATCTTTATTAGAAGTCAATTTCTCCATTTGTGCTTCTGAAAGGGTAGCTCTGATTTTCATTTCAATGATTCTTGCCACCTCTGATCTTCTTTCTTGAGATAAAGTTTTGTCTTCAAGAGTTCTGTGTTTTTGCTCAAATAATCTTTCAAAATCAGCAGTCATTGTTTCATTTAAATCAAGGTATTGAGACAATGCTACAGCTTCTTTTTTACCTTTTTCAGCAGAGGTTAACTCTTTTTTGTCTTGTGCATTTGCATTAATACTAAATGCTAACAATAATGTTAAAGCAGCAATAAATTTTTTCATTTTTTTGAATTTTAGTAGAATAGTGACTTCAAAACTAATTTATTTTGATGGAAACTCAAAATTTATTTCTATTTATCTTTTTCAATTTCAATAATTTCTTTATTTCTTTTTTTAGCTTTTACTTTTTTTACCATTTTATCTTTCTTTTCTTCACGGTTTTGTTCCCACTTAGTGAATTGTTCAGGAGTCAGTATTTTTTTCATTTCAGAAGTTATTGCAGCTTGTTCTTCTGCCATTTTGGTTTTCATTTCGGCTCTTTTTGCAGCCTTTTTGGCTTTTATTTCAGCTCTTTTAGCTTCTCTTTTTTCTACTTGCTGGGTTACGATTGTTCGTACTTCTTTGATTTGTTTTTCATTCAGACTCAATTCTTGGGTCATTTTTTTTACCTGTAAATCAACTTTTTGTTCTTTAGTCAATTTTTCTCCTTCTGGTCTTCTTTCTTTTTTTTCTTGTGCCATTGCAGTTATTCCAACAAACAATAATAGGGCTAAAAACAAATTCTTCATTTTTTTATTTTTAAAGTTTATGCCAATAGGACGCCAGTAGATTCAAAAGGTTTAAGCATTAAGATAACTTTATAAAAAAAGGAACCCATTTGAGTTCCTTTAGTCTTAATTTAAAACCACTGTTTTAGTATCTCCGTCAACGACTACTTTGGTCAAGCCGTGTTTGGCTAATCCTTTCATGGCAGCATCCCATTTTTTTCCACTCAATTGGGATAGTTCTTTTAGTTGTCCTAAAGCTTGGTTGTTTTCTGTTTTCAATAATCCAATGATTAACTTCTCGTCTTCTGTTAATTCTAATTGTTTTTTCTCCGGACGCATCTGCGGGAAGAAAAGCACTTCCTGAATAGAAGCATTATTGGTTAAGAACATAATTAATCGGTCCATACCAATACCCATTCCGGACGTTGGCGGCATGCCATATTCTAAAGCTCTTAAAAAGTCGTTGTCTATAAACTGAGTTGCTTCGTCATCACCGCGTTCGGCCAATTGTAATTGCGCTTCAAAACGTTCTCTTTGGTCAATCGGGTCATTTAATTCGGAATAAGCGTTGGCAATTTCTTTTCCGCAAACCATTAACTCAAAACGTTCTGTTAATTCAGGATTGTCACGGTGTTCTTTACAAAGCGGCGACATTTCTTTTGGATAATCGGTGATGAAAGTGGGTTGGATAAAATTGCCTTCACATTTGGCTCCAAAAATCTCATCGATTAACTTGCCTTTCCCCATCGTTTCATCCACTTCAATTCCCATTCCTCTGGCTGCCGCAAAAATTTCTGCTTCGCTTTTGCCTGAAATATCAAAACCGGTAAATTGCTTGATAGCATCGGTCATCGTAACACGTGCATAAGGCGCTTTGAAATTTACTTTGTGTTCGCCAAAAATCGCTTCTGTGGTTCCGTTCACTTCATTGGCACAATACTCCAATAAGTTTTCGGCAAACTCCATCATCCAGTTGTAATCTTTATAGGAAACATAGATTTCCATCGCGGTAAATTCCGGATTGTGCGTTCGGTCCATTCCTTCGTTACGGAAGTTTTTGGAGAATTCATAAACCCCGTCAAAGCCACCGACAATTAATCTTTTTAAATATAACTCGTTGGCAATTCTCATGTATAACGGAATGTCCAAACTGTTGTGGTGTGTGATAAACGGTCGCGCAGCGGCACCACCGGCAATCGATTGCAATACCGGAGTTTCGACTTCCATATAACCGGCAGCGTTGAAAAAGTTACGCATCGCCGTGAATAATTTGGTTCTTTTGATGAATACTTCTTTCACGTGCGGATTAACAACTAAATCTACATAGCGCATTCTGTAACGCAATTCGGCATCATTAAAAGCGTCGTGTACGTTTCCTTCTTCGTCTTTCTTTGGTAGTGGTAACGGACGTAAAGTTTTACTTAAAAAAGTAAACTTGTCTACACGAACTGATTTTTCTCCTACTTTGGTTAAAAATAATTCGCCTTCAATTCCAATGAAATCACCCAAATCAGTTAATTTTCTAAAGACTTGAGTGTATAAAGTCTTGTCTTCACCCGGGCAAAGCACGTCGCGATTAAAATACAACTGAATTCTGCCTTCGCTGTCTTGCAACTCTACAAAAGAAGCTTTTCCCATGTCTCTGTCACTCATCATTCGACCCGCAAGCACAACCTTCTTTCCTTCTTCAAAGTTTTCCTTAACCTGTTTAGAGGTGTGGTCAACGGGAAATAAATCCGCCGGATAAGGGTTAATGCCTAATTCGCGCAAAGCGTTTAGTTTTTCTCTTCTGATAATTTCTTGTTCCGAAAGTTGCATATCGTATTGTATTTAAGCGGGCAAAGATAGGGATAAGTGGCAAAGTTTCAAAGCCTCAAAGTAGCAAAGTGTTTTATTTTTGGAGCGAATGGTTCGGGCTTTGTTTGTAATCCATTTTCCCGCTTTACGTTCTACTTCGTGCCACTTCAATCGGGGCTAATTGGCAAATCATTTGTATATTTGGCAAAATTAATTTTATGAAGTATATCAAACTTTTATTTGTTGGTGTGGCAGTTTTTTGTTTTCAAAGCTGTAAAATAACCGAAACTTTATTGGTCAATGAAGATGGTTCGGGAAAGTTCAATTATGAAATGGATGCGTCTCCATTAATGGAAATGGGCGGAGGTGATTTCGGCGCTTCGGATGGAAATAAGTCAAAAAAGAAAAAAAGAAAAGGCGCTGAAGACCGCGAAAAGAAGATGATAGACAGCACTTTTATGTTTAAGGATGTATTTGCTGATAAACAAGACAGTATAGCAAAACTCTCTCCTGAAGAGCAAGAAAAGTTCAGGAAAATGGAAAATTTTGGCATAAGAATCTTAATGAATGAAGAAGCCAAACAGATGACCTATTCCCTTTTCTCAAATTTCAAGAGTATCGAGGAATTAAAAGACATGACTTCTCCGGTAAAAACACTAAAGGAATCCGGAATTGCCCCTAACAAAGGAATGACAGATGTGGCCAAAGCAGAAGCACAGGAAAGTGCGTCAACGTCTTATTATTACGACGGAAAAATATTTAGAAAAACAGTTTCCGAGCTTGAATTAAAAGAAGCTTTAGAAGAAGTTAAAGAGCAAATTAAAGAAGAAGACACTTCGCTTTCAACTGAGGGAGATGAAAACCAAGAATTGGATCAGGTAGCTGAGGCCATGAAAGAGCTGTTGGGAAAATCAAGCTATAAAGTGGTATATGTTTTTGGAAAACCTGTAAAAAAAGTTTCCATCCCAAATGCAGTGTTGAGTGAAGACAAGAAAACAGTAACTATTGATTATCTTTTTGAAGATTACATGAAAAAGCCAAAATCATTAGATATTGAAATTGAATTCGAGTAATGAATAAAAAGATACAACTCCAAGATTTAGGTAATAAAGATTACAAGGCAACTTGGGATTACCAAGAAGCCCTTTTTAAAGAAATTGTTGATATCAAAATCCAAAAAAGGAGTAATACTGATTTAGTAACGCCTAATTATTTCCTTTTTGTAGAACATCCGCATGTTTATACGTTAGGAAAAAGCGGTGACTTGTCTAATCTGTTGCTTTCTGAAAAGCAATTGGAAGCCAAAGGCGCTACCTTTTATAAAATCAACCGAGGCGGTGATATCACTTATCACGGTCCAGGGCAAATTGTAGGTTATCCAATATTAGATTTAGAAAATTTCTTCACCGATATTCATAGGTATTTGCGTTTTTTAGAAGAGGTAATTATTCTCACTTTAGCAGAATATAATATAATAGGTACAAGAAGCGAAGGTGAAACTGGTGTTTGGCTTGATGTTGGAACGCCATTTGCAAGAAAAATTTGTGCTATGGGTGTTAGAGCGAGTCGTTGGGTAACCATGCATGGTTTTGCTTTAAATGTCAATGCCAACTTAGGCTACTTTGATAACATCATCCCTTGTGGTATTAAAGGCAAAGCGGTAACTTCACTTCATGTTGAATTAGGAAAAGAGATTGATGAAGCAGAAGTAAAAGAAAAAATCGCCAAACATTTTCAGCTACTTTTTGAAGCAGTGTTTGTTTTAGATTAGAGTCTTTGTCATAGTTTGTTTAGTCGAAAGATAGTTTTAATTGTTCGGGCAGCAATCGAAATGACATTCTATGGTATTTACTCGCGCCATATTTTCTTATGGCTTCTCGGTGTTCCACAGTTGGATATCCTTTGTTTTTTTTCCAATTGTACATTGGGAATTCTTCATGAATTGTGTTCATGTATTCGTCTCTGTATGTCTTTGCCAAAACAGATGCTGCTGCTATACTAAGGAATTTGCTGTCTCCTTTTACAATGGTGGAGAATGGAATGTTGTTTATGGTTTTAAATCGGTTTCCGTCAACAATAATATAATTAGGTAATGGATCAAGTTTAAGTATGCACTCTTGCATTGCTTTTATGGAAGCGTTAAGAATATTGATTTCATCGACTACGGTATGATCTAGGTGAGTGATGCTATAGCTTATAGCTTGGGCTTCAATCAAGGGTCTTAATTGTTCTCTGATTTTTTCGGAAAGTTGTTTGGAATCATTTAGTAAATCCAATTTGAAATCTTCCGGTAAAATCACTGCAGCGGCGGTAACAGGACCGGCCAAACAACCGCGGCCGGCTTCATCAGTTCCGCATTCTGAACTATTTAAAGAAAATCTTGATTTTAGCATAAAACTTTATTTTTTATAAAAATATAAAAACTGACGCAACCTTTTACAATTATAGCCGTCAATTGAGTATTGGGTTGTTACTCACAACTTAATGGCAAACTTTTTTAACACAAATAAATTATATTATTCCGAAGTAATATTTGTTTATTTAAGAAATAATTAAGAAGTTTGCGGAATAACTAACTCAAATAAAATTAATATGAGATCGAAGTTCAAATGGATTTTTACGCTTTTACTAGCGTTATCAATGCAGTTTTCGTTTGCACAAGAGAAAACTGTAACAGGAGTTGTTTCAGATAAAACTGGACCGCTTCCTGGAGCAAATGTTGTTGTTAAAGGTACTACTCGTTCTGCACAAGCAGATTTTGATGGTAAATTTAGCATCAAAGCTAAAGCCGGTGAGGTTTTAGTAATTTCATTTACAGGGTACAACAATTCTAGTGTAACTGTAGGTGCAGCCAATAATTATGTCGTTACATTATCTGACGGTATAAAATTGGATGAAGTGGTAGTAGAAGGTTACCGTAATACTACTAAAGCGTCAACAGTAGTGGCGCAAGCAACGGTTAATTCAAAAACTATTGAAAACCGTCCGAATGCCTCTTTCATTCAAACATTACAAGGGCAAGTTGCCGGTTTGAATATTACTTCAGGTACAGGACAACCGGGTTCTGGTAGTTCAGTAATCATTCGTGGTGCTGGTACAGTTAATGGAAATACAGATCCATTATATGTAATTGATGGTGTTCCGACAAATCAGTCTAACTTTAGATCTATTAACCCAACAGATATCGAATCGGCAACGGTTTTGAAAGATGCTGCTGCAACTGCTATTTATGGTAATAGAGGAGCAAATGGAGTTATTGTAATCAAAACTAAACGTGGAGGAACGGGTGATGCTAAAACAACTTTTAGATATTCGTCAACTTCAGGATATACAGAATTACAAAGAACCAAATATTCGTTCGCAGATTCAAGAGAGTTATTGACTTTAGAAAAAAGATATGGTGTTGGTAGAGGTAATACTCTAACAGATGCGGAAATTGCTGCATATAATACCAATTTTGACTGGGTAAGTTATTTCTTCAGACAAGCTAAATCAACGGATCATCAATTAAGTATCGAAACTTCAGGTAAGAATTTAAATTCTTATACTTCTGTGAGTTACTTAGATCAAGAAGGTATCTTATATACTACAGGTTTAAAGCGTTTTACCCTTAGAAACAATATCTCAGGTAAATCTACTAATGATAAGTTTACTTACGCTACTAACATCTCTTTAGGTTTTTCAAAAAGTAACGAAGCAACTAGCTTAGGTACAGGAGGAATCAACAGAAACTACGTTTTAGGAGCTACTTTGAGTGCGCCTTACATTACTCCAGATGAGTATACTGGTTCTCAACAAGTATTTGATTTATATAATAGTGATGGTACATTATTATATACTCCTTTGTTCTTAATTGATAAATTAGAAACTTATACTAATAATACAGATGAGATTAGAATGAGTGCCAGTGCTGATTTGTCTTATAATTTATTCAAAAATGTTACGGCAAGATCTAGAACATCTTTTGAAAACATTATGACAAGATTTACTCAGTCTGAGCACCCAATTTCCTTTAATGCTTTCCTATTCTTAAATCCAGCTGCTCAATATGGTGGATTCGAGGATGTTAACCAAAGAAGAGAATTCCGTTTTAACCAATTATGGCAATTAGAGTGGAAGAAAACTTTCGCTGAAAAACACACTGTTACTGCTATTGGTAATGCTGAATATTATGGTTCTCAAGCAGAGAATGACAACCAAAGACAAAGAGGTTTAGATCCATTAACTTTTGTGCCTGGAACAGGTGCAGGTTATTTAGCAGATATTGCAGCACATGATTTTTATGGACCTACAGGTGGTATTTCTAAAGTTAAATATTCTTTGATTTCTTATTTTGGAGTTTTAGATTATGATTTTAATGATAGATTTGGTGTAGTTGGTACATACAGATATGATGGTACAAGCAGATTCTTATCTGATTATGCTTGGGGTAGCTTCTGGTCTGTAGCCGGTAGATGGAATATCAACAAAGAAAAATTCATGGAAAACAGTGGTTTCCAAGTATTAAAATTAAGAGGTTCTTATGGTGAGACTGGTAATGAGAGAATTATTGCTGGTACTGAGTGGAGTGGTTTACAACCACCTCCTACAAGAGATACTTATGCTAACAATGCTACAGTAGGAGGTCAGTACAACGGTGCTGCAAGTTTTAACATCAATTTTGGAGCTAATGATTTAAGATGGGAAACTACAACACAATGGAATGTTGGACTTGATTTTGAATTTTTCAAAAACAGAGCTAGAGGTACTGTAGATTATTACAACAGAGTTACATCTGATTTGTTCTTTTCTTCACCAGTATCTCCTGTATCAGGTACAACTACATTAACAAGAAATAGTGATATTGAAGTTACTAACAAAGGAGTTGAGGTATCATTAGCTTATGATGTGGTAAGAAATGAAAACTTCAAGTTCACTGTAAGAGCTAATGCTTCTAAAAACGACAATAGTATTGATGGAATTGTTGCAAATGACGGTAGTGTAATCAATGGACTTACTATCACGCAAAATGGTGGACAAATAACTCAATTCTATTTATATCCATATGCAGGTGTAAATCCTGAGAATGGTAACTTGTTATTTGAAGCCGCTGATGGTACATTAACTGAAACACCAAGTGTTGGTGATGATAGTAGAGCTACAGGAAAATCTTCTATTCCGGTTTACCAAGGAGGTTTTGGATTTGACTTAGACTATAAAGGTTTCTTTGCTACTTCAAACTTTACTTTCGTACAAGATGTACACCGTTTTGATTACGACTTAGAAGGATTATATGATCCAACTTCATTAGGACAGTTTGTGGTTTCTGATGACTTATTAAATGCTTGGACTGCTACTAATACAGCTACTGATGTTCCGTCTTTGAATGCTGCTAACCTAGGTGCTGCTGCTAATTCAGACAGATTCTTAAAAGATGCTTCTTATGTAAGACTTAGATACCTTCAAGTAGGTTATAGAGTGCCTAAGAAATTCCTTGATAAAACGTTCATTACAGGTTTAAGTTTCTACGTTCAAGGGGAAAATTTATACACTTGGACAAAATGGCAAGGTTTCGATGCTGAAAGTAACAGAGGAGCTGACCAAGCTCAGTATCCAACGCCAAGGATTTTTAGCTTTGGTTTAGACCTTAAATTTTAATAAATAAATAAATAATAAAAGATATGAAAAAATATTTAAGTTTTTTTATTTTGGGTGCAGGTTTACTCGTTACTTCATGTGACGATAGTTTGCTGGATCCATTCACCCCCGGAGCACTTACTGAGGAAGTTGCTGTTCAATCCAGCGCTGATTTAGCAAAGTTGATGAATGCCGCCTACATACTTTTGACTCCTACGAGTGAAATTGAATTCAATTCTATTTTTACAGACGAAGCAAGTATTGGTTATGCCAATGGTGGTCAAGGTTTAGATGACAATTATGCTTTCCTTTTAAATGCAGCATCAGATTCACCAAATGGTATCTGGACTAGTCATTACTTTTGTTTATCACGTGTAAACAGGGTTATTAAATTTGCTAATAATTTTGAGCCTGTGGATGCTGCAGATCAACAGGTTGTTGACAGATTGGTTGCTGAAGCTTATACTTTGAGAGCTTATTGTCATATGCAATTGATTTCGTATTTCTCTACCAATCCTAAAGACAGAAATGCGTTAGGTGTAATCTTGTCAGATGATGTTTACCCAACTTCTTTTTTAGGAGTTAGAGCAACAAATGGAGAAGTATACGATTTAATTGATGCCGATTTGGCCGCTGCAGAAGCATTATATGCTGGTGTTACCGGAACTCCTAATGCAATTTTTGCTAATAAAAACTTTACTGTAGCTATGAAAGCTAGAGTAAACCTTATGAGAGGCGACAATGCTAATGCTATCACATTTGCTGATGAAGTAATTAATAATTCTGGTTTATCTTTAGCTTCTTTTGCTAATTATGCTTCTGTGTTCCATACAGATTCTAATCCAGCTAACGTAGAGGTTATTTTCAAATTGAAAAAACAGACTGGTCAAACAAGAACGGGAGCTATATGGGCAAGTGTTAATACAACTTTAAATGGTTCACCTTTCTTCGAAATGGGAAGATCATTGTTTAATGTTCTTAACACTACTAATTTGACTTCAGCAACTGATTATCAAATTACTGCCATAGCTGGTACTACAATAACGATTCCTGGTCATACTTTAGCGGTTGGTGATATGTTTGTAGCTACAGAAAGCAGACCGGCAAATGCTACTTCTGCAAATGGTACAGCAACTACTCCTGCGAATGCATTATTAGGAGGTAAAGTTTATTATGTAAGAACGGTTACAGGTGACAACATTACACTTACAGTTGACCCTACAGTTGCTACTCCGGCAGCAGCAAATTTCGCAGGGGCAAATGGTACAGGTCTTGCAGTTCCTGTTAAGGCTAATTATGGTGATATCCGTTACTCAACGAATGTACACCCTACGTCAATTGTAGACTACAATTACCAAACTAGTACAGATTTCAGAAATACTGACAAACTTGCTTTTAGAAAATATCCTGGTACTACTACTAATGGATTAATGGTGAATGACGTTAAAATTTGTAGATTGTCTGAAATGTATTTAATTAAAGCTGAAGCTCTTGCTGCAACAGGTAATTTGACTGATGCTGCACTTGCTGTTGTTGCCGTTAGAAATGCTCGTTCTAATAGAGTGCATCCAACACCGGTTTATGCCAATGCAACGGAAGCCTATAAAGATGTACTAAAAGAAAGAAGACTTGAGTTCATAGCTGAAGGTTATCGTTTTATTGATTTGAAACGTTTAGGTGGCGTTGCTAATGAAGGAATCCTTAGAGATGCCCAAGATTGTGCTGTAAATGGCGCTTGTTCTTTGCCGGTATCTGATTATAGATTTGCTTTGCCTATACCAACAGTTGAATCAAATGCTAATGGTGGTATTTTAGCTACACAAAACCCTGGATACTAGTATTAAAATTCAGTAATTTATAAAAGCTACCCCTTGTGGGTAGCTTTTTTTTTAATTTATATTTTTATATTTGCTACATAATTAAACTTCTTCACTAAATGAAATATCTTTTATTATTATTGTTACTTTCTTTCTCTGGGTTTTCTCAAACAATTTCAGACAGAAATAAAATTATTGCTAAATATGATCAAGAAAAAATAGCACTTCTAAAAAGTAAAACACAAGCTTTTTATCAGTTACAGCAATCATTAATTGATCAGTATAAAAAAGATCATTCATACATTGAAAGTGAAACTAATCTGTTGCAAAAATTTGATAATGGTTTTCCATTGTTTTATACTGTATATAATCAAGGATCTGCCATCACTTTAGGTGCAAATGCGTTATATCCTGGAGGTAGTTTAGGATTGAATCTAACCGGTGCCGGTATGGTTTGCGGTGTTTGGGACGGTGGAAGGGTTAGAAATACTCATCAGGAATTAACTGGCGAAAAAATTATTTTTGGGGATGATAATCCTACACTTAGTGACCATGCTACTCATGTATCCGGGACAATTTTGGCCACCGGTGTTAGTCCAGCCAGAAGAGGTATCGCTTATCAAAGTATAGCAGTTACCTATAATTTTGCCAATGATTATCCGGAAATGTTATCCTTTGCAGAAAGTGGTAATATTGTTTCTAATCATTCTTATGGCTACATTGTTACAAATTTTCCCAACTGGAGGTTTGGTTCCTATGATATTTCATCCGTAGAGATCGATGATGCCTCTAATACGTTTCCATATTATCAAATGGTTATTGCGGCAGGAAATGACAGAAATGATACTACTATACCACAATTAGCGGCAAAAGGAGGTTATGATATGCTAACAGGTGCTAGTTTGTCTAAAAACAGTATTGTCGTTGCTGCTGTAAATGGAGTGCCAAATTACATAGATGAATCAAGTGTAATCATGTCTAACTTCAGCAATTTTGGTCCAACAGACGATGGCAGAATCAAACCGGATATTGCTGCAAAAGGTGTCGGTGTAAGTTCTTGTACCGGACCAGCCAATAATTCTTATAGTTCATATCAAGGAACATCTATGGCTACTCCAGCCATTACAGGGATGATTTTATTATTGCAACAGCATTATAATGAATTGAACGGTGAATTCATGAGAGCGGCCACTGTTAGAGGTTTAATTTGTCATTCAGCAAAAGAAGCGGGATTGAATGTTGGTCCGGATTATGAATATGGATGGGGTTTAGGCAATGCGGAATCAGCAGCCGAAATTATATCCGGTAAAGATGTTTCAACTTTATTAGAGGAAAATACACTTTTGAATACGCAAGTATTTACCAAACAAATTACAATTACTTCTACACAAGACATTAAAGCCACTATCTGTTGGACAGACCCAACAGGTTCGGTTAATGCTTCCGGTGAAGTTGATAACAGAACGCCAAGATTGAAAAATAATTTAGATTTAAAAATTTTAAAAGACGGCGTTACCTATTACCCTTGGAAGTTGGATCCGATAGATCCTGTTAGTGGTGCTACAAATGACTCAGATAACGATGTTGATAATGTTGAAAAAGTTGAAATTTTCTCTGCTGTACCGGGAGTTTATACTATTCAAGTTTCTCACAAAGGCACATTGTTAGGAGGCTTGCAGAATTTTTCTTTAATAGCTAATGGTGTTGATGGATTAAGTTTAGACACCAGAAATTACAATTTAGATGATACTATTTTTATCTATCCAAATCCAACAAATGACATCCTAAACTTTAACCTAAAAGACACTGTTGAGATTTCAGCAATCAATATCCATGATGTATCAGGAAAACAAGTGTTCAGAAATGAAAATGTATCGGGAACTTCTTCTATTGATGTTTCCAATCTAACTTCAGGGGTTTATTTTGTAACCTTCCAAACAGATAAAAATGCTGTAACAAAGAAGTTCATCAAAGAATAATCATTTTACCAAAAATAGTTTAAACCATCTCTGTCAAAAGGGATGGTTTTTTTATGATTTTATTACAAATTGTTTTGTGTATTTTTGTCTTGAAATTTATTCGAATGAGAAACTTATTTATCGCCATCTTTTTATTGACTTTGTCTGTCGGGTTTTCTCAAACGAGAACAAACGGAACGCCAACAGACCGCAATGCAAAAGAAGGAACTCAAAACGATACTCCAAAAGCTGCGTTTGACCAATATAGAATTATCACTTTAAAAAGAGATACAACCTATGTTGATACCTCATTAACCATCAAAAAAGAATACGAATACAACTATTTGCGCAAAGATATTTTTGGGTTGTTGCCCTTTGCCAATGAAGGACAAACCTACACCGTTTTAGATTATGGCTATAAAAAGTTCTCCTCGTTCCCGGAAATAGGTTTCTCAGGAAAACATTTCAATTACATGAAACCGGATGATATTAAATATTACTCCGTAGCTACACCATTAACTGAATTGTATTTTAAAACAGTTATGCAACAAGGTCAATCCGTTGATGCCTTTATTACAGTGAACACTTCGGAAAGATTCAATATGTCGGTGGCCTTCAAAGGACTCCGTTCGCTCGGTAAATACATTAACCAATTGTCAAGCACAGGAAACTTTCGATTTACGTCAAGCTACAATACTTTAAACAAAAGATATTATCTCAACTTTCATTACACCGGACAAGATTTTCTTAATGGTGAAAACGGTGGAATTACTACTTTAGAAGATTTTGAAGGAGAAGACGCCGCTTTTCAAAACAGAGCCCGACTTGAAGTGTACCTCAGAGATGCCAAAACTTTCATGAAAGGAAAAAGATTTTTTCTCGATCACAATTTCAGAATCAATTCTAAAACCGGAAACAACAACCTTTATGTAAGCCACCAATTCAACTACGAAAATAAATTCTTTGAATACAACCAAGCCACTGTACTCTCAACGGTAGGAGATGAACAAATTTTACGCTTCGGAGAGGCTTTCGTATCTTCCGGAATAAACGATCAAACGCGTTACAATCGAATGTACAATAAAGTGGGTGCCGTATATGAAAACTTATTACTAGGTAAATTTCAATTCTTTGCCGAAGATTTTCGATACAATTATTACTACAACAGAATTCTGATTTTGTCTTCGGGTGTGGTGCCCAGTTCTATTAATGACGAAATCAACACCGTCGGCGGCCAATACGAATACAGAAAAAACAAATGGAACGGAACTTTCTTGTATTCCAATTCTATTTCCAATCAATCCCTTTCAAATTTTGACGCCAAACTTACCTACAAACTCAACAATAAAAACGAATTTTTGTTCCAATACCAAATGTTGAACAAAATCCCGGACCATACGTATAACTTGTACCAAAGCAGTTTTATTGCCTACAATTGGTACAACGATTTCAAAAACGAAAAGATAAATAACTTAGAAGCTACCGCAAAAACGCAATGGTTAGATGCTTCTCTGCAAGTAAGTTCTTTTAATGATTATTTGTATTTCAGCGACGATTCTACTGATCCACAACAGCAATTAATTTCACCCAAACAATACAACAAAACCATCAACTATTTATCGGTTAAGGTCAGTCGCGAATTCAAATGGTGGAAATTGGCGTTAGATAATACGATTTTGTACCAACAAGTCGACCAAGAAGACGACATTCTCAACGTGCCGCAAATCGTGACCAGAAATTCACTCTATTTTACCGATTATTTCTTTAAAAAAGCGTTGTATCTGCAAACCGGTTTCACACTCAACTATTTTACAAAATACTACGCCAACGATTATAATCCGGTTACTGCCGAAGCTTTTGTGCAAAACCAAAGAGAAATTGGTGAATTTCCAATGATCGATTTATTTATCAATGCCAGAGTGCGCCAAACCCGAATTTTCTTGAAGTTAGAACATTTAAACTCCAGAATGACAGGAAATAATTTCTATACGGCACCAAATTATCCTTATAGAGATTTCATGATTCGTTTCGGATTGGTGTGGAATTTCTTCCAATAGTTTTTTGAGGAACGAATGGTTCGGGCTTTATTTGTTATGGTAATTCCTGCCTTCCGAGTTACGCGGTAACTTCTCCAGTCAGGGTTAATGGATAAACTATCCGAATTTTTGTAAACATCCTAAATAGCACTACATTTGTCTAATTATTATCAATCTATTTTCTTTACTCTATATTCTATTCTATTATAAAATGAACTACGCAGAGAACATATTAGGCACTATCGGAAACACGCCTTTAGTTAAGTTGAACAAAGTTGTTGAAGGAATCGACGCCTTAGTTTTAGCCAAAGTAGAAACCTTCAATCCGGGTAACTCTACCAAAGACAGAATGGCATTAAAAATGGTTGAAGATGCCGAAGCCGATGGCCGATTAAAACCAGGTGGTACCATTATCGAAGGTACTTCAGGAAACACAGGAATGGGTTTAGCCTTAGCCGCCATCGTCAAAGGCTACAAATGTATTTTTGTCATAACCGACAAACAATCCAAAGAAAAAATGGATATCCTTCGAGCCGTTGGCGCAAAAGTTATCGTGTGTCCAACTGATGTAGAGCCAACCGATCCGCGTTCGTATTATTCGGTTTCCAAAAGATTAGGAACAGAAATTCCAAATTCTTGGTATGTAAACCAATATGATAATCCCTCAAACGCACAAGCCCATTACGAACAAACCGGACCTGAGATTTGGGAACAAACCGAGGGTAAAGTTACCCATTTTGTAGTTGGTGTCGGAACAGGCGGAACCATTTCAGGGATTGGAAAATATTTAAAAGAAAAAAATCCAAACATCAAAGTTTGGGGAATTGATACTTACGGATCAGTATTCAAAAAATACCACGAAACCGGAATTTTCGATGAGAATGAAATTTATTCCTATATCACCGAAGGAATCGGAGAAGACATCCTTCCAAAGAATGTTGACTTTTCAGTTATTGACGGTTTCACCAAGGTAACCGATAAAGATGCTGCCGTTTACACTCGTAAAATTGCTTTGGAAGAAGGAATTTTTGTGGGGAATTCAGCCGGAGCTTGCGTGAAAGGATTGCATCAGTTAAAAGAACATTTCACCAAAGACGATGTGGTAGTGGTTTTATTCCACGACAGCGGAAGCCGTTATGTGGGGAAAATGTTCAATGACGATTGGATGCGTGAAAGAGGTTTCCTTGACGAAGATATCACCAAAGCTGAAGACGTAATCAAAGACCATAAAGACAAACCATTGGTAATCGTACGCACCGAAGAATTGGTGTCACACGCTATTGAGCGTTTGAAAAAATACAACATCTCTCAAATTCCGGTTATCGACACTACAGGGTTCGTAGGAAGTATAGACGAAACGGATTTGTTCAGAAGCTATGTGGAAGATAAAAATATAGCCGATAAACCCATTAAGGATATTATGGGCAAACCTTATCCAATCGTAAACGCCAATGCACCGATTGAAGAGATTTCCAAACTAATCAATAAAGACAACCAAGCGGTTCTGGTAGATTTAGGCAATGGGAAACACCATATTATTACGAAACACGATATTATCAGTTCGATAAAATAGGACTAAGCGTTAATAAAATGTCTAGTGGACATTTTTAGCGAACGGGCCAGACGGCGCGGTGGCAAAAGGGATAAGGGATTAGGAAGTTCTTATCCCTTTTCTCTTATCCCTTTTTCCTTAAATTATTCCCCAATCAAAACTCCTGAAACATTCCATGCACTAAAGCTTCCGCCTTCAGGCAACCCTTGTGGAATTTTAATTTGTATGGTATGGGTTCCGGCTGCTAAATCGCCTAAGTCAATAAAGATGGGGTTGGTCACAGTTCCCGGACACCAATTCGATCGGCTGTAATCCGAAGAAGACAATCCATTCGGAAAATTCCCTGACGCCGGATTCGACAAGCGATAGGAACCACAATCTTGGCGCCAAGGCGTAAAGCTGAAAGTTGCTACACCGTCTAGATAAATCGAATTTTTTTTGGGTACAAATTCATCTCCGTTTTCCCAACCGCCATGACCTGTTGTGATATAACGCAGTTTACAATTCTTCATGGGTTGGTCTAATGTAAAAGTAACTTCTAAACCTTTGTCATTATTGAACATCGTGCCATATTCCTGACCGGCCATTTCCATAATGTTATTGGAACAAAACAAAGGCACAATTTGCGTTGGTCTCACCTTACTATCTTCTTCGTTGTGAATGGTAATATTGGCCGACACTTTATGACCACCTTTGTCATAGTTGCCAATGTTGATGCCAAGCCAAACTTCTTGGCCACTCAATAAACTTCTCAAATCGGATACGTCTTGACGGTACAATACATTTTCTGCCCAAGTTTTATTTTTCAACTCTAAATAATTGTATTGTTTGATTCCAAAAGGCGTAAAGAACCGCATTAATTCGACTATTGGATTATAGTTTGGTGTCGAAATTACACCTTGGTATTCTTTACCATTACCATTAATGTAAATCGGTAACGTTTTGGCGCCGTTTTGTAAACCATTCAAAAACGATAGTTCTTTATCCGTCGGAATCATAAAAAAAGAACCGGTTCGGTCATAAGCATCGCCGATGGATTGCTCCGTTACATCGACAAAAATTTGGCTTCCAACTTTGATCTCAGGAAATTTTACTTTTCGAACTGCAATTGTACCGTTGGCAAAGCGTAAAATAGAATCATTCGACTTCGAAGCATCGGAAAAGTTGATGATTTGGTCTTTGAAAACGTTGATGGTAGTGAAACGGCTTTTCCAAAGTAAATCTTTATAAGTCAAAACGTCAACAAACTTCTTAGGCAATTCAATTCCCGGTAGCGATTTTATTTTTTCTACTTTAGTGGCCGCAATCACAAAGTTACCGTTGCGCACCATTTCAAGAACCAAACCTAAATTTTGCCCCAAAACTGTTGGCGAACCTTTAACGTTCAATTCGTCAGTATACCAAAACTCTATAGTGTTGGAATTGACAATTGTTTTGGCTTTTTTACAATTGTAGCCTAAGATTTTCTTACGGTCATTTAAGTATTCAAAAGTTTGCTTCGCC
The DNA here is from genome assembly GCF_014486695.1 of Flavobacterium buctense. GTDB lineage: Bacteria > Bacteroidota > Bacteroidia > Flavobacteriales > Flavobacteriaceae > Flavobacterium > Flavobacterium buctense. Next base: position 224,430 of record NZ_JACTAB010000002.1, read on the forward strand.
AATGAAACGCTGTCTTTCATAGCAATACTTTCCGAACGGTTTAAAGTGGCTGTTTGGTAAAATGAATTGTTGCTTCTGTCTATTTTGGTTTGTTCAAATGGGAAGGCCGCTTTTTGATTGGAAATGGTTTCGGTACTCAACAAAGTCTGATTGGCATTAGTGAAAACCCAAACGGCATCTTGGTTTTCCAACAAACTTCCGTTGGAGCTTTTCAGGTAAGTGATTTTATAGTTTTGCGCAAAGCCATTGGCCGAGATTATCAACAAAAGAACAAAAAGTAATTTTTTCATTACAAAAAATTTGAATATAAAAGTAAAATTCTTACTTTAGTTAAAAATTTAGAATCGTGAAAGAAGATTTTCTTCATTATGTATGGCAATATAAGAAGTTTGCCTTTCCCAACCTAACAACAGTTTCAGGAGAGGAAATAACTATTGTCAATACAGGTCAATATTTGAAGCAATCCGGGCCTGATTTTTTTAATGCCCAAATTATTATTGGCCATCAAAAATGGGCAGGCAATGTGGAAATTCATTTGAAGTCTTCGGATTGGTATTTGCACCAACATGAAAACGATGACCATTATAACAATGTGATATTGCATGTGGTTTGGGAACACGACACACCGATTTTCAGGAAATACAACTCTGAAATTCCGACTTTGGCACTTAAGTCATATATTGAACAAGATGTTTTGAAACAATATCTGTCATTAACTTCCCCAAAATCTTGGATTTATTGTGAAAACCAAATTGCATCAATTGATCAATTTTTTTTTAAAAATTGGCTTGAACGTTTGTTTTTTGAGCGCTTGGAACGAAAAGCCATTCCGATTGAAGAACTTTTGCAAGAAACTGATAACGATTGGGAATCGGTTTTGTTTTATATGTTGGCCAAAAATTTCGGGCTGAATACCAACGGTGAAATCTTTTTAAAAATGGCGAAGTCAATACCGTTTTCGATTATCCGAAAAGAACGTTTTGAGGTTGAAAATTTAGAAGCACTACTAATGGGTAAAGTTGATTTGTTACCTATGGATGCTGAGGATTATTATGCTAAAGATTTGCACAATCGTTCAACATATATCATGCAAAAACATCGTTTGAAGAAAACTTTTGTCGAACCGGTTCAGTTTTTTAAACATCGCCCTGATAATTTCCCGACCATTCGTTTGGCACAGTTGGCAATGTTGTATCACAAGCGGCAAAATTTGTTTGCCGAAATTATTGCCACACATTCAATGGAAGATTTTTATAAACTGTTTGAGGTTGGCGTTTCTTCCTATTGGGAAAATCATTATCAATTTGAAAAAGAAAGCCCCAAAAAGAAGAAGCAATTCTCCAAATCTTTTATCGATTTGTTAGTCATTAATACCATTGTGCCGTTTCAATTTACATATGCTAAAAGTCAAGGAAAAGAGATTTCGGAACAGCTATTACGGCTCATGGAAACTATTGCGCCCGAAAAGAATATTATCATTGAAAAGTTTTCTAATTTTGGAGTGAATTCAAAAAATGCTTTTGAAACACAATCACTTTTGCAACTGAAAAACAATTATTGCAATCATAGCAAATGTTTGCAATGTGCTCTAGGAATCCAACTTTTAAAAAAATAACCAATGTCACCTGTAATCCAGTTAAAATATTTCTTCGAAAAACACGGTTTTCATGTTTCGTCACGCTTGGCGGATAAATTGGGAATGCGGGCTTCGAATGTGCGTTTGTTTTTTATCTACATCACCTTTGTCACCGCCGGATTGTGGTTTGGCGTGTATTTAACTTTAGCGTTCTGGATTAAATTAAAAGATTTAATTCGAGGTAAAAGAACTTCTGTTTTTGATTTGTAAAGTATGACCAATGATAATTCCTTCTTGCGCTCCATTTTAAGTTATTCGAAGAGTCAACGAATCGGAATTATATTGCTCATTATTATCATAGTTTTTTGCCAAGGTTTTTACCATTTTAATGATTTTAGAACTTTTGACACTATAAATAAAGAAGAAACCAATTGGTTAGCCAATCAAAGTTTGATAGACAGTCTTAAACTTCAAGGCAAACAATATAACCCCACAATTTATCCATTCAATCCTAATTTTATCACTGATTTTAAAGGATACAAACTCGGTATGTCAGTAGAAGAAATCGACCGATTATTGGCTTACCGAAAACAAAACAAGTTTGTCAATTCAGCCACCGAATTTCAAAAGGTAACTAAAGTATCTGACTCTTTACTCAAAGTCATCTCACCTTATTTCAAATTCCCGGATTGGGTTAAGAACAAAAAAGAATATGGTTCGACTTATTCCAAAAAAGAGTTTTACAAAGCTGAAAAGATTTCCGTTCTCGATATCAACGAAGCCACGAAAGAAGATTTGATGAAAGTTTATGGAATTGGTGATAAAATTTCGGATCGCATTTTGGAGCAAAAAAATAAGTTGGGCGCTTTTGCCTCAATGGAACAAATGCAAGATATTTGGGGATTGTCACCCGAAGTAATCGAAAAGTTGCATCAGCATTTTGAAGTAAAATCGACTTCCAAAATCAAAAAAATAAACATTAACAATGCATCAGTCAAAGAGTTATCTCAATTTCCTTTTTTTAAGTATGCTTTGGCCAAAGAAATAGTAATTTATCGAAGCATGAATGGTGATGTAAAAATTGAGGATTTAACAAAAATTAAAGGTTTTCCTGTTGATAAGATAAAAATAATTGCCTTATATTTGGAATTCTAAAAAATAGCCTAAAAAAGAAGCCTTATTTATATGAATTCAACATATTTTACAGAAGAACACGAATTGTTTAGAAAGAGTTTGCAAGATTTTTTGCAGAAAGAAGTAGTCCCGCATATTGAAAAATGGGAAAAAACGGGAACTATTGAACGCTTTATTTGGAAAAAGTTTGGCGATATGGGTTTTTTTGGATTGGCTTATCCTGAAGCTTATGGAGGATTAAATTTAGATTTATTTTACACCGTAATATTTTTAGAAGAGCTTCAAAAAATAAAATCTTCCGGTTTTGCGGCTGCTATGTGGGCGCATACTTATCTGGCTATGACACATTTAAATGCAGAAGGTGACGAAAGAATCAAACAAGATTATTTAGCACCAAGTATTGCCGGCGATAAAATAGGTGCCTTGTGTTTAACTGAGCCTTTTGGCGGAAGCGATGTGGCAGGAATGCGTACAACAGCAACCAAAAATGGAGATAAGTATGTTATTAATGGTTCGAAGACATTTATCACCAATGGTGTTTATGCTGATTATTATGTTGTTGCGGCTAAAACCAGTCCGGAGCTTGGGAACAAAGGAATCAGTATGTTTCTTGTAGATACCAATTCAAAAGGGATTGCCAAAACAAAGTTGGATAAATTAGGATGGAGAGCGTCCGATACGGCTGAGATTTCTTTTGATAATGTTGAAATTCCTTTGGAAAATTTAATGGGTGAAGCCGGAAAAGGATTTCCTTATATCATGCAACATTTTGCTTTAGAGCGATTGATTATGGCCATCAATGCGCATGCAAGAGCTGAATACGCAATCGAATATACTATTGAATATATGGCACAACGAGAAGCTTTTGGAAAAACCATTAACAAGTTTCAAGCCTTGCGTCATACGATGGTAGACCATGTTACCGAAGTGGAGCATTGTAAAATATTTAATTATGCTGCAGTGGCAAGATTAAATAAAGGTGAATATGTAGTTAAAGAAGCTACTATGGCCAAATTAAAATCGACGAAAGTTGCGGATGAAGCTATTTACAGTTGCCTGCAAATGTTAGGTGGTTATGGTTATATGGAAGAATATCCGTTGGCAAGGTTGTTAAGGGACAGTCGTTTAGGACCAATTGGTGGAGGGACTTCAGAAATTCTTAGAGAAATTCTGTCTAAGATGATTATTGACAAGCAAAGCTATCAGCCTGCGGTGAAGTAAAAAAGTAAAAAGTGATAAGGGAAAAGGGATAAGTTGTTTAGGTGGCTTATCTCTTTTCTCTTTTAACTTCTCCCTATCTTTTGCGTGAGGGATGGAAGTGGAAATCCTTTTGCGAAACAAAAGATTGCAACGGACAGCCCGACGGTGGCTATGTTGAATGTTTTTAGTTTAAGGAAATTGTTGTAGCCACCGGCACGCCAAAAAATAATTCATAATTTATAATTTATAATTCATAATTATTATTACTTTTGCACCCACTAAATGAGAGGAGGTGTCCAAATTATGTTGATTATACCAATTAAAGACGGAGAAAACATTGATAGAGCATTAAAGCGCTACAAGAGAAAGTTCGATAAAACCGGAACTGTAAGACAACTTAGAGCGCGTCAGGCGTTTACTAAGCCATCTGTAGTGAGAAGAGCGCAAGTTCAAAAAGCTGCTTATATTCAAAACTTAAGAGACAATATCGAAGGATAGTTAAATTCCTTATAAGATATAGCCGCTGATGATTAAAGTTTCCTAACTTTGAAGTCAGCGGTTTTTTTATGGAAAATTTTAAACATAAGTTTCAGGATTATTTACGCTTAGAGAAGAATTACTCTTTGCATACAGTAACCGCTTATATTAATGATATTGGTTTCTTTGAATCTTTTTTGTCAAGTGAATTTGATGACAATAATTTAGTCAAGGTAAACTATAATCAGGTTCGTGCTTGGATAGTTTCACTGTCTGATGATGGGATTTCCAATTCTTCTATCAACCGAAAGATTTCTTCCTTAAAATCATTTTACAAATTTTTGCTAAAAACAAAGCAAATTGAAGCGAGTCCGCTACTAAAACACAAAGCTTTAAAAGCGCCCAAAAAACTACAAATTCCGTTTTCGGAAAAAGAATTAGATTTGGTTCTAAACCAAATAGTTTACAGTAATGACTTTGATGGAATTCGAGATAAATTAATTGTTGATTTATTCTACACTACCGGTATTCGTAGAACGGAGTTGATTAACTTAAAATTGCATAACATCGATTTGTCAAACGGCACAATGAAAGTTTTAGGGAAAAGAAATAAGGAAAGGATTATACCTATTTTACCGGTTGTCGAAAATCAAATAAAATTATATTTAACAGAAAGGTCACATTTACAAAGGATTGTCGATGAAGAGTATTTTTTTCTATTGTTAAAAGGCGTTAAATTGAACGATTCGTTTGTTTATCGTTTAATAAATTATTACTTTAGTAATGTCTCCGAGAAGGTTAAAAAAAGTCCGCATATATTAAGACATACATTTGCGACTCACCTATTGAACAACGGGGCAGATATTAATTCGGTTAAAGAATTGTTAGGTCATTCTAGTTTGGCTTCTACCCAAGTCTACACGCACAGCAGTTTAGCGGAACTTAAAAAAGTATACAGTAGCGCTCATCCTAGAAATAAACAATAATTCTACAATGTTTAATCATTAAAATTTTAATTATGAAGGTAAATGTTCATGCAGTAAATTTCACTGTCGACAGAAAGCTGGTTGATTTCATCCAAGAAAGATTAGGTAAACTTGAAAAATTCTATGACAAAGTTGTTTCTTCAGATGTTTTTTTGAAGGTTGATAATACAAGCGAGAAGGAAAATAAAATGGTAGAAGTAAAAATTCATGTCCCAGGAGATGATTTTATGGTAAAAAAGCAATGTAAAACTTTTGAGGAAGCGGTTGAGTTGTCTTCAGAATCTTTGGAGAGATTGTTGGTAAAAAGAAAGGAAAAAATCAGAACACATATATAAGATAAATTTTTTTCTAAAAATGTTTTGATTAAAAGATAAAATCCATACATTTGCAGTCCGTTAGAAATAGCGGACTTTTTTTATTGTGTATGCCAGCGTAGCTCAGTTGGCTAGAGCAGCTGATTTGTAATCAGCAGGTCGTGGGTTCGAGTCCCTCCGCCGGCTCAATTTTAGGGATAAAACGTAAGAAAAGTGGGGGAGATACTCAAGCGGCCAACGAGGGCGGACTGTAAATCCGCTGATTACATCTTCGCAGGTTCGAATCCTGCTCTCCCCACAAGATTTAAATAGGAATTTATCCGAAAGTTTACTTTCGAGTAAATTCAGATTTAAAGCTTGTATAAGGCATCGCCTTATCAGGATCACAAGTTTACTTGTAATCCTGATTTTTTGAAGTCTTATTGGGATAATCACCTGAATGGGGTAATCCAAAACCGGAAATTCAACCTTGTGTTGATTACCAACTAATAGGAATTTAGAAATGTGAATTTGGGTTTTCTGAATTCTAAGGTCTAACTTTTGGACTAGGCAAAAGCCGACTTAGCTCAGGGGTAGAGTGCTTCCTTGGTAAGGAAGAGGTCACGGGTTCAATTCCCGTAGTTGGCTCAAAATTGTAAAATTTGAACACTAATATATAAACTAAGATTAAAAATTAAGTAAAATGGCAAAAGAAAATTTTAACCGTAACAAGCCCCACTTAAACATTGGAACAATTGGGCACGTTGACCACGGAAAAACAACTTTAACTGCAGCAATCACAAAAGTATTATCTGATGCAGGTTACTGTCAAGCGAAATCATTTGATCAAATTGATAACGCTCCGGAAGAAAAAGAAAGAGGTATTACAATTAATACTTCACACGTTGAGTATGAAACGGCTAACCGTCACTACGCACACGTTGACTGTCCAGGTCACGCGGATTACGTTAAGAACATGGTTACTGGTGCTGCTCAAATGGACGGTGCTATTTTAGTAGTTGCTGCAACTGACGGACCAATGCCACAAACACGTGAGCACATCCTTTTAGGACGTCAAGTAGGTATTCCTAGAATCGTTGTATTCATGAACAAAGTGGATATGGTTGATGATGCGGAATTATTAGAATTGGTTGAAATGGAAATCAGAGACTTATTATCTTTCTACGATTATGATGGAGATAATGGTCCTGTAGTTCAAGGTTCTGCTTTAGGTGGATTGAATAACGATCCGGCTTGGGTACCAAAAATCATTGAATTGATGGAAGCTGTTGATAATTGGATTCAAGAGCCAGAAAGAGATGTTAACAAACCTTTCTTGATGCCGGTTGAAGACGTATTTACAATTACAGGTCGTGGAACTGTTGCTACAGGTCGTATCGAAACTGGTATTTGTAATACTGGAGATCCAGTTGAAATCATTGGTATGGGTGCTGAGAAATTAACTTCTACAGTAACTGGTATCGAAATGTTCCGTCAAATCTTGGATAGAGGTGAGGCTGGAGATAACGCAGGTATCTTGTTAAGAGGTGTTGCAAAAGAAGATATCAAAAGAGGAATGGTTATTTGTAAGCCAGGATCTGTAAAACCACACGCTAAATTTAAAGCTGAGGTTTATATCTTGAAAAAAGAAGAAGGTGGTCGTCACACACCATTCCACAATAACTACCGTCCACAGTTTTACGTACGTACAACTGACGTAACAGGTGTTATCTCTTTACCAGCTGGTGTAGAGATGGTAATGCCAGGTGATAACTTAACTATTGAAGTTTCTTTGTTAAGTGCAATCGCTTTGAACATCGGTTTACGTTTCGCTATCCGTGAAGGTGGTAGAACAGTAGGTGCTGGTCAGGTTACTGAAATTTTAGACTAATTATCTAATTAAATATATTACCAGTGTCGTTTTTTAGAACGACACTGGTTTTTAATGAAACGGGCGTAGTTCAAGGGTAGAATAGCGGTCTCCAAAACCGTTGATGGTGGTTCGAATCCTCCCGCCCGTGCAAAAAAATAATATACAATGACAAAAATTGTTAACTATATATCAGAAGCATTTGAAGAATTGAGAACAAATGTTACTTGGCCGGAATGGGCTGAAGTTCAAAAGTACACTATTGTAGTGGCAGTATTCTCTATTATTCTAGCTCTAGCAACTTGGGGTATTGATGAAGCTTGTGCAAAAGTTATTGCCGGTTTCTTTAATTGGTTAAAACCTTAATTTTTCTGAAATGGCTGATATTAATGTAAAAAAATGGTATGTCGTTAGGGCTGTTAGCGGTCAAGAAAATAAGGTAAAAGCTTATATCGAAACTGAAATTAACAGATTAGGCATGGTAGATTATATCTCTCAAGTGCTTGTTCCAACAGAAAAAGTGGTACAAGTTAGAGACGGAAAAAAGATAGCTAAGGACAAAGTTTACTTTCCTGGTTATGTCATGATTGAAGCTAATTTGGTTGGTGAAATTCCACACATTATTAAATCAATTACAGGTGTTATAGGTTTCTTAGGTGAAGTTAAAGGTGGAGATCCTGTGCCTTTAAGATTATCAGAAGTAAACAGAATGCTAGGAAAAGTAGATGAGTTGGCTGTGAATACAGATACTCAAAACATTCCTTTCAATATAGGAGAAACCATCAAAGTTATCGATGGTCCTTTCAATGGTTTCAACGGAACTATTGATAAAATCAATGAAGAAAAGCGTAAACTTGAAGTGATGGTGAAAATTTTCGGAAGAAAAACACCATTAGAATTGAGCTTTATGCAAGTTGAAAAAGTATAATTTGTTACACTATTATAAACCGCAAACGTCTGCTTCCACAGGCCGCTGCAAATTTTATTAAAACAATGGCTAAAGAGATTAGTAAAGTAGTTAAACTACAAGTTAAGGGAGGTGCTGCGAACCCGTCGCCACCGGTTGGACCTGCTCTGGGAGCTGCTGGTGTTAATATCATGGAATTCTGTAAGCAGTTTAATGCTAGAACCCAAGATCAACCCGGCAAAGTGTTACCGGTACAAATTACCGTGTATAAAGACAAATCGTTCGATTTTGTTGTTAAAACTCCACCTGCTGCAATTCAATTATTGGATGCTGCTAAATTAAAATCTGGTTCAGGTGAGCCTAACAGAAAGAAAGTTGCTAGCGTAACTTGGGATCAAATTAAAGCTATCGCCGAAGACAAGATGACTGATTTAAATGCTTTCACAACTGAAAAAGCTATGAGCATGATTGCTGGAACAGCTAGATCTATGGGTATAACTGTAACTGGAGATTCTCCTCTAAAATAAGGTAAGAAATGGCAAAATTGACAAAAAAACAAAAAGAGGCTGCTGCAAAAATTGAGAAAAACAAACTGTATTCATTAAAAGACGCTTCGTCTTTATTGAAAGTTGTTGCTTCTGCAAAATTTGACGAGTCTGTAGATATTGCTGTTCGTCTAGGAGTTGATCCAAGAAAAGCAAATCAAATGGTAAGAGGTGTTGTAACTCTTCCTCATGGAACCGGTAAAGATACTAAAGTATTAGCTTTAGTAACTCCGGATAAAGAAGCAGAAGCAAAAGCAGCTGGTGCTGACTATGTAGGTTTAGACGATTACCTTCAAAAAATTAAAGATGGTTGGACTGATGTTGATGTAATCATCACTATGCCGGCTATCATGGGTAAATTAGGTCCTTTAGGACGTGTATTAGGTCCACGTGGTTTAATGCCAAACCCTAAAACAGGAACAGTAACCATGGAAATTGGAAAAGCTGTTGCTGAAGTAAAAGCGGGTAAAATCGACTTTAAAGTTGATAAAACTGGAATCGTTCACGCTGGTATCGGAAGAATTTCTTTCGAAGCAGATAAGATTGTAGATAACGCTCACGAGATTATTCAAACATTACTTAAATTAAAACCAACTGCAGCTAAAGGAACATACATCAAGAGCATTCACATCTCTTCTACTATGAGCCCTGCTATCGCTTTAGATCCTAAAGCAGTATAATTGGTAGTTAAACATATTTTATTATGACAAGAGAAGAAAAATCAATCGCGATAGAAGATTTAACTGCAAAGTTGGCCGAAAGTAATATTGTATATATTGCTGACACCTCTGGGTTAGATGCTGAAACGACTTCAAACTTAAGAAGAGCTTGTTTTAAAGCCGGAATTAAATTAGAAGTGGTTAAGAACACTTTGCTTGGAAAAGCAATGGAAGCTTCAAGTAATGATTATGGTGATTTGTCATCTGTGTTAAAAGGAAACTCTTCCATATTTATCGCAGACATCGCAAATTCACCTGCCAAAATCATTAAAGATTTCAGAAAAAAATCAGATAAGCCTGCATTTAAAGGTGCTTACATCAACGGTGAAGTTTACATCGGCGATAACCTTTTAGATAGCTTAGCTTCATTGAAATCTAAAGAAGAAGTTATTGGAGAAATCATCGGATTACTTCAATCTCCTGCGAAACGCGTTATTGCTGCATTATTAAACAATGCAGAACAAAAAGGCGAAGCCGCAGAATAATTAGAGCAGACTAAAAAAATAATAATTAAAGAACATTTTAAACGATAGAAAAAATGGCAGATTTGAAACAATTCGCAGAACAATTAGTTAACCTTACAGTAAAAGAAGTTAACGATTTAGCTACAATATTAAAAGATGAGTATGGTATCGAACCAGCTGCTGCAGCTGTAGTAGTTGCTGCTGGTGGTGGTGATGCTGGTGCTGGTGCTGAAGAGCAAACTGAATTCACAGTTGTATTGAAAGAAGCTGGAGCTTCTAAATTAGCTGTTGTAAAAGCAGTTAAAGAATTAACAGGTCTTGGCTTAAAAGAGGCTAAAGATTTAGTTGACGGCGCTCCATCAAACATCAAAGAAGGAGTTACTAAAGCAGAAGCTGAAGGTTTGAAAAAATCTTTAGAAGAAGCTGGAGCTGTTGTTGAGTTAAAATAATCCAACACCGGTTTTAGAACTAGGTTTAGGCCTTGGACAAACGCGTCCAAGGGCCTAAACCATTTTTCGTATAATAAAATTATTGTCTTAAATAAAACCAAATACGAAAAACTTTTAACCCATACGAAGAAGAAAACAATCTAATTTTCCTGGTTTGTTTTTAAGAGGTATTGGTTATCAAATTAAGGAAAAGTAGAATCAAGCCGTGTGCATACACACAAAAAATTACTTTTTTAAATCAAAATTTTGTCCATTGATGATAACAAATCAGACTGAAAGATTGAATTTTGCCTCTACTAAAAACATACCTCAATATCCGGATTTCCTAGATGTTCAGGTTAAATCTTTTAAAGATTTCTTCCAATTGGAAACCAAATCTGACGAGAGAGGCAACGAAGGGTTATACAACACCTTCATGGAAAACTTTCCAATTACTGATACAAGAAACCAATTTGTATTGGAGTTCCTAGATTATTTTGTTGACCCACCACGTTACACCATTCAAGAGTGTATCGAAAGGGGTTTAACATATAGTGTGCCTTTAAAAGCCAGACTAAAACTTTACTGTACTGATCCGGAGCACGAAGATTTTGAAACGATTGTTCAAGATGTTTATCTTGGAACAATTCCATACATGACACCTAGCGGAACTTTCGTTATCAATGGTGCAGAACGTGTGGTAGTTTCTCAGTTACACCGTTCACCTGGTGTTTTCTTTGGTCAGTCTTTCCATGCTAATGGTACCAAGTTATATTCTGCTAGAGTAATTCCTTTCAAAGGTTCATGGATTGAATTTGCTACCGATATCAACAGCGTAATGTATGCTTATATCGATAGAAAGAAAAAATTACCGGTGACTACTCTTTTCCGTGCTATCGGATTCGAAAGAGATAAGGACATCCTTGAAATATTTGACCTTGCAGAAGAAATCAAAGTTTCTAAAACCGGTCTTAAGAAATACGTAGGAAGAAGATTGGCTGCGAGAGTATTAAATACTTGGCACGAAGATTTCGTTGACGAGGATACTGGTGAAGTAGTATCTATCGAGCGTAACGAAATTATCTTGGATCGTGATACCATTATCGACAAAGATAATGTGGAAGAAATCATCGATTCTAACGTAAAATCTATTTTGTTACACAAGGAAGATGCTAATCAAGGTGATTATGCCATCATCCACAATACGTTACAAAAAGACCCAACAAACTCAGAAAAAGAAGCTGTTGAGCACATTTACCGTCAGTTGCGTAATGCAGAACCGCCTGATGAGGAAACCGCTCGTGGTATTATAGATAAATTATTCTTCTCTGACCAACGTTACAACTTAGGTGAAGTAGGTCGTTACAGAATGAACAAAAAATTGAACCTTGATATCCCAATGGAAAAGCAAGTCTTGACCAAAGAAGATATCATCACTATCGTGAAATATTTGATCGAATTAATCAACTCTAAAGCAGAGATTGATGATATTGATCACTTATCAAACCGTCGTGTACGTACAGTTGGTGAGCAATTGTCTCAACAATTTGGGGTAGGTTTAGCTCGTATGGCCAGAACCATCCGTGAGAGAATGAACGTTAGAGATAACGAGGTGTTTACACCAATCGATTTGATCAATGCTAAAACATTATCATCGGTTATCAACTCTTTCTTTGGTACGAACCAGTTATCTCAATTCATGGACCAAACCAATCCACTAGCTGAGATTACACACAAAAGAAGATTATCTGCCCTTGGACCAGGTGGACTTTCGAGAGAAAGAGCCGGTTTCGAGGTACGTGACGTTCACTATACGCACTACGGAAGACTTTGTCCGATTGAAACGCCTGAGGGACCAAACATCGGATTGATTTCATCATTAGGTGTTTATGCGAAAGTAAACGGAATGGGATTCATCGAAACACCTTACCGTAAAGTAACTAACGGAACAGTTGATTTAACTTCTGAACCAATTTATTTAAGCGCAGAAGAAGAAGAAGGTAAAATGATTGCGCAGGCAAACATCGAAATGGATGCCAAAGGAAAAATTACTGCCGATAAAGTTATTGCCCGTGAAGAAGGTGATTTCCCGGTAGTTGATCCAAACGAAATCCACTATACCGACGTAGCGCCTAACCAAATCGCCTCGATTTCAGCCTCATTGATTCCTTTCTTGGAGCATGATGATGCGAACCGTGCGTTGATGGGCTCCAACATGATGCGTCAGGCTGTACCATTGTTACGTCCTGAAGCACCAATCGTAGGAACAGGTTTAGAGCGTCAAGTAGCGTCTGACTCAAGAGTATTAATCAATGCGGAAGGAAACGGTACTGTTGAGTACGTTGACGCCAACATGATTACTATCAAATACGACAGAACAGAAGAGGAAAGAATGGTAAGTTTTGACCCGGATGAGAAATCGTATAACTTGATCAAATTCAGAAAAACGAATCAAAGTACGTCTATCAACTTGAAACCAATCGTAAGAAAAGGTGACCGAGTGAAATTAGGACAAGTACTTTGTGAAGGATACGCGACACAAAACGGAGAATTAGCATTAGGAAGAAACCTTAAAGTAGCATTTATGCCATGGAAAGGATACAATTTCGAGGATGCGATTGTAATTTCTGAAAAAGTAGTTCGCGACGATATCTTCACTTCTATCCACGTGGATGATTATTCATTGGAAGTTAGAGATACAAAATTAGGTAACGAAGAGTTGACTAATGATATCCCGAACGTTTCTGAAGAAGCTACCAAAGACTTGGATGAAAACGGAATGATCAGAATTGGTGCCGAAGTTAAACCTGGCGACATTCTAATCGGAAAAATTACACCAAAAGGAGAATCAGATCCTACACCGGAAGAGAAATTGCTTCGTGCCATCTTCGGGGATAAAGCAGGTGATGTAAAAGATGCTTCGTTAAAAGCTTCTCCATCATTACATGGTGTGGTTTTAGACAAAAAATTATTCGCAAGAGCGGTAAAAGATAAAAAGAAACGTACCAAAGATAAAGACGATTTGACGTCTTTGGAAATGGAATTCGAAACCAAGTTTGTGGAATTAAAAGATAAATTGGTTGAAAAATTATTCACGATAGTAAACGGAAAAACATCACAAGGTGTAATGAACGATTTAGGAGAAGAAGTTTTGCCAAAAGGTAAAAAATACACTCAAAAAATGTTACATGCCGTTGAAGATTTCGCTCACTTGACTAAAGGACAATGGGTTGCTGATGAAGAAACTAACCATTTGGTTAACGACTTAATTCACAACTACAAAATCAAATTAAACGATTTACAAGGTGCTTTAAGAAGAGAGAAATTTACCATCACTGTTGGAGATGAATTACCAGCCGGTATCTTGAAATTAGCGAAAGTATATATCGCTAAGAAACGTAAATTGAAAGTGGGTGATAAAATGGCGGGACGTCACGGAAACAAGGGTATTGTGGCTCGTATCGTTCGTCATGAAGACATGCCGTTCTTAGAAGATGGAACTCCTGTTGATATCGTTTTGAATCCACTGGGTGTACCTTCTCGTATGAACATCGGTCAGATTTATGAAACTGTTTTGGGTTGGGCCGGAATGAACTTGGGTAGAAAATATGCTACACCAATTTTTGACGGAGCAACACTAGACCAAATCAATGAATTGACAGACGAAGCAGGTATTCCAAGATTCGGTCATACTTATTTGTATGACGGAGGAACCGGAGAACGTTTCCACCAAGCAGCAACAGTTGGAGTTATCTATATGTTGAAATTGGGGCACATGGTTGACGACAAAATGCACGCACGTTCTATCGGACCATACTCTTTAATTACACAACAACCATTGGGTGGTAAAGCTCAATTTGGAGGTCAGCGTTTTGGAGAAATGGAGGTTTGGGCACTTGAAGCTTATGGAGCCTCAAGCACGCTTAGAGAAATTTTGACTGTTAAATCGGATGACGTAATCGGTAGAGCTAAAACTTACGAAGCTATCGTTAAGGGAGAAACTATGCCGGAACCGGGATTACCAGAATCATTCAATGTATTGATGCATGAATTGAAAGGTCTTGGATTAGACATCAGATTAGAAGAATAAAAATAGTTGGCAGTGGCAGTGTTCGGATACACTATCTGAACACTGAACACTGAATACTGAACACTTTAAATGTTACGACTATGATGAATAGAAATAAAGATACTAAAAATACTATCAAAAGATTTGACAGAATTTCGATAGGACTAGCTTCACCGGAATCTATCTTGGCCGAGTCAAGAGGAGAGGTTTTGAAGCCGGAAACTATCAACTATAGAACCCATAAACCAGAACGTGATGGTCTTTTCTGTGAGCGAATTTTCGGTCCGGTAAAAGATTTTGAATGTGCCTGTGGTAAATACAAAAGAATCCGTTATAAAGGAATCGTTTGTGACCGTTGTGGTGTTGAAGTAACCGAGAAAAAAGTACGTAGAGACAGAGTTGGTCACATCAATTTGGTAGTGCCAATTGCTCACATCTGGTACTTCCGTTCGTTGCCAAACAAAATTGGCTACATCCTTGGATTACCATCTAAGAAATTAGACATGATTATTTACTACGAAAGATACGTAGTAATCCAAGCCGGTATTGCTCAAAATGCAGACGGAGAGTCATTACAAAGGTTGGACTTTTTGACGGAAGAAGAATATCTAAACATTTTAGATACTCTTCCGATGGAAAACCAATATTTAGATGACAACGATCCAAATAAATTCATTGCCAAAATGGGTGCTGAATGTATCATGGATTTATTGGCACGCACCGACTTAAATGAGTTGTCTTACAGCTTACGTCACGCGGCTAATAACGAAACGTCTAAACAAAGAAAAACAGAAGCGTTAAAAAGATTACAAGTAGTTGAGTCTTTCCGTGAGTCAAACCTAAACAGAGAAAACCGTCCTGAGTGGATGATTTTGAAAGTAATTCCGGTTATTCCACCAGAATTGCGTCCTTTGGTGCCGCTTGATGGAGGTCGTTTTGCTACTTCCGATTTGAACGATTTGTACCGAAGAGTTATCATCCGTAACAACCGTTTGAAAAGATTGATGGAGATTAAAGCTCCGGAAGTAATCTTAAGAAACGAAAAACGTATGTTGCAAGAATCAGTAGATTCCTTATTTGACAACACACGTAAAGCTTCTGCGGTTAAAACAGAATCAAACAGACCATTAAAATCTTTATCAGATTCGTTAAAAGGTAAACAAGGTCGTTTCCGTCAAAACTTATTAGGAAAACGTGTGGATTATTCTGCTCGTTCGGTAATTGTGGTTGGACCGGAAATGAAATTGTTCGAATGTGGTTTGCCAAAAGACATGGCGGCCGAACTATACAAACCATTCGTTATTCGTAAGTTAATCGAAAGAGGAATCGTTAAAACAGTAAAGTCGGCTAAGAAAATCATCGACAAAAAAGAGCCTGTAGTTTGGGATATCCTTGAAAACGTAATCAAAGGTCATCCGGTATTACTAAACCGTGCTCCTACGTTACACAGATTAGGTATCCAAGCTTTCCAACCAAAATTAATTGAAGGAAAAGCAATCCAGTTACACCCGTTAGTATGTACGGCGTTCAACGCGGATTTTGATGGTGACCAAATGGCGGTTCACTTGCCGTTAGGACCAGAGGCTATTTTGGAAGCACAATTGTTAATGTTGGCTTCTCATAATATCTTGAATCCTGCGAATGGTGCTCCAATTACGGTTCCTTCTCAAGACATGGTTTTGGGTCTTTATTATATGACCAAAGAAAGATTGTCTACTCCGGAAATGACTATTTTAGGTCAAGATTTAACTTTCTATTCTGCCGAAGAGTGTAATATCGCTTTGAATGAAGGAAGAGTTGAATTGAATGCTCGTGTTAAAATTAGAGCGAAAGACTTCAATGAAAACGGAGAATTAGTATACAAAATTATTCAAACTACTGCCGGTAGAGTATTATTTAATGAAGTAGTACCGGCTGCAGCAGGATATATCAATGAAGTATTGACTAAAAAATCTTTACGTGATATTATTGGAAAAATCCTTGCAGTAACTGATGTTCCTACAACGGCAGCGTTCCTTGATAACATGAAAGATATGGGATACAAATTCGCTTTCAAAGGTGGATTGTCATTCTCATTAGGTGATATTAGAATTCCGGAGCAAAAAAATAAATTGATTGCTGACGCTAGAGAGCAAGTAGATGTAATTTCTATGAACTATAACATGGGTCTTATTACCAATAACGAACGTTACAACCAAGTTATTGATATCTGGACTTCGGCGAATGCACAATTGACCGAATTAGCTATGAAAAATATCCGTGAAGACCAACAAGGTTTTAACTCGGTATATATGATGCTTGATTCCGGAGCGCGTGGATCAAAAGAGCAAATTCGTCAGTTAACCGGTATGCGTGGTTTGATGGCTAAGCCAAAAAAATCAACCGCTGGTGGTGGTGAAATTATTGAAAACCCAATTCTTTCTAACTTTAAGGAAGGTCTTTCGATTTTGGAATACTTTATCTCTACTCACGGTGCGCGTAAAGGTTTGGCGGATACCGCTTTGAAAACGGCAGATGCGGGTTACTTGACTCGTAGATTACATGACGTTTCTCAAGACGTAATCGTAAACTCTGTAGATTGTGGTACTTTAAGAGGAATCGATGTTTCAGCTTTAAAGAAAAACGAAGAAATCGTTGAAACTTTAGGAGAAAGAATCTTAGGACGTGTAGCATTACAAGATGTTATCAATCCATTAAATAATGAAATTTTAGTGCATTCTGGTGAACAAATCACAGAAGCGATTGTTAAAGCAATTGAAGAATCTCCGCTTGAAAGAGTAGACGTTCGTTCGCCTTTGACTTGTGAAGCTAAAAAAGGGATTTGTGCTAAATGTTACGGACGTAACTTGGCTACCGGAAAAATGACTCAAAAAGGAGAAGCAGTTGGAGTTATCGCTGCCCAATCTATTGGAGAGCCTGGAACACAGTTGACCCTTCGTACTTTCCACGTTGGTGGAGTTGCCGGTGGTGTTTCTGAAGAATCGGCCATTATTGCAAGATTTGGCGGAAGATTAGAAATCGAAGATTTGAAAACGGTTGTTGGTGAAGATGCTGATGGTAACAAAGTAGATATCGTGGTTTCTCGTTCAACTGAATTGAAATTAGTGGATGTTAAAACCGGAATTTTATTAAGTACACACAATATTCCTTACGGTTCTGTTATCAATGTAAAAGATGGCGACGTTGTTGAAAAAGGCGCTGCTATCTGTAAATGGGATCCATATAACGGAGTTATCGTTTCTGAATTTACCGGAAAAATTGCTTATGAAGATTTAGAACAAGGACAATCGTTCCAAGTAGAGATTGATGAGCAAACCGGTTTCCAAGAAAAAGTAATTTCGGAAGGAAGAAATAAAAAATTAATCCCAACCTTATTGGTTTACGGAAAAGACGGAGAATTAATTCGTTCTTACAATTTACCGGTTGGTGCTCACCTTATGGTAGAAGACGGAGAGAAAATTAAAGCAGGTAAAATCCTTGTGAAAATTCCTCGTCGTTCTTCTAAAGCAGGCGATATCACCGGAGGTTTACCAAGAATTACCGAGTTGTTAGAAGCTCGTAATCCTTCAAACCCAGCAGTAGTTTCTGAAATCGATGGTGTAGTTTCTTTTGGTAAAATCAAAAGAGGTAACCGTGAGATTGTAATCGAATCTAAATTTGGTGAAATCAAGAAATACTTAGTGAAATTATCAAGTCAAATCTTGGTTCAAGAGAATGACTTCGTAAAAGCGGGTGTGCCTTTATCTGACGGAGCGATTACTCCGGATGATATCTTAAGAATCCAAGGACCATCAGCTGTTCAACAGTATTTGGTTAATGAAATTCAAGAGGTTTACCGTTTGCAAGGGGTAAAAATCAATGACAAACACTTTGAAGTGGTGATTCGTCAAATGATGCGTAAAGTTAGAGTTGAAGATCCGGGAGATACATTATTCCTAGAAGAGCAATTAATACATACGGCTGACTTTATCGAAGAAAACGATAAATTATACGGAATGAAAGTGGTAGAAGATGCAGGTGACTCTGAGGTGTTAAAACCGGGTCAAATCGTTTCTCCGCGTGAGTTAAGAGATGAAAATTCATTATTGAAACGTAATGATAAAAACCAGGTTGTGGCTCGTGATGTAATTACAGCTACTGCAACTCCGGTACTTCAAGGTATCACGAGAGCATCGTTACAAACGAAATCATTCATCTCGGCAGCATCGTTCCAAGAGACTACTAAAGTATTAAACGAAGCAGCAGTAGCTGGCAAAGTTGATACGTTAGAAGGATTGAAAGAAAATGTTATCGTTGGACACAGAATTCCTGCGGGAACTGGTATGAGAGATTATGATCATACTATTGTAGGTTCGAAAGAAGATTACAATGAAATCATGGCCAACAAAGAAGAATACATCTATTAATAACACTATTAATAGTTAAATTAAACAAAAGCCACTACTTTAAAACTTAAATTAGTGGCTTTTTTAATAGTAAGAGTATAAATTTAATATCTAATATTTAAAATCTAATATCAAATGAGTGATAATAATCAGCAACAAGGACAAATCAATATTGAGTTAGACGAAAAGACAGCCGAAGGAATTTATTCCAATTTGGCCATCATTAACCACTCGGCCTCAGAATTTGTAGTTGACTTTGTAACCATCATGCCGGGCGTACCGAAGGCTAAAGTAAAATCGAGAATTGTGTTAACACCGCAACATGCTAAGAGATTTCTGAAAGCATTAGGCGAAAACATTCACCGATTTGAACTAGCCAACGGCGAAATCAAGGATACAGAGCAACCTCCAATTCCTTTGAATTTCGGTCCGGCCGGTCAAGCATAATTCAAAAGCCCTTTCATTAAGTTGAAAGGGCTTGTTTTTTTGGTAAAATAAAGAATAGTAATGATTTATAAACGATTTCTTCTTATGCTATTTTTCTTTTTAAAATATAAGAATAGTATTTTTGTAGCAGTTTTTTTTATTTTAACTATTCAAACAAGTATTTCATCGAAAAAATTATTTTTATAAAAAAATATTACGGTTATTTAACCATATTTTTATGGGTTTTAAGAAAATAGTTTCAATTAAGAAATATTAAATGGTAAATTTGCAACTCAAAAAATAATGCTGGTCTAAAAAAAATTATGATATATGAAAACATTTTTACAAAAATCAATTTTAATTGTATTTCTAACTTTATTCTTCTTTAGCAATAAGGCTATTGCTCAAACTACATATACTTGGAATAGAACTGTTACAGCATCATACACCACTTCAACGAACTGGACACCAACAAGAACAACACCTGCATCGACAGATGTATTACAGTTTAATAATGGTGCAACTTTTACTGTAACTGATGTTCCAACTCAGACTATAGGTAGATTATTAGTAACTAACAATACAAAAGTAACTTTTTCGTCGCCAAATCCTAACGGTACTTATACAACAACTATTGGAGGTAATGCTTCTGGCGATGATTTAGTGGTTGATTCAGGCTGTCAATTAAATTTAAGTGGTTCTAGAGCAGAAATAATCTCATTATTGGCTGGTGCAACAGGTAATATTACTGGAAATATGACTTTTACAGGGGCTGCAAATCAACTTTTAGCTGCTAATGCAAGTAGTATAACTTTTAACAGTCCTGCGGTTTTTACAGCTGGAACTGGATTTTCAGGAAGTGCTTTTGGGACTACCGGTACAAGTAATACTGTTATTTTCGCAAACGGCTCTACTTATGTTTCAGCTGCAGGAGCAAACCCTTTTGGTTTAACTGCTCCAAATTCTAAGGTACAATTTCAAACCGGCAGCTTGTTTAGATTGACGCAAAATGCTGCACCTGCATTGAACAATAGAACTTATGCTAATTTTGAGGTTAACGGTTCAGGGATTGTCCAAAGTGTAACGGGTGCTTCAGGTGTTACTATGGATAACTTAACAATGACAGCTGGATCTTTAAATCTTAATACAACAGGAGTAAATGCTGTAAATATTAAAGGAAATATTTCTGTAGCGAGTGGTGCAACTTTAGGTTTTAATCCTGCAATAGGAACGAATGTTTTAACTTTTAGCGGGACAATACCACAAACTATAACTAACGCTGGAACTTTAACATTTGGTGCTAATGAAGCTGTGGTAATTGCCAATACGGCATCGCCAACTCCATCAGTAACTTTCAATAATAATCAAACTATCTCAGGAAGTTTAACTGTAAATAGTGGTTCAATTTTAGCCACTTCAGCTATTTTAACTAATGCAAACCCTAGTGTAAATGGAGGTTTGCAACTTAATTCAGGTGGTTTTGTTTCAGCTACGCCTACTTATGGAAGTGCTTCTACATTAATCTATAATCGTGGTTCCGCCATTGGGCATGGAGTTGAATGGACTGGAACAGGCGCTCCACCAGTTGCAGGTTCAGGAATTCCAAATAATGTAACAATTCAAGGAAATACTAGTTTTACTCCAACTGCTGCAAGAGGTTTGGCCGGAAATTTAAGTATTGAAAGCGGTTCGTCGGTTTTGGTTAATTCATCATTAAACTTAACAGTTAGAAATTCCATCACCAACAACGGAACATTAACTCTAGAAAACAACGGAAACTTATTGCAAGTAAATAATGTTGCCAATACCGGTTCGGGTTCTACCATAGTAAAAAGAAATTCAAATCCGTTAATTCGTTTAGATTATACTATGTGGTCATCACCGGTAGCGAACCAAAATTTATTAAACTTTTCGCCTTTAACTTCTATTAGTCCAAATATTAGATTTTACACTTATAATCCTACGATAAATGCACCGGCAACAACAGGTTTTTATCAATCGGTTGCTTCTCCATCTACCACACCTTTTGACATAGGGATAGGGTATTTGATTCGCTTACCATTCAATCATCCAACAGCAGCTACAGTTTGGAATGGTCAATTTACAGGTACAGCCAACAATGGAACACAAAATATAACAATTTCTAATTCAGGCGACAGGTTTAATTCGGTTGGAAATCCATATCCATCACCAATTAGTATTTCTCAATTTGCAACTGATAATTCTAGCAATATAGAAACCTCAATTTATTTTTGGAGAAAAACCAACAATTCTTTTAGTCCATCTTATTGTTCTTGGAACACAGCATCAAGTACTTTTAGTGATAATGGTGAAGCCTTTACCGAAAGTCCTTTAGGCGTAATTCAAACAGGTCAAGGGTTTTTAGTGCAAGCAAAATCAGGTGCCACCAATTTAGTATTCAACAATGGACAAAGAGTTGCTAATAATGCCAACCAATTTTTTAGAAATGCCAATACCACTCAAGACGTAACTGAATCGAATAGATTTTGGTTAAACATGACAGGTGCAACTTCAGGATTTTCACAAACGGTTGTAGGTTATTTTACCAATGCTACCCTTGGTGCAGATGATTTTGATAGTAAATATTTTAATGATGGTCCAATAGCTTTTACTTCGGTAATTGACAATCAGGATTATGTAATCCAAGGACGACCAGTGCCGTTTACTACTGCTGATGTTGTGGCAATGAAATACAAAGTAGCAACTGCAGGAACGTATTCAATTGCGATAGACCATGTTGATGGTTTGTTTTCTGAAAATCAAGCCATTTACCTTAGAGATAACTTAACGGCTACAATTCATGATTTAACTACAGGAGCTTATAATTTCAATTCAGATGCCGGAACATTTGCAGAACGATTTGAAGTTTTATATCAATTGCCATTAGGGGTTGAAAATCCGTCATTCACTGCAGGTCAAGTTGTTGTTTACAAAAATGAGGCAAATCAAATAGTGATTAGTTCAGGAAATGTAATCATGGAATCGGTAAAAGTATTTGATATTAGAGGAAGATTATTAATTGAGTCAAAAAACATCAATGCCTCTCAAACTACAATCAACGTAGGGTCGTCAACCGAAGTTTTATTAGTTCAAATTACTTCAAATGAAGGTCAAGTGGTGACTAAGAAAGTGATTAGATAATACTGTTAACAAAATAGTTTATAAATAGCCCTTTCAATTTTGAAAGGGCTATTATTTGTTTAGGACATTTGTAAACAATCAAAAAGTTAGTGCTGTTTTTTTTTAATAGGATTTTTAATATTCAATTTTAAAGTATTTAAATATAATTTTATGACAAATATGTTAATCAATACAAATAGGAATAGTAATTTTAAAAATATAAAAGCTCTTTTTAGATTAGCGGCAATTATTTTTTTGTTTTTTACTACAACACTATCTGCTCAAACTATAGCAGTAACTAATGTTTCTGTCACTCCTGTATGTGCAGGAAATAATGTAACAGTGACATTTTCAACCACTAATGGAAATGGAAGTCCAAGAAGATTTACTAATTCATCTGTTTACACGATTTATTTAAGTAATAGTTCTGGAGCAAGTTATACTCAAGTTGGTTCAACTTTTAGCACAACAGGTGTTTCTTATTCTACAATAAATGGTGGTGTAACTTCCGGAATTACAACCGTTGTAACAATACCACTTAGTGCAACTACAGGAACTGGTTATAGAATTTCAATTGGCTCAACTTTGCCAACTTTTAATGCTTCGGCCGGAGCAGGAGCATCTTCGGCATTTACAATAAATGCAGCCGCTATAGGAGGAACTATTTCGGGCAGTTCAACTGTTTGTTTTGGGACCAATAGTACAACTTTAACTTTATCAGGTCATACAGGTTCTATAAGTAAATGGCAATATTCTACAGTCAATGATTTTTCTTCGGGTGTTGTTGATATAGCAAATACCACAACTTCTTTAACCGCTACAAATCTGACATCAATAAGATATTACAGAGCAGTTTTAGTTAACGGAGTTTGTTCCGCTAATAGTTCGATTGCGTCCATTACTGTTAGGCCAAGTTTTACTTCGGGTAGTATTATTTCATCGGGAGAAGCAATATGTTATGGAAGTAATCCTATAGTAATAGGAAACGCAACAGCTTCAAGTGGTGGAGATAATGTGATTACTTATAAATGGCAAGCCAATGGAGTTGATATTCCTAGCTCAAACACTGTAACTTTTGATCCACCACCAGGATTAACAACCACTACAATTTATACTCGATTTGCCAAAGATGGAACGTGCAATAACTTTACTCTTTCTTCCGGAAGTTGGACAGTTACGGTTTCAACTGCCAATACTTGGACAGGTTCAATCAATACAGATTGGACAACTGCATCAAATTGGTCTTGTGGAGCAGTACCTACATCGGCTACTGATGTAACTATTAGTTCGGCAAGTAATTATCCTGAAATTTCTACTAATGTTTCAATAAATAGTTTGACTTTGGCTAGTACAACAACCTTGAAAGTAAATTCAGCCAGTAATTTAACAGTAACCAATTCCATCACCAACAACGGAACATTAACTCTAGAAAACAATGGAAACTTATTGCAAGTAAATAATGTTGCCAATACCGGTTCGGGTTCTACCATAGTAAAAAGAAATTCAAATCCGTTAATTCGTTTAGATTATACTATGTGGTCATCACCGGTAGCGAACCAAAATTTATTAAACTTTTCGCCTTTAACTTCTATTAGTCCAAATATTAGATTTTACACTTATAATCCTACGATAAATGCACCGGCAACAACAGGTTTTTATCAATCGGTTGCTTCTCCATCTACCACACCTTTTGACATAGGGATAGGGTATTTGATTCGCTTACCATTCAATCATCCAACAGCAGCTACAGTTTGGAATGGTCAATTTACAGGTACAGCCAACAATGGAACACAAAATATAACAATTTCTAATTCAGGCGACAGGTTTAATTCGGTTGGAAATCCATATCCATCACCAATTAGTATTTCTCAATTTGCCACTGATAATTCTAGCAATATAGAAACCTCAATTTATTTTTGGAGAAAAACCAACAATTCTTTTAGTCCATCTTATTGTTCTTGGAACACAGCATCAAGTACTTTTAGTGATAATGGTGAAGCCTTTACCGAAAGTCCTTTAGGCGTAATTCAAACAGGTCAAGGGTTTTTAGTGCAAGCAAAATCAGGTGCCACCAATTTAGTATTCAACAATGGACAAAGAGTTGCTAATAATGCCAACCAATTTTTTAGAAATGCCAATACCACTCAAGACGTAACTGAATCGAATAGATTTTGGTTAAACATGACAGGTGCAACTTCAGGATTTTCACAAACGGTTGTAGGTTATTTTACCAATGCTACCCTTGGTGCAGATGATTTTGATAGTAAATATTTTAATGATGGTCCAATAGCTTTTACTTCGGTAATTGACAATCAGGATTATGTAATCCAAGGACGACCAGTGCCGTTTACTACTGCTGATGTTGTGGCAATGAAATACAAAGTAGCAACTGCAGGAACGTATTCAATTGCGATAGACCATGTTGATGGTTTGTTTTCTGAAAATCAAGCCATTTACCTTAGAGATAACTTAACGGCTACAATTCATGATTTAACTACAGGAGCTTATAATTTCAATTCAGATGCCGGAACATTTGCAGAACGATTTGAAGTTTTATATCAATTGCCATTAGGGGTTGAAAATCCGTCATTCACTGCAGATCAAGTTGTTGTTTACAAAAATGAGGCAAATCAAATAGTGATTAGTTCAGGAAATGTAATCATGGAATCGGTAAAAGTATTTGATATTAGGGGAAGATTATTAATTGAGTCAAAAAACATCAATGCCTCTCAAACTGCAATCAACGTAGGGTCGTCAACTGAAGTTTTATTAGTTCAAATTATTTCAAATGAAGGTCAAGTGGTGACTAAGAAAGTGATTAGATAAGTACAAATTAGCACTAAATAAAAAACTCCTCAATTTCTTGAGGAGTTTTTTATTATACTTTTTTAGAATTTAGCTTCAATTTGTAAAAGGCAAAACTTAATCCTACTATTAATAACAAAATTAATTTACTATTAATTGGAGCAGGAGCAGGATCACCACCCTCAAGACCACCTCCACCATCATCGTCTCCAGGTTGTGCAAACATGGTAAAATCAGATAATAAAATTACTGACAATATGTAAAATTTAAATATGTTTTTCATAACAAACTATTTCAAGCCGTAAATATAGTAATCATTTTTATACTTAAAAAATTTAGTATGTTTTTTTACCGTAAATTAATCAAATTCAGAAGTAAAGAATAATTTAACATTCGGAAATTTGCTTTGTGTCATTTGAATCGTAAACTCTGAATCAGCTAAGAAAACCAATTGACCGTATTTATCATGTGCCAAAAATTTTTGCTTGATTCTTTTAAATTCTTTAAACTCATCACTTTTTGGGTCTGTGGGTTTCACCCAACAAGCTTTATGTACCGGGAAATTTTCATAACTACATTTGGCACCATATTCATGTTCCAAACGGTATTGAATAACTTCATATTGTAAAGCTCCAACGGTTCCAATAACTTTTCGGTTGTTCATTTCTAAAGTAAATAACTGCGCTACACCTTCATCCATTAACTGGTCAACACCTTTATCCAATTGTTTAGCTTTTAACGGATCAGCATTATTAATGTACCTGAAATGTTCGGGAGAAAAACTCGGTATTCCTTTAAAACTCATCACTTCTCCTTCGGTTAAAGTATCACCTATCTTGAAATTTCCGGTATCGTGTAAACCGACAATATCGCCGGGATACGAAATGTCTACAATCTCTTTCTTTTCCGCGAAAAAGGCATTCGGACTTGAGAATTTAAGGTTTTTATTAAGTCTTACGTGTGTGTAAGGTTTATTTCTTTCAAAAGTACCCGATACAATTTTGACAAAAGCTAATCTATCTCTGTGCTTTGGATCCATATTAGCGTGTATTTTGAAAACGAAACCCGTCATTTTTTCTTCCTCGGGTTTAACCAATCTTGTTTCAGATTCTTTGGGTCTTGGTGTTGGTGCAATTGCAACAAAACAATCTAATAATTCTCTAACACCAAAGTTATTCAAGGCCGAGCCAAAAAACACCGGTTGTAATGTGCCGTCCAAATAACTTTGTCTGTCAAATGCCGGATAAACTTCCGAGATCAATTCGAGCTCTTCTCTTAGTTTTATCGCTGGTTTTTCGCCAATAATTTTTTCTAATTCCGGACTTTCAATATCTGAAAAAGCAATAGTGTCTTCAATGTTTTTTCGGCTATCGCCACTAAAAAGATTGATGTTTTGTTCCCAAATATTATAAATTCCTTGAAAATCATACCCCATACCAATAGGAAAACTCAAAGGCGTAACCGTTAAGCCTAATTTTTGCTCCACTTCATCCATCAAATCAAAAGCATCTTTTCCTTCTCGGTCTAATTTATTGATGAATACGATGATGGGAATCTTACGCATTCTGCAAACTTCTACCAATTTTTCGGTTTGTTCTTCAACGCCTTTAGCGACGTCTATTACAACAATTACGCTATCAACCGCTGTCAAAGTTCTGAATGTATCTTCAGCAAAATCCTTGTGACCAGGTGTGTCGAGAATGTTAATCTTTTTGTCTTTATAATTAAAAGCCAAAACGGAAGTCGCTACTGAAATTCCTCTCTGACGCTCAATTTCCATAAAATCGGAAGTGGCCCCTTTTTTAATCTTATTGTTCTTAACCGCTCCGGCTTCTTGAATTGCACCACCAAAAAGCAATAGCTTTTCAGTTAATGTAGTCTTTCCGGCATCGGGATGCGAAATAATTCCAAAAGTTCTGCGGCGTTGTATTTCTTTTAAAAAACTCATGATTTTCGATAAATTGTCTGCAAAAATACTATTATTTACTCATTATTTAGGCATGTATTTTGGCTCAGTTTTTTAGAATAAAAAATAAGGTAAAAGTTCTGTTAATAAATTTTTGTTAATAGTAGGCTCGATACTTGTATAATGTGTTTGAATTGTTACTTTTGTTGATTGATACCTTGATAAACCAAAGCAATTTTGGCCGTTCATGAAAACGAATATTTAATTGTAAATTTTTAATAGAAATTATAAAAGCATGAGTTTAAAACAGTTTTTTTTAGGATTGTTCTTTTCAATGTCTCTTGCCACCATGGGGCAAAATAATGCAAAAGAAGTTTTGTTTACCGTTAATGATAAGCCTTATTATACAGATGAATTTGCAAGGGTTTACAAAAAGAACCTTGATTTAGTAAAAGACGAATCTCAAAAAGATTTAAACCAGTATCTAGAACTTTTCGTGGGTTACAAATTAAAAGTCAACAAGGCCTACAAATTAGGGTTACAAGACAATTCAAAATACCAAAATGAATTAAAATCTTACCGAACACAATTGGCCAAAAACTATTTCAACGATACCAAAATCACCCAAGCCTTGGTGGAGGAAGGATACAATAGGCTTCAAAAAGAAGTTAAAGCTTCTCATATCTTGATTTTAGTCGATGAAAATGCTTCTCCAGAAGATACTTTAAAAGCTTACAAGAAAATAGAAGACATTAGTAAAAAAGCATTAGCAGGAGAAGATTTCGGAGCTTTAGCGGTTCAATATTCCGAAGACCCATCCGCCAAAGAAAACAAAGGTGACTTAGGTTATTTCTCTGCTTTTAGAATGGTTTATGCATTTGAAAGTGCTGCTTACAATACACCAAAAGGAAAAATTTCAAAAATTATCAGAACACGTTTCGGTTTTCATATTCTAAAAGTGGAAGATGTTAGAAATAACCGTGGTGAGGTAACGGTGGCTCACATCATGATTTTAAATCCAAAACCGGAAGATACAGATCAAGATAAAGCTAAAAATACCATCAACGATATTTATAAAAAAATCCAACAAGGAGAGAAGTTTGAGGATTTAGCCAAACAATTTTCTGAAGATAAATCATCTTCTTCTAAAGGCGGTGTTTTAAACAAATTTAGTTCAGGTCAATTGAGTTCGGAAGAATTTGAAAGCGTTGCGTTCTCTTTATCAACACCAAATGAAATTTCAAAGCCATTCCAATCTCAATTTGGATGGCACGTGGTAAAGTTGATTCAGAAACATCCGGTTCGTACTTTAGACGAAATGAAAATTGAACTTGAAGGTAAAATCGGGAAAGATGACCGTTCGAAGAAAATTACGGCTTCTTTAAACGAAAAATTAAGAAAGAAATATACTTTCAAAAGAGACAACAAGCAATATGCGATTATTTCAAAACTGGTTACCGATGACTTTTATGAGGCAAAGTGGAAGCAACCGGAGAATAGTAATAAGTATACCAATACTTTGTTAACCATCAATACTAAAAAAATTGAAAGCAAAGAGTTTTTGCAATTTGTAGAAAAACAACAGAAATCAGGTACAGCGGTTAAGCCAATTACTAAACTTGTTGATGTTTTGTATGAGAAGTTTTTAGACAGTCAGTTGACGACTTATTACGATGATAATTTGGAAGCTGAGTTTTCTGATTTTGCTAACGTAATGGAAGAATACCGTGATGGTTTGTTACTTTTTGACTTAATGGAGAAAGAGATTTGGGAAAGAGCCAAAACCGATACTATTGGATTGCAAAAGTTCTATGAAGAACACAAAACAGAACACCAATGGAAAAATAGAGTGGAAGCTACCATACTTTCTTCGACTAAAATGGAGGAAATCAAAAAAGCTTTGGCTTTATTAAAGAAAGGGACAGAAGTACAAGCGATAAAAGAAAAATTAAACGTTGGAGATGTTGTTAATGTAATGAGTAACAGCGGTGTGTTTGAAGAAGGAAATGACGCTTTGCCAAAAAGCACTAAGTTTGAAGTAGGTATTTCAGAAATTCAAAAAGAAGGCGAATACTATTTTGTCACCAAAGTAGATAAAGTAATGCCCAAAGGAATAAAAACTTTAGACGAATGCAAAGGAAAAATAGTGAACGATTATCAACAGTATTTGGAGCAAAGATGGGTTGACGATTTAAAACAAGAGTTCACTGTAAAAATTAACAAGGACGCGTTTGAAAAAGTAAAAAAACAGTTGAATCCATAAAATGATTAGAAATAGCTTTTTCTTGGTACTGACTTTATTTTGTTCTTGTAATTATTTTCAGCCGGAACAGAAACTAGAATCGATTGCCAGAGTAGGAAAAAGTTATTTGTATAAAAGCGATATCACTACTTTAGTTCCGACCGGGACTTCAAAAGAAGACAGTGTTTTAATCGTTAGGGATTTTATCAATCGCTGGGCAAGTCAAAAGCTGCTAATCGAAGCCGCCGAAAGAAACTTAAGTGATAAGAAAAAGACGGAATACAATGCTTTAATTAAACAATATAAAATAGATTTATATACCAAAGCGTATATAGAAGAAGTGGTTAAAAACAACGTAGATACTTTAGTAACCCAGCAAGAGTTAAAAAAATACTACGACGAAAATAAGGAGAATTTCAAAACCAACGGAACTTTAGTTCGACTTCGGTTCATTAATTTGGCCAAAGATAATCCTCGTTTTGCCACCATTAGAAGTAAGTTCTTTGATTATAATAAGAAAGACAAAAAGTTTTGGGATACCTATGCTTTACAATTTAAAAGCTTTGCTTTGAATGACACCATATGGGTTGACATGAGCCAAGTTTATGTCAAGTTGCCGGTAATCAATCCGGAAAACAGAGATGACTATATTCAACCCGGGAGAAAAGCCGAAATTCGGTCAAACGACGATGTCTATTTAATTAAAATCACCAATGTGATTGATAAAAATCAAATTTCACCATTTGAATACATCAAACCCACTTTGAAAGAAGTTATATTAAACAAAAGAAAACTAGAATTAATAAAGAAATTTGAAAAAGAGATTACCGATGATGCCATTAAAAACAAGGATTATGAAATTTATAAATAGCCAACTGATAGTAGCAGTTATTGCTGCAATTTTTACAGTGGGTTCTGCCAATGCTCAAGAAATAATTAAGGATTCGGTAAAAACCGTTAAACCAACCAAATCCTCAAAAAAGGTTAAAGTCGACGGAATCATAGCTACTGTTGGTGATTATATTGTTTTAGATTCAGATATTGACAAATCATTTTTAGAATTATCCAGTCAAGGTCAATCTATAAAAGATATTACCCGTTGTCAAATGTTAGGCAAACTGTTAGAGGAAAAATTATACGCCCACCAAGCCATTCAGGACAGTATTGTTATCAAAGATGAAGAAGTTAAAGAAAAAATGTCGGAGCAAATAGGCTACATGGTTGAGCAATTAGGTTCGATGGAAAAGGTAATTGAGTATTTCAAAAAAGACACCGAAGAAGATTTCAGAAGTGAGTTGTTTGACATCATCAAAACCAACAAATTGACTTCGGAAATGAGAAAGAAAATCATCGATGCCGTAGAAATTACACCCGAAGAAACCCGTAATTTTTTCAAGTCAATTCCGCAAGATGAGTTGCCGTTATTTGGTGCCGAAATGGAAGTAGCACAAATTGTAATTACCCCTAAAATCTCTCAAGATGAAAAACAAAGGGTTATCAATCGCCTCAAAGAAATTAAGGCCGAAGTATTAGCCGGTTCTAGTTTTAAAACCAGAGCGGTTATTTATTCAGACGACAGAGGTTCGGCATCCAATGGTGGTTTTTACAAAATAAACCGAAAGACACAATTCGTAAAAGAGTTTAAAGATGTGGCATTTAGTTTAGGAGAAGGCGAAATTTCGGAACCTTTCGAAACAGAATACGGTTATCATATTATTATGGTTGAAAAAATAAAAGGACAAGAAGTAGAGTTAAGACATATTTTAATGATGCCCAAAGTGTCTGATCAAGCTTTGAAAGAAGCCAAAGAGAAAATCATCTCGATAAAAAATAAAATTGAAAGCGGTGAAATTACTTTTGCGGAAGCCGCCAAAACCATGTCTGATGAAAAAGAAACCAGAGCCAATGGCGGAACATTAATCAATCCGAAAACACAAGATACCCATTTCGAGTTGACTAAAATGGATCCGAGTTTGTACAGCGAGGTATCGAATTTAAAAGACAATGCTATAACTCCTCCAATTTTAGACGATGATCCAAGAACCGGTAAAAAATACAAAATAATCACCGTAACCAATAGAATTAACGAGCATACAGCTGATTACGCAAAAGACTATATCAAAATTAAAGATCTGGCCTTGAAAGAAAAACAAATCAAAGCTATTGGAAAATGGTCTGAAGAGAAAATCAAAGAAACCTACGTTAAAATTAATGGAGAATACGAAGACTGTTTGTTTATTAATAATTGGCAAAAAAAATAGTATTTAAAATGTATATTGTACTTCTTAAATCTAATGTCTAATATCAAAAATCTTATATCAAATGTCTGATGTTGCTGCCATTCAAAATTTAGTTCAAAAGCGGTTAGAACTTAAAAAAGAAATTGCTAAGATTATCGTAGGTCAAGACGAGGTGGTTGACCAAATCTTACTAAGTATATTTTCCGGCGGACATGCCTTGTTAGTAGGCGTTCCCGGATTGGCCAAGACGTTAATGGTTAATACTATTTCGCAAGCTTTAGGTTTGGATTTTAAGCGCATACAGTTCACCCCGGATTTAATGCCTTCTGATATTTTGGGAAGTGAAATTTTGGATGAAAACAGACAGTTCAAGTTCATTAAAGGACCAATTTTTGCCAATATCATTTTGGCCGACGAAATCAATAGAACACCCCCAAAAACTCAGGCTGCTTTACTAGAAGCAATGCAAGAACGCTCGGTGACGATTGCCGGTCAAAACTATAAATTAGCCTTACCTTATTTTGTTTTAGCAACGCAAAATCCAATTGAGCAAGAAGGAACTTATCCTTTGCCTGAAGCGCAATTAGACCGTTTTATGTTTGCCATAAAATTAGATTATCCTTCTTACCAAGAAGAAGTGCAAGTGGTAAAAAGCACGACATCGGATGAAAAACCAGTCATCAATCCCTTATTTTCTGCACAAGAAATCATCGATTTCCAACACTTAATTCGACGCGTTCCGGTTGCAGACAACGTAATTGAATATGCTGTGACTTTGGTTGGGAAAACGCGACCGAAAGGCAATTTAGCTTCTGAATATGTAAACAACTATTTGGATTGGGGCGCCGGACCGAGAGCTTCTCAGAACTTGATTCTAGCTGCCAAAGCTAATGCCGCTTTCAATGGAAAATTCTCTCCGGATATTGAAGATGTAAAAGCAGTAGCGACCGGAATTTTACGCCACAGAATTATCAAAAACTACAAAGCCGACGCTGAAGGAATTACAGAAGAAATGATTATCGACAAGTTGCTGTAAATTGATTTCAATATTTTATTACATTTAGAAGATGGATAAAATAGCGAAAAGGGCACCACTAAATAACAGAATTTTTGGCCTCGACTTGATGCGAGCAATAGCCATAACAATGGTGGTTGTGGGCCATACTGCTTGGGTTATTCCAGAGAGCGAGCATTTTTTTTATAAATTGTTGCTGCTGTCAGGTTTTTTAGGGGTCGAAATTTTCTTTGTTTTGAGTGGTTTTCTGATTGGTAAAATTTTATACCAATTGTATCTTAAGGAAGATTTCTCAATAAAAACTGTTTTCTTCTTTCTCAAGCGAAGATGGTACCGAACTTTACCCAACTACTTTTTAATCTTATTAGTCAATTTAGCCATAGCAAGTATTGTTGGTTACACAGCTTCGTCTTGGTGGAAATACTTTCTTTTCCTCCAAAATTTAAACACCACAATGTTGCCTTTCTTTCCTGAATCTTGGAGTTTATCTGTCGAAGAGTTTGCATACGTACTATTGCCTTTTTTTCTTTTAATCCTCGGAATTATAACCAAGCCCAAAAACAAAAAAGGCTTTTTTTTAGGGTCAATAATAATATTGATAGGGATTTTCTTTTGTGCCAAAATGTATTACCAAGCTACAACCTTAAATACAACTTTGTCCCAATGGAATCTTTCGTTAAAAGCGGTAGTGGTTTATCGATTAGACAGCATTTTTATAGGTGTTTTGGGAAGTTGGATTTATTTGAATTATATTTCGCTATGGCAAAAAAGTAAATCGATTTTTCTGGTTATAGGAATGGTTTTATTCTTTTTTCTGTTTGTTGGAATAGGTTATTTGGTTTGGCAAATTGAAGTTGCTTCTTTGTTTTGGAATGTTTTTTATCTCCCTTTATTGTCAGTAGCAGTTGCTTGTTTTCTGCCTTTTTTATCAGAATGGAAAGAGGAACAATCACAAATCCGAAAACCTATTACGTTCATTAGTTTAATTTCCTATTCGATTTATTTACTCCATTATAGTGTGATTTTACTTTTGATGAAACAATACTTAATTATTGATCAGAATAATGATATTCAATTGGTCACTTTTTTAAGTTGCTATATCTTAATTACCATCGTATTAAGCTATTTTTTATACCGTTTTTATGAAATACCGATGATGAATTTAAGGGATAAAAATTAAGAATAATCAATTTTTGACCCATATAATACGTAATTGATAAAAAAGAGACAACAAAAATCGGTATTTACTAAAACATTCTGTTAGATCAACATATTTTATTAAAAACTTTTCAGAAGTATAACGTTTTCGTAAATTTGCATTGCAAACAAATTAACCCAATTTTATTATGGCTTTTGATATTGAAATGATTGAAAAAGTGTATGCTACTATGGCTGCTCGTGTTGATAAAGCACGTGAGTTAGTTGGTCGACCACTTACTTTGTCTGAAAAGATTTTATATTCACATTTATGGGAAGGAATGCCTTCTCAATCCTTCACTCGTGGGAAAGATTATGTTGATTTTGCACCCGATAGAGTGGCTTGCCAAGATGCAACGGCACAAATGGCTTTATTACAATTTATGCACGCCGGAAAAAAGACCGTTGCAGTACCTACTACAGTACACTGTGACCACTTAATCCAAGCCAAAGTTGGTGCTACAACTGATTTAGCAGTAGCCAATTCACAATCAAAAGAAGTATTCGATTTCCTTTCTTCAGTGTCTAATAAATACGGAATCGGGTTCTGGAAACCGGGTTCTGGAATTATTCACCAAATCGTTTTAGAAAACTATGCATTCCCAGGCGGAATGATGATTGGTACCGATTCACACACGGTAAATGCCGGAGGATTGGGAATGTTAGCTATCGGAGTTGGTGGCGCTGATGCCGTAGACGTAATGTCGGGCATGTCATGGGAATTGAAATTTCCAAAACTAATCGGCGTAAAGTTGACCGGAAAATTAAACGGTTGGACTTCTCCAAAAGACGTAATCTTAAAAGTAGCTGATATCCTTACCGTAAAAGGCGGAACAGGTGCTATCGTAGAATATTTCGGGGAAGGTGCTACTAATATGTCTTGTACCGGAAAAGGAACGATTTGTAATATGGGTGCCGAAATCGGAGCAACGACTTCTACTTTTGGTTACGATGATTCGATGAGAAGATATTTAGCCGCTACAGATCGTCAAGATATTGTTGATGCTGCCGATAAAGTGGCGTCTTACTTAACAGGTGACGACGAAGTATACGCCAATCCTGCTGCTTATTTCGACCAAATAATCGAAATCAACCTTTCAGAATTAGAACCACACATCAACGGACCATTCACTCCGGATAGAGGAACACCAGTTTCTAAAATGAAAGAGGAAGCAATCGCCAACGGATGGCCGTTAAAAGTTGAATGGGGATTAATCGGTTCTTGTACCAACTCGTCTTATGAAGATATGGCGCGTGCGGCTTCTATCGTAGAACAAGCAGTAGCTCACGGAATCACGCCAAAAGCAGAATTCGGAATCAATCCGGGTTCAGAACAAATCCGTTATACGATTGAAAGAGATGGAATCATCGCGACTTTTGAAAAAATGGGAACTAAAGTATTCACCAATGCTTGCGGACCATGTATCGGACAATGGGACAGAACAGGCGCTGATAAAGGCGAAAAAAATACTATCGTTCACTCGTTCAACAGAAACTTCTCAAAACGTGCAGATGGAAATCCAAATACGCACGCTTTTGTAACGTCACCGGAAATGGTAGCAGCATTAGCCATATCAGGAGATTTGACTTTCAATCCGCTTACCGATACTTTGTTAAATGATAAAGGCGAGGAAGTAAGATTGAATCCACCAACAGGTGACGAGTTACCAAAAAGAGGTTTCGACGTAGAGGATGCAGGTTTCCAAGCGCCGGCAGCTGATGGTTCATCAGTGCAAGTGGCGGTTTCTCCAACATCGGACAGGTTACAACTTTTAGCACCATTTGATGCTTGGGATGGTAAAAATATTTCAGGTGCAAAATTATTAATCAAAGCCTTCGGAAAATGTACGACTGACCATATTTCTATGGCCGGACCATGGTTGCGCTTCCGCGGACATTTAGATAATATTTCAAATAATATGTTGATTGGAGCAGTTAACGCTTTCAATCAAGAAGCGAATAAAGTGAAAAACCAATTAACCGGTGACTATGATGCTGTTCCTGCAGTGCAAAGAGCTTACAAAGCAGCCGGAGTTCCATCAATAGTTGTGGGTGACCATAATTATGGAGAAGGTTCTTCTCGTGAACATGCGGCTATGGAACCACGTTTCTTAGGCGTTAAAGCGGTATTGGTAAAATCATTTGCCCGTATTCACGAAACGAATTTGAAAAAACAAGGAATGTTGGCTTTGACTTTTGCGAATGAAGCGGATTACGACAAAATCCAAGAAAATGATACTATCAATTTCTTAGATTTAACCGAGTTTGCTCCGGGTAAACCATTAACACTAGAGTTTGTTCATGCTGATGGTTCTAAAGATATTATCTTAGCCAATCATACATACAACGATAGCCAAATCGGTTGGTTCGTGGCAGGTTCAGCATTGAACTTGATCGCTGCCGGGAAAGCATAATGAATTGAAACAATATTGTATAAAAAAGCTCAACTTAAGTTGAGCTTTTTTTTTTTTATTTTATATTCTTTTGAAATATTTCTTTGTGTCCGGAACACCATTGTACGCTTTCATAATAAAAATCTACAGTGGTTAAGTTGTCTTTCTTTCTTATGATGCACTTCCCGGTAACATCAGCCTCGTCTCCGTATACTGTGATTTTTTTTTCTGTTTCCAGTTTTTTATCTAAATACATCTCATAAATTTTAGTAGCAATTTCTTGTCGGATTGTAATTTTCGAATTGAACGTACTAATAATTACGGTTCCGTTTTTGTTTCTGGCTACATATTCCATGCCGTTATGACCATAACTGTAGGTAGTTACTTTTGGCTCTTCATTATCTGAAAAGGCAAAACAAGTCATCACTAATAGACTAAAAACTATTTTTTTCATAAATGTTTGATTGTAGGGGCATGTTTTGAAGGGCGAAAAATAGCGATTATTTCAATACATCCAACAGTTAATATGTTATAAAACAAAAAAATCTCGTTTTACCCTACCGGATCAACGAGATTTCTGGAATTAATAACTACTAATAGTAAGTATAGCGTCTTACTTTGGCAATATACTTGGCCAAACGAATTACTTGATGGCTATAACCGTATTCGTTGTCATACCAAACATATAAAACTATATTTTTTCCGTCATTGGAAACAATGGTTGCATTGCTGTCAAAAATGGATGGGGCAGAAGTGCCAACAATATCGGAAGAAACCAACTCGTTATTCAAAGAATACTTGATTTGCTCCACCAATTCGCCTTCCAAAGCATATTTTCTCATGATGGCATTTACTTCATCAATGGAAGTTTCTTTGCCTACTTCCAAATTTAAAACAACCAATGAACCATTCGGAACAGGAACACGAATCGCATTCGAAGTTAATTTTCCGGCCAAACTTGGTAAAGCTTTTGCCACAGCACTTCCGGCTCCGGTTTCTGTAATTACCATATTTAAAGCAGCAGCACGACCACGACGGTATTTTTTGTGCATGTTATCTACCAAGTTTTGGTCATTAGTATAAGCATGAATCGTTTCCAAATGCCCTTTTACCACGCCTAAAGTTTCTTCAACAGCTGCTAAAATAGGAGTTATAGCGTTTGTGGTACAAGAAGCTGCAGAGAAAATATCAACGGTATCCGGATTGTGATCATTATGGTTTACACCATATACAATATTAGGAACCCCTTTCCCCGGTGCAGTCAATAATACTTTGCTGACACCTTTAGAAACCAAATGACGTTTTAGCGCTTCTTCTGTAGTGAAAGCTCCTGTATTGTCTATTAGTAAAGCCTCTTCGATACCATATTGTGTATAATCAATCTCTTCAGGAGCATTTGCTGTGATGATATGAACTGTAGTTCCGTTGATAATCAGAGCGTTGTTTTCAACATCTGCCTGAACCGAACCTTCAAAATCACCGTGAACCGAATCATAGCGCAATAAAGAAGCTCTTTTTTCTAACGAAGTGGCATCATTTCGGTCACGAGTTACAATCGCACGTAGACGCAATTGTTGCCCTTTCCCAATTTTGCTCATCATTTCACGCGCTAGCAAACGACCAATTCGACCAAAGCCATACAAAACCACATCTTTTGGTTTGATGTTTTGCGAATCTTTGGCATTTCTTAATTTGTCAATTACAAATGCTCTGGCGTCGTGGTATTTGTTGTCTTCTAAATGGTATTCATAAGTTAGTTTGCCAATGTCAATTCGCGAAGGCGGTAAATCTAAATTAAGAATCGCGCGAGCAATTTCTACTGAATCAAAAACATTGATTGGCTTTTGAACAAATTCACCTGCATATTCATGTAAATTGATAATGTCACTGACATTTCTATCGATTAATTGGTTTCTAAAAAGAACCAATTCAATGGATTTGTCATACCATAAATCGCTTATAATTTTGATAAATTCTACGCCTGCCTTTCGCCTGTCGGCCTGAAATGATAATTCCTTCTCGTATAAAGTGTTGCTGTTCATAAAAAAGAAAAGAGTTTAGTTTGTGTTGAAAATTTAAATTTTGCGCAAAAGTATAAAATAGAAGCGTTTTACGAAAACGATTTCGTAATTATTTAACAATAAAAAAAAGCCAATCCTTTAACGGACTGGCTTTTTACAATAGTAAGTAAGATGATTATTGTATGATGACTTGAATCACTTGTCCCATTCGGTTAATCATTTGAATGTTGACACTTTGATTTTCGTCTTTTTTGTTCAAAAATTTCGATATAGATTCTACATCAGTAGCTTTTACATTGTCTACCGAAAGTATGATATTGCCTTTTAGTTGCTCATAATAAGGTTTCAAATTCTCGTTGTTGATTTCTTTAATACGAACGCCATAATCTATTCGGTATTTCTTTTTGTCGGCCGCATCTATATTCTCCAACTCCAGTCCTTTGAATTCAGTGGTGAAAATGTCGTTTTTAATTAAAGTTACTAGAGCAGTTTTGGTTTCACCGTCTCTGACATAAGTCACTTGCACTTTGTCATTTGGTCTTTTAGTGTTGATGTAACCGGTCAATTCAGCGAAAGAACTGATTTTTTGGTTGTCTAATTTTTTAATCACATCCCCACTTTTCAAACCTGCTTTTTCGGCGCCTGAATTTTTGGTTATTTTGTTAATGTAGAAACCTTCAGTATCGTTGATGCCGAATTCTTTTGATGCTCTACTGTTCAATTCTGCTCCTTCAACACCTAAAATTCCGCGCTGAACACCGCCAAATTCCATAATGTCTTCAATGATTTTACGGGTAATGTTAGAAGGAACTGCAAAAGAATAGCCGGCATAACTTCCTGTAGGCGAAGAAATCATAGTATTGATTCCAATTAATTCTCCGCGGGTATTTACTAATGCACCACCGCTATTTCCGGGATTTACCGCGGCATCGGTTTGGATAAAAGATTGAATGCCATTTCGATTGTCTAAATTTCTGGCTTTAGCCGAAACAATTCCGGCAGTTACAGTGGAATTTAAGTTATAAGGATTTCCTACCGCCAAAACCCATTCGCCTACTTTAACTTGGTCAGAATCTGCGAAAGTCGAATAAGGCAGTTTTTCATCGGTACTGATTTTTAACAAAGCAATATCCATTTTTGAATCGGTTCCAATGAGTTTGGCTTTGTAGGATTTGTTGTTGTTTAGAGTCACTTCCAATTCGGTCGCGTCTTTAATTACGTGATTGTTGGTCACGATATAACCGTCTTCAGAAATAATTACACCCGAACCAGTGCCAATTTGCTCTTGTTGTTGGCCGCCACGTTGCCCATAAAAATATTCCATTATCGGATTAGATACTGTTCTAACGGAGACATTTTTTACGTGAACAACCGAGTGAACTGCATTTTCTGCAGCTTCAGTAAAATCAATTGCTTCGCCTGATAAACCAACGGTTCTGTTGTTGGTATTGGAAGCCATAGTTACAATCGAATCGCGATTGTTGCTTCCTTCAAAAAATAATTTGTAAGCTCCAAGTGTAGTGGCACCGCTTAATAAAGAAACCAAAAATAAACTTGATAATCGTTTCATAGTCATTAACATTTAAATTATTGTATCGTAAAATTATAAACTTTCATTTTTTCTTCAAATAGGCTTTAACGCTCGTTTAACAATTTTTAAGTCAATCTTAAATTTTGCTATCTTTGTGTCACTTATCACAACTATGAAAATCACTTTTAACAAATACGAAGGTACCGGAAATGACTTTGTCATGATTGACAATCGCAAGGACATTTTTCCTAAAACTAACAGTCAACTTATCGAAAAATTGTGCGATCGACGTTTCGGCATTGGCGCAGATGGATTGATTCTGTTGGAGAATGATACAGAAACCGATTTCCGAATGGTTTATTACAATTCCGATGGCAATGAAAGTTCTATGTGTGGCAATGGTGGCCGATGTTTGGTGGCTTTCGCCAAAAGTTTGAATGTGATGCAAAATGATACTGATTTTATAGCGACAGATGGCCCGCATCATGCCTCCATTATTGAAAACGGAACAGTTTCACTAGGAATGAAAGAAGTGAGTTTTATAAAAATTGAAAGCGATTATGTTTTTCTCAATACAGGTTCACCACACCACGTAATGTTGGTGGAAGATTTGAAAAATTATGATGTTAAAAACGAAGGAGCTAAAATTCGCTATTCTGATTTGTATGGTAAGCCGGGAACCAATGTGAATTTCGTGAGTCAAATTTCAGAAAATCATTTTGCGTTACGTACCTACGAACGTGGCGTAGAAGATGAAACTTTATCTTGTGGAACCGGTGCAACCGCTGCAGCCATCGCGATGCACGCTATCGGTAAAACAAAATCACACCATATTTATTTAGACGTGGAAGGCGGAAAACTAGAAGTTTCTTTTGTGAAAGAAGGCGATAATTACACCAATGTTTTTCTAAAAGGTCCGGCGACTTTTGTTTTTGAAGGAGTAATAGAATGGTAACACTACAAGGAAATACCATTCGCTTACGCGCACTCGAACCTGAAGATTTAGAGTTTATTTATGCTATAGAAAATGATGAAAACATTTGGGAAGTAAGTAACACACAAACGCCTTACAGCAAATTTCTAATTCGACAATATCTTGAAAATGCCCATCAAGATATATATGAAGCCAAACAATTGCGTTTGGCCATTTGTAAAAACAAAACGGCTGAAGCTATTGGTTTAATAGATTTGTTTGATTTTGATCCAAAGAATCATCGCGCCGGAGTTGGAATTATTATTCAAAACGAAACCGACAGAGCTAGTGGTTTTGGTAAAGAAGCTTTAGGTCTGGTGATTGAATATGCTTTTCAACAGTTGCAATTGCATCAATTGTTTGCAAATATTGGCACGGAAAATACAGCGAGTTTAGCTCTTTTTACTACATTTGGGTTTGAAAAAATAGGCGTTAAAAAAGATTGGAATTTCACTAACAATCGCTTTCATGATGAAGCCTTTTTTCAGTTAATTAAAAAATAAATCTTAAAATAGTCTCGGTTTTGAACAAAAGTAAAATCTTTAAAATTTTAGCTGCTGTTGGTTTAATAGTAGTGTTGCTTATTTATATCAAATTCTTTACAGCCAATACCAATTTCGACAAAGAAGAAGTTTTTGTCGAAATTCCAACCGATTCAAAATATGAAGATGTGCAGCGAATCCTTTCGCCTTATGTGAAAAACATGAGTGATTTTGAACTTATGGCTAATCTTCGTTCTTACCCGGAAAATGTAAAAGCTGGTAGGTTTTTATTGAAAAAAGGCATGAGCGCATTCCAACTCGTAGCTACTATGCGAAGAAACGTTCCGGTAAAATTGGCTTTCAACAACCAAGAAAGATTAGAAAATCTTTGCGAGCGAATCAGTACACAAATTGAACCTGACACGACGAAATTATTGGCGACTTTCCGTGACACAGCATTTTTAGAGAAAAACGGTTTTACCAAAGAGAATGTCTTTGCTATGTTTTTGCCTAATACTTATGAGTTTTATTGGAACATTTCGGCTGAAAAATTTAGAGACAAAATGTTGGAAGAATACAATAAGTTTTGGACCAAAGAAAGAATTGCCAAAGCAACTGAATTAAATTTGACTCCGGTGCAAGCCATTACTTTGGCTTCAATAGTTCACAAAGAAACCGTTAAGAAAAGTGAACGACCAACCGTTGCCGGGGTTTATTTAAATCGTCTTAGAGACGGAATGAAATTACAAGCGGATCCAACAGTAATTTACGCTTTGAAATTGCGAGACAATGATTTTGACCAAATAATTAAAAGGGTTTTATACAATGATTTGTTTATAGCATCACCTTACAATACATATCAAAATCTGGGATTGCCACCAGGACCAATTGCTATGCCTGATATTGATGCTATAGACGCAGTTTTGAATCCTGAAAAACACGATTATATTTATTTTTGTGCAAGTGTTGAAAAATTTGGATACCACGAGTTTGCCGCTACTATGGAACAACATAATGTTAACGCCAAGAAATATGCCGATTGGCTAAATGCTCAAGGAACCAAACGTTAATATTTGAAAAAGCAGCATTACATATTCCTTTTTTTTTGCTGTTCGAGTTTGCTTTGGGCGCAAAATGGTATAGAAAACTTTCTAAAGCCTTCGGATTCTTTAAATCATACACGACTCAAAGCAGTAGTGATTTCTGAGACAGTGATTGGTGCCACAGCCTTAATTGGTTTAAACCAACTTTGGTATGCTGATTATCCACGTTCCGATTTTCATTTTATTAATGACAATGCCGAATGGTTGCAAATGGACAAAGCCGGTCATGTTTTTTCCGCTTATCATTTGGGTAGTTTTGGCGCCAATGCTTTAAAATGGAGTGGTTCAAGTAGAAAAAGTCAATTGATTTATGGTTCAACATTGGGTTTGGCTTTCCTAACCACTGTTGAGATTTTTGATGGCTATTCCGCGAATTGGGGTGCGTCTTTAGGAGATGTTGCAGCGAATGTTTCCGGAACGGCTTTATTTGTTTCACAAGAATTGCTTTGGAAAGAGCAACGAATTGTGCCCAAATTTTCTTTTCACACTACTCCATATGCCTCAGCTCGACCTAATGTTTTGGGCAGTTCTTTGTCGGAACAAATTCTAAAAGATTACAACGGTCAAACTTATTGGCTTTCGGCTAACATTCATTCGTTTACCAAGACATCAAAAATTCCGAAATGGTTGAATTTCGCCATAGGTTATGGAGCCGAAGGAATGATCACCGGAAACGACGAATTGGTTAACACTGTTTTTCTTCCCGAAAGCAAAAGATTGCGTCAATTTTACCTCAGTCTCGACGTTGATCTAACGAAAATTGAAACAAAATCTCATTTTGTTAAGACTATTTTAACAATTTTCAATACGATTAAAATTCCAGCTCCAACGTTTGAAATAAGGGGTTGCGGAGGTTCTAAGTTGCACTTAATCTACTTTTAGGGTAGTTTAACTGCTTGATATTCAATTTTATAAAATAAGTTGTATATTTGCACCCGGTAATTTCATGTCGGTGACAGCGCTTGAGAAATAACATTTAATGATAAAAAAAGGAATTTTTTACACATCAATCCTACTAGTAGTAGCTTTCATAAGCTCAGGTTTTAAACCATACAATTCCCCAAGCAACTTCGGTTTTCGAGTTGATGAAAATAATAGACTTTTATATGTCTTTCCATCCGAGAATACGATTGACTATTTGAGTCCTAGAGTCCCATTTAAGGGGAAGTATTTTATTGGCTATAAAGATGCGGTTGCGCACAAAGAATCACAAGGAAAATACAAAAAAATAAATACTTTAGGGTATTTAGGTAAATATCAATTTGGGGTTGAAACTCTCAAGTCAATAGGGATTCACGATAGTTCGGCCTTTTTGAACAATCCAAAACTACAAGAGAAGGCTTTTGTTACCTTACTTTCCAAAAATAAATACGAATTGAAAAAGTACATCAAAGACTTTGAAGGAAAAGTGATTGATGGGGTTAAGATTACCGAATCCGGTATTTTAGCAGCGGCACATTTAGGAGGAACCGGTTCAGTAAAACGTTTTCTTAATACCAGAGGCGCCAAAAAATGTAAAGACGAATACGGAACTTCAGTAAAAACATATCTCAGAGATTTTGGTGGATTTGAAACTCATGGTATTAAAGCCATCAAAAATGCTAAAGTGCAATAATTACGTTTTTATTTAAAATTTATGGATAATAAAAATAGTAGGTCGGTTGTGTAAATCGACCTTTGTTTTTTTCCAATCTGTCACTCGAAGTGTTTTAATGTATTCTGTTGGCAAAGTAATGTCGGTCGCAACACAAAGATGTGTATTTGGCTGTAAGGCTTGTAAAACATCTTCCAACAACTTATTGTTTCGATAAGGGGTTTCTATAAAAAGTTGAGATTGGTTTTTATCAAAGGATAACTTTTCAAAGTTTTTTAGTGCCGATTTTTTTTCGCTTTTATCAATAGGCAAATACCCATTAAAAGCAAAACTCTGCCCGTTCATTCCAGAACCCATCATAGCCAATAAGATAGAAGATGGACCTACGAGTGGAATTACTTGTATACCTTTTTCGTGTGCCAATTTTACAATCACCGCGCCGGGATCAGCTACTCCGGGACAACCGGCTTCACTCATTAATCCGACATTTATTCCATTTAAGCAAGGTGCAATCATAGCGTTGTGCTCGGAAATGTCAGTATGTTTGTTGAGTGCAGATAATTTTAAACTGGCCTGAACCTTTTCAGG
Source organism: Flavobacterium buctense (assembly GCF_014486695.1). GTDB lineage: Bacteria > Bacteroidota > Bacteroidia > Flavobacteriales > Flavobacteriaceae > Flavobacterium > Flavobacterium buctense. The sequence goes on from NZ_JACTAB010000002.1 coordinate 269,140, forward strand.
ATTGACAGACTTAATAAATTTCCTAGCGGTTTTTTCGTTTTCTACTATATAAGTGTCGATGAAATTTATAGCCCTTTTTACCGATTGTGGCAATACATCATCAGGATTCATTTCGCCCAAAGTGGTCGGAATCAAATAGAGTTTTCCTTTAAGAGTTGTAGGATTCATGAGTGTTTTTCCATCAATTTTTTCGCCAAAATATCGCAGGTTTCATCCAGCATTTCATACACCATATCGAAACCGTTTTGTAAACCATAGTAAGGATCGGGAACATCCACATTTTCACCGGGAAATAAATGGTTTAATATCATGTCAACTTTTGCTTTATGAGCATCAGTTTTGGCTAAATCAATGACATTGTCAAAATTAGCGCTATCCATTACATAGATATAGTCAAACTCGTCAAAATCTTTTGAAGTGAATTGTCTGCCTTTCTGCTTGGTAATGTCTAACCCATTTTTTTGAGCCACCAGAATAGAACGCTGATCAGGTTGTTTGCCAATGTGGTAATTTCCTGTTCCGGCAGAATCTACAAAGAACTTATCTTGTGGTAGTTTGGACGCAAGTAATCCTTCTGCCAAAGGAGATCGGCAAATATTACCTAAACAAACCATTAAAATTTTAACGGGCATATACTTTTTCTAAGCTGCAAACTTAGTCAAAAAGCTATTTATAGCGATAATTTTTTGTGAATATCTTCTACAAATTTTTTGAACTGTTTGTCAGTGGAAACTAGGTTGTCAACGGTTTTACAGGCGTGTAAAACAGTAGCGTGATCTCGGTCTCCAATTTGGGAACCAATATTTGCCAAAGAAGATTTGGTAAACTTCTTAGCAAAGAACATAGCCAATTGTCGGGCTTGCACCACGTGGCGTTTTCTGGTTTTTGACTGCAAAGTGTCTACATCCAATTGGAAATAATCCGAAACTACTTTTTGGATATAGTCGATGGAGATTTCGCGTTTTACATTCTTAACGAATTTTTCTACCACACTTTTCGCCAAATCCAAAGTCACTTCTTTTTTGTTGAAAGACGATTGGGCAATCAAAGAAATTATGGCACCCTCTAATTCTCTCACATTAGATTTGATATTTCTGGCTACATATTCTACAATCTCTTCCGGCATTTCAACGCCATCTCGGTATAGAATATTTTTAAGGATAGAAATTCTGGTTTCGTAATCCGGTTGGTGTAACTCGGCTGACAATCCCCATTTGAAACGCGACAACAAACGTTGTTCGATGTCTTGCATGTCAACCGGAGCTTTGTCCGAAGTTAGGATTACTTGTTTACCATTTTGGTGTAAGTAATTAAAGATATGGAAGAATACATCCTGCGTCCCTGATTTTCCGGAAAGGAATTGAACGTCGTCAATAATCAATACATCGATTAATTGGTAGAAATGAATAAAATCGTTTCTGTTATTTTTCTTAACCGAATCAATATATTGTTGCGTGAATACTTCAGCAGAAATATACAAAACGGTTTTTTCTGGATATTTGTCTTTGATTTCAACCCCGATAGCATGTGCTAAATGGGTTTTTCCTAAACCAACGCCACCAAAAATCAATAGTGGATTAAAAGAAGTTCCGCCAGGTTTATTGGCCACAGCCATACCGGCAGAGCGCGCTAAACGGTTAGAATCACCTTCTAGGAAATTATCGAAACTGTAATTTGGATTGAGTTGCGATTCGATTTTTAAATTTCTGATGCCCGGAATTACAAAAGGATTCTTTAGTTCAGGATTCAGGTTTTTAAACGGAGCGTCTACGTCTTGAGATTTTATTGGACTGCGGTGCGCACTTGGCAATTGTTCCGTAAACGGTTGTTTATTGCCATAAGTGTTTTCCATTTTGATTTTATAGAGTAACTTTGCGTTTTTTCCGAGTTCTTTGGTTAACGCTACCTTCAATAATTTAACGTAGTGTTCTTCGAGCCATTCGTAGAAAAATTTACTAGGCACTTGAATGTACAAAGCGTTGTCTGTAAGTTCAACTGACTTAATCGGTTCAAACCAAGTTTTGAAAGCTTGTTCTTGAATATTGTCTTTTATGAATTCAAGACAGTTTTCCCATACCGATTGCGCAGTTTTGCTCATATTTGGTTTAAAATTATAGTAATTATTGTTAGGTTATTTTGACAAAAATGACAATGAAAATCGCCATGTTTTTTGGGATAACAAATATGTGAATAAAATTCGTTAAAAAAAATTTAAATGGTATTGATTTTTTAAAAATATTGTTGTAAAGGGAAGTTTGATTATAGATTAAAAGCAAAAAAAACAGATGAAAGAACATCAGATTCAAGTTAGAGTTCGTTACTCGGAAACCGACCAAATGAGTGTGGTTTATCACGGAAATTATGTGCCTTATTTTGAGATGGGACGCGTGGAATGGCTCAGAAACAAAGGGATTTCATATAAATCACTAGAAGAAAGCGGAATTGCTTTACCCATAGTTTCCATGACGATAAATTACAAAAAACCAGCACGTTATGACGACTTACTTACAGTGATTACCAAGTTCAAAAGTCAATCTTCAGTGAAGATAGAATTCGATTGTGAAATTCGCAACGAAAATGGTGAGTTATTAACAACTGCACATTTTATACTCGTATTTGTGGACATAAATTTAGGAAAACCTATTGCGCCGCCACAATACATTTTGGACATCATGAATGATTAAATTTTTTCAATCTCAATTTCAAACAAATTACTAAAAATGTCGACTATATTTTCGGCATTTTTTTTTCGGGTGGCGATTTCAATTTGGCAACTTTCGGCCATTCTTTGATTGATGATATTTAGGTTTTTTTCTTTGATGACTCGCATGACTTTATTCATGTTTTTATAATCAAAGGAAATGAGGTAATGAAAATCTATGGTTTTTTCTATAATGTCAGCTTCCTCTAATGCCATTTGTGCTGCGGTTCGGTAAGCGGTAATCAAGCCACCAACTCCTAATTTTATGCCACCAAAAAATCGAACGATGACAACTAATATATTGGTAACCCCAAAAGACTGAATTTGACCATAAATAGACATGCCTGCAGAATTGCTGGGTTCACCGTCATCATTAGCCCGAAAAGTTAAGGTTTCAGTTCCGAGTTGGTACGCATAGCAAAAATGAACCGCACTGTGATGTTGCTTTCGCAATTGTTCTAAGTGAATTTTGATTTCTGCTTCATTGGTTACCGGATAGGCATAGCCAAAAAACTTGCTGTTTTTTTCTTTATAAAGAATTTCCGGTGAAGGCAAAGCAATAGTATTATAGGTGTCTTTCAATGAAAATATTATTGAAAATTGATATTCTATTGAAATTAGGAGAAAGGTAAATGCTTTTGGTCAAACAAATTCACCACATCTTCTTGTCCAACTTTTAAATTCCAGACATGAAGTCCAAGACTTTCGGCCACATCGGTGTTTTCTTTCTTGTCATCTACAAATAAAGTTCGCTTTGGTGACAAGTCGTGTTTGTTCATTATAGTGGTAAAAATTTCCGGCTGAGGTTTTCGCATGCCCATTTCATAGGAGTAATAGACTTTTTCAAAACAACGGTAAAAATCGGAATAGAAAGACATACCCACTTTGTGCTCAAAACGGTTGATGTGAATCGAATCGGTATTAGTTAAAAGAAATAAGCGGTATTTATTGGATAACAATTGTAAAAATTCTAAACGGTACAAAGGAAAATCTCCAATAACAGAATTCCAGGCTTTGGTAATCTCTTCAATAGAAGCATTGGGAATGAATTTGTGAAAACTTTCCACAAATTGTACGTCGGTTATTTGACCTTTTTCAAACAAATCATTTTGGGTTAATAACTCGTCATTTGGGCCATCAAGTCCTAATTTTTTAAACTCTTCTATCGATTTTTCTTTTTCAAGATTGATAAAGACATCGCCAAAATCGAAAATTATTGTGTTAATCATGGTTTAAAAAAAGTTTAAGTTGGTCGTCTTTTATGTCAGTTACTTTGGATATTTTATTCAATAAAGGTGCTTTTATACCTTCATTTAAAGAAATATTACCCTTAAAAATCCTAGCTTCATCCCAAAGATTATCGGCTATAAAAGTTTCCAAGGTTTGTTTTCCACCTTCAACAATGACAGATTGGATGCCGTATCGGTATAAAATTCCGATGATTTTTTGGGTTAGTTGCTTATCAAAGATAACACTTTCATAAATAAGATTTTCGACTGATGTTAAATTTTCTCGCTCGGTAATAACGATAGTTTTTGTTTTTCCGTCTTTTAAAAAATAGTCGCTTGTAATTTTTCCGGTTCTGTCTAAAACTATCCTAATCGGATTATTTCCCGTCCAATCGCGAACATCTAATTTGGGGTTATCGTCCAAAACCGTTTGTGTTCCAACCAAAATGGCTTGCTCTTCACTTCGCCATTTGTGGGATAATTGGCGAGAATACGGGTTCGAAATCCAAACCGGTTCTTGTTTTTCTTTGGTTAGAGGCGCTATAAAACCATCTTTGCTTTCGGCCCATTTCAAAATAATATATGGTCGTTTTTTATTGTGGAAAGTAAAGAATCTTTTGTTCAGTTCGTTGCATTCGTCTTCTAAAATCCCAACCGTAATTTGACAACCGTTTTCAATTAATCGTTTGATTCCGGTTCCGGCTACTTTACTGTTTGGGTCAACGGTTCCAATCACAACATTGGGAATTTTATGTTGGATAATTAAATCACAACAAGGCGGTGTTTTGCCAAAATGACTACAAGGTTCCAGTGATACATAAATAGTAGCTTTTGCCAAAAGCGATTTGTTTTTTACCGAATTAATAGCGTTGACTTCGGCATGTGGTTCTCCGGATTTTCGATGCCAACCTTCTCCGATGATTTTACCGTCATGAACGATAACACTTCCAACCATTGGATTTGGATAGGTTGAGCCTAAACCATTTTTGGCCAATTCGATGCAGCGTTTTATGTAAATTTCTTCTATCTTCACAACACAAAAATAAGACATTACTTTTAGAATGAGTAGCATACAAATCAGAGAAATCCAAAAGCAAGACAATCAGCAAATTGCAGCGGTAATACGAGAAGTTTTTATTTCAGATAATTTCCCCAAAACCGGAACTGCTTTTGCCGATGTGCAATTGGATTTTATGTTTGAAGCTTATGACCAAGCGCGAGCGACTTATTTTGTAGTCGAGAATGAGGGCAAAATCATTGGTGGAGCAGGCGTGAGTCAATTGGAAAACACTACAGAAAATATCTGCGAATTACAAAAAATGTACTTTTTACAAGAGGCGAGAGGAAAAGGGATTGGTTCCCAAATGATTCAAAAATGTTTGGAAAAAGCCACTGAATTAGGTTACGAAAAATGCTACCTCGAAACCTTACCTGAAATGGTAGCCGCTCAAAATTTGTATAAAAAAATGGGTTTTGAATACCTTTGCGCGCCTTTGGGCAATACCGGTCACACAACTTGCCCCGTTTGGATGATTAAAAATTTATAGATGCTAATTAAAAACTACAAAACTACTTTTCTTCAAGAACTTTCTACTTTGTATGATGAAAAGGAAATCGAGAGTTTCTTTTATTTAATATTGGAAAGTTTTCACCACAAAAAGCGAATTGATTTGGCGCTTAATCCGGAAATGGAAATGGACGCTGTACAATTGTTACGTTGGGAAAGTGTGTTGGTCGAATTGAAAAAGCAAAAACCCATTCAATATATTTTAGGGGAAACAGAATTCTATGGCTTACCGTTTTTAGTCAATGAAAATGTTTTGATACCACGGCCGGAAACGGAAGAATTGGTCGAGTTAATTATTACAGAGGTAAAAGGGAAAAGGGAAGAGGGAAAAGTTAGGATTATAGATATTGGCACCGGAAGCGGTTGCATTCCGATTGCTTTAAAAAAGAATTTACCGAATGCGGAAGTTTATGCGATTGATGTCTCCGAAAAAGCATTGGCTACCGCTCAAAAAAATGCGGAATTGAATAATGTGGAAGTTTATTTTAGGTTGAAAGACATATTGGAAACCCAAGATTTAGAACAGCAATTTGATATTATCGTTTCTAATCCTCCTTATGTTCGGAATTTGGAAAAAGCGGAAATCAACTCGAATGTTTTAGAATACGAACCGCATTTAGCACTATTTGTTGAAGACAATGATGCTTTGCTCTTTTATCGAAAAATAACCAAATTGGCTAAAAAGAATTTATATGAGAATGGGCAATTGTATTTTGAAATCAATCAATATTTAGGTAAAGAAACCGTTGCTTTGGTAGAAAGTTTTGGGTTTAAAAAGGTGAAATTGATAAAGGATTTTTACGGAAATGACAGAATGATTTCGGCAACGCTATAATACTGAACACTGTCAACGGAACATTGAACACTAATTACTCATATCTCAGCGCCTCAATAGGGTCTAACTGAGAAGCTTTAATTGCAGGATACAATCCGGAAACTAAGGCTACTACAAAACTGGTGGCAAAGGCAGCCATAATGGCACCCCATGGAATTACAAAATCCCAGCCGGCACTCAAACAGATTAAAAACCCAACCAAGATTCCGAAGATTATTCCAAAAATTCCTCCGATTTGTCCGATGGTTAAAGTTTCAATAAAAAACTGCATGGCGATGGTGCTTTTCTTGGCGCCAAGCGATTTCCTCACGCCAATTTCACGCGTCCTTTCGGTTACGGAAACAATCATAATATTCATTAAAGCGATGGAAGAGCCGAGTATGGTAATAATTCCGATTACCCAGGCCGATAGGTTTAAATAGCCCGCTAAATCAGCTATTCGGTTAATTAAATCATCGCTTCTCGAAATGGCAAAATTGTTGTCTTCGACCGGATTTAGTCTTCTCACTTTTCGCATGGTGATCAAAGCATCGTCAATGGCTTCATCCAAAAATTCTTTATTGACCACTTTCATGCTCAAGGAATAATTGATGCTAGGTGCTGAAAACATGGAACGTGCTACTTGAATAGGAATCATAACTCTCAAATCTTGGCTGTTCCCAAAGGTTGAACCTTGCTCTTTTAACACGCCAATTACCCTGAATTTGGCTCCGCGAATGGTTAAGATTTTATCGATAGGATTGACATCTCTCAGTAAGCCATCTTCGGAAACAAAATCGGAACCAACGATACATGCATAAATATTATTAGAAATGTCGAAAGTATTGAAGCTTCTTCCTTCTGTAATTTCTATACCGGAATTGCTCAAAAAATGTTCGTCTATGCCTAAAACGGAAATCTCCGGATCCGTTTTTTGGTTTTCGAATTTCACTTCAGCTGCTGATGTGGCTACGAAAGACAGTGAGGTTTGCGTTAAGGGATAATTGTATTTTTCTTTAAAGGTTTTGGCTTCAGTATAGGTGATAATTGGGTTGACTTTTTCTACTTCGCCACCACCTCGACGACGATTTCTGAATTCGTATTGATTGATGTTGAAGGTATTAGAACCCATTGAGGCAAAGCTTGAATTTAGGTTGTATTCGATGGCAGTTACCACGGTTAGTATCCCAACCAAAGCGGTGATTCCAATAGCAATAATAATAACCGTTAATACTGTGCGGAGCAATTGTGTTCGAATGGAACCCAACGCAATTTTTACATTTTCTCTTAATAATCCAATCATAACGGTAATTTGACACTAAAATACAGCTTTTGTTACAAGAATATTGAGTTGGTTGTGGAAAATAGTTTTAAAAAATAAGATATTTGCCAAATGAATTTTAAATATCAAATATCAGATATGAAATATTTAAAATCTAATATTTAAAATCTAATATCAAAATGGCACAAAAACCAAGTATTCCCAAAGGCACCAGAGATTTTTCACCTACAGAGGTTTCCAAGCGTAACTATATTATTTCGGTGATGCGTTCCCATTTCGAGAAATTTGGTTACCAACCGATAGAAACACCTTCGTTTGAAAACTCGGATACTTTGATGGGTAAATACGGGGAAGAAGGCGATCGTTTGATTTTTAAAATATTGAATTCGGGTGATTATTTGGACAAAGTGCCCACTTCAGAACTCCAAACCATAAACTACAAACAACTCACCGGAAAGATTTCCGAGAAAGCCTTGCGTTACGACCTAACCGTGCCTTTTGCGCGTTATGTGGTGCAACATCAAGGCGAGATTGAGTTTCCGTTTAAGCGATACCAAATTCAACCGGTTTGGCGTGCCGACCGACCTCAAAAAGGCCGATTCAGAGAGTTTTACCAATGTGATGCGGATGTGGTGGGCTCAACATCGTTATGGCAAGAAGTCGAGTTAGTGCAATTGTACGATTCAGTTTTTGCTGAGTTAGGTTTGGAAGGCGTTACCATCAAAATTAACAACCGTAAAATTTTATCCGGAATTGCTGAGGTGATTGGCGCCTCGGATAAGTTGATTGACTTTACCGTGGCTTTAGACAAGCTTGACAAAATAGGAGAGGAAGGCGTTAAGAAAGAAATGATAGAAAAAGGCATTTCAGAAAACGCTTTATTAAAAGTACAACCATTGTTCAGTTTTACCGGAACGATTCAAGAGAAATTAGAAAAATTAGCCGGTTTACTTTCGACTTCAGAAGAAGGAAAAAAAGGAATTGAAGAGCTGCGTTTTATTTGTGACAACGTAACTAAACTTGGTTTGCAAAAGGCCAAATTAGATTTAGATGTGACTTTAGCGCGCGGTTTGAACTATTATACCGGAGCTATTTTTGAAGTTTCGGCACCGGAAGGAGTGGCCATGGGTTCCATTGGCGGTGGCGGAAGATATGATGACTTGACCGGGATTTTCGGTTTGAAAAATATGAGTGGTGTTGGGATTTCTTTTGGGCTTGACCGAATTTATTTGGTGCTCGAAGAATTAAATTTATTTCCGTTAACCGTTACGACTTCGACTCAAGTGATGTTTTTAAATTTTGGTGAAAGCCAAGCATTTGAAGCCATGAAAGCAATCAACACTTTACGTGGCAATAACATCAAGTGTGAATTGTATCCTGATGTGGCTAAAATTGACAAACAATTTAAGCATGCAGAACGAAGAAATATTCCTTTTGTTGTTAAAGAAATAAACGGAAACACTTTTATTTTGAAGAACCTAAAATCCGGCGAACAATCGGAAACCGATCTATCGGGTATTTTAGAGAAATTAGTTTAAGCGTTACTAGTATCAGCATAATCTTTGGGGCTTTTAGTTAAAAAAAACGCTCCACTTTTGCAGAGCGTTTTTTAGTGTCAAAATAAATATAAAAAATTACTTAATTAGGATTTTCTTAGTGATATCACCTTTGTCAGTGGTGATTTTTACAATATAACCTCCGGTGCTTAAACCATTTATTGGTAAATGCATAACCGTTTGATTTTGGTTTTTAATATCCCATGTAATTACTTGTTGTCCAAGTAAATTGTACAATGAAACAGATTTTATCGCAACTTCAGCCAATTCGTTATTGATATTAACCATGTTGTCAATTTGCGTATGGGTTACTCCAACACCATAAGGCAATTCATTTTCATTAGTACCTAAAGCGGTTGGATTCACAAATGTCAAGAAGAATCTGTTTTCAAATGTTCCTTCCGGCATATTGATTTGGAAAGCTTGAGATTTGATATCGTGGTACATTTCTGTTACATTGTCGTAGATAAAAATATCTTGGCTTTCGTCAATATTTTCTGTGTTGTTTAGGCTGAATTTCACGTTTCCGGCGATGGCATTTTTGATGCCTATCGGGTAAGTTTTGCTGGCGTCGAAAGTACCTTCACCTTGAATGTTCAATTTATCATCGCCATTAATGAAATACATGTCATTAGTTAATGCTTCGATACTTAAGGCATCATATCCGTTATCAAAACTTGCTGTAGCATTATCGTTCATGAACCCTAACAATATTTCTCTGTGGTAATTGTTAGCTGAAGTATAGCCTAATCTAAGTTTCATAAATTCTTCCACTTCAAAGCTATCTTCCGAGTTATTATTATTCGGGTCATTGCTAAAAGGAGCATTGGTATTATTTCTGAATAGAGTATAAGAATCAGCATTGTCTTCTTTCACGAAAAGTCTTTGGTTATTGTTGAAGGTTATCGTGCCACCCGAAACTGAACCGGTTACAAAGAAACCTTGCCCAACCGGGATAAATCTTTTGGCAACTTTAGCACTTGATCCTAAGCCACTAACTCCTGCCGGAGCAACCGGAGCTGTTCCGCCTACTTTAGTATATGTTGCATAGCCACCTTGGTATTCATAAGTAATATGAGAATTATTAGTTCCAAAGTGTTCCCAGAAATATAAAGTTCCGGTTATGCTGGCAATATTATCATCGATGAATTGGTTGGCATCAATGGCTGAAGCAAATGGATTTCCACAAAGGTTTAAGTTATTAGCTGAAACTGGTGAAGTGATAGTACCATTGTTTGGTTTTCCAACAAAAGTATAGTTTTGGTTAGCAGACACAGCGTTTGAACCTTTCATAGTGTACCCTTGACCGGCTAAAAGCGTTCCATTTGGCCCAACTGCAGACCAGTTAGCGTAGTCATTACTTAAGTTTTGGAATTTAAATATCCAATAGCTAGCAATTGTTATCGGACTTGTGGCTGCACCATTTAATCCGGCAGACCAGTTTAGGTTTTGAGGAGTAGCCGTTGTTCCGTCTTTCATTACATCTGCTAGAGTGTAACCATGATTGATAGTAGTACTGTTTATAGTACTTACCGGAGATGTCCAATAATTATAGTTGAAAGTATTTGCTTGTCCTTGTTGGTCTCTTTCGATAGAACCTGAACTTGTTACATCTAAATCACTATTATTGGTTTGTACCAATTGGGATTTTCCGGTTAAATCGATTTTACCATCTAATTTCAAATAGTGTGAAATTTCAATTTTAGTATCGTTTAGAGCGGACAAAGTATTGCTATTCACAATTAAACCCAGTAAAGTTTTGTTTCCAGTTGAGCTAACGTTATGGTTTGTTCTAACGATATTCCAGTTAATAGGAGTAGTGCCGTCAACAATAGAAATACTGTTAGGTAATTGTTGGATGGTCCCGTTTGACCATGTAGTAACGTTAGACCATGAGCCATCAGCCGCACTTTGGTAGGGTTGAGGAGAAGACTGAACTGTAATAGTCGTTTTATTTGGTAAAAATACATTTCCTCTATTGTTATTTTGAGAATCATCATTGATGTGTGTGCCAATGAATGAGTTCATAGAATAATAAGCTTGAAGATTACTCCAGTTTAATGTATTGATGTCATTTTTAGAAATACTGGTTGGTAAAACAGCACCTCTAGTAACCGTACCATTTTGTTGTATCTCTTGGTTCATAACGAATTTTAATTCCGTTAGTGTTATGGCTTTATTCCATAATCTGAACTCATCGATATCTCCGTTAAAGAAATTTCGGGTATCTGATTTTGATCTGTTTTCAGCACCGATGGAAAAAGTATTGGTATTTGCAACTGGAGCTGCTGAAGCAACTGTTGAGTCTAATACACCATCGATGTAAAGTTTAATAGATCCACTTGAATAGATTACGGCGATGTTATGCCATTCTGAATTTGGTAAAGTAGTGGCAGAAGTTAATGTAGTTCCGCCGTTCCAAGTAACATTAACTTTATTGTTTGTTGACAAATAAACTCTGAATCCAGTCGAACCATCATATTTAGAAACAATTGTTCTGTCATTTGCCAAAGCATTCGCTCCGGTTGGTCTAATCCAAGTCATCAATGAAAAAGTATTGTTTAGGTTATTGGCGTTTCCAACTTTCATTATATCATCAGTACCATCAAAAGTAGCGTGTCTTGAGAAAACACTTTCATGAGCTACACCAAAGGTGAAGAATTTAGTGCCGTCAAAGTCATAAACAGTTTCTTGGTTCGTTCCATTAGTTGTTAAGAAAATAGTTTCTAATCCTGTTGTAAAAGCGGCATCAGAAGCCACAATCATTACATAAGCATCATTTCCGGACAAAGCAGGTAAGTTAGCGAATGCCGATGTTGGTACAGCTACTTTTGCGGTTGCTACATCACCACCAACTTCAACAATTTTCCATTTTTTGTTTGGAATATCTGTTAGAGTAGTAACGTTAGAAGTACCACCGAAAGTTAGTGTTAAATCAGTTCCTGAATCGTTCATATTTGCGCCGTTGTCACCCCAGATTAGGTATTTTTTATCAGCATCAAAAGCATTGGTATTAGCCGTATTTGTGGCAGCAATTGTTCCTAATCCGATAGTTAAAATGCTATTAGCATTTACGCTTTTAGATTGTTTCTGGTTCAATTTTGAAATATCATCTCTTCCAATACCTGCGATATCAAAGTTATAACCGGAATTGGCAATAGCGTCCCAAATAATGGTTCCGTCAGAGCCCAAATAGTTTTGAGAAGTTCCGTTTATTCCTAAAGTTATGCCGTATTTAATACCTAAATAAGTCTCAATTTTAGTTCTTTCAGTAGCGTCATTTTTTCTAGAGCTGTAAGTAATCACTTCGGCAATTCTTCCGTCTAAACTTCCATCCCAGGCTTCACTTCTTCCGATCCAGTATTGGCTGTCATTAATGTTTCTGTGTTTAGCGTTGTTAACTTCAGTTGTTGCAATATTATTAGCATTGTAATACAATTGCATACCAGTGTTTCCTGAATTATTTCTAATATTTATAATTCCGGGACTGTTGTATTGCGTACTTGTGCTAACTTCAGCCGTTCCATATGATGTAGAAGTTCCAGAAGTATAAGAAAGAACTTCGTTGGTAAATCTTGTGTCAACATTTCCGTAAGAAATACCGGTTTTGGTATTTTGAGCGCATGGAGCACTTTTCCCGGCAAATACATCCATGCTGTTTAAAGCTGATGTTACTGTAACATCCGGAATAACTACTACGAATGTATCTTGAGAATAGTATCCGTTTGTTCCTTTTAAATATTGTCTTGAACTATTCAAATCTGTATATACCTGAGAAGGTGTATTATAAGGATTGGTAAAATCTACAACAGCATTAAAATTGATGTTGGAAGCTGGATTATTACGATATCTTGGCGCTCCAACAGCAGCAGGTTTAATAGCATTCGCTCCTCTTGCTTGTGTGAACCAAGTAGTTACAGGTGTATTGTCTGCCACAGTGGTAGTTCCGTTTAATAAATCAGAACGCAACCATAATTGTAAGTTTGAAGTTACTCCACCCGGAGCATTTGTAATTGTTGAAGGCAATGAATTTACTGGCCATCTTATAATTACTTTTCCATCTGCTCCACGTCCACCGGTACCTTGATTTACACCATTATTCCCGTTTCTGCGTCCGCCACCGCCACCGCCACCCGGTGCGATTCCCGGAGAACCGTCTCCATTGGAAGAAGTATATCCATTTCCGCCATTTCCGCCATTACAAGTGGCAATAGCTCCTATATTTGTAGCTGCATCTACCCCCATATTTTCACCGGCTTCAGCACCAGCACCACCGCCACCGCCATAAGAACTGGTTAAACCGTTAGCGCCATTTCCTCCTCTAGAAGTAATATCACCTATACTTGCTGCAGCATTTCCGCCAGCACCACCTAAAATGGCATTGTTAAGCGCCGTAGTACCTCCTTTAGCTAGAAAAGTTGACGTGTCAATAAACCAAGAGTCACCTCCGTTTGCAACACTAGTTGCCCCTAATCCAACATTAACAGTGTAAGTATTTCCCGGAACTACAGGAATAGATTTTGAAGCATAAGCACCGCCACCGCCGCCACCGCCAACTCTTCCTAAATTCAATCCATCGCCACCTTTTCCACCTCCACCCCAAGCTTCAACAGTTACTTGGTAAACACCAGCCGGAACAGTAAAAGTTCCTGATGAAGTAAAAGTTTGTGATGTGATGGCCAATACTTTAGTTGATGTAGAAGTTGTACATGGAGCAGTTCCTGTAGCGGTTAGCGTTAAAGTTATACCACCTTGTGTTAAACTGGTTGTAATATCAGCTGCACTAGGAGTATAGGTACACGCTGTTAAAGAAGTAGGATTTGTAAAAGTACCCGTTCCACTTGATGTCCACACTATAGATGTATAGTTTGAAGCGGACGAATTGGCAGTAATATTCACTGTTCCACAAGTAGAGCATGTAGCAATATCTGAACCAGCATCCACAACCGGAGCAAGAACAAATGTTAAGGTTTTGCTTGAGGTTACATTTGGACAACTAGTGTTAGATGCCGTTAGTGTCAAAATTACATTTCCAACCGTTATATCATCAATACTAGGAGTATAAGTACATGTTGTTAGTGAATTTGGATTGGTAAAAGTTCCTGTTCCGTTAGAAGTCCACGTAGCAAGTGTATGATTAGTTGCACTAGAACCTGTTGTAACATTAATAGCCGTATCAGAAGAGCAATTTGTAAATGATGATCCGGCTACGGCTGTCATAGTGCTACTAATGTTAATTGTTTTAGTATCAGTAACAGTTGCACATGGTGCAATTCCAATAGCTGTAAGAGTCAAAGTTGCACTTCCAGTTGTGATATCAGCCGCGCTAGGAGTATAAGTACAGTTTGTTAAAGAATTTGAATTTGTAAATGTACCGGTACCACTTGATGTCCAGGTGATAGAAGTATAATTTGTAGCACTGGAATCGTCAGTAATATTTACCGCACCAGTTGTTGAACAAGTGTTTATTACTGTTCCGGCAATTGCAGTTGGTGAAGGACTAATAGTTACAGTTTTTGTAGCAATAGCATTGTCACAACCTGCATTTGAAGCAGTTAAAGTAAATATTACATTTCCATTAGCAATATCGTCTGCACTTGGTGTATAAGTGCATGTTGTTAGAGAATTTGCATTAGTAAAAGAGCCAGTTCCATTGGATGTCCAAGTTATACTTGTTTGGTTAGTAGCACTAGAACCTGCAGTGATATTAATTGATCCGCCAGAATAACAGGTTGAGAAATTTGGACCAGCAACCGCATTTGGACCCATACTAATGATAATATTTTTTGTTGATGTGACAGCAATACATGGGGCATTTCCGTTAGCAGTAAGTGTTAATGTTACGATTCCTGCCGTTATATCATCAGCACTTGGTGTATAAGTACATGTTGTCAAAGAGTCAGGATTCGTAAATGTCCCCGTTCCACTAGAAGTCCAAGAGACAGAAGTATAGTTAGTTGCATTGGAACCTGCAGTTATGTTTACGTCACCATTACTTGAACAAGTGTTTATTTCAGTTCCGGCTATTGCAGTTGGAAGCAAACTTATTGTTACTGTTTTAGTTGCTGTTGCATCAACACATCCCACGTTTGAAGCAGTAAGGGTAAAAATTACATTACCTGCAGTAATGTCAGCAGCACTAGGAGTGTAAGTACAGTTTGTCAAAGAATCAGCATTGTTAAAAGTACCGGTTCCGTTCGATGTCCAAGCTATACTTGTTTGATAAGTAGCATTTGAACCTGCCGTAATATTTATAGCTCCCGAATCGTAACAAAATGAAAAATCTGAACCAGCATCTGCGGTGGCTTGATTATTTATAATTACTGTTTTTGTAGAAATAACAGTAGAACAAGGAGTGTTTCCGGTTGCCGTTAATGTTAAGATAACACTTCCTGCTGCTATATCAGCTGGGCTAGGAGTGTATGTGGCTAAAGTTAGAGAGTTTGCATCAGTAAAAGTACCTGATCCGTTTGATGACCATGTTACAGTTGTGTAATTTGTGGCCACAGATCCAGCAGTTATATTTATTGCCCCTGAAGAATAACAGGTGTTTATAGTTGTACCAGCCACTGCTGTAGGTGAAGGAACAAATGTTACCGTCTTAGATGAAGTTAAATTACTACACCCTGGATTTGAGGCAGTTAAAGTAAGGATGACATTTCCTGAAGCTAAATCAGCAGCACTTGGTGTATAGGTACAAGTTGTTAAAGAATTTGCATTGGCGAATGTGCCTGTGCCATTTGAAGTCCAAACTATTTCGGTTTGATTGTTAGCACTAGAACCTGTTGTAATATTAATAGTGCCTGAAGTTGAACATGTATTAAAATCTACTCCGGCAATTGCAGACATTGGACTGTAGAAAGTTAACGTTTTTGTTGACGTTACATTTGAACAAGGAGCATTTGCATTTGCCGTAAGGGTTAAAATAACACTACCCGCAATAAGATCATCGGTGCTAGGAGTATAAGTTGCCAAAGTTAATGAGTCTGCATTTAAGAAAGTACCCGATCCATTTGACGTCCAAACAACAGTTGTATAATTTGTAGCTGAAGATCCAGCAGTTATGTTTACTGAAGTGTCGCTAATACAAGCGCTGATAGCTGTTCCGGCTGAAACTGTAGGTAAAGCAACAATTTCTAACTTCTTGTCTGCTGTTACATCGCCACACCCTTCGTTTGAAGCTGTTAATGTAATTGTTACAACTCCTGCAGTAATATCGTCTGCACTAGGTGTATAGGTACAAGTTGTTAATGAATTTGGGTTTGTAAAAGTCCCTGTGCCGCTAGATGTCCAGGTTACAAGAGTCTGATTAGTTGCACTAGAACCATCAGTAATATTAATACCTCCGCCAGTAGAACACGTAGAAAAATCATCTCCAGCTACTACTGAAACAGGACTTGTAATAGTTAATGTTTTTGTAGCAGTTGTATTGCCACAAGGTGCATAACCATAAGCAGTTAATGTTAGTGTTATCGTACCGGAAGCTATATCAGCAGCACTAGGAGCGTAGGTACATGTTGTTAGAGAATCGGCATTTGAAAATGTACCGGTTCCGTTTGAAGTCCACATTACAGTTGAAAAATTTGAAGCATTGGCTCCAGCAGTTATGTTTAGATCAAGTAAAGTTGAACAAGTGCTTACAGCGGTTCCAGCGTTAGCACTCGGAGCTGTAATTAAAGATAATATTTTAGTTGAAGTTGCATCAACACAACCTGGATTTGCAGCATTAAGTGTTAATACCACACTTCCGGCTACTATATCAGCTGGACTTGGATTATATGTACATGTTGTTAAAGAATTAGCATTTGTAAAAGTCCCTGTTCCACTAGTTGTCCATGTAACTGTTGTGTAATTTGTAGCACTAGAACCTGCTGTAATTGCAATATTAGTATCAGAAGAACATGCAGTAATGTTTGTACCTGAATTAGCAGTAGGCGTAGAATTTGCAATTAAAGTTGTAGTATTGAAATTGCTTATGCTATTGCTACAGTATGAAGAGGCCAAATTTGTTATGGTTACTGTTGTGGTTCCTAAATTTACTAGAGATGTTGAAAAAGTTCCTGTTCCCGGACTTCCGGCAGTAAAGTTCATTGTTGCAGTATTACCGATAGCAGTGGTTGCACCACTAAGGTTATAAGTTACGGTGTAGGTTCCCGTAGCCAAAGAAGAAGAATTAAGGGAGACACTAGCTACTGAAGCACCACATAATGGACTATTTGAAGTAGTTGGGCTAGTAAGCGCATAGGTAGGACAAGTATAAGTTATCACAGCATATCCTTGACGTCCGTTTCCTCCTGCAGAGTTTCTGGTACCGCCACCGCCACCGCCGCCATAATTGGTTAGGGAAGAAGAACCTGCACCACTTGCAGCAGTTGTACCATTACCTCCAGCACCTGCGTTTCCTCCACCGGCTGCACCACCGTTTGGCACCGAGCCTATACCTCCATTATTTGTAGTTCCGCCGCCGCCGCCGCCGCCGCCGCTACCAATACCATTCAATCCAGCACCACCTGAACCACCATTGAAGGTAGATCCTGTTCCGCCAATTCCGCCAGCGCCACCATTACTGTAACCAAAACCTCCAATACCTCCATTGGCAGTTATGGTTGTTGCACCAAAAACGGCAGTTGTATTACCTCCGCTCACCCCATTAGGTGAAGCACTAGATATTGCGCCAGTACCACTTGCACCTATAGTTATCGTATAAGTTGTTCCAGCGATAACAGGAACACTAATGTTTCTTGAGTAGCCACCACCACCACCACCACCGGCACCATCTCTATTGCTAGTGCCTCCAAAACCACCACCACCACCACCACCATAGGCTTCTACTTGTATAGTAGACACACCAGCTGGAGCTGTAAAGGTTCCTGAGTTTGTATAAATGATCTGTGATTGTGTATAACCTATACTAATTACGAAGAACATAATTAGCGTTATATATTTTTTTCCTAATTTAAATTGTTTGTTTTCCATAACTCTTACTTTTAAGTATGTACTTGTTTTTTTTTGACAATTCAAATTTAGTTAAATCGTTAAAATAAATCGACAAAAAGCATTAAAAAATCGATGAAATGCAAACATAAGAATTATATAAGTGTAAAAAACTTACAAAATTATATTAAATTATGAAAGATTTTAACCTCTTTTTTTGAAGTAATTAACTCGATAAGTTTTTTTTTTTAGATTGTAAAATGAATTTATCTAGTGACTTTCATAAAATAAAGGCATAAAAAAAACTCCACAAAGGGAGTTTTTTTATATTGGGGTAAAACCTATCAGTTAGTGACAATCTTTTTACTAATACTTCCTTTGTTTGTATTTACTTTAACAATATAAGTACCCGTATTTAGAGTAGGCAAAGTCAATTGAATGTTTGTTTGACTTTGGTTGTCAAATTCCCAATTTGTAATGTTTTGCCCTAATAAATTATATAAAGTCACTGATTCAATAGTTACTTCTTGTAACTCATTCTTGATATTAATGATGTCATTTGATTGAGAATGAGCTATAGTTAATCCGTTTAAAAATTCATTTTCATTAGTTCCTAATGCTGTGGTTGAATTGAAACGAAGAGAGAATCGGTTATCAAAAGTACCAGCCGGTAAATTGATTTCTATTTGCTGTGATTTGATATTATGGTATTCGTTGGTTACGTTATCATAGATATAAACGTTTTGATTGTCCTCTAAGTTTTCGGCGATATCGATGCCAAATTTCACTATACCGGCCACCGAATTTTTGACACCAATCGGATAGATATTATTTACATTAAAGTAGCCATCACCTTGAATATTTAATTTTGTGCCATTATTTATGAAATACATATCATTTGAATGCGATTCAAAACTTATTCCATCATAGCCATTGTCAAAACCTGAAGTGGCATATTGATTCATGAAACCAAGTAAAATTTGTCGGTGATAATTATTAGCAGAATCAAAACCTAAACTTAGTTTTGTAAATTGCCCTTCATCTACAAAGTTATCTTCATTGTTGATGTTTATAGAACTAGTTGCAGTAACGGAATTTGTTCTGAACAAATTATATGATTCTATATTATTTTCTTTAATAAATTTTCTTTGACCGTTATTGAATATAATCGTTCCGCCTGTTTCAGAACCTGTAACAAAAAAGCCTTGACCAACCGGAATGAACCTGTTTGGCACTTTGCTGCTTGACCCTAAACCACTTACATAAGAAGGAGCAACAGGTGCGGTTCCGCCTGTTTTAGTATAAGTGGCATATCCGCCTTGATATTCTTCCGTATAATGTGAAGCATTGGTATCGTAATGTTCCCAAAAGTATAGCGTACCGATTATGCTGGTAGCATTGTCATCAATGAATTGATTAGCATCTATTGCAGAAGGGTAAGGATTTCCACAAAGGTTTAAGTTGTCTGCTGAAACTGTTGAGGTGATTGTACCATTGTTAGGCTTGCCGACAAAAGTATAGTTTTGAGTAGGTGAAGGGGCATTACAACCCTTTAAAGTATATCCGTTTCCGGCTTGAAGAAGTCCGTTTTGGCCAACTGCACTCCAATTAGAAGTACCATCTCCAATTTCCTGAAATTTAAAAATCCAGTAATTGCTCAACGTAATCGGACTTGTTGGAAAACCATCTATACCGGCAGTCCAATTAAGATTTTGTGGGGTTGAGGTTGTTCCGTCTTTCATAACAGCCGCAATAGAAAAACCATGATTGTTGGATAAAGCACTGATAGAAGATACCGGAGATGACCAATAATTATAGTTGTATTGGCTAGATTGTCCTTGTTGATCACGTTCAATATAACCTGCACTTGCCATATCTAATTCACTATTGTCCGTTTGTACCAATTGTGATTTTCCTGTCAAATCTATACTTCCGTCTAACTTTAAGTAATGTGAAATTTCTATTTTAGTATCGTTAGTGGCAGATAATTTGTTATTCATAACAAATAAGCCAAGAAGTGTTTTATTAGCTGATGAATTAATATTATGACTTGTTTTTACTATGTTCCAATCAATTGTAATGGAATTATTTACCAAGGAAGTACTGCAGGGAATTGATTGTATTGATCCGTTAACCCAAGTTGAAGCATTAGACCATAATCCATCAGCAGCAGTTTCATAAGGCATAGGTGCTGATTGCGTCGTCACAGTAACTTGGTTTTGAGCAAATAAACTTCCTCTGTTGTTATTCCATGAATCATCATCAATGTGTGTACCAATAAATGAGTTCATAGAATAATATGCTATAAGACTTGTCCACCTCAAATCGTTTACATCATTTTTAACAATTGAAGACGGTATAATAGTACCGCTGGTTACCGTTCCATTTTGAATTATTTCTTGGTTGATGATAAATCTTAATTGTTTTTCAGTTAATGCTCTATTCCAAAGTCTGAATTCATCTATATCACCTTTGAAGTGGTTTCTGACATCAACTTTACTTCTGTATTCTGCACCAATCGAAAAAGTATTAGTGTTTGAGATTGAGGCTACTGAGGCAACGGTATTATCAAGGACACCATCAATGTATAATTTCATAGTGCCACTAGAATAGAGGATAGTAATGTTACTCCATTTTGTATTTGGTAATCTTATTGATGAAGATATAATTCTGCCACTACTCCATATCATATTAATACGATTGTCATTGGATAAATAAACTCTATAGCCAGTTGAGCCATCATATTTTGAAACAATAGTTCTATCACTGAAAAGTGAGTTTTGACCTGTCGGTCTAATCCAAAACATCATTGTAAAATTAGGGGTCAAATTATTTACAGCGCCAAATTTCACTACATCATTAACGCCATTCAAGCTAATATGTCTTGAAAAATTAGTTTGATGTGCCACGCCAAAAGTGAAGTATTTCGTTCCGTCAAAATCATAATCACCAAGTTGGTTTAAACCGCTTGTTGTAAGG
Source organism: Flavobacterium buctense (assembly GCF_014486695.1). Lineage (GTDB taxonomy): Bacteria > Bacteroidota > Bacteroidia > Flavobacteriales > Flavobacteriaceae > Flavobacterium > Flavobacterium buctense. The sequence goes on from NZ_JACTAB010000002.1 coordinate 290,202, forward strand.
AATACAGTTTCAACATCAGATGAAAAAGAGGCATCACTTGCCACAATCATAACATAGGCATCGTTTCCTGTTAGAGAAGGTAGTCCACTAAAGTCAGATGTTGCCATAGAGATTTTAGTTTTAGCAACATCACCTCCGGTTTCTACCACTTTCCAGCTTTTGTTTGGCAAATCTACATAAGTTGTAACTCCGGATGTGCCACCAAAAGTAATTGTAACGTTAGTCCCAGAATCATTCATTGTTTGTCCGTTATCGCCCCAAACTAAGTAGGTCTTATCAGTGGCAAAAGAATTAGGATTGGCTGCATTTGAAGCAGCTATTGTACCTAAACCCACTTTGGGAATACTAATAGTATTTTGTTTTTCATTTATGCCTATTATATCGTCTCTACCGATTAGGCTAACGTTGTTGTTATAACCAATATTTGCTGTAGCATTCCAGATTATTGTTCCGCTTGAGTCGAAAAGATCTTGGCAAAATACTATTGAAGTTGCCATTAATGCAATTAAAGTGAAGCATACTTTTTCTAGGTTAAGTAGTGTTTTTTTCATAACTTTTGGGGATTAGTTAATGATTATTTTAAATGAAGACTAAAGACTTCACATGTTTATTTGACAGTTCAAAACTAAATAAGAAAATTTATTTTATCGATAAAAGTAACATTATAATCGATGAAATACACAAAAACATTAATATTTAATATAAAAAACTTACAATAATTTATTTAAAATCAGTTTTAGGATCTATTTAACTTATTCAAAAAAAAAGTGGTAATAAAATAAATCTTTTGAAAAAAGTAGTTGTAGGAAAACAAAAAAGGTCCGGAAAAATCCGGACCTTTTGAATTTGTAGCGAGGACGGGAGTTGAACCCGTGACCTCAGGGTTATGAATCCTGCGCTCTAACCGACTGAGCTACCTCGCCATCATAAGCATTCCCTGAATGCGGGTGCAAATATAAAATTAATATTTATGGGTGCAAACTAATAACAGTTATTTTTTTTATTTTCAAAAAACGTTTTTTTTTTGATTTTATATTCTATATATTTCCAAAAAATTTGTTGCATCATGGATAGTAAAATACGTTATGAGCTAGAGTTTCCTTTGAATTCTTCACCTCAATTATTGTATCAATATATTTCAACTCCTTCAGGGTTACAAGAATGGTTTGCTGATAATGTAAATTCCAGAGGTGAATTTTTTACCTTTATTTGGGACGGTGCTGAGGAAAATGCAAGACTTGCTTCCAAAAAAACCGGTGAAAAAGTAAAGTTTAAATGGGTTGATGATAACAAAAAAGATACAGAATATTATTTCGAATTGAGAATTTTAGAAGATGAAATTACTAAAGACGTCTCTTTAATGGTAGTAGATTATGCTATTGAAGACGAATTAGAAGAATCCAAACTTTTATGGGAAAACCAAGTTTCCGATTTAAAACACGTAATAGGTTCGATATAAATATTTTTATTACAGTATATTTGTCCCGCTAAAAAACGGGACTTTTTTTATGGTAAATTTTAACGGTGATATTCTGGATTCTGAATTGCAATTAACGGTTTCTAATCGTTCATTTCTTTATGGCGACGGTGTTTTTGAAACCTTAAAAGTAGTCGATAATAAAATTTTATTTTTCGAAGACCATTATTTCAGGCTGTTAGCTTCCATGAGAATTATCAGAATGCAAATCCCGATGTCATTTACTTTAGAATTTCTTGAAAGCCAGATTCTCACTTTGGTTAAACAACAAAATATCCAAGATTCCGCTCGAGTAAGATTGACTGTTTTCAGAAATGAAGGTGGTTTTTATTCTCCCACAGACCATTCGGTTTCCTTTGTAATCCAAGCAAGTGAGTTGCTTAATAAACAGTATGTCATTCAAAATAAGTCTTTTGAAGTAGATTTGTATAAAGATTTTGCAGTCATCAAACAATTGCTTTCGACATTAAAAACCAACAATAAAATTATCCAAATCACCGCCAGTATTTTTGCTCAAGAAAATCAATTGGATTCGTGTTTGTTGATTAATGAAGATAAAAATGTAATCGAAGCTACCAACGGAAACTTGTTTATGTTATGGAATAACCAATTGATTACACCACCAATTTCAGAAGGTTGTTTGAACGGAATTATGCGCAAGCAAATCCTAAAATTGGCCAAAGAGCTTGACAATATTGAAGTGATAGAAAAAGAAATTTCTCCTTTCGATTTACAAAAAGCAGATGAATTGTTCCTAACCAATGTGATTGTCGGTATCCAACCAATAACTAAATACCGCAAAAAGGAGTTTGAAACAAAATTGTCCAATGAGTTGTTGGCAAAACTAAATCAGTCGATTGACATTTAGTTCAAGATAGGATTTTCGGGTGCGTTGGACCAAATGAGGTATTCACCGCCCAATTCAATGATTTTTTCTTTCCAAAAGTGAACCGAAGCTTTGCTTAAAATTTTATTTTCATAAACATTTTTAGTCAATATCCATGAATTGGATAGCATTTCAGTTTCCAATTGCTCTGAATCCCAACCGGTATAACCCAAAAAGAAACGAATGTTTTTCTTTTTCAACAATCCTTTATTGATTAAATCTTTGGTCAAGTCAAAATCACCACCCCAAAATATCCCGTTAGAAATCTCTATGCTATTCGGAATCAAGTTAGGAACATTATGAATAAAGTATAGATTGTCTTGTTCCACCGGACCGCCATTGTAGATTTTAAATTTAGCGTCAATTTCCGGAAGCAAATCTTTGATGGTGTATTTTAAAGGTTTGTTCAAAATGAACCCAACCGAACCTTCCTCATTATGGTCGGCCAATAAAATTACAGATCTGTTAAAAGATAAATCACCTATGATAGATGGCTCAGCTATTAATAATTGACCTTTTTGTAATTTTTCTGAGATCATTTACAACTAATTTTTATTAAAGTTGAGATTTTTTTTTCAAATAACCAAATGATTTTAGTAAAAACAAAAAAACCATCCCAGATTAATGAGATGGCTTTTGTATATCAGAAGAACTAATTAATTAGTTTACTGCTCCGTCTAATTCAGCACCAGCTTTGAATTTAACTACATTTTTAGCAGCAATTTTGATAGTTTTTCCTGTTTGAGGATTTCTTCCGTCTCTTGCAGCTCTTTTAGATACTGACCAAGAACCGAATCCTACTAAAGATACTCTTCCACCTTTTTTCAAAGTACCACCTACATTTCCTAAAAATGATTCTAAAGCTAATTTTGCAGCAGCTTTTGTGATTCCAGCGTCAGCTGCAATTGCATCGATTAATTCTGATTTGTTCATAATGTTAGTTATTAATTGTTGGTTAAACATTTTGTTAATGATAACAAATTTAATAGGAATTCCTTACCACACAAGCGTTTTGGCGTTTTTTTCAACCATTTGTTGATAACTTCGGGCTTTTGTTGATAAACCCTAGTCGTTCATCGATTTTTTTAACTAAAAAACCTCTTGAGACCTTATTCTGCTTGCGCTCTTTCGGAAAAGGTAACCCCATTTAATAGCTCGTGAGCCAGCATTTTTTTCTTTCCGGGAAATTGCAAACTTAAGATTTGTATAAAACCATCTTTCACCGCAACTTTAATTTCTTTTTTAGAAGTAATGATTTGGCCCACTTCAAACAAATGTTGTTCCAATATTACTTTAGCCTCATAAAGTTTTACATTCCATTCTTCGTTCTTATCTTTAAAGAAACACCAGGCCGAAGGATAAGGCGACAATCCGCGAATTAAATTATGAATTTCAGCCGCCGATTTAGTCCAATCGACTTTACAATTTTCACGATTGAGTTTGTAAGCCGTTTTGATTTCTGAATGGTCTATTTGAATAGTTGTGGTGACATTACCTTTTTCTATTAAGGCCAAAGTTTCAACAACCGCAGAACTTCCTAATGCCATTAATTGGTCATGAAGTTCGCCTGCATTTTCGTCAGCACTGATTTCAATTTCTTTGCTTAAAATCATCGCACCGGTATCAATCTTATCATCAATAAAGAAAGTAGTCACACCGGTTTTGGTTTCCCCGTTAATAATCGCCCAATTGATTGGCGCCGCGCCGCGATAATTAGGTAATAAAGATGCGTGAAGATTAAAGGTTCCTAATTTCGGCATACGCCAAACGACTTCCGGTAACATTCTAAAAGCCACCACAACATGTAAATTGGCATTCAGACTTTGCAATTCGGTCAAAAAAGTCTCGTCTTTTAAATTCGAGGGTTGCAATAGTCTTAGATTGTGTTCCAAAGCATATTCTTTGACTGCCGAATATTTAATCTTCTGACCACGACCGGCCGGTTTATCGACAGCGGTAATAACACCAACCACTTCATAATTGTTTTTGATAATGGTGTCCAAAATGCCAACGGCAAACTCGGGAGTTCCCATAAAAACGATGCGTAACTTTTCCATGCTTATTTTAAGGAATATAAATTATTCGAATTGATGCTAATGGTTTCTTCCTCCAATAGCTTTTGCAGCGCAAAGATAACATCGTCTTTCGGAAATTTAGTCAGTTTTTGAATATCTCTCGAATTGAAATCCTGCATTTTCAATAATTCCACAATCTTTTCGGAAATAGTAACCGGGTTTTGCTTCTTTTTGTTTTTGGCAATACAATAGGAGCAAATGCCGCAATCGTCTTTTTGGCTTTCGCCAAAATATTGCATCAATAATTTACTCTTGCAGGTTTTGTTGTCCTTACTATAGTGTAAAACGGCCTGAAGTTGTTCGGTTTTTAATTTGTTCTGTGCTTCCAAATATTTTGAAACGCGGTTAATAGTGCGTTCGTCTTCTCGAACTTCATTTAAGGTAATGGTGGCATCATTGTTTTTGGCAATCATTTCGAGAATGTCTTTCTCCTTTAGTTTTTGCAAAAGCGATAGCACAGCGTTTTCTGTATGATTAGATTTTTTGGCAATCAAGGATAAGTTGAAAGCCGTTTGCATGTCGTAAATTCCGGGATAAGTACGCAAAATGGTCAAAATGATTTCCTCATCATTCGGATTCAAACTCATATACCGAATCACTTCTTTCGACGGAATGATGAATTGTAATGAAATTTTCTCTGAGAATTCCTGAGACAATGTGATAATGCCTTGTCTGTCTAAAAACTGTAAAGCATTATAGGTTTTTAAAGTCGGAAAACCGTATTTAGTACAAAAGTGATTCAGGTTAAAACTAAACTGTTCGTCTATGCCTTCGCCATAAGCGATTTGGAAGTAAGCACACAATTTTGAAAACACCAAATTCAAAAAAGCTTTGTCCGGTAAAACACTGATGAACTGCGCTTCAGCATGTAAAATATCGGAAGGATTGTTTAACAAAACCGCAAAAGCTTTGTCGCCATTTCGACCGGCGCGTCCTGATTCTTGGTAATAATTTTCGAGATTTTGGGGCAAATGCAAATGAATAATTGTTTTGACATTTGCTTTGTCAATCCCCATTCCGAAGGCATTTGTTGCGACCATCACTTGAACTTTTTCGTCCATCCAAAGTTGCATGTGCTTTTCTTTGTCTTTCGATGATAATCCGCCGTGATAAAATGTAGCGGTAAAACCAAGGCTTTCCAACTGATGAACGGTTTCGTTACACGATTTTCTATTGGTCACATATATAATAGAAGGTTGCGGATTTTTATGCAGTATTTGTTGCAACAAATGCAATTTGTCTTCGGTTTCAAAAACCATGTAAGCGATGTTGTCGCGGTAAAATGATTTGGTGAAAATCTGAGGAGTATCGAGTTTTAATTGCGTGATAATATCTTCCTTAACGCGTGGTGTAGCCGATGCGGTCAAAGCTAAAAAAGGTACTTTCGGGAAGAATTCTTTTAGTTGCACAATCTTCAAATACGCCGGACGAAAATCATGTCCCCATTGCGACACACAATGCGCTTCATCAATGGCGATAAGGTTTATCGGGAGGTTTTTAATCCGTTCCAAAATCCAGTCGTTTTGCAAACGTTCCGGGGATAAATAAAGAAACTTGTAATTTCCGTATTGACAATTGTCTAATAAATCTATGATTTCGTCTTGTCGAATGCCTCCGGTCAGAGCGATGGCTTTTATGCCTTTGTTTTGCAAATTTTGTACTTGGTCTTTCATCAAAGCAATCAGCGGTGAAATGACCAAGCAAATGCCTTCCATCATCATACCCGGAACTTGAAAACAAATCGATTTTCCACCGCCGGTTGGCATTAGTGCAAAAGTGTCTTTGCCTCCCAAAACGGAAGCAATAATAGCTTCTTGCGGTTCGCGAAAAGCGTCGTGTTTCCAATGTTTTTCAAGGATTTCTAGGGCTGAATTCAAATTGTGAATGGTCAATTGTGAAGGTGAATGACAAACTAATTCAAATGTATAAAAAAGAATTGGTCTGCTGATATACAAAAAATGTATTTATGCCAGTTGACTCAAGATATATTGGATGCGTTCTTCGACAGTTCCGCGCGGGACTTCAATGAGTTCGTAACCGTATTTTTGATAGGTTTCCAATAAATGGTCGAAGATGAGTTTGGCTTGCTCAAAGTTTTCATATCGGGCTTCATCGCTTTCGTAGATTTCTTCCCAAGGCGGAAGCACAAATATTTTGGAATAAGAATGTTCTCTACAAGCATGATCAAAAAACGCCGGATAACTGTCACCGATGTAATGCATATACGCTAAAATATCCGGAATACCTCGGTCTAAGAAAACCAAATCCGCTACATCTTCTGTGGCTTGTTGGTGTTGTTTTCTTCTGCCTTCGAGTAATAATTCGCTGAAAAGTAAAGGTTTCTCTAAAAACAATTGTTCGATGCCTTGCTTTTTGGCTTCCAAAGTCACTTGTCTTGAAATTTCAGGGAAACACGCATAACCTTGTTCGATGAGCGCATCGATGATGGTGGTTTTTCCCGTGCCCGGACCACCGGTTATGACTATGAGTTCTTTTTTCAAGATTTTTGGAAATAAGGGGCAAATTTATTGAAACAAATTAGAATATTGAAAGGGATTTTGGTTTTTATTTCGGTCGTGGCCAAAAGCGCAAATAGTTTCCTATTTAGCCCCGATTGTAGCAAGTTACCAAGTAACGCGAAAAGCGGGAATATGGCTTACTGAAACCGCCCGAACCTTTCGCTACCGATTTAGATTGGCACAAGTCAAAAAAATAAATAAAACCGATGGAATTCTTCTGTAAAATCTGAAATCAATACTGTATATTTGCTTTTATTTTTTGATTAATGGACAAGAAAACCCAAGAATTTTATACCCGATTGCGAGAAGAGTTGAACAATACTTCAACATGGCCGACAGAATATTTGTATAAATTTATTGTGCCAACAGACCCCAAAAAGGTTGAAGAAGTCGAAAATGCTTTTGATAACATGGGTGCCGTAATCCAAACTACCCAATCCAAAACAGGAAAATATACCAGTCTTTCGATAAACGTGTTGATGGAAAGTCCGGAAAGCGTGGTCGAGAAATACATAGAAGTTTCTAATATAGAAGGAATAATTTCATTATAATGGGCGAGAAATATATAAAAGAGAATGCCAATGATGTGGTGCACCATTTGGAATACAATGCCGAAAGACCGCATTTGCTCATTCCGGAATACGGTCGTCATTTGCAAAAATTGATTGACCAAGCCACGGTAATCGCGGATAGAGAAGAGCGCAACAAAGCGGCCAAATACATCATTCAGGTCATGGGAAGTTTGAATCCGCACTTGCGTGACGTGCCCGATTTTCAGCACAAATTGTGGGATCAGATTTTTATCATGTCTGATTTCAGATTGGATGTTGATTCCCCATATCCCATTCCGACCAAAGATGTAATTCACCTTAAACCGGAGCGTTTGCCTTACCCGCAAAAAAATCCGAAATACCGTTTTTATGGTAACAATATCAAGTATATGATAGATGTGGCAAACAGTTGGGAAGAAGGCGAAATGAAAAACGCTTTGGTCAAAGTCATTGCCAACCACATGAAGAAATCTTATTTGAGTTGGAACAAAGACACCGTAACCGATACCGTGATTTTTGAGCATTTATATGAATTGTCCGAAGGCACTTTAAACTTATTGCAAAGCAGCGAAGAATTGTTGAATACCAACGATTTGATGCGGACCAATAAAAAGATGTCGAACAAAAATATGCCGCCTCAAAACGCTAAGATTAAGAGCAATAAGAACGGGAAGAAGCCGTTTATAAAGAATAATAATAACAATCAGAAATAAAGGTGCTAAGGCGCTAAGGTTCTAAGGTGCTAAGGCCTCAGAACCTAAGAGCCTCAGAGCCTCAGAACCTTAAAAATACATATGGGAACTTTTAAAATTGAAGGTGGAATTTCACTTAAAGGAGATGTCCAACCACAAGGGGCAAAAAATGAAGCGTTGCAAGTTTTGTGTCCGGCATTATTAACCTCAGAAAAAGTTAGAATTACCAACATTCCGGATATTATAGATGTCAATAAACTAATTGTTTTATTGGGGAATTTGGGTGTAAAAATTCAAAAAAACGGGGTTGGCGATTACACTTTTCAAGCCGATGAAGTTAATATTGATTATTTAAAAACCGAAGCGTTCAAGAAAGAAGGCGGTAGTTTAAGAGGTTCTATTATGATTGTTGGACCACTTTTAGCCCGATTTGGTTGTGGCTATATTCCAAAACCTGGTGGTGATAAAATTGGTAGAAGAAGATTGGATACGCACTTTGAAGGTTTTATTAACCTTGGAGCGAAATTCCGTTACGAAAGAGAAGACCATTTCTATGGTGTTGAAACCAAAACCCGTTTGAAAGGCGCGCACATGTTATTGGACGAAGCTTCAGTAACCGGTACAGCGAATATCGTAATGGCAGCCGTTTTAGCCGAAGGAACAACTACTATTTATAACGCAGCATGTGAGCCTTATTTGCAACAATTGTGTAAAATGTTGAACTCGATGGGTGCGAAAATCACCGGTGTTGGTTCGAATTTATTGACAATTGAAGGTGTTGAAAAATTAGGCGGTTGCGAGCACAGAATCCTTCCCGACATGATTGAAATAGGTTCGTGGATTGGATTAGCCGCAATGACTCGCAGTGAGATTACTATTAAAAATGTAAGCTGGGAAAACTTAGGGGTTATTCCAAGTGTGTTTAGAAAACTGGGCATCACTTTAGAGAAAAAAGGAGACGATATTTATATTCCGGCTCATACTAAAGGCTATACTGTAAAAACGGATATTGACGGTTCGATTTTGACTATTGCCGATGCACCTTGGCCTGGATTTACTCCGGATTTATTAAGTATTGTTTTGGTAGTAGCAACACAAGCGAATGGTGATGTTTTGATTCACCAAAAAATGTTTGAAAGCCGTTTGTTCTTTGTAGACAAATTGATTGATATGGGTGCCAAAATTATGCTGTGTGATCCGCACCGCGCCGTAGTTATGGGACATAATTTCCAATCGCAATTAAAAGCAACGACGATGTCTTCGCCGGATATTCGTGCGGGAATTTCGTTATTGATTGCTGCGCTTTCCGCCAAAGGAACTTCAACCATTCAGAACATCGAGCAAATAGACAGAGGTTACGAAAGAATTGATGAAAGACTTAGAGCTTTAGGAGCAAACATCGTAAGAGTTTAACGAATTATACAAAGAGGCGCAAATTGTGCCTCTTTTCATTTTAAGCCTATGGAAACCTACATTATTGTACTGCTTTGTATCGCTTCTTTTTTCGCCGGTTTTGTTGATGCTATTGTTGGTGGTGGCGGTTTAATTCAAACTCCGGTAGCGATGATCTTGATGCCCAATTTATCAGTAGCGAGTATCATAGGTTCGCTCAAAATCCCTGCGTTTAGCGGAACTAGTTTTGCGGCTTTTCAGTATTTGAAGAAAGTTGATATGAACTGGAAGTTACTCGGTATTATGGCGGTTTTGGCTTTTGGTTCGGCTTTTTGTGGTTCGGCACTATTGAATGTGGTTAGCAATGATTTTATGAAACCGCTGTTGTTTTTTATTCTGATAGGTTTGGCGATTTATACTTTCAAAAAGAAAAACTTTGGGCAACACCAAGAAAAAGACCATTCGACTAAAAAGCAAATCATTTATGCCGTTATCATCAGCATTTTGGTTGGTTTCTATGATGGATTTATTGGTCCGGGAACGGGAAGTTTTTTGGTATTAGGTTTTGTGTCAATTTTAGGTTTTGATTTTCTTCACGCTTCCGCGAATGCTAAAATGGTTAATCTGGCAACCAACTTCGGTTCGATTTGCCTGTTTGTATTGAAAGGAAAAATCATTTGGGCTTTTGCTATTCCGATGGCTTTTTCAAATGCTTTGGGTGGATTTATTGGCGCCAAATTGGCCATAAAAAAAGGAAATATTTTTATTAGAAAGTTTTTCCTTTTTGTAGTGATACTGACTTTACTTCGTTTTGGTTATGATGTGTTTTTAAAATAATTACCATTCGCTGAAAACAACACTGTCATTTACCGAAAGACGGGTAATATGTTTACATGTTGTGCCAAATGGTGCCAGCGGTGTCCAACTTTTAGCATAAAACAAAGTTACTTTTTTTTCTTCAAAATCTTTTTTGGCTTTGGCCATTTCAAATCCGTTTTCAAAACCGCGGTTGATGTAATAGCTGGTTTTATGGTTTTCCAATTCAAATACCACATCTTTCACGCCGCCTTCATATATTGATTTTACGGTACCGGAAACTTCAATGGAATTTTCTTTTGAAGTATCGATAGCCGTTGATAAAATGATAAAGAACGCAACGATGTTGCATACGATAAAAATAAATATGGCTTTCTTCATGATTTCATCCGTTTTAGATTAAGCATAAAACGGATAAAATCTGTTTTTAGTATTTAATTCATTTAGAAATTCAAACCAAACATCACGCCATCGCCTTGATACCCATTTTGATAAGTGCGAACGTAATCGATTCTTAAAATTCTGAATTTACCAAAGCCTAAATTACTCAAGCCAACTGAGAATTCTTGGTATGGATTTCTATCGGGAACGGCTAAGTTTTTAAAACCTAAAACTAATTTCGACTGCAATTTGTTCAATAACGGAATTTTATTCATGATAAATCCTTTGTCATTGTATTCCATGTGTGTTTCAAAATAGCTATCGTTGGTACTGGCTAAATAGTATGGTAAAAAGTTGAATTGGTTGGTGTACGAACTGCCAAAAACCACATGCGTTTGGTTGCCGTTAAAGTGGTTGTAATCAACAAACGAGATGCCTTCCGCATTGAAGAACTTTCCGGCTTTGGTATTAATGGCTATTTCACCTTTATTGTCCAAGGTTAAATCATATGTAAGTCTGGCTGAAATTTTATCATAATTGTAATTGTTCTCGCTTCCGCCTAATCCTTTTTCATAATTCAAAGAAACCGTTGGGTATTTGTCGTTTCCAAGATTGTATTTTCCATCCGGACGTGTGATGTATTGTTGGCCGAATTTGATTCGAGCGCCTAAATTCAATTTAACCAAATTATGTCGGTCAATTGCCGATGTAGTATAATCAAATGGTAGTAACGGATTATTCGAAGTATACAAATCATCATTTTTGATAAAAGTGTAATCTGTAGTGTTGAAAATAGGTTTTCTCTCAGAATATTCAAGGCCTAGACTCATGTTTAAACCATTGAACATTTCTCTTGAAAAATTAGCTGCTATATAATTTTTCTCATACAATTTCATAAAATTATTTTTGAAAAATAAAGTGCTTACGGTATTGATTAATTTGGAAATCGGTTCTTCACGGTTGAACTGATTCACAGCATTTCCACCAAAAACAGAAAGATACGATTTGGATTTGTTACTTAGTTTTGATGAAAAATAAGCGGTTGGTCTAAACCTTTCGTCTGAAAAACCGTAGGCCAACGAGGAACCAAACTGATAATAAGTGTTTTTGTCTTCGTTTCTTTTAAAGTAAGACAAACCAATATTGGAGTTCCAACCTTGAACGGTATTGAAAGAAGTATTCATCAACGGGCCATCATAATTAATGGACCATTTTTTATACGAATTCGAATAGCGGTAACCGTTTAAAATATCAGTTAAGCCAAATTTGTTTTTCTTGGCATCGATAGAATCTAAATATACTTTTGATTTTTTCTTTTCCTGAAGCGCATCTTTTTTGAGGTAATCCGTGGTTTCTTCTGAGGTCAATGGTACAGGTCGAATGGTGTTCCAAAAGGTATCATCCTTTTTGTTGGCATTTTCTTCAAATCGAATGACTTCTGCAGTAAAGGTTTTCTTTTCAAACTTTTCCGGAAAAGTGAAATTAGAGAACACGTAGGTGAATCGTCCTGAGATATTTACGCCAAACATTCCGGCATCAAAGTCTAAGGTTTGGGTATTTTTGGCCCATATTTTAGAGTTGTTGTTATAGCTGAAACTTTGTTTTAAAGCGAGTGTGTTCAGCGCGGGATTTTGGATTTGCTTGCCGGTAAAATTAACATCAACGGCATATACGGCATAAGTATCATCAACTATGTAGATATAACCCGACATCACCGGTTCGGATTCTCTTCGAGGTATAATTTTGATTTTATTAATCTGTTGGCGGTTTTCGGTAAAAAAAGAACCTTCAAATTGGTATTTGTAATAGTTGAAAGCATTATCTGCTATAGGTGAAACTACATTGACATCAAATTCTAAATAGTTTTCATAAAAATCGAAATTAGCCGAAGAAGCATCATTAAAACTAAAACCGTTGTCGTTTCCACTTACTTTGGAAGCCAAGATTTCTTCCTTCATTTTATCCGGCTTTTGGAAAGTAACTTTGGAAACCGTTTCGGATAAATATAAAATACCGCTTCGGGTTGAGTCAATTACTTCATCAAAAAAGTCTAATTTCTGTCCTAAGATGGTTTTGGGTAAATTTTTAACTCTGAAAATACCTCTTGAATAAAAATCGGCAGTATACTTTGCAGTTTTGGCTGAGTTTTCTTTTTTGTTTTTGATGGCATTCCGAATGATTTCATTCGCCGGATTGTCTTTAGGATTGATTACTACTTCTTTTAATATAAAATTTTCTTCAACCATTACCATATCTATAACAATAGGTGTTTTGTCAATGGTGACATTTTTCTTGATGGTTTTATAGCCTAAATATTGAAAAATGATGGTGTGATTTCCGGGTGTCTTGATATTTAATTCAAATTGCCCTTGCTCATTTGTGGTTGTGCCGTTATAAGTATTCTCTTCAAATATATTTACGAATGGTAATGGATTTCCTTTTTCATCGGTGACTTTGCCTTTGATTTGGGCAATTGAAATAGTGGTAATTAATAAGGTGAAGGCGTAGAGTAGTTTTTTAAACATCTGTTAAATGGGTTAGGGTTATAAAAAAGAGTGCAAAGCCAATTCGTAACTTTTTAAACCGAAACCAATAATAATTCCTTTAGCATTGGGAGAAATAAAAGATTGATGACGGAAAGTTTCTCGAGCAAATGTATTAGAAATGTGTACTTCAATAACCGGCGTTATGATAGCTTTAACAGCATCGCCTATGCCTACAGAAGTATGCGTGTAGGCTGCAGCATTGAGAATGATGCCGTCATAAGTAAAACCAACTTCCTGAATTTTATCAATTAGTTCTCCTTCGATGTTGCTTTGAAAATAGCTTAACTCAAGTGTAGGATATTTGCTTTTTAAAGTTTCCAAAAAAGAGTCAAAAGTCTCATTTCCGTATACTTCCGGTTCTCGTTTGCCTAATAGATTTAGATTTGGCCCATTGATGATAGCTATTTTCATTGAAAGATTTTTAAGTAAAAATAAAAAACCGCTGCTGATTGAGCAACGGTTTTAGGGTAAAGTTATGATTTTTTAAAATTTAAAGCCAACGGAGAGCTGAATAACCCTATTGGTCACCTCGGCATTTCTTGAAGCTTCTGTCAAACCGGCAATATAACGCGCCTGAAGGAAAAAGTTATCAGTAATATTGTAACCCAAACCACCGGCGATACCAAAATCAAATGTTTCTCCTTCAAATTGGTCGGCTACATTCTCATTGACTAAGAATGAGAATTGCGGACCGGCTTCAAAGCTCAATTTATTTTTCGTTAAGTAAAACTTAGCCATTACCGGTACAGTGATGTAGTTATAATTTATATCATCAAAAGCAGCTTCGTTGATTTTTGTGCCTTGCGAAGAATAAACCAATTCAGGTTGGAGTGACAGATTTTCTAAAAGTTTAAATTCTAAAACAGCACCAAAATGGAAACTGGTATAAGTTGAGCCTTCAATATTGTTGCCTTCAAGAGTAGAAAAGTTGGCACCACCTTTTAGACCCAATTTTAGCATTTGAGCATTTACAGAAGTGAAGCTCGCTAATAGTAATAAAATTCCAATTGCTTTTTTCATGTAAAAATTAATTTAAGTTATAAGTACATTAAGGATTTTAGATTAGAACGAAATTTATTTCAGTTTAGTATATTCTTTTATTACAGAAGTACAAGTTAACTTGATTTAAAAGAAGAAACAGTTTAAATTTAGCTCTATTGTTGCACTTTTTTTATAAGAATTGATTTTCAAATAGTGAAAATAGATGGTTTTTCAACGATAGTACAAAATTTAAATCTTTAGTCTTTTGGGTTATCTGTTTGTATTTTAGTATGTTATGGTGATATATTGTTAATAAAAATGTTGATAAGTGTAAAGATGTCAATGGTGGCTTGAAATGTAATACCTATAAATTTGTTCATATTAATTTTAAAATTAAACAAACATGAAAAAAATTATTTTAACTATGGCTGCTGTATTTGCTGTTTCTTTCGCAAATGCACAAGATTCTAAAGGTGGATCAAGCGACATGAAATTCGGTGTTAAAGCTGGTCTTAACAATTCTAACTACACAGGAGATGCTGATACAGATGCAGCTACTAGCTTCTACATTGGTGGTTTAGTTGATTTTACTATCTCTGAAAAATTCCACGTTCAACCAGAATTATTGTATTCTGTAGAAGGTGCTGATAGTGATTCAATGTCTTTCTTGAGAATACCAATTATGGCTAAGTATTATGTAGCTGAAGGTTTCAGTTTACAAGCTGGTCCAGAGTTTGCTTTTAAAATTGCAACTGAGAATGATATTACTGATGAGTTTACAAAATCATTAGACTACGGTCTAGGAATTGGAGCTGGTTATGAGTTAGAGTCTGGTTTGTTCTTTGACGCTAGATATAACTTAGGTTTAGCTAATATTTCTGATGTTGACGGTTTTGATGTTGGAACTTCTAGCATCCAAGTTGGTTTAGGATACAGATTCTAATATCAATAAATATTACAAGAAAAAGCCTCTCCATTGGAGAGGCTTTTTTTTGAATAAATTTAAAAATATGTATTTAAAATACTACTTTTGTGTAAAAATTAAAAATAATAAACTTATGAGAAAAATTATTATGGCCGCCATTGTTTTGTTTGGGTTAAACTCAATAGAGGCTCAAGTAAAGTATGGTCTAAAAGGAGGTTTGAATATCGCAAATCTTAACATAGATGAAGCCGGATTTCCCAAAACTAGCGCAATTACCAGTTTTCATCTTGGTGGTTTTGCTGAAATCATGTTGAACAAAAAAGTTGCTTTCCAACCGGAATTGATTTATTCTGCGCAAGGAGCTAAATTCGATTTTCTTTTTGATGATGGCAGTGGTAATCTATATGATACTGAAAATACTTTTAAACTCTCTTATGTAAACATCCCGTTGATGATTAAGTACTATCCTCAAAGCAAGTTTTTCCTTGAAGCCGGACCACAAGTTGGGTTTTTAACCTCTGCAAAGTTAAAAGTTGAAGTGGTAGGTTTCGGTTCGGATACGCAAGGCGCAAATCAATTATTTAAGGAGATAGATTTTGGTTTCAATCTAGGAGCTGGATATAATATTTCAAAAAATGCAATGGTTAATGTACGCTATAATTTAGGTTTATCTAACATAGCCGAGACGGAATCGGGAGATACCACAACCATTAATAACAGAGTATTTTCATTATCTGTAGGATATATTTTTTAAGACAAATATAATTTTGATTCATAACCTCTCCTTTGAGAGGTTTTTTTATACCCTTACATTTCGTTTATTTGTAACATGAACTGGAATAGTTATATCAAGAGTTTTCAATCTTATTTAAAAATCGAAAGAGGTTTATCAAAAAACACGATAGCCAACTATACTTTTGATATGGAAAGGTTATGTGCTTTTTTGAATGAAAACAGTATCAGTGTTGCTCCCGAGAAAATAAATGAAGAAATAGTTCAGCAATTCATATATGCGGTTTCTAAAGAAGTTAATGCTCGTTCACAAGCCCGAATTATTTCGGGACTTAAAAGCTTTTTTAACTATTTGATTTTTGAAGATTTTCGTTCGGATAACCCTATGGAGTTGATTGAAGCCCCAAGAATTGGCAGGAAATTACCGGATACACTTTCCGTGGAAGATATTGATAACTTAATTGGTGCCATAAATTTGGCAACACCGGAAGGCGAACGCAACAGAGCCATGCTTGAAACTTTATATGGTTGTGGTTTGCGTGTTTCTGAAATTATAACTTTAAAAATATCTGATTTGTTTTTTGAGGAAGGTTTTATCAAAATTACAGGAAAAGGGAATAAGCAACGATTTGTTCCGATGGCTAAATCTACTCAAAAATATATTGAGCTATATAAAAGTACGATTCGAAGTCACATGACTATAGCCAAAGGTTTTGAGGACACTTTATTTTTAAACCGAAGAGGAAAACAACTCACTCGTGCTATGGTCTTTACCATTATAAAAAACCTAGCGGTAAAGATTAATTTGGCCAAAAATATAAGTCCACACACTTTAAGGCATTCTTTTGCAACGCATTTGCTTGAAAATGGGGCCGATTTACGGTCGATTCAAATGATGCTCGGTCATGAATCAATAACCACAACAGAAATCTACGTGCACTTAGATCGCAAACATTTAACACAAATCATCAATACATTTCACCCGAGAAAGAAGTAGTTAGTCGGTTTTTTTGTTTAATTTTGCCGTGATAAAAAACAATAATCCCCAAATCTGTTTTTAAAATGAAATTCAACAACGTATTTGTTGTAGATGATGACAAGGTGCACCACTTTATCATCAAAAAACTGTTTGAAAAAAATGATATTGCAGTTAATCAGTCTTTTTTTGAGAATGGAAAAGACGCTTTAAGTGATTTAAAAGCCAAACTCAATGATGGCGAAAATCTCCCGGATTTAATCTTACTAGATATTAATATGCCGGTGCTTGACGGTTGGCAATTTTTAGAGGAATTCAATCAAATCAAACCCACTTTTTCAAAAGAAATTGTAATTTATATGGTTAGTTCTTCTGAAGATTATTTTAACGCAGACAGACTTGAACAGTTTAATGCTTTAATAGCGGAATATTTAGTAAAACCCATGACTAGTGAAGTCATTAAAAAGATATTTATGGAATAAAAAAAGGCGACCATTTGGTCGCCTTTTTTTATTCTCAAGCTATTCTTATTTCGCGATATTCACCGCTCTTGTTTCTCGTATTACCGTAATTTTTACTTGTCCAGGATAGGTCATTTCGGTTTGTATTTTTTGTGAAATTTCAAACGATAAGTTAGAAGCCATATCATCGCTTACTTTCTCGCTTTCTACAATTACACGAAGTTCACGTCCGGCTTGAATAGCATAAGCATTTTTTACGCCGTTAAAGCCAAAGGCAATGTTTTCGAGGTCTTTTAACCTTTGTATGTAAGAATCTAAAACCTGACGTCTTGCGCCCGGTCTTGCACCCGAAATGGCATCACACACCTGAATAATCGGAGAAATTAAATATTTCATCTCAATCTCGTCGTGGTGAGCACCAATAGCGTTGCAAACTTCTTCTTTTTCGCCAAATTTCTCAGCCCATTGCATTCCTAATAAAGCGTGAGGCAAATCACTTTCAGTATCAGGCACTTTTCCGATATCGTGAAGCAAACCGGCACGTTTGGCCAATTTTACATTCAATCCTAATTCGGCCGCCATAATACCACAAAGTTTGGCTACTTCACGAGAGTGTTGTAACAAGTTTTGCCCGTAAGACGAACGGTATTTCATTCTACCAACCACTTTAATCAATTCTGGATGTAAACCGTGAATTCCTAAGTCGATTACGGTACGTTTACCTACTTCAATGATTTCGTCGTCAATTTGTTTTGTTGTTTTAGCCACAACTTCTTCAATTCTCGCCGGGTGAATTCTACCATCGGTAACTAATTTGTGTAACGATAAACGAGCGATTTCTCTTCTAACCGGATCAAAACAAGATAAAATGATGGCTTCCGGAGTATCATCAACGATGATTTCAACACCGGTTGCAGCTTCTAATGCACGGATGTTTCTTCCTTCACGACCAATGATTCTTCCTTTTACATCATCCGATTCGATATTGAATACCGATACACAGTTTTCTACTGCTTCTTCGGTACCAACTCTTTGAATGGTATTGATGATTACTTTTTTAGCTTCTTGTTGTGCAGTTAATTTAGCCTCTTCAATAGTGTCTTGAATGTGTGACATTGCCTTGGTTTTGGCTTCTGCTTTTAGGCTTTCTACCAATTGCTCACGAGCATCTTCAGCAGATAATCCGGAAATCACTTCCAATTGTTCTACTTGACTTTTATGTAGTTTTTCGAGTTCTTGTTGTTTCTTGTCAAGTAACTCAATCTTAGCATTGTATTCATTGGTTTTAGCTTCGTAATCGTCGTTCACTTTTTTAGCTTTAGCCAATTCGCTTGATATTTGAGACTCTTTATCACGAGTTCTTTTCTCTACTTCCGCTATTTTTTTGTCTTTGTTTAAAATCTCTTTTTCATGTTCTGATTTTAATTCTAAAAACTTTTCTTTGGCTTGAAGTAGTTTGTCTTTTTTAATGTTTTCTGCTTCAACATTGGCATCTCTCAGGATAGAAGAAGCTTCTTTTTTAGCATTTTTTATCATGTTAGAGACGTTGCTTTTTTCAAGGAATTTTGCAATTCCAAAACCGCCGCCAATTCCTGCGATTAACGCAATTATAATCAGTATAGTTTCCATTTTTTTGTTAGTGTTTATATATAAAAAAAGCCTACATTAGGTGAATGCATAAACTCGTAAGGACAAGTTTTGAGCTAACTCGTTGGTCAAGGATCCACGATAAAAGTGGCATGCTTTAGTAACGACGATTTGCTCATTCTAAATTGTTAGTGTTGAGTTTACCAATTAAAATCTAATGTAGGCGGTATTGTAATCTATGTTAAGAACGTTATTTTTTATCGAGATAATCGAACAATAAATCATTAATCTTTTTTAATCTGTCCAGAGTTTCCGAACCATCTATGGCGTTATCCACTTGCTTTTGTTCTACTTGAGAGGCAAACTGTAAGGCGCACATGGCCAATACATCTTGCTTGTCGCGAACGGCATAGTTTTCTTCGAATTGCTTAATCATGGCATCAATTTTTTTGGAAGCACTTCTCAGTCCTTCTTCTTGCGATAGGTCTACCGTTAACGGATAAACTCTGTCGGCAATTGATAACTTTATTTTAAGCTTATCCTCCATATTTTAGTCTGATAACTGCGCGATACAGTAATCTATCTCTCGGATTAATGAATTTATTTTAAGCTTGGTATCTCTTTTGTTTTCTTCACCGCCTAATAATGAATTGGCCATTTTGAGGGATTCACATTCTGATTTTAATGTTGTGATTTCGTCAGTTTGTTTTTGAATCAACTTTGCAGCTTCATGTAATTCTGTTCTTAATGCCATAGAATTTTTCTCCAAACTGTCTATTTTCATAAAAAGTTTTTCAATCCTATTTTCAACAGAATCAAATATTTCTGCAATTTCACTCATAAATTACTTTATTCATTACTTACTTTACAAAGTTAGGATTCTATTTTGTTTGCACAATATTTTTCACAATTATTTATCCTTACTTTTAAAATGAAATGGTAACATTTTGTTTCTTAATGAGTTATAAATAAAAATTAGAAATCGTAAATTTTAACTTACTTTTTTATACCTTAGCTAAAACATCGCTTTTATGAAATACATTGGGTTATTGTGTTGTTATACTGCTATGCTTTTTGGGCAAAATCAGTATCCGAAGGACTATTTTCGATCTCCTTTGGATATTCCATTGCAACTTTCCGGCAATTTTGGCGAATTGAGACCGAATCATTTTCATTCCGGTTTCGATTTTAAAACGCAAAAAAAAGAAGGTTTCAAGGTTTATGCTGTCGCCGAGGGTTATGTTTCCCGAATTAAAATAGCTGAAAATGGCTATGGAAAAGCCGTATACATTACACATCCAAATGGTTACACTTCTGTTTACGGTCATTTGCAATCAGGTTTTGGTGAAGTCGAAAAGTTGATAAAGAGCTCACAATACCAAGCCAAATCATATGAAATTGATGTAACATTTTCACCCACTGAATTAGTTGTCAAAAAAGAGGATGTCATCGGTCTCACCGGAAATACAGGAGGTTCTGATGGTCCGCATTTGCATTTTGAAATCCGAGATACGACAACCGAAAAGATTATAAATCCTATGTATTTCGGTTTTGACTCGGTTATTACCGATTCTAAGAGACCTATTCTCAATAGTTTATTTGTTTATCCGCTAGATCAAAATTCAATAGTCAATCAATCCAAAAGACCTATAGCGGTTAGTGTTTCGCAACAAGCTGATGGGAGTTATATAGCCGAAAAAGTTTTAGCCACAGGAAAAATCGGTTTCGGAATTACCACTTTTGATTACGATGATGTTTCCTGGAATGCCAATGGAATTTTCAGAGTACAGACTTCTTTAAACGGAAAAGCTGATTTTAAGTATAAGTTCGATACTTTTTCTTTTGATGAAACTCGTTATGTAAATGCATTAATTGATTATGGTCGGTATAAAAAATTAGGGCAACGCGTTCAAAAGCTGTATACTGAAAATCCATATCCGCTTAGCATTATCCAATCCGGAAATACTAATGGAATTATTTCTGTTTCTGCTAACATGACTCAAAACTATAAAATAGAAATAGCCGATTTTAGCGAAAATTTGACTCGTGTTTTTATTCCAATAGAATATTCAACCTTGACTTCAAAAGTCAATGAAGTACCAATTACGTCTAAATATTTGGTGAAAACCAATAAGGAGAATGTTTTCTCTTTGGAAAATGTTACAGTTTCCATTCCGGCAAATACTTTTCTGAAAGATTTCTATATGGATTTTGAAGTCAAGAACGGATTGTTGCATTTGCATGATGATGTTGAGCCGGCTTTTGCCAATATGGCGATTACTTTTGAAGATAGTGTAAGTTCGGAAAAGGATAGGAAAAAAATGTTTATTGGTTCTATTGACGGCAAAAAAATCTATTATTACAATACTAAACGCTATAAAAATTCGTTTACAGTTTATTCCAAATATTTGGGAGATTATAAACTGTTCAAAGACAGCATGCCACCGAAAATTAAGATTGACAAGAAAATCGGAGGCAAATGGATTAGCCAACAAAACGAATTACTATTTACAATTTCCGATGATTTGTCAGGGATCAAAAGCTACGAAGGCATGCTAAACGGCAATTGGATTTTATTAGAATACGAACCCAAAACCAAAAAACTAATCCATCACTTTTCTGATGGAATAGTAGCGGAAGGGAAAAACGATTTAAAAGTCGTCGTTACCGATAATGTTGGAAATTCTACTATCTTTGAAACACAATTTTTTAGAAGTCAAAAACCTTAATCCTATAGTTTGAGAACAAATAAATTCCTTTTTACACTCCTTTTTTTAGCGTTCAATTGCATCGCTTTAGCCCAAAACGCATCAGCTAAAGTTGCCGGAGTCGTACTCGATGAAAACAACAAACCGGTTGAAAATGTTAGTGTAAGCTACCAAACCAAAACCGCTACAACTGATAAAACCGGGTTTTACGAAATAAACGTTCCTGCCAATCAAAAAGTGGTGCTGGTTTTCACTCACAAATCGTTAAGAAACATAACCGCTACTTTTCAATTGAAACCCGGAGAAAATTTGGAATGGCACGTTGTCATGAGTGAAAAAGCAGAACAATTAAGCGATGTAGTAATAACCAGTAGTCGAAGAAGAGTACAAGGAATTACTTCAATTGAACCCGAAACCATCAGAACAAATCCGAGTGCAATGCCCGGCGTGGAAAGTGTTTTGAAAACTTTTGCGGGTGTAAATGCTAATAACGAATTAAGTTCAGGTTACAATGTTCGTGGTGGAAACTATGATGAAAACCTAGTGTATGTTAATGAAATTGAAGTGTATCGTCCGTTCCTAGTCCGTTCCGGTCAGCAAGAAGGACTGAGTTTTACCAATACGGATATGGTGCAAAAAATTGATTTCTCCGCCGGTGGATTTCAAGCCAAATACGGCGATAAAATGTCATCCGTTCTAGACATTACTTATAGAATTCCCAAAAGATACAGCATTATGGCCGAAGCCAGTTTCTTAGGTGGAAGTATAACGGGAGAAGGTATTTCTAAAAATAAAAAATGGTCCGCCATTACCGGGATTCGTTACCGCGATAATTCCCTTTTCGTCAACAGTCAGGAAACGCAAACCAATTTCCGACCAACCTTTATGGACGTGCAAACCAATGTGAATTTTAGTCCAAATAAAAGATGGCAGTTCAGTTTCTTGGGCAATGCATCACAAAACAGATATAACTATCAGCCTTTAACACGCCAAACTAACTTTGGAACTATCGACGAACCTATCGCGTTGCAAATTTTTTACGATGGTCAGGAAAAAGACCGATATCAAACGCTTTTTGGTGCTTTCAAAACAACATTTGCCAAAGACGACAACAATATTTTCAGATTCATAAGTTCGGTTTATCATACCCAAGAGCAAGAGTACTTTGATATTTTTGCCGCTTATTTTTTAGGCGAAGTCGATACCAATATCGGGTCGGAAACTTTAGGAGAAGTAACTTTTAGCCAAGGCGTTGGGTCGCAATTAAATCATGCGCGAAATGATTTAGATGCTTTATTTATTAATGCTGAAGTCAAAGGAACGCATTTCATCAATAATAAAAAACACCAAATTGATTGGGGTTTCAAATACACCCGTGAAAATATTCGTGACCGCATTGTTGAATGGGAAGTCATTGATTCTGCCGGGTTTTCTTTAAATCCGCCTCAAATTGATTTCCCTAATGACCAACCTTACAATCCATATGTTGGCCCATTAGTGCCTTTCCAAAATGTAAGAGCCACCAACTTCATTGATATTGACCGATTTTCCGGGTTTGCCCAATGGAATACGAAAACTGAAATTGGTAACCATCAGTTATGGATTACTGCCGGAGCTCGTTTTCACAATTGGACCGTTTCAGGAGACGGTATTTCAAATGCAAAGAGTCAAACCGTTATCAGTCCGAGAGCTCAGTTTGCTTTAAAACCTGATTGGGATAAAGACATGATATTTCGTTTTGCAGCCGGTTTTTATCACCAACCGCCATTGTATCGTGAATTGCGTGATATGAATGGAGTGGTAAATCCGAATGTGAAAGCCCAGCAATCCATTCATTTTGTGTTGAGCAATGATTATAATTTCAAGATGGCCAAGCGTCCTTTTAAATTGGTTACGGAAGCCTATTACAAAACCATGACTGATGTGAATACATATACATTAGAAAACGTAAGAATTCGGTACCGAGCCAATAATGAGGCGGAAGCTTATGCTTATGGTTTAGACATGAGATTAAACGGAGAGTTCGTTCCCGGAACAGAATCTTGGTTGAGTTTTGGTTATATGAAGACCGAAGAAAATCAAAATAATCGTGGGTTTATAGCGCGTCCGACGGATCAAAGATTGAAAGTCGGTATTCTTTTTCAAGATTATATGCCCAATTTACCTAACATGAAATTATACTTGAATTTGGTTTACAATACCGGTTTACCAGGTGGTTCGCCTTCTTATGCCGATGCTTACACTTACCAAACGCGTTTGCGTGATTACCGTCGTGCGGATGTTGGGTTTTCCTATGTGTTGACCGAAAAGAACAATGAAAGAGCGAATGGACATTGGTTGAAAAAATTTGAAGATTTATCCATAGGTTTTGAAATTTTTAATTTGTTTAACAACCAAAATGCCATTACCAATACATGGGTGCGTGATGTGTATACCAAAAACCAATACGGAATTCCAAACTATATGACCACGCGTGTTTTCAATGTGAAACTGACTGCGAAATTGTAGAAATAAATCACTATTTTTGATAACAAATTATTTTGAGATGAAAAATTTCACTTTCTATATTTCCTTGATTTTGATGGTAACTTTAGTAAGTTGCAAAAAAGAAGAATCACCCAAACCCAAAGTGATTTACCAAGACACTTCAAAAGCAAAAACCGAAGTTCCGGAAGACACTACACAAATTGAAATCGCCGATTTGCCTATCAACATGGATGGCACCAATTACTTAATTTTTCCAATCGGAACGGTGTCCAGCGACAAAAAAGGCTTAAAATCTTCTTATGATTCCAACACCGGTTACACGGTTTCCAATTATGGGGAATACCAAATTACAGGATTTTTGCAGAATTTGAAGTTTCAGGAAATAGGACAAGACACGATTTATGCGTTGACAGAAAAAAATGTTTTGATTGAAACCGCTACTTATTTAAAAAACATAGCTGTTAAGACTAAAAAGCAATTGATGGTTTTTACTTTGGCAGATTCGGATACTAATAAAGACAATAAAGTAAACAGCAGTGATATTAAATCACTTTACTTGAGTGATATTTCCGGAAAGAGCTTCACTAAGATTTCGACAGATTTTCAAGAATTGATTGATTGGAATATTATTGAATCCCGAAGCAGATTGTATTTCAGAGCTATGGAAGATACTAATAAAAATGGCGCTTTTGATAAAGAAGACACACTCCATTATTACTTCGTTAATCTTTTAGACAAAGAATGGAAAGCCACTGAAATCAAACCTTTGCTTTAAACTATTCTAAATCAGTATATCGCTCTCTAAGTCGGATTTTTCAATTTCAAAATCGAAACCTAATTTGGAAACCAATTCGATGACCAGTTTTTTATACCAGTTCTCCGATTTGGGGTGAATGTAGATTTTTTCAATCATTTGATCAATATCAACATCAATCTTTAAACCGTCATTGATTTTGATGTCTTTGTCCGATAAGTCCGCTATGATTCTGACTTCGCCTTCATACTGAAAACTTTTCCGCTTGAATAAAAAAGGAAAAAACATATCGTCAAACGGAATGTACTCTTTTTTGTAATCGATATAATTGACTTCGCCTATGAATTGGTTGAAGTCTCTCTCAACTTCCAAAGCTTTTTGCAAACGGCCAATCGTGGATTGAATCGCCAAACCTTCACTGTTTTGGGTGAAAATCTGCCACATCGCAAACGATTCGTATTCGTTGATGTGCCAACTGCTTACGACCACTTTTTCACGATGCGATTTGTAAAAGGATAAAAACTCCGGATTGTTTTCGGAAAGCTTTTTGATTTCTTCAAAAGTGGGTTCACTAAAAGTGCCTTCGTATTGGTCTTCAAATTTATCTGAACGCGACATAAATAACTTTCGGGACAACAGTAAATCGAGAAATTTAGACAAGTCCAAATACTTCCAAACTACCGTGTTAGGATCTTCAGGCAGTTTGATATTTGGATTCTTTACATACATTACGAATTACAGTATTTAAAAACTAAATATATTAGCTTAATTTCTTAATAATCCAACAATCTAATAATCTATTCAAAAGATTGCATGGTTACCAATTTGGAATAAGTACCACTCTTGGCTAAAAGTTCATCGTGTGTTCCTTGTTCAACGATTTCTCCTTTTTGCATCACCACGATCATATCCGCTTTTTGAATTGTTGAAAGTCTATGCGCAATTACAACCGAAGTTCGGTTTTGCATCATGTTTTCCAAGGCTTGTTGGACTAATCTTTCGCTTTCGGTATCCAGAGCAGAAGTCGCTTCATCCAAAATCATAATTGGTGGATTTTTTAAAACGGCACGTGCAATCGACAAACGTTGTTTTTGACCGCCTGAAAGTTTGTTACCACTATCGCCAACATTAGCATAAATGCCATCCGGTAAATCTTTGACGAATTCGTAAGCATTGGCAATTTTCAAGGCTTCGATGATTTCTTCATCACTAGCGTCTAATTTTCCTAAAGCAATATTGGCTTTAATAGTATCGTTGAATAGTATAGAATCTTGTGTAACCAATCCCATTAATCCGCGAAGTGAATGTAAATCCATGTCTTTGATGTCGACATTGTCAATGATGATTTTGCCTTCGTTTACGTCATAAAAACGCGTCAGCAAATTGGCAATGGTACTTTTTCCGGAACCGGATTGTCCGACAAGAGCGACAGTTTTACCTTTGGGAACTGTAAGAGAGAAGTTTTTTAAGACGTTTTCTTCTTCGTATCTGAAATTGATGTTTTCTAAAGTGATTCCGGATTCAAAAGTTGATTTATGAACAGCGTCTTTTTTACTTTGAATTGGATTTTCTTGTTCCAATATTTCTAAGATTCTTTCCGCAGCCGCTTCTCCTTTTTTCACACCATAACTGGCTTTTGAAATGGCTTTGGCCGGAGTCAGAATGTTATAAGCCAATCCCATATAGCCAATAAATTTAGCCCCGGAAAGCGTGCCTTCTACTAAAACCATACTTCCGCCATACACTAAAAGAACTGCAATAATAAGGATTCCCAAGAATTCACTCAAAGGAGAAGAAAGGTTTTGACGGTTTAGGATTTTATTGTTTAAATGAAAAAATCTATCGGTTGAATTGGTGAATTTGCCTTGAAAGACTTTTTCGCTGTTGAAGCCTTTGATGACTTTTAATCCGCTAAGTGTTTCTTCTATAATCGATAAAAAATACCCTTGTTCAATGGCTGCTTTATCTGATTTTTTCTTAAGCGATTTGCCGACTTTAGAAATGATAAAACCTGATATTGGTATAAATATAAAGACAAACAGCGTTAGTTTCACGCTAATGAAAAACATCGCGCCAATGGTAAATAAGATGGTCAAAGGTTCGCGGACAATCAATTCCAAAACCGACAGAAAAGAATGCTGAATTTCCAACACATCAGAAGTCATTCTGGAAATTACATCGCCTTTTCGCTTCTCTGAAAAATAGGAGATAGGCAATTCGACCGATTTTTTGTACATCGCATTTCGAATGTCTCTCAAAACCCCATTTCTAAGGAAAGTGATAAAATACATCGCCCAATAATTACACAGGTTTTTTAATAAAAACAAGGTAATTATCAAAGTAATCATTACTAATAAAGTGTATTGCGGACCTTCGGTTTCGTTGAAATGAGTAATGTAATAACCCATAATGTTTTCCACATAATCACCAAAATGTTCAATGCCTTCAAAAACCGGTTTGGTCGTAATTTTATTGTCTTCTTTAAAAAGTACGGATAGCATCGGAATTAATGCCACAAAAGAAACAGCACTAAACAATGCGTAGAAAACATTAAAAAAAATGTTTAAGTAAACATACTTTTTATACGGACGAATAAAGGGGAAAATCTTTTTGATGCTACTCATTAGTTCAACTGCATTTCTGAAATGATAGTGGTGATTTTTTGGTCCAAATAAGCTTCAGCTGCCGGAATTTCTTCCAAGTTTTCAATCGCGGTATTGACACTGAAATAGAACTTAATTTTTGGCTCAGTTCCACTCGGACGCGCACAAATTTTCGAACCGTCTTCTAAATAATAAATCAACACGTCTGATTTTGGAATAGTCAAGTTTTCCGTTTCACCTGATAATAAATTTTTGGCCGTCGAATTTAGATAATCTTCCACCATAATCACGCGTTGTCCGTTGATTTCAGCCACCGGATTGTCGCGCATGTCAATCATCATTTGTTTGATTTCATTCGCACCTTCGATTCCTTTTTTGGTAATCGAAATCAGGTATTCTTTGTAGAAACCAAAATCGACATACATTTGTTGTAAATATTGGTGAACGGAACTCTTATTTTCTTTAGCCTGCGCTGCAATTTCACACATTAATAAAATGGCACCAACGGCATCTTTATCGCGAACAGCATCACCTACCATGAAACCAAAACTTTCTTCGCCACCGCCGATAAATTGCAACTCAGGGAAATCTTTGATGAACTTGGCAATCCATTTGAAACCGGTTAAACCCACTTTACATTCCACACCATAAGCCGAAGCCAATTCCAACATCATAGGCGTTGATACTATAGTCGAACCGATGAATTGTTTGCCATTAAGTCTGTTCGCTTTTTTCCATTGTTCCAATAAATAATTGGTCATCACAACCATCGTTTGATTTCCGTTAAGGAGAATCATTTTATTATTGTTATCTCTAACGGCAACTCCTAAACGGTCGCTGTCAGGATCGGTTCCAAAAACGATATCGGCGTGTAATTTTTCAGCCAAAGCCAAAGCCATAGTTAAGGCTTCCGGTTCTTCCGGATTCGGAGAAACTACCGTTGGAAAGTCGCCATTCGGTTCCGCTTGTTCCGGTACGATATTCACATCCGTATAACCGGCTTTCGCCAAAACACTTGGTACCGATTTGATGGAAGTGCCGTGAAGCGAAGTATAAACAATTTTTAAATTCGCTTTTGCATTTGCTGAAGTATTAAAACTAGCATTCGCAATAGTTGAATCTACAAAAGCATTGTCAATCTCAGTATCGATGTATTCGATTAAACTATTGTTCGCTTCGAATTTGATTTCGCTGTATTTTAAGTCTTCAATAACTTGAATAATTTCTTCATCTTGTGGCGGAACCAATTGGCCACCATCTTGCCAATACACTTTGTAACCGTTGTATTCCGGCGGATTGTGCGAAGCTGTTAGTACAATTCCGGCATGACAGTTTAAATGTTTTAAGGCAAAGGACAATTCCGGTGTAGGTCGCATTTCTGAAAACAAATACACTTTGATGCCGTTGGCCGAGAAAACATCGGCAACTACTTTTCCAAGAGTATCACTGTTGTGACGACAATCATAAGCAATTACAACTTTCAACGCTTCTCCTGGGAATGATTTTTTCAGATAATCGGAAATGCCTTGTGTGTTTTTACCCAAAGTATATTTATTGATGCGATTGGTGCCAACGCCCATAATTCCTCGCATGCCACCGGTTCCGAATTCTAAGTTTTTATAGAAACTCTCCTCCAAGTTTTTGGGAGAAGTGGTCATCATTTCTTTGATTTGGTTTTGGGTGTCAACGTCAAAAGTTGGGGTCAACCATTCGTTTACTTTGTCTAAAATATGTTGTTCGATATGCATGGTAATTGTTTTTGAATTGAATTGAAATCTTTACAGATTCACTTCACTTGAAATTTTATAACGCTCTTCATTGTTTTTAGTTCGCAGAATAATTTCGCCTAAAAACCCGGCTAAGAACAATTGAGAACCAATAATCATAGAAGTTAAAGCAATATAGAAAAGAGGATTTTGAGCTACTAAAATAGTAGGTTCGTGAAACACAAAGAGTTTCATCAGTTTAATTCCTATGATTAAAAAAGTAGAAATAAAACCAATAATAAACATAATAACCCCAAGTGCTCCAAATAAGTGCATTGGCCGTTTTCCGTATTTGGAAAGAAACCAAATGGTAATCAAATCCAAAAAACCATTGATAAATCGGCTCATGCCAAATTTAGATTCGCCATATTTACGAGCTTGGTGAATCACTACTTTTTCGCCTATTTTTCCGAAACCGGCATTTTTGGCCAAAACCGGTATATAGCGGTGCATTTCTCCTGAAACTTCTATATTTTTAATCACTACATTTTTGTAGGCTTTCAATCCACAGTTAAAGTCATTCAAATGAACGCCTGAAGTTTTTCTCGCTGCCCAATTGAACAATTTAGAAGGTAAATTTTTGGCTACGACCGAATCATAACGTTTCTTTTTCCAGCCGGAAACCAAATCGAAATTTTGATTCATCACCATATTGTATAAACCCGGAATTTCATCCGGACTGTCTTGTAAATCGGCGTCCATCGTGATGACAACATCGCCTTTGGCTTTGGCAAAACCGGCATGTAACGCTTGTGATTTTCCAAAATTTCTGAGAAATCGAATGCCTTTTACATTAGGGTTTTCTTTGGAAAGATTTTCAATTATTCCCCAAGAGTCATCGGTACTACCGTCATCGATGAAAATAACTTCATAAGAATAATTGTGGGTTGTCATGACTTTGACAATCCATTGGTGCAATTCGGGTAAAGATTCCTGCTCGTTAAGAAGCGGAATTATTATGGATAGATTCATCTATAATCCTTGATTCGATTTTGATTTGAAAATGGCGGCTAAAATTAGACCGAAAATGGCTTGAAATACTAGAGCAATAGCTAATCCGAAAAGGATATTTCCAATAGAATAATTGTCAGTCTCCGCCATTTTTTGCATGGTATCATTAATGGCAGCAGCAGGCGTTCCAAATTTTTCCAACATATCAGAGGTATACTTCATTGTAATTTCCTTGATAGTTTCTTTGGCTTGAACATCAATAAAATTAAATAAGATATAATTATAAAGCTGAGAAATGAATGAACCAATTAAGGCAGCAATAAAATATACCGTGAAACCTTCTTTAAAGGTCATCGTTCCCATTTGTTTTTTGGTTTTAGAAACCAAGACAACTCCAATAGCTATTGCTATAGCAAAAGAAGCCAAGCCAATCCACCAACTAGTAAATAGTTGTAGGTCAGTCACATAAATTGCTGTTGTAAAAAGAACCGAAAAAAGTCCCAGGATTATTCCAAAGGTAACGCCGTTTTTCTTAATAATTTCATTCATGGTTTTTAGGTTTTAATTAATTAACAAATATAGTAATTCCACAATTACTTACCAGTAAGTTTAAAACAATTAAAAAAAGTTACAGTTCGCTTTGATTTTTGTAAAAAAGTTGTATTTTTGCACTCTCAATTTAAAAAAGAAATTATTAAAAGTTGTAGCCAGTTTACACCTTTCAAAGTGAAAGCTTCAAAACGAACTACCTCAAAACCATAAAAAGATTTATCATGAAAAAAGGAATCCACCCGGAAAATTACAGATTAGTTGCTTTTAAAGACATGTCAAACGATGATGTTTTTATCACTAAATCAACAGTAGAAACTAAAGAAACTATCATGCACGAAGGTGTTGAATATCCAGTTTTCAAAATGGAGATTTCTAGAACTTCTCACCCTTTTTATACCGGTAAATCTAAACTTATCGATACTGCAGGACGTATTGATAAATTTAAAACTAAATACGCGAAACACGCTAAATAGTCCCGAACCTTCGGGATTAGAGTTCAAATTTTATTAAGACCATTCACGAAAGTGAGTGGTTTTTTTATGCGGTAAACTTTTGTAACTTTGGACTCACAACTGATAACAAACAACATGAACTACATACTTTTTGACGGAACTGTTCGCAATGCCTTATTGCCTTTTACTTTTACACGACCGGTGGCCGATATTCGTGTCGGGATTTTAACCATACGTGAAAAATGGGAGAAACATTTGGGTTACACCACGACAACGTTAACCGAAGAATACCTTTCTGAAAAGTTTCCAATGGTAGAAATGGAAGAAAACGTAATGATTAACGCCTCTTTTTTGCCCAATGATGTTTTGGCGGAAACGATTAAGAGTTTGGAAAAAAACCAAGCCATTTTTCAAGGCGAAGAAGTCGTAGCATTTTTTACCAATGATACGCAGGAAGAAGTCGATTTTGATTCGTATGAAATCATCGAATACAATGAAGATGGGTTGAAAATTGAACATACTTGGGATATTTTTGCCAAAAATGATGCGGCCATTCGAGAAGATTTCGAATTAATCACCGAAGGCAGACATTCCCAACCGATACCGAAAAGTGTCAACGTCATTTCACCCGAAAATATCTTTATCGAAGAAGGCGCAAAGCTGGAATTCGTTACTTTAAACGCCTCAACCGGACCAATTTATATCGGAAAAAATGCTGAAATTATGGAAGGTTCAGTCATTCGCGGCCCTTTTGCTTTGTGCGAATCGGGTAGAGTGAAACTGGCTTCCAAAGTATATGGCGCGACAACCGTTGGACCACATTCTGTCATTGGCGGCGAAGTGAGTAATTCGGTTTTGATGGGGTATTCTAATAAAGGTCACGATGGATTTTTAGGCAATGCTGTTTTGGGTGAATGGTGTAATATCGGCGCCGATAGTAACAATTCTAACCTAAAAAACAACTACGAAGAAGTGCGTTTGTGGAGCTACGAAACAGAAGGTTTTGCCCGAACCGGTTTGCAATTTTGCGGCTTAATGATGGGCGATCATAGTAAATGTGGCATCAATACCATGTTCAATACCGGAACAGTGGTTGGCGTTTCGGCTAATATTTTCGGCTCAGGTTTTCCACGTAATTTTGTGCCGAGTTTTTCTTGGGGTGGCGCATCAGGATTCACAACTTATTTGACCTCCAAAGCTTTTCAAACCGCTAAAATAGTGATGGCAAGACGCCAAGTGGAATTCACCGAAGAAGACGCGAAAATTTTGGAACACGTTTTTGAGGAAACTAAAAAATACAGAAAAGAGTAAATTGCTCAATTTCAAGAGATAGCCATAATTGCGAATGTAGTTATGGCTTTTTTATTTCCATTTATTCTCCTTAAATTTGCGCACTCAATTTTTTGACAACGATTTCATCAATTGAGACAGCTTATGGAAAACAGAAAAAAAGTCGCCTTTTATACTTTAGGGTGCAAATTAAATTTCTCCGAAACCTCTACCATCGCGAGAAACTTCCAAGACGAAGGATTTGATCGCGTCGATTTTGAAGAAGTAGCCGATATCTATGTGATTAATACTTGTTCGGTTACTGAAAACGCCGATAAACAATTCAAACAAGTAGTTAAAAAAGCCATGAAGCTCAACGATAAAGCGTTCGTTGCAGCCGTGGGTTGTTATGCACAATTAAAACCGGAAGAATTGGCGGCAGTTGATGGCGTGGATTTGGTTTTGGGCGCGACAGAAAAATTCAAAATCACCGATTATATCAATGATTTGTCCAAAAATGATATGGGCGAAGTGCATTCGTGCGAAATCGAAGAAGCCGATTTTTATGTTGGTAGTTATTCTATAGGCGACAGAACGCGTGCTTTCTTAAAAGTGCAAGACGGTTGTGATTATAAATGTACTTATTGCACGATTCCTTTAGCGCGTGGAATTTCTCGAAGTGATGCTTTAGATAATGTGTTGAAAAATGCCTTCGAAATTTCGCAGCAAGGCATCAAAGAAATCGTTTTGACCGGTGTGAACATTGGGGATTATGGTAAAGGTGAGTTTGGAAATAAAAAACACGAACATACATTTTTAGATTTAGTAAAAGCTTTAGATGAAGTAGAAGGCATTGAAAGATTGCGTATTTCTTCGATTGAACCAAATTTATTAAAAAACGAAACTATCGAATTTGTCTCTCAAAGCCGAACATTTGTTCCTCATTTTCATATTCCATTACAGTCCGGAAGCAACGATGTTTTAAAGAAAATGAAACGCCGTTATTTGCGCGAAGTTTATTCTGAAAGAGTTTCCAAAATCCGTGAAGTGATGCCGCATGCTTGTATTGGTGTGGACGTAATCGTTGGTTTTCCGGGTGAAACTGATGAGCATTTCTTGGAAACTTATAATTTCTTAAACGAATTGGATATTTCCTATTTGCATGTCTTTACCTATTCCGAAAGAGACAATACTGAAGCGGCCGAAATGGATGGTGTAGTGCCTGCCAATGTGCGCGCCAAAAGAAGTAAAATGCTTCGAGGTTTGTCGGTGAAAAAACGCCGTGCTTTTTATGAAAGCCAAATCGGAACCAACAGAACGGTTTTATTCGAAAGCGAAAATAAAGAAGGTTACATTCACGGCTTTACCGAAAATTACGTCAAAGTAAAAACCCCTTGGAATCCTGAATTGGTCAATACTTTACACGAAATCAACTTATCAAGAATTGATGAAGATGGTAGTGTGAGGCTAGAATTTCTGAATATAGAAGCTTAATATTTATAATGAAATCTGATTTTAGTGATTCTGAAAACGGAATTTCCATAAAGCTCAATAAATTCAAATTTATGCCTGCCTGTTTGTTCAAACCCAATGATTCTGTCAGCTGAAATTTCGTAATACATATTGCGGCCTTCCATCATTAGTTTTTCACCTGTTTTTCTGTAAGCAGAACGAATTAAGTCAAACTCGGATAAGTTCCAAGTCGTCAAATTAGCATCCAGATTTTTCATATCAGTACACAAACCTTCAGTGATTTCTGTTTTAGAACCATAATATTTATCAATGTTTTCGAAGAAAGCAATAATCTCTTGTTGGAAGTCTTTAGTGTTCATTCGTTAAATATAAATAAAATCTATAAAAAAAAGTCGTCCTGATTTCTCAAGACGACTTTTATTTTTAAGTTATGCTCTGTTAGATTTTGATTCCCGGTGGCAATAAATCTCTGTAGGTTGTATTCTTTCTAAAGAAAAGCGCGATTTTGGGTAAAATCGGAACCACTTTTAGTTTGCGTTCATAAGCGATTTCCATGATGTTTTTTAGCAATTCACTAATAAACTCCTCATCATTAAAGCCGTCAAAAGTATTAATTCTAGTCAGGAATATTTTTTTTTCTTGGAAAGAATATTCAACAGAAATCAATTTGCCATCCACCAAAGTTTCAAACTGTCGAGCAAAGGTGTTGTCTTTAATTTCCATTTTTTCTGAAATTAATGTTGTGTTCATAATCAAGTGAAATAAAAGGATTATTTTTATGCAAATTTACTAATAATTAACGAGTTTACAGTTATATAATGTCTAAAATCCATGTTTACTTCATGCCGGGTATGGCAGCCAGTCCGACGATTTTTGAAAGAATCCAATTGCCCGAAGACACTTTTGAAATGCATTTGCTCGAATGGGAGATTCCAAATGTCGGAGAAACTCTAGTTGCTTATGCTCAAAGAATTGCCAAAAAAGTAACACACGAGAATCCAATTTTGATTGGTGTTTCCTTTGGAGGCATTTTAGTGCAAGAGATGAAGCAATTTCTCAATCCGAAGAAAGTCATCATTATTTCGAGTGTAAAATCGAATACAGAATTCCCTAGGCGATTTAAATTGGCTAAAACCACTAAAGCCTACAAACTTATTCCCACCACATTATTTGAAAATATTGAAATGTTGGTCAAGTTTTCCTTTGGTTCTTCAATAGTCAAACAAAGATTAGCTTTGTATGAAAAGTTTTTGGCTGTTCGTGACAAACGTTATTTAGATTGGGCAATAGAACAAATTATCAATTGGAACCGTATAGAAATCGACGAAGAAATCATCCATATTCATGGCGACGCCGACGAGGTTTTTCCACCCAAAAACATCAAAAAATTCATCCCTGTTAAAGGTGGAACTCATATTATGATTTTGAGTAAATACAAATGGCTAAATGAAAATTTGCCTAAAATTTTGTTAGAAGAAAAGGCCTAACGGCTCAAATTTTGTAGCTTTACAATATAAAGTTGTAGTTTTGCAACGTTAATCTATGATATTATGAAAACGAATAAAGCCCTATTATCCGTAGTGACTATTGTAATGCTTTCCGGAATTCTTGTTTTTGGAATTTCAGGCGACAATAAAGATAAACTGTTGCGCGAAGGCACTGCGATGTATTTCCCGACAGAAGTTGATTTTGCCGGTGAAAAAGCACCACTCCAAATCACTGATGTCCGGGAACGTTTAGACAGAGAATTACTCATCAATGCTAATCTTGACGCTACCACAGCGTTGATTATCAAAAGAGCCAACCGTGCTTTTCCTATCATCGAACCTATTTTAGCCAAATATGGTGTTCCCGATGATTTTAAATATTTAGCCGTCATCGAAAGTGGATTGGTCAACGCAGTTTCGTCAGCCGGCGCTCGTGGTGTTTGGCAATTCATGCCCGAAACCGCCAAAGAAAAAGGAATGGAAGTCAACGACATCGTAGATGAAAGATACCATTTGGAAAAATCTACAGAAGCTGCCTGTCGTTATTTGTTAAGTGCTAAAGATAAATTTGGTTCTTGGACATTAGCTGCCGCTTCCTATAACGGTGGCATGAATGGGATTACCAAAAAAATTGACGAACAAAAAGTCAGTAACTATTATGATTTGGCTTTAACAGAGGAAACATCACGTTATGTCTTCAGAATCTTGGCCTTAAAAGAAATCATGAAACAACCCGCAAAATACGGTTTCAGTATTTTCTCAAGTGATTTATATGCGCCAATTCCGACCAAAAAAATCGAAGTCGACAGTACGATAAACGATTTAACCGGTTTCGCAAAATCTCAAGGGATTAATTATAAAATTCTTAAAATCCACAATCCTTGGTTGAGAGATAAGAAATTGGTCAATCCAAATAAGAAAAGATACGAGATAGAAATTCCTTTAGCAGGATATTAATTCAGACTGCTCAGATTATTAGAAAGTTAGACTACTTAGAATCTAAAAATAAAAAACCTCCTTCAAAAATGAAGGAGGTTTTTTATTTTTAGATTCTAAGCCAGTCTAAGAAGTCTAACTAAATTTTCTTCATCTGCTCTTTCATCATCTTAATCTGATCATTCAGCATGTTTTGTTTGTCTAATTTTTTTGCTTCGTTTAACAAAGCAGTAGCTTCCAATTTTCGTCTTCTTGACATGGCGATTCCGGCTAAGTTTAATTTGGCCACCGCCAAATCCATGTCCATACTCAATCCTAATTCAATCGCTTTTTTGAAAAATTTCTCCGATTGGTGCAAATTGGTTTGAGACGTCATCAATCCGTGAAGGTAATTATAATATCCTTGTTGTTTTCTTACCAAAGCCGTTTCCGGATTTTTGATTTTGTCCAACCAAACTTTAGCACCGGCAAAATCCTGCTTTCTCAACTTTAAGAAAGCCAATAAGATAAATTCGTTTTTGTAATATAAAAAGATAGGAATGGCTGTCAATAAAATCAAGAAAATACCGTTTCCAATATTCCCTTCCGTAAATTGCCAAATACCTGCTACGACCATCAATGCCGCTAGGATTAATTTAATAAATCTGTGAAACATGTTTTTGTGTTTTTTAGTGGCACAAAGGTAATAAAATGAATTAAAAATATTTTTAAAAAAGTGCTTGTCGGAAAAAAAAAGGTTTGTATATTTGCACTCGGTTTTAAAACAGCCGTATACCATAGAAATTAAACAAGATTTTAAAGATACAGAGCAATGAGCAAAAGAACGTTTCAACCATCGAAAAGAAAAAGAAGAAATAAACACGGATTTATGGACAGAATGGCTTCTGCAAATGGAAGAAAAGTCCTTGCGCGTCGTAGAGCAAAAGGAAGACATAAGTTGACTGTATCTTCTGAACCAAGACACAAAAAATAATGATTAGCTACTAATCAATATCAAGCCGTTACTTTTATTAGTAGCGGCTTTTTTTTAAACCTGTTCATAAATATTGATAATTTTTAGGAGCTATTTCCCGCTTTACACTCCAATCTTTTTAATTTTAAAGCAAATTAAAAAGGATTTCCGTTGCAATCGGGGCAAGAGCCATGCATAACAAAACAACTAACTAATTCTAAGAAGTCTAACGATCTAAAAATCTAAGAAGTCTAAAAATCTAACTACAATGCCTAAAGACAACTCCATCAAATCGGTTTTAATTATTGGTTCAGGACCTATTGTTATCGGACAAGCCTGCGAATTTGATTACGCCGGTTCTCAATCTGCACGTTCACTCAGAGAAGAAGGAATCGAAGTCATCTTAATCAATTCCAATCCGGCCACGATTATGACAGATCCAAGCATGGCTGATCATGTTTACCTTTTGCCTTTAACCACCAAATCAATCATCCAAATCCTAAAAGAACATCCGCAAATTGATGCGGTATTACCAACCATGGGTGGACAAACCGCTTTGAATCTTTGTTTAGAAGCTGATGAAAAAGGCATTTGGCAAGATTTCGGAGTAAGATTAATCGGGGTTGATATCAATGCCATCAACATTACCGAGGACAGAGAGCAATTCAAACAATTATTGGAAAGAATAGGCGTGCCAACTGCACCGGCGAAAACCGCAACCTCTTTCTTAAAAGGAAAGGAAATTGCCCAGGAATTTGGCTTTCCACTAGTAATTCGTCCATCGTTTACTTTGGGTGGAACCGGAGCGGCATTCGTACACAAAAAAGAAGATTTTGACGACTTATTAACCCGTGGTTTAGAAGCGTCACCTATACACGAAGTCTTAATTGATAAGGCTTTACTAGGCTGGAAAGAATACGAATTAGAATTATTACGCGATCAAAATGACAACGTAGTAATAATCTGTTCCATCGAAAATATGGACCCAATGGGAATCCATACGGGAGATTCTATCACCGTTGCTCCGGCCATGACTTTATCCGATACAACATTCCAAAAAATGCGTGATATGGCAATTCTGATGATGCGCTCTATCGGGAATTTTGCCGGAGGTTGTAACGTGCAATTTGCCGTTTCACCGGATGAAAAAGAAGACATTGTGGCGATTGAAATCAATCCACGTGTTTCTCGTTCTTCCGCTTTAGCGTCAAAAGCAACGGGTTATCCGATTGCGAAAATTGCAACCAAACTAGCTTTAGGATACAACCTAAACGAATTACAAAACCAAATCACCAAATCCACTTCGGCCTTATTTGAACCAACCTTAGATTACGTAATCGTAAAAATCCCGCGTTGGAATTTCGACAAATTTGAAGGTTCAGACCGAACGTTAGGATTGCAAATGAAATCGGTTGGAGAAGTAATGGGCATCGGACGTTCGTTCCAAGAAGCCCTGCATAAAGCGACTCAGTCTTTAGAGATTAAGCGAAACGGAATCGGAGCTGACGGAAAAGGCTATAAAAACTACGAGCAAATTATCGAGAAACTGACTTTCGCGAGTTGGGACCGAGTTTTCGTGATTTACGATGCGATTGCTATGGGAATTCCATTGAGCAGAATCCACGAAATCACTAAAATAGATATGTGGTTCTTGAAACAATACGAAGAGTTGTACTTATTAGAAAGAGAAATCTCCAATTACAAAGTTGACACTTTACCCAAAGAATTATTACTCGAAGCCAAACAAAAAGGTTACGGAGATAGACAAATAGCCCACATGATGGGTTGTTTAGAAAGTCAGGTCTACAAGTTGCGCGACGAAATGAATGTAAAAAGAGTTTACAAATTGGTTGACACTTGTGCGGCCGAATTTAAAGCTTTAACACCATATTATTACTCAACATTCGAAGCCGAAATTCAAACGGCTAACGGAGAAAGATACGTTCACAACGAAAGTATCGTTACTCCGAAAAAGAAAGTCGTGGTTTTAGGTTCGGGACCAAACCGTATCGGACAAGGAATTGAGTTTGATTATTCTTGTGTTCACGGGGTTTTAGCCGCCAAAGAGTGTGGCTATGAAACCATCATGATCAATTGTAATCCGGAAACAGTTTCAACCGATTTTGATACGGCAGATAAATTATACTTTGAACCGGTATTTTGGGAACACATTTACGATATCATTCGACACGAAAAACCGGAAGGCGTAATCGTTCAGTTAGGCGGACAAACCGCATTAAAATTGGCTGAAAAATTAGACCGTTACGGCATCAAAATATTAGGAACTTCTTTCGATGCATTGGATTTAGCCGAAGACAGAGGTCGTTTCTCCGACTTGTTAACCGATTTAAAAATTCCATTCCCACAATTCGGAATTGCTGAAAATGCTGATCAAGCCTCGGCTTTAGCAGATGTTTTGGATTTTCCGCTATTGGTTCGTCCTTCTTATGTATTAGGTGGACAAGGCATGAAAATCGTAATCAACAAGCAAGAATTAGAAGAACACGTAATCGACTTGTTGAAAAACATTCCGGGGAACAAATTGCTTTTAGACCATTATTTAGATGGTGCAATCGAGGCAGAAGCGGATGCTATTTGCGACGGTGAAAACGTATACATCATCGGAATCATGGAACACATCGAACCTTGTGGTGTGCACTCGGGCGATTCGAATGCGACTTTGCCACCGTTTAACTTAGGCGAATTTGTAATGCAACAAATCAAAGACCATACGAAGAAAATTGCTTTAGCTTTAAGAACCGTAGGTTTAATCAATATCCAGTTTGCTATTAAAGACGATATCGTTTACATCATAGAAGCCAATCCGAGAGCGTCGCGTACCGTTCCATTTATTGCGAAAGCGTATGGTGAACCGTATGTAAATTATGCCACGAAAGTAATGTTAGGCGAAAATAAAGTAACCGATTTTACCTTCAACCCACAACTAAAAGGTTATGCGATTAAGCAACCGGTATTCTCTTTCAGCAAATTCCCGAATGTGAACAAAGCACTCGGACCGGAAATGAAATCAACAGGAGAAAGCATCTTATTCATAGATGATTTGAAAGATGACCAGTTCTACGAATTGTACTCGAGAAGAAAAATGTATTTGAGTAAATAGTATTAAGACGAAAATATTAAGTAGTAAGATGAAACCGTTACGACTTGTAGCGGTTTTATTTTTTACTCTCTTCCTCCAAATCACTCAAATGAAGTCTAAGAGCGGTTACCGATATACTAATTTCCCAAAATGATATTGCTAAGGAAGTGAGCAAACACAACAAACTCGCAGCAAAAAGGTAAATTCCGGAGGTTTGCCATTCTACAAATAAACACAACATCGCAAACACGGAAAGAAACAAACACAAAACTCCAAAAAGTTGCATATAGCGAATCAAGGAAAGTCTCAAGTTGAGGTTTCTAATTTGCAGCAATATGCTTTTGGTGTGTACTTCATCATAATGTTTTTTTAAACTGCGTACGATTTGTGCAATCGTCAAAAACCTGTTGGTGTAAGCTAATAATATCAAAGAAGTTGCTGAAAATAAAAGCGCCGGAGTTTCTATGGAAAGTGTCATTTGATGAACGAATTAAGAATTACGAAGTTCGACAATTAATTCTAATAAAAAAACCTGCAAATTTTCACTCACAGGTTTTTTTTACTATTGCTTTTTGGCTAATGCCTAATTACTTGATTAACTCAAAACTTCTCTTAACAAAAGCAGTTAATTCTTCGCCTTTTAATAATCCTTGAGAAATCTTGGCTAAGTCTAAAGCTTGTTTGACTAAGCTTTCTTGAGCTGACTTATCCGGTGTGTTTAAAATGGTTGTGGCCAAATTAGAGTTGGTGTTCACTACCAAATTATACATCTCAGGGAAATTCCCCATACCGAACATACCGCCGCCACCGGTTTGACTCATTTCTTTCATTCTTCGCATGAATTCCGGTTGGGTGATGATAAATGGTGCTGCACCACTTTCCATTGGTTCCAATTGTACCGAATAGTTAGCTTTTGGTACAATTTCTTCCAAAACTGTTTTCAATTGGGTTGATTCTTCCTCTGACAATTTTGAAATTTGAGTGTCCTCTTTTTGAATTAATTTGTCAATATGGTCAGAATCTACTCGAACAAAAGTCAGGTTCTCATTATCGCTTTCTAATTTCTGAATCAAATGCGAAACGATTGGCGAATCTAATAAGACAACTTCATAACCTTTTTCTTTTGCGATTTCAATGTAACTGTGCTGTCCTTCTTTGTTTGAAGTATACAATACCACTAATTTTCCGTTTTTGTCGGTTTGGTTCGTAGCAATGGCTTCTTTCAATTCGGCTAAAGTGTAATATTTGTTATCTACTGTTGGATACAAAACAAAATCACCGGCTTTTTCATAAAATTTTGGTTCCGATAACATACCATATTCCAAAACGATTTTGATGTCATTCCATTTTTGCTCGAAGTCTTCGCGGTTTTCGTTGAATAACGATTTCAATTTGTCAGCGACTTTACGCGTGATATAATTCGAAATTTTCTTCACATTTCCATCGGCTTGCAAATAAGAACGTGACACATTCAACGGAATGTCCGGAGAATCGATTACGCCTTTCAGCATACCTAAAAACTCAGGAACAATTCCTTCAACGTTGTCTGTTACATAAACCTGATTTTGGTACAATTGGATTTTATCTTTCTGTAATTGCAAATCGGCTGACATTTTCGGGAAATACAAAATCCCCGTTAAGTTAAACGGATAATCCACATTCAAGTGAATATTGAACAATGGTTCTTCAAACTGCATTGGGTACAATTCGCGGTAGAAATTTTTATAATCTTCGTCGGTCAAATCTACAGGTTGCTTTGTCCACGCCGGATTCGGATTGTTGATGATGTTGTCAACTTCAACTTCTGTAAAAATGTTGTCTTTATCTTCTTCAGCAACTGATTCTCCTTTTTTCTGTTCGATTTTTTCTTTTCTGGTACCAAATTTAATTGGCACAGGCATGAATTTATTGTATTTGGTCAACAACTCACGAATTCGGTATTCTTCTAAAAACTCTAAAGAATCTTCAGCAATGTGTAAGATGATTTCGGTTCCTCTGTCGGTTTTGTCATGTGGTTCTAATGTAAATTCCGGACTGCCATCACAAGTCCAATGTGCTGCCGGTTCGTCTTTAAATGACTTGGTGATGATTTCTACTTTTTCGGCTACCATAAAGGCAGAATAGAAACCTAATCCGAAGTGACCAATAATGCCTGAATCTTTGGCAGAGTCTTTGTATTTTTCCAAAAACTCTTCCGCTCCGGAAAAAGCCACTTGGTTGATGTATTTTTCGACTTCTTCAGCAGTCATTCCAAGACCTTGGTCAATTAAGTGTAGTTTTTTGCCTTCCTTGTCGATTTTTACTTCAATGATTGGATTGCCATAGTCTATTTTGGCTTCGCCAATACTAGTTAAATGTTTTAATTTTAAGGTTGCATCCGTTGCATTGGATACTAATTCACGCAAGAAAATTTCGTGGTCGCTGTATAAAAACTTCTTGATTAGCGGAAAGATGTTTTCTACTGATACATTAATTTTTCCTGTTGTCATATGATTATTTTTTATGTTAAACAATTTGACATTGGATAGTCAAAACTAATACCAATTGTGTTGTCTATGACAAATTGACGTAGTAACAATTCTACAAGTTTTTGGCGAGATTATGTAAAGATTTAATCAAAAATGCCCGTATATTTGCTTAACAAAATATAAATATATAATTAGGATGAAAAAAATTAT
This sequence comes from Flavobacterium buctense, assembly GCF_014486695.1. Lineage (GTDB taxonomy): Bacteria > Bacteroidota > Bacteroidia > Flavobacteriales > Flavobacteriaceae > Flavobacterium > Flavobacterium buctense. The sequence continues at coordinate 333,367 of NZ_JACTAB010000002.1, forward strand.
TTTACTGAGTTTATTATCTGTTTTGATTTTATCTTGCAAATCGAATTCGGCTACCAGCACCAAGATTGACTCAAATTCTCAGATGGCAATTAAAGGAGAATGGAAAGTTTCTTCGGTTTATTACCCCGGTTCGGAAGTAATTAAAGTTACCTCGTTTGACCTTGCAGATTCCAAGTGTTTTGTTGGAAGTACATGGAAATTTGTTTCTATGAGTAACAAAGGGAATATGGCTTTAAACAGCCCAAGTTGTACAGCTTATTCTACACCAATTTCGTGGTTTATTAACAAAGAAGGCGAATTTGTCTTGAAAATCTTGGACGAATCTAAAGCAAAGACAGTTAAAACAGGTTATGTCTTGAGAGTAGCCAATCAAACTGGCAGTTCTTTTCAGTTGATTGACAAAATCAATGTAGGCGGAACTTTAACGGATGTAGTATACCAATTTGAAAAATTAAATTAAAAGAAAAATGAAAAAATATAGCGCAATTTTATTAGGAAGTTTAATGGTTTTGTCAACGGTCTTTACCAGTTGTGAAGCTGTAAAAAATACCAGTAATTCACAACGTGGCGTAGCGATTGGTGCAGTAGGTGGTGCTGTTTTAGGCGGCGTTTTAGGAAACAATATCGGAAAAGGTGGAAAAGGTGCTTTGGGCGCTGTTCTTGGTGGAATAATTGGAGGTGTTGCTGGAGGTGTTATTGGTAACAAAATGGACAAACAGGCTAGAGAAATTGAAACTGCTTTACCTGGTGCACAAGTGGAAAGAGTAGGTGAAGGTATTCGATTGGTTTTAGGGGAAAATGCAGTGCGTTTTGACACTAATAAATCAACTTTAACTGCCACAGCTAAAGCCAACTTGGATAAATTGGTTCCTGTTTTCAATCAGTATCCGGATACCAACATTCAGATTTATGGTTACACTGATAGTACTGGAAGTCCGGAATACAATTTAACGTTATCTGACCAGAGAGCTGCTTCGGTAAGATCTTATTTGACTGGAAAAGGTTTGTCTTCTACAAGATTTGTAACTACAGGTTTGGGAATTGCAGATCCTATAGCAACTAACGATACTCCGGAAGGAAGAAGTCAAAACCGTCGTGTTGAGTTTGCTATTACCGCCAACGAAAAAATGATTCAGGAAGCTCAAAAAGAGGCCGGAAAATAATAATTTATTTTCTTATACATACGAAAAGCGTTCATTACCCAATGAACGCTTTTTTTATTTTCATTTATTTTGAACAACATTTAACAAAATTTTTTGTTTAATTATTTTTTAAAATGATTAAACGATTGTAAATTTACATATCCTTTAAAAATTATAGTATGGCCACAACGAAACGCGCTAAAACAAACAAAAACATTATCGATGACAATCGTATTATTGAAATGTATATGAATGATGTTTTGGAATCCAATGAGGAACCCAAGAATGCATTTATGTTTTGTAAGAAGCATGAAATAGCTGAAAGTGATTTTTATGCATTCTTTGCTTCGTTGGAAACTGTAAAGCAAACCATTTGGGTAAAGTTTTTTGAAAATGCTACAGCCACCATTGAAAAGGAGTCAGCCTTTGAAAGTTATTCCGATAAAAATAAATTGTTGACACTTTATTTCACGTTGTTTGAAATACTAACACTGAACAGAAGTTATGTTCTTTTTTCACTAAAGGAAAATAAAGAGGGTTTAAAAAACCTTAAAAATTTAAAGCTTTTCAGAAACCATTTTAAAGAATATATCGTAGATGTAGTGAAGTCAAAACCCTCAGAGCAATTCGGGAAAGTGGCGAAAGTAACCGAACCTGTTTTCTCTGAAGGTGCTTGGCTTCAGTTCTTATTCATACTGAAATTTTGGATGGATGATACCTCTAAAAGTTTTGAGAAAACAGATGTATTGATTGAAAAATCTGTGAATACCGTAGTTGATTTATTAGACACAAAACCTTTAGAAAGTTTGTTTGATTTAGGCAAATTTCTTTGGAAAGAAAAAATGCAATAAATGAAAACATTAGATAAAATTCCAACCGGGAAAATTGAACGTGCCAGCCAATTGGTTAAAACGGGAATAAAAGTAGGAGGTAACTATGTCGCATATTATGGTGAAAAAATAGTAAATCCCACGTTGAACCGTGACAAATTGAATGAAAACAACGCAGAGGACATTTATGACGGATTAAAAAACCTCAAAGGCAGTGCTTTGAAAGTTGCCCAAATGTTGAGTATGGACAAAAGCATTATGCCGCAAGCGTATGTAGATAAGTTTTCCTTGTCACAATTTTCGGTTCCGCCTTTATCGGCGCCATTGGTTAGAAAGACATTTAAAAAATATTTAGGGAAATATCCCGAGGACATATACGATTCCTTCACTCCGGATGCTATGAATGCTGCGAGTATCGGTCAGGTACACAAAGCAACTAAAGATGGGGAAAAACTTGCTGTGAAAATCCAATATCCAGGAGTGGCGGATAGTATAAGTTCAGATTTGGCTTTGGTTAAACCATTTGCTGTTAGAATGTTCAATATTAAAGGAAAAGATTCTGATAAATATTTTCAAGAAGTAGAAAATAAACTGCTTGAAGAAACGGATTATATTTTAGAATTGAAGCAGAGCATTGAAGTTTCGGATTGGTGCAGTAAGATAGAGCATTTGCGTTTTCCAAAGTATTATTCTGAGTTCTCTTCTGAAAAAATTTTAACGATGGAATGGATTGATGGTGAACATCTTTCAGAATTTACTTCACACAATGAAGACAGGGCAAAAGGGGATAGAATCGGACAAGCGTTATGGGACTTTTACATGTACCAAATGCACCATTTGAAACAAGTACATGCCGATCCGCATCCTGGAAATTTTTTAATAGATGCTGATGGTAAATTGGTTGCAATAGATTTTGGTTGCATCAAACACGTTCCGGAAGAGTTTTATGTTCCCTATTTTGAATTGGCGATGCCTGAGGTTATAGACAATCCGAAATTATTCAACGAAAAATTATATGAGTTAGAAATATTGCGTCATGATGACAGTAAGCAAGAAATAGAATATTTTACTAAAATATTTCATGATTTACTGAGTTTGTTTACCAAACCCTTTCATGGTGATTATTTTGATTTTTCCGACGAGGAATTCTTTGGTAAGATTGCCCAAATGGGAGAAGATTTTTCTAAAGACACCCAACTCAGAAAAATGAATGGAAATAGAGGTTCAAAACATTTTTTATACATCAACAGAACCTTCTTTGGCCTTTACAATTTATTACATGATTTAAAAGCCCGAATTGACACAAAATCTTATGAGAAATACATAAAGATTTAAAACGTTGTTTTTTTATTGGTTAGGTTGATAAGAGCGACACTCCACGTTTGAGTCCTGTCGCTCTTATCTTTTTAAAACCAATTTAATTACCAATAACAATCCAATCGGTACCATCACTTTGCACCATGTACCTTGTATTTGAATTTAAAGTAGTTATATTGGTATTGGTAACATCATCATAAATAACGCCTCCTGAAGTTGAGAAAATTTTAGGAGTTATAGTATTACTGCCAATGATGATATAGACTTTCCCGGTATTACCGACAGCATCTGGTAATCTCACTTCAGATACACTGCCAAAAACTCTTATGGTATATTCGCTTAATGAAACATTGTAAATTCCTGTGGTTGTTCCGGTAGTTGTGTATGGTTTTACGGTATTTACCGGAATGGTTGCCCAAGTGGTAGCTCCGGCGCCATTGGTTTGTAAGAATTGACCGTTGGTTCCTCGGTTTGTTGGAAAAGCATAACCAATAGTTGCAGGATTACTTATTTGAAGTGTTCCGTTGACTCTTAAAACATCGTTATCAAATTCTCCATAAATCAAAGCATTTGAAGCATCAGCGTTAGAATTTTCTATGTACAATTTATTGCTACCGGCCTCCAATCTTCCGGCTTGGTAACCAATTCCGACATTTCCACTGCCTAAAACACCTCTCAAAGCTTCATACCCTAAAGCGGTGTTGTTTGTTCCGGAAACATTTTGGCGCAAAGCTGAAAAACCTACTGCGGTATTGTTATCACTGTTAGAAGTGGTTAAAGCATTTCTGCCGACAGCTACATTATTGCTAGCTGAAATATTAGAATATAAAGCTCCTGTACCAATGGCTGTATTAGTAATTCCTGTGGTATTTGAGAATAAGGCAAATTCTCCAACACCAACATTCAATCTTCCTGTGGTTAAACCCGGCATAACATTGGTCCCAAATGCCGTATTTCTTACGCCACTTTGCGTTCCAAAATTGATAGTTGGATTGATTAGTGAATTGGCACCAAATGAGGTGTTTCCGTTATTGGAATCAAAAGTGGACAAATTGTAAGTTGGGTCACCAATAAAACCGGCTCTGACATTAAATCGTTTAAAAACAATGTCTTGATTGTCAGTTGTTCCTAGAAAATGGGTGTTTGGATTTGTACTTGCATTTCCTAAAATACTCCAATCTATAGCTGAACTGGTTTGAATTCCAATCCAATTTGTGGTTGGATTATCCCAATAATAAAAACCGGGAACCCTACTAACACTGCTAAATGTAGCCGTTGTGGTTAGATAAACTAACATTCCTTGCTGTAATGCTGTCGGATTGGTAGCAGGAAAGGTGTTAATTTTGGGAATTAAGACGCCATCAGTGTTGGCAGGAGCAACCGGGTTACTGGAGCGAATATCCAATTGCGCCTCCGGGGAACTGGTATTAATTCCCACTTGAGCTGCAATTTTGTTGGTAACAAAAACAAGAATTAGAAAAATAATCAACTTCAATTTCATATTTCAAAGTATATTTGAAAACCGTTCGTATTAAATTATTTTATCCCGTAAATAGCTAATAATCGCAACAAAGTTGAGAAATTTTATAAAAATAACAATAATAAAAGGAGCATAATTGTTTTTTTGCCGTTTTATGACCGAATCAAAATAGTAGCCCTATGCTAAAAGTACAAAATATTTCCTTTGCTTATAAAGACAAGCCAACCTTGAGTGCCATTTCTTTTCAATTAAAAAAGGGAAAAAATTTAGCGGTTATTGGGGAAAGTGGTTGCGGAAAAAGTACATTACTCAAATTGATTTATGGTTTGTATGATTTAAAAGAAGGGCAAATATATTGGAATGAAAATGAAGTTTTAGGTCCGAAGTATCATTTGATTCCCGGAATGGATTTTATGAAATATTTAGCGCAAGATTTCGACCTAATGCCTTTTATAACCGTTGCTGAAAATGTGGGCAAATACCTTTCAAACATTTATGCCGATAAGAAAAAAGAGCGCATTGCTGAATTGTTGAAAATTGTAGAAATGTCTGATTTGGCTAATACCAAAGCCCAATTTTTAAGTGGCGGACAAATGCAACGCGTGGCTTTGGCGAGAGTTTTAGCCCTCGAGCCTGAAGTTTTGTTGTTAGACGAACCTTTTAGTCATATTGATAATTTTAGAAAGAACAGTTTGCGCCGAAAGTTGTTTGCTTATTTAAAAGAAAAAAAAATCACAACTATAGTCGCAACACACGACAGCTCTGATGTATTGTCGTTTTCAGATGAAGTGATTGTCATGCAAAATGGTAAAGTTATTGCAACAGATTCGCCTATTTGTTTATATCAAAATCCTAAAAGCAAATACATTGCTTCTCTTTTTGGTGATGTCAATGAAATAGAGGTTGATGGCAAGACTCAATATGTTTATCCACACCAATTTAAAGTAGTTCCAAAATCGGAATTGCAAGTTGAAATCGTCAATTGTTATTACAAAGGCAGTCATTACTTGGCGGAAGCCCAACGAAACGAAGCCACTATTTTTTTTGAAAACCCAACGGAGATTTCTATCGGAACCAAAATTTATCTCGAAATAAAAAACCCTGAAATCGATTAATTTCAGGGTTTCTTTTTTAGTTTTTCAAATACTTTTCAAGGAATTGATCTTGTTCCCAAAGCAAGTGAAGTATATTGTCTTTGGCCGCATAACCATGACTTTCTTTTGGCAATAATACCAATCGAACCGGTGCGCCTAAATTTTTCAAGGCTTGAAAATAACGTTCAGACTGTAAAGTAAAAGTACCTGGATTGTTATCGGCATCTCCGTGAACTAACAACATAGGTGTTTTCATTTTATCAGCATTCATAAACGGCGACATGCCATTGTAAATTTCAGGAACATCCCAATAATTTCTTTGCTCACTTTGGAATCCGAATGGGGTTAATGTTCTATTGTAAGCACCACTTCGGGCAATACCACAAGCGAATAAATTGGAATGTGTTAATAAATTAGCGGTCATAAACGCACCATAAGAGTGACCGCCAATGGCTACTTTTTTGCGGTTGATGTAACCTAAATTGTCCACAGCATCAATCGCTGCTTCCGCATTGGCAATCAATTGTGGCATAAAAGTATCGTTAGGTTCGGTTTTGCCTTCACCAATAATAGGGAACGAAGCGTCATCTAAAACGGCATAGCCTTTGGTTACCCAATACACAAACGAACCATAATTCGGAAATGTAAATTCATTAGGGTTTTTGTTGTTTTGACCGGCGCTGTTTTTATCTTTGAATTCTTCCGGGTAAGCCCAAATCAATAAAGGTAATTTTTCCGTTTTCTTAGTTCGATCATAACCGGCTGGTAAATACAAAGTTCCGGACAACTCCACACCATCTTTTCTTTTGTATTTAATCACTTCTTTGTATACATTTTTAATGCTTTCAAAGGGGTTTTTGAAGTTGGTGATTTGTGTCAGCTTGCCCGATTTTATGTTTCTGAAGTAGTAATTTGGGAATTCAGTTTTAGACTGAATTTGCACCAAAACATCACCTTTTTTAAAATCTTCTATCGATTGTAAGTCTTCTTTTTTGTCTTTGAAAGTTGAAGTATACAAACGCTTAGATTTTAGGGTAGCCAAATTGAATTCGTCTATAAAAGGAAATTGTCCTTCTTTAGTAAAACCATCACCAATTAAGTAAGTGTTGTTGTTTTCAATGGCCAAAACGTATCGGTTAAATTGGTTTCTTTTGGTTTCAAAATTACCCGGATCGCTGTAAATATCTTGAGAATTTCGGTCCCAAATAATTTTGGGTGCTTGCGCCGGATTTGACGGATTGAACAAATATGTTTTTTGATTTCGGGTATCATACCAATCGTCATAAGCAATAGCCGTGGTTTCGTTGCCCCAAATGATGCCGGCAAAACGTTGTTGGGTTTTCAAAACCGATTTTGGCTCTCCCGAAAATGGCGCATCCCAATTGAAAACTTCATCTCTGAAATCCACTTTTTTAGCCTGGTCACCTTCGTCTAATGCCACAACATAAGACAGTGTTGATGGTTTATCGGTTCTCCAATTCATGCTTCTTTTTCCTTTTCTTACAGAGGAAAAACCTTTAGGAATGACTTCATTCAATGGCACTTCGTTTACCACTTTGATTTCTTTTCCGGTCAAATCATAAACCACTGATTTTTGTGGAAATCGACTTAGCGGAACTATATAGGAATAAGGTTTTAAAATGGTAGTTATCATTAAATAATTGCCATCGGGAGAAAAACTTTCACCGGCATAAATGTCTGCCGATTTGAATAGTTCTGTTTTTCCGGTTAGCGAAACTTTATACAATTCTGAAGTCACTAGGGCATCAAAATTGGCTTCGTCATTCTTATTTTTTAGTAAATCTTGGTAAGTTCTGTTTTGTGATTTTGAACCGTCGCTGGTAGAAACGGTTGGCCCTTTTGGTAAGTCTTTTTTACTGTCAATTAAGGCTTGGCGGTTTTTAGGCAACATTTTTACCAAAAGTGTTTCGTTGTCTTTCATCCAGCTGTATGGATTTCCTAAATTGGCATTCAAATTGGCTTCAGTTATTTTTTGGGCAGAAGCCGAAACCACATCGATCACCCAAAGTTCAACTCCGGTATTGGTGGTGTTGGTGAACCCAATTTTCTTTTCGTTTTGTGACCAAGAAACATTGGCGATTCTGGCATTTTGCGGCAAGCCTGAAACTTGATTTTCTACTTTATCATTGACTTTTCGCAATTTGAGATTATTCACATAGGTAACCGTACTGGAAATATTTGTAATTGGATTGATTCTTAATCCACCCAAACGCATTTCTTCTTGATTTAAGTCATCCAGCGTTTTATAGGTATTTCGATAACTTAAAAGCATGTACTCTTTTTTAGAATCCATACTTACAGATGGAGATCGTTCGTAATCGGCTAATGCCAAAATTTCAGCAGATGGCTTTTGAAAATTCAAATTTTCTTGCGCTAATGCTGAAAAGCCAAGTCCGATTAATAATAGCAGGGTAAATCGTAATTTCATATTCAAGTAATTGGTTAAAATTGATTTTTAAAGTTTGTCTAAATTAAAATATTCCCGTCACAAAAAAGGAAAGATTTTGTTAAACTTGACGGGTATTAGTTTGTAATTGAAGTATTCGATTTTGACAATTTATAAAATTGAAGCTAAAAATAGCTTTTAGAAATATAAGATTGTTAAATTTGCTATTCTCATTTTAGTAAATAAGCAAAGAATATGTACCACTCCAAAATAACAGGCTTAGGTTTTTATGTTCCCGATAATGTTGTAACCAATGATGATTTGGCCAAAATAATGGATACCAATGACGAATGGATTCAGGAAAGAACCGGAATTAAAGAAAGAAGACACATCAAAAGAGGCGAAGATACCACAACCTCTATGGGCGTGAAAGCAGCTAAAATTGCGATTGAACGTTCAGGAATAAGTAACGATGAAATTGATTTTATTGTTTTTGCTACCATTTCTCCGGATTTTTATTTTCCCGGACCGGGCGTTGCTTTACAGAAAGAGTTAGGTTTAAAAACCATAGGTGCTTTAGACATTCGCAACCAATGTTCAGGTTTTATTTATGCGCTATCTATTGCAGATCAATATATTAAAACCGGAATGTATAAAAACATTTTAGTAGTGGCCTCAGAATTACAATCTTTAGGATTGGATATGACGGATAGAGGTAGAGGTGTTTCCGTAATTTTTGGTGATGGCGCCGGAGCGGCGATGATAAGCAGAGAAGAAGATGTGACCAAAGGAATTTTATCAACTCATTTGCATTCAGAAGGTGAACATGCTAAAGAACTTGCCGTTTTAGCCCCGGGAATGGGCGGAAGATGGGTTACAGAAATCTTGGCTGATAACGATCCAAATGACGAAAGTTATTTTCCATATATGAATGGACAGTTTGTGTTTAAAAATGCAGTTGTTCGTTTTAGTGAAGTTATTAACGAAGGATTGCAAGCTAATAATTTGCAGGTTTCCGATATAGATTTGTTAATTCCGCACCAAGCCAATTTGAGGATTTCACAGTTCATTCAGCAAAAATTCAAATTGACCGATGACCAAGTCTTCAATAATATTCAAAAATACGGAAATACAACTGCAGCTTCCATTCCGATTGCTTTGACTGAAGCATGGGAACAAGGTAAAATTAAAGAAGGTGATACTTTAGTTTTAGCGGCTTTCGGTAGCGGCTTTACTTGGGCAAGTGCAATAATTAAATGGTAAAATTTAAAATGCATTAAATAAAAAAAGCCAAACAATTTGTTTGGCTTTTTCATTAACAACTATTCAAATAATTTTGTGATAATTATAAAAGGCCACCACTACCTTGTGTTTCATTTTGATCTCTTTGTTTGCGCTGTAAAGCATTGTTTTTACCACCGCCAAACATGTAGTTAAAGCCTAAGTAGAAGGTTTGACTTTCCCAATAAAAGGCACCAACTTGACGATAAGGAATATTTCCGTCAAAACCAAAGTTCATGGTCTCGAAAACGTCATTTATTCTGGCTGTGATACTTCCTTTTCCTTTTAGTATGGTATATGTGGAACCAATATCCATTCTATACATTGGTTCTCTTTCAAATTGTAATCCTAAATCTCTTCCTCTGTACATGGCGAATAAATTGAATCGTAATTTTTTATTGGCAACAAAGTTATTATTCATTCGAGCGTTAAAGATAACTACATCAGCTTCTGCTCTTTCTTGTTCTTGGGTGTTGGCATTTTGAACGGTTCCTCTAACGGTTTTAAAATAAACATCGGTACTTGCATTTACTGACCACCAAGGCGCTAATTTTAAATTAGCAGAAACTTCGGTACCAAGAGCACTATTGTCATCAAAGTTGTCATAAGAAATAATATCCTGATTGTTATTGTCCGGGTTTTTGTAAATGATTCTGCCGATTTCATCATTGATTTGTCTGTAAAAAACTCCTGTAGTAACCGAACCAATTTTTGAAGTTCTGGTATAGTTTACTTCAAATGAATTCGTGAATTGTGGTTCCAAAGAAGGATTTCCTCTGGATTCAATTAAAGGGGTTGTCCATTCTCTAATTGGACTGATTTGGCCTATACTTGGTCGGTCAACACGTCTGGAATAGTTAAAATTAAAAGAGTCATTGTCACTGGCTTTGTAATTGAAAAACAAAGAAGGATAGACTGAGAAAATATCGTCTTTAATAGTGCTTTGATCATTAATATTTTCAGTTGGATTTGATGAGGTTACCACGTTTTCAAAATCACCGTCTATTTCATATTGCTCCAATCTAACACCGGCTTGGACACTCCATTTTTTCCATTGCTTTCCAAGGTTAGCATAAAACGAATGAATATTTCTGGTGAATTCAAAATAGGAATTCCCTTGTCTGTTATATGTTTCTGATGGTTCACTAATGGTTTCGTCAAAATCGTTCGTAATTTTTTGCAAACGAGTTTCAGCGCCAATTTCTAATTTTACCGTTTCTGATAACGGGTTTACATAATCCAAATTGATTTGCAAATAATCGGTATCGCGTTTGATATCATTATTGGTAAATCTTGTTGAAGTTGGATTGTTTTGAGTAAGTTCGAAATCAGTATCTTCCGGACTTTTGGTATTGGAAAAATTAGCTTGAAAATCTAAAGTTTCGCCTTTTTTAGTAAAATCATGTTTGTAGGCTAAATCATATGTTTGGGTATAATTTTCAGTATCTGAATCTGTTTTTTGCCCAGAATCTCTTAACAAGGCATTTTGAAAATCAGCACTGTTGAAACTAAGGCCACTACCATCAACAATATTTTGATTGGTGTAAAAGGAAAGAGTATTTTTTTCGTCGATGAAATAATCCATGCCCAATTTTATCAAATGTGAGGTATTTAAATTTGTACCACCAAATTCTTGTCTGTTTTCAAAAAGTGGTCGGAAACTATTAATGTAACCATTGTTTTCATTTTGACCATGATTGAATCCATAATTGGTGTAGAAGTTTACTTTTCCAACTTTATAATTAAGATTTAAAGCCGAATTTACTTTTGGTGTTATTCCAAAAGTAACTCCAGAGTTGATGCTTCCGTTAAATCCCTCTTGCGAGTTTTTGTGCAAAATGATATTAATGATTCCGCTCATGCCTTCCGGATTGTACTTGGCCGAAGGATTGGTAATCAATTCAATTTGTTTGATAGAAGAAGAAGGAATTTGTTGTAGTAATTGTGCTGCATCAATGTTAGAAGGTTTTCCGTCAATCAAAACTCTTACATTAGAATTCCCTCTTAAACTCAGTTCTTTGGTTTGAGGGTCAACACTAACGGTCGGAATATTGTTCATGATTTCAGAAGCTGTATTTCCGGAAGCGATTAAATCTTTACCTACATTAACTACTTTTCTATCTATTTTTTGTTCAATGGTTGAGCGTTCTTTGACAATCTCAACTCCGGCTAATTGCACCGCTTCCTCTTCAATAGCAATAGTAGTAAGCGCGATACTTTTGTTGTTTTCTGTTAAAGTAATTTCTTGGGTAACTTTTTTATAACCAATGAATTGAATCTCTACGGTGTATTTTTTTAAGGCCAAACCTTTAATGGAGAAACTACCGTTTTCTTGGGTAATTCCACCTGTGATAATTTTAGAATCTTCTAAAACAGATACATTCACATATGGTAGAGGTTGTTTGGTGTTTTTGTCTATAATTTTTCCCGAGATTACACCGCTGTTTGAAGAACTTTGAGCCATTAGCATAGAAAAGTTACTAACGACTAAAAGAAATAATAATTTAAATTTCATTTTGTTTAAATTGATGATTTAAGTTGAGAGAATGCTGTTTAAGCTAATTCTTAATCAGTTCTTAATTTGATTCAACCAAGTAGACTTGAAAAGCATTTTTTTGTTACAATAAAAACAAAAAAACTCTCAAATATTTTTGAGAGTTTTAATAATTATTTGGAATAAGGATTATCGTTTCATAGCAAAATGCGCCTTGAATTCTTGTTTGTTTTGATTTTCATCGGTATAAGAAACTACAAACCAATAATCATCCGATGGCATCATATTGCCATTGTAGGTTCCATCCCAACCATTTCCACTAGGTCTTATTTGTTTGATGGTTTTCCCATAGCGATCATAGATAGTAATGTTCGCGCCTGGTTGATTTGATAAATTAGAGATATTCCAAGTGTCATTATATCCATCACTATTTGGGGTGAAATATTTTGGATAGTTGATTACAATGGCTTGTATCGTAGTTGAACCACAACCATATTTATCTCTAACGGTTATTGTATGAACACCAGACAAAACATTTTCAAAAACCGGACTGTCTTGGAATGGACCATTATCCAGTTGGTATTCAAAATTATTTCCTTGACCGGTGGCTACAACTGTAATGTATTGTGAATCGGAAAAATCTTCTGTGACTGTATAGGTAACAACTGCCGGTTCAGAGGCAATAACATTAACATTTACCGGAACTGAGCTACATCCTGTTGCAGTACGAGTGGCAATTAAGGTATAAGCACCTGGTAATAAAGCAGTATAATTACTACTGGTACCAACAGTTTGCCCTTGTTCATTTGTCCAAATAAAAGTGTGTGTAGCAGTACTTAAACCACTAAAAATGGTGTATGAATTTAAAAGCGTTTGAGTTTCACTGTCAAAACAAATAACACCATCAAGCGGAGTTGGCTCAGGTAAAGTATTTACGATAATTGTTATTGGTTTGATATCAAAACAACTTGTTGCTAAAGTATTGCTAACTCTAACATAAACAGTTGAAAGAGTTGTTGTTGCAATAGCATTAGATTGATTTGAAGCATCTGCTAGCGTGGCATAGTAGGCAACAGTAAATTCGCTTCCTGTTTGGGTTCCTAAAATGGTAGTTGATAAACTTGTTAAGTCAAATGATGTAGCGCCATCATTTGTACCGTCTACATCACAAACTGTTCTCAAAGCAACAGGAACTGGATTAGCAATTGGAGTGTCTATGATAGTTACCGTGAACGAACTTTCATCTGAACAGCCTGAATTAAATGGCGAGACAGCAAAAATATAAATAGTTTGTGAAGTTGAAAATGAAGATCCAGCAGTCAAAAGCGTTCCGGTACCGTTAGGTCCTGTATAATAGTTTCCATTTGTTAGTGTTGGTAAAGTATAGCTTTCGCATATGGTTACATTTGGTAAATCATTAACATTGAAAATTGTAACATTAAAACTAGTCTGGCTGGTACAGTCCGGCGAGGTATTTGTATTCGCATAAACATATAAAGTTTGTGTTGAAGTTAATACAGTTCCGGCATTTAATTGTGTTCCTGTAGCATTCGGACCTGTGTAATAGTTTCCAACGGTTAAGGTTTGTAACGTGTATGAATTACATGCAAATATATTAGCTATCGAAGGAATAACAGGAGTATTATTGATAGTAACCACAAATGAAGTTTCATCGATACATGAAAAAGAAGTTCTGATTTCAGATTCTTTATAAATATAGATGGTTTGAGTAGTAGTAATCACAGCACCCGGTAAAAGTTCAGAGCCGGTTCCGTTTGGACCACCTGATTGTGTATAATATTTATTATGGATTGACAATGATGGCAAAGTGAAGCTATCACACGCCGTTACATCAGCAATTACATCGGCAGAAGTAGAGAAGATATTAATTTGAAAACTATTTTCCGCACTACATGCAGGGGTAGTATCCGAGATAGCATAAATATAAATCCTTTGAGAAGTTGTTATAACTGTTCCTCCAGGAATCATGGTTCCTGTTCCATTCGGACCGGTAAAATAATTACCCACTTGTAATGGTGTTAAAACATATTGATCACAAATATCAATATCAGATCTTGAACTAATAGCCGGAGGTGGATTAATAGTAACTGTAAAACTCGATTGGTTAAAACAAGTACTGTCTAATCTTTTAAAAATATAGACTGTTTGTGTTGAAATAATTACATCACCCGGAAACAATAACGTACCTGTACCGCCTGTTTCAGTATAGTATTCTCCATTGGTTAATGTTGGAAGCGTATAACTTTCGCAAACGGTTACATCGCTTAAAGTATCGATTTCAGGTTGGGCTATACTTAAAGTAAAGAATAAATTATCCGTACAATTTGGGCCTCCGCTTGTAGTTGGCGCATAAATATAAATAGTGGTACTTGAATTGATTACAGTACCGCTTGCAATTTGTTGTCCGGTACCATTTGGTCCGGTAAAATAATTTCCAACAGACAATTGTGGTAGCGTAAAACCATTACACTGTGTGATGTTTTGAGGGGCGATTAAACCAATCACTACTTCAAAACTATCTTCATCACTACATGGTGTTGTGCCTGTGGTTGTGGCAAATACATAAATAGTTTGGCTAGTTGTAATTTGTGTTCCTGCTACAAGTTGTGTTCCAGTTCCGTTAGGTCCTGTAAAATAATTTCCTAAGGATAAGGTAGGTAAAGTATAAGATGAGCATTCAAACACATTGGTTCTTTCTCCAACTTCAATGGTTGGCAGTATAGTAACTGTAAAGCTCGAATCCACAATACAAATTGGAGGAGTTTCAGTTATAAAATAATAGTATACTGTTTGAGATGAATGGATAACTGTACCGGCAGGAATTTCTGTTCCACTTGCTCCGGGACCTGTATAATACTTGCCATAGTCTAGTGATGGTAGAGTATAGCTACCACAATTTGTTACGTCAGGAGGTGTTAGTGATGGTAAATCGATAATAGTTACTACAAAAGAACTATTAGCTGCACAAGTAGACCCTGTAGGTTGGTTGTAAATGTAAAGTGTTGTTGTCACAGTTATTACATCGCCAGCATTTAACATGGTTCCACCACCATTTGTTTCTGTATAATAGTTGCCATTCACTAATGGTAGTAAAGTGTAACTTGAACAAACCACAACATCAAGTAATTCGTCAACCATTGGAGTTGGGTTTACAATTAAATTAAAACTAGTTATACTGAAGCAATCAGGATCTTGTGTGTTGAAAATTCTAACATAAATAGTTTGACCTGAAGACAAAAAATTACTTGAATTAGCAGTTGAAATTGGATTAGTACCATTTGTAGCATTAAGCAATGACGTATAATATCTTATAGTGTATATACCACTCGATTGACCATTTAATACAGTTGGATTTTGTGATACTAAATCAAAATAGGCATCATTCTGAGTTTGTGACCTGGCACACATCGTCAAATCTTGTGGTTGTGTTGCCGTTGGAGGAGGAGCAATTAATAGCGTAAATGATTTAACTCTAAAACACCCGTTTGGTAATTGAATTCTAACAAATATGGTTTGGTTAGGGGAACTATTATATTGTAGAGATAAAGGATTAATATTATTGTCGGCATCATTTTGAGAAATATGATATGTTACAATAGTTAACGGATCTAACCCTACTTTTACTCTACTAGTATTTAAATCAAGATTATAAGTGTAAGTTGTTGCTCCGGTATCACATCTGTATAATGCTCTTGGATTTGGGGATATTATTTCCGGAAGGTATTCTACATTTATTGTGTCTGAAATCGGTTGGCAAAAATTATTATTATTGGTATACGTAACTGTATATGTTCCGGTTTGGTTGACCACTAAAGATGGCAATGTTTCACCAGCTAATAAAACGCCATTTCTTTCCCAAACAAAAGTATAGTCAGCAGCGTTTAAACCCGTGTCTAATGTGTGTGTAGTTCCAAAACATAAAGCGGTATTTGCAGATGATGTTAAATCTAAACCTAAAACATCTTGACCAATATTA
This sequence comes from Flavobacterium buctense, assembly GCF_014486695.1. GTDB lineage: Bacteria > Bacteroidota > Bacteroidia > Flavobacteriales > Flavobacteriaceae > Flavobacterium > Flavobacterium buctense. Next base: position 349,409 of record NZ_JACTAB010000002.1, read on the forward strand.
AAACTCTCCGATGACATGAATATAGCAGAATCTGATTGCGGATCTAATCTGTCTGCGATAACCAATTTAATGTGATAGGGAACACCTGGTGTTAAAACTGAAGCAGCAGTCAATACTGTAGTTTGACCATTAAAATTAGTGGCAGAGCCTAGTGCACCTGAACCACCATTAAAACTACCAAAATATTGTGAGTTAGCTGAGGGACAAGATGAATTAAATAAAAAATCTCTAATAGTCACAATGGAAATTGGATCATTTGTATTTGGTACTACAGCCAAATTGGTCGTGATACCTGTATTCATATTGGTCAATAAAAATGCAAAAGCATCCGAATATTGACATTGAAAATTTCCGTACTCTTCTGAAGCAAATATAAAATCAAAACTAAAATTAGGTGAGATAGGTGTAAAATCAAACTCTAATATGGTTGCATTTTTAGACACCATTGGGATGCCTGCAGCTGCTAATGCTGCTTCTAGGTTTGCATCGCCAGGCCAAATTGCAGACCCATCATTTAATGATGAAGTGTTCGGACCAGGTGCATTTAAAGCATTTCCAGTACTTAAAACGACACCACTTTGCATCGGGAAATTTGGATTCGTATTTTGAAAGAATCCGATTCCATTGGAGGAACCAAAATTCGTTCCTGTGCTCCAAGTAATATTAGTAGCTGATACACATGGTGAATTGATTAAAACATTGTTAACCAATTGTGGTACCGTATAACTTGTTGTACTTACGGTTACAGGTTGTGATAAACCTATGGCAGACGTTAAGAATGTGATAAATAGTAATAACTTTTTCATGATTTGGGATTTTGACAAAGCAAATATGTATTAAAACATCGTTAAAACGCAAAAAAAGTCGATGAAATGCATAATAATTAATTAATAATAAGTATTAAACTTACAAAATTATTATTTCAGCATAGAAAATATTACTTTTTATATTCCAAAATCAATTCCTAAAAATTTATTTTCTAATGATTATCTTTGCCAACCAAAAAGAAATCACAATGAAACTTTCACAAATTTTAACCCATCACATTCAAGTGGCCATCCAGGAATTATTCAATGTTAAAATTGATAGAGTTGAGTTTCAATTGACCCGCAAAGATTTTGAAGGTGATATTACTATGGTGATTTTTCCGCTATTGAAAGTGATCAAAGGAAATCCTATTGAAATCGGGACCAAAATCGGAGACTATCTGGTAGCCAATTCTAAAGACGTTGTACGTTATAATGTCGTTTCCGGATTTTTGAATTTTGTGGTTTCTGATGCGTATTATTTAAATTTCTTTAGTCAAATTAAGAATAGCGAAAATTTCGGATGGGTTTCGGCTTCGCCAAATGATAAGGCAGTAATGGTCGAATATTCTTCGCCAAACACTAATAAACCATTGCATTTAGGGCACGTTCGTAACAATCTTTTGGGCTATTCGGTAGCCGAAATAATCAAAGCCTCAGGCAAAAAAGTATACAAAACCCAAATCATTAACGATAGAGGAATCCACATCTGTAAATCGATGCTGGCCTGGCAAAAATTTGGTGAAGGTCAAACTCCCGAATCAGGTAATTTAAAAGGCGATAAACTAGTAGGCAATTTCTATGTAAAATTTGACCAAGAGTATAAAATCCAAATCAATGAGTTAATCGCGCAAGGTAAAACCGAAGAAGAAGCTAAAAAACAAGCGCCAATTATTTTGGAAGCACAGCAAATGCTCTTAGACTGGGAAGCCGGAAAACCCGAAGTGATTGAATTATGGAAAAAAATGAACCAATGGGTTTACGATGGTTTTGCCCAAACCTATAAAAATTTAGGAGTTGATTTCGATAGCTATTATTACGAAAGCAACACTTACTTATTAGGAAAAGAAGTAGTTCAATTCGGTTTAGAAAAAGGCATTTTCGAAAAAGATCCCGATGGGTCGGTATGGATTGACCTAACCGAGGATGGCCTAGACAGAAAAATTGTGTTGCGTTCTGATGGTACCGCTGTTTATATGACACAAGATATCGGTACGGCAATCCAACGGGTAAAAGATTTCCCGGATGTCGGTGGAATGGTTTATACCGTTGGAAACGAACAAGATTATCACTTCAAAGTGTTGTTTTTAATTCTTAAAAAATTAGGTTTTGATTGGGCGGAAAGCTTATTCCACTTGTCTTACGGTATGGTCGAATTGCCTTCAGGGAAAATGAAATCTCGTGAAGGAACCGTTGTCGATGCCGACGATTTAATGGAAGAAATGACCGAAACTGCCGGTAGAATTTCAACTGAATTGGGAAAATTAGAAGGCTATTCAACCGAAGAAAAAGCCAAATTATTCAAAACAATCGGTCTAGGTGCATTGAAATATTACATTCTGAAAGTGGATCCCAAAAAGCAAATCCTTTTCAACCCTGAAGAATCTGTTGACTTTGCCGGAAATACCGGTCCGTTTATTCAATATACTTACGCGCGAATCCAATCCATTTTACGCAAAGCGAATTTCGACTTAAATGGAACTACAAGTGCCGTTGAACTTCACGATAAAGAAAAAGAACTATTAAAACAACTAGAACTTTTTCCGGAAATAATTCAAAATGCCGCTAACAATCACAGCCCGGCTTTGGTAGCCAATTATACGTATGAATTGGTAAAAGAATACAACTCGTTTTACCAATCAGTATCGATTTTAGGTGAAGAAGATATGAATAAGAAAACGTTTAGAGTACAACTTTCTAAAAAGGTTGGCGAAACTATAAAAGCAGCATTTAAACTACTGGGAATAGATGTTCCGGAAAGAATGTAAAAAGTCAAGGTTGGAATTTTCCAGCCTTTTTTATTGCTAAAAACTGAGTTTTATATTAAAGTTGGGCGTCATTTCAAGCGAATAAGTATCTATACTCTCTACCGAATTGTCGGTGGTATTTACCCTGTAAAACCGATTCAAACTGTTTTGGGTATTCAATAAATTCAGAATAGATGCAGCAGTTTGCAAGGTTACTTTCGAACCCAATTTCCATTCTTTTGAGGCTGAAAAATTAACTTGAAAATAATCCTCGAGTTTCGAATTATTTGGCGAATTGTAAATAATATTAGGATTGGTTTCGGTCACTGTAAAAGAAGCGGGTGTTGTAACAGGTCTGCCGGTATGCCATTTGGCTCCTAAAGCCAGCTTTAATTTTCGCCATTCATAAATTCCGGCCCAAGAAACGGCATGGGTAATTTCATAATTGTTGGGAAAAGAAGTGTTTAAAAAGGCATCAAAATTATATTGATTGTCGTTAAAGCTGTAACTCAACCAAGTGTAAAACCGATTAAAAGATTTTTGAATCAAAAATTCCGAACCGATTACTTGATAATCACCGGTGGTTTTTTCTAATTCAAATTGGTTTTGAAAACCCTGACTACTACTGGTAATACCAGTAACTTTTTTATAGAAATTGTCTAGAGTCAACAACCAATTGTTCTTTTTAAAACTAAAACCCAACGAAACCTGATTGCTTTTTTGAATAGGTATGCTTGCATTATTAGCCAATGTCCATCTACGTTTCTCAACTCCTAAAAAGTCTTGCTGTAAATCGATTATTTGGGATAGTGTTTGGCTTTTTTGTTCTCCCAAAACCTCCATTCTTAAATGGGAACCCAAAGCTTGGTTGAATTGAATTCTGGGTTCTAAAAGAAAGAAACCAAATTTGTCAAAGTAATTACCACGCAAACCGGCTTTGAGAAAAGTCTCTTTACTTTCGGTTTCCAATACACCTTCTACAATACCAACATGTGTCATTAAAACATTGGTAATGGTTCTGGAGAAAAACGGCAGATTGATTTCATCAAAATTGGTCACACCCGTTTCATTAAATTGGTAACCGGAATTAAAAGTAATTTGATTAGTAATGGAACTCGAATGTCTAACTTGGAATCCGATGTCGAGTACTTGGTTTTTTTGGTCTAAAATCTGATTGCTCTCCAAAGTTTCATTAGAAGAATTCAAATCATAACCCGAAAAATAACCTTTAAATTCGGTATTGTTTCTATTATTCCATGTGGTTTTCCATTGTATGGTGGTGCCAAAATTCTCCTGTTCCAAAGCACTGTTCTTGTTTAAATTATCAATGGACTGATTAAATTGTAGCGTATTTTCAATGGCAATTACATCAATATTCAACTCGTTTTTGCTACCGATTTTTTGTTGAAACTGCGCCGTAATGTCATAAAAATAAAAGTCAACATCGCTTTTATAATTTACAATTTCATTCGAATTTAAATCGGTGATAATCGTATTTTGAAAAATTCGGTCACTGTAGTTTTTGTACGTTGGAGAGGCAAAAAAATCGGTTAATGAACGTCGCGCAGACAAGGTCAAATTAGCGTTTTCTGATACTTTTAATTTGGTATAAAACTCAGCGCTGATGAGGTTTGTGCTAAAACTGCTATTCGTTGCTTCTACAGTATTGGTTCTGGATGAAATATCGACTAAACTCGATACACTTTCCCCAAAAAACGCCGAACTTCCGTTTTTAGTAATTGATATGGTTTGGGCTAATGATGGATTAAAAGCCGAAATCAAACCAAAAAAGTGTCCGGTTTGAAACATTCGAATGCCATTCCAAAGAAACAAGTTTTGGTCATGTGTACCACCACGAACGTTGATATTGGAGATTGTTTCATCTATACTGATGATACCCGGAACTTGTTGCATGGTTTGTAATACATCGGGTTCGATTAAACCGGGTAAAATACCGAATTTTTTGGGTTTTACTTCTATTGAACCATCATTTTTTTTGCTGATTCCCGTGGCCAAATACCTTTGAGTAACCACTTCTTCTAAAACCTGAAGTATAGGTTTTAATTTGAATTTCGGACAATTCGGTACATTTAAATCTTCGGGATTGATACTAAATGATTCGTACCCCTGATGTTCAATCCGAATGAAATCGGAAGAAATTTTTGGAATCTCAAAATGACCTTCAGTATCAGTATAGGTGACAAAGTTTGTTTTTTCTATTCTTATGGTAGCATTTTCAATTCCTTTACCGGTTTCTATATCCAGCAAAAAACCACAGAGTGGTTTGTCTACATTTTGGTCGTTATAAATGGTAAAATATTTTTGGTTGATTTCCTTAAATTGAAGTTTTGTTTCCTTCTTTATATAGTCAATTTTTTGTTCCAATGACCATTTCTTTTCCGGTGCCACTATGGCATAAATAATGATTTCATCTTCTATGTAACTGAATCTTATGTCATGTTGCTTGCTGATGATGTTCAAAATATTTTTCAATGGAATTTCATTCCTGTCTTTTTGGGCCATACCCAATAAAGAGAAGAGACTAATGAACAGTAAAAAAACCAATCTGTTATTGAGCATCCAGATTTTCTAAGATGAATTCGTTTTTACTCACTTTAGTAGGTTTTAAATGATAGGTTGTGGACAATATCTGTAACGCAATCTCTAAATTTTCTGAAGGAATTGTTCCTGTGAATAATTGTGAATTGTCTTTTGATTTCAGGGTCAAAGTTACGTTAAAATGACGCTCAAATTCACTTAGAATTGATTTTAAATCTTCTTGATAGAAAACCATTTCATTATTTAACCATTCCGGACTTTGCGCTAAGTGTTCCGGCATCGCAATGGATTTGCCGTCTTCAAAAGCAACGCTCATGCCTTTGGTAATGATGGTTTCGTTATCGCCATAAGTTACTTTGACTTTACCTTCATAACAAGTTACGTCAAATCGGTTATCGCGTTGTTTTACATTGAATTGTGTTCCGAGAACGGTTACTTTTCCAAGTGAAGTGTTGACTTCAAATTTTTGACCTTTAGCAACTTTAAAATAGGCTTCACCATTAAGTTTCAGCGCTCGATTGTTACTCCAATTCCATTTTTTATACTCAATTTCGGAACCCGAATTTAATACTACTTCTGAATTATCAGGCAAAGTAAAGGAGTTTAATGTGCCATTTTCAGCATACACTGTTGAGGAGGAAAAGTTTTGGAAGCCCAAAAATAATCCCAAACCAATAACCAATACGGCCGCAATTTTGAAAAACCAATTTTGGGCTAATGAAATTGTTTTAATTTCTTTCTTCGGAGAAGCCAAAATGGTTGCCAAAGTTTTATCTTCATCAAAAGACGGCGCTTGTAATGATGCGGAGTGTTTTTTGATGTTTTCATAAATGACAAAGTCAGGCTCTGCTTGGAAAGCTGCCAGTTCTTCACCGGTCATTTCACCGGAAAGCCACTTCGCTAATTTGTAATTTTCTTCCATAATCTATTGCATTTCAATACTGAAACAGATTTACTTTATTTTACCCTACTTAAAATGATCAAACTCTTTTCGCAATTCTAACAAAGCCAAATGAATCCGTTTTTCAACCGCTTTTACTGAAATCTCTAATTCAGCAGCAATTTCTGCATATTTTTTTCCGTCAATTCGATGCATTAAAAAAGCAACACGTTGCGTTTCGTTAAGCTTTTCAATAGCCGTTAATAGTTTGGTTTTGAACTCGTCTTCTTCTAATATAAAATCCGGACTTTCGTTAGTTCGATCTTTATTTGGAGAACTTTTAGCATAATTTAGAACTACTTTCTGGTGAGCAATCACATTTAAAGAAGCATTGTTCGCTATAGTATAAATATAAGATTTGGCTTTTTCGATAGGAACATCAGCACAGTTTTGCCACAATTTGATAAAAGCTTCTTGGGTAACATCTTCGGCTTGGTCTTCGTTGCCAAATTTGTAATAAAGAAAATTTCGTAACGCTTTGGCATGGCTGTTAAAAAAGCCGGAAAAAATGGTTTCTTTGCAAATACCTGATAACTCCTCTTTTGACATACAATTTTGTGGCTTAGTCTTTTGGTAAAAATAATTATTTTTTTCAATTAAAGTAGGGTAATTTTACCAATGATTGTTTTAACTTCAAATCAAATATTATACTCTTATGAAAATGCTGCGATACTTAATTTTTGGCTTTATAATTTTTTTCTCTGGCAGTTGCCAAAATGAAGAAGAGACTATAATTCAAGACAACACTGAAAGTTTTGTGTTGGGTTCACCTATAGCAGATTTGTTATCACGAACTACCCAAAACCCAACCGCTTTAGACAATATATTAGACAATTCAAGTTGTTTCAGTGTTCAATTGCCGGTTACAGTTATTGTAAACGGTCAGCAAATAACAGTAACTGACCAAGCGGATTATCAAACTGTTCAGGATGCAATAGAGGAATTTTCAGATGATGATGATTTGGTCAATTTTGTTTATCCGATAACAATACGTTATCAAAATTTTCAAACCCAAGTGCTACAAGATGCAGATGATTTAGACGATGTTTTAGATAACTGTGGCGATGATGATGGTTTTGATGAAATTGATTGCATTACATTGGTTTACCCAATCACTCTCAATATCTATGATAGTAATAATCAGTTAGCTAATACCGTAACTATTACAAGCAATAGCAACCTTTTTAATTTTTTGAGCAACTTAGGAAGCAATGTTTTTGTAGCTATCAATTATCCTATTTCCGCGGTGAATTCTAATGGACAAACAATCGTTATTAATTCAAATAATGAGTTAGAAAATTTTATAGACGATTCCATAGATGATTGTGACGATGATAATTCAGGCGGTAGCGGCGGATCAGGAAATACAGCATTTATAAGCGTCTTGACTTCAGGAACTTGGTATATTTCCTATTATTATGAAGACGATGATAATGAAACAGATGATTTTACCGGTTATACTTTTACTTTCAATAGCAACGGAACATCCATAGCTTTGAATGGTGGGATAACTACTAATGGAACTTGGAGCACTTTTGTAGACAGTGGACAAAATAAATTAGACCTTATTTTTAACGGAACTGATTTAGATGAAATTGAAGATGACTGGAGAATAATTGAGTTTTCTAATACACAAATCCGACTCAAAGATGTTAGTGGTGGTGATGGTAGTACGGATTATTTAACGTTTACTAAAAATTAAAAAAGTATTGTTTATGAAGTTTTGGCATCAAAAATTTATGGAAACTGAATTGGATGTAAAAAGCAATTACAAGCCTTTTAGCAGCAACGACAAAAGTAAAATGACCTATTGGGTTCACCAATTTTCAATATGGATTTCGATTTTTTTTATACTAATCTTAATAGTCAATTTTTTAAAAAATAATAGTAACCTAACCAATATTTAAAACAATGAAAAAATTAATTTTAATCCCAGCCCTTTTTTGCCTTTTTATGTTAAATGTGGCATCCATGTGCAGTTCTGACGATGATAGTTCTTCTTCTTCACAAGATCCAACGCCGGTTATCAATACCGCAACGAATGGAACTTGGAGAGTTACCAGTTATGTAGATTCAGGCAATGATGAAACCAATCATTTTACCGGCTACAATTTTACTTTTGCCAGTGGTAATGTTTTAAACGCTACCAATGGAACTAATGCATACACCGGAACTTGGTCGGTTACCTCTGATGACAGTAATGATGATAGTCCAAGTAGCGATTTAGATTTTAATATAGCATTTGCTTCACCGGCTAATTTCGCAGACCTAACTGACGATTGGGATATAGTTTCCTATACTGCTACCACAATTTCTTTAATTGATGTAAGTGGAGGAAATGGCGGAACCGATACTTTGGTATTTACCAAGAATTAAGTTTGATTCTAAAAATTGAAATTGATAGTAAACCATCCTTGTAATAAGGATGGTTTTTTTTATATGTTCAATCATAGAAGTTCTAAATCAAATCCTTAAATTTGCACTTCATTAAAACAAAGCATACCATTATGTTCAATAATTTAAGTGATAAACTAGATAAAGCATTACATATCCTAAAAGGACATGGAAAAATCACCGAAGTCAATGTAGCCGAAACTTTAAAAGAAGTTCGTCGTGCTTTACTTGATGCCGACGTTAATTTTAAAATTGCCAAAGATTTTACCACAAGAGTTAAAGACAAAGCCATCGGTGAAAATGTATTAACGACTTTACAACCGGGACAATTGATGGTTAAAATCGTTAAAGACGAATTGACCGAATTAATGGGAGGCGAAGCCACAGGAATTAACTTGTCCGGAACACCATCAATTATATTGATGTCTGGTTTACAAGGTTCTGGTAAAACTACATTCTCCGGAAAGTTGGCTAATTATTTAAAAACAAAAAAGAATAAAAAACCATTATTGGTAGCTTGTGATATTTATCGTCCTGCGGCGATTAATCAGTTGCACGTGGTTGGTGATCAAATTGGCGTTGAAGTCTATTCTGAGCCTGAAAATAAAAATGCGGTCGCTATTGCGCAAAATGCAATTCAATATGCTAAATCAAATGGCTTTAATGTTGTCATTGTGGATACCGCAGGACGTTTGGCTATCGACGAGGAAATGATGAACGAAATTGCCAATGTGCATGCCGCTATAAAGCCTCAAGAAACTTTGTTCGTAGTCGATTCGATGACCGGACAAGATGCCGTGAATACCGCAAAAGCTTTCAATGACCGATTAAATTTTGACGGGGTAATTTTAACCAAATTAGACGGTGATACTCGTGGTGGAGCGGCGATTTCGATTAAATCGGTAGTAGATAAACCCATCAAATTCATCGGAACCGGAGAAAAAATGGAAGCCATTGATGTATTCTATCCTTCGCGTATGGCGGAAAGAATTCTCGGAATGGGTGACGTGGTTTCCTTAGTGGAAAGAGCACAAGAACAATACGATGAAGAAGAAGCGAGAAAACTCCAAAAGAAAATCGCCAAAAACGAATTCGGTTTCGATGATTTCTTAGTCCAAATCCAACAAGTGAAAAAAATGGGTAACATGAAAGACTTAGTCGGAATGATTCCCGGTGCCGGAAAAGCATTGAAAGATGTAGAAATTGAAGACGATGCTTTCAAACATATTGAAGCAATTATTCACTCGATGACGCCTTTGGAAAGAACCAAACCGGCAGTTATTGACATGAAAAGAAAAACCAGAATCGCCAAAGGTTCCGGAACCAAAATAGAGCAAGTAAACCAATTGCTAAAACAATTCGACCAAATGAGCAAAATGATGAAGATGATGCAAGGTGGCGGAGGTAAAAATTTAATGCGCATGATGGGCGGCATGAAAGGAATGAGATAATGTTGAGACGCGATTTATCGCGTCTTATTTTTTTATAATAACACAACAAATTAACTACATGGAATTATTAGACGGAAAGAAAGTCTCCAACGACATCAAGACAGAAATCACGGCTGAAGTGAATAAAATGAAAGCTAATGGTGAAAAAGTACCGCATTTGGCTGCAGTAATTGTGGGGAATGACGGCGCGAGTTTGACTTATGTTGGTAGCAAAGTAAAAGCCTGTGAATTGGTAGGTTTTGAATCGACTTTAGTGAAAATGCCTAGCACCACTTCGGAAACAGAATTGTTGATAAAAATTAAGGAACTCAATGAAAATGATGATATCGATGGATTTATTGTTCAGTTGCCTTTACCGGAGCAAATTGATACCCAAAGGGTTTTGATGGCGATTGACCCAAGCAAAGATGTGGATGGTTTTCACCCTGAAAATTTCGGAAAAATGGCTTTGGATATGACGACTTTTATTCCGGCAACGCCATTTGGTATCTTAGAGTTATTGGAACGATATAATGTAGAGACTAAAGGAAAACATACAGTTGTAATCGGAAGAAGCCACATAGTGGGTCGACCAATGAGTATTTTGATGGGCAGAAAAGGTTTTCCCGGAAATTCAACAGTTACCTTGACGCACAGTTATACTAAAAACATAGCACAAATCACAACGCAAGCGGATATTATCATCACGGCTTTAGGTGTGCCGAATTATCTAAAAGCTGAAATGATTAAAGACGATGCTGTAGTAATTGACGTAGGTATCACACGTGTTGCCGATGACACTGATCCAAGAGGTTATAGAATTACAGGCGATGTAGATTTTGAATTTGTATCCAAAAAAGCGTCCTATATCACGCCGGTTCCGGGTGGTGTTGGACCCATGACGATTGCGATGTTGTTGAAGAATACGTTACTCGCCAGAGAACAGAAACGATTAAGAATGGAATAAAAAAAATCCTGAGTTTAAGCTCAGGATTTTTTGTTTTTACCGTTTTTATATTGGACTTTCTCCACCACTTGCACTTTCGGCGCTTTCTTTTTGTCTTTAGGATTAAAAGGCTTTTTCTTGGAATCTGTTTTAGGTTTTGGCTTGAACTCTGTTTTAGGCTTTTCTGAAACATTTTTCTTAACCTCGGCTTGGTTTTGTTTAATTACCTCCATAGCATTTTTCGGTTCTTCTTTGGTACCACGCAAATGAATTACCAATCCATTTAGGAAATTACGCAATACTTGATCGCCACAATCCATGTATTTCGGGTGATCGGCATTGCGAAAAAAAGCACCCAATTCGGCCGCAGAAATTCTGAAATCCACCAATTGCATGATTTCTACTATTTGGTCATCGCGCAGTTGTAATGCTACGCGTAGTTTTTTAAATATATCGTTGTTGTTCATCTTCTAAATTTTACTTTGTACTACGTATTTCTTACTTCGTACTTTAAAACAGCCAAAGGTACGCCTTTTTAAAATTTTCTCGCCACAATTTTTCGTTGTGTTCTCCGCCTTCTACGATTACTTTTTTGTTTAGTTTTTTACATTCACAACGCTTGGTATTTACCCATTTTTCAACAGTTTCCAGATCGGGAATTACATCAGCATCGCCTTCATTGTCTCCACATAAAAAATAAATTTTGGTTTTAAAATCTTCCGTCTTAGCCATTAACTCATTCATCTCTTTTCGATTAAACCAAAAAGAAGGCGAGAAGCAACCGACTTCTCCAAATACTTCCGGATATTTTAATGCAGCGTAAAACGAAACTAATCCACCCAAAGAACTACCCATAATGGCTGTGTTTTTGGCCGTGGTTTTGGTGCGGTAGGTAGAGTCAACTTTAGGTTTTAAAGTTTTTACAATGAAATCTAAATAGATATCCGCTTTGCCACCGGCGTATTTCGGATGCGGATAAGGGGTTAATTCTTCCATCCGTTTGTCACCACCATGCTCAATTCCAATGACTATAACTTGCGCATTGATACTGTCTAAAGTTTCATCTACATTCCATTCGCCTACATAAGAGGTTTTAGCATCGAATAAATTTTGAGCGTCATGCATGTAAATGACCGGGTATTTTTTGGCGGAAACCGAATAATCTTTGGGCAAATACACCCAAATTTTCTTAGTGCTTTTGAGTTGTGGTGCTTCAATAGTAAAAGTTGAAACTTGTTTACTCGCAGTGCTTTCCTGAGCAACTAACTGACAGAAAACAAAGCTAAACAGGAAAATGAAAATGAATTTCAAAGTAATTAATTATTTGAATCGGTTTCTTTTTCCTCTTCTTTAGAGCCACTCTGTTCGACATTGCCACGATTCTTTTTCTTCTTTTTCTCAGGCTTTTGAGTTTTTAGCAAAGCAAATTTTTCTTTCTGAGATGGATTCAGATAACTCAATATGTTTTTTTCCATTGTTTCTTGAATGGATTTCATTTCGGCATTTTTTTCTTCGTCCGAATAGTCACTTTTAAGTACAATATCCATTCGTTTACTACTGTTAATCATTTCATTCTTAATAGCAATATATTGCAACTCGTCGAGTGATAAGTCGGTTTTCAAGGTAGCCATGTAACGGTCTACTTGAGCAGTTCTGTTTTTTTCAATCTCCGCCGGTGTTGGTTCTTTTGGCGTACTTTGCGTACTTGGCATTCGGTTATTTCTATTCATACCCTGTGTACCATTGGGATTGCCGAATTGAGCATTGACTCCGGTAGTAAAAAAGAGAAAACAAATGAGTAAAATTTTTAATATTTTCATGTCATTCCGATTTTAAAAATGTAAAATTAACTAAAATTGCAAAGCTATCAATGATAAAAATAAATGATTAACATTTGACAAAAAAGCATATTTTAGCGAAAAAAAATAATTTAGTGATGAACAAATACGAAGAAAAATTAGCGTTATTGGCAGAAATGATTGCATTTTCTGTCGTAGATGGAAGACTTCACGAAAGAGAATTTCTTTTTTTGACTATGATTGCCGATGAACTTCAGGTTACCCAAGAAGATTTTAAAGCTTTGTTTCATCATGAAAATTATCCGACTGTAATAAAAACGGAGTTTGAACGTATCCAACAATTTTATCGTTTGGCTTTGTTAATGCATTGTGATGGGGTATTGCACGAACGCGAACAGATTAAAATACACGAAATTGGTATCAACATGGGATTGAATCCTCATGCCATCAAACGGGTATTGAAAGCCATGGAAATCTCACCTACCAAAATGATTTCGCCGGAATTTTTGCTCGAAGTGTTTCAAGAGCAGTTAAACTGATATTTAGTCAGTTAAAGAATTCTTAAATCCGACAAAATTTCATTTTTAATACCTTTTCTTTTGCCAAATTGACCCAAAAAATCGACTTGGTACAGCTTTTGTTTTTTTGGTTGTAATCAAAATAAGTTTAACATTAAATTTTACATCCATGAACTTAGTTAAAAGAAATTACAACAACTTTCCATCTATCATTGATGAGTTTTTGAAACCTGACTGGTTTGGTGGTTTCCAAAATTTACAAACCAATCTACCAGCGGTTAACATCAAAGAAACTGATACTAATTACAGTCTAGAATTGGCTGCTCCCGGAAAAGGTAAAGACGATTTTGTGATTGAAATTGACCACAATGTTTTGACCATTTCTTCTGAAGTAAAAACAGAGAACGAACAAAAAGACGACCACGGAAGGTATACCCGAAGAGAGTTCAATTATAGTGCTTTTAGAAGAGCTTTTACTTTGCCTGAAACCGTTAACACAGAAGATATTAATGCGAATTATGAGAATGGTGTTTTGTATATCACCTTACCCAAAAAACAAGAAGCTTTACCAAAACCAAAGCGATTGATTGATATCTTGTAATCAAAAGAGAAAATGAAGGCGTCCTTTTTTGGGACGCTTTTTTGTTTAATGCTTTGTTTTTATTTCAATTAATTTCAATAGGTCGTTCACTAAAGTTTCATCTTTAATTTCAATACGAATGCCTCTTCCTTCGGCATAAACTTTAGCAGCTTGAAGTTCAGTTTTTATCAATTCAGCTATAGTACTTGCTATAATTGCATCAGTGGCTTTTTGGCCGAAAACAAAAGCGACTTTAAAGAATTGATCGCGTGGTAATAAGTAAATAATCACTCTTTTTTTGTCTTTAATTCTGAAACTCCAACCAAATTTTTCACTGGTAAAAGACCATTCTTCGGTAGCTTCCGGATATAGTTTTTTGGTATACTCCGCAAAAGTTTGCCAATACACATAGGTGTCACCCAAAGCTTCTTGAAGTTGGGCTGCGGTTGGGATTTCGGTTTTATTGGTAAAAATGCTTTTCATTACGCAGTGGCCAATTTGCTTTGCAATGCCTGAATTTCATCGCGGTATTTGGCAGCTTGCATAAAGTCTAATTCTTTGGCGGCTTTTTCCATCGCTTTTCGGGCATCTCGGATTTTCTTTTCTATTTCAGGTTTGGATAAATATAAGCTCTCCGGTTCGGCAGCTTTAGCGATTTTGTCTTCAAAATATTGAGTGGAAACTGAATTACTACTCAAGGCATTGCCCAAACTTTTGTTCAAAGCTTTCGGTACTAAACCATGAAGCGTGTTGTAAGCACTTTGTTTTTCTCGACGGTAATTGGTTTCGTCTATCGTTTTTTGCATGCTGTTGGTTATCTTATCAGCATATAAAATTGCTTTTCCATTCACGTTTCGCGCGGCACGACCTACTGTTTGGGTCAACGAACGATGACTGCGCAAAAAACCTTCTTTATCGGCATCTAAAATCGCTACCAATGACACTTCGGGTAAATCCAATCCTTCACGGAGTAAGTTTACGCCAATCAATACATCGAACAGTCCTTTGCGCAAATCCTGCATAATCTCTACACGTTCCAAAGTATCCACATCCGAGTGAATATAGCGACAGCGAATGGATACTTTGGCCAAATATTTCGTCAACTCTTCCGCCATTCTTTTGGTTAATGTCGTAACCAAAACTCGTTCATCAACTTCACAACGTTGCTGTATTTCTTCGATTAAATCGTCAATTTGGTTCAAACTTGGGCGTACTTCTATAATCGGGTCCAATAAACCCGTTGGGCGAATGACTTGCTCTACATAAATCCCTTCGGACTTTTGCAATTCATAATCGGCAGGCGTGGCCGAAACATAAACGACTTGGTTTTGCATGCTTTCAAATTCCTCAAACTTCAACGGACGGTTGTCCATAGCAGCGGGCAATCGGAAACCGTATTCGACTAAATTCTCTTTCCGACTTCGGTCACCGCCATACATAGCGTGAACCTGAGAAATCGTCACGTGACTTTCATCCACCACCATCAAATAATCATCGGGAAAATAATCAAGCAAACAGAACGGTCGCGTGCCCGGAAGACGGCGATCTAAGTAGCGCGAATAATTTTCAATACCCGAACAATACCCTAATTCGCGTATCATTTCTAAATCGAAATTGGTTCGTTCTTCCAAGCGTTTGGCTTCGAGATGTTTGCCTATTTCTTTAAAATAATCGACTTGTTTCACCAAATCTTGTTGGATATCCCAAATCGCTGCTTGTAAAACATCAGGCGACGTTACAAACATATTGGCGGGATAAATATTCAGTTTTTCGTAGCGTTCAAATACTTTGGAAGTCTTTGGGTCAAAGGCCTCGATGTCTTCAATTTCGTCGCCAAAGAAATGCACGCGAAACGGTTCATCGGCATAACTCGGGAAAATTTCCACGGTGTCGCCTTTAATTCTGAAGGTTCCCGGAGTGAATTCAACTTCGGTTCTCGAGTATAAACTTTGGACCAAACGATGCAACAATTTGGTGCGCGAAATGATTTGGCCTTTGTCTATCGAAATCACATTCTTTTGAAACTCCACCGGATTTCCGATACCGTACAAACACGAAACCGAAGCGACTACTAACACATCACGACGGCCTGATAATAGGGCAGAAGTAGTGCTCAAACGCAGTTTCTCTAATTCGTCATTGATAGACAAATCTTTTTCGATAAAAACGCCGGTAACAGGAATGTAAGCTTCGGGTTGGTAATAGTCGTAATACGATACAAAATACTGCACCGAATTGTTAGGGAAGAATTGCTTAAACTCAGAATACAACTGCGCTGCCAGGGTTTTATTGTGTGCCAAAACCAAAGTCGGTTTCTCCACTTCCTGAATCACATTCGCCATAGTAAATGTCTTCCCCGAACCGGTCACACCCAAAAGCGTTTGGTACTTTTCACCACTAACAATGCCTTTGACGAGTTTGTCAATCGCTTGGGGTTGATCGCCGGTAGGTTGGTATTCGGATACGACTTGGAATTTCATTTTTTAAGTGGCTGAGTGGCTAAGGTTCTGAGTGGCTAAGTTACAAAGTTTACAACTATTTTTATTCTAATAAACGATTGATTTTCGCATGTTGCAAAAGCATAATAGTCTTAGCATCTTTGATTTCACCTGAGGCAATCATGTTGTAAGCTTGGTCAAAATCGAGTTCTAAAACTTCTATATTCTCTTGTTCTTCTTGGATGCCACCACCGTGGTTGACTTTCATGTCTTTGGTATATTCGGCTGCGAAGAAATGTACAATTTCGGTTACGGAACCGGGCGACATATAGACTTCAAACAACTTTTCTACTGCCGAAATTTGGTAACCGGTTTCTTCTTCAGTTTCTCTGCGAATACATTCTTCGGCGTTGTCTTTGTCTAATAATCCGGCGCAAGCTTCAATCATCATACCGGTTTCGTTGCCGTTTACATAAGTTGGCAAACGGAATTGGCGCGTTAGAATAACGGTTTTACTTTCTTTGTTATAAAGCAAAATCGTAGCGCCATTCCCGCGGTCATAAGCTTCGCGAATTTGGGTTTCCCAATTGCCGTCTTTTTTAAGATAATTATAAGTGATTTTTCGAAGAATGTACCAATTATCGGAAAGGATTTCGGATTTAAGGATTTCTATTTTCGGATTACTCATAGGTTTAACGAATTAATCATTTCAGTTTGTTGTTTGGGCGAAAGAAAAGTCCAAGCAACAATTCTGCTAATCTTTTGGCCTTGCGCCATATCGATGGTTTTGATGTCGGCAGCGCCTACTTTTCCTAACGTTTTGTATATGCTTTTCAAATTGTCTTTTTTGGAAACCAAAGTCGTAAACCACAAGCATTGTAGCGGATATTTGGCACTTTCATAAATCATTTGGGTGATGAATCCGATTTCGCCACCACTGCACCACAATTCTGCATTTTGTCCACCGAAGTTTAAAATGGGATTTGAAGTTTTTTTATCATTTAAAGTATTCATTTTTCGCAACGCACTTTTCGCCGCTTCTTCTGGTGAGTTGTGAAACGGCGGATTGCAAATGGTAAAGGCAAATTTGTCTTCGGGTAAAATGATATTTTTGAAAATAAATCTCGGCTCGACTTGCAATTGCAGACTAATGGCCTCAATCAACATCGGATTATCAGCGATGATTTTTTTGCAGTTTTGAAGTGCTTTTTCGTCAATGTCGGTTCCCACAAAACTCCAGCCATAAGCACTGTTTCCAATAATCGGATAAATGCAATTGGCTCCGATCCCAATGTCTAAGCCTACGACAGTTTCGCTTTCGGGAATGATTCCGTTGTTGTAGGTGGCCAATAAATCGGCGATGTAATGAATGTAATCCGCTCTTCCGGGAATGGGCGGACAAAGATAATTAGTTGGAATGTCCCAATTTTGAATGTCGTAATGGGAAACCAATAAAGCTTTGTTCAAGGCTTTTACCGCTTCAGGATTACTGAAATCAATGGTTTCTATGCAGTGTTCGTTAGTATGTACAAAGTTTTTTAAATCCGGATTAGCTTTTATTAAAGCTTCAAAATCATACCGAAATCGGTGAGGATTTCTAGGATGGAAGCTTGTTTTTTCTGAACTATTTTGTGTTTTCAAGGGTTGTTTTTTTTAGTCCCAACATTCCATCAGCAATAAATCGCCTTCGGTGTGGGTGATGGTGACGATGCCGTCTGTGGTAACGTGATTGCTGCTTCCGGTTCGGTAACCTATGGTTAAATCTTCATTGGTCAACGAATAAAAAAGATTTTGGGTGGAAATACCCGTCACTTTTCCAATCGGAATCAAAGAAAGAATTGTATTGGCCGTGTACCATTTTTCAAAAGTATTGGGCAACAAAAACACTTTCGAATGGTCGTCGAGAATTACGACTTTTAATTTATTGCGGTAAGCAACGATATTGGTTAAATTGGTAATCGTATGGTCAGCTCGTCTTCCGGTGGCCCAAATAACATTGGCCGCTTGGTGTCCTTTTTCGATTAAATAATCAAAAGCTTTTTCTAAATCGGTTTTGTCTTGGTTGGGCGCGTACACAATTTCGATTGGGTATTGTTTTTCTTTGTAATGTTCCGGGTCAAAACCGCGGTCAAAATCGCCTAACAATACATCAACTTTAATCCCTAATTCCAACACACGTTCAATTGCCGAATCGAGTACAATAACTAATGGCGACCATTCGAGCAATTGTCCCAGCAATTCAGAGCTGCACATTTCGCCATTGGCAATGATTAAAGCCGGTTCTTGGTCGTCGCGAACGATGTGGTGTGAGGACATTTACAAGTACGAAGTTAAAAGTTAGAAGTACGAAGTGGTAAAAATAACTAAAACTCTTCACACTTCGTACTTCGTACTTTTATTGAATGATATATTCTGTAACTTCAGTTTTACTCAATCGGAAATAGCCTAAAGCAAAATTATTGAAATCCGTCTGATTAACTATATTTCCTCTTAGAGTTGAGGTTGGTGTAGAAAATGGTCCCATATTATTAGAGCCGGTTTGTTCCAATAATACGTCCATATAATTGAAATAGTTAAGCGTAACGCCGTTTAATGTGAATTTTAAAGTATCGTTGGGTTTCAAATCTTCACTGAAGTAAAGTCCGAACATTTCGTTGTTTTGAAAAAAGCGATCTTCAATTACACCATATTCAGGGATGACTTTATAGGGATCATCAATTCTCACTAAATAATGATTGGTTTCATTAATTAAATCATTAAAAAAGAATTTAACTTCGATTTCATTGCCTAAAATTCCGCCTTCATCGTCTTGCTCAATTCGGGTTACCGTTGGTGTATTTAAAAGTTTTTCAGTAGAAGTATACGTTTCTCCTTCATAAATGACAGTTAAAGTGTAAGTTTCATTTACAACCGGATTAAAGTTTAGGCATTTGTATATTCCTTCTTCTGTGTCTTGAACAAAATTGAAAACCTCGTTCGAACTGTTAGTAATATAAACTATTGCATCAGTTACCGGTGGAATTTGGTTGGAAAAATAGTCTGTAGTAGTAGACAGTTTCACGATTTGTTCATTGCCCGGAGTTCCATTAAGCCATTGAATAGAGGCTTCAATCACTAATCTTGGTTCAGCAGTGGACAAATCAACATCAATCACTTTTTCGCAGGAAGTGAAGGCAAAAAGAACTAGGGATAAACTGAATATTATCTTTTTCATAAATTTAGAATTTAATGTTATAAGTAGCACTTGGTACAATGCCGAAAATAGACAAACGTAGGGCTTCATTTGAGCCCGTTTCTTGATTTTGTCTGAAAGTAATGGAAGCCGAATTCATTCTGTTGTAAATATTATAAATACCAAAAACCCATTCGCTTTGCCATTTTCTGCCTTTGTTTTTGGTTGGTGTCAAAGTAGCTGAGACATCTAAGCGATGGTACATGGGTAAATTGTTTTCGTTTCGCGAACTGAAAATAGGAACGGTGATGCCTTGGTATTCATATTGACCGGTTGGAAAAGTAACAGGCTGTCCGGTTTGCAAAATAAAATTAGAACTGAAGCGCCATTTTTCGTTTAATTTGTAATTGCCAACTATGGCTAAATTGTGCAGTTTGTCAAAGCCGGTTCGATACCATTCACCGTTATTGATTCCGGTTTCTTCCGGTGTTCTGCCGTCAACTTGTTGTTCCGTTCTTGACAAGGTATAGGAAACCCAACCTTTGAATCGCCCTGAGTTTTTTCGGAACAAAACTTCTAAACCGTATGCTCTGGCTTTACCGTTTAAAACGACTCTTTCAATGGCTTCGTTGGCTATCAAGTTGGCACCATCAATATAATCTACTCGATTTTTGATTTTTTTGAAAAAAGTTTCTACTTCAAGCGAATACACATCATCGCTTAAATTTCGGAAATAGCCTAAAGCGACTTGGTCTAAAATCTGAGGTTTTAAATATTGGTCACTTGGCGCCCAAACGTCTAAAGGTGTAGGCGATTGTGTATTGGAAATTAAATGCAAATATTGTGACATACGGTTGTAACTTGCCTTTATGGATTGGTCATCATTTAAAGTATAAGCAACGGCAAAACGAGGTTCAATGTTGTTGAATTGGGCTATCGTTTGGTTTTTGCCATAGCTAACGGTTCCAATAGGTTCGGCGCTTTCATAAATCTGAAATTCGGAATTAAAAGTCACCGGTTGGTTGTTGGCATAAGTATTCAATGTTTGTTGGCCCAATCGTAAAAAATTACTAACTCGAAAGCCGTAAGAAAGTGTAATGTTTTTGGAAATTTGGTGTTCGGCATCTGCATAAAAAGCATTTTCCAGGGCATACTTTTTATCCAACTGATCAGCATTGATGCCTGATTCTTCGTTAGTCGGTTCAATCTTACCCGGATTAAAATCATAATAATTAGATTGTAAACCGTAAGTCAGTTTAAATTTATCCGTCAAATAATGTTTGAAGTCGTATTTGAAATTATAGTTTTTAATACCGCTGTCCCAATTAAACCCAATGAAGTCTAATCGAAGGCCATAGTAATAATCAGAATAGATTAACGACATATTTGAAAACAATTTATCTGAAAATAAATGATTCCATCTGAAATTAATCACGGTATTTCCATAAGTGTTTACAAAATTATTATTCAATTGGAATACATCTCTGCCAAAATAACCGGAGAGATAAATATTGTTTTTTTCATTGATAGAGTAACTTAATTTGGTATTTAAATCATAAAAATAAGCTGAGTTAGGATTGTCAACTAATTTTAGAAAGAGATGCGCATAAGAACCTCTTCCGGCTAAAACAAAGGAGCCTTTGCCTTTTACGATTGGTCCTTCGGCTAAAATTCTACTTGAAATTAATCCGATGCCGCCATTCATATGAAAGGAATTTTTGTTACCTTCTTTTTGGTAAATATCTAAAATCGAAGATAATCTTCCACCATATCTGGCCGGAATCCCGCCTTTATACAGCTTCAAATCTTTGATGGCATCCGGATTAAAAACCGAAAATAGTCCAAATAAGTGGGAAGAGTTATAGATGGTGGCTTCGTCTAATAATACCAAATTTTGATCCGCAGCACCACCACGAACGTTGAAACCGGATTGCCCTTCGCCCGCATTAGTAACTCCGGGTAGCGTCAAAATCGACTTGATGACATCAACTTCACCAAATATCACAGGCATTTCTTTAATCTCTTGTATAGTGAGTTTGTTGACGCTCATTTCGGGTTTTCGGACATCTACACGTTTGTTATTTTGTATAATTACAACTTCGTCGAGTTGTTGACTGCTTTCTGATATAAAGAAATTTTTTCGAGTGTCTTGGGTAAGGTTGATAGTTTCTGTTACGGTTTTGTAACCCACATAACTAATCGATAAAGTATAATTTCCTTTGGGTAAGGTAATCGAATAAAAGCCATATTCATTGGTGGTCAAGCCGGTTTTTGTTTCTTCTATGTATAGAGAAACACCAATTAACGTTTCTTTATTTCTTCCATCAGAAATTAAACCACTAAGGGTATATTTTTGTTGAGAATGGAGTTGAAACGTTAATAATATTAAAAAGATAGGAATGAAAATATTTTTTGGCATAAATTTGGCTTTAAGAAATGCAAAAATCTTAATAAAATTAGTAATTTCCTCATAATCATTTGTTAAGGTTAGGTTAATACAAAATAGTAATTTTTACAGGATTGATTATTTTCACTATTCAAAAAGCACTACGATGAAAGTCATTATTTCGCTATTATTTATACTAATTGTCAGTTTTAAAGGTTTTGCTCAATTTGAGCAACCTAAAAAGACTTTGAAAATAGCTCCCGTTACAAATCCTTCTGGGCAAGTGTCGCCAACTTCTTCAAAATCGATTGCTTATCCCAGCATTTTTGACAAGAAAGACAAGTTGTTAGAAAGTGTTTCTTTACTAAAAAAGAAACCGGAAGAGGAAAAGGGTATAATGGAGAAAGAGAAATTTGCCGATCCATCAAAACCATACACCGACAAAATGAATAAGAAAAGCAGTGATGGTGAAATTTTAGAAAAATTCAAAAGTGACAGTTTTTTAGGCGAATTCAAAACCGGGACAAAAATTATAAGCATCGCTTGTAGAGATCATGAAGCACCTGATGGTGATTTGGTTAGAATTTGGCTCAATGACAAAATCGTTGTCGAGGCAATTTTATTAGAAGTAGATTTTAAAGAGGTTTATTTAGACTTAAACGAAGGCATCAACAAAATAGAAATAGAAGCGTTAAACCAAGGAGAATCGGGTCCAAATACAGCTCAATTTGTAATTTTTGATCAAAAGAAAGGTATGATAACCACTAATAAATGGAATCTAACCACCGGAGTTAAAGCCAAATTGGTTATTCTTAAAGACGATGGTGGTTTACAAGAACAGAAATAAAAAAAGCGACCTAAATGGGTCGCTTTTTTTATTGGAATCAAATTCAGTATTACACTAATTTTGATAAAATAGTATTAAAGGTCTGACTCGGGCGCATCGCTTTATCCGTCAGTTCTTTAGACGGTTGGTAGTAACCGCCAATTTGTTGCGGTTTTCCTTGTGCTCCAATTAATTCTTCGTTAATCTTAGTTTCGTTTGCCTTTAATTCGCCTGCGATTTCAGTAAACTTAGCTTGTAATTCGGCATCCTTAGTTTGTGCTGCTAAGGCTTCTGCCCAATACATCGCCAAGTAGAAGTGAGATCCTCTGTTGTCAATTTGTCCCACTTTACGCGCCGGAGATTTATCGGTGGCTAAGAATTTCTCGGTGGCTACGTCTAGTGCTTCAGCTAAAACCATCGATTTAGGATTGTTTTGGGTTTGGGACAAATGTTCTAACGAAGCGCCTAAAGCTAAGAATTCGCCTAAAGAATCCCAACGCAAATAACCTTCTTCAATAAATTGCTCAATGTGTTTTGGAGCAGAACCACCGGCTCCGGTTTCGAATAAACCACCGCCATTCATCAACGGAACGATAGATAACATTTTGGCCGAAGTACCAACCTCTAAGATTGGGAACAAATCGGTTAAATAATCACGCAATACGTTTCCGGTAACTGAAATAGTGTCTAATCCTTGGCGTATTCTGTCTAATGTCAATTTAGTAGCGTCAATCGGATTCATGATGCGAATGTCTAATCCGTTGGTATCGTAATCCTTTAAATATAAGTTTACTTTTTTGATAATTTCTCTGTCGTGTGCTCTGTTTTCATCCAACCAGAAAATGGCAGGTGTGGCAGACAAACGCGCTCTGTTTACGGCTAGTTTTACCCAGTCTTGAATCGGCGCATCTTTGGTTTGACACATTCTGAAAATGTCTCCGGTTTCTACTGCTTGTTCCATGTATACATTACCATCAGCATCTAAAACTCGGATGGTTCCGTCAGTTTCGGCTTGGAAAGTTTTGTCGTGTGAACCGTATTCTTCTGCTTTTTGGGCCATCAAACCAACATTAGGAACAGAACCCATAGTTCTTGGGTCTAATGCGCCGTTGGTTTTGCAATCTTCAATCGTTGCAACATAAAGTCCGGCATAACAACGATCCGGAATCAACGCAAAAGTATCTTGGGCTTTGCCTTCTTTGTTCCACATTTGTCCCGAAGTACGAATCATTGCCGGCATGGAAGCATCAACGATTACGTCAGACGGAACGTGGAAGTTCGTAATTCCTTTATCAGAATTCACCATGGCAATCGCTGGACCATTGGCAATTGCTGTTTCAATCGCAGCGGTGATTTCAGCTTCTTGTGGATGACCTGCAATTTTCACATATAAATCGCCTAAACCATTATCGGCTTTGTAGCCTAATGATTTGAAAACGTCACCGTATTTAGCAAAAACATCTTTGAAATACACTTCCACCATCGCTCCGAAAATAATCGGGTCGGACACTTTCATCATCGTGGCTTTTAAGTGCGCAGATAGTAAAACGCCCGCTGCTTTCGCTTCTTCTATAGTTTGGGAAACAAAAACTTTTAAGGCTTTCAAATTCATTACCGAAGAATCAATCACTTCGCCTGCTTTTAAAGCCCCTAATCCTTTTAATTCTTTAGTCGAACCGTCTTTGCCGACGAATTCTATTTTAAACTGAGCCGCACTGGCTACGGTTACCGATTTTTCAGTACCGTAGAAATCGCCTTCGGTCATGAAAGCTACTTTGGTTTTGGAATCTTTAGACCAAGCACCCATGGAATGCGGATTGGCTTTAGCATAATTTTTAACAGCTTTCGGTGCTCTACGATCGGAGTTTCCTTCACGCAACACCGGATTAACGGCTGAACCTAATACTTTAGAATATCGAGCATTAATCGCTTTTTCTTCATCGTTTTTCGGATTGTCCGGATAGTTCGGAATGGCAAATCCGTGGGCTTGTAATTCGGTAATAGCGTCTGTTAACTGCGGAATAGAAGCAGATACGTTGGGTAATTTTATAATGTTGGCTTCCGGAGTAGTAGCCAATTGGCCCAACTCTGATAAAGCATCACCTACTTTTTGGTCTTCTTTTAAGTATTCCGGGAAATTAGATAATATTCTTCCGGCAAGTGAAATGTCTCTCAATTCAATGTCGATATTGGCCGGAGCTGTAAAGGCTTGTACTATAGGTAAAAACGAATGAGTAGCCAACATAGGCGCTTCATCGGTAAGCGTGTAGTGGATTTTAGATTTTTGTGTCATTGTAGTATTTTTTAATCGTATGGTTTGTTTGTGTTGTATTCGATTGAAAGTGCTCATTTTGAAGCAAGCAAATATAAGTAAATCACTATTACGCTCCGTCGGTTTTGAGCGAAATCGATTGAATTATCAAATTGACAATCTGAAAGGTTTAAATTAGTAAAATGATAATCTGCTGAACTTATATTGGTAAAATGATAATTTTTCAGGCTAATTTTTGCACATAAAAAAGCCCCGATGATATCGAGGCGTTTTTATAAGTACAAAGTTTAGAATTATCTTCTTCTTTCTTTGATTTTTGCTTTTTTACCGGTAAGTTCTCTAAAGTAGTAGATACGAGCTCTTCTAACTTTACCTCTTTGGTTTACTTCAACTTTTTGCAATGCGGGCATATTTACCGGGAAGATACGCTCTACACCAACAGCACCAGACATTTTACGGATTGTAAAAGTTTCAGTCAATCCTGCACCTTTTCTTTGGATTACAACTCCTTTGAAAAACTGAGTTCTTGTTTTTTCACCCTCTTTAATTTCGTAGTAAACAGTGATAGTGTCACCGGCTCCGAACGCAGGGAAATCTTTTTTTGTTGACAATTCGTTATTAACGAAATCTACTAAATTTGCCATTTTTAAAAATAATTATGGTTGAAATCTGAGCAACATTCACGGTTTTCGCCAGAGGTTAGTCAAATGTGGGGGCAAAGATAAAAAAGAATTACGAATTACGAATTATGAATTGCGAATTTTTTTGATGAATTTTTGCAAATATAAATAGCTGTAAATCAGCAATGTGAAGAGTAAATTCTCCTTATTCGTCATTCACCTTTTACAATTCATCATTTTCTAACAAGTCAGGGCGTCTTTTTTTGGTGTGTTCATACGCCATATCTTCGCGCCATTTGTCAATTTTGGCAAAATGACCGCTGGTCAAGATTTCAGGCACTTTCCAACCTTTGTAATCGGCCGGTCGGGTATAAATGGGTCCCGATAATAAATTGTCCTGAAAACTATCCGTCAAAGCCGAAGTTTCATCACTCAAAACACCCGGAATCAACCGGATAATTGCATCGCAAAAAACAATCGCACCAATTTCGCCACCAGAAAGCACATAATCGCCAATCGAAATTTCTTTGGTAATAAAATGATCGCGAACACGTTGGTCAACACCTTTGTAATGCCCGCAAAGAATGATAATATTCTCGTACATCGACATTGTATTGGCCATTTTTTGGTTCAAAGTTTCCCCATCAGGCGACATATAAATGATTTCGTCGTAAGTTCGTTGGCTTTTCAAATGTGTAATACAGGCATCAATCGGTTGCACCATCATGACCATACCAGCGCCTCCACCAAATTGGTAATCGTCTACACTTTTTTGTTTGTTGGTCGTATAATCTCTCAGGTTGTGAAAATGCACTTCCACCAATCCTTTTTCGATGGCGCGTTTCATAATCGAGCCTTCAAACGGACTTCGCAATAAATCAGGTAATATGGTGATGATGTCTATTCGCATGGTGCAAATATAGAAAGAAGTTTTTTTAGAAGCTATTTCCGGCTTTCCACTATATCTTTTTCAATGACTATGGTTTTCAACCACAGCCATTAAAAAAGGATGCCGTTGCAATCCGGGCTAGGGTTTCAGTGTGTACAAGAAATTTATTTCTTCGAAGCCAAAATCGAATACACCATCGGGATTTTATTCTCCAAAGGTTTAATTCGGAACTTTCCTTTTTCAAATTCTACTGTTTTATTAAAACAATTATAGGGCGAGTAATCATATTCATTAAAGGAGTTGATTTCCAAACCACTTTCAATTAAGCTATTCAAAATCTCCGAAATCGGATGGTTCCAAGTGATGGTTTTAGTGGCAATTTCGGCATCGCGGTCGGCGTAAGTTCCGGTTTCGTTTTCAACAATTGGCTCTACATTAAAATAATTATAGAAAACGGTTTCAAAATCATTGTCAAACATCCAAACTACCGGATGAAAATCGGCCATGATGAATTTGCCATTAGGCTTTAAAAAATGCGAAACAACCTTCGCCCATTTATCCAAATCGGGAAACCAACCGATAGTGCCATAACTAGTAAAAACAAGATCAAATTTTTCGTTTATTAAAGTGGGTGCATCATAAATATCACAACAAACAAAAGTCACGTCGAGATTAAGTTTTTCAGCAAATTCTCGAGCTCTTTCTATGGCTTTATCCGATAAATCTACACCGGTGGCTTTGGCTCCCATTCGTGCGAATGAAATGGTATCTTGCCCAAAATGACACTGCAAATGCAATATCTTTTTACCGGAAACATCGCCTAATAAAGGCAATTCAATGTCGTTTAAAGTCGATTTTCCTTTGAGAAAACCTTCCACATCATAAAATTCGGAAGCGATGTGAACGTCCGTTTTGTTGTTCCAAGTTTGTTTGTTTATGGCTTTATAATCGTTTTTATTGTCCATTGGTTTTGGTATTTTTGGTAACCAAATTTACAATATAAAATAGTACCTTTGCCCCAGATTTTTTAAAAATATAAGACAATGGAAAACGGAATATACGCTAAATTCAACACGACTAAAGGGTCGATTTTAGTAAAACTAACACACGATTTAACACCGGGAACAGTTGGAAACTTTGTAGGCTTAGCCGAAGGACAATTAGAGAATTCAGCGCGCCCAATGGGAAAACCTTATTATGACGGATTAAAATTCCACAGAGTGATTCCTGATTTTATGGTGCAAGGTGGTTGCCCGCAAGGCATCGGTACCGGTGGTCCGGGTTACAATTTTGATGATGAATTTCACCCAACCTTAAAACACGATAAACCGGGCGTTTTGTCAATGGCCAATGCCGGTCCGGGAAGCAATGGTTCTCAGTTTTTTATCACGCACGTTCCTACAACTTGGTTAGACGGAAAGCACACGGTTTTTGGTCATGTGGTAGAAGGGCAAGACATTGTTGATGCAGTAGCACAAGGCGATTCAATCGAAACCTTGGAAATTGTTAGAGTAGGTGACGAGGCTCAAAAATGGAATGCCATCGAAGCGTTCAGAACTTTTGAAGGTTCACGCCAAAAAAGAATTGAAGAAGCTAAAAAACAAGCCGAAGAATCAATGGAAAAATTAGCTGCCGGTTTTGAAAAAACGGAAAGCGGTTTGCGTTACAAATTCATCCAAAAAGGAAATGGGAAACAAGCAGAAGCCGGTAAAACAGTTTCAGTTCATTACACCGGACAATTAGAAAACGGTAAAACATTCGACTCTTCTTATCCACGCAAAAAACCAATCGAATTTCCATTAGGGAAAGGTCATGTAATTGAAGGTTGGGATGAAGGAATTGCCTTGTTGCAAGTGGGTGACAAAGCCCGTTTCGTGATTCCGTCTTATTTAGGATACGGTTCAAGCGGTGCCGGAGGCGTAATTCCGCCGGATGCGACTTTGATTTTTGATGTAGAATTAATGGACGTTAAAGGATAATATAAAACTTAAGTTTTGATTAAAACAGAATCCCAATCTTTTACGGTTGGGATTTTTTTTTACATTTACTTCAACCAATAAAACTAAAATCATGAAATATAAAGTACTAGCCTTGGCAGTTTTGGCCACCATTATTTATTCCTGTGCTTCAAAAACGGCAGTAGCAACAACAGAAGTAAAAAAAGATGAAATTAAATTTGCTACGGTTATGACTCCTGAACTAGCCGAAGGAAAATCGCTCTACGAAAATAATTGTGCCAAATGTCATTCCTTATACAATGCCAGTGATTTCAATGCCGAACAATGGAAACCAATTGTTTTGAGCATGCAAAAGAAAGCCGATTTAAGTGATGTTCAAGGCCAAAAAATTTACAATTATTTGACAATGAAATAATAAAAAAAAACACTCTTTCGGAGTGTTTTTTTTTATTTTATACGGTAAACCCGTTCGGAAGTACAGCGCCTTTTTTGACGACGATAATACCGTCTTTTATGGTGTATAAATCGGTGTTGGTGTCTTCTAAATGTTTACCACCATTGAGTCGAACATCGTTTCCGATTCGGCAATCTTTATCAACTATGGTATTGTTGATGTAACACCTTTCGCCAATCCCGATATTGATTATGTCATGTAACGAGTTGGTTCTGATTTCTTCCAGATTTTGGTAATAATCATTTCCCATTAGATATGAGTTGAGGATTGTTGAACCAAAACCCACGCGACTTCTAATACCAATAACCGAATGTTCTACT
This sequence comes from Flavobacterium buctense, assembly GCF_014486695.1. Lineage (GTDB taxonomy): Bacteria > Bacteroidota > Bacteroidia > Flavobacteriales > Flavobacteriaceae > Flavobacterium > Flavobacterium buctense. The sequence continues at coordinate 378,683 of NZ_JACTAB010000002.1, forward strand.
GTTACACCGTTTAGAATGCAACCTTCCGCAATGACCGATTTGTCAATAGTGGAAGCGCCGGTAATTTTGGATGGAGGCAAAACACGAGCACGGGTATAAATTTTACTCGAATTGTCGAAAAGATTAAACTTCGGAATGTCATCGGTTAAACCTAAATTGGCTTCAAAGAAAGAATCTATGTTTCCAATATCGGTCCAATAACCTTCATATTGGTAGCTGAGTATTTTATGTTTGCCTATAGCTTGCGGGATAATTTCTTTCCCAAAATCTTTGGTGTCCGGATTTTTCATTATTTCAACTAATAACTCTTTGTTGAAAATATAAATACCCATTGAGGCCAAATAGTGTTTGCCTTCTGCTTTAGATTCTTCACTTACTTCCGATGTCCATTCGGGTAGCAAACTCACATTAGGTTTTTCGATAAAGGAAGTAATGTAATTTTCGGAATCGGTTTTCAGAATTCCGAATTCCGGCGCCTCTTTGGCGTTTACCGGTAAAGTGGCAATAGATATATTGGCACCGGCATCATGATGCGCTTTGATCATGGCGTTGAAATCCATTTGGTACAATTGGTCACCCGATAAAATCAAGGCATAATCAAATTCATGGTTCATAAAATGATGCATACATTGGCGAACGGCATCGGCAGTTCCTTGAAACCAAGTTGGGTTGTCAGGCGTTTGTTCTGCCGCTAAAATATCGACGAATGCCGTACTGAAATGGCTAAAGTGATAAGTGTTTTTAATGTGCTGGTTTAAGGACGCCGAATTGAATTGCGTCAATACAAACATCCTTTTGATGTCTGAATTGATACAATTGGAAATCGGAATATCCACCAAACGGTATTTTCCCGCAATGGGAACCGCCGGTTTGGAACGCGTTTGGGTTAGTGGTGCTAATCTTGAACCTTGTCCGCCACCTAAAATAATGGCTAATGTGCTTTTATTTATCATTGCAATATGCTTTAGTTGTTTGATTATGCTTTTTCTTTTTCGAATCTATTGATTACTTCTTCGTAATAATTGTAAGTTGTTTTGGCAATGGAGGCCCAACTGAATTTCTCCAAAACTCTTTTCCTGCCGGCTTTTCCCATTTGGGTGGCCAAAGTTTCATCTTCTAACAATTGATTAACTTTAGCCGCAAAGTTTTTCTGAAAAATTTCGGGATATTTTGGGTTGAAATCCGTTCGGGAAATGCTTTCGAGCTCGATTAAATAACCGGTTTCGCCTTCCACTATAATCTCGGGAATACCGCCAACCGCACTTCCTACAACCGGAGTTTCACACGACATTGCTTCGAGATTGATGATGCCGAATGGCTCGTATAATGACGGACAAGCAAATACGCGGGCGTGGCTGTAAAGGACTTTGATTTTCTCGCGCGGCAACATTTCCGAAATTAGAATGACACCATTTCGACTGGCTTTTAGTTCGGCTATCAATTCTTCGGTTTCTTTGGCTATTTCGGGCGTGTCAGGTGCGCCGGCGCAAAGTACTATTTGACAATTTTCATTGAAATATTTCGCTGCCGAAATCAATTGGGAAATTCCTTTTTGGCGGGTAATTCGACCCACAAAAAGCACAAACGGAATATCAGGATTGATGTTGTATTGCTTTAATAAATCATTGTCAAAAGTCGGACTGTAAAAATCAGGGTCAATACCGTTGTGGATTACGGTTACTTTTTCAGGAGCAACTCCATATGCTTCGATGACGTCGGTTTTCATTTGTTCGCTGACTGCAATAATACCGTCGGCAGTATTATAAGCATGATGTTCAATCCAACGCGACAAAAAATAACCATTACCTAATTGTTCCACTTTCCAAGGTCGGTGTGTTTCTAAACTGTGTGTGGTTAAAATTAATGGCGATTGCAATAATTCTCTCGAAAAGATTCCGGCCAAGTGCGTGTACCAAGTATGACAATGAATTACATCGGCTTGTAAAGTATGTTGCGACATTTCGATATTTTTACTCAAATTGTGAAACATCTTGAGATGCGGATTGGTTTCGTCTTCGGGTTTTGTTAATGAAGATTGGATTCCAATGACATTCATCGAAGCAGAGCTTTCTACTTGGTTGCCAAAACAACGTACTTCAACTTGACCTAATTTAGCCAATTCCTGACTCAAAAAATCGATATGTACTCCGGCACCGCCGTAAATGTTGGGTGGAAACTCATTGGTAAACAGGGCAATTTTCATAGCATTAACCTTAGGATGATTTATTAAAACTTAAAAGTATAAAATATATTCAACTTTTAGATTAACAGTAGGATATAAAAACTATACAAAATTCGGTTTCATATTCTATTTTTGTATAGAAACAATTTTGAACTATGGAAAACACAACAAGTGAAGGGTTGCATTGGAGCGAATTCGAAAAAGTTGAGATGCGAGTAGGAACAATACTCGAAGCGAATGATTTTCCGGAAGCCCGAAAGCCGGCTTATCAATTGGTGATTGATTTTGGAACCGAAATCGGAATTAAAAAATCCTCGGCACAGCTTACGAAAAGATATTCTAAAGAAGATTTAATTGGAAAACAGATTGTCGCAGTAGTTAATTTTCCCAAAAAGCAAATAGGCACTTTTATGAGCGAATGTTTGGTGTTGGGTTCAGTCGGAGCAGAAAATGATATAGTGTTGTTGACTTCTGATTTTAAAGTCGAGAACGGGTTGCGGATAGGTTAGTTTTGTTTTCTCCTTTTGATAGCCATGTAAAGATTAAAAACCGACAAAAACAAAAACATGACAATACCGCCAAAAGCAATTTTTTTAGTCAATGGTAATTCTTCTGTTTGCATTCTTTGGATTCCGTTTGAGATGATCCATAGCCAAAATAGTATACTCAAACTGTGAAACAAGATGCCGTATTTGTTGATGAAAGCGGTAAATTTTTGCATATCAATTAATTTAAAAAGTCCAAAACTTTTCAGCTTCGGACTTGCTTTTTACTAATCACTAGTTACTAGTCACTAATTACTTTTTAATTATATATCGTCAAAATCAATATCGGTGAAACTCTTTTCAGAAGTCTTAGTTTCTTCTGCAGTTTCTTGAACATATTCTCTTTTGAAGTCTTTTTGGTGTCTTTCTGAAATTACTTCTTCCCCTTTGTGGTTCAAAACGTAAGCGGTCATTTCTTCTAAAATATCAGTGAAAGCGGCAAAATCTTCTTTGTATAAATAAATTTTGTGTTTTTTGAAGTGAAAGGAACCGTCTTCTTCAGTGAACTTTTTGCTTTCGGTAATGGTAATGTAGTAATCATCTGCTTTGGTGGCTCTCACATCGAAGAAATAAGTTCTTCTTCCCGCTCTTAAAACTTTAGAAAAAATCTCATCTTTTTCTAGCATATCATTTTCTCTCATATTCTTTCGGTCAATTAATAGTGTTTCTATACAGTTCAAAAATGGTAAAATTTTTGTTACCAAACAACAATTAATTTAATTCTTTTTCCGAAAGTTGTTTCAAATATAGCTCAGCATAATACCCCGGTTGGTTTATCAATTGATTATGAGAACCTTCTTGGATGATTTGGCCTTCTTCAATGATGATAATTTTGTCGGCATTCTTGGCTGAAGAAACCCTGTGGCTGACAATAATCGTGGTTTTGTCTTTGGAAATTTGGAGCAGATTATTCAAGATTTGCTCTTCGGTTTCAGTGTCTACTGCGGATAAACAGTCGTCAAACAACAATATCTCCGGATTCTTGATAATCGCTCGGGCAATGGAAACCCTTTGCTTTTGTCCGCCGGAAAGCGTGATGCCGCGTTCGCCTAATATGGTTTCGTATTGGGCATTGAAGTTCATAATGTTGTCGTGCACCACCGCATTCTTGGCAGCCGTTATGACTTCTTCATCAGTAGCATTTTCTTTACCAAACTTGATATTATTTTTGATAGAATCTGAAAACAAAAACGCATCTTGCGGTACAATCCCGATGCTGTTGCGTAAATCGTATAAATTGACTTGGTCTATGGCTACACCGTCAATAGTAATTTGGCCTTCTTTGATATCATACATTCGCGTGATTAAAGAAAGGATGCTCGATTTTCCGGCGCCTGTTTGGCCTAAAATGGCTAAGGTTTCTCCTTTTTTAACTTTAAATGAAATGTTTTTCAGCGCTGTGATTTCCGTATCTTCATAAGTGAAATTCACGTTTTTGAACTCGATTTCTCCATGGATATTCGTGTTTTCGGTCGCTTTGTTTTTAATTTCAGGTTCGATTTTCAAGAACTCGTTGATTCTTTTTTGAGACGCTTCAGCTTCTTGTACCAAAGACGAAACCCAACCAATGGAAGCCACAGGCCAAGTCAGCATGTTGACATACAAAATAAATTCGGCAATCGTTCCAATACTTTTGATGGTGCCATCGATATACATCAATCCGCCAAAATAAATTACGACCAAGTTGCTCACACCAATCAAAGCAATCATCAACGGACCGAAAAGCGATTGTACTCGCGCCAAACTCATGCTTTTGGTTTTGCTTTCTTTCGCCAAATCAATAATCTCTTCTTGGTACTGTTTTTCCAAGGCATAAGCTTTCACGACACGAATTCCGGAGAAAATCTCTTGGGTAAAACTCGAAATTTTGGACAAATACTGTTGGAATGTCGTGCTGCGTTTGTTGATTTCAGTACTCAATCTGAAAATGATAAAGGATAAAATCGGCAAGGGTAAAATGGTGTACAAAGTCAGCAACGGCGACACATTGTACATATAAATAATCACGACGGTAAATCGGATAAAGGTGTTGATGGTGTACATAACTGCGGGTCCGACATACATTCTGACTTTACCAACATCTTCACTGATGCGGTTCATCAAATCACCGGTTCGGTTGCGTTTGTAGAAATTTTGGTCTAACACTTCGTAATGTTGGAACACTTCATTTTTTAAATCAAACTCTACGTGGCGCGACATTACGATTAAGGTTTGACGCATTAAGAAAGTTAAAACGCCGGCAATCAAAGTCGTACCCACAATCCAAAGGACATTTTCAACCAATTCGGCTTTAATCATGTCGCTTGTCATTTTGTTGCTGTTAAAATCTTCAATCGCTTGAAATGACTGACTGATAAGCTTTGGCGTAAAAAGAGAAAAAATTTGGGCTACAATAGTGATTAAAATTCCCAATAAAAAATGGAATTTGTATTTGACAAAATATTTGTTTAAATATTGAAGTTCTTTCATGGTATTTTTAAAGAAATGGGCTTTATGACTTAAATTCTGTTAAAAAAATTGAGAATAGTTAAATTATAGTATTCTTTATTTAAATTGATTTTATTAACAATATGCTAATTATTTCTGATTTCGATGAGTTTTATTGAATAATATTTTATTTTTGTACCGACTTTTTAGAAAGTCTTTAATTAATACTACTTCATTATGACTTCAGAAATCATCACACCGGTTGAGCTAAAAAAAATGGATCCTGTTTTCGGTCAAGTTTCTTTTGACAATCACGAGCAAATCGTTTTTTGTAATGACAAAGATACAGGTTTAAAAGCAATTATCGGTATTCATAATACAGTTATGGGACCGGCTCTTGGTGGAACCAGAATGTGGAATTATGCCAACGAATGGGAAGCATTAAATGATGTTTTAAGACTTTCACGCGGAATGACTTATAAATCGGCTATCACAGGTTTAAATCTTGGTGGTGGAAAAGCGGTGATTATTGGAGATTCTAAAACCGACAAAACTCCGGAAATGATTACGCGTTTCGGAGAGTTTGTTAACTCTTTAAGTGGAAAATATATTACAGCTGAAGACGTTGGAACTACTACTGAAGACATGGACAGAATTCACAAGGTAACCAACTATGTTACCGGAATTTCTGAGTCTATCGGAGGTTCAGGAAATCCTTCTCCTGTTACGGCTTATGGGGTTTATATGGGAATGAAAGCGGCTGCCAAATACCAATTCGGTTCTGAAAACTTAGACGGTAAAAAAGTATTGGTACAAGGAACAGGTCACGTAGGCGAAACTTTAATCAGTTATTTAAGAAAGGAAGGCGCTGAAGTATTTGTATCCGACATTCATCAAGATAAAATGGAAAATATGGTGGCTAAATACGGTGCCAAAATTTTTACAGGAACTGATTTGTACAGCGCTGAGGTTGATATTTATTCGCCATGTGCTTTAGGAGCAACGATTAATGACGAAACTATCCATAAAATCAAAGCGAAAGTAATTGCCGGTGCAGCCAATAACCAATTGGCAGTAGAAGCGATTCATGGTCAAATTTTAAGAGAAAGAGGTATTGCTTATGCACCTGATTTCTTAATCAATGCCGGTGGAATCATTAATGTTTACGGTGAAATCGTGAAATATGGTAAAGACCAAGCGATGAAAATGACTGAGAATATTTATAACACTACGTTAGAGATTTTTAATTTTGCTGACATCAATAACATGACTACGCAACAAGCGGCGATGCAAATTGCCCAAAACAGAATTGACCAAAGAAAAAAAGAAAACGCTAATAAATAATTATTAGGTTTTAAAATATTCCTATTTTTGCAACGCGAAAGAAATTCTTTCGCGTTGTTAATTTTAAAAAGTTCTTACAGGTGTTAAACAGAAGACATATTCGAGTAAAAGTGATGCAATCCATCTACGCGATGCATCAAAAAAATTCTGAGGAGTTGGAGAAAGAAGAAAAGTTCTTACTCCAAAGCATTGATAACATTCAGGATTTGTATTTAATCATGTTGTCGACTTTGACAGAAATCAGAAAAAAGGAAATTGTTTTTTTGGAAGCTTCCAGCAAAAAACATTTGGCCACGGCAGAAGAAAAAAATCCCAATTACAAGTTTATCAATAACGCGGTACTCCAACATTTGGAAGACAACAACTCGTTAAGCATCGCTTTAGAAAAAAGAAAAATCAACAACTGGTCATTGAACGATGATTATATTTTGATTTTACTGAATGACATCAAGCAAAGTGATTTGTATGCCAAATACATGAGCACTCGCCAGAATACTTTTGAAGAAGACAAGCAATTTGTGATTGACGTGTTCACGGACTTAATTGCGCCCAATGAAAAGCTCTACGAATATTTAGAAGACAACAAACTGACTTGGACCGATGATATTCCGGTGGTGAATACCCAAATCCAGAAGCAATTGAAACAAGTTTCGGAGAAAGGCGAGTTTAGAGTCGTGAAACTTTACAAAGACGAAGAAGACAAAGAGTTCGTGGGAAACTTATTCAGAAAAACCGTTTTAAACGAAATTGAATTGGCCAAAGAATACATCGACAAAACCCCCAATTGGGATGCCGACCGTATCGCCGAAATTGATACTATTATCTTAAAAATGGCCATTTGTGAGTTCTTAAAATTCCCGTCCATTCCAATAAAGGTGACCATCAATGAGTATTTGGAAATTGCCAAAGAATATTCAACTCCCAAAAGCAGTATTTTTATCAACGGGATTTTAGATAATTTGGTCAAAGAATTTCAAACAGAAGATAAAATCAAAAAAGCCGGTAGAGGTTTACTATAATTATAAACTATGAAAAAAAGAATTCATTTAATCGCCATTGTAGCGTTATTATCGTTAACAACAGCTTGTAAAAAAGACAGTACTACTGAAAACAATTCCGGTACAGACACTATTGCTGTAAAACAACCGGAAGCTAATAGGAATCAAGTTCCGGTGGTTCGAGTAGCGGCAAACGGAAAAGTTGCTGTAATGTCTTTCGACCATGACATGCATGATTTTGGGACCATTCAACAAGGAGATAAACCAACTTATGATTTTGCTTTTAAAAACACCGGTGAATCCGATTTAATAATCACTTCCGCTAAAGGATCTTGCGGTTGTACCGTTCCGGAATATCCTAAAACCCCGATTAAACCGGGTGAGTCAGGAAATATCAAAGTGTCTTTTGATTCTAAAGGAAAATCAGGAGCAACTACCAAAACCGTTTCCATCATGTGCAACACAGCAGAAGGCAACAAAATATTAACCATTAAAGCTAACATCGAAGTTCCGAAAGGAGCAAAATAAATTATTATTATGGAACAATTACAGAGTTTTTTACCGTTTTTATTAATGTTTGTGGTGATCTATTTCTTTATGATCAGACCGCAACAAAAGAAAATCAAACAAGAAAAAGAATTTGAATCAAGCTTAAAAGTAGGCGATAAAATCATCACCAAAAGTGGTTTCCACGGAAAAATAGCCGAGTTATCAGAAGGTACAGCCGTTATCGAAACCATGTCAGGAAAATTAAAGATTGAGCGTTCAGCGATTTCTTTAGAATTGACTGCTGCTGCGAATAAGAAAGCTTAAAGGAAAGTACAAAATAAGAAGTACAAAGTACAAAGTAAAATCCCAAACTCCTATATTGGAGTTTGGGATTTATATTTAGTTCTATTTCGTAATTCGTAATTTCTAATTCGTAATTACTTCCTGTATTTATCGTTAAATCCTTTACCCTCCAAAATCATCGGCGCAATTTTCTCCAAGCGAGTAACTTTAGTTTTCTCTTGCTTAGCCGTTGCCATGTATTCCCAATACTCTTTTTGCTTGAAAGGCGTCAGTTGCTCCAAAGCGGTTTTTAAGGCTTTGTCATTATCGAGTGCTGTCTGAAAGAACTCACATTGCATCGCTTCTTTCTTTTCGGGTTTGATAGACAAGCCTGCTTTTTCGTTGGCGATGGCTTCGTTGATGTATTGCAGAATCAGTTTCTCATTGATTTCATTAGCTGAAGTAAAGCGCCATTGTCTCAAAGCTTTCGTTACTCCTTCATTGGCATTGACCAAAACCTGAGCTTCATCTTTTAGGAAAACACCATTCCAGAACCAAAGTGTAAAATAGTTTTTAAAACCGCCAATGCCTAAGACATTTTTATTGTTAATGGTATACACTTCGCCACCCCATTTATTGGTTTCCACCAATTCGGTTTTTTGAACAATTTCTCTTAACCGACCAATTTCTTCGGTCCATTGATCGTTTTTTATCCAGGGATTTTTAGCTTCTTTCATTAATCGAAATTGATGTTCCAATGGTTTTTTATAGCGGTTCTTCTTGGGATATAGCAAGAGAGATTTGGATTGTCGGGACTTACAAAAATTTTGATTATTTCTTCTCTATTGGTTTGCGGCAGATATAGCCAATCATCAGTAATAGAATTGCCGAAAATTTTGTTCCCGTTAGAAAAGTAATAGTAATCTACATTTACCAATCGTTTATCTGATAAAGGGGAACCGGCTACGGCACTATAACCTAAAAAATGAGCGTCGGTTACTTTACCGTTTTTATATAGCTTGTTTTTTTTCAATGCCGGAATCAAAGCAATGCTTAGCAATAACAATCCGATTGTTAAAAAGATTATCGGGAAAAATGAGAAAACAAAACTTGCAGAAAACATAAAAGGTTCCATATTCGTAATCACAGATTGGTTTTTATAAGTCTTCACATCAATGATGCTCCCGGATTCTAAATCGTATACTTTTTCGAGTTCTAAGGTTTGAAATGTATCATTGAACTGCTTACCGTTAATTTCGTATTTATAATAAATTTCAACAGGATGGTCGTTATTAATCGTAACATTGGTTACTTCTTTAAGATAGATAACTTCTGCTTTTACGGCTTTTCCTTTGTCTAGAATTTCTTCGGTATCATAGTCTTCATAGTCATCAGTCACAACATAGTTGATGAAGCTGAACATCAAAAACATAAAAAAGCCAATCATTAAAAAGACTTTGGCCAAACTATAAACTATTTTTTTTTCTTTTAACAACTCATAGAAAGTCAAAAAGGAAACTTTTCTTTCCATATTATTTCTTCTTAGTCTTCTTTTCTTTTTTTTCTTGCTTCTTGCTTCTTGCTTCTTGCTTCGTAAAATCAGTCGTAGCCGTCAATTCCGCAATCTTTACAATCACTTCTACCGCTTTTTGCATGCTTTCCACCGGAACGTATTCATACTTGCCGTGGAAGTTGTGACCACCAGCAAAGATGTTCGGACAAGGCAATCCCATATACGACAAACGACAACCATCAGTGCCACCGCGAATTGGTTTGATTAAAGGTTTGATGCCTAAAGATTTCATCGCTTTTTCGGCCAAATCTACAATGAACATTACCGGAACAACTTTTTCCTTCATGTTGTAGTATTGGTCTTTGATTTCGCAGATGACGATGTCTTCGCCAAATTGTTTCTTAAACTCTTTATTGAATTTCTTGGTGATTTTGTGCACCAATTCTTTGCGCTTGATGAATTTCTTCATATCATGGTCGCGGATGATGAGTTCCAATTTGGTTTCCTCAATACTGCCCGTTAAACCCGTCACGTGGAAGAATCCTTCGTAGCCTTTAGTCTCTTGCGGTGTTTCCCCTTTTGGTAATTCGTTGATGAAATCATTGGCAATTAACATCGAGTTAATCATTTTTCCTTTGGCATAACCCGGATGCACCGATTTCCCTTTAAAGGTAATTTTCACACCGGCGGCGTTGAAGTTTTCATATTCCAGTTCACCTATCTGACTACCATCCATAGTGTACGCCCAGTCGGCACCGAATTTCTTTACGTCAAACAAATCCGCACCGCGACCGATTTCTTCATCAGGTGTAAAACACACTCTGATTTTCCCGTGTTGGATTTCCGGATGTTGGATTAAGTATTCCATCGCGGTCATGATTTCGGTGATACCGGCTTTGTCATCGGCACCTAATAAAGTCAGACCGTTAGTGGTGATTAACGTTTGTCCTTTGTATTGCAATAAATCCTTGAAATAACTAGGCGAAAGAACGATGTTTTGTTCCTTGTTCAAAATGATATCGCCACCGTCATAATTCAGAATCACTTGCGGTTTGACATCTTTTCCGGTAAAGTCGGGTGTGGTGTCAAAGTGCGATACAAAACCAATTGTTGGTACCTTGTGTTTCACATTCGAAGCCAAAGTCGCCATCACATAGCCGTGTTTGTCAATCGTGACTTGCGTCATGCCAATGGCTTTGAGTTCGTCAACCAATTTATTGGCTAAATCGAATTGCTTTTTGGTACTCGGCGTTGTAGTTGAATTCGGGTCTGATTCGGTATCGATAGTGACGTAGCTGATGAAGCGGTCGATGATGTGTTGCATGATGTATTTGTTTTTAGCAAAGATAATAATTAGGAAGTACAAAGTACGAGGTGGGAAGTACGAAGTTTTGCCCTTCGACAAGCTCAGGGTGACACGGTACATTTTGATTGTTTATAGTTTGATAATCAAGATTTGTTTACACAACAAAACCCAATTGATTGCACAATTTGTCCTCCTGAGCTTGTCGAAGGGCTTCTGTTAAACTCCGCAACCCTCTTGTAATCCTCCGAAGCTTGTTCGTACCGTTCCGCAAATCATTTAAAGGGTTCCGCAGACCGTTTGTAGCAGTCCGAAGTGGGTTTATATGCCTCCGAAGACCGTTCTCGTAAGTCCGAAAATTGTTTTTAAGAGTCCGAAGCTATTTCTTGTGAGTCCGAAGCTCGTTCTTAGGCTGGGAAGGCTTGGAAATGCTGTAAAGTTGGTTTTGGGAGGGTTTTTGGGGATTTTGGTTTTTGAGAAGTTATTGGTTTATTAAGGTATTTTAAATTTATCCAATACAACAAGGTTGGTCAGGTGAGCATAAAAAACTTGTAATAAATTAAAAATTTCTTGATGAATTCTAAGGTAATTTTCTTTGTCAAAGTCTAAATTATCTCCATTGCCATGAGCTATAGTATTTCTGTTTTTAAGCAATTGTTCATCTATTAAGTTACTTTTTAATTCAAAATCGGTATACGGTATTCCAACAACTGAAAGTATATTTTTCAAAGTGTCTGAATTTAAATTTGATTTAGTATCTATTGCTTTATCTAAACTCCAACTTGCCCTTTGATTCAATTCATTTTTAAAAAAGGTAATAAATTCTGTATGAATTAAATGCTGTCCGGTTGTTTCAATTTCATGAATTTTAGATTTTAAAGATAAAGCAAGAAGGTTATCAGGTAATTCAGAATAATTTAATCTCTTGTATTTTACAAAGTTTAAATAGTTGTTACATGAGGTTTTAATAAATCCTTCCCAATGAGCATACAAAAGTAAAATTCCTGCCCTCATTTCTGAATTCAATAAATGATTTGTTTTAGCTAAAGATATTCTTTGTTTTATTAAGGTTAATTCCTTTTTTCTCCAGCTAAAATCTTCTTCTAATAATTCAAAGTAATGTTCTTTTGTTCGAATTTTTAACATTTAAAATGAAAATTTTAACTCACCTAAAGGTATTATAACTGGTACTCTAGAGGTAACATTTACACCACTACCTGTTTTTGATTTAAATGTTTCATCCTTCCAAAGTTCTATTAATTTTTCTTCAAAAACTTCGGCTGTTTTAGACTCAATTGTTTCAATGTTTCTTCCTACACCAATTCCGATTGCTTCAAAGGCAGAAAGTAAAAACTTACCTTCAAATTTTAATTTTTCAGAATTATAACGTTTAAATGCTAATTCACCTTTAACCTTATTTAAATATTTAAATGTTCTCTCAAAAATAGTGGACTCTTCAGTATAATCAAATTCAGGTGACTTAGTAAATTCTATCATTTTTTCAGTTATAAAGGCTCCTAAATCTTGAGTTGTTTTTATTTCCAAAACATTCAATTTTCTTAAAATTATAAACCTAAGCGCTAATTCCATATTGTATTGTTCTTCAATCATTCTTTCAGGTAATGAAAGAGTTTCCAGAAAATCTTCATTCAGTGATAAATCTTTTAACCATCTATAGAAAGGTTTATTAATCATTACTAGCAAACAATTTCTAACCTCTTGATCAGATAATTTGGAACCAAGGGTATTTAATCTTTGGAACAATTCATATTTGACATTTTCATCACTTTCTTTTTTTACAATCTTTATATCAAGTTTTTCTCTCTTAAAAGTCAATCTTTGTGCAGGTGTAAAAGAATTGGATACATTTTCATCTTCCCATTTTTTTCCTTCCAATGATGGTAAATATTCTGTAGCTACTAGCGTATTTGGTTCAAGAGACTCACCTTTTTCATTTTTTAAAATACCCATGAATTCAAAAATAGTTGATAACCTTTGAAGTCCATCTACAACATCCCAAACTCCATCTGTTCTTTGTGATACAAAAATAGAGGGTATTGGAATGCCTAATAATATACTCTCAATTAGCTTTGTCTTTTGAAGATTAGTCCAACGAAAAAATCTCTGAAATTCAGGATGTATATCTAATTCATTTTCTTTGTATAGACTTGATAATTCTCCAATAGACATCGGATATCCGTCAGTTGTAATTTCATTTTTCTTTAATTGAATTTCATCCTCTAACATTTTATGCTTTTTTAAATTAATTTTAGTTCTGTACAATAATTACCGCTAATATATGAAAATTGTTACATATTTTATTATTCATTAGAATGGTAGATTGCTTTAAATTATATAAGTAAGCTTAATTAAATTTTCGAAAATTCAGTTATTCAATTACTGTCAAACTGTTTCGAAGTTTTTGGAATCGAAGTGCTTCTGTATATTATTATCCACAAAAAAAGGAACCAACAGGTTCCTTTTCAATATTAATACAAACTCGGATATTCCTCCGGTTTCGCTTCGTGCATAATGGCATAAACCTTTTCAAAAACATCTTCTGCCGAAGGTTTAGAGAAATAATCTCCATCGGTGCCGTAAGCCGGTCGGTGGGCTTTGGAGGCTAACGTTTGCGGTTGGCTGTCTAAATGTTGGTACCCGTTTTGCTCGTCTACAATTTGTTGGAGTAGGTAAGCAGAAGCACCACCGGGAACGTCTTCGTCAACCACCAATAATCGGTTGGTTTTGGCGATACTCTTCACACAGTCGTGGTTTACGTCAAACGGCAACAATGATTGTGCGTCGATGATTTCAACATTAATCCCCACTTCCAATAATTCTTTTGCGGCTTGCTCAATGATTCTTAGCGTTGAACCATAAGAAACTATGGTGATATCGGTGCCTTCTTTTATCGTCTCTACCACGCCAATCGGGGTTTTGAATTCGCCCAAGTTGGTGGGCATTTTTTCTTTCAAACGGTAACCGTTCAAACATTCTACTACTAAGGCCGGTTCGTCTGTTTCCAACAAAGTATTGTAGAAACCTGCCGCTTTGGTCATGTTTCTCGGAACCAAAACGTGAATCCCTCGAATGGCATTGATAATCATCCCCATCGGTGAGCCTGAGTGCCAAATGCCTTCGAGTCTGTGACCACGCGTTCTGATAATCAACGGCGCTTTTTGACGGCCTTGGGTTCTGTATTGTAACGTTGCTAAGTCATCGCTCATGATTTGGATGGCATACAACAAATAATCTAAATATTGGATTTCGGCAATTGGGCGTAAGCCACGCATCGCCATTCCTATTCCTTGTCCGAGTATCGTAGCTTCACGAATTCCGGCATCGGCCACGCGAAGTTCTCCGTATTTTTCCTGCATGCCTTCCAAGCCTTGGTTGACGTCTCCAATATTTCCGGCATCTTCACCAAAGATTAAAGACTCAGGGTATTTATTAAAAATCGCATCAAAATTGTCGCGCAATACTAATCGGGCATCCACTTCTTCCGCTGATTCATCATAAGTTGGGGCAACAGTTGTCGCGCCCAAAACCGTTTTATCGGATTGTGAGAATAGGTGCGAACTGAATTTAGGTTGTATTTTATTGGTGTAATTCGTTATCCAAGTCGCCAATTGGGATTGTCCACTTTCTTTGACTACCAAACGTAAAACTTTACGTGCCGTAGTGATAATATCTTTGCGGATAGGTTCTTTTATTGATGCTAATTCTGAAGCGTATTTTTCAATAAAAACTTTATTTGAACTCGTCTCAGCAATTGAATTTAATAACGAAACCAATTCTTGTTGCTCTTCTTTCATAGGCGAAACAAAAGCAGTCCAAGCGGCTTTTTTGCCTTCCAAAACTTCTTTTTTGGCAGCTTCATCAATGGCTTCTAATTCTTCGGTCGTGGCCAAATTGTTATCGACTAACCAAGTACGCATTTGCGCCAAGCAATCGAATTCTGCTTCCCAAGCCAAACGCTCGGCATTTTTGTAACGCTCGTGTGAACCCGAAGTCGAGTGACCTTGCGGCTGCGTCAATTCGTTAACGTGAATCAAAACCGGAACGTGTTGCTCACGGGCAATCGCGCCTGCTTTTTGATAGGTTTCTACCAAAGTCGGGTAATCCCAACCCTTTACGGTCACGATTTCGTAACCGTTGTTTTCTTCGTCGCGTTGGAATCCTTTTAAGATTTCAGAAATGTTTTCTTTGGTGGTTTGGTAACGCGCGTGAACCGAAATTCCGTATTCGTCATCCCAAACACTCATCACCATCGGCACTTGTAAAACACCGGCAGCGTTGATGGTTTCAAAAAACAAACCTTCCGAAGTCGAAGCGTTCCCTATGGTTCCCCAAGCCACTTCGTTTCCGGCGTTAGAGAACTTGGTTAACTCTTCTAAACCACGAACGTTTCTGTATATTTTGGAGGCTTGTGCCAATCCTAACAAACGCGGCATTTGTCCGGCAGTAGGAGAGATATCAGCACTCGAATTTTTTTGCTGGGTCAAGTTGTTCCAATTCCCGTTTTCGTCTAACGAATGTGTGGCAAAGTGTCCGCCCATTTGACGTCCGGCACTCATTGGGTCATGCGCTAAATCGGTGTGACCATACAAACCGGCGAAAAACTGTTGGATTGAAAGTTGTCCAATTGCCATCATAAAAGTTTGGTCACGATAATACCCCGAACGGAAATCACCTTTTTGGAAGGCTTTCGCCAAAGCCAATTGCGGTACTTCTTTTCCGTCACCGAAAATCCCGAATTTGGCTTTTCCGGTCAATACTTCCTTTCTTCCGAGTAAGCTGCATTCGCGGCTTATTTTGGCAATTCGGTAATCGTTCAGTACTTCTGCTTTGAAATCTTCGAAGGTAATTTCGGTCTTGGTTTGTGCTTCAGTCATGTGTGGAATTGTTTCTTGAGAAAACAAATTTAAATAAAAAGAAGTAATTTCCACCATACTGTTGAAAAAAACTAATTTCAGTATCAATAATTTTAAACCTTAAAAAATAGACTTGACTGAGAAATTTTCAATGATATTTAAATATTGTGAAGAAATGTGTAATATTTAAACGATTTCAACCGTGTCTAAAACCATTTTCTGGTGAAAAGACCAATAAGCGTATCCGGGTTGAAAGTGACTATGAAACGTATTCTTTCTCCGTAGTTTTTTTCGGCTATTTCCCAGCCGTTGTTGGAATACACCGGAAAGTATAATTCGAAATAATCGGTGACTAAATTTAGGCGAACGCCACTGTCGTATACGAATTGCTCGGCTTTATTTTTATTCTTAATCATTCCGATATCACCATAGAGTTCAACCCAATTCCAAATGTTAGCGCTGGCGTTTATAGTCGTCATCCATTGGTTAGCGGTTCTGGTTTCCAACATCGATTTAAAGAATCCATCCGAAATAATCGACTGTTGGCTGAACAAACCGGTGGTTTCGGAACGACCTAAATAATCGTGCTCGAACAAATAATCGGTTGGGCGATCTAAGCCAAAATCGAAATAGGTAGAGGTATTATTGTTGTATAAAAAAGTTCCGGCAAACCAGCGCACATTGATTTGTCGTTTGTCATTAAACAACTTTCGGTATTGCAATTCTCCGGATAATTTACCAAACGAACTCGACAATTGTAAATCGCCTAAGAAATTATAATGCTTGGTCACTTCGGTTTTGCCGTTGTAGTATTTGGCATTGAACACTTTGTAATTTTCGGTATTCTCATCCACCGTAAACGCCGATTTTTCACGATCAATCATGATGTATTTAAAGACAATCATTTCCTTTTTGTTGTCTCTGAAATCATCAGGACGGAAACGCAAATAGACCATCGGATTGATTTTGGTGTAATAAGCATCGGGTGCATAATGCAAATAATGGCCGTTCAATTGGTACCGAATACTGTACAAATTACTGTCGCGGTTGAATTGGTTGACCATAAAATTGGCTTTGCCCGAAAGGCTTTGCGTTTTGGTGGAAATCGTTGGGTTCACATCGAAATTGAATGGTTTGTCCAAAATGGTTTTGTTGTGAAAACGAATGCCGGGTAATAAACCATCGTATAAATTGTATTCTAAAGTTGGAATGAAAACGACTTGGTTGTAATAAGGGTCTTCTAAATCTTTAAAGAAAATGAATTTGATTGGTCGGCTGTTTAGTCGAAATTCTTTAAGCGACTGCCAGTTGTTTCTCAAATTGAATTCGGGTACTTCGTTTTTATAATTGATGACAATTTTCTCCGCGTCATTTCTCGGAACGGTAAAAACACTATCTTTTGGGAACGTGTCAATCCATTTTTTGAAGACTACATTTTTGTCTTTAACGCCATAAACCGGAATCGGCACATGGGTATCGGTTTTATTCTTCAACGAAAAACGGATGCTATCTTTGGTTTTAGTGACTTTGTCAAATTTAAAATCGATGATGTCACGCGAGTTGATGATTTTGTCAAAAAACCATGTAATGTCTTTGGGTGAATTTTTGGTCAGTAACAACTCAAAGTCATTGCGATTGGTTTGCTGTTTTCTATTTAAGTCGATAAATTGTCGGATGCTGGTTTGCACTACTTTATTTTCAAGATAGCTGTCGAGGTATTTCAAACTCAAACCGGCGCGGTATTTTGAAGCAATTTTTTCGTTGAATTTGATTAAAGTGTTTTTGGGTGCGCCCAACGGTTGGTCGAGATTCTTACGTGCCATGAGCATATAAAAATAACTGTATTGCCCATTGAAATCAAGGCTTACTAAGTTGTAGGCACGCAAAATTCTCAGCTTCGCTACATTGCCCATCATTTTACTTTCGGGATGAAATTCGTCTATGTATTTCATCATGGTGTAGACTTGAATTCCGTTAATAATCCAGCTGTCTTTTCTAGGATCGAGTTGTAAAGCGTTGTGCAAATAATTGTCGAGATAAGTTTTCAGAAACTTAATTTCGTACATAAATTCATCCGGAAACGGACTGATGAAATTAGGCAATTGGTTCAAACCATAAAACGGATTTCTATCGTAATCGGCTTGCGTAACCGTGATTTTTTCGTGTGGATATTGGCCTAGATTTTCATTGACATAATTGACAATTTTGTCAATGACAATGGCTCGTTGAATATCAGTTAGGCGATTGTCACGCAGGTTGGAAATAACTTCCACTTGGTTGTTTTTAAATACCGAATATTCTTTAGGAATAGCAATAAACAAATTCAGATTCAGTCGGTTTTTACCCGAAAATTGGTATTGGTTTTGGCTGTTTTTAGCTTCTTTTTGAACTTCATTCAAATCGGAATTCACGGCAAGATTTAACGGAATTCTAATGTCTAAATCATAATCCGAAGGGGCATTAGCCGCATCGTCTAAGTTCAAATTACTGTATTTGACAAAGGCGATACTTTCGTAGCGCGCCGGAATCAAGAAACAGTTTTTGAGAGTCATTTTTCCGTTGTCGCCATAGCCATATGACGTAAATTTATCACTCGGAATTTTGACAAAATAAGTCAGTTTCAAAGTCGCTTTTTGATTCGGCAACAACTTTTCACGCAAGCGAATCTGAATCAAATCCGGATACTTGTCGTCTCTTTCCCAAGTCAACATCGATTGGTTGGCGTCGATGATGGTAATGTTGTCCGTTTGCCCTCGTTCTTTGTCTTGGGCCAAATGAAAATTGCGCACAAACTCATCTGAAAAACGCTCTGCCAAAGGCGTATTTTTATCCCGATACGCATTGTTCCAATCGTTCAAAACGATAAAACTCAGCGTATCGTTGGATTGGTTGTGAAAAGTCAGTTCTTGAATTACATGGAGTATTTTGGTTTCGCTGTTGACTTCCACCACCATTTTAGTATGGTGTTGGGCCAAAGCAACACTGCTAAAAAACAACAATATGTAGGTTAGTTTTTTCAATATTTTGACTTGGTTTTAAAAGCTATCTTACACATTGAATTTAATAGAAAACGATATGGATCTTTTAAAAGTTCGGACTCAAATTGTATTTTTTGTAGAAATTATCCAAAGCTTCTACCACTTCATCTTCAGTATCTACCACTTTTATCAAGTTCATGTCTTCCGGACTAACTGTTTTTTCTTTGTCAATCATTACGGTTTTTACCCAGTCTAATAGGCCTGACCAAAATTCGGTTCCGACTAAAATAATCGGGAATTTACCGATTTTCTTGGTTTGTATTAACGTCATCGCTTCAAACAATTCGTCTAAAGTTCCGAATCCGCCCGGCATTACCACAAAACCTTGGGAATACTTGACAAACATGACTTTGCGCACAAAGAAATAGTCGAAATTTAGGTTTTTATCCTTGTCGATATAAGGATTAAAATGCTGTTCAAAAGGCAATTCGATGTTCAATCCTACCGAAGTTCCACCACCATTGTGCGCACCTTTGTTACCGGCTTCCATGATGCCCGGTCCGCCACCGGTGATGACACCATATCCGGCTTTACTGATTTTATAAGCAATTTTTTCAGCCAATAAATAATAACGGTCGTTTGGTTTAGTTCTGGCTGACCCAAAAATAGAAACACACGGCCCAATTCGCGCCATGCTTTCGTAGCCGTTAACAAACTCCGACATGATTTTAAAAATCGCCCAAGAGTCGTTGGTTCTTATCTCATTCCAGGTTTTTTGTTTTAGTTTTTCCTGAATTTTATCGTCTTCATTTTGAAAATCGTCTCTCATCTTTTAGTATAATTTTTTTTAAGCAAACGTGCTAAAGTAATTCTTTTTTCAAAAACTGCGCGGTGTAGCTTTTCTTATTTTTAATAATCTCTTCCGGAGTTCCGACACACAGAATTTGGCCACCGCCTTTTCCGCCTTCAGGTCCAACGTCAATGATGTGATCCGCCAATTTGATGACGTCCATATTGTGCTCGATGATCAAAATCGTGTTGCCTTTGTCGACCAATTTGTTAATCACATCCATCAATACGCGAATGTCCTCAAAATGCAAACCGGTTGTGGGTTCGTCCATGATGTAAAACGTGTTTCCGGTGTCTTTTTTGGATAATTCTGTCGCCAATTTGATGCGTTGCGCTTCACCGCCCGAAAGCGTGGTGCTTTGTTGTCCCAAAGTGATGTAGCCCAACCCGACATCTTGTATGGTTTTGACTTTTCTGTAAATTTTCGGAATGTTTTCAAAGAAATCCACCGCTTCATCCACGGTCATGTTCAACACATCTGAAATGGATTTGCCTTTGTATCTTATTTCTAAGGTTTCTCGATTGAATCGTTTTCCTTGACAAGTTTCACATTCTACATACACATCCGGTAAGAAACTCATTTCGATGGTTCGAACACCCGAACCTTCACAGGTTTCACATCTTCCGCCCGAAACATTGAAGCTAAAACGTCCGGCTTTGTAACCACGAATCATCGCTTCCGGAACTTGGGTATACAAACTCCTGATTTCCGAAAACACATCGGTATAAGTCGCCGGATTGGAACGAGGCGTTCTTCCAATCGGACTTTGATCGATATCAATCACTTTGTCGATATGTTCTAAACCTTCGATTTTTTTATAAGGTTGCGGTTTTTTGACGCCGTTGAAATAATACTCATTCAAAATAGGATAGAGCGTTTCATTAATCAAAGTCGATTTTCCACTACCCGAAACTCCGGTCACGCAAATCAGTTTTCCTAACGGCAATTCGATAGAAACATTTTTTAAATTATTTCCCGTTGCGCCTGTTAGTTTCATGAATTTACCATTGCCTTGACGGCGTTTTTTGGGTACTTCAATTTTCATTTCGCCATTCAAATACATCGCCGTAATGGTGTGTTCGTTGAGTAGTTCTTTCGGCGTGCCTTTGCTGATGATTTCACCACCAAATTTTCCGGCTTTAGGTCCGATATCAATCACGTAATCAGCGCGTTCTATCATGTCTTTGTCGTGTTCAACCACCAAAACCGAATTTCCGATGTCTCTTAATTGTTCCAAAGAATGAATCAGTTTTTCGTTGTCTCTTTGGTGCAAACCGATACTGGGTTCGTCCAGAATATACAAGACGCCTACGAGTTGTGAACCAATTTGTGTGGCCAAACGAATACGTTGTGCTTCACCGCCGGAAAGCGATTTAGAACTGCGATTGATGGATAAATAATTCAAACCCACATTCACTAAAAAGCGCAAACGGTCTTTGATTTCTTTGACGATTTCTGAGGCAATGATAGTTTGTTTTTCAGAAAGATGTTGGTCTAAATCCTCAAACCAAGCCGATAAATCCGAAATATCCATCGTGGATAAATCGAAGATGTTTTTTTCGTGAATTCGGAAATACATCGCTTCTTTTTTCAAGCGCGAACCGTGACATTCCGGACAGGTGATTTCGTCCATGAATTCTTTAGCCCAACGTTTTATTGACGTGGAATTGCTTTCGTCGTATTGGTTTTTGATGAAATGCGAAATGCCTTCGAACTCTATTTTGTACTCTTTAGTGATGCCCAAAGTTTTGGATTCTACCGTAAATTTTTCCTTTCCGCCTTGTAAAATGATTTGCATCGCTTCTTCCGGAATACTTTCGATAGTATCAGCTAGGCTAAAGCCAAATTTCTCTCCGATGATTTCCAATTGTTTGAAAATCCATGACGATTTGTATTCACCCAACGGAGCAAAACCGCCATTTTTGATAGACAATTTCGGATTCGGAATGACTTTTTTTAGGTTGATTTCATGTACGGTTCCCAAGCCTTTACATTCTTCGCACGCACCTTTTGGAGAGTTAAATGAAAATAAATTCGGCTCCGGATTTTGATAGGATATTCCGGAAGTCGGACACATCAAATTCCGACTGAAATATCTAACTTCATTCGTGTCTTGGTCCAAAATCATCAACACATTTTCGCCGTGATACATGGCGGTTTTGATGCTTTCGGCCAGGCGTTTTTCGTTATCCTCGTTATTCTCAATCACCATTCGGTCGATGACAATTTCGATATCGTGGGTTTTGTAACGGTCGAGTTTCATGCCGGGAAGCAAATCTTGTACTTCACCGTTTACTCTGACTTTCAGAAAACCTTGTTTGGTGATTTGTTGGAACAATTCGGCGTAATGCCCTTTTCTGGCGCGGATAATCGGAGCCAAAATATTGATGCGTTTTCCGGTAAAGTTTTGAATAATCAAGTCTTTGATTTGCTCATCGGAATACGAAACCATTTTTTCACCCGTGACATAACTATACGCTTCGCCACCACGAGCATAGAGTAAACGCAGGAAATCGTATATTTCAGTAATAGTTCCAACAGTCGATCGCGGACTTTTACTCGTCGTTTTTTGTTCAATAGCAATTACGGGAGACAATCCGTCGATTTTGTCTACATCAGGACGTTCTAATCCACCAAGGAATTGGCGAGCATAAGCCGAAAAAGTTTCGATATAACGGCGTTGTCCTTCGGCATAAATGGTGTCGAAAGCCAAAGACGATTTCCCCGAACCCGAAAGACCGGTGATTACAACCAGTTTTTCGCGAGGAATGTTGATATCAATATTCTTTAGATTGTGTACTCGAGCGCCGAGAACTTCAATAGTATTTTCTGTTTCAAGCATAGCAATTGGGCAAAACGCAAAGGTAGTGTTTTGGTTGCAATTTTTGAATAGACGGTTGAGAAGTTATTGTTAAAAAAGATTACTCAATAATCATCTCTTTCAAACGATGACGATAGCTTTCAAGGACGTCAATTTTAGAGAGGAAACCAAAGTATTTTCCTTTATAGATAACCGGTAAAATCGTGGCTTTGGAGGTTTCAAACAGCTTCATGATTTTCTCGGGTTTGTCCTCAAATAAGATTAACTCCTTGGGTTGGCTTATGATTTCTGACATCGTCATAAATTTGACGTGATTCGGATTGAAAATAAAAGCCCTTACTTCTTCAAAATCGACTATGCCAATTAAAGATTTGTGTTCATCAACAATCGGAATTATTTTTTGTTCCGAAGTAGCAAAAATCTCCACCACTTTTGCCGGCGAATCCTGAAGTGTCAGCGTTTTATAATTTTGTTGTACCAAATTGTAAAAATTAATGCTTTGCAAGATGTTCTTATCTTTATCACTAGTGAAAACTTCGCCTTTATCGGCCAAACTTTTGACATCCATAGAATGTTTTTCAAACTGTTTGGAAACGGCAAAACTCACCGAAGACACTATCATCAAAGGTACCATCAAATCGTAACCGCCGGTAATTTCCACAATAAGGAAAATAGCAGTTAACGGCGCGTGAAATAAACCACTCAGAATTCCGGCCATACCAACAATCGTAAAATTGGCTATCGGTAAATGATGCGTGAAGTTGAGCAGATTGATTGATTTGGCTACAAAATAACCTAAATACGAACCTACAAAAAGTGAAGGCGCAAAGTTGCCGCCGTTTCCTCCACTGCCTAAAGTTAATCCGGTTGCGAAAGCTTTTAACAACATAGTAACACCAACAAAGGCCAACAAAACCCATTCGCTTTTAAAACGTTCGAGCATGGTATTGTCTAATAAAAGTCCGGGGTTATTAGACGCTAAGGTTTTGATACTTTCATAACCTTCTCCAAAAAGCGTTGGGAAAAAGAAAATCAAAACCGCTAATAAAAAAGCACCGATAAAAGCTCTTCGGTACCCTTTGTTTTTAAAGCTGCCGAAAAACTTTTCTACTTTTTGAAAATTCCGGGCGTGATATACTGAGGTCAATCCGGCTAAGATTCCGAGTAAAATATAATAAGGTGTATTGTGGTAATCAAATCTGAGTGTTTGCTGGAAATTCAAGATTACATCGTCGCTCAAAGTGATAGTTGAAATCAACGCACCGGTCGCTGCCGAAATGATAATCGGGATAAAAGCCGAGATGGAAATATCCGTCAAAACAACTTCTATGGCAAATAAAACTCCGGCAATCGGCGCGTTGAACGCTGCTCCAATTCCGGCTGCGACACCACAAGCCAAGAGTAGAATTCGGTCTTTTTGGGACAAATGGTATTTCTGCGCGAAGTTGGAACCAAAAGCCGCGCCGGTAATCACAATCGGGCTTTCCAAACCGGCAGAACCACCGAGGCCAATGGTTAACGAGCTGGTTACGATTTGTGCATACATTTGCTTTTTCGGCATGATGCCGCCTTTTTTGGCTACGGCATACAATACTTTAGAACTGCCTTTTTCGATTTGATTGTTTAGAAAATTGCGAACTACAAATACGGTTAGCAAAATTCCGGCAATCGGCAGCAAACTGTTGATGTAAGGAAGTTTTAGGAAACCATTGATATTATTGGCCCAAAGGAAAATGTTATGGGCAAAACTCTTTAGGATAATTACGGCAAACGAACAAGTAATCGCCACAGCAACGCAAGCAAAATAGATAAAGTTTCTTTCGCTGAGTTTGTCTTTCAAAAGGAAAACCAAGTTTTCGGCTCTTCTGAAAATACTTCTGAAAACAATTTTAAAAAAGGAAGCTTTGTTCGACGGCATTATCTCAAACTTTGAAAGGCTAAGATAGTATTCTAAATTTTAAAAACCAACCGCTTTATCATCGCCTCTGAAATCGGCACCACCTTCGAGTTTTCCATCGGGTAAAACTAAAATGGCATCTACTTTACCAATCACCGGAGCGACTTTTTCGTTGATTTTGTAGCCTTTCTTGGCCAGTGTTTCTAATAATAATTGATCAAACTTTTGAGGCTCAAACTGAATTTCGTCAGGCAGCCATTGGTGGTGGAATCTGGGTGCATTTACGGCTTCTTGAATGTTCATGTTGAATTCAGTTACATTCAAAATTGTTTGCAAAACCGAAGTAATAATCATTGAACCGCCGGGTGAACCCAACAACATAAAGAGTTTGCCGTTTTTTTCGACTATGGTTGGCGTCATGGAACTTAGCATTCTTTTTCGCGGCGCAATGCTGTTGGCTTCGGCACCCACTAAACCATAAGAATTCGGAACACCCGGTTTAGAAGAAAAGTCGTCCATTTCATTGTTTAAAAAGAAACCCAATTCGTCACAAAACAGCTTCGAACCATAAGCACCATTGATAGTTGTAGTAACTGAAACGGCATTTCCTTCTGAATCAACAATTGAGTAATGTGTAGTTTCGTCGCTTTCGTATACTGAAACTTCACCATGACTTACCTCTGCAGATTTTGTGGCTTGGTCAAAAGTGAAAGTGCTCATTCGGTCTTTAAGATACTTATCATTCCATAGTGCTTTCTGAGGAATTTTGACAAAATCCGGGTCGCCCAGAAAATAATTTCTATCAGCATAAGCTCTGCGTTCGGCTTCGGTTATAACTTGGATGTATTTTTCTGAATTGTGTCCAAAGGCATTCAAAGGATAAGGCTCAATCATTTTCAGAATTTGGGCCAAAGTAATCCCGCCGCTACTTGGTGGCGCCATCGAAATTATGGTCAAATCTTTGTGTTGAAATGAAATCGGTTTGCGCCAAACTACTTGGTATTCGGCCATATCTTTCATCGAAATAATACCGCCTTTTTCTTGGATAAAATCCACTAGTTTTTGGGCCGTTTTGCCTTTGTAGAATTCGTTGCGACCTTTTTTTAGAATTTGTTCCAAAGTGTTAGCTAAGGCCAAATATTTGATGGTGTCACCAACGTTAAAAGTCTTATTGTACAAAGTCTTATCACCGCTAATTTTTACGATAATTGCTCTGTTTTCGTCTAGTTTTTCTTTTTCTTTTGCCGTCACAATAATCCCTTTTTGGGCTAAAGCGATTGAAGGTTCGAACAAATCTTTTAGCGGTAGTTTGCCAAATTTTTTATGGACTTCAAATATTCCGGCGACACTTCCGGGAATGCCAACGCATAATGCGCCATCTGTACTTAGATTCGGAATGACATTGCCATTTGGGTCTTGGTACATGTTTTTGGTTGCTTTGGCCGGAGCTTTTTCGCGAAAATCTAATGAACCTATTTCCCCATTCGCTTTGCGATACACCATAAATCCGCCACCGGAAATATTCCCCGCATAAGGATAAGCTACTGCTAACGCCAATTGCGTTGCAATCATAGCATCAAAAGCATTACCGCCTTTTTTGATGATGTCAATACCAATTTGTGAAGCTTCTTCACGAGCTGAAACTACCATTGCTTTTTCGGCAATTAATCCTTTTGATTGGGCGAAAATGAAGTTTGAAATCAGTAAAAAAGCGAAGAAACTCTTTTTCATAAAGTGGTTAATTTATCTTGACAATGTTGTTGCAGTTCCTCAAAAAACAGAGTGAATTCGTTTTCAAATTCGGTGTAAAATTGTTTCAATTCAACGATGGATTCGTCCATGGCAACGCGATGCTTGGTGCGATAATCCATTTGGAACATAATCATTTGCAAACCTTCAATCGTAGCATAACTCACCAACCAATTTCGACCAATCATATAAGGCATCATGCCTTTGGCTCTTTCGGTTAGGATTTCGTAATTATCTTTAAGTAAGAGATAAAAATCCTGAGCATAGGCTTCTAATTTAACCTTAGAATAGTTACTCCAATTTTTGGCCAAAAAATGATCGTAGAAAATATCCATAATCACACCCGAATAATGGCCGTATTTTTCGTGTAATCTATGTTTGCTTTGCCTATAAATCGGATGCATATCGGTAAAACTGTCGATGGAACGATGCAATAGAATTCCCTTTCGAATTTCGGTTGGATAATCCTCATAATGATGCCCGCGAATACTGTCCGCCATAAAATTCCCGATTTTGAGTAAATCGTTGTCGCCGGAGAGATATATGTGGGCTAGGAAGTTCATTTTTTTAGGCTCTGAGGTACTAAGGTTCTAAGGCACTGAGGTTCTGTGAAACTAAGAATTACTCTGTGTTGTTTTGTAAATATAGAAAAAGTTTGCCTTTTTAGCACAAGCATCTGAAAACTTAGAACCTTAGTACCTTAGAACCTTAGTAACTTTTTTTACATTTGTACTTCAAAATCAAAATAAAATGACACTTATAAAATCAATCTCAGGAATTCGCGGTACTATTGGCGGGAAAGTAGGCGACAATTTGACTCCGGTGGATGCTGTAAAATTTGCTTCGGCTTATGGAACTTTCCTGAAGAATAACATACAAAAAGACAGACTGAAGGTTGTGATTGGTCGTGATGCCCGTATTTCGGGACCGATGATTCACAATTTAGTCGTGAATACTTTAATCGGATTAGGAATCGATGTAATCGATTTAGGTTTGTCGACTACGCCAACCGTGGAAGTAGCTGTGCCATTGGAACAAGCGGACGGCGGAATCATTTTAACAGCTTCACACAATCCGAAACAATGGAATGCTTTGAAGTTGTTGAATGCCAAAGGCGAATTTTTAAGCGGTGCCGATGGAGCTAAGATTTTAGAAATAGCCGAAGCCGAAGCATTTGATTTTTCGGATGTGGACAGTTTGGGTGAAATCACAGCGAATGATGCTTACATGGATATTCATATCGATGAGGTTTTAGAATTGCCTTTGGTCGATGCGGAAGCAGTGGCCAAAAGAAAATTCAAAGTCGTTGTTGATGGCGTAAATTCTTCCGGAGGCATTATCATTCCGAAGTTATTGGAACAAATGGGCGTGGAGTGCGTGAAATTGTATTGCGAACCGAATGGTCATTTTCCGCATAATCCTGAACCTTTGAAAGAACACTTGGGTGATATCTGTAAATTGGTTGTAGAAGAAAAAGCCGATTTCGGGATTGTAGTTGATCCTGATGTTGACCGTTTGGCTTTCATTTCTAATGATGGAGAAATGTTTGGCGAAGAATATACTTTGGTGGCTTGTGCCGATTATGTGTTGAGCAAAACGCCGGGCAATACCGTTTCGAATATGTCGTCTTCTCGTGCTTTGCGCGATATTACCGAAAAACACAACGGCAGTTACCAAGCGAGTGCTGTTGGTGAAGTGAACGTAGTTGAATTGATGAAAGCTTCGAATGCGATTATTGGTGGTGAAGGCAATGGCGGCATTATTTATCCGGAGTTGCATTACGGTCGCGATAGTTTGGTAGGCGTGGCATTATTTTTAACGCATTTGGCGAGTTTAGACATGACGGTAGCCGAATTAAGAGCATCGTATCCGCAATATTATATGAGCAAAAACAAAATCGAATTGACGCCGCAAATTGATGTCGATGCGATTCTGGTAGCGATGACCGACAAATACAAAAACGAAAACATCTCCACGATTGACGGAGTGAAAATAGACTTTCCAACGGAATGGGTTCACTTGCGCAAATCCAACACCGAACCGATTATTCGAATTTATACCGAAGCACCAACGCAGGCTGAAGCCGATACATTGGCTTTGAGAATTATTGAGGAAATTAAGGCTGTGGCGGGAATTTAACTAATTAAATATCAATTGGTAAAATAAAATATTTATGTTTGCCGAAAAATTATACTATATGAAATTATCTAAAATTTACTTGCTGTTGGGTGTGGTTATGTTAACGCTAAGCGGTTATGCCCAAAGTATTTCTTCAGAAATGGTTGAGTTTCAAATGTTGAAAGCGCCAAAAACACCAATTGAGGAAGCCAACAGACAGTATAGAGTAGTAGTAACTTCTCCTTATAATCTTAAAGCTGAAGATGTTAACGCACAATCCAAGCTTGACTTTCAAGCGGAACAAAAAAATTATGCCAAGGTATTAGCAGAAAGTGAAAAAGCCTTTCAAGAAATGACTAAAAATCACGATGTTGAAGTAGCCAAAGCCAAAGAAAAATTCGAATTAGAATCGGCTGAGTTTAAAAAGCTTTCTATGTTGGAGCGTCTGACAATGACAGAACAAGGTAAAAATCCTAAATTGGTTACACCGGCAAAACCAAATTATATTAAACCGGCTGAGCCTGTTTACAGAGAGCCTAATTTGAATAATTACATTATTGTTGACAACAATGTTTTAGCTTCTCAAATTACTATTGACGGATTTTCGCGCGAAGGCAGTTATGTTGATGTAGCAGTTGATATTCAAAAAGCTAATTTTCAAGATAACGCCGGACAAACGTTTGCCAACCAACCAACAAAAATTGTGGTTAAAGTAAATGGTATTGAAAAAATTAACAGTGTGTTTTTCAAAGATTTTAAGTTTTTGTCTTCGGCACCAACCAATAATATTAACAAACCATTAGAAGAAAAGAATCATTTGAACAAAGTAATGGCTTTTATCAACCAATTTTTGAATGATAACTTTGGGTACCAGTCTATTAAATCTTCGGTAAAACTAAGTAGTGTAAAAAACAAAGGGAAATACGATGACTTAGAAAAAGCCTCTGTTTATGTAACTACAAATCTTAGAAAATTAAATCCGCAAAATCCACAAATGACGGCTGCCGGGATGACCGGAATGCAAAAAGGAATTGACATTTGGAAAGAAACTTTGACAAAAGTGGTTTACAAAGACAAGAAAGCCGACTTCAATGAGAAAATCGCTGAGTTTGTTTATTTCAATTTAATCCGACTTCACTTGGCATTAGGCAAAAAAACTGAAGCCGAAAAATATTTAAATGAAATGCAAGAGAACATCATCAATCTGAACTTGTCTTATGATGAGCAGAATGAGTTAAAACAGTTGGAAACACAAATTTATAAAGGCTAATTACTATGAAATTAAGCATACTTACAGTGGTTCTTGCTTTTGCTATGGGAACATTATCGGCTCAAGTAAAAAAAGAATGGGGTGCCAAATTTGATTACAATCAAAAAGACGAGCAAGACCCAAAATTGGTTATGGCTGACAACTACAATCATTACATGATGACCGTTATCAACAAAGACGGAATGATGGCACAAAACCAAATCATCATTAGAAAGTTTGATCAAAAAAACAATTTAGTGAATACTTTAGTTCAAGAGTTTCCTAACAAAGACATTTACACGCTACATAATTATTTAGGTAGTTTTGAAATTGGGAATGACAAAGTGGTGGTTTTTACGGATACTTGGTCGAATAAAACCAAAAAGAAAGAAATTCACAAAGTTATTTTTGATAAAAAAGCGGAAGCTTTTACCACATCTTTGGTGGTAGGGTATACTTTTGAAAGCATGATGAAATCGGGAACCGCTAATGTGATGGGCTCTCAAAATGGCGCTTTTATCGCAATTACGTATCAAAAATTTTCGAACCGAAAAATTGCTGAAGAAACTGATTGTACGGTTCTTGATGGAAAAACGTTGGAAGTGGCTTGGAAGAAAACAGTAACCTTACCTTTGGAACTTTATACTGACAACGTTGTGGTCACTAATACAGGAAAATTGGTAATTGTGAAAAGAGTAGTGGACAAAAGTGCAAAACATTCTATTAGTGTAATCGATGCGAATGCTATTGAAGACAAAGAATTTACTTCTAACATAAAAATCAATAGACCACTCGCTTTTTCAATAGGCACTCAAGATTATTTGGTGGCTTTTAGCTCATCAGCAAAGCAAAGAGATAATATTTACGATAGTATTTTATTATATGATTTGCAATCGGGAACCACTTTGAAAGAAAACCCGATTAAGGAATTCAGCGGTGTAAAAGATTTACAAGAAATCAAATATGATTATTTAAATATTCAAAATAACCAAATTCATTTGTTTGTTGAATGTAAATACCAAACCGGTACAAGACCTGACCCGACATTTCCAAACAATCCTGGATTTAACATTCCGGTTTATTCAAATGGTATGGCAACATTTTTTGCTCTGGATTTAGACGGTACTTTGAAAAAAACAGTTAATCTAAAGGTAACAGCAACCAATGATAATTTAGTAAGATGTATAGGAATCCTTAACTACCGTGGCGATTATTTTATCAATGCCGGTAATTATTATGAGAGTTCAAGTAATAGCAGAAGAGGTTTCTACAAATTAGACCAAGCTACTTTTACGCCAAATTACCTCAATTATGAATACAGTATTCCTAGCTACAATAGTGAAGACAGTTATGGTACTTGTATCAGCCAATTTTGTCAATATTTTCCCGACACGAAACGTATGTTAATGGCGGCGGGTTATGGTGATGGCAAAATAGCTTTTGTGAGTCTTTATGGCTCCGGACTTTAGTCTTAATCTAAAAAGATATAAAAAAACCTTTCCGTTAGGAAAGGTTTTTTTTAATTATAAATCCACATCAAAACGGGTTTCTTCACACTTTTTAACATCGGGTCAATGATTTTCATGTTTGCGTTGGAAATCGTTGGACAACCCCAACCTTCCGGTGTTCCGTTTGGATAAACTTCTTTGTCGGCTACTTTTTCCCACGAATGGAACACAATGTAACGTGATTGAGCATTGTTATTGGTTTTCTCCAAACCGTGAAGAACATATTTGACATTGATTCCCCAATCACTCCAAGCTCTTTGCCCAATTTTGTATTTGCCCAAAGCTGAACAATGACTGCCGTCTTTATTGCTGAAGGTCGGACTGTCTTTTGACCAATCTTGACTCCAAGGAGAATCGCAACAACCGTGACCAACGAGCATTTGATGGGTAATTTTATTTTGCTTAAAATCATACACAAAAAATCGATTCAAACCGGAATGAACGCTCATGTCTATCAGAATACAAAAATCTTCATTGTACTTGTTTTTTTGACAAAAAGTCAAGGCTTCCTTGGCCTTGTTATCGGTTCGGGAAACATCGACTTTTGGTTTGTTTTCGCTTTTAATTTTGTAGTTTATTCTCTTGTAGCCATAAGCAACTGCAACTACAGCGATTAATAGAATGACAATCTTTTTTTTCACGGGTTGGTTTTCTATTTATAACGCAAGAGAATGATTTATAGTATGTAAGCTGAAAAATAATTTAAGGTTGCGGATTTTCATCAAAATTTACCATCCAATTGATGCCGAATTTATCGGTAAACATCCCGAAATAAGCGCCCCAAAAGGTAGAGCTCATCGGCATAAATGCTTTTCCGCCTGCGGATAAACCGTTAAAAATTCTATCGGCTTCTTCACGGCTATCGGTATTGATAGAGACAGAAAAATTGGTTCCTATAATAGCATCACCACTTTGTGTAGTACTGTCGCTTCCCATTAAAACCGTGTTGCCGATTGGTAATGAAACGTGCATGATTCTGTTGGCTTCATCTTCAGATACCGGCGGACAATTGTCATCGGTAGGCATGTCTTTGAATTTACCCATATAAGGAAATTCACCTCCGAAAACAGATTGGTAAAATAGAAACGCTTCTTCGCAGTTTCCGTTGAAAATTAAATAAGGATTTACTTGTACCATTTTTTATTGTTTAGGTTTATTGTTCAGTATATTTTTTAAAATTGTCTAATATAGATTGCCATCCGCTACGTTGTAATTCGACCGAATGGATATTTTCCGGTTCAAAATTTTCTGTTAGGATTATTTGATTGTCCATCACATCAAACTTCACGGTTACTTTTCTTCCGTCAGCAATTTGGTAAACCAATTTTTTCATAGGAATTATTTCTTGGTAAGTACCAACAAAATCAAAATTCATTTCACCGTCTTTGGAAGCCATAGTGAAAGTGAAATTCTTACCAATTTCCAGATGATTTTCCGCTTTTGGACAATGCCAATCGTTGGAAGCGAAATTCCAGTTTATTATATGTTCAGGTTGTGTGAATTTACTCCAAACGTCTTCTAATGAAGTGTCTAAAGTTGTTTTAACCGTAATGGTTTTGGGCTTGCTTTCGGCTATCGTTTTCAATTTTTCTAAAGCCTTCGGAAAAGCATCATTGAAATAATCCAAATATTTTTCGACTAAATCTATGGTAACCAGTACAGTAGTAATCCCGTTATTTTCTTTTAAGTCATAGCGTTCTTCGGCGCCTGACCAAGCTTTGGTTATTTCTGTTTCGGGTAATTCGGTATACTCTTTTAATTCGCCAAGATGATGGAATAGCATGGTTTCAAAAGGTTTATTAATAGCTATCTTCGAATTCATTCCACTGCCATTCTGATCTAAAAAATAAATTTTACTTCCTTGGTTCCAATCTGAAATAGCATAGGAACCTTCACAGAATGCACTAACCCATGATTCGTAGTTTTCGTCATCCCAAAGGGAATACCAAACTTTTTCTTTCGGAGCATTGATGTCAATGCTGAATGGTAGTCTTATCATAATTAAGATATTTTTTAAGGAAAGTAAAGTTACAGAAAGTCTTTTTTGAAAAAACTATCGCTCATAAAATTCTATTGGTAATTCATCAGGATCACTGATAAAAGTGAAACGTTTTCCGGTGTATTCATCTGTGCGAATGGGTTCGGCTATGGTATTATATAGTGCCAAATGTTTGATTACCGATTCAATGTCATCTACTTCAAAAGCCAAGTGTCGCAAACCTAAAGCTTCGGGTCTTGAAACTCTTTTGGGCGGATTGGGAAACGAAAACAATTCGATTATATACTGACCGTTAAGCGAAAGGTCTAATTTAAAAGATTGTCTTTCTGCTCGGTACACTTCCCGAATGATTTCTAAGCCAAGAATTTCAACATAGAATTTTTTGGAAAGGTCATAATTGGAACAGATAATGGCAATATGATGGACTTTATGGAGCATGAATTATATTTTTTTCTTGGCCAATTTGTTATGCAGTTGGTCAATTTGCTGCAAGGCGGCGCTGCTATACCAAACAGTCATTTCGGCTTCGAAAATTTTGGCTTTTACTGCAGGATCGGTTTCTACTAAAGCATTGGCTTCTTCTATAGTAGTTACATTAAAGATAAAAATCCCGCGATAGTTTTTGTCGTTTTTCATAAATGGTCCGGCGACAACGAGTTTTCCTTCAGCAGCTAGTTTATTTATATTGGCCATATGACCTTCAAATAATTTGGCTTTTTCTTCTTTAGTTGCCGTAGTATTACTACCGGTTTTCAAAATGCAAAACACATATGTTTTCATGCCATACTCATCAGCATTGAGAGATTTGGCCAGCTTTTCATCATAGTTAGGATTGGCCTCTTGGGCAAAACCAAAGGTTGAAAACAGCAATAGGAGGAAAGTGTATTTTTTAATCATGATTTCTTATTTTGTTTTTCTTTTTCCGCGTTGAATTTATTGATTTTTTCCACAGCTTCTCGGCCATATTTTCGAGCATACCAAAACCCAATGGCAACGGCAATGATTTTTAAATAATCATGCATTTGGTTGTCTTTCGGAGTTTAACTTTTTTCTTCGGGTAATTAGAAAGCCATAAAATGCTATAAAAGGTAAGGCGAATAAAGTAATTTTGGGATTCCAATTGAGTAAACCAATAAAAAGCAGCATTAAAAATAGCAAGGCAATTCCCGTTGAGGCCAAAAGAACTAACCAAAATTTAGGCTTTGGTACCAATAAAGAGACCAACAAGATTATTTGTCCCAGCAAAGGTAAAAGAATAAAAGGATGCAAAAAAATTTCGGGTGAATCACTCATTTTGAATAACAAATCAAATTCAATTTCACCCATAAATTCACTTTCTTTTCCCCATTCCAAATATCCTATGAATGACGAAAGGAATAAACCTAATATGATTTTTTTAAACAGAGACAAGGTGCTAGATTTGAAAGATAAAGTTAATCATTTTGTCATCTAAATCAAAAGAAAAACCCTTTTGGTTATAATTACACCAAAAGAGTTCTCAATTAAACAAAACTTAAAAACCTCAGTACCTTAGTGCCACAGCACCTTAGCACCTTAAAAAGAAACCTTATAAATCAGTCCGGCCGTAAAAGCTCTGGTTAAACCATCAGGGCGAATTTCACGGACAACGAATGGCGTTGCTAAAGAAAGTTCCAAACTGCTTTTTGAGTTAAGTGTGTAACTTGTAATTAGGTTTCCATTGATGGTCAAACCATCCGAACCTTCAATGGTTTCGCGTTCGCTAAAGATGTTTTCATAACTGTCTTCGCCCAAGTGGTATAAGAACAATACATTCGGTTTGAAAGTAAACTTTTTATTCGGCGTTTGGTAAGTGTAAGTCGTGCGAAACAAAGCATCTGATTTTCTTTCAAATAAATTGGTAGATGGAAAATCATCGGTACCACTGTATTCGGCGAAATAAGAATTCTTATTGTTGTTGAAGACCGGAATTTGGACGCCCAAATTAAAATCCCATTGGGCATAATTATAATTGGTGGCCAAAATCAAATCGAATGTACCCAAACTCGCCTGATAATCTAAAGGCAAAGAATAGCCGTTGATTTTAGCATTGGCAGTCGTAAACGGAAATTTGAATCCGGATAAAAGACTCCATTTTTTGTTGAATTTATAATTGCTGATAAGATAAGCATCGCCAAATTGTCCGCGAGTGCCAAAACTTCCATCGGCTATGGAATAAGTAAACTTGGCACTTAAAGCCCATTTATCATTAAAAGCTCTCGAATAAGTTAAATAAGAAGAAAGATAAGTCACATCAGCTTCGCCAACGCCGTAAATGCTTCCGGTTTCGATTAGATTTTTGCTTGAGTTTTCTTTGTCAAAACTATTGCCAATAGAACAAACACCGGCATCGCTGCACCCTTGAGCATAAACAGTTGAGCCACCTATTATCGATAACCAACCAATAAAAGCAATTTTTTTCATAGCCATTTAATTAGATTGTAAAGCCGCAATCGCAAACAAATGATTGTATTGCTGGCAATGAATTAAAACATAAGGATAATCGGCAAGGTTCACCTGCTGTGGTATTGAATAAATCAGATCTGGATTGACGTTGCCCAAGTTGACAAAGTCAGACGGCGAATCTGTTTTAGACAAATAAACTTTTAAATCCGGTCCGGGAGTAATGGAATAGTCTTCTAATTTTAAAGTGTAAGCGTTGCCCAATTGGTAAATTTTTACCATTCCGCTACCCGATATTCCGGAGGTTGGATTGAAAGTCCCGGTGAAGCGTAAAACTGCGTCATTGCTGACTTCTTCTTCAACTATATCTCGGGTTAATTCGCCTTCTACTTCACAGGAAGTAAAAAGTACGATTACGGTAAAAAGGGAAAGAATTGTTTTCATAGCGTTTCAATTTTTATCAAAGTTTAAAAGAACTTACGATACCAATTGTCGGCTAGTTTACATTTAGAGTAAGATTATTGGATTTTTATTTTTTTCATCACATTCAGAATTACCGTATTGATTTCTTCCGAAAGATTGGCTTTATAAGTCAACCCAACGTAAACAATAGAAACCAAAATCGATTTCAATCCAATATTAATTATCGGATGAAAAGAAAATTCCCAATAATAAAAAGCGAAGAAGCAAATCAATCCGATAAGTAATGCGTAAATATTTTTTAGGGTAAACGGATAGAGATTCATTTTTAAAACGACAAAAAGCAATTTGGCCAAGCTATACAAAGTAATAGAAATCAGTGTGGCAATCGCAGCACCTTCTATAAAATAAATGGGTATAAAATAGGCATTTAAAGATATGGCCAGAACAGCCAAAAGCAATCCCAAAAACAACACGGCTTTATAATATTTAGAATTGAAAATAATCGCGTTGTTATTGCCTAAAATCAAGTCGAAGTATTTAGAAATACCAATCACGAAAACCACAAAAACACCACCTCGGTAGTTTGCCGGTAAGAGTAAATAAAGTTGGTTGATGTTGACTAAAATCCCAACTAAAACCAATCCACCGACAATTTGCAATGTGATGGAGGTTTTTTTATACAAGTCGTTTAGCTCGTCGTGTTTGCCTTCGGTCATTAATTTGGCGGTAATTGGATACGTAATTTGGTGCATGGCTCTACTGGGAACCGAAATTACTGTGGCAATAAAAATCGCCACCGAATAATAAGCGATATTTTCAATTTCGATATACTGTCCAATCATGGTTTTGTCAATGTCGAGCAGCATATTGGCAATACTTCCGGAGAGAATGATGAATAACGAATAGGTTAGAACGGCTTTGAAATTGTGTGGAATTTTAAACGAGAATTGTATGCGCTGCACTTTATTGGCATAAAACAACATTACTAATGTGGTTAATAAATAAATGCCCATTAAAATATCGACAAAAGTTTCGGCTGAAATGGTGCCAAAGTACACTGCGAAAAGAAAAATACTGATAAAAACCCGGAGCAAAACTTCTTTGACAAAACTCCCGAATACCGATTGCATATGGACTTTTACCCAAGCATAAAAAATTTCAAAATAACCCATACACAAACCAATCACCGGAATTTGCCAAGTAAAGTCGAATATGATAGGGTTTTTTCGGGATAAAAAAGTGGCGATGTCAGTGTAGAAAAAAGTACCGAGTATACCAATTGGAAGAAGTACGATTAAGGGTAAAATCATCACAAAAGTCAGGAATTCTCCTTTTTCTTTTTCCGTTTTGTATTGGGTAAAGAATTTGACCAACGAATTGTGAACGCCAAAAGCCATCAACGGAAAAATGATATTTGCTGAAGACAAAATATAACCGGTTAAGCCATAAATTTTTTCGCCTAAAAAATGAGGATACATGAACAACGTATTCGCCGCACCAATAGCAAAACCGATATAGGTAATGATGGTGTTTTTGATGGATTGGTTTACGACGATGCCCATTTTTTGAAATTACGAATTAGGAATAATGAATTACGAAATTAATTTAGCCAGTTGTGCTGTTAAACTTTTTCTGGAATATTGTTGCAAACCAACGGCGTGAACCTTTAAATTTTGTTTTTGATATTCAAGATAGTAGTTCAAAAGTAAGGCTTTTAGTTTTTCTTTTTCGTCATAAGTAAAGAAAACGCCGGTGTTGGTTGAGGTGATGATTTGAGCAAAATCAGAATCTTTAGGTCCAATGGCTATTATTGGCCTTTCGGAAACCATGTATTCAAATAATTTTCCGGGGATGATGCTTTTAGTGTCTTCGGAATTGATTTCGATGAGCAATAAAACTTGTGATTTTCGTTGGTGTTCGACGGCTTCTTGGTGGGAAACGTAGCCCAAATTCAATACGTAATCATTGAGTTTAAATTCAGAAATGGTATCTAATACTTCCTGACTCACGGCGCCGATTAATTTAAGTTGAAAATCGTTTTTGAAGTCTTGGTTTTCTTTGGTCAATTCATTTAACGCTTTCCAAAGGATTCTCGGATTTCTTTCCGACAGTAACGAACCAATATGTGCCAACGTGAATTTGGCATCCAAAGGGTGTTTGGTGATTTTTTCCACGTCATAGCCATTCGTAATTACTTCAATGGGTTTGGACGTTATGGCTTCGAATTCCGTTTTGGTGGTTTTGCTGGTGACGATAATGGTGTCAGCTGTATTTAAGACTTCTTTCTCTAACGCTTTGTGTTTTTTCTCGGCAGAAGCAGATAATTTCAACGCTTTATGATAGCCAATGGTTGTCCATGGATCGCGAAAATCGGCAAACCATTTGACCCCTAAATCTTTCTTCAATTGTAAACCAATAAGATGCAAACTGTGCGGTGGACCTGAAGTTACAATCGTATCAATATTGTTTTCTTGAATGTATTTTGATAAATATTTTACAGAAGGTTTGACCCAAAGAAAACGCGCGTCAGGAATGAAAATATTACCGCGAATCCAAAGCAACGTTTTTTCTAAAAAGGATTGTTTTTTTTGATTGGGAATAATACCCGAACTGATTTTCTTGGTTTTGCTTTTACCGAAAAAAGAAGCCAAACCATACGGTTCGAAGATTTTTTTTTTGAGGATAATCGCTTTTTCCGAAACTTCACTTTCCAAACCATTATCCATAATCGGATAGGTTGGGTTTTGGGGTATATAAACTATCGGTTGTACGTTGAACTCCGGTAAATACTTCACAAACTTTAACCAACGCTGTACACCCGGTCCACCGGCTGGCGGCCAATAATAAGTGATGATTAAAAGTTTTTTGGGTTCAGACATTATGCAATTTTCTTCCCTTTTTGATCAAAATAAACTACACCGATGATAACCAGAATCATCAAAATCGAACTCACTAAAGCAATAGTACTTCCGGTTTTTACCACTTGCGGTTCAAATTTGAATTCGATAGTGTGTTTGCCTTTAGGAATAGCTAATCCACGTAGTACATAATCCACTCTGTGAATATCCGTTTCTTTTCCGTCAATGGTAGCTTTCCAACCTTCGTAATAGTTCTCTGAGAAAACCGCAAAGCCATCATTAGCATTGGTAGCAGTATATTTGAGGTAATTAGGTTTATGTTCTTCTAGTTTTATCGAGGCCAAACTGTCCTTTTTAAAGGTAGGAGTCAAGCCTGATTTGGTGAAATCGTTACTATTTCTCGTGGCCGCATTTTTAGTCTCAATTTTGCCCAACACTTTCATTTCCTCGTCGGCAGAATTCACGGTTTTTAATTCCGATACAAACCAAGCATTTCCATTGATGAAAGGATTGGTAATAGGTACGTTTTCTCCGTCTTTAGTCTGTACCAATAAATATTTGATATTTAAAGCATTTAGTAGTGGTATACTGGTCTTCAATGCCATCGTTTCCGGATCAATCATTTGCCCCAAATCGTTTAATTGTTGGTCGATATGATACTCAAACAATTGCTCATATCTTCTTGGACGTACAGCGCTGTATCCACCAACCGATTTGTGGAAATAAGAAGTTCGGCCTTGCAATCTGCCTTGTAATTCATACACCCTGAAAACCGAAGTGTCTTTTAAAATTTCAATATCAGCTTGTGTTGGTTCAAAAGGTTGGTCAATTTCGCGGGCGCTTCTAAATTGATTTTCGTCATTACTAACATAGTTTTTATCAATAAAAAACAAATCGCCAATCATGAAGATTCCGATAATAATTACGGTAGTATTTTGAACTAATTTTCCTTTGATGTAAAACCAAAGAGTGCCAAAAGCTACTACCATAAAAAATCCGGAGCGCAACAAATCAGCGGTAAATAAATCCATTCGGTCTTGGCGCAAAGCCTCTACAAATCCCAACCCGAAAGCCTTGTCTTGTCCTTGATTGAGCATGGCCATGATTTGAGAATCGACCGGACTTGAAAAAGAAAAAGCACTTTTGAATAAATAGATAAATAGAAGTAATCCAATTGAAGTTGCGGCTGTATATAACAATGATTTCTTTTGGTTGTCCGTTTCTTTGAAAAAAGATTGCAATCCCATAATGGCTAAAACCGGAATACACAATTCCAAAATCACCTGAATTGAAGAAACCGCTCTGAATTTATCATACATCGGAATATAATCGATAAAGAAATCGGTAAGCACTGAGAAATTTTTACCCCAAGAAAGGAATAAAGCAAAAACGGCACCGGCCAAGAACGCATACTTAATTTTGCGTTTGTCGTGGTACAAAGCTAGTATACATAAAAAGAAAACAATCGCGCCAATGTATGCCGGAGCCGCTACTATAGGTTGGTCGCCCCAATAGGTTGGTGCGTAGTTTTCTGTAAAAGTTTGGGCTTCACTATCGGTAGCACCATAAGACAGCATATAATTGTAGACGTTCGATTCACTTCCCAGTTTTTCACTATTACCACCGCCATATAAACGAGGTGCAATCAGATTTAGACTTTCGCCTATGCCATAACTGTATTCCGTTATGTAGTCTTTAGACATGGAAGCTGTTTCTGTGTTTTTAGATCCGTCTGCATTGAAAGTCAGCTCACTTTTGCCACGCATACTAAAATCAGAGTATTCTTTGGTCGCTAATAATCCGGAAGCATTTGTTCCTAAAGCCAAAGTAACTGCCACTAGAAAAGTTAAAGCGATTTTGGGCAACGATTTTAAGTCCTTTTCCTGATACAGTCTGTAAAGAAAATAGACCGATAAAATCAGCAAGAGGAACAATAAATAGTAAGTCATTTGGAAGTGATTGGCATTAATTTCCAAAGCTACCGCCAGCATGGTTAAGATACCGCCATGCCAATATTTTTTCTTGAAAACCAAAATAAATCCAGCGACAACCAAAGGCATATAAGCAATAGCATGTGCTTTGGCATTATGACCAACACCAAGTATGATGATTAAATAAGTTGAAAAACCAAAAGCTAAAGCGCCAAAAAATGCTTTTAGCGGATCAATTCTAAAGACCAAAAGCAATCCATAAAATCCTATAAAGTAAAGAAACAAATAATCGGCAGGTCTAGGTAAAAACCTTAAGGCATCGTCTAGTTTCCCAATAAAATCATTAGGATAATTGGCGCCCAATTGATAGGTTGACATTCCACCAAATGCGGCGTTTGTCCAAAAAGGTTCAGAATTGAATTCGGCTCTGAAGTCGTTTTGCTCTTTGGCCATTCCGGTATATTGTACAATATCCGATTGGTAGATTTTTTTGCCTTGCAAAACAGGATAGAAGTAAAGTAGAGAAACGATTATAAAACCAAATAGGGCTAAAAAATGGGGATAAAACTTTTGAAGTTGTTTCATGTTTGTGGATTAGGTTTTCAAGTGAAATTACTTAATTTCTTCGAAATCAATATACTCGCCAACGATTTTTTTCTCCTTTGGCTTTTCAGTTTTAGAAGTTTGAGCTTGTTGTTGTTCTTGAAACTGTTGCTGTTGTTGTTGGAATTGCTGTGCTGCTTTTTCGACCACTTTTTTGGCCACCACCGGTAAAAATAATCTTGCCAGAAATTTGAAGATATAATAAATAGCTATAATCCATAATATTGTTTTAACAAAGCCGGGCATTGATGCAGTTTCCATATTGCAAATATAATTTTTGTCAAAAATACTAAATTCCCCAATGTAAAATTCGCTTTAACCTCTTAAATAAATGATAAATTGTATTACTTTTGGAAGACAATATTTCTACTAAATGCTAGGCTATGCTAAAAATAAAATCACTTTTGATGGTTGGGTTTTTGATAATTTCAACCAAACAATATGCTCAATATACTGATATCATTAATTCGAACCGACCGGGAAAATCCATGTCGGCTTTTTCGGTAGGAAAAACGGTAATTCAGGCTGAAGGTGGTTTGTATGGTATTCAGGAAAGGCATGATTTAGCTCGTTATGAAGCTAATGGATTCGGAACCGAATTAAGTGTCAGGTATGGTGCTTTTTTTGATCAGTTTGAGTTTAATCTTGAGACTCAATACCAATATGATTGGTATTCAGCGCCTTTAGTCGAAGATACACGCGGTGGTTTTAAACAATTTACTTTAGGGGCTAAATATTTGGTTTTTGATCCGTTTGTACAATTGAAAGATGACAAGCCAAATGTTTACAGCTGGAAAGCCAATCACCGATTCAGTTGGAAACAGTTTATTCCGGCTGTGGCGGTTTATGGTGGTTTTAATTTGAATTTGGGCACCAATCCGTTTACGTTTGATTCCGACCCGACTATAAGTCCGAAATTGATGTTGATTACCCAAAACCATTTCGGTAGCAAATGGGTTTGGGTCAATAATATTATTGCCGACAAATACATGACCGATTACCCGACTTTGGGTTGGATTACTACAATGACCAGAGGTTTTAATATGCGTTGGTCCGGATTTTTAGAAGTTCAGTCGTATAAAAGTGATTTTTATGCTGATGTTCTCGGGCGTTTGGGTGCGGCTTATTTGATTAGAGAAAATATTCAGCTAGATGCTTATCTCGCTAAAAATATAAAAGATACTCCGGCGATTATGCATGGCGGTTTTGGGATGTCTTGGCGTTTCGACAGTAATTATGAAACCAATTACAAGCGAATCAAAAACGATAAAGATGATAAGAAAAAGAAAGACAAGAAATCCAAAAAAGACAAAGGGAAAAAACGCAAAGACGAAGTAGAATTAGAAAATACAAAGCCATAATGATTACTATAATTGAAGCCAATACAAAAAAACTGATTCAAGAGTACGTAAAGTTTCCTTTTACCTTGTATAAAAATCATCCTTATTGGGTTCCGCCATTAATCAGTGATGAATTGGAAACTTTTGATAAAACCAAAAACCCTGCTTTTACATCTGCAGATGCTCATTTTTACTTGGCCTATAAAGATAATGAAATCGTGGGTCGAATTGCGGCTATCATCAATTGGGACGAAGTCAATCACCAACAAAAAAAGAAAGTGCGTTTCGGATGGTGGGATGTGATTGATGATGTTGAAGTAACCAAAGCGTTGTTAGAAAAAGTATATGAATTTGGCAAAGCCAATAATTTGGAATACGTTGAAGGTCCGATGGGATTTTCTAATCTGGATAAAGTAGGTGTTTTAACGGAAGGTTTTGATGAGATTGGTTCAATGATTACATGGTACAACTTTCCCTATTATAAAGAGCATTTGGAAAAGTTAGGTTATGTAAAGGAGAAAGAATACCTCGAAAATAAATTTCCCTTCGCTAATGTAAAACCCGAATTATTTTTAAAGGCCAATGAGTTAGTAAAAAAACGTTACGAATTAAAGGCTTTAAATTTTACCAACAACAAAGACATTATGTCTTATGTAGACAAAATGTTTGATCTGTTTAATGCCAGTTATGCAAGCTTGTCTTCCTTTGTAGCTATAACCGATGTTCAAAAAGAATACTTCAAAAATAAATACATCAGTTTTATCAATCCGGAATATATAAAGTTT
The DNA here is from genome assembly GCF_014486695.1 of Flavobacterium buctense. Lineage (GTDB taxonomy): Bacteria > Bacteroidota > Bacteroidia > Flavobacteriales > Flavobacteriaceae > Flavobacterium > Flavobacterium buctense. Next base: position 422,170 of record NZ_JACTAB010000002.1, read on the forward strand.
GTTTTAGACAAACAGGATAATATTGTAGCCTTTAGTATTGTAATGCCAAGTTTTTCAAAAGCCCTACAAAAAGCCAATGGTAAGCTGTTTCCTTTTGGCTTTTATCATTTACTTAAAGCCAAGAAAGATTCCAAAGAGGTTTTATTCTATCTAATTGGTATTGATCCTGAATACCAAAGTAAAGGAGTAACGGCAATCATTTTTAACGAATATTATAATACTTTTAAAGAAAAGGGTATTCTACACTGTGTTCGAACACCAGAGTTAGAAGACAATCATGCCATACACAATTTGTGGAAGCATTTTGATCCCGTAACTTTCAGAAGAAGACGAACTTATCGCAAGCTTTTGTGATTTTTATTTTTTCATAATGTGTTGATGATGTTAAATTTACTTGTGGGAAACAATAAAATTTAGACTTCTGTTAAATAAAATCCCGAATTGTCGTTAAATAGATTTGAGTTTTATAGTCAATTGTGTAGTTAATCGATAAAAATCAAATGTTCGTAGAAAACTTACACCTTTTTTAACATTGTATTTGGATTTCTATCTAATTTTATAATCCCAATAAAATCTACACAAAATTTTTTTCAAATGAGAAGTTGGAATTCTGAATTTTCAGTTTCTTCATTTTTCTTCCAAAAAAAATAGTAAACCGACCCTATTCATGATGTGGTATTATCAAAAATACTTAACATTATGAAAAACACTACTTTTTTAAAGTTTTTAGAATTTCCCTGTAGCGAAGACTGTGTCGTTAGTCGAGGGGAAGACGGTTTTAAGTTAGATTTTTCCAAAGTAAACACTATGGATAGTGGTTATTCTGAAAAACAGAGTAACACTAAAAAGAAAGGTATAGTTAGCATTTTAATGCTGGTTATACTTTTTTTAATTTCTAACATTTCAACAGCCCAAATTACTTTGGATGGAGATCCGAATGATTGGGGAACATGGCTTGCTGCTCCCGGCGGAATCAAAGCAAGAATTGTTGACCCTATTGATGGAACGGACGATATTTGGACTTTAGGTTCCAAAGATGTTCAACCAATTAATCAATGGGCATGGTTTACTAATGGTGCCAATGATAAAAATAATTTAGCCAATGTGGGTTATTATTTTGATGGTACTAAATTGTATTTCTTTGCAGACAGACGTGCTAACAACGGAGATTCCGCTATCGGATTTTGGATACTTCAAGACAGCGTAGGTAAATTAGGTGTCACAAGCGGCGGATTTAGTGGTCAGCACGTGGAAGGGGATATCTTAATGATCAGCCACTTTGTTAATGGTGGTGCTGTTGCAGATATACAAGCCTTTAGATGGACCAATGGTGCTTTAGACCCAACTCCAATTCCTTTACCAACAACCGGTTTGGATGCAAGGGTAAATGTGGGAACGGTAAACTCACCTCCATCATGGAATTATGTTCCAAAGTTTGGTTCTCCGGGAACATATCCAGATTCTTCTTTCTTTGAAGGATTTATTGATTTAAGCAGTGTAAACTTTAATTTAAGTGTTTGTTTAGGTACTTTTTTGGCTGAAACAAGACAGTCGCAATCGCTTACCGCTTCATTAGAAGATTTAGCCAGAGGAAGATTTGGTTCTGTGCCACTTCCAAAAACTTTAGTCGGAAGTTCATTCTGTAGTTCAGCTCCTAACAGTGGAACTATTACTATGGCAAGTTCTGAAACTTTGGTAAGTTATCAATTAGTAAATAATTCAAATAATGCTAATGTTCAACTTGCCCAATTAGGCAATGGAGGAACTTTAACTTGGTCTAACTTACCCGCGGGAAGTTATTATGTTATTGCAACCAATACTTTGTCAGAATGTCAAATCGAGATTGGAAGACCAACTTTAGTGAATATAATAGAATCACCTACAGTTACGGTTAATTCACCTTCAAAGTGTGCTAATGATCCTGCTGTTACCATTACTGCAACACCAAACCCAGCTGGAACTTATACTTACACTTGGACTGTTCCTTTTGGAGCAAGTAATCCTGGTAATGTTGCTAGTTTTAGCGCTACTGTGGCTGGTAATTATTCCGTTGTAATATCTAATGGAACTTGTTCAGGTTCTGGTTCGGGAACTTTAACGGTTAATCCTAGTCCAGCATTAGTAACCAATAATCCTGCACCGATTTGTGCTCCTTTAACTATTGATTTAACACTGCCGGCTGTAACAGCAGGAAGTAATCTTCAAGGAGGAACTTTGTCTTATTGGACGAATTCAGGTGCTACAATTCCTTTAAATAATCCTAATGCTGTTTCAGCATCAGGAACATATTATATTAAAGTAACTACTTCAGCAAACTGTTCAGATATCAAGCCTGTTACAGTTACTATTATTCCTATCATTCCTATTGTAATTAATTGCCCGCAAAATAGTAGTTCTAGTGCTTGTGCATACGAAGATCAAGCGGCTCTTAATACTGCTTTCAATAATTGGTTGGCTGGTTTTACAGCTTCAGGTGGAAACGGAACTTTAGTTACTTCAGGATTACAAAATCTTTCTGCACCAAATTTGTGTGCAGGAGGAACCGTAACAGTTAATTTTAGTGCTTCAGATGATTGTGGAAAACAAGCTTCATGCTCTGCTACTTTCACTATTACTGCTGCACCAGCTGTTAACGTTACTTCACCAACGGCTAGTTCAACTAGTGCCTGTGCTTATG
>NZ_JACTAB010000030.1 GCF_014486695.1 Flavobacterium buctense
CAAACTGCTGTTAGCCAACGTGCTTTTTATCAATATGTTTGAATAAGAACGTCTGTCGGAATATTTAATCTCTCATGAAGTTGACGAATCATTTCTAATGAAAGCTTTCTTTTTCGGTTTAAGATTTCACTTGCGCGACTTTTTAATCCAACAATCTTCGCCAAATCATTTTGATTATAACCCATTTGTTCCATTCTGAATTTTATTGCTTCGATTGGATCTGGTAAGCCAATTGGAAAGTGTTCATTTTCATATTGATCAATAAGAATTCCCAATACTTCAAGTTCATCGCCTTCTGCTGAGCCGAGTTTTGCATCAAAGATTGTTTCCAATCTTTCCAAAGCTTGATTATAATCTTTTTCAGTTTTTATAGGTTTAATTTCCATAGCTTTTAAATTTCGTTAGCGTTAATCTTATCATACTCTGCATGCGTTCCAATAAATCGAATCCAAATCATTTGATAATTATAATTTATCCTTACAATCAATCTGTAATTATTTCCTTTGATATTAAAAACAATGCGATTATCATTTAAAATACTTGCGCTTGGATATTCTTTTTTTACTTCGTTTGGATTTTTCCATTCAGCATTGCTGGTTTCCTGAAACCAGGATTTCAGTTGTTGCTCTGAGTCTGCATGAACTTCCCAAAAATCGCGCAGTATCTTTTTCGAAATTATTCTCAATGTTTAATTTTTTTTCAAAGATAATTAAAAGTTCCCAATACGGGAAATATTTGTAGAGTTTTTTTTCTGCGCAAAATTGGCGCATGTTGGCTAACGT
>NZ_JACTAB010000031.1 GCF_014486695.1 Flavobacterium buctense
TGTTTCATGATAAGTGATGGAAACACCTATTAGTGGCCATATTCCGCCGGCTATCTCTGTCGAGGCAGACTCTAAATCAAACACGCCAAAACCATCGTTGTTCGGATCACAATAATGAAGCGCTTGTGGCGTTACAGCGATTGGCCCTTCGGTAACTCTTAATAATTGTGTAGTGGTAGCATAACAACCCGTAGTATTGTCTTCCACTCTGATGTAAACTATTTCATTATCTGTTCCAAGGTAAGTCCCTGGCGTAACTATAGGACTCGTCTCATTTTGAGCATCAAGCAATGTGTTGTAATAAGAAACAGTAACCAGTGATGTATTCCCTGCAATAACAACCCCTTCGTTGATAGTCAAATTAAACGCTGCCTGAGTCGTCGACCCATTACTACATTGGAATATAGGTTCAGGCTCGGTAACCGTTGGTAATGGATTAACAACCAAATTAAACGAACTCACTGCATCGCAACCGGTCAAATTATTGCTAATGTTTATCCAAATTTGTTGTGGATTGCTGATGTTAGAATATAAATTGGGTAGCGAATTGGTCTGTGTTTGTGCATCGCCTTGAGTCAAATAATAACTAATCGTTACATTGCTTTGGCCATTGGCAATCTCCGTATCCATACTATTTAAAGTAAATACTTCCGATTCATCGCCGGGAGCATTATAATCACATAA
>NZ_JACTAB010000032.1 GCF_014486695.1 Flavobacterium buctense
ACTGCTACAGTAACCATGAGCCAAACAACTATTCAAGGAAACTGTCCTTCTAATTACCAATTAGTAAGAACTTGGACAGCAACTGATGAGTGTGGTAATACTGCTACAGCCGTACAAACAATTACTGTATCTGACACAGTTGGTCCTGTATTAGTTACTCCGCTTCCTCCTAAAGTTGATGCAACATGTGACAACATCCCTGAAGTTCCGGTATTAGTATTTACTGACAACTGTTCAGGAACTGTAACCACTCCTGTTCCAACAATCACTTCATCAAGTGTAGTAGATGGTGTATATACTATCACCAGAACATGGGTTGCAACTGATGCTTGTGGTAACTTATCGCAAACCTATACTCAATTTGTATATGTAAGTGAAACTACTGAAGTAATAACCCTTACCCCAGTAGAAGTTAACAATTTTGATGACATAAACTATTCACTAAACTCTTATTTACCAGCAGGTGTTGGAGTTGGAACTTGGACTAATGTAAATAATGTTGGTGGATTTGATCCAATTAACAACACTTTCAACCCATTAGGAATTGAAATAGGGGAATACTTATTCACTTATACCATCACAGATGGTGAGTGTCCTATAAGATATGAAATTCAATTTATTGTTGCTGGA
>NZ_JACTAB010000033.1 GCF_014486695.1 Flavobacterium buctense
GCTGCTACAGTAACCATGAGTCAAACAACTATTCAAGGAAACTGTCCTTCTAATTACCAATTAGTAAGAACTTGGACAGCAACTGATGAGTGTGGTAATACTGCTACTGCTGTTCAAACTATCACTGTTTCTGATACTGTAGGTCCTGTACTGGTAACTCCATTACCTGCTAAAATTGACGTAAATTGTGATGTAATTCCTGAACCTCAAACATTAGTATTTACTGATAACTGTTCAGAAGTTGGAACACCTGCATTCACGCAAACTCAATCTGAAGTTGTTGATGGTTCATACACTATCACCAGAACATGGATTGTATCTGATGCCTGTGGTAACTTATCTCAAACTTACACTCAATTCATTTATGTAGCTCAAATTGCAGAGGTGATTGCACTTCCATCAATTCAGTTAAGTAATGGTGAAGATGCAAATACATCATTAGACGCACAATTACCGCAAGGTGTTGAAGGTGGAATTTGGAGTAATATTGATAATGTTGGTGGATTTGATCCAATTAACAACACTTTCAATCCGTTTGAAATTGAGCCAGGTGAATACCTATTCAGTTACACCATAAATAATGGTCCTTGTCCAATTAGATATGATCTCCTTATAATTATTGGAGGT
>NZ_JACTAB010000034.1 GCF_014486695.1 Flavobacterium buctense
ACTCCTCCATCAACAGTATAAGTAACTGTGGCATTCGGAGTGCCATTAAATGAAATTACTGCTGTGCTTCCCGAACAAATGGTTGTGGTTCCGGAAATGGTAGCTGTTGGTAATGGAAGTATCGTAACTGTAGCTATGCCCGTTTGGGTTTGACTACAAGGCGGTGTTCCCGGTAAAGTTACACTAACCAAAGAATAAATAGTATTGGAAATTAATGCCGGGGTGGTCAATGTTGCAAAACCTAATCCATTTAATACGATAGTTTGATTGGTTCCACCATTTACTGTATAAGTAACTGTTGCATTGGGAACTCCATTAAACGTAATTACTGTAGTGCTTCCCGAACAAATTGTTGTTGTACCGGAAATGGTTACTGTTGAAGTTGAACTAATAGTAACGATGGCAGATCCGGTTTGGCCTTGACTACACG
>NZ_JACTAB010000035.1 GCF_014486695.1 Flavobacterium buctense
CTCGTAAGCTGCAATTATAGGATTAGGAACCGGTAATGGGTTGACCGTAATAGTATAAGAACCCGAAGTGGTACAGTTATTTAATGTAGCTGTAATATTGATAGTTGCCGTAACCGATGTCCCATTATTAAAAGCTATGAAAGTTGGAATATTACCCGTCCCTGAAGCGGCTAAACCAATTGAAGTATTACTGTTTGTCCAAGTAAAATTGGCTCCAACAGGTGAACTCACAAAAGCATTAGTGACAACACTTTCGCCCGAACAAACTATCACATTAGCAGGAACATTAGTAATCACCGGTAATGGATTAACAGTAACTACAGCACTTCCACTTAGATTTTGAGTACAAACAATTGAACCCGGCAAAGAAACACTTACCAAAC
>NZ_JACTAB010000036.1 GCF_014486695.1 Flavobacterium buctense
GATATTGATTTTCATAGATGGGTTTTGGTTCAATACATCTAACAATTTAGCTAAATCCACTGCAGCATCCGGACGGATATTCCATTTGTCTAAGTCGAAGTAGATGATGTTTATTTTGAAACAATCCGCTAAGTCGTCACCAATTTTAACGCGACAAGTTTTAGTTTTAAGCTCGATGTTTAACTCAGTTTTCCCTGATTCAGAACCGATGATAACCGGCACTTCTTTGGTTTCATAATCTTCAAGCGAAGCATTTACATAGTATTTAGTACCACATTCTACTTCTAAGAATTCATACTTACCTTCAGCATCAGAAACAGTTTCTTTTAGCTTATTGAATTTTTCATCCATAAGAACCAAC
>NZ_JACTAB010000037.1 GCF_014486695.1 Flavobacterium buctense
AATATTGATTTTCATCGTTGGGTTTTGGTTCAATACATCTAACAATTTAGCTAAATCCACTGCAGCATCCGGACGGATATTCCATTTGTCTAAGTCGAAGTAGATGATGTTTATTTTGAAACAATCGGCTAAATCGTCACCAATTTTCACGCGACAAGTTTTAGTTTTAAGTTCGATATTCAACTCTGTTTTTCCTGATTCAGAACCGATGATAACCGGCACTTCTTTGGTTTCATAATCTTCAAGAGAAGCTCTGACATAGTATTTTGTACCACATTCTACTTCTGTGAATTCATATTTACCTTGAGCATCAGAAACCGTTTCTTTTACTGTATTGAATTTTTCATCCATCAATACCAAT
>NZ_JACTAB010000038.1 GCF_014486695.1 Flavobacterium buctense
TTACTGTGATAATTTGAGATACAGAAGAAGTATTGTCACAAGCATCAGTGAAAGTCCAAGTTCTAGTTACGATAAACGAGTTAGGACATTCTCCTTGAGCTACAGCATCAACACCTTCTACGGTGATAGCATCGTTACAGTTGTCAGTAGCCGTTAACGAAACCATTGCAGGAACATCATCGGCACAAGCTACAGTTACAGCAGCAGGTGCTTCAGGAGTTACCGGAGCAATAGTATCACTTACTGTGATAATTTGAGATACAGAAGAAGTATTGTTACAAGCATCAGTGAAAGTCCAAGTTCTAGTTACGATAAACGAGTTAGGACATTCTCCTTGAGCTACAGCA
>NZ_JACTAB010000039.1 GCF_014486695.1 Flavobacterium buctense
TATTTGAACAGTTATCAGTAGCCGTTAACGAAACCATTGCAGGAACATCATCGGCACAAGCTACAGTTACAGCAGCAGGTGCTTGAGGAGCAACTGGATTTTGTGTGTCATTTATACTGAATGAAGCAGTAGTGAAAGATTCATTTCCACATTCATCAGTTGCAGTGAATACAACAGTTACAGCTGCAGAACAATCATTAGCAATTTCACTGAAGTTATTTGTCCAGATTACCGGTGAACATTCGTCGGTAGCAGTTGCACCTCCATTATTTGATAACCATGTAAATAGGGCAAGTTCATTACCATTTCCATCACATTCAACAACTATACTAGAAGCTTGTGTATT
>NZ_JACTAB010000003.1 GCF_014486695.1 Flavobacterium buctense
CTTTGAAATATGAGAATTACCAAATTATTCAATGACTTTTTTGACAGTGAAAAAGCCGGTGGATTTGTGCTGATAGCGTGTACTGTACTTTCACTTTTATTAACCAACTCTTATTGGAGCGAAGAATATCTAGCCCTTTGGCATTTCCAAATCGGACATCATTCCTTTGAGCATTGGATAAATGACGGTTTAATGACTATCTTTTTTTTACTGATTGGATTAGAACTGGAAAGAGAAATCTATGCCGGTGAATTGTCCAATGTTAAAAATGCTTTGTTGCCTATCTTTGCCGCTGTAGGCGGAATGTTGGTTCCTGCAGGATTATATATGTTCTTAAATTACGGAACGGAAACCCAATCGGGCGCAGGAATTCCAATGGCTACAGATATTGCATTTGCATTGGGAATTTTGTCATTATTGGGAAACAGAGTACCTATTTCGCTTAAAATATTTCTAACTGCTTTAGCTGTAATCGACGATTTAGGCGCCATTTTGATTATCGCTATTTTTTATACTAAAAATTTAATCTGGAGTAATCTACTAATCGCTTTGGGAATTTTTGCGTTCTTATTGGTGTTGAACCGACTCAAAGTTCGCAACCTTATTCCCTATTTGCTCTTGGGTGTTGTCATGTGGTATTTCATGCTGAATTCGGGTGTTCATGCTACTATTACCGGAGTTTTATTGGCCTTTGCTATACCATTTGGAAACGGTAACAAAAAATCAACTTCTTATATCTTACAACACTTTTTGCACAAACCCGTCGCCTTCATAATCCTACCACTTTTTGCTTTGGCCAATACCGCTATCATTTTAAATTCTGATTGGCATCAAGCTTTAAGCCACAACTATACCTTGGGGATCGCAGCCGGATTAATTATTGGAAAACCTATTGGTATTTGGCTGTTCAGCTTTTTAGCCGTAAAACTCAAAATAAGCCAACTACCGGATGACTTAAATTGGCAATCTATTTTTGGCGTAAGTTTTTTAGGCGGTATCGGATTTACGATGTCCATTTTTATCACACTCCTCGCCTTTTCCGATGTTGAACATATCAACAATGCTAAAATCATGATTCTGATTTCGTCCTCAATTGCCGCAATCTTTGGACTACTTTATCTGAAAGCTAGTTTAAAAAAATCGTAAATCGTAAATCGCAATTCTATTAATACCACTTTTTCTTTTTGAAATAATAAATCATGCCGAGCAATAAAAGAAACATGAATCCCATTATTATAAAATAGCCATATTTCCAATGCAGTTCGGGCATGTTGTCAAAGTTCATTCCGTATACGCCCACAATGAATGTAAGCGGCATAAAAAATACCGAAACTACCGTCAAAGTTTTCATGACTTGATTCAGCTTTTGATTTTGGGTCGAAAAGTAAAAACTCGAAGCGCTGTCTAAAGAAGTTAAATCGTATTCAATTTGTTCCAAAAGTTCCAAACACTTTTGATGCAAACGCGAAAAGAAACTGTAATTATCAGACTCAATAGCATTGAAAACATTATCGTCTTTCATGCTTTTAATGGAATATAAGGAATCTCGTAACGGAATGATCGATCGTTTTAAAAAGTTGAAATTATCGCGATGCTTTTCAATTTGCTCCAGAATTTCTGGATTGGTACTCGTCTTTGAAATATCTATCAACTTCTCAACTCTGTCTTCTTCGTTTTCAATGGTGATGTAAAAATTCTCCATGATGGCATCCAACAACAAATACAACAGATAATCCGCTTTTTTATCTCTTATTATACCCGAATGGGTTCTGATTCGCTCGCGAATATGAGTAAAATAATCACTTCGTTTTTCTTGAAAAGAAACCAATATGCCGTTCTTCAATAGGAAACTGACTTGCTCAACATTGATATTATCGCTATTCTCTACCGGCAATAACGACTTAATATTAAAAAATAAAACATCGTGATATTCATCCAACTTGGTTCTTTTGGTAGTATTTAAAATATCACCTAACATGAAATTGTCTACATTAAGAAAATCTCCAACTGATTTAATCACTTCAGTATCATTCAATCCGTGAATATTGAGCCAATTCACTTTTGATGATTCAAAGCATTTGTCTAATTGAGATTTATCAAATTCTTTATACTCTGTTAAGTCATCCGTGTCATAAACAAACAACTGCATCTCCGTTTTAATTTGCTTATGAACACCGGTATAATCCAAAAAAGTAGGCTGAACTTTTTTTCCTTTTTTATATTTTATTTTTCTCACGAATTCTAAATTTGTTTAAAATTAAGAATATTTATTTTTTTCAAACTATTTTTACCAAAAATCATTGTATGCAAACGTTAATCATCAACATAAAAGAATTATTACAAGTCAGAGAAACTAACGTTGACAAAGTTTCAGGCAGCGAAATGGCGATATTGCCTTCGATAAAAAATGCCTTTCTTTTGATTGAAGATGATGCAATTGCAGCTTTTGGATCTATGACTGATTGTCCCAAAATCAATCCCGAAAAAACGATTGATGCCATAGGAAAAATAGTGTTACCAAGTTGGTGCGACAGTCATACTCATATTGTTTATGCCGGTAATCGCGAACAAGAATTTGTCGATAGAATTAATGGCCTGACTTATGAAGAAATTGCCAATCGCGGCGGCGGTATTTTAAATTCGGCCAAAAAACTCAACGAAACTTCCGAAGAAGAAATTTATAACCAATCCAAAAAACGTTTAGAAGAAGTTATTCAACAAGGCACCGGCGCAGTCGAAATCAAATCGGGTTACGGTTTGACGGTGGAAGGCGAATTGAAAATGTTGCGTGTCATTAAAAAATTGGCACAAAATTATCCGATTGCCATCAAATCAACTTTCCTTGGTGCGCACGCTTTTCCTATAGAGTTCAAAGAAAACCATGCTGCTTATATCGATTTAATTATCAATGAAATGTTGCCGAAAATTGCCGAAGAAAAACTAGCCGATTATATAGATGCTTTTTTAGAAACCGGTTATTTCTCTGTCGATGAAACCGAACGCATCATGGAAGCCGGAAAACAATTCGGTTTGCGTTCTAAAATACATGTGAACCAATTCACAGCCATCAACGGCATTGCGGCTTGCGTAAAGCATAACGCACTTTCGGTAGACCATCTCGAAATTGTAACCGACGAAGATATTGAGGCTTTAAAAGACAGCGAAACGATTGCCGTTGCTTTGCCGAGTTGTTCTTATTTTATCAGTATTCCTTATACTCCGGCGAGAAAAATGTTGAATGCAGGTTTGCCATTGGCCTTAGCTTCCGATTTTAATCCGGGAACGACGCCTTCAGGCAATATGAATTTTGTGGTAGCGACGGCTTGTATCAAAATGAAAATGACCCCTGAAGAAGCTATCAATGCGGCGACTATCAATGGTGCCTACGCCATGGGATTGTCAAAAACACACGGAAGTATCACTATCGGTAAAAAAGCCAATCTGATTATTACTAAACCACTCAATTCTTTTTATGAATTGCCGTATGCTTTTGGTAGTAATTTAATCGAACAAGTACTGCTCAACGGAAAAGTGATTGCATAAAAAAAAGTCCTGATTGCTCAGGACTTTTTCTTTTCTATTAATTAATTATGGTTTATCTTAAAGAGAAACTACTTTTAGAAACCAATTCGCCTTTGTCAAATACATTCACAAAGTAAGTTCCTTTAGCAAAATCTTTCCCAGGTAATTGCTCTTTTACATCTACCGTTTTGTTTTCATATTTCACTGTAGTGGTGAAACTGTAAGTTAAGGAAGTATCGCCAAAAGAAATTGTGGCTTTATCACCCAACACGTTATTCTTTGCATCAATCACCTGAACATAGTAAACTTTGTCTCCTGATTTTGCAATTTTGTTCTCTGCAATGGTAAACCCAATTTGCAATACATCTGCTCTGCTGGCTTTGTCTGTTTCCACTTGTTTTCCTGAACTTCTTAGTTTGTAAGCCGCAGTTTTCAAATTGGTTACTGATAATTTTTGCCCTTTTTCAACCGTTTTAGCCAACTCTTCATTTTGACCTACCAATACTTGATTGTATTTTTTAGAATCTTCTAAAACCACATTGGTACTGTCTAAATCTGTGGTCAATTCTTGATTTTGGGCTTTCAAAACCTCTACTTCTTGCATAAGGTTTTTCATTTTTTGCTCCATTTGTTTGAATTGGTCTCTATACTTTCTCAAAGAAGCATTATCACCTTTGGCCGACTTCAATTCTGTCATCAGCTTAACCACTTTGTCTCTTTCAGCGATTAACTCGTCAGACATTGAAGTATTTTCAGCAATAGCCGCATCATATGTAGCTTTTAGTTCAGCCAAGTCTTTTAAAACATCTTCTTTCTCAGATTTTGTTTCAACGATTGTAGTTTCCAAAGCCTTCGCATCCGAAGTTAATTTGAAAATATAAACCAAACTTCCTACTAATAAAATAGCTAAGATTGCTATGATTGCCTTAAGTTTCGAATTACCATTTTGATTTTCCATAAATTATAAATTTTATTTTAACAAAAGTAACAATATAAGTAATAATATTTATTATAGTAACGTTAAATAAACAATTAAATTATATTTTTGAGCAAATATTCTTCTAATGGAAAGACTAATTCCTTTCTCTGTAAATGATTTGGCAAAGGTTACCAACCACCGTAGTGGCGAAATAAAATTTGGCGAAAAAATGTTAACCATTCCCAAAGGTGAAAATTATGTCGATTTTTTGAAAAGATGCGAGGCCAAATATGTCCTAGTCGGAATTCCCGAAGACGTAGGTGTTCGTGCCAATTTTGGTCGTCCCGGAGCCGCTTCGGCTTGGCAAAGCGCTATCAGTAGTATTGCCAATATTCAGCACAATCGTTTTTGCAAAGGCAGTCAAATTGTAGTATTGGGGAAACTTGATGCTTCGGCAGAAATGGAAGAAGCCAAAGACCTTGACTTTCATAAAACCGCCGACCGAAAACTATTAAGCACACTGGTTGAAAAAATAGACAAAGAAGTGGTTCACATTGTTACCACTATAATCAAATGCGGCAAAACCCCTATCATCATTGGTGGCGGCCACAACAATGCTTACGGAAATATCAAAGGAACGGCTTTAGGATTGGGCAAACCCATCAATGCAGTCAATTTTGATGCGCACTCCGATTTCAGAATTCTTGAAGGAAGACACAGTGGTAATGGCTTTTCTTATGCTTATGAAGAAGGCTTCTTGAAGAAGTATTTCATCTTTGGTTTACACGAAAACTACACTTCCAAAAATGTGATTGATATTTTGAAAAAGATGGAAGACCGCGTCAACTACAATACATATGATGAAATAAAGGTACGCCAACAAAAAAACTTCCAGCAAGAGTTGAATACCGCTTATGATTTCATCAAAAACGATGCTTACGGTATTGAAATTGATTTAGACGCTTTACCCAACATTGCCAGCAGCGCTATGACCATGAGCGGTTTTTCGATTGAAGAATTGCGTCAGTTTGTATCGTTCTTCGGCAAAAATAAAAATGCTTCTTATATCCACATTTGCGAAGGCGCACCCGATTTAGGCGAAGAAAAAAACAACCATCTTATCGGTAAATTGATTGGTTATTTGGTGACCGATTTTATCAAGTCGAGAAAGGAATTGATATAATTACGAATTTGAAATTACGAATTACGAATTTAATCCAGAAACTGCAGCTCATTTGCCTTTCACTGAAATCCTACAATTCGTAATTGATAATTCATAATTCGTAATTAATTAACCTTATCTTTGCTTCGGCTTACACTTAATCGTAAGCAAATTTTATGTTATTCGAAGATTTATCATTATCCAATAGTATTCAAAGAGCCGTCTTTGAAGAAGGATATACCAGCCCTACACCTATTCAAGAAAAGGCGATTCCCTTTATTTTAGCCGGGAAAGACTTGGTAGGTTGTGCCCAAACCGGCACAGGGAAAACAGCAGCTTTTGCCATACCTATTATACACAACCTACACAGAATGGTAGGTTCGTCTAAAAAGACGAAACAAATTCGTTGCCTTGTCGTTACGCCAACTCGTGAGTTAGCCGTACAAATCGGGGAAAGTTTTGACACTTACGGAAAGTATACCAACTTGAGACAATTAACCATTTTTGGCGGTGTTTCACAAGTGCCGCAAGTGGACCAATTGAAGAAAGGCGTTGACATTTTAATTGCCACTCCGGGAAGATTATTGGATTTACACAAACAAGGTTTTATCGATTTCGACCATTTGCATTATTTGGTTTTAGACGAATCCGATTTGATGCTCGATATGGGTTTTATCAATGATGTTAGAAAGATTGTGAAATTGGTGCCAACCAATAGACAAACGTTATTATTTTCGGCAACGATGCCAATGGCGATTCGAGAACTAGCCGATACTTTTTTAAACCAACCCGAATATGTTTCAGTGACTCCGGTTTCTTCTACGGCAGAAATTATAGAGCAGCAAATTTATTTTGTAGACAAATCAGACAAACGTGGTTTGTTATACCACTTAATACGCAATGAGAACTTGAGTAATGTTTTGGTTTTTGTTCGTACCAAACACGGTGCCGATAATGTCGTTAAAGCCTTAAAAAAGCATGGTGTCAATGCAGAAGCCATACACGGAGACAAATCGCAAACCGCTCGTCAAAGGGTTTTAGACAATTTTAAAAATAAAGAAATCACGGTATTAGTAGCAACAGATATTGCCGCTCGTGGGATTGATATTGAAAGTTTGCCTTATGTAATCAACTTTGATTTACCAAACATTCCTGAAACTTACGTTCACCGTATCGGTAGAACCGGTCGTGCGGGAAATGGTGGGATATCGATTTCTTTCTGCGGAAAAGACGAAGAACCTTATTGGAAAGACATTCAGAAACTAATCAAGGTCAATGTAAAAACCATCAAAGACCATCCATTTCCTTGGAAAGACGAAATACCTAATCCGGATGCCAAACCTGATTTAAGAAATAAAAAGAAACCCGAAGGAACTCCTAATTCCAGAAAATCGGAAGCTTCTAAGAAAAATAAAAAGCGTTGGTATTAACTAACGCTTTCTTTGTTTTTAATGTTATTGGAAATTACTTGGAATAATTTTGAAGGCTCAAAAGGTTTGACCATAATGTCATTCATACCAGCGGAAATGGCTTCTTCTGTAACTTCTTGTTTGTCAAAAGCTGTCAAAGCAATTACCGGAATTGTAATGCCTTTTTCCCTGATTTTTCGGGTAGTTTCAAAGCCGTTGATTAACGGCATATTGATATCCATCAGAATTAAGTCGAATCTTTCACGTTCCAAAGCCACAATGGCCGCATAACCATCATCCACTATAGTACAACTCATATTACTGTTTTGGATAATCTTTTTGGTAACCATTTGGTTGATTTTATTGTCTTCCACCACCAAAATATTATACAAATGCGAATCTGATAAATCAACTTCGATATTATTGATAATCTCCCTGGATTTGTCTTCGTCGTATTCAAAACCAATGGTAAAGAAAAAAGTGGTCCCGACATTTTCTTCACTTTCCAAATGAATTTCGCTTTCAAATAGGTTGACTAATCTTGAAACAATTGACAAGCCTAATCCGGTGCCTTGATAATCTTCTTCTTTGCGTTCAATTTGAACAAACTTTTCAAAAATTTTGTCTTGGTGCTCTTTGGCAATACCCACTCCGGTGTCTTTAACTTTGAACTCGATAAAAAACTTTTTATCCACTACTTTTTTCAAATCGGCCATAAGGGTAACTTCTCCATTTTTGGTGAATTTAAGAGCATTGCTTAACAAATTCATGATGATCTGAGAAAGTCGAAGTTTGTCCCCAATTAAAAATTCCGGGATGGCAGTGTCGATTTCAATACTCAGCTTATTGTTATTCTTATCCGCTATGTATTCTACCGAATTTTGAATTGTGGTTATTTCATCTGCCAAATTAAATATTAGGCTTTCTAATACGACTCTTTTTTCTTCAATTTTATTGATTTGAAGAATGTCGTTTACCAATGACAATAAATATTTAGCTGAAAATTTCAGCGATTTAAGATGCGGACTATTCGACAATTCTTTATGTTCGTCGGTAATAATATTAGTAATCCCAATTACACCATATAAAGGTGTTCTCAGTTCGTGTGTGATAGTGGAAACAAACTGTGATTTGAGTTGGGAAGCTTCTTCGGCTTTTTCTTTAGCTTCTTTAAGGGCTTCATTGGCCTGTGTCAATTCGAGATTGGCTTGTTCTCTTAACTTTATATTCTTGTATAAAGTCAATAATAGCAACAATAAAATAATCAGGATAACGATGAACAAAATAACAATGAGCTTAGAGTCTTTTAAGGTTTTTTGTTGTTGCTCATTTTCCTTTTCAATTTTACCCAATTGAATTTTATACTCTTGTAATTCAATTTGAGTAGCCGCTTTTTTGAGGTTGTCTAATTTGTCCTCTGAATAGACTATTTTATTGAGCGAATCTAATTTTGCTTGGTACAACCGGGCATTGGTATCGTCTTTATAAAGTTTATAATGTCGGACGAAATTCTCATAAATATTAATAAGAAAAGCGTCAAATTCATTCTTTTCCGCAATACTTTTGGCTGTAAAAAAATGTTTCTCTCCTTCAGCTTTTTTATTGTTATTACTGGCATAAATACCTAACAACAAGTGCAATGACATCTTTGCTTCATCATTATCTTTGCTAAGTATTTGTGCTTTAATGCCATTGATTTGTTCATTTCCTAAATCATATTTTTTGATAGCGAAATACGCGCTGGCCAAATTCAATTTGGTGTATTCAATTTGTGCTGTATCTTTAATTTTAACGGCAAAAAATAGTGCTTTTTTGTAGTAATTAATCCCTTTCAGAACATCAATATCATTGAAATAATAGACACTTCCTAAATTACTGTATATCCAATTGTACAGCTTATCATTATTCAGTTTTTTAGCGTAGACTAGTGCTTTATTGTAGAATTCTATTGCTTTTGCCGTTTCCGAACATTCATTGAAAATAGCGCCGATGGTATTGTAAGATTGTGCTATTAACAAATCATCATTAATAGCAAAAGCCTTAACCAGAGCCTGTTTTGAAGATTCCAATGCTTTGTCATAGTTAGCATCACTAAAATCAACAACCGCTTGATTGAGGTGTTTTTTTATTACTTCTTTCTCCTCATTATTCTCTCGCGAATAAACTGCGGAACAAAAGAACAGTAAAAATAAAAGTAAACTATTGAGTTTAATCTTATTCATTGGGTTAGTTAGAGAATTCAAATATAAAGTTTTTATTCAAAAAAAAATCCTGATTGCTCAGGATTTTCAATGGTATTCGTTAATTTCTAATCAACTTTCTATATTTGATTCGTTTTGGAGTGACATCAATACCCAAGCGTTTCTTTTTATTTTCTTCGTATTCAGAGAAACCACCTTCGAAATAATAAACTTCAGAATTGCCTTCAAAAGCTAAAATATGGGTACAAATTCTGTCTAAAAACCATCTGTCGTGACTGATGACTACGGCACAACCGGCAAAGTTTTCCAAACCTTCTTCCAAGGCACGAAGCGTGTTGATGTCCAAGTCATTCGTTGGCTCGTCCAATAACAATACGTTTCCTTCCTCTTTTAATGTCATAGCTAAATGCAAACGGTTGCGTTCTCCTCCGGATAAGGCAGCTACTTTTTTATTTTGATCACTTCCGCCAAAGTTAAAACGAGACAAATAAGCTCTCGAATTCACTTGTCTTCCGCCCATCATAATTAACTCTTGTCCGTCACAGAAATTTTCCCATATGGATTTATTAGGATCAATATTTGAATGCGCTTGGTCTACATAAGCAATTTTTACTGTGTCACCAATAGTAAACTCACCGGCATCCGGTTTTTCTTCACCCATAATCATTTTGAAAATGGTCGATTTACCGGCACCATTTGGACCAATAATTCCAACGATTCCGGCTTGTGGTAAAGTGAAGTTTAAGTTATCGTATAATAATTTGTCTCCAAAAGCTTTGGCAACACCTTTGGCTTCAATTACATTGGTTCCTAACCTCGGACCATTCGGAATGTAGATTTCCAATTTTTCGTCGAGTTCTTTTTGGTCTTCGTTTAACAATTTGTCGTAGTTCTGTAAACGCGCTTTTTGTTTGGTCTGACGGCCTTTAGCACCTTGACGAACCCAATCCAACTCACGCTCTAATGTTTTTCTACGTTTGGAAGCCACTTTTTCCTCTTGTTCCATACGTTTTGATTTTTGGTCTAACCAAGAAGAATAGTTTCCTTTCCACGGAATACCTTCACCTCTATCCAATTCCAAAATCCATCCGGCAACATTATCCAAAAAGTATCTATCGTGCGTTACCGCGATTACCGTCCCGGCATATTGTGCTAAATGTTGCTCTAACCAAAGTACACTTTCTGCGTCCAAGTGGTTGGTTGGCTCATCCAATAATAACACGTCCGGTTGCTGCAATAACAAACGACATAAAGCTACACGGCGTTTTTCTCCACCGGATAAATGCTTGATTGGCGTATCAGATTCCGGAGTGCGCAAAGCATCCATCGCTACTTCTAGTTTGTTGTCAATTTCCCAAGCACCTGCTGCATCAATTTTGTCTTGAAGATCCGCTTGTCGGTCCATTAATTTTTGCATCTTATCAGCATCTTCATATACTTCTGGCAAACCAAACATATCGTTGATTTTGTTGAACTCGTCAAGAATTGCCATGGTTTCGGCTACGCCTTCGCGAACCACTTCAATAACGGTTTTGGAATCATCTAAAATTGGTTCTTGCTCTAAATAACCAACGGTATAACCCGGTTGAAAAACCACATCGCCTTGGTAATTTTTATCTACTCCGGCTATAATTTTTAACAACGAAGATTTCCCGGAACCGTTTAGACCGAGTATCCCAATTTTAGCTCCATAAAAGAAACTCAAATAGATATTTTTCAATACTTGTTTATCACTTCCTTGATATGATTTGCTCAGGCGTTGCATGGAGAAAATCACTTTCTTATCCTCTGACATAATTTATTTTAGATTTTAAATATTAGATTTTAAATTTCTATAGTTCAATCTGCTAACTGCTGACTGAACACTGTTTTACACTCTTCCTTTGAGTGAACTGAACACCCAAGCATTGGCTAAGAAGCCAACTCCTACGGCGCCAAATCCCCAACCGGCTGTTTCATCATAACGAAAAGCACCTAAAGCTATTAACAACAATCCCATAATTATCATTATAAAAGTAGCCCAGCCTAAGACTGTATTTTTATTCATTGCCATATAGTGTGGTATTTAATTTTTGGAGAGCAAATTTAGGTAAAAAAAGTGAGTTAAAAAAAAGATCCGAGATTAGAGAAAAGGCCTAAGAAGAACAAAATGGACTTATCCCTTTCTCTAATTACTTTTATAGATTACTCCTTCTTTCATTACAAAAACTACTTTGAGTACTGTATTAATATCTTGAGTTGGGTCAAGTTCTGTCGCAATAATATCCGCTAAAAATCCAGGTTCAATAACTCCGATTTGTTTTTCCATATCTAATAGCATTGCATTGGTTACTGTTGCTGATTGGATGGCTTTCATGATTGGCATTCCTGCTTCGACCATATAGATAAACTCTTTGGCATTTTGACCGTGTTCAAAAACTCCGGCATCGGTGCCAAAAGCGATAGGAACACCTCTTTTGTATGCTTTACCAAAAGTTGCTTGAATTCTTGGTCCAATAGCCAAAGCTTTAGGAACGACAATAGCCGGATAGTAGTTTTCTTTTTTGGCATTGTTTTCCACTTCTTTTCCTGCAGTTATGGTTGGCACCAAATAAGCATTGTTTTTTATCATTAAATCCATAGTAGCTTCGCTCATTTCAGTTCCGTGTTCAATGGTTTTTACACCCGATTTTACGGCACGTTGCATACCTTCATCGCCATGAGCATGAGCAGCAACTTTCATTCCGTAATCTTTCGCTGTACTTACTATCGCAGCTATCTCTTCTTCTGTAAATTGTGGATTGGATCCACTTTTAGCCATACTTAAAACACCACCAGTCGCTGTAATTTTAATCCAATCGGCTCCATTTTTATAGCGTTGGCGTACAGCTTGCTTAGCATCCTCAACACCGTTTACGACTCCTTCATTTGGACCGGGATTACCCATTAAATCTTTGCGGTAACCGCTGGTTGGATCAGCATGACCACCTGTTGAAGCCAAAGCTTTTTCGGCAGTGAATATTCTTGGGCCAATAATTTTGCCTCTATTGATTGCATTTCGCAAGGAAACATTAACACCGCTTCCACCCAAATCTCTGACGGTCGTAAATCCGGCCATTAAAGTCGTTTTGGCCAAACCTTCCGCATTATAAGCCACATCGGCTTCATTTAACGTGAACTCTTCCAAATAAGCGGTCGGACTGGTTTCCCCTTCCAAATGCACGTGCATGTCAATCCAGCCCGGCATTACAGTTTTGGTTTTTAAATCGATTACTTTAGAGCTGACCGTAGTTGGATTGAGAAATCCGTCTTCAACACTTGAAATGGTTTTACCCGAAACAATGATGGTTTTATTAGATAGTACTTTGCCATTTTTGGTGTCGATAAGTTTACCGCAATGGATATAAGTCTCTTGGGCAAATAGCACTGAACTAATTAATAGCGAAGCGTAGAGAAATAGTTTTTTCATCAGAATAATATTAGACTGATAAAGATAATAATTTAAAAGGTATAATCTATCTAAATATGCTTGTCAGCATTTCTTTGTATAAATCAGCTTCCTCAAGATTGGCCGCACCAACACCTTTCCCTTTGACATCAACATTACGTAATGTTGCTACAATGCTGCTTATTTTTTTCATAGGATAGTTTCTAGCGGCACCGATATAATCATTAACAAAATAGGGATTTACCTTTAAAACTCTAGCTACATTAGTTGGGGATTTATCTTTTAAACCATGATACAGCAATAATGCTGAGAAAAAAGAAAACACTTGGGCATTAACTACAACCATTGGATTATCTTTTTGGTTTTGGGAAAAATAATTGGCTATCTGATAAGCTTTAAACTGATTGCCTTCACCAATAGCTTTTCGGAATTCAAACACGTTAAAATCTTTACTAAAACCAATATTTTCCTCAATATGATGTGGTGTAATGGCGCTGCCTTTGGGCAAAATGATTTCAAGCTTGGTTAATTCATTGGCAATCCGACTCAAATCATTACCTAAAAACGCCACCAACATAGCATTCGCTTTAGGTTCAATACTATAACCTCTGCCCTGCAAAACACGGGTTATCCATTGTCCGACTTGGTTTTCGTAGAGCTTTTTACTTTCGTAAACCAAACCCATTTTATCAATAGTTTTGACTAATTTTTTACGTTTATCAAGCGTTTTGTATTTATAAGCCATTACCAAAACCGTTGTAGGCTGCGGATTTAAAGCATACGATTCCAAATTTTCAATGGTTCTTGATAGATCTTGGGCTTCTTTCACAATTACCACTTGACGCTCCGCCATCATGGGATAACGTTTAGCATTAGAGACAATATCTTCAATGGTAGTATCACGTCCGTAAAGTACCATTTGGTTGAAGCCTTTTTCTTCTTCTGTCAAAAGATTGTGCTCCAAATATTCTGTAATTCTATCAATATAATAGGGTTCTTCACCCATTAAAAAATAGATAGGTTTAACTTTTCCGGCTTTTATGTCGTTGATGATTTTTACAACCTCATCCATTTTTATGGCATTTTGAATTTTAATTTTTGAATTTTAAATTACATTTGCTTTATGCAAAAACTAAATTTTCCTTCCTATTCGTTTCGCCTCAAAAATAGTGAAAATAAAGTGTCAATTTTTGATGAAATCAGGAAAAAATTTATCATTCTCACGCCTGAAGAATGGGTACGCCAACATACCGTTCAGTTTTTATTACAAGAAAAAAATTATCCGAAATCATACCTCAACGTTGAAAAATTAATTAAGATTAACGATATAAGTAAACGTTACGATATAGTTGTTTTTCAACCCAATGGAGAAATATTTTTACTAATTGAATGCAAAGCACCTGAAGTAAGTATCACCCAAAATACATTTGACCAAATTGCTCGATACAACCTTAAACTCAATGCAAAATACTTGATGGTAACCAATGGACTAAATCACTATTTTTGTCAAATGGACTTTGAGAAGGAGCAATATATTTTCTTAAAGGAGTTGCCCGCATTTATTTAAAATCTCTAGCATTATTAGCTATGTTCAAAAAAAACTCGTTTATCATATTGTCCCTTTTTATACTAGTATCAACAGTTTCTTGCAAAAAGGAAATAGATTTAAAATCTATGGATAAAAAAACGAATGAAACGTCTAAATCAGATACTATTTATTCTGAAGCCACTGTCGATACAACAACATCAGGCACCAAAGAAACCCTGTTACAAAAAGTAGACTACGCTATTTGGTCTATGGGAAATCTTGAGGAATATTTTCTAAACAAATTGTCAAAAGCTACCAGCAAAACCCAAGGCAACGAAATTTACGAGGAATACCTTGAAAATATGGGAAATCGCATTGAAAATTTTAACGAACTCGAAGCCGACTTCTTAGCGATTTATACCAACTACTACGAACACGAAAAAGACCAATATATTTTTCCCGATTCTTTACAACAAAATGTGGATTTGTTTAAAAACACAGAACTGGAGTTTTGGGAAATAGGAGAAGGTTTTGTTGAAATTCGATATAAACCCTATCATTATTACAATATTTTTAAAGGAAAAGTGACGGATGACTACGAGTACTTTTTAAAAAATGAAGCCAAAGAAAATACCGTTCTTTACAGCGCAGATGCCGGAATATTAATCAGTCCTAAAGATATTGGCGAAAGGGTACTGACTTGGGAAAAATTTATTATTCAATATCCGAAAAGTCCGTTATTAGACCAAGCTACTAAATTGTATCAGGAGTATTGTTATGATTACTTGATGGGCATGGAAAATACCAGAACTGTTGATTATTCCGAGGGAAGCTTAGAGTCTGAAAACAAAAAAGAATACAAACGCTTTATAAGTAAAAATCCCAATTCACGAACTACAAAAATCATCAAAGCTTTTTTAACACAAGTAGAGGCCAATCCGGATTATGAAGAACTCGACAAATGGGTAAAAAAAGAACTAAACATCAAACCGGTCATCATTCCGAATGAACCCTAATACCAAATCATAGTGAAAAAAATAGCCGTAGTCATACTCAATTGGAATGGAGCCAAGTTACTGGAGCAATTCTTGCCATCTGTAGTTGCTTATTCTGAGGAAGCCAAAATATATGTCGCCGACAATGCCTCGACAGACAACTCTATTGAAGTGATTAAAACCAAATTCCCACAAGTAACCATCCTACAAAACGACGGTAATTTTGGCTTTGCTAATGGGTATAATGTGGCTTTACAACAAGTTGAAGAAGACTATTACGCTTTAGTCAATTCAGATGTTGAAGTCACCGAAAACTGGCTTGCGCCTATCCTTTCTATCTTTGATAAGGAATCCAATATTGGTATTATTCAGCCTAAAATTTTAGATTATAAAAATAAAGCCTGTTTTGAATATGCCGGTGCTGCCGGCGGTTTTATAGACCAATTTGGTTATCCTTATTGTCGTGGCCGAATATTTGAAACCATAGAAAAAGATAACGGTCAATACGACGATGAAACAGAAATCTTTTGGGCCAGCGGTGCTTGTTTGTTTATTCGCAAAGACATTTACCGAACGTTAAACGGTTTTGACGGCGATTTCTTTGCGCATCAGGAAGAAATTGATTTGTGTTGGCGCGCATTTAATTTGGGCTATAAAGCCAAATTCACTCCGAAATCTGTAGTGTATCATGTTGGCGGTGCCACTTTAAATGAAAGCAATCCGAGAAAAACATTCCTGAACTTCAGGAATTCCTTATTGATGTTGACCAAAAACTTACCCGAAGGCAAGCTATTCTTAATCATTTTCGCTCGCCTTTGTTTAGATGGTTTGGCCGGAATACAATTTATTTTGAAAGGAAAGTTTAGTCATTGTTGGGCCATCATCAAAGCCCATTTTGAATTTTATCATTTGATAAACAGAAACTTAAAAAAACGCAACCAGACTAACTCCGAAAACTACTATCAGACAAAGAGTATTGTTTACAAATACTTTATCAAGAGCGGCACCGTTTTTGAGAAATGATTTTAACAAGAGTTTATCATTCGCCAAAACTCGTCACATCTAAAATAATCGTATTTTTGTTAAAATTTTAATCAAACACCTATGAAAAAAGTAATTTTTGCCCTTTCATTAGCTGCCCTAACGTTGACATCGTGTGGAACTAAGAAAAAAATTGCTGCCTTAGAAGCACAAAACAAGGAATGTCAAGACTTATTAAATTCAACAACCGTTAAATTGAATATGTGTCTTACAGAAAAAGAAGCACTTTCAAAACAAAATGATTATCTGAAACAAAACAATTCAGATTTAATTAATAACCAAAAAGAGTTGACCATGTTGACTTCTAAAGGTGCCCAAAACCTAGAAAAATCACTTGAAAGTTTACGTGAAAAAGACCTTAAAATCACCCGTTTACAAGACGCATTGACCAGAAAAGACAGTGTGACTTTAGCCTTAGTTACCAGCTTAAAAAGCTCAGTAGGCATTTCTGATCCTGATATTGAAGTAAATGTTGAAAAAGGCGTTGTTTTTATTTCTATTGCTGATAAATTACTGTTCAAAAGCGGAAGCTATGTGGTAAGTGATAAAGCCAAAGAAGTATTAGCTAAAGTCGCCAAAGTGGTCAATGACAAACCAACCTTTGAATGTATGGTCGAAGGTCATACCGATAACGTTCCTTTCACCGGAAATGCGGTTTTGCTTGACAACTGGGATTTGAGCGTTAAACGTTCAACCGCAATTATCAGAGTATTGACTAAAGAATTAGGCGTAAAACCATCACAGTTAATCGCTGCCGGTCGTGGAGAATATATTCCGTTAGTAGAAAACACTTCGGCTGACAATCGTTCTAAGAACAGAAGAACACGTATTGTAGTGCTTCCTAAGATTGATGAGTTCTACGATATGATTGAGAAAGAAATGAAAAACCAGAAGAAATAGTAGCAGTCACAGTGTACAGTCACAAAAAAAACGTCCCGAGAAATCGAGACGTTTTTTTTGTACTATTTTCTGAAAACTGCGACTGCGACTGTAAACTAAAAAATATCAGGATCGCCTTTTCCTTCTCTCAAAACAACCGGTTCATGACCTGACAAATCAATTATGGTAGAACCAACGTTATCTCCGTAACCGCCATCTATTACCATATCAACTTTATTCTGCCATTTTTCGAAAATCAATTCCGGATCGGTGGAATATTCCAATACTTCGTCATCATCATGGATGGAAGTCGAAACGATTGGATTGCCTAGCATTCGCACAATTTCCAAAGCGATATTATTATCAGGCACACGAATACCTACGGTTTTCTTTTTTCTAAATTCTTTTGGCAAATCATTATTCCCCGGAAGAATGAACGTATACGGTCCGGGAAGCGCTCTTTTAAGGATTTTAAAGGTCGAAGTGTCAATCTGTTTCACATAATCAGACAAATTGCTTAAATCGCTGCATACGAAAGAAAAATTGGCTTTCTCTAACTTGATGTCTTTGATTCGGGCAATGCGTTCCAAAGCCTTGGAATTAGTAATATCACAACCCAAACCATAAACGGTATCCGTCGGATAAATCACCAAACCACCATTGCGCAACACATCGACCACTTTTTTGATAGCAGCTTCGCTGGGTTTGTCTTCGTATATTTTGAGGAATTCGGCCATAAAATTTAATTATAAATTTTGAATTATAAATTAATCTTTGTAATCATTCAAAATTTAGAATTTAAAATTTAAAATAATTATCCTATAACGTCAAGCTTAGCAAATCGCAACAACAACTTCTTAATGCCTCCGACTTCAAACTTGATTTCCGCTTTTCTATCGGCACCAATACCTTCTAGGTTTACAATTTCTCCTTTGCCAAAGCGTTCGTGCATTACTGTATTGCCAACGGTTAATTTACTATCGAATAAGTTAGTATTTCCGGGTGCCTGACTTGATACAGGTTTCAATTTACGAATATTTAATGAAGATAATGGTTCCTCACCGTAAGTTTTTGGTGGCGTTCCGGTTACCGGTTTGGCCAAACGCAATTTCGACTTATCGATATCGCCAAAAATATCCAAATCAATGCTTGGTTTATATTGATAACCGCCACGATCCATTGGATTAATATATTCTAAATATTCATCTTTGATTTCTTCAATAAAACGCGAAGGTTCCGCATCGGTCAATTTGCCCCAACGGTAACGGGATTGCGCATAAGTCAGGTAAGCTTGGTGTTCGGCACGAGTTAAAGCGACATAGAATAATCTTCTTTCTTCTTCCAATTCGCTACGCGTGTTCATACTCATCGCGCTCGGAAACAAATCTTCTTCCATCCCAACGACAAATACATACGGAAACTCCAAACCTTTCGCCAAGTGAATCGTCATCAATGCTACTCTGTCGTCATCGCCGGTATCATTGTCTAAATCGGTGGCCAAAGCGACATCTTCTAAAAATTCAGATAAAGCACCGCGCGCACCGTCAATTTCTCTTTGTCCTTCGATAAAGTCTTTAATACCGCCCATTAAGGTTTCGATGTTTTCAATACGAGCAATTCCTTCCGGTGTGGCGTCTTTTTTGAGTTCCTGAATTAATCCGGTTTTCTTGCACACATGTTCCGTCAAGACAAAAGCATCTTGCTGTTCGTTAATCACCTGAAAACTTTTAATCATCGTGACAAAGTCTTCTATTTTTTGTTTGGTACCCGAATTGAGTTTCAAATCAATCTTATCTATATGCTCCATGACTTCAAAGATGGAACGCTTGTAATGATTGGCGGCAACGGTTAATTTCTCGACAGTCGTATCTCCTATTCCTCTCGCGGGATAATTGATGACACGTACCAATGCTTCTTCGTCTTTCGGATTAATTACTAATCTTAGATAGCACAAGACGTCTTTGATTTCTTTTCTTTGGTAGAAAGACAAACCTCCATAAATTCGGTACGGAATGTCACGCTTGCGCAACGCATCTTCCATCGCACGGGATTGCGCGTTGGTTCGATACAAAATGGCAAACTGACCATTCATCATTTGGTTGCGCATCTTTTGCTCGAAGATTTCTCCGGCTACAAAACGACCTTCTTCGCCGTCGGTGACACTTCTATGGACTTTAATTTTGGGACCAAAGTCATTCGCGGTCCAAACGATTTTATCCAACTTGGTTTTATTCTTATCGATAATCGAATTAGCGGCTTCAACGATGTTTTTCGTCGAACGATAATTCTGCTCCAGTCGATAGGTCTTGACATTGTCATAATCCTTCTGGAAGTTGAGAATGTTATTGATATTGGCACCACGAAATGCGTAAATACTCTGCGCATCATCGCCTACGACACAAATATTCTGAAATCTATCCGACAATGCACGAACAATCAAATACTGCGAATGGTTGGTATCTTGGTACTCATCGACTAAGATGTAACGAAATCTATCTTGGTATTTGGCCAACACATCCGGAAAGCGATTTAATAATTCATTCGTTTTCAACAACAAATCATCAAAATCCATCGCGCCGCTTTTGAAACAACGCTCGACATAATTTTGATAAATTTCACCCATACGAGGCTTTTTGCTCATGGCATCAGCTTCCATCAATTCGGGATTGTTGAAATAGGCTTTTACGGTAATCAACGAGTTTTTATACGAAGAGATTCTACTGTAAACCTGCTTGGGTTTGTAGATGTCTTTGTCCAATTGCATTTCTTTGATAATTGCCGAAATCAATCGAACGCTATCTTGCGTATCATAAATGGTAAAGTTCGACGGATAACCTAACTTCTCTGCTTCTATTCTTAAAATCTTTGCAAACACCGAATGGAAAGTTCCCATCCAAAGGTTTTTAGCCTCGTTGGTTCCCACTATATCCGAAATACGCTTTTTCATTTCGCGTGCGGCTTTGTTGGTAAACGTTAAGGCCAAAATATTAAACGCATCGACACCCAAACTCATCAGATACGAAATACGAACCGTCAACACACGCGTTTTTCCCGAACCTGCGCCGGCAATGATAATCATTGGGCCATCCTTTTGGAAAACGGGCGCTTGTTGGGCTTCGTTGAGTTGGGAAATGTATTGTTGCATTTTTAGGTACTAAGTGGCTAAGGTTCTGAGGCTCTAAGGCTATATATTGTAATGGACAAATTTAGCATTACTAAACTTGAATTGCAATACAGATTTAAGGGTATTTCTTTATATTTGTCAACAATTTTTAGTCGATTATACCATGAGTACAGATAAAATCCTTGAGTTAGCTTTTTACACCTTACCGGCTTTGATTACGGGCGGTGTGGCTTATTATTTATTTGACAGTTATTTTAAAGACCAACAGCATACTCGTCGTTGGTTAGCGCAGAAAGAGAATCAGAAACAGGCTTTGCCCTTGCGCTTGCAAGCTTATGAACGAATGGCTTTGTTTTTGGAACGCATCAATCCGGCAAAATTGTTGATTAGAGTCGCGCCTTTGAACGACGATAAAGTAGCCTATCAAAATTTATTGATTCACCATATCGAACAAGAATTTGAGCACAACTTGACTCAACAAATCTATATTACCGATGAATGTTGGACTATGATTATGACGGCGAAAAACACCATCATTCAAAACATTAGAAAAACTACTGCAGACACAACGGTTGTTAATGCTGATAAATTAAGAGAAAAAATACTGAGTAACTTGCTTCAGGACGAAGTCGCCACGAATGTGGCGTTAGCATTTATGAAAAGTGAAGTCAGTGAAGTTTTAGGATAACAAAAAAGCCTTCTAATGTAGAAGGCTTTTTTTATAATTTTTTTTAGGCTAATTATCTCTAATAACGTGAGCTACACCGGTTAAAGTATGAACACCGTTACTATCGGTATAAGTACCGCTGAAAGTCATATCAATATATTGACCAACAGCACCAACCTGATTTAAATTAAACTGAAGGGTATTAGTAGTTCCAGAATATATATATCCAATGCCTCCTTCTATAGAAAATTCATCTGTTGTGTAAACTCCGGGAACATTAGTGCTTCCCCAAATATATATACTGCTTTGATCATTATTATTAAAACCACTTAAATAGAATCCATTTGTGTTTGGAGTTCCTTGTCCGGAAGCACCACCGTTAACACTTTGAATTAAAAATACAGTTGGGTTATTATCAACTTGGTAAGAAATAAATTCATCCACAGCTGTACAAGCCTGAAGATTACCAATAGTAGTAATTGGTGAGGTAAAATTATAAGCTATAGAATCCGTTGTTTGTAAGTTCTCCATGTCATACCCTTTCAAAGTAAATTGTGTATTACTTGGACAATAGATTTCATTAAAACTAAAAGCACCATTGGTTACGGGAGAAACCGAATAACCTCCGGCTCTATTTAAAATTACATAACCATTAGTTACATTGGTATTATTACATTTCACTAAATTCCCTACGACAGTTGAACTCATAGTCGTAGACGAATTGTTTATAACGATATTCGGCAAAGTTGTATTAGCACTAAATGGTCCGATAGAGGTTGTGTAAATAATGTTACTCGAATTACAACCGTAATAATCCGGATAAACATTTAATACTATAGTTTGATTTGAAGGCACTAATCCTGAAATTTGACCTTGATTATTGGTATAACCCATTACCGGCCATGTATTTCCGTTGGCTATTAACCCTACTCCAACATTAGAAATTCCGTTACCATTAGCATCAACTATGGTAACTGTTAGGGTAACTAACGGAAAAGGTGCATCACAATTCCACCAAGAAAAATGAGACACTTCGCCTACGTATTTATTACCAACTTTCGTAGCAACGCCATCTTCTTTCCAATAACCACGTTCTTCATCAAAATGCCATAATGGGATAGAACTTGGCGCGGTTGCCAATTGGCTATCGTCTATACGCATGGTGATTTCAGCGGTATGACCTTCTTTTATATTTAACTTTTGTCCGGCACTGCCTCTGAGTTCGACATTAATCATCCCAAAAGTTTCTAAAACTGCTTGCTCATTGGTTTCGGTTTGAGCATATAACATTCCGGGCATTAATTTGCTGATGTTTTCATCGGTTGGTGTCAAATGAAACATGGCTACCTGAACACTTCCTGAATAATCATTTCCATTGGCATCTACAAAAGCGCCGTCAAAAACTATTTTGGTTCCCGAATAAATCGACACTTCACTGGTTACTCCGGATTGAATGGTTTCTAATGGATCATTGGGTAACAACATTATTTTTACATTATTCTTCCCCGAGGTTGGCACCATAGAACGTGAACCATCAATATAGCCTGATTTTGTTGCAGTAATGTGAGCATAACGTTCATAAACTTCAGCACCGTTCAAAATGAAAACACCGTTAACATCAGTTTGTGTGGATAAAGAACCAATTTTGATGGTTACTCCTTGAATAGGATTATTGTAAATATCTACAATTTGTCCGATAAAATCTTTAGAAGCCGTATTACCAAAGTTTTCGGCAAAAGCAGCATCATTTGGACCTGAATTGTTGTTATCGTCATTAGATTCACAACTTGAAAAGGAAACTACTAAAAGCAGCATACACAAAAGGGAATGGATTTTTTTCATAAAGTTAGGTTTTGTTTAACTAAAGATAGGGAAAAGAACTTTTGGTTGCGTCAGAAAAATAAAAAACATAAAAAATCCTGATTTTCATCAGGATTCCAATTATTTAAATTTAGACACACCGTCTTTGAGCCAGGACAAATAGTCATTGATATTTGGTGTATAACTAATCGGTTTGTTTAAGTTTTGCTCTTCTAAATCGATTAAAACGTAAAGTGGTTGCGTGTTGGTTTTGTATTTCGTAATCATAAAGTCTGTCCATTTATCACCAACCGTTACAATTTCTGAACCGGTAGATTTTGAGATAAATTGTTCGCTTTTAGGCAAATCAATGTTTTCATCCACATACAAGGAAATCAAAACCACTTCATTTTTTAAAATACTCAAAACCTTTTCGTCAGACCATACATTAATTTCCATTTTACGACAATTAACGCAAGCATGACCCGTGAAATCAATCATAACTGGTTTGTTTACCTCTTTGGCGTAAGCCAAACCTTTGTCATAGTCCGTGAAAGCGACTATGTCGTGTTCGCCTAATTTGGCGCCATCCGGCAAAGCATCTTTTGTAGTCGAACTGTTTCCAAAAAAACCTCTAGGGCTTTCACTGTATGTTTGTGGCGGTGGGAATGCACTAATTAATTTTAAAGGTGCACCAAAAAGCCCCGGAATCATATAAACGGTAAAAGCTAATACCAATAATCCTAAAGATAATCTTCCGACAGAAATATGGGACAACGGACTGTCATGTGGTGTGGTGATTTTGCCCAATAAATAAAGCGCCCAAACGCCAAAGACCGAAATCCAAATGGCTAAGAATACTTCTCTTTCTAATAAATGCAATTGCAATACTAAATCGGCATTGGATAAAAATTTAAACGCTAAAGCCAATTCTAAAAACCCTAAGGACACTTTAACAGTATTCAACCAACCGCCTGATTTTGGCAATGAATTTAACCAACTCGGGAACATCGCAAACAACATAAAGGGCAATGCCAATGCAGAAGAAAAACCTAGCATACCAACAATGGGCGCAATGCCACCTTTAGAAGCCGATTCTACTAACAGCGTTCCAACAATTGGTCCGGTACACGAAAAGGAAACAATAGCTAAGGCTAAAGCCATAAATAAAATACCTATAATACCACCTCTGTCGGCTTGTCTATCTACTTTATTCGCCCAAGAATTCGGTAACATGATTTCAAAAGCACCTAAGAATGACGCAGCAAAAACAAGTAATAACAAGAAGAAAAACAAGTTAAACCAAGGATTGGTAGACAAAGCATTCAAAGCATCAGCACCAAAAATAGCCGTTATCGCTAATCCTAAAACCACATAAATCGCAATAATGGAAAGCCCATATAAAATAGCGTTGCGTTTGCCTTGACCGGGATTTTTACTTTGTTTGGTAAAAAAGCTCACCGTCATTGGAATCATCGGGAAAACACAAGGTGTTAACAAAGCCGCAAAGCCACCAAGAAAAGCCAAAAAGAAAATCGTTAACAAACCTCTATCTTCTTCTTTCTTTGGGGTTACATCTTTCGACACAGCGGTTGGTTTGACTTCTTCTTTTACCGTTTTTACGGTATCCGTTTTTGTGGTGTCAACTGAGACAACCACTTCAGGATTGGCTGTGGAAATCTTTGGTAATGGAAAAGTAAAAGCATAATCCTGATTGATACAAACTTCTTTACAAACTTGGTAATCAATCGTGGCTTTTATGGTGGTTAGTTTCGGATTAATAATCTTAACTTTTTGGGTAAATGTTACCTTTTTTTCGAAGTAATATTCATCGACTTCAAAAATATCGTTGTATTGTTTTTTATACGGACTTTCTTTGACTTTACCTATCAATTCAAAATTGCCTTTGGTGTCTTTGAATTTAAATTCGGCTGCCAACGGTCCATTTTCCGGAGTAAATTGAGAATAGACATGCCAATTGTCTTCGATTTTTCCTTCCATCACCAAATTAAATTCGGTGTCGTTGATTTTCTCCACTTTGGTCGTCCATTTTACTGGATTAGTCATTTGGGCATTAGCATTGGCGAAAGCCAAAAAACTCAAAAGAAAAAATAGTGCTTTCTTCATTACTCAGTGTAGTTTATTTTTAAAATTTTAGTCGTTGTTTCGGTAACTTTAAACCGTTCATCTTGCCTTTTCCCTACTATCCAAACAATTTTATCATCGGAACAGAGTAACCAAATATTGGCTTTATCCAGCAAAGAGAACTTTTCATCTTTGAAATACTTGCTCAATTTCTTTGTTCCGGTCATGCCAAAAGGTTGAAAAATATCACCTTCTTGCCAACGTCGAAGCGTTAACGGAAATTGCAGCTTGTCTTCATCGACAAAGATAGTATTAGTTGATTGAACCGAAATGTCACTTACGTTACAAATAGAAAGTTTTAAGGGAATTTTAACTTCGGTTTGTTCTTTTTGCACCCAAAACACTTCATCTCCGGTTACATTCTGCTTTGGAAACAACAACAAAGAGTCTCTGTTTTTCAAGAGAATATGCGTGTTTGACAAGACTTGCTTCCCGGATTGAGCGTTGATTAAATCATAAACCGATGTCCAATCGGCAAAGCCAAAAGGTTGCAACCAATTGAACAAATAGGCTTTGTAATTTCGGTATTTTAGCAACTTTGGTAAGTCGATAACCGTGTGATTTTCTTCTTCACTGACTACTTTTTGGTACAAATTATTAGTCGCATCTTGTGCCAAGGATTGGGTTTGTTTCAAATGGTTAATTGTATTTTCAAAAGACGATAGTAAACTCGGATTCAGTTCTTTTAGTATCGGAATCACATCGTGGCGCAATTTGTTACGCAAATATTTATCTGAAGAGTTGCTGCTGTCTTCGCACCAAGTGATTTGATTTTCTTTGGCAAAAGCTTCAATGTCATAGCGTGAAAATGCTAATAAAGGTCGGACAATCTTATCATTTTGCTTAGGAATTCCGGTCAGACCTTCAATTCCTGAACCACGAGTAAAATTGATTAAAAACGTTTCCAAACTGTCATCAAGATGATGTGCGGTTAGAATATAATCGAAATTATGATTGGCCAAAAGCGTATAAAACCACTCATAGCGAAGGTTTCTCGCGACCACTTGAATGGAAAGTTTATTTTGTTCAGCAAAAGCTTTAGTATCAAATCGCTGAATGAATATTGGAACTTGTAATTTTTCAGTTTGAGATTTAACGAAGGTTTCATCTTCATCGCTTTCGCTTCCACGCAATTGAAAATTACAATGCGCTACGGCAAAATCGAGTTTTAGTTGGTAACATAAGTTTATCAAAACCATACTGTCAATGCCGCCGCTAACTGCCAACAGAAGCTTCTTCCCATTTAAAAAAGGAAGGTTATTGTCAATATGATTTCGGAATTTTATCAGCATGTTCAAAAGTAATAATTATTTCTATTTTAACACTTCAAACATTGCTTTAGCTTTCAGCAGACATTCTTCATACTCTAGCTCAGGAACCGCTTGCGAAGTAATAGCGCTGCCTACAGAAAAAGACAAATACTCATTTTCAGCATTGTATAAAATACTTCGGATAACGACATTGAAATCGAAGTCATTTGTTGGTGTAAAATAACCTACAGCACCGCTGTACAAACCGCGTTTGGTTTCTTCGAGTTCTTCAATGATTTTCATGGCGGAAATCTTTGGTGCGCCGGTCATGCTGCCCATAGGGAAAGTCGTTCGGAGAATTTCTATGGGTGAAGTCACATTATCAACGGTTGAAATGACGGTTGAAATCATTTGATGGACTTGCTCAAAAGAATAAATGCCGCATAATTCTTCCACTTCAACTGAACCTTTGGTGGCAGTGTGTGATAAATCGTTTCGGACTAAATCGACAATCATGATGTTTTCCGAACGTTCTTTTGGGTTTTGGGCCAAATCGGTTTTTGCTTTTAGGTCTAAAATTTCGTCTGTATAACGTTTGGCCGTTCCTTTTATCGGTTGGGAAATGACTTTGTTATCTTCTTTTCTCAAATAACGTTCCGGCGAGGCGCAAAGTAAATATTGGTGGTTGTTTTTAAAGTAGGCGGCAAATGGCGGATGCGAGATATTGTTTAGCTTTTGATAAATATCTAACGAATCAATCTTAGCGTTTTCGGCATAAAATTCCATGCAAAAATTGGCCTCGTAAATATCGCCACGGTGAATGTGGGAAAGCATTTCGGTGACTTTGGCGATGTAGCTTTCTTTGGAGATGCGTTGTTCTATTTTGGGTTGTCGGTTGTCGGTTGTCGGTTGTCGGTAAGTCAGGATTTCTTCGAAATCAAAGTCAATTTCATCATCACACATTCGCAAATAATGAATGCTTACTTCATCGCCTTTTAGCAAAAATAATTTCTTGGGTTGGAAGAAAAACAAATCCGGAAAATCTAAACCGTCAAAATTCTTAGACTGCAAGGCTTCCGTGTCGTTTTTTAAGTCATAAGCCAAATAACCGAACAGCCAATCTTTAGTTTGCTGTTGGTACTGTTTTAAATCTTCAAAAGCGTTGTGATGGTCAGTTTTTATGGAAGTAAAAGCATCAACAGCTAAGACACAATCATAGCTTGAATACTTTTGCTGATAGTCATTGGAATCCAAAAAAACTACTTCTCGAAACTGTTGTGACCAAGCCAATAATTGGCTTTTAAAGGTTACTGTCTGCTTAATTTTTTGGGTAATAATAGTTCTCAAGGAAACTGTTTTTAATGGCATTCAAAATTACGATAAAAATAATTCTCGGAACGAACGAACAATGGCGAAAATTTGGCACGCTTTTTAGTAGGACTAAAAATAACATTTAACCAGTAATTCATTTAAAGCTATTGATAGAAAACTACTCCGACCTGCTCAAAAAATAATACGTATTGGAATTGTAACTATTACTAACTTTTTAAAATGAATGAAACATGAAACACTTATCAAAACTGAGTTTGGCATTACTACTATTAGGAATTGCCTTTGCATGCAAACAAGCGGAAGCGGAAGATAATGCCGCTACAGAAATGAATGTTGCCGCCGACAGCACTGCGGTAACTACTACTTCCTCAAACGCTGCGGTAGAAAAAAAAGAATCTAACCGAAAGTTTGTTCGAACAGCCGATTTAAAATTCAAAGTCAAAAACGTCGCTAAATCGACTTATGCTATTGAAAACATCGTTAGCAAACACGGTGGATTTGTAACCTTTACCGATTTAAAAAGCACGGTCAACGAACACGACGAAACTCAGGTAAGTCAGGACAGCATTTTGGAAACGACCAAATTCACTGTAGACAACACAATTACGCTTCGCGTTCCGAATACACAATTGGACACCGTATTAACTTCCTTAGCCAAAGAAGTGGATTTCCTCGACAGTCGATTGATCAAAGCGGATGATGTGGCTTTGCAATTGTTGTCGAATAAATTAGCGCAAAAACGGTTGACCAAAAGCCAACAACGCCTAGAAAAAGGCATTGATACCAAAGGCAAAAAGATAAACGACATCACCAACGCCGAAGACAAAGTACTCGACCGCGAAACTGAAAGCGATGAGCAAATCATTAAGAATTTATCGTTAGAAGACCAAGTGAACTTTAGTACCGTGACTTTGTATTTGTACCAAAGAGAAACCGTGAAAAAGGAGTTGGTTTACAATGAAAAAAACAGCAATGCATATCGACCGCATATTAGCTTGCAAATTTGGGACAGTTTAAAAACCGGCTGGTTTATGTTGGAAGGCATTCTTGCTTTTGTGACGCAACTTTGGGCGTTGATTTTAATTGGAGGTTTAGGTTATCTCGGATACAAGCGATTTATCAAGAAATAACCCTTAGATAATTGACCCTTAAATAAATACCATTAGTTTCGGCTTTTGGTATTTTTTTGTTTAACTTTGATAGACCAACCATAAAACTTCAACAATTATGAAAATCGCAACCCTTGTTATTCGAGTTCTTATTGGATTATTTTTACTGTTTGCCTCAATCAGTTTCTTCTTAAAATTAGCACCTGAACCTGTTACAACCGGAGATTTTAAAGCCTTTAATACCGGTTTAGTAGCTTCTACTTATTTGATTCCGTTAGCCAAAGCTGTTGAGTTGTTATGTGGCCTATCCTATGTAATTGGAAGGTATGTAACCTTAGCCAACATTGTTATTTTACCGGTAACCTTGAATATTTTATTGATCAATTATTTTATGTCGCCCGAAACCTTACCTATAGCGGCCTTACTCTTCCTAGGCAATTTGTTTATGATTTGGCGCTATTGGAACAATTATAAAACAGTCTTTACTCCATAAAAAAACGTCCCGATAATCGGGACGTTTTTGTTATCTTATCTTATATTTGTTTTTTACTTAACATAACCAACTCAAAAAACATGTCATTATCCAATCTGTTCCGAAAAAAATCGACCTCAGCTATTTTAAAAGAAGGTGGTGATGGAGAACATTCCGGCTTAAATAAAGTACTTACAGTAAAAGATTTAACGTTCTTCGGAATAGCAGCCATTATTGGTGGCGGTACTTTTAGTGCCATTGGAAATGCTTGTTTCTCCGGCGGACCGGGTGTGGTTTTCTTGTATATTATTTGTGCGGTGGCTTGTGGTTTTACTGCCATGTGTTATGCCGAATTTGCCTCAAGAGTTCCGGTTTCCGGTAGTGCTTATACTTATGCTTATGTTTCTTTTGGGGAATTATTTGCCTGGATTATCGGTTGGGCATTGCTCATGGAATATTCCATCGGAAACATTTATATAGCGTTTTCTTGGAGTGGTTATTTTACCAATTTACTGGAAACCTTTCACTTACACATCCCCGAATGGCTAACCATCAACTACAAATCGGCACAAGATGCTTTTGTTTCTAATAAAGTTGGGGAAGGATTAACCGCTTGGAATAGTGCACCAACCTTGGGTGGCCTAAAAATTATCTTTGACTTACCGGCGGTTATGATTAATGTCTTGATTACTTATTTGGTTTACAAAGGCACGAAAGAGTCTAAAAACATTAGTAATTTCATGGTCTATATTAAATTGGCTATTATCATTTTAGTCATTATTGTAGGGGCAATGTATGTCGACATTGACAATTGGACGCCGTTTATGCCTAATGGTTTTGGTGGTGTTATGGCCGGAGTTTCGGCTGTGTTCTTTGCTTATATTGGTTTTGATGCTGTATCGACTTTAGCGGAAGAAAGCAAAAACCCGCAACGCGATTTGCCTCGTGGGATGATTTATTCGTTGGTAATTTGTACCGTAATCTATATCGTTTTGGCCTTAGTATTAACGGGAATGGTGAAATATGACTTACTTGGCGTAAGCGATCCGTTAGCAGAAATATTTGCACTGAAAGGCGTAAAATGGATGTTGTTCATCGTTTCGATTGCGGCTGTAGTGGCTATGACCAGTGTAATGCTGGTATTCCAAATGGGACAACCTCGTATTTGGATGACGATGAGTCGTGACGGATTAATGCCAAAGAAATTCGCCGAAATCCACCCAAAACACAAAACGCCGGGATTCGCCACAATAGTAACCGGATTGGTAGTTGGTATTCCGATATTTTTCACCGATGAAAACTTTGTACTCGACTTTACGAGTATAGGAACACTGTTTGCTTTCGTTTTGGTTTGTGGAGGTGTATTGATGTTGTCTCCTCAAAGCGAAGCCGAACTTGCCGAACGCGCTACGAAAGGTAAATTCCGTATTCCTTACATCAATTCAAAATATATTTTCCCGTTGATTTGTTTGGGAGCTTTTGGAGCGGTACAATACTTTTTACCGACTTTCTTCCCGAATACTTTCAGTTATTCTGATAACTTTTTTGCAGAGAATGCACCTATGGTTGTCTTTATAATACTTTGTATTGTAATGGCAATACTAGCTTATCTTAAAAACTTATCATTGATTCCATTACTCGGACTGATATCCTGTTGTTATTTACTAACCGGCATGGCCGTTTCTAACTGGCAATGGTTTGGCATTTGGTTGGTTATTGGTTTATTCTTCTATTTTATTTACGGTTACAAAAACAGTAAGCTCAACAAAAATTAAGACTCTTTGCTTGATTAATATAAAGAGCTAATAAAACCCCTGTTTTTTTTTTAAAAGACCACCTACATTATTTGTGGGTGATACTTTGTTTACATAACATGAACTGCAGTGGTTGCATTTTTAAATTCAATGCTGCTGTATATTCATTAGTATGTATTAATAAACACAAAACTAACTCTTAAAAAATAAAACCAAATTTTATTTAAGTAATTAAAAATCAATTATATTTGTTTGTCAAAACCAACCAATTTCATGAAAAAAACATTACTATTTTTAGTTCTTACTCTTATTTTAAGCAGTATTCCATCATTTGGACAAAACACTACCATTTTAACTTGTGACATGCCATTTACAGATCCGGGAGGTTCTAATAGTAATTACTTCAATAATGCTTCGCAACTTTATGAAGTTTGTCCAACAAGTTCAGATCAATACATAACGGTAACATTTACCAGTTTTGCTTTAGAAAATAATTTTGATTTTCTAAAAGTTTATCTCAACGGGGTTTTATTGCAAACCTATTCAGGTACAGCCATTCCGGCCAACATATCAACTACACAACCGGGACAATGTTTACTTTTTGAATTTACTTCAGACACTTCAGTAAATGCTGCGGGATGGAATGCTACTATTACTTGTAGTACAACCATTCCTTCTACAACCGTTTGTTTCCCACCAACCAGCATAGCTGTAACCGGGGTTGGAAGCAATCCAAATGGAGGAACTAACGCCACCATCACTATGAATGGTGTCGGCACAGCTACACAATGGGAATATATTGCTCAACTGGCCTCAGTAGCCGCGCCTACAGCCAACTCAGTTGGTACACCAACTACAACAAATCCGTTTACTGTTTCAGGATTAGCCGCTAATAATATTTATCGTTTTTATGTCAGAACCAATTGTGGTAACGGACTTTACAGTAATTGGATAGCTTCAAGTACATTAACCATCGGAACACCTGGAACCAATTGTGCTATTCCAACTTCGATTATAGCCACTGGAGATTTCAATGTTGCAACCAATAGCGGTATGGTAACCGCAACTGTTACCGGTTCCAATCAAAATATACAATATATAGTGTTGCCTCAAGGCACAAGTCCTAATAGTAATACAGTTGGAACTCCTACAACTTCGAGCACCATTACTATTTCTAATTTAGCATCCGGTCAATATGTTGTTTATGTTCGTAATGATTGTGGAAACGGATTGCTGAGTTCTTGGACTGCTTCCAATACAGTAACACTTTCAGCACCAATTGCGCCACCTACTTGTGGTGGGTTATTTTTTGACAATGGCGGACCAACATCAAACTACAATAATAATTCAGACACCACCACTACTATTTGCCCATCAAATCTGGGTGATGTTGTTTCCGTTTCCTTTTTGAACTTTAATACCGAAGTCAATTGGGATGCTTTGTATGTATTCAATGGGAATACAATAACAGCACCTTTGTTTGCCAGTTCTAATGGTGCTGCCAATGTGCCAGGCGGATTAGCAGGCG
Source organism: Flavobacterium buctense (assembly GCF_014486695.1). Lineage (GTDB taxonomy): Bacteria > Bacteroidota > Bacteroidia > Flavobacteriales > Flavobacteriaceae > Flavobacterium > Flavobacterium buctense. The sequence continues at coordinate 32,265 of NZ_JACTAB010000003.1, forward strand.
GTTATTGGGGAACTGCAATCCCGGGTCCATTTACTTCTAGCGCTCCTGACGGTTGTTTAACCTTCCGATTCAGAAGTGACAATTCAGTCAACCGAGCCGGGTGGGAAGCCAATGTAATTTGTCAACCCGCTCCAGTTTGTCCGGCAGTTTACAATATAAGTGCTTCTAATATAGGTTTTACTAACGCCACAGTGAATTGGGTAAATAACAGCAGCGCGACACAATGGGAAATAATCACACAATTGGCTACTGATCCTGCGCCTACGGCCACTAGTATAGGTACTTTTACAACCAATAATCCATTTGTAATTACAAATCTAAATCCGGCAACCACTTACAGAACTTATATTCGAAGTGTTTGTAATGCTAATGAAAGTAGCCTATGGAGTAACGTTACTTTTACAACTTCAAGTTGTGGCAATCAACTGCAATTAGCGCTTTCTCAAAACACAAGTCAGACATCGGTTACTTTGACGATATTTAATACAATAACTTCAGATAATGTTATTGAACTATTAGTTCAGCCTTCTGGTGTTCCGGCACCAACAGGTACATCAGCCGGTATGGTTGTGGTTAGTAACAGTACTACAATTACAGGTTTAACTTGTGGCACTGCTTATACCGTTTATACGAGAGTTTCTTGCAATAATGGTACTACGGTAGGTTCGTGGAATTCTTCATTAACATTTACTACAGCACAATGTACTTTATCAAACGGTCAGGCTAATAACATGACGCAGTGTAATCCAAATGCTTTAAATTGCTTTAACTTAACTGACAATGATGCACCAATCTTAGCCGGACTAAATCCTGCTGAATACACCGTTGCCTATTATTTAACAGTAGACGATGCAAATAATCAAACAAATCCATTAGCGTCACCTTATTGCTTTAATCTGGGCACCATAAGCATTATTGCCCGATTAACTAATATCGCCAATCAACAATCACAACATTTTATTTTCACCATTACCGCTCAAAACACCAATCCGTTAGTAACTTTAACACCAATGAGTGCTTGTGATGACAACAGCGATGGCGAGGTAGTATTTAATCTAACAAATCAAGTAACCACTACCAATACATTAGCCTATTATACTTCAGCAACAGATGCAACTGCTCAAACTAATCCTATCGTAAACCCAAGTGCTTACACCGTTGGTATTGCTACTGTCACTTTAACCGTTTTCATCAGAGAAACCATGGCTGAAGGTTGTGACAATTTATACCGAATAATGCTGAATATCAACAGCAATTGCAGTGTGTCTAGTACTTGTATCAATGCCTATTCATTATGTGGTGCTTTAGGAACTCCTTTCAATAATACCCATCAAAATATTCAAGCGGAATCCGGAAATAATTACGGATGTTTGAACTCAACTCCTAATCCAAGTTGGTTTTACCTTCCGGTGAGTAGCAATGGTACTCTGAATTTAACCGTACAACAAAATACAGCTATTGATTTTTCGGGACAAAACTTAGATGTAGATTATATAGTTTATGGACCATTTACAGATCCGGTAAGTCCGTGTACTACACCGTTTACAGCCAATCAAATTGTAAGCTGTAGTTTTTCAGGAAGCTCAACCGAATATCCTGTTATTGCTAATGCAGTAGCCGGTCAGTATTATTTGATCATGACCACAAACTATAGCAATCAACCCGGATTTATTAAAATTTCGTTGAATGCCACTTCACAAGGAGCCATAGATTGTAGTGGAATAAGATTAAATGCGTTTATTGATGCTAACAATAACGGTACACAAGAAGCCAACGAAAGCAACTTTCCTTTAGGTAATTTTACATACACTATAAATAATGGGACTGTACACAATATTACTTCTCCGAATGGAACTTATACTATTTATGACAATAATGCTAACAATACATACGATTTAAATTATTCCATAAATGCTTCTTATGCCGGAATGTATTCCTTAACCAACAGTTCTTACTCAAATGTTCATGTTATCACCGGAGCAGGATTAACTACTTATAATTTTCCTATAACCATAGTGCAGACTTATAATGATGTGGCTGTTTATATCATCCCATTAAGCGCTCCTAGAGCCGGAACTACATACAAGAATAAAATTGTTTACACTAATTTAGGAAATCAAACTATTACTACTGGCATTATTCAATATACTGCAGATGCTGCAACCACCATTAGTACTATATCACAATCCGGCACTGTTCAAACAGCAACAGGTTTCCAATATACCTATGCCAATTTGATGCCATTTGAAACGAGAAGCATGATAGTTACCTTAAGTGTACCGCCTATTCCTGCAGTAGCCTTAAACCAATTACTAACAAATACCGCTTCTATTACTCCGGATACTAATGAAACGGTATTAAACAACAACTATGCAACATCAACTCAAGGTGTAATTGCAGCCTATGACCCTAATGATAAAACAGAATCTCATGGGGAACGAATTTTATACTCATCATTTTCCGCCAATGATTATTTATACTATACCATTCGTTTTGAAAATTTAGGAAATGCCAGTGCTATTGATGTTACCATTACCGATGAATTAAACAATCAAATTGATGAAAGCTCAGTTGAAATGATTAGTGCCAGTCACAATTACATTTTAGACCGAATGGGTGCCAATTTAACATGGAGATTCAACAATATTCAATTACCGGTTTCAATAGCCGGTTCAGAAATCGGAAAAGGTTTTGTTACCTTCAGAGTTCGTTTAAGACCCGGATTTGCTATAGGTGACGTAATTCCAAATACCGCAGCAATATATTTTGACACCAATCCACCGGTTATCACCAATACCTTCAACACCGAGTTTGTAACTGCATTAAATAATACTTCATTCGAAACCAATGCATTTACAGTATTCCCTAACCCGGCTAATCATACAACACAAATTACCGTGTCCGATGCAACCGACGGGATTACTAATGTTATCTTGTTTGATCTGTTAGGCAAAATGATTAAATCGAATAAGGTCAACGGCGAAACTCTCACAACCATAGATGTTTCAAATCTGCCAAAAGGAGTTTATCTTCTAAGCATTGAAACTGTGAATAAAACAAAAGCTTATAAAAAATTAATCATTGAATAAGTAAAGAAACTCTACTATAAAAAGGCGTGAAAATACTTCACGCCTTTTTATTTGCATTCCTGTCAATACCTTTCAAAAAAAAGGATTAAATTCAATTACCAATAATTTAAATTTCCTTTAAATTGACTACTTTTATATACAATACAAATTATTAAAAACTCATGCATAAAAAACTATCCTTTTTATTCCTTGCACTGTCTTTAAAAACTATAAACGCTCAGGATAAAACAGCCCAAGAACCCCCAAAATGGGATGTTGCCAAACCCGGAGACAGTTTCAAATACAAAACACAAAACTTCACCACATCCGAAGGAACTTGGATGAATCTCGATGTGAGTCCGGATGGAACAACCATTGTATTCGATATGTTAGGCGATATTTATTCCATGCCTACTACCGGTGGAAAAGCCAAAGTGTTGCGCTCCGGAATTCCTTTTGAAATCCAACCGCGCTTTAGTCCGGATGGTAAGAAAATTGCCTTTACCAGCGATGCCGGTGGTGGCGATAACCTTTGGGTGATGAATGCCGATGGTACCAATGCCAAGCAAGTATCTAAAGAAGACTTTCGTTTAATGAGCAATCCTGCTTGGATGCCAAACGGGAATTATTTGGTAGGGAGAAAAAACTTCACTTCACAACGTTCGGCCGGTGCGGGAGAAATGTGGCAATACCATATCAGTGGCGGAAGCGGTGTACAATTGACCAAAAGAAAAAACGACCAACAAGACGTAAACGAACCTACTATTTCAAGAGACGGAAAATATATGTACTTCAGTGAAGATATGTATCCCGGTGGTTTTTTCCAATACAACAAAGACCCGCATAACGAAATTTATGTCATCAAACGATACGAATTCGAAACCGGAAAACTCGAAACCATTACCGGAGGACCAGGTGGTGCCGCTCGTCCGCAAATTTCACCTGACGGAAAAAAATTAGCTTTTATCAAAAGAATTGGGACAAGTACTGTTTTGTATTTACACGATATAGAAACCGGTGAAGAATGGCCGGTTTTTGACAAGCTCGACAAAGACCAGCAAACGGCTTGGGCACTTTTTGGTGTGTATCCGAATTTTAATTGGATGCCGAATAATGAAGACATAGTGATTTGGTTTGGTGGAAAAATTAATAAAATTAATACCAAAACTTTATCGACTACTGCTATCCCATTTACTTCCGATGTGGCGATTGACGTGGCTGACCGAGTGCATTTTAACACACCCATTTCTGACAATGACTTTACCGTAAAAATGATACGCGATGCGGTGACTTCTCCGGATGGAAAAACATTAGCTTTTAGAGCTTTAGGCTACCTTTGGACTAAAAGTTTGCCCAACGGAACGCCAAAAAGATTGACCAACGGCTCCGACTTTGAAGCCGAACCCACCTTTACCGCCGACAGCAAAACCATCTTCTATGTAACTTGGAATGATACCGAGTTGGGAAGCATTAGAAAAGTAGGTTTAGACGGAAAAAATTCTGTGAAATTAACTACTGAAAAAGGCATCTTTAGATCGCCTTCCCTATCGCCCGACGGAAAAACTATAGTGTACCTAAAAGAAGAAGGTAACCTCGATCAGGGCATGGCTTTTGCAAAAAAACCAGGAATCTATACTATGAGTGCCAATGGCGGAAAAAGCAAATTCATTACTGAAAATGGACAATATCCTTTGTTTACCAAAGACGGCAATCGGATTTTCTACCAAACCGGTGGTGTGTTTTTCGGCAATTTAACCAAAGAACTTAAAAGTGTGGATTTGAACGGTCAAGACGAAAGAACCCATATCAAATCAAAGTACGCCAACCGTTTGGTACCGAGTCCCGACAACCAATGGATTGCCTTTATGCATTTGCACAAAGCCTATGTTGCGCCTTTAAATAGGAACGGACAGGAAAGTGATTTAGACAACAAATCGACTGCCGTTCCGGTTTCGGAATTGACTAAAGATGCCGGGATCAATTTGCATTGGGCTACCAACAGTCAAAAAGTAATGTGGACTTTAGGCGATACTTATTATGAAAACGAACTGAAAGACCGTTTTACTTTCTTACCAGGTTCACCTGAGAAAGTAGAGAAACCAACGGATAGCGGAATCAAAATCGGATTGACTTCTAAAGTCGATAAACCTAATGGTAAAATTGCTTTAACCAACGCTCGCATCATCACTATGGATGGCGATAAAGTGATTGAAAAAGGAACCGTTATCATCAACCAAAATCGTATTGAAGCTGTGGGTAATTCAAGTGAAGTAACCGTTCCTGCCGATGCTCGAGTGTATGACTTAACCGGAAAAACGTTAATGCCTGGTATGGTCGATGCACACGCACATGTAGGCGCTTTCCGTTACGGATTGACGACTCAACAAAACTGGCAATTTTATGCCAATTTGGCTTTTGGCGTAACCACTTCGCATGATCCGTCTTCCAATACCGAATCCATATTTACCCTTTCAGAAATGGTAAAAAGCGGTGCCTTGGTTGGACCAAGAATATACTCAACCGGGTTTATCCTTTATGGTGCCGACGGGGATTTTAAAGCGATTGTTAATAGTCTTGACGATGCGCGTTCGTCTATAAAACGCACCAAAGCTTTCGGAGCCTTATCTGTAAAGAGTTATAACCAACCGCGTCGTGACCAACGCCAACAAGTGTTACAAGCCGCTCGCGAAGAAGCAATTAATGTGGTGCCCGAAGGCGGTTCTAATTTCTTTCACAACATGACGATGGTGATTGACGGTCATACAGGAGTGGAACACAACATACCGGTAACACCGGTTTACAAAGATGTTTTGGAACTTTGGGGAAAAAGTGGTGTAGGCTATACTCCTACGCTGATTGTAAACTATGGTGGTTTGAATGCTGAGTATTATTGGTACCAAAAAACCAATGTGTATGAAAACAAAAAACTATTACAATTCACCCCAAGAAGTATTATCGATTCTCGTTCGCGTTTCCGTACGATGGCACCGGAAGAAGAATATGAAAACGACCACATTCTAACGTCAAAAACAGCCAAAAAGCTAGCCGATAGCGGTGTCAAAGTAAATATGGGCGCTCACGGACAATTGCAAGGTTTAGGTGCTCATTGGGAATTATGGAGCATCAACCAAGGCGGAATGAGTAACCTCGAAACCTTGAAAACCGCGACCATCAATGCGGCCAACTATATCGGAGCCGGAAAAGACATTGGCTCAATTGAAATCGGTAAACTAGCCGATATTTTAGTGTTGGATAAAAATCCTCTAGACGATATTCAAAACTCAACTACACTCCGTTATACGATTGCCAACGGCAGAATGTACAATTCAGAAACAATGAACGAAGAAGGAAACGAGCCTAAAACTCGCCAAAAGTTTTATTGGGAAACCAATAAATACAACGCTGCATTCCCATGGCACGAAGAAACAGAAAGTTTTATGGAACACCACTGCTGTGACGCCATTCATAATTAAGAGGATTGTTTAAATACCATTGTCAAAAAAAATACTCCGAGGAAACTCGGAGTTTTTTATACTGTTTTTACTTATATTTGTGAAAAGGTTTTTAAAAATAACCCAACAAAGATTAATCTAAATAATTTCGATTAAAACTAAAATTCATAAAAAATTTAAGCTATGAGAATTTTTATACCCGTTATTATGATTTTTCTATTTGGCGTTTATGTTCTTTACCTCGCACTTGTAAAAAAAGATTTAAAAAAAAATTTGAAAACGATAGTATATCCCGGAGTATTCTTTATCGTTGTTTGGATAGGTTGTTATTTTTTATTTTTAAGATAAATTGCAAAAAAACTAACTATTTCAAAATCGCCTCAAAACTCGGTTTAAAATAATTCGGGCCTTTCATCACTTTGCCATCTTCGCGATAAATTGGTTTGCCGTCTTCTCCTAGTTTACTCATATTACTTCTCTGAATTTCGTCAAATACTTCTTCAATTTTATGTTGCAAGCCATGTTCTAAAATGGTTCCACATAAAATGTAAAGCATATCACCTAAAGCATCGGCAATTTCTACCAAATCGTCATTCTGAACTGCTTCGAGGTATTCTTCGTTTTCTTCTTTCATTAAATTGAAGCGCAACAGGTTTTTCTGTTCACCTAAATGGCCTTTCATTTCGTAGCTTACACCCAATCCAAAGGCGGTGTGAAATTCTTTTACGGAGTTGATTTGTTTTTGCATTTTTAACTAAATTAATTGATACTGCAAGTTATCACTTTACAATACATTTGAGTATTTTTGTTGAAAATTTGAAACAAATGTTCACAACTGGTCAATGGATTTTCGCCGCGCTGTTTTTTATTGCTTTCGTAATTGCTGCTTATTACGCTTATGGCAAAGACAAAGCGTTGCACAATAAAGAATACAAAGGAAGTTACAAAATCCTACTTGCGTTTATCCTTTTTATCGCCATGTTATTTGTGATAAAAGTATTTATGAAGCACTAAATTATTTCCCTTTAAAAAGATTCACACTCACTGTCGCGATGTCCGAATTAGGAAAACGGGTAAAAACGGTGTCATCCGAAAACAAACCTGCCTCCGCTGCTATTTTGTGTAAAACATCAATCTCTACAATATATTGATCCGAAAAACCGTGTGTTGCATCATAAGCTGTTGCAGCTGTTTTGCCAATATTATTAGCCGTTAATTCCGGGGAAATGGTATGCAATTCTATGATGAGTAAACCAAATTTATTCACAAACGGCGACCATTTTAATAAGTGTTCCAATAAATTATCTTCTACCTCACTGTTAAAAATTCTTTTTCCTCTATAGGCAAAAGCGCCGGTTGATGTGCTGATACGATTAGTAGTTTTGGCAATAGGTTCTGTCCAAATGCGGTTGTGATCGAGAAAAGTCCTAACGTTGAGCAATTCTTTTAAATCAATATTATAATCCTCATTTAAAGTATCCGCTAATAATTGTGGTCTTCCTATGTCACCCCAAATTACTTTGGCCCATATATCCGCTTTAATCAAATTGGCACGAGTGACTTTCAACGCAGCTTCATTATAATCTACACCAACCAAAAACAGCGGATGTTCATCGAGCATTTTACCGCGTTGGGTTTGTCGTTCTATCACATCAAAAATATGCTCTAAAAAAGCGCCGTTACCACAACCCATATCGAGAATTCCTTTAGGTTGCTCGGCAATCGGACGGTTGAATAATTCGATGATGATTTCGTCTACAATTTTAAAATATTCTGCATGAGCTCCACCACTTCCCCAAACATTCATTTCCCTATCAACGTGCAGTTCAGTTTCGTGTTCGCCCACATTGCGAAGAATCGAAGCGTTGCCAAATAACAACTCGTCCATTTTACGCAACGTTGGAATGTAAGAAACCGTCACCCCATAAGCCGCTGCTCTTTTGGCATAAAACAAACCGGTTTCCGTGAATTGATAGTTATCGCCTTTTTTGGTAAACCAATCCAAATGAGTCAAAAAATCTAAAATCTCTTTAAAACATTCGGGTTTTTGGTGAAATTCTTCCGGCCGGAAAGAAGTTTCCATAAAATATTTGTGAAACATACCGGTCATTCCCAACATTACAATCGTCGGACCAACTAAATTGCCTTCAATATGATATAACACTTGTTCTTGAATTGAACGGGTTTTTTCGTTGTCTGAAAGTTGTATACCAAAATTAGCTTTGTATTTTTGAAACAAATGGTTGAGCATTTCAAATGGTTCGAATTCAAATTTACGCGGATGAAAATGCTCTGAAAATTGCAGCAGTTCAAAAACACCTTCATACTTCGGCACCAATGAAAATGCCAATTTGCTTTTGTCGTTTATGCTAAAAGTGATTTCAGTAGTATGATTGTCACTATTTTGAACCAACCAACCTTGTGAAGCCAACACTCGAAGTGCTACATTCAGATAACCATCATTGGCTTTAAATCTCACTACCAATTCGTCTAAGGTTACTTTTTGCTTTTCCAAAATATAATCCAAAACCCCTTTCTTGTATAGTGAATAAGCTACCGGAACAGTTGTTATGCCGTCTAAATGTCTGAATAATACCCCTCGAAGTTCGCTTTTGGTTTTCATAAATGATACTTTGAATACTAACAAATATACTCAATTGGTAAACATCAAAAGTTAAATGTTTTATCTTAACTTTGTGTTACCTAAAAATCGACTGATGAGAATTCTAAAATATATATTCCTACTAATATTACTAGCTTTTATAGGCGTTACCGTTTACATTGCTACTCAAAAAGGGGATTTTTCCGTCTCTAAAAGCATGGTCATTCACAGTCCGAAAAGCATCGTCTTTGATTATGTCAACGATTATAAAAATTGGGAAACCTTTGGTTCATGGATGACTAAAAACCATGGCATTGCCTTTACTTATCCTGCCAAAACTATGGGCGCAGGTGCCTATTTCTCTTGGCAAAAAGACAATGATGAAGGTTTCATTAAAACTTTTTATGTCAAAGAAAATGACAGTTTGGTTCAAAAAGGAAATTTCAACGGTACAACGGCTACCCTAAATTTTAAATTCAAAGACACTGTCGGAGGCACTAAAATAACCATTTATAGTACCGGCAAAATGAATTTATTTACCAAAATCAATACCTTTTTAAGTGGCGGAATGACTAATCTATTAACTGATGCTTTTGAAAAAAGCTTAAGAAATCTGGATAAAACTTTAGATTACGAAATGAAGACTTACTCCATTAAAGTTAATGGTATAGTCCAAAGAAATTCCGGATATTGTTTGAAACAAACCGTTACCTGCAAAATAAAAAGCCTTTCTAAAAACATCAAAATAATGATGCCCAGAATGGTTCATTTCTTTAAGAAGAACCAATTGGCTATGGCCGGAAAACCATTTGTACAATACGAGCTTTATGATGTGGCAAATGGTATAGTGACTTTTTCGGTATGTGTTCCAACGACTAAACAAATATTTGTGACTTCAGGAAGTGATGTGACTTCCGGTGAAATTATTCCGTTCACTTGTTTGAAAACGACTTTGACCGGAGATTATTCGCATACGCAAGAAGCTTGGGCAAAAGCCAGAAAACATATTACTGATAACGGTTTTAAAGAAAATTTTGCCGGAAAATATACGGAGGTTTACATCAAAACCATAGACGACATCAAACAACCGTCAAAATGGATAACCGAAATTCATATTCCGGTATTTCCTAAAGCTCCGGTTGCTACTCCGAACCCGGTTTTGCCAACAGTTCCTACAACTGATCCTGCTGAAACAACTACTATTCCAAGTCAAACACCATAATTTTTTTTTGGCTATATTAAACCTTTTCGCTAATCTTTATTCCAACACTTAAATTGTCGCTTTGCAAGAAGAAAAGGATTTTATTAGGGAATTATTAGATCCGACGACGCAAAACATGGCGTTTCAAAAACTCTTGCGGGATTACCAAAGACCATTATATAGTCATATTCGCAATATCGTTTTAAACCACGATGATGCCGACGATGTGTTGCAAAATACGTTTGTGAAAGTCTTTCAACACCTAAAAAGTTTCAAAGGCGATAGTAAATTATTTTCTTGGATGTACCGAATTGCCACGAACGAAGCCATCACATTTATCAATCAAAAAGCCAAACGAAACGGCACAACCAGTGAAGCCATGCAAACCAAAATAGTAGAAAATTTAAAAGCTGACGACTATTTTGACGGAAATGAAATTCAAATCAAGCTTCAAAAAGCCATCATTTTGTTGCCCGAAAAACAACAGTTGGTTTTTAAAATGAAATATTTTGAAGAATTAAAATACGAAGAAATATCGGAGATTTTAGGAACCTCTGTTGGTGCCTTAAAAGCTTCTTACCATCATGCAGTGAAAAAAATTGAAGATTTTATAACTAAGAATTAAACCTTATAGCCTTAAATTTGTCAAACGATTATGAAACCATTTAAACTAGATAACGAACCAAAGATTACCCAAGGATTTACAATGCCTGAAGGCTACTTCGATTCGTTTACCGACAAAGTTTTAACCCAACTTAATAAAGAAGAACCAAAAGTAATTTCGATATTCAGCCGAAGAAAAACTTGGTATTATGCTGCGGCAGCCGTAGTTGTAATGTTGTTATCTGTTCCGATTTATACTAATTATGCAACGTCATCGGAAGAAGTTGATGCGGTTGCTTTAGAAGATTACATCAACAATCACACTACGATATCTGATGATGAAATTGCCGATTTATTAGACAAAGAAGATTTGGAAAAAATGAAATTAGAATTGAATCTGGAAGATGAAGCTGTGGAAGATATTCTATTAAACAACACTGATTTAGAACAATACATTATAGACTAAAGATATGAAAATCAAACCAATACTCCTCGTAATCGTTATGCTTTTTTCAATAAACTCCTTTGCCCAAGGCGGTCGCTTATTGAAGGAAAAGAAAGAGCAAATCAAGGCAATGAAAGTAGCTTATATTACCAATGAATTGTCTTTAACTTCAGATGAAGCCGCTAAATTTTGGCCTTTATACAACGCGTTTGAAGAAAAACAACACGAAATCAGAAAACAAAAACTAAAAGGGTATATGGACCGAATTGACGAAGAATCATTCGATAATTTATCCGAAAAAGAAGCCGCTACTATTTTGGCCCAAATGGAAAGCACCGAAGAGGAATTGCACCAAGCCAGAAAAAAGTTTGTGGCGAGTTTAAAAGGGGTAATTTCATCGGTCAAAATTTTGAAACTCAAAAAAGCCGAAGAAGGGTTCAATCGAAAACTATTGCAACAATACCGTGATAAAAGACCTAAAAGATAAAAGGAAAAGAGAGCCAATTGGCTCTCTTATTTTTTAAACTCTATTTTGACAATCTTATCCTTTCCTGCTGCAAAAGCAGTGTCTTCGTCTAAAAATCTTATCGTGTATAAAGTGGAGTCAGTTAAAAATTGTTTCCAAGTATGACCGCCATCCGCAGAATAATGCAAACCGGTTGCTCCTACTGAAACTATCCCTTTCCCTTTTGATTTTGGTACAAACTGCACACAAGAAGCATACCCAAATCCGGTATTTTCGCCTATCAAATTCCATGTTTTTCCACCGTCTTTTGTGATGGCTTTGTTTTGAAAATTTTGGGTTGGCTTTTCATAATTACCACCGGCAATAAATCCGATGTTTTCATCGTAGAAATCGGCGGTAAAGATTCCCGTCATAGTTTCACCTTGTACTATAGGTGTTTCCTGCACTTGCCATGTCTTGCCTTTATCTGAAGAATAAAAAACTCTTGCTTTTTTTCCACCGGAAACTATCCAAACCTTGTTGCCTTTTAAAACTATATTTGTGTTACTGGCCGCAAAAGCAGCTTCGCCTTCCACAGTATTAGGCAAACTTTCACAAGGTACTTTATGCCATGAGCTTCCTCCATCTCGAGTGATAATGATAGAAAGACAATTAGCGGTTGGATCACCAATAGCGATACCTTCTTTGGTATTCCAAAATTGCATGCTGTCATAAAAAACTTTATCGTGATCTTCTCGGTAAACTAAAGATTTATTCAGTAAGTCCTTTGAAAATTTATGCAATCTGGCCGGATTGCCAATAGACAACGCAAAAATATCTTTACCGTTTGTGGCCAAACTTCTGTATTCATAGACCAAAGTATCCCTAACAATTTCCGCATTAATAAGACTCTCGTCTTTAGGATATAGCACGTAGCCTACTCTACTTTTATCTCCGGAGAAATAGATTTTCCCTTCTGCTACTGAAATCGCTCTAATACTAATTTTATCTTTCAAAATAGTATCAATAGTAACTGATTGAAAAGTCTGAGCATTTACATTGGCTACAAAAAAAAGAAAAAAAACATACCTGATAAAAAATAACTTTCTCATTAAAAACGCTGGGATTTAAAGCGAATATACAAATTTTGAAGCAGTTAAGATTAAGTTAAAAAATAGTTGAAAATTTCTGTGGCACAGTAATTGGATGTTGCTTTTCAAAACTATTCCACTTTAAAATTATATATTATGAAAACTAAAATTATAACCTTGTCAGTGTTGTCCTTGTTGAGCATCACTACCCTTTTTGCCCAGGACAGGACTACGGTTTCAGCCTACAATTCTGAAATCAGTGATAACCTTGATTTAAGAGCGGTTGCTTCCATTTTTGGAGATTCCAGAGATTTAGCCGATTTTGAAAGAAGGTTAAATGACCCGAAAATTCAAATTTCTAATTTGGATTTAAACGAAGACAATCAAGTCGATTATTTGCGTGTAATTGAAACCATTGAAGGCAATGCCCACTTGATTGTGATCCAATCGGTTTTAGGACGCGATACTTTTCAAGACGTTGCTACCGTTGAAGTACAAAGGGATAGAGATAATCGCGTACAAGTACAAGTAGTAGGTGATGTTTACATGTATGGCCCGAACTACATTTACGAACCGGTATATTCTTATACTCCTGTAATCTATACCTCTTTTTGGATAAATGATTACAGACCTTATTACTCTTCTTGGTATTGGGGATATTACCCAAGTTATTATTATGCATGGACACCGTTTCCAATTTTTAGATACAGAAGTCATATTGGTATCCACATTAATTTGCACCACCACTACAATTATGTAAATTACAGAAGATGTGAAGTGGCTTATAACGGCTACTACAGAGGCGGTAGAAGAGGAAATGGTTATGAAGTTCGTTACCCGAATCGTTCCTTCCAAGTAAGAAACAGTGGTTATGCTAACCGTCATGAACTAGACCAAAACAGAAACATCAGAACGGTTGGTAACAGAGAATTGGCGAACAACAATAACACCAGAAATAACAATACCGGAATTTCACCAAGACAAAACACCAATACCAGAAGCGAATCACCAAGAACCGTTAGAACTCAGGAAGCTTCACCAAGAGGCAATGCTAACCAAAGAAGTGAATCGCCTAGAACGATAACTTCAAATGGCAACACCAGAAGTTATGAATCGCCAAGAACCGTTAGAACTCAGGAAGCTTCACCAAGAGGCAATTCGAATCAAAGAAGTGAATCACCAAGAGCAATTACCTCAAACGGCAATAGCAGAAGTTACGAGTCACCAAGAAATAATGCTCCGAGAGAAATGTCAAATCAAAGAAGCAATTCAGGCGGACAAAGAGAAATGTCAAGTCAAAGAAGTAACTCTCAAAGAGGCGACAATGGATCAAAAGGTAACAGAAGAAGTTAATTAATAAATATAGTTTAATTGTTGGTTAAAGACATCGCTTAGGCGGTGTCTTTTGTTTTTTAAAAATAATTGCCTATTCCATAATCAGATATTTCAAAAAGGTATAAATTTGCAGTCTTTAACTTTTTATTATGAGTTCGCACAACAGTAGTCTTCATAGCAAATTATCCGTAGGTGGATTGTTAGTGACATTAGGAATAATTTATGGAGATATTGGTACTTCGCCGCTCTACGTAATGAAAGCTATCCTTGGTGGACATGCTATTTCAAGGGATATAGTCTTAGGTGGAATATCTTGTGTCTTCTGGACATTAACTTTACAAACCACTATCAAATACGTAATCATAACCCTAAGTGCTGATAACCACGGGGAAGGTGGAATTTTTGCCCTATTTGCCTTGGTCAAAAGAACCAAAATAAAATGGCTCATTGTTCCGGCCATAATTGGCGGTAGTGCCTTATTAGCTGACGGAATTATTACGCCTCCGATTTCGGTCTCAGCAGCAGTAGAAGGAATTAATACTTTCTACGCCATGGAAACCAGGACCATTCAAATAATAGTAATTTGTATTTTGTTTGTATTGTTTACCATACAACAATTTGGCTCCAAATTAGTCGGAAAGTTTTTTGCCCCTATGATGCTGATTTGGTTTTCAATGTTGGGGATTTTAGGAACATTACAAATCATGAATGACTTTTCAGTCTTTAATGCGATTAATCCTTATTATGCTTACGAATTACTTCAAATTCACCCTGAAGGTTTCTTTGTTTTAGGAGCTGTATTTCTGTGTACAACCGGAGCCGAAGCCTTATATTCGGATATGGGACATTGTGGTCGCAAAAACATCCGAATCAGTTGGATATTTGTAAAAGCGATGTTGTTGCTAAATTACTTTGGTCAAGGCGCTTATTTGATAAGCCATGAAGGTCAAACTTTAGAACAATTAGGCGGAAAAGACGGTAATCCGTTTTATTTAATTATGGCCGATTGGTTCCAACCTATCGGAGTAGTTATAGCTACACTAGCCGCAGTAATAGCTTCCCAAGCCTTAATCAGCGGTTCGTTTACTTTGATTAATGAAGCCATGCGTTTGAATTTCTGGCCAAAAGTTAAAATTAAATACCCAACCGAAGTAAAAGGACAATTGTATATTCCTTCCATCAACTGGTTATTGCTTTTAGGTTGTATCGGTATCGTTTGGTATTTCGAAAAGTCAAGTGCCATGGAACATGCTTATGGTTTAGCGATAGTTCTTTGCATGATTATGACCACCATTTTATTGAATTTTTATTTAATCATGAAAAGAATAAAATGGTATATCATTGGTGCCTTAATCACGGCATATATGGTAATTGAGCTTAGCTTCTTGGCGGCAATTCTCCCAAAATTCATTCATGGCGGTTTTGTAACATTAATCATTGCTTCGGCACTGATTGGGGTAATGGCCACTTGGTATTTGGCCAAACAAATTAGTAAAAATTACACCAAAATTGTCAAAATTGACGATTACAAAAAAGTGTTGGCTGAATTGAGTGTTGACCTTTCCATCCCAAAATATGCAACGCATTTGGTTTATATGACCAACTCCAACCGCAGCGACGAAATAGAAGAAAAAGTAATGTATTCTATTCTTCAAAAACGTCCTAAGCGTGCCGATTTGTATTGGTTTATCCACGTAAACGTTCTAAGCGAACCTTATAAAAAAGAATACCGTGTGACCGAAATTATCAAAGACGATATTTACCGTATTGATTTCTATCTCGGCTTTAGAGAACCGACCAAAATCAACCTCATGTTCAAACAAGTCATCAAAGAAATGGTAGATCGCGGTGAAGTAGATATCACCAGTAGATATGAATCCTTGAACAAAAACAATATCATCGGCGATTTCAAATTTGTGCTTTCCGAAAAATTCTTGTCCAACGACAGCGATTTAACATTCTTCGAAAAAATTATTATGAACACTTATTTCATGATGAAAAAATTGAGTTTGTCTGAAGAAAAAGGATTTGGTTTAGACAGTAGTTCGGTTAAAATTGAACAATTCCCATTGGTCCTTCACGCACCGGAAAAAATCGAAATGCGCAGAATTGATGGCGATCGAACTATTTTATAATTTTCCCTTCTAACCATACTTTTCCTGCTGTTGAAACAGTGTAGAAGTAAACGCCTTGGGCCAAATTATCGGTACCTATCGTTGTGGCTCCGGTAAATGTTTGCTCAACAACGAGCTTGGCATTGCTGTCATAGATCGCGATATGGTAGGTATTGCCGGCTATTCCGCTTATCGAAACAAAATCATTCATCGGGTTAGGATAAACTTTAATTGTATTCTCCAACACTGCGGTATTCGTCTCTAAATTAACACACTGAATGCAATTCTTTTGATAGGTTATGGCCATATCGGTCAAAATTTGACTGTCAAATAAACTCCCTTGACTGCAATTGCCTTTCAACTGATAATTCAACCAAGGCAAAAGATAGGTATTGATGATATTGTGCTGAAACGCTCTGGTAATGGTAGGTTGAGGCGTACAAGATCCATCGCCTACATTACAAAAAAAGTTGCTGTTAGCCATTTGGCAATGACTACCGCCTATGATATTAATCAAGGTTTTACAAGTACTTCCCAAACTATTATACATCGGAATTTGATGCACATTCGGTGGCGTTACACAATCATTCACTCCGGAAAAAACAAGCGCAGGAATGGTTAGCGAAGCAGCCGCACTAATTGCTGACGGGTTGGTTTCTGCCGGCGCAAAATTGACTATCGTTTTAATTGCACTGTTCAGTTGGGCCGCTAAAAAGGAAGCACCGCCGCCCATACTGTGTCCCATAACCGAATTCATATCACTAATTCTATTAAAAAAAATAGACGTGTTATCAACGTTCAAAAGGTTCATTTGCGCTATCACAAAAGCCAAGTCTTTTCCAAAATCTAAATGCGAAGGGGAAAATGACCCTTCTGTTTTGGGAAATGCCATGATATAACCATTCGGCACCAAAGCACTCCAAAAATTTTGATACGCATCCCAAGTCATCACAAAGCCATGCCCAAAACTCAAAACAGGAAAACTACCGGTAGTAGCCGTCAAAGCTACATTGTCACCGGCCACATCGGCGGGATAATAAATCTCCGTAGCAATTAAACGATTCCCTCTGTTGGGATCCGTAAAAGTTAGGGTCGTATGCCCCACTTGAAAGGATTGGGCAAATCCAAATGTAACGCAAGCCAAAAGAAATAAGGCCCCATAAAAATACTTAACATCTTTCATTTCAAGGATTTTAATTTAATCAAATATAGGAAATTCTTATGCCCAACTGTTTTTACCTCGTTAATTTTAAGTTTGGATAACAAAAAAGGAATATCTTTGCACGCTTATTTTTTTACAACATGCGATTACATCGAAATTTAGTTTACACCACCATTGATTCCTTAAACGCCATCTTTAACGAAGGCGAATATGCTGATAAAGTTGTGGCTCGTGCCTTAAAAAAAGACAAACGTTGGGGAAGTTCCGACCGTAAATTTGTGGCCGAAACCATCTACGAAATCGTACGCTGGAAAAGACTTTACATGGAAATTGCCGATGTAAAAGAACCTTTCGACCGTGACCAATTATGGCGAATGTTTGCCGTATGGGCCGTTTTACGCGGTTACCCTATTCCCGATTGGAGACAATTGGAAGGGACACCGGAACGCAAAATCAAAGGCCGTTTTGACGAGTTGTCTAAAATCAGAAAGATGCGAGAGTCTATTCCGGATTGGATGGATGAATTGGGCGTGAAAGAATTAGGCGAAGACATTTGGACCAAAGAAATTGCGGCCCAAAACAAGCAAGCGCAAGTGATTCTGAGAGTTAATACGCTAAAAACGACGAAGGAAAAACTACGCGCCATTTTAATGGACTTAAACATCGAAACCGAATACCTCAAAGACCAACCCGATGCGCTGGTTTTAAAAGAAAGAGCGAATGTATTTTTAACCGATGCTTTCAAAGAAGGCTTTTTTGAAGTACAAGACGCTTCTTCGCAATTGGTTGCTGCTTTCCTTGATGTACAACCCGGAATGCGAGTAGTGGATACTTGTGCAGGTGCCGGTGGAAAAACATTACACATGGCCTCCTTAATGCAAAACAAAGGACAATTGATTGCCATGGATTTGTATGAAAGCAAACTCAAACAATTAAAATTAAGAGCCAAAAGAAACGGCGCTTTCAATATAGAATACCGCATTATCGACTCGACTAAAGTCATCAAAAAGCTTCATGAAAAAGCCGATAGGGTTTTAATTGACGCCCCTTGTAGCGGCTTAGGGGTTTTAAAAAGAAATCCCGATGCCAAGTGGAAACTCCAACCGGAATTCATAGACAACATCAGAAAAGTACAAGCGGAAGTTTTAGAAAATTATTCTAAAATTGTAAAACCGGGCGGCAAACTGGTTTATGCCACTTGTTCCGTCTTACCTTCTGAGAATCAGGAACAAGTTAAGCGTTTTTTAACCACTGAAATCGGAAAATCATTTACCTTTGTAAAAGACACCAAAATTTTGGCACAAGACACCGGATTTGACGGTTTTTATATGGCCTTATTAGAACGAAAAGAACAATAAAAAATACCCATGAAGAAACTCTTTACCCTTTTATTTTTAAGCCTAACTCTTGTTGGTTTTGCCCAACAAACCCAATCGGTTACTGCCATTCCTCCGGGCTATTACAGCACGGCTACAGGCACAGGATACACCTTAAAAACGCAATTGTTCAATATCATCAACGATCATAACGACAGAACCTATTCGGGTTTATACATCACTTATTTGACTTCTGACATTGATGGGTATTACGAAAACAACGATACCATGTTAGACATGTACACGGAGAACCCAACCGGTCCTGAATGTGAATTTGTTTATGGCGGTGGATTACAAGATGACGGTACTTTAGGCAATAATGAATGTGAACGTTACAACAGAGAGCATTTGGTGCCACAATCCTATTTCGGGAGCGGCGTAACGCCAATGTTTTCTGATGCGCACTTTGTAATTCCTTCGGATAAGTATGTCAATGCCCAAAGAGGTGATTTCCCTTTTGGACGAGTGAACAATGCTACAACTACTTACTCTAACGGTTCTAAAAGAGGGTTGAATTTAAACTCGGGGTATTCTGCCGGATTTACCGCCACTGTTTTCGAACCAATCAACGAATTTAAAGGCGATATTGCTCGTATGCTTTTGTACTTTGTAACGCGCTATGAAGACCAATTGGTTAGCTTTTACAACAGTTCCAGTTCATTATCTAAGGTAATGTTTGACGGTTCAACCGGTCAATCTTTCTCTCCAACGTTCTTAAATATATTATTAACATGGAACCAGCAAGATCCTGTAAGTCAGAGAGAGATCGACAGAAACAATGCTATTTACGCCCGTCAAAGCAATAGAAATCCGTTTATTGACACCAACAGTTATGTGACCGCCATCTGGGGAACGCCATTGGCTACTTCTACTTTTGAAAGTTTAAATGCTGTGACGGTTTATCCTAATCCTTCAAGCAATGGCAACATAACGATTTCAACTGAAATTGCACTTGACGGTATCGAAATCATCACCATCAACGGTCAGGTTTTACAACAAATCAAAAGTCCGGCTTTAGAAAATAACACGTATACTTTCCATAATTTGCCTAAAGGTTTTTACTTTATAAAATTGTCGAGCAATATCGATTCGGTGACTAAAAAAGTGTTAATCAACTAAACTTAGCACCCTTTATAACGAGAAACGCTGTTGAAATTCAACGGCGTTTTTTTGTTTTTCACTTCAGAAAGCACAAATAATCGATGTAACGCATCACAGAAAACACTGATTTTCTTTGAACTTTAGCGCATCTTTACTATCTTTCGCCCTCTTAATGTGTAACCCTTAAACATTTATTCAAATGTTAGAAGAAAAGAATGATAACCTGCAAGATGCAGATGGAAATGTAGTAAACGAATCTTTAGAAACGACCGCTACTGAAAATCAGGAAACTACAACCGAGGAAGCAAGTCCTGCCTTGGAAGTGGAAACTACTATCGCCACCGAAACTACTGAAGAAGTGGTTGAAGTAGCCGATGAAACTACTGAAGCCGTAGCCGAAGAACCGGTGGTTGAAGTAGCTGTTTTAACCGAAGCGCTTTCAGAAGACGAAATTGAAGTAGCCGCTGAAAAAGAAGCTTTAGTAGAAGAAGTTGTAGAAGAAGTAGCGACACCTGAAGCAGTAGAAGAAACTCCGGAAACGGTTGAAGAAGCTAGCGAAACAGTTATAGAATTAACGCCCGAAGAAGTAGCCGACGACACACCTGTTGTTGAAGCTGCCAGTGATTCAGTAATAGACGCTATCCAAGAAGTGAATGCTGAAGAAGGCGAAGACGAATCGTTAAAAGAGCGTCACGATATTCCTATGCTGGATTACGAAACCTTGTCTATGGAGCAATTGGTGGATGAGTTAGGTACTTTAGTCGTAGTCGAAAAAGTGATGTCGGTAAAAGACCATGTGGAAGAATTGAAAAAAGCTTTCTTGTCGAAATACCATCATTTTATCGAAGAGAAAAAAGACGAATTCCACGCCGAAAACCCGGATACTACAGAAGATTTCCATTATCATTTTCCACTTAAGGTAAAATTTGACCAATTATACTCGCAATACCGCGACAAGAAAAATACGCATTTTAAAAGTTTACAAAGCAACCTACAAGCCAATTTAGAAAACAGAATGGCGATTGTAGAGGAACTTAAAAACTTAATCCACAGTCAGGAAAGTATTCCGGTGACCTTGAAGAAATTTAATGACATCCGCGATCGTTGGAAAGTAGCCGGACCTATTCCGAAAGACAAATACAACCACGTTTGGAACAATTACCACTTCCATTTAGAGAATTTCTATGACATTCTTCACTTAGACCGTGAAGCGCGTGATTTGGATTTCAAACACAATTTAGAGCAAAAACAAAAAATCATAGCGCGTGTAGAAGAATTGGTTCACGAAGAAGACATCAACAAAGCTTTCCGTGAATTGCAAGACTTGCACCGTCTTTGGAAAGAAGATATCGGACCGGTTTCACGCGACCAACGTGAGGAAATTTGGAACCGCTTCAGCGAATTGACCAAACAAATGCACGACAAACGCGAAAGTCTATACGAACAATTGCGCGAAGTGGAAACTGCCAATTTAGAAAAGAAGAAAGACATCATCGCACAGATTGAAGTGTTGGCACAAGAAAAAGTAAACTCTCATGCGGCTTGGTTAGGCCAAATTGAAAAAGTAGAAGCCTTGAGAAATCAATTCTTCGCCGCCGGAAAAGTACCTTCTGAAGTGAATGAAGATACTTGGACTGCCTTTAAAAATGCCGTGAGAAACTTTAACGTGTTGAAAAACGCTTTCTACAAAGACATTAAAAAAGACCAAAACGATAACCTTTCTAAAAAACAAGCGTTGGTGGTTAAAGCCAATGAGTTAAAAGAAAGTACCGATTATGCTGCCACGACGCCATTAATGAAGCAAATTCAGGAAGAGTGGAAAACCATTGGTCATGTGCCAAGAAAATTCTCGGACAAACTTTGGGCCGAATTCAGAGCGGCTTGTAACGAGTATTTCGAGAAATTGAAAGAGCAAAAATCTGAGGTGAATGAAGAAGAAGTAGAAGCTTTTGAAAAGAAGAAAGCCTACTTAGAAACCTTAAGAGCTTTTGAACTGGTGGGCGATCACAAAACCGACTTAGACGCTATCAAAGCGCACATCGAAACCTGGAAAGGCTTTGGGAAAGTACCCTTCCCGCGCCGTCACATTGAAGGGAAATTCAATAAAATCCTGGATGCCTTATTCGAGAAATTGAGCTTGAGCAAAAAAGACAACGAAATGGCGCGTTATGCCAATAAGTTAGACCATTTGGCCAGCTCAGATACTCGTAAGTTGGACAATGAAAAAGTATTCATCATGCGTAAAATTGACGAAGTACAAGGGGAAATTTTCCAATTGGAAAACAACATCCAGTTCTTTGCCAATGCGAAAGCCGATAACCCAATGGTGAAAGAAGTAATGAAAAACATCGACTTCAAAAAAGAAGAGTTGGCCACGCTGAAAGACAAGCTGAAACAACTTCGAAATTTGAAAACGGAATAACAAAAAAGCCTCGAATTTATCGAGGCTTTTTTTATTGCTGTATTTTAGAAGCTAAGAGATAAATCACCGCCATTCGGATGGCTACTCCGTTCTCGACTTGGTCTAAGATAACCGACTGCTGTGAATCGGCGACATCTGAAGTGATTTCGACCCCGCGATTAATTGGTCCGGGATGCATGATGATGATTTCTTTGTGGAGCGAATCCAGTAAGGCTTTGTCTACTCCATATTGTTGGGCATATTCTCTGGTCGATGGAAAATAATTCACATCCATGCGTTCGTTTTGCACGCGAAGCATATTGGCTACATCACACCATTCCAACGCTTTACGCAAGTTAGGCTCAACCGTTACCCCAAGACTTTCAATGTATTTCGGAATCAGTGTTTTTGGGCCGCAAACTTTCACTTCAGCCCCTTGCATTTGCAAAGCGTAGATGTTAGACAAGGCTACTCTTGAGTGCAAAATATCGCCTACAATGACCACCTTCTTGCCTCCTACTTCACCCAGTCTTTCTCTGATAGAATAACTATCCAGTAACCCTTGCGTTGGGTGTTCGTGGGCACCGTCTCCGGCGTTGATGATGCTGGCTTTAACATTTTGCGATAAGAAGTAAGCCGCACCCGGATTGGCGTGACGCATCACCACCATATCCACTTTCATTGATAAGATATTGTTGACGGTATCAATCAGCGTTTCGCCTTTTTTAACCGAAGATTGTGCTGCCGAGAAACTAATCACATCGGCAGACAATCGCTTTTGCGCCAATTCAAAAGAGAGTTTCGTACGCGTACTGTTCTCAAAAAAGATGTTGGCAATAGTAATGTCGCGCAGCGAAGGCACTTTCTTAATCGGGCGGTTAATCACTTCTTTGAAATGATCGGCCGTCTCAAAAATCAAGTCGATGTCTTGCTTTTGCAGGTATTTAATCCCTAGTAAATGGTTGACTGACAGTTCGGACATTTTAATTTGTATGTTGTATGTTGTTTGTTTTTCTTATCCCTTATCCCTTTTCCCTTATCCCTTATCCCTTTAGGCTAAACCAAGTAAACCGCATCTTCCCCATCCTTCTCCTTCCACGACACGATTACTTTCTCATCATTAATCGCATCCACCTGACGCCCGCGGTAATCGGGTTGTATCGGTAAATGGCGGCTGAATCTTCGGTCGATTAAGACCAAAAGTTCTACTTCTGACGGTCTTCCAAAGGACTGCACAGCGGTTAAAGCCGCGTTGATACTTCTTCCGGTGAATAGCACATCGTCAATAAAAACCACTTTTTTGTCTTCGACTAAAAAATCAATCTGCGTCTTGTTGGCTTCCAATTGCTTTTCGCCCCGACGGAAATCATCGCGGAAAAACGTAATGTCTAAAAACCCTAACTGCACGTCTTTGATTTGGTAATCGTTTTCCAAAATAGCCTTAACACGATTGGCCAAATAAGTGCCTCGCGGTTGTATGCCTATTAAAACGGTATGGGAAAAATCGAGGTGGTTTTCGATTAACTGACAAGCCAAACGATGGAGTATGATATTGACTTCTTTGGAAGTGAGCAATACTTTTTGACTCATGGTAGTGTTGTTTGGGTGGTAAAAGTAGCGTTTTTTTTTAAGCGAGGCAAATTTGTTTGCAGTGGACAGTTGGCAGTGATCAGTGTTCAGTGGTCAGTGTTCAGTTGGTTTCGTTTAAACCGAAATACTTTGTGTTCTTTGCTGTTAAGTCTTCATAACCAAAGAGTTTCAAACCTTAGAACCTTAGTCCCTTAGCGCCTTAGCACCTATTTTTAACCATTGTGCATACTTTTCGGTTTTGAAAAACATGATCACAAAAATGTAGCATACTTTTCAGTAGTGAAAAAAATGTAGCACGAAATGTAGGATACTTTTGGGTTTTAGGACAAATTGTATTGTAAAGAAGCCCTTCGACCCTTAGGCAGGCTCAGGGCAGGAAAAATCAGGGTGACAACTCTGCAAATAATTGGATTTTACCTCAATAAAACTATAATCAAAACATTATCGCTTTACCATTTTTACCGTTTCAATCCCTTTGTTTGAAATAAGTTGGCAAAAATAAATACCGCTTTTTAACGAGGACAATTCAACTTCATTGCTTGAAGTGAGCAAGGTAACCGAAAGCAATTCTTTTCCGGTCATATCAAATATTGTTGCCTTTGATGGCAAATTCATCTCGTTGGCGGTTATGGTTATTTTGTCGTTAAAGGGGTTTGGCGACACTATTGTTTTAGTAAAAACACTAGTGTCATTAGTAGAAAGTTGGGTTGAATCATAATGAAAAACGTACATGTTTCTGGAACCAATAGCATACAAACTTCCATCACTGGCAAAAGCGGTTGCCAAACCGGTTCCTGCATATATATTAGGGGTGCTTACCCAATTTTGAACACCGGTATTACTGTATTGCACAATCGGCATTTGATTCGTAGAAGGAAAGCTCGGATTAGGCGTTGGTCCGCCTACACCGGTAACGATTACTTCTCCTGTAGGTTTTGCTATAACATACTTCGGATAGGAATCGCTTACGGTTACCGGAGCCGACTCTATATAGGGGGAAGACCAAAGCAATGTTCCGTTAGTGTCGGTTTGAAATGTCTGCCATTTTAGTCCGGCTGAATTGCCATAACCTATAGCACTAATTCGATTGTTTGCATAAGTCATCCGCGTTACAAAATTATACCCTCCGAAGTCGTAGTTGTAACTCCATAACAAACTCCCGGTTGGGCTATACTTTACCAATCTGGCATCATAATCCCAAGTGATTGGGTTTACTTGATAATAAATGCTGCACAATACGTATACATTTTCATTTTCATCCATTTCTACGTCAGCGGCAATCAGCCCAACAGCATTAGCCGTCCACAGCAAGGTACCTGAGGTATCCCAAACAAAAACAGGAGCAACATTTGGGTTTGGACTACTGGTAACTACCGCGATTTTATTGTTTCTGAGACGCATACCATTAAAATTAATAGGTGAATTTGCCGTACTCGAATTGGTAAAAACCACCGTGCCGCCGGTATCGAGTTTAATCAACGTTGCGCCATTGTTTATGGATGTGCCAATGTATAAATTGCCACTAGCATCTACAACACTGCGACAGTCAAAAGAGATTTGATTGGTAATAAGAATAGAGATAGGTATTACCGTTTTCCAAAGCAAAGTTCCTGTCGGGCTATACTTTAGCGCTACTATAGCTTGTGGATAATCACGTTCTATGGAAGCTGAATAAGCATATTGATTACCCACCACAAAAACATTGTTGTCGGCGTCACAGCTAACCCAATTTGATTTTTCATAAACGCTGTTGATTCCCGATGAATCGGTAGTTTCCCAAAGCAAGGTACCCGAAATATTATACTTTCTGGTGTATATCGAACTGGTGGCCGCATGGCCTGTTACCACAATATTGTCTTGCGAATCTACCGCACTCATTTGAGAAGTCTTTGCCTCCGAACCGGCATTTTGTTCCCAGTCTAAACTGTACTGTGACAATGCATTGGAACTTGAAAACAACAATAAGGTTACGGCTAGTAGTTTTGTAATTTTTTTCATGATGTTGGTTTGTTGTATAACATTTAACAAATGTCACACCCTACCTTAGGGCAGATGGCTGGATTTTGTGTTAGAAC
The DNA here is from genome assembly GCF_014486695.1 of Flavobacterium buctense. Taxonomy (GTDB): domain Bacteria; phylum Bacteroidota; class Bacteroidia; order Flavobacteriales; family Flavobacteriaceae; genus Flavobacterium; species Flavobacterium buctense. The sequence continues at coordinate 58,326 of NZ_JACTAB010000003.1, forward strand.
GAAACACCTCTTTTTTACACCAAAAACCTATTGTGCATACTTTTCAGTTTTGAAAAACATGCACACAAAATGGTTGCATACTTTTTAGTTTCGACAAACATGCACACAAAATGGTTGCATACTTTTCGGTTTTGAAAATTATGCACTCAAATTGGTTGCATACTTTTCGGATTTGAAAAACATGCACTCAATCCCCTTATCCCTCTTCCCTTATCCCTAATCCTCAAACGTTTCCATAAACCAATCGTTAAAATTGTTATTATTTTTTATACTTTTAACCAACCAACATTCAAAATCATTAATCATGAAACTAAAAATCACTATCGCCCTTCTTTTAATCGTACAATTAACCTTTGGGCAAGACCGAGTTAAAAGAGTGGACAGTTTGCTCAACGCTATGTATGCCCAACAAAAAATCAACGGTAATTACTTGATTGCAGAAAAGGGTACGGTGATTTACCAAAAGTCATTTGGCTTAGCCAATGAAGAAACCAAAGAGCCGCTCAACGAAAACTCCATTTTTGAATTGGCCTCGGTTTCCAAACAGTTTACCGCCATGGCCATCGCCATACTGCATGAAAATGGCAAGCTGAACATCAATGATAAGATGTCAAAATACATTCCTGAGTTGGCTTATTATGATAATATCACCATAAAAAACTTAGTGCACCACACCAGCGGACTTCCCGATTATATGGAACTGATGGAAACCCGATTTGACAAAAATAAAATCGCGACTAATGACGATATCGTAACCTTATTGGCCAAAGAACAACCTAAATTGTTGTTTGACACCAACACCAAATGGGAATACAGCAATACCGGTTATGCCTTGTTGGCGACCATTATTGAAAAAGCTTCCGGGATGTCTTATGCCGACTATTTGCAAAAAAACCTATTTACGCCTTTAAAAATGACCAACACTTTTGTGTACACCCGAAGATATGCACCCAAAAAAGTAAGCAACTATGCCTACGGTTATGTGTATTCCGACGAATTAAAAAAGCTTGTCCTTCCGGATGACTTGGCCGAAACCAAAATGGTGGTTTGGCTGGATGGGATTGTGGGTGACGGAACGGTCAACTCCACCGCCAATGATTTGTTACTCTGGGATCGCGCTTTGTATACCAACCAACTGTTGTCTAAAAGCGGCATGGAACAAGTGTTCAAGTCAGGTGCTTTAGCTGATGGTTCTGCCACGAAATACGGATTCGGTTGGTTTATAGAAAACAACCCCGATTATGGCAAAATGGCAAGCCACAGCGGCGGTTGGCCGGGCTATAAAACCTATATCGACCGTCACCTCGACAATGACAAAACCATCATCATCTTGAGCAACCATGAAAAAGTAGCCATTCCTATTAATTCCTTAAGAAGTATATTGTACAACAAGCCATTGCCGACCAAAAAAGAAAGAAAAGAAATTGCCTTAACCAACGAGCAACTCCAGAAATTCATAGGCGTATACGAAATACAACCGGGATTTGAAATCACCGTCACCAGCGACAAAGACCAGCTATTAGCGCAACTAACCGGACAAAACGCTTTCCCTATTTTTGCCGAAAATGAAACCCAGTTTTTTCTAAAAGTAGTCGATGCGCAAATTCACTTCGTTCCCAGCGAAACAGGCGCCATTACCGGTTTGGTTTTATTGCAGAACGGGAATACGATTGAAGGGAAGCGGATTAAATAAGAGGTTTCGCCATTGCTTAACGCCTCACTCCCGACCAAAACCCCAAAAAACCCGATAAACAGATTTTTTTTACAAGAAATGAAAGGGATTGGTGGGGATTATTTATATTTGGGAAGATAGGTTGGTTTAACTTATCAATCTATATATTCAACGATTATGTTATTTCAAAACTAAACAAAAATCTCATGAAAATCAAACACCTCACTATGTTTTCTTTATGCTTATTTATTTTCTCCTGTCAACAAAAAGAAATGAATGCAAATAGACAAAAACCTTTAGCTCAAACTCAAGAAAGTGTGAAATTAGAAAAAATAAAAGAAAAATATTCTAATGAAAAATTTATACAAACTTCAGTAAAACAAGAACAGAGTTTTAAAGGTGAATATAACGTTGAGAAAGATAAAATAATAAGCGTAGATAAGAGTTCTGAAAAGAAAACAGATGTTGATTACATTATAAACATATCTAACAATTACATCGTTATAACATTACAAGATGGTAGTATTATTGAAGAATTTAAAGTGCTCAAAAAGAAATATGACCGAGAGTTAACGTTATTTACATATTTAATTGAAACGCAAAATGATAAATACTTATTTTCACATGTAGTTGAGGCTGATGGAAGCTACAGTTATTTTGAATTTAGAAATTCAAATAGTTTACGTTTCTACATTACAAATAAATAAACGCTTCTAAAAAAGACTGTTTGCAATAATTGCGTGACATGGAATTATCTCAAATTTTCTCAGGAAATTCAAAACTAAGTTTTGTACTTGGAATCATCAGTAATAAATAGTCGAATTTTTTGCAAAAGGCATTGTACTATCGGCTACCTTAAAAAAATACGTAAAAATAGAAAATGGGCATATTTCAATCAGAAAGATTAGACGACCGAAAAAAAGGTAGAGATATAATTGAAAAATTAAAAAAATCTAACAGCAAGACATTAATTATCCACTATAGTTGCGAATCTTTCTTCAATCTCGAAGGGAGAACTCCAAGAATCACTTCAATATGCATTAAAAATAGAGGAAATAATTTAACGAAGACTTTTTCTATTCACTTACAAGCACAATTTTACAAGAAAGATTTATGCTGTATTACAGATATAGAAAATGACTTTTTAGAGAAACAAATGCTAAAAGAATTTTTTGAATTTGTTAAAAGGCATTCAACACATAATTGGGTTCATTGGAATATGAGAAATTCAAGTTATGGTTTTGAAGCAATTGGAAATAGATATAGAATTTTAGGAGGTAACGGAAAGGAAATTGAAGACCAATTTAAATTTGATTTACCGGAAAACTTAGGTTTAATATATACATACAATTTTGAAAAACACAAGCCAAGCGGACAACTTTTGAATTTAGCAAAAAGAAATAAAATTTCCGATAGAGATGCATTAATAGGAAAAGATGAAGCAAAATCATTTGAGGATAGAGACTATTTAAAACTTCATATGTCAACTAGCAGAAAAGTAGAAATAATTGACCGAATCCTAACACTTGAAGAAAAAAACAAGTTAAAAGTTAATGCGAGCATTATTAAAATATATGGATTAACGCCAACTGGGATTTTTGAAATAGTTAGAAATAATTGGATTTTATTTTTAATTTGGAGTTTAATTGTTGGTTTTATAGGTGCCGCAGCAGAACCAATAATTCAATTTATTTCGGGAACAAGTAACTTTGGAAATTAAAAAATTAGCAAGTAAAACAGTTTGCAATACGCTAACATTAATAAATAACTTAAAAAAATATACAAAACATGCATAAAGTAAGTTTATACGATTATTATTCATTTGGATTTAATTATTACATTTTGATGAATGATAGCTCTCATAAAACAGTTGAGGAATTTGCAAAGGATATAATTAGATACTCAGATTTCATAAATGATTTAGACTTAAAAGTCACAAAATCATTATTAAAAATGTATGGTTGGAATGATAATATAAAAGCATTAAACAAACTAAATGTCGGAACTAAAAAGAAAAAAGTTGTTGAGCCAACCCTATACGATAAAATAATTGAACTTATTAAGAAAGCTGACCCAACACTTGACGCAGAATTAAGTATAAAAACCGGTTATCTCTTAAAAGAAAAAAGAATAAGTACTGATAAACTTATTGATGAAATAGATTCTATATTCTCAATTGCCACTTTTTTGCATTTACCTGATGTTGCAAGATTTGATTTTATTGAAAGTGGTAAATGTTTAGCATTTGATAGAAATACAGCAAGTGCTTTTCATTCTTTACGAGGTACTGAAGATGTCTTGAAATTTTACTATTCAAACTTAACTGGCAAAGTTGCAACAGATACACAAACTTGGGGGAATTTTCATTCAGAAATAGAAGCTCAAATAACTGCTGGAAATATAATACCACATCCCCCAAAAGAATTAATGCAAAATCTTAATAGTTTAAGAATATATTACAGAAATAAAACACAACATCCCCAACTTATTTATGATGCAGATGAAGCACAAGATTTAATGTTTAATTGTATAAAGTGTGTAAACGAAATAATAAAAGACCTTAAATCGAGAGGAATAATTAATGACCTCCCTTTTTAAATTTACTTTGTCAACAAAAGTTTGCTAAATCTTAAAGTATTTTTCAAATAAAAACCGCCCAAAGGCGGTTTTCCCATATTAATTATACATCTTCTTTCTCAACTCTTTTACCTTCTCATCATCCAAGTACTCATCAAAAGTCATATATCTATCAATACCCCCCCCGCTACCGCGCGAATCCCTTCGCGTGGTTGTGTTTCCTACCCCCCGCTACCGCGCGAATATTAAAATAAGATATGAAAAAAGAGAGTGAGGTTTATAGACTGAAAGAAGGTTATAGTCCCTTTATTTATAAAAGTGAAACTGGTCTTACCTATAGCTTTCCTGTTGCATCAGGTCATGTAGACAGGACTTTTGAATTCGTAATTTCAGAACTAGATTTAGACGCAATAAAATCAAGTGCATATAGGTTTAAGGCGCTATATTACATACTTTTCCATGAAGCTCAGTCGACTTTTGGGACAGGTCATCCAAAACCTCGGACATATACAGCTAAAGAATTTGAAGAGGTCAAAAATAAGGTGTTGTATATATCAGAGTTTGATTTACAGTTGTATATCAATGAATTTTCAGAAGGTAATAATCTAGCGGATTGTTACTTTCAAATGTTTAGTGATAATGTATTTAAATAAAAATAAAATAACGACCCTCCGCTACCGCGCGAATCCCTTCGCGTGGTCATATTTCCTACCCACTCTCACGTAATACTTAACACCGCTACCGCGCGAATCCCTTCGCGTGGTCATATTTCCTACCTCCGCTACCGCGCGAATCCCTTCGCGTGGTCATATTTCCTACCCACTCCCACGTAATACTTAACCTACTTCTAAAAAACTTTTATTAGCTTTGGTAAAAAGAACAGTATGAGCAGGAATTACAAGTTTCATAATCCTGAGGGATTGTATTTTGTCAGTTTTGCCGTTGTTGGCTGGTTAGATGTATTTACCAGAAATGAATACAAAGATTTACTTTTAGAAAGCTTAGAATTTTGTCAAAAAAGCAAAGGCATGGAAATACACTCTTGGTGTATTATGACCAATCATGTGCATTTAATTTTTAGAAGTACAGATAATCAAAAGCCTGAATTATTACTAGGCGATTTTAAAAGATTTACAAGCAGACGTATTGTAAAAGCCATCCAAGAAAATCCAAAAGAAAGCAGAAAGGAGTATTTGTTGGACTATTTTAAAAAAGAAGCCGCAAAGAGTTCAAATACAACTAATTTTCAATTTTGGCGACATGACAGCAGGCCAATAGAGTTGTGGAGTAATGAAGTCATTCAGCAAAAAATAGATTATATACATAACAATCCGGTTGAAGAAGGTATTGTATTTAGACCTGAAGATTATAAATACAGTAGTGCTCCGGATTATGCCGGAGAAAAAGGGTTGTTGGATGGGGTTTATGTTTTTAGGTATTTTAAGTTGTAATAGCATTTGCCACGCGAAAGGATTCGCGCGGTAGCGGTGCGCAATGGCTGGATTTTATTGAGTTTACCTATTTTTCACGTAAAAAGCATATCTTAGTAGACATTACGCAGTTTACTGGAATTGCAACAAACACTAAGATGTGAAACGCTAAGCTAAATTTGAAAACGTTGCGGAATTTACGCAACAAACATATATATTGCAGTATTAATGCAATTTGTCTATTTTTGTAGAAAATATATAATAATGTATTATGCAATTTTAATGGCGGATATTCTCGATAGTGGAGAAAAAGATTCTAACAAATTAATGCTAGAGTTTAAGAGTATTGTCAATTATATTAATGAGAATCAACGAAATAATATAATTTCTCCACTAACAATCACATTGGGAGATGAATTTCAGGCAATCATAGATACAGTTGAAAATGCCGTGAATATTATTATCGAAATAGAAGAATTTATCCTATCCAAAGGATTAAGTTTCAAACTTCGATATGTTTTAAATTTTGGGAAAGTTGAGACACAAATAAATCGCCAAATAGCATATGAAATGCTTGGAAAGGGATTGACTGATGCAAGGAAAGAATTAAATAATTTAAAAAATTCAGAAAGTCGATTTTTAATAAAATTAAAGAAAGAAGAATGGAGAGTAGAAAAAATGCTGAATGATACATTTCGAATATTTCAATATTTTATCGACTCATGGAAAATTAATGAATATAAAATAGTTAGTGATTTTATTATTCATGACGATTACAAAACAATCGCTAACAAATTTGAAATAAATAGGTCGACAGCATGGAGAAGAAGAAAAAGCCTAAATATAGAAGAATTTGAAACACTAAAAAAAATAATTTATAACATAACATATATCTACGAACATGATCTTGCTAAGTAAAATTTTAGTATTTGTTTTAATATTTGTCTTGGGAGAATTTATATTTAACTTTACGTGGTTCAAATATCTCAAGAATTATTTCGAGAAAAGTGTGATTGCCCAAGAAAAAGAGATAAATAATGAAAATACTCATGCAGATAAAAAATTTCTTCTTTTAAATATTTCTACATTTAAAGGTATTATGGAGAGATTTATAATCACAGTGTTTTTGATTTCTAATTTTCCGCCAATCCTAATAGTTTTTGGAACATTAAAATTAGGGACTAGAATATCTGAGCATAAAGAGATTAAAAATGATTATTTTCTTATTGGAAATTTAAGTACAATTTTGATTTCGATATTTTACTTTTATGCATTTAAACATTTTTGTATTTTCAAAAACTTTGTCTAACGACGGTATATATAAATCATGACTTCTATTGTATGTACACTTCCAACTCAACAAAACAACTCACAAAAAACCGCCCAAAAGGCGGTTTTTATATTAAGTATCTTAATTATACATCTTCTTCCTCAACTCCTGCACCTTCTCATCATCCAAGTACTCATCAAAAGTCATATACCTATCGATAACCCCGTTTGGCGTAATTTCTAACACTCGGTTGGCTACGGTTTGCGCAAACTCGTGGTCATGCGTGGTGAACAATACCGAACCTTTAAAGTTTTTCAACGAGTTGTTAAACGCCGTGATCGATTCCAAATCTAAGTGATTCGTTGGTTCGTCCAGCATCAACACATTGGCACGAATCATCATCATGCGCGATAACATACAACGTACTTTTTCGCCTCCGGACAATACCGTACATTTTTTTAACGCTTCTTCGCCCGAGAAAATCATTTTTCCTAAGAACCCACGAACGTATACTTCGTCGCGCTCTTCTTCGGTTTTTACGAACTGGCGTAACCAATCGACCAAGTTCAAACTGCCGTCGGTAAAGAACGCGCTGTTGTCATTCGGCAAATAGGACTGCGTGGTGGTAATTCCCCAGTCAAAGGTTCCGGCATCGGCTTTTTGGTTGCCGTTTAAAATTTCGTAGAAAGCAGTCGTCGCACGTGAATCTTTAGAGAACACGACTACTTTATCGCCTTTCGCCATATTCAAATCGACATTCTTAAACAATACTTCGCCATCTACTGAAGCGGCTAGGTTTTGCACGTGCAGGATTTGGTCTCCGGCTTCTCTTTCTACGTCAAATATAATCGCAGGATATCTTCTACTCGACGGTCTGATTTCGTCCAAGTTTAGTTTTTCAATCATCTTTTTACGTGAAGTCGCTTGCTTAGACTTCGCCACATTCGCACTAAAACGACGGATGAATTCTTCCAACTCGGCTTTCTTCTCTTCCGCTTTTTTGTTTTGTTGGGCTTTTTGACGTGCCGCTAACTGGCTCGACTCATACCAAAAAGTATAGTTTCCGGAATAGTGATTGATCTTAGAAAAATCGATATCCGAAATGTGCGTACAAACCGAATCTAAAAAGTGACGGTCGTGCGATACCACAATTACTGTGTTTTCATAATTGGCTAAGAAATTCTCTAACCAAGTGATGGTTTCAAAATCCAAGTCGTTCGTAGGCTCATCCATCACCAACACATCCGGGTTTCCGAAAAGCGCTTGGGCTAACAAGACACGTACTTTCATCTTTCCTTCCATCTCACCCATTAACGTATAATGTTGGTCGGCCGTAATGCCTAAGTTAGACAACATCGCACCCGCATCGGATTCGGCGTTCCAACCGTTCATTTCTTCAAACTGCACTTGCAACTCGCCTATTCTATCGGCATTTTTATCATCATAATCGGCGTACAAAGCGTCCATTTCTGATTTTACGGCAAACAAAACTTTGTTTCCCATCATCACGGTTTCCAACACGGTATGCTCATCGAACATGTTGTGGTTTTGGTTCAACACCGACATACGTTTGCCCGGCTCGAGGAATACTCTTCCTGAAGTGGGGTCGATATCGCCGGCTAAAATTTTAAGGAAAGTAGATTTTCCGGCACCATTGGCACCAATCACACCGTAGCAATTGCCTTGGGTGAACGTGGTATTTACTTCGTCGAATAAAATTCTTTTACCAAATTGAACCGATAAATTAGAAACTGTAAGCATATTGTCGTTTAATTAAATTCGGTGCAAAAGTAGTGAATAGTGTTCAGTTGGCAGTGGTCAGTGGTCCCTTTTTTTGCTATATTGTACTCCTAATTAAACCGCAACGATGAACTTTCCTTTTCAATTCAATCTTTTTGGCGATGCGGTGAATTATCACATTATCTTTGAGACCCTTGCTTTTTTTGTGGGCGTTCGCGTTTACTATTATTTAAAGAAAGGTATAGCCGACCCGATTTCCGACATCAATCGGCTGTGGATTATGCTGGGCGCGATGATCGGCGCATTGATTGGCTCGAGAGTGATTGCGTTGTTGGAAAATCCTGCCGAAATCATGCACCAAACCTGGCTAACGTTTTACCAAAACAAAACGGTTGCCGGTGGCTTTTTGGGCGGCTTGTTTGGCGTAGAGTTGATGAAAAAAATCATAGGCGTGAAAACGGCTTCGGGTGATATTTATGTTATTCCGATTATTGTGGCGGTTTTTATAGGCAGAATCGGTTGTTTTAGCATGGGTGTTACCGAAAACACTTATGGCATAGAAACCGGTTTTATCTTTGGGATGGATTTGGGCGACGGCAAGCTCCGGCATCCCGTAGCACTTTATGAAATGGCCTATATGGTGTTGCTTTTTATTTTATTCCAAACGATAAAACACAAGAACCTACAAAACGGCGACCGATTCAAGTTGTTTATGGTGCTCTACTTTTTGTATCGTTTTTTGGTAGAATTTATCAAACCGTATCATCCTTTATTATTAGATTTGAGTGCCATTCAGTGGAGTGCGCTTTTCCTTTTCGCCTATTATTATCAATTCATTTTAAGACTCGTTCGCTATGCCCAATAGAGATTATATATACTACGACTACACCAAAAGCCTTTGTCCGGAATGTTTGCATACCATTGATGCCAAGATTGTCTTTCAAGACGATAAGGTCTGGATGCTCAAACACTGCAAAACCCACGGCGATACCAAGGTGATGATAGCCGATGATGTTGAGTACTATCGCCAAATCAGAAACTACAACAAACAATCGGAAGTGCCTTTGAAGTTCAATACCAAAGTGCATTACGGCTGTCCGTACGACTGTGGCTTGTGCACCGACCATGAGCAACATTCTTGTTTGTCAATTGTGGAAGTCACCGACCGATGTAATTTGACTTGCCCAACGTGTTATGCGAGTTCAGGTCCGAATTACGGTCGACACCGAACGTTGGAAGAAATCGAAAAGATGTTTGACATTATTGTGGACAATGAAGGCGAACCCGATGTGGTTCAAATTTCGGGTGGCGAACCGACAGTGCATCCGCAGTTTTTTGAAATTCTAGACATCGCGAAAAGCAAACCGATACGCCATTTGATGTTGAATACTAACGGTATTCGCATAGCTAAAGACATTTCTTTCGTAGAGAAACTAGCGACTTACATGCCCGATTTTGAAATCTATTTGCAGTTTGACAGTTTCAAACCCGAAGTTTTAGAGAAACTCCGCGGCGAAGATTTAACGGAAGTCCGCCAAAAAGCGATTGCCAATTTGAATCAATTTAACCTTTCGACAACATTAGTGATTACGCTTCAAAAAGGTGAAAACGATGATGAAATCGGGAAGATATTAGAGTATGCTGTGCAACAAAAATGTGTGCGTGGCGTAACCTTTCAACCGACACAAATAGCCGGAAGAAACGACAATTACGACGATAATCAAGGCAGAATTACCTTGACCGAAGTACGTCGGAAAATCTATGAGCAATATCCAATCTTTACACCACAGGATTTGATTCCGGTGCCTTGCAATCCCGATGCTTTGTGTATGGCTTATGCATTAAAGATTGATGGCGAAATCATGCCGATGACCAATTTGATTAATCCGGAAGATTTGTTGAACAATTCGAAAAACACCATTGTTTTTGAAAACGACGAGAAGTTAAAAAACCACATGCTCAACTTGTTCAGCACCGGTATTTCGGTTGATTGTGCCGAAGAAGAATTCGGCGAATTGATGTGTTGTTTGCCTCGGGTGAAATCGGACAGTTTACATTATGAAAATCTTTTTCGTATTATTATCATGAATTTTATGGATGCGCATGATTTTGATGTGAGAGCGGTTAAAAAATCTTGTGTTCATATCGTAGACAAAAGAGGTAAGATTGTCCCGTTTGAAACGATGAACTTGTTTTACCGAGACAATAAGATAGACGAAATCAGAAAAGAATTAAATTTTTAGTTATGGGGAATATATTTTTGATGTCGGATTTATTAAGTTCGGTAATTCTATTTTTATTATTTGTAAGTCCTATTGTGTTTGTTATCGGTATAATCTTAGTTGCCGTTTCAAAAGATACCCGAAAATTTGGAATTAAGTTGATTATTGGTTCTGTAATTGCTTTTATTATAGGTTTCGGGACTTGTATGGCTAATATTCGTCCGGGCGGTATTTAATTAAGAATAACTAATTGTTATAAAAGATGCTAGTTTTATTATTAATACTCGTCGTTGCAATATTCATAAGTGCTATTGCTTTTTTAATCGGATTGTACAAAGTACTGTTTGATAAAGAAGATAAAGCATTCGGAATAAAACTCCTTACCTACTCTGTCATCATTATTATTATCGGATTTGGAAGTTGTACAGCTTTGCTTGAATCCGGAGGCATTTAACTTTAACGATAGATTAACAGAATTATCCAAATCATCTGAATATTTTTGTTTACTAGTTTCTTTACAATGCACAGCTACAGAAATTTAAAAGTTTTTGCTTTACTATTCCCTTTACTTACGCTTCTGAGTTCGTGTAAAAACGAATTTAAAGGGAGTGATTATGTGGCTTATTTTGGAGGAGAAATAGTAAATCCCAACAGTCAATACGTCCTTTTTTGCAAAGACAATGAAGTGATTGATTCCATCAAGTTAGACAAAAACAACCGTTTCTTTGTCCAATTTGATTCGTTAGCACCGGGTTTATACACTTTTAAACACGAACCGGAGTACCAATACGTTTACTTTGACAAGAACGACAGTTTGATGGTGCGAGTGAATACCCGAGATTTTGACAACTCGGTAGTTTTTTGTGGTCGTGGCGATCAAAAAAACAACTTTCTCATGGAACAATACTTGAAAAATGAGAAGGACCGAAATAAAATCTTTGAAACCTTTGATTACGATATTGAAAAATTCAACAAAGCCATTGATTCCTCTTATCAAATAGCGACTAAGTTTTATGCCGCCAAAAAAGAAGAAATCAAATGGAGCGATGACTTTGATGAATACGCCAAAGCCGCTATAGACTTTCCTTACTATTCCCGAAAAGAATTGTATCCGATGATTCACAAAATGAGAACCGGTAACGATGTGTACGAAAAAATTCCGGCAGACTATTACGACTTCAGAAAGAAAATCGATTGCAATAATGTGGCGCTTTCCAACTATTCGCCATTTGTGATGTACTTGTCACACATGTTGAACAATATGGGCGCCATCAATTACCACAATCATTTTTCGGAAGTGGATTTGGCCTTAAAAACCAACATCAACAAAATGAACATTGCCGATACGTTGATTAAAAACGAAAAGGTAAAAAATACCATCCTTAACAATATCGCCTTCACGTATTTGTTAGAAGACCAAAACATGGTGAACAACCAATCGTTTTTGGCCACATACCACAAAATATCGACGGATAAGAGTCAGAAAAACGAAATCACTAAAATTGGGGATGCGATACAATTGCTAAAAGCGGGCGGCAAACTCCCGGAAGTAATGCTTATCGACCGCCAAGGAAACAAGATTAGCTCGACAAGTTTTGCCAACCGAAAAACGGTGATTTTCTTTTGGACATCCAATGCACTTTCCCATTTAGAAGCCGTGCACAAAAAAATATTAGGCTTTCAAAAAGACCATCCGGACTATCAATTTATAGGCATCAACATCAATGATACCCAAGAGCAATGGAAAAATGTTTTGAAGAAATATAAATTTGACCAAATCATCGAATATCGTTGTACTGATTTTGAAGACATCAAAGCCAAATGGGTCATCACCAAAATTCACCGAACGATGATTTTAGACCACAACGGCGCTATTAAAAATGCGTTTACTAATATATTTGAGTTGAACTTTGAGGAGGAGTTGAAATAGACTTCTTAGATTGTTAGACTTCTTAGATTGTTAGATATAAAAAAAGCGTCCCGAAAATCGGGACGCTTTTTTTATTGGATTTGTCTGCGACTAATTATTGATTTCCTTTTGCATAGTCGGCTAAGAACTGTGCCAAACCTAAGTCAGTCAATGGGTGTTTTAACAATCCTGTGATAGACGATAATGGTCCGGTCATTACGTCGGCACCAATTTTAGCACAGTTAACCACGTGCATCGTGTGACGAATAGACGCCGCTAAGATTTGTGTTTCAAAAGCGTAGTTGTCATAAATATCGCGAATCTCTTGAATCAAAGCCAAACCATCGGTAGAAATATCATCTAATCTTCCTAAGAATGGGGAAACATAAGTCGCTCCCGCTTTCGCCGCCAATAAAGCCTGACCGGCAGAGAATACCAAAGTTACATTGGTTTTCACACCTTTATCAGAGAAATATTTACAAGCTCTAACGCCGTCTTTGGTCATAGGTAATTTAACTACGATTTGCTCGTGTAAATCGGCTAACTCTTCACCTTCTTTAACCATCCCTTCATAATCGGTTGCGATTACTTCGGCACTTACGTCACCGTCAACGATGTTGCAAATGTCTACGTAGTGTTTTAAGATGTTGTTTTTTCCGGTAATGCCTTCTTTAGCCATCAACGACGGATTAGTAGTTACGCCATCAAGAACGCCAAGTCCTTGTGCTTCTCTAATTTCGTTTAAGTTGGCGGTGTCGATAAAAAATTTCATAGTGTAATGTTTATGTGTAAAAAAGTTGTGTTTCTTAATTCGTGGTGCAAAAGTACATATTTTTTTTTAGGTTCTGAGGTATTAAGGCGCTAAGGTTCTGAGGTTTTTTTCTCAGTGCCTTTTGACCTCAGTACCTTAGTGCCTTAGTGCCTTAGCACCTTATAGCTTATAGTGATTCATCAGCATTTTTTCATAAACCCTATCCGGTAAAATTCGTTTTAAAACGATAGAGAACTTTTGCATGAAGGCTCCGACTTTGTAATGCAATTTCGGATGCTTGTCGTTGATGATTTGGTAAATTGCCATCGCCATTTCGTCAGGATTGCTGCCGCTGTCTACGTGTTCGTCCATTTGTTTTAAAGTATCGCCATACGGAATTTCATACGCCGAACCGGCAACAACCGGCGCGTGGTATCTTCCGGAAGCAATGTTGGTCGCAAAATCGCCCGGCGCGACATTAACCACGTTTATCCCAAATGATTTTACTTCCATGCTAATGGCTTCGGTGATGATTTCCAAAGCACCTTTAGACGCCGAATACACGCTTCGATAAGGCAAACCCATATATCCGGCAATGGAAGTGATATTGATAATTAACCCTGAGTTTTGTTCGCGCATTTGGGGCAAAACCGCTTTGATGACTTCTAATGGTCCGAAGAAATTGGTTTCGAAATTGTTCTTGATTTCTTCAGTCGGAATTTCTTCTAAGGGTCCGGTAATCCCAACGCCGGCGTTGTTGATGACCACATCAATTCGCTTCGATACAGCAATTACTTTTTCAACGGCATGTTTAATGCTTTCGGCATTGCGAACATCCAAAGCAATTAAAGGAAATAGTGAATTGGTGATTTTATCGGGGTTTCTACTGGTTCCGTAAACCGTGAAGCCTTTGTGGAATAAAAACTCGCCTATGGCTTTACCAATACCCGAAGAAGCTCCTGTAATAAGCACAACTTTACTCATCGCTATTATTATTTGATTTATACCTGACAGCCACTGGCTGTCCTACTTTTAATTTCAAATCCGAAGAACCGCCGGTGATTAAAACTACTTTGCTCATTAAATATTAGATATTAAAATTCAAATATTAGATATAAAACTTATAAAGATAATTAGATTAATTGTATTCCTAAACCATGATTTTCGCTTAACTGAATTTTACCATTGACAATCCGGCTTCCTTTGGCGATGTCGTTGGCGATTAAATTGGCGCCATCTAAATCGGCATAGTCGCACAAAGGTGCTAAAACCGCTCCGGCTGAAATGCCTATAGTTGATTCGGTCATGCAGCCTATCATGATGTTGAAATTTAATTGTCTCGCGGCAACAATCATTTCCAATGCCGGAGTTAATCCGCCGCATTTGACCAATTTGATATTGATGCTTTTATAATGGAGTATCAAATCGTTTAGGACTGAAACATCTTGGCAATCTTCATCGGCCATCCAATTGGCATATTTGTCTGAATGTAAAACAGCATACTGCTCCACTCCTGTTTTCATGGGTTGCTCCAAATAAGTGAATTCAGAAACTTTCTGATTGTTCTCGAGCCAAAGACATTCTTCTGCCGTAAAACTGCCGTTGGAATCTAAGGCTAGGTTTTTATTGAGTTGGAGTAATTGATGGATATCGCTTTCGCTGAAATGGTGGCACTTGACTTTAAATTTAGACCAAGCCGATTGGTTTATCTTTTTAATTTGATTTTCGACCGTATCCACACTAATTGTAATGGACGATTCCGGCAATTGCTTGTAATGGATTTGATTAAGTGCCAAAAAGTTTTGCTGTTCCAGTTTTCCGAACAAATCCCAATACGCACAATCTAAGGCGGAACGCAGAAAACTCGGTAAATTCAAAGACAAAAGAAAAGCATAAAATTCGGTAGGATGATTGGTTTTTTGGCTTTCAATTTGGGCTTTTACTTTCGTTAAGATAATTTCAAAATCCGCTAAATTGATACCATAATAATCTATCGAAGTACATTCGCCATACCCATTTTCACCATGACTTTGCAAGGTTACGATTAAGGCTTCTCTGAAAGTGTAATTTCCATAAGCGATGGCAAAGGTTTCTTTGAGATTGAAGGTTACTATTTGCCATTTTAAAACCATAGGGTATAAAAATAAAAAATCCCGATATTCCGAAATTTCGGAACGGGATACTTTTTAAAAAAAATGGCAAGCGACCTACATCGCACCGCTACAACCACATACCTTTGCTATGTTCCCATCCTGGAGGATTTTGTAGGAGCTGGTCGTGTAGGACTTGCCGGTGCAAATATACAATCTTTTTATTTTTTTACAAGAATTTAAGAGCAATATAAATATATTTGTGAGTGAAAAATTAAATCTAAAAAATGAAAGTTTATAATCTGTTCATAACCACTTTTTTAGCCTTAAACATAGTAAGTTGTGGTGACAAACAAAGTGACAAAGAAAGCTATTTCAGCTTTGATGAGAGTTCAATTAAATCCCTTTACAGTACCAAGGACAAAGTGGATTTTACTTTACTAAACAACAACAACAAATCGATAGACAGTATAGTTTACTTTGCCAATAACGAACGGGTATCTTCGGTAAAAGGAAATGGTAAACTTGCTTTAGACTTGAAGGGGAAAAAATTGGGATACCAAAACATCAAGGCATTAGTTTATTTTGAAGGCGATACGATTTCCATTCAAACCCGTGTTGAAGTAGCTGCAGCGAATGCTCCTAAGCTCCTAAAATATACCGTAATTTCTACTTATGACCACGATGCAAATGCGTTTACACAGGGGTATGAATTTTACAATGATACTTTAATCGAAAGTACCGGACGAGAAGGAACCTCTTATGTAGCGAAAACCGATTACAAGACCGGGAAGTTGTATAAAAAAACCGATTTAGACAGGCAATACTTTGGCGAAGGCATTACCGTACTTAAGGATAAAATTTACCAACTGACATGGCGAAATGGGGAAGGTTTTATTTATGATGCCAAAACATTAAAACTGATTAAATCGTTTCGGTACGACAAAAAAATTGAAGGTTGGGGTTTGACCAATGACGGAAAATACCTTTATCAGTCGGACGGCACAGAAAAGATATGGAAAATGGATCCGGAAACTCAAAAGCTCCTGGATTATGTTAACGTTTATACGAATGACAGTAAAATAAAAAGTGTAAACGAAATTGAATGGATCAATGGAAAAATCTACGGTAATATTTGGCAAAGAGACGCCATTGCTGTGATTGATCCACAAACCGGTGCTGTGGAAGCAGTATTGGATTTGACTGCTTTGAGAGCGAAAGTAACCAATCCGGAAGCGGAAGTTTTAAACGGAATTGCTTTTCGAAAAACCACTAATACCCTATTCGTAACAGGTAAGAATTGGAACAAGACTTTTGAAATTAAGATAAATCAATAGATAGAATTAAACCGCAAATTCGCAAATTATAAACCAATCAAAATTTATAATTTGCGAATTTGCGGTATTTTATTTTTCTCTTTTCCAACCTTTTTGTCTGAAACTGCCTCTTTCATATAAAAGGCAACCTTATGACAAATAAAATCAATATCTCAATTCCAAAACCTTGCCACGAAAATTGGGAAGGAATGACTACTGTTGAAAAAGGAAAATTCTGTGCTTCGTGTCAAAAAAAAGTCCACGACTTTACCAAAGCCAGCGACCGTGAAATTGTCAATGCTTTTCAGCAAAATCAAAATCTTTGTGGTCGGTTTTTAACTACACAACTCGACCGTGATTTGGTTAAACCAAATGAAAAAAGCGCCATTTGGTTAGCTACTACGGCTACAGTCGTTAGCTTGATTGGCATTGGAACGAATGAAGTAACCGCTCAGGAACCTGTAAAAACGGAGCAAACGGACAGAAGGATTTTGGGTAAATTCTTGGTTACCAAGCCAACCGAAATAGAAGTTTCCGGTACCGTGAGTGATCAAATAGGCCCTTTGCCGGGAGCTAACGTTTTCATCAAAGGCACTGAGGTTAAAGCCATCTGTGATTTCGATGGAAACTTTACTATTAAAGCTAAAAAAAATGATATTTTAGTGGTTACTTATGTTGGGTACAACTCCAGTGAAATTGAAATACTCAACGAGGATAAATTAAAAGTTACACTTAAAGACAACGGAGTACTATTAGGAGAAGTTGTCACAGGAGGTATTTATATCAAGAAACGCACCTTCTTCGGTCGCATCTTCCACTCTATTGGTAATTGGTTTAGATAAAAAAACCGAAAATTCGCAAATTATAAACCAATCAAGAATTTATAATTTGCGAATTTGCGGTATTTATTATTTATTTCTTAGCTACAAATTCCATTTTAGTAGCATCGTACACTAATTTGTTTTCCTGCTTTTTACTCCTTTGAGTCACCGTACCATCGGGATTTAAGATAAATTCAAAGCCGTCTCTTCTGATTTTTTCTTGTGTTTCCGTAGCGGCTGTTCCGCCTAAAGAAACAATTTCTGTGATATGATTGGTGGTTTGTGAATTGGAGAACACCTGTTTTTTATTGGTAATTTCATAAATCACCGAATAGACATTGGTAATGTCTTCTGTTTTATTTTTGGTTTTGATTTGCACGATTTCCGTCCAAGTCAATAAGTATAATTTGGTTCCACCAGTGTTGAATGCTGTCAGTTTACAATTGGCTGGTTTAAAATTAGCATCAACTGCTTTGACAATCATAGCGTCTTTTTCTTTACCGTTTTCGTTAATGGTCACTTGGAAATTTCCTTTTTTAACTTCAGCCACTAAATTATCCGCTTTGGCTAATCCTGAAGCAGCAGTTGTAATTGTTTTTTTTGCCGGAGCTTTCTTTTTCTGGCTGTAAGTGTTAACACTCAACATAGCGATTATCGCTATTAAAATGATTCTTCTCATTGGACACAAATTAAATTTAAACAGAAATCGAATATACAAAATAATTGATTCGATGACTGTTAAATAAAAAAGCCGCCTTACTTTAACAGTAAGACGGCTTTCGGCAATAAACTAATAAAATTTAATCTTTAGTTGATTTTACGGCTAGGTTGTAAATTACTAAACCAAATCCGATTTTGTTAATAGCATCAGCAATGTTGTAAGCTACATCAACATTACCTTTTCCAAGTAATCCTGTATACCATCCTTCAGTACCTAACATGTACCCTAATGGATAAATAGCCCAACCTACTAATACAAACCAGCATAAAATTTTGTGAGCCGCTAATACTTCACCACCAGCTGTTTTAGCTAATTTAGAAGCTTCACCTAACCAAATTTCATAAACAATGGCGAAGTAAGCAATACCGGATACTAATCCCCATAACCACGCATTTGTAGGATCAACGGCTTCTCCGAAATAACCTGTAACTAACATTACCAAAGAATAAACAATCATTTTCCATAGTAAAGATTGCTTAGCTCCGGCAATTTTTAGAATTAAGTAAAACTCTAAACACATTAATGGCACTGTTAGAACCCAATCAACATAGCGAAAAAAAGTTGGTGACTCACCGAAACTTGCCCAATAATCTCTCATGTAGAAATAATGAACAGCTGCAATGAAAGTAATTAAACCTGAAACTAAAACTGAAACACGCCATTTTTTATCAAATTGGCTAAGGGACAAAAAGAAAAATGCTGATGCAGCCATCATGGCCATACAACCGATAAAAAAAGTAAAACCAACATAGTCTGTCGGTAACATTTTCGCAATGAGCAAAGTAGAAAATAATAAATTTGTCATAATTAAATGTTTTAGAATTATTTGTTCAATAAAATTGAAAAAACTTTAAACAAAATAAATAATTGTGTTTAACCTTTTTTATTTAACTTTAAACAAAATAAAAAACTATTGGAATGACAAATTCTAACAATTTCGGTATAGTAATCAGTTTTTTTGGATTATGGATAACCACATATTTTTCTATTGAATATCAACAAACTATAGGATTTATAATAATTTTCTTATTCGGAATACTACATGGATCAAATGATTTGTTATTAATTTCGAAAATCAACCAAAGAGAAACGACTAGTATCGGCAAAAAAATATTGCTTTACTATATCATCTTTGTATTTTTTGGAATTGTATTATTCTACAGTCTGCCTAAAATAGCGCTGTTATTATTCCTTATTGTGAGTGCTTATCATTTTGGAGAGCAGCATTGGAATATTTTAAACAAAGAAGAGACCTCAAAAACTATTATTGGTTTTCAAACTACCTATGGTCTTTTTATCCTTTCACTGCTTTTCAATTTTCATCAAGAGGAAGTTAGAAAAATCATTGGACAAATAATTAATGCTCCAATCACAAGTGTAAACTTTACCTACTGTTTGATTTTTGTTGGAGTATTACTATTTCTAAACGGATTTTTGTTAGTCAGAAAAAATCCAAGTTTCAGCAAGGAAATAATGGTAAACATTGTCTATTTAATCTTATTTGGTATTATATTCAGAAATGCAAATTTGATTTGGGCTTTCGCCATTTACTTTATTGTTTGGCATAGCTTACCCTCTATTAAAGAACAAATATGTTTTTTGTATGGAAATTATTCGATAAAAAACTTTGTGCGGTATTTTAAAGCGGCCTTTGTATACTGGTTTCTATCCTTAATTGGCATTTTATTTCTTTACCTATTATTTAAGGACCAAGAAATCTTCAAAGCCTTGTTCTTTTCTTTTTTGGCCGCAATAACCTTTCCGCATGCCTTGGTCATAATGAAAATGCAAAACATCAATAAAAACAATTCAGAAGATATAAAATAAAAAAAGAGTCGGACTAATATCCGACTCTTCTATTGGCATGCTTATTTCTAAAAGTTATTTCACTTCTTCGAATTCTACATCTTGAGTGTTATCTCCTTGAGCTTCCGCTTGTGGCTGTGCTTCTTGTGCTTGACCGCCTTCTCCTTGCGCTTTGTACATTTCCTCAGAAGCATTTTTCCATGCTTCGTTGATTTTGTCTAAAGCCGGTTGAATCGTAGCCACATCTTTGGATTCGAAAGCTACTTTCAATTCGTCTAAAGCGGATTGAATAGCAGTTTTATTCCCTTCTGATAATTTATCACCAAATTCGGTTAATTGTTTCTCCGTTTGGAAAATCATTCCGTCTGCTTCGTTTAATTTATCTGCTTTTTCTTTGGCCAATCTATCGCTTTCTGCGTTCAATTCGGCATCCTTTTTCATTCTTTCGATTTCTTCCGGAGTCAATCCTGAAGACGCTTCGATACGAATATCATGAGACTTACCAGTTCCTTTATCCGTAGCCGAAACTTTGATGATACCATTGGCATCGATGTCGAAAGTTACTTCAATTTGCGGAACACCTCTTGGTGCCGGTGGAATGCCGTCTAAGTGGAAACGACCAATCGTTTTATTGTCAGCAGCCATAGTTCTTTCCCCTTGAATCACGTGGATTTCAACACTAGGTTGGTTGTCAACCGCAGTGGAGAAAACTTGTGATTTTTTGGTTGGAATCGTTGTATTTGACTCGATTAATTTAGTCATTACATTACCCATAGTTTCAATTCCTAAAGACAAAGGCGTAACGTCTAATAACAATACATCTTTTACATCACCGGTTAAAACACCACCTTGAATAGCAGCACCAATGGCAACTACTTCATCAGGATTTACCCCTTTTGATGGTTTTTTACCAAAGAATTTCTCTACTTGCTCTTGGATTACAGGGATTCTTGTAGAACCACCTACCAAAATTACTTCGTCGATATCAGAAGTGGATAAACCAGCATCTTTCAAAGCTTTAATTACCGGTTCCATAGAACGTTTTACTAAGCTTTCAGCCAATTGCTCGAACTTAGCACGCGTTAACGTTTTCACTAAGTGTTTCGGACCTGAAGCTGTTGCTGTAACGTATGGCAAGTTGATTTCGGTTTGTGTCGAAGACGACAACTCGATTTTTGCTTTTTCAGCGGCTTCTTTTAAACGTTGCAATGCCATTGGATCTTTACGCAAATCAACGCCTTCTTCAGCATTGAATTCGTTGGCCATCCAATCAATGATTACTTGGTCAAAGTCATCTCCACCAAGGTGTGTATCACCATTTGTAGACAATACTTCGAAAACGCCGTCACCTAATTCAAGTACGGAGATATCAAAAGTTCCTCCACCTAAATCGTAAACGGCAATTTTTTGATCTTTCCCGGCTTTGTCTAATCCGTAAGCTAATGCCGCAGCAGTTGGCTCATTGATGATACGCATTACTTTTAAACCTGCAATTTCTCCGGCTTCTTTAGTGGCCTGACGTTGTGCATCGTTAAAGTAGGCCGGAACAGTAATAACAGCTTCAGTAACCGTATAACCTAAATAATCTTCGGCTGTTTTTTTCATTTTTTGAAGTGTCATGGCTGACAATTCTTGTGGCGTGTAAAGTCTGCCGTCGATATCAACACGTGGTGTGTCGTTATCTCCTTTTACTACTTTGTAAGCAACAGTTGATGCTTCTTTAGCACTTTCTGTGTACTTGTTCCCCATAAAACGTTTGATTGACGCTATGGTTTTTGTTGGGTTTGTCACCGCTTGTCTTTTCGCAGGATCACCTACCTTAATTTCTCCACCTTCTACAAAAGCAATTACAGATGGCGTTGTTCTCTTACCTTCTGCGTTAGCAATTACAACTGGTTCTCCACCTTCCATAACGGCCACACAAGAGTTGGTTGTACCTAAGTCGATACCAATAATTTTTCCCATTTTTATTTTCTCCTTTTAATTTATTTTTGATTATTCCTCTACGAGTGAATAGTACTTTGTGTTGTACGGTTTCGAGAATGACAACTATTGTGCCAAGCGGACATTGGGAATAAATTGTCAGTTTTGGATAAATTAGGCTGACAAGATGACATTTTGAGTACGAAGTTAGCAGTGGGAAGTACGAAGTCATGGATTAAGGGAATTCATAGGAAACAAAAAATCCCAACCGTTAAGCTGGGATTCAATATCTAATCGTTCATCGAAATGAGGAACTCATCGTTGTTTCGAGTTTTCTTGATCTTATCATTGATAGTATCCATCGCTTCTACCGGATTCATATCGGCTAAGAACTTACGGAGAATCCACATTCTTTGGAGTGTTTTTTCGTCTAATAACAAATCATCACGACGCGTACTTGACGAAGTCAAATCGATAGCCGGGAAAATTCTGCGGTTGGCAATTTTTCTGTCTAATTGCAACTCCATATTACCCGTTCCTTTAAATTCTTCGAAGATTACTTCGTCCATTTTAGAACCGGTTTCGGTTAAAGCCGTGGCAATAATACTCAAAGAACCTCCGTTTTCTACATTACGAGCCGCACCGAAGAAACGTTTTGGTTTTTGCAAAGCATTCGCATCAACACCACCTGACAATACTTTACCGGATGCCGGTTGAACCGTATTGTAAGCTCTCGCCAAACGTGTAATCGAATCCAACAAAATCACCACATCGTGACCACATTCAACCAAACGCTTGGCTTTCTCTAAAACGATATTGGCGATTTTTACGTGTTCCATTGGTTCTCTATCGAAAGTGGAAGCAATAACTTCACCACGCACACTGCGTTGCATATCGGTAACCTCTTCAGGTCTTTCGTCGATTAGTAAAACTATCAAATAAACTTCAGGATGATTGGCGGCAATGGCATTGGCGATGTCTTTTAACAACATCGTCTTACCCGTTTTGGGTTGCGCCACAATCATACCACGTTGCCCTTTACCTATTGGCGAAAACAAATCGATTACTCGGGTAGAAACACTGGCTTGTTTGTCGGCTATGTTGAATTTTTCTTTTGGGAAAATTGGGGTTAAATGTTCGAATGAAACTCGGTCACGTACTACTTGCGGGTCATGTCCGTTAATTTTTAAAACCCTAACCAATGGAAAGAATTTCTCTCCTTCTTTTGGCGGACGCACGACTCCTTTTACGGTATCACCGGTTTTCAAACCGAATAATCTGATTTGTGAAGTCGATAAATAAATATCATCCGGAGAAGCTAAATAGTTATAATCGGAAGAGCGCAAGAAACCATAGCCATCGGGCATCATTTCTAAAACACCTTCGCTTTCAATAATACCGTCAAATTCATAGTCTGAATCGCGGAAATTAGGGTGTTTTTTACCTTTAAAGTTTGGATTGTTATTGTTGGCATTACCATTGCCATTTCCGTTTTGATTTTGGTTCGGATTTTTAGGCTTATGTTGACGGTTACCGTCATTATTTTGGTTGGGATTAGCATCCGCTTCTTCAAGAGCCGGTTGCTTTTCTTCTGCTTCTACTTCACTATCGGTTGGTTGTTGTGAAGCTATTGGAGCATTGTTGTTCTTCTTTTTATCGAAAGGTTTTTTAAACTTAGGGTTTTTATTTTCAAAAGCCGGTTTTTCTTCGGCTACCACTGCTAGCGGTTCTTCATGGGCAAACAAATCACTTTGATTGGTTTCCGGCGCTTTTTTTGCTTCGGGTGTAATTCGGGCTCTTTTTCCCTTGTTGTCCTGGACTTTTTCCGGAGTAACTTTAGGTTTCTCTTCGGCAACGGTATTGTTTTGGTGTTCCAAAATTTGCGCAATAAGCGTATCTTTTTTGGCACCGGTAACTTTAATGGTTTTTGCCAACTTGGCAATATCTTGAAGCTCAGAAAGCTTCATTTCTTTTAAGGCGGAAATATCAAACATCAATATTGTTTTGATTTAAATTTGTTCTTTGGAAAATACTACAAATGTTGGGTAGAAAAAATTGGTATAGAAAAGTCCGAAGATGAAGTACTTGCGGAATTGTTATGCAATAATACAAATAAAAATTTACCGTGCAATAGTATTTTTTAAAAAGAAACTATATTTTTGTGCAACATTTTTTAAGATTTATGTTTAGAATACAGACTTATTATTTGATAGCTTGCCTGATTGTAACAGGAGTTTTGCCTTTTGTATTTCCTTTATGGAAAGATGCATCGGGTAAATCATTCTATTTTATGATGGATATTGCTTACACTGCGCTATTCGGATTAAGTAGTACGCTGTCATTATTGAGCATTTTATCACACGCAAAAAGACAACAACAATTTGTCATGGGCAGATTGAATATCATATTGAATTTAATTTTATTAGGATTATTTGTGTATCGAACACTAAATCTATCCGGAGAAGCGGCAACCGTTTCTGAGAAGGGTATTGGGATGTTCTTACCTATTTTTTCTATCGTACTTTTGGTTTTGGCCAACAAAGCCATCAAAAAGGATGAAGATCTCGTAAAATCTGTGGATCGATTGCGATAAACCTATAAACTTAGTTTTTTAGTGCTGCGAAAAACCCGTTTCCTTGGATTCGGGTTTTTTATTTGAAGCTATTCCCGCTTTCCGTTGCAATCTTTTTTATTGTTTTACAACACTGAGCGTAATTGAATGATTTTTCAAAAACAATAAAAAAGGATTTTCTCTGCACACGAGCGAAGCGACTGCCGAAGGAATCGGGGCTAGAAATGGTAATAGTAATGACAATATCAATGACAATGACAATGGTAATAGCAAAAATCAACTGGAAATCCTAAACAGTAAACTCCTTACTCAATACTATTAAATGAAAACTGCGACTGTTAACTTATTTCTGAAAATAGAATATTACTTCTTCCCTATCTCAATAATTTCCAAGCCTTGAATCTTCTCGCCGTCTATTTCGAATCGCAACATCGTTCTAACTTGATGAAAACCATAAATGCCGCATGCGCCCGGATTCATGTGCAACAAATTTAGTTTTTTATCAAACTGGACTTTCAAAATATGGGAATGTCCGCAAATGAATAGTTTGGGTGGATTTTTTTCAATTTCACTTCGAATCGCTTGATTGTATTTTCCGGGATAACCACCAATGTGCGTAATCCAAACCTCAACGCCTTCGCAGAAAAACCGATTGTTTAACGGAAACTCCATTCGGGCTTTATCATCGTCTATGTTGCCATAAACGCCTCGCAACGGTTTTATCGCTTTAATCGCATCGGTCACTTTCAAATCGCCAATGTCACCGGCATGCCAGACTTCATCGGCTTGGTGAACGTATTTTAAAATAGTTTCATCAAGATGACTGTGCGTATCGGAAAGCAAGAGGATTTTTTTCAAGATAAAAGGTACTAAGGTTCTCAGAGTCTAAGGTTCTGAGGTTACAAATATAATCAACGAAATTATGAAAACTTTAAACATCCAATTTAAAATCCTTTGTACCTTTACGCCTCATAAATCTAGGAACTTTAACATTGAGATATTTTATCGAATTAGCATACAAAGGAACCCATTACCACGGCTGGCAATACCAACCCGATGCGAGTTCCGTGCAAGAAACACTCAATAAAGCTTTATCTGTTATACTAAAAAAAGAGATTGACATTGTTGGTGCCGGCCGAACCGATACCGGTGTTCATGCCAAAAAAATGTATGCACATTTTGACTATGAGACTGAAATCGACAGTAAAATCATAGTCCACAAACTCAATTCTTTTTTACCCAAAGACATTGTCGTTTTTAATATTCTAAAAGTACACGATGATGCCCATGCCCGATTTGATGCCACTAAAAGAACTTATCAATACCACATTCATACCTTTAAAGATGCTTTTGAAAACGACGGTAGTTGGTTGCACCAATTGCCTTTGGATATCGATAAAATGAACGAAGCCTGTCAAATTCTTTTCAAGCATAATGATTTTGAATGTTTTTCTAAAACCAAAACTGATGTAAGAACATTTAATTGTGTTATTTTTGAGGCCCATTGGCAACAAAAAGGAAACCAACTGGTTTTTACCATTTCAGCCGATCGATTTTTACGCAATATGGTTCGCGCCATCGTTGGAACCATGATTAATATTGGTTTGGGTAAAATTACCTTTGTCGATTTTGAGAAAATAATTGAAAGCAAAGACCGCGGTCAAGCAGGATTTTCCGTTCCGGCGCACGGTTTATATTTAACCCAAATTGACTACGACTATATAAAATAATATGCAAGCAAAAGCATTCGATACCCATTTATTCAAACGCATTTTAAAATATACCAAACCTTATAAGGCAAGGTATTATGGCGTGGTTATGTTTGCTGTTTTGCTTTCGGTCTTTGCGGCGCTTCGTCCTTATTTGTTAAAACAAACCGTTGATAGTTATATCGAACCTAAAGACGAACACGGACTATTATTTTATGTGACCATCATGGGCATAGTGTTGATTTTAGAAACCTTATCCCAATTTTATTTTGTGTATTGGGCTAACTGGTTGGGACAAGACATCATCAAAGACATTCGAACCAAGTTGTTCAAGCACATGCTCAGTTTCAGAATGAACTATTTTGACCATGCACCGGTTGGGCAATTGGTTACTCGTTCTGTTTCTGATATCGAACAAATTGCTCGTATTTTCAGTCAAGGATTGTTTATGATTATCAGTGACTTGTTGAAAATGATAGTGGTGTTGATTTTTATGTTTTATATGAACTGGCGACTAACTTGGATAGTGATTTTGGCGATGCCTGTTTTAGTTTATATTACCCGAATTTTTCAGCGAAAAATGCAAGTAGCTTTTGAAGAAGTTCGCAATCAAGTAGCCAATATGAATACGTTTGTACAAGAACGGGTTACCGGCATGAAAATCGTGCAACTTTTTAATAGAGAAGCAATTGAATATGAAAAGTTCAAAGAGATTAATCAAAAACACAACAAAGCTTGGATTAAAACCATTTTATACAACTCCATCTTCTTTCCTATAGCCGATATCATTTCGTCGCTAACGTTAGGTGCAGTGGTACTTTATGGCGGTTTTCATATTTTAGATGGTGATAAGTTTACCACGTTTGGCGATTTGTTTTCTTACACGATGTTTATCGGCATGTTGTTCAACCCTTTGCGTCAAATTGCGGATAAGTTCAACGAGATGCAAATGGGCATGATTGCTGCCAATCGTGTTTTTGATATTTTGGATACTGATAAAGATGTTCAAGAAGACGGAACCCTCGTAGCCAGTCATTTTAAAGGCAATATCCGTTTTGAAAATGTTCGTTTCGGTTACAATGATAAAGAAGAAGTGCTAAAAGGCATCAATCTCAATGTAAAAGCCGGAGAAACCATCGCTATCGTTGGAGCCACCGGTGCCGGAAAATCTACTATTATCAATTTACTAAATCGTTTTTACGAAATCAATTCGGGAACTATTTATGTCGATGACCAAAATATTAATGACTTCCAATTGGAAAGCTTGCGCCAACAAATTGCCATTGTTTTACAAGATGTTTTCCTATTTGCCGATACTATTCACAACAATATTACGCTGAACAATCCTACTATTTCTCGGGAAGAAGTAATTGAAGCCGCTAAGAAAATTGGGGTCCACAAATTCATTAAAACGCTTCCCGGCGCTTATGATTGTGATGTTAAAGAACGTGGCGTGATGTTGTCTTCCGGCCAACGCCAATTGATTGCATTCCTTCGGGCTTATGTGAGTAATCCGAGTATTTTGATTTTAGATGAAGCTACGTCTTCTATTGATACTTACAGCGAAGAGTTAATTCAAAAAGCGACCGAACGAATCACACAAGGCAGAACTTCAATTATCATCGCACACCGATTGGCTACTATTATGAATGCCGATAAAATCATTGTGATG
This sequence comes from Flavobacterium buctense, assembly GCF_014486695.1. Classification (GTDB taxonomy): domain Bacteria; phylum Bacteroidota; class Bacteroidia; order Flavobacteriales; family Flavobacteriaceae; genus Flavobacterium; species Flavobacterium buctense. The sequence goes on from NZ_JACTAB010000003.1 coordinate 86,527, forward strand.
GATAAAGGTCAAATTGTAGAAGAAGGCACACACCAAGAATTGGTTACCAAAGAAAAAGGATATTATAAAAATTTATACGATTCACAGTTTGCCGTAGAAAGCTAAATTTTCAAAATAAATCCTTAAATTCGCACTCACAAATAATCAAAGAAAATTTACAGAAATGACACGAGGCTTTGCCGAATGCATTTTGTACAAATATTAAATTAACACGAACAAAATGACACGAGCGTTAGCGACTGCATTTTTGTACCAATGAAAAATAAACACATACAAAAATGAAATACGATATTATTGTATTAGGAAGTGGTCCGGGTGGTTATGTAACCGCAATCCGCGCCTCACAATTAGGCTTTAAAGTAGCCGTAATCGAAAAAGAAAACCTTGGTGGGATTTGTTTGAATTGGGGTTGTATTCCAACCAAAGCATTATTAAAATCGGCTCAGGTTTTTGATTACCTAAAACATGCTTCAGATTATGGTTTGACTGTAAAAGAATTTGACAAAGATTTCAATGCCGTAATTGCTCGTTCTCGTGGCGTAGCTGATGGCATGAGTAAAGGAGTTCAATTCTTAATGAAGAAAAATAAAATTGACGTTATCGATGGTTTTGGTAAAATAAAACCGGGCAAAAAAGTTGCGGTAACGGCAGCAGACGGAAAAGTAACTGAGTATTCAGCAGACCATATTATCATTGCGACAGGTGCTCGTTCGAGAGAATTGCCGAATTTGCCACAAGATGGTGTAAAAGTAATTGGCTACAGACAAGCGATGACTTTGCCAACACAACCAAAGAAAATGATTGTAGTGGGTTCAGGTGCTATTGGTGTTGAGTTTGCTCATTTCTATAACTCTATGGGAACAGAAGTTACTATTGTAGAATTTATGCCTAATGTAGTTCCGGTGGAAGACGAAGACATCTCCAAACAGTTTGAGCGTTCTTTGAAAAAATCAGGTATCACGGTAATGACCAATTCTTCAGTAGAAAGAATCGACACTACCGGAAAAGGGGTAAAAGCTTTTGTAAAAACTGCTAAAGGCGAAGAAGTTTTAGAAGCGGATATTTTGCTTTCAGCCGTTGGAATCAAAACCAATATTGAAAACATAGGTTTAGAAGAAACCGGAATTAAAACGGATAAAGATAAAATTCTGGTAAACGATTTTTACCAAACTAACGTTCCCGGTTATTATGCTATTGGTGATGTTACTCCGGGTCAAGCTTTGGCTCACGTAGCATCTGCTGAAGGTATTCTTTGTGTGGAAAAAATCAAAGGTTTACATGTTGAACCCTTAGATTACGGAAACATTCCGGGCTGTACTTATGCTACGCCGGAAATTGCTTCGGTTGGTATGACTGAAAAACAAGCCAAAGAAAAAGGATACGAATTGAAAATTGGTAAATTTCCTTTCACAGCTTCAGGTAAAGCGAAAGCCGCCGGAACTCCGGACGGATTTGTGAAAGTAATTTTTGATGCCAAATACGGCGAATGGTTAGGCTGTCACATGATTGGCGCCGGTGTAACCGATATGATTGCAGAAGCCGTTGTAGCTCGTAAATTAGAAACTACAGGACATGAAATCTTAAAAGCGGTTCATCCTCACCCAACGATGAGTGAAGCGGTGATGGAAGCGGTTGCTGATGCGTACGGAGAAGTGATTCATTTATAAAATCAGAACTTACATAAATAAAAAAACCATCCGATTTGGATGGTTTTTTTATAGCATTAAATTGTAAGATTACAATTTAGCTTTCAAAGCTTTATACTTATCGGTCATCTCTAAAGCATTATAAACACTTAATAATGTTCTTTTGGCCGGGTCATTGGTTGGCTCTAACTCTACTGCTTTTTCAAGATAAGGTAGAATTACTCTGAAGTTATCTTCTCTTAACTTTTTAATCACTTCATAACGCTTATTGTCTTTTTCTGAAGTACCTAATTTGTTTAATTCACTTACCCATTTTTCGTCAGCTCTTAATCTTAATTCGGCTAAATTTATGTAGGCATTAAAATAGTTAGGGTTGATTTCTATAGCTCTTTTGTAATGCTTTTCAGCTTCCTCTAAATTTTTAGCATTGGCACTAATTACCCCTAAATTAAACACTAAGTCTTCGTTATTTGGATCCTTGGCAAGTGCTTCGTTGGCCAATTTTGAATAGGTTACAAAATCATTCATTTTTAAATACAAATCGGCTTCCGTTAAAATCAACGAAGTATCCTCAGGATTGGCCTGACGTGCTTCTTGAACTGCTGCTTTAGCTTCTTCCACTTTGCCTTTTTGCACCAAGATTAAAGCGATATTTTTAAAAATTTCTCCACGTTTAGATGGTGATTTCTCATCTCTTGGCTTTGAATGTGTTTTTGTAGTGTTTACAGAAATATCACGGAGACTTTTATTGTTTCCAAAGTTTTCTTCTTCCTTAGAACTATTGTTTACTGCATAATAAAGTGTCCCTTCACCGGTATAATTAAGTTCTTTTAATTCGTTGTAATATTGAAGAGCCTTGTCATAGTTAGTAGCATTAATGGCATAGCTTGCGGCATAAAACAACTTATCTTGATCTTTTTTATCTAGTAGGTACAAAGAATACAACACATCCGAAGCTTCTTGGAATTTTTGTTGTTGACCCAAAGCAATCGCCAAATTGATTATATCCGATTTATACAATTCTACTTTTTTCAAAATATCATCAGTATAGACTTTTTTACCGGTCTTTTTCTCATATTCTAAGGTACCATTCAGTCCTTTTTCAATAGCAACAACCGTTTTGGCACTCACTACTTGCGCTTTTTGAGCTTCTGTAACGGTTGGTCCGAATGACATAATCTCTATAAGAGGCAACATCGCTTTATAAAATCCGGCTGAAACTTTATCACCTTCTTCGGTTGCAACACCTTCTAGTTTAGCTAAATTCGTTTTATACTCTACAACATCAGCAGGCTTAGGTGCTTCTTTGGTGTAAATTTTCTTCAAAACTTTCAGCTCGTCTTTTTGAGCAAAAGTTGAAACAGAAACTAGTATTGTTGAAGCCAATACAATGTGTTTAATTTTCATGTGGTATTATTTTAAATTATTCTTGTGTTTCTTCAGTCGTGTCTTCAGAAGTTTCAGCGTCATTCATTTCATCGGCATCAACACCGTCAACAATTTCACCTTCTACTTCTTCCACTTCATCTTCTTTCATTACTTTGGTTACCGCTGCAATTGAGTCATTTCCTTTGATATTAATTAAACGAACTCCTTGTGTAGCTCTTCCCATTACTCTCAAATCAGACACTTCCATACGAATGGTTAATCCCGATTTGTTGATAATCATCAAATCGTCTTCATCCGTTACGGCATTAATCGAAATCAACGCACCAGTTTTTTCAGTGATATTCAAAGTTTTTACCCCTTTTCCACCTCTGTTGGTAATGCGGTAAACATCTTCTCCGTCTTCATCTACCAATTTGGTTCTTTTTCCGTAACCGTTTTCGGTAACGACTAATAACTGTGTATCATTGATATCATCCTTATTAACAGAAACCATACCAATCACTTCGTCTTTATCATCCGCTAAAGTAATTCCACGTACTCCGGAAGCTGTTCTTCCCATTGGACGGGTTTTTTCTTCTTCGAAACGAACCAACTTTCCGGATTTCACAGCTACTAACACTTGGCTTTCTCCGTTGGTTAATTTGGCTTCTAATAATTCATCGTCTTCTCTAATGGTAATCGCATTGATCCCATTTTGACGCGGACGTGAGTATTGTTCCAATGGCGTTTTCTTCACCTGACCTTGCTTGGTCGCCATGATTACATAATGACTATTGATGTATTCTTCATCTTTTAAATCTTGTGTACAAATGAAGGCTTTTACTTTATCATCACTTTCGATGTTGATTAAGTTTTGAATCGCACGACCTTTGCTTGTTTTACTGCCTTCCGGAATTTCGTATACGCGCATCCAGAAACATTTTCCTTTTTGGGTAAAGAACAATAAATATTGGTGATTCGTAGCTACGAATAAATGCTCTAAGAAATCTTGGTCACGAGTACCGGCGCTTTTTTGGCCAACGCCACCTCTATTTTGCGTTTTGTATTCTGATAAATTGGTACGTTTGATATAACCCGCATGCGAAATTGTGATTACTACATTTTCATCGGCAATCAAATCTTCGATACTTACATCACCACCGCTGTATTCAATGGTTGAACGACGTTCGTCTCCATATTTATCTCTGATTTCGATTAGTTCGTCTTTAATCAATTGCATTCTCAATTCTTTACTTGCTAATAAATCTTTCAAGTGCTGAATCAACTTCATGATTTCTTCGTATTCCGCTCTTAACTTGTCTTGTTCTAGACCGGTTAATTGACGCAAACGCATTTCAACAATAGCACGGGCTTGGATTTCGGATAACGTAAAACGCTCAATCAATTTGGTTCTAGCTTCATCGCCGTCTTTTGACGAACGGATTAAGGCAATTACTTCATCAATATTATCCGACGCAATGATTAAACCTTCTAAAATGTGGGCTCTTTCTTCTGCTTTGCGCAATTCGAATTGGGTTCTTCTAACGACAACATCGTGACGGTGTTCTACGAAATAGTGAATCAAATCTTTTACGTTCAACATTTGTGGTCTTCCGTTTACCAACGCAATGTTGTTAACACTGAAAGAAGATTGTAATGCGGTAAATTTATAAAGAGTATTCAAAACCACATTTGGAACTGCATCCCGTTTCAATTCATAAACGATACGCATTCCGTTTCTATCTGATTCGTCACGAATATTGGAAATACCTTCGATTTTCTTTTCATTGATCAAATCGGCAGTTTTCTTAATCATTTCTGCCTTGTTGACTTGGTATGGAATTTCAGAAACAATAATAGCTTCTCTTCCGTTGGATTCTTCAAAGCTTACTTTAGCACGAATCACAATTCGACCACGACCAGTTTTGAAAGCTTCACGAACACCTTCATATCCATAAATCACACCTCCTGTTGGAAAATCAGGAGCTTTGATGTGCGTGATTAATTCGTCAATCTCTATATCATTATTGTCGATGTACGCTAAAGTACCGTCAACTACTTCTGTTAAGTTATGGGGTGGCATGTTGGTGGCCATACCAACGGCAATTCCCGATGCACCATTTATCAATAAATTCGGCACTCTGGTAGGCATTACTTTTGGCTCATACAACGTATCGTCAAAGTTCAATTGGAAATCCACTGTCTCTTTGTCGATATCTGCCATAATGTCCTCTGACATTTTTTTCATTCTGGCCTCAGTGTAACGCATCGCTGCCGGACTATCGCCATCGACAGAACCGAAGTTACCTTGACCGTCAATTAATAAATAACGTAAACTCCATTCCTGTGCCATACGAACCATGGCGTCATAAACAGAAGTATCGCCGTGCGGGTGATATTTACCCAAAACTTCTCCAACAATTCTTGCGGATTTTTTGTGCGCTCTGTTTGAAAAAACGCCTAAATCATACATTCCATATAACACTCTTCGGTGTACCGGTTTTAAACCGTCACGCACGTCAGGTAGCGCTCTTGAGACAATTACAGACATCGAATAATCGATGTAAGCTGATTTCATTTCATCTTCGATGTTAATAGGAATTAACTTTTCTCCGTCAGACATATTTTATAAATTATTAATAAAAAATTAGTTTAAATTCAAAACGTGCTAATATAGAATATTTATAGCTTTTGAAGCTAATTTTAGGCCATAAATTTTAATGATTTATTAACAAAATAGGCGCTTTTTTTGGTTAATAAAATAGTGGGATAAGTGCTTTTATTATTGGCTTTTTTTTTGTCAATTAGCTGACAGTACTTTTAGGCGGAATGATTTTTGTTAGAACCATTCATAATAACTAAATTTACAATACCAATAATATATTTATATGGATGATAATTTTTCACCAAGAGTTAAAGATGTTATAACCTACAGCAAGGAAGAAGCTTTACGCTTAGGCCATGATTTTATAGGTACAGAACATTTGATGCTTGGTATCCTGAGAGATGGAAATGGTAAAGCGATTGCTATTTTAAATAACCTGTCTGTTGATTTAGATCATTTGAGAAAAAAGGTCGAAATCCTAAGCCCGGCTAATCCTAATGTTGAAATTAGTAACGAAAAGAAGAATTTACACTTGACCCGTCAAGCGGAACGCGCCTTAAAAACAACATTTTTAGAAGCCAAAGTATTTCAAGCAACTTCTATTAGTACTGCTCATTTGCTTTTGTGTATTCTAAGAAACGAAAATGATCCTACAACCAAACTACTGCACCGTCTAAAAATAGATTACAACGTAGTAAAAGAACAATATTTGAACATGACACCAAACGAAGAAGATTTTACAGACAACTTGCCAAGAAACGAATCCTTCAATGACGATTCCGGTCAAGACGATGGACTAAAAGAAGGCAATTTTAATAATCCGGCCAATAAGACCAACAAGAAATCGAAAACTCCCGTTTTGGATAATTTTGGTCGTGACTTAACCGAATTGGCAGAGGAAGGCAAACTCGATCCTGTTGTGGGTCGTGAAAAAGAAATAGAGCGTGTTTCTCAAATCTTAAGCCGAAGAAAGAAAAACAATCCGTTACTGATTGGTGAACCTGGTGTAGGTAAATCTGCCATCGCCGAAGGTTTGGCTTTGCGCATCATTCAAAAGAAAGTATCGCGTATTCTTTTTGGCAAAAGAGTCGTGACGCTTGACTTAGCTTCCTTAGTTGCCGGTACCAAATACCGCGGACAATTTGAAGAAAGAATGAAAGCCGTGATGAACGAATTGGAAAAAAACGACGATATCATTTTATTCATTGACGAAATCCACACGATTGTTGGCGCCGGTGGTGCCACTGGATCGTTAGATGCCTCAAATATGTTTAAACCGGCGTTAGCGCGTGGCGAAATACAATGTATCGGAGCTACAACGCTCGACGAATACCGACAATACATTGAGAAAGACGGTGCGTTAGAAAGACGTTTCCAAAAAGTAATTGTTGAACCTACTTCGGTAGAAGAAACGATTACGATTTTGAACAATATCAAAAACAAATACGAAGACCATCACAACGTAATTTACACCGACGAAGCCATTGAAGCGTGTGTAAAATTGACTAACCGCTACATGTCGGAGCGTTTCCTTCCGGACAAAGCGATTGATGCTTTAGACGAAGCGGGTTCGAGAGTTCACATTACCAATATTGATGTGCCCAAACAAATTTTGGATTTGGAACGTCAATTGGAAGAAGTGCGCGACTTGAAAAACTCTGTCGTTAAAAAACAGAAATACGAAGAAGCTGCTAAATTACGCGATGACGAAAAACGCTTAGAAAAAGACTTGGCCATTGCGCAAGAACAATGGGAAGAAGATTCCAAAAGCAACCGAATTCGCGTAACTGAAGACAATGTTGCCGATGTAGTGTCGATGATGACGGGAATTCCGGTGAATCGTATTGCCCAAACCGAAAGCAACAAATTAGCCCATTTACCGGAATTAATTCAAGGAAAAGTAATCGGTCAAAACGAAGCGGTACTGAAAATTTCTCGTTCCATCCAAAGAAATCGTGCCGGATTAAAAGATCCGAATCGTCCGATTGGTTCGTTTATTTTTTTAGGACAAACCGGTGTTGGTAAAACGCAATTAGCGAAAGTATTGGCCAAAGAATTATTCGACTCTGAAGATGCTTTAATCCGTATCGACATGAGTGAATACATGGAAAAATTCGCCATCTCTAGATTAATCGGTGCGCCTCCGGGTTACGTGGGTTACGAAGAAGGCGGACAATTGACCGAGAAAGTTCGTAGAAAACCATATTGTGTTGTCCTTTTAGACGAAATCGAAAAAGCGCATCCTGACGTGTTTAATATGATGTTACAAGTATTGGACGACGGTTATTTGACTGATAGTTTAGGTCGAAAAATCGATTTCAAAAACACGATTATCATCATGACTTCGAATGTTGGAGCGCGTCAGTTGAAAGACTTCGGTCAAGGGGTTGGTTTCGGAACCGCTGCTAAAATTGCGCAAGCCGATGACAACTCGAAAAGTGTAATTGAAAACGCGTTGAAAAAAACCTTTGCGCCTGAATTCTTAAACAGAATTGACGATGTAATCGTATTCAACCCGTTGGAAAAACACGACATCGATTTGATTATCGAAATCGAATTGAAAAAATTGTACACTCGTGTGGAAGAGTTAGGTTATAAATTGAACCTTTCTGATACCGCCAAAGCGTTTATCGCCGACAAAGGTTTTGACAAACAATTTGGTGCTCGACCACTAAAAAGAGCCATTCAAAAATATGTAGAAGATGCTTTAGCCGAAGAAATTATCACTTCGAAAATAGCTTCCGGTGATGAAATTTTTATGGATTTAGATGAATCAGCTCAAGAGTTGACCGTTACGATTCAAAAAGCTGAAAAGCCAACAAAATAAGATAGTTTAATCTTTACAAGCCACGAATTAACGAATAATGTATCACTGTTTTATTCGAAAATTCGTGGCTTTTTAATTTTTTATTCATGCCACAAAACAAAATCATATTAGGTTCCGAAGAATGGTGTTCGTTTCCCGAACTCGGCATTCCGGCCATCAAAGCTCGTGTTGATTCGGGGGCGAAAACTTCGGCACTGCATGCCATTAATATTGCCCCTTTTCTGAAAGATTCCGAAAACTGGGTGAAATTTGACATCAACCCTATTCAAAATAATCTCAAAACCGTGATCCACTGTGAAGCCAAGTTGGTTGACAAACGCATAGTCAAAAGCTCAAGCGGTTTTCGCGAACAACGTTATGTGATAAAAACCAATTTGTGCATCGGAACCGATACTTGGGAAATTGAAATGACCTTAACCAACCGAGATTCCATGGGTTTCCGCATGCTGTTAGGACGTGAAGCGATGAGTGGCAGAATATTGGTCGACCCGGAACAAAAATATTTATTGGGACAAACTTCTACCGAAAGCTTAAAAGATTTGTATCAAAATTCTATTACTGTTAAATCCGGGTTGCGTATCGGTGTTCTCGCCAGCAATCCCGAATTGTACAGCAACAAACGCATCATGGAAGCCGGAGAAATGCGTGGACACGAAATGCATTTTTTGAACATCAAGGAATGTTATATGAAGCTCGATGCCGACAAACCCGAAATTCATTACCGAGGCGGAAAAATTCTAGACAATTTTGATGCTATCATTCCGAGAATCCGACCGAGCATTACCTTTTACGGTTGTGCTTTGACACGCCAGTTTGAAGCTATGAAAGTCTTTTGTTTGAATTCAGCGGCAGCGATAACCCAATCGCGAGACAAACTGTTTTCACTTCAATTATTATTACACCACGGCGTAGATATTCCAACTACAGGATTTGCGAATTCGCCTTTGGATACCGATGACTTAATAAAAATGGTTGGCGGTTCGCCGCTGATTGTAAAATTACTCGAAGGAACACAAGGGAAAGGCGTTGTATTGGCTGAAACTAAGAAAGCAGCAGAATCGGTAATCAATGCATTTAAAAGTCTAAATGCAAATATTTTGGTACAAGAATTCATTAAAGAAGCCAATGGAAAAGATTTGCGTTTGTTTGTGGTTGACGGGAAAGTCGTTGCAGCCATCCAACGAGAGGCGGCCGCCGGTGAATTCAGAGCCAACATCCATATGGGCGGAACCGCATCGGTAATTAAACCAACACCGGATGAAAAGAAAATCGCTATCAAAGCCGCTAAAGCCATGGATTTAAAAGTGGCCGGTGTGGATATCATTCGGTCATCAAAAGGACCACTATTATTGGAAGTCAACTCATCTCCCGGACTTGAAGGTATAGAAGGCGCCACTAATAAAGATATTGCCGGTGAAATGATTAAGGCGATAGAGAAAAATTTTAAGAGCAAAGCAGATTTCAGAACACAGACAACATGAATAAAAACAGACTAGAAGCTTTTAGTGACGGCGTTTTAGCGATTATAATCACCATCATGGTGTTGGAATTTAAAGTCCCGACGGAAACCACTTTTGAAGCAGTAATTCCTTTGTTTCATAAATTTTTGAGCTATATTCTGAGTTTTATCTATGTTGGAATTTATTGGAACAATCACCACCATATGATGCACACTGTTAAGCATGTCAACGGGAATATTCTTTGGGCTAATTTGCATTTGCTGTTTTGGTTGTCATTGATACCATTTGCTACCGCTTGGATTGGTGAACATCACTTTGCTCCTTTTCCGATGATGTTTTATGGTATTATTTTGTTGATGAATGCCATTGCTTATTTCATACTACAAACCTTTATTTTAAAACACCATGGTAAAGACTCCTTACTTTCTAAAGCCATAGGAAAAGATTTTAAAGGAAAAGCTTCGGTTATTTTATACTTAATTGCAGTTGTGGCTTCCCTATTTTATACTGAAATTTCAGGTGCCATTTATATACTGGTAGCCTTGATATGGTTGGTTCCCGACAAAAGGATTGAAAAGATTTTAATCGAAAAAGAATAATGCATAACCTGAAACATAAATAATATGAACTTACTCTCACAAATGATCATCGGATTTATTGCTGTTTTGCATATTTACATTCTTTGGCTCGAAATGTTTGCTTGGACAACACGTGGCCGAAAAGTTTTCAAAACCATTCCGGAAGACCAATTTGAAAAGACCAAAGTCATGGCTGCCAATCAAGGGTTGTATAATGGTTTTCTTGCCGCTGGATTAATATGGTCATTACTAATTACTGATGTTGATTGGAGCAGAAATATAGCCTTGTTTTTCTTGAGCTGTGTTCTAGTAGCCGGTATTTACGGTGCGCTGACAGCTTCTAAAAGGATTTTCTTTGTGCAAGCGGTTCCGGCAATTTTAGGATTGTTGAGTTTTGGCTTGAAAATTTAACTTGCATTTATCACAAAAAAAACCACGTCTTTCAACGTGGCTAACAACTCAATTAACTTCTAATCTATTTACTTAAATGCGCGTAAATTTCGTCTTTTAAGAATAACAATTTGGCCTTTAATTCATGTATAAATTTGTCATTCGCAATTTCTGAACCCATGTTAATTCGGTGAATTTGGTGTTCAATTTCGTGATACTCGTCAAATAATTTTCTGAAATGAACATCTGAAATCTTTAGTTCGTGTATTCTTTCTTTATGTTCCGGGAACTCGTGTAATAAATCGTGTTTTTCCATGGGTTATGAATTTTAGTGTTTAAAATAGTTTAAGATTGTTGGTTAACTAATGGCAATTGGCTTCAGCTTGTACAAACAAATGCATAGTACTTGGAGAAATATAAGCTATGTCTAAGCCCATCCCACGCAGTACAAACAAGAGTCCAATGACTACTGTAATTATTGGCACTATCTTTTGTAATTTGCTTCTAAAAGGCATAGACAAAATACTACTTATGTAAACCACAGCACTCATTAAAGGTATTGTTCCCAAACCATAAAGCAACATATATGTTACTCCAAGCGTCACATTTTGCATAGCAATGGCTCCAAACAAGGCGGCATATACCAATCCACAGGGCAATAATCCGTTAAAAATACCAATGGTAAAAAAGGCATCGGGTGTTTTGCGTTTAAATTGACTTCCTAAACTGCTTTTTACTTTAGAAATGAGTTTATAAATCGGTTCAGAAAAATTGTATTGGGCAAAAATCTTTTCCGGTACGATAGCTATTAAAATCATTAATATTCCCAATACGATAGAAAAACGCTGTTGCATACCGGCAAGGTATAATCCTTTGCCTAATACTCCGAAAAGCAATCCTAAAGTCGCGTAGGCAGTCAATCTTCCGGTGTGGTACAATAGAATTTGCAATGCTTTTTTGGTTGGATTATTTCTATCAACCGGTAACATCATAGCAATAGGTCCGCACATGCCAATGCAGTGTAAACTGGAAACTAAGCCGAAGATAAGTGCTGTGTAAAGCATTGTTAGATTATTGGATTGACAGATTGTTAGACCTTTTAGAAATAAACCTCTTCTTTATTTAAATAAGTTTTGCCTTCGTATTCCCAAGCCACAGTAATACCCCAAAGACCGCCAACCAGATTGTTTTTAGGTATGAGCAAATCAAAACCGGATAGCGAAATAGGGATTTCAAAATCCAGCTTTTGGTTGGACGGTCTATATAGGGATACTTTTCCTTTAATTTTTGAGTAGTCGAATTCTTTTGGGAAATGCACCACTACTCCATTTACTGTTTTGGTAATGGCTACTTTCTCGGTTAAACTGTTAGCGTTTTGAATGCTTTCAATGTTGCCTTGAACCAGTTTTTCTTTTTTGTAATATTGCTCGGTAACCATTTCGTTATCGTATTGAGTATCCGATTGTACTTTAACAACAAAGTATAAAATGAAACACATGAACAATGCAATAGCTATTACAATTCCTTTTCCCCAATTGATTTTCATGACTATATTTTTTAGTTGAAATTTCGCGGACCAACAAAATTGGTCGTGGTGGTTTCTATTAATTTTTTATTATTATAAACTTCAATTTTCAATTCGACTTTTTCGCCTTGTAAATGGCTTTCCAGAATCTTAACAAAGAAAGTTCCTTTGGCCATACCTTGCTTAGGGACTTTGGCAAATGGACTACCGACAAGTGTAATTTCTCCTTTTGGTTCCACAAGTTTGAAAGTGACATGGTCAAATTCTTTTTCGGTTTTATTGATAATATCGTAATTGTATATGTTACTGATTTTGTCACCATCATGTTGGAACAATTGTCCGGGTGCATGTAAAATAGTGGCCTCTACGTCATTTCTTAAAAATAACATTCCAATAAAAACCCCAATTAATATGGCCAAAACCGCAATGTACCCTTTCATTCTGGTCGTTAACTTGAAAGGTTCTTTTTTCACAATTTCGTCTTCACTGGCGTATCTGATTAGTCCTTTAGGCAAGCCTACTTTCTCCATAATCGAATCACACTCATCGATACAAGCGGTGCAATTGATGCATTCTAATTGTACACCGTTTCTAATGTCAATTCCGGTTGGGCAAACGTGTACGCAGACTTTACAATCGATACAATCACCTTTACCTAAGGCGCTTCGGTCTTCGTTTTTATTGAATTTGGCGCGACCGTTTTCTCCTTCGCCACGAACATGGTCATAAGCGACATTGATAGTTTTATTATCTAATAAAACGCCTTGCATTCTGCCATATGGACAAGCGATAATACAAACTTGCTCTCTGAACCAAGCGTAAATAAAGTAGAAAACTCCTGTAAAAATCAATAATGCGATGAGCGTACCGGCATTTTTGGCCGGACCTTCTTTAATGAATTCAATTAGTTCATCACTTCCTATTAGATAAGCCAAAAACACATTGGCAATGATAAATGAGATGATGAAAAACACTATCCATTTGGTCACGCGCTTTCTAATCTTTTCGGCATCCCAAACCTGTTTTGACAATCGCATTTGTTGGGCACGGTCACCATCAATCCAAAATTCGATTCTGCGAAAAACCATTTCCATAAAAATAGTTTGCGGACAAAACCAACCGCAGAAAATACGACCAAAAGCCACCGTAAATAAAGCCAATCCCACTACTCCAATAATCATAGAGATTACGAACAAGTGAAAATCTTGTGGCCAAAACGGGAAACTGAAAATATTGAACCTTCTGTCGACTACATTGAAAAGTAAGAACTGATTGCCGTTGATTTTGATAAACGGTGCTGATAATAGAAAAGCTAACAATAAATAGCTGACTATTTTTCGCTTATCATAAAACGGACCCGAAGGTTTTTTTGGATGAACATATACTCTCTTCCCTTTAGCATCAATAGTTGAGATGCTGTCTCTAAAACTTTCATCCGGGATATTGTTTTCCATTTTGTTGTTGAATTAAAAATTTAATTCGAATTATTTTGCCACAACTTTTGTGGTATCATTCGCAACTGCCGCTTCCTCTTTTGGTGCTACTTCCTCTACCCATTTTTCTCCTTCAGCAGCTTTGGCTCCGGCTGGTTTAGTGCCTTGCAAACTCAAAACATAACTAGCTACTTTTTGCACTTCTTTCGTTCCTAAAGTTTTGGCCCATGCCACCATAGTTGGATTATTTTTACTTCCTTCAGCAATCAACTTAAAGACGTTTTTGATGCCACCACCATTGATCCAATGTTCATCGGTTAGATTTGGTCCAACCACACCACCACCATCAGCTTTGTGACAAGCGGCGCAGGCATTGACATAAATTTCTTTCCCTTTCGCCAAACTCTCCGCATCGGTAAGTAGCGTAACTTTATCAAAAGTGATTTCTTCTTTAGGCGAATTCAGTTTGTTTTTTTCGATTTCGATATTGGCAGCTGCCACTTCTTGATCATATTCCTGAGCTTGTGTATATTCATCCATGACATGGAATCTTACCAAATATATTGCCCCAAAAATGATGGTGGCATAGAACAAGTTTACCCACCAAGGCGGCAGCACGTTGTCTAACTCTTTAATACCGTCATAATCATGATCGAGCATTACATCAGCTTCTTGTTCGATTGCTTTGGAACGGGTCATTTTTTCCAATAAATTCTGAATCCATTTACTCTCGGTAAACGAAACCGATTGCACATCTTCTAATTGCTTGCGTTGTTCTTCTGTCAGCATATGATAAGTTATGTTATCAATGGCACTAACTACAATTTCAATGGCAACTAACAAAAACAAGAAGACTACCAAAAATAGGGAAACCATTGGAAACTTGATGAAAGCCGGACGGTCTCCAGAATCTATGAAATATTCCAATGCACCAAAAACAAAGGCGAAAATCAGTGGAACTCTTACGTATGATGGAAATAATTTTTTCATTTTTATACTTTTAAAGTTGGAACAATTAATCTTCCAGCGGAAGGTTACTTACTTTTTTGATGGTTTCCTTGCTATAAGTCATTGCCCAAACGGTGAACAAGACAAATGCCGTAAAGAAAATCGTCAGTGAAATGATTGGGTATATTTCAACACCTGCAATCGTCTCTAAATTGTGTTTTACATATTTTAACATGACGTTTATTTTTTAGATTTTACTTGAGTATCCGTTCCTAATCTTTGCAGATAAGCTATCAAGGCTATGATTTCTCTGTCTTTCAACGGAACAGTTGCTGTACCGAAGGCTTTTTTGATATCAGTATTAGCCAATAATCTGGCTTCGATTTTAACTGCTTGTTCCTCAGAAATTTTAAGGGCATTAGCTACTTCTTCTTTAGAATAAGGCACACCTAAAGTCACCATAGCTTCCATTTTGGCTTGTAAAGTTGAATTATCTAATTCATTTTTAATCAACCATTGGTATCTTGGCATGATGGATCCAGGTGAAATACTTTGTGGATCGTACATATGATTAAAATGCCAAACGTCATCTCTACCTCCATTAAATGGTTTACCCGGAACACCTTCTCTTGCTAAATCCGGACCGGTACGTTTAGAACCCCAAAGGAATGGGTGGTCGTACACATTTTCACCTGATTTAGAATACTCACCATAACGCTCCACTTCAGAACGGAAAGGACGAATCATTTGAGAGTGACAGCTTACACAGCCTTCTCTGATGTATAAATCTCTACCTTGTAACTCAAGCGGAGTATAAGGTTTTACCGCAGCTATAGTCGGTATATTTGATTTTACTAAAATCGTTGGTAAAATTTGAATTAAACCACCTATTAAAATCGCAATAGTAGTATAAATCATGAATCTTACCGGTTTTCTCTCTAACCAAGCGTGCCATTTTTCGCCTTTCAAACGGTTTGGACTGATAACCGCCAAAGCCGGAGCTTCTGCCGGTTCGTCTTGAATAGCTGAACCTTGTTTTACTGTTTTTACAATGTTGTAAACCAAAACAAAAACACCCAATAAATAAAGAGTACCACCGATGGCTCGCATCCAATACATTGGCATAATTTGGGTTACAGTTTCCAAGAAGTTACCATATTGTAAGGTTCCGTCCGGTTTGAATTGTTTCCACATAGAAGCCTGAGTAAATCCGGCCACATACATTGGCAATGCATATAAAATAATCCCTAAAGTCCCAATCCAGAAGTGGAAGTTGGCTAACTTTTCAGAATACAATTTTGATTTAGTCATTCTTGGGATTAACCAATAAATCATACCGAAGGATAAAAATCCGTTCCAAGCTAAAGCGCCAACGTGAACGTGAGCAATAATCCAGTCCGTAAAGTGCGCAATAGCATTTACGTTTTTCAAGGATAGCATCGGACCTTCAAAAGTGGCCATACCGTAACCGGTAATCGCTACTACGAAGAATTTCAATACGGCATCGGTACGAACTTTGTCCCAAACCCCACGAAGCGTTAACAATCCGTTAATCATACCACCCCAAGACGGCGCGATTAACATAACTGAAAATACTACTCCAAGATTTTGTGCCCAATCCGGTAAAGAAGAGTACAACAAGTGGTGTGGTCCTGCCCAGATATAGATAAAGATTAATGACCAGAAGTGAATAATAGAAAGTCGGTAGGAATAAACGGGACGATTAGCTGCTTTTGGCACAAAATAATACATCATTCCTAAGAACGGTGTGGTTAAAAAGAAGGCTACCGCGTTGTGGCCATACCACCATTGCACCAAGGCATCTTGCACTCCGGCATACACCGAGTAAGATTTCATGGCAGAAACCGGTAATTCAAAACTGTTAAAAATATGAAGCACTGCAACGGTTACAAAAGTCGCGATATAGAACCAAATCGCTACATAAATATGACGCTCTCTTCTTTTGATAATCGTACCAATCATATTGACCCCAAATACTACCCAAATTAGAGCAATAGCGATATCAATCGGCCATTCTAATTCGGCGTATTCTTTTGAAGTGGTGTATCCCAACGGTAACGTAATCGCCGCGGCTACTATGATTAATTGCCATCCCCAAAAGTGCAGTTTACTTAATAAGTCACTGAACATTCTGGCTTTAAGCAAACGTTGCATTGAGTAATACACTCCTGCGAACATGGCGTTACCCACAAAAGCGAAAATTACCGCATTGGTGTGTAAAGGTCTGAGACGTCCAAAACTCAGGAACGGAATTCCACTGGTGACATTGGGAAATAAAAACATAAATGCTAATATTAGCCCAACCAACATCCCTACAATACCAAAAACGATACTGGCATAAATGAAGTTCCTTACAATTTTGTTGTCATACTGAAATTGTTGCATTTCCATAATTATAATTGTTTTTCTTCGGTTATATTAATTTGATTTTTGTTAGTTTCTTTTACGAGCTCGTCGTCAAAAAGCATTCTGACGGATGGCGTATAGTCGTCATCATATTGTCCGCCTCTTACTGCTTTGATAAAAGCGTAGAGAAAGAACACAGCAACTACAATACTTATCGAGATTAACATATAAATGACACTCATACCTCTAATTTGTGTTAGACAAAATTACTTCTGTGATTATTCTTAAAATATGACATTTGTCATACTTCGGGTTTTATTTTCTATGGGCAAAAACATTACTCATTATAGTTACAAAACTCACAATGGTTATGGTACTCAAAGGCATGATAATCGCCGCTACTATAGGCAATAAATTACCGGTAACCGCGTAGCTCAAGCCGACTACGTTATAAAGCAATGACAATCCGAAACTCATATAAATAGTAATCATGGCGTTTTTAGCATATTTCAAAAAGAAAGCTATTTTGGAAAACTGACTCGCATCTAAAATCCCGTCACAAGCAGGTGAAAACACATTCACATTTTCGGAAATAGAAATTCCGATATTACTCTGTGCCAAAGCGCCGGCATCATTCAAACCATCACCTATCATTAACACATTTTTACCTTGTTGTTGAAGGTTGTCGATATAAGCTAATTTTTGTTCAGGTTTTTGGTTGAAGACTAATACCGTACTTTCCGGAAGCATTTTTTCTAAAATTCTTCGCTCTCCGTCATTGTCACCCGACAATATGATTAGATTGTATTTTTTGGCCAAACTCTCAAACAATTGTTCTAATCCTTTACGGTACTGATTATTAAAAACATAACTGCCTTTGTAAATACCATTAATTTCGACATGGACTTTGGTTTTCTTATGCGTGTTTTCACTCATGTGTTGTAAAAACTGAGAAGAACCTAATTTGATTTTGTTTTCTCCCAATTCGGCAAAA
The DNA here is from genome assembly GCF_014486695.1 of Flavobacterium buctense. Classification (GTDB taxonomy): domain Bacteria; phylum Bacteroidota; class Bacteroidia; order Flavobacteriales; family Flavobacteriaceae; genus Flavobacterium; species Flavobacterium buctense. The sequence continues at coordinate 104,668 of NZ_JACTAB010000003.1, forward strand.
ACACCTTTCCCGATGATTTCCTCGAAATGCGTCACCTCCATTTTATCTTGAGACGGAATAAAATCATATAATCTTCGGCTTAAGGGATGGTTTGAACCTCTGAGTGCATTCTTTAATAGTTTCAATTCAAAAGCATTCAAGGCATCACCTTCATAAGTGATGGCCGTTTTTTCATTTGTAGTAATGGTTCCGGTTTTATCGAAAACTATCGTATCTACTTTGGCCATTTGTTCAATGACGATAGCGTTTTTGAGGTATAACTTTCGGTTGCCTAAAATGCGTAACACATTGCCTAAGGTAAACGGAGCTGTTAAAGCCAACGCACACGGACAAGCCACAATTAATATGGCGGTAAAAACATTAATCGCGGTGGAAACATCTATAAAAATCCAATAGCCAAAAGACATTACAGATAACAGCAACAATGCCGGTGTGAAGTAGCGGCTGATTTTATCGGTGATGGATTTGTGTTTTTGGTCGACTTTTTTCTGAAAAACATCATTGCTCCACAATTGGGTTAAATAACTTTGAGAGACTGAAAAAAGCACTTCCATTTCGATGACTTTGCCTAGTTGTTTGCCACCGGCGAAAATTTTATCTCCGGATTTTTTTTCAATAGCAACGGCTTCTCCGGTTACAAAACTGTAATCAATGGAAGTTTTATCTGAAATTAGAATTCCGTCAACAGGAATTAATTCTTGGTTGCGAATTAAAAGTCTGTCTCCTTTTTTGATGTCGTAAACTTGAACGGCTTCTTCTTTTCCATCAGATAAAATCTTAGTAATGGCAATCGGAAAATAGGATTTGTAATCGCGTTCAAACGACAAGAAATCATAGGTTTTTTGTTGGAATAACTTTCCTAATAACATAAAGAAAATCAAGCCACACATGCTGTCGAAGAAACCTTGTCCGTATCCAAAAGCAATATCAATAGTACTACGAACAAACATTACTACAATACCCAAGGCTATTGGGACTTCAATATTCAACATGCCTTGTCTGATGCTTTTCCAAGCCGCGACATAATAGCCGGAAGCAGAATAAATAAACGCCGGAAGAGACAACGCAAAAGTCAGCCAGCGGAAAAAACCTTTGTATTGTTCTATCCAAAACTCATTGACTTCAAAATATTCGGGAAACGACAATAGCATGATGTTTCCAAAACAGAAGAATGCTACACCTAATTTATAAATCAGCGAGCGATCTACTTTCTTTTTCCCTTCATCAAAATTTTCTAAGCTGATGTAAGGTTCGTAACCAATAGAACAAAGCATCTCAACAATTTGTTTCAGATTGGTCTGTTCGGGATTGTAAGTGATTCTGACTTTCTTATTGGGAAAATTAACTTGAGATGCTCCTATTCCCGGTTGAAGCCTTTGTAGATTTTCCAGAATCCAAATACACGAACTACAGTGAATATGAGGAATGTAGAGTGAAACAATATGTGTTGTACGCTCCTGGAATTCGAGGAGTTTGTTGACAATTTCTTCATTGGCTAAAAAATCATATTTGCCCTTAATATCCTGTGGTGTAGCGCCGGGCGCTGCTTGAAAGTCATAATAACACGACAAGTCATTTTGACTGAAGATTTCGTAGACTGTTTTACAACCGTTGCAACAAAAACTTTTATCGTCAAAAAGAATCTCGTCTTTTTTTATGATTTCGTTACCACAATGGAAACACTGTGATGTATTCATAATTTGCTCATTTTACCTTTGACAAAGGTCAAACAAGCGTTAAAATTAAAATATGATAATTGTCATACTTTGAATATCTTTGTAAAAACAAACCCAAAACACTATGAGTAAATGTGAACAATGTATTGTGAGACAATTTAGTTCTCTAAAAGCGTTGAGCAAAGACGAGCTACTCAAAATGGCCGATTGTAAAACTTCTTACACTATCAAAAAAGGGGAGCCTATTTTTGAAGAAGGTGAGATTACTAATGGCATTTACTGTGTAAAGGACGGTGTTTGTAAACTTTCCAAATTGAGTTCCAATGGTAAAGACCAGATTGTGAAATTGGTCAAACCGGGCGAATTGTTGGGACAGCGTTCCATGATTAGCGAAGAACCGGCGAATTTGAGTGCCGTGGCTATAGAAGACATGGAGGTTTGTTTTATTCCGAAGACAGAGATTATTCAATTCTTTACCCAAAACAATCAATTTTCGATGAGTGTGATGAAAACCATATGCGGCGACTTAAAAGAAGCCGATGATCATATGGTAGATTTGGCTCAAAAGAGTGTTAAGGAACGTTTGGCGGGAACCTTAATTTATTTGGAAGAAACTTTTGGCACCGATTCCGATGGCGCGCTTCGTTTGCAATTGTCGCGTGAAGAATTAGCCGGGATGATTGGAACTGCCACTGAAAGTTGTATCAGATTGCTTTCTGAATTGAAGAAAAGCGGTTGGATTGACCTGATTGGTAAAAAAATTAAGATTGTCGACAAAAACAAACTCCGTCGCATAGCCGATTAATTTTCTTTTTTTTTAAACAAAAAACCACCAAATCTTTCGACTTGGTGGTAGCTGATAAGATAACAGGGTTAGTTATTGTATCAACGTTTTCTTTGTATAGGTTTGTCCGTTATTTAAAGTAACTTTTACTAACAACATTTGTGGGACACTTTGAAATTGGATACCTTCCAAGGCATTGGTTGTCAATTTATCTTTACTGTATAATTGTTTCCCAAGCACATCAAATATTTCAACTTTAGTGATTCCCGTTGCTTGACAATAAACCGAAAGTCCGCTGTTATTAGAAACCACTTTAATGGCATTGTCAGCTGTTATTGGATTGTTTGTTCCCAATGATTGTGTGGTATATCTCAATTCAAATCGGTCAGTAAATATACCGCTAGCACTCATAAATGTATAATTTTCAGATTTTAAGTCATGGTAAATACCGGTTGATTTATCTAATAAATATACATTTTGATTGTCAAATATACCATCAAAATTGTCTAAAGAGATGGTTAACTCACCATTAATAGTTGAAGCATAAACGAATGGTACAATATCCTCAACTGAGAAAGGTAAAGACTTCCCTTGAATTGACAAGTCTGTAGTTCCTACTGTCGTATAGATGGCTACAGGATTCCCAACCGGTGATGTTTTTCCATCAAATAATCTGTCAATGTCATTGGTGGCATTTTCGATATAACCTACCAACATTTGATTATAAGCACCTTCGCTATTGCTCAAAGAAACCCACAGACGGTGTTTTTCCAACAATTGAGAAACAGCTCCTCCTTCATTATTGGCTACCAGACTGTTTGTTCTGAAAAACTGGGCATTATTTCCCGAAATTCTCATAGAATTTTTAAAGGTTGCCACATAGGCGCCATTGGCTAAATCTGTGTTGGCTTCGATAAAGAATCCTTGACCGGCAGCAACTTTACCGGTTGGAACCGGACCTCCCGTAAGAGCCATTGTTCCAACGCCTGTTCCTACACCTCCGGTTAAATTGTATTTGGCATAATCATTGGCCGTATAATTATTATTCGTAATAGCAGTGTTATGTGTCCAAAGGAAAATTGTTCCGTTTACTAATTCAGAATTTATCGGATCCGTAATAAATAAATCAATATCAATGGCTGAGGGATAAGGATTTCCAATTAAAGTATTAGCTCCAAAGGCTGATTTTGTAATTGTGGTAGTAATATTACCGTTATTTGGTACACCTACAAAACTCGTTTCTACAATTTGTGTGGGATTGTATACTAGATTTTGTGGTGCTCTGGCTATATAACCTACTCCATTAATCATAATATCAGAAGCTGTTTGGGCTACATAATTATTGATATTTGGATTAAATGAATAAAACATAGAATTGGTTGCTAACTGACCCAAAGTCGCATTATTTACCGGTGAAGACCAATAGGTATAATCATATTGTTTTAATGGAGTTGTTTTTCTCTTATATGTAATATTTCCGGAATTGACTGCGGTAGGATTGGTTTGCACCAAACTGGCCGTATCTTCAAAAACTAATGAACCTCCGGGATTAATTGCAACTTCATTTGCAATGGCTAAGGTATGTCCAGCATTGAATACTACGGCTCCTGAAGTAACACTACAGGCACAACCAGATACATTTCCGGTTGAAGAAAAATTCCCTGAGAAGACCAATTTTTGAGCAGCTGTTGGTGTTCCGTTTGACCAAACACTTCCATTCCACGTATTGGTAGGTTGTTGTGAAATAGTAATATTGCTTGAAGCAATTGAAGTACACAAACCAAGAGTGGCTGTTACGGTGTAAGTTCCTGATGGAGCCGTAACTAATGCTCCCGATACCGAAACACCTGTCGAAGGTGAGACAGCATAAATGTATGACGCATTATAATTAGTAATAGTAAAACTACCCGAAGCTAAAGTACATGTAGGTTGTGTTAAGCTTCCCAATGTTGGCTGCACCGGAATAATAGGTTGAGGATTAATGGTCACGCTCGTCGTAGCAGAAAAACATCCCGCAGCACTTTTAGCAGTAACATTATAAGTTCCTGAGGCAACCGCAGTAAAAATTCCTGTTGTATTAGTATAAGTAGAATCGTTGATACTGTATGTCATTCCGGTACCTGAAGGACTATTGATAGTAATTGTTCCTGTAGCTATACTACAAGTTGGTTGTACAAGCGTTACACTTGGTGTTGCAGGCAATGGATTTACAGTAACAGTAACCAATTTTCTAGGTGTTGTTGCGCCACCGGATACTGTTGTCGCTTCAACATAATAATTTGTTGAGGCAGATAAAACAGGTGTGGTATAAGTAACAGTATAGGGACTTGCACTTGTCGTTATGGTATAAACCGGAGAACCTCCTGAAGCAACAGTGTAGAATTTAAATGTAGTTGCCGAAGTGGGTGCCGGATTTTTAGAAGCTGTTATAACAGATGTTCCTGAACCACATATTGAAGTTGCTGAGGCAATGGCAACATTAAAACCACCTCCTGAGACCAAAGTTGGAAAATCCATTAAAACACCGCCACTTCCATTGCATGACGCTACTTTAATACTACCTATTTTTATCAAATCAGAAGCACTACAGTTGGTTCCTGCTCCTATATTTCCACCAGATTCTACCACTATAGTAGAACCGGCTCCCAAAGTCAAATTATAATTACCCGTTGAAAAATCAATTGTGGCATTATTTCTAATGATAAATTGAATGGCACCCAGACAAGTTAAATCTAAGTTTTGGTTCATCACCAAATTTGTTGGGTTAGTTCCGTTTCCTATGTATATTACAGAACATGAACTAAGTGATGTACATGACATTGTACTTGAATTTACATTCGGAGAACCGGTAATTGTACATTGAGCAAATGCCTCTTGCGAAAAATTAAAAACGAAAATAATAACAAATAATAATAACTTCTTCATAGTGTGTTTAAATATAGATTTGGTCTAAAAACACTACAAAATTAAACTTTGAAAACATCAACCTATACTTTTTCCGATGTCTGACCTAAAAAATCTATGAACTGCGTTTTCATTGCATTTAATGGCGTCATTGGGGTTTTTACCGAATAATTATTCATTTAAACGAATGTAAACTTGACTTTTTTTGTGAAATGTTTAACAAAATATTAAAAATGATTTCTTATAGAACTACCGATTATCGGAAGAATACAATATTCTGCATATTGAAAAAACAAAAAATAAAGACAGATTAAAAAAAAACGTCCCAATTGTGAGACGTTATTATTTAGTGGGGTAATTTATCTTTAAGTAATCCATACAGAAACGTCCCAAAAACAGCACCGAGAAGTACCAAACCAACACTTAAAAATCCGGCACCGAGGAGTATGAAAATCGGTCCGGGACAAGCGCCTACTAAAGCCCAACCCAACCCAAAAAGTATCCCGCCAATCCAGTAGCGAACATTTCCTTTTTCTTTGTCTTGAATGTTAATTGGATTTCCGTCAATGTCTTTTAGCTTTTTGACCTTAATCAGTTGAATTCCAATTAAACCGGTTGCAACAGCCACCCCAATTATCCCATACATATGAAAGGATTGAAATTGGAACATTTCATAAATTCGGTACCAAGAAACGGCTTCAGCCTTAGTCAAAACTATTCCGAAAATAAATCCTACGAGTATATACTTTAAAAAATTCATGTCTTAGAAAATTAGAGGTAAAATAAAATGTGCCATAAGTAAGCCCCCGATAAAGAATCCAATAACTGCTTTTAGAGAAGGTAATTGCAAATTACTCAATCCCGAGATGGCATGACCCGAAGTACAACCTCCGGCATAACGCGAACCAAATCCAATCAAAATTCCGCCAAACACTAAAATTAAAATCATTTTGGGCGATTGAAATATTTCGTTGCCAAATAGTGTTTCCGGTAATAGTTTACCGTTTGGAGACTCAATTCCCATTGCGGCCAATTGTTCAATGGTTTTTGGATTCAAATCAATATTGGAGGCATCATTTAAAAAATGTACCGCCACAAATCCACCAATCATTGCGCCAAGAACGACTGCCAAATTCCAACGCTGTGATTTCCAATCCCAATCAAAAAAGGCTACTCTTTTTCCAATTCCGGTCATGGCACACAAAGAGCGCAAATTAGAAGACATGCCGAATACTTTTCCAAAATAATTAAGGGTTAGCATTATCATTCCTATCAAAAAACCTGAAATAGCCCAATGCCAAGTATGTGTAATCAATTCCATGTAAATATTTTTTACAAAAATAGAAATATTAAAGTGTTTTCGACTACAAAATATTTATCGAAATAAAGTATTTTTGACCCAATTCCTGATGCGTTAGGACAAAGTGACAAAGCAAATCAAATTCAATCACACGTGAAAAATTATTCTATAGAAGTAAAATGGACACTTCGCTTTATTTTACTGGTTTTAGCATGGTCAATTGGAGAAAAATTCATTGGATTACATGACCAACATATTGATCAATATGCACTTTATACCAATCTTTTTGCTCTACCGGCTTTTTTGTTTTATTATTTAGGACTAAAAGAGAAAAAAAAGTACGTTTACCATAACGATATGACTTGGACTCAAGGTTTTGTCAGTGGTGTTGCGCTCTCCTTTTTCATTACGATATTGATGCCTCTAGCTCAATTTGTAATTTACAAAAGCATAACGCCTCATTTTTTTGATACTATAATCGAGTATAAAACCAAGAGCCCTTTATTGACTCGCCACATTACTATAAAAGATGCGCAAAGTTACTTTAATCTAAAAAGCTATATCATTCAAAGCATTTTTAACAGTTTGTCTTTGGGCATTACTACCGGAGCAATTGTTTCGTTATTCTTGCGTACTAAAAAATAAATTTGCACAATTTTTGTTGTACCCAAAAAAGTAAACCAAACCAAAAGTTTCAACCATGAAAAAAATAGCTCACTACCTCGTATTTCTTTTATTTATTCTGATTTCTTCCTCTTGTGTTAGCACCCGTTCTACATTGAAAAACGTGGATAATACTGCTCCAAGCCCAACATTAAAAGACAATGCATTTGTTTTAAAAGACTATAGCAAAGACACTAAATATGGCTTTGACCCGGATTATCCTGTAAATGTATTTTTTCAAAGTGCTAAAGACGAAAATTTAAATGCAGAACGATACTTGAGAGCTTTGACCGGACCAAATGGGGAAAAAATATCGTTTGTTAAAGTAGAGAGTTGTTGTCCGTTTCCCACCAAAAGAACCGAAATGGGTGCCGGCTTTTTAGACATCTACGAATTGCAGTGGGAAGGTCAAAAAAAACCAATAAAACTTTACATAAACATTTATGAAAGAGGTTATTTGCTTGTCCCTGTTGGCCTTTCAGCCAAAAAATAACTTAACAAAATATCTATAAAAAATTTCCAAATTATTCATAACTTAGCGACTTTTAAATCGAAAATTTATGAATATAAATACCATTCCACAAATCAAGAATACAGATAGTGGAAATTTCTTCGTACTTGCCGGTCCTTGTGCTATTGAAGGCGAAGAAATGGCGATGAGAATTGCCGAGAAATTAGTTACTATTACTGACAAATTAGAAATCCCTTATGTTTTTAAAGGGTCTTTCAAAAAAGCAAATCGTTCCAGAATTGACAGTTTTTCCGGAATTGGAGATGAAAAAGCTTTAAAAATTCTCAGAAAAGTTTCAGAAACCTTTCATATCCCAACCGTAACCGACATTCACACTAATGAAGATGCCGCAATGGCTGCTGAATATGTGGATGTGTTGCAAATTCCGGCATTTTTGGTCCGTCAAACCGATTTAGTAGTTTCGGCTGCCAACACCGGAAAAGTGGTTAACTTAAAAAAAGGCCAATTCATGAGTCCGGAAAGCATGAAACATGCTGTTCAAAAAGTCTTGGACTGCAATAACCAAAACGTTATGGTTACCGATAGAGGTACAATGTTTGGCTATCAAGATATGATAGTTGATTTTCGAGGTATCCCTACCATGCAACAATATGCTTCAACGGTGCTTGATGTAACCCATTCTTTACAGCAACCCAATCAAACTACCGGAGTAACCGGCGGAAGACCTGATATGATTGAAACTATTGCCAAAGCAGGAATAGCCGTTGGAGTTGATGGAATTTTTATTGAAACTCATTTTGATCCGGCTAATGCTAAAAGTGATGGTGCTAACATGTTGCATTTAGACTATTTTGAAGGGTTAATGACAAGATTAGTAGCCATCAGAAAAACAATCAATTCTTTTTAATTAAAAATACAAGCCTTGAAAAAATTATTTTTAATTTCATTCGTGACATTATTTGCGGCCACACAAAATATTATCGCACAAGAAAATACAGCTAATCCAGATAAATACACTGCCCATAACAAAGGTAAGTTGTATATTTTTTGGGGTGGAAATCGAGAAAGTTTTTCTAAATCAGACATTCATTTTAAAGGAGACAATTACAATTTTACGCTTCATAATGTTGCGGCAAGTGACAAACCAAAAGGATGGCAAATTGACTATATAAATCCGGCCAGAATGACCATTCCGCAAACCAATTTGAGAATTGGATATTTTATTAATGACCATTACAATATATCAATCGGATTTGATCATATGAAGTATGTAATGAATCAAAATCAAATAGTGAACATAACAGGAGAAATCAACGATGGAACTCCTTTTGACGGTATTTATAACAATGATCCAATTACACTTACTGAGGAATTTCTAACTTTTGAACATACGGATGGCTTAAACTATGTCAACACCGAATTTTCAAGAGTGGATGATATTTCTAAATGGTTTAACATAAGTAATACAGATAAATTTCAATTAAACATAACAGAAGGAATTGGCGGAGGATTTTTGTACCCAAAGACCAATGCCATGTTATTAGGCAAAGAAAGACATGATGATTTTAATGTAGCGGGTTATGGTGTTTCAGCAAAAATTGGATTAAACTTTACCTTTTTCAAACACTTTTTTATACAAACCGAATTAAAAGGAGGTTATATTGATATGAACAATATAAAAACTACCCACAGTTCATCGGATAGTGCCTCGCAGCATTTTTATTTTTTACAAAGAATCATAGCCTTTGGAGGCATTTTTAAAGTATAATTTTTCTATTGACAACCGACCAAAAAACAACCATTATGAAAAAAATTACCTTACTTGTATTAACTCTTTTCTTTTCACTTTGCGGTTATTCTCAATTAGCCTTAGAAGGATTTGAATCCACTACCGGACCCGTTGCTCTTCCGGGAACAACATGGACATTAGGAACAGGCAACTGGGCTGTTTTTGATAACGGAGTTGGAACCGGACAACGTTGGGGCATTAACAGTACAGTTAATAGCCCACCCATTGTTTATCAAGGCACGAACGCTGCCTACATCAATAGGGAAACGATGAATATTGGTGACATCTCTGAAGATTATTTAGCCACACCTTTGGTTACTATACCGGTCAATGGGCAACTTCATTTTTTTACCCGTTCCTTTGCCTCAGGCAATCAAGGTACAATTTATCAAATTAGAGTGGCACCAGCTACTGCCTCACAAACTGATCCTGCGGCTTATACCGTAATCCAAGAATGGACAGAAGTCGATTTAACAACTACTTTTAATATCTATGAGGAAAAAGTGGTCAATTTTCCGGCCATATATCACAACCAACAATTGTATGTTTCTTTTGTTAAAGTGCATAACCAACAAGTAGCCGGTCTCGCTGGCTCTGGAGATCGATGGTTGGTTGACAATGTTAGTATAAACGAACAATGTTTGAATCCAACCAATTTAATAGCCACTGTAACATCTGAAAGTACGGCCAGTTTAAATTGGACCAATCCAAGTGGGGCAACTTCTTGGGAAATAGAAGTGGTTGCTGCAGCAGGAACACCAACCGGTGTAGGTGTAATTTACAATGGCACACTACCCTATATCATTACCGGACTTCTTCCGAACACTGCCTATAAATTTTATGTGAGAGCCATTTGTTCAACAGGTTATTCAAGTGAATGGGTTGGCCCTTCCGCTATTTTTACAACCTCAACTGCACCCCCCGTATGTGGAGGTAATTTTGTAGACGAAGCCGGACCTACCACAAACTATGCTAACAACTCAGATTCCACGGTTATCATTTGTCCAACTATACCTGGAGAACAAGTGACCGTAACTTTTACTTCGTTCAATACCGAAGCAAATTGGGATGCATTATATGTATTTGACGGAAATTCCATTACAGCACCTCAAATTGCCAGTACAAACCCAGCTGCCAATGTGCCTGGAGGATTGGCTGGAGGTTATTGGGGCACAACAATACCTGGTCCATTTACCTCGTCAAGTCCTGATGGCTGTCTAACATTTAGATTTAGAAGTGATGGCTTTGTTAATAATCCGGGATGGATTGCTAATGTAACTTGTGCGCCACCACCGGTTTGTCAACAACCGAATGGCTTAACAACCTCGACTATCACTCCAAACTCAGTTACTTTTGGTTGGACTAATGTTGGAATTGCTACTTCATGGCAAGTCTTAGTCTTACCATGTAATGCTCCGGCACCAACTGCTGACACAACCGGTTGGACAGAGACAACTACGAATCCATTTTCAATTACAGGATTAACTTCAGCAACTTGTTATAATGTATATGTAAGAGGTAATTGTGGTACAGATGGTGTAAGTTTATGGGCAGGTCCAAGTAGTTTTTCTACGCTAATTGCACCACCGGTTTGTGGTGGGAATTTTGTGGATACAGGAGGTCCAACCGCAAATTATCCTAATAATGCTGATTCCACGGTTACCATTTGCCCTATAATACCCGGAGAGTTGGTAACTGTAACTTTTACTTCATTCAATGTTGAAACCAATTGGGATGCTTTATATGTTTTTGACGGAAACTCAATAACAGCCCCTCAAATTGCCAGCACCAACCCAGCCGGAAATGTACCCGGAGGTTTAGCCGGAGGTTATTGGGGAGCTACTAACCCTGGACCTTTTACCTCTTCAAGTCCCGATGGTTGTCTAACATTTAGATTTAGAAGTGATGGTTTTGTAAATAATCCGGGTTGGGTCGCTAACATTACTTGTGCTCCTGCACCGGCTTGTCAGCAACCTACAGGTATAACGGCCACAACGGTTACATCAAATTCAACTATTGTCGGTTGGACTAACGTTGGAGTCGCTACTTCTTGGGAAATATTGGCTTTGCCTTGTAATTCTCCGGCTCCGAATGAAGCTTCAACAGGATGGATAGTAGCTACTACTAACCCATTTACCTTAACTGGTTTAAATCCTACAACTTGTTACGATATTTATGTTAGAGGTAATTGTGGTGCAAATGGCACAAGTTTATGGGCCGGTCCCAGAACGATAACTACTCAGGTAGCACCGCCAATTTGTGGAGGTGTTTTTGTAGATGCTGCTGGACCAAACGCTAACTACGCAAATAATTCAGACTCTACTGTTACCATTTGCCCAATTAATGCCGGTGACCAAGTCACTGTCACTTTCACTGAATTTGACACTGAAAATAATTGGGATGCCTTATATGTTTTTGACGGAAATTCAATTACAGCACCACAAATTGCAAGTGAAAACCCTGCTGGCAATGTTCCGGGAGGTTTAGCCGGAGGTTATTGGGGAACTGAAATTCCGGGGCCTTTTACCTCATCAAGTGTTGATGGTTGTCTTACTTTTAGATTTAGAAGTGATGGTTCATTCAACAATCCGGGATGGGTGGCAAATGTAACTTGTAATCCTCCTCCAACTTGCCCAAGACCATCAGCATTGGTGGTTTCAAACGTTACACAAACAGGAGCTACTGTGGCCTGGACTGAGATTGGTACAGCTACTACTTGGCAAGTACTATTTTTACCGGCAAATGCACCTGTTCCCGATGCTTCCACTGTAGGTTGGGTTACTGCTACAACTAATCCTTTTGTTTATGGTGGATTAAATTCAGGAACACTTTATAAAGTATATGTCAGATCCTTTTGTAGTGATACGGACATAAGTCTTTGGTCAAATCCGGTAACATTTGCTACTTTAATTTCAAATGATGAATGTGCCAATGCAATAATCGTCCCTGTAAATCCGGATACTTCTTGTGCTCAATTTGTATCTGGAACTATCATTGGAGCCACAGCATCACCAGAACCAAATACTTGTGGCGGAAATGATGATGATGATGTTTGGTTTTCCTTTACTGCGACGAACACGGTTCATACTGTTACTTTAAATAATGTTTTAGGAAGTACTACAGATTTATTTCACGTAGTTTATAGTGGAAGCTGTGGTTCTTTAAACCAACTTTACTGCAGTGATAATAACCAGAGTGTTGCGAATTCACTAGTAGTTGGACAAACTTATTATGTAAGAGTGTATTCTTGGACTGCAACTGCCGGACAAACCTCTACTTTTGATATTTGTATTGGAACAATTCCGCCTCCTATTTCAACTAACAATACCACCTATACAACACTTCAATTGGTAGAAGATGTATTCTTAAATTCCACTTGTGCCAGTGTTTCAAACGTAACCTCATCAACCGGTACAAATTTTGGTTCAACCAATGGTATCGCTTATTTTAATCAAAACGGATCAGGATTCCCATTTAGCGAAGGAATTGTTTTGACTACCGGAAACGCCATGAGTGCTCCGGGTCCAAATACAACAGGTCTTGGTGATGGTAATCAAGCTTGGACAGGTGACGCTGAATTAGAAGCTATTATTTTAGCAGCAACCGGAGATCCAATGAATTCAAGAAATGCAACTAAATTAGAATTCGATTTTGTGCCTTTAGTTAGTGAAATCAACTTTAATTTTATTTTCGCTTCAGAAGAATACGGTACATTCCAATGTGCTTATTCGGATGCTTTTGCATTTTTATTAACCGATATTTCTACCGGAATAACAACCAATTTGGCCGTAATTCCTAACACGACTACACCGGTTTCTGTAGTTACTATTAGAGATAACCTTTATAATGATTTTTGTGAATCAGTAAATCCTGAATATTTTGCTGCATTTTACGGATTTGGTGGACTAGACCCATTAGGTTCTCCTACGAATTTTAATGGTATTACAGTTCCACTTACGGCAACATCAGCAGTTATTCCGGGGAACCAATACCACATTAAATTAGTTATTGCTGATCGTTTGGATAATAGCTTTGATTCAGCTGTTTTCCTTGAAGGTGGTAGTTTAGATATTGGTAATATTGAACTGGGAGAAGATTTTCTTCAAGCCAATAATACTGCGTTGTGTGCAGGAACAAGTTATACCATTTCCTCAGGATTGAATCCGGCTCTTTACACTTTTGTGTGGACCAATGGGACAAATATTATACCTAATCAAACTGGACCAAATTTAACCATTACCCAACCAGGTGTTTATGGTGTTACAATTCAATACATTGGAACAAACTGTACTTCAAGTGATTCTATTACCGTGGAGTACTATGATCCTGTAATACCGGGAACTCCTAACAATTTGGTAGTTTGTAATGCTTCAGATTTTGCTCAATTTGACTTAAGTCAAAATAATAGTGCAGCTTTAGGTGGTTTGGATTCAACAGCGCATACAGTTACTTATTATGCAACCAATGAAGATGCAAATGCTGAAACAAATGCTTTACCTACTTTATATACCAATACTACAGCTAACTCACAGATTATATATGTTAGAATAGAAAACAATGTTAATGGTTGTTATGTGATTAGAACATTTAATTTGGTTGTAAATTTAACTGTAACACCTACTTTCCTATCACCGGCACCAATTTGTAGTGGAGATACAGCTCCAATATTACCAACAACTTCTTTGAATGGTATTACGGGAACTTGGTCACCTACATCAGTAGACAATACTCAAACAATAACCTATACTTTTACCCCTACCGCAGGACAATGTGCAACGCAAACAACCTTAGTAGTTACAGTTTATCAAAATTGTGCTTTTGGAAGTTATGCTAGTGCGGTTTGGTTAACCAATTGTGAAACCAATAATTTCTTTAATACAGTTGGCTCTGGAACTTCTATCATTGGACCTGTCCAAAATATTTTCCCTAACACTGATTATGGAACCTATTTAACCAATTCAAACACATTTAAATTAAGAGGTGGTGAAGTAAAAACATTTAAAAACGCTACGGCCAATGTTTGTAGTGCCAGATTAAACTATAGAATTTATCCAGCATCAGGAACACCTGGAGCATTTACTGTTATCAACTTACCATTCCTTGATGACTGTTCCGGTGGCACATTCCCAAGTGGTGGTCCATGTAACACAGGAGATCAAAAATGGCAAAGAGTATTAAACGATAGTGAATTGCCGGTTGATTTAACTGCATTCCCTGCAGGTGATTATGTGATTGAAGTCTATTATGATATCACCGGTGATGTAAATTCAACAACTCAATGTGATGACACTATTTTGATTAATAATAACGGGGCTAATTTTATAGCCACTTATACATTACAAGCTAATCCAACATTTGCTTTCACAGCTCCATCTAATTGTACAACCGCAGATGGTACTATTATAATTGGAAGTTTGGCACCAAACACAACGTATTCTTTTACTTATTCTGATGATAACATTACGACCGGGCCACTTACTATTGTAACTGACAACAATGGAACATATACTTTGACCGGATTAAATAATGGAAATTATTCGAACTTTAACTTTACCGTTAACAGTTGTGCCATTAATACCACTGATATAGTTACTCTGAATGCGCCTTCAACTGCATCAATTACAAGTGTAAATCCACTATCTTGTGGTGATAACACCGGTACGATCACGATTGGTAATTTGGCTCCAAACCAAATCTATTCAGTCACTTATACAGATGACACTGTTTTAGTAGGGCCAACAAATTTTACTTCAGATTCAAATGGAATAATTGTATTAACGGGTCTTAATGCCGGTGTTTACAACAATTTCAACCTTGGTAGCACCAACTGTTCTTACACATCCAATCAAGCAACAACTTTAGCTGATCCGGGAGCACCAATAATTACTGTTAATAGTGAAAGTATTTGTAGTGGTCAAAGTACTACTATTACTGCTACTCCTCAAGTTCCGGGAACATATAACTATTTATGGACAGTACCGGCCGGATTTACAAATCCTGGTAATGTTGCCAGTTTCTCTACATCGGTTCCTGGTACCTATACTGTAGTTGCTACTCCTTTACTAACCACATTTTGTAATGGAAGTTTTGAAAATCCTCTAGCTACCGGACAGTTCCCTAATATGCTTAACGAAAATGCAATTCCATGTTGGGATACTACCGCAGCAGACGGAATTTTGGAAGTATGGCCAGCAGCCGGATTTGAAAATGTTTTTGCATATCAAGGTAATCAGTTTATAGAGATGAACGGAAATTCAATAGCCACAATTTTCCAAGACTTTACAACCTCACCGGGAGCTCAATTGCAAATCTCTTTTGCCCACCGAGGTCGTCAAGGTAATGACACCGTTGGTGTTGAAATAGGACCTGTTGGTGGACCTTATGTAAGTTTAGGAAACTTTACAGATGGTAATACGGCATGGGTTTTACGCAATTTAACCTATACGGTTCCAACGACCGGTGGCAATAACTATTCTTTACGTTTTGTATCTGTATCAAGTGCAGGTTTTGATCCTTCAGTTGGTAATTTCCTTGATGCTGTTAATGTAACTTCATCAGGTTGTAGCTCATCTCCTGCTTCAGGAACAGTAACATTATCACCTGCTGTGAGTTTGAATTTAACTTCAGCTAATAACCAACAAACAGTTTGTATAAACACGGCTATAAACGCTATTGTATATACTTCAACCAATGCAACTGATGTTACGGTTTCAGGACTTCCTTCTGGAGTGACCGGTACTTTTGATTCTAATACAGGTGGATTTACTATTAGTGGTACTCCTACGGAAAGTGGTACCTTCAATTATACAGTGTCTTCTTCTGTAAGTTGCAATACCGTAACTTTAATTGGCACCATAACTGTAAATCCTTTAGTTACCGCAACCTTTACTCCTATTACAATTTGTAGTGGAGCTTCGGTAACATTACCATCAACTTCTATTGAAGGTTTCAGTGGGACATGGAATCCGGCGACAGTTGACACTACACAAAACGGTGTTTATATTTTTAATCCTACACCTGGACAATGTGCTGGAGTAGGTGCTTTAACCATTACTGTAAATCAACCTACACTCCCTACATTTGACCCTATAGCGGCCATTTGTAGTAGTGGACAATTGAATCCACTGCCGACAACTTCTACCAATGGAGTTACCGGAACTTGGTTACCGGCATTGAATAACACTCAAACTACAACTTATACTTTTACACCTACAAGTGGTCTTTGTGCATTGCAAACGACATTGACAATTACTGTTAATCCGAATGTGACACCAACATTTAATGCGATAGCACCTTTGTGTATTGGTGAAACAGTCCCTTCATTACCTCTTACTTCTCTTGAAGGAATATCAGGAACATGGAATCCGGCAGTCATTGACAATACTACAACAAGAGATTATGTCTTTTCTCCAACCGCCGGTCAATGTGCTACTTCGGCAATCCTTACAGTAGTCGTACAAAGCGGTTTTGATTTTGACATTACCGGAAATTGTGTCGGAAATGAATTCGTACTAGAAGTTACAGCTGTAAACAATACTTTTGATGTCAATACTGCTAGTTATAATTGGTTTACAATTGACCAACAATTAGTTGGTACCAATTCAAATACGTTCAATGTTAGCGAATACCTAAGTTCAACAACAATAATTGAAGAACTACCAATCACTTTCTCGGTAACTGTTACTGATACCAATGGTTGTACCAAAAATGAATCAATCACCTTAGACAGAATCTTCTGTGGCATTCAAAAAGGAATATCGGTTAACAACGATGGTAGTAATGACTTTTTTGATTTGACCCAATTGAATGTTAAAAATCTCTCTATTTTTAATCGTTACGGAATGAAAGTTTACAGCAAAAACCAATACCGAAACGAATGGAAAGGTCAAACCGACAATGGCGATGAATTACCGGATGGTACTTATTATTATGTAATCGAATTTAATAGCGGTGACGCCGCCAAAACAGGTTGGATTTATGTCAATCGTGAACAATAATCAATGTAAAAAGCCCCAAATTTGGGGCTTTTTTTTTAATATAACTTTTTGGCTTCTTCAATGACAGCGATTAAAACAGCATTGTCAATCATTTCTATACTGAAATACCGCAATGACTTAATTGTATTTCTCCCTTTGTCTGCTATCAAATGCTCTTGATACGATTTTAATTGAAAGCCCTTCGCAAAACCAACATCAACGAATTCATGCTTATGACTTGCATTGAGATAGCAAAAAGGCTTCTTCTTATAATAAAAATAGGGTATTCCCCATTTGTATTCTAAAGTTACTTCGGGTAAAGTCTGCTCTACAACCGTTATGATATGAAGCAATATATCACGATACTTTTCAGGCTGTTGAAGTATATATAATGCTGTAGGTTTCAAACTTAATCTATTCCGTATTGATCAAACAAATAAACTAAGGCCGTCATAGTCGCTGCCCCAAGTTCTAATTCTCTTTTATTGATAGCGTCAAAGGTATCATTGGCTGCATGATGATAATCAAAATACCTTTGCGAATCAGGCTTCAAACCTGCCTTTACAATTTTAGCAGAAGTCAACGGACTAATATCTGAACCCGTGCCACCTTTGACAAAACTGTGAATAAGATAAGGTTCAAATAACGCTTTCCAAGTCATGATTTTCTCAAAATTAGGATTATCACATTCAAAGAAAAAACCTCTTGGAGTAAATCCACCGGCATCACTTTCCAATGCAAAAATATGATTCTCTGTATTGGCCTGAGAGAGTTCTTGGTAGCGTTTCCCACCTTTTCCACCGTTTTCTTCATTCATAAAAAGGACTACTCTGATGGTGTTTTTAGGTTTGTAATTTAGTTTTTTAAAGAGTTCTACAACCGCCATACTTTGCACACAACCGGCGCCATCATCATGCGAACCGTCTGCCAAATCCCAAGAATCCAGATGTCCGCCAACGACCATAATTTTTTCCGGATGTTCTGATCCTATGATTTCACCAACTACGTTATAGGAAAGAACCTCATCATAATTTTGACAAGATTGTTTAAAATAGAATAGCAGCTTATTGTTTGCTTTGAGTTTTTGACTTAATAATTCGGCACCATTCGTACTGATAGCAGCCGTTGGAATGCATTTCTCTTTAGGCAAATCGCCATAACTTTGTGTTCCTGTGTGTGGAAAATCATCTAATCTTAAATTCATCGAACGAACAATCGTTGCAACCGCGCCAAACTTAGCCGCTTCTTTTGCGCCCGCGTAACGTTGGTCCACACAATGTCCATAAGATTTAAAGGTTTCTATGTTTTCAGGTTCCATCGGGCGATTGTAAAAGACAATTTTACCTTTGATTTTGGCTTCGCCTAAAATTTCTAATTCTTTGAGACTTTGGACTTCAATAATCTCTGCCGTTAATCCTTCTTTTGGCGTGGCTATAGAACCTCCAAGAGCACAAATAGGCACACTGATTTTGTTTTTCTTATCTAAAATATAAGCTGATTCCTTTTCGCCTCTAACCCATTTGGGCACCATAACTTCTTGTAAATAAACTTTGTCTAAACCTAAAGTTTCTAATTGTTGTTTGGTATAAACTACTCCTTTTTCAGCACCAACAGAGCCCGAAAGACGATGTCCGATTTTATTAGATAAATCATCTAACCAAGCATAACACTTTGAATTGGTTAAAGCATATTTATAAATATCCTTGAGCATTTGTTCATCATTGCTTTGAGCAAAACCTGAAACTGCCATAAAAAACAAAGAACCGAAAAGAAGCTTTTTCATAGAAATAATTTTTATCAAAAATAAATGAAAAAACATTTGGTCACTGAAAAAATATTTATTTACTTTGTTTTTCAAAGTACTTTAAAATGGAAACTAAAGATTATCTAAAAGACATTCAAGACATCAAACAAATGATGACGCAATCTTCAAGATTCATATCCTTGAGTGGTTTATCAGGCGTTCTCGCAGGTGTTTATTCTTTAATTGGTGCTTGGCTGGCATACAAAACCATTTACTTTGATACGTCTACAAGTGGTTCGTATAGAGATTTGGTCATTTCCTATGATGCAGTCTACCGATTATTAATCATTGGTACTTCAGTTATGGTTTTATCCATTTTAACCGGATTATTTTTAAGTCTGAGAAAAGCAGCCAAAGAAAAAGAGGCCTTTTGGAATCCAACCTCCAGAAGATTATTAATCAATTTTTTAATTCCTTTGTTAACCGGTGCATTTTTTATAGTATTCCTGATAGAAAAAAACATATTGGAACTTGTGGCACCACTGACTTTAATTTTTTATGGATTGGCTTGTGTGAATGCCAGTAAATATACCCTAGGAGATGTTCGATATTTGGGGATTTCACAAATATTGATAGGCTTACTTTCTACTTGGTTTTTAAGTTATGGATTGCTATTTTGGGCTTTAGGCTTTGGTGTATGTAATATTTTATACGGAAGTATAATGTATTTTAAATACGATAGAAAATAAGTAATGAGAAAAGCTATCGTAATAGTTTTAGGTTTATTGATTGCCTTTTTTGTATTGGCGAAAGGCAACTCAACGCAAGTTGAAAAAGCTTTTGTCAAGTTAAATCAAAATCCCCAAGAGTCATTGCAAGACGGTGATATCATCTTTCAAACTTCACAATCAAAACAATGCGAAGCGGTAAGAATTGCCACTAACTCGAAATTCTCACACTGCGGTATTATTTATGAAATTAAAGGGGAAAAATATGTTTATGAAGCCGTTCAGCCCGTAAAAATTACACCTTTTAAGGAATGGATTTCTCACGGTCAAGGCAATTCATATTTGGTTAAAAGATTAAAAAATGCAAAGGCTGTTTTAAACACTACAGTATTGGAGAAAATGAAGTCTTATGGAAATCAGTTTAATAATAAAGATTACGACCTTTATTTTGAATGGACAGATAACAAAATGTATTGCTCTGAATTGGTTTGGAAAATCTATAAAAACGGTGCCGGAATAGAACTCTGTGGATTGGAAAGTTTAAAAAGTTTTACTTTGGAGCATGAATTGGTAAAAGAAATTCTCAAAGAACGTTATGGCAATAAAATCCCATTGGATGAAAAAGTGGTAGCTCCATCACAGTTGGTAGATTCGCCTTTATTAGAAACCGTTATTGACACTTATTAATTTTGAAAAATATCATCCAAAATATTAACAAAGCTTTTGATCACCGAATACGTTTGGGGATAATGTCGGTTTTAATGGTCAACGAAAGTGCCGATTTTAACATGCTTAAAGAATTACTGGGTGTTACGGATGGCAATTTAGCCAGCCATACCAAAGCCTTGGAAACCGAGGAATACATTATGATTGAAAAACAATTCATTGGAAAAAAGCCCAACACGCGTTACATAGCTACGGCAACCGGAAAAAAAGCTTTCCAAGAGCACATAGAAGCACTTGAAAAATTACTATCGAAAAATTAACTATTTTTTTTATCTATACACTTTGAATTTCAAAGTACTTTTAATATAATTCATGAGAGACTTAATCATCGAAAAAATGTATGAGTGGAGCAAAAAGCCCTACCAAAAATTCTTTAAAAAGAATGAACCTTGGAATATAACGCCCAAAGAACTGATTCTGTATCCTCAAGACAGTTTGGGTTTTCACATGGGCTGTTTTTTGCTTAAATACAATTTTGAAATACAACCCAAACTCGAAGATCACGATGTGATTCACGTGTTGACCAACACCGGTGTTTCGGTCATTGAAGAAATTGGGATGCAATATTTCTTATGGGGTAACGGAAAAAAAAGTGCCTATTTATATATGGTAATTTTCATAGGCTCCCTCTTCTACCCTAACCGATACACTACTTTTTTAGATTACTTCAAAAGAGGTAAATCGGCACATCAATTTCATGACTTAGAATTTAATAAAATGTTACACCTACCGATACAAACCATTCAAACCACTTTTAACATCAAGTAAATGAACGTAATATTAAAACTTTTCTATCAAAACAAGAAAGCCAACCAATTGTTGCTTTTCTATGGAATTTATTGTCTTTCGCTATTATTGGTCAGAGCCAAATTAACCCATTCTATTTACTTGTTTTTCCTGATTTGGAACCTATTTCTAGCCGTTGTTCCTTATGGGATTTCATCCTATTTATTGACTATGAACTTAAAAAAAACTTCTAAATTCAAAATCTTATTCATTTCAGCTGTTTGGTTGGCTTTTATTCCGAATGCCTTTTACATCATCACAGACTTAGTCCATTTGGCCAATTCTGAAGGAAATCTCTTTTGGCTCGATTTAATTATTGTGAGTTCATTCGCCTTAATTGGTTTTGCTTTCGGATTACTCTCGCTGTTGCATTTTGAAAAAATTACCGAACAATACATTACGATAAAAACTGTTAATCTTATCATTCCGACCATCAGCATTCTTTGTGGTTTTGGAATTTATATTGGACGAATTATGCGCTACAACAGTTGGGATATCCTTAGCAATCCTATTGACTTAGCTTTTGATCTGTTCCAAATGGCCATTTCGATAAAGGCCCTATTATTTTCCCTTCACTTTGGCGTATTCATCTATTTCTCCTTTTTAATCAAAAAGAATTTAATCTCAAACAATCATAATCATGGAAACACAACTCATTACCAAAACTGAAACATCCGACCGATTTTCAACTTATTTAGCTGTTGGTTCATTTGGCATCGGCACTTTGCTATTTCTAATTCATTTCATTCTTCCGGAATTTGGAATACTGTATCTCATCGGCTATTTCTATTTGCTTTTCGCTTTTTTGATCAATCTGTTTGTTTTTCTGTATTTATTCTTTCAGTTTTTCATAAAGCCCAAAGAACGAGAAGTTTTAACGGTCAAAATGTTGATTATGTTGGCTAATATTCCAATTGCATTACTTTACCTCTACATTATATTTTACAAATTTTAATCCTATTTAAACATCACATCATGGAAAATCAAGAATTTCAAGAACAACAAAACACCGAAGAAAAAACATTCTTCCAATCCACAACCGCCAAAATGATTATGGTTGGTGCGCTCACACTCTTTTTACTTATTCCGCTATTCTTTGTACAAGATTTGATTAAAGAACGCTCCCAACGGAAATCAGAAGTTGTTGATGAAGTGTCAACTCTTTGGGGAAGCAACGTCGCTTTTTATGGTCCGGTTTTAAGAATTCCATATAATACTTACGAGAATCTAAATGTCATTGACCAAAAAACCGGCGTAACCACTTTACAAAGAAGAGCAACCACTAATTATGCTTATTTCTTCCCGAACGAATTGAACAATATTTCTAAAGTAAAGAAAAATGAATCTCTGAAACGAGGTCTTTTTAACCCGGTAGTTTTTTCGGCAGACATGAACTTTAAAGGAAATTTCACCGCGCCTAATTTTGCCAAACTCAATATTCCGGAAGAGAGCATTCAATGGGACAAAGCGGCAATCATTGTCAAAACTACCAATCTGAAAAGTATCAAAAGTGAACTAAAAATACAGCTCAACAATGAAAAACTAACGTTTGAACCACAACCGGATGAAAAAAGTGATTACAGCGTTTTGGCTACCAATATTTTTGATTACAAAGTCTTAGCCGCCAATAACCAAATCAATTTTAATTTTGGCATTACTTATAACGGAAGCAACAGCATCAACTTCATTCCGATTGGAAAAGTAACCAATGTTGGGATTGATTCCGATTGGGAATCGCCAAGTTTTGAAGGTTCATTTGCCGCTAATGACACTACTAAAGTCGTAAACAAAGACGGATTTCACGTGGATTGGAAAGTATTAGACATCAACCGCACGTTTTCGCAGCAATACGCGAATGTTTTGCCTAATTTGGATGATTATCTCTTTGGCGTAAAATTTATTGAAACAGTCGACGAATACCAGCAAAACGAGCGTGTTTCCAAGTATGGCTTCCTCGTAATCGGTTTGACATTTCTGATTTTCTTCTTAATTCAGTCGATAAGCAAAATCAATATTCATATTTTTCAATATTCAATGATTGGCATTGCGCTGATTATGTTTTACACTTTATTGATTTCAATTACTGAACACAGTAGTTTTAGTTTAGCTTATGCTATTTCCGGAATTGCGGTGGTAGTTATGATTACACTCTATTCGATTTCGATTTTGAAGAATAGAAAATTCCCGATGTTTATTGCGACGTCACTTTCCGTATTGTACACCTTCATTTATGTGATTATCCAAATGGAAGATTATGCGCTTTTAGTTGGAAGCATTGGCTTATTTTTCATCCTCGGAGCCGTGATGTATTTCTCCCGAAAAATTGATTGGGAAAAGTAAATTTCTAAACTAAAAAACCTGTTCTTTCGAGCAGGTTTTTTTTTATTCAAAATGATCTAAATCGATTTTCCAATCGGACTCATTTCGATACCAAAGTTGGCCTTGTGAAACTTGTAGCGGACAATCAAAATTATTGGTATACAAACTTCCGGTTCCTAAACCTTGCGGCATCGGATTATTGAGTCCAAAAGTAAATTGGGCAATTGCATTCAAACCAACGTTACTTTCTAAAGCGGAAGTAATCCACCAACCGATATTTAATTTTTCGGCAAGAGAAATCCATTCTAAAGTACCACGGATTCCACCGATAAAACTCGGCTTTAAAATGATGTATTGCGGTTGGATTTTTTGTAGCAAAGCTTCCTTATCTTCAAAAGAAAACACACCGATAAGTTCTTCATCTAAAGCAATGGGCAAATTAGTGCTTTTACACAAAACTGACATCGTGTCAGTATGGTTTTTTTGAATCGGTTGCTCTATGCTATGTAATTTAAAACCAGTTATTTGATTAATTTTATCTAAAGCTTCATTTTCAGAAAAAGCACCATTAGCATCAACCCGAATCTCGATGGTTTTTTCATCAAAATTTTGACGAATAAAGCGCAATAATTCGATTTCTTTCTCAAAATCTATAGCGCCAATCTTCATTTTTATACAGGTAAATCCTTGGGCAATTTTCTCTTCAATTTGACGTTTCATAAAGGCTTCATCACCCATCCAAACGAGTCCGTTGATAACAATAGATTTTTCGCCGGACGTAAATTTTGACGGAAATAAAACAAACGGATTTTTACTTTTTAAAGACAAAAAAGCCATCTCTACTCCGAATTGAATCGAAGGAAATTCCATCAATTCTTGCCATAATTTTTCCTCGCCAAGGTGAATATTTTCACAAACCCATTGCAGTTTTTCTTCATAATCGGGACGATCATCAGCCGATAATCCGCGTAAAATACCGCACTCGCCTATGCCTTTTTTACCGTCTTTTTCGAGTATCAAAAACCAGGTTTCTTTGTCGGTCAAAACGCCTCGAGAAGTACCCGAAGCCTGTTTGAAATGAAGGATATATTTATGGTAAGTTGCAGTCATTTTTTTAGTCTAAAACGCGTAAAATCTTCTTGAAATTTTCGGTACCAAAGCCATTATTTTTAAACTGTTCAAAATCAATTTTGGTCTGTTCGATCCAACTTTTGTGGTTGGCCAAATTGTTTTGTTGGTACTTTTTGTGAAGGTCTTTGGACTTATTTACTCTGTCTGTATACATATAAATATGCGCCAATTGCAATCGATAATTTAACTCTGAAGGATTCATGGAAATGGCTTTCAAATAAGCTTCTTCCGCTTTTACAAATTGCCTGGAAGATAAATAAAAACTGCCCAACAAACCATAATCAATGGCTGTAGCTCGGTTTTTCTCAATGATTTCCTTTTGGATTTTAAGAATCGCTTCTTCTGATTTATTACTGAAATTAAGCTTTTGAGCTTCACTTCTGACCATTTCTAAGTAACTATTCAATTGCCCTGATTTCACCAGACTTTCTTCAGCAAAACCATCTATAGCCTTAGCTTTTTCAGCCGGTAATAGCTTTTTATAGTCATTGTAAGCATATTTGGCAATAAAGACTTCCATAAAATTCCCCAAAAACAAATTCTTGTTGGATACTTTTTTGGCAATCTCCAACTGCTCAATTTCTTTTAAAAGACTCTTTCTATTTTCCACTGTCCAACCGCTTCGCAGACTATAATTAACCCATGGAACGACCTCTAAAACAATTTTTTCTTTCATCACCCAATTGTCGCTTTGAAATCCAAACCACAGATTCTGTATGCCTTGAGGCATGCATTTTGATTTTTCTGTTAGGAGCTTGGCGGCTTTGTTTACCGGTTCTTCTTGAGACACACAAGCGTTCTTGACAGTTCCTTCTTTTTCGTATTGCAAAGCGTCATTTTCATTGGTAAATACATAAAATTTACACTTGTCATCCCCTGAAATAGAAGAAAGCAAAAACACCGTTCCTGCAGCACCTTGACTAATTCCTGTTGGATCCGGAATGGCTTTTAGTACAGAAACCAAACTCGAACTGATTTTTTGATTGTCATCTAAAAGGGAAATGCGATAAACCACTTCTGTTGTACCCATAGGAAAATCGGCTGTTTTGATGGCTTTTCGTTTTCCGGCATTGAGTATAATCGTTTCATTAGTCGTTCTGATATTGTCCCAAAAGCCTTCGTTGCTTTGTGCAAAATCTAAAGAGGTACAGACTAATAGTAATCTTAAAATTAAAAATTTCATAAGATGTTTTTCGTTCCTAAAACAAGAAGAGTGCCAAAACTGACACTCTCATTCTCTGTATTAATATTATTAAAGCGAAATGCTTTCTCCTATTTCGAGTAGCATCAAGTCTTTTCCGGCATCGAAGAATTTCTTTTTGGCTTCGTCGTGATTGATTAAGATAAATCCGAAGGTATCAAAATGACAACCTAAAACCTTGTCACAATCGACAAAATCAGCTGCTATGATTGCATCTTCAACATCCATGGTAAAACAATTCCCGATAGGAAAAATGGCTAAATCGAGCTTGGTTCTCATCGGAATCAATTTCATATCCATGGTCAAAGCCGTATCGCCTGAAATGTAGATATTTTTGTGTTCCCCTTCGATTACAAATCCGCCCGGATTGCCACCATACGTTCCGTCAGGAAACGAACTCGAATGCGCTGCAGCGACATATTTCACTTTACCAAAATCAAACTGCCAGCTTCCGCCTTGATTCATTGGGTGGTATTGCAAGCCTTTGTTTCCGAAATGAGTCGCGATTTCCCAATTGGATATAATCACGGAATTATTGTTTTTGGCCACAGTTTCAACGTCTAAAATATGGTCGAAATGAGCGTGTGTAATTAGGATGTAATCTGCTTTTAAAGCATTGATATCAATATGAACAGCTTTTTCATTTCCGGAAATGAATGGGTCAACTAGTAACTGTTTTCCACCCACTTCAATTCCGATACAAGAATGCCCGTAAAATGTAATTTTCATGACTGTATTTTTTTAATTAAACGTAATTCACTACGACATCTGAAATAAAGAAAATCAGACACAAGGCCAAAAGAACTGAAAGCAAAAAAGTGCTGATGGCCAACTTCTTCAATTCGGGATCCAAAAGTTTAGGATTTTGGTTTTTGTAAACGGTAATCAAATGACTTATCAAAGGGAAATAAGCAACCACAAAAATATATTGGTCGAAGTGAAAATCGTTTAAAAAGGCAAACACCAACACTAAAATCATGGCCGAAATCACCAAAAAGAAATGGTACTTTTTAGCCGCTGCGCCACCCATTTTGACCACGATAGTATTCTTTCCGGCTTTTCTATCGCTTTCTTCATCGCGCATGTTGTTTAGATTTAAGACACCGACACTCAAGAAACCAATCGCAGTGGCCGGCAATAATAATAACCAATCTATTGTTTTAGAAAACATAAAATAAACTCCAAATGCACTTACCAATCCAAAGAAAATAAACACAAACAAATCTCCAAAACCACGATAACCATAAGCTCCTTTTCCAACGGTATATCGTATCGCTGAAGCAATGGCTAAAATCCCTAATATCAAAAAGACAAAAGAATACAGTAGATAGCTTTCTTTAAAAGCAAAATAAATTAGTAAAACGGCAAAAGTCAGGGTAATTAAAGCAGTGATTACCATCGCTTTTTTCATTGCTTGCGGTGTAATTAATCCGCTTTGAATGGCACGTTTTGGCCCAACTCTGTCCTCGTTATCCGTACCTTTTACGCCATCGCCATAATCGTTGGCAAAATTGGAGAGAATTTGCAATCCCAAAGTAGTCAGCAAAGCAAAAATAACGATGTTCCAATTGAACATTCCCTGTGACATCGCATAAAAACTTCCAACAATAATACCCGATACCGAAAGTGGTAAAGTTCTAACTCGTGCGGCTTCAACCCAGTGTTTCATATAATTTTAAATATTAAATTTTAGATATTAGATATGATTTTGATATTTGATATTTCAAATCTAATATTATTGCTACATCCAATTGCTGTTAGAGGTTTCTATTTCGTACAGCCAAAGGTTAACATATTCGTTTATTTTGTCAAATTTGCCCAAATGAAAAGTAATGTTTCCGCCAGCGGTATGCATCGTCAACGAACCTATATTTAAGCTTTTGTGCCAAAACAATTGCGAAGTCGTGATGGCTTGTATTTTACCGATTTCAATTATTTCATGGTCAACATCCCAAGCGCCGCTTTGTTTGATAATGTGGTTATCATTGACAAACAAACGGTAATTTCGGAATCCAAAAAACAGTAAAACCAACATAAAAATCGCAAAAAATACGGCAACATTGGCGTATTCAAAAACCCTAGGCTCAACGTATTTTCCAAACAAAAAATAGACGGTTAAAGGTAGTACAATTATGAGGAAAATAGAAAAAATCAATTTCCGAAAATTAGGCTTCATCATTACACCTTTTTCCGGCACTTGTTTGAACAATAATCTCAGAATCTCATCGCGTTCAAAAGCATTACAACCCGGAACTTCTATCAGGGATTTATTATCTTTTTTCTCGTCACTGATGGCTTGTCTAATCTTTATTTCAAGGACATTAAGTTTCTTTTGGAGATAATTTCTTGACACTTTCACAATTTGTACTTTCTCTGGTTTCAAAATGGTGCTTTGGGTGTTAATCAAGCCATAAGTCAACATTAGCGAGCCTTTTTGTTTGGTAACGGTATAATCAAAAAACTTGATTACTGTTCGTCCTATATTGATTAAAAAAACGACACTGAACATAATCAATACAAACAACAAACCTGAATACCAAACCGAGTTATTATCGACAAAACCTTCCAATTTTTCTGTGCTGATAACATCTTCTGCTCCGGCTTGGTGGAGGTTTTCATAAATGGTAAAGAAGAACGTCAGTATCAAACCAACACTTTTCACATAGTTGGAAGTAATGCCGATTTTGAGCAAACTGCCCAAATTGACTTTAAGAAACGGAATCGCTTGGTATTCGGGTTTTTCCGCTGCAATTTCTTCTTCCGAAACAGCTACTTTTTTCCCTTCATTTTCCAATAATTTCGATTTCAAAGCCAAAGCTAAATCATGCGAAATGGCTTTGATATTACCTTCTTTTTTGTCGCTTCCGGCAGTATCAACATCTAATGCATAAACTCCGATTAACCGTTGAATCAAGTTTTGCTTGATATTTACCTGTTGGATTTTATGAAGTTGAATCGTTGTTTTGGTCTTATTGATAATACCGTCACTGATGATAAACTCTTCGTTTTCTTCATCAATGTAAAAAGTGAAATTTCGGTATTTTAAAAAAGAATAAACGCCAAAATAAACCGCTACAGCAAGTAACGTTAGTGAACCGATAAGAACAGATAGAGAATTTGCCTTCAGTAAAGTAATGACAATAATCGGCCACATGGCTTTGAGTAATTGAAAAATCATCTCGAGGAAAATCACCAAAATACCCACCAAAGACTGGCGTTGCGGCTGATTGAAATTGGATTCCATTAGAGTTGCTTTTGAATTTTACCCATCAACAATTGCTTAATGTTTTCGGCTTCCTCTTTGGCAATCCCCGGAATCTCCAAATCGCTGGAAATGCCGCCGGCAGTAAAAATTTCCACTTTGGCTAAGCCAAAAAAACGCGCAATAAAACCTTCATGAAGTGCTACGTGTTGGACACGATTATACGGAATCACCATCGTATTGGTGGCAATAATACCGCTTCTGAAAATCACATCATGAGTTCTGAAAGCATAGGCTTTTTTCTTGAAGCTAATGCGTGACAATAATAAAGCAATAGCAAAAACTGTTACGTAAGCCGAAAAGAGCAATGGTTTGTGCTCAAATTCTTCCTCCACCAAAAAAAATAAAGTAACCATAATGGCTATACCCAACAAAAAAAAGCCGATAATACTAATCAAAATTACTCGCCAATATTTGGGGTCGATAGGAGACAATTGAACCGCTTCAAATCTAGGCAAAGCCTTAGTATCAATGGTTTCGTTGGTAAAGTTTTCCATATATTCTTTTAGAATTATTTTATAAATCAAATCTGACGAATGAACACCGCAAACCGAAGGCTGATGTTAAGGAATCCATTTGTTTTTTCCGAAATTTGGTTTTCTTTTTTCCAAAAAGGCATTTCGCCCTTCAATCGCTTCGTCTGTCATGTAGGCCAAACGCGTGGCTTCTCCGGCAAAAACTTGTTGACCCACCATACCGTCATCGGTTAAATTCATGGCGAATTTTAGCATTTTAATAGACGTTGGAGATTTCTCTAATATTTCTTGTGCCCATTGATAGGCGGTATCTTCCAATTCATCATGTGGAATAACGGCATTCACCATACCCATATCAAAAGCGTCTTGCGCAGTATAATTTCGGCCTAAAAAGAAAATCTCACGGGCTTTTTTCTGTCCGACCATTTTGGCCAAATAGGCCGAACCGTAGCCACCGTCGAAACTCGTCACATCAGCATCGGTTTGTTTGAAAATGGCATGCTCTTTACTGGCTAATGTCAGGTCGCAAACTACGTGCAAACTGTGTCCGCCGCCAACAGCCCAACCCGGAACCACTGCAATCACGACTTTGGGCATAAAACGAATTAAACGCTGAACTTCAAGTATATTCAATCGATGGTAACCGTCTTCGCCAACGTAACCTTGATGACCACGAGCCTTTTGATCTCCACCACTGCAAAATGACCAAACACCATCTTTAGAACTCGGTCCTTCGCCGGATAGCAAAACCACTCCTATTGAAGTGTCTTCCATAGCATCGTAAAAGGCATCGTATAATTCACTGGTTGTTTTTGGACGGAAGGCATTACGCACATTCGGTCGGTTAAATGCTATTCGGGCTACACCGTCGCATTTTTTATAGGTGATATCTTCAAACTCTTTGGCAGTAATCCAATTGATTGAACTCATATTTACTTAAATTAGGATTCTTATATTTTTAAGTTAAAAATAATTGTTAGCCAACTAAAACTATTATTTTAGCGTAAAAATAAATCATTTTTTGACTTTATCGTCATCCTATATCAGTTTCTTATGAATAAAAAATTGTTGCTTCTTTTATCATTATTTTTCAGTTTAAGTACATTTTCTCAAAAATATGATTTTCAAGTCATTAAAGAAATCACTTGTGCCGAAGTCATTGACCAACAAAACACCGGAACTTGTTGGAGTTTCTCAACTACTTCTTTTTTAGAAGCCGAAATCATTCGTACAACGGGTGTAAAAATAGACTTGTCAGAAATGTATAACGTAAGAAATATTTATTTAGACAAAGCTGATAATTATGTGATGCGCCAGGGTAAAACTCAATTTGGTGAAGGCGGTTTAAACCACGATGTGATTAATAGCGCTCGAAAATATGGTCTGGCATTACAAAACGATTTTTCGGGAAAGATTAAACCAGATGATAAATACGACCATTCCAAAATGGTTTCAGAATTAGAAGAAATCCTCAAAAAGGCTGTAGCGGAAACACCGGCTAAATACCCAAACTGGAAAACAGATTACAAAGCTGTTTTAGACCGATACATGGGCGAAACTGAATATGTTAGTCCAATTGTAAAAGAAGCCGTTTCGACCATTTACCTAATCAATTTTGACGATTATGTGACGATTACGTCTTTTACTCATGAACCGGTTTATTCGAAATTCATTCTCAATATTCCTGATAATTTCTCCAATGGATATTTTTACAATTTATCTTTAGATGAGTTTATTCAAAATATTGATTATGCATTAGATAAGGGATTTACAATCGCTCTTGACAGCGATGTTAGTGAAAGCACCTTTTCCGGCCAATTCGGCATTGCTGTTATTCCTCAAAACGAAACTGACAACAAAACTATACTAACCGAAATCAAACCTGAAAAAATGATTACTCCAGAATATCGGCAAGCAGAATTTGAAAATTACAACACTATGGATGATCATTTAATGCACATCATCGGCAAAGCCAAAGACCAAAAAGGAAACCTGTATTACAAGGTCAAAAACTCTTGGGGAACAAAATCAGGAAGAAACGGATTTGTTTACATGAGTGTAGCTTATTTAAAATTAAAAGCAATTTCGGTTTTAGTACACAAAGACGGTTTAATGTCAAGCACAAAAAAATCTTTAGGCCTATAAAAACAACCGATTTATCCGAATTTCACTGAAGTCATCGTTAGTGAACCACCAACAGCTTTATCATTAAAGAAACTTACTTCATCTGTTTTATCCTGTAACCCCAAAGTGTATAATAAAGGATAATAATGATCGGGGGTTGGTATAGCCAACTTGGCGGCAGTTCCTAATTTTTCATAAGCAATCAGTGATTTTGCATCTCCGGAAGTAATTTTTTCTTTAAAAACCTGATTGATTTCTTTAGCCCAATCATAACCAAACTCGGGTTCATTAAGTTTGTCCCAAGCCACCATTCTCAAATTGTGAACCATATTGCCACTACCAATTATCAAAACACCTTTTTGGCGCAAAGAAGCTAATTCTTTAGCCAAATCAAAGTGGTATTGTGGTGGTTTACTATAATCAATACTCAATTGCAATACGGGAATTTCTGCCTCGGGATACATATGTCTGACCACCGTCCATGTTCCGTGATCTAAACCCCAATCGTGGTCAAGTTCAACCTGAGTAGCTTTAATTAACTTAGAAGTTTCCACAGCCAATTCAGGGCTTCCTTTTGCTGGATATTGTACCTCAAATAGCGCTTTTGGAAAACCACCGAAATCGTGAATGGTTTGCGGATTTTCCATAGCCGTAATATGAGTACCTTCGGTCAACCAATGTGCTGAAATTACTAAAACCGCTTTTGGTCGTGGAATCTCATTTCCATATTTTGACCAAGTTCTTGAAAATTCATTGTCTTCAATTCCGTTCATTGGCGAACCGTGACCAATAAACAAGACAGGAAGTTTAGTATCGGTTTCTTTTAAGCCTTTTGTCAAGTTATATAAAGGATTTAGTGCCATCATTGTAGTTCCTCCTATTGCTAATTTTATAAAGTCATTACGCTTCATTATCACAACATTTGTATATACAAATATATGACTTTTAAACAATATTTTGTGCACATTACAAAAAAATTAACAGTTCAAAACTAAAAACTTATATATTTGATTGTTACTATCTAAACCAAACAAATGCAACAATTCACCCGTGAAGAAAAATTGAAACACTTGTTCAGTTTTCCTGTTATCATTGCCTCCTTGGGCTATTTTGTAGATATTTATGATTTACTCCTATTCGGAATTGTTCGAATTCCCAGTTTGAATGATATGGGCTTAGAGGCCGATACCGTTGGCACCATGATTCTGAATTATCAAATGGTTGGGTTGGTTTTAGGAGGCATCGTTTGGGGTGTTTTTGGCGATAAAAAAGGAAGACTTTCTGTTTTATTCGGTTCTATTATCGTATATTCTTTGGCCAATATTGCTTGCGGCTTTTTACCTCAAATGGATTTTGCCGACAAAGGTGTAATTTATGCTTGGTTGCGATTTATTGCCGGTATTGGTTTGGCAGGCGAATTGGGCGCTGGAATTACTTTAGTTTCTGAGACTTTACCCAAAGAATTAAGAGCCATCGGAACTTCAATAGTAGCCGGATTTGGCGTTTTGGGAGCCGTGGTAGCTCAATTTACGGTCGAACTTGCCGGAAGTTGGACAACCGCTTATTTCATTGGTGGCGGATTAGGATTGATGCTGCTTGTACTTAGAATAAGCGTTGCCGAAAGTGGAATGTTTAAAAGCATCAAAGAAAACAGTTCGATTAAAAGAGGTGATTTTTTATCCTTTTTTACCAAAAAAACTTTGTTTATAAAATACCTAAAGTGCATTCTAATTGGTGTTCCCATTTGGTATTGCATCGGAATCTTGGTCTTTATGGCCAACCAATTTGCTCCCGAAATGGGCATTACATCCATCGATCCGGGAAAAGCGATTATGTGGACGTATATTTCAACTTCTGTCGGTGATTTTTCTTGTGGGTTTATATCGCAAGCCTTGCATTCACGAAAGAAAACCATTTTATACATGCTATTATTCACTTTTGCGGGTGTTGCTTTGCTCCTTTTTAGTGGCAATAAAACCGAAAACATGTATTACTTCTATTGCGGATGGATTGGTTTGGGTTGCGGTTTTTGGGCGATGTTTGTCACGGTTTCCGCAGAACAATTTGGCACCAATATGAGAAGTACAGCAACCACGAGTGTTCCCAATATGGTTCGTGGCACTGTACCAATTATGCTGATTGGTTTCGATTATTTGAAACAAAACAATTCGGTCATTATTTCAGCTGCTGTAGTAGGTTTAATTGCATTCGCATTGGGCATTTATGCTACTTTGACCATAAGTGAAACCCACAATCGTCACATGGATTTTGTGGAGTAAAAAAACGCACTTTTAACAAGAATTTCTGAAAAGTAAATTCTAAAAACTAAATCCAACCTTTGTATCTTTGCACTACGTAAATTGCAATTATGGAATCAGTACTCGAAAGCAACCAACCCGTTGGTAAACCAAAATGGCTAAAAGTCAAATTGCCTATCGGTCAAAAATACACTGAACTTCGCGGTTTAGTCGATAAATACAAACTCAACACTATTTGTACCTCAGGTAGTTGTCCTAATATGGGTGAATGTTGGGGCGAAGGCACCGCCACCTTTATGATTTTAGGGAATGTCTGTACGCGTTCGTGTGGATTTTGCGGCGTAAAAACCGGAAGACCGGAAACGGTAGATTGGGACGAACCTGAAAAAGTAGCGCGTTCCATCAAAATCATGAAAATCAAACATGCCGTAATCACCAGCGTTGACCGCGATGATTTAAAAGATATGGGTTCAATTATTTGGTTTGAAACCGTTCAAGCCATCCGCAGAATGAATCCCGAAACGACTTTGGAAACACTTATCCCCGATTTTCAGGGCGTAGAAAGAATCATCGACCGTATCGTAGAAGCCAATCCTGAAGTAGTTTCACATAACGTAGAAACCGTCCGTCGTTTGACACGTGAAGTGCGTATTCAAGCAAAATACGACAGAAGTTTGGCCGTGTTGAAATACTTAAAACAACAAGGTATCAAAAGAACCAAATCGGGTATCATGCTCGGATTAGGTGAAACCGAAGAAGAAGTAATCCAAACCATGCAAGATTTACGCGATAATGACGTAGATATTGTAACCATTGGACAATATTTACAACCTAGCAAAAAACACTTACCGGTAAAAGAATTCATCAGACCGGAACAATTTGAAAAATACGAAAAAATCGGTAAGGAAATGGGATTCCGTCACGTGGAAAGCGGCGCATTGGTTCGTTCTTCATACCATGCAGAAAAACATATTTTGTAAAAAAGCAAAAAAAAACGTTTAAAAGTTATAGGGTTTAAAGGTTTAAAATTGTTATTAATCTAAACATTTAAACAACATCGAACTATTTTAAACCACAATAAACGACTTTAAACTATAGTAGACTTGAACCATAAAACTCAAATTGCCATTAACGGTTTTGGAAGAATAGGACGCAACTTATTCCGATTGCTTTTAAATCACCCAAGTATTGAAGTTGTCGCTATCAATGATATTGCCGACAATCGTACGATGGCACATTTAATCAAATACGACAGCATACACGGGGTTTTGCCTTATCCTGTATCTTTTGATGATAATTCCATTATTGTTGAGGGAAAGCATTACACTTTTTTTCACGAAAAAGAAATTAGTAATCTAAAATGGGAACCTATAGATTTTGTTGTGGAATGCACCGGTAAATACAAGACTTTTGAAGATATTAACCAACATATATCGGTCGGAGCCAAAAGAGTAATTCTTTCCGCACCAAGCGAAGTGCCCGAAATTAAAACTGTAGTGCTTGGTGTAAACGAAAACATTCTAGACGGTACAGAACTAATCGTTTCCAACGCCAGTTGCACCACCAACAATGCCGCTCCGATGATTAAAGTCATCAATGAATTGTGTGGCATTGAACAAGCTTACATTACAACGGTTCACTCTTATACCACTGACCAAAGTCTACACGACCAACCGCATAAAGATTTACGTCGAGCACGCGGCGCAAGTCAATCAATTGTGCCAACTACAACCGGTGCAGCCAAAGCCTTAACCAAAATATTCCCGGAAATGGAGGGCAAAATAGGTGGCAGCGGTATTCGCGTTCCGGTTCCGGATGGTTCGTTAACTGACATTACTTGTTATGTCAAAAAACAAGTAAGTATTGAAGAAATCAATTGGGCATTCAAAAACGCTGCAGAAACAAACTTAAAGGGAATTCTCGCTTATACGGAAGATCCAATTGTTTCTGTAGACATATTGGGCAACCAAAACTCTTGTCTGTTTGATGCGCAACTCACCTCTGTCATTGACAAAATGGTCAAAGTTGTGGGTTGGTACGACAATGAAATCGGATATTCTTCAAGAATAATAGACCTTATTATTTTGTTGAAAAAATAATTTAGCTACATTTATAAACCTATGTAAACCTGCAATTCTATGAGATGGTTATTATTCATATTACTATTTCAAACGCTCGGCTTTAGTCAAAGAAAAGTCGCGATATCGCCTGCAGACAGCACAGCATATTACATAGACTTGGCCAATTTTAACAAAAAAATCAACAACTACAAATCTTCGTTATACTTTTCTCAGAAAGCGATTAACTATGCCCAATTAAAAGGCAATACCCAACAAAAGTCAGACGCACTTTACTCTTTAGGCACAACCTATTTCGAACTTAAAAAATATGAAGATGCTGTAGAAGTTTTTTCTAAATGCGCTGCTTTATTAAGTTCGATTCCTCCTTCAAGCCAACAAGCGATTTGCTATTACAATATGGGCATGTGCTACATGAATTTGGATGAATTTGCTAAAGCAGAACTCAATTTCAACAAATCACAAGCCGTTTATAACATTTTAAAAATAGATGCTTCCGAACCTTTAAAACTTCAAAAAGGAATTTTGTACAAAAACAAAGGCAAAACCGAATTAGCCTCAAAATTATTCAATGAAATTATTTCAAAATCTGACATGGAAGACATCTATAAATCCAAAGCAGAAGCCTTATATCAAATGGGCACCATTGAAGAAAGCCTAAACCACAATAACCTTGCAATTAACTACTTGAACAGAGCTTTAGTTTTAAATGCACGAGAGAAGAATTTAGACCAAAAAGCAGCCATATTGCTATCCCTTAGTCGAACCAATGAAAAACTGCTGAACCTAAAAAAATCACATGACTATTTAAAAGAACACATGGAAATCAAAGACAGTCTTTCCATTTTGAGCAATCAAAAACTGGATGCCAATGATTACCAAGAATTCAAAGAAAGCGAGCGAATGAAAGCGCTTGAACAAATGACGAAAGAGAATGAAGCCCAACAAAAAACCAATAAATTTGTTAAGCTGATCAGTATTTTAGCCATTGCTTTAATCTCTATCTTATCGCTTTTAAGTTTGTCTTTATACAAAAACAACATCATTCGAACGCGTTCTAATGAGCTGCTTCAAGAGAAAAACATTGAACTGCAAATGGCCAAAGAGAAAGCCGAAAAAGCCTCTAAAGCGAGAGCCGAATTTCTTTCGACTGTAAGTCATGAATTGAGAACTCCATTGAATGCAATCAATGGGATTACCCATTTGTTGATTGAAGACAATCCGAAGCAAACCCAATTGCATTACTTGAATTCCTTAAAGTTTTCAGGAAATTACCTGCTGACATTTATCAATGAAATTTTAGAAATCAACCGAATTGACTCAAGTAATATTGAAATTGAATATATCGACTTTAATTTGAAACAGTTGTTGGCAGACATACAGAACTCAATGAATGAAATTGCCACCAAGAACAACAACAAATTCACTTTAGAAATAGACAAAAACATACCGGAAATAGTATTAGGTGATCCAACAAAATTATCGCAAATATTCATCAACTTAATCAATAATGCCCTGAAGTTTACTAAAAACGGGGAAGTGACTGTTATTGCCAAATTGGTTGATCAAGGCAGTGATTTCTCCCGAATCAACTTTGAGATACGCGATACCGGAATCGGAATACCGGAAGAAAAGCAAGAAACCATTTTTGACAGTTTCTCTCAGGGTTCTATTGAAATTAATCGAAAATATGGCGGAACCGGCTTAGGACTAACCATCGTAAAAAAACTGGTTGATTTGTTAGGTGGTGAAATCGGACTGAAAAGTGAAGTCGGCGTAGGAACTTCTTTTGCCTTCGAACTCAATTTACACAACGGAAGTCAAGAAATACAAACCGAAAAACCTGTCCTTTATTCGGATGATATTTTAGTAGGTAAAAATGTTTTGGTAGTAGAAGACAACAAAATCAACCAAATGGTAACCAAAAAAATGTTAGAAAATAAAGGGATGAAATGCAAAATCGTCGACAACGGCGAAGAAGCTATTGAAGTCATGCGTGCCGAAAATGATTATGATTTAGTACTAATGGATGTGCATTTACCCGGAATTAACGGAACCATAGCTACACAAAATATCCGAGAATTTGAAACCCAAAAACCCATCATCGCTCTAACGGCCATTTCATTAAACGAAAACCGAGAAATGTTGTTATCTTTCGGAATGACAGATGTAATCACCAAACCTTTCGATCCAGAAAATTTTTATAGGGTAATTGCGTTGAATTTAGTTTAATACTGAAGAATCAACTCCTTAATCAACTGTCTTACTTTGGGTTCAGCTTCATTGGCCGCTTTTAAAACTTCTTCATGGGTAATGTTTTCCAAATGTTCTTCACTGCCAATATCAGTAATCACCGAAATCCCAAAAGTCTCTAATTCCATGTGTCTTGCCACAATTACTTCAGGAACCGTTGACATTCCGACACAATCAGCACCAATCACTTTGACCATTTTATATTCATGCAAGGTTTCAAAAGTTGGTCCTTGCAATCCAAGATAAACACCATCTTGTAATTCAATGTTAGAAGCACGTGCAATCTCTTTGATTTTGGCAATCATTTTGATACTGTATGGTTCGTTCATATTTACAAATCGAGGCCCGAAACGCGGATCATTCTTGCCTCTTAATGGATGTTCCGGCATCATGTTGACATGGTCGGTAATGATGGCGATTGTCCCTACTTTATAATTCGGATTCACACCACCGGAAGCATTGGACACAATGAGTTTACTCACGCCTATATATTTCATAACTCTTACGGGAAAAGTAACTTCTTGCATCGAATAGCCTTCATAATAATGAAATCTTCCTTGCATCGCCACTACTTTTTTATCGCCAATAGTTCCAAATACTAAAGCGCCTTTATGCCCTTCTACAGTAGATACCGGAAAATTAGGGATTTCATTATAAGGCAAAGTAAATTCGATTGCAATATCGTCTGTAAAACTGCCTAATCCCGAGCCTAAAATTACACCGTATTCAGGAGTAAAATTGGTTTTATGCTTAATGTAATTAACCGTTTCTTGTACAAGTTCCCACATAGTTTAAAATAATTTGGTCAAAAGTATCACTGTGCTTTATCAGCTTACTTTTGATTGGTAAATAATATAATTGTGCTCCGAAAATAGCAGCTTCCAAACGTACAAAATCCTTTTCGGTTGTAACGATAATTGTGTCGATGGCTTGGCTTTTAATATTCAAAATATCGCTTTCGGTAAAATGATGATGGTCAGCAAAAGTCATAACCACATCATTATCAGATTGCAGATAATCAAAAAACGGTTTTGGCTTAGCAATACCGGCTAACAATAATTTTTCCTGTAATTTGACTTTGGCCACTTCCAAACTACTGCTTTGGTTATATACCTTATCATCATAATCTACAAAGCTGAAGAAAATAGGCATGTCTAGACCAATTTTCTTCTTGATATTTTCCTGCGCAAGATCCGGAATGTTTGGCGGACATTTGGTGACAATTATCATATTGGCTCTTTTAGCGCCATTCCGACTTTCGCGAAGATTTCCGGTTGGCAATAGATAATCATCACAAAACAACTCGTCATAAGCGGTTAGAAGAATATAAAATCCGGCTTTAACCTTACGGTGTTGAAAGGCATCATCGAGTAAAATCACTTCCGGCTTATCTTTTTGTGCCAATAGTTGAGTGATACCGTTTCGTCGGTCAGCATCGACGGCAACTTGTATTTGTGGAAATTTTCTATAATACTGAAACGGTTCGTCTCCAAGCATTGCCGCATTGGCATTGGCATCCGCCAAAATAAAACCTTCCGATTTTCTTTTGTAACCCCGACTAAGTGTAGCCACTTTATAATTAGGAGAAAGTAAACGAATTAAATACTCAATTTGTGGTGTTTTGCCGGTTCCGCCAACGCTGAGATTTCCAACAGCAATGACTGGTATGTCGAAAGAATACGATTTTAGTATACCTTTATCATAAAGATAATTTCTAACGGAAGTGACAAAGCCATAAAGAATGGCAAAAGGGAAAAGTAATTTTCGCAACAAAATCATAGTACGAAAGTAACGATTTTTTATCTTTGAATGAAAATATTACTGTTCCATTAACTAATGAAAACATTCAACCTGCATTTTCTTTTACTGTTTCTGTTCATCTCACCATTGTCATTTTCGCAAGAAGCAGACAATACGGCTATCCTTAAAATCATTTTTACCAAATATTACAAAAATGAAAAAGTCATCGCCAAAGGCAGATTACAACTTTTAAATTTCTATTGTGGCAAAGCTCCGAATAACGAAGAAATACTGGAAGTTATTTCGAAAAACGATTTGCTAAAAAAGAATGCTACTGAAATCAAAAAACAAATTGTAATTGGTCTCAATGAAGATTGGTCAAAGGAATACAATCTCCTATTTGACAACCAACACCAATATCTAAAAAGCAAAGTCAATACCTGTTTGTCTTTAGAAGAATTTCAAAAAGTCTCAGAACAATACGGCGAAAACAACCAACGTTTGCTTATCGTCAATAAACCCATTTACTTTACCAATAGCCAATTTGCATTAGTTAGAGTGGCCTTTTACAGAAATATCGAACACAATAGCGGTCGATTTCTGTTACTCGAAAAAGTCAATGGCGAATGGATAATTAAGGAATATTTAAACGAATGGGCGACTTAATAAGTTTTCAGTCGCAGTCACAGTATTCAGCTAGCAGATAACCTCAATATGAAAATTAAAGAAATACAATCCGTTTTAGAAGAAATGGCGCCTTTGGCTTATGCCGAAGACTTTGACAACGTTGGCCTACTAGTTGGTGATGCCAATACCGAAGCCACCGGAATTTTAGTTTGCCACGATGCTTTAGAAACTGTCATTGACGAAGCTATTGCCAAGAAATGTAATTTGGTGGTTTGCTTCCATCCTATTATTTTTTCTGGGTTGAAGAAAATTACCGGTAAAAATTATGTGGAACGCGTTGTGTTGAAAGCCATCAAAAACGATATCGCCATTTATGCGGTTCATACCGCTTTAGACAATCACAAACACGGTGTAAATAAGATTTTCAGTGATGCTTTAGGTTTAACCCATACCAAAATTTTGGTACCCAAGAAAAACTTCATCCAAAAACTCGTAACCTATACCATTCCGGAAAACATCGAAACTTTACGGAACGCGCTTTTCGATGCCGGAGCCGGAAAAATTGGCAATTACGAAGATTGCAGTTTCAACTCTAAAGGAATCGGAACTTATATGGGCAACGAAGACAGTAATCCTGAAATCGGGAATCGCTTCGAATTTGTGGAAAATGAAGAAATCAAAATCGAAGTGACTTTTGAAAAACATTTGCAATCCAAAGTGCTGAAAGCCTTATTCTCCAATCATGTTTACGAAGAAGTCGCTTATGAAATTTACGAGCTCCAAAATGCAAACCAAAACATAGGTCTTGGCATGATAGGAGAACTCGAAAAACCTATGAGTGAAACTGATTTTCTCGTGTTTGTTAAAGATAAAATGCAATGCGGCGGCATTCGCCACAGTGAATTATTAGGTAAACCAATCCAAAAAGTAGCCGTTCTTGGTGGTTCTGGAAGTTTTGCGATTAGTAATGCCAAACAAGCCGGAGCCGATATTTTTCTGACCGCCGATTTGAAGTACCACAACTTTTATGAAGCTGAAAATCAACTCGTTTTAGCCGATATCGGACACTTTGAAAGCGAAAGATTTACAAAAAATTATATTGTTGATTTTCTTAAGAAAAAAATCCTTAATTTTGCCATCATTTTTTCGGAAGAAAATACAAATCCAGTTAAGTACTTATAAAATATGGCGACTACAAAAGAACTAAGTGTTGAAGACAAATTAAGAGCTATCTACGACCTGCAAATCATAGATACAAGAATTGATGAAATCAGAAACGTTAGAGGAGAATTACCTTTAGAAGTGGAAGATTTAGAAGATGAAGTTACTGGCTTAAGCACTCGTTTAGACAAATTAAAAAGCGATTTGGTTGCAATCGAAGAGCAAATCAAAACTAAAAAAAGTGCCATCGAAGAGCATCAGGCGGCCATCAAAAAATACACCGAACAACAAAAAAATGTTCGTAACAACAGAGAGTTTAACTCTTTAACTAAAGAAGTAGAATTCCAAGAATTGGAAATCCAATTGGCTGAAAAACAAATCAAAGAATTAAAAGCTTCTATCGATCACAAGAAAGAAGTCATTTCTAGTTCGAAAGAAAAATTAGACCAAAAAACTTCGCATTTAAAACACAAAAAAGCTGAGTTGAACGACATCATGGCCGAAACCCAAAAAGAAGAAAACTTCTTAATGGAAAAATCAGCTGAGTTTGAAGCATTAATCGAAGAAAGATTATTAGCGGCTTACAAAAGAATCCGTTCAAGCGTTCGCAACGGTTTAGCAGTAGTTTCAATCGAGCGTGGTGCTTCAGCCGGTTCGTTTTTTACGATTCCACCACAAACCCAAGTAGAAATCGCCGCTCGCAAAAAAATCATCACTGATGAGCACTCAGGAAGAATCTTAGTAGATGCTTCACTAGCAGACGAAGAAAGAGAGAAAATGCAAAAATTATTTGCTCACCTATAATAATTAATCCCGACTCGCTCGGGATTTTTTTATGAAGAAAATCCAGTATTTTTTGATCACCAAAACCGTTGGTTTATACATCAACCTAATCAGCTATTTCTTCCCGGAAAAGGCCAAACAAATCGCCTACGCCATTTTCAGCCAACCGAGAAAAGGAAAAATCAAAAACGGTAAACTGCCCAAAACTTTACAAAACGCCCAACAAGAAACTTTGCATTACAACGGCGAAGATTTCCAAACCTATATTTGGCAAGGTTCCGAAGAGATTATCCTTTTACTTCACGGCTGGGAAAGCAACGCTTCACGCTGGAAAAAACTTTTGAACCAACTAAAACCCTTAGGTAAAACCATCATCGCTATCGATGCACCGGGTCACGGATTAAGCTCGGGCAAAGAATTCAACGCACCACGTTACGCCGAATTCATTCACGTTTTGACCCAAAAATACAACCCCAAAACCCTAATCGGCCATTCTATCGGCGGTGCGGCGATTACTTATTATTTGCACAAATATCCTAACGACCACATCGAGAAAATCGTACTGCTCGGCGCACCGTCAAGCTTCAAAAAAATCAGCGATAACTTTGTCAACATTCTGAGCCTGAACAACAAAATGAAAAACCTTTTAGAAGCTTATTATCAGGAAAAATTCAATATTCATATTAATGAGTTTTCCGGACACCTGTTCGCCAAAAACTTCCCGCAAAAAGCCATCATCGCCCACGATATTCACGATAACGTCATCCTCGTAGAAGAAGGCAGAATGTACGCTTCCGCATGGAAAAATTCGACATACATCGAAACTCAAGGCTTAGGCCACAGCATGCACGACAAAGAATTGTACCAAAAAATAGTAGCATTTGTTTCAGAAGCGTAAAGGCTTGCGCTTTCTTGTTGTCCCTTTTCCCGCTATTCGCGCTACATGGTAGCCGCTTCTATCGGGGCTAGATAGGTTTTGTCTTTTATATCAGTCACTTTAAAAACCTGAAAATCAACACCCCAAAAACAAAACACTTTGGGCAAAAACATCTTTTTAGCTTTTCTGCAAAAAAAGTAGCGACCAAAAACAAATATTTCCTATTTTTAACAAAATCATTACCTATTAACATTACAAACTATTCCAAAACATGAAGATTCTAAAAATACAAGCATTACGCGGACCGAATATCTGGAGTGTACAACGCAAAAAGCTAATCCA
The DNA here is from genome assembly GCF_014486695.1 of Flavobacterium buctense. Lineage (GTDB taxonomy): Bacteria > Bacteroidota > Bacteroidia > Flavobacteriales > Flavobacteriaceae > Flavobacterium > Flavobacterium buctense. The sequence goes on from NZ_JACTAB010000003.1 coordinate 148,848, forward strand.
AATGCGCTTGGATTTAGAAGAAATGGAACAATTTCCAACCAATAAAATAGAAGGTTTTCGCGAACGCATAGAAGCCATGTTTCCGACCATGATTGAACACCGTTGTTCAGAAGGAACACGTGGCGGATTTTTCTCCAGAATCGAACGCGGTACTTGGATGGGACATGTAATTGAACACATCGCTTTAGAAATTCAAACCCTAGCCGGCATGGAAACCGGTTTCGGAAGAACCCGAGAAACCAAAACTCCGGGAATATACAATGTAGTCTTCAGCTATACCGAAGAAAACGTCGGCATGTTCGCCGCCGAAAGTTCAGTAGCCATAGCCGAAGCCCTAATCGCAGGAACCGAATACGACGTTGAAGGCGATATCCAAAAAATGCGTGAAATTCGCGAACGAGTACGTCTCGGACCTTCAACAGGAAGTATAGTAGATGAAGCGGTTGCCCGAGATATTCCTTGGATAAGATTGGGAACGAATTCCTTAGTACAATTGGGTTACGGTGTAAACCAAATGCGGTTCCAAGCCACCATTACTTGCAAAACCAGCAGCATTGCGGTTGACATTGCTTGTAATAAAGAACAAACCAAAAAAATGCTCGACTTAGCTTCCATTCCGGTAGCCAATGGTGGCATTTGTGTAGACGAAGAAGATTTAGAAGCTACCATCAAAAAAATAGGTTACCCAATCGTAATCAAACCTTTAGACGGTAATCACGGAAAAGGCGCTTCCATTAATGTAGTAACTTGGGAAGATGCCGTTGCCGGATTAGAATACGCCCAAAAATACAGCCGAAGAGTCATTGTAGAAAAATTCATCACCGGTTTCGACTTTAGGGTTTTGGTGATTGACAATAAATTGGTCGCAGCTGCCAAAAGAGAACCGGCACACGTAGTCGGCAACGGAAAAGACACCATTCAATCTTTAATAGAAGAAACCAATAAAGATCCAAGACGTGGTTACGGTCACGAAAATGTCTTAACCCAAATCGACGTCGACCGAGATACTTTAGACTTATTAGAAAAACTAAATTATACCGTTGATTCGGTACCCAAAAATGGTGAAATCGTTTATCTAAAATCAACAGCCAACTTAAGCACAGGCGGAACATCCATAGACGTTACCGATATGATGCATCCGGAAAATATTTTCCTTTGCGAACGTATTTCTCGTGTAATCGGTCTAGACATTTGTGGTGTCGATATCATGGCGGAAAATTTAACCCAACCCTTAAAAGAAAACGGCGGTTGTATCTTGGAAGTTAATGCTGCTCCTGGATTCCGAATGCACTTAGCGCCAAGCGAAGGTTTGCCTAGAAACGTAGCCGCACCGGTAATCGACATGCTTTATCCTCCGGGAAAACCAAGTCGCATTCCGATTATAGCCGTAACCGGAACCAACGGAAAAACCACCACTACCCGATTATTGGCACACATTGTAAAAAATAACGGTTACAAAGTGGGTTTCACTACTTCCGATGGAATCTATGTGCAAAACCACATGATGGAAAAAGGCGACACCACCGGACCACTTTCGGCTGAATACATTTTAAAAGATCCAACGGTAGAATTTGCCGTTTTAGAAACCGCTCGCGGTGGAATCCTTCGCTCCGGTTTAGGTTTCAGCCGTTGTGATATTGCGATTATAACCAACATACAGGAAGACCATTTAGGTTTGGCTGACATTCACACTTTAGACGATTTGGCACGCGTAAAAGCGACGGTTGTCCGTTCTGTAAAAAAAGACGGTTGGGCCATTCTAAACGCCGAAGACGAACAATGTTTGAAAATCGCCAACGAGTTAAGTTGCAACATCGCCTATTTCAGTATGGATGAAAACAACCCAAAAGTACAGCAATTTGCCAAAGAAGGAAAAGTAGTAGCCGTTTATGAAAACGGTTATATTACCATCAAAAAAGGCGAATGGAAAATCAGAGTGGAGCGCGCAACACACGTGCCGTTGACTTTGGGCGGAAAAGCAAAATTCATGATTGCCAATGCTTTAGCAGCCACTTTAGCCGCTTATTTACAAGGATTCAAAACGGAAGACATTAGTTTGTCTTTGCAAACGTTTATTCCGAGTGCAGCACAAACTCCGGGTCGTATGAATATTTTTGAGTTTAAGAAATTCAAAGTGTTAATCGACTTTGCTCACAATCCTTCGGGATATAAAGGAGTTGAAGAATATTTAACGTCCGTAGAAGCGACAAAAAAAATCGGAATCATTGCCGGAGTTGGTGACCGAAGAGACGAAGACATCAGAGAATGTGCCACCATCGCCGCTCGCATGTTTGACCATATCATCATTCGCCAAGAAAAATACCTACGCGGCAGAACCGAAGAAGAAATCATCGGACTGATTATGGAAGGCATCAACGCTTCGGGTAGAACAGTCACTCACGAAATCATCGCCAAAGAAGTCGAAGCCATCAAACACGCCATCAACAGCGCGCAAGACGGTACATTCATTACGGCTTTAAGCGACGTGGTAACCAACGCCATTGACATTGTTCAGGAATACTTGGACAAAGAAAATGAGGATGGAAACATTTAAAAATTAAAATGCTAAAATAATAAATCCCAATTTCCAATAGGTTTTTGGGATTTTTTAAACCCTAAAAAAATGAAACAACTTCAGGATATTCTCAACCAAATCGAAAACCACATTCCGCATCACGAAAAATCGAATGAGCAGGTTTCGCAATCTACCATTGGTTGGCAATTAGACCATAGTTTGATTGTGATTAACAGCGTTGTTTCCCAAATGAAAAGCTCCAATCCTGAAAACTATAAATGGAAATTTAAATGGATTCGAACCTTTATTCAAATCACCAACAAAATTCCAAGAGGCAAAGTCAGAGTGCCAAAATCTGTCAAACCCGTTGACGTTGCTACGGTTGAAGAATTAAAATCCAAATTGCAACAAGCTAGAAATGGTATTGCTGAATTGGAGAACCTTCATCCAAACAATTATTTTACACATCCGTTTTTTGGAGATTTGAATCTTAAACGCACCATTTGGTTCCTAAAACTACACACCAATCACCATTTAAAAATCGTTAATGACATCATAAACAAAGGATAATTTTAAAAAAAGATTATCCTTTTTTTATACATTTACGGCGCTAAATTTCAACCTTATGAACAAAAAATTATTCGTGGCATTACTGTGTTTTGTGGCCACAACTGCTTTCGGACAACTTAAAAAAATTACGCTTGAAGAATCTGTTTTACAACAAGGTCGTGCATTCAGAGCCGATGGTTTAACCGGTTTTCAATGGATTCCGAATACCAACAAATACGTGTTTTATACCGATACTTGGACCAAAATGAAATCAGCTTCTACGACTAACGATGCTGCAACAGAATTGGTTACTTTGGCTGACTTGAATACCGCATTGGGAACCAAATTAAAAAACTTCTTTGGTTTGCAATGGATTGATGCTAACACCTTTATGGTAACTGAAAACGGAAAATATTACCGTTATAATCTAACAACCAAAAGTGGAAAGCAAACCCAACAAGCACCGGAAACTGCTGAAAACAATACATTTGATAGCAATAAAGTAAACTTGGCTTTTACCGAAGGAAACAATTTGTACTTCCTAAACAGTAAAGGTGAAAAAGTTACGGTAACCAACGAAACCAACAAAGGAATCGTATCAGGACAATCTATTGCACGTAACGAATTCGGCATTAGCAACGGTATTTTCTGGTCACCAAAAGCTTCCTTTTTAGCTTTCTACCAAAAAGACGAAACCGAAGTAGCTGATTATCCTTTATTAAACATCAACGAAACACCGGGCCAATTGGTCAACATCAAATACCCGATGATTGGACAAAAAAGTGAAAAACCACGCGTTGGGATTTACAATTTGGCCACTCAAAAAACCGTGTTCATCACGCCAAGAGGCAATCAAGACGACTATTTAACCAACTTGTCTTGGACACCCGACGAAAAATATGTTTTGATAGCCGAATTAAATCGCGGCCAAAATGATATGAATTTAAATCTGTATGATGCCAATTCAGGCTCTTTCGTAAGAACTATTTTAAACGAAAAAAATCCACGTTGGGTTGAACCCGAACACGATGCTTTCTTCCCGAACGCTAAGTCTAACAACTTTGTTTGGTTCAGTGAAAAAGACGGTTTCCCAAATATGTATTACTACTCTATCGAAGGAAAATTAATCAAGCAATTGACCAATAACCCATTCGTAGTGCGCGATATCATTGGTACCAATACAACCGGAACTGAGATTTATTTCAAAGCGACCGGTCCAAACCCAACGAATATGTTGGTTTATAAAGTCGATTTAAAAGGCAAACAAACCTTAATCACCAAAGACCAAGGCGTTCACAATGTGATTCCGAGTAGTGATGGGAATTGGTTTTTTGACGAATTTTCGAATCACGATACGCCATCTAAATCGTTATTGTATGACAAAGGTTTGAAAGCCAAAACACTTTTGGTAAGCAAAAATAAATATGAAGGTTACGAAATTGGTTCAGCCGAAATCAAAACCATCAAAGCTGCCGACGGAACAACCGATTTATACACGCGTTTGATTAAGCCGAGTAATTTTGACCCAACCAAAAAATATCCGGTTTTAGTTTACGTTTATGGCGGTCCACATGCGCAAATGATTACCAATTCGTACCTAGATGGAGCCAATTTATGGATGTATTGGATGGCCGAACAAGGCTATTTGGTTTTCACGGTTGACAATCGCGGTTCGGACAACAGAGGTTTTGCTTTTGAAAGCATTATCCATGGTAATTTAGGCACCAACGAAATGGACGACCAATTAAAAGGTGTCGATTATTTGAAATCATTACCATATGTTGACGGTAATCGCTTAGCTGTTCACGGATGGAGTTACGGCGGATTCATGACGACTTCTTTAATGTTACGCAAAGCCGATACGTTTAAAGTAGGCGTTGCCGGCGGACCGGTTATCGACTGGAAATGGTATGAAGTGATGTACGGCGAGCGTTACATGGACACACCAACAGAAAACCCAAAAGGATTTGAAGAAACTACTGTTTACAATTACGTAAAGAATCTAAAAGGCAAACTGCTTTTAATTCACGGAACCAACGATGATGTGGTAGTGGAACAACACAATTTGTCTCTAGTCAAAAAGTTCGTTGAAGCCGGAAAACAGGTAGATTATTTCCCTTACCCAATGCACAAACACAATGTAAGCGGCAAAGACCGCGTGCATTTGATACAGAAAGTTTTGAACTACGTGATTGAGAATAATAAGTAGGAGCTAATCCCGCTTTCCGCTATATCTTTTTCGTCAGTTCGAATGCGGTGACAAGCGAATAAAGAGAAGACGAAAAAGGATGCCGCTCCAATCGGGGCTAAAAAAAATCCCAAAATCCAACACATTCATTGGATTTTGGGATTTCTTATTTCTCCCGATACTTCGGGATAAAACTATTACGTTTTCTGTGGTTTCTTTCTCGCTGCCGGAAATAAAACATTGTTTAAAATCAATCTAAAACCCGGAGATGTTGGATGTAAATCTAAAACCGTTGGCTCATCGCCTACTCGATGCTGATAATCTTCCGGATCATGACCGCCGTAAAAGGTAAAGAAGCCTTTTCCTTTTTGACCGTGAATGTAACGCGCTTCGTCGTTTAATTCGTTTTTACCCAAAGTCAATACGTTGGATTTAATTAAATTACTGTCGAAAGAAGTGGTTTGTCCCATAAAACCTTTGACCAATTGCGTGTGGTTTTGGCACAACATACTCGGAATCACATCCCATTTGGCAGAGAATTCCATTAAGGTGAAATAATCTTTTTCAAACGGAATTCGGCGTTTCTCCGTCATATCAATATCTGAGAACTCATAGTGTTCCGGTTTTCGGTCTAAAATAAAATTCTTAAAGGCAAACGTTTTATTGTAATCTATTTGCGATTGGTAGTTGGCATCGCTATTGTCGCCGTCAAACATCGGTTCGCAAATATCAACGCCTTCGGCAGAAAGCGCAATATCAAAACTATCCGTAGCTGAACACATGGCAAACATAAATCCGCCACCAATTACGAAGTCGCGTATTTTTTTGGCCACAGCCAATTTCTCATTCGATACTTTAGGAAAACCTAATTTAGTAGCCAAAGCTTCCGCATCTTTCTTTTGCTCGATATACCAAGGTGCATTTCGATAAGCGCCGTAAAACTTTCCATATTGACCGGTGAAATCTTCATGGTGTAAATGCAACCAATCGTATAAAATCAATTGGTCACTCAAGACTTCTTCGTCATAAACCACTTTAAACGGAATTTCGGCATAAGTCAATACCATCGTTACCGCATCGTCCCAAGGTTGTTTCCCCGGTGGCGAATAGACTGCAATTTTGGGTGCTTTTTCTAAAACTACGGTTTCCATATTTTGTGACGGACTCGCTATTTCAGCTAAAATATTCTGCATTTCTCCATCAGACAACACTTCAAAACTCACACCTCGAATTTGACATTCTTTGCGAATTTCGGCTACATCGGGTAATAAAAAAGAACCACCGCGGTAGTTTAACAACCAACTCGCTTTGTATTGTTTGTCTAGAGCCCAATAGGTAATTCCGTAGGCTTTGAGATGGTTTTTTTGTGACACTTCATCCATGGGCAACAATAAAAAATTGGCCTTAACGGAAAAGGAAAGCAGTATAAAGAAAATATAAAGTGACTTTTTAAACATTTCAAGTAATATTACAACCCAAAGATAACAGATTTACTGTGAACTAAATCATAAAAAAATCCCGAGATTATCGGGATTATATTTATTAGAATGGTACATCGCTGTCGTCGTCATTGTTGATATTGCTTCCGAAAGCTTCATTGGGCGATGGCAAGTTCTTCGTCATAAACGGATTATCATCATGGTTCATTTTCGAAGGTAAATCGTCAAATCCGCCTCCGTATTCTTCTAAGTTATCAAACTTACCAAGGTTTCCGATGAATTTCAGTCGGATATTTTCTAGCGAACCATTTCTGTGTTTGGCGATGATAAACTCGGCCTGACCGGCAGTTGGTGATTGTTCGTCGTCATCCCATTCGTCAATTTTGTAGTATTCCGGACGGTAGATAAACGATACGATATCGGCATCTTGCTCAATCGCACCGGATTCACGTAAGTCGGATAACAAAGGTCTTTTGCTCGAACCACGGGTTTCCACGGCACGCGATAACTGTGATAACGCAATTACCGGCACTTCCAACTCTTTTGCTAGTGCTTTTAAGTTTCTTGAAATGGTGGAGATTTCCTGTTCACGGTTTCCGCCACCTTTGCCGTTGCTTCCGCCTGCGGTCATCAATTGAAGGTAATCGACTATTATCATCTTGATGCCGTGTTGTGACGACAGACGTCTTGCTTTAGCTCTTAAATCGAAGATAGAAAGCGATGGCGTATCGTCAATATACAAAGGTGCCTTTTCTAAGTCTTTTACTTTGGTAGACAATTGTTCCCATTCGTGTTTTTCGAGTTTTCCGGTTCTCAGTTTTTCCGAAGACAAACCGGTTTCCGAAGAAATCAAACGGGTGATTAATTGCACGGAGGACATCTCCAATGAAAATAAGGCTACGGGATGACCAAAGTCGATTGCAATGTTTCTGGCCATCGACAATACGAATGCCGTTTTACCCATACCCGGACGAGCGGCAATAATGATTAAATCAGAGGGTTGCCAACCGGAAGTTACTTTGTCTAGTTTTTCAAAACCGGTAGCGATACCGCTGAGTCCTTCTTTATTGGCAATTTCTTCAATTCTTTTTTTGGCTTGGATGACCAAACTTTGGGCGGTTTCCGAGCTTCGTTTGATGTTGCCTTGGGTAACTTCGTATAATTTGGATTCCGCTTTGTCTAATAAATCGAATACATCTGTGGACTCGTCGTAGGATTCTTCGATAATTTCAGAAGAGATTTTGATTAAGCTTCGTTGGATATATTTCTGCAAAATAATTCTAGAGTGAAATTCAATGTGCGCTGAAGAAGATATCTTTTGCGTGAGCTGAATCAAGTAAAAATCACCACCGGCTAAATCTAGTTTTCCGCTCTTTTTTAACTGCGCTGAAACTGTTAACAAGTCAATAGGTTGAGAATCTGTGAATAACTGAAAAATCGCTTCAAAAATGTGTTTGTGAGCGTCTTTGTAAAAGGCATCGGGTTGGAGAATATCGATTACCTCATCCACTCCTTTTTTATCAATCATCATCGCACCCAATACGGCCTCCTCTAAATCCATCGCTTGTGGCGGGAGTTTTCCTTTTTCCAGATTGATGATCGTAGTTTTATCTACTTTGATAGGGTTAATATTTCTGAGATTTTCCATGAAACGAAAGTAGCTATTTTTATAAAATTTATTGAATTGAGTTATTCAAAACCATTGTTTATAAGTTTGTGTTTTTTGTTGATAACCAAAAAAAAATCCGAAACCATAGGGCTTCGGATTTCAGCTTTATTTTGTGAGATTTATTCCTTGTATTCGCCCATCTTACTGTATTTATCCATCCTTTGCGCCACTAATTCTGCTGTTGATAAATCTTTCAACTCATTAAAGGCTTTCATGATATATTGTTCAACCGTTTTAAAAGTAGTTTCTTTATCGTAATGAGCGCCACCTAATGGTTCCGGAATTACATCATCCACTAGTTTCATTTTTTTCATATCGGATGAAGTCAGTTTTAAGGCTTCGGCTGCTTGTTCTTTGTATTCCCAGCTTTTCCATAAGATTGACGAACAAGATTCCGGAGAAATAACCGAATACCAAGTGTTTTCCATCATTAAAACTCTATCACCAACGCCTATTCCTAAAGCGCCACCGGATGCACCTTCACCAATAATCACGCATATAATTGGCACTTTTAAACGCACCATTTCTAAAATATTTCTGGCAATGGCTTCTCCTTGTCCGCGTTCTTCTGCTTCTAAACCCGGAAATGCTCCTGGTGTATCAATCAAAGTTACTACAGGAATATTAAATTTTTCCGCCATTTTCATCAAACGCAATGCTTTTCTATAGCCTTCAGGACTGGCCATTCCGAAATTACGCAACTGACGCATTTTGGTATTGATTCCTTTTTGTTGTCCTATTAGCATGAACGATTGCCCGTCAATTCGACCTAAACCACCAATCATGGCCTTGTCATCTTTGAAATTTCTGTCGCCAAACATTTCTAAGAAAGTACCTTTGGTTAGGTTTGTAATGTGTTCAAGAGTGTAAGGTCGGTTAGGATGACGTGACAATTGTACACGTTGCCAAGCGGTTAGGTTTTTATAGATTTTCCTTTTGGTTTCCTCTAATTTTTTTTCAATTTGTTTGCAAGTAGCGGTGACATCAACATTGGATTCGGCACCGATGATTTGACATTTATCGAGTTGATCTTCTAGTTCCTTGATAGGAAGTTCAAAATCCAAATATTCCATAGGGTTGTTTGTTTTGTTTAATCGAATAGCAAATATAAAATTTTAAATTGTGATAAAAAGCAAATCATAGGGATTAGTTTTAAACAAAAATTAACCTTTGTTTGACCTTAACTTAATTCTTTCTTTCTACTCTTTATGATGGCATTTATGATTACGGTCATTAAAATAATTACCGCACCAATGTAGAATTCAAAACTCATTTTTTCTTTTTCTTTGAAGATTAAAACCGCTAAAATAATTCCATAAATAGGTTCCAAATTGATGGTCAACATTACAGTATACGGACTTAAAAATTTCATCACTGCCGTTGAAGCGATAAAAGCATAAGCGGTACAAACTGAGCTTAAAATCAATAAATACAATAAATCTTTGGCAGAAAGTTGGAAAAATTCTGGACTGAAACTACCAAAAAACAACAATAGAAAAGAGAAAAACACCACGCCACCGCTGAGTTCATAAAAGGAAATCACCGTTGCATCATATGATTTTACTAATCGACTGTTGATTACCGCAAACAAAGCTGAAAGAAAAGCTGAAATTAAAGCAAATCCGATTCCGAATAAGTAATTGTTCCCACCGTTAAAAATAGCCTTTAGTAAGCCTTCCGTTCCGGTATCGGCAGAAACGGCTACGAAGTACAATCCAACTATAGCAACTAAACCGGAAAGTAATTCGTACCAAACAATCTTTTTGCCGTATAAAATTGGTTCCAATATTGAGGCAAATAATGCGCCGGTGGAAAGACAAGCCAGCGTTATAGAAACGTTGGAAATTTTAATCGCGTGAAAAAAAGTAAACCAATGTAAAGCAATGATTAATCCGGAAAAAAGGAATTGAAAAAGTATTTTGGTTGGTACTTTTAACGGTAACTTTTTGTAGTAAATGTATATCGCGATAAAACCAACGGCAAACAACATCCGAAACCAAACTAAGGGTAAAGCATCAAGAGTAATTAAAGCACCAAGTATGGCCGTAAATCCCCAAATGAATACAATCAAATGAAGATGTAAATAGCTCTTTAGATTATCGTTTGGCATTTCTTAAAAGATAAATCGCTAAGAGTCCGAATACAATATTGGGTGTCCAAACCGCTAACATTGGTGGTGCAGTAGATTTTTCGGCGAGTACTCCAAATACTTTATCCATAAAGACAAAAGCAAAAGCCAATACGATGCCTATAGCCAAGTTGGCTCCCATTCCGCCTCGGCGTTTCATGGCCGAAACCGCTACAGCAATAATGGTTAGAATAAAAGCGGAAACCGGAATACTATACTTTTTATACAATACCACTAAATAAGTATTGATATTGGAAGAACCACGGGCTTTCTCTTTATCGATGAACTTATGCAATTCGTTTAATGGCAAAGTTTCCGCTATATACACCACCGGTGTCAAATCTTCTAAATCAAATTTAAAAACGGTGTCTTTTTTTTCGCCTCTTTCGATGATATCGCCAAACTCACCTACTTTTCTTTTGCTGTAGTTGAATAAAGTGTAGTTTTTAGTTTTCTCATTCCATTTGATTCGGTTGGCGACTAATTTGTATTTTAACTTGTCTCCTTCAAACTTCTCCAAAGTAAAATTGAAAGCCATTTTAGAAGTTTCATTAAAATTAGTTACAAAAAGGTATTCGTCTTTGCTGATTTGTCGAAACACATCTGAGTTATCTCGAACCTCATTGTGTCCGTTACCTATAAGATACTTGTACCTAAAATTCTTAAATCCGGCACTTGCGCTAGGTACCAAAAAGATACTCATGATTAGGGCAAAAACAGACACTATGGTAGCGCCGACGATATAAGGTCGCATAAATCTAGTAAAGGAAATTCCTGAACTTAAAATGGCAATAATCTCAGTGTTGTTGGCCAACTTAGAAGTAAACCAAATCACTGACAGGAATAAAAAGATAGGAAATAATAAATTGGCAAAATAAATCGTAAAATCAAGATAGTACCAAGCAATTTCCTTGAAAGGCACTTTGTTTTCAATCATTCTGTTGACTTTTTCCGAAACATCAATCACGATTCCGATAGGAATAAACATCAGCAACATCACGGAGAATGTCGCTAAGTATCGTTTAAGGATGTATTTGTCAATTATTTTTAACATAAATAGTTGGTTTCGGGTCAGGATTTTGGGTTCAAGGTTTCGGTTATAATAAACTTGAAACTTTTAACAAGCAACTCGGAACATTACAATCGTTGGCTCATTTGTTTTACCATCATGTCTTTCCAAGTTCTGAAATCACCGGCTAAGATATGCTTTCTGGCTTCACGAACCAACCACATATAAAAGCCTAAATTATGAATAGTAGCAATTTGCTTCCCTAAATATTCATTGGCTGCGAATAAGTGACGCAAATAGGCTTTGGTATATTCGGTATCCACGAAAGTATGACCCATTTCGTCTATCGGAGAAAAATCGTCTTCCCATTTTTTGTTTTTAATGTTGATTGTACCGTTTGCTGTAAATAACATTCCGTTTCTGGCGTTACGGGTTGGCATCACACAATCAAACATATCAATGCCTAAAGCGATGTTTTCTAAGATGTTTATTGGCGTTCCGACACCCATTAAATACCTTGGTTTGTCTTGTGGCAAAATAGCGGTAACTACTTCTGTCATGGCATACATTTCTTCGGCAGGTTCCCCAACAGATAAACCACCGATAGCGTTGCCTTGAGCTCCGGAATTGGCAATATATTCTGCAGATTGTGCTCTTAAATCTTTGTAAGTACTTCCTTGAACGATTGGGAAAAATGTTTGCTCGTAACCATACTTAAACGGTAACTTTTCCAAATGATTGATACAACGATCTAACCAACGATGTGTCATGTGCATGGAACGTTGGGCATATCGGTAATCACAAGGATATGGGGTACATTCGTCAAAAGCCATAATGATATCGGCACCAATAGTACGTTGGATTTCCATCACATTTTCGGGTGTAAAAACGTGGTACGAACCATCGATGTGCGATTTGAATTTTACGCCTTCTTCTTTAATTTTTCTATTGGCCGATAGCGAATACACTTGGTAACCACCACTATCGGTTAGGATATTCCTGTCCCAATTCATGAACTTGTGCAAACCACCGGCTTTTTCGAGGATTTCAGTTTGTGGACGAAGGTATAAATGGTAAGTATTCCCAAGAATAATATCGGGATTGATTTCTTCTTTTAACTCGCGTTGGTGAACTCCTTTTACAGAAGCTACGGTACCAACGGGCATAAATATAGGAGTTTCAATTACGCCATGGTCGGTTGTGATACTTCCGGCACGGGCGCTTGAATTAGGATCTTTGGCTAATAAATCAAATTGCATATGTTTCTTTTACAGTCGGCAAAGATAAAAGAATTGTGATTTAGGTATTAGGATTTAGGATTTTATTTAACACTACAAATAGGTGTCCTAATGGTTATTATTGATAAAGTTTATTTTCAGCCCTTTATTATATACATTTTGGGTATCTTTTTAGAACTGTTTTCATACACTATCCATACCTTTACTATACTTTATTTATGGATTAATCCTAGTTGAAAATTGAGTCGAATTATAAATTTAGTAAAGCTTAATAAACTTAGAATAAGTTTTTTTAGTAGATTAGCTTTTTACCAAAATAGCCTATTATGAAAGCCGCTTTTATTACGTTGTTATTTTTTTTATCCCTTAACAGTTCTTCGCAACAGCTTGTAAACTATACTATTGACCAAGATGCTTCTCTACTTTTACCGGAGAACAGTGTTGTGACGGATAGTGTAGGTCAAAAAATGATAAAAGGCACTATCGGTGGTGTGAACATAGTTTTCTTAAAGGCTAAGGAACAAAATACGAAAGTTGTTTTAGAAGAGGAATCCGATTTAGTAGATTTCTATATCGGATTTCAGAAAGGTTATGCAAAATCCGTTTATGGAAAGATTGTTAAGGACAAAATAGTCGATGTTGGTCATTTAAAAGGCTCTTTGTTTGAATGCCGGTCGAAAATGAACAATCTTAATTTAACCATTGATTGTTTGGTAGTATTTTTAAACAATTACGCCTATACCGTTCAGTTTTTCAACATCGGTTCGACTCCAGCTGACTATGAAACACAAAAAAAAGCGGTCATTTCTTCTTTGCAATTTCGTGATGGCTTAACTATAAACCATCAATTAACAGCTTCAGTGGAAGATTCTATGGCTTATAAAATTGGGGAAGTTGTGGGTTATTTTATAGGTGTTGCTGTGCTGGTTATTCTTATTTGGTTCATCCTTAAAAAGAAAAAGGATAGAAAATACAACGGCACATAAACCAATACATTTCAAAAAAACAACCTTACATCCCTTCAAGGTTGTTTAGTAAATAGTGGTTAAGATTGGTTAAGCGTTTTTCTATTACATTTAAGACGTTGCTTTATAATTTTCCAAATGATGATCCAGTAATTCTTTGAGTGATTCTCTGTAATCGTGAACGTGGTGTTTTTTCAACATATAATTCACCCCAAGGTCTAAAAACTGCTTGACTAACTTTTTAGGATAGGCTCCGGAAACCATGACTATCGGAATCTTTTTTAACGAGTCAGATTTTTTGATGATTTCTAAAATCTCCTGACCGTTGAGGATGGGCATGTGTATATCAAGAAAAATCATGTCGGGTTTTTGGATTTCGGTTTCTAACACCAAGAGCATGATTCTGCCTGCTGTAAATCCGCGAACGGTATGCCCTAATTCTTCCGCAATCTCTTTAAAGAAGTCTAAATCTTCTTCATCATCATCTAAATAAAAAAGTAATTGTGAATTTTTCATAGCCATTTTTCTTTGATTATAAAATTAATTGAACGCCAAACAATGTTTGTTACAGAATATTACACTTTTCTTATAGGATTTCAATCTCAAGATGTCAGGCAGATTGATGGCCTTTAGTTTATTAATAACCCTTTGATAACTAATTTGTAAAACTTTTGCGGCTTGCAAAAATTAGAATTACTTTTGGGCACAATAATTTATATCTACTTTATAATGTCTAACACACAACATTTACAAGATTTTACAACACAAGTACGCAGAGACATTTTGCGTATGGTTCATGCCGTTAACTCGGGACATCCTGGAGGTTCCTTAGGCTGTGCCGAATTTTTCACCGTGTTATACCAACACTTATTGAAAAGAAACCCGGAATTTGACATGGACGGTAAAGGCGAAGACTTATTCTTTTTGTCCAACGGGCACATTTCCCCCGTTTATTACAGTGTTTTGGCGCGTTCGGGTTATTTCCCGGTGGCCGAATTAGCGACGTTCAGAAAGTTGAATACGCGTTTGCAAGGACATCCAACCACGCACGATCATTTACCGGGCGTTAGAATTGCTTCCGGTTCTTTAGGGCAAGGCCTATCGGTGGCGATTGGTGCGGCTCAAGCCAAAAAATTGAACAACGACAATCATTTAGTGTATTCTTTACATGGCGATGGCGAATTGCAAGAAGGTCAAAATTGGGAAGCCATTATGTATGCTTCGGCTAAGAAAGTAGACAATCTTATTGCTACTGTTGATTACAACGGCCAACAAATTGACGGTTCTACCGATGAAGTATTGAACATGGGGAATTTGAAAGCCAAGTTTGAAGCTTTTGATTGGGATGTTTTGGAAATTAAAGAAGGCAACAACATTGAAGCCATCATAGCCGGCATGGAAGACGCGAAAAGCAGAACCGGAAAAGGCAAACCGGTTTGTGTTTTATTGCATACCGTAATGGGTAATGGCGTTGATTTTATGATGCATACTCACGCCTGGCACGGTAAAGCCCCTAATAACGATCAGTTAGCTATCGGATTGGACCAAAATGCAGAGACTTTAGGAGATTATTAAACAGAAGGACGTTTTTAGATTGCCGATTTCAGATGAGAAAGATTCTATTGATATTTTTATTCTTTTTAGGCCAAAATTTATTTGGTCAGGAGTATCATTTTGATAGAATGATTCAATATAAATATTTAAGTTCTTCTTTTACGGGTATTCGAGTGATTACAATCTGTTTTGATTCCAAAGATTTGTCTCATTATATTGTAAGCAGAACTTGGGGTGAAGAATTAGACACCTATTTTACTGATACTAAAAATCAAATTTATCATCGTTATAAAACCTACGATATAAATAAAAGTAATATCCCTGAATATTGGTACTCATCTAAAACAAATGATAGTACAAAAACGGCAAGATTAAATGAGTTATGTACTTCAATAAGTTTAGACCAAACTGAAGTTGACAATACTTCTACAAAACTCTTACTTACAGAATATAAAAACGATAAAAAAAAGAAGATCTTATATCAGATAGAAGTTATTTCTAAGCCATATGACTTAGCGGTTCTAGGATTAATTACAAAAGCATTAGAATCTCATTTCTTATTTTGCGAAGAAATTAAAATTTCACAAAAAGGGCTACCGACCTCTCTAAAGATGTTTTCAGGTTCCAACATTAAAAATGAAATTACCTTGATTAAAGAAACTACAACTCACTTTAATTTTACGGTAAACCAAAAAGAAATTAAAATAAAAGACTAAATGAAAAAATACGAAAATACAGGAAGTAAAGATACCCGTTCAGGATTCGGAGCAGGCATGACCGAATTGGGGCAAAAAAACGAAAACGTCGTGGCGCTTTGTGCAGACTTAATTGGTTCGTTGAAGTTTGACGATTTTAAAAAGAACCATCCGGAGCGTTTTTTCCAGATTGGTATTGCAGAAGCGAATATGATTGGCATAGCAGCGGGTTTAACCATAGGCGGAAAGATTCCTTTTACCGGAACTTTTGCCAATTTCTCTACCGGAAGGGTTTATGACCAAATTCGCCAATCCGTAGCGTATTCTGATAAAAACGTAAAGATTTGTGCTTCCCATGCCGGATTGACATTAGGAGAAGATGGTGCTACACACCAAATTTTGGAAGACATCGGTTTAATGAAAATGCTACCGGGTATGACGGTAATCAACACTTGTGATTACAATCAAACCAAAGCCGCTACCTTGGCTTTAGCCGACCATCACGGTCCGGCTTATTTGCGTTTTGGCCGTCCGGTGGTGCCTAACTTCACTCCTGCCGATGAACCTTTCGTAATTGGTAAAGCGATTATGTTAAACGAAGGAACTGATGTAACCATTGTAGCTACAGGACACTTGGTTTGGGAAGCCTTATTAGCAGCGGAAGCTTTAGAAGCCAAAGGAATTTCAGCGGAAGTAATCAACATTCACACGATTAAACCATTGGATGACGAAGCTATTTTAAAATCGGTAGCCAAAACCGGTTGTATAGTAACGGCTGAAGAACACAACTTCTTAGGCGGTTTAGGCGAAAGTGTAGCCAGAGTTTTGGCTTTAAATACCCCAACACCTCAAGAATTTGTTGCCGTTAATGACAGCTTTGGGGAAAGTGGTACTCCGGAGCAATTGATGGACAAATACAAACTGAACCACCAAGCCATCGTGGCAGCTGTTGAAAAAGTAATTAAGAGAAAATAAGAAATCTTAGCGTATAAAAAAAGCCGTCTTGAATTAACAAGACGGCTTTTTTATGTATTAGTTTTTGTTTAATGACAATCGGCTGTAAGGTGCTTTTTCTTCCCGTCTGAACACAATGGAATGTCATTATACGGATAAGCTGTACCGGTTAAAGGGTTTTTAATTTCCACTTTAGTCATAAAGAAATCTCCATCATCATCAATGTCTAAGAAATCGGGAGCGCCATCACCATCGGTATCATCAATATTAGCAATGCCTTCTCCAAGCGCTTTTACATACCCATCATTATTTATATCTTCTTGGTAGGAAAAAATACCGTCACCATCATTATCAACTCTTTGGATTTCATATAATTTAAAAGTAAAAATCAAGTTGGAATAACTCGGAATAGATCCGGCTACATTGTTATAATACCCTAATCCTGAAGGAAGAAACATAATACCGGCACCAAAATCTGAATAAGAAATGGTTCCGTCCGGGTTTCCGACATAAGTACCTGCTTTAAATCTTGGGAAAATTTCACTCCAACCTCTAATGGTTGATGATAAAGCCAAAAAGCTCTGCGGGTTTAAGTTTCTTTCGAATTCACTGAACTCAAGTGACTCTGTAGTTTGACCGTCAACCGTTTCTGAATCTACGTACATATACTGACCTACATAAGCGGCCAAAACCCTGTCAACATTACAAGGTGCTTTGGCAATATCTTCAGGAGAAGAGACACTGCGATCTACATGGCCTCTTAACTTTAAATAGTATATTTTATAAGTAATATCGTGTAAATCTACTGTGTAATTAGTCACCAAATCCGGACTGTCCCAAATAGGGGTTTGTGTTCCACCTTCCGGTATCTTAGTAAAAGTCACTTCTTGGTCATTAATAGCACCCGGATTGTTAATCACGTCAATGTAATGCGTTTGTAAAAACTCTTCAATGATTTCAATGTCCTTTGTATACTGTTCAGCATAATCACGCAAAGGCACCGTTTTTTCATCGTCTTTTGTACAAGAAACTACCAATAGCGCTAAAGTGAACCCTACAATAGTTTTAAAAAAATTATTCATTTTTGTTTGGTATTTAAGTCCGCAAGATACAATATTGATTTATTTTTGTGAACTATTTAACGTTGATTTTGGAAAAAAAATGAGAGTTGATAAATATTTATGGTGTGTTCGATATTACAAAACCAGAAACATGGTGACCGAAGCTTGTCGGAAAAACCAAATCACGGTGAATGGTCAAGTGGCAAAAGCTTCCCGAGAGGTTTTCCCTATGGATAAAATTACTTTTAGAAAAGACCAAATTACCTATATCATCACAGTTTTAGACATTCCGCTTAACAGAGTTGGGGCTAAATTGGTTGATATATACCGTAAGGATGAAACACCACCGGAAACTTTTGCGCATTTGGAATTATTAAAATTGTCTAAAGAACATTATCGCAAAACCGGAACCGGTAGACCTACAAAGAAAGATCGTAGAGATTTGGATGAGTTTGGATTTGAGGTGGATGAGGAGTAGTGTTCAGTGTTCTGTTAGTGTAAGGTTTAAAGGGAGCACTAAATGATACTTTGTTGTGTTTTCTGAGTCGTAAGCTGTGTTATTGATTTTTGGTTTTTCAGTATTGGCTATTGCCTTATGACTATTGTCTTTTTCTTTTTTGAATACTACCGATTTTTATTAAATAAAAAAACCCATCAATTACTTGATGGGTTTTTCCTTATTACTTATTTGTTATTTATCGTTTAACAACGCGAACTGTTTGAACGGTTTCATCCTGAGTTATTACAACATTGTAAACTCCTGATGGATAACGATCTCCTATTGGAGCATTTTCCAATTGGGCAACAGTTACCGATTTTTGTTCAACTAATCTACCTACCATGTCATAAACTTTGATAGCGATTACAGAATCACTTGTTGTTTTCACATCAATCATAAAGTTAGCTGCAAACGGGTTAGGGTAAGCAGTTGCTTTAAATGGCTCTACAACAGATTGTTTAGTCACACTTGGAGTAATGATACTACAATCTTTACCATAGTCAGTGAATGTACCGAACAAATTCATAGACACTGCTACAGCATAAGTAACTCCAGGTGTTAATCCTGTGAATTGGCTTAAAGTAAAGCTTGGTGTAGCATTAGTAACTGTTTGTTGGTAGTTCACATCACCAAACTCATCAAATCCAGTTAATCTGAAACGATAAGCGGTAGCACCCGGGAATGCAATAGCATTGATTTGAGTAGCATCAGATGGTACTGCGTAATCCTCACACTGAGCGTCAACTAAAGAAGTCACCGGAGCTGTAGGAGTAAATACTGAACAACGTAAACCATATTGAGACCAAGCCTCAAATCCTGCTAATCTAACACGGATTTGTACATCTACTAAATACTCCGTATCGTATAGTAATGGTAAGCCCACCACATCAGTTAACTTAAAGTTAGGAACAGTACGCTCCACTGTATAAGTTACTGTTGGAGCACTAGCCAAGGCTACTCTGAATCGGTATAAGTTAGTTGAATTTACCGCATTAGCATTAATAGTTGAATTAATGAATACTAATGTAGCACCACACTGAGCGGTAACAACTCTACTAGTTTGAACTGTAGTTGTTGTCAATGAACAAGTATTACCGAAGTATCCTTGTACGTTACCATTTAATATCGCAGCCACTCTAATAGTGAATGTAGTTCCATAAGCATAGTTGCTGGCGTCAGTCAATTTAAAGTGACTTTGGCTGCTTTGTACAATGGATACTTCACCTGTTGCAGTATTCGTAACTTCAAACTGATATCCTGTTACAGTATATCCAGGAACGGATACCGAACCGGCTTGAATTTGATTATTCAAACCATGGTTGATTCCACCACAAATATTTGAAGTGATGTTTACCACTACAGGGTTAAACGCGATTTGATAAGTTACAGGCACACCCACACATCCGTTAGCAACCGGTGTAATGGTTACTGTTGAAGGCGTAGCAGTAGGAATGAAAGATGGAATAGTAGTTATACCATTTGCATCAGCCAATCCTGAAGCAGCACCACCACTAATATTGAAAGTAACACCTGATGGAGTTCCGGTCAATGGAATAGCTGCTGTTGCAAAACCTGAGTAATAAATTTGATTGGCAGGTGCAACTACTGTTGGAGTAGGATAAACTACCGCCGAAATAGTTGAACTTGATTTACATCCATTACCATTAGTAATTTGTAAAGTGTAGTCTCCAGTTGCAGCCGGTGTAGCATTAACAATGCTTGGATTTTGAGCTGAAGAAGTAAATCCATTAGGTCCAGTCCATGCATAATCATAAGTACTTGGAACACCATTGATACTAATATCATCGATAGCCCAATACCATAACCAACCTCCTGTATAGTTATATCTAACTTTCACATTTGATAAGCCTAAATAAGCATTTAATGATACTGAAGCAGTGGTAAAGCTTGTAGCAGTACCTACAGTTGTCGAATAAGAAGCTATTGTGGTCCAGTTTGTACCACCATCTGTAGATATTTGTACTGACGGTGCGCTAGTCAAATATCTGTGATAATGTCTGAAGCTTAGAGTAGCAGCAGAATAACCTACAGTACTGAAACTAGGAGATGTTAACTGCGTATTCAATACAATTCCACTTCCTGCAGCATCCGGGTCAGCTAAAATAAAGCTTCCAGCACCTGGACTATTGAAAGTTGTTCCACTTGCATGGCCGTGTGGTCTAATGTTGAAATTAGCTAATGAAGCATTAGCACCACCTGTAGAAGCAGATGTTACAGTCCATCCTGCTAAACCACCTTCAAAGTTTTGCGTTAAAATTGTAGGAGGACCAACAGCAACCACAGACATTAAGTCTAAGGTGCTATCTTGACAAATAGCAGAATTTGAACTTAATACCGGTGCAATTGGCAAGGCATTAATAATTAAGTTATAAGTTACCGGTAATCCTGTACAACCATTTGCTTTAGGTGTAATTGTAATAGTTACATTACCACTTGCTGTTGGATTGAATGAAGGAATTTGTGTAACTCCTGTTTGATTTGGTAATCCTACAGAAGCACCACCACTTATATCAAAAGTTACTCCGCTTGGAGTTCCTACTAAAGGAGTTGCAGGTACAGTAGCATCAATACAGTAAACTTGAGCAACCGGCGCCACTGCAGTTGGTGTAGGATATACTGTTAATACAGCAGCCTCACTTGAAACAGCAGAACAATTCGTTGCAGTAACTGTATAACTTCCTGAAGTTAAAGGAGTTGTTCCGGTTAAGGTCAATGTAGCAGTAGTAGCACCAGAAATACCTGTTCCGTTTGTTAATGGAGATCCATTTTTAAACCACTGGTAAGTTACTGGGGTAGCACTAGAAACAGTAGCCGTAAATGTAGCTGTTGTTCCTTGACATCTTTCTAAAGTAGCTACCGGTTGTAATGTAAACACCGGAGGTGTTGAATCAACAGTAACTAATTTTGATGTTTGAGCAGTACATCCCGCGTTTGAAGTAGCCGTTACATTATAGGTAGTTGTTACACTTGGAGAGGCACTTGTACTAGCCGTACTAGCCGTAAATCCTGATGGAGTAGACGACCATGCATAAGTATAAGTAACCGGAGCTACAGGAGTAAATCTATAGGTTTGACCAGTAGCTGGTTTTACAGCTATATTATTTGTTGAAGTAGTCGTACTAATAGTAGGAGAAGCTGTAAGGTTTTGTAAAGAAACAAAGTTAGTAGAAGCTGTTCCCATTAAACCAACAGAAGCTCCACCTGAACCTGCAGGGCTACCTGCCGGTACTTCGTTTCTGTACACCAATTCCACTGCATTAGTACCTTCGTACAATTTCACTTGGAAAGAGATGGCATTTTGACTTGAACTC
Organism: Flavobacterium buctense; assembly: GCF_014486695.1. Taxonomy (GTDB): domain Bacteria; phylum Bacteroidota; class Bacteroidia; order Flavobacteriales; family Flavobacteriaceae; genus Flavobacterium; species Flavobacterium buctense. The sequence goes on from NZ_JACTAB010000003.1 coordinate 170,643, forward strand.
CAGTTCCATTCCATGTTTAACCATTCAACAGTTAACACTCTGTTTGGTGAAACACCACTTACTTGGTAAGTCACACCCGTAGAAGAACACTGTAAATCATCCCAAAGAGGAGCGATTCCAGGTCTTACACCTGTTGTAGTTGAATTTAATGAATTGCCTGCCGAGGTGTTTCCTGCACCAAAAGAGAATAAACCATTAGAGTTTACTCTGAAGTTAGTATAGTTTGTACCACCAAAGTTAAAGCTGAAACCAATAGGTAATGAAGCCGAGTTGGTATCATCAGATAAACTGGCAACGGCTGTAGATACTGTACCTGTTAATGGTGTAAATGCACCACTACTTGGATTAAATTGATAAGGTACAGAGTTGATTAAGTAACTAGTTCCACTCAAAGGCGTTGGTACAGCATTTAAAGAAACTGTGTTACCAGGACATACTGTATCCAGTGAGCTTGTAGCCGCTAAACTAAATGTACCACCAACATTAACAGTAGCTTGAGCTGTATTAGTACAACCATTAGCATCTGTGCCCGTTACTGTATAAGTAGTAGCTGCAGAAGGCGTTACTGCCACAGAAGTTCCTGTAGTAGTAGTGAAACCACTAGCCGTCCATGAATAACTGTTAATATCACTTCCAGACGCTGTTAAAGTAACCGCAGGACCTGGCGTACAGTAAGTTGCAGCACTTGAAGAAACAGTAATGGTTGGATTAGCAACAGTTACTGTAGCTAGCGCTGATTCTACATCAGCACATTTGTTAACACCCGTACCTGAACCGGTTACGAAAGCTTTATAGTAGTAATTACCTACCGGAGTACTTCCGTTGGTAGTTACTGATAAAGTATTAGAATTAGCACCCGAATAAGAAGCTCCTACCGGTGTTCCTGCAGCAATAGTGTTCCAAGGACCACTAGCTGAAGTAGCATATTTCCACTCTACTCCCGCTACAGAACCTGTAGTTGAAATTCCAAAAGTAGTAGCTGCTGCACTTGGTGCATTACATCTTACAACCGGAGTTGTAGAGAAATTATTAGTTACAGTTACCGGAGTATTAACTGTTAAGGTAGCAATTCCACTGTCTAAGAAGAAATCTAATTGACATTTGAATTGGTATCCTGAATGAACCGTAGTAATTCCGGAAACAAATAATGTTTTTGGGCTGAATTCATTAACGCCTGAGAATGTTAATCCTGAAGCATCAAGTCCATCAAAAATATCATTAAAACTGATACCACCATCAGTACTCATTTGCCATTGTACATTATAAGGTGCATCACCTGTAGTTACAATACTGAATGAGGTACTTGATTGACCACAAAGGTTTACATCTGACGGTTGAGTAGAGAAACCTGTATTAGTTACGTTTAAGATGGCTTCAATTGGTGTTAAGGTAACACATGGTGCTAAACCAGTTACCAAACATCTGTATTGGAAACCATCAAAGGCTAACGTAATGTTTTGAAGACTCAATACCGCAGTATTCTCTCCTGAATAATCAGGGTTAGCTGCCAAAATATTTTGCCATCCATTTACGTTGTCATTTACTTGCCATTGGTAAGTCACTAGACCGGTAGTTACCACTTCAAAAGAAGTCAACTGACCCGGAGACACTGTTCTTGAAGCTGTACCGGATACAATAGTACCTGGTTCGTTTACTGTTACAGTAACTTGAATAGTACTAGAACAAGCCGGTACTGTGGTATTACTCGTAGCCGTAACATTGTAAGTAGTAGTTTCACTTGGACTCACCATAACAGAGTTACCTGATAAAGTAGTACCACCACCTACAGGCGTCCAGCTGTATGAATTACTTTCTAAAGAAGAAGCTACTAAAGTTCCTGTAGTACCATTACAAATAGTAATTGGTGCCACACTAAATACCGGCAATTGGTTAACTGCCACTGAAGTACTTCCTATACTAGTACAACCTCCTAAAGTAGCAGAAGCTGCATAAGTAGTTGCGGTTGTTGGTCTTGCATACAATACTGCTGCATTTTCTCCTGAAACATAAGCTACATCAGGATTAACCGAAGATAATAAAGTACCTGAAGAAGCTGTCCAAGAAGTAGTAGTAGGAGCTGAATAGAAGATTCTAATAGAAGCACTATTTAACGTACCTGTATCACCCCCGGCAGTATCATAAGTCTGAATAGTCCAAGTACCATTGAATGGTGCTGTAAATAATTCAGCAAAATTTGTAGTTGAGTTTGTAACAGCCAAGTCTAATAAACTTGCCGTGTAAACACCATTAGCAAACGGCGCTGAACCGGTTGAAAATGCCGCAGCTGCAATATCTGAAGTAACCGTTGTGTTGCTAAAGTTATCTCCTGAACCTCCTGCTGCACTCACTAAATTTACAATCTTACCATTAGGCGATTGAAGATTTAATTGAACATCAGAATCCCAAGTGTGTGTAACATCAAAAAGGACTTCAATTTTAGAAATCACTGCATTAGCAGGTAAGCCGGCCACTGTAACCGGTGAAGTATTGTAAACAAAATCTACAATTGGTGTAGTACCTACAGCAGCAAAAGCAGTCGAAGTTGAAACATTTCCACCGTTAGCCGTTAAAGTAACAACAGTACCATTACAAACGGTAGCAGCACTTGAAGACAATGAAATTGGTGTTGGACCAGGTTGTACTGTTATAGCAGACGAAACTGCAGGAGCCACACAACCATTACCATCTGTTCCCACTACGGTATAAGTAGTAGTAGATGATGGTGAAGCGTTTACAACACTTCCGGTAGTAGCCGATAAACCGGCAGCCGGTGACCATGCATAAGTTGCCGCACCACTAGCTGTTAAAGCTATTGGAGTACTTGGGTTACAGTATAAAGCTGAAGATGGCGAAACCGTAACGGTTGGTATTCCATTAACAGTAACACTTACACTAGAAGTACAAGTAGAACCACAAGAATCAGTAACAACGCAAACGAAGTTATAAGTTCCGGCCGGTAAATTAGCAGTTATAGTTGCCGCATTAGGATAAACCCCTCCGATACCATCACTCCAAGCATAAGAATAAGGAGCACCACCACCGCTAATGTTAGCCGTAACTGTAAAGTCACTTCCGGCACAATTAGGAGATGTATAAGTAGCCGCAGAACAGCTTAAAGGATTAATAATAACCGTAGCTGAAGCAGGAGCTCCATTACAACCGTTATTAGAAGCCACTACTGTAAAGGTTTGTGTAGTCGATAAAGCATTTGTAGCTGTTGTCTGGCTAGTTGAACTCACTACATCACCGGCAGGCGACCAAGTATAAGTAGCCGTTGGCGGTGTGAATACATAAGATGTACCACTAACCGGAGCAAAATCGTTTAAATCATTAGATGTCGAAGTACTCACTGCACCTGTTGACAAAGTGATACTTTGGTATTGTGTAGTTGCGCCTGTAAGACCGGCTGAAGCACTACCAGAAGCCCCCATAGTTCCATAACGGAATTCTACTTTGTTGCTTCCTTCATACATCCAAGCTTGGAATGTTGAATCAGCAGGACCTGTTGTTGCTCTAGGGCTGGTTACGAACCACTGCACCACAAAAATTCTATTTGGTGCTGTACCAATAGTTAATCCGGTTACATTTCCGGTAGTTCCTGTGGCTAAATCATCCCAGTAAGGGTAAAGCTTAGGTAAGTTAGTTCCTTCTGTTACTTGATTGGAAAAATCACTAGTACCAGCGGCACCAAATTTTAACCATCCGTCAGGAGAAACAGTATAAGTAGTATAATTTACACCATTAAAATTAAAAGTAAATGGCAAGGTCAATGAAGCTGAAGCAGTATCATCAACACTAGAACCAATAAGAACAGTTGCTCCTGTCATAGGATCTAAAGCTGCCCCTGATGAAGCTGCAAAAGCATAACTATTAACTGTGGAAGGAACTGAAGCCGCAGCGGTAAGAGTAGACGTACCACCAACACAAATTGTTGCCGGCGTAGCCGTGGCAGTTACTGATTGAGGAACACCAAAAACAATCACTGTAGAAGTGGCTATATTTTGACAACCATTGCCATCAGTACCTGTTACGGTATAAGTTGTAGTAGATGATGGTGTTGCATTTACAATCCCACCAATAGTAGTAGACAATCCTGTAGCAGGAGACCATATATATGTTGTTGCACCACCAGCAATTAAGTTAACTGCAGTTCCACCCGGATTACAATAAGAAGGAGATGAAGATGAAACGGTTACCAATGGCAAAGGATTTACTGCAACCGTAAACTCTGGAGTTGTAAAAGTATCTCCACCTGCACATGAAATATCACAAACATAATATGTTGTAGCCGTTAAATTACCTGTTGCTTGAGTTGTAGCGGTACCTAAATTAGTATAAGGACCACCAGGAGTAAGAGATGATTTCCATTGACGGCTAATGCCAGCAAAAGCATAACTATTACTTAATGACAAACTAGTTCCCGAATTGGCACAAACCGCAGAAGTTCCAACAATATTATTTGCAGCAGGAGTTCCTGTACAAGCCGGTAATGACTCTGACAATGTAATGTTGTCAAAATTCAAATAATAATCACCTGAAGACCATGTAGCCGAAAATCTGATATAAAGATTTCCCGCCGGAGGTGTAAAGGTGTGTGATTTACTAATACAAGAACCATTTTGAGTTTCTTCAGTAACAGTTGCAATAGTAGTCCAAGGCCCTGAAGCTGTTGCACCATATTGAACGTTAAAGGAACCCCAAGGGTTTGTTGCTACAGTATTAGCGCTCCAATTGGCCACCTTATAACTGTAATTAATAGTAAAATTCCCTGCTGAGGAAACTCCAACGAGTGGAGATACCAAATTGGCAGTTGTAGCAAATGAATACAAATTTGCTCTCACAGAACCACCTGTCCCACCGCAAGCGGTAGTTCCCGTGAATCTGGTAAAACCTGTCCAACCCGTAGAGTTGACATCAAAATTTTGTGAAAATGAGACTTGAGCTGACACCTCTTGCATTGAAATAAGATTCAACACAAAAAATAAGACCACAAGACACATTTTTCGTAGGCCAAATAATGAATGCGGGGAATTCCCTTCATTTGGCTGCCACGAACCGAATCCCGTTTTTTTACGAGAATTCAAAATAGTGTAGTTGTTAATCATAATTATAAAATTGGGTTAATAAGAAATGTGAATGTATATAAATTGTTAATTAAATGTGAAACAATAGATTACTTATTCGATTAAAGGTGCTTTAAAATCGGTCAAAGAAATCATAGACTTACTTTTTTCTTACAGAAATTAGCAAGACCTAAAATTGAATTAAAAAATGGAGCAAATAAAATACCTAACCATTTAGATTAAAATGGCTAGGTATTTATACTGTAAGTGTTAATAGACTACTTTTTTGGTAACTATGGCACCGTTTTCTGCTTCAATTTTAACAAGTAATACTTGTTGGGTAGTAGGTAAAGTGGTAAACACTGCTTGAGTGGTACCGATTTGCTTTTGGGAAGCAAGTTGTCGACCTCTGATATCGAAAATGGTTACATTTTCCATATTTAAAGTGCCTGAATTGATGTGTAATCCGTCTTGGTTTTGGTAAACCACTACGGTATTTTCATTAAAGATTGGGTCAGTAGTGCCCAAGGCTTGTGTAGTATATCGCAATATAAATCTCGTGTCAAAAGTACCCACCTCGGTTACAAAAGTATAAGGGGCTATTTTTAAATCATGAATTATCCCTAGTAATGTATCTTCTAAGTAGATGGTTTGTGAAGTAAACAAGCCGTCAAAATCGGCTAACGAAATCGTAAACGTGTCCGCTATAGTCGAATTGTATCCTAATGGCAAAGTCTCATTCACATCAAATGGTAAGGTTCTTCCTTGAATACTCAATTTAGTATTGTCTACTAAAGTATACATACCAATAGTATTGCCTGCTTCTACCATTTGTCCGTCAAACAAACGATCCATTCCGTTGGTAGCCGTTTCAACATAACCCACCAACATCTGTTTGAAAGCTCCGCTTTGGTTTGTCATATTCAACCAATAACGGTGTTTCTCTAATCCATTATCCGTTTGAACTGCCGAACCGTTTCTGTAGAAATTAGTATTGTTCCCCGGTTCACGCATAGCGTTGGTAAACGTAGCGGTTCCTGAAGTCAATCCTTTCACAAAGAAACCTTGTCCGGAAGCAATATATTTGGTTGGTGCACTTCCATTTCCGGCTCCCGAAGTAGTAGCTGCACTTCCACCGGTTGAATTGTACAAGGCATAATCACTTTGGTTATAAGTATAAGGAGCTGTGGATTGTGTATGGTGAGTCCAGAAATATAAAGTTCCGTTCACATCAAGGTTAGCGGCAATAAAATCATCAGCATCCAAGGCACTTGCATAAGGATTACCCAACAAGTTCATTTGCTCTGCTCCACCAACAACCGGTATGGTAATGATACCATTGTTAGGCACTCCAATAAATTGGGCCGTGTGCACTAACGGGAAGCCCGGTGGCAAATTAAAGAACGTTGGCGCTCTGAAAATATACCCTTTTCCAACTGTCATCACACCGGTCGGATTAAAATAAGCCCAATTGTTAGCTGCAGCATCAAATTCGTAAGACAAAAACTGTGGCGAACTTGGTGAAACGGCTAAAAGCGTTTGCGGATTTACCGGTGTTGACCAATAAGTGTAATCGTATCTAAACATCGGTGCCGCATCGCGCTCCGAAGTGATGTTTCCTGAGTTTCCTCCGGAATAAACTCCCGGGGCATTAGCCACATCGGTGATTTGGTATAAACTGGCATCGTCTTCAAAATACAAACTTCCACCCAAAACGGTTACTTGGTTTTGTACTGTTAAAGTGTGTCCTCCGGCAAATAATACATTTCCGCTGGTTACGGTTACACTACAAGCCGATAAACTACCGGTTGAAGTATAATTCCCTTGGAAATCAGCTCCTATAGTTAACGTAGGACCGGTTCCATTAGACCAAGACGAACCATTCCAAATGGCTTTACTGAAAGTAATGGTTACCACATTGGAATAAACATCTGAACAACCCGCCAAATTCACTACCGCTCTAAAATAACGCGATCCTGAAAAAGTACCAATTTGTGCTGAAGTTAACGTTGCAGCGGCACTAGCCGGAATATCCGTTATCCCTGCAGTAAAGGCAAGGTCAGAAGCATACTGCCACTTGACTACTGTTCCCGTAAAACCGGTTAAAGTCAAATCGGAAGCTACACCCGAACATACGTTTTGATCGCTTGAAGCCGTACCAGCCACTGCACCACCAATCACAAAGTTTGTAGCAGTTCTACAAGTTGGATTAGAAGAACAAGCCGCATAATAAACGGTGGTTCCCGGTGTAAGTGTATTGGTTAAACCTGAACCCGCTACCCCTACCGGATTAAAAGGGCTACCACTACCAATTGGCGATCCGCCACTGGCTGCCGTATACCATTGAATCGATTGAGCCGCAAATAATAAGGTACTTCCTCCAGAAGGTGGCGTTACCGTCCAAGTATATGGACCCGTAACAGCCGTAAAGTAGAAAGTGGAATATAAAGTATATGTAACCCCTGCTGTCAAGGATACGGTTAATCTTGGTTCTAATCCCGGACCCGAGTCATCGTCTCCGATAATGAAGGTACCGGTAGCACAACTTCCTGCAGTAAATGGTCCTGTTGTAATGTATCCCATCGCATCCACGCCACTACTCATATTGAACACATAAGTTCCTGTAACGCTTACTTGGAAAGTAATGGTACTGTAAGTTAAATTGGTTGTTGTAAATCCACAAGTAGTAGAGTTAGCCGAACCAAATGGTTTTGGTGCCACAGGATCAACTCCTACAGTCCAGCTTCCTGCTAACGTATTGGTAGCGTTAGAATAACCGTTACAGTTAGTAGAACTTGAAATAGTTCCTGAACCACCCGTACAGATAGTAACTCCTGTGGTTGTTGGCGGTGGCGCTAAAACGGTAAAATCAGTGGCACTGTTTACTGACAATTGTGCTGTAGATACTCTAATTCTTCCGGTGGTAGCACCAGCCGGTAAAGTAGCTGTAATAATTGTTCCAGCACCATTTACGGTGAAAGTTGCGGATACACCACCAAAGGTGACTGAAGTAATGCCAACAAAGTTAGAACCAAAAATCTGCACACTAGTACCTGTAGTACAGTTATTAGTTGTAGGATTGAAACTATCAATTACCGGCACATTGGAAATACAAACGATAGACGCAGTCCATCCTGCACCCGTTATAATGTTATCTGAACGGAATTCAAAAGTCAAAGATCCGTCTGCCGCTGTAGATAAGATACTACCCGGTGAAGCCGTTCCTGACCAAGCATCGGCCGGACAAGTTTGCGGTAAGAAACCGGCTGCTCTACCCGATGGCATTAAAGTACCGGTAGTTGAATTTTGACCACTGTAGATCATTAAACCGTCCCAGTTGTTCTCAGTAGCAAATGAGTTAAAAATAACCATCAATTTTGCGCCCGGAGTTGTAGGTACGAAAGTATAGGTATGAGGATCATAAGAAGGAAAACCGGTTCTTTCATTATTGGCATAACCGGCTGCTGTACCACCACTATCGGTAAAGGTGATGTTTTGTCCACAAGTCACATTGGTTAAGCCCGCAATATCAGAAATTCTGATGGTTACCGGTGCCGTGATATTAGTAGTGGTAAACGTGGCAAAGCTGGTAGACCAAATACTGATTTGAGCTCCACAATTGGCACGTACCCACACATAATAAGTAGTGTTAGGCGACAAAGTAGAAAAAGTAATGCCGTTAGACGCTACCGTTCCTGTTCCTAAGTCATTATAACTAGGTGGTGTATTGGTAGTAGATATAAAATAAGCATACCCGGCAGAAGGCGCTCCGGTAGCCGGTGCCGTCCAAGACAAGGTAGCCCCGAAATCATTAATGGATGGTACAGAAACTGTCACAGCTGTTGGTGGCAAACAAGTTTCTATTTCAACACGGATGTTATCTAAATTTAATTGTACCGATGGACCATCAGAATCATCCACTACAAAACGCAAATAATACGTTCCGCTCACTGACGGAGTGTAGTTTACAATGTTTGAATTGATTACCGAAAACGAACCGTTGTAAGCAATCGTTTGGTTAATGTTGCTTGCTGTTGGCGCCACGTTATTGTTTGGGTGACCAATATTTACTTCCAAACTCGCGTTTCCGTTTAAGTTGGTAGAATAGTCATAACTAATACGGTATAAAGTGCCTGCCGTCAAGGTAAATCCTTGAGTAAAGAAATTATCACCAACACCATTGGAGAATATATTACCATTGGTAGCATTAGAAGCAAACGCACCATCAGTAGAAGTACAAGTAGGCAAAACGCCTCCTAATAAACCGTTGAAGTTTTCCAAATAAACAATGCTTTGTGGTGTACATAAAGTGGTAGCCGTAATAGGGCCTAACCATGTACTGGTACTACCCGAACCACAATTGGAACGCACCCAAAAGTAATATGGGGTTGAAGCCGATAAACCGGTTACCGTTGCCGATGTTGTAGCACTGGTAAAAGTGGGTGTGGTAGAAGCAATTGGTGCTGTGTTAGAAGTACTGTGGTAAATGTCATAATTAGAGGCTGTACCCGACCAAGTCAAATAAGCATTTTCATGAGATACTCCTCCACCGGCCGCAAACGCTAAACCTGAAGGAGCCGCACAACCCACACACTCTACTTTAATATTAAAACCGGCCAGTGGTGTACCAGTAGCTAAAGTAACAAATCTAATGGTTACATAACCATTGGCATCGGTAGAGGTGTAAACTGTTGTTGAAGGTAAAGTAGTTCCATTATAATTGCTTAATAAAACTGTACCACCGGTGCCGCTACCATTATATACACTTAAAAAACTTCCTGTATCTACATTAAAAGAGTTTTGAAATGTTATTTTTACTTTGTCTGTTGGGTTTTGTGGGGCAAACTGCCAAGTTTGATCTTGACTAAAATTATAACGGTCTGTAGCACCTCCTTGGTCATAAAAAGTCAAACTTCCGGTAGCCGGTACTGTGATGGCATTACAAGCTGTAACAGCACCTAACTCAGGCACTACTATGGTATTATCCGCCGCAACTGAAGACGTCCATGAAAAGTCATCTAAAAATAAATTACCGGTAACTCCGGTTGTTCTATTATCTACAACTCTAAAACGATACCCTTCCGGTGTAGCCGGAAATGCCCCGGTAACCGAAACTAAGTGGGTTACAGATGTTGCTATAGCCGCTGGTAAGGTTGGAATAACCGCCGTTAAAGAAATCGTATTGTAAAAACCGGCCACATTGTTGGTGCCGTTAGGAATGGCGTACCAGTTGGTTCCCCCATTATCCGAAAACTCAAATGAATAAGCTGTTGTAGTTCCAGATTTTCTCATGTAGTACTGAAATGTACTAGGTGTGGCAATAATTGGTGAGGCTACAAAAGCATTAACAGAATTGTTAGCAGTAGAATGTATCAATCTATATAACCCTGTTCTACTGTTAGCCGTTGCTCCACCGGCAACGAAAGAATCATCTGCAGTATTGGCTGCATTTCTTCCGCCGAATACCCAGCCAGTGGCTTGCATACCACCTATTACGTTAGTCACACTCTCAAAACCTTGATAAGGTCCGATACACTGCGCCTCAGTATTTCCGAGGAAACCTAACCAGAAGGTTAACGTGAGCAGTAGGATGTGGAGCGGCGTTGTCTTTTTAAAATGAGTTACATTACCCGAGGCATTAAGTAAAGTTTTTTTCATAGTATGTTGTTTGTTTTTGTGGTATAATCAATAGTCTAGTTTGTTCGATTCAAAATAAATTACCCTAAGGTTTAGACGCTAAAAATACGTCTATTGTATTGTTTTTTAACATTTTGTTTACCCTAAATTAACTGTTTTCGATAAACAGTCAATAATAATAGACCAATGCCACACCAGTAGTGCAGATTGGACGATTCATAGCGCTAAATGATAGAAAAAGTAGTACATTTTTTGGGGTAAATTACTTCAATAATCTCCTCAAACTTAGTACATTTTGGTAGTTTTGGGTTCGCTAAATTAACAAATTGTCAATACTTTGCAAGAAATGTTAATAAGTTATTATCTTTTATGCTATTTAATCAGCATTTTATGTAAAAAAGATGACACTATTCCGTTAAGAGCATTTTAGTGGTAGTTTTTTAGTTATAGCTTTCAGTGGGGAACTATTTAGAACACGGATGACACGGATTGAACGGATAGGCACCGATTTTAATGTTTGGTTATAGTTTTAGTTTTCAGTCTCAGTCGCAGTGGTCAAAATTGGTACTGCGCTGAGTTGGGATAGTGGTTTCCTGACTTAGGATTGTGGTGCGCTAACTTGGGATTGTGGTTTCTGACTTGGAAATGTGGTGCGCTAACCTAGGAATGTGGTTTCCTGATTTAGGATTGTGGTTTCCTGACTTGGGATTGTGGTGCTCCAACTTGGGAATGTGGTTTCCTGACTTGGGATTGTGGTGCTCCAACTTGGGAATGTGGTTTCCTGATTTAGGATTGTGGTTTCCTGACTTGGGAATGTGGTGTTTTGATTTGGGAAAGCACTGTTCCGATGCATTTCACCGTCGTCATTATAATTTGCGGTTAAAAACTGCGACTGAAAACTACCGAATCACCTTCTTAGTAACTACTGTACCTTCTACATCCTTAATTTGGATAAGAAGTACTTCATTGGCTAAACCACCACTGACTGTAGTTTGTGCGGCATTGATTCCTTTTTGTTCCCATAACAATCGGCCTCTTACATCAAACACTTTTACCGAATCCATAAGGACATTGCCGGTTAAGATGACAAAGTTTTCTTCGCTGTTTTTGTAGATGACTATTTGGTTAGCCGTTAAGACTGGGTTGTCTACCCCAAGTGTATTGTTGACAAACCTAATTCTGAATCGGTCCTCAAAAGTTCCGATTTCGGTGGTGAATTGGTAATTGCCTGCTTTTAAATCGTGGACCACATTTAAAAGTAGGTCTTCTAAATAAATCCCTTGCTCGGTAAACACTCCGTCAAAGTCAGACAAGTTAATTTGGTAGGCACCGGCCACTGTTGACTTATACCCTATCGGGATAACATCTTCCTGATTAAAGGGTAAGGCACGACCTTGAATAGACAGTTTTTTCTCTTCTTGCAGAGTATAAATGGTAATAGGATTACCCACATCAACCATTTCACCGTCAAAACCTCTGTCCATTCCGGTATTGGTTGCGTTTTCAATATAGGCGATTAACATTTGCTTGTAGGCCCCTTGCTCGTTGAAAATATCCAACCAAAAGCGGTGTTTCTCCAATTCAGTAGTCGATTCAGTAACCGGAGGCGAACTCATTCTGAAGAACTGATCGTTGTTACCGGCCAATCGCATGCTGTTTTTATAAATGATGTTGCCCGAAGACAATCCTTTCACGAAGAACCCTTGTCCTGAAGCAATCTTACCATTAGGCACACTGCTGTTCAATCCCGGATTGGCTGCTGCAGTTCCGGTACCCACACCTCCTGAATAATTGTAGATGGCATAATCTGCCGCACTGTACACATTATTGGCAATAGGCGTATTGTGTGTCCACAAATAAATGGTAGCATCAATTAGAGGAACATTAACCGGATCCGATAAAAAGGCATCCGCATTGATAGCACTAGGAAATGGATTTCCAATTAAATTAAACTGATTGGCACCACCAATAACAGGAATGGTTATGTCTCCGGTGTTTGGTACCCCAATAAAAGAGCCCAAATAGTTATTTGGTGTAGTTACGTTAAACGGCGCCGCATCGGGAGCTCTAATCAGGTAACCTTTACCCAGAACCATTGGAACCGTACTAGTAGCATAGGCCCAATTGCCCACGTTAGGGTCAAAAGAATAAAACAAAGTGGTTGCCGGTGAAAAATCCATTAAAGTTTGCGGACTTACCGGTGTTGACCAATAAATATAATCGAACTTTTTAATTGGTGTACTTAGTCTTCTGTAGGTAATATTTCCGGTATTGGTAAAAGGCACTCCATTATTATTGAGGGAGTTGATTTGGACTAAACTCGCATTGTTTTGGAAAATCAAAGAACCACCGGATACTTTTACATCGTTTTGGACCGTAAGTGTATGACCCGAATTAAAAATTACAGTACCCGACTGCACTTCGACAGAGCAAGCATTTAAATCTCCTAAAGAAGAATAGGTTACGGCTCCACCATTGAAAACGGCTCTTAAATTAGCATTTGGTAAACCATTACTCCATGTTGTTCCGTTCCAAACTGTAACCGGATAATTGATAAAAACCGAATTAGTATAAACAATTGGGCATGTGCCACTTTGAATTACTGCTCTGTAATATCTTGTGCCACTAAAAGTACCTATTTCAGCAGTGGTTAAAGTTGTTGTGGTATTGGCTATTGACGTTAAACCCACTGTAAAAGCGGCATTCGTAGCATATTCCCATCTTATGACTGACCCTCCGACAATGCCCAAAATGGTTAGGGCTGAAGCTTGCCAAGTGGCGCATACTATTTGACTGCTTGACAATACCCCCGGATTTGGTGCAGGTATTACCGTTATGGTGGTTGAAGCACTGGCCGCACAGCCGTTGGCTCCTACTACACTTCCGGTGTAAACCCTTGTTGACGTTGGTTTAGTATATACTGTACCGGTTGGCGTACCACTAAGGTAAGGTGTGGTAGCTGTTGCGTCAAAAAACAATTCCGTTGGCGGAGACCAAGTTACCTCAACCGCTAAATTACCGCTGATTTTAACATTGTCTATAGCCCAACCGTAATCCCAAGAAGCGTCATATAAAAATCTGATTTTAACGTTAGAATTTCCTACGTAGCTGTTCATACTTACGGTGTAACTAACAAAATTTGAGGCTGAACCTTGTGTGGCCAAAAAGGCATTCAAGATGGCCCAAGTTGTTCCTCCGTTAATGGAAACTTCTACCCTAGCTTTGTTGCCCGGAATGTATCTTAGGTAGTGGAAGAAGTTTAATGAAGCCGAAGTATACCCGGTTAAATTAATAGAAGGCGACTCTAAATAAGTAAGCGTTCTATTGGTTCCCGGGCTTCCTTGCGCATCAGAATTAGAAAAATAAAACTGAGAAGCATCATTGCTGTTCATTGTTATATTCCAATAGGAGCTGGAATAAGGATAAGGACTTTGTCTTAAAGTCCAAGCAGAATTAGCCACTATACCCCCTGTTGAGGCATTGGTTCTAATCCAGTTATTTGTTGGCGCATTAAAATTTTCACTGTAAATGAGTACCGGTGCCGCCGCCGCTAAACTGGCGTTTAAAGATTGAATTGCCCCTTCACAAATGGTAGCTGAAGGCGGCACTATACTAATGCCCGGCGGTTCGGGTTTTACGGTCACTGTATAAGAGAGCACTGAAGTACACAATCCTCCCGATGTTTGCGAAGCTGATAAGTTATAAGTAGTAGTAACAATTGGATTGAAAGTGAATCCGGCGGCTATTGAGCCTGAAAGACCAACGGTTGTGTTCCAAGTGAAGTTGTTGTATAACGCAGCACCGGTAACGGTAACCAATGCAGTAGTTTCTCCTTGACAAATGGTGGTGGATGCCCCACTAAACGTAATTGCCGGAGCAGCCGTAACCGTAGCAGTTACAGGTGTTAATAGAGAACGACAAATGTTGGAAAACTTCCAATTGTAAGCATACAAGAAAAAGGTATTGTCAAAACCATTTCCGTTGATATTGGCTAAAGAAGAAGTGTATGGATAAGCGGTATTGTCAATATTGACAATCAAACCGGCAGCAGGCAATGTTTCAAAGTAAACAAAATAATTTCCGGCGGCTAAATTAAGCGCTAAAGGAATTGTTTGTGGTGTATTTCCTCCGGCTACACTAGTCACATAGTTATAAGAAGCAATTTGAACGTTGGAACCATTTCGAATGACCAATGTTCCGCTTTGTCCCGAAACCATGGGGTAAATATCAAATGATTGTAAAGTAGTAGCCGTAGTTACTGCAAAAGTAACAAAAGTTTGAGTGGTTTGGGTTCCTAATGCACCCCCTTGTAATATTGGTGATATGGGACCTAAGCCCACTAAGCCTCCGGGTGCTCTTGATTGTGCGTAAAAAGTTGTTGTAGCCGCTAAGTTAGGGGTTACAAAACTATTTCCGGTAGCTAACAAAGTCACTCCGGTAGCTTCTGCATACCATTCGATGGTAGAGCCCGGTGCACCGGTGGCATTTAAAGTGGTAGAACCTCCACCGCACAGCGTACCATTGGTAACTGTTAATGAAGTAGAAGCCGCACAATCTGTACTAAAAGTTTCGATATTGCTCCAAACACTTTTATCCGTTGCACTACAATTTCCTCTAACCCATACGTAATACAAGGTTGCCGGATTTAGTCCGGTGATGGTGGCGGTAGTAACGCCAAAGGCGACTGATCCGGTTGGTGTAACTGCTCCACTTGGGGTGGTATTGGAAGTACTAACATAATATTGATAACCATTAGCCGGTTCCGGAAAAGCAGCAGTCCAGGCTATTCCGGCAGAAGTACTTCCAACGGTAGTCACTATCAAATCACTTGGTTCAAAACAGGTAGGTGATACAATTACACTAATGTCATCGATCATTATTTTGCTTTGATTGGCAAAACTATATCCTTGAAAACCAAGATAAAAAATGTTGTTGGTTACCGGTGTAAAATCGACCGTAGCGGTTTGGTATACCGTATTAATGATGTTGGACAAATCTAAAATGGTGTTATTCATGCTTGCCTCAGAAGGTCCTGTACCCAAACGAATTCTTATATTTTCAGCAAAAGAACCGGCACTCAGAGTATTGTATTTAAATTTTAAACGATAGGTTACTCCTGCCGTTAAATTTAATCCAGCGGTAAAAAACCAATCATTGGTATCTAAAGCAGTATTAGTTGCTAAATGATAGGCATTAGGAGTTGAAGCCGCTAAACTGTTTTGCACGGTCCAAGTTACCGCGTCAGCATTGTCATTGGAAATGGTGAAACAAGTTGGAAGGGTATTGACCGGTGTTGTATCAAAACTTTGAAAATAAGGAATTGGAAAAGCCCCACAAACTGTAGTTACCGCAACTGTCGCACTGTTTGTTGTACAAGCGATACCAATAGCCCGCACTCTAAAATAATAGGTGGTCAAAGGGTTTAGTCCGTCAACCACAAAATCATTTGCCCCGGCAGTTGAAGCTCCGGAATATCCCGGAAGAATGCCGGTAAACGTATTGTTAGTTGACACATCAATCACATAATCGGTAGCGCCGGCCACGGGCGTCCATGAAGCGGTAAATGAATTTCCTTCTACTGTTGAAGCTGACAAACCGGTTGGTGCTGCAGTACAAGTTGTTTTAGAGGCCGTTGCCATGGCACTTAAATTATAGAAAGGACCGCCAAGACAACCCGCATTATAAGGTATTACCCAATAATAATAAGTTGTGTTGGGCGTTAAGACAGATTGCGCGAAAGTAGTAACATTAGAATTGCTCACCACGGTATAAGTACCAGAAATCACATTGGTAACTGACCAATAAGTACGATTGGGAATGTCAGTTACTGTGGGAGGCACATTGGTAGTGCTTCTAAGTACAAGGTAATTGGTTGGTGCCGGGCTGGCAGCCGCAAAACTATTTCCGGTAAAGGTGGTAGCGGTTACGGTGGTAGCTCCAATAACCAAAGCAGTTGGCGCTGCCGTTGGAGTTAAACAAGGTGTTGAAGGAGTATAAGTATATTTTAATCCGTTGTTAGGGTATTCGGTCACACTAGTTCTAACCGTATTTGAATTGGCTGTACCATTAACGGTTTTTCCTAACCAAGCTGCATTGGTATTTAGTCCGGTTTGCAACCTGTTTTGAACATCTCCTTGAACAAAATTGTTGGTAACCCCACGAATTCCGACTTGCGCATTCAAAACTGTGGGATCATCTGGAGCACAGATACCGTACGAAAGCTCTATGCTATTGGAAGTCTCTAATAATCGGATTTGGAAATTAAAATTACCTGTGATAGCTTTTCTTCTGGCGTTTGTCCATTGAACCACGAAAATTCTGTTGGGAGCCGTCCCGATAGTCTTGTATGTGATGTTATCAGTTGCTGAAATCAAATCCATACCCAAAGCGCTAATAGTACCTCCACCGGTAAAAACCGTAGCGACACTTAGTGGCAAATAAGAATTGGAAAGTGGTTCAACTCCGAACGCTATGTAACCGTTTGGGCTAATGAAACATTGGCTTTGAATGACTCCATCATAGGAAAAATTAAATCCGATATTGGCTTGAAAAGCAGCACCGGTAGTATGATCATCCCAAGGTGCTGTATAGGCTACTGACGGTGTTGTAAGTGCGGTATAAGTTGCGCTTGACTCATTAAAGCTATAAGTACTCACCTGAGCAAAAGCTTGTTGCGATATAAAAAAAGAGCATATAACTGCAAAAAAAACAGGCAAAAGTTTTTTTACAGAGAAATAGTTTTCTTTGTTTGAGTTGGCAATCATATCAATACTTTGATTCAAGGCTAAATTTCAAAAAAACACCAATAATCTGATATTAATTGTTTGTTTTTTAATCAATTAAAATGCTAAATCAGCGTTTTTTGGAATCAGTAAATTTATGTGAAAAGTTTAAAAAAAAAAGTTTATAAATCTAATTTCAAGAATTAATCGTCAAAGTGCTTAAAACCATCGATATTCAGCAATTTTAGGGTAATTTTATTCTTACACCAAATGCACTTACTAGTTGCAAAGCCTTAAAAGAGAAGAAATCCCTTCAAAAAAAATATTTTTAATTAAATCCATAAAAAGGGGTGTTAAAAATCTTTAGCTTAAAAAGGTTTAATTATTAGATAAAAATGTCAAAAAAACAAAGTGTTTTCTATCTTTGGAAAAAATATTATTATGGGGCAAAACATCATACTCAACCACCAAGAAATTGAACACAAAATAAGACGCATTGCCTATCAAATTTATGAAACCTTTGCTGATGAAAAAGAAATTGTATTGGCTGGTATCTCGAGTAATGGGTACATTTTGGCGGAGAAAATCAGTGAAGTTCTAAAAAATATTTCAGACATTACTATTGTTTTGTGTGAAGTAAAAATGGATAAGCAAAATCCGTTTAATGCTGTGACCACTTCCATCACAAAAGATGCTTATCATGATAAAAACCTAGTGTTGGTTGATGATGTCTTAAACTCAGGCACAACCTTAGTATATGGGGTAAAACATTTTTTAGAAGTACCTATTAAAAAGTTTAAAACCGTAGTACTAATTGATCGCAATCACAAAAAATTTCCGGTTAAAGCTGACTTTAAAGGTATTTCCCTTTCCACTTCTTCAAAAGAACATGTACATGTGGTATTTGAGGACAACAACAACCATGCTTTCTTAGTTTAGTAAGGCTTCAATTTCTGTGGCTATGGCTTCGGGTGTTTTACCGCCGGTATTAATTTTGAAAGTCGCTTGATTGTAAAAATAACTTCTATCAAACAAATTTTTGGCGATAAATTCTTTGAGTTCCTCTTCGGATTGATTGGCTACTAAAGGTCTTTCGGAAGCGTTATGTTTAAGTCGGTTGTAAAGTTCGTCAATAGTGGCATAGAGGTAAATTGAAACCACATTATCCCCTTTTAGTAATAAGTGATTGTTAGCATAACAAGGTGTTCCTCCGCCGGTACTTATGATAAGGTTTTCGGGAGCAGTTATCAATTTTTTAAATTCGAGGTGTTCTTGTTTTCTGAAATAAATTTCGCCTTTCTGTTTAAAAATATCCGCTACGGATAATTTCTCGTTTTTTTCGATTACTTTATCTAAGTCTACCCACTTCATGTGTCTTTTTTCAGCTAAGATTTTGCCAATAGTTGACTTTCCAACTGCCATATACCCCACTAAAATAATTTTCTGCATTGCAATAAAACCTTATAAATTAAGCCATTAAGACCTATAACCAAAAAAAGGCAAATTTATAATAAAATTGCTTTGAAATATAAATAATAAGGTCTTATATTTGCACCCGCATTCAAGAAAAGAAAAAGACTCGATAGCTCAGTTGGTAGAGCACATCACTTTTAATGATGGGGTCCTGGGTTCGAGCCCCAGTCGGGTCACTATTTTTTCTTTATTTTGAGGCTAAAGACTCGATAGCTCAGTTGGTAGAGCACATCACTTTTAATGATGGGGTCCTGGGTTCGAGCCCCAGTCGGGTCACAAAAAGTCGAACAGCTATTGTTTGACTTTTTTTGTTTTAGGCCACGTGGAGAAACTGGTAGACTTGCCATCTTGAGGGGGTGGTGTTCGAAAGGACGTGTGGGTTCGAATCCCATCGTGGTCACATTTGAAATTAAAAGGAGGACTGCCAGTGGTAGTCAGGTATTTTTAAAGTTCGGAATCAAATAAAAAAAAACACCAAGCTCGCTTGAGTGTTTTTTTTTGTTTAAAGAATTCTCAAAGCGGAGCTTTGTGGGAACAGTATAGCTAATCCCAAAGTGGTCACATTTGAAATTAAAAGAAGGGAATCCCAACTTGGTGACAATAAAAAGAGTAAATTCTAATGGGTTTACTCTTTTTTTTAAAGTTTATCACCAAAAAAAGTCTTTCTTAAAGTTATTTTACTAATTTTGTTTAACTAATTTAATCAAAAGATGAACAATGTTAAAAGTGTTTTCAGTATAAAAGATTTGGAAAATCTATCCGGAATCAAGGCGCACACTATTAGAATTTGGGAGAAAAGGTACAATGTACTTGAACCTATGCGTACTGAAACCAACATCCGTATGTATGATTTAAGTAATTTACAGAAGTTATTAAACATCACTTTATTGCACAATTACGGCTACAAAATTTCTAAAATATCCAAACTTTCTTCAGAGAGAATTCCGCAGTTGGTTAATGAAATCATTTCTGAAAAAAGTGCAAAGCATCATGCCATCAGTTCTTTTAAAATGTCGATGATGAATTTTGACCAAGCACTATTCTTTTCCACTTACAACAAATTGCTCGCTGAAAAGTCATTCAGAGAAATATTTTACGATGTATTTATTCCAATGATACAAGAATTAGGATTTCTTTGGCAAACGGATACCATTACTCCTGCTCACGAACATTTTTTCTCCTATCTAATTAAGCAAAAATTAATGACCAATACGGAGAAACTTCAATCACAAGAACCATCAAAAACTGATCGGGTTTTTGTTTTGTATCTTCCAATGAATGAAATTCACGAATTAGGTATCATGTATTTAAACTACGAAATTTTGAATTTAGGATACAAAACCATCTATTTAGGAGAGAGTGTTCCAATTGACAGTTTGAAAGATATGAAAAAACACTTTGACAATATTACCTATGTTTGTTATATGACGGTTGAACCTAATAAGAATGAAATTAATAATTACATTAAAAGTTTAAAGCAAGACATATTAGATGAAACTTCTAATCTTTATTTAATTGGTCGCATGACTGAAAATCTAGATTCAAAATTGATTACTGAAAAAATAACTACCTTTAACTCCATTAAAGAATTAGTTGAATTTATATAAAGAAATCTTTTTTTATTGTTTAGCTTTTTACTACTTTTGTTAAACAAAATATGAAAAAAGAAATTAGAATAATCGGTTCGGGGTTTTCTTCCTTAGCAGCAGCAAGCTATCTTGCCCAAAAAGGCTATAGTGTTACTGTTTATGAAAAAAACACCACAATTGGCGGAAGAGCGCGCCAACTCAAAAAAGAGGGTTTTACTTTTGACATTGGACCCACTTGGTATTGGATGCCTGATGTTTTTGAAAGATTCTTTGCCGACTTTGGCAAAAAACCTTCTGATTATTATGAGTTAATCAAACTTTCCCCTGCTTATCAGGTTTATTTTGGCGTAAAGGATTTTGTAACCATTACCGACAATTTACCGGAAATCATCATCGCCTTTGAAGCCATAGAAAAAGGCAGTGGTAAAAAATTAGCTTCTTTTATGAAAGAAGCACAAAGCAACTATGACATTGCCATTAAAGATTTGGTCTATCGTCCGGGTGTTTCTCCTTTGGAATTGGTTACTTTGGAAACCGCTAAGAAAGTGAATCAGTTTTTTGGCAACATCTCTAAGGACATTCGCCGTCGATTTACCAATACGAAACTTATCCAAATCTTAGAATTCCCAGTGCTTTTCTTAGGAGCAAAACCCTCTGACACTCCATCTTTTTATAGTTTTATGAACTTTGCAGATTTTGGCCTTGGCACTTGGCATCCCAAAAACGGCATGTATAGTGTAATTTTAGCTATGGAAGAATTAGCCAAAGAACTTGGTGTAGTTATTCATACTAATGCAAACATTGAAAAAATAAATGTAGTCGATGGTGCAGCTACTTCAATTGTAGTGAACGGCGAGGTTGTAAAAGGGGATATTATTTTAAGTGGTGCCGATTACCATCATTCAGAAACTTTATTGGACCAAAAATACCGGGCATATTCTGAGAAATATTGGGACAAAAGAACATTTGCACCCTCTTCACTCCTATTTTATGTGGGCTTTGACAAGAAAATTGAAAACGTAGAACACCATTCTTTGTTTTTTGATGTGGATTTTGATGTGCATGCCAAGGATATTTATGATACCCCAAGATGGCCGAAAGAACCTTTATTTTATGCAAGTTTCCCTTCTAAAACGGACGAAAATGCTGCGCCTGATGGCAAAGAAGCCGGAATATTTTTAATTCCGATTGCCCCAGGACTTGAGGACACTCCTGAATTAAGAGCCTTGTATTTTGATAAAATAATTACTCGTTTCGAAACACTTACACAACAATCAGTAAAAAATAACGTTATCTTTAAAGAATCTTTTTGTGTA
Organism: Flavobacterium buctense; assembly: GCF_014486695.1. Lineage (GTDB taxonomy): Bacteria > Bacteroidota > Bacteroidia > Flavobacteriales > Flavobacteriaceae > Flavobacterium > Flavobacterium buctense. The sequence continues at coordinate 192,443 of NZ_JACTAB010000003.1, forward strand.
AATGATTTTATAAAAGATTACAATTCGTACAAAGGGAATGCCTATGGGTTAGCCAATACCTTATTGCAAACCGCTTTTTTAAGACCCAAATTGAAAAGTAAAAAGGTAAAAAACCTTTATTTTACCGGACAATTAACTGTTCCCGGACCAGGCGTTCCGCCTTCATTAATTTCCGGAAAACTTGTTGCTGACCTCATTGAAAAAAATCTATAGTTATTATTTTATGAAATCAATTTTTGACACCGTATCCTTCGACTGCAGTAGAAATGTGACTAAATCATACAGCACGTCTTTTTCGGCAGCCGTGAAAATGTTGGCACCGAGCATCCGTCAGGATATTTATAATATTTATGGATTTGTTCGTTTTGCAGATGAAATTGTAGATACTTTTCATGATTACAACAAAGAACAACTTTTTGAGATGTTTGAAAAGGATTTGGCGAATGCCCTAGAAAATAAAATCAGTTTGAATCCGGTGTTGAATTCGTTTCAGCATACGGTTAACCAATACAATATTCCCCAAACCATGATTGCCGCTTTCATGAAAAGTATGCGCTTGGATTTACACAAAACCGTTTATCAAACTTATGATGAATACAGTGAGTACATTTATGGTTCGGCAGATGTAGTGGGTTTAATGTGTTTGAAAGTATTCGTTAATGGTGATGATAAGAAATTCAATGAGTTAGAACATTCGGCTATGCGACTAGGCTCGGCATTCCAAAAAGTGAATTTTCTTCGCGATTTGAAAGCAGATTACGAAGATTTGAACCGAACTTATTTTCCCAACACCGATTTATCAAAACTGGATGAGCAATCTAAAAATGAAATCATCAAAGAAATCGAAGCTGATTTTCAGGCGGGTTTTGATGGAATTTTAAAACTGCCATTGGAAGCTAAATTTGGTGTTTATACCGCCTATGTTTATTATAAAAAATTACTGTCTAAGTTGAAAAAAACACCTTCGATGGAAATTAAAAACACTCGAATTCGAGTACCGGATTATGAAAAATTTGGGCTTTTGGCACGTTGTTATGTGAATTATCGTTTAAATTTATTATAAAATTATGTTACTACATATAATTGTTTTTATCGTTACCTTTTGCATCATGGAATTTATGGCTTGGTTTAGTCACAAATACATCATGCATGGCTTTTTATGGAACTTACACGCCGATCACCACAAAAAAGACCACGATTCTTGGTTTGAACGCAATGATGCCTTTTTTATTTTTTATGCTGTTGTGAGTGTTGGTTTCTTTTTACTTTGGCAGAATAACATCCTTGAAGTCGGATTGGCCATTGGCTTAGGTATTTTTGCCTATGGATTGGCTTATTTTACGGTGCATGACATCTTTATTCACCAAAGATTTAAGTTGTTCCGAAATGCCAATAATCGTTATGCTAAAGCGGTAAGAAGAGCACATAAAATGCACCACAAACACATCGGTAAAGAAGATGGAGAATGCTTTGGAATGTTGGTGGTACCATTTAAATATTTTAAGAAGTGAAATCAAAAAAAGCGAACTGAAGTTCACATACCTGAAGCCCACAGGGCTTCCTCCTCTTAATCTCAAATCATTTAAATATTTTAAAAATAAAAAAAGTCCCTACTAAATCGGGACTTTTCTTTTTTTAACTATTAACCTATACTAAAATTATTTTTTCATCAAACCTTCCAAAGGTTTTAATTGTTCCATATCGATATTGGCACTTTGCAAGATAGAAATCATGTTCATGATGTTATTCGGATTCATATCATTGCCTAAAATTCTGATTACTGCAAAACCGTTATCTTCCTTTTTGCCAAATAAAATAAACTCGTCTATATTATCTTCATCGCCTACAAAACTAATGGAAGCACCATCTTTACCGGAACCGATTTTCATTAATTCTTGATAGTTTTCTCCTTTTAGTATTGTGGTTAGCTTTTTGCTTTCGATTTCATATTGCGCTTTGTTTTTCTCATCTAATTTGAACGCTAAAATATTCATTTTATCAAAGGATTCCAGAGCCGTTTTTTGTTCCGAAGTTAGTTTAGTTTTGTCTACATTAATGATATTAGGCGACACATCGAGAGCAACAAAATCTTTGTCTTCTGACTTCTCAACAAAATATTTTTGGAGACTTGGCTCGCTATTGCAACTGAGCAACAACATTGAAGCTAACATTGCGATGAAATAAATAAGTTTCATACTCTTATTATTTTTTAGCTTTTGATCCTTTTGACGCTTTTTTCAAATCGTCTCCGCCAGGCAAACTCATTTTATCGGTTAAGACGGAAAGCTCATTCAAATCGAAATCACCGGTCAATGACATTAAAACCGTTTCCTCTTTACCGCTACCTTCAATAAACATTAATAATTCTTTTACTTGAGAATCAGTAGCACCGGATTTTACATAAATCTTTACGCTTTTCCCTTTTTCGTTTAGGCGCATTAATTCTTCTAAAGCTGATGTTTTTACGTATTTGTCTGATACCGCTTTCATCTCATCCGCTTTTTTATCGTTAGTGGTCATAAAAACTTTTAAGTTGTCTAACTTTTTAATTAAATTGACATATTGTTTTGTTTGAGCATCTTTGACTTCCATTTTGCTTAATAAAGTAAACATTTTTTTATTGACAATGACTGCTGTAATATCGTCTTGATTGTCAAATTTATCAAAGACGGTTTGGGCAAAAAAAGAATTCGTTGCCAATAGTACTACTAGTGTTAAGATTAATTTTTTCATGATTTCTTGATTTTTTTATTTAAAAACTTTGTTTTTTGATTGTTCGTATTCATTTATGTATTCCATACTCTCGATGCCTCTATTTACACTCTTAGAGATTAAAGCCAAAGCTTTTTGTGTTTCTCTGAAAGCTACTTCCGGATCATCATAAGTACCTAAATCTTCTGATACAGGTTGATTATAATGATTGAAAGTAAATAAACCCACACTCAACAAAACTGCCACCGATGCAGCAACTGATAACCAAACTACGCTTTTTCGTTTCTTAGTGCTTAAAGGAATCGTTGCTTTAAACTGCTCTTGTTTTGCTTGAGTAGCATAACCAAACATAGGTTTGTATTGTTCCAAAGGCGGAGCAACATTTGAAGAAGCAAAATAGTTTTTCAACTCTTTTTCTTCGGCTATAGTGGTTTCTGCTTCAAAGTATTTTTCCAGTAATTTTTCTATTCTATCCAATGCCATAATGATGTGTTTTTATCATGTTTTCTCTTATCGTTTTTCTTGCTCTTGACAAAGCCGTGCGAATCGCCGACTCATTCATTTCTAATATCTTACTTATTTCTTCAAACTCCATTTCTTCGATGTCACGCATTTGAACAATTAATTTTTGTTGCTCGGGCAAATCATTCATTATTTTTTCGACCCAATTCCAAGTGTCACGGTCTTCGACTTTTTGTTGTAAACTCGCTTCCCTATCGGTGAAGTTGTTGTGCACAATCTTCATATTGCTTGCGCGTTTCGACTTTAATTGATCCAAACAATAATTTTTGGTCATTGTCATGGCGACGGCTTCAACGCTTTTGTAATCGACTAAACTTTCACTCTTGTTCCACAATTTAACCAAAACTTCTTGTGTTGCATCTTCGGCTTCTTCCGTACTGACTAGCAATCGCTTAGCCATTCGAAAGACTTTATCCTTAAACGGATTTACCAATAACATAAACTCCTTTTGGTTCATTGCAACTATTCTTGGTTTTTTTTCGCTATGCTCCAAACAATTCGTCTGACGCTTCGGGTGTGGTTATAAAGTAGAGACGACTCATCATTTTATTTGTTACAAACAAACTACAATTATTAATCTAAACTTAGTAAATTTACGTTTATTAAAATAAAAAGCTGCTATGAAGAACTTAATGAAATCCGTTTTGTTGTTGTTCCTGTTTGTCCTTCCCTTGGGTTGTGAAGATATGGACGACAATGCTGTTCCAAACAACCTTGGTGTAAAAGACTTTGTTTGGAAAGGCATGAACTTATACTATCTGTGGCAAGGAGAAGTACCTGATTTAGACGACGACCGATTTGCCAATCAATCGGAATTGAATGCTTTTTTGACCGATTTTGAAAATCCGGAGTCGCTTTTTAATGCTTTGAGAATTGATAATTCTATTGATAGATTTAGTGTAATTTATAGCGATTATGATGTTTTAGAAGGGGTACTCTCCGGAAACACATTGAACAACGGAATGGATTTTGGCTTGCGCTATAAATCAGGGAGTCAAACAGACCTATATGGTTGGGTTCGCTATATAATTCCCAATTCTGACGCTTCCACCAAACCAATCGAGCGCGGTGACATCTTTTATGCGATAAACGGTACGCCACTGACCATTGACAATTACAAAACATTATTGGCTAATGAAACTTATACCATAAATTTAGCTGAATTTGATGGTGGTAACATTACTCCTAATGGACAATCTGTGAGTTTGACAAAAACAGCATTAGCAGAGAATCCCATTTTATTGAGTACTGTATTACAACAAGGAACGCACAATATTGGCTACTTAATGTACAACGGATTTTATTCGAATTATGAAAGCCAACTCAATGCTGTTTTCGGTAATTTTCAAACGCAAAATGTAACCGATTTGGTTTTAGATTTACGTTACAATTCAGGTGGTTCCGTTAATACCGCAACAAAATTAGCCAGTATGATTACCGGACAATTTACCGGACAAATTTTTGCTAAGCAGCAATGGAATGCCAAAGCACAAGCCTATTTTGAGGCGAACAATCCGGAAAGTTTAACCAATAAATTTGTAGGTAGTTTGAACAGTTTGAACCTCAGCAAAGTTTATATTCTAACTTCTAAATCATCGGCCTCTGCGAGTGAATTGGTGATTAATTGTTTGAAACCTTATATTGATGTAGTTCAAATTGGTGACATCACTACCGGAAAAAATGTAGGTTCTATTACTTTATATGATTCGCCAACTTTTGGCAACCAAGATGTTAACCCAAGTCATAAATACGCTATGCAACCAATTGTTTTGAAAATAGTGGACAAAAACGGATTTGGCGATTATACCTCCGGAATAGCACCCACGACATTAGTACCGGAAAACCTTGCTAATTTAGGAGTTTTGGGCAGTGTTGACGAACCATTATTAAGTGTGGCTATCAATCAAATTATAGCTAGCGGAAAACGAGTGCCTCAATTGCCAAGCGTAATTGAGCGAGATTTTACGGATGCAAAAACTATCAATCCATTGCGAAGCGAAATGTATTTGGAACGTTACTAAATTCAATAAAAAAAGGCTAACTTTTCGGTTAGCCTTTTTACCACAATTAGTAACAAAGTTTGTTATAAAACAATGTTTAACCCCAACTTGAAATTTCTTCCTCGGGTGGCGTAACCGATGTTTTCAACGAATTCCTCGTTTAGTATATTTGTCACTGAACTAAAAACGGTTAATCGATTTTTAATTAATTCATATTTTACCAATGCATTTACCAACTGATACGAATCCAATTCTACAAAAGTGGTACCAAAAGTATTACCATCAAAAAACGCATCATTTCTCGCGTTAAAATATTGGTAATTCAAATTGAATAAGGTTCTTGACGTGGGTTGAAAATCTACTCCTACATTGGCTTTGTGTTTAGGAATTAAACGATCTAAAGCTTTGTCTACTTGTGTAAAGGTATAGTTAGCGTTAATTCTCAACTTATCCGATACATCAAAAGTCACTTCGGTTTCTACTCCTTTGGCTTTATTTTTTCCGTCAATGTTTACATAATAAGCTTCAAAAGTATCCGGATTAAAGAAGAAATCAAACGAATTGGTTTGGTCACGGTAGAAAGCTACAGCATCTATTTTCAATTTCTTATCCAACAATTGGGTTTCAAAACCGGCTTCCGCTGTGGCATTTTTTTCGGGTGTTAAATTGGTGTTACCGTATTCTGAATACAATTGGTATAAACTCGGTGTAATATAAGCAGTGCTGTAAGAAGCTACCAATTTCAAAGGAAAACTCGTTTTGAAATTATATGAAGGATTGAAATTGTATACAAAATTATTCCCATATGCACTGTGGTTGTTCAAACGAGCACCGGTGTTAAGGTTTAAGCCAAAATCAAAATGATAAACCAAAGTTGAGTAACCGTCTACAATATTAAATTTAGTCGATTCATTTTCAATATTCCCAAAAGGTGTTTCACTTAACATATCATTGAACTGATAATTCACGCCAAGAATGACGGCAAAATCCTTATTGATATTGTATTTGTTTACAGCATCAACGACTATATTTCTCGATTCATACAAAGAATAATCTGTTGTGCCTGAAAAAGTATTGAATTCACTGTAATCACGAGTGATTTTAGCAAAACCCGAATTCAGCACAAATTCGCCCTTGTTGTATTTGAATTTCGGGGAGAATCCAAAGCGAACTTGCTCTGAAGTTGTGGTATTGATATCGGTATCATTAAAACCGGTATTGTCAAAAGTAAAATCGTAACCGTTTTTCAATTTATCATAGTTCCCAAAAAAGTCTAAAGTCAGTCTATCTGTGGCTTTAAAACCCAATTTGGCAATCGCATTTTGTCTTGAAAATCGGTCATCTTCATACTTTATCGTTTCATCAGGCGATGCAATCTGAGAAATATTTCCGGTTTCGGTACTGTTGAATCCTGTGAAATAGTTGATTTTTTTGTAATTTCCGTTGACTGAAATTCCTTGGTTAAAATCTTGTCCGTTGTATTTTTTATCGTCTGAAGTATTGTTAGAACCAATGTTGAGGTAAGCGTTGCCTTCAATGGTCTTTTTAGCCGATTTTTTCAAAGTAATATTGATTACTCCTGTAGCGGCTCCAGTTCCGTAAAGAGTGCTTGCCGCTCCTTTCATCACCTCAATGCTTTCTACTTGTTCTACCGGAAGCAAACGCAAATCATACTCTAAAGTAATCCCTGAAGCATCCGTTACCGGAATACCGTCAATAAGTATTAAAACTTGTCTGTTTTTACCACCACGAATGTAGTACCCTAAATTTTTTCCATTCGCAGATTGGTTTCCGTTAATTTCTACACCGGTTACTTGCGATAAGACTGTGGCCAAACTTTGACCGGACTTTTTCTCCAAATCTTTGGCCGAAATCACTTCGATTACTTTTCCCGATTTTTCTTTGCTTTGTGCAAATTTGGTATCGGAGATTACTACTTCTTTCAATGGATTCACCCTAGTAGAATCCTGTTCTTGCGCATAGGCACAAGTGCTTAGCATAGCTAATATAGCTACTGCTTTAACTGATTTTTTCATTTTTTAAATTCAACAATAATTTGATAATCTTGGGAGAAAAGCATAGAATTTACCCATACCCAAACCTTTTGTCCCGAAAGTTTGTTACTCGATGAATTAGGCAGGTCTCCTGGCTTGCGTCTTGTTGTTGACCTTCTCATCCCGATATTGGAACAATGGTATTGCAGATAACAACAAGCTTGATAGCTTACAGTTGCGGGAACAGCTTTGGATTTGAACCAAATTCCCTTTTAATGCGATTTTGAAAAATCGAAATCGCAACCTTAATTCGGTAACAAATATAATGTGTAAAAAGAAATAACCAATGTTTTATTTGACTGAAATTATTTTCTTATATTTATCTACAATTAAAACTACTGATAATGAAAAAGTTATTCTTTCTTTTATTGCTTTCTAATTTAGCCTTTTCGCAACCAGATGTTGAAATTCGATTGGTTAATGCCGGTGTTGGAACTCCTAGTTGTGGGTATTTTATGAATGATTGGCTCTGTAATATTACAAACGATTCTGGTTTAAATACTATTTTTAGCAATTATGGTGTGACTTTTTTTAGAGAAAAAGGAGGACATCCCTACCCAGCCTATGTCGGTAGAATCCTGAGTATTCCCGGCACTTTCCCTGCTCAATTTATTACTGATTTACAAGCCTATTCGAGTGTAGTAGCCGATGCCGGTGTTTCTGATATGGGTTGGTTTAGAGATTCTTCTAATATAGAATTAGTTGATGCCAACGTGGGAATCCCGATTGGAACATCCGGAAATATAATAGTTACGAATGACTCCGGTTTAAATCAGTTGTTTCAGACTTATAACGTGTTTTACTATGCCTTAACTTATCCATCAGCAGGTACTGCTTTTTTAAAATATTATTCGCTAGTCTGCAATTGCAATGCATCAGAGCTACAACTAGCCCTAAACAACTACTCTACCGTTATCGCTAACGCTTATGGTCAGCCGGCGGTATATTTATCCAATGAGGTAATTCAAAAACCTCAATCAACAGTATCCCCAAATCCATTTTCAAATTATTTAAACATTGAGACAGATCAATTGATAACCCACTATGCTATTATCGACTTTACCGGCAAAACTATAGTATCAACCGCCTCAAAAAACGAATTAGATTTTAAAATCGAGCAATTAAACACAGGTCTGTATATTTTGAACCTTCAATTTGAAAGCGGACAAACGTTTAATCATAAGCTGATTAAAAAATAAAATCCATTTTACAATTGTTTCGCTATACCTTTGCATCACTTGCAAAAAGCGTTTCCATGAAATTGTATTTATCTAGATTTTTATTGGCCATACCATTACTTCTTTCTATTAGTTGTAAAACTGAAACGAAATCGATACCAACTGTTTCAGCAAAGAACACTGTTCAGTATGCCAAGGGATTTTCCCTACATAACTATGATGGCTATTCTATATTAACGGTTCAAAATCCTTGGCCTAAAGCCACTAAAACTTATACTTACATCCTAAAAGAAAAAGAAGGAATCGTTCCCGATAGCTTACAACAAAACCCGATTATTGCGGTTCCGGTAAAAAATATTGTTGTGACTTCTACTACGCATATTCCGTCTTTGGAAATGTTGGAGGAAGAAAATACTTTGGTTGGTTTTCCGCATTTGGATTATATTTCTTCCGAAAAAGTGAGAGCGCGAATTGAAGCCGGAAAGGTCAAAGAGTTAGGCAATAACAAAGATTTAAATACTGAAGTTGTGCTCAATTTACAGCCCGATGTAATTATCGGTTACGGCATTGACAACAACAATCCGACTTTGGATAATTTACAAAAAAGTGGTTTAAAAGTCATGCTCAATGGTGATTGGAACGAAGAGACACCGCTAGGCAAAGCCGAGTGGATTAAGTTCTTCGGAGCTTTATACGGCAAACAAAAAGAAGCCTATGAACTCTTCGCCAAAATTGAAACAGATTATTTAAAAACCATTAAAATTGCCAAAATGGCTACTACAACACCAACCATTTTAGCCGGCGATATGTATGAAAATCGTTGGTATTTGCCTAAAGGTACAAGTTGGGGAAGTTTATTCCTAAAAGAAGCCAAAGGTCATTATTTATGGAAAGAAACCAGCGGCACCGGAAGCTTGTCATTATCCTTTGAAACGGTTTTTGAAAAAGCCCAAAATGCCGATATTTGGATTACCTCGGGACAGTTTGCTTCTTTAAAAGAGATGACAGACAAAAATCCGCACTATGCTCAATTTGCCGCGTTCAAAAATAAAAATGTATATTCGTTCAGCGGTAAAAAAGGAAAAACCGGTGGAATTTTGTATTACGAATTGGCCCCAAACCGACCGGACATTGTTTTAAAAGACATTGTTAAAATTTTGCATCCTGACTTATTACCGAGTTACGAGCCTTTCTTTTTTGAGAAATTGAAATAGAACACAGATTACACAAATTTGAAAACTAATAACCGAAATACTTTCCTCTTTACCTTCTTGTCATTGACATTGTTAATGACATTATTCTTGAACCTTTCTTTTGGTCAAGTGGCGATTCCTAGTAAAGAAGTTTTTAAAAGTTTGTTTGGCGGTCAGGCCGAAAAAGAAACTTGGGAATACATCATTATGAATTTTAGGTTACCCAAAGCGATTACGGCAATTTTAGTTGGAATCGGATTGTCAATTAGCGGTTTGTTGATGCAAACGTTGTTTCGAAATCCGCTCGCCGGACCTTATGTTTTGGGCTTGAGTTCAGGTTCGAGTTTGGGTGTGGCTTTTGTGATACTTGGTGCCGGTTTATTGCCTGCAGTATGCTCACCATTTTTATTATCTTCTTACGGTATTATTTTGGCTTCCTGTTTGGGAAGCCTATTGGTCTTATTGATGATTTTAATGGTTTCCCAGCGCTTGCGTGATACAATGTCAATCTTGATAGTAGGATTGATGTTCAGTAGTTTTACCAGTGCAATTGTAAGCGTTTTTAGCTATTTCAGTTCGGCCGAACAATTGCAGAAATACACTTTTTGGTCTATGGGAAGCCTTGGTAATTTGTCTTGGCCAAATATTATTGTATTAAGCATTTCTGTGATTGTTGGTTTGTTCCTGAGTTTACTGACTTTAAAAGCATTAGATGCTTTATTACTTGGAGAAAATTACGCTAAAAGTATGGGGTTGAACCTTAAAAAGTCGAGATACACCATCATTTTTGCTACGAGTATTTTAGCCGGAAGCATTACTGCTTTTGCCGGACCAATTGCCTTTGTAGGTTTGGCAGTACCGCATTTGTCTAAATTGTTATTTCAAACCAGTAACCACAAAATTTTATTTTGGAGTACAATACTAATTGGCGCCATTATTATGTTATTTTGTGATACGGTATCCCAAATGCCGAGCTTTGATTTTACCTTGCCGATTAATGCAATTACTTCAATTATAGGAGCACCTATTGTGATTTGGTTAATCATCAGAAAAAAAAGCATGACCTAAATGAGTTCTATTAAAACGATATTGTCATCGAACGATTTAAGCATTGGATACTATTCCAAACGCGAAAATCATGTCGTTGCCGAAAATCTGAATTTGAATTTGGTTGCCGGACAACTGATTTCCTTAGTTGGTGCCAATGGCATTGGAAAATCTACTTTATTGCGAACGTTGACCGGAATTCAAAAACCTTTAAAAGGTGCCGTTTTTTTGAACGAAAGAAACATCCATGATTTTCAACCCTTGGAATTGGCACAAAATTTAAGTTTGGTACTGACCGAAAAATTACCGCCAAGCAACCTGACTGTGTTCGAACTAATCGCCTTAGGAAGACAACCTTATACGAATTGGTTAGGCAATCTTTCCGCTGAAGATCATCAGAAAATCAACCAAGCTATTGAACTAACGCATATCGAACATTTGGTATACAAAAAATACCACGAAATTAGTGACGGTCAATTGCAAATTGTTTTGATTGCTAGAGCTTTGGCACAAGATACTCCACTGATTATTTTAGATGAGCCAACAACTCATTTGGATTTACTGCACAAAGTATCGGTTTTTAAACTGTTGAAAAAGTTAACAAAGGAAACCGGGAAATGCATCTTGTTTTCGACACATGATATCGACTTAGCCATTCAACTAAGCGATGAAATGATTGTTATGACAGAAGATAATGTTGTGCAAGATCAACCTTGTAATCTAATTACAAAAGGCGTTTTTAGTCTACTTTTCAAAGACGATTCCATCACTTTTGATGGTGAAAAAGGGAAGTTTATGATTTCTTAACGGCCAACTGTGACTGAATACTATTTCAAATTAATCTGTCTTTTCGCTTCGCCAACCACAAACGCCACCGAATTGGCGATGTTGTAACTTCGAATTAAATTCGACATCGGGATGGTCAAATGATTTTCGAATTGAGCTAAAACTTCCTTGCTTAATCCGGCACTTTCTTTCCCAAAAACCAACCAGTCTTCCTCTTGGAATTCGGCTTCATAAATCGATTTTGAGGCGTGTGAACTCATCAGAAACACTCTTGATTTGTCACTAATCTTTGCTATCCATTCGGCTACATTTTGGTATTCTGTAACCTCTAAATGCACCCAATAATCCAAACCGGAACGTTTTAAATTCTTGTCATTGATTTCAAATCCGAATGGATGAACTAAGTGCAACCGACTTTGGGTTCCAACGCATAGACGTCCGATATTTCCGGTGTTGTTGGGGATTTCGGGTTCTACAAGAACGATATTTAGCATTTTCAGTTTGTTAGATTGTTGGATTATTAGATATTGAATTTCTCTACTGCTAGAACTTCTCCGGTTTTGAGTTGCAAAGATATATGTCCAACTCGAATTCTCACCAATCGTAAAGTCGGAAATCCAACGGCTGCAGTCATTTTTCGAACTTGACGAAATTTACCTTCCGTGAGAGTAATGGAAACCCAACTGGTTGGCCCGTGACGTTCATCGCGAATTTTTCGGCCTTCGCCAATGGATTCCGGAAGCTTATCAATGATTTTTGCTCGACAGTTTTTAGTGGTGTATCGTATGCCTTTAAAACCGATTTCCACACCCGATTTTAACTGTTCAACCGCTTCTTGAGTAATAATACCATCGACTTGGGCATAATACTCTTTTTCAATGGTTTTACTTCTTACCATTTCACTTATCATTCCATCCGTAGTCAACAAAAGCAAGCCTTCCGAATCTTCATCTAAACGACCGATGGCCATGGTTCCTTCTGGAAAATCATAGAGTTCGCCCAGCAATTTTTTGTGTCGCTTTTTCTCGTAAACGAATTGGCTTAAATAACCGTGTGGCTTGTGAATTAAGAAATGTTGGTGATTCATGAAACAGATTTATACAAAAATAAAAAAGACCATCCGAAAAGGACAGTCTTTAGCCTATTATTTAAAAAAAATTATTGGCGACTTTGAACATAATCGGACAATTCATCCACATTACTGCTAAAAGAAAAAATACCATTAAGTTTAAAATAATTTCTAGGTTCAATACAATAATCGTAGGCATATTTAGCAAAATCCAATTTGTTATCCTCAAAATTAAAGGTATTGGCAATTTGGATAATTTGATCTGTATTTAAACAATTCACAGTGATAACCTGTTTAGCCGTCTTTAATCGAGTATCTTCAAAACTTTGGTTTTTGATGGTAGTCATGGCTGCATTAAAATCTCTTGCAGTCATACAAGTTCTTCCATTACAACCTCTTATTGGTTCCGCCTCCTCTAAAACTGCAGTTCCGCCAACATTAGTTGTAGTGGTCGTGGTGGTTTGTGTAACAGTTCCTCCTACTGTAGCATCATTGATGGTTACACCCATATTGACTCCACCAACATTAACACCAACCCCAACAGAAGTTCCGCCGGTTTGAGTAGTGGTAGTAGTGGTGGTTTGTGTAACACCGCCAACAGGTTGTTGAACAACAACTTGTCTTGGGCGACCGTAGTGTATAACGTGAACATTAGGAGCCGGAATAAAATCAGGCTGCACCGGAATAGAAGAGAAATAATTCATCTTCATTTTGGTCTTGTTGTTTTTATCCCTTTTGATTTTATAGGTTACATCAGAAAAAATGCCGTCTACGTCTGTTAACATCAAGTTGTTTTTAGAAATATCCGCTAACGTATTGTCTTCAAATTTAATTTTGGCATTGTAATAAGGCTGGTTCAAATCTTCAACTCTCAAATTAGTTTGAGGAACATCGTTAATGACTTCTCCGTTGAGAATTAGTGTAAACTTATCTCCATCTTCTGAAAAAATAGTCAAATGTCCAACCATACCCGGTTGGGCAAAAGATACCATTGTAATAAGTAAAAGCGCTAAAAGGGTAATTTTCTTTATCATATTCAATAATTTTTAAATTTATAATTTATCTAGCATTGGTCATTTTTTTTGATTTTTCAAAAACGATGCCAATTTAAAAAACAATTTTTAAATCAGTGTAAAAATTAGTCCAAAACTGTGTATATTTAAATTTTAATATTTGACTTATATGAATGATAATTTGATGCTACTTATTGCTTTTATAATCGCCTTAACCATTGGGATTTACCTAGGCAAAATGCTTTTCGCCGCCCAATCACAATCGAATAAAGCGTCGTTGGAAGAAAAAATCAATGGTTTGTTCCAACAAATTGAGCAACTCAAAAATCAAGTCAACCAAACGGTTCAGGAACGTGAAAACATTCGTACAGAAAAAGAGGCATTGGCCATTCAATTGTCCAAAAAAGAAACCGATTTTGAAAATCTATGGGAACGCAACAAAGAACAAAAAGATGAAGTCGAGAAATTGCAGGAGAAATTTACTAAAGAATTTGAAAATTTGGCCAACAAAATCTTAGAGGAAAAAACCACTAAATTCACTGAACAAAACAAAGAAAACCTCAAAAATATTTTAACGCCTTTACAAGACAAAATCCAGCTTTTTGAAAAGAAAGTCGAAGACACACACAAGGAAAGTATTGATTATCATGCGGCTTTGCGCCAACAAATTCTTGGCCTGCGTGAAATGAATGAGCAGATGAGCAAAGAAACTTTGAACTTGACCAAAGCTTTGAAAGGCGACAGCAAAATGCAAGGTAATTGGGGCGAATTGATTTTGGAGCGTGTACTAGAAAAATCGGGGTTAGAAAAAGGACGCGAATACGAAGTACAGCAAAGTTTCACTACAGAAGAGGGCAATCGCGTTTTCCCTGATGTTGTGATTAATTTACCCGATGGCAAAAAAATGGTTGTCGATTCAAAAGTGACATTAACCGCTTATGAACGCTATATTAATGAAGAAGATGATACTGCAAAATCACAATATTTAAAAGAACATGTCATCGCTTTGAAACGCCATGTTGACCAATTGAGTGAGAAGAATTATCAGGATTTGTACCAAATGGAAAGTCCGGACTTTGTGTTGTTGTTTATCCCTATTGAATCCGCTTTTGCATTGGCTCTTAATGAAGATACTACACTTTACAATAAAGCCTTTGAGAAAAACATAGTAATTGTTACACCTTCAACGCTTTTAGCTACTTTGCGCACTATTGACAGTATGTGGACCAACCAAAAGCAACAAGAAAACGCTCTTGAAATTGCGCGACAAGCCGGAGCTTTATATGACAAATTTGAAGGTTTTGTGGGTGATTTGGTTAAAATCGGAAAGAAAATGGATGAAGCCAAAGTAGAGTATCAAGGTGCTATGAATAAACTCGTTGACGGAAAAGGAAACTTAGTTACCAGCGTTGAAAAATTAAAAAAAATGGGCGCCAAGGCCAAAAAAGCTTTACCCGAAAATATCCTAACCAGAGCTGAAAAAGATGAATGACAAGTACAAAAATGTAGACGCTTCTAAAATTACGATAGCCGAATTGATGTTGCCTTCGCATACCAATTTCAGCGGTAAAATTCACGGTGGTTATATTTTGTCTTTGCTCGACCAAATTGCGTTTGCTTGTGCTTCTAAATTCTCCGGACATTATTGTGTAACCGCTTCGGTTGATACGGTCGATTTTTTGAATCCGATTGAAGTTGGTGAATTGGTTACCATGAAAGCTAGTGTGAATTATGTTGGCAAAAGCTCGATGATTGTTGGTATCCGAGTTGAAGCTGAAAACATTCAAACCGGCGTAATCAAACATTGCAATTCAAGTTATTTTACGATGGTAGCTAAAGATGAAAAAGGCAACAACACAGCGGTTCCCGGATTGATTTTAGCTAATGATGAAGAAATTCGTCGTTTTTACAATTGCATCAAACTTATTGCTTTGAAAAAAGATAAAAATTTGCATGAAGAAGTTTTTGATTACAAATCGGCTGATGCCATCAAAAAACTAAAGAATTATCATGTAAAATTAATAGCGTTTTAGCGTAAATCTTAAAGGATTCCTATAAAATTTTAAAAATATATATTACTAATTATTTAATTGATAGGATATTATATTTTTTTTATTATTTTTGGATTGCATTTTAAAAAACCTATGAAAAAATATTACCTACTTGCTACTTTTTTAGTTTTAGCCATAACCATTTTTTATTCTTGTTCCGACAACGATGATGAGGAATACACTCCGGTATCACCGGTTGTTGTTGATTTGACGCAAGTTCCTTATCCTAAACTATCCGATTATCATTTTTTTGAAGGTGACTTAAAAAACCAAATTCCTTCCTTAAATGTCATTCCTTATGAACCGGCTAGTGTTCTTTTTAGTGATTATGCTCACAAAAAAAGATTTGTTTGGATGCCACCGGGTGCTAAAGCAACTTATGAAGGTGATGATAAAATCCTAAACATGCCTGTAGGTTCGGTTTTGATAAAAACTTTTTATTACGATAAAGTTCAACCTGCCAATACCGAAATGATTATTGAAACCCGTATCATGATTCGAAAACAAAGTGGTTGGATTTTTGCCGATTATGTATGGAATGCAGAACAAACTGAAGCTTTTTTAGATTTAGCCGGAAGTTATAAACCCATTAATTTCAAAGATGACAACAACATAACCAGAGATGTTAATTACAGAATCCCATCTGAAGTACAGTGTATTGTTTGTCACAAATTCAAAGAAGAAGTGAATGGTGTAGAAGAAACCCGATACATCCCAATTGGAATAAAACCACAAAATTTAAATTTCAACTACAATTATGGTGGAACTTCCAAAAACCAATTGACCAAATGGATAGAACAAGGTTATTTGGAGAATAATTTCACTTTTCCAACTGCTGAAAATACTACCATCAATTACGATGATACTTCTAAACCTTTGGAACAGAGAGTTCGTTCTTATTTTGATATTAACTGTGCCCATTGTCACAAGGAGCAAGGACATTGTGATTACAGACCATTACGTTTAGCCTTTAGTGATACTAACGGTGCTAATGGACATACCAATATGGGGGTTTGTGTTCCAACTGAAGACATGCAAGATTTTGACCCTCAATTGAGCAATATTGTGACTCCGGGAAAAACAAATGAATCCATGTTATTTCACCGAATTAATACCTCCAATGAAGCTTTCAGAATGCCTTTGCACGGGAGAACATTAATTCATGATGAAGGTGTTTTACTGATAGAAGAATGGATTAACTCTTTACAAAGTTGTCCTTAACAATAATAAACAAACAATTTAAACCAAGCCATACTAATGAAAAAAATTACCTTATTTTTTGTTTTGCTTTTAGCTGGTAATCTGTCTTTTGCACAAGACGATTGTGCTTCGGCATTGCCAGTAACAGCAGGAACATACACTATCAGTACCATAAACGGTGCTCAACTGCCATCAGTAACCTGTAATTTTGGAAACGCGAATGTTACTGCAGTAGAGTGGTATGCATACACGCCAACTCAAAATTACACTACCACAGTATCTTCAGATTTAATGCAAAATATTTGTAAGGATACTCGATTAAGAATTTACAGCGGTTCTTGCGGGACTATGACTTGTGTGTTGGGCGATGATGATTCCGGTGTAATTAATTGTAATTCGGGCAATACTAATTCTTACCTTTCAAGAGGTACGTTTAATGCAATAGCCGGAACAACTTATTATATTGTATGGGATAATCGATATTCTTCGATAGGCTTTGATTTTCAAATTTCAGAAATCCCGGCCGGTTACAATCCTTGTAATGCAGCCGTAGCAGTAACTGCCGGTACAACTACTGTTGCCGCTATTGACCAAACTAACATCACCACTGCCTGCTCTACTGCTGCATTATCAAAGTGGTATTCTTATACTCCAACTGTAAATGCAAATGTTACTATTTCTTCAGATTTAGCAATCAACATTTGTAAAGATACCTTCTTTAGTGTTTATTCAGGAAGCTGTACTACGGGACTGACTTGTATTACTAGTGATGATAATTCCGGTGTTATTGCTTGTAATTTTGGCAATACAAATTCGAATTTATCTACTAAAACATTTACCGTTGCTGCCGGTGTTACATATTATATAGTATGGGATAATCGTTGGAGCAATAATGGCTTTGACTTTACCATTACTGAAGTGCCGATTATTGTACCGGTAAATTATACAACACAAACACTAGCTTCTTTAAACAGCAATTACAATATCTGTATAGCAGATATGAATGGAGATTACAAAGACGATTTAGTTGGAGTAAGTTCTAACAATATGAGAGTTCATTATCAAGTAACTGGTGGAGCATTTACCCCTACAGACTTTCCAATAACCGGAACTAGTGACATGCCTTCTTGGAGTATGGCTGCCGGCGATTACAATAAAGACGGATTCAACGATATACTTCTTGGAAGTGGTAGTGGTTTAACTTTTTGGAGATCTAATAGTACCGGAACGGCCTACACCAATATCAATCCTTCAGATTATATTTTCTGTCAAAGAACTAACTTTGTTGACATCAATAATGACGGACACTTAGACGCCTTTTCTTGTCACGATGTAGCACCAAACGTATATTATATCAATGATGGTAACGCTAACATGCAATATTATCAATCAGGTCAAAACGGCGCTTTAATGTTAGGTATAACGCCAAGTGGAGGAAACTATGCTTCTTTATGGACGGATTTTGACAATGATGGTGATTCAGATATGTTCATCTCAAAATGTTCAGGACCACCCTGTGAAATGCACAGAAATGATGGCAACGGTGTGTTTACAGATGTTTCAGCATTGGCACAAATTAACGTAACACCTATTCAAACTTGGTCCTCTGCCATTGCTGATTTCGACAATGATGGAGATATGGATGTAATCATTACGGCTAGTGCAGGAACGCATCGGTTTTTTAGAAATAATCTTGAGTCAAATGGTGGTGTCTTAGGAGCATTTACTAACATTACTGCAGGTTCAGGATGGGATACTAACACCTCAACCAATATTGACAACATTGCTTATGATTTTGACAATGACGGACGCGTTGATGTTCTTGGTGGTGGTGGTAAAATAATGTTTAACCAAGGAAATAATGTTTTCGAACCGGTTAGCTATGGCGGCATCAGTGTAGGCGCTGTTGGCGACTTAAACAACGACGGTTTCATTGATTTCCAAAACGGCAATACTATTCGTTATGCGGTACCAAACGGTAACAATTGGTTAAAAGTAAACTTCCAAGGAATACAAAGTAACCGTAACGGAATTGGAGCTCGTGTTGAAATCTATGGTCCTTGGGGCAAACAAATCAGAGATGTGCGCAGTGGCGAAGGCTTTAGATATATGAGTACTTTAAATGCTCATTTCGGATTAGGCACTGCCACTACAATTACTCAAGTAATCGTAAGATGGCCATCAGGTATTGTAGATACATTCAATAATGTTACCCCAAACCAATCTTTAATGGTTGTTGAAGGTGCAACATTAGCCACTAATGCCTTTGAAACTTCTGTTTTTACAGTTTATCCTAACCCGGTTAAAAGTATAATTAACATTTCAATCAACACGGCTAATCCGGTTGAATTCAAATTGGCACAAGTTTTTGATTTAAATGGAAGAATTGTACACGAAAGCGCTGTTGTAAACAATAGCATTGCTGTTGACCATTTGGCTACAGGAACTTACATCTTAATGTTAAGAGACATACAAGGCAAAGATTACTCTCAGAAATTTGTTAAAGAATAACTGCCCGCTTTACCCATAAAAAAAGTCCTCTTGTTTAACCACAAGAGGACTTTTTCATTTTATAATTATTATTAAAATACTCGAAGTAAATTAAACCCAAAAAAAACATCGCCTCTTCCCCAATCTCCCGTTGAATTTCCTAAGAAACCAGCTTCATGCATCCCTTGTGAACTACTGAAATGCATTTGAAATACGTGTCCGCCGGTTTCTAAGTCAACTCCAATAGAAAGTGGATCACGAAACGGGGAACTGCCGGAACGATTTAAATGAGCCGCATAATCAATATTTAAAGACCAACGCTTAGCAAACTTATACCTTCCGCCCATACCGATAGCGTATTGACTGTTATCTTGGTTATCATCAATCACGAAATTTTCATGAAAATAAGTGGGTGAAATTTGCAACGATAATTTATTGTTGAATTTTCTGGAAACTAAAAGTTGGGCCACGTAAACCAATCGATTGTCAAACTTCATTTCCGGATAAAGACTTTCCTTTAAAGTATTATTAATGGCTAAACTGGTAAAACCGGCAATAGCAACCGGAAAACCATTTGTCTCTTGTGATTTAAGCAAGAACTTACCCGAGAAATCATAAGCTATTTCACTTCTGGCACCGCTAATAGTTAACCAATCGTTCAATCCGTATACAAATTTCAATTGCGTTACCGCTTGGTCTAAACCATAAAATCCTTCGAAACCGTCTTTTACTGAACCAAATCGGTGTGCTACTATAAAATACAGATCACCTTTGGAAGCCAATTTAGTAGATTCTAAATTGACAATTTTCAATGCTTTAAAGGCTGATTCTACTTTACTTTTTTCAGTTGTCGCAGTGTCAATTTCATTTAACAAATCATCTTGGGCAAACATTCCCAAAGGGAGCAATAACAATAACAGTACTTTTTTCATAACTAAATTTCTATTTATTAAACATAACCATTTTATTCAACAACAAAAGGAACCCTACTTCACTATGCTACATTGATCCATTTGAATTTCTTCAAGCAAATCATCAAAACCTACCAATCTACCTTTTAAATTAATAGAATCCTGAGGTTTAATACTTTCAGGAAGTTTGCCTGTAAATCGGGCTGATACTTTTTCATCCACTGTCACAATTTTGTTCTCAAAATCAATAGTAGATATCTTTCCTCTTAAAGCTACCGTTTTATCCAAATATTTCGCATTTGCCAAACTATCATTGGTGGTAAAAGCATTAAAAATGTCGTTTACTGTAGCCGTATAATTGGCTTCTTCTGTCGCAATATCTCTATGCCCTTGATAAAGGTATTTATAAACACCAAATCCAACCCCAACTAAAATAAGTCCTAAAATAAAAACCTTTTTCTTCATAATAACGTTAATTTATAGTATCAATATGTAAACTTAAGCCATTTTATTTATTAAATTTATTCAAAAAAAATTAAAAATCATGAAAAAGAACACCCTCTTAATTTCAACTCTTCTCCTCGGCACAGTTCTTGTCAGTAGTTGTACAAACGATTCTTCAGCTGATTTAATCGGTATTGATGACCTTGATGAAGTCACATATACCAATACTGTAAAAAGCATTATTGATAACAATTGTATTTCTTGTCATGCGGCAACACCAATTAACGGAGCACCTATGCCTTTAACAACATACGAAAATGTTAAACAAGCGGTTCTTGAGCGAGGATTATTAAACCGAATATCAAGAGAACAAGGGGCACCGGGTATGATGCCAAGTGGTGGCACTCGCTTACCTCAAGCTGTTATAGATCAAGTTACTACCTGGGCTAATCAAGGATTAATCGAATAAATTATAATTATGAAAAAAATATTGTTTTATGGACTGTTTTTTGTGGTTGTGCAAAATTTTGCCCAAACCAAACTAGTAACCAAAACGGGTAAAATAACTTTTGAAGCCTCTGTTCCGGCTTTTGAAGAAGTAAAAGCCAAAAACGAAGCGGTAACTTGTATTCTAAACCCGGCCACTGGAGAAATTGCCAGTTTGGCTTTGTTGAAAGGTTTTCGCTTTAAGGTAGCCTTGATGGAAGAACATTTTAACGAAAATTATGTCGAAAGCGATAAGTTTCCGAAAGCTACTTTTAAAGGAAAAATTGAGGGGTTTGACTTATCCAAACTTACGGCAACCGCAAAAGAGTATACCCTTAAAGGAAAACTGGAATTGCACGGAAAAACCAAAGATATTACCGTGATTGCCAAAATCAAAAAAACGGATGCCGGTGTAGAAATTGATTCGGATTTCACAGTCAATACCGATGATTTTGATATTGAGATACCGAGTGTTGTCAGTAAAAAACTGAGTAAAAAAGTAGCGGTGAAATTAGATTTCACCCTTAAATAAAAAAATCCCCTGACTCTTCAGGGGATTTTTTTATATTTTTTTTTCCATTATATAATCGTCCATTACATATCCTTGCCCAATATCAATTACAATTTCTTCCGTAATCTCGAAACCTTGTTTTGTATAAAAATGTTGGGCAGAATTGTATTTGTTCACATTCAAAAAGACCGCAGAATTATTTTGGCATCTGGCTTCCCGGGCAATAAAATCTAATAAAGTCTTGCCCGTCCCTTTTCCTTGTTGTGACGACAAAACATAAATTTTGTGAATTTTGGTCTTATTCGTTGCATTTGCTTCAAACTCATAAGAAGCAAATCCAACCGAAATATCATCTTCTTTGGCCAGAATGAAATGATGATTCTTTTCATTCGACTGTAACTGCAAAGCTTCAACACTGTACATCATGTTCATCATATAATCAAGTTGGGCTTGACTCAAAATCGAACCGTACGTTTTGGGCCAAACCTCATTGGCAATCGCTCTGACATCGGTAAAATTAGCATCGGTATTATTTTCTATGACAACCATGAATTATCTTTTAAGCACGGATTCGTAGGTTTTAATCCAATCTTCTACAGAAATTTTTTGGGTCAATTCGGCTATTAAATCATACGGAATATCATCGAGTTTTTTGAAACGAACACAACTTTTTCCCATATCTAATTTATATTTACACTGTTTACCATATTCTGAAACAAACCAATCATACAGATTTTTATCGGCATAAATCCCCATGTGGTAAAACGCCACGAAGTTTTTTTGCGATGCCAAACCCATAAATGGTAGCGGATCTTTAGGATTGCAATGGTAACCATTGGGATAAATGGAATGCGGCACACAATAGCCCAACATGCCATAACCCATAGCTTCTTGAAAGCCTTTTGGCAAATTGTCAATGATGGTTTTTCGGAGTTTTTGAATCACTTCTTTTCGGTCTGAAGGCAACTCATTGATATAGTCATCCGGTGTTAAAGCTTTTGATTGCATGGTTTTCTATTTTCTTTCTCAAAAATAGAAATAATTTTATAGATTTACGTATTGATTTTTATTACAAAGCAATGTCTAAAAATGAGCTAAGAAAAGACAAAACCTGTTTGAATTGTCGTTACGTTGTAGAAAATAGATTTTGTCCCAATTGTGGACAAGAAAACACCAATACCCGAAAAACTTTTATTCAGTTATTTGTCCATTTTTTTGAAGACTTAACCCATTACGAAAACTCTTTTTGGAAAACCATCCGAAATTTAATTTTTAAGCCTTCCTCTTTAACCAAAGAATACCTTTCAGGTAAGCGAATGTCTTATTTAGCACCTATTCGACTTTATATTTTTATCAGTTTTGTCACTTTCTTTCTCATTTCTATAATTCCTGATGCTTCGGAAGATGAAATGGTTAAGGTCAACGAGCATCAAGCCAAGCCAATGGAGCAAGTATTGGTTACTGATGCGGATTCTATCAACAAAGCGAAAGACAATCTTGAAAAAAAGCAATGGATAGCCAATATGGAAAAAAATGGCTATATCGATAAAAAAGACTCCGACTCTTTGCAAAAAGAAGTCACCGAAAGAGAGCAAAAAAATGATGGCAGTGATTATATGAATTTTGGCTACCGTTCAGTGGAGCATTTAGACTCAATTCAAAAATTTGGCAAACCCGATGAAAAACTATCTGATTTGGAATATTGGGTGAACAAAAAAATCCTTTTAGTCAAAAGAGGCAGAACCCAAAAAGAAGTGTATGAAAAACTAATGGAATCCGTTATTCGAAATATTCCGAAAGCTTTGTTTATTTACATGCCATTGTTTGCATTTATTTTATGGTTGTTCCAAAGTAAAAAGCGTTGGTACTACTTTGACCACGGCATTTTTACCTTACATTATTTTTCGTTTTTACTTTTGGCTTCCTTAATTCTCGAATTGTTTAATTTCTTTTTTGAATTGTTTGTCCAATATCAGATTGTGAACATCATTAGCTACATAGTTGAATCGATTATTATTATCTATATGCTTTATTACTTTTTCCCGGCGCATCATCGTTTTTATGAACAAAGTAGGATAATGACCATTATCAAAGGTATCTTTATATTTTTTATCAATTTGTTTGTCCTAACATTTATACTAGTTGGGCTTTTCTTCTTTTCATTTATTAACATCCATTAATCATGACTAAAAAAATAATTTCATTATCGCTAGTAATGCTTACAGTTTTTATAGGCTGTAGTGTTCAAAAAGAAGTTGCTAATAGCACTACAGTTAGCAAAAAAAACGCCAAACTAGCAACGTACCTTAATGCCATTTCCAATGACCGATTGCGAACCAATTTAACCTACATCGCGTCTGACGAAACAGAAGGACGTGAAACGGGAAGTGCCGGACAAAAAAAAGCCGGTAAATTCATGATTGATTTTTACAAAAAAAATGGCGTATCTTTTCCTAAAGGCGCTACCGATTATTACCAACACATTCCGGCTGCATTTTTGAATGCGAAACGAAATGAAAACTTACCGGATTCCGAAAATATTTGGGCATACATAGAAGGTTCTGAAAAACCTGAAGAGATTGTGGTAATTTCGGCCCATTATGACCACGTAGGCGTGCAAAACGGAGAAGTTTACAACGGTGCCGATGATGATGGCTCAGGAACTGTAGCTTTAATGGAAATGGCGGTGGCTTTTCAAAAAGCCAAAAACGAAGGTCACGGTCCGAAACGCTCAATTTTAATTTTGCACGTAACCGGAGAAGAACACGGTTTGCACGGATCGCGTTTTTATGCCGAGAATCCTTTGTTTCCTTTAATCAATACGGTGGCCGATGTCAATATTGATATGATAGGTCGCCGCGATGATTTGCACAAAGACAACAATAATTATGTTTACGTTATTGGTTCCGACTACTTGTCTTCTGACCTGTACAACATTTGCGAAAGCGTGAATAAAGAATATACCAAATTGGACTTAGACTATAAATACAACGATAAAAAAGACCCTAACCGTTTTTACTATCGTTCTGACCATTACAACTTTGCCAAAAACGGAATTCCATCGGTGTTTTTATTCAACGGAACGCATGCAGATTACCACAGAGCCAGTGATGAAGTTAGTAAGATTGAATTTGATGCGCTAACCAAACGCACCCAATATGCTTTTGCCATTGCTTGGGAAATTGCCAATAGAAAAGACCGACTAATTGTTGACAAAAAAGAGTAACAATGAGTCGGCCTTAAAAGATTTTATTAAAAATTTACTCTAAAGCTGCCAAATATCTTTCAGCATCCAAAGCCGCCATACAACCGGTACCGGCTGCTGTAATCGCTTGACGATACACATGATCGGCAGCATCACCGGCTACAAAAACACCCGCAACATTAGTTTTAGAAGTTCCAGGAACATTAATGATATACCCTGTTTCGTCTAAAGTAATATAATCCGCAAAAATATCAGTATTAGGTTTGTGACCAATGGCTACAAAGAAACCGGTTGCCGGAATCGTGATTTCTGCTCCGGTAGTTTTGTTTAAAGCTTTCACTTCATTCACAACTTGTCCGTCACCAATCACCTCAACGGTATCATGGTTCATTAAAATCGTAATGTTTTCCGTTTTGCGTACTCTTTCTTCCATGATTTTAGAAGCTCTGAATTTCTCACTTCTCACCAACATGGTTACTTTTTTACAAAGTTTTGATAAGTAATGTGCTTCCTCACAAGCCGAATCACCGGCACCCACAATTACTACTTCTTGGTTTCTGTAAAAGAATCCGTCACAAACGGCACAAGCGGAAACACCACCACCGGTTTGTAAATAATGTTGCTCTGAAGGCAAACCTAAATATTTAGCCGAAGCACCGGTAGAAATAATCACCGTTTCTGCGTGTAATTCAATCGAATCGTTAATCCAAACTTTGTGAATGGGTCCCGAAAAATCAACTTTCGTGGCCCAACCATCGCGAACATCAGTTCCAAAACGTTGCGCTTGCGCTTGCAATTGCACCATCATTTCCGGTCCGGTAACCCCGTCAGGATAACCCGGAAAATTTTCTACTTCATTAGTTGTGGTTAATTGTCCACCCGGTTGTGTTCCTTGGTACAATACCGGATTCATATTAGCTCGGGCGGCATAAATAGCAGCGGTATAGCCCGCAGGACCTGAGCCGATTATAAGGCATTTAATTTTTTCTATAGTATCTGACATGACTTGTGTTTTATTTCGGTGGCAAAGGTAACGCATTAAAATGAAAAATTTATTCTCCTCAAATCATAAAAAGCTATAAAAAAATAATTTTACATTATGCTTTGAAAAATAAATAATAACTTTATATTTGCACTCGCTTTCGGGGTGTAGCGTAGCCCGGTTATCGCGCCTGCTTTGGGAGCAGGAGGCCGCAGGTTCGAATCCTGCCACCCCGACCAGTAAATCCTTTCTGTTGTAAACAGAAGGGATTTTTTATTTCAAATGAATTCAGGTTCACCTGAAAATTTATTTGAAATAAAAAAGTCCGGCAGTTTGCCAAAACTGCTAAAGGATTTATTTGTAATAGAGCACCAACTCAGGATCACAAAGTAATCCTGCTAAGCGATAACAGTTAAACGAACTAAAGTTCGTATACCTGACTGCCACCGGCAGTCCTCCTCTTAATATCAAATCACCCCGACCAGTAAATCCCTCCTGTTTGCCAAAACTGCTAAAGGATTTATTTGTTATAGAGACCAAACTCAGGATATGTAATCCTGCAAAATAGCTCACTAGTAGAAGCTACTCACCTCTATTTTCTATCCTCTATTTTCTATCCTCTATTTTCTTTTCTCTTTTCTCTAAAAAATCAAATTCTCTTCCGATATAATTTCTATTTTTGTTCTCAGTAAAAATAACACAATAACATATGTTGATTATCGGAATTGCCGGAGGAACAGGAAGTGGAAAAACAACTGTAGTGCACCAAATCATGAATGAATTGCCCGAGACTGAAGTGGGTGTCATTTCTCAAGACTCTTATTACAAAGAAAATCACAATTTAAGTTTTGAAGAAAGAGCCTTAATCAATTTTGATCATCCTCGTGCTATTGATTTTGATCTTTTAGTCCAACAATTAAAAGACTTAAAAGCCGGCAAAACCATTCAACAACCGGTTTACTCTTTCATTACCCACAACAGAACCGATGATACCATAGTCACCCATCCCAGAAAAGTAATGATCGTCGAAGGGATTTTGATTTTAACTAATCCGGAACTTCGCGATTTATTTGATGTCAAAATATTTGTGCATGCTGATTCCGACGAACGCCTAATCCGAAGATTAAAAAGAGATATCGCTGAACGCGGTCGTGATATGGAAGAAGTGTTGAACCGTTACCAAACGACTTTGAAACCGATGCACCAACAGTTTATTGAACCTACCAAAGTGTTTGCCGATATCATCATTCCAAACGACAAATACAATACCGTGGCCATTGATGTTGTTCGTGCCGTAATCAACCAAAGAATTACTTAAAATCCCCGTTATGAGCTTCTTTAAAAACCTAACCGATGCCTATCCTATCCTGAAAATTTTAGGAAACCGATACGTTATTGTGTTGTGTTTTTTTATCGTTTGGATGCTTTTCATCGACAATACTTCCTATATGGAACAACGCGTCTTGAACAAACAACTTGACGAACTAGAAGACAACAAAAAATACTATCAGGACGAAATCAGGAAAGACCAAGAAAACATCAAGTTGCTCAAAAACCCTGACCAAATAGAAAAATACGCCCGCGAAAAATACTATATGAAACGCGATAGCGAAGACGTTTACATCATCGAATTTGAAGAAGATTCGCTAAAAGAAGAACAGTCAAAATCAAAATCTTTATAATTACTAATCATGGCTGACAATTTATTCAAGGAGTTTGAACCGGTGTCTTCCAAACAATGGAAACAACAAATTCAATACGAACTCAAAGGCGCCGATTATAACGAAACTTTAGTTTGGGAAAGCCCCGAAGGCATTAAAGTAAAACCTTTCTATCATGGTGACGGAGATCAACAAAAAATAGAAAGCAGACCAAATAGCAATACCTTTTCCATCCTTCAAAATATCTTTGTTCACGATGTCAAAAAATCAAACGAACGCGCTTTAGAAACTTTAAATCGAGGTGCCGAAAGCATTCGCTTTACCCTAGAGAACGAATCAATTTCTGTAGAAGAATTGATGCAAAATCTTCCTTTGGGGAACACCCGGTATTTTTTTTATTTGCCATTCCTTTCAATCGATTTCGTAAATAAAATCAATGATTTTGCTTCTAAAAACAACGCCAACATTTCCCTCCAAATTGACCCCATCGGACAATTGGTAAAAGATGGCAATTGGTTTGAAAATTTAGCCAAAGATTTTGACAAACTGAATTCGATTGCTTCCAAAACCACTATTCCATACTTAAACATCAGCAGCGGAATTTACCAAAACGCCGGTGCCAATATGGTTCAGCAATTAGGGTATACTTTAGCACATGTCAACGAATATTTTAATCGGGTTCCAAATATCAATCAGCCAATAACTGTCGAAATAGCTATTGGCACCAATTACTTTTTTGAAATCGCCAAATTGCGTGCGTTGAGACTATTGTTCCAAACATTAGCCAAAGAATACAACCACAATTTCGATTGTCATATCCTCGTTACCCCAACCAAACGCAACAAAACCTTATACGACTACAACGTCAACATGCTTCGTACGACAACCGAATGCATGTCGGCCATTTTAGGCGGTGCCGATAGCATTGCGAATTTGCCTTACGATGCGTTGTACCATAAAGACAATGAATTTGGCGATAGAATTGCGCGCAACCAACTATTAGTACTAAAACACGAAAGCTATTTTGACAAAGTCAATAACGCAGCCGATGGCGCATATTACATCGAATCGCTAACCGAACAATTGGCTGAAAAAGCATTGCTCCTATTCAAAGATATCGAAGCCAATGGAGGTTTGATTACCCAACTAATCGAAGGCAATATCCAAAAGAAAATCAGCGAAAGCGCTGCCAAGGAACAGGAATTGTTCGATAGCGGCAAAGAAGTTTTATTGGGCACCAACAAATACCCCAACAAAAACGACAAAATGAAACACGACTTGGAATTATATCCCTTCGTAAAACAAAACCCGCGCAAAACCTTAATCACCCCGATTATTGAAAAACGTTTGGCGGAGAAACTGGAACAGGAACGTTTATCCCAAGAAGCATAGTTATGAGAAAGGATATACAACATATAGAATTAGGGAAAAGGGAAAAGGGAAAAGGGAAAAGTACCTCAACCGATAACTTCCTCACCGCCGAAAACATCGAAGTAAAACCAACTTACTCTAAAGAAGACATCGCCAATTTAGAACACTTGGGTTTTGGAGCCGGCTTTGCGCCAAATCTTCGCGGACCTTATGCGACCATGTACGTGCGTCGCCCTTGGACGATTCGCCAATATGCCGGATTTTCTACCGCAGAAGAAAGTAATGCTTTCTACCGCAGAAACTTAGCTGCGGGACAAAAAGGTTTATCCGTTGCTTTCGATTTAGCTACTCACAGAGGTTACGATTCAGACCATGAAAGAGTGGTAGGCGATGTGGGAAAAGCCGGTGTAGCCATCGATTCTGTGGAAGATATGAAGGTTTTGTTTGACCAAATTCCGTTAAACGAAATGTCAGTTTCTATGACCATGAACGGTGCCGTATTACCTATTATGGCGTTCTATATCGTCGCTGCGGAAGAACAAGGTGTTTCGCCGGAGCAACTTTCTGGAACAATACAAAACGATATTTTGAAGGAGTTTATGGTGCGCAATACTTACATCTATCCTCCAACGCCTTCGATGAAAATCATAGCCGATATATTCGAATATACCAGTAAAAAAATGCCGAAGTTCAACTCGATTTCCATTTCGGGTTACCACATGCAAGAAGCCGGAGCTACCGCCGATATTGAGTTGGCGTACACTTTAGCCGATGGCTTAGAATACATCCGAACCGGTTTGGCTACCGGAATGAAGATTGATGAGTTCGCTCCTCGCCTTTCGTTTTTTTGGGCTATTGGGATGAATCATTTTATGGAAATTGCCAAAATGCGAGCCGGAAGAATGTTATGGGCGAAACTCCTAAAACAATTCAACCCGAAAGACGAAAAATCATTGGCACTAAGAACGCATTGCCAAACCTCGGGTTGGAGTTTAACCGAACAAGACCCGTTTAACAATGTGGCTCGAACTGCTGTTGAAGCCGCTGCGGCTGCCTTTGGTGGAACCCAATCGTTACATACCAACGCCTTAGACGAAGCCATTGCTTTACCAACCGATTTCTCGGCACGAATCGCTAGAAATACGCAGATATTTTTACAGGAAGAAACCAAAATCTGCAAAACAGTCGACCCTTGGGCGGGCAGTTATTACGTAGAAAGTTTAACCGCTGAAATCACCGAGAAAGCTTGGGCACTAATCGAAGAAGTAGAAACTTTAGGCGGGATGACCAAAGCCATCGAAGCGGGAATTCCGAAATTACGAATCGAAGAAGCTGCTGCGCGTAAACAAGCGCGAATCGACAGTTCACAAGATATCATCGTTGGGGTCAACAAATACCGCTTAGACAAAGAAGATCCATTGCACATTTTGGATGTCGACAACCAAATGGTGCGCAAACAACAAATCGAACAATTACAACAGATAAAAGCCACGCGTGACAACGATAAAGTAAAAGCGTGTTTGGCCCAATTAACCGACTGTGCGAAAAACGGAAACGATAATTTATTATCTTTAGCCGTAGAAGCAGCCCGAAACCGAGCGACCTTAGGAGAAATCAGTGATGCCTTGGAAACCGTTTTCGGACGCTATAAAGCACAAATCAGAAGTTTTAGCGGCGTGTATAGTAAAGAAATAAAAAACGACGAGAGCTTTGAAAAAGCCAAACAATTAGCCGACGCTTTCGCCAAGAAAGAAGGTCGCCGACCGCGTATTATGATTGCCAAAATGGGACAAGACGGTCACGACCGCGGTGCCAAAGTGGTAGCCACCGGTTATGCCGACGTAGGTTTTGATGTAGACATTGGCCCTTTATTCCAAACCCCGGAAGAAGCGGCTAAACAAGCCGTGGAAAACGACGTGCATATCATAGGCGTTTCCTCCTTAGCGGCCGGACATAAAACCCTCGTTCCCCAAGTAATCGAAGAACTCAAAAAATACGGTCGCGAAGATATTATGGTGATTGTTGGCGGTGTAATTCCGGCGCAAGATTACCAATTCCTCTTTGATGCCGGAGCCGTTGCGGTTTTTGGTCCGGGAACGAAGATTAGCGAAGCGGCGATAAATATCCTTGAGGTACTGTTAGAAGAATAACAGTGAAAAAGGAAGAAAATCAAAAAGCCGGCTGGACCAGTTGTGAGGAATGTCATGGACTTGGTAAAAAAAGTCGCCGACTTCGAAAGAAAGTACGACTCGAATTCAAGGCAGCCTTAGATTTATTTGAAAAAACAAAAGGCGAAGGAATAGCTCCGGTTCTCCCTAAAGCACCTCTGTATACCTGCCCCAACTGTTCCGGATCGGGACTGGTGGCTGCAGACTTACCTCCTATTGCCGATACCGAAAACTACCCACACGTGGCCATTATTGGCGGTGGTATAGGTGGCGTTGCGATGGCCGTGGCCTGTTTGCATCGCGGTATCCCTTTTACCCTTTATGAACGTGATAAAAGCTTTGATGCCCGAGCCCAGGGCTATGGCCTCACTTTGCAACAAGCCAGTAAAGCCATTGCCGGATTGGGTATAGCGAAATTGGAAGAAGGTGTGGTTTCGACAAGACATTTGGTTCACACCACCGAAGGAAAAGTAATTGGGGAATGGGGCATGAGAAAGTGGATGGGCGCTGATTCCCAAAAGACCCTAAAAAGCAGAAATGTACATATCGCACGGCAGTCGTTGCGCGCTGCGCTGCTGAAACAACTCAACGGGCATGAAGTGATACAATGGGGCCATCAGTTAACCGATTTTAAGGAAGTTGACAACGAAGGTATTCACCTGAGCTTTCAAGTGAACGGCCAAATAAAAATAGCCAAGGCTGACCTAGTGGTGGGTGCCGATGGCATTCGCAGTTCGGTGCGCAGTTTGTTGATTGGTGAGAACGTTACCCCTTTGCGCTACCTCGGCTGTATTGTGATATTAGGGATTTGCCCTTTGGCAGCTCTTGAAGGTCATGACAGTTCTTTACTCGATTCGGCTACGGTATTCCAAACAGCCAATGGCCATGAACGCATTTATATAATGCCTTATTCGCCAGACTCCGTAATGTGGCAGTTGAGCTACCCAATGCCCGAAAATGAGGCGAAAGCGCTGTGTGCAAAGGGCATTCCCGCAGTCAAGCAAGAAGCCGGTCATAGGACCCAATGGCACAATCCTATTCCGCAAATTGTTGCGGCCACGCCGGAAACACACCTAACTGCCTATCCGGTGTATGATCGAGAATTACTCGATTCTAGCTTGTTGGATAAATGTGGTGCTTCCACCCTGATTGGTGATGCGGCGCACCCTATGAGCCCTTTCAAAGGACAAGGGGCAAACCAAGCAATACTGGATGCACTCGCACTGGCCCGATCAATAACAAAAGCATGCAGGCCTTCATCTCAATGGAGAAAAGCCGGTGTGCGAAAAAGCATCTTGACCGGATTTGAAACAGAAATGTTAGCGCGCTCTGCTATCAAAGTAAAAGAATCTGAAGCCGCAGCACAGTTCTTACATTCTGAAATTGTACTCTATGAAGGTGATGAACCCAGAGGGCGTTGTTTGCGGGATAATAGTAACTAAACCTTTCCCACCGCCCTACCCAAAACCACCACTTTCCCAATCCGGAACACCGGTTTCCTAACCCAGCGCACCACAATCCCAACTCAGAAAACCACTATTCTAATTAAAAAACCACTTTCCCAACTCGGGAAACCACAGTACCTCCAATTATTTATTCAAAAAAAACAAACATCTTCTCTTGATTTATCGTAACTTGGTTATCCTAAAAATTTTCACTGATACACCATGATGATTACTGGAAAAAATAACGAACCTATTGTACTCATTATTGTGACGAGTATTGTTGTGTATTCTATTATTCGCAGTAAAAAGCTCAGTTATTTGGGACACCAATGGAGACATCATATCATTAAGCCATCGATGAAAGCACTTCGTAGAAAATCAATTATGGATAGAGAAATAAAAAGAACCTTATCCAATCAGGCTCACATTTAACCTTCAAGGAGCATAAAATTACTATATATTTAGACGTTGCATTCTTTCCTGTAAAGCTTAGGATAAGTGTAAAAAAACCACAACAACTTTACAGATTCACCTAAATTTCATACTTTTAAATCTTCAATTGTCTGGAAATTAACATTATCCACTTCAATTGCTAAACAGTTGCTATGAAAAATTGGTTTTACAGACTCGCTATTGTATTGCTTTTGCTAGGCCCAATTGCCTGCTATAGCTTTACCTTTTCGGTAACCCCAACCAATGAAACTTGTGCAGGTAATGGGACTTTAACCTTTAATGTTTCTAATCCTGATCCTTCGGGTTCTATCGTTTATATTGTTTATAAACTCCCCAATCTTACTACGCCTTATGCCTCTTTAACAACCAATTTCTTAAGCGGACTCACAGCCGGTACTTATCGTGTGGTAGCCCGAGAAACCGTTGGTGGCAACACCACAATTCAAGAAGTCGATGTTACCATCAACAGTGTTTTGGTACCACTTGTATATACAGTGCAATCCGTTAACCAAGCTTGTTCAAATACTAGTCTAGTCACGGTTACAGTCAGCTCCGGTTCAGCGGCCAGTTATGAAATCTTTTTTGGTCCGGCGACCTTTCCCATACAAACTTCAAATGTGTTTTCCGGTGTACCTGCCGGCACTTACAGAATCAGGGTGATTGACCATTGTGGCAATGCAGTGGTTCAAACTTTTATTGTTTCTGTAAACCCAAACAATCTGAATATTGGCGCACCGGTTTATTCAGAAACTACTCCGCCTTCTTGTACCCAAATAATAGTTGCCAATACCTTAACACCCTCACCGGGAAATACTATTGCTTATCCGCTCACGGTGCTGTATACCATTTACCTACCAAGCGGCACTACTGATACTGTACAAGTAGTCTTAAATTCGGGAAACCCTACTTCCGCGGTGCTCTCCCAAACCTTTCCATTCTTTATCAATGAGGAGTATACTTATGAAATGACGATTACCGATGCTTGTGGCATAACCTCTTCCGGTACTTATGCGATAAGTAACCTCATTACCTTGGAATCTACAGTAGAGGATTTGGAATGCCTATATTTTTTTGTACTCAATGTGGGTAATTTTGCCGGTTCTTACACCCTTACTTTCGATGCCTTTCCTGCGGGCTTTAACCCTACTGATTTTAATACCGCTTATCCCGGACCGTTTTCGCTACCGAGTGTAACTTTCGGCAGCGACACGCAATCGGTTCCCGAAGGCAATTATACCGTAACCGTAACCGACCCCTGCGGCAAAACGGAAACCATAGATTTCGAAGTGGTCTACGAACCGCCTTTGGCCAATATGGTGGGCAACAACAATGGCTGTCAATCGGCTAATGGTCAAATCATAGGTTTTGTTGAAGGTCGGGATATTATTAACGCAGTCATAACGGTTGCACCGGCAGCCTATTCCTTTCCGCTTCCTCATGATGTAAGCGCCTTAATTAACGCAGGTGGGGTTTTGGTTGTCAGTCCGGTTCCTGTAGGCGATTATACCCTAGTAGTTACTGATGAATGCGGCTATGTTCATGACCCGCTGCAAGTTACTGTACCGGTCTATTCAGATGTTGGGGTTACTACCAATATCCTGCAAGGTTGTGGTCGGGGTCGAGGAGCTATTGAAATGATCAGTGGCAATGGAAATCTGACTTCGGTGAGTATTGTCAATGCGCCGAGCACCTTTCCTTTTGTACTGCCTTATGATATTTCCAATCATATAGTGGCTTCAGGAAAACTCTATTTTAATGATTTGCCGGCCGGAAATTATACCTTCAGAACAACAGACAATTGTGGTTTTGTGAACAATACCCCTATAGTTATTGAAGGCTATACCGTAACCGTGAGTGACTATTCCCTAATAATAGGCTGTGGCGCCTTTGATCTTCCGCTCACTTTTCTCAGCAATATTACTGTTGGGGAAACCTTTTGGCTCCAAAAATTACTCTATCCCGCAACCGGAATATGGGGCCATCCGGAGACAGAAGCCCCTTATAGTCCGGGAAACATACCCGATGCGGTCACCGGAATTGAATTGTTGAATAACAGTATTAATCCCAACTTGATTTTCAATGGTACGTTTCGAATTGTACATCATTTTACTTCCTTCAACAACGGTAGTGATATGAACAACAATGTTGTGTCTAGTGAAATCAAAGACTGCATAGAAATCTTATCTCCTGAATTAACCTTTGACAGGGTTTTGGCGATAAATGATGTCTTTAGGGTTCCTTGTTCTACCAATGGAAATCTCGATGTAATTCTTTTTACCAGTGGCGAACCACCGTTGCAATTTACTATAGTTGAAAAAGATGGTTTGCCGTTTTTTATTGACAATGGATCGTCAAACATTTTTGTGAATTTGGAACCCGGGATTTATAAATTTCAAATCGAAGACAATTGTGGCAACACTATCATAAGAACCTTTGATGTCTCTGATTTAGAATCGCTGGTAGTGGTTTATCCAACATGCAATTTATTTAGTTGTTCGAATATCATTACGGGTAATGAAACTTTTAATTTAGCTTCACAAGCCGCTACCATTTTGGGAATCCAATCTCCTACGAATTATACCCTTTCCTATTTCACAAGCCAAGCCAATGCGGATAACAATATCAATCCTATTACCAACATTACTGCATTCAATCCTACTTCGAATCCCCAAACGATTTATGTGAGATTGATTTTTAATCAGTTTCCCAATTGTTATCAAACAGGTTCTTTTGAGGTGATTAGTGGTCAAAACCCTATTATCCCATTAAGTCCCGAATATTCCCTTTGTGACGGCCAGCCCGTGCTGCTTGATGCCGGTGTTGGCAATCTTCCATCCACAGCCTATTCTTGGTCAAACGGATTAAATACCAATGCCATAACCATCAGTGAAACAGGCACCACTAATGTGACAGTTACTGCCACTAACACTTATGGCTCTTGCAACAATGTGCCACAAACCTGTACTGTTTCCAAGGATATAGTTGTAAATATTGCCATTGTTCCTGAGATTGACTACATCACGTTAAATGACTGGACTGCTGATGAAAACAGCATTACTATTGTGACCACCCAATCGGGTGATTTTGAATATTCTATTGATGGCGAAAACTATCAAGTAGACAACAGTTTTACGCAATTATCACCCGGACTTTATACGGTTTATGTTCGAGACATCGCAGGTTGCCGAGTTGTTACACAAGTAGTATGGCTGCTGAATTACCCGCATTATTTTACCCCTAACGGCGATGGGATTCATGATTATTGGTCCATCAAGAATTCGGAAAACGAACCCCATTTTCAAGTGTATATTTATGACCGTTACGGAAAACTCATCACCGGATTCCCATCGGGAAGTGTTGGTTGGGATGGAACGCTCAATGGAAGACAATTATTTTCAGACGACTATTGGTTTGTGGTGCAAAGAGAAGATGGTCGACTATTGAAAGGTCATTTTACTTTGAAACGATAATCCAAAGGGCAATCTTATCTTTTGAGTTTAAAAACTAGGAGATGGTCTAATGCTGTACAAATCAACTCAATTCCTATACTTCCTTTATAGTAAAGCGCATCCCAACTAAATCGATATAGTATTTTAAAAAATTGCGTCTTTACTAATCAACTTTACAAAAATTATCACTACTTTTATAACACCCCAATCTTGTCATGCATACAAAATTAGTAACCAAAACCACCAATTTATGAAAAACAAGATGTTAAAAGGTATCGTTCTTAGTATCGTATCTATTTTATTTTTTGCTTGCGAATCCAAAAAAGTAGAAGCAGTAGCTATAGACAAAGAACAAATCAAAAATGAAATTCAAGCCATTGAAAACAAAATGGCAGAAATGTTCAACGACAGAACAGTAAAAGCCGAAGAATATTATGCTGAAGATGCCATTAGTTTTTCTCAGAACAAACTGCCTTTAGAAGGTAAGACTGCTATTGAAAAATCAATTAAAGAGGACTTAGAGAATTTTCCAAAAGGGTATCAAATTGCTTTTGTAGTCAATGAAATTTTCCCTTCCAATGATGGAATTCAAGTGGTTGAAATAGGTAATTACAGGGTTTCCGATTCTACCAGTACACCGCTATACACCGGAAATTATATTGCAGTTTTTGAAAAAAGAGACGGTAAATATGTCTGCATCCGAGATATGTCGGCTTCAGATAAAAATAAAAACGAAGAAACTGAAAAAGAATAACAACAACTCTCTTATAGTTTATAAAGCACTTCTTTTGAGGTGCTTTTTTTATCTTTACCAAAAACAAATTCATGTCTAAACTTCCTCATATCGGCACAAGTATATTTACCGTCATGTCGCAAATGGCAACGGAACATCAGGCCATCAACTTATCACAAGGTTTCCCAAATTTTCCGGTAAATGAACAATTGACCGAAATACTTTCCCGACTGGCTAAAACCAATATCCACCAATACACCCCCATGAGCGGTTTGCCTTCCCTTTTGGATAAAATTGCCATTTTAACTAAACAATCTTATGGCAGAACCGTTTCTCCAAAAGAAGAGATTTTAATCACTGCCGGTGCCACCGAAGGTATATTTGCCACCATTCAAGCATTGGTAAAAGCCAATGAAGAAGTACTAATCCTTGACCCAAGTTATGACTGTTACGAAGCACCGATTTTATTGAGCCAAGCCAAACCAATCAGAGTTTCGCTCAACAATGATTTTACACCCAATTGGGAAGTGATTTCGGCGGCAGTCAATGAAAAAACCAAACTTATCATTACCAACAATCCTCACAATCCAACCGGAAAAATGTGGTCAGAAGATGATTTTGTTCATTTGGAAAAATTAGTTGATGCCTACCCTAACCTTCTGGTGCTTTCCGATGAAGTCTATGAATACATTACTTTTGAACAACCACATATATCAGTACATCACCGTCCAAAATTATGGGATCGAAGTATTTCTGTTTCGTCTTTCGGAAAGTCATTTCACATTACCGGTTGGAAAATAGGCTACGTTATTGCACCGGATTACATAATGAAAGAAATTAAAAAAGTACACCAGTTCTTGGTTTTTAGCGTTAGTAGCATTGCCCAACATGTACTAAACGAATATATCGATTTGGTGGATGTGAAAGCGTTGGGGCAATTCTACCAACAAAAAAGAGACTTTTTCCGAAACCTTATTAAAAGTACAAGATTAACATTATTGCCTTGTGAAGGCACTTATTTTCAAGTGGCTTCCTATGCCAACATTTCGGATGAAAATGATTTAGACTTTACCAAAAGATTGGTCACAGAATTTGGCGTAGCCACTATTCCTATCTCTACTTTTTATGCCCAAGGCAATGACCTTAAATGCATTCGTTTTTGCTTTGCTAAAGATGAGGAAACGCTTCAAAAAGCAGCAGAACGTTTACTAAAATTATAGTTGTTTACTACAAGTCAACCTCATTTTAAAGTAAGTAAACTCAAAAAAATCTATTTTTGGAATATGAATTTACGGAAATCCTTTTTGACTTTAATCGCGATTGGCTTAGTTAGTGTTGGTTATACCCAAACATCATCAAACCAATTGTTGCAAAAAGGTTGGGCCGAACTTGTCAAAGATAACGAAACTGAAGCTTTCAAACATTTTTGGGAAGCCAATGAAAAAGCCACTAAAGAGAAAAACACCAAAGACAAAGCCGATGCGTTGTTTTATCTGGGTATTTGCTCATATGGTTCCAGTTTAGAAAAAGGACTTCAATTTGCCACACAGTCTTTAGACCAATACAAAAAACTGGAGAAAACCAACGCTGAAGAAGCTAAATTAGGCCGATACAAATGTTTGCAGCTCATCAGTACGATTTACAGTAGACAAAAAAAGTATGAAGATGCCAAGCGACTGAGTATGGAAGTCGTTACCGAACTCCAAGACAAAAAAGACAGCACCGGAACTTTGGGATTGGCTTACAGTAGTTTAGGAAGTTTATTTGAACTGGAAAATGAAACTAAAACTTCTGAAAAATATTTCAAATTGGCATTAGAACAATTCGAAAAACTAAACATTACCGCTTATTTACCGACAGCTTATCTTAAATTCGGAGAATTGGCAAAGCAAAAAAACCAAAGACAGAGCAGTCTAAACTACTTCAAAAAAGCACTTGAACTAGGCGAAAAAACCGAGAATAAACAAGCTCAGGTTCATGCTTTGATTGCATTGGGAAAATGGTATATGGATTTTGGAAACAATTTAATTGTACCCGAAAATTATCTTGATAAAGCCAGAATCATAGCTATACCTTTAACTGATAAATCATTTGAAATCAAAACTATAGAAGGTTTAATTGAACTAAAAAAGAAGCAAAACGATTTCCTAAAAGTGAGTCAATTACAAGAAGAGGTCATCCAAATTAAAGACCGTTTTTATTCTTTCGAAAGAGAACAAATCGTTAAAAGTTTGGAAGTACAATTTGAAGTATCGGAAAAAAACAGAAAACTCGAATTGATTTCCAAAGAGCAAGAAGTGTCAAAATTGACCAACTATCTTTTGATTACGTTATTGGTATTGTTGATTTTAATCTTTACGATTTTGTATTTATTTCTGAAAAGAATCAACAAACGCGACAAGCAATTGCTAAAAACCAAAGAAGAATTAGTGGCCTTAATGGAGGAGCAAAAAAGCTTAAAAGAACAACAATTTCATAACGATATTGAGCACAAAGAAAGCCAACTAAGTGCCGTAACGATTCAAATGATTGAGAAGAATGAGATTTTGGATGAAATCAAAAACATCATCAATAAAAAAGCACCCTATTCGGAAAGCGAACTCAAAAAGCTTGTCAGTAAATATACCATTCAAGACAACAACTGGCGTGACTTTGACCACTATTTTGAAAGTGTAAACAAAAACTTCTATACCCGTTTGAAACAAAAATATCCGGATATCAGTTCGAATGATTTGAAAATTTGTGCATTAATCAAACTAAACCTTTCGATTAAAGAAATGGCGTCCATACTCAATATTTCTCCGGATAGTGTCAAAACAGCACGTCACCGATTGAGAAAAAAACTGCAATTAAGTACTGAGGAAAATTTGACCGATTTCATATTAACTGTATAAAAATTAAGACAGAATAGCGGCTTGTTTACCTATTGTTTACCTAAATTTTGTGTGCCATTGAAATCTTATCAGTATTTTTGAATTTAGAAATGCTTGTAAAACGTTTCTATCAATCAAAAAATCAATTATGAAACAACTTTATCTTTTTTTAAGTTTGGTTTTATTGCTCACTTCAGCTGTAAATGCCCAAGTAATCAACGGAAATTTTGAAAATATAAAACCCAATCTTTTACCTAGCAATTGGGGAATGAATTTTGCGCAACCGGTAATAATAGATATCCCAAGCGGCGAAACAACTTCTGCCACAATTCAATACACTACCAGTATTCCTTCAATGGTTTATGCAACAACTGAGGCACAAAACGGTCAATATGCCATGGAAATATCCAATGCTTTCAACTCAACACAAAATGTTGTAATTCCGGGAAGCGCAACTATTTTTAGTGATGAAACGCAAGATTCCCCGGGTTGGAATGCCGGAATCCCAATAGCCGAAGGTGCTCAAGTGTATATGATTGGTTTTTACTATAAATTTTTACCTGTGGGCAATGACATAGGGGAAGCCAAAATTGAAGTTTTTGACACAAATGGGGAATTGATGGGTGATGCCGAAGTAGATATCATCGGAACCAATAGTCAATATGAATACATTTATATGCCGATTACTTTCACCTCTAATGCTATTAAAAGTTTTATGACCATCACATTTTCAATGGCTAAATCTGGTTCAACGCCAACTTTTGGCAGCCGATTAATAGTGGATAATGTGGTGACCAATTTTGCTGCCTTAAGCATTGATGAAAACACAAATCTAAATGAATTTAAGTTGTATCCGACTCTAGCCGACAATGAAATTAATATCATTCCGGGGCATCTACAAAGTGATTGGATTAACTACAAGATTATCAATCTTCAAGGAAAAATAGTAGCTCAAAACACAACCACCGATATAGCCAACTACCTCTATACCATGGATGTAAGTTCGTTAAGTTCGGGAATGTACTTTTTGCAAGTCAACACAAAAAAAGAAAGTATTATCCAAAAGTTCATCAAAAAATAAAAGTAACCCGTTAATTTAATGAACCGGATTGAAAATCGTCACTTCAATCCGGTTTATTTTTTTTCTGAAGACGAAGTTTATATCTTTACTAAAAAAATAAACTTTATGGATTTTTCAGCAAAAATGCTTCGCGATAATGCCTTGGCAGACAAAGTTATTGTAGTAACCGGTGGTGGTAGTGGACTAGGCAAAGCCATGACCAAATACTTTTTAGAATTAGGTGCCAAAGTCGCCATTACTTCTCGAGATATTGAAAAACTAAAAACCACGGCAACCGAATTAGAAGCCGAAACCGATGGAAAATGTTTACCCTTACAGTGCGATGTGCGTCATTATGACCAAGTTGAAGCGATGTTGGCTAACGTTTTAAAAACCTTTGGCAAAGTTGATATTTTATTGAACAATGCTGCCGGAAACTTCATATCGCCTACCGAAAGATTATCGGCTAATGCTTTTGACACCATTATTGATATTGTTTTAAAAGGCTCAAAAAATTGCACGTTGGCATTTGGTAAACATTGGATCAATACTAAACAAACCAATTGTAATGTATTGAATATTGTTACCACTTATGCTTGGACAGGTTCGGGTTATGTGGTACCAAGCGCAACTGCCAAAGCCGGTGTTTTAGCCATGACTCGTAGTTTAGCCGTTGAATGGGCCAAATATGGCATCCGTATGAACGCCATTGCTCCGGGACCATTTCCAACCAAAGGCGCTTGGGACCGATTATTACCGGGCGATTTAGCTGAAAAATTTGACATGGCTAAAAAAGTCCCTTTGCGTAGAGTTGGTGACCACCAAGAGTTAGCCAATTTAGCTGCATATATGGTCTCCGATTTCTCTGCTTACATCAATGGTGAAGTCGTAACTATCGATGGTGGCGAATGGCTGCAAGGCGCAGGACAATTCAATATTTTAGAAAAAATTCCCCAAGAAATGTGGGACATGTTGGAAGCGATGATTAAGAATAAAGGGAATAAGTAAAAGTGTTCAGTGTTCAGGTAGCAGTGCTCAGTAAGTTAAAAAAACAAGTCTAAATTTCGTTTAATCAGCCTACTGAAGACTAATTACTGAACACTGAACACTAGTCTCAAAACTTTACCTAAATGTTAACAAATAAGCCTTGACAAACCCATAATTAATCGTATTTTTACGGCTCAAAATTGATCATATATAAATGGGTAAAATCATTGCAATTGCCAACCAAAAAGGTGGTGTCGGGAAAACAACAACTTCAGTTAATCTTGCCGCATCACTAGGTGTTTTAGAAAAAAAAGTGTTATTAATTGACGCCGATCCTCAAGCGAATGCGAGTTCAGGTTTGGGTATCGATGTTGAAAATGTTGAAATTGGAACCTACCAAATTTTAGAACACAGCAATACACCGGCAGAAGCAATAATCTCTTGCTCAGCACCTAATGTTTGGGTTATTCCGGCGCATATTGATTTGGTGGCTATCGAAATCGAATTGGTTGACAAAGAAAACCGCGAGTACATGCTGAAACAGGCTTTGGAAAGTATCAAAGACCAATACGATTATATACTCATTGATTGTGCTCCTTCACTAGGTTTATTGACTTTAAATGCTTTAACAGCTGCTGATAGTGTGGTAATTCCGATTCAATGTGAATATTTTGCATTAGAAGGCCTAGGGAAATTATTGAATACGATAAAAAGTGTCCAAAAAATACACAATCCCAACTTAGATATTGAAGGACTTTTACTGACTATGTATGACTCCCGCTTGCGTTTGTCTAACCAAGTAGTAGAAGAAGTTCAAAAACATTTCAATGACATGGTTTTTAAAACCATTATCCAACGCAATGTAAAATTGAGTGAAGCGCCAAGTTTTGGTGAAAGTATCATTAACTTTGATGCTACTAGCAGAGGTGCCACAAACTACTTGAGTTTGGCACAAGAAATTATCAAGAAAAACAGCAATTAAGCCATGGCAAAAGCGATAAAAAAACAAGCCTTAGGAAGAGGATTATCTGCCCTATTGAAAGATCCTGAAAATGATATCAAATCGGTGAATGATAAAAATGCCGACAAAGTAGTGGGTAATATTATCGAACTAGACATTGAATCGATTGAAATCAATCCGTTTCAGCCGAGAAGCAATTTCAATGAAGAATCTTTACAAGAACTAGCTTCATCTATTAAGGAATTAGGGCTTATCCAACCGATTACCGTTCGCAAATTAGATTTTAATAAATACCAATTGATTTCGGGAGAACGCCGTTTGCGCGCTTCTAAATTAGTAGGATTAACAACCGTTCCGGCATACATCAGAATTGCCAATGACAATGAGTCGTTAATTATGGCTTTGGTAGAAAACATCCAACGTCATGATTTAGATCCTATTGAGATTGCCTTGTCTTATCAAAGATTAATTGACGAAATTCAATTGACCCAAGAACAAATGAGCGAGCGCGTTGGAAAAAAACGATCTACAATCACTAACTACTTAAGAT
The DNA here is from genome assembly GCF_014486695.1 of Flavobacterium buctense. Taxonomy (GTDB): domain Bacteria; phylum Bacteroidota; class Bacteroidia; order Flavobacteriales; family Flavobacteriaceae; genus Flavobacterium; species Flavobacterium buctense. Next base: position 236,008 of record NZ_JACTAB010000003.1, read on the forward strand.
TGTTGAAATTAGACCCGATTATCCAAACCGGTATAAGAGATGGATTTATCAGTATGGGACATGGTCGTGCCATTATCAATATCGAAAATCAAGACGTTCAAACCGATATTTACCAAAAAATTGTCAGCCAAAACCTTTCCGTTCGTGAAACGGAAGCCTTGGTGAAAAATTACCAAAACAGTTTGAAACCCGCTTCGGCTAAAGCCAAAAAAGGAGACGGTTTTGCCATTGCCGAAGACCAGAAAAAAGCCATAACCAATTTCTTTGGTACCAAAATCGACGTTAAAATTGCCGGAAACGGTAAAGGAAAAATCACCATTCCTTTTCACTCAGAAGAAGATTTTAACCGCATTATTAAATTAATCAAAGGTTAGTGAATAAACTACTGTACATACTTTTTCTTTTTATGCTGTTGGGAAATCATAGCCTTTTTTCACAAGAAGTGATTAACGGTTTAGTAGTTACCGATACCACTAAAATGAAGGAAATTGATCCTTTAACTCCTGCAAAAGCTGCCTTTTACTCAGCTATATTACCGGGTTTAGGTCAGGCTTACAACAAGAAATACTGGAAAATACCCATCGTTTACGGCGCTATCGGAACGAGTATGTATTTCTACCTTGACAATAACAAAAAATACCACAGTTATCGAGATGCTTACAAAAGAAGATTGGCTGGTTTTAATGATGACCAGTACCAATATCTTGACGATTCTCGTTTGGTACAAGCCCAACGTTTTTACCAACGAAACAGAGACTTATCGCTGTTGGTAACCATAGGTTTTTATGTCTTAAATATTGTTGATGCCAATGTTGACGCCCATTTAATCCAATTTAATGTCAGCGACAAACTTTCGGTTGCTCCGGATGTTTACCAAAATGAATTTACGGCTAAACCCAATATTGGCCTAACTTTAAATTACAAATTCTAATGAAAATTGCACTTCTCGGATACGGAAAAATGGGGAAAGTGATTGAAAGAATCGCTTTAGAAAGAGGGCACGAAATCGTGTTGAAAAAAGACGAATCCAATACCTATGAAGGATTAGAAAATGCTGATGTTGCTATCGATTTTAGTGTGCCAATGGTAGCCGTTCAAAATATCTCTACTGCTTTCAACCAAGGAATTCCGGTGGTTTGTGGTACTACAGGTTGGTTAGAACACTATGAAGATGTTGTGAAAATATGCCAAGAGAAAAATGGGGCTTTTTTATACGGTTCCAATTTTAGTTTGGGCGTCAATTTATTCTTTGAACTCAACGATTATTTGGCCAAAATGATGGCGAAATTTTCTTCGGTTTACAAAGTGTCGATGGAAGAAATTCACCACACCCAAAAGCTCGATTCTCCCAGCGGAACGGCAATTTCATTAGCGAAAGGTGTTATCGAGAATTCAGCTTATGCTTCTTGGACAGAAGACACTGCTGCTGAAAACCAAATTCATATCGAAGCCAAACGTATAGAAAACGTTCCCGGAACGCACAGTGTTTACTATAGTTCGGATGTCGATTTTATCGAAATCAAACACGTTGCGCACAATCGCGAAGGCTTTGCTTTAGGAGCTGTTATGGCATCCGAATGGATTATCGGAAAAAAAGGAGTGTTTTCTATGAAAGATGTACTCGATTTGAAATAATAAAATTGTAACAAAAGCTTGGTTTGATAAACTTATAGCAAATAAACTTTTAAACCCAACATTATGTCAACATACCAATGGTTAGTGTTTTTCTTGATTGTTCAAGTCGTACACGGTTTAGGTACATGGAAATTATACGAAAAAGCAGGAAGAAAAAGATGGGAAGCTTTTGTGCCGGTTTACAATGCGATTGTTTTGATGAAAATCATTGGTCGTCCGACTTTATGGACCTTACTCCTATTTGTGCCCATCATCAATTTAATCATGTTTCCGGTAGTTTGGGTAGAAACTTTGAGAAGTTTTGGCAGAAAATCAACTGCTGATACTTGGTTAGGAATTTTCACCTTTGGCCTTTATATTTATTACATTAATTACACCCAAGAAGTAACTTACATAAGTGACCGTAGTTTAGTAGCAAGCACTAAAACCGGAGATACCATCAGCTCTATCCTTTTTGCCATTGTAGTAGCTACTTTAGTGCATACTTATGTGATGCAACCTTTTGTAATTCCGTCTTCCTCATTGGAAAAATCATTGTTAATTGGAGATTTTCTTTTTGTAAGTAAGTTTCATTATGGCGCCAGAACACCAATGACTTCGGTAGCCGCACCGATGGTGCACGACACATTGCCTTTTATAAAAACTAAATCTTACTTGTATGACGATGCTAATCCTGAATCATGGAAAAACAAATTACAACTTCCTTTTTTCAGATTTCCAGGGTTTGAAAAAATAGAAAATAGCGACATTGTTGTTTTCAACTGGCCAAGAGATACTTTATTTCACATGTACAAGCCAGCTGACAGAAGATATAGTAAGCCTACAGACAAAAAAACCAATTATGTAAAACGTTGTGTCGGAATTCCGGGTGACAGCTTGCAAATCAAAAATGGTGTTGTATTTATCAATGGTAAAGAATTACGATTACCAGAGCGAGCAAAGCCACAATTTAATTTTGAAATCAAATTAAAAGAAGACCTATCGCAAGAATTTCTTAACCAATACGACATCAAAGAATTTAATGTCCCGCTCAAAATTCAATCCAAGTTATGGGACAATACTGTGGTGAAGCAATACCTTGTGAATGAAGGGTATGATTTAACCGAAATAGCTAGAGATTCAACCGATATATTCATCATTGGAGCCATCGATGAAGAGTTAAAGCAAAAAATGGAACTGAATTATTCCAAAAGATATTTTCAGGCTAACCTAACACAAGAACTATCCGATAAACTTAAGAGCGATTCAAGAGTTGCTTCGGTAAACCGATATTTAAAAAAGGGTGCCGAAGATGGAATTTTTCCTGATTTCCCTGATGGAAAACCTTCTGTGACTAATACTTGGAACAGTGATAATTTTGGCCCCATATACATTCCGGAAGCCCGAAAAACGGTTACTTTAAACTTACAAACATTACCGTTCTACAAAATCATTATTTCAGAATACGAGAAAAATGATTTGAAAGTAAAAGGCAATGCTATTTACATCAACAACCAAATTGCGACTTCTTATACCTTCAAACAAAACTACTATTGGATGATGGGAGACAACAGAAATAATTCCTTAGACGCACGATATTACGGCTATACACCGGAAGACCATGTTGTTGGGAAACCTGTTTTTATTTGGATGAGTTGGGATACAAACGGAAGTGGATTGAACAAAATTCGTTGGGACCGACTATTCACTACTGTTAGTGGCGAAGGCCAACCGGAATCCTATCTTAAATACTTTTTAGGGTTAGTGGCTTTGTATGTATTAGGTGATTATTTCTGGAAAAAGAGAAAAGCAAAAGCATAGTTAAAAGTTCCGAGTTCCGAGATAAAACTGATTTGCATCCCGAAACTCGCAACCTAATCCAAATGAAAAACATCCTAATCCATCCCAGCTATTTTCCATCCGTTAGTCATTTTGTGGCCATGACTCAAAGTGATTTGGTGACATTTGAAATGGATGACAATTTTCAGAAACAGACTAACAGGAACAGAATGTACATTTACAGTCCGAATGGAATTCAGTTGCTCAACATTCCTATTAAACACAGTAAAACAGCCCATCAAAAGACCAAAGAGGTGCAATTGGAAACCGCTTTTGATTGGCAGAAACAACACTTTAAATCACTCGAAGCAGCCTATAGAACGTCGCCTTTCTTCGAATATTTTGAAGATGCTATTCGTCCGATATTCGAAAAGAAACACGAATTCTTGATGGATTTAAATTTTGAAACGATGTCGGTGGTCTCCAAATGTCTCGGACTCGAATTCGACTACAACGAAACCTCAGAATATTTTCATGAAGTGACCGATAAAATTGATTTCAGAAACTTAATTAATGGTAAAAAAGACGTTTCTGAGTTTGCGCCATATACACAAGTTTTTGGAGAAAAACACGGCTATTTGAACAACTTAAGTATTTTGGATTTATTGTTCAATGAAGGCCGATACGCATTGGATTATCTTCAGAAGCAACCATTATAATTACTCGGCAAAAGAAAGTCTGGTCATTATAGGAAAGTGATCGGAATTCTCAAACTTAGAGAAACTATTAAAACTCTTTACTTTCATCTTTTTATTGGCAAAAATATAGTCGATTCGCGCCGGATAATATTTGAATTTGTACGTTTGACCAAACCCATTTCCGGCTTCTTCAAAACAATCGTTCAAATCACCTTTAATGGTACGATAGATATACGAAAAAGCACTATTATTCATATCACCACATATAATCACCGGATATTGACACGCCTTTTTGTGGCGCACTAAGATGGCTGCTTGTTGTTCTTGCTTTTTAAAAGCATCCCTAATCCTGCCAAAAAGTTGTTGCGATTTATTTTGATTAATCACTTCAACATGTTCCTCTATTTCATTGACATCCGGAGAAATTTTTATCGATTGTAAATGGATATTATAAACACGAATAGTGTCTTTTCCCTTTTTGATATCGGCATAAATAATATTGTTTCCCGCTTCGGGAATTTTAAAATCGCCTTGATTGAATATGGGAAACTTAGAAAATATAGCTTGACCGGTTTTAATTTGTTTGCCTTCCATGAAAACCGCTTTGTATTTGTATACTCTTAAATCTACTTTGGCATTCTCTGAATATTCTTGTATACAAAGAATATCCGGATTTTGTTCATTGATAAAAGACAAAATGGTATCACCGATATGTTCATTCGGAAGCCAATCAAACAAGTTAAACAAGCGTACATTATAGCTCATTACGGTAAAATCTTTCTCTTCTTCCGGCAAGTCATTGGAAGAAAACTTATAGAATTTATTGATAAAGGTAATGCCCAATAATAAAACCAATCCTGAAAGCATCACTTGTCTTTTTAATTGAAGTAACCAATAAATAAAAAACAAAGCATTTATGATTAAGAAAAGTGGTAAAATCAAGGTTAAGACCGAAAGTAGCGGAAACAACTTAGGGGCTAAAAAAGGCAACACATAGGCAATAAAGGTCAATACAGTCACTACTATATTAAATCCAAAAACCACTTTGTTAAACCACGATAGTTTCTTCATTTACAATTTATTTCCCGGCTTTGAAAAGAAACTCTTTCTCTTCAGCAGTTAGGCTGTCATAACCCGATTGACTGATTTTATCTAAAATCTCATCAATTTGTTGCTGGGTTTTGTCTTTGGCAACAATTTTACTTTCTCTTTTAACCGTAGGCTTTTTGGGGTTGACGTGTACTTTTTTAAAGGGTGTAGCTTTCTTTGGGCTGAATAAATTAGCAAAAAAATCAATTACGGAACTCACTATCCGACTTAAATCGGTACCGTTTTGCAACAACTTGATGTAAATATAACCAAAAAAGGCGCCACTCAAATGCGCAATGTGTCCGCCGGTATTCCCTAATTGTATTTGCAATAAATCCAATAACAAAATAACGCCAGTAATGTGCCAAAGTTTGACATTGCCAATCAACAACAATCTAATTTCCATTAAAGGCTGATAAGTCGTTGTAGCGACCAACAAAGCCATGATGGCTGCCGAAGCACCAACCATAATCCAGGATTGTCCAAACAGATAAAAACTTAAAACATATACTATTCCGGCAAAAATTGCCCCTAAAAGATACAATCCCAGATATTGTTTTTGCGTAAAAAAAGTCAGATATAATCGACTGGCAAAATTCAATACCATCATATTGAAAAACAAATGCAGAAATCCGTCATGGAAAAAGGCATACGTCAATAAAGTCCACGGCTTGTATACAATAGCCAAAGGTTCAGAAGAAACAGCTAGCCAACTCGGATAATCAAAAACGCCCTGTTTAAATTGATAGAAAAACGGTATAGACAACAAGAAAATCCCAACATTCCAATAAATCATTTTATTGGCAATGCCGCCTATTTTGTATTGAAATTTTATATCCTCAATTATACTCATAATCTTAATACTATCCTACTGAACACTGACCACTAATTTTAATCCCAACGATTTTTATTGAATGAATTCCTCTTCCAATACCACATCATTATAAATCCGGTTAAAGCACCGCCGACATGGGCAAAGTGAGCCACACCGGTTCCGCCACTACCGAATATTGAACTGCCTTTGAATCCTAAAAATAAATCGACCGCCAATAATCCAGGCACGAAATATTTAGCTTTAATTGGAATCGGAATAAACATAATCCCTAATTCAGCATTAGGAAACATAAAAGCGAAAGCCGTTAATAAACCATAAATGGCTCCGGAAGCGCCAACCGCAGGAACTAAATAACTTGACATCATGTTACTGAAATCGCTTAAAGGAATAATGTTCTCCCAATTGGTATCGTATTTTCCTTCTGCCAAAGTTTTTAAAACATAAGCTTGGTCTTGACCATTTTCAACTAATAAATTTACACCTTGGTGAAAAGTATAATAATTCATTCCCATGTATAATAAAGAAGCACCTATTCCACAAGAAATGTAAAAGAATAAGAATTTTTTTGAACCCCAATAATGCTCCAAGGCACTTCCAAAAGAATACAAAGCAAACATATTGAAAAGAATATGCATAAAGTTGGGTATTTTAGCATGCATAAACATACTCGTCAAGGGTTGCCAGTACCTAAAACTAGGGTTCTCAGGATAATACAAAGAAAACAATTGGTAAGCCACATCGCCTACATAATTGGACCCAATATAAAATATAATATTGATAATCAGTAACTGCTTTACAGTTTCGGTCATTCGCATCATAAGCTGAATTTTTTATCTAAATCTTCCACACTCATCGTGATGAAAGTTGGTTTTTGAAACGGCGACACATTCGGTTCTTTGCAAGCAAACAGATTGTGCACCAAATTTTCTTGTTCTTTTTCGGTTAAATACGTTCCGGTTTTAATCGCCAAACTCCTGGCCATCGACTTGGCAATGGTGTCATTTTGAGAAAAACTATTGTCCGGAATGCCGTCTTGTAAATCACTCAACAACTCTTCCAAAACAATAGAAATCTCACTTTCGGTCACATTGACAGGCAAACCCGAAATGAGCACATTGTCTTCTTCGATAGCTTCAAAAACAAAACCCGTGTTTTCCAAGGACGTTTTTAATTCGGCTAACAATTCCACTTCGTCTGAAGAATAAAACAACTGCAGCGGAAACAGCAATTGCTGACTCGAAGCTTGTTTAACGGTCATGCTCGTTAGAAATTCTTCGTATAAAACCCTTTCGTGCGCTCGTTTTTGATTGATAATCACCATTCCCGATTTGATTGGGCTGACTATATATTTTTTATGGATTTGGTAAGTGCGCTTGACTTCCTGCTCAATTTCATTTTCTTCGAATAAAGAAGAAGTCACCGCCTCATTATTTTCAAAAGTCATTTCGGCAATCTCTTGTCCGGCTTGCTTTAAACCCACATACAAGCTTTCCCAACTCGGTTGCGCTTCGGTTTTTTTATAATTGGAAGACGAAGCAAAAGATTTACTCGGCTGTTTGTCTTCCGAAAACGGATTATAACTTCTATCGACTTGAATCGTAGGATATTCGGCGTCTTTATTTTGGTATTGATAAGGTGTGTCTAAATTCGGGTCACGGTCGAAATCCAATACCGGCGCAACATTAAATTGTCCTAAACTGTGTTTGATGGCCGAACGTAAAATCGCATATAATGCATGTTCATCGTCAAACTTAATTTCCGTTTTGGTTGGATGAATGTTGATATCAATTGTGTGTGGCGGAACGTCTAAGTATAAAAAATAACTTGGTTGCGCACCGTCTTTTAACAAGCCTTCATAAGCCGCCATTACCGCATGATGCAAATAACCGCTTTTGATAAATCGATTGTTGACAAAGAAGAATTGCTCGCCTCGGTTTTTCTTTGAAAATTCGGGCTTACCAATAAAGCCTTGTAGGTTTACGATTTCGGTATCTTCCTTTACAGGCACCAATTTTTCATTGGTTTTACCCGAAAATATATTGACAATGCGTTGTCTGAAATTGGAAATCGGTAAGTTGAACATTTCACTGCCGTTGTGGTACATCGTAAAATGAATGTTTGGATGCGCCATGGCAACACGCTGGAATTCATCCACAATGTGGCGTTGTTCAACGGTTTCCGACTTCAAAAAGTTTCTTCTGGCCGGAATATTAAAAAACAAATTCTTCACCGCAAACGAAGTGCCTTTGGGCAAAACTGCCGGTTCTTGTGACACAAATTTGCTGCCTTCAATGATAATGTGAATCCCTAATTCTTCTTGATCTTGTTTGGTTTTCATTTCCACATGCGCAATCGCCGCAATAGAAGCCAAAGCTTCTCCTCGAAAACCTTTGGTGTGTAAAGAAAATAAATCTTCCGCTTGACGGATTTTAGAAGTCGCATGACGTTCGAAACACAATCGCGAATCGGTGACACTCATTCCTAACCCATTGTCTATGACTTGTACCAATGATTTTCCGGCATCTTTGATGATGAGTTTGATATCGGTGGCTTTGGCATCGACTGCATTTTCCAATAGTTCTTTGACTACCGACGCCGGTCTTTGGACCACTTCGCCGGCGGCAATTTGATTGGCAACATGATCAGGAAGTAATTGAATTATGCTCGACATTCTTTAGTATTCAGTGTTTTGTAAAGGTTTCAGTTTTTGGGTAACCGAAGTTAGCAAATTTAACGAAAAACTATTGGGATTTTTAGTTAATAATTGGCTAAAAATAAAAAACCTATTCACAATGGAATAGGCTTCGATTTTATATTGAAAAGGAATAAAACTACATTGTCTTTCTCCTTAAGTCAGCCATTTTTATCGCGGCGATAGCAGCTTCCGTTCCTTTGTTCCCGTGAACACCACCACTTCTGTCGATAGATTGTTGTTCGTTGTTATCGGTAAGCAAACAAAAGATAACGGGCACATCGGTTTGTACATTCAAATCTTTAATACCTTGGGTTACACCTTCGCATACAAATTCGAAATGCATCGTTTCGCCTTTAATCACACAGCCAATAGTAATCACCACATCGACTTCTTGGGTAACAATCATTCTTTGTGCGCCGTAAACCAATTCAAAACTTCCGGGTACATTCCAACGAATGATATTATCCGGCAAAGCGCCACAGTCTAGTAAAGCGGCTTCAGCACCGTTAAACAAACCGTTAGTAATGTGATCGTTCCATTCTGAAACCACTATTCCAAACCGAAAGTCCTTCGCGTTTGGCAATGCGTTTTTATCATAGTTGGATAAGTTTTTATTTGCTGTTGCCATAATGTATTGTTTAAAATAAAAAAGGATTAAAGATACCATCCTTAATCCTTTTTTTAAATACTTTTTTCTGATTTATTGTGCTAGACCGATCAAAGCATCGATTTGTTGTCCTTCCGGAGTCGTATCGAAATTGTCTTTGATTTCAGTAAAATATTTTAAAGCTTCCGCTTTATTCCCTGAAGCTAGAGCCGTTTTTCCTGCTTTTAATAAAAACCTTGGTCGAGTAAAATCATTAGTTAGATTAGCATCTGCAGCTTTTACATAAAAATCTAAAGCTTCTTTTTGTTTGTTTTGTTGTGCATATGCATCACCGATAGCACCTATGGCTAAAGCACTCAAAGTTACATCTTTCGAAGAAAACTTTTCTAAACTAGCTATTGCTTCAGCATATTTACCTGTATTAAGGTAAGCTATACCAGCCATATAGTTAGCTTGATTAGCAGCATCAGTTCCTGAATATTCTTCAGCAATTTTGATTACCCCAAATTTACCTTCTGAACCATTTAATACCAAATTAAATAATGAATCTGCTTTTACATCACCATCAACTGCTTTTTGGAAGTTTTGTTGTGCTGTAAATAACTCATCTGCTGCATTTTGTTGGTTTGGCTCAGCAATAAATTTTTCGTAAGCAAAATAACCTACAACAGCTAATACAACGGTAGCAAGCAAACCTAAAATCACTTTTTGATTTTTCGCAATAAAATCCTCTGCTCTTGAAGCTGACTCATCTAAAGTATCGAAAGCTTTTGCTGTTGTACTGTCTTTAGCATCAACATTTACATCTTCGATAAAATTATTGTCTAATTTCTCTTCTTTTTCTTTTGGTGATCTATATCCTCTTTTGTTAAAAGTTGCCATCTATTTTTAATTTAGTGTGCGCAAAAATAAAATTTTTATTCATATTTAAAAGCTATTTTTGTCGATATTTTTGAATAATTTACACCTCTTTACTTTAAGGAATGGGAATAACTGTAATAAATAACCCTATTCGGCTTATAAATAAGGAGTTTAAACACTAATTTCAAACAAAACCAAATTGTTTTTAAAACGAATATCAGTACTCAATTACAAGAATTTTTCAGATGCCACCTTCGAATTTGATGTCAAAATCAATTGTTTCGTTGGGAAAAACGGCATCGGAAAAACCAACCTATTAGATGCCATTTATCATTTGGCCAATGGTAAAAGCTATTTCAATCCGTTAGCGGTGCAAAACATCAAACACGGCGAAGAGTTTTTTGTAGTGGACGGCGAATTCGAAAAAAACGATCGCTCCGAACAAATTCTGTGCAGTCTGAAAAAAGGCCAAAAAAAAATCCTGAAACGCAACAGCAAACTCTACGAAAAATTCTCAGACCATATCGGTTTTATTCCCTTGGTGATTATTTCTCCGGCCGATAGAGATTTAATCATTGAAGGCAGTGAAACCCGCAGAAAGTTTATGGATAGTGTGATTTCTCAACTGGACAATGCTTATTTGCAACAACTCATCCAATACCAAAAAATCATCAGCCAGCGCAATGCTTTGCTAAAGTATTTTGCCTTAAATCACCTGTTCGAAAAAGACACCTTGAGTATATACAATGAACAGTTGGATATTTTGGGTAAAGCTATTTTTGAAAAAAGACAAAATTTCTTAACCGAGTTTATTCCGATTTTCAACCAATACCATCAGGAAATCTCGAATTCAGCCGAAACGGTACAATTGGTTTACCAAAGTGATTTATTTGAAAAAGACACTTTAACTTTATTAGAAGAAAACCTCAGCAAAGACAGGGCTTTACAATACACATCGGTTGGCGTACACAAAGACGATTTGTCTTTTGAAATCGATAATTATCCAATTAAAAAGTTTGGTTCTCAAGGCCAACAAAAATCTTTTTTAATCGCATTGAAATTGGCCCAATTTGATTTTGTCAAAAAACAAAGCGGTGAAAAACCAATTTTACTTTTTGATGACATCTTTGACAAACTGGATGAATTCCGCGTGAGCAAAATTATCGCAATGGTCAACAATGAAGAATTCGGACAATTATTTATTTCAGATACCCATCCGGAACGGACAGAAAATATCGTAAAAACAACCCATCAGAGTTATAAAATATTTAATTTGTAGTGTTGTTCTATTTTGTAATTTAGCTGAAAAATTGCTAAATATGAAATCCAAATTATTTTTGTTGCTATTGTTGAGCTGCCTCTTCTTAAGTTGTCAAGGGCAAACGGCAAAAAACATTCAAACATTAGATCCAAAAACTTACGCCGAAAAACTAAAAACAACCGAGAAACCCCAGTTGTTAGATGTTAGAACACCTCAAGAATATGAAGTTGAGCATCTTGAAAACGCCAATAATGTCAATATAAATAGTGCTGATTTTGCTACAAAAGTTGCACAATACGATAAAAACAAACCTATTTTTGTGTATTGCAAAGTAGGCGGAAGAAGTGCGCAAGCGGCTGATAAATTAGCGGAAATGGGGTTCAAAGAAATCTATAATTTAGAAGGTGGTATCATGAAATGGTCGGCCAACAACCTACCGAAGACTTCACAAACTACTCAGAATGTGAAAACCGGAATGACCTCTGAAGACTATCAAAAACTAATTACTTCCGACAAAAAAGTATTGGTTAATTTCACGGCAGTTTGGTGCGGTCCTTGCCAAAAAATGAAACCTTACGTGTTGAAATTACAAGAAGAACTGAAAGACCAAATAAAAATTGTCAGATTAGATGCTGATGAAAATAAAGCTTTAGTCGACGGAATGAAAATTGATGGCTTGCCAACCATAATTGTATACGACAACGGAAAAGAAGTTTGGCGAAATATAGGTTACATCACCGAAGAAGAACTCAGAAAACACTTGTAGTATGATAACCAAAGACGCCCTTCAGTTTCTCGAAGATTTAATAGCGAACAATACTACCGATTGGATGCATGCCAATAAAAAGAGGTATGAGAACTACAAGAAAGATTATCACAATTACATTGCCTCGCTTTTGGCGGAAATGAAACCCTTGGACAAAACTTTGGAACCGCTGGAAATCAAAAACTGTACGTTTCGCATCAATCGAGATATTCGTTTTTCCAAAGACAAATCGCCATACAAAACCAATATGGGCGTATGGTTTACCCAAAATAAATTCCGAAAAAACAGTCCGGGCTATTATATTCATTTTGAAAAAGGAAATTCCTTTATCGCCGGTGGTGTTTGGTGTCCGGAACCGGATGAATTGAAAAGAATACGAAAAGAAATAGCTTATTTCCACGAGGATTTGGAAGCTATCGTTGAAGACAAAAATTTCAAGACAGAGTTTTCTAACCTAACACGTGAGGAAAGCAACACATTAAAAAAAGCACCTAAAGATTTCGACCCGAATCATCCGGCTATAGAATTTTTAAAACTGAAAAGTTATACGGCTTCCGCCAAAATTGACGATGCCCTTTTTACCGACAAAGATTTTAGTAAAATGGTGGCTCAAAAACTAATCGCTTTGAAACCTTTAAATGACTTTTTAAACCGAGCTTTGGAAACCGAAGACTAAATCGATGGCAAAAAAAAGAATACTTTTCTTGGGTGAAACTTATCGAGCAGATGCTGTCACTTGGATGAATGGCCTGAAGGATTTTGGCGAGTTTGAAATTGTAACTTGGGAACTGCAAACCAAAAACCACGGCATTTACAGACTTATCAGAATACTGGAATTAACCAAAGCGTTTTTAACCATCAAAGGCATCGTAAAAAAGTTCAATGCCGATATGGTCATCGCTGAAAGAACAACCAGTTATGGGTACTTAGCAGCATTATCCGGAATTAGACCAATAGCGATTGCTCAACAAGGCATAACCGATTTATGGCCTATCAATTCTTTGTCATATCCGTTTAAAAAAATCATTCAAAAGTATGCTTACAGTAAGGCCGATTTAATACATGCCTGGGGAAGCGTCATGGCCAATCATATGATTGAAAGCGGTGTCGATATGTCGAAAGTAATGGTACTGCCAAAAGGAATCAACTTGGATTTATTTCAATTCAATGATGCCACTAATAACCAAAAAATTAATGCCATCATCACGCGGTCGCTTAATGCAGAATACCAACATGATTTAATTTTAAATGCTTTTGCCTTATTGAAACAGAAAAATATTCCTTTCAATTTGACCGTAATCGGAGATGGTATTGAATTGAAAAAACTACAAACATTAGCCAAAGAATTAAATATCGATAAAGAAGTAGCCTTTACAGGCAGAATTGATAACAACGATATCCCTACCTTTTTGCAAAAATCTAATTTCTATATCAGTATGCCCACAACCGAGGGTGTTTCGGCATCACTTTTTGAAGCAATGGCTTGTGGTTCTTTCCCAATTGTAAGTGATTTACCCGGCAATCGTTACTGGATAGAACAAAAAGTGAACGGAATACTTGTGCCTTCCGAAAATGCCCTTAAATTAGCGCAAGAATTAGAGTGGGCTTTTCAAAATACAGATTTTACCCGAAAGGCAATTATTGCCAACAGAGCGTTTGTAGAAGAAAATGCCAACTATGAAAAAAATATGAAGAAAATCGCTCTTAAATACCACGATTTGATCACCGCTAAATCAATCACTGTCTAGATTTATGTGCGGCATTAACGGAATTTTACATTTAGACTACAAACCGGTTGACCAAAATCAATTGGTAAAAATGCGAGATATCTTAGAGCATCGTGGTCCGGATGACAAAGGTATTTATCTCAACAACAATGTTGGTCTTGGTCACAGAAGACTTTCCATCATTGATACTTCAGCAGCCGGTCACCAACCGTTTACCTCAGATAGTGGCAGATACATCATCGTTTTTAATGGTGAAATCTACAATTACCAATCCTTTTATCCCGAATTAAAAAGCAAAGGAATCGCTTTAAAATCAGGTTCTGACACCGAAGTTTTACTGCACCTTTATGAGTTGTATGGTATGAAAATGCTGCATCGCTTGAATGGTATGTTCGCCTTTGCCATTTGGGACACTTTAGAGAAAAAGTTAACGCTTTGTCGCGACAGAATGGGTGTAAAACCTTTGTATTACGCTATTCACAAAAACTCATTCTATTTTGCCTCCGAACAGAAAGCTCTTTTTACCGCCGGAGTCCCATTAGAAATTTCAGAAAACGGCCTGGAAGAATATTTTTTTAACCGTTTTGTTGCCGGTGAAAATACATTGTACAACCATGTAAAAAAATTGCTTCCCGGACATTATATGGTAATGGAGGAAAACGGCAAAAGTGTAACAACAAGATGGTGGCATTTAAAAGAGCAAATCCAAAACCACATCCCAATCATCAACCCCAAAAAATGGTTTGAAGAAACTTTCTTTGATTCGGTGAAATTGCGAATGGTGAGTGATGTTCCCGTTGGGGTTTTACTTAGTGGCGGATTAGATTCTTGTTCAATTTTATCGGCATTATACCATCAAAATTTTAAAAACATTGAGGCATTCAATATCAGTTTCTCGGAAGCTGAACACAATGAGTTTCATTTGGCCAAAAAAATTACAGAAGAATACAATTACTTCTTAAACCACACCCAGCTGGAGAATGAAAATTTGTACCAAAATTTATTTGAGACCACTTATTTCCAAGACGAACCTATAATGCACCTTAACGAGCCGCATTTATTGGCTATTGCCAAATTAGCTAAACCAAAAGTAAAAGTATTACTTTCGGGCGAAGGTGCCGATGAATTGATGGGCGGTTATGTACGTTATAAAGCCTTGAAAAATCCTTCTTTACTCAAAGTTATTTCGCAAATTTCTAAGTTTGAAACCTTTAATAAAAGACCTCGTTACGATAAATTATTTCGTTATTCCAAAATCAACAACGAGGCTGATTTAGTGATATTCAATGGTTCCAATGTATATCCGAATGACATTAATTTGTTTTACGGCAATAAAAAGAAACCCGAAAATGCTTATCGCCACCAAGTCTTAAGTGAAGCAAAAGAATTATACCCCAAAGATTTGCAACGTCAGGCATTGTATTTTGATCAACACACCTATTTGTGTTCGTTATTAGACCGAAACGACCGTTGTACCATGGGAAGTTCCATCGAATGTCGTGAGCCGTTTTTGGACCAAAGATTAGTAGCCGGTTTAGGAACCTTAGACAGTAAATGGATGTTTACCGGCAAAAAAGGAAAGTTTATTCTCAAGACCACGATGGAAGACAAATTACCTAAAGAAATTATCGATTTCAGAAAGATTGGTTTGAGCGCACCATGGGGAAAATACTTGACGGATTACCCTATTTTCAAGGAAGAACTCAACAGTTTTGCTAAAAGCGAAATGTTTGACTTGCCATTTATGCAAAATCTTGATGGCTCCAAAATGGTGAAAGAAATTCAAAAAGGAAACACCAAAATTATTCCTTACATCATGCCGCTTTTCATGTTCCATGTTTGGCAAAAAAACTACCAAAAGAAATTCGTTTAAATGATGGATTGTTTACTTTTGTAAACTAGTAAGCCTAATTAAATGATGCCAATCCAGACCAATTTCTCCCTGAAAAAATACAATACTTTCGGCATTGAAGCCAAAGCCCAACAATTTATTGCCGTTCATTCGGTTGAAGAATTAAAAACCGTTTTACAGGAAAACGCCAACGAGAAAAAATTCATACTCGGCGGCGGAAGTAATATGTTGTTAACGCAAGATATTCATGCTTTAGTGATTCATATTGATTTAAAAGGAAAACGAATCTTAAAAGAAGATGACGATTTCGTTTGGGTAGAAAGTATGGCCGGCGAAAACTGGCACGAATTCGTATTGTGGACGATTGATCAAAACTTCGGCGGATTAGAGAATATGTCACTGATTCCGGGGAATGTGGGCACAACTCCGGTACAAAACATTGGCGCTTATGGCACTGAAATTAAAGATACTTTTGTGTCTTGTGAAGCGGTAAATATTGCCACGCAAGACCTTAAAACTTTCACTAAAGAAGCATGTAATTTTGGTTATAGAGAAAGCGTTTTTAAACACGAAGCCAAAGACCAATTCGTCATTACTTCAGTTGTTTTTAAACTGACCAAGCGAAACCATAAAATCAATACGTCTTACGGCGATATAACTAAGGAATTGGAAAAACAAAACGTAGTTGTACCAACCTTGAAAGATGTCTCCAATGCCGTAATTGCCATTCGTCAAAGCAAATTGCCGGATCCGAAAGAATTGGGCAACAGCGGGAGTTTTTTCAAAAATCCGATTATTTCAAAAGCAGCTTATGAAAAAGCAAAGGATTTGCATCCCGAAATGCCGCATTATGTGATTTCGGAAACCGAAGTTAAAGTGCCTGCCGGTTGGCTGATTGAACGTGCCGGATTTAAAGGAAAACGCTTTGGGGATGCCGGAATCCATAAGAATCAAGCTTTGGTTTTGGTGAACTATGGCAATGCAACGGGTCAAGAAATTCTGGCGGTTTCCAAAGACATACAAGCCACTATTTTAAAAGAATTCGGCATCGCGATTGAAGCCGAAGTAAATGTGATTTAGTTATCAGTGTTCAGTCACAATTTCCAGAAATCGTAATTCATAATTCGTAATTCATAATTTAAATGTACATCCCCGACTTATATAAAAACGAAAACCAAGAAGACATTCAAAACTTCCTTCATCAGAACGGCTTTGCGATTTTGGTCAACCAAACTAATGGAAAATTATGGGCAACGCACACGCCACTGATTTTGGAAACCAATGCTGAAGGAAAACAAATTTTAGTCGGGCATATTTCTAAAGCCAATCCACAAGCGGAAAGTTTTAAAAATAATGATGAAGTTTTAGCTATTTTTTCGGGTGCCCATACTTATATTTCTTCTTCTTGGTATGACCATGAAAATGTACCAACGTGGAATTATCTCGCCGTACATGTTTACGGAAAAGTAAAGGTTTACAACCACGAACAAGCTGTAGATTTCCTTAAAAAGTTGGTCGATAAATACGAAGCCAAATCCGAGAAACCCATTCGCGTTGAAAACCTATCCGAAAAAACCATGCGAGAAGCTCGAGGCATTATTGCTTTTGAAATCGAAATCACAAGCATCGAAGCCCAAAAGAAATTATCACAAAACCGCGACGATAAAAACTACCAAAACATCATCACCGAGCTCGAAAAAACCAATGACAATCAAGCCATTGCCATTGCCAATGAAATGAAAAAGAACCGATAGGAATTTGTTAAAAATCCCTTGATTATTGCGGTTAGAATAACTACATTTGCACACCTTTTTAAAGTCAAAAAAAGCCTATGTTATTAGCTCTATTCTGTCTATTCATCGCCGTTGTAGTGGTTCAATTCTTATATTATGTTGTAGTATTTGGCAAATTTTCTTTTGCTAAACCACAAACCGCAACCCCGAAAAGAGTTCCGATTTCAGTGATTGTTTGTGCCAAAAATGAAGAAGAAAACGTGCAGCAATTTGTCCCGCTTTTGGCAGAACAAAATTACCATACTTTCGAAATCGTTTTGATTGACGATGCCTCGAGCGACAATACCTTAGAGATTTTTGAAGCATTTGAAAAACAATATGCCAATGTAAAATTGGTCAAAGTAGAAAACAACGAAGCGTTTTGGGGCAATAAAAAATTCGCCTTAACCCTTGGCATCAAAGCCGCTAAATACGAATACTTACTTTTTACTGACGCCGATTGTTACCCAACTTCCAAAGATTGGATTACAAGCATGAGTTCGCAATTTACCGCTCAAAAGAATATTGTTTTGGGTTATGGTGCGTATGAAAAAATAGCCAATTCCTTTCTAAATAAAATCATCCGTTTTGAGACTTTACTCACGGCAACCCAATATTTTTCTTGGGCCAAAATCGGAAAACCTTACATGGGTGTTGGTCGAAATATGGCCTACAAACGCGAAGAGTTTTTTAAAGTTCGTGGCTTTATGGATCATATGAAAATCCGTTCCGGTGATGACGATTTGTTTATCAATCAGGCGGCAACCAAAGAGAATACTGCCATTTGTTATCTTCCGGACAGCTTTACTTATTCGGAACCGAAAACTTCCTTTAAAGAATGGTTTACCCAAAAACGCCGCCATGTATCCACTGCGAAACACTATAAAATGTTTGACCGCAATCAATTGAGCGTTTTTTATGCTTCACAATTGTTGTTTTTGTTGTTGCCAATAGTATTGTTGGTTTTTCAATTTCAATGGATTGCTGTAGTAAGTATTATCGGTTTCCGCTATTTATTTGCCTGGTTAGCGATGGGATTTGCCGCCGGTAAATTAAAAGAAAAAGATGTGATGTATTGGTTTCCGATTATAGAAATTGTTCTCATTTTCACTCAATTGAATGTGTTTATTACCAATACATTCTCAAAACCGGTTCATTGGAAATAAACAAATACATAGAGATGGCAAAAAAAGGTGACCAAGTTGCCTTTACTTATTTGCTCGACCATTATTGGAACGAAGTGTATGGATTTATGCTGAAACGCACGGAAAACGAAACCGATTCGGAAGACATTACCATAGAAACTTTCTCAAAAGCTTTTGACAAAATTGCGACCTACAATCCTGAATTCCAATTCAACACTTGGTTGATTGCCATTGCTAAAAATGTACACATTGATATGCTTCGCAAAAAGCGATCGACTGTTTTTGTAGAAATCACTGATGAAGAAGACCAACAAGCTTACAACGTTGCCGACAGTTCTCCTTCGGCAGAAGACGAATTGATTACCGAACAAAACCTGTCCCGCCTACTTCAATTCATCAAAGAATTAAAACCACATTACCAAGAAGTAATTCAACTGCGTTATTTTCAAGAGATGAGTTATCAGGAAATTGCCGAACAACTCAACGAACCTTTGAGTAATGTTAAAATCAAATTGCTTCGCGCCAAAAAACTATTGGCAGCAATCATCGAAAGCAAAAGATAATCCCTTTATTTATCATTTTTAGTTAAGTCTTCCCAACCTTTTAGGGAAATGCAACCTCTTTATAATAAATAGTTAACATTATTTATACTAATTTGACCTATCCTGCGTTATACCATTAAACACCTTGCTTATGTAGTATAAATACTTAACTCTAAAACCATATTATTATGTCAAACGTTAGTATTTATGAAAAAAACTGGATCGATCTGGTTTTTGAAGGCAAAAACAAAGCCTATGGCGCTTACCAATTGCGTCAAGAAAATTCCAAAACTTCATTAATTGCATTTTTAAGTGGCATCACCTTTTTTTTAGGAGTCATTGGTGGTGGATTATTCTTAACTTCTTTTGATGATGCACCAATTGACGGACCTATAATTGAAATTGAAGACAACCAAATCACACCTGTTGATCTATCTTCAAAACCGAAAATTAAAGAACCGGAAATTAAACCCTTAAATCAACAGCCGCCAAGTAATGTTGAACCAACTAATCTTTCCAATATGGTTGTCGCCGAAACGCAGCAGTCACAGGTAGTACCAACAAACAATGAAGTTAAAAATGTACCACCGGCAAGCGAAGGAACTGTTGGCGGTACCGGTCTACCAAATCCGGAAAATAACGGTGGAAGTATTGGCACAACTGTCCTTCCGGGCAATGATGGAAATGCAATTGAAACTACTAACAATTTAGACAAACTTCCTTTATATCCGGGCGGAATGAAAAAATTCTACGAATATGTGGTCAATAACTTTAGCCGACCTGAAATTGAAGAAGACGGAGAAGTGACCTTGAGTGTAATTATGTCATTTGTAATAGAAAAAGACGGGTCGCTAACCGATATCAAAGCAGTTCGAAGTACAGACTACAAACTGGAGAGAGAAGCCATTCGACTTTTAAAAGCTTCAAAAGTAAAATGGTCTCCGGGTTTCAAAGACGGAAAACCTGTTAGAACCTTATTTATGTTACCTATAAAAGTTAAAATTTAATTCCTTAAAACCGCCTCCAATCCGAGGCGGTTTTTTGTTAACAAAAGGTGGAAAGATTAACACCATTTTAGACATTTTGGGTTTTAATTTCAATTAAATATTGGTATTATTGCAATTATGAAGTTTACCCTAATATCCTTTTTTCTAACCAGCTTATTTTATTTTTCAGGTCCGACGATCGGGATACACTATTCGCATTCGGAAAAAAATGAAAATTCGGATAGTACTTTGTTAACCATTCCGCTTAAGATTAAGTTTAATGATGTTTCAGAAAAATATATTTCTGAAAAAAAGTTTAAAATTGATTCGTTTTACAACAAGTTTATCAATTCGCCTTACTATAGCGGAAGTTTTATTGTAGCCAAAAATGGTCGCATCATTTATGAGCATTACCAAGGTTTGGCTAACACCAAAACCGGTAGAAAAATAGATGCCAATACATCGATTCACTTGGCATCCGTAAGTAAAGTATTGACCGCAACAGCCATCTTAAAACTGGTTCAGGAAGACAACCTATTACTCGATCAAAAAGTAACCGATTGGATTCCGAAATTCCCTTATAAAAACGTAACCATCCGAACATTATTAAATCACCGAAGCGGTTTACCACACTATTCCAACTTTCCGGGTATTATGAAAAAAGCTTGGAACAGAAAAAAAGTACTGACCAATAAGGATGTATTGGATTTGATGATAAAACAAAAGTTTAAACCCATTTTTGCCAACAATGCCCGTTTTGATTATTGCAACACAAATTATGTGATTTTGGCCCTAATTATCGAAAGAGCTACCGGTCAAAACTATCGTGATGCTATGCAAACCTTGATTTTCAAACCCCTTGGGATGAAAAATACTTTTGTGTTTAATTATGAAACCGATAGAGATACCGTTTGTAAATCCTATAGAGCCAGTACTATTTTTCCTTGGGACCAATATGACAATTTGTATGGAGACAAAAATATATATTCTACGCCAAGAGATTTAGTAAAATTTGATTTAGCTACTTATTCTCCTGATTTTATCAAACCGGAATTATTGCAGGAAGCTTATTATGGTTATAGTGCCGTAAATGTAGCCAAACCTATAAAAGATTATGGTTTAGGAATGCGCATGCGTTATTTGGCCAACGGGGAAAAGCTTGTCTATCACAACGGTTGGTGGCATGGCAATAACACTTCATTTGTTCCGGTCAAAAAGGATACTATGACCGTTATTTGTTTGGGCAATAAATATTCGAACAGACCTTATGCCACTTTGAATATGGTCAGCAGTTTATTTGCCAAAAAAACAGAAGAAATTCCGTTGCCGGCTGAACTGGAAATCAAAGAATAAAATTTAGATTTTTATTTCGTCAACCAAATAGATACCATCTTCTTTAATTTCGATGCGTTTTTCTTTATAGAGTGCACCAATGGCTTTCTTAAACGTCTTTTTACTCATCTTTAAGACGGTTTTAATGTCTTCCGGATGGCTGTTGTCGGTTAATCTTAAAAAGCCTCGACTCGCTCTTAATTCGAATAGAATTTTCTCGGCATTGGGTTCAACATTACTGTAACCGAATTTGTTTAAAGTTACATCAATCTTGTTGTCAGGTCTAATATTTTTAATGTAACCTGTTAATCTATCTCCTAATCGGATGTCTTCATACACCTGGTCTTTGTACAATAATCCTTTGTGAATATCGTTGATAATAACATTGATTCCGAGTTCTGTAATATGAGAAATGATTAAATCTACCTCATCGCCAACAGCAACCGTCAAATTTTCATTGCTTAAAAACTGATTGGTCTTACTGGAAGCCATTATTCTATTGGTTTTTTCATCGATAAAGGCAAATACCAAATAGCGTTTTCCTTTTTCCATCGGACGGGCTTGTTCTTTGAAAGGAACGAACAAATCTTTCTCTAAACCCCAATCGAGAAAAGCACCAAATTGGTTCACATAATTCACTCGCAGCAAGCCAAACTCATCCATTAAAATATAAGGCTCCAATGTAGTAGCTACCGGTCTTTCTTCATGGTCAAGATAAACAAACACTATGATTTCATCACCAATAGCATAGTCTTTCGGCACATATTTTACCGGAAGCAACACATCGGCTGTTCCATCGGTTAAAAAAAGTCCCACTTTGGTTTCTCTTGCTATGGTAAGTGTATTGTAATGCCCTATTTTCATTTTGACTGCTTGTAATTTAGACTACAAAGATAGGGAAATTAGAAACTTGAATTTGTATTATAAAAAATGTAGTTTTACTAAGTGTAACAAAATAAACGCTTACACTACTAACGGACTATGAGTGACCACTTAGAACAATCATTTGTAAAGCAGCTAAAGGAAAACCAGAACATCATCCACAAGATATGTCGGTTGTATACCAATGGTGATGATGCGCACAACGATTTGTTTCAAGAAATTACCATTCAGCTTTGGAAAGCCTTCCCGAAATTTAGAGGCGATTCTAAATTCTCCACATGGGCTTATCGTGTAGCCTTGAATACCGCTATAACACTCTACCGAAAAAATACCAGAACGGTTTCAACGGTTACTTACGAAGGACAAAAACATTTCTTAAGCCAAGAAGATTACAACTTTGAAGAGGAAGAACAAATCAAATTGATGTACCAAGCGGTGCAACAGTTGAATGATATTGAAAAGGCTTTGGTGTTTTTATATCTCGAAGATAAAGATTACACCGAAATATCGGAAACATTGGGAATTAGCGAAGTCAATGCCCGAGTAAAAATGAACAGAATAAAAGGAAAATTAAAAAAAATATTAAATCCCTAAGGATTATGGATGAGTTGGATTTATTAAAAAAAGCCTGGAAAAAGGACACCCATTCCTTCGAACAGGTCACTGAAACCGATATTTACAAAATGCTGCATAGGAAATCATCTTCTATTGTTAAATGGATATTGGTGATAAGCATATTGGAGTTTGCCGTTTGGGCTGCCGTCAGTATTTTATTCAATACAGACGACGCGATAAAAAGTTTACACGCAGAAAGTTTTTCATTTTACTTAAAAATACTGACTTATGTTAATTATGCCGTTGTAGTTTATTTTATCTATGCCTTTTACCAAAACTATGCTAAAATTTCTACGATTACTTCCACCAAGCAATTAATGCAGGATATTTTACGGGCAAGAAAAACAGTGCAATACTATGTTTGGTACAACTTAATTATGATATTAATCAGTACCATCCTCGGCTTTGTTATGGCGTTCATTTACAATCCTAAAATGAGTGCCCTAAAAGATAAAATTGCTCACGAAGACAGTTATATAACCCTTTCTAAAACCATTTGTGTTATTGTGATTACTTGCTTGTTAACAGTGGGTGTTTTTTGGTTATTCTATCGCTTATTATATGGCATTTTATTGCGAAAATTACAAGGCAATTATAAAGAACTTAAAAAAATCGATTTGTAAGATGAAAAAAGCAACCATACTCCTGCTGGCCTTATTAACCGGGATGGCCAATGCACAAACGAATGAAAATTCTCTATTGTGGAAAATTTCCGGAAACGGACTTACTAAACCTTCTTATTTATTCGGAACCATTCATATTACTTGCGATGCTTCTTTATCGGATAAAGTAAAAAAAGCCATGGACACTACAGAACAACTGTGTTTAGAACTGGACATGGATGATCCTAACATGCAGAACGAAATGATCAGTAAAATGATGATGAAAGATGGCGTAACGATGAAATCATTGGCCTCAACAGAAGACTTCAAAATCGTTGACGAATTTCTAAAAGCACAATTGGGCTATCCTGCAGAAGTACTCAATAGTTTTAAGCCATTTATGATTTCAGCCATGTTGTACCCAAAAATGCTGGCTTGTGAAATGCAATCTGTCGAGGCAGAACTAATGAAAATTAGCCAAGCCCAAAACGAAGAAGTCATCGGATTAGAATCGATAGCAGAACAAATGGAAGTATTTGACAAAATCTCATACCAAGACCAAATGGACGAATTGGTCAAAACCGCCAAGAGTAATTTGAAAAGAGATACTGAAGAAATGACTGAAATGTTGGCACTATACAAATCTGAAAATATAGAAGCTATGTTTGACTTTACAGCAAAGTCTGAAAATGTAATGACTTCTAAATATTCAGATGTAATGTTAAGCAATCGAAACAATAACTGGATAAGCCGAATAGATAAAATTGCCAAAAGCAAATCGACTTTCTTTGGCGTTGGTGCTGCACATCTTGGTGGCGAACAAGGCGTGATTGTCTTGCTTAGAAAAGCAGGTTTTAAAGTAGAAGCCGTGAATTAGTTTTAGGGATAAGGGATAAGTTAAAAGGGATAAGTTAGTAATAGCTTATCCCTTTTAACTATAGAATAAACCACAACCATTATTCACGAACAAGATTTTCAAAAAATAATTTCTTGTTCGGATTTCCGAACATTTTTTTTAAATTTTTTTTTCTGTTCAGATTTACGAACAAGATTATCAAAAAAATATTTTCTGTTCGAGATTGAAACTATGGCGCTATCAAAAAGCAAGACAAAAAGTATTTTTTGCTACCAAACAGTTGGGGATTGAAAGGGAATATTTATATTTGAGGTATAAGCATACTACTACACCCTAAAACGGAATAACAGGTATGATTTTATCATATCTATAAACTAGTTAGCAAACATATTTATGACATCACGAAACATATTCATTTTAACATTCACGTTTTTCATTTCGCTTTGCTATGGTCAAATGCGAGAACGATTACATATGAATGATTTAAAAAGGCAGAAATTAAATGGAAACGTAAAGGATTTAAAGCATATTGAATATGAAGCTAGGTATAACACAAAAGACACGACTTATGCACTTGTAATTTCAGATTTCCTAAGTATGAAGAATAATATCTCCACATATAACAAATCAGGATATTTGGAAAAGAAAACTGAGTTAAGTTTCGATTTAAAAGATTCCATATCAATTTCTGCCGTATGGACTTATGAGTATGATAAAGACAATAGAATAATAAGAGAGTATAGAGATTCAAAAAAATATGGTGATACTTCTTCATGGAACTATAAATACATCAACAAAAATGCAACCCTAATAAAGTATTATCATAAAACATACAACGTATTGTATTACAAATATTCTCAAGAAAAGGATGTTGAATTATTGACAACTGCAAATTCAGACAGCTCATATCAAAGAAAAATGAAATTTATTTATGATAAAAAAAACAGGTTAGTCCATTATGAAAATTATGAAAACACTGATTCTATAATTAATTTACGAGATTTAAAATATAGTGACGAATCTAGAAATTATACTGAAGAATTCAACGAAGACAGAAAGTATAAATATAAAATCAAAAAGTTTTTGGATTATGATGTTAATGGAAATGTGATAAAGATATTTGATGAAACCAAAAAGTTGACAGGTTGGTTTGAATATGTCTACGATAGTAGAAAAAACTGGATTGAACAAAAGTGTTTTAATTCAAGTGGAAGACTATATAATGTTATCAAAAGAGATATAACATATCACTAAAAATACGTTTGCTAACAGCCGTTTGGTAGCATGGCTGGTTTTGCATTTCTTAGCCGGAAAGTACTAAGTTCAAAATTTGATTATATTTAAAATTAATTATTTAAAAAGTCTCCACTACTACCAAGCGGCAGCACGTTAGCAGCAATACTTTCTTAACGAGACGATTTAAACCAAACGAGACGATTTGAAATAATTTTTATAAAATGATTATAACCGAAATATTAGAAATTCTAAAAGCTAACGACGATGGTACACTTTTAAATAGTCTATATGATGAATTTAGAGACGGAAGAAATCGCAATGACATTTTAACTTTACTAAATTCAGGTGATGAGATGATTGGTTATGGCTGCGATATATCATGTGAAATCAAAATTAAAGATGCAGAAGTTCAGAAAACCATAATGAACAGATTAGAAGAGATTTTAGCTTATAATAAAGATTCATACAATAGAGAAAGAGCATTTGACGCCTTATATGGTTTTTATATGGACAATAATGATACTAACGGATTGACTTTACTTTGCGAAAAATTAGTGCATGATGAAATCCCAGGAATCAAAGATTATGCTTTAGAATTTATTGCTAAAAACAAAGGATGATAAAAGTACTGCTGCTAACAGCAGTTTGCAACAACTACATTACTCAACAAAAAAATCCCCTCATTACAAGGGGATTTTTTTATTCTTCACTAAAATCTTCTTTATCCACTTGCCATTTTCGGAGTTTGTTTAAACGCTCTTGTTCTGCAATTTCCTCGGCAGGAATTACTTTTAAGAAGGAAGCATGTTGTTCAATGGCATATTCTACCTTTTCTACAATTTGCTCTATGGTTTCGTTGTCATAATCAATCTCCAAAGGTTCTTTAATGATGAAGGATTGCAAGATGTTTTTCTTTTTGACTCTTAATCCTTTTTTATCAAACGCTCGTCGGAAACCATCTATTACAATAGGTACAACGATAGGTTTGTGTTGCTTGATTATATGAGCGGTTCCTTTTCTAACCGGTTTAAAAGACTTTGTCGTTCCTTGTGGGAAAGTAATGACCCAGCCGTCTTCCAGCGCTATCCGAATGTTTTCAGTGTCATTTGGATTGATTTCGCGTTTTTCGGTTACATCTTTTCCTCCGGAGCGCCATGTTCGTTCTACAGTGATCGCACCAACATAAGCTAAAATCCTGGGTAACAAACCGGCTTTCATCGTTTCACTAGCGGCTACGTAATAGATATTCATTTTAGGTTGCCACAAATACCCCACATTTTTAATATTGTCAACACGCCCCGAAAGACTGGCATTGAACACGTGAAACATGGCTACAACATCGGCAAAATAAGTTTGGTGATTAGAGATAAAAAGAACGTTTTTATCGGGTAAGTTTTTAATGATTTCCGAACCTTCTATGTGAAGTTCGTTAAATCCACGATACCTGCGGTGAGTCAAGACTCCAAAGATGCGAATTAACCATTTTTTGATAAAGAGTATATGACCAAAAGGATTTCGTTTCAATAATCCCATAATTTGTTTTTTTAGGAACGCAAATCTACAAAAACTAAAACTTATAAAACCAATTTCAAAGTATCTTTCAATTCGCTCAACATCATGGCGGTGGCACCCCAAACAAAATGCTCGTTTACCTGAAATCCGGGTACTTCAATAGTGCCTGCGTAAGAGGTTTTCATAGTGTTATTGACAATAATTTCATCATTCATAAAATCGGCAAATGGGAATTCAACCAACCCGGCGACTTCGTCTTCTTGCAAAACAAACTCCAATTCACTATTGCTATAACCTAAATACGGATACACCATAAAATTACTCGGCGGAATATACACTTCGGTAAAAGCGCGAATCACGTTGACATGATTAGGATGAATACCGATTTCCTCATGGGTTTCTCTTAGCGCTGTTTGACTTAAATCAGTATCATATTCTTCAACTTTTCCTCCGGGAAAAGCAATTTGTGAAGAATGTACACCGTTATAACTGGTACGCAGAATTAGTGCCAAATGAGTTTGCGAAGCTTTTGGGTAAAAAAGCATCATAACCGCTGCCTGTTTTGGGGTTACTTTACTAAAATCGATGGCTTTGATTAAGTCTAATCGGTTGGCCGGTGCCATTTTTGCATGGGATTGCGTTGCCGGTAGCTCGACATTTTGTATTTTTGGCGTGTATTTTAAAAACTCCTCGAAGTGCATTATCCCTGGTTTTAGAAATATAAAGTTACCTTAAAAAAATAACGCAAACCAACTTTTACAGCAATAAAATGTACAGCAAAGAAGAAGCCCAACGCATCAAAAAAGAATTTTGGACCGCATTTGCCGAAGCTTATCCCAGGAAATGGTTGTTGTATGATACTAAAATTAAAGATGTTACCTTCAAATTCTACATCGATAACAAAAAGGCGCAAGTGCTTTTAGACATTGAGCCCAAAGACGAAGAAAAACGCAAAATATATTTTGAAAAAATAGAGTCACTCAAAACTATTTTGGAAGAAGAATACCTTCCGGAAGCCATTTTGGAACGCAATTTTTATTTAGAAAGCGGTAAAGTAATTAGTCGGATTTGGGTAGAAAAATTGGGCGTAAGCCTAAACAACAAAAGTTATTGGCCCGAGATTTTTGATTTCTTTAGTGATACGATGACACAGTTTGAAGTTTTTTTCTACGAATATGAAGACTATATTAAAGATTTGGAAACCAATACTTAACGAAGGATTATATCTTTAACTACTTCTTTCCGCAATTCTTCGTTTATCATAGTGATAATTTTTTGCTTTCCGTAACTTAATTCTTCCCTCAAAACGGCAGAAGTCAGCGAAACATATAAAGTGGAACCTTTTAAAACCACTTCTTTCGTATAACTGTTGACCCCATTGCCCATCAACGATTTCCAAGCTTCCTGCACGTCAATTTTGTCCATGCCGTTTTGGAGTTTGTTGGTTTCAATAAACGCTTTTAAAACGTCACCTATCGAGCTTTCGTTGCTGAGTCTTTTGGCCATTATTTTAAAGAAAAAGGTTTGAACTTTTTATAAGTATAAACTAGGTTTTGTTTATTTTTGAGTACCAAAGTTGAGTCTTCAATAGTAATGATTTCTTCGTTCCATTTCCCATAATCGGTTTTACACTCTATAAAATAGGAATTGTCTACTGTAAAGATTTTAAGCCTTTCTTTGATACCATTAGTTTTAAAAGTGCCGTCAAATTGTGGCATTACCTTTTGGCGGAAGCCGGCATTGTCTTTTACTTCAAAAAAATCAATGGTTTCATTGACTTTGTAATCTTTGGTTTCACCGTCGGCCAAAGTCACTTGCTTTATTTCCCAATAACCATTTAGCTTACTTAAATCTTCTTTCTTTACATTTGTTTGGCAAGAAATTACTAAAAAAGTGAGGAAAAGTGTCGTGATTTTTTTCATAGTGATAAGATGCTATTTACTCTATTACAAATTTAAATTTTTAAGTTTACAAAGCGATTGAAATTAAAATTAATATTATCAACATTAAACTATTTATTACTTTTAAAGTCCTATGACAAATCTCAAAAATATGAAAAAGATATACCTACTAGTTTTCGTGTCGTTTTTTATGGTGAATTGTAGTTCTGATTCTTCTGATGGCGAACCTATTGCAGAACAAATGTATTTTCCACCAAGTGATGGCAGTAATACATGGGAAACCAAATCTATAGCTGATTTGGGATGGAATCAAAATGCAGTTCAACCTTTATTAGACTATTTGGAACTGAAAAACACCAAATCGTTTATCATTTTGGTCAACGGTCGAATGGTGATGGAAAACTATTTCAATGGTCATTCAGCCACTACTCCATGGTATTGGGCAAGTGCCGGAAAAACTTTGACTTCAACAGTTACCGGAATTGCTCAAGATGAAGGATTAATCAACATCAACAATAAAGTTTCGGATTATTTAGGAACCGGTTGGACGAGTGCGCCATTGGCTAAGGAAAACCTAATTATTTGTAAAAACTTACTGTCGATGAATTCAGGATTGAATGATGCTTTAGGTGATGATGTTTCTCCTGCGAATCTGCAATATGTGGCCGATGCCGGAACTCGTTGGGCCTATCATAATGTATATGTAAAATTACAAGATGTTGTAGCACAAGCTAGTGGACAAACTTGGACTAATTACTTCAATACAAAATTAAGAGATAAATTAGGAATGACCGGTGGTGCTTGGATTGATAACGGTGATGGATTGAGTGTTTATTGGAGTACCAGCAGAAATATGGCACGTTTTGGGTTAATGGCTTTGAACAGAGGTAAGTGGGATGGGACAACAGTAGTTAGCGAAAACTTCTTCAATCAAGCTTCTACAACTTCTCAACCTATTAATGAGGCCTATGGTTATTTGTGGTGGTTGAATGGTAAATCGACTTACCGATTACCCGGACTTCAGTTTGAATTCAACGGCACTTTAATGTCGAATGCGCCAAGCGATATGTATGCAGCTTTGGGCAAAAATGACCAAAAAATTTATGTGGTACCCAGTATGAAAATGGTCATTATTAGGATGGGAGACGTTGCCAACCCTGACAATCCCACCTTTGCTTTATCAGGATTTGATAATGATTTATGGGATAAAATCAATGATTTATACGAATAATTTATTTTCTGTTTAACAGGCGAATAGTGCCATACACAAATAAAAGGAAAGCGATTAAGCGCAATCCCATGAAAACATTGGGTAATGGTTTTTCAATAAAATAACTTAGTGCCGCAATACCAATACTGATGGCGATTAATTTTATGGGGGCTGTTTCTTTAAAGAAAGATAAAACTTTATTCATATTTATTATTTAAAAAACGAATCTACGAATTCAAATTTATTAAAAACTT
The DNA here is from genome assembly GCF_014486695.1 of Flavobacterium buctense. GTDB lineage: Bacteria > Bacteroidota > Bacteroidia > Flavobacteriales > Flavobacteriaceae > Flavobacterium > Flavobacterium buctense. The sequence goes on from NZ_JACTAB010000003.1 coordinate 266,637, forward strand.
GCAAATCTTCAATACCTTCACCTACGCCAATGTATTTTACCGGAATTTGAAACTGATCTGAAATTCCTATAACTACGCCACCTTTGGCTGTTCCGTCTAATTTGGTTACGGCTAAACAAGATACTTCAGTTGCCGCTGTAAACTGTTTGGCTTGCTCAAAAGCGTTTTGACCGGTAGAACCATCCAATACTAATAAAACGTCGTGTGGCGCATCGTCTACGACTTTTTGCATCACGCGTTTTACTTTGGTTAATTCGGCCATCAAATTCACTTTATTATGCAAACGACCGGCGGTATCAATGATTACAACATCCGCATTTTGGGTTACGGCACTTTGTAAAGTATCAAAAGCTACCGAAGCAGGATCACTTCCCATTTGCTGTTTTACTAAAGGAACGCCTACTCTATCGGCCCAAATTTGCAATTGGTCAATCGCTGCCGCACGGAAAGTATCGGCTGCACCAAGAACTACTTTGTAACCGGCTTTGTTGAATTGGTGCGCTAATTTTCCAATGGTGGTGGTTTTGCCAACGCCATTTACGCCAACAACCATTAAAACATACGGTTTTTTATTGGCCGGAATCGTAAACTCAGTTTCTTCACCGGATTTGGTTTCCGATAAAAGTGCGGCTATTTCTTCGCGCAAGATTTGATTCAATTCGTCTGTTCCAAGATATTTGTCTTTGGAAACTCTTTCTTCAATTCTTTCGATAATTTTTAAAGTAGTATTTACACCAACATCAGAAGAGACCAATACTTCTTCTAAATTATCTAAAACCTCATCATCTACTTTAGATTTTCCGGCAACGGCTTTGGTTAATTTAGAAAAAAATGATGTTTTGGTTTGCTCTAGACCTTTATCTAAAGTCTCTTTTTTTTCTGAGGAAAATATTCTTTTGAAAAAACTCATTGGAAACGGATTGAAAATTCGAATTTGTTTGACACCCGAGCGAAAGCGAACTGGCGAAGCAAATATAAAAATAAAAAAGCTACTTCCGAATGAAAGTAGCTCTGATATATTGAGTTTGTTAGATTATTTCTTGTTAAGGAAACTATCAACTTCTTCCGGTGTCATAATGCTTTCTTGGAAAGTATATGCACCTGTTTTAGGAGATTTAACCATTTTGATAGCTTTGGTTAATCTTTTAGAAGATGTTTGTAACGTTGCAACGGTTTTCTTTGCCATGACTTATATTGTTTATTATGAAATTTTACTATTTAAAATCTCTAAATTATTTAATCTCTTTGTGAACAGTCATTCTCTTTAAGATTGGATTAAATTTTTTAATCTCTAATCTGTCCGGAGTGTTTTTTTTGTTTTTGTTGGTGATGTAACGAGAAGTTCCAGGTAAACCTGTTCCTTTGTGCTCAGTACACTCTAAAATAACTTGTATTCTATTACCTTTCTTTGCCATCTTACTTTATTTTTATTGGGATAGAATTATTTAATAAATCCTTCAACTTTTGCTTTTTTCAAAACAGCAGCCAATCCATTTTTATTGATTGTTTTAATTGTAGACGCAGCTACTCTCAACGTAATCCATCTGTCTTCTTCCGCAAGATAGAAACGTTTTTTAACTAAGTTAACAGAAAATTTTCTCTTAGTTTTGTTCATAGCGTGAGAAACGTTATTTCCTACCATCGCTCTTTTACCTGTAAGGTCACAAACTCTTGACATTATGCTTTTCTTTTATCGTTATTCAAAATCAGGGTGCAAACTTACGCAAAATAAATCATTGAAACAAAATAATTACTACAGATTTTTTAAAATTTCTTTCTGCACTATTTCCAGTGCTTTATTTGCCGTTCTATCTATCACTTTTTCACGAGGTTGACCAAAATTAAACTCAGCAACTAATACTTCATTTGGCGTAGCCAAAGCAATAAAAACAACTCCTACTTCGGCTTTTCCGGGTTCAGAAGTTGGTCCGGCATTGCCTGTTGTGGCCAACGCATAATCGGTTTTCATCATTTTTTGAATACTCGTCGCCATCGCCGAAGCGACTTCTGCGCTAACCACATCGTATTGATTAATCAACTCAGCATCAATACCCAAAACGTTTATTTTGGTTTCTTTGGAATAACTGACCACACTTCCGAGAAAGTAATGTGAAGCTCCGGGAACAGAAGACAACATTTGCGCTATTTTCCCACCGGTACAACTTTCGGCTGTGGCAATGGTTTTGCCTTGCTGGGTAAGCAATCTGCCAATGATTACTTCTATCGTTTCGTCTTCATCAAAGCCAACGATAATATCGCTGATGAGTTTAGTTAATGACGCTACATTTTCGGCTATCTTTTTTTCTAATATTTCTTTGTCTGAACCACGTGCTGTGAGGCGCAACCTGACTTTTCCCGGACTTGGCAAATACGCTAATTTGATGAACTCGGGCAAGTTGTTTTCCCAGCTTTCAATTTTTTCTGCGATTCTGCTTTCGCCTTCTCCATAAGTCATGATGGTTTTGTGGATAATGTAGGGTCGTTTGTATTCTTTAACCACTTTCGGAACAATTTCGAAATCGACCAAATACTTCATTTCATATGGTACTCCGGGCAACGATATGTAAACGGTATTTCCTTTTTTCATCCACATTCCGGGCGCAGTTCCCATCTTATTGAAAAGCACTTCACATTTGGAAGGCACTAAAGCTTGGTCTCGATTTAACTGAGTAATCGGTCGTTTGTAAAAGCCTTCTATAATTTCAGTAACATGGGCCAAAACTGCTTTGTCTTCAACTAAAGTATCTTCAAAATACTCGCAAAAAGTATGCTTGGTGATATCGTCTTTGGTTGGTCCTAAACCGCCGGTTATGATTACCAAGTCGACTTTATCTTGTAAAGCTGCAAAAGTGTCTAAAATGTGCTGTTTATCATCGGATATGGATAGCATTTCTTGGGTTTGTACCCCAATTTTATCCAATGCTTTGGCGATGTAACCCGAATTGGTATCGACAATTTGGCCGATGAGGATCTCGTCGCCGATGGTGACAATGGTTGCTTTCATTTTAAAGGCGCTAAGGTTTTGAGACGCTAAGGTATTGAGGTTTATGTTTAGTTTACAAAGAAACAAACCGATTACTAATTAGCCCCGGTTGGAGTGTAAATCCTCGAAGAGATTGAAACGGAAAACGGGAACTGCCATAACTGATAGTTCCCCAACCATTCGCTTCTGATTTTTATACTTCGAAATCCTTCTTAATTTCTTTGATTGCTTTGTCCACTTGACTTTGAATGCTTTCGAAAGTGTCGTTGATTTCTTTGCGTTTGCCTTCTCTTTTGGTCCAAGCTTCTACTTGGAGGATTTCTTCAAAGGCGACAGACATTCCCAATAAATCAAGCGTTGGTTTTATCTTGTGCGCATAGGCGTAAGCCAATTTATGGTCTTTTTCTTTGATGCCCAATTCAATTTGTTTCATGTCTTCGGGTACTTCGGTGACGAACAAAGTGATGATTTGCATAACGAATTCGGGATCGTTGTCTGAAAGTGCGTAAACTTTCGCTAGGTTGTAGTTTATAGCCATTATTTTATATGTAATCTTAGTAGTTTTTTATCTTCTATGAATCCTTCAAGGATGTCGTTTGGTGCCACTTTGGCCACTCCTTCGGGAGTTCCTGTAAATATAATATCTCCTTTTTTCAGGGTGAAATACTGTGAAATGTGAGCAATAATTTCATCGATTTTCCACAACATGTGGCTTGTATTTCCTTTTTGAACGGTTTTTCCGTTGTTAGTTAACTCAAAAGTAATATTTTCCACCGAAATAAAATTATTTTTCGGCAGAAAGGCACCAATCATCGCTGAACCGTCAAATCCTTTTGCCTTTTCCCAAGGTAAACCCTTATCTTTCAACTTGTTCTGAACATCTCGCGCCGTAAAATCAATCCCTAGCCCTATCTCATCATAATACTTGTGAGCGAACTTAGCGTCAATGTATTTACCGACTTTATTGATTTTGACCAAAATCTCCACTTCATGATGAATTTCATTACTGAAATCAGGTATTACAAAAGGGGATTTATTGGGGATAACCGCTGTATCCGGTTTTAAAAAAATCACCGGTTCATCGGGACGCTCGTTATTGAGCTCCGCAATGTGGTTGACATAATTTCTTCCGATACAGATTATTTTCATCTCTAAAAGTAACTGAGTAGCTAAGCAACTGAGTGGCTGAGCTTATTTATTTTGTGTTTAATTTTCTTAATTTGATTCCGGTCAATACTTTCTTAGTGTACAATGGAAATTCGGCATTTTGTATCCAACCGAAATAACCCGGTTCTTTGTCTAAAACCTCATCGACTAATGCGCCTTTGTGTTTACCAAACGTAAATATTTCTTGTCCTTCGGCATTCAACGCAATAAAGCCGGCAAAATCGACCGATTTTTTACGGGTTGTATATTCCGATAGCGTTTTCATATCGTTTTCTAAATCTTCGTAACGGTCTAATTGTGCTTTAAGAATTTCATAGGTTGCCATCGTGTCTGCTTCAGCACTGTGCGCATTTTCAAGGCTTCCGTTGCAATAAAATTTGTAAGCGGCGCTTAACGTTCTCTCTTCTTTTTTGTGAAAAATGGTTTGTACGTCGACTGACACTCGGTTTTTCATGTCAAAATCGACTTCGGCGCGTAATAGTTCTTCTGCCAACAATGGAATATCGAATCGATCCGAATTGAATCCGGCCAAATCGGCATCCTTAATCATGTTGTGAATTTGATTGGCCAATTCTTTAAAAGTGGGTTCATTAGCCACCTTTTCATTAGAAATACCGTGAATAGCCGTCGCTTGAAACGGAATTGGAATTGTTGGATTCACCAACCAGGTTTTGCTTTCTTTGTTTCCGTTGGGATAGACTTTGAAAATCGAAATTTCTACGATTCGGTCTTTGGCTACTTCAATTCCGGTAGTTTCTAAGTCGAAGAAGCAAATAGGTCTGTTGAGTTTTAATTCCATTGTCATTTTTTATTGCAGACAAATATAAAATATTGATGTTACCGTTTATCGATATTTTAATAAAGATTTATGATTTAGCCATAAAAAAACCCTTTCGAAAAGTAAAAGGGTTGATATATAATTATTTGAATAAAAAACTATTTCGGTGCCTCCAATTTATTAATCAGTAAATCCATCTTTTTATGCAAATCTTCAAAGAAATGATTGGGCGCTTTAATGATTATCTCGAAACCATCGTTTTTAATATCAACTTTTGAAGTAGCTTGAACACTCTTGCTTTGACTTTCTTCGAATAAATAATCGATGGAAATATCTAGCGCCTCGGCTAATCTTTTGATGTACTCGTGTTTTATACTTTTACCTTGTTCCCAATTGCCTATAGTCACTTGGCTGACTCCTACTGAATAAGCTAACGCTTCTTGTGATATCTTTTTTTGCTCTCTAAGGGTTCTGATTTTGGTTCCGGTGGTCATAGTAAAAAAGTTAGTGGTTAAAAGTGGTTGAGATGATGAGCGCCGTAAGACAACTACACTAATAACGAGATAATTATAGAATTATTGTATGATTGACTTTGTTATAGTAATAATAAAACTTTTAGAAATTATGGGTTCTCTTTTGGAGATTAGCAGTTTTCTTTTAGGAATCAACCAAGAATATTGACAACTTTACTTTACTAATTTCAAACTTAAAAACACTATGGAAAGCTTTACGTAATCTCTAAAACAACTTTATTATGAATGCAATTGTTAAGCGTAAAGCATCCGGAAAACTCAAAACTCTAGTGGCTGTTTTATTGGCATTGCCAATGACATCCAACGCTCAATCTGACGTTACGGCTTTAGTTAGAGGCGGCGAAATTTTAGTAGGTGGTTTGATAACCCTTTTTTCTTCTTCTAAGAAACACACCAACAGCTTGACTGTGGAAAGTGTTTGTATTAAAAACAAAATGACTGAAAAAATCACTATCGTCATCACGCGACAGACCGAAGATGGTGAAGAAATTAAGAAAGAATTGGTTATCCCAAAAGACAGCAAAGAATGCTTTTATGAGTTGCCCAAAGGTGTTTATACCTACGAAATCATTTTAGCTAGCGAAGAAGTATATAAGAAAGGGGAATACTTTTTTAAAGACAAAACTGTCATTACTTTGAAAGAGGAAGCCAAAGAAGAACCAAAAAATGAAGTAAAAGAAAAACCTATTGAAGAAACCAAAGAAGAAGAAACAAAAACCCCGACTGATTAGTCGGGGTTTTTCTATTTTTAATATTCTCTATTAGCATCAAAAGCTTCTAGATATTCGGCTACTCGTTTTACAAAACTTCCGCCAAGCGCGCCATCTACAACTCGGTGATCGTAACTGTGTGACAAGAACATTTTTTGTCTGATGCCGATAAAATCACCTTCCGGAGTTTCAATAACGGCAGGCACTTTTCTAATCGCGCCCAACGCTAAGATTCCTACTTGCGGTTGGTTGATAATTGGTGTTCCAAATACAGAACCAAAAGTTCCGACGTTCGTTACCGTATAAGTTCCGCCTTGTGTATCGTCCGGTTTTAGTTTCCCGGCTTTGGCTCGGTTTCCTAAATCGTTTACGGCTTTAGCCATACCAACTAAGTTCAACTGATCTGCATTTTTAATTACCGGAACAATTAAGTTTCCGTTTGGTAACGCAGCCGCCATTCCCAAATTGATATTTTTTCTTTTTATGATAAAATCTCCGTCTACGGAAATGTTCATGCCCGGGAAATCTTTCAACGCTTTCGCCACGGCTTCCATAAAGATTGGGGTGAAAGTTAACTTCTCACCTTCACGTTTTTCGAATGCATTTTTAACTCTGTCTCTCCATTTTACAATATTAGTCACATCGACTTCAATAAAAGATTGTACGTGCGCCGAGGTTTGCACCGAAGCGACCATATAACCTGAAATCAGCTTTCGCATTCTGTCCATTTCCACAATCTCGTCGCCACCGTTTACTGAAACCGGAGCTGTTTGAGTTGTCGGTTGTCGGTTGTCGGTTGTCGGTTGAACTGTTTGACTAGTGGCTAATGGCTTTTGCCTATTGCCTATATACTTTAAAATATCTTCTTTAGTCACGCGTCCGTCTTTTCCGGAACCTGCCATGTTTTCCAATTCAGTTAATGAAATGCCTTCCGCGGTAGCTATGTTTTTTACCAATGGCGAGAAGAATTTATCAGACGATTTGAAATCCGCCGGAGCGGCTATAGTTGTTGCAACTTCTATCGTTTTTTCAACTTCTGCAACCGGTGCAGCAACAGTCTCAGCTTTCGGTGCTTCAACGCTTCCGCTTTCGGTTTCAATAATAGCGATGGTTTGGCCCACTTTTACCACATCATTCACTTGGAATAAAATTTCGGCTAAAACACCTGATACTTCGCTTGGCACTTCACTATCTACTTTATCGGTAGCGATTTCCAAAACAGCTTCATCGGCGTCGATTTTTTCGCCTACGTTTTTTAACCAATTGGTAATCGTTGCTTCTGCAACACTTTCTCCCATTTTGGGCAATTTCAATTCAAACTTTGCCATATTGATAATCTAAAGTTGTATTTTGTTGTTTCGCTTGCAAAATTAATAAAAGAAAAAGCGATTTTCGTGTTTTTCTATAAATTAATTACTTCTCCTCTATCGTTACTACTGTTGCTTCCAATGATGAAATTACTTTCTACCGGTAACAATTTAAAAGTAAACGACTTGTTCTTGCTGTCCTCCAAAAAAGCAATGGCATTTTTAAAACCGGTATAATTGGTATCTAAAATGACCTCAGTATTCTTAGTCTTCGAAATCGTTTGCGAAATTACTATTTTCCCGTTTTCTAAAAGCGTTCTTTCGATACTTTTTTGCAATTTAAAAGCTAATTTTTCCTTTAACGCTTCATTATCAGAAACTAAAAGATAGTTTTCAGGCGTAAGTTTTGGTTGTGATTTTCCTTGAAACATTTTAACAAATGAAAAGAAGACGATACCAATTTTCATAATCAACGAAAAGAAAAAGGACACTTTAAAGTGCTTTTTATAAAAGAAATTCATGGCCTCTTGAAACCTTTTCATATAAGTTCCGTCACGGACAGTACTTTCTCCTTTGTAATGGATTACAGTTGTTTCATGGAAATAATAATTGGTTTTCCCCTTTTGTAAAGCCTTATAACTCAAGTCAATATCATCCGAATACATAAAACAGTTTTCGTCAAAACCTCCTAAATCATTATACAATTCGCGTTTCATCACCATAAAAGCACCTACGAGTATATCGACTTTCCCGCTTTGGTTTTCGGCTAAATGTTGGGCATAATATTGATTAAACCATGTTGACTTTGGAAAGATTTTATACAAACCAAATATCTTAGTAAAAGCAACCCAAGGCGTTGGAATGCCGCGTTTGCTTTCAGGTAGAAAGTTTCCGGTGCCATCTATTAGCTTGCAGCCGATTATACCGAGTTGCGAGTTGGGAGTTGCGAGTTGGGAGTTCAGTATTTTTTCAAACGTATCTTCCGCTACAACCGTATCCGGATTTAAGATGCAAATGTATTCGCCTTTGGCTTCTTTAACCGCAATGTTATTGCCTTTTGGGAAACCTGAATTTTCTTTGTTCTCGATGAGTTTGATATTCGGAAAACGCTGCTTCATCATGGCGCAACTATCATCGGAAGAGTTGTTGTCTATGACAATAATTTCGGCATCCAAGTTTTGAATGGCTTTTTGTACAGTCAAAACACACTGCTCTAAAAAGTAGCGCACATTATAATTAAGGATGATGACGGATAGTTGCATTGGACAAATATAATAGATTGTTAGATTATTAGATACGGCTGCGCTTTTAGATTGTTAGAAATTTGAGTTACTTTTGCCGAAAAGTTATAGTTTTCATTTGACTCCTAACTCCTAATTTAAAACTCATACCTCAAAAGTGAATTACCTTTCAGTAGAAAATATATCGAAGTCCTTTGGCGAAAGAACCTTGTTTGCCAATCTTTCATTCGGCATCAACAAAGACCAAAAAATCGCCTTCATTGCCAAAAACGGTTCGGGAAAAACCCAAATTATGAAAATGATTAATGGCGAAGACGAACCGGACACTGGACAAATCGTGATTCGAAAAGGGTTGAAAATGGCATTTCTTTCTCAGAACAACCAACTTCAGGAAGAACTGACGATTGAGGAAAGTATTTTTGCTTCTGATAATGAAATCCTGCATGTAATTGAACAATACGAAAAAGCCTTGGAAAACCCGGAAGACGAGGAAAAATACCAATTGGCTTTTGACGAAATGGACCGCCATAACGCTTGGGATTTTGAAACACAATTCAAACAAATTCTATCCAAATTAAAACTGGACGATTTAAAACTAAAAGTAAAATCGCTTTCGGGTGGACAAAAGAAACGTTTGTCATTGGCCATTATTTTAATCAATCGTCCTGATTTACTGATATTGGATGAGCCAACGAATCACTTGGATTTAGAGATGATTGAGTGGCTGGAAAGTTATTTTGCCAAAGAAAATATCACGCTGTTTATGGTGACACACGACCGTTTCTTTTTGGAACGCGTTTGTAACGAAATCATCGAACTCGACAACGGAAAGTTATACCAATACAAAGGCAATTATTCTTACTATTTGCAGAAAAAGGAAGAGCGAATTGCCATGGAAAATTCTTCTATCGACAAAGCGCAAAACCTTTTCGTCAAAGAATTGGCCTGGATGCGAAGACAACCGAAAGCAAGAACGACCAAATCAAAATCGCGCCAAGATGACTTTTATGTAATTAAAGAAAAAGCGGAAAGCCGAAGAAAAGAAAATGTAGTTGAGCTCGAAATCAACATGGAACGCATGGGCAGCAAGATTATTGAGCTGTACAAACTGAACAAAAAATTCAAGGAAAAAACCATATTAGATAATTTTACTTATGACTTCCAACGTGGCGAACGCATTGGAATAATTGGTAAAAACGGTACCGGAAAGTCAACTTTCTTAAACATATTGACCAAAACCATGGCACCCGATTCGGGCAAAGTGATTATTGGTGACACGATTAAAATTGGCTATTATACCCAAAGCGGTATCAACCCAAAACCGGGACAAAAAGTAATCGACATCATCAAAGAATACGGCGAATACATTCCGTTGACGAAAGGAAAAATCATTTCGGCTTCGCAATTGTTGGAACGCTTCTTATTTGATGCCAAAAAACAATACGATTTCGTAGAAAAACTAAGCGGTGGTGAATTGAAAAGACTGTATTTGTGTACGGTTTTGATTCAGAATCCGAACTTCCTGATTCTCGATGAGCCTACGAATGACTTGGACATTGTGACGTTGAATGTACTGGAAAGTTTCTTATTGGATTATCCGGGTTGTTTATTAGTGGTTTCTCACGATAGATACTTTATGGATAAGATCGTGGACCATTTGTTCATCTTCAGAGGCGAAGGACAGATTGAAGATTTTCCCGGGAATTATTCCGATTTCAGAGCGTATGAAGATTCGGCTGAGCCCAAAGTTTTATCAAATGTTTCCACCGAAAAGACGAATTGGAAACAAAACAATCCAACGTCTTCAGGACTGAATTTCAACGAACAAAAGGAATTCAGCAAAATCGAACGCGAAATAAAAGACTTAGAATACGAGAAAAAACAAATCGAAAACCAATTCGCCGAAGGCAAAGTAGCCGATGCTGACATCACCAAAAAAGCCAACGAACTGCAAGCCATCATTCAAAAGTTAGAAGAAAAAGAAGAACGCTGGTTTGAGCTTTCAAGCAAAATGGAGTAAATTATTTCACAGAGATTCACAGAGAAAAAATGAGTCTCACAGAGAAAAACTCTGTGTATCTTAACTTAAACTCCGTGAATCTCTGTGTAACAAAAAATAAATGTTACAGCAAATAAAGTCATATTTAAACTTCCTTTGGAACTCCAAAAACGAACACGGAGTGCATTCACCATTTGTCTTTAATTTGGTGACGAAATGTTTTTATGACAAGCAACAATATCCCGAATATTCGATTTTAAAAAAGTACAGAAAATCGCTTTTAGAAAACAAAAACACTATCGAAGTAACTGATTTTGGTGCCGGTTCCAGGGTTTTCAAAAGCAACACCAGAGCGATAAACCAAATTGCTAAAACAGCGGGAATTACTTTGAAACGAGCGGAATTATTGTTCAGAATCACGAAGTATTTTCAACCGGAAAACATCTTGGAAATCGGAACATCATTAGGTTTAGCGACTTCCGCTTTAGCCTTAGGAAATCCGAAAGCTAAAGTTATCACTTTGGAAGGTTGTGAAAATACGCTCAATCAATGTCAATGGCAATTGCAAAAATTCAATATCAATAATGTTGAATGTGTCAATACTGAATTTTCAAGCCATCTAAATAATTATCAATTGTCATTTATCAATTATCAATTAATTTACTTCGACGGCAACCATTCCAAACAAGCTACTTTAAACTATTTCGAATTATTACTTCCGACAATAACTAACGAAACCGTTTGGATTTTCGACGATATTCATTGGAGCAAAGACATGGAAGAAGCTTGGGAAATCATCCAAAACCATCCAAAAGTTACCGTAACAATTGATACTTTTCAATGGGGATTGGTATTCTTTAGAACCGAACAAGAGAAAGAACATTTTGTCATTCGCACCTGAAATTTGTAACAAATCCTTGTTGCAGATTACTTATATTCGTAATTCATAATTCGTAATTCATCATTTCAATGGCAAATCCGTTAATTAATATAAAGGACTTAAAACGCAATTTCCAACTCGGAAGCGAAACCATCTACGTTTTAAAAGGCATCGATTTACAAATCAACAAAGGCGAATATGTTGCCCTAATGGGACCATCAGGTTCCGGAAAATCAACGCTGATGAACCTTTTAGGCTGTTTGGACTCAGCAACCTCAGGAACTTACATATTAAACGGAAATGACGTCAGCCAAATGCACGACGACGATTTAGCCGAAATCCGCAACAAAGAAATCGGATTCGTGTTCCAAACCTTCAATCTTTTACCAAGAACTACTGCACTCGACAATGTAGCTTTGCCCATGATTTACGCCGGTTATTCAAAATCTGAAAGAAATGCGCGCGCCACGGAAGTATTGACCCAAGTAAGTTTGGCCGACAGAATGGACCACCAACCCAACCAACTTTCGGGCGGACAACGCCAGCGTGTGGCGATTGCCAGAGCTTTAGTCAACAAGCCGTCTATCATTTTAGCCGATGAACCAACAGGAAATCTCGACAGTAAAACCTCTGTCGAAATCATGAACCTCTTCAACGACATCCATAAAAACGGCAACACCGTAATTTTGGTAACCCACGAAGAAGACATCGCCAAATATGCCCACAGAATCATCCGATTACGCGACGGCATCATCGAAAGTGACAGTCCAAACGTTGATCATTTGTAAAGTTAGGAGCGAAAGGCTCGGGCTTTATCGGTAATCCATATTCCTGCTGTCCATTCTGCAAGGCGCCATTCCCATCAGGGCTAAAGAGTAATCCATTTGTATCCTTGTCAACAATGCAAAAACTTAGTACCTTAGCGCCTTAGTACCTTAGCACCTTTAAAAATGAAAGTCTACACCAAAACCGGCGACACCGGAACGACCGCACTTTTCGGCGGCACTCGAGTCCCGAAACACCATATCCGTATCGAAAGTTACGGCACCGTTGACGAACTCAACTCACACATCGGATTAATCCGCGACCAAGACATTAATGTTTTATACAAAAATGTTTTGATTGAAGTGCAGGACCGACTCTTTACCGTCGGCGCCATTTTAGCCACACCACCCGAAAAAGAAATATTAAAAAACGGCCAACCTCGATTAAACATCAACCGAATTTCGGAAGAAGATATCGCCTTTTTAGAAAATGAAATTGACAGCATGGATACCGCTTTACCACAAATGACACACTTTGTCTTACCAGGCGGCCATACCACTGTGTCATATTGTCACATTGCGCGCTGTGTCTGCCGTAGAGCCGAACGTTTGGCTACCCATTTACACGAATTAGAACCTACGGATGAGCAAGTAATTAAGTACTTAAACCGACTTTCTGACTACCTTTTTGTCTTGGCACGGAAGTTGTCCTTTGACCTTCAAGCGGAGGAAGTGAAATGGATACCGCGAAAGTAAACAGTCGCAGTGTTCAGTAGCCAGTTTCTGCAAACTGAGACTGAGACTGAGCACTGAAACAGGACGTTCTTAAACTTACTAAAAAATAAATCAAAAAAAACTTGACTTTTTCAGTATAAAATTTATTTTTGCATAAACTAAAATCGACAGAAGATGTATTGGACATTAGAATTGGCATCCTATTTAAGCGATGCGCCTTGGCCAGCTACCAAAGATGAACTTATCGACTATGCTATACGAACAGGTGCTCCACTAGAAGTAGTTGAGAATTTGCAATCCATAGAAGACGAAGGTGAAATCTACGAATCAATGGAAGAGATTTGGCCGGATTATCCAACAGACGAAGATTACCTTTGGAACGAGGATGAATATTAAAAAAATAAACAATCACAACAATGAAAAAAGTCCGTTTAGGGCTTTTTTTTTGTTTAAATTTGCACTCCTTTACAAAGGATTAAAACATAAAATACAAACCCATTATGAGTTTCATTAATAGCATTATCAAAGCTTTTGTAGGCGACAAATCGCAAAAAGACGTCAAAGCAACGCAACCCTATATCACTAAAATAAAAGCTTTAGAACCGGTTTTAGCTGCTTTGTCTAACGACGAACTAAGAGCCAAAACAACCGAGTTCAAAGAAAAAATAAAACAAGCTCGCGCCAAACAAGACGCCGAGATTGAAGCCAAAAAAATAGAGGCCGAAAATACCGTTGACATCGACCAAAGAGAAGATATCTACATCGCCATCGACGCTCTGGAAAAAGAAGCTTACGAAATCACTGAAAAAGTTTTGAGCGAAATCCTTCCTGATGCTTTCGCAGTAATCAAAGAAACCGCACGTCGTTTTAAAGAAAATACTTCGGTTACCGTTTCGGCTACGCCAAAAGACAGAGAGCTTTCTGCCACAAAATCCTATATCACTTTAGACGGTGACAAAGCCATCTGGGCGAATTCCTGGAATGCTGCCGGAAAAGAAATCACTTGGGATATGGTACACTACGACGTTCAGTTAATTGGTGGTATCGTATTACATGAAGGTAAAATTGCCGAGATGCAAACCGGGGAAGGAAAAACATTAGTGGCGACGCTTCCACTCTACTTAAACGCTTTGACCGGAAACGGTGTTCACTTAGTAACCGTGAATGACTATTTGGCCAAACGTGACAGTACTTGGAAAGCACCATTATTCGAATTCCACGGCTTGACTGTAGATTGTATTGATAATCACTCACCCAACTCAGATGCTCGTAGAAAAGCTTACGAAGCCGACATCACTTACGGAACCAATAACGAATTTGGTTTCGACTACTTGCGTGATAACATGGCGCATTCTCCCGAAGATTTGGTACAAAGAAAACACAACTACGCGATTGTTGACGAGGTGGATTCGGTATTGATTGATGATGCGAGAACGCCATTGATTATTTCCGGTCCGGTTCCCGATGGTGACCGTCACGAGTTCAACGAATTGAAACCAAAAATTGAAAACTTATACAATTTACAACGTCAATTGGCCAACGGATTTTTAACAGAAGCCAAACGTTTAATCAAAGAAGGAAACACGAAAGAAGGTGGTTTCCAATTGTTGAGAGCTTACCGTTCATTACCTAAAAACAAAGCGTTAATCAAGTTTTTGAGTGAAGAAGGTATAAAAGCGCTTTTACAAAAAACTGAAAACGAATACATGTCAGACAACAACCGCAGAATGCCGGAAGTAGACGAAGCCATGTATTTTGTAATCGAAGAAAAAAACAACCAAGTAGAATTGACCGATAACGGAATCAAATTCTTATCCAAAGATACTTCAGAAGATTTCTTCGTATTACCGGATATCGGAACTGAAATTGCCAATATCGAAAAACAAAACTTGGAAAAAGACCAAGAAGCGGAAGCCAAAGAGAAATTATTCCAAGACTTCGGGGTAAAATCAGAAAGAATTCACACGCTGACGCAATTGTTGAAAGCCTACACTTTGTTCGAAAAAGATACCGAATACGTTATCATGGATAACAAAATCCTTATCGTTGACGAACAAACCGGTCGTATAATGGATGGTCGCCGTTATTCCGACGGATTACACCAAGCCATCGAAGCCAAAGAAAATGTAACTATTGAAGCCGCAACACAAACCTTTGCTACGATTACACTACAGAATTATTTCCGTATGTACAGTAAACTGGCCGGTATGACCGGAACAGCCGTTACCGAAGCCGGTGAGTTATGGCAGATTTATAAATTAGACGTAGTTGAAATTCCAACCAACAGAGGAATGGCACGTCAAGACAAAGAAGATTTGATTTACCGTTCGGTGCGTGAGAAATTCAACGCGGTGATTGAAGATGTTACTGAGTTGTCAAAAGCCGGTCGTCCGGTATTGATTGGAACCACTTCGGTAGAGATTTCAGAATTATTGAGCCGTATGTTGAAAATGCGCGGTGTTGAACACAACGTATTAAATGCTAAAATGCACAAAAAAGAAGCCGATATCGTTGCCGAAGCCGGAAAACCGGGCGTAGTAACTATCGCAACTAATATGGCCGGTCGTGGAACCGATATTAAACTGACACCTGAAGTAAAAGCTGCCGGAGGTTTAGCCATCATTGGTACGGAACGTCACGATTCGCGTCGTGTTGACCGTCAGTTGCGTGGTCGTGCCGGTCGTCAAGGTGATCCGGGAAGTTCACAGTTTTATGTGTCTTTGGAAGACAACTTGATGCGTTTATTCGGTTCCGACAGAGTAGCTAAAATCATGGACAGAATGGGATTGAAAGAAGGTGAAGTAATCCAACATTCTATGATGACCAAATCCATTGAACGCGCTCAGAAAAAAGTCGAAGAAAACAACTTTGGTACTCGTAAGCGTTTGTTAGAATATGATGACGTCATGAATGCCCAACGTGAAGTAGTTTACAAACGTCGTCGTCATGCTTTGCACGGAGAGCGTTTGAAACTGGATATCGCCAATATGATGTATGACACTTGCGAATTAATCGTAAGCGAAAACAAAGGCAGAAATGATTTCAAAAACTTCGAATTTGAACTGATTCGTTATTTCTCTATTACGTCGCCAATTTCGGCTAACGAATTTGAGAAACTATCTGAAATGGAGATTACGGGTAAAGTTTATAAAGTCGCTTTAGCCTATTACAATGAAAAAACAGAAAGAAGTGCTCGCGAAGCATTCCCGATTGTAGCGGATGTTTACCAAAAAGAAGGCAATAAATTTGAGCGCATCGTTGTACCATTTTCAGACGGAATAAAAACGTTGAATGTGGTAACCGACTTGAAAAAAGCCTTTGAATCTAATGGTGCGCAATTGGTAGCCGATTTCGAGAAAAATATCACTTTGGCCATTGTGGATGAAGCTTGGAAAAAGCACTTACGTAAAATGGACGAGTTAAAACAATCCGTACAATTAGCGGTTCACGAACAAAAAGATCCGTTGCTGATTTACAAATTGGAAGCGTTCAAATTGTTTAGCTCGATGTTAGATGGTGTGAATAAAGAAGTGATTTCGTTCTTGTTCAAAGGCGATTTACCTCAGCAAAACCAGAACATTCAGGAAGCGCGTCAAGTACGAGAAAAACAGAATTATACCGAAAGCAAAGACGAAATTCAAAGCAGCGAAAGCAGCAATCGTGAAGCCAGTCAAGCTGCGCAACAACGTCCGCAAGTAACGGAAACCATCGTAAGAGAAACTCCGAAAATCAACCGCAACGACACCGTGACTATCAAACACGTGATGAGTGGTAAAACGGAAACTACCAAATACAAAAAAGCCGAAGGCATGTTGGCTTCAGGCGAATGGGTTTTGGTGAATGAATAGTTAACAGTCGCAGTCTCAGTTAGCAGATTGTAATAATATAACAATCCTCAACGGTTCATACTGTTGGGGATTTTTTTATATTTGACTAAAGATAAAGCCAATATGAAACTAAATCGTCTCGCATTACTGTTTTTCTTCATCACTTTTAACAGCTTTTCGCAAAGTACCGAAACGTTGAAAGTATCAGCACAAAAACTCTATGAAGCTAACTTTTTAATGGATTTTGAAGCCATTGTCAAATTGTCTTATCCGTCAATGGTATCCAGTATTGGCAAGGAAGTTATGCTCGAAAAAACCGAACTGCATTACGAAAATGAAACATACCGTTTGCGGTACCAATTGCAGAGTGTTCCGCTTCAATATGGTCAAATAAAACAAATCAACGGCAAATCGTTTTGTGTTATCAGCATTCGTATCCCTAAGCGTTACTTTTTTGAAACCAAATTAACTTCGGAACAAGCCGCAGAGAAGAAAGTCTGGTTGCAGGAAGTCAATAGTACTAAAGACGTTACTTTTGAACCCAACAGAAACAGTTTTAATGTCAAAAAAATGACGACTTATGTGGCCGTTTGGGATGAAACTACCAATGGAGAATGGAAATTTTTCAATTTTGATAATCCCGAACAATTGACCGCTTTTCAATCGATTTTTGATGAAAATGTAAAAACGGCTTTGGGATTAAATAAATAGTTTTACCTTTACTTATATCAATTGATACCAAACTAAAAACTACATAACCATGGCAAAAGGAAAAGACGTTCAGAAAGCGGCTAAAAAAGAACCTCTGAAGACCGCAAAGGAAAAAAAAGAGGAGAAAAGAGTAAAAAAACAAACTCCAAAAAGAGATTAGTTTTTAAACCACAAAGAGCACAAAGTTTCAATAACCTTGTGCTCTTTGTGTATTCTTATTGACCTTAGTGGTCAAAAACTTAAACTTCATCCGGAAAAATCTTCCCGGGATTCAATATATTATTCGGATCAAAAACGCGCTTGATGCTTTCCATTAGTTCCAAATGTGTTCTGCTAAAAGCAATATCCATAAAGTTCTTCTGAACAAACCCGATACCGTGTTCACCGGATAAAGTGCCTTTTAAGGAAACCGTCAATTCAAATATCTCTCGAATTCCAAGTGGTACTTGTGTTTGCCAATTGTCATCCGTCATATCACCTTTGATGATGTTCACGTGTAAATTGCCATCACCGGCATGGCCATAACAAACCGATTTAAAACCATACTTCTCGCCTATTTTTTTTATTCCTGATAAAAGCTCAGGCAACATGAATCTAGGCACAACTGTATCTTCTTCTTTGTAAACTGAATTGGCTTTCACCGCTTCCGCCACGGAACGACGCATTTTCCACAAAGCATTTTTCTCATCTTCGGTATCCGCAAATAAAACTTCATCGATTTCAAATTGTTCTACTACTGATAAAATCTTCTCGGCTTCCAGCATCAAAATCTCCGGATAATTCCCATCCACTTCAATCAATAAATGCGCTTGAACTTGTTCATTGACATTGACATTGATGTTGTCATTGTATTTCAGTGTCCAGTCAATGGCATCGCGTTCCATAAACTCTAAAGCGCTTGGTACAATTCCGGCGCGGAAAATCGCTGAAACGGCTTCACAAGCTTCGTTGGCTTTGTAAAACGGCACCAACATTAAAACGTTGTGATTGTTTTTAGGTAAAAGTTTTAAAACGGCTTTGGTAATTACGCCAAGTGTTCCTTCACTTCCAACCATTAATTGGGTCAAATTATAACCGGTAGAATTTTTTAGGGTATTGGCTCCGGTCCAAATGATGGCACCATTGGGCAAAACCACTTCTAAATTGAGCACATAATCTTTCGTCACGCCATATTTCACAGCTCGTGCACCACCTGAATTTTCGGCGATATTGCCACCAATCCAACAACTACCCATACTACTTGGGTCAACCGGATAGAACAACCCTTTTTCAGAAACCGCTTCGCGTAAAATTTGGGTAATTACAGCCGGTTCAACCGTTACTTGTAGGTTTTGCTCATCGATGTCAATGATTTTATCCAAACGTTCCATGGACAATCCGATGCCATGGTAAATGCTTAAAGCGCCACCGCTTAAACCGGTTCGTGCCCCAATTGGCGTAGTTGGAATTTTATAATCGTTGGCCACTTTTAAAATAGCGGAAATCTCTTGTGCATTCGCTGGTTTCACAACAACACTTGGCGGAAAAACATAGTCTTCCGTTTCGTCGTGACCGTAATGGTTTCGGGTTTCTTGGTCGGTGTAAATATAGTTTTCGCCAACAATCATGGTGAGTTTTTGAATTATTTCGGGATGGAGTGACATGGTGTAAAAATTGAGAAGTAAATGTAGCGATTCCAAAAGAAAAAGACAAATCCAATTTAGCCCTGATGGGAATGGCGCCTTGCAGAATGGACAGCAGGAATAAGGTTTCCAAAAATGCCCGAACCCTTCGCTCCTATTTCTTCTTCAAATTCGGAAGGAAATAACAAATAATCCCAATCAATGGCAGGAAAGAACACACGTGGTACACATATTGAATTGAAGTATAATCGGCCAAAGTGCCCAGCAAAGCCGAACCTAAAGCGCCCATTCCGAAAGCAAATCCGTAGAACAAACCGGAAATCATGCCGAGTTTTCTAGGCAATAATTCTTGGGCATAAACCAAAATCGCCGGGAAAGCCGAAGAAATGATAATTCCGATGATGATCATCAACACATCGGTCCAAAACAAGTTGACATAAGGCAACAGTAATGCAAATGGCGTTGCCCCAAAAACCGACAACCATATCACGTATTTTCTTCCAATTTTATCGCCTAAAGGTCCGCCAAGAATGGTTCCGGCCGCATAAGCAAACAAGTAAATAAACATATGAAATTGCGCTTCTTTGATGGAAAGATGGAACTTATCCATTACATAAAACGTGTAATAAGTTGACAAACTCGCTGAGTAGAAAAACTTGGAGAAAATGACAATTAAAAGTATCGCAATCGCCCATTTTACTTTGCTTTTTGACAAGCGTTGGAAATCGGCAAAGACTACTTTTTTGGGTTGGCGATTGATCAAATGGTCTCGGTACCAAAAGGCAATTTTACTGATAATACCCAATCCGATAGTCGCCGCAATGATAAACCAAAGAATATACACTTGAGAATGCGGGACAACAATTAAGGCCACTAATAAAGGTCCGAGTGCTGTTCCGAAATTCCCGCCAACTTGGAAAATAGATTGCGCCAAACCTCTTCTGCCACCGGCTGCCAAATTGGAAATTCGTGCCGATTCAGGATGAAAAATAGACGAACCGGTTCCGATGAGCATAACCGATAGCAATATCCAATAGAAATTATTGGCAAACGAAATGGAGATGATTCCCGCCAAGGAAAACAACATGCCGTAAATCTGCGAAAAAGGTTTCGGATGTTTGTCGGTATAATAACCCACAAAAGGCTGGAATATAGAAGCGGTTAACTGAAAAGCAAACGTAATCAGACCGATTTGTGAAAAGGATAAATTATAATTTTGTTTTAAAATGGGATAAACCGAGGGAATAATCGCTTGGATTAAATCGTTGAGCAAATGCGCAAAACTGATTGAAAAAAGAATTGAGTAGACCGTTTTTTGGGCTAAGTCTTTATTTTTTTTGCTGCTAGAAAGTGTAGTTTCTATTTCCATTCTCCTTTTTTAACGCCACAAAAGTACTATATATAACAGTCATTAAAATAACATTTAGTAATTTTAGCAAATCATTAAGAGATTATTGGACTAACCTTACTGCGATTTGGAAAAGAATTCGAAAAAATCGGCACTACACGAAAAAGACGGTATTCCGCAACCGGAAAGCTTTAGCCAATCTGCTTTGGAAAAAGTAGTTCGCAGTCGCAAAATCCAACCCGGTTCGGAAGAACTGGTAAACGGAATTTTGGCAGGCGATATTGCTGCGCTGAGTCGAGCGATTACTTTGGTAGAAAGCACCAATGTTACCCATTTGGCGAAAGCCAATGAAATCATTAATGCCTGTTTACCTCATGCCAATAAATCAGTCCGAATCGGAATTACAGGCGTTCCCGGTGTTGGAAAAAGTACGTTTATCGAGGCTTTTGGAAAACACCTAACATCTTTAGGCAAAAAAGTCGCGGTCTTAGCCGTTGACCCGAGTAGTACGATTTCTCACGGGAGTATTTTGGGCGACAAAACCCGCATGGAAGAATTGGTCAAAGACAAAAATGCTTATATACGACCAAGTGCTTCAGGAGAAACCCTTGGAGGTGTAGCTCGAAAAACACGTGAAACGATTATCCTTTGCGAAGCCGCCGGTTTTGACACGATTGTGATTGAAACGGTTGGCGTTGGTCAAAGCGAAACTGCGGTTCACAGTATGGTTGATTTCTTTTTACTGCTGAAAATTTCCGGTGCGGGCGATGAATTACAAGGTATCAAACGCGGGATTATGGAAATGGCCGATGCCATTGTCATTAACAAAGCCGATGGTGATAACATCAACAAAGCCAAATTGGCGAAAACCGAATTCAATCGAGCATTGCATTTATTTCCGGCTAAAAGTTCGGGTTGGATTCCGACGGTTTCCACTTGCAGTGCTTATGAAAAAACCGGAATTGATGCCGTTTGGCAAACGATTTCCGACTATTTGGAATTGGTAAAAACCAATCATTACTTTGAAGAAAAACGCAAAGACCAAAACCAATATTGGATGATGGAAACCATTAACGAGCAGTTAAAAAACAACTTCTACCATCACCCGGAAATCATTGCTTTATTGGAACAAAACAAAAAAGCCGTGCAAAATGATGAATTATCACCTTTTGCAGCGGCTATGATTTTATTGGAGAAGTATTTTAAATAGTATCTTTTTTAGTCGCAGTCGCAGTCGCAGTTTTCTACTGAACAATGCCAACTGAACACTAAAAACTACTCCTCGTAACCTTCCATTTCTTTGTCGTAAAACTCTCCGGCGAGTGTAATTAAATGCTCCATTTCAGCTTCTAATTCGGTTTCGTCTTCGCCTTCTAAATCTTCCATAAATTCTACTTCATCGTCTTTTAAATTGATGATAAAGCGAGGAAAATCAAGGTGAATGACAAAAATATCATCCGGGTAATCTGAGTTATCTGCTAGTACGAATTTTGGTAATTCCATTTTTTGAGTTATAAATTATGAGTTATGAATTTTGTCTCAACAACTTCTTGGTTAAATAGTGAAAACGAAGATACAAAAATATTGCGGCCGCTGTTAATCCGGCCAATAATCCAATCCAAACACCTACCGCGCCTAAATCGGTTTTGAGTCCCAAATAATAAGAGATTGGAAAACCAACAACCCAATAAGCCACAAAAGTAATATACATTGGAATCTTAACATCTTGCAAACCACGCAAAGCGCCAAGCACTACGACTTGTATCCCGTCAGAAATTTGGAAAACGGCTGCCACTAAAAGCAATTTTCCGGCAATCGAAATCACTTCGGCGTTGTCTAACAATTGTATTTTATTGTCCATATTGAGGAACAAATAAGGCAGAATTTGGTGCAAAGCCACAAACATCACTGCGAAGAGAATCTCGATAATAATCGCCAATAAAAAGATAGACCGCGCTACGACAATTAACTGCTTGTAATCGTTCAATCCTTTTTGGTTGCTGATTCTAATCATTGAAACCACACTCAATCCCATAGCAAACATAAACGTCATCGAAGCCAAACTCAGCGCAATCTGATTCGCGGCCTGACTGGTTTTACCAATATTCCCGCAAAGCCAAATCGCTGCCGTAAACAAAACAACTTCAAACAACATTTGCATAGCAGAAGGCAGTCCTAAATTAATTATCTTTTTTAGGGTTGATTTCTTGATTTCATCAAAACTAAAATCTTGAAAATAAGGTTTCAATTTTTCTTTTCGGGATAAAATAACGTGCATAAAAGTCACCATTGCAATTCTGGAAATCACCGTTCCCAATGCCGCGCCGATAATTCCCATTTTTGGAAAAAACCAAATCCCGTAAATCAAAAGGTAATTGATAATCACATGCAAAACATTCGCCATAATAATGGCATACATCGAGATTTTGGTCATCGATAAACCATCGGCAAACTGTTTGTAACCTTGGTAAATAATCAGCGGAACCAATGAAAAAGCAACCCAATCCACGAAAGGTTTGGCTAAAGCAATGACTTCTTTAGGTTGGTGCAACATTTCCATTATTGGCTTGGCCAAAACCACCAAAAAGAACAACATAAAGCCTAAAATGACACACAAAAACAAACCGTTGTGAAAAGCCAAACGGATTTTTCCAACGTTTTTTTCAGCATCTGCTTCGGCAACTATTGGCGTAATTGCAGTAGAAAACCCTATGCCGAGTGACATCGCCACAAAAATCAAACTGTTACCCAAAGAAACAGCGGCCAATTCGGTACTACCCAATTTACCTACCATGATATTATCGACTATACCAATCAAGGTATGACCGAGCATTCCCAAAATTACGGGATAAGCCAATTGTAAATTGTATCGGAATTCTTTGGTGTATTGTGCTAAATTCACTTTGCAAAAATTTGACTGCAAAAGTACTTAGGTTAACTGAAATAAAGCAACAAACTTTTATTTAATAATGATAACTGTGCATAAACGGGAAAGAATTATGTAACAAACAACCATAAATGTATAACAAAGTCGGTTGCCGATACCAATACTTTTGCACCGTCAAATGGATACCACTTATGGTTTTCAAACTAAGACAAAAAACAAAAATTAAACATTTATGAAAATTTCAACAACAATTAAAATGCTTGTGGTTTTAGCAATGACTTTAGGTTCAGCAACTAAAACTATCGCCCAAGAAACTACACCTACAGAAAACTATGATCAAAAATTCAAACTAGGCATCGGAATTAGTGGTGGTTATGTTTTTCAAGAACCTTATAAATTGGCGCTTGGCGTGGATGCCAGACTGCAATATGATTTGTCAAAAAGAAACTCTTTGACATTAACTACCGGTTTTTCTAACCTTTTTGTTAGTGGTGATGACAATGACTTAGGATTTATTCCGGTAAAAGCCGGTTTCAAAGCCTTTATTTGGAACGACCAATTTTATATAATGGGTGAAGTTGGAGCTGCCATTGCCGTGACCAATGATTATGACAAAACCTCTTTGTTAATTGCTCCAAGTATTGGTTATGCTACCAAATACGTTGACATTAGTTTGCGTTACGAACATTACACTGATTTCCCAAAACTGAATAACAACGGAACCGTTGGCAAAGGAATTGGTCAATTGGGCGTTCGTTTGGCGTACGGTTTCGAACTGTAAATCAACAATTTTTATACAAAAAGGCGCTAAAATTTAGCGCCTTTTTTTATCCTTTCAATTGCTCTCGGTAAACATCAATGTTAGCCTTTACTTTTGGGTCTAATTCAGGTTCGGTGATGTCCGTCAGTTTTTCCAAAGCTTCCCAAATGGTTTGGGCTACAATATAACGCGCTACGCCTTTATCGTCGGCCGGAACCACATACCAAGGCGCATGGTCTTTATTGGTGTTGTTAATCGCGTCTTCGTAGTATTTCATATAATCGTCCCAACGTTCACGCTCTTTTAAATCACCGGTCGAGAATTTCCAGTTGTCTTCCGGATTTTCCAAACGCTTGAGTAAACGTTCTCTTTGCTCCTCTTTGCTCATGTGGAAATAAAACTTCAAAACCGTTGTCCCGTTTTGTGCTATATGCTTTTCAAAATTATTAATTTGCTCCATACGATTCGCCCAAAACTGCGGCGTAATGTCTTCTACTTTTTCAATACCGGGTAAATTTTCGAATAAAATATATTCCGGATGCACGCGAGTCACCAAAACGTTTTCATAATGCGTTCGATTGAATACCGCAAATTTCCCTTTTTCGGGCAAAGCCAAATAATGTCTCCACAAATAATCGTGCTCCAACTCGGTAGAATTCGGTGTTTTAAAACTGTGAATCACCACACCACGCGGATTGAATTCTTTAAAAACTTCTCGAATCAAACTGTCTTTCCCGCTAGTATCCATGCCTTGCAGACAAATCAAAAACGCATGTCGGTTGTGCGCATACATCGCGTCTTGCTTTTTGCTCAACTTGACTTGCACCTTATCCAAAGCCAATTCTTCTTCCGCTTTATCCGTATCAATGGCTAAACGCGTTGGTAACTTTGACAACTCAATTTGGCCTTTCACTCTAAAATCTTCGGGATTGATGTTTTTCATGGTACAAGTTTTATATTTGTAAAAATAATAATTTTTGGGAGCTATTTCCGGCTTTACGCTATATCTTTTCCCTTTAAAAAAAGGAAAAAGGATGCCGCTACAATCCGGGCTAAACTAATCTAACAACTCATGGGAAAATTTCAACTTTCGGTACTCTTTAAAATCATCGGCATTGGTTCTGCTTCCGGTTTGGTTTACCATAATGACAAACTTTATCTTATTTCTGACAACAGTACTTTTCTATACGAATATGTTATTCCAACCGAAAAGCTCAACAAAATAGCTTTGGTAGAAAACGCCCAAGACAACATCGTCAAAAAAGACAAACCCGATTTTGAGGCCATCGCTATCAAAGGAACTGATTTAATTCTTTTAGGTTCCGGCTCAACCGAAAACCGAAACTTGATTTTCAATTATGCCATTCCAACCGGAAAAATTCAAAAAAACAACATTGGCGTAATCTACCAAAAAATCAAGAATGAGTTCGCCATTACAGACGATGAGTTAAATATTGAAGGGTTAATCATGAACCAAGACCATATTTATTTCTTCCAAAGAGGCAATGGTATTCAAGGTAAAAATGCGATAATCTTCAGCAAAGACACGCCACAAAATCAACAATTCGAATATGTCCCAATCGATTTGCCCAAAATAAAAAATATAGCTACCACTTTCACCGACGCCATTTTAGTAGATGATAAAATTTACTTTCTGGCTTCCGCCGAAGATACCGAGTCAACTTACCTCGACGGAGAAGTTTTAGGAAGCATCATCGGACGCATGGATTTAAAAACTTTAAAAGTCGAATTCACCCAACAAATTTCAAGCACCCATAAATTTGAAGGCCTAACTTTATACAAACAATCCGAAAAAGAAATGGAGTTTTTACTTTGTGAAGACACAGATTCGGAATTGTTAGAGTCAAATATTTATAAATTAGTCATAAAGGATTAAGGAAAAGGGAAAAGTACTTATGCCTTATCCCTATTCCCTTTATACTTTTTTTTACTTTTTTTTCACCTCTTCCCAACCTTTTCAAACCAATAGTCCTCTTTACCTATAAAGACACCCATTGTGATAAACGAAATACTCATATCAGCCTGTAAAAAAATGCAACGGGAAGCGCAGCGGCAAGTATATGAATACATGTCACCTAAGTTGTACCGAACGTGCAAACGCTATTTAAAAAAGGAAGAAGAAATAGAAGAAGTATTGGCCGATGCTTTTTATACCATTTTCACCAAATTAGATCAGTTAAAAGAAGTAGGTGCTTTTGAAGCTTGGGCACGAAAAATTACGGTAAACCAATGTTTGTTACAATTGAAACGCAAGGTGAATTTCAATTTGTATTTGGAAGAAACGGCATTTAGTATTCAGCCTCAAAGTCCACAAGAAACGCCATTGGAAGAAGAAGATTTGCTCAACTTGCTCAACTTGATTCCCGAAGGTTGTAAAACCATCTTCAACCTTTTTGTTATTGAAGGTTATGGACACAAAGAAATAGCCGCTATGCTCAACATTTCCGAAGGCACTTCGAAGTCACAATTGAATGCCGCGAAGACCAAATTAAAAGATTTAGTCAACAATCTTTATTATCAAAAAGCAAAGTAATCATGGAAAATCAAGATATTTTTAACCAATTTAAAAAAGCCGCCAACAACGCCGAATCGCCCGATTTTGCTTCGATGGATAAAGTCTGGCACCGCGTCGAGGAAAAACTGGACAAAACCGAACTGAAAAAAGCCACTACGCTATGGAAAAAAATCGCAGTCGCAGCTTCTCTCTTACTGGTTACTACTTTGGGTTACCAATTTTTAAAAAATGACAGTACTGAAATTAACACTAACAATACCATTGTCCAAAAAGACACTGTTCAACAAGTAACCTCTCCAAATAAAGAGGCCGTAGTTACAGCAGAGACTGTTCATCCGGATATCAAGAAAAACGCTGATAGTATTTTAAAGGATCAAATTGTAATATCAAATCAAGTTGCTTTAGAAGAAAACAATACCATAGTAGAAAATAAAAGCCTCAGAACTAATGTTGAAGAAGAAATCAACAAACCATATATAAATTCGGTTCCACAAACTAACCAAGGGTATATCAATTCAGAAAAACGAGAGGAAAGAAACGCAAAATCCGATGACGTAGAACTTTTTCTCAATAAAGAAAATAAAGTATCGAGTGCCAAAAAAGAAAAACCTTTACTGGTTTTTGACGACAAAGTAAGGAATAAACAAACGGTGAAAGAAGTGGAAATGGACGAAATCGAATCCATCATTGTACTTCCAGATCCTCTCTATATAATCAATGGTGTTGAATACACCGAAAAACAATTATTTGGGCCAAACCCAACCAGTCCTTATACACCGTTAAACGAACAAGAAATCGACTCCATTTCCATACTGCAGGATGAAAAAGCGACTTCTATTTATGGTGAAAAAGGCAAAAAAGGCGTCGTCATCATTTCGACTAAAAACGGAAAACCGGCTGCCAAAAAACAGAAATAAATCAGTCTAACCCTTTAAAATCCAACGTCATGAAAAATCTAAAAAAGTTTTCATTAGGCATCGCTATGCTTATAACTTTCCTAACCTTTGGGCAAGACCCAAGCACAAACGAACCGGCGAAGCAAAAAACCATCACCGGAATCGTTAGTGATAAAACCGGTCCGCTTCCGGGAGCCAATGTAATAGTTAAAGGTACTCAAAGATCAACACAAACTAATTTTGACGGAAAATATTCCATCAATGCCATGGAAGGAGAACTATTGATCTTTAGTTTTACCGGATACAATACGAAATCAGTCAAAGTGGGAAAATCAACCACTATAAATGTAATCTTGGAAGACGGTGTAAGATTAGATGAAGTAGTGGTTGAAGGCTATCGCAATACTACCAAATCAAGTACAGTAGTAGCACAATCAACCGTTTCAAGAAAAACCATTCAAAACAGACCAAACGCCTCATACAGTCAAACATTACAAGGTCAAGTTGCAGGATTGCAGATAAATCATAGTACAGGTGCTCCGGGCACAACAGTTGTCATTCGAGGAAATTCCACTTGGAATAAAACTGCACCTTTATATGTAGTTGATGGTGTTCCCGTTAAAGAAGAAGATTTTCGAATGATAAAAGCAGACGATATTAACTCTATCAATGTATTAAAAGATGCGGCTGCCACTTCTATTTATGGCAATAGAGCCACAAGCGGTGTAGTTGTGATTAAAACCAAAACCGGCGTGCAACAAAACCTGACTGAAAAAGAATTGAAAAAGAGATTCAAAGAAATCGACAAGGCTACTACACCTATCGTGGTTGAGCCTAACAATGAAGAGTATGACAGTTTTGTAGAAAATGCTTTTGAAAGCCCTAAAACTGCACCGCTATCTACTTTCTCCATTGATGTTGACAATGCTTCCTATACCAATGTGCGTCGTTTTATCAATAGCGGGCAAACGGTTCCAAAAGATGCCGTTCGTGTAGAAGAAATGGTCAATTTTTTCAAATACCAATATCCACAACCAACCGGACCTCATCCGTTTTCGATCAACACAGAATACAACGAATGTCCTTGGAATACCCAAAACAAATTGGTTCGCATTGGTTTGCAAGGCAAAGATATTCCAACCGATAATTTACCAAAATCCAATTTGGTTTTCCTAATCGACGTATCCGGTTCGATGAGTGATATGAACAAGCTACCGTTGTTAAAAGAATCTTTGAAAGTTTTGGTCGCCCAATTAAGAGAGGAAGATAAATTAGCTATCGTAGTTTACGCCGGTGCAGCCGGTTTGGTTTTACCTTCAACATCAGGTAGCGAAAAACAAACTATTATCAAGGCTTTAGACCAATTACAATCCGGTGGAAGTACGGCCGGAGGTGCCGGAATTCAATTGGCTTACAAAACCGCAGAAGAAAATTTTATCAAAGGCGGAAACAACCGAGTGATTTTGGCTACTGACGGTGATTTTAATGTAGGTGCATCATCGGATTCCGATATGCAAACGTTGATTGAAGACAAAAGAAAATCGGGTGTTTTCTTAACATGCTTAGGGTACGGCATGGGCAATTACAAGGATAGTAAATTAGAAACTTTGGCCGACAAAGGCAACGGCAATTACGCATATATCGATAACATTCAAGAAGCCAATCGCTTTTTAGGGAAAGAATTCAAAGGCTCAATGTTTGCTATCGCGAAAGACGTTAAAATACAAATCGAGTTCAATCCGGCGCATGTAAAAGCCTATCGATTAATTGGTTATGAAAATAGAAAATTGCGTCCGGAAGATTTTAAAAATGATGCGATCGATGCAGGAGAATTGGGCAGCGGACATACCGTAACCGCTTTATACGAAATCATACCGACCAATGCCAATAGTCCTTTATTTGTGGATACCGATGAGTTGAAATACACAAAAGTTGAACCGTCTAAAACCAAATTCAATGACGAACTGGCCACTATAAAATTCCGCTACAAAAAACCGGATGGCGATAAAAGCATTGAGATGGTTCAAGTAATTGATAACAAAGCAAACGCTTTGGAAACTGCTTCAAGCGGATTCAAATTCAGTACCGCTGTGGCTTGGTTTGGTTTGAAATTAAGAGACTCTAAATTGGTGACCAATAAATCTTCCGCAGCTATAAAAAAATTAGCACTTGAAGGCTTGGCCTACGACAACGATGGTTACAAAGCCGAGTTTATTCGATTAGTGGAAGCAGTGCAATAATATGTTAAGTTGGGTGTTTTTTTTGATTGATGAGGAAACCCTGTCCGGATGCACACAGACAGGGTTTTTGATTCAATAGATACTAAATTCAACAAAAATGCGTTTACAATATAAATCAATCAAAACTTCTTTCTATGAAAAAAATCATTTTATTAACTGCCATGCTTATTGGTGTTTCTTCTTTTAGTCAGGAAAAAAACTTTATTGACCAACCTTATCTTGAAGTACAAGGCAAAGCCGATACTTTGGTTACGCCTAACCGAATTTACATCGATGTTTTGATTTCTGAAAAAGATACCAAAGGCAAAAAATCGGTTGAAGATTTAGAAGGCGAAATGTTGACCAAACTAAAATCTTTAGGCATTGACACCGAAAAAAATGTCACCATGCAAGACATGATGAGTAATTTCAAAAAATTCTTTTTAAAACAAACTGATATTCAAAAAGCAAAATCCTTTTCGATTTTAGTTTATGATGCCAAGACAACCGCTAAAGTTTTCATTGGTTTAGAGGAAATTAATATTTCAAATGTAAGAATTGACAAACTTGAGCATTCTGAGGAAGACAAACTCCAATTGATAGTGAATGCCAAATCAATGGAAAATGCAAAAGCTAATGCTGTAAGTTTCTCCAAACCATTGGGGCAAAATATTGGAAAAGCTATATTTATCAATCAAAATAAAAATTTAGCTTACAGAGGTAATGGGAATCAAATTAGAATTCGTGGGGCAAGTACTGTAAGTGCAAATTATGAAACTAAAAGTCTTGATTATAATACCAATATCGAATTCGAAAAAATAAAAATCTCAAGTGAAATTAGTGTTTGTTTTGCCTTACAATAGTCTAAGATCTAATGATTAAATAAAAAAAGGGATAAAATAGTATCCCTTTTTTTTTATCTGTTAGTGCTTCTTTGCACTGATTTTTTTTTAACCGGTCTAATAGCTGGTCTTGTAACCGGCTTATTCATGGGCTTTGAAGCAGGTTTATAGCTTGGTTTTTTTAGGGGTTTTGTTGGTCTTGATGGCGTAACGACCGGTCTTGTTGTTGAGGGTCTCGAAGGACGAACTTCCGGTTTTGTAGAAGGCTTTGAAGGACGCACCGCAGGTTTAGTAACAGGTCGAGAAGGTTTAATATTTAAATCAGGTCTTGAAGGTACTGTCGGTTTCTTATAAGTTCGTCCGTCATAAATACCGTTATAACGACCGTCTCTTCTGTTATTAGCAACAATCATGGAGGATTTTCTTCTGCCATAATAATTATTGTGGTAATGGTTATGGTTTATGATAATCGTTGTTCTTCTGTAATGATGATGGTGGTGGTAATGGCCATGGTATCCCCAATAACTATGGTAATAAATTGGTCTCCAAGGATGCCAATATGAAGGATAATAACCCCAATAAAAAGGAGATCTGTAAACTACATAAACTGGAGAAAACAAGAACATCACAACTGACCATCCGCTTGGTTCCACATAAGATGCACCATTATTATTTGAGGTATTGTTAGTGGTGTTGGTAGTGTTGTAGTTATTGGTCGTATTGTTATTAATAATTACTGTGTCACCGCCTGTATAACCGGGATTAGGTGTTCCGCCAACAACTTCATTTGAAGGTTCAACGATATAATCCTTACCATATAACTCTTCATCACCTATGATTTGAACAACAACCTTTCCCGATTTATTCTTAGAAACTTCAATTACAGCGATATCTTGATTCTCCTTTTCATTTACGGCTACCTGAAGTATGATGGAATGATTATCTCCATCTTTTTCACTAATTACACTTATATAATCAGTTTCATCATTGTTGTTTAAATCAAGGTTGTTTACATTTCCTTCTTTATCATTGAGCGATTTTTCAAAATCTTCTATGGTTTTCGACTTTTGAAAAACTTCTAAAACAGCATATAAACTTAAATTATCCCCAGGTAAACCTAGTGCTTCCGGTTCGTTATTGCTTTGCGAGAAAGCAAAATTTATGCCCATAAAAGCACTAAATAATAAAATCAAACAATACCCTTTTCTCATAAATATATATTTTAGACAATCTAAAATACAAAAAAAAGTTATTGAAAAATATTATTTTTCTATCTCTCGTAAACTCTCCATTTTCTTGTGGGCCAAGAACCCTTTGATATCCTCAAAATGTTCTTTGACTCTTTTGTTGCCGAATTCAAATACTTTTTCCGCCAAACCGTCTAAGAAATCACGGTCGTGTGATACTAAAATCAGCGTTCCGTCAAAGTCTTTCAACGCTTCTTTGATGATGTCTTTGGTTTTCATATCCAAGTGATTCGAAGGCTCATCTAGAATGAGCAAATTTACCGGTTCCAATAACAATTTGATCATCGCCAAACGCGTTTTTTCTCCACCGGAAAGCACTTTGACTTTCTTCTGAATATCATCACCATGGAACATAAAAGCACCTAAAATGTTTTTGATTTGGGTTCGCACTTCACCCACTGCAATATTGTCAATCGTTTCGAAAATAGTCGCATTTTCATCTAACAATGCGGCTTGGTTTTGGGCAAAATAGCCAATTTGGCAATTGTGACCTACTTCAACATTACCGCCATTGATTTCGATTTCTTTCATGATCGCCTTAATCATGGTCGATTTTCCTTCTCCGTTTTTTCCGACGAAAGCTACTTTTTGACCACGTTCAATAACCATATTGGCATCTTTAAAAATCAAATGATCACCGTAGGATTTTTCTAAATCTCGTACAATCACAGGATACTGTCCGGAGCGAACCGAAGGCGGGAATTTCAACTTCAAGGCTGAATTATCGATTTCATCCACTTCAATCGGAACAATTTTTTCTAACATTCTAACACGCGATTGGACGGCATCAGTTTTGGAAAAAGTGCCTCTGAAACGTTCAATAAAAGCTTGGTTATCGGCAATAAATTTCTGCTGCTCGTCGTAGGCTTTTTGTTGGTGCACTCTTCTGTCCTTTCTCAATTCCAAATAATGAGAATATTTGGCTTTGTAATCGTAAATTCTGCCCATCGTCACTTCAATAGTACGATTGGTAATATTGTCTACAAAAGCCCTATCGTGGGAAATCACCATCACCGCTTTCGCCTGATTGATTAAGAAATCTTCCAACCATTGAATACTGTCCATGTCCAAATGATTGGTTGGTTCATCGAGCAAAATCAAATCGGGTTGCTTCAAAAGAATTTTGGCTAATTCGATGCGCATTCTCCAACCTCCGGAAAACTCTGATGTTGGTCGATTAAAGTCTTCTCTTTCAAAACCTAATCCTTTCAACACCTTTTCTACTTCGGCTTCGTAATTGACTTCTTCTATTGAATAATATTTTTCACTTAATTCCGAAACGCGTTCAATTAACTTCATATAAGCATCACTTTCATAATCAGTGCGAATGGTTAGTTGCTCATTGATTTCATCAATTTCGGCTTTCATTTTAAAAACTTCAGCAAACGCTTTGGAAGCTTCTTCCATTACCGTGCAATTATCAGCAGCCAATAAATGCTGAGGCAAATAGGCAATCACCGCCTCTTTTGGAGCTGAAATCATCCCACGAGTGGGTTTATTTTCACCGGCTACAATTTTAAGTAAGGTTGATTTTCCCGCGCCGTTTTTACCCATTAAGGCAATTTTATCCGTTTCATTGATGGCAAAAGTTACCTCGCTGAATAAAGTAGTACCGCCAAACTCTACGGCTATATCGTTAACTGTAATCATGTGAATTGTTGAATTTTGAAGCGGCAAAGATAGTATAGAAACTAGTATTGACAATGTTTATTTAATCATGAAAATCAACATAAATTCATATCTTAGTTTCTTCAAAAAACTTAAAATGAAAAAAAATCTACTTACGCTTTTGTTGTTTCTTTTGATATTGAATGCAAATGCCCAAGAAATATGGCAAAAAGTTTCGCCAACCGAAGCCTCAGTTTCGGGTAAAAAGGAAAGAGTTGCTATTCCTAAAACGGAACATTACTTCAAACTCGATCTTACTGCTTTTAAACAAGCACTTCTAAATGCCCCAATGCGAGGACAAAACTCAACGCTAGTTTTACCTTTTCCGGATGGGAATGGAAAAATGCAAAATTTTCGCATTTACGAAGCACCGGTAATGCATCCTGATTTGGCTGCACGCTATCCTGATAATAAATCGTATGTTGGACAAGGCGTTGAA
Organism: Flavobacterium buctense; assembly: GCF_014486695.1. GTDB lineage: Bacteria > Bacteroidota > Bacteroidia > Flavobacteriales > Flavobacteriaceae > Flavobacterium > Flavobacterium buctense. The sequence goes on from NZ_JACTAB010000003.1 coordinate 300,736, forward strand.
AATCGTTCCGCTGTCATTCGCTTTAGCGTAACTTTATTCGGACTTCACACTATGACTCTAGCAGTCAATAATGGCACTTCGTATATCGAACCTTATTCAAAAGACGGTAATTATTATGTGAGTTATTTGCGTGAAGGATTGACAACTTCTGCTTTATTTCAATGCCACACAGCTGACTTACAATCTAAATTAAGTATTGATGAAATCAGTGCACAACCGCAAGACAATGGTGTTTACAGAACGTATCGCACCGGTATAGTAACTACAGTGGAGTATTCGGCATTTCACATTGCTGCAGCCGGTCTTCAGTCGGGGACTTTGGCCCAAAAAAAAGCGGCGGTTTTAGCTGCGGTGACTGTTACCGTTACGCGAGTCAACTCGATGTTCGAACGTGATTTATCGGTTTTTTTACAATTGATTCCCAATGAAGATGACGTAATTTTTATTGATACCGATGATTTGACTAATGACAATGTTGGGGCTCTTATTGGGGAAACACAGCAAACCCTTGATGTCATTATTGGTACAGCTAATTATGATTTCGGGCATGGTGTAGGCACATCCGGCGGTGGATTAGGTGGTGGTCAACCCTGTGCTGATGGTGCAAAAGCATTTGGTGCTACCGGTCTTAGTTCTCCGGTTGGAGATCCTTTTGATATTGATTATGTGGCACACGAAATGGGACATCAGTTTGGTGCTGCCCATACTTTTAACAACGAATGTGGTGGCAATCGCGACAGTAACTGGTCATACGAACCAGGGAGCGGAAGTTCTATAATGGCATACGCCGGAATTTGTGATCCCAATATCCAAAGCAATTCAGATGCCCAATTTTTCGCTGGTAGCATCGCACAAATACGCAATACTATCAATAGTGGTGGTGGCAGTTGCATTACAAGCACTTCAAACCAAAATACTCCACCAATCATTAATGCAGGTTCTGATTATACCATTCCGAAAGGAACCGCTTTTATATTAACCGGAAACGCAACCGATGCTAATAATGATGCACTAACTTATACTTGGGAACAATATGACCGCCAAATTTCTGTACAGCCACCGGTAGCGACTGCAACTGTAGGACCAAATTTTAAACCGCAGGTCATTACTGATATTCCTGTGCGTTACTTGCCAAAACTTTCAGATGTTTTGGCCAACAATTTAGCGCCAACTTGGGAAGTAATTTCCAATGTGGGACGCGAATATAATTTTGCTTTTACTGTGCGTGACAACAACATAAACGGAGGCGAATCTGTGACCGATTTTATGAAAGTCACAGTATCAAATACCGCCGGACCTTTTATAATTACAGCACCAAACACTGCTGTGAATTGGGTTGCGGCTTCCAATCAAGTCGTTACTTGGAATGTGGCCGGAACTACTGCCAATGGTGTCAATGCTGCGAATGTAGACATTTTATTATCAACCAATGGCGGACTTACTTTTTCGATTCCGCTGGCAACGAATGTTCCAAATGATGGAAGTGAAACGATTACTGTTCCCAATTTATTAGGAAATGCCAATCGAATAATGGTGCGCGGACACGGTAATATTTTTTATGATGTATCCAATCAAAATTTTACTATATCCGCATCTACAGCAACCTTTTTATTAGAAGCTAATGGTCAACAAAATGTTGCTGCATGTTTAGGAGCGATAGTGAATTATACCTTTGATTACCAAACTATTTCCGGATTTACAGGTACAACTAATTTTTCCGTTTCAGGTATACCATCGGGAATAACTGCTACTTTTACTCCAACTTCAATCAGTGAAAACGGAACGGTTACCTTGACTTTAACCAACACACAAAATGCACCTGTTGGTTTTTATCTGCTGACTGTTTCTGCGGTATCGGGTTCTATAACCAAAACGGCTTCGGTTTATTTGAATCTTCTTAATAATACTTTTGGAACTTTAGTTTTGAATAGTCCGTTAAACAACGCAACCGGAATAGGATTTTCGCCTGATTTTACCTGGTCAGCTGATGCCAATGCGTCTCAATACACCATTGAAATTGCCACCGATATTGGGTTTACTAATATTATCACTTCGGCAATTACCTCAACAAACACTTATACAACATCCGGATTGAATGAAGCCACTTTGTATTATTGGCGTGTTCGTCCCGAAAATACTGCTTGTAACGGAAATTTAAGTGCTGTTTCTCAATTTACTACAGGTGATTTTGTTTGTACTGATTTTGTTTCAGCAAATGTTCCAGTAGTTATTCCTTCAGATGATGCGGCAACAGTCAATACCAGTTTAAACATTGCAGAAAATTTTGATATTGAAAGGGCTACCGTTTCACTTGATATCTCACACACTTGGATGACTGACATTGCGGTTAAATTAATTAGTCCATCCGGAACAATAATCAATCTCTTTAGTCACAAATGTGGAGATGCCGATGACGCTGCAGCTACTTTTACAGATAATGGTGTGATTTTGAGTTGCAATGGAACACCGGTAATTTCAGGAACAATAAAACCGGAAACACTTTTGAGCACACTGACCGGCGAATCAAGTTTTGGAGTGTGGCAACTTGAAGTGTATGATGAATTTCCATTAGACGGTGGTTTTATTAATTCTTGGAGTTTGAACCTTTGTCGCGTGGTACCAGCATTGTCAACAGATAGTTTTACAGCCGCAATTGATTTCACCATTTCTCCGAATCCAAATAACGGATCTTTTTCTGTTCAAACCAATAACTTGAGTGGAGTATATGAATTAACGGTTTATGATATCCGAGGCCGTAAAATTTACCATAGCCAACCGATTTTTAATGGTGAAAATGGGGTAGAAAATATTCAGTTGCAAGCACAAACCGGAATGTATCTGATTGAATTATTAGGCAATGGCACAAAGGCGGTAAAAAAATTCATTGTAAAATAATAACAATAACGTTGTAATTGGTTTAAAACGCGACTTACCGCAAAGAATGTTTTCTTTTCAAAAAGGATTTGGTTACTTTTAAACTAAGATTTAAAAAATATGCCTTTATTAGATTATAGTTTTTTAGCCAAAATTTTACCCAAAGCCAAGATTAAGAAAGGTTATAGAAAAGCCAAAAAATCTTATCTCAATAGAGTTAGATTAGCTACTTCATTGTTTTTCTTTGGCATGGGATTTTGTTTTTCGACTTGGGCGAGCCGAATTCCGGATATCAAATCGATATTGCAATTGAGCGAAGCCGAATTGGGAACGATGCTTTTTGCTTTACCGTTTGGGCAATTGGTAGCGATGCCGTTTACGGGTAAAATTGTAACTAAATATGGTAGTCGAAACATCTCTATTTTAGGATTATTATTTTATGCATTTTGTTTGATTTTTATAGGATTATCAACCCAAAGTTGGCACTTAGCAACCGGATTATTTTTGTTTGGTTTCTTCTGCAACTTCTGCAATATTGCGGTAAATGCACAAGGGGTTTATACCCAACAATTGTTTGACAAACCTATTATCGGTTCGTTTCACGGTTCATGGAGTTTGGCCGGATTTTTTGGTGCTTTAGTAGGCTTGCTTATGCTGACATTAGAATTAACGCCGTTCCAACATTTTGTTTTAGCTTTTGCATTTGTCGTGGTTATAATTTTAACCAACTACAAATACATCATCAAAACCAAATCGATACAAGAAGAAGAAAAATCGAGTTATTCCTTTTGGAAAAATCCGGATAAAACCTTGCTTTGGTTGGGTGTTATTTGTTTTTGTGGCATGGCCAGCGAAGGCATTATGTTTGATTGGAGTGGTGTTTATTTCAAGGAAATTATTAAAGCGCCCGGAGCTTTGGTAGTTTTAGGCTATACTACTTTTATGATTAGCATGGCTTCAGGTAGGTTTTTAAGCGATTTTTTAGTGGCTAAATACGGTGCTAAAAAAGTCCTTATCATAAGCGGATTAGTCATTTCAAGCGGATTGTACATGGCTGTTTTATTGCCTTATATCATCCCGTGTATGATAGCTTTTATGTTGGTTGGATTTGGCGTTTCGAATATCGTTCCCATTATTTTCAATATCGCCGGAAATAATAAAAATGTCCCAACCGGTATTGCTTTGACAGTAGTTACCAGTATTAGTTTCCTTGGCTTTTTAATTGGTCCGCCAATAATTGGTTTAATTGCTGAAGTAACGAGTTTGAGGTATTCGTTCGCAATAATTGGGGTTTTTGGCGTATTTATTTCTTTATTAGTGTTCAGATTGAAGATTTTCAAATAAATCAAAACCTATCGGCATTACTTTCATAGGCTACATACTTGGTGTATTCAAAGGTTTCTTTGTTAATCAAATACAAGTTTCCGAAGTAACATCCGACAAGATAAAACGAATCCAATTTTTTGTTGTCCTGAATTTTTACCTCAAAATTATTGACAATATCAATGTTTTGGGTAAATGAAATGGAATCACCAATGTAAGTTCCGTATTCATAATCCCATGTCCCTTCCATTCTACCGGGCAAAAATAGAAACCTATCTAAAACCAAAATGGTCAATACAAAAAGAAAGATTGGTATTATTTTAACTCGGTTTTTCATCTAAATACTCAATCGAAAATCCTCAATTACCGGATTCGCCTTGCCGTAGTCAATTTCTTGAATAAATAATTCTACCGGTTTACTCGTTTGAATACTCGGCAATACATTGGCTTGATTGTTATCTCTGATTACCACATTAATGCTGGCTTCTTCGAGTTTTTCTTTTAAAGTAAAAGCAAGAATCGCTTCCCCTGAAAATATTTTTATTAATCCCATTTCTATTAGTTATAAGTTATGAGTCCGTTTTACTGAACACTCCCGAAGCTTCGGGACTAAACACTGAGCACTATTCCTCTTCCTCCATTTCGAAGAAAAGCGGTTCAATCATTACTTTTTCGGCCAATACTTCTACTCTTTCTGTTATTTGGGAACAAAAGAATAGACGCTGTGTTTTTTCGATACTGTTGGATAATCTCAACACAACAGCATCCATTCGGTTTCTGAATAATATTTCGGCATCGTCTACGATAAACATTTTGATCGTGTTGATATTAAAACCGGCCGAAGAAAACATGGCATTAATTTTATTGGGAGTTCCGATAAGAATATCTAACCCCATGGAAATGACATTTTTGTCATAATCGATATCGCCTTTATCATGTACGCCAAGAATACTTAAATCATGATAAGTGCCATATTTCAGAAACATTTCTTCCATTTCCAACACGCGTTCTTTGTTTTCTACCAAAATTAAAACCCGGGTACTTTCACCTATGGATTTCTCCATACGTTGGATTACATTTAGAACAATGGTGGTCGTTTTACCTGTTCCACCCGGCGATTGAATTACACCATCGGCACCACTTTTAATGGTTGAAAACGTCTCTTGTTGCATTTCATTGGCTTCGGTTAGTCCGTGTTCTATGAGTGCTTGTTGGAGTAGTGGGTTTATTTTTTTTAAGTTCATTATTTAAGGGATAAATTAAAAGGGAATAGGGATTAGACTTATGCCTTATCCCTATTCCCTTATCTCTTTATTTACTGGCAAACAGTTTCACATCCATTTCCGAAATCTCGCTTCCGCCCAAAATAATCAAGCGTTCCACTACGTTTCTTAGTTCGCGGATGTTTCCGGTCCAGTCGTATTCTTGCAATAATTTGATGGCGTCTTTTGAAAATACTTTTGGGGCGTTTCCTTGTTCTTCTGCAATTTTAACTGCGAAATGTTCTATCAACAAAGGAATGTCATCACGCCTGTCATTTAAGGAAGGCACTTTGATTAAAATTACGGCCAAACGATGGTACAAATCTTCTCTGAAACGACCTTCGGCTATTTCCTTTTTCAAATCTTTATTCGTTGCTGCAACAACACGTACATTGATTTTTATGTCTTTATCAGCACCGACTCTTTGAATCAAACTTTCCTGTAACGCACGTAGTACTTTGGCTTGTGCCGACAAACTCATATCGCCAATTTCATCCAAGAAAATCGTTCCGCCATCAGCCGCTTCAAATTTTCCGGCTCGGTCTTTTACAGCAGAGGTAAAGGCTCCTTTTACGTGACCGAATAATTCGCTTTCAATTAATTCGGATGGAATGGCAGCGCAGTTAACCTCAATCATCGGCGCATTAGCCCTTTCGCTTTTTTCGTGTAATTGATGAGCAACCAATTCTTTTCCGGTTCCGTTTGGTCCCGTAATTAGTACACGAGCGTCGGTTAATGCTACTTTATCAATCATCTGTTTGATTTGATGGATGGGTTCACTTTCGCCTATGATTTCGTAGTTTTTAGAAACTTTTTTCTTAAGGATTTTGTTCTCAACAACCAGTTGCTTTTTGTCTAAAGCATTGCGAACCGTATTTAATAACCGATTTAAATCGGGTGGTTTTGAAATATAATCAAAAGCGCCTAATCGCATTGTATTTACAGCCGTTTCCAAATCGCCGTGACCGGAAATCATCACCATCGGAATTTCGGGTTTGATTTTTTTTACGGCTTCGAGTAATTCTTCACCACTCATTTTGGGCATTTTGATGTCGCACAAAACCAAGTCGTAATCTTCATTTTTAATTTTTTCGAAACCTAGTTTTCCATCTTCGGCTTCTTCTACTATATAAGTGTCGCTTTCTTCGGAAAGTATTTTGATCAATACTCTTCGGATGGTGGCTTCGTCTTCAATGATTAATATTTTGGGCATTGTAGTGATTAATTGGATAAGAATGCAAAGTTAATCATGTAAAGCATTTTATCACTATATAAATACAAGAATCAAGTAATTTTATTTGATTATAAAGACATTAGTAAACTTTGAAAAACCAAATGGTCGCCTGCATTTTCTTGAGCTATGGGTTGAAACAAATACCAAAGTAGGAAATCCAATAAGTACTCTTTATTTTCCGGTAACGAAATAATCTTTGTTACTATCGTTCCACCATTGGTTTCCAAACTATAAGAAAGCAAATCGGAATCTTCATTAGTTATCACAAATTCGGCTAAAGGATTATTTCTGATTTTAAGTAGCAGTTTTGTGTTTTGGTAGTCCAAGGTAGTCTGACTGGAAAACCATTTATCAGTATAGCCTTTTAAAACACTAACACCTTTGTAGTCTGCTATTTGAAATTTATCTTTCCAAAAGCCAAAATGTTCAATGGTGTATATTTGACCCTCAATATTGAAAATCGCTCCTCGTTTCCAGTTGGAATACTGCAGTTCTAATTCTCCTATCTTCTTTTCTCCTACTAAAAAAAGGTATTTTCCTTCGGCTATCTTTTTCCAATTTCGATTTGGTTCCATGACTACTTTTTTTTCAAATTAGTACACCACTTAAAAAAATAGTTACACCTTTGCTAACTGTAAGAAAGAGAATTGATGAAATTTTACAATTCCTTTTTATTAACTTTACTTTATAAAAATATAGCGATGTCAACAGCAAAAAAAGATTACAAAAGAATCACCACCAAGTCACTTTTTGACATGAAAGCCAATGGCGAAAAAATATCGATGCTTACAGCTTATGATTATACCATGGCTAAGATTGTAGATACGGCGGGCGTTGATGTAATCTTAGTAGGTGATTCTGCGAGTAATGTAATGGCCGGTCACGAAACGACTTTGCCCATCACTTTAGACCAAATGATATATCACGCCTCTTCAGTTGTTAGAGCCATTGAAAGAGCCTTGGTTGTAGTCGATTTGCCTTTTGGAAGTTACCAAAGTGACCCAAAAGAAGCGTTGCGTTCAGCCATCAGAATTATGAAAGAAAGTGGCGGACATGCTGTAAAATTAGAAGGTGGAAGCGAAATCAAAGAAAGTATTAAACGAATCTTAAACGCCGGAATTCCGGTTATGGGTCATTTAGGTTTAACACCACAATCGATATACAAATTCGGAACTTATACCGTTCGTGCCAAAGAAGAAGCTGAAGCAGAACAATTAATTGAAGACGCCAAATTATTAGAAAAACTAGGCTGTTTTGCCTTAGTTTTGGAAAAAATTCCAGCCTCTTTAGCGGAGAAAGTAGCTAAAACGATTTCGATTCCTGTAATTGGAATTGGAGCCGGCGGTGGTGTTGACGGACAGGTTTTGGTGATACACGATATGTTGGGGATGAACAATGAATTCAGTCCGAGATTCCTTAGACGTTACTTAAACTTATACGAACAAATGACTTCGGCTATTGGGAATTATGTGTCCGATGTGAAGTCGAGTGATTTTCCTAATAAGAACGAGCAATATTAATTAGACTTCTTAGACAAGTTAGATTGTTAGACTTCTTAGATAATCAGATATGCATAGATATAAGGAATTGGAGATTTGGAAGAAAAGCAGATTATTTTGTTCTCAGATTTATGCTATAACCTCTAAATTTCCTAGTGATGAAAAGTTTGGTTTAACCAATCAATTGCGTCGTGCATCAGTTTCTATTCCATCGAATATCGCTGAAGGTTCTTCAAGAAGTTCAAATAAAGATTTTTCCAGATTTTTAGAAATTGCCATTGGTTCAGCTTATGAAGTTGAAACACAACTTTTAATTGCTTCTGATTTAGGCTTTGTCAATACTGAAGAATTAGAGATTATTGCTAATGAGTTAAATGAAATCATCAAAATGATTTCTCGATTCCGCACGACGTTAAAAATCTAACCTTTCTAAGAAGTCTAAAATGTCTAAGCTATTTTCAAATAAAGATAACCTCCAAATTCTTCACGAAGACAATCACATCATTGTGGTGAACAAACGTGTTGGTGATATCGTTCAAGGCGATAAAACCGGAGACAAACCGCTTTCTGAAGTTGTTAAAGAATACCTCAAAGAAAAGTACAATAAACCCGGTGACGTTTTTCTTGGCGTGGTTCATCGACTAGACCGACCTACTACAGGAATCGTTGTTTTTGCCAGAACCAGTAAGGCTTTAACCCGATTAAACGAAATGTTCAGCAACAGAGAAACGCAGAAAACGTATTGGGCTGTTGTAAAAAACAAACCACCAAGAACAGAAGACAATCTTATTCATTTTCTGAAAAGAAATGAAAAAAACAACACTTCCAAAGCACATCTCAAAGAGGTTCCTGAAAGTAAAAAAGCAAGTTTAGAGTATAAAATCATTAAGGAGCTCAACAACTATTTTGCTTTAGAAATCAAACTTCACACGGGAAGACACCATCAAATCAGAGCACAATTGTCGGCTATTGGTTGCCCAATTAAAGGCGATTTAAAATACGGATTTGACCGTAGTAATCCTGATGGTGGCATTCATCTTCATGCCCGGAAATTGGTTTTTATCCATCCGGTAACCAAGAAAACCCTTGAAATCATTGCGCCTACACCAAATGAAGTGATTTGGAATGCTTTGTAAACTAAAATAACTACTTTTACGTTTATAGTTAAGTTAGGGTTTTTGAAATCCCAACTGTTATAAACCTAAATCTATCCAAATATGAAGAAAATCATTTTGACCGTCAGTCTTTTTGTTGGACTTAGCACTTTTGCTCAAGACCACTTTTCAGGCATCAGTACTTCCAGCCGTATAGGTATTTTGAATGCCAATATCAATCCGGCCGAACTAGCCAATTTGTCTAAAAAATTTGAAGTCAATATTTATGGGTTAAGTTTTAATGTGGCCAATAATAAAATTGCCTTCAGTGATTTTAATTCGGATACCGATTTTGAGCAACTGCTTTTTCAAGGTTCAAGTCCGGTAAACGCCAGAATAGATACCGAAATACTCGGTCCCGGATTTGCTATGCGTTGGCAAAAATGGGGTTTTGCCATTACCACAAAAGCCCATGCCAAATTTGATATGGTTGACATTGACCCAACTATTGGTAATGCAATAACCAATGATAATATCCTTTTGAACACAACCCTTTTAGATAGTCCGAATAACCAACGATTAAGCGGAACTTCCTATGGAGAAGTGGGTTTGTCAGCGGCGCGAACTGTTTTTGAAAACGAAAACCACCGCTTTAGTGCAGGCGTAACACTTAAAATATTATTTCCGGGTTCATACTCTAACTTTGGTTTAAGTCAATTAAACGGAACGGTAACAGAAAATGCCAGCGGTGCCTATTTAACAACCAATTCGCCTGCCACTCTAAACATCGCCTATTCAGGTAATTTGGCGGATAGTTTTACCAACTTTGATGATTACAGTAAATCCATTTTCGGTGGATTAAATGGTTTTGCCGGAGATATAGGTTTTAATTACCAATGGAAAAAAGGAAAAGATTATAAGTTGAATGCCGGTTTGGCCATCAGAAACATCGGAAGCATGTCGTTTGATGACAGCAACAATGCATCAACCAATTATGTTTTAGACATCCAACCAACTATTCAAAACCCACAAGGATTGGATTTGAGTTTGTTTGAAAATGTGGACAATTTGAGTGACGTGGAGGAAATTCTATCTAACAATGGCTACTTAACTGAAACCAGTGGACAAACCAATTTCAAAGTAAAATTGCCAACGGTGCTTTCCACTTATGCCGATTTTAGAATCATTTCTAAAGTATATGTTACGGCTTATTGGCAACAAAAATTAAACGAAGATAATGGGAATGATCAAATTACGGTGCCCAATATTTTCAGTATTACACCAAGGGTAAATTTAGGATTCTTTGAAACTTATATCCCGGTCAGTTTTAATGAAATTTCGGGAACTAATATTGGTTTCGGATTTAGATTAGGCGGTTTCTATCTTGGAACAAGTTCCTTGGTATCAGCTTTAATCAGCGACAGCAAACAAGGGGATATTTACACCGGATTCCGTTGGGCTTTTCTGTAACAAAATTTAATTCGTCTGTAAAAAAAATCATATATTAGCCTAGCTAATAGTACCAATCATGATTTTTAAAACGGACCTCGATTACAGAAAGCAATCGTTACTAAAATTACTAATTACCGTTCAAAAACAGGAGCAAAACATTATCAAAGCTTTGCATGACGATTTCAAAAAACCAAGTTTTGAAGCCGTGTTTACAGAAACTGATTACATCTTAGCGGAATTAAAACATACGATTAAAAACATGAATAAATGGGCAAAACCGCAATGGGTTTTGCCTTCTCTTTTAAATTTTCCTTCTACCGATTATCTCTATAAAGAACCTTATGGCAAAATATTGATTATTGCCCCTTGGAATTATCCGTACCAATTGACATTAGCGCCATTAATCGCAGCGGTTGCGTCCGGAAATCAAGTAACCGTAAAGCCCTCAGAACTTACCCCGAATACCTCAAAAATCATTGCCGAAATTATCCGCGAAACCTTTGATAAAAACCATGTCGAGTGCATTGAAGGAGGCACTGAAGTGGCCCAAACTTTATTGGCTCAACGCTGGGATTATATTTTCTTCACAGGCAGTGTTGCTGTTGGAAAGATTGTGGCCAAAGCCGCTGCTGAACATTTAACACCGGTCACTTTAGAACTAGGCGGAAAAAACCCATGCATCATTGAACAAAGTGCCAATCTAAAACTGACTGCAAAAAGAATCGTTTGGGGCAAATTCCTAAATGCGGGACAAACTTGTATTGCTCCGGATTATCTTTTGGTGCACCAAAGTATTAAAACCAAACTCATCGCTTTTCTAAAAGAAGAAATCATTTTGGCTTACGGCGAAAACCCTGAAACATCAACTGATTTCGCGCGTATTATCAATGAAAAAAACTGGAAAAGACTGTTAGCGATTTTAGAAAATCAGACAGTTCTTATTGGTGGCCAATCAAACGCTGAAGATTATTATCTCGCTCCCACTATACTCGACAATCCATCTTTGGAAAGTTTGGTCATGCGAGAAGAAATTTTTGGTCCGATATTGCCGATTTTGAGTTATGAATCTGAACCCGATTTGGAACGAATTATTACCAAATTTGAAAAACCACTTTCACTTTATGTTTTTACTGAGCATAACACTTTTGCCAAAAAAATAATCTCAAAATATACCTTTGGCGGTGGTTGTATTAATGATACTATGATTCACTTTGCCAACAAGCGATTGCCTTTCGGTGGTGTTGGGCACAGCGGAATCGGAGCTTATCATGGAAAACTGAGTTTTGATCTTTTTTCACACCAAAAAGCCATCGTAAAAAAAGCCAATTGGCTCGACATCCCAATAAGATATGCACCCTATAGAGGGAAACTGAATACCATCAAAAAATTATTGAAGTGGTTTTCTTGAATATGCTTTTCAAAAAGTGAGCAGTATTCCTATTTTTGTGTATATTGTAATGCAAAAGTTATTATTTAAATTTAAATTGTTTAATTGGTCAAAAATATCTACTATACCTTGAGTTATCTTTTTTCATTTACCAATATTAATAGCTATATAATAATCTGTTTATTATTGATTATTTCTTTATTATTCTATGTGGCTATTCACAAAACTTTACAAAAAAAACTAAATCTTGGTAAAAAATACTCTGATTTTGAACCTAAAGAAGAACAATTCCGAATCTATTTTCTCTTTTTCGGGATTACTATTCCTTTAATTGAAACGATAGTAGATGTATTTGAATTACGTGCCAGACATCATGTTGCTGTCAATTTTACAGTTGGTGCATTGATGCTTTTGCTCTATTTTTTAAGTAGTAAATATGACTATTTTTATAAAAAAATCACCCTCGTTTTCCCGCTATTTTACCTTTGCTATTTTTGCTTCATTGGCTACAATTTGTTTTTTACACCTTATGAATTAATCTCTTATGCCAGTTTTATTGTTGCCTTTTTTCTGTCCTATTTTGTCATAAAAAATATCCTTCAATACTGGGTTTTTGTCTTAAGTATTTTTGCTTTTTTAATCTTTAGTTACCAAACAGAATTAATCGAAAGTAAATTGACCATTTTGTTGGTTTGTACCTTTCTGTCTACTGTAGCAATTCATATTTCAAGACATTTGGCCCTATTGGAAACCAAAAATAAATTCCTCTTTTCAGACATCATTGTCAATAATGGAAATTCGTTGATTATGACTACCAATAAAAAAGGGGAAGTCTCGTTTTGCAGCGAATCCGTGGAAACTATTTTAGGTTATACTGTAGAAGAAGTTATGGGAATGGGGTTTTGGAAATTAACCGAAGATCCCGAGTTTATTGGAGAAGCATATCACCAAAGCTTTGTGGATGAGCGAACGTATGTCAGAAAACTGAAATGCAAAAACGGCGACTATAAATTCATCCAATGGAAAGATAAAAAATACGCTGATGATGTAGTTATCGGTATAGGACAAGATGTTACAGAGCAAGTAAAAATCAAAGACCAATACCGAAGCTTAATAGAATCAGCTGCCGATTTAATCTATGAAATAGATTTAAAAGCCGTGGTAACTTATGTCAACCAATTTGCCGTAAAAACACTTCATTATGAAAAAGAAGATATTTTAGGCAAACATTTTTCCAATTTTGTCAGAACCGATTATTTGGAATATGTCACCGATTTTTATAAAGAAATACCCGAGACACGAGAATACAATGATTTGGTGTTTCCGTTATTAAAAAAAGAAGGGGAAACCATCTGGGTTTCTCAAAAAGTAACGCTCAAGAAAAATGATTTTGGTGAAGTCATCGGTTATTCAGCCATTGCCAGAGATATAACTTTGGTTAAAAATCTTGAAATCGAACATTACAATCGCAGTAAAAAAGTTAGAGTTCACAACGAAACATTAAAAATATTAACTTCACAAAGTTATTCTAACAAAGACACTTTCAGCGGAATTCTTAAAAACATACTCAAAGTAGCAGCAACAAATTGTACCATTGAAAGAGTCGGTTATTGGTCTTACATTCCTGAAGGATTGAAATGTGAAAGCATTTACTACTTGAAAGGCGACCGTTTTGAAAAAAACTTTTTCTTAGGCAGAGAAGCCTATCCCATTTACTTTGAAAACATCGAAACCGGGTTGCAAATTGTAGCTTCTAACGTTTATAACAACAGTATAACCCAAGAGCTATGTTATGATTATATTCCCAAGAATGACATCATGTCTTTGTTGGACACTCCAATATTCATCAATGGGAAAATAATCGGAATCTTGTGTTTTGAGAAAACAGATGCCTCTTTTGAATGGGACAATGAAGACATAAATTTTGCCCGATCAATCGCTGATTTAATAGCGATTGCCATTGAAGCACAATTATTATTGGAATCAGATAAAAAACTGTCTTACAAAAGTGAAATCTTGACTGTAATCAGTAAAAACATTGACAAATTTTTACTCAACAAAAATACCGATGAAATCTTAAAAGGCATTGTTAATGAAATTGGTATGGTATTAAAAGTAGATAGGATTTCATTTTTCGCTAAAAATGATAAAGACACACTTTTCTATCAAAAACACCGCTGGCTTGCTGCTGAAAAAGGATTCGCTCAGCCTAGAGAAGCACTGCAAAATATAACTCCCGAGATGCTTTCCTTTGTGATGAAGCATATGGAAGAGAATTATTATTATGCTGCTATAGTAAGAAAAATCAAAGACGAAACCACTCGAAAATTCCTCGAAGTATTTGAGATTAAATCGGTTTTGTTTCTACCTATATTTGTTAAAAATGAGTTGCACGGCTTTTTAGTCTTTGATGATTCAACCCTCGAGAGAGAATGGTCTATTGATGAAATTACAATTTTGCAATCCCTAGCCAACAACATTTCCTCTGCCTTTGAAAGAAATATCAATGAAGGAATTATCAAAGAAAGCGAAGAGAAATTCAGGCTTTTGGCCAATAACATTCCGGGAACCGTTCACCTATCAAAATATGATGAAAAATGGTCAAAAATTTACCTAAATGATGAAATAGAAAAACTAACCGGTTATCCCAAAGAAGATTTCCTTTCCAATAAAATATTCTATATCGATTTGGTACATCCGGATGATATTAAAATTGTACGTGATAAAGCTGATGAATTATTTAAAGGCAAACAAAAAGTTCATTTAATCTATCGAATAGTCAATAAATCAGGGCAATCTATCTGGGTAGAAGAATTTGGCGAGCCTATTTTTAAAAACAATGAAATCGTATACATTGTTGGGATTTTCATCGACATCACCACCAGAATGGAAGCTGAAGAAGCCATTAAAGCAAAAAATTATGCCGAAGCTGCCAACAGAGCCAAATCGGAATTTTTAGCCAATATGAGTCATGAAATCAGAACTCCTTTGAATGGTATCATTGGATTTACCGAACTTTTGATGAATACCAATTTGGAAAACATCCAAAAAAAATACATGGACACCATCAACCAATCGGCGAATTCCTTGATGGAAGTAATTAATAACATCCTCGATTTTTCCAAAATTGAATCGGGTAAACTCGAACTCGATGTTGATAAAATAAACATAACAGAATTGCTCAACCAAGTAGTAGATTTAATTCAGTATGAAGCCAATCTCAAAAATTTAAAGCTCAATTTAGTCATCGAAAAAGAGGCTCCAAAATTTATTTGGGTAGATTACATCCGCCTGAAACAAGTCTTAATCAACTTATTAAGCAATGCCGTAAAATTCACTGAAAAAGGGGGAATTGACTTAACCGTAAAAACTTTTAAAATAATTGATGAAGATAGCATTCAGTTACAATTTGCCGTAAAAGACACCGGAATCGGAATCAAAAAAGATAACCAATTAAAAATATTTGAAGCGTTCTCACAAGAAGACAATTCAACTTCTAAAAGATTTGGCGGAACCGGTTTAGGCCTTTCCATTTCAAACCAATTGTTGGGTTTAATGAACAGTAAATTGGAATTAAGCAGCGAACCTAATAAAGGAAGTGAATTTAGCTTTATTTTAGATGTAACGTATTCTAATTTATCTACAGAAAATGATAAATCAGTCGAAAAAACGACCAAATCAAGCGAATCCTCTACAATTATCAGTACCGCAAAAAAAATTATTTTTATTGTTGAAGACAATAAAATCAACATGCTTTTGGCCAAAACATTAGTCAAACAAATTTTACCAAATGCCGAAATCATCGAACTCGAAAACGGTAAGGAAGCCTATGAAAAAGTACAAACTTTGGTGCCCGATTTAATATTAATGGATATCCAAATGCCAATAATGAACGGCTATGAATCAACTACTGCTATTAGAAGTTTACCCAATACAGCCAATATTCCAATCATTGCCTTAACAGCCGGAACAGTGGTAGGAGAAAAAGAAAAATGTATTGAAAACGGGATGAATGATTATATCCCAAAACCCATAGACAAAGAATTATTAGAAAAAATTATTCGAGATTTAATGAAGTTAAACTAAATCATAAATATCATGAAATGGCAAAAAAAAGAAAGTGGTAATTTTGAAGATCGAAGAGGAATGTCCGGAGGTGGAAAAGCGCTTTTGGGTGGTGGAGTAATTGGTATTGTAGTGTTGTTACTCCAAATGTTTGGTGGAGAAACAGGACAAACCATTGGCAATATAATACAACAAACCCAAGGGACTGAAACACAAACTGAAGGAACTAAAACCCGAGAACTATCGGCGGAAGAAATAGAACTTGGTGAGTTTTCAAAATCTTGTTTTGTATACAACAATGAAACTTGGGCCAAAATTTTCCAAGAAAACAACATGGATTTTGAAGAACCCGGAATGGTTATTTTTGATGACGGCGTAAATACCGCTTGTGGAAGTGCTACTTCTGCTTCAGGACCATTTTATTGTCCGGGTGACAAAAAAATCTATATGGATTTGCGTTTCTTCGAAGAATTAAAAACCCGTTTTGGTGCTGAAGGCGGTGATTTTGCCATTGCGTATGTGATTGCTCATGAAATGGGACATCACTTGCAAACCATCATAGGAACATCCGGAAAAGTACGTCAATTGCAACAAAGTAAAAGCAAAACTGAAGCCAATAAATTGTCCGTTTGCTTAGAATTACAAGCCGATTTCTACGCCGGCGTTTGGGCACATTATAACAAAAATCTTTTAGAAGAAGGTGATATTGAAGAAGCATTGAGCGCAGCACATGCTGTAGGTGACGATGCTATTCAAAGTAAAATGCAAGGTCAAGTTACACCCGATAGTTTCACGCACGGAACGTCAGAGCAAAGAATGTATTGGTTTAAAAAAGGTTACAACTCGGGAGATATTAAACAAGGAGATACATTTTCAGCACTTTTGGATTAAAAAAACCAGTAAGTTGCAGCAAAAATCACAATTCGAAAATTAAAACTATGCTTTTTTGCATTTATCATAAATCGTGTTTAACACGTTAATTTTAAAGACAATTTCAAGTCATTTTGAGGTTGTCTTTTTTAATTTTGCAAAGCAAAATTGTAAAAAAAATGAAAGCAGGCATCGACAGTATCGCATTTGATATTCCACAATTATACCTTCCCATAACCACTTTAGCCGAAAACCGAAACATTGAAGCCGACAAGCTTATCAAAGGTTTGGGGTTGCACAAAATGAGCTTCCTTGATGTTCATCAGGATGTAGTGACTATGGCTTCGAATGCAGCATTAAAACTTATCCGACAAGAAAACCTGAATCCTTCAGAAATTAACCGAATATACGTTGGAACCGAAAGCGGAATCGACAGTTCGAAACCCGTAGCTTCTTACGTTTTATCTAATTTAGAAAATGTTTTAGGCGAAGGTAGTTTCAAAAATTGTGATGTAGTCGATTTGACTTTTGCCTGTATTGGCGCTATTGATGCATTGCAAAATTGCCTCGATTACATTCGGTTAAACCCAACTAAAAAAGCGATGGTAATTGCTTCTGACAATGCTAAATACGATTTGAATTCAACCGGAGAATACACTCAAGGCGCTGGATCAATAGCTATGCTAATCACTTCTGAACCAAGGATTTTGAGTTTTTCAAATGAAGTTGGTGTTTCAACACAAGGCGTATTTGATTTCTTCAAACCTCGTCGATTTGTCAGCAAAGAAGATTTACAATTAGAGCATAATCCGGAATGGCATGGTGTTTTAGAATGCGAAATAGCGATTTACAAAGAACAACCGGTTTTCGACGGACAATATTCGAATCAGTGTTACATCAACCGAATTTCGGAAGCCTACCAACATTACAAATCCGAAAGTAACCAAAGCGGTAAAGTTTATGAAAACTGGTCAAATATTTTAATGCATCTTCCCTATTGTTTTCAAGGTCGAAGAACCTTTATTGAAATTTTTGCCAAAGAAAATACAGAATTACTAGAAACTCAAATCGGAGAAACAACCAAAGACAAACTCAAAGCCTTAGCCAAAAGTCCGGAATATTTAGCCTTAGTCAATACAAAAATATTGCCGTCCGAAATCGCTTCGGGACAAATTGGCAACATTTACACCGGTTCCATTTTCTTAGGATTGTTATCCACGTTGTGTTATCATTTCCAACAAAAATCTGATTTGACGAATAAAAAATTCGGGTTCATTGCTTACGGAAGTGGTTCCAAATCAAAAGTCTTCGAAGCTGAAGTTGCTGCTGATTGGCAATCAGTCATCGAAAAAGTAAAACTTTTTGAAACTTTGGAACAAGCTACAGCTATCAATTTCTCAACCTATGAAAAATTGCATAAAAAAGAATTAAAACAATCGGTTTTGGCTCCGACAAACGAATTCTATTTGGAATCAATTGAAAAAGAAAATCCTGTTTTAATTGGCGCTAGGTATTACAAATATAATTAACAGTCGTAGTTAACAGATTAATAACTGCATACTGAGACTGGGACTGAAAACTCCATCATCCCAACCAACCATCACGATCCAAACTTCGGTATTGAATCGCTTCCGCAATGTGATTGGAACTGACCGTTTCTGCTTGTTCTAAATCGGCTATGGTTCTGGAGACTTTCAGAATTCTGTCATAAGCTCGTGCCGATAGATTTAATCTTTCCATCGCGGTTTTTAAAAGTTGTAACGAAACCTCATCCAAAGCACAATAAGTTCTGATTTGTTTGGTGCTCATTTGCGCATTGTAGTGAATGTTATCAAATTCCTCAAAACGTTGTGATTGAATCTCTCTGGCTTTGGTTACGCGTTCCCGAATTAACACGCTACTTTCTGCCGGTCTGGTTTCGGTGAGTTTCTCAAATGGTACCGGAGTCACTTCAATGTGAATATCAATCCTGTCTAACAACGGTCCGGAAATCTTGCTCAAATACCGCTGCATTTCGGCTGGAGACGAACTTACCGGTGCATCGGGATCATTGAAATAGCCACCCGGACTCGGATTCATACTTGCCACTAACATGAAGGATGACGGATAAGTAATCGTAAATTTGGCTCGCGAAATTGTTACTTCTCGGTCTTCCAAGGGTTGTCTCATCACTTCTAAAACTTCTCGTTTGAACTCAGGCAATTCGTCTAAAAACAAAACACCATTGTGGGCTAAAGAGATTTCTCCGGGTTGCGGATAACTGCCACCGCCGACAAGTGACACACTCGAAGCCGTATGATGTGGCGAACGAAAAGGCCTTTGGTTCATCAATCCGGCGTCTTTTATTTTCCCGGCAACACTATGGATTTTGGTAGTTTCCAGTGCTTCTTTTAATGTCATTGGCGGTAAAATACTCGGCAATCTTTTGGCCAACATTGTTTTACCGGAACCTGGCGGACCAATGAGAATAATATTATGACCACCGGCAGCCGCGATTTCCATACAGCGCTTAATACTCTCTTGTCCTTTGACATCTGCAAAATCAAATTCGGGAAAATCTAAGGTTTTGTAAAATTCATCACGGGTATTTATCACTGTTGGTTCAATCGTTCCTCTGCCTTCAAAAAAGTCAATTACTTGCAACACATTCTCAACACCATACACTTCAAGTCCATCAACAATAGCTGCTTCTTTTACATTTTGAATCGGTAAAAAGAAACCTTTAAATCCTTCTTCTTTAGCTTTGATGGCAATTGACAACGCTCCTTTAATCGGTTGTAAACCTCCATCCAAAGACAATTCACCCATAATAACATATTTATCGACTTCCGCTGCTTTGATTTGATTGGTCGCTGCCAAAATGCCAATGGCTAAAGTCAAGTCGTATGCCGAACCTTCTTTTCGCAAATCAGCCGGCGCCATGTTGATGATGATTTTCTTTACCGGTAAACTGTAACCGTTGTTTTTTAAAGCAGCTGCAATGCGATAACTACTTTCTTTGATAGCGTTATCCGGCAATCCCACCAAATGATAACCAACGCCTTTGTCAATATTAACCTCAACAGTTATAGTAGTCGCTTCTACTCCAAAGACTGCGCTACCAAAAACTTTTACCAACATATCTTACTTTTTAAAAAATAAAAATAGTAAAATAGTTACAAATAAATAGTTTTATAAGAATATTTTTATTGATTTATTGTACGTTGTCACTCATCAACTCACTTTTATTTTTAGCATATTGATAGCCTTTATGCCACCAATCTTTCATACGGTCTTTGTTAAAAATCAAAGCATTGTCGGTGAGTTGTGTTGGTGTGTAGTATAAATTAAGTTTGGCATTCTTATTCTTGGCTGCCAATTTTCCGATGGTGATATCGTGTTTCTCTACTTGTGTCAGAAGCGTTTGAAACAAATCAATCATCAATGAAAATGGGTTTCGGCCAATTTTTTTCGGTCGGGTTTGGACTTCAGTTTCCAAAATCACTACATCTACTTCAGTCGCACCGCGATTAATGGCTTCTCTAATCGGAACCAAGCTCGAAAATCCGCCATCGCCATATTCGTAGCCGTTTTTGGTCACCAATGACATAAACGGAATATAATTACAGGAAATCCAAATCCATTCGCAAAACTCATCGTAATCATAGTCTTTAATCGACTTGTATTCGACTTCATTTTTGGAAAGATTGGTCACCGTAACAATCACTTCACAAGCGGTTGCTTTGAGTAAAGCAAATTCATTTTTAGTGAAATTTTCCTTTATGTATTCCAATAGTTTGTGGCTTTCGCCAAAGGTTCTTTTGCCTTTTAAAAACTGCTTCAATACATTCCAGTGGTTGATGGAAACCGTTTCTTGCGGCGTATTTTTATTTTTGACTACAAACGGACTAATGTCAAAAATACTACGCATATCAACATTAGAATAAATATTATAAATCTTATCCACTTCACCCAAAGCCAAATGCGGAATGAGTAAACTTCCGGTAGAACTACCAATAAGTATATCGTATTCATGCCGGTTCTCCTGCATCAAATATTGCGCTACACCACCGGCAAATGCACCTTTACTGCCGCCGCCCGAAATTACTAAAGCTCTCATTATTTTTCGCTCAACAGTTTCTGCAATTGGACTTTTTCACTTTCTGGTAAAGTTGGCAACAAAGACTCAAATAAGACATGATAACTGTCATCTTTCAATAATTGGCGAATTTTATCCCGACCAAATTTGCTGAATTGCCATTTATAATGCGTCGTCGCATTGACCAGATTTTTCAAAACATCAGGATTCTTGCTCATGATGGTTAAGGCGTTTATCAGAGCATTTTGACGCACTGAACTTTCATATTGTGGCGAAGTATAACGAACCAATTCTGAATGCAATTGTAAATAGGTAATGGATAGATTTTGATCTTCAATTTCTTGTGAATCGACATAATTTAAAAATGCCATGATATACAGCACTCGCAAACTTTTGTCATTTCCGCCTTTCCAATCTTGGGCTTTCGCCAAATAAACACTTCTGCTTTCAGGAAAATTTTTCCACAGATTCATAAAAGCAATTTCTTTGGTTTCATAAGAAGCATCGTCTAATAAAGATTCATACATCGACTTAAATTCAGTCGGAATTTCTTCCATAAACTCTGCAACAGCTTGACGCACTTTAATATTATTGGTTTGCAATGCCAATATCAGAAACTCCTTTTTATCATTAAAGGGAACTTCTTTCAATTGGTACAAAATCTCTGTTTTTACCGGATAAAAAACATTGGATTTCAATAACTCTGTGAACTTTTGCTTGTTCTCTGCCAATGACTTTTTGCGCAATTGTTGCGCTTCGAAAAGTGTTTGAATAAAAGCATTTTTCTTTAGCAAAGTATTCGCTTCTTCAGTTTGAAAACGATAATCTTCCAGCCAAGTTTTCTTGAACTTTTCGGTATCGAAGGTTGGTGATACTTTCTTAATTTCGGACAAGAAATCATTGGTTTCCACATTTTTATATTGATACTTTTTAAGATAAGATTTCACTGCTTTTTGGAACAACTTCGGACCAATAGCTTCGCGAATAATGTGCAAAGCCCATGCGCCTTTTTGGTAAAACGACAACGAACTCGCTTTTTCATGCATCACCGGAATTGAATCGGTTTTGGCGGCATTTTTTAGTTGCAAAGAAGTTCGATAAAGTTGGTGGTAAAAATAATCCTCGCCAAAAACCTCGCGTTCCGCCAACAAAGCGTAATAAGTCGCAAAACCTTCTTGCAGCCAATGGTGTTTGCCTGATTTTGCCGTAACCAAATCGCCAAACCATTGGTGTGCCAACTCATGTGCATTGACGTTTACATAATTTCTGTCGTTAAAACCGATGTCATCCACTACAAAATCTTGGGCAAAAATCGTACAACTAGTATTCTCCATTCCGGCATATAAAAAATCTTCAACGGGAACTTGCTTGTATATCTGCCATGGATATTGGAAACCGATTTCTTTCTCTAAATAATCAAATATTTTCTTCGAATGCCTGTACGTCGATTCAAACTTCGCCGTGTCTTTCGGCTGGATAAAAAACTGCAATGGTATGCTCGATTTAGAAGCGATGACTTTGTTTCTGAAATCGCCTATGACCACTGCTAATAAATAAGAGCTCATTGGTTTTTGCATTTCATAAAGCCATATTTTTTTGTCTTTATCCGGAAACGTTTCTTTCAAAATGCCATTTGCCAATACATTATAATCTTTATCAAATGAGATATTCATTTTAAAAATCACTTTCTCATTCACATCGTCAAAACTCGGAAACCAATGACTGGTGTACTTTCCTTGACCTTGTGTCCAAATTTGTTGGCTTCCGGTATTAAAATACATGGTTTGTTTTGGAAAAGCTTGGTAAGCCAATTGGACTTTGTTTTTTCCTTTTACAAAACCTTCGAACAAGACTAACTCTTTCTTGTTATTTTTAAACTTTACCGGTTTTCCATTAATTTCAACTTCACTAAAAGTCATGTTCACCGCATCAATTCTAATAGAATCTATAGCTGAAATCACTTTGAATTCATAGGTAACAACGCCACTTACTTTATTAGTTACCATTTCTGGGAAGACCGAAGCTTTGCACATTATAAAATCCACTTTTTGCGTTTGCTGGGCGAAAGTAAAAATGGAAAAAAGAAGAAAAAGATATCTCATGTTTTGAATCGTAGGTTTTCAATATTACGAAGGTAATGTATTTTCAAATTTACCAATTAAAAACTATCTTCGCTTTAACAATTTCTTACCATGTCTAACAATCTTCTCCAAACTCCAATAGAATACCTCAAAGGCGTTGGTCCTCAACGCGGAGAATTGTTACGCAAGGAAGTTGGCATTCATAAATACGAAGATTTACTAAATTTTTATCCGAATCGTTATATAGACAGAACACGTTATTATAAAATTAACGAACTCAATAATAATCCGGCTGAAGTCCAAATCATCGGCAAAATCATCAACATTAAAACCGTTGAATTCGGCAAAGCCAAAAAAAGATTGGTCGCTGTATTTGTGGACGAAACAGGACAAATGGAACTCACGTGGTTCCAAGGCCACAAATGGATTCGCGATACCTTAAAACTCAATACGCCTTATGTGATTTTCGGCAAAGTCACTTCATTCAACGGCCATTACAACATGGCGCATCCCGAAATGGAATTGCAAAACGAACACGAACAAAGCTTGCGCTCGGCCATGCAACCGGTTTATCCATCGACGGAAACCTTAACCAATCGCGGGATTTCTAATCGGGTAGTCAATAAAATGATGCAACAAGTTTTTTTGGAAACCCAAGCTAAATTTGCCGAAACGCTTCCTCAATATTTAATCGATGAATTAAAGCTGATTCCGAAAAATGCCGCGTTATTCAACATTCATTTCCCTAAAAGCCCTGACCTTTTGGCGAAAGCCCAATTCCGCTTAAAATTTGAAGAACTTTTCTTTATCCAATTGCAATTGATTACCAAAAATTTGGTTCGAAAACATAAGATCAAAGGCCATCCGTTTACGGTAGTTGGGGAAAATTTCAATAATTTCTACCAAAATCATTTGCCGTTTGAACTGACCAATGCGCAGAAAAAAGTACTCAAAGAAATCCGAAACGATATGGGTACGAATGCCCAAATGAACCGTTTATTACAAGGTGATGTCGGTTCAGGAAAAACAATAGTCGCTTTAATGGCGATGCTGATTGCGTTGGATAACGGTTTCCAAAGTTGCTTGATGGCGCCGACGGAAATTTTGGCCAACCAACATTACAACGGTTTAACCGAATTGGCGAAAGATTTAAACATCAACATCAAAATACTAACCGGTTCAACCAAAACTGCTGAGCGTAAAATCATTCACGAAGCGTTAGAAAATGGCAGTTTGCATATCTTAATCGGAACACATGCTTTACTGGAAGACAAAGTTAAGTTCCATAATTTAGGTTTGGCCATTATTGATGAGCAACATCGTTTTGGCGTGGAGCAACGTTCCAAACTTTGGCAAAAAAATGACATTCCACCACACGTTTTAGTGATGACCGCTACGCCTATTCCGCGTACGTTGGCGATGAGTTTGTATGGCGATTTGGACATTTCTGTTATAGACGAATTGCCTCCGGGAAGAAAACCCATTCAAACCGTACATCGTTATGACAGCAATCGTTTGAAAGTTTGGAAATTCATTAAAGACGAAATCGCCAAAGGTCGCCAAATCTACATTGTTTATCCGTTAATCAAGGAAAGTGAAACAATGGATTACAAAGATTTGATGGATGGTTACGAAAGTATTTCACGAGATTTTCCGTTGCCGCAATACAGCATTTCTATCGTTCACGGCAAAATGAAGCCTGCCGATAAAGACGCCGAAATGAAGCGCTTCGCTGAAGGCAAAACAAATATTATGGTCGCTACAACGGTGATTGAAGTTGGGGTCAATATTCCCAACGCGAGTGTAATGATTATTGAAAGTGCCGAACGTTTTGGTTTATCCCAATTGCACCAATTACGCGGTCGTGTGGGTCGTGGTGCCGAACAGAGCTATTGTATTTTGATGACTTCTTTTAAATTGTCGAGCGATAGTAAAACTCGTTTGGAAACGATGGTCAAAACCAATGACGGTTTCGAAATAGCGGAAGTCGATTTAAAACTCCGCGGTCCGGGCGATATCATGGGCAAACAACAAAGCGGTGTGTTGAATTTACAGATAGCCGATTTGGTTCGTGACAAAGACATTTTGCTTTTGGCCCGACACGAAGCACTCAAACTTCTGAAAAAAGATGCTTCAATGACCTTACCGGAACACCAAACCCTTCGGGCTGTGTTTATTGAGCTGACTAAAAAGAAAAACATCTGGAATTACATTAGCTAGCTAATATTTGTACCTACAAATGTTAAATAAAAACTAACTGTACAAACGCTTTCATTGGTAAGAATTAGATTTGCATTGACAACTATCATCTAATTTAGACCTAGAATTTCAATGAAAGTAAAGAATATTGTAATCGCCATTTTAGTCATTGCTCTCGGAGGAATGATTGTCTACAGAATTACCAAAAACAAAGCCGAAAACGAAAAAGGAAACGACAAAAACGGCAAAAAACCGCCGATTAGTGTTAATGCCTTTGTGGTAAAAGGGGAAGAATTCTCGAATACCATTTCGCTTTCAGGTTCTATTGAAGCCAACGAGCAAATTGAAATCAGAAGTGAAGTTTCCGGAATTGTAGAAAAAATATCTTTTACGGAAGGCAGCAATGTCAGCAAAGGACAAGTTTTATTCAAAGTCAACGACATAGAACTCAGAGCGCAATTGGCACAAGCCAAAACCAGAGAAAGTTTGGCTTCAGAAAACGAAAGAAGAGCCAAATTGCTTTTGCAAAAAGAAGCCATCAGCCAAGAAGAATACGACATCGCCAGTGCAGATTATAGAACAGCTAAAGCACAAACACAGTTGATTCAGGCGCAAATTGGCAAAACTACGGTTAGAGCGCCATTTTCGGGAAAAATTGGTTTAAGAAGTATTTCTCCCGGAACTTATGTCACGCCAACGACATTGATTGCCAAATTAGTTAGCACCAATCCACTAAAAATTACTTTCTCTATTCCTGAAAAATACGCAACTGAAATTAACAAAAACAACCAAATCACCTTCACCGTTCCTAATGTAGCTGACACCTTCACCGCCAAAATTTACGCATTAGAACCGGCGATTGAAGCGACTACAAGAACTTTACAAATCAGAGCCTTGACCGATAATTCCAGTGGAAAATTACTTCCGGGCACATTTGCGAATATCGAATTGCCTTTGAAAAACATCAAAGACGCCATCATCATTCCAACTGAAGCGATTGTCCCGATTCAAGATGGCAAAAAAGTGTTTATTGCCAATAACGGTAAAGCCAAAGAAGTAAAAGTAACCACACTAACCCGAACAGATAAAGACGTAGTCATTACTTCAGGTTTGAAAATCGGAGACACTGTGTTGACTTCGGGTGTGATGTCGTTGAAAGACGAAGCCGATATTAAAGTAAAACTTAAATAATTATGAGTTTATCCACTTTAAGCATCAAACGACCAGTTTTTACCATTGTAGTCAATCTGACCATTATTCTTTTTGGCATTATTGGTTACAGTTATTTGGGCGTAAGAGAATTTCCTTCGATTGATCCGGCGCAAATTTCGGTGCGTACCAATTACACCGGTGCAAATGCTGATATTATCGAGTCGCAAATCACCGAACCTTTAGAAAAAGCCATCAATTCCATCGACGGAATTCGAAATATTACTTCTTCGAGTAACCAAGGTTCGAGCAATATTAGTATCGAATTTAAACTCGAAAAAAACTTAGAAGAAGCGGCGAATGACGTACGTGATAAAGTATCACAAGCGGTTAGAAGTTTGCCTCAAGATATCGATGCACCGCCGGTAGTTTCTAAGGCTGATGCCGATTCTGACCCGATAGTTACGATGACCGTTCAAAGTGATACCAGAGACGCTTTGGCCTTGAGTGATTATGCCGAAAATGTAATCGCAGAGCGTTTGCAGACGATTCCCGGTGTGAGTAGTGTTCAAATTTGGGGACAAAAAAGATACTCCATGCGCATTTGGATCGACCCGATAAAATTGAATTCATACGGCGTAACCGTTTCCGATGTCCGAATGGCTTTAGAAAAACAAAACGTCGAATTGCCTTCGGGGAAATTAACCGGTGCGAATACCGAATTAACGGTAAAAACACTTGGGAATCTTTCTGATGAAAAGGAATTCAACAACATTATTATTGTTGCCAATGAAGATAAAGTCGTTCGTTTGAGTGATATCGGTCGGGCCGAATTGGGTTCAGAGAATTTGGAAACTGAGTTTAAAGCCAACGATCAATCGATGGTTTCCTTGGCCGTAATTCCGCAACCGGGAACCAATTATTTGGATATTGCCGAACAGTTTTACAAACAATACGAGGCTTTTCAAAAAGATTTACCCAAAGACATCAAAATCAATGTCGGTTCAGACAATACCCTTTTTATCAAAAAATCGATAGTCGAAGTTGCCGAA
This sequence comes from Flavobacterium buctense, assembly GCF_014486695.1. Lineage (GTDB taxonomy): Bacteria > Bacteroidota > Bacteroidia > Flavobacteriales > Flavobacteriaceae > Flavobacterium > Flavobacterium buctense. The sequence continues at coordinate 328,355 of NZ_JACTAB010000003.1, forward strand.
ACGCTTTTGATTTCGATTGTTTTGGTGATTTTAATTATATTCTTATTCTTCAGAGATTGGTCAATCGCTTTCCGACCGTTGATTGACATTCCGGTTTCGTTGATTGCCACGTTTTTCATCATGTATTTGTGCGGTTTCTCAGTAAACGTTTTGACGCTTTTAGCTATCGTTCTAGCCACAGGATTAGTGGTTGATGACGGAATCGTAGTCACAGAAAACATCTTCAAAAAAGTCGAAGAAGGCATGTCGCCGATTGAAGCAGCGATTAAAGGTTCGAACGAAATTTTCTTTGCGGTCATCTCAATTTCCATAACACTGGCAGCAGTATTTTTACCCATCATTTTCTTAGAAGGTTTCGTGGGCAGATTGTTCCGAGAGTTCGGCGTCGTCATTGGTGCGGCGGTTTTGGTCTCGGCCTTTGTTTCTTTAACGCTTACGCCAATGTTGAACGCGTATTTAATGAAAGGCGGCGAACAAAAGAAAACCAAGTTCTACAACTTTACCGAACCTTATTTTGTGGGATTAAACAAAGGTTATGCTTCTTCATTAGAACGTTTTATGCAAAAGAAATGGCTAAGTTTCCCAATCGTAATTGTTTGTTTGGGATTGATTGGTTTATTCTTCTCTATTCTGCCGAAAGAAACCGCGCCTTATGATGATAGAAGTTTGGTAATCGTTGGTGTTACAACTCCGGAAGGCGCCACTTTTGATTACACTGACCGATTCATGCAAGATTTGTCAAAACTCATCAACGACAGTATTCCGGAGAAAAGAATTGCCTTGGTAATCACTTCGCCGGGATTTATGTCGTCTTCCGTAAACACCGGAAGAATCAGAATGGCCTTAAAAGATCCGGAAGATCGAGAGAAATCTCAAAAAGAAGTCGCCGATGATTTTACCAAATGGACCAAAAAATATCCGCAAGCCAAAGTAACCGTTTCCGAACAACCCACTATTGCCGTAAACCGTCGTGGTGGTTTGCCGATTCAGTATATTATTCAGGCACAGAATTTTGAAAAATTGCGCGAAAAGATTCCGCAGTTTATGGAAGAAGCCAATAAAAATGAAACTTTCTCCAACGTAGATGTCAACTTGAAATTCAACAAACCTGAAATCAATGTGACCATCGACCGAGAGAAAGCAGAAAGCTTAGGCATTTCGGTTTTAGATGTAGCGCAAACATTGCAATTATCCTTAAGTGGACAACGTTTTGGTTACTTCATGCGCAACGGAAAACAATACCAAGTCATTGGCCAATTTGACAAAAAAGATAGAGATGAACCATTAGATTTAACCTCCATGTTTGTCAAAAATAACAAAGGCGAATTGATTCAGCTGGACAACGTCGTGAAAGTTGATGAACAAAGCAATCCGCCACAATTGTATCACAATAATAGATATATGTCGGCAACGGTTTCAGCAGGTTTAGCACCGGGAAAAAGTATGGTTGATGGTATTGAAGCGATGGACGAAATTAGAGCCAAAGTTTTAGACGACACTTTCACAACTGATTTAGGCGGAGAATCACGCGATTTCGTAGAAAGTAGTTCGAATACGATATTCGCTTTTGCATTGGCTTTGCTGTTGATTTATTTAATTTTGGCAGCGCAATTTGAAAGTTTTATCGATCCGTTTATTATCATTTTGACCGTGCCAATGGCGGTTGCCGGAGCATTATTCTCGCTTTGGTTGTTTGGCCAAACGTGGAATATCTTTAGCCAAATTGGAACCGTAATGTTAATTGGACTCGTCACGAAGAACGGAATCCTAATCGTCGAATTTGCGAATCAATTGCGTGAACAAGGTTTGTCTAAATACGATGCAATCATACAAGCTTCAGAAGCGCGTTTGCGACCGATTTTGATGACCAGTTTAGCGATTGCTTTAGGTGCGTTACCTATTGCGTTGTCACTTGGTGCAGCTTCCACTAGTAGAATCGGAATGGGTGTTGTAATTGTCGGCGGAACGATTTTCTCTTTGATTCTGACATTATTCGTAATTCCGGCTTTCTATTTAATGTGGTCGAAAGCGAAGAAACACCGACCTGAATTCGACAACTTGAATACTTTAGAAAAGTAAAAAACTATGAAACGTAAATCATTATACATCCTCATAATTTTCATTGGCTTCGCCCAACAAGCAAAAGCTCAGGAACTATTAAAACTGGAAGATGCTGTCAAAATAGCTTTAGAAAATAACTATCAAATCAAGTTAGCCAAAAATGATTTAAAAATTGACGAACTCGGCAATACCATAGGAAATGCCGGAATGTTGCCTACTATTAGTGCTTCAGTTGTCAATAATAATAACATTTTAAACACTACACAAACCCAAATAGATGGCTCAGAAAGAACTTTAGATGGCGCCCGAAATTTAAACTTAACTTATGGTGTAGGCTTAGATTGGACCGTTTTTGACGGTATGAGAATGTTTGCTCGAAAAGAACAATTAAACTTTTTACAAAAGCAAGGCGAAGCCGAATTGAAATTAGCTATCCTAACCAGAATCAGTGATGTTTATTTAAACTATTTCGACTTGGTGCAACAGCAACAACAATTAGCGGCCATTGATACTGCGATTGTAATTTCAGAAGAAAGAGTCATTACCGCACAAAACCGTTACAGTATTGGTAAAGCAGCAAAATTAGAAGTTTTAAACGCTCAAGTAGACCTAAACGTTGACAAAAGTTTGCGGTTGAAACAAATTGAATTAATCAAAACCGCCAAGATTCGTTTGAACGAAATTTTGGCCCGTGATGTCCAAACCGATTTTATAGTTACTGATGAAATTGCTGTTGACGAACAACTGAAATATGACGAACTCAAATCTGTTGCTGACCAACAAAATCCACAAATACAAGCACAAGTACTGACCAAAAATATCGCCGAACAAGAACTAAAACAAGTCAAAGCCGGACGTTATCCTGTAGTCCGAATTACTTCTGCCTATAATTTTACCCGTTCAGAAGCTTCCTTGGGGTTTGTCACACAGTCATACGGACGAGGGATATTTTATGGGATTAATGCTTCGGTACCCATTTTCAACGGAAACTTACAAAATCGCAATGAAAAAATAGCCAAAGTGCAATTAGACAACGCCAATATCACTTTGGAACTTCAAAAAAGGAGTTTGGAAAGTCAATTGAATGCTGCCTTTGCAAGCTATGTAACCAATTTGGAACTAAGTAAAGTAGAAAGCAAAAATTTGGAAATAGCCGAACAAAATTTAGACATCACTTTATCTAAATTCAAAATCGGAACCATTACACCCATTGAATTTAGAACTGCGCAACAAAATTTTCTTGATGCTAAAGTACGTTACAGCAATGCGATGTATCTGACTAAAATTCATGAAATCACCTTAAAAGAATTGGCCGGTAATTTGAGTTTTTAATGTATTTTTGGACTCAAATTAACAAAACAAAATGGTAAAATACGACCCAAAAGACTGGATTACTTTTATTTTCAGATTTCACAAAGCCGATACTTTCCGCCAATTGTTTCCGATGATGATATTCATTGGACTATATTCTGTAGGAATTTGTTATTTAGAAGTCGAGTATTGGAAACTCTCACAAGAAAGCCATGTCAAAAACATTTCCATCATGCATGGCATGTTAGGTTTTGTCATTTCCTTGTTGTTGGCCTACCGAACCAATACCGCATATGATCGTTGGTGGGAAGGCCGAAAACTTTGGGGTTCTTTGGTAAACAACAGCCGCAATTTAGCCATCAAACTTTCAGCCATACTAAAAGACGAACACGATAAAAAATACTTGCGGTTTTTAATTCCAACTTATGCTTCCATTTTATCCAAACATTTAAGCAATGAAGAAGTTGGCCAAATCCTGTTCGAAGACGTCGAATTGAAAATCAACCACCAAAAGCACAAACCCAACCAAGTGGCGCAGGTTTTGTTCCAAAAAATACATGACTTACACCAAAGTGGTAAAATTTCAGGGGACCAATTGATTATTTTGAACGCTGAATTACAATCATTTACCGATGTTTGTGGCGCTTGTGAGCGAATCAAAAATACCCCTATTCCCTACTCCTACAGTGCATTCATCAAGAAATTTATTTTCTTTTATGTGATGACTTTGCCTTTTGGCTATGTATTCAGTTTGGGTTATTATGTAATTCCTGTAGTGGTTTTTATCTTTTATGTTTTGGCTTCGCTTGAATTAATTGCAGAAGAAATCGAAGATCCTTTTGGTACTGATGCCAACGATTTACCAACCGGAAAAATCGCTGAAAACATCAAACGACATGTAGAGGAAATCTTGTAAAGATTCTTTCGTCTTCTTAATCTAAACAATCATCGATAAACGACACAATTTTGTTTTATCTCTCATCAGCAATCCTTATATTTGCTGCCTTAAAGAAGAATACATGAGAATCTCTTACAATTGGTTAAAACAATTCATTAAAATAGATTTAAAATCAGAAGAAACGGCAGCCATCTTGACCGATTTAGGTTTGGAAGTGGAAGTGGTGGAAAAATACCAATCGGTTCGTGGCGGATTAGTAGGTGTTGTAGTTGGTCACGTATTGACTTGCGAAAAACATCCTGATGCCGACCGTTTGAAAATTACTACCGTTGATTTAGGCGAAGGTTCTCCGGTACAAATTGTTTGTGGTGCTGCCAATGTAGCGGCCGGACAAAAAGTACCTGTAGCGACAATCGGAACCAAATTGTTTGACAAAGAAGGCGTTGAATTCGAAATTAAAAAAGGAAAAATCCGCGGACAAGAAAGTCACGGAATGATTTGTGCCGAAGACGAATTAGGTTTGGGAACAAGTCACGACGGTATTATGGTTTTGGACGCAGCTTTAAAACCGGGAACACCTTGTGCCAAAGTATTCAATATAGAAAATGACGAAGTATTCGAAATTGGTTTAACGCCTAACCGTGCCGATGCGATGTCGCATTATGGTGTTGCCCGTGATTTGCGTGCGAGTTTGTTGCAAAAAAACAGTAATATCGAATTGATTACGCCTTCGGTGAGTACTTTCCGAATTGACAAACGAACTTTAAAAATTGACGTTGATGTTAAAGACAGCAAATTGGCACCGAGATATTGTGGTGTTACGCTTTCGGGCTTAACCGTAAAACCTTCGCCGGAATGGTTGCAAAACCGTTTGAAAGCGATTGGGCTTACGCCAAAAAATAACATCGTTGACGTTACCAATTATATTTTACACGATTTAGGACAACCTTTACATGCTTTTGACGCCGCGAAAATCAACGGAAAAATTATTGTAAAAACGGTCGCTGCCGGAACTAAATTCACCACTTTAGACGATGTAGAAAGAACTTTGCACGAAGAAGATTTGATGATTTGTGACGAAAAAGGGCCATTGTGTATTGCCGGCGTTTTTGGCGGAAAAGGTTCAGGCGTTTCTGAAACTACGAATTCTATTTTCTTGGAAAGTGCTTATTTTAATCCGGTTAACGTTAGAAAATCGGCCAAAAGACATGCGTTGAATACTGACGCTTCTTTCCGTTTTGAAAGAGGAATCGATCCTAATATTACCGAATTTGCTTTGAAACGTGCCGCGCTTTTGATCAAAGAAGTGGCCGGTGGCGAAATCACTTCGGACATAGTAGACATTTATCCTAAAAAAATTGAAGACTTCCCGGTTTTCTTGAATTTTGATAAAACGACTAAACTCATCGGGCAAGAATTACCGAAAGAAACCATCAAGAAAATCTTGGCTTCTTTGGATATTAAAGTGAACAGTGTTTCTGATGCCGGTTTGGGATTAATCATTCCGTCTTACCGTGTGGATGTGCAACGTGAAGTGGATGTTATTGAGGAAATTTTGAGAGTTTACGGTTATAACAATATCAATTTTACGAAAAAATTAAACGCTACTGTTTCCAATTCGGCCAGAACAGAAGATTATAAAGTACAAAATATTATCGCGTCACAATTGAACGGCTTAGGCTTCCACGAAATGATGGCGAATTCATTGACTACGCCTGATTATGTTGGTCTATCCGAAATGCTGAAAGAAGAATACAATGTCATGATGTTGAATCCGTTGAGCAATGACTTGTCGGCTATGCGTCAGTCGATGCTATTCTCCGGTTTAGAAGCTGTTTCGTATAATATCAACCGCAGAAATGGTGATTTGAAATTATTCGAATTAGGGAAAACCTATCATAAAGAACTTAATGGTTACAATGAACCAAAACATTTAACGTTATTCGTTACCGGAAACCGCAATGAAGAAAGTTGGACGAATGCTCAAAAACCTTCCGATTTCTTTTTGTTTAAAGGTTATGTAAATTCGGTTTTGGATAGATTGGGCATTACTAAAGTGCAAAACAAACCGGTAACTTCGGATGTATTTGCTGAAGGTTTGGCAATGGCTTCGGGCAATGATACCTTAGTGGAATTCGGTACTGTGAAGAAATCGATTTTGAAACATTTTGACATCAAACAAGAAGTATTCTTTGCTGATTTCAATTGGAACTTAATTTTAAAACTGATTGGCAGCAAAATCAAATTCACTGATATTCCAAAATATCCTGAAGTACGCAGAGATTTAGCGCTTTTGGTAGACGACTCAGTGGCTTTTGATGCGATTTACAACATTGCTCGTCAAACAGAGAAATCGCTCTTAAAAGACATTAATTTATTTGATGTGTACCAAGGTAAAAATCTGCCGGAAGGCAAGAAATCATACGCCGTGAGTTTCACTTTACAAGACAATTCCAAAACCTTAACTGATGAGCAGATTGACAAAATCATGAGCAAGTTGCAGAAGAATATGGAAAATGAATTGGGTGCGAGTTTGAGATAATAATTTCCCCATTATATAATAATCGACCTCTAATATATCATTAGAGGTCTTTTTTTTGAACTTTATACAATATAAACACTCAATATTGCGTTATAATTAAGAGTCTAATCCTAAAGCAAGAAATTATGAGTGAAGACAACAACGATTTTAAGCTAATCAGAAACAAACCCAGAAGCAAAAAACTACATCCTAAAATTGATTTAGCCGCTATGGTTAGTGTTTCCTTTTTGTTAATCATTTTCTTTATGGTAACTAATGAACTGTCTAAACCACAAGCTATGGATTTGGGATTGCCCAGTTGTGGTGATGAAAGCGATTCGGGAACAATTTATTGCGGCCCACGATTTGAAAGAACATTAACTTTGCTTTTAGATGATGATAATAAAGTAATTAGCTATTTCGGATTGCTAGATTATCCTAATGAAAAACCTAAAAAATTGAATTTTGGTAAAGATGGGATTCGAAAAGAACTAATATCCAAAAACAAAACAATTAAAGAAGACTCCGATTTCAGTAATAGAGGTTTGATTGTCATCATCAAACCCAGCAAAAAATGCAACTACGGCAACTTGGTAGACATATTGGATGAAATGGCTATAACCAAAATTGAAACTTATGCCATTATCAATGATTATACTCCAGAAGAAGTAAAATTATTAGCGTCAAAATAAACCATAAAAAAAGCCCCGATTTCTCGGGGCTTTTCATTTATCTAAAAACAAGAATTATTTCTTTTTCTCGCTTTTTTCCATTTTTGCTTTTAATCCGGCAAGAATGTCATTGTTATCTCCTAAAGTGGAAGCCGGAGCATTGTTATTAGAAGCTACTGATTCAGCAACCGCTTTAACATTTTTCTCTTCTTCTTCTCTGAAAATAGCCGTGTGAGAAGCAACCACTCTTTTGAATTCTTTGTTGAACTCAATTACTTTGAATTCCGCTTCTTCACCTTTTTTCAATTTCTTACCATCTTCTTTTTCTAAGTGACGAGTTGGGATAAACGCAACAACATCATCTCCGAAATCTACAGTAGCACCTTTGTCAACAATTTCAGCGATAGTTCCGGTGTGAACAGTTCCAACAGCGAAAGCATCTTCATGTTTGTCCCAAGGATTAGCAGTAGTTTGTTTGTGACCTAAAGATAATTTACGACCATCAACATCTAATTCTAATACTACTACATCTAATTTGTCTCCTACGTTCACAAATTCTGATGGGTGCTTGATTTTCTTAGTCCAAGATAAATCAGAGATATACACTAAACCATCGATTCCTTCTTCTAACTCAACGAATATACCGAAGTTAGTAAAGTTTCTAACGATACCTGTGTGTTTAGAACCTACAGGATATTTAGATGTGATATCTGTCCATGGATCTTGTGTCATTTGTTTGATACCTAAAGACATTTTTCTATCGTCTCTATCAAGAGTCAAGATAACTGCCTCAACGACATCACCCACTTTAACGAAATCTTGAGCACTTCTTAAGTGAGTTGACCAAGACATTTCAGAAACGTGGATTAAACCTTCAACACCTTCAGCCACTTCGATAAATGCACCGTAATCAGCGATTACAACTACTTTACCTTTTACTTTGTCTCCAATAGTTAATTTAGAGTCTAAAGCATCCCATGGGTGAGCGTTTAATTGTTTTAAACCTAATTGAATTCTTGTTTTCTCATCATCGAAATCAAGGATTACCACGTTTAATTTTTGGTCTAATTCAAGCACTTCGCTTGGGTGATTGATTCTTGACCAAGAAAGGTCAGTAATGTGGATTAATCCATCAACACCACCTAAATCAATAAACACACCATAAGAAGTAATGTTTTTAACCACACCTTCTAATACTTGTCCTTTTTCTAATTGACCAATGATTTCTTTTTTCTGAACTTCGATGTCAGCTTCGATAAGCGCTTTGTGTGAAACAACAACGTTTTTGAATTCGTGGTTAATTTTTACCACTTTGAATTCCATCATTTTGTTTACGTATACATCATAATCACGGATTGGTTTCACATCAATTTGTGATCCCGGTAAGAATGCTTCAATTCCGAAAACATCTACAATCATACCACCTTTAGTTCTGCATTTCACGAAACCATTAACGATTTCTCCTGTTTCATTTGCAGAAATAACTCTATCCCATGATTTGATAGTTCTAGCTTTTCTGTGTGATAATACCAATTGACCTGTTTTGTCCTCACGAACGTCAATTAATACTTCAACTTTGTCACCCACTTTTAAAGCCGGGTTGTAACGGAACTCATTTAAAGAGATAACTCCTTCTGATTTCGCGTTAATGTCAACGATGGCGTCTCTGTCAGTGATTCTAACTACCACACCTTCTACTACTTCTTCTTGATCCGTAGAGATGAAAGTTTTAGTTACTAAATCTTCAAACTCTTGTAAGTTTTTCTGATCTACTGCATCAATTCCTTCTGCGTAATTGTGCCAGTTAAATTCGTTTAAAAACGCTTGTTGTTCTTTGTTTAATTCAGACATGCTGATAAAAAATTTGTATGCTGTGCTTCTCGAGTTTCTTGATGCGAAAGATAACACAACAGTGTTAGCTATAAATTGTTTACTCCCTAATGGAAACTCTACTCCGCCAAAAGGACTGCAAAAGTAAACATAATTTCTTAATTACAAAACAATTAACAGCAGAAAAGTTACTCTAAAAAAGTATTTTATTCAGGAGCGAAAGGCTTGGGAATCATTGGTTTCCATTTTCCTGCTTTCCGTTGCAATAACTTTGTCAAAGTTCAAAACTTTGACAAAGTTGATTTTCACTACAATCAGGGCTAGATTAGATTTGTAATGAATAAATAGTATCTTTAATCCAACAACAAAACCAATGACAAACGACACAACAAAAAAAGAATCCGTTCTATTCACCATCGTAACCAATCTCACCTTTTGGGTATTAATTGCTATTGTTTGTGGTGTATTACTAGGTCATTTCCAACCCGAAACCGGACAAGAAATGAAAATCGTAGGCGATTCGTTTATCCAATTGGTCAAAATCTTTATCGGACCGATTATTTTTCTAACCATCGTTTTAGGCATTGCAGGAATAGGCGATTTAAAAAAAGTCGGACGCATCGGAATCAAAGCTTTAATTTATTTTGAAATCGTAACTACTTTAGCATTAGCTATCGGTGTCGTTGCCGCTTATATCATCCAACCCGGAAAAATAGACAAATCGGGTTTAGATATTCAAGATGCCAGTAAATATACTTCAGGCGCTTCTGCTGAATTCAATTGGCTCGAGTTTTTTCTGAGCAACTTTACGCTTCAAGTATTAGTAGTCGCCATCATTTGTGGTATTCTATTAAATTATTACAGCAAACGAGAAACCGTTGTTGCCGGTTTGTACAAAGTGTCAAAAATCGTTTTCAGGGCTTTAAAGATAGTGATGTATTTAGCTCCACTGGGCGCATTCGGAGGAATGGCTTACACCGTTGGAAAATTCGGTTTGCACACTTTAATTCCACTGGGGAAATTAATGCTGACCGTTTATGTTACCATGGCGATTTTTATTTTTGTCATCCTCGGAAGTATTCTTCGCTACTACAAAATAAGCATCTGGGATTTTATCAAATACCTAAAAGCCGAGCTATTAATTGTCCTCGGAACTTCGTCTTCAGAACCGGCTTTGCCCAATTTAATGAACAAACTCGAAAGCATGGGTTGCAGTAAATCGGTAGTCGGATTGGTGGTGCCAACGGGTTATTCTTTCAACTTAGACGGAACAGCCATTTATCTTTCGATGGCGATAATTTTCTTGGCACAACTGTATAACGTTGAGTTGAGTTTCATGGAAATCCTTACCATAATCGGACTCTTAATGATTACTTCCAAAGGCGCAGCAGGCGTCACCGGAAGTGGTTTTATTGTTTTGGCTTCTACGCTAACTGCTATTCACAAAATTCCGTTGGAAGGTTTGGCTTTTCTTTTAGGCGTCGACAAATTCATGAGCGAAGCCAGAGCCATCACCAATTTTATAGGAAACGGCGTGGCTGCCATTGTTATCTCTAAAAACGAAAATGAATTTGTTGACCCGGAACATCCTATGGATTTGGATTAATTGACAAATAAAAAAAAGCCTTTCAAAATTGGAAAGGCTTGTATTTTTAATGAGTGACATTCGCCACCGCATTCGGGTCGTGTTTGTGTTTGAACAAAACGGCAAATGCAATGGCGATTACTAGCGAATAAGCGGCAAAAGCCAACCAGATGCTGTGCCAATCTCTCGCACCATCATGAGTAAAGAACTTTTCAATCGCCCATCCTGAAGTAAAACTTCCTAGTATCGCGCCAACACCATTGGTCATCATCATAAACAATCCTTGGGCTGACGAACGAATTTTAGCATCCGTGGAAGTTTCCACAAACAATGAACCGGAGATATTAAAAAAATCAAAGGCCATTCCGTAAACGATACAAGACATGATAATCATCCACAATCCATCGGTTGGATTACCGTAAGCAAACAATCCGAAACGCAAAACCCAAGCAAACATAGAAATCAACATCACTTGTTTGATTCCAAATCGCTTTAAAAAGAATGGAATCGCTAAAATAAACAACGTCTCCGAAACTTGTGAAATCGACATAATGATGGTAGAATATTTCACTACAAAGGAATCAGCATATTCCGGAACATTTTTGAACTCATCTAAAAAAACATCTCCATAAGCATTGGTCAACTGCAAAGCGCCACCCAAAAACATGGAGAAGATAAAGAACAACGCCATTTTATATGTCCCGAATAATTTAAAGGCTTCCAATCCTAAAGATTCTACAAAAGAAGACTTATCGCTTTTGGTATGTTGCGGTTTACATTTAGGCAACGTAAAAGAATACAATCCCAACAAAATAGCGGCAATTCCGGCTATGTAAAACTGGTAAGCGGTGGCTTTATTGCCTGATAAATTAGTCAACCACATGGCAGCAATAAAACCAATCGTTCCCCAAACCCTAATCGGTGGAAAATCTTTCACGACATCACTGTCTGTACTGTTTTTTAATGCGGTGTAGGAAATAGAATTTGACAAAGCAATCGTTGGCATGTAAAAACACATCGCCAAAAGCATCACATATATAAAATTATCCGGTGTAGTGACTTGAGGAAGATAAAATAAAACTAAGGCATACAATATATGAAGAACACCATAAAGTTTTTCGGCGTTAACCCAACGGTCAGCCATAATTCCGGTTAATGTTGGCATGAACAAAGAGGCAATTCCCATTGTTCCGAATACCAACCCGAATTGTGTTCCATCCCATTGTTTGGTTCCGAACCAAAAGTTGGCAATCGTAATAAGCCAAGCACCCCAAACAAAGAACTGAAAGAAGTTCATGGCGATTAATCTGTTTTTTATACTCATAATAGTGGTTTTTGGTTTTATAATATCAACCCGTAAATCTACTATTTATATTGAGATAAACAAATAGTTACAACGATTTAGAAACTTTGTATACTAAAGCCAAAACTTCTTCAAACTGCTCTTCGCGGGTTAGCGATGAATTGTCGATTTCAATAGCACCATCAGCTTTAACCAAAGGGGAATCATCTCGGTGAGTATCTATGTGGTCGCGCTCTTCCACGTTTTTCAAAACCGCTTCATAAGTCACGTTTTGTCCTTTAGTTTGTAACTCGTCATAGCGTCTACGTGCTCGTGTTTCCGGACTGGCAGTCATGAATATTTTGAGCTCAGCTTCCGGAAAAACTACGGTTCCGATATCGCGTCCGTCCATTACAATTCCTTTTTCTTTACCCATTTCTTGTTGTTGTTCCACCAATTTGGCTCGGACTTCAGATACTTCAGCTACTTTGCTAACAAAATTTGACACTTCAATTGTCCTGATGGCCGTTTCGACATTAAGACCATTCAAATACATTTCGGCAAAACCCAACTCCGGATTAAATTCGAAATGTAATTTAATAAACGGCAAGCTATTGATTAACGTTTCTTTGTCAAAAAACTCATTGGTTATACAACCATTTTGCATGGCAAAGTAAGTTACTGCGCGGTACATCGCTCCGGAATCGACATAAACATAGCCTAAGTGTTTGGCCAATTGTTTGGCTAAAGTGCTTTTTCCGGTGGAGGAAAATCCGTCAATGGCAATGGTAATTTTATTACTCACAATTTTAAAATTATTTTTTGGTGTTCGTAAACCTTCGGTTTTATTTGTATTTTAATATCGGTTTCCTGAAAAATCAATGGTCAAGCCAAATAAGCTGGTGTTGGCCGCCAAAGTGTATCGGGAATACGAGTAATTGAATTTTAAATTATTGACTTTCAAACCGAAACCAACCGAGATTCCGGAGAAATTTCGCTGCTCTAAGATACGCAATTCTTCGGCACGTCTGAAATTATAACCCACTCTAATGTTGAATCCTTTTTCGGGAAACAATTCGGCTCCCACAATTACGTGGCGTAAAGCGTTATTAAAAAAAGAGACTTTCTCAGGCGTAGAACCACCATCCAAATTGCCTTCTGCTCTATTCGGATTAGCAAAAGCGACTTGCCATTGTTGCATATTTTCTAAAGTCAGGTGCCAACGAATCGGCACGTTTTCCATTAATTGGGACACCCCAATCAATACTTCTAAAGGCAATTTTTCTCGGGTTTCTGCGTAAGGCGTAATTTGGGTTCCAATATTTCGGATAGAAATGGCCCAATTGACATCGTTCCGGGTATCAATAAACAAAGCCCCAATATCAACGGCTGCACCAAAAGAATTGTAACTTTCTAAAGTCGAAGAAATCAGTTTGGCATTGGCACCAATATAAAAATCGGTAAACGGAACATTATAAGCGTAACCAAAAGACAAGGCAATTTCGCTTCCCGTGAAGTCTGACGTTTGCTGGCCATTTTCGTCATAACCGTCAAATTTTCCGTAGTTGACATAATTTACACCGCCAAAAAACGTTTGCACATGTCGGTCATAAGTGTAGGCGTAAGAAGCCGTTCCATAAGTCACTTCTCCAAAATAACTGCCGTAATTCAGCGACAGTTTATTGTCCATTTCCGCATTAATACACGCCGGATTAAAATGGGCTTGGTTGACATCATGGTCGTAAAAAGTAATCACTTTTCCTCCAATAGCTGCTTGCCTTGGTGAAGTCACTAAGTTTAGAAATTGGTATACTGACTTTCCTCCAACTTGTCCATAAGAGACCAAATTGGCAAGGCAAAATACAATACAAACTGTTGTTCTAAACATCAAAATAGACTTATGGCTATTACTATAACGGAATTGCGAAGATATTATTTTATATCGGAGGAAAAAAGTTAATAAAAAAAGGCATCAGCGTTATTTTGCTCATGCCTTTTCGATACCTATTTATTTTGAGATTTATTTCAGTGTTTTGGCATTTTTCACCTTTTGGTTGGTTAGGGCAAAATCAATCACTTCACTCATTTCTTTTACGTAGTGGAAGGTCAAACCTTCGATATATTCCGGTTTGATTTCATCGATATCGCTTTTGTTTTCGTGACACAGAATGATTTCTTTGATGTTGGCTCTTTTCGCTGCCAATATTTTTTCTTTGATACCACCAACCGGTAGTACTTTACCACGCAGCGTAATTTCTCCGGTCATGGCTAAGTTTTTCTTGACTTTCTTTTGGGTATATAATGACACTAAAGAAGTCAGCATCGCAATTCCGGCACTTGGTCCGTCCTTTGGCGTAGCGCCTTCCGGAACGTGTAAGTGAATATTGTATTTGCCAATCATTTCTGGGTCGAGACCAAAAATTTCCGCATTAGACTTAATATATTCTAAAGCAATCGTCGCCGACTCTTTCATTACCGTTCCTAAATTTCCGGTTAAGGTTAAAGTTCCTTTTCCGGCTGATATTAAAGATTCTATGAATAAAATATCGCCGCCGACAGACGTCCAAGCCAAACCTGTAACTACTCCGGCCACATCATTACTTTCAGATTTGTCTCGGGCCAATTTTGGTGCCCGAAGAATGGTTACTATATCCTCGTCAGTTACTTTTTTGTTATACTCTTCCTCCATGGCTACTGACTTGGCAGCATTTCTAATTACCTGAGCGATTTTGGCTTCCAAACTACGCACACCCGATTCACGAGTATATCCTTCAACAATTTTTTCCAGTTGTCTTTTGCCAATCGTTAAATCTTTAGTGGTCAACCCGTGTTCTTTCAATTGTTTTGGCAACAAATGTTGGCGAGCGATTTCGGTTTTTTCTTCAATGGTATAACCGGTCATTTTGATGACTTCCATCCTGTCTTTTAAGGCCGGTTGAATGGCAGACATATTATTGGAAGTCGCGATAAACATGACTTTAGACAAGTCGTAACCCATTTCGAGGAAATTGTCATAGAACTCATTGTTTTGTTCCGGATCTAAAACTTCCAACAAAGCCGATGATGGATCGCCTTGATGACTGTTAGACAATTTATCGATTTCATCCAACACAAATACCGGATTAGACGTTCCCGCTTTTTTCAAACTTTGGATAATTCTGCCTGGCATGGCACCGATATAGGTTTTACGATGACCACGGATTTCCGCTTCGTCACGCAAACCGCCTAACGAAATTCGAACATATTCTCTCCCTAAAGCTTCGGCTATTGATTTTCCGATAGACGTTTTACCAACACCCGGAGGTCCGGTCAAACAGATAATTGGCGATTTCATGTCGTTTCGCAATTTCAAAACGGCTAAATGCTCAATGATTCTTTTTTTGACATCTTCTAAACCAAAATGGTCTCGGTCTAATATTTTAATCGCGCGTTTTAAATCGAAATTGTCTTTAGAAAAATGATTCCATGGCAATTCTAAAAACAACTCCAGGTAATTTCTTTGGATACCAAAATCGGGTGCTTGCGGATTCATACGCTGCATTTTGGAAATTTCTTTCTCAAAATGTTTGGCGGTTTTTTCGTCCCAAGTTTTGGATTTGGCTTTCACGCGCATTTCTTCGATTTCTTGCTCATTCGAAACGCCACCTAATTCTTCCTGTATGGTTTTCATTTGTTGTTGCAAGAAATATTCACGCTGTTGCTGGTCTAAATCAAAACGCACTTTCGATTGGATATCGTTTTTCAATTCCAATTTTTGCAATTCTACGTTCATATAGCGCAAGGTTTCCAAAGCCCTATCTTTTAAAACATTAATCATTAACAAATCTTGCTTTTCTTTCACCGTAAGGTTCATATTAGAAGAAACAAAATTGATTAAGAAGGATTGACTTTCGATATTTTTTATGGCGAATGTTGCTTCGGTTGGAATATTCGGACTTTCCTTAATGATCTCAATAGCCAATTCTCTTATAGAATCGACTATGGCTTGAAATTCAGTGTCTTTTTTGGTCGGACGCTTTTCTTCCACTTCTTTGATAGTCGCTTTTAGATAAGGAATTTCAGTGGTTACTTCATTAATTTCAAAACGCTTTTTCCCTTGCAAGATAACGGTAATGTTACCATCAGGCATTTTTAAAACCCTTAGAATTTGGGCTACAGTTCCAACGGTATGAATATCATTTTTGGTTGGATCTTCGTCATCTTCATTCTTTTGAGCTACAACACCGATAATTTTATTTCCGGCATTGGCGTCGTTGATTAATTTAATTGATTTATCTCTTCCGGCGGTAATTGGAATTACAACTCCAGGAAATAAAACGGTATTTCTTAAGGGCAAAATAGGCAATGAATTGGGTAATTCTTCCTTATTCATTTCCTCTTCATCCTCGGGTGTTAAAAGCGGAATTAAATCGGTTTGTTCGTCGAACTCTTGCAATGACAGACTGTCAAGGGTTAAAATATTGTGGTTTGACATGTGGTACTTGAATTAGTCAAATTGACATTAAAAAATAAATAATGCTTGACAAAAGTAGGACATCTTTTAATACAAATAAATTATAATCGACGTACTACAAATGATTTGGGTTTAAATCAACCCAAAACTTTATATCGTTAAGCGTAGTGGTAAGACAAGGATTATGCCGAAAAAAAAATCCGCCAATTTGGCGGATTTGATTAGTTTACGATGTAAGACTGTAACTCGTTATTAATGGTTTCCGTTCCTGTATCGTCTGTTGAAACCGTGACCGCTTTAACCGGACCAATGTCCTTTGCAAACCAATATTCAGTAACAACATTATTTGTTGGCGCACCCATTACCGTAACCGATTGGGTAATCTTCATTTTTATTACATTGGTATAATTGGTTCCGTTTACAGTAACTGTCGCATCTTTTTCTAAAATAACGCCACTATAACTTGTGGCTTGAGTTGTACTTGGTAAACCAGTAAAAGTGGCTGTTTGTGAAAAACTACCAGACCAAGTTTGGTTAACATTTAAATAATCTTTTAAAATTAACATTTCATAACCGGTTAAAGTTCCCATAATTCCTAAACCAGTATCGAAAGTAAAGTCTTCAATTTTAAGATAGTAATCTCCAGAGTTTTTTCTTAAACGGGCAATAACTCCTGCTGAAGCTCCGCCGCTACCGGTACCGAACAATTGATCAAAAGTATAATAGGTGAAAGAACCAATACTGTTAATTGAAACCATTTTCATTGGTGGTTGAACCACACCGTCTTGTTTGAAAACCCATTGGTTGTTTAAAGCTGTAGGCCAATAATCACCTGTCGAAGTTCCTCCGCCACCACCGCCGTTGTTACCGCCGCCGTTACCTCCATTATTCAAATCGATGGCACTGTCAATAGGCTCGTTTTCACAAGAAGTGAAAGTAAAGGCAGTAAAGACTAAAAATAGCCCAATTAAAAGTTTTATATTTTTCATGACTTTTGTAAATTTTGTTCAAATATAATTTTTTTTAGATTTATTACAAGTGTTTTTTTTGGTATTCTCACAATAATAACATTGAAACTTATGATAATTCAAAAACATACATAAATAAAAAATCCGCCTAAAAGGCGGATTTAAAACTATAACTATCGCTTTAGTTAAAAACAGCATCTTCAATTTCAAAATCGAATGAACCATTGGTAACTTGGAAAGGACCTGTTGTGTTAGAATTGTTGATAATTAAATAAGGAAAACTAAATGTTCCTCTTATTCTTTTAGTAGTTTGATTAAACTCTATTATTGTTAAAGTTGCCTGTTGTTCATCCTCATAAACTTCATATGGATTAGTTGCATTTACTATAATCAAGTTTGCGGTGACAACTCTATCAGGATCTGCGGGATTATCAGCATTGAGGACATAAGTCCCCGGTGCCCAATAAAGCTCATTAATTTTTAAAGTTATTTCGACAAAATTACTTGAATTAGGATTTAAAGCATCAGTATGTCCTTGTATAAATAATATTTTATTGGTGGGTTCACTACCAATATCTAATTTAGCTTTTATTCCTGCAAAAGGATAGTAAAATGGTTTCATTCCAGTGTATGTCTGCCCGTCAACTGTTGCATTCATATAAGCATAAGTTGTATTAACAGCAACACTGCTGACACTAACAGGTCCAAACCAAGAACTACTTTGAGTTGTCGAACAAATGGCTCTTACATAAAAATCATAAGCAGTATTAGCCGCTATGTTAGAAATCTGTTTGCTTACTGTGGTAGAAGTTGTTATAGTACCACTTCCAAGGGTAAAGCCTTGTGTACCATATTGAATTTCCCAAGCCGTTTCAGTACCGCCTGCTATCCAAGCTAAATTAACATTGGTAGTGGTAGTTGTACTTCTTATTGCAGTCAAACCACTTGGATTTGTACAAGTAGTAGGATTAATATTCCCTAGTAAATTAACAGGTCCAACCCATGCACTACTGTTTTCAGCATCACAATTTGATCTTAGGTAAAAACTGTAACTATTGGAAGCATTTAATCCCGATATAACATGAGTTGTTCCATTTGAATTTACCGACGTTCCTGTTCCTAATGTAAATCCTTGAAGTCCATATTGTATAGTCCAAGAATTCTCTTCATCACCTGCAACCCAGCTCAAACTGACTGAATTATTATTAATTAAATTACTAGCTTGAAATGAAGTTGGTTCTTCACATGGCAAGATAATATCATCTAAATTTATGGCACTGTCAATAGGTTCGTTTTCACAAGAATTGAAAGTAAAAGTAATAAGGACAAAAAATAGTCCAATCAAAAGTTTTTTGTTCTGCATGAATTTTTTTATAATTTATCCAAATATAATTTTTTTTTAGATTTATTGCAAGTGTTTTTTTGGTATTCTCAACAATAATAACATTCCTGATAGGAAAAATAAACCTAAAAAAACAATGGCAAATCTCGGACTGCCTGTAATTTGGTCAATTAAACCATAAACCAACATCCCGATAACGATTCCGATTTTTTCTGACACATCATAAAAACTAAAAAAGGAGGTTGTATCTTCCGTTTCGGGTAAAAATTTTGAATAGGTCGAACGAGCTAAAGATTGGATTCCGCCCATCACCAATCCAACTAAAGACGCCATGATGTAAAATTCCATTGGCGTAGTAATAAAATAGGCAAATCCACACAATAATAGCCAAAAAGCATTAAGCACAATTAACACTTTGATGTTCCCAAATTTACCTGAAGCCCTTGAAGTCAAAAAAGCACCTAATACTGCTATCAATTGAATTAAAAGAATACAGGTGATTAACCCAATTTGGCTCTCTTCGTCGTTTGCCCAATTAATTTCCTGAGCGCCGAAATAAGTAGCAACCAACATTACGGTTTGCACTGCCATGCTGAAGACAAAAAAGCTCAACAAGTATCGCTTTAGAGGGACTTCAGTTTGGAGTTTATTCCAAACATTACGCAATTCTCTAAAGCCATTAAAAATGACCGAGCGTGTCACTTTTTGTTGGTTAGCATTGCCTTTCGGCAAATAAAAATAAGTGTATTGACTGAATACAATCCACCAAATACCGACCATGACAAAAGAATATTTCATCATGTCGATTTTATTTTCTTTGTCGGCGGTCATGATCATCCCCAAATTGATTATCAAAAGTAAAACACTTCCGATATAGCCCATAGAATAACCTCTAGCACTTATTTTATCTTGTTGTTCGGCAAAAGCAATATCGGGTAAATACGAATTGTAAAACACCAAACTTCCCCAAAAACCTATTAGTCCAAAAAAGTAAAAGACCAATCCCAAAAGGATATTGTCTAAATCGAAAAAATACAATCCTATGCAAGAAATTGCGCCAATATAATTGAAGACTCGCATGAATATTTTTTTGTTTCCGGTATAATCAGCAATTCCCGACAATAAAGGAGAAAAAACAGCTACACAAAGAAAAGCACCTGCAGTTACAAAACTAATCAGAGCTGAGTTTTTAAAACTATATCCGAACAGATTTACATAGGGATTGTCTTCCTTAAACAAGGCATTATAAAAAATGGGGAAGACTGCCGAAGCAATTACCAAACTGTAAACCGAATTAGCCCAGTCATAAAAAGCCCAAGCGTTGAGTAATTTTGGGTGACCTTTTGGAAGTGTTGTCATAAAACTATTATAAAATAAAAAAATCCCGTCTCGTTTATCGAACAAGACGGAATTCAAATATAATCTTTTTTTAAGCTTTACAATATTATTTAAATGTAACGCCAAACTTGGCAGCTTCTGCTTTGGCTTTTGGAATTAACTTTTTAAGATTAGCAATTCTTGTAGCATCTGATGGGTGCGTGCTTAAGATTTCGGCTGGAGCTCCTCCTCCTGATTTGGCAGACATTCTTTCCCAAAAAGCAACTGAATTCTCCGGATTATATCCTGCTATTGCCATTAAAGTAAGTCCAATTTCATCAGCTTCTGTTTCATGACTTCTGCTAAAAGGCAACATTCCGCCAACACTAGTACCAATGCCATAGGCTTGCATCACTAAAGCTTGTGTTTCAGCACTTTTTCCACCTACCACTGCTTGAGTAACCCCAGCGCCTAACTGTTGGGCTAATCCGGCACTCATACGTTGCTGTCCGTGATTGGCTAGTGCGTGAGCTACTTCGTGACCCATTACTGTGGCCATTCCGGCATCATCTTTACAAACAGGAAGAATTCCTGAGTAGAAAACAATTTTTCCGCCTGGCATACACCAAGCATTTACTTCTTTACTATCTACTAATTTATATTCCCAAGCATAACCTTCTAACTGACCTTGAGTTCCTTTAGCTTTTAATAATTTCTCTGCAGCAGCTCTGATTTTCATTCCAACATTTTCCACCCTTTTGGCATCTGCTGTTCCGGTGATTACTTTGTTAGTTTTCAAAAATTCACCATACTGACTGAAAGAGGAAGCAAAAATTTCCGAATTTGGCACCAAAGCCAATGTTCTTTTACCTGTAACCGGATTTGTAGAGCACGATGCTACGACTAGAATCAATAGCGAAGCAAAAAATAAAATTCCTTTTTTCATGTTTATATTATTTGAATTACAAATTTACACTATATATCGCCCAAGATTATTATATAATTTAGGTAATAAATTTACATAATTTAGGCTCCAAACAAGTGAATTTCAGTAAAATCTTTTCCAATTATTACAGAATTATCTCCATTCAATTGTACTTGATCCAAAGTGATTTTTTCATTATCTAGTTCAATTCTTTTTACTTTAAATGGCAATCCTTTCAAATTGATTTTGAATCTGGAATATTGTGTTTCAAATGTTCCTTCCGTATGCTGTTGAATAATAAGTTCTTTTTCTTTTCCGTTTAAAGTAAATGTTCGCAAAGAGAAACGACCTTTATTATAATCATAGCCATCTTGTGCGTCTTCGTAAACGGTTGATTTTTCTTTCCCTAATTTGTAATAGGCATCTAAAGTCAACTCATCAAATTGCAATTCACCCACATATTGTTGTACCGGATATTTAGGAATAATGGCTCCTTCTTTGATGAAAATCGGAATTTGGTCGAAACTGGTTTTAATCCAAAGTTCTTTCTTTCCTTCAACCAATTCATTTGTCCAGAAGTTATACCAATTTCCTTTAGGTATATACATTCTTCTCCCTTGAGCATTGGGTTCTAATATTGGACAAACCAAAATTTGGTTTCCAAAAATAAACTCATCCGTTCTGTAATGCGTGTGGAAATCATCTTGATCGAAATACACTAACGGTTTCAACATTGGTGTTCCTTCATTAACATATTGCCAGAACATCGTATACAAGTATGGCAACAATTGGTAACGCAATTCGACAAATTTTCTAGTAATATCAATCACTTCTTCTCCAAATGACCAAGGTTCTTGTTCGCCGTGATCGCCCGAAGAATGCGTTCTGCAGAAAGGATGGAAAACCCCCAATTGAATCCAACGCGCATACAATTCGCCCGAAGGTTGCTCGGCAAACCCACCGATATCAGAACCGGTAAAGCCCATTCCCGACATCGACATGCGTTGCATTTGTATGTTAGCAATCCATAAATGTTCCCAACTGGCTACGTTGTCGCCTGTCCAAGACGAAGTATAACGTTGTGCTCCTGAATAAGCCGAACGCGTAATGATAAAAGGTCTTTTCGGATACGAAAAACGCTTAACACCTTCATAAGTCGCTCGCGCCATTTGGGTTCCGTATACATTATGTGCTTTTCGGTGACTGCATGGATTGCCGTCGTAATCGTGGCGAACGTCATTCGGGAATGTTTTTCCGGGAACGTCCATTACAGCCGGTTCGTTCATATCATTCCAAACGCCTTTCACGCCAATTTCCGAAATCAATTCTTTGAACAATCCTGCCCACCATTCTCTTACTTCGGGATTGGTATAATCGGGGAAATTACATTCGCCAGGCCAAACTTTTCCTTTCATAAACGGACCATCGGCACGTTTGCAAAAATATCCTTTGGCTAAAGCTTCTTGGTAAACCCAATAATCTTTATCGATTTTAATTCCAGGATCAATGATAACAACTGTTTTAAAACCGTCTTTGGCTAGTTCTGCGACCATTCGTTTTGGTTCGGGGAAATATTCTTTGCTCCAAGTAAAACAGCGGAAACCTTCCATGTAATCGATGTCTAAATAAATCGCATCACAAGGAATTTTAAGTTCTCTGAATTTACTAGTAACTTCTTTTACTTTACTTTCCGGATAATAACTCCATTTACATTGGTGGTAACCTAAGGTCCACATCGGCGGTAATTCAGGTTTTCCGGTTAAATGCGTATAATTAATTACGACATCACTCATTTTCGGACCGTAGAAGAAATAATAATTCATTTCTCCACCTTCTGCCCAAAAACTGGTCACATTTCTGCGTTCATGACAAAAATCAAAATAAGTTCTGAAGGTATTGTCAAAGAAAATTCCGTAAGCTTTATTATGGTGTAAACCTATGTAAAACGGCACTACTTTGTAAAGCGGCTCTTGGTCTTTGTGGAAAGCATATTGGTCGGTAGCCCAATTTTCCACGCGTTTTCCTTTTAAGTTCAAATGTGTTGGCTTGTCGCCCAAACCGTAAAAACTTTCACCGTCTTTGGACATCTTACTCATTTTTACAATATTCCCGCCATGTTCATAACATTCTTCCCAATGGAAACCGATTTCGTCTTCCAGAATCGTAAAACCGTCAATGTCATGAATGGAGATTTTTAAGTCTTTTTTATTGACTTTACAAAAAACTTTGCTGGTTTTGATTAGGTAAAATTGTTGTTCTTCTATGACTTCCAATTGGTTGTAACCATGCGATTGCGTTTTGTCAATAGCATAAGAGAAATCGTTGCTGAAGTAACCTTTGGTGGTGTATCGAAAGCGAATTAGACTATCGCGAAGTATGGTGATTTTCAAAATTACATTGTTGTCGGTATTGAAATAAATACTGTCAACATCTTGTTCGAAGGAAACTATTTTAGAAGGGAATTGATCCCCTTTATGTTCAAGTTCTTGGTTGGTAATCATAAAATTGTATTTGTGTCGAGTGCCAAATTTACAAAGATGACAACGATAATTTTGTATCTAGGTCAAGTAGTTTTTAACTACAACGTTTGCGGATAAGGATAACTAAAAAGAAGTCAACTCTCTTAGTGAGAAAGTTAACTTCTTCTTTATCTGAATTAATAATTGTTTATGAAATCTTGTATACTGTAACTCCTAATGGCGGCAATACCAATTCGGCCGAATAATCGCGGTAATTCCAAGCGGTTTTATCTATTTTGATAGGCTTCGTCATTACGACACCGCTTCCATTGTATTCAGTGCTATCTGAGTTGAAAATCTGCGTTAGTTTTCCTTTTGCAGGTAAACCGATTCTATAATTTTCTCTCACTACCGGAGTAAAATTGGCCACGACAATTAAGTCATCTTTAGGATTTAAACCTTTACGGATATAACTCAAAACGGCATTTTCACTATCGGAATAATTAATCCATTCAAAACCTTCAACGTGGAATTGTTTTTCATACATCGCCGGATTGTTTTTGTATAAAGCATTCAAATCGGTGATGCATTTTTTGATACCGTCGTGGTAGCCATATTGCAACAAATGCCAATCTAAACTGCCTTCGAAATTCCATTCGCTGCTTTGCCCGAATTCAGCACCTTGAAACAATAATTTTCCGCCCGGATGCGTAAACATATAACCGTACAACAAACGGAGATTTGCAAATTTCTGCCATTCATCGCCCGGCATTCTGCCTAAAATAGAATGTTTGCCATAAACCACTTCGTCATGCGACAACGGTAACATAAAGTTTTCGGTAAACGCGTAGGTCATCGAGAAAGTCAAATCGTTTTGGTGGAAACGTCTGTAAATCGGTTCTTTTTTGAAATATTGCAACGTATCATGCATCCAGCCCATCATCCATTTCATGCCGAAGCCTAAACCTCCGATGAATGTTGGTCGCGACACCATCGGAAAACTGGTGCTTTCCTCGGCTATGGTTTGCACATCGGGGAAAGCTGAATAAACCGCTTCGTTGAAATCTTTTAGGAAACTAATGGTGTCTAAATTTTCTCTTCCACCGTAAATGTTCGGTTCCCATTCGCCTTCTTCTCTGGAGTAATCTAAGTATAACATAGACGCAACTGCATCAACCCTTAAACCGTCAACGTGGTATTGTTGTAACCAAAAAATCGCATTGCTGATTAAGAACGAGCGCACTTCATTTCGGCCATAATTGAACACCAAACTTTTCCAATCGGGATGATAGCCTTTTCTTCTGTCGGGATGCTCGTATAAGTTGGAACCGTCGAAGAATCCTAGTCCGTGCGCGTCATCAGGAAAATGTGATGGTACCCAATCCAAGATGACTCCAATTCCGGCTTGGTGCAATTTATCGACCAAAACCATGAAATCCTGTGGTTTTCCGAAACGGGAAGTTGGGGCAAAATACCCAACCAACTGGTAACCCCAAGACGGATCATACGGATATTCCATTACCGGCATGAATTCGACGTGGGTGAAACCGGTTTCTTTGACGTAAGCGACCAATTGGTCTGCCATTTCGAGATACGTTAGGAAATTGCCTTCGCTGTTTCTGCGCCATGAGCCTAAATGTACTTCGTAAACCGAATAAGGTTTGTCTAAACCGTTTTTGTCCTTACGCGTGTCCATCCATTTTTTGTCTTTCCACTTGTAGTCTAAGTCCCAAATGACTGAGGCGGTTTGTGGCGGATGTTCGCAGTAAAGTGCAAACGGATCGGCTTTTTCGGTAATGATGCCGTTGTTGTTGGATTGTATTTTGTATTTGTAGGTTGTGCCTTTATCGACTCCGGGAATAAATCCTTCCCAGATGCCCGAGCTGTCCCAACGCACGTTGAGTTGGTGCTCACCTTGTATCCAATAATTGAAATCGCCTACAACTGAAACGGAGCGTGCTGATGGTGCCCAAACGGCAAAGTAAACGCCTTTTACGCCATTCACTTCGGTGAGGTGTGCGCCGAGTTTTTCATAGAGTCTGAAATGTTTTCCGGCTTTGAATAAATCGATGTCAAAATCGGTAAAAAGCGAATGTACTTGTACTTGGTTCATGTTGTTATTTTATTTTTATCGCTAATTCGCGATTGTCTTTTTATTTTATATCAATTCAAATCCTATCTAGCCCCGATTGCAGTGGAAAGCTCCCAATTTATTGGGACTTGCAACGTAAAGCGGGAATTACCATTCCTGAAACTGCCCTACACTTTCGCTTCAAATTCCATGATGCTGGCGATTCCGGTTAGTGGAATCACGGCCCAGCGTGGTCTGGAATTGAGTTCGTAGCCGAGTTCATAAACTGCTTTTTCGAGGATGCAATATTTCAACAGGAAGTCAATTTCTTTTCGGTATCCTATATTTAAATTGCCGCCTTGCGCGACTTCGGTGTAGGTTTGCAAAAACACGCCTACGAAATATTTGAACAGGATTTCTCCGGCTTGGAACAACTCTTTTTGTTCAAACGGATATTTGTCCTTGTTGTTGAAAATGGTCGCGTAAATCGAGTAATGGAACGAGCGGAACATCCCGGCGACGTCTTTTAATGGTGGTTGTTTTACCTTTCGGTCGCGGATGGTGCTTTCTGGTTCGCCTTCAAAATCGAGCAAATAAAAATCATCTCCGTTGACCAAAACTTGTCCGAGATGGTAATCACCGTGGATTCGGATGCGTTCGGATTTCATTTTCGTCCAATCGAAATCGAGGAAGATTTTACGGATTTCTTTTTTGTTATCGAGAAATTGATTGGCGAGTTCGAGCGCCAAACCGTCGAGTTTGTGCAAATTATTTTCTAAAATATTCAATCGGTTTTGGAACTGATACGTCAGTCGATTTTTGAGCCAAACGGTGTAATCGCCATTATAAGTCGTTGGCGTAAAAGCCGTATCTCGTATGTCGCCACCGAGTGCGATGTGCATTTCAGCGGTGCGAGTTGCCAACGTATGAATGCGCAGAAAAATGCTCAATCCGGCCCAATCGATGATTTCGTGTGGCACTTCGTTTATTTTTAAACGCTTAAACAATTCGATATCCGGAAGTTTGGCAATTTTTATTTTTTTGTGTTTTAGGTTGTCGAAAATTCTATCGACTTCTTCTAACATAAACTGCCACGCATCGCCTTGATTCGGCACCAATTCTTGCATTAAACCCAAAGTGATATTCCCCTCGGATAAAACTACACTGATGCTTCCGGTGTAGGCTGGCGAATGTTGAAAATCCATTGTTTCAGTTAAGAATCGACTGATTTCGTAATCGGGATTCATGCTGATGTAGATGCGTCTGAAGATTTTCAGCACCAAACTGCCGTTGTAAATAATGGAAGTATTGCTTTGCTCTACGCCCATGAATTTGGACGATTTGTATTCTTTGTCTTCGAGTTTTTCGCCTTTATGGAATTTGACTTTTCCATCTTTCTCGTCTTTTCCTCCGGAAGTAACTATCTTATCGAATAATAATTTTCTAAAATCTTCTTGGTGTAACGCATCAACTAAAAAACCTTCTTGCCCGCCCATTTTTACAGGCGCTATGATTGTATTGGTATCGAGTTCGTCTTCCGACATGAAGGAAATCGGCATGAAATAATGTTGGTAAAATGCCTCTTTGAAATTGACTTCAAGCAGTACGCCGTAATAAGTATTTTTCTTTGAAGTGATTTTGAACCAATCTACAACTTCGATATACTTGAGCGTGCTGGCTTTTCCGCCATACCATCGCTTGTTGATGATATAGTTTTCCAAAATATCCGAGGAAAAAACCTTTACAAAGTCTTCGTCTTCAAAGGCTGTTTTCCAATCCGTTTTAAATACATACGGGTTTATAAATTCATCTTCATTAATTTTAGTATCCATTACTTCATAATTTTAAATAAATGAAATGGCAACGCCGGATGCAATTCTACGAAGTTCCATTCCTTATCCCAAAAATAGCTGTTTCCAGTAATCAAATCGACTACTTTGATGGTTTGTCCGGGTTGAACCCCCAAAGCTTGTAAAGGCAATTGAATCCACGTTTGCTTAGCATAATAAGGATCTAGACTGCAAATCATCAACGTTTCATCTAATCTCAAATCATCGTATTTATAGTAAGCCAATACTTGGTCATTATCGGTAGCACAAAACTGAATGTTATTCGTTTGCTGCAATGAAGGTTGTTCGTGGCGGATTCTGTTTAATCGAGTAATCAGCGTAATCAATTTGTTTTGCACGGTCCAATCCCAGTGGTAGACTTCGTATTTCTCAGAATTGAAATATTCTTCTTTGCCTGGCATCGCTTCGGAAACCATGTATTCAAAGGCCGGGCCGTAAATCCCAACGCTGGAACTCAAGGTAGCCGCTAAGAAATATTTGTGAAGGTACACACTTTCGTTCCCGCTTTGTAAAGCATAAGGCAAAATATCCGGTGTGTTCGGCCAGAAGTTTGGTCGGTAGAAATCGGCCTGGTTGGTTTTGGTTAGTTCTTCAACATATTCTATTAGTTCGGCTTTGGTATTGCGCCAAGTGAAATAAGTATAAGATTGTGAGAACCCTTGCTTGGCCAACTCGTGCATGACTTTAGGTGCCGTAAAAGCTTCTGCCAAAAAGAGTACATTCGGGTGTTTTTTCTTGATTTCGGCGATGAGCCAACCCCAAAAATAAAACGGCTTAGTGTGCGGATTATCAACTCTAAATACTTTGATATCACATTCTTCTACCCAGAATAAAGCCACGTCTAGTAGCTCTTTCCAAAGGTTTTTCCAATCACTGCTTTCAAAGTAAATGGGTTGAATGTCTTGGTATTTTTTTGGGGGATTTTCGGCATACTGTACGGTTCCGTCCGGACGCCATTTGAACCACTGCGGAAAATCTTTCACATAAGGATGATCCGGTGCTGCTTGCAACGCATAATCCATTGCGACTTCAATTCCCAGACTTTTTGCGGCTTTTACTAACGATTTGAATTCGTCAATTGTTCCTAAATCAGGGTGCGTTGACTTATGTCCGCCGTGTTTAGAACCAATTCCCCAAGGCGAACCAACGTCACCGGGTTGCGCGTTGGTGGCGTTGTTTTTTCCTTTTCGATTCACTTCTCCAATCGGGTGGATTGGCGGGAAATATAACGTATCAAATCCCATTGCTGAAACTCTTGGCAATAATTTTTCACAGTCTTTGAAAGTACCGTGTTTGCCTTTTTCTTGTGATGCTGAGCGTGGGAAAAATTCGTACCACGTACTGAACAATGCTTTTTTTCTATCGACGTAAATTTTTAATTCGGCTGAAGTATTGGCTAACGTTCGGGTTGGGTATTTCTCGAATATATGGTGTAATTCTTTGGATAGGGCAATTGTTGCAGCTTTATCGTATTGCTTTTCGTCTTGAAAAGCTTTGATAGCCGATGTTAGATAGGCTTTCTCGGCTGCAGTGACTTCTTTCAAAATCGCCTGACAATACTCGGCTCCTTCTAATAATTCTGATTTTACGTGTTGGTTGTCTTGTATTTTTCTTTCGGTTCCGTGTTGCCAATTGAGTGCATAATCAACCCAACCTTCTATGAAATAAGTATAATGACCTTGTTTTTCAACTTGGAATTGCGCGGTCCATTCATCATTGCCCAATGCTTTCAATCTTACTTCTTGCCATTTTTTATCCTTTTCATGTTTGTATTTTACACAACAAGCAATCACGTCATGGCCATCGGCAAAAACATTGGCTTTTACGACAACCGTTTGTCCAACAATTCGCTTGATATAAAAAGCGCCTCCGTCTAATTGAGGCGTTACATTTTCAATAATTATTCGGGTTTGATTTTGCATTTTGACTTATATTTATGATGTTGAAATT
This sequence comes from Flavobacterium buctense, assembly GCF_014486695.1. Taxonomy (GTDB): domain Bacteria; phylum Bacteroidota; class Bacteroidia; order Flavobacteriales; family Flavobacteriaceae; genus Flavobacterium; species Flavobacterium buctense. Next base: position 357,849 of record NZ_JACTAB010000003.1, read on the forward strand.
TAAAAAAAAATATTTTAACTTTTGGTCAGCCAAAAAAATTATTGAAATGACAAAAAAATCCCCAATAAGCAACCAATCATTGCAAATTCCTAAGCCAATCCTACTTACGGCTAAATTATTAGAGGCAATTTCTCCAAAACTAGTCACGCTCTTTGCTGCCAAATTATTTACTACACCTATAAAACACAAAATTCCCAAGAGAGAACTCCACATGGAGCAAAATAGTCGTCAAAGTAAATTATTGGTTCCAAGTCTCAAAAAGGAAATTATGGTTTATGAATATGGAGAAGGAGAAAAGAAAGTTTTGCTGGTTCACGGTTGGTCAGGACGAGGCACACAATTGGTTAAAATTGCGGATGAATTAGTGAAATTAGGTTACCAAATCGTAAGTTTTGATGCTCCGGCTCATGGCAAATCAGAAGGAAGAACAACGATTATGACTGAGTTTATTGCTTCTATTTTGGAAATTGAAAAACAATTGGGTCCATTCGAATTCGCGATTGGTCACTCGCTTGGTGGCATGTCGATTCTGAACGCTATAAAGCAAGGATTTAAGGTAAAAAAAGCAGTAACTATTGGAAGTGGTGATATTATTCAGGACATTTTAGACGATTTTGTATCCAAATTGAAACTGAATCCTAAAATTGCCGGAAGGCTGAAACAACATTTCGAAAAGAAGTTTGGTGAATCTATGGAAAATTATTCTGCTCATGTAGCAGCTCAAGAAGTTAAGATTCCGGTACTGGTAATTCACGATAAAAATGACCACGACGTTAATATAAAAGCCGCTTATAACATCGACAAACACCTTGAAAACAGTGAGCTAATGATTACCGAACACTTGGGGCATCGAAAAATATTAGGGAATGAATTAGTAATAAACAGCATCAAAGAATTTTTAAAAACATAAGTTATGAGTTTATTTGAAACCACCGATTGGGCCCCAAAACTGCAGCCTATCATCAATTTATACAGAAATAAAAAACATCCGTTAGATTACGAAAATCTATACCAATTGATGGTCATGGTGATTTTGTCGGCGCAAGATTCAGACGCTAACATCAATAAAATAGCGCCGGCTTTATTCAAGGAATATCCCAATTTAGAAGCTTTATCTACGGCTACTTTTGACAGTTTATTTCCGTTGGTGAGTAAAGTTCGGAACTACAACACCAAATCAAGTTGGCTAATCGAAATCGCCCAAACCCTAAAAACTGATAGCAATATCCCAACCACTTTACCCGAATTAATCGCTTTAAAAGGCATCGGCAGAAAATCAGCCAATGTGATTATGCGCGAAATGAAAGTCCCTGCCGAAGGTATTATTGCCGACTTACACGTGATTCGCGTTGCACCCAGAATTGGCGTCATCCAAGAAGCCAAAGACGGCAATAAAGTCGAAAAACAATTGATGGAAGCGTTACCAAGAGAAGTTTGGGGAGAAATCGGCATGGCCATATCCTTTTTAGGAAGAGAAACTTGCCGACCTACAAATCCTAAATGCCCACTGTGTCCTATTCAAAATGAGTGTCAATATGATTTGAAAACTATATAATTTGGGCGTGCCCCTTCGGGTCGGGCTATCCGGGCTACATGGTAGCCTCTCCTATCCCTCACGCAAGTAACTGCAAAAAGAAAACTCCCTTAATCATTTAGATATCCAGCCCTTGCAACCAGAAAACTCCTCACTGCAATTAGATTTCTCGCTACTGCAAGTAGAAAACTCCTTACTGCAAATAGATATCTCGCCACTGCAAAAAGAAAACTCCTTACTGCAATTAGATTTCTCGCTACTGCAAAAAGAAAACTCCTCACTGCAAGTAGATTTCTCGTTACTGCAAAAAGAAAACTCCCTACTGCAACTAGATATCTCGCTACTGCAAAAAATACAATCGCAAAAACAATACTGTCACCCTGTCCCGATAACTATCGGGAGTCGAAGGGCATTTAAAACAAAAAACCCTATCCAAATAAATGAATAGGGTTTCTAAAAAAAAGCCTGCCTGCCGGTAGGCAGGGCGGCGACATACTCTCCCACATAACTGCAGTACCATCTGCATTTGAAATTAAAAGGAGGAAGCCCGGTGGGCTTCAGGTAGTTTTGATTTATCAAAACCATATAAAACAAAAAAA
>NZ_JACTAB010000040.1 GCF_014486695.1 Flavobacterium buctense
GAGACCGATGCTTTAATCGGTGCTGCACCGTCACTTATCAGTCCATACGAAAACATCAATCCATGGACCCAAACCATCTACGTAAGAGTATTTTATACCCTTACGGGATGTGCTAACTATGTTCAATTACAATTAATTGTTGATCCAACTCCTGAAGCTACCGAGCCAGATGATTACGAGTTATGTGATTACACGGGACAAGTAGGCTATGAGGCTTTTGATTTAACTACGACAGTCCCACAGATATTAGGCAGTATCGACCCATCATTAGTGAATGTCACTTTCCACCCAAGTTTTA
>NZ_JACTAB010000041.1 GCF_014486695.1 Flavobacterium buctense
ATAAAAAAAAGCACCCGTTTCCGGATGCTTTTAAAGTAATTATAAAAGTTTTTTTTGGTTTTAGAGACTTGTGATAATAAATTCACTTCTTCTGTTTAACTGGTGTTCTTCCTCAGTACATTTTACATTGTCAGCACATTTGTTAACCAATTCGGTTTCACCAAGTCCTTCAGAAGTTAAACGATCAGCAGCAATACCATTTTTGATTAACCAATCTTTGGTAGATTTTGCTCTACGATCAGATAGTTTTTCGTTGTATGCATGAGAAGCACGGCTGTCGGTATGAGAACG
>NZ_JACTAB010000042.1 GCF_014486695.1 Flavobacterium buctense
TGTGTAGTCAGGGCCAAACCGGTTCTGCCATCGTTACCATTAGTCCAACTTCAACAGTAACCATTTCCGGTACAACAACTATTTGTTCGGGAAGCACTACAGTAATTACGTTTAATGGAGCGCCCAATGCAACAGTTACTTATACAGTAAATGGTGGAACCAATCAAACTATCGTATTAAATGGATTAGGTTCTGCAACATTGACCACCCCGGCATTAATTTCCAATACTATTTATTCTTTGGTTAGTGTAATTTTACCGGGAACACCGCTTTGTAGTCAAACCCAAAC
>NZ_JACTAB010000043.1 GCF_014486695.1 Flavobacterium buctense
TCGGTAACAGCACCAACGGCTAGTTCAACTAGTGCTTGTGCTTATGCAGACCAAGCGGCAGTTGATGCAGCGTTTGCTACGTGGTTAGGCGGATTTACCGTAAGCGGTGGATGTGCTCCAAGCGGAAGCTATGGACAAGTAAGCGCACCAAGTGCTTGTGGAGGAACCACTACAGTAACTTATACTGTAACCGATAAGTGTTATGAGACTTCAACAGTAAGCAGAAGCTTTACTATCACACCAGCTCCGGCTGTATCGGTA
>NZ_JACTAB010000044.1 GCF_014486695.1 Flavobacterium buctense
AAAAAACCCGAAACTATCGTTTCGGGTTTTCTTTTGCATTTGAAATTAAAAGGAGGACTGCCGGTGGCAGTCAGGTACTCGAACTTTAGTTCGTAATAGTTTCTAAAGACTCTCGGGATTAGCTTCGCTGTTCCCTTGAGGGGAACCTGAACAAAGGAAAACCCTAATGCCTTTTTCAAAGGCATTGGTTTTTTAATTTTACAACGGCTTACAAAAGCGAGCTTTTGACACCGCTATAAAATT
>NZ_JACTAB010000045.1 GCF_014486695.1 Flavobacterium buctense
TAATCAGACTATTGTTTTAGATGGAACTGGTTTAGCCACATTAACAACACCAGTATTAACAGTTAGTAGTACTTATAGTTTGGTAAGTGTGACTTCGGCCGGAACACCGGTTTGTAGTCAAGCTCAGACTGGCTCAGCCATTGTGTCGGTTATTGCCTTGCCTTTTGCCACAATTTCAGGAACCACAACCATTTGTTCTGGAAGCACAGCAGTAATTTCATTCAATGGCACTCTGAATGCC
>NZ_JACTAB010000046.1 GCF_014486695.1 Flavobacterium buctense
TCCTCATCTTGTGTCACAACTACATTGTAAACACCACTCGGGTATTGATCACCTATCGCTAAACTGTTTAAGTTCGAAGCTTTTGACTCACGCGAATCTACCAATCGACCAACCATATCATAAACTTTGATACTAACCGGTGATGCACTCTCTGTCGTTAAATCAAGTAAGAAGTTGTTCGCAAATGGATTCGGATAAGCTTTCGCTTCAAATCCGGCGGCTACTATTCTCATGGTT
>NZ_JACTAB010000047.1 GCF_014486695.1 Flavobacterium buctense
ATTTTCAATCTGCGCCTAAAAGCAAGCTTTTGTCACATATTGAAAATAAAAAAACCGATTAGTTTCCTAATCGGTTTTCTTTGTGGGCGATGAGATTTGATATTAAGAGGAGGACTGCCAGTGGCAGTCAGGTAGACGAACTTTAGTTCGTAATTGAATAGGATTACCTTCGGTGATCCCATTCTAAGGAGCCCTGAATAAAGAAAACCTGCGGCTGCTGCTCAGCCTTGTTTTTTT
>NZ_JACTAB010000048.1 GCF_014486695.1 Flavobacterium buctense
GAAAGTAAATCAAAAGTCTCAAAACCTATGGCACCGTTGTAATCACACAAAGTGTATTGCGGATAGTTCGGCTGAGTAGCATTCGGTAGCGGATTAACTATCAAATCCAATTCAACTATATCATAACAACCCGTTGCGATAAACTCTACTCTTACAAATAACGTTTGGTTCCAAATGGTTTGGTTGATGTAACTCGTCACACCTCCAATGGTAGCCGTCTCATTCTGAGCATCTG
>NZ_JACTAB010000049.1 GCF_014486695.1 Flavobacterium buctense
CTCCCGCTATCCGCGCTACACGGTAGCCAGCTCCTATCGGGGCTAATTAGACGCTTTGATTTTCTAACATAATAAAAAAGCCACTCAATCGAGTGGCTTTTTTATTTGTAGTCTTCTTTTATCGTTTCAACGAGAAGTGTGCTTTAAATTGCTTCATACCGCCTTGCTCCGGATAATCCACCGTAAACCAGTAATCGGTTGATGGTAGCG
>NZ_JACTAB010000004.1 GCF_014486695.1 Flavobacterium buctense
GATAATTGAAGGAATGCACAAGTGGTCTGCTCCTAAAAATTGAAAAACGCCTCATTCAATTGAAGCGTTTTTTGTGGAGTCGGGGAGAGTCGAACTCCCGTCCAAACAAGCAACTAAAGAGCTTTCTACACGTTTAGTCTTTGATTGGGTTTTCGACAGTAGGCTATGCCAAAGACAGCGGCCTAATGCTTAGCTCTATCAGTGTCAGAAAGGATTCAGAACATTACCTTTCCTAGGTTTACATTTACGGTTCCCCTGAGCCAGACGCCATAAACCAGGGCTTCTGAGGAGAATCCAGCTTCCCGACCTTGTCGGGACGTGGCAAATCTTACTTTAATTCAGATTATGCAGCTAAAGCGTAGTTATTTTCGCCGTTTATAAGTTCGTACCCTTGGATTTACGAGCAAAAGGTACCATGCTCGACGTGCTTACTGTTCAATTCGACTTGCTGTCAAAACCAGTCGACCCCAGATTTTAATTCTGATTATCAAAAATCAGACCACAAAAGTAGTTAATTATTCGTCATTATCATCATTCAATTTGAACGGATAATCGCCAAAAAGAGCCGCCAATCTTTTAGACTGATAAGTTTTTCGGGTAAACTTATTGGAAAGTGCTATGATGGTGACTTTTTCTTTTCTCAAATTAATAAAAGTAGATGTATTTCCGTGCCACCAACCATTGTGAAAGTAAAACGGTTCGCCTTTTTCATACTCCACCATTCTAATACCTAAACCGTAATTCTTTAATCCTTTGCTCTCGTAGCTGTAGCCTTGGTACATTTTTTTAAGTAATTCTTTATTGAGAAAGAAAGGTGCGTAGCGAGCAGTATCGAATTTCAATAAGTCTCTTGGGGTGGAATAGATGTTTTTGTCACCGTAAATACCATCCAAATAGTCGGTTCCGATTTCGACATTGTTGCCTTTATACGATGGAACTATATTTTCTCTGTCTTTTTCAAAATCACACACAAAAGTATTGGTCATACCTAAAGGCTTGAAAATCATTTCTTTCATCGCTTCGGGATATTTCAATCCGGTAGCTTTTTCGATGATTAAAGCCAACATAGCATAATTGGTATTGCAGTAACTAAAACGGGTATCGGTTTTGGTTTCCAATGCGATTTCTTTTTCCACCATTACTTTGACGATGTCTTCATTAGTCAAGATTTTTTTCTTGTCCCAATTATTATTTTCAAACGTGAAATAAGCATAGTTTCTCATACCACTTCTATGGTTTAAGAGCGTTTGCACTGTAACTTCTGGATAAGGAAAACCATCGATTAAAGTAGTTACTTTTTGGTTGAGTTTAATTTTTTCAGCATCAACCAACATCAAAATTGCCGTAGCAGTCAAAACCTTACTTACCGAAGCGATGTGTAATGGTGTATCTTTTGTGATTTTTTCATCGGTTCGTTTATTGGCATAGCCCATATAGTTTTCATAAATGATTTGGCCGTTTTTGGCTACCAAAAAACTAACATTATCATTTTTTTCCGACCAAGTTTTTTCAAAAAAACGAGAAGCACCATATTTTTTATCCTCAATGAATGATTTGGTTAGTTTAGGTAATTCTTCATGTAAAGGTTGCATTACCGGAATGCCATTCTCATTGATTTTGATGATATTTTCTTCGTTTTTTTCTTGTTTTGAGCAGGAAGTTGCAATAAAAAGCAATGTGCTAAGAATAAAAGTATAGTGGTATATTTTGTTTTTCATTTTAAAGACATATGGAAACACAAATATAATTATTCAAGTATGGAGTACAGTTAATATTTCGCAAAGCTTTCAACAGGTTTTTCACAATTTTTATTTTTTCGAAAAAGTTTTGAAAACGTTTTCGTTACAACTACTTTTGGGCACAAAAAAAGAGAGAATGAAATTTGGTATTATCAAAGAGAGAAAAAACCCACCTGACAGAAGAGTTGTTTTTACTCCGGAAGAATTAGTGAGATTACAAGAAGAACATCCTGAAGCTATAGTAAAAGTGGAAAGCTCTGATATTAGAGTTTTTAATGATGAAGCTTATGAAAAACTTGGTGTTGAGGTAGCTGAAGATATTTCAGATTGTGATGTATTCTTTGGGGTGAAGGAAATTCCGGTTGAATATTTGATTCCGAATAAAAAGTATTTTTTCTTTTCACACACGATTAAAAAGCAAGTGCACAATCGAAAACTATTGCAAGCAATTTTGGCAAAAAACATTGAGTTGTATGACCACGAAACAATCGTTGACGCAAGCAACAGAAGGTTGATAGGTTTTGGCCGTTATGCCGGAATTGTTGGAGCTTACAACGGTTTCAGAGCTTTCGGAATTAAATATGAATTATTCACTTTGCCCAAAGCGGAAACTCTAAGCAGTAAAGAAGATTTAATCGTTCGTTTGAAAAGACAAACTTTACCCAATATCAAAATTGTTTTAACCGGTCACGGAAAAGTAGGTATGGGAGCCAAAGAAATTTTGGACGGTATGAAGATTAAAGAAGTTTCAGCGGCAGACTTTTTGAATAAAGTATACTCACAGCCGGTTTATACCCAAATCGATGTTTTAGACTATAACAAACGTCTTGACGGACAAGCTTTAGACAATAATGATTTTTACAAAAATCCACAAGAATACACTTCCAACTTTGAACGTTTTACCAAAGTAGCTGATATTTATATGGCTGGTCATTTCCATGGCAATAACGCACCTGATATTTTAACGCAAGACATGCTTAAGGCAGCTGATTGTAAAATAAAAGTCGTAGCCGATATTTCTTGCGATGTTGATGGGCCGATTGCTTGTACCATTAAAGCATCCACAATTGCGGAACCTTTTTTTGGTTATTTACCCTTTGAAAATAAAGAAGTTCCTTTTACCCATCCGGGTTCAATTATGGTGATGTCTGTGGATAATTTACCTTGCGAATTGCCCAAAGATGCCAGCGAAGGTTTTGGAGAAATGTTTATGGAGCATGTAATTCCGGCGTTCTTTAACGGAGACAAAGATGGTATTTTGCAACGCGCTAAAATTACTGAAAACGGCCAACTCACACCTCGATTTGCTTATCTGCAAGACTACGTTGACGGAAATTAATTTTTAATTGGTACCAAAAGGCATAAGTTTTTTTATTTTTGGGTACTAATCTTTCCAAAGTGAGAAACAAAATTGCCTTTTTATTTTTATTCCTATGTTCCTTTACCTATGCACAGGAGTTGCTTCCGTTTGTAGAAAATTTTACCAAAAGCAATTACAACGGCGATAATCAGGTTTGGAGTGTTACTCAAGGCAATGACAATGCGTTTTACTTTGCCAATAACCATTACTTACTTCGTTTCAACGGCGTTCGTTGGGAAAAATACAGTTTGCCCAACAAGACGATTATCAGGTCTGTTTTTTCAGATGGTGATAAAATTTATTCGGGTTCTTATAACGAGTTTGGCTATTGGAAAAGAACGAATGGCATACTGCAATACACATCGCTTTCCAAAAATAAAAATTATTTTACCGGTTCTTCCATCAATGAAGAGATTTGGAAGATATTTAAACATGATGATAAAATCTACTTTCAGTCTTTTAATGAGCTTTATGTTTTAGAGAACAACAAGATTCGGAAAATTAGGATTCCGTTTCAAATATCGTACTGTTTTTTAGTAGAAAATAAAATCTACGCGGCTTCGGTAAAAGACGGTGTTTTTCTTTTTGAGAACAATGATTTCAAAAAGATTGAGAAATGGAATTTACTCGAGGACAATATTATCCATGCGATTGATAAAGCCTATGGTAAAATGTTCTTTTTTACTCAAAAAAATGGTATTTATATTGAAGAAAACAATACTTTAAAACCATGGTCACATCCATTAAATGACTTATTAAAAAAAGAAATTATCATTACGGCAAAGGCAATTTCAGATGACAGATTGGTTATTGGTACTGCTTTTCAAGGTGTTTATGTAATCGATTTAAACAACAATAGTTATAATAATATATGTCGAAAAAATGCGCTTAAAAACAATTCTATTTTAAGTATAGGTTTAGATAAAGAAAACGATTTATGGCTTGGTTTGGATAATGGCATTTCACATATCGAAATCAATTCCCCCTATAAAATCTTTTCAGACAATACCGGAATTTTAGGTTCGGTTTATACTTTGGCACCTTTAGATAATGGATTGCTTTTGGGTTCCAATCACGGAGTTTTTAAATATCAGAATAAAACATTGACTTTATTAACGAATTCCCAAGGACAAGTTTGGGATATTTTAAAAGTAGGTGACAAGTATCTTATAGGTCATAATGACGGCACTTATGTCTATGAGAATGATGTTTTGAAAAAAGCCAACGAAGTCAGTGGCGGATGGAAATTTTTGAAGAGTAATTTCCATGATAATTTTTTTCTGGCTAATTATTCGGGTATAGTCATCTTTGAAAAACCGACTGATTTGCATACGTATAAATACTTTTCAAACCTCACCAAACCCATCAAGAGCATAGTGCAGAATAAGCCCAATGAACTCTGGGCAGTGGATAATTACAGAAGTCTGTACCGAATACTTTTTGATGATGATTTTGTAGTTAAGAAGATTGAGAATATTACACAGAAGAATAAAATTCTTAACGATTATGGGGTTAAAATGGTGAATTTCAATAGTGAAGTATTGTTTTATATCAATTCGAGATGGTATGAATATAATGCCATTTCGGACAAACTTGAACTCAATGCATATTTCAATAAATCTTTTACAAACATATCGGAGTTGATTCCGATTGATAATGAAAACTTTATCATTTTAAAAGACAAGTCACTGTATGTTATCAATAGAGTCAATAATAAATTTGTATGGAGATTAATTCCCGAGAAATATTATGAAGGAAAAATAATTAATCAAGATACTAAGGTTTTTAAAGTTAACGGCCAATATCTATTAAACCTTGATGATGGCTTTTTTGCCTTTAAATTGCAAAAAGAGAAGCCTAAGCCAAATAGTAAAAGTGTGAAGTTAGAAGCTTTTGTTGATGGAGTATTTATAGAAAAAGCAGCAACGATAAGCTATAACAAGTCAATTAGTTTAGATGTAATTTCAGAATATTATGGCTATAACAAGCAAGAGCTTTTTTATTCACTTGATGACCGAAAGCAACACATTCCAATGAAAGATTCTAATATTTTGCTGAGTAATCTTTCCAGTGGAAGTCATGAGTTGATTGTTTTTTATAATGACGGAGAAAAATATTTTCAATTAGCAGTATTTAACTTTGAAGTTGAACGCCCGTGGTATATTTCCTTTTGGATGATCTTGATTTATGTTTCCATAATTGTAGGTGCTTTTTATCTTTACTACAAATGGAATAAAATTCGTTACATCGAGAAATTAAAGTTGAAAGAAGAAGAATTAAAACATCAAAAAGAAATTCTTCATTTAGAAATGGAAGCACAAAATAAATTAAAATTGCAAGAGTATGAGAAGCACATACTAGAGGTGCAAATTCAGGCCAAAGCTTCAGAGGTAGCCGGGAAATCATTGTCTATTGCCAAACAATCCGAGATGATTGAAAGTATTCAAAGAGCCTTGGAATCTGAAAGTGACATTAGTAATTTAAAAAGCAGTATCAAGAAATCAATTAAGATTAACGCCATCAATAAAAATGAATGGGAGAGTTTTGAAAAGAACTTAATGCAAAGTAATGAGGAATTCGTGCAACGTTTATCAAAAAAATATCCGGTTTTAACTTCAAAAGATATCAAGCTTTGTATTTATCTCAAAATGAATCTTTCTTCTAAAGAAATAGCGCCGTTAATGAACATTTCATTTAGAGGAGTTGAGTTGCATCGTTACCGATTAAGAAAAAAATTGGGGCTAACTTCAGATGATAGCTTGTCTAAGTTTATGATAAACACATAATTTTAATTGTTTTTTTATCAATGCTTAAATTTTAATTATAGTATTTTATCAATTATTAACTCATCAATACTACATCATAACTGATTTGTATCGATGAGTTTTTTGTTGTGTAAATTAATTTTAAAATATTAAAAATCAATTAATTATATTTTTATTTTTATAGAAAGATGTAGTAATGTAGTGAATTATAACCTATTACTATAACGATTTAGTTCATTACATTTACTAAAACAAAATCAAATTTTATAAAATGAAAATTTTCCTAGCTTATTTTTTGTTGCTGACTTTTGGTTGCGTAACATACGCTCAAGAGGTAAAAGGTAAAGTAATTGATGTAAATGGCATGCCGCTTCCCGGAACTAACGTAGTTGTAAAAGGAAAAAACATCAGTACATCAACTGATTTTGATGGTGTTTTTTCTTTAAAAGCTGACACAAATGATATAATAGAGTTTTCAATGATTGGTTTTGAAACGATTTCATTAAAAGCCCAATCTAATATGACAGTTACCTTAAATGAAAGCAATCAGTTGCTTAAAGAGGTTATAGTTGTTGGATATGGAACCAAAAAAGCAGGTTCTATTACCGGTTCCGTAGCACAAATTAAAGCGACTGAGATTGTAAAAACTCCTGCACAATCAGCCATACAGGCTATTCAAGGGAAGGCTGCCGGTGTTAATATTGTTACTAATGATGAACCTGGCGCTAATCCATCAATACGCATCAGAGGTTTAGGAACGGTTTTAGGAGGAAGAGATCCACTTTATATTATAGACGGTTTGGAAGCTTCAAGTTTGAACGGTTTGAGTCCAAACGAGATTGAAACTATAGACATATTAAAAGACGCTTCGTCTTTAGCTATTTATGGACAAAAAGGGTCAAATGGTGTTGTAGTTGTTTCTACCAAAAAAGGTAAAAGCGGTAAATTAAAAATGGATTATAATAGCTATTATGGACTAAAAATGATTCAACGTGAAGTAGAAATGTCTGATGCATACCGCTATGTTTACTACAATAATACCGCACTTGGGTCGAGTTCCTATTTTAATTTTGACCAACCTTACAATACCAATTGGTTAGATGAAATTACTAGTAATGGTGAGGTTGTAAGCCATAATATTTCTCTATCTGGTGGATCTGAAAATGCTAGCTTTTATTTTGGCGCAACTAATTTAAAAGAAAAAGGAATTTTAAACGGAACCGAGTTTGAGAGAACCAACTTAAATTCAAGAAATGAATACAGTTTTTTTGATAAGAAACTAAAAATATCCCAATCGGTTAATCTTTCAATTGTAAAAAATACACCAAAGCCTTTAAGTGCTTTTACCAATGCCTACAAACAATCACCAATAGTACCAGTAAGATTTGACAACGGTCGATGGGGTGTTCCATTAAGAAATCCATCAACAGGTCAAGTAGATATCAACGGTAATGACAGATTTAATAATGTTGGAAATCCGGCAGCACAATTGTTCTATACCAACGAAAAGAATAAAAACTTAGTGCTTTTTGGTAACATTGGTGCCGAAATGCAAGTAACCAAAGAATTAAAATTCAATTCTAATTTCGGCGCAACGTTTGACTGGTCTAAAGGATACACTTTCACGCCAAGCAGAGAAATTTGGCTGTCCCAAAATCCAACAGAAGAGATTGCTGATTATCCTGTTGCAGAACCCATTAACATATTGCAACAACGAAGAGGTGACAGTTACCGTTGGAATTGGGATAATTATTTCACCTACAGTAAATTGTTTGGTAAACATGATTTGAAAGCGACTGTTGGTATGAATAGAAGTACATCAAACATCACAGAGAATCTTTCTGCTTCGCGATGGAATGTTCCGGCACAATCTAATTATTGGTCACTGGATTTATCAACTTATAATAATGAAGTTGCACCGGGTTCTATTGTGAGTAATAAAAGAGAAACACCACTTGTTTCTTTAGCTTATTTCGGCAGATTAGATTATGAATACAACGAAAAGTATTTGTTTAGTGCTACTATCAGACGAGAAGGAATCAGCACTTTTCAAGAATCAAAGCGTTGGGCTGTTTTTCCGGCATTTTCAGGAGGTTGGATAATGTCTAATGAAGATTTCCTAAAAGAAGTTAGTTTCCTTAACTATTTAAAAATAAGAGGAGGTTATGGTGAAGTAGGAAACGGTAATAGCTTATATGCTTTGAATATCCCTGTTTTCGCTGCTGGTTATAATTATACATTTGGGGCAAATGAAACTATTTTTCCGGGAAATAACCAACCTTATCAAGTTGATCCAAATTTAACTTGGGAAACGATGAAGGAAATTGATTTCGGAATCGATTTTAAAGTCCTAGGAAATAAATTATCTGGATCTATCGATTTTTATGACAGAAAATCTGAAAACGTAATATTACCGGTTGAATTACCGGATGTTTTATCACCGGAACCGGTTACTTTAAATACCGGAACCGTTTCAAATAAAGGATTAGAATTGTCTTTAAAATGGAGCAAAGAAATTAATGACAATTGGAGCTATTCAATTAACGGAAATATTTCATTCAACAAAAACGAACTAACAGGTGTTAACAATGCTTATTTCGCTGATTATATTGGTGGAAGTATCAACAATGGTCAATGGACCAAACAAGTTTTGGTTGGGGAATCACTGGGTAGTTTTTACGTCTACCAAGTTACCGGTATCGATGGCGATGGTAATTTTACCTACAGCGATGAAAGAGTAGTGGCCGGTTCTTATCTTCCGACTTATACTTATGGTTTAAGTTTCGCCATTAACTATAAAAAATTTGATTTCTCAGTTGATACATACGGTGTTGGCGGAAATAAATTATACAACGGAAAAAAAGCACAGCGCTTTGGTGGAGAAAATGTGGAATATGATGTCTTGGAAGATTTTTGGACACCGGGTAATCCAAATCCGAATGCTGCAAATCCAGCGCCATTTAATATAGTGCCACGTTCTTCAACCTATTACATTGAAGATGGTGCTTATCTTCGAATTAACAACATTACTTTAGGATATACTTTTCCAAAGTTTTTTGGACAAATAGACAAAGTGCGATTATACGCCACAGCGATTAACCCATTCATCTTTACAAAATACTCTGGTTATTCTCCTGAATTGTCAGGAAATAACAATGCTGACCCATTGGGAAGCGCAGGTATTGAATTGGATGCTTATCCAACGAATAAAACATTCTTATTAGGTTTAAATGTAAGTTTCTAAAAAATAGACTATGAAAAGTTTTTTTAAATATAGATTATGGCTTTTTTCAATTGTAATGATTTTATTTTCAGCATGTGAAGATGATTTGAATATAGAGCCCAATACTGCTTTGTCGGAACTTGATTTCTTAAATAATCCTGATAACGCTGTCAATTTGGTTAATGGGGTTTACAATAAGCAATTGGATTACAATATGTATTCCTTTTCTTGGATAGGTATCACAAGTATCACTTCCGATGATGCTGACAAAGGGTCAACATCAACAGATACCGGAACTGATAAACACAAGATGGATAACTTGACTTTTGAAGCCACCGATATTTCATTTAATGATGTTTGGGAAGGTAGATATGACGGAATATACAGAGCTAACAACGCTTTGTATTATTTGGAACTATTAACCATCGATGAAACACTAAAAAACAGATTGATCGGAGAAGTAAGATTCTTGAGAGCTTTATACTATTTTGATTTGGTGAGATGTTTTGGAGGTGTGCCCTTAGTTACATCAAGAATAAATATCAATGATACTGAAACTATCAATGATGTTGTTTTTAACAGAAAAACAAAACAAGAAACTTATGAACAAATAGAAGCGGATTTATTAGATGCTATTGAAAGACTTCCTCTCAAATCTCAGTATGGGAATAATGACTTAGGAAGAGCAACCAAAGGTGCAGCTCAAGCATTATTAGCAAAAGCTTATTTATACCAAGGCAAATGGCAACAATCTTTTGATATGTCCGGAAATGTGATTACCTCAAGTCAATACTCATTATTAGCAAATTACGCTAATGTTTGGAGAGAAGTTGGTGAAAATGGCACAGAATCTATTTATGAAGTTCAAGCTTCTTTAACCAATGGCTTAAGAGATTACACCAATGTACAAGGACCAAGAGGAACGCCTGATTTGGGTTGGGGTTTTAACACGCCTTCTTTGAATTTAACAAATTCCTATCAAGTAGGCGATTTGCGCAAAGGAGCCGCTATTCTATTTGTTCCTTCAATACTATGGGATGGGTTTTCAGCCCCAACCTCATGGAACAATCCAAGATACAATTACAAGGCGTACCAAAGTCCAATTGCGGAACCTTGGAATGGAGACAAAGGAAATACCGCTAAAAATTTAAGAATTTTAAAATACAGTGATATACTACTAATTAGAGCCGAAGCTGCTTTTCAATTAGGTTTAACTGATGAAGCCAAAGACAGAGTCAATGAGCTTAGGGTTAGAGCCGGATTAGAAGAATTAACAAGCGTAACATTGCCAATCATTCTCAATGAAAGAAGATGGGAAATGGCTATGGAACACGATCGATGGTTTGATTTAGTTCGTACCGGTCAAGCACAGTCAGCAATGGCATTAGACGGAAAAACTTTTATACCGGGTAAACACGAATTATTTCCAATCCCAAGTGATCAAATTGTAATCAGTGGAGGAAGATTAGTGCAGAATCCGGGATATTAAACTTAGTAATTAACCTTAAATTAAATATTTTATTATGAAAACAAACAGATTATTTTATTCTTTAGTGGTAGCGTCAGGTTTGGCTCTAGTAGCTAGTTGCAGCAGTGATGACTCAAGCTCTTTACCACCAATTGGTGGTTACAACAGTGCTGATGAAGTTGCCGCAACTTCTTTAAAAGCTTATTGGCCTTTGAATGGAAATGGAAAAGAGTCCATCTCTAATACATCGCCATCAAATACAGTAGCCACAACTTATGTAAACGGAATTAAAGGACAAGCAGCCAATTTCGATACCGGTTTCATGGCTTATCCCGCAATTACGGCTTTAAACACAACTTCAGGAAGTGCTTCTATTAGTGCTTGGATCAAAATTTCAAACACCAAATTAGTAGCTGGTGGGGTTAGTAACATTTCACCTATTTTCTCTTTAACAAGAACAGGAGAAGCGTTTGGAAATTTGAATTTATTGGGTGAAACTCACGGTTTAACGACTAGTGACTCAATTCAAATGAAAGGTATTTTCAGAATCAAAAAACCAGACGGAACTGACTTCGGAGGTGATGCTGTAAACATGATTAAACAAGAATCTTGGATGGATGCAACTCATACTTGGGCTCCAAACAAAATTGGTGGGCAATGGGCTCATGTTGTTTACATTTATGATGGTCCAACAGCAACCAACAAAATCTATGTTAACGGTGTGAAAATTTCCAATTCAGCTTGGGAAGTTAGAAACGGTGGTGATCCATTTATGTTAAATCACTTTACTCCAACTAGACCGGTTATTGGTGCGCTTGAAACAGTAGCTAACGGAACTAATACTGATGCTTGGAATGCTGCACTTAAAGGACAAGTTGACGAATTAAGATTATTTGACAAAGCATTAACTCCGGCAGAAATCGGCGCTTTATATGAGTTAGAATTAGCAGGTAGATAATTCCTGGACAATAATAAAAAGTCTGGTGGTTAAACTGCCAGACTTTTTAATTCTAAATTTAATCATCCCATCATCAATCATGAAAAACATTCCCAAAATGCTTATCCTTTTACCTTTTTTGCTACTTTTCAGCTCTTGCTCAAAAGACGTTTCACCACAAACTGAAGTACCTATTATATTAAGCGATGAAGAGATACTTAATTTGGCTCAAAAAGATGCCTTTAAATACTTTTGGGATTATGCAGAAACCAATTCAAAATTGGCTCGAGAAAGATACCACACAGACGAACCGTTCGTTGATGAACATCTTGTGACCACAGGTGGTTCAGGATTTGGATTAATGACCATTCTAGTTGGTATTGAACGTGGTTTTGTTTCCAGAGGCGAAGCAGTAACGAGATTAAACACCGCATTGACATTCCTCGAAAATGCAGACCGATTTCACGGTGCATGGCCACATTGGATGAATGGAACAAACGGAAACGTAGTACCTTTCGGAACTGTTGATAATGGTGGCGATATTGTAGAAACTTCTTTTCTCTGTCAAGGATTAATTTGTATCAGAGAGTATTTCAAAAATGGTACTGCCGAAGAACAAGCATTAGCATTAAAAGCCGATAACTTGTGGAAAGGCGTTGAGTGGAGTTGGTATACTAAAGGGGAAAACGCTATGTATTGGCATTGGTCACCAAACTATGAATGGCAAATGAATTTCAAATTAGAAGGCTATAACGAATGTCTGATTACTTATATCATGGCTGCAGCTTCGCCTACACATCCCATTCCTTCAGCGGCTTATCATGAAGCTTGGGCAAGAAATGGTAATATAGTTAATTCAGCTTCGGCTTATAATATTCCTTTGATTTTTAAATATAATGGTACTACTTCTGTCGGACCAATGTTTTGGGCACATTATTCTTATTTAGGGCTTGATCCCAGAGGTTTAACAGACCAATATGCCAATTACTGGGATTTAACAAAAAATCATGCCCAAATCATGCATAGATATTGCGCTACAAATCCTGTGGGTTGGATTGGTTATAGCGAAGATTGTTGGGGATTAACCGCGAGTTATACCCGAAACGCAAACGGAACTGTTGGCTATACCGATCATCGTCCTGGGAATGATAAAGGTGTTATTTCGCCAACAGCTGCATTATCGTCATTTCCATACACACCCGTAGAATCTATGAAGGCATTGCGTTTCTTTTATGAAAACGAAGATTGGAAGGCAAGGCTAATAGGCGTTGCCGGACCATACGATGCTTTTTCGCCTCATCATGATTGGGTAACCAAAAGATACTTAGCCATTGATCAGGGAACGATAGTTCCAATGATTGAAAATTACAGAACCGGATTTCTTTGGAACTTATTCATGCAAGCACCGGAAGTACAAACCGGTTTAGGAAATTTAGGGTTTACGTCAACTCAACACGGATTCTAAAATGGTAAGTTCTTTTAAAATAATTACGCTTTTGTGTTGCATAGTATTTGGTTTAAATGCTTTTGCTCAAGAAACTTCAGGTAGCTTTTCAACTCAAATAACTACAACTTATTCTTATGGTTATTTATTGAACAAACCCAAAAATGTAAAATCAAAAAAGCCCTTAATCGTTTTTTTACACGGTTCAGGTGAAAGAGGAACGGATTTGGAAAAACTTAAAATTCATGGTCCATTGAAATACATTCAAAATCATGAATTAGACGCATACATACTTGCGCCACAATGTCCGGAAATCGGCAATTGGGAAGCTGAATCGCTTTACCAATTGATTCAAAAAATCGTTAAAGAAAATAATATTGATGCCAATAGAATTTACTTAACCGGTTTGAGCATGGGCGGTTGGGGTGCATGGGATTTGGCATTGGCTCATCCTGAGATTTTTGCTGCCTTAGTCCCAATAGCAAGTTTTGTCAATCAAATGCAAGAAGACGATGCTTGTAAAGTAAAAGATATTCCCATTAGAATTTTTCACGGTCTGTTAGATGATGTAGTGGTTTTAAATTCTGTAACCATCGTATTTAAAAATCTTAAATCTTGTAACGCCGATGTTCAACTTACTATTTTTGCAGATGCCGATCACGACAGTTGGAGTAGGGTGTATGACAATCCTGAAGTCTACGATTGGATGTTGCAACAAGTTAAAAAATAAGGAACTATAATGAAATTAAAAGCCACAATAATCCTATTACTGTTAACCGGATTAACCTTTGCCCAAAAAGCAAAAAAGAGTAAAACCGCTATTACAATTGCCCCAAAAGAAGTTTTTGTATCTGACTTATTATCCAAAATGACTTTGGAAGAAAAACTCGGACAACTAAACTTACCTACTTCCGGAGATATTACTACTGGTCAAGCCAACAGTTCAAATATTGCCAAGAAAATTGAAGAAGGTAAAGTCGGTGGATTGTTCAATATAAAATCCGTTAAAAAAATTAAAGAAGTTCAAAAGATTGCCGTTGAAAAAAGTCGCTTAAAAATTCCGTTGCTTTTCGGAATGGACGTTATTCACGGATACGAAACTACATTCCCGATTCCGTTAGGATTATCGTGTACATGGGATATGAATTTGATTAAAAGAAGTGCCCAAATAGCCGCTCAAGAAGCCAGTGCCGATGGCATAAACTGGACGTTTTCTCCCATGGTAGATATTTCCCGCGATCCGCGTTGGGGAAGAGTTTCCGAAGGTTCAGGAGAAGATCCTTATCTGGGAAGCCAAATTGCCAAAGCCATGGTTAGTGGATATCAAGGCGATGATTTAATGAAAAACAATACTATTTTGTCTTGCGTAAAACACTTCGCTTTATACGGTGCACCGGAAGGCGGAAGAGATTACAATACGGTCGATATGAGTAAACTCAGAATGTTTAACGAATATTTACCTCCATACAAAGCTGCAATCGATGCAGGTACAGCTTCTGTAATGGCCTCATTTAATGAAATCGATGGGATTCCGGCTACTGGTAATAAATGGTTATTGACAGATTTGTTGCGTAAACAATGGGGTTTCAAAGGTTTCGTAGTGACCGATTATACTGCTATAATGGAGATGAGCGAACATGGTATTGGCGATATGCAAACTGCAGCTGCGATGGCATTAAATGCCGGAGTTGAAATGGATATGGTAAGTGATGGCTTCTTGTCAACATTACAAAAATCTCTTAATGAAGGAAAAGTATCATTGGCGCAAATTGATAATGCGGTTAGATTAATTTTAAATGCAAAATACGATTTAGGATTATTTCATGATCCTTACAAATATTGTGATGCCAATCGTGCGGAAACGGAAATTTTCACTTCATCTCACAGATCCGAAGCTAAAAAAATTGCTATAGAATCATTGGTTTTATTAAAAAATGAAAACCAAACTTTGCCTCTTAAAAAGTCAGGAACCATTGCTGTTATTGGTCCGTTAGCAGATGCCAAAGAAAATATGGCAGGAACTTGGAGTGTGGCAACCAAACAAGAAAATTCTATTTCATTGATTGCCGGAATTAACTCCGTGGTCGGAAATTCAGCCAAAATATTGTATGCCAAAGGCAGCAATCTCGATTATGATGCCGCTTTAGAAGAAAGAGCCACCATGTTTGGTAAAACCTTACACAGAGATAACAGAACTACTGAAGAACTACTCTCAGAAGCGCTGAAAATCGCCAATCAAGCGGATGTTATTGTGGCAGCATTAGGGGAATCAGCTGAATTCAGTGGCGAATGCAGTAGCCGAACTAATTTAGAGATTCCGCAAGCACAAAAAGATTTGTTACAAGCCTTATTAAAAACAGGAAAGCCGGTGGTTTTGGTTTTATTTGATGGTCGTCCATTGGTTATAACGGACGAAAGTAAAACCGTTCCGGCTATTTTGAATGTTTGGTTCGCCGGAAGTGAAGCCGGTTATGCTATCGCCGATGTTTTATTCGGAAACGAAAATCCATCAGGAAAATTGACGACTACATTCCCAAGAAGTGTTGGGCAAGTACCGATTTATTACGCCGTCAAAAACACAGGAAGACCATTAGGCAATAAAGAAGGTATTTTCGAAAAGTTTAAATCAAATTACATAGATGAAAGAAACGAGCCTTTATTTCCATTCGGATTCGGATTGAGTTATACGTCTTTTGATTATTCAAATTTGAGATTGTCTTCTGCTGTTATGAATACAAATCAAACCCTTAAAGCTTCAGTTGACATAACCAATACCGGAAATTTTGATGGCAAAGAAGTGGTTCAATTGTATATCAGGGATTTAGTGGGTTCGATAACCCGGCCGATTAAAGAATTAAAAGGTTTTCAAAAAATAAACCTTAAAAAGGGTGAGAAGCAAACCGTAACCTTTGAGATTACTGTAGAAGATTTAAAGTTCTATAACTCAGATTTACAATTTGTGGCCGAACCCGGGAAATTTCAAGTCTTTATCGGAACCAATTCTGATACTACTAATAAAATAGAATTTGATTTAGTTAATTGATTTTATGTTTACTTTGAAGGAAACCCTTTGGTTAAATACTAAAGGGTTTTTTTAAAAGTAAGGAGTAATTTCTATCTTTAGCAAAAATATACTTTATGAAAAATTCGATTACCATTACTTTGCTGTTGTTTGCTTTTTGTCTTAAAGCGCAAACGATACAATCGCCTTCAAAAGAACTTACACTCGATTTTAAATTGGCCGAAAAAGGAATACCTTCTTATACGCTGAGCTATAAAAATAAACCAGTGGTTTTGAAAAGTCTCATGGGGATTTATTTGAAAGGTGACACCGATTTGGCAACCAATTTTAAAATTGATAGTGTTAGAACTATAACTTTTAATGAAACATGGAAACCGGTTCTAGGAGAGCAATCTAGTATTGTAAATCATTATAACGAATTGACCTTTTGTTTATCTCAAACAGGAACTAACAGAAAGATGAATATCATCTTCAAAGTTTATGACGAAGGCATGGCTTTTCGCTATGAATTCCCTAAACAACCGAACTTGAATTATTTTATTATTTCTGATGAGAAATCAGAATTCAACTTAGCCGGAAATCACAAAACGTTCTGGATTCCGGGTGATTTTGACAGTCAGGAATATGCTTATAATGAAACTTTATTGTCAGAAGTCAATACTGAAAAAATCAATTTAAATAATGGTATCGGACTAAAATCAATCGCCGAAAAGTACGTTGTACAATCACCATTAATGATGAAAACCGCCGACAATTTATACCTGAATATTTTTGAAGCCGCGGTTGTCAATTATCCTATAATGCATTTGGATTTAAATCCAATAACAAATGCACTGACATCTCGTTTAGTGCCGAATGCCATTGGCGATAAAGCCTATTTGCAAACACCATGTGTTTCACCATGGAGAACGATTATGGTAAGCGATGATGCTAGAGAAATTGTAGGTTCCAAAATGATTTTAAACTTAAATGAGCCTTCAAGAATTGAAGACACTTCATGGATTAAACCTATGAAATATGTTGGTGTGTGGTGGGAAATGCACGTAGGAAAATCAACTTGGGATTATGCCGGAAGCCAAAATGCCCAAAATACGGAATCTAAAGAATTAATCGCCAGTGGCAAACACGGAGCAACTACGGCTAATACAAAACGTTATATAGATTTTGCAGCCAAACACGGTTTTGACGGTGTTTTAGTCGAAGGTTGGAATGTGGGTTGGGAAGACTGGTTCGGCAATTGGAAAGAAGATGTTTTCGATTTCACGACGCCTTATCCGGATTATAATTTAGCCGAAATCAATGCTTACGCCAAATCCAAAGGCGTTAAGATGATTATGCACCACGAAACTTCGGGCTCTGTTGCCAATTACGAGAGACATTTAGACAGAGCCTTAAACTTGATGAAAGAGTATGGATATCCTGCAGCAAAATCAGGTTATGTAGGCCGAATTATTCCGCGTGGTGAATTTCATGACGGACAAACGATGGTCAATCATTTCAACTTCGTAGCCAGAAGATTTGCCGATTACAAAATGATGGTTAACTCACACGAAAGTTCCCGTCCAACAGGTTACAGCAGAACTTATCCTAATTACATTGCAGCCGAAGCGGCTCGTGGAAACGAATTCAACGCATGGAGCAGCGGAAATCCGCCAATGCACGAAACCATTTTACCATTCACCCGATTATTAGGCGGACCAATGGATTACACACCGGGCATTTTTGAAATCAAAATGAGCTTTTATGACAAAACTAAAAAAGAACAAGTTCATACTACTTTGGCCAAACAATTAGCCTTGTATGTTACCATATATTCTCCATTGCAAATGGCCGCTGATTTACCCGAAAACTACGAGAAATATCCTGATGCTTTTCAGTTTATCAAAGATGTTGCCGTGGATTGGCAAGATTCGAAATATCTTGAAGCTGAACCCGGAGATTATTTGACGGTTGCTCGTAAAGACAAGGAATCTGAGAATTGGTTTTTAGGTGCAATTACTGATGAAAAAGCCAGAAATACCGAAATCAAATTGGATTTTCTTTCTCCAAATAAAAAATACAAGGCCATTATTTATCAAGATGGGAAAACAGCACATTGGGAGACAAATCCAATCAATTACGAAATTAAAACCATGACAGTAACCTCTAAAAACAAACTGAAATTAGTTATGGCTGCCGGTGGTGGAACCGCTGTTAGTTTTGTGCCAATTAATTAAAACTTACTTTATGAAACATCGGATTGCCTTACTGTTATTGTTATTGATTTCAAATTATGGAATAGCGCAGCAAAAAACGTATTGCAATCCGATTAATATTGACTACGGTTATTGCCCAATTCCCGATTTTGTTAAGCAAGGAAAACACCGAGCTACTGCCGATCCTGTGCTGACATTCTTCAAGGGTGAATATTATCTTTTTTCGACTAATCAATGGGGTTATTGGCATAGCAAAGACATGTCGGATTGGCAATTTATTTCCAAAAAATTCCTTCGTCCTGAGCATAAAGTTTATGACGAATTGTGCGCACCATCGTTGTCTTTTGTCAATGATACTTTGTTAGTGGTAGGTTCAACCCACGGAAAAGAATTCCCGCTTTGGATGAGCACTAATCCGTCGAAAGGCGAGTGGATAGAATTAATTCACAAATCAGAAGCTGCCGCTTGGGATCCGCAGATTTTTTGGGACAAAGAAAAAGACGAAGTCTATGAATATTACGGTTCGAGCAATTTATATCCGTTGTACGGAATGAAACTCAATCGTAAAACTTTCCAACCGGAAGGCGAGAGAATTCCTGTGTTGGCTTTGAATGACGATGAACACGGTTGGGAACGCTTTGGTGAACACAACGACAATACTTTCCTGCAACCGTTTACCGAAGGTGCTTTTATGACCAAACACAATGGCAAATATTACTTGCAATATGGTGCGCCCGGAACCGAATTCAGCGGTTATGCTGATGGTGTTTATGTGGGTAATCATCCGCTTGGTCCTTTTGAGTATCAATCACACAATCCGTTTTCTTATAAACCTGGTGGATTTGCTCGTGGTGCAGGACATGGAGCGACTTTCACCGATGCGAACAATCAGTATTGGCACATTTCTACGATAGGTGTTTGTGTTAAAAACAATTTCGAACGCCGTTTGGGCATTTGGCCTGCCGGATTTGATCAAGAGGATATTTTATATTCGAATACCGCTTATGGTGATTATCCAACGTTTTTACCTTCAGAAAATAAAGGGCATTGGAGCGAAAGTTTTGCCGGATGGATGTTACTGAATTATAACAAACCGGTTCAAGTTTCTTCAACATTGGGTGGCTTTCAGGCGAACCTTTCGGTAGATGAAGATATTAAAACCTATTGGTCGGCTAAAACCGCTAATAAAGGAGAATACCTTATTTCGGATTTGGGCGAAAAAAGTACCATTAACGCGATCCAAATCAACTATGCCGATCAGGATGCAGAAATTATGGGTAAACCCGAAACGACCTTGGGACACAAATACATCATTTATACTTCCAATGAAGGCAAAAACTGGAAAGTGTTAATCGATAAAAGCAAAAGCACCAAAGATGTGCCGCATGAATACATCGAATTGCAGACTCCGACTTCGGCTCGGTATTTAAAACTGGAAAATATCGGGATGCCAACGGGTAAATTTGCGATTAGTGGTTTTAGGGTTTTTGGTATAGGAAGTGGTGAAAAACCGAGTGAAGTTAAAGGATTTGTACCATTGCGTTCGGGACCAAAAGTAAAAGGGGAACGAAGAAATGTTTGGTTTAAATGGCAACAAGAACAAAATGCAGACGGTTATGTAATTTACTTTGGCAAATCGCCTGATAAATTATATGGCTCGATTATGGTTTACGGCAAAACCGAATATTATTTCAATGGTTTGGACAAATCTGAGGCGTATTATTTTCAAATAGAAGCTTTTAACAACAACGGCATCGGACCAAAAAGTGAAATCAAAAAAGCAGATTGAGTTTATAAAGAAGACTTCGTTAATAACTAATTTTAAAGCGAATCTTTTTTTTTACTTATAAATGTATATTTAACCAATCAAATTTATTCAAGCATTAACTATTAACAACCAAACCAAAACTATAATTATGAGTACACAAAATCTTAAAACCAATTGGGCACAATTTATTCCGTTAGTCACTGTTTTTTTCTTTTGGGGATTTGTCGCTGCAAGTAACGATATTTTAATTCCTGTCTTTAAAAAAGCTTTCAACTTAACTCAAGGAGAAAGTCAGCTAGTTTCTGTAGCTTTTTATGTGGCTTATACCGTTGGTTCGATTATCTACATGATTATATCGTATTTGACAAAAGGTGATTTAATAAATCGAATAGGATACAAAAACTCGTTGGCATTAGGCTTAGTAATTTCAGCTTTAGGAACATTGTTATTTTATCCTGCTGCAAATACAGGTTCATTTCCTTTAATGCTTTCCGGACTTTTTATTGTAGCACTTGGTTTCTCTTTGCAGCAAACTGTAGCGAATCCTTTAGCAATTGCACTTGGACCAATAACTACCGGTTCACAGCGTTTGACTATGGCTGGTGGAATTAACAATCTTGGAACAACTATTGGCCCGCTGATTGTTAGTTTTGCCATATTTGGATCTGCAACTTCAGGAAATACAGAAATGAGTATTGAAAGTGTGAAAACACCTTATTTAGTTCTTGGTGCAGCATTCTTATTAGTTGCTGTGTTATTAAAATTTTCTTCATTACCGGATAAACCGGCAGCGGTTGTTGAAGTTGAAGGCGAAGCAGATAACACCAGAAGTTCGGCTTTGAAATATCCACAATTGATTTTAGGTATGATTGGAATCTTTGTTTATGTTGGAGTAGAAGTATCTACAGCAAGTAATTTACCTGCTTATATGGAAGGTGATTTAGGTTTTGCGACTAAAGATATTGCTCCGTTTATCTCTTTGTATTGGGCAAGTTTGATGATTGGTCGTTGGACTGGTGCAGTTGAAGCTTTTACAGATAACGTGAACACCCAAAAGATATTGCGCTTTATTGCACCCTATTTGGCATTTGGTGTTTTCTTAGGAATAAACAAATTTATGGATCACGATTTGGCTCCATTTTATGTATATGCTTTAATCATATTAGTCTTGATTTTTGCAGATATGGCTAGTAAAGGAAATCCGGCGCGAATGTTATTGATTTTCTCTGTATTGGGAATTGTAGCTTTATTGGTAGGAATGGCCACAGATGGAATGGTGAGTGTTTATGCGTTTACCAGTGTTGGTTTGTTTTGTAGTACACTTTGGCCATGTATATTTACTTTAGCAATTAGTGGTTTAGGAAAGAATACCAGTCAAGGAAGTAGTTTCTTAATCATGATGATTATGGGTGGTGGAATTGTAAGTTGGTTACAAGGTTATGTAGCAGATTTGACAACCATTCACGTGAGTTATATTGTTGGTGTAGTGTGTTTTGCCTATTTAGCATTTTATGCTTGGAAAGTAACTGGAATATTAAAAAACCAAGGCATTGACTTTGATAAAAAAGTGAGTGGCGGACACTAATCCATCCAAATACTTATAAAATCAAAAATCCCGCATCGTATAAACTTTGCGGGATTTTCTTCATCAAAACCTAACCAAAACAACTAACTATTTAATCTTTATCTTCAATCTTGGCTTTTGTGCCATCTGCCTTGTAGTAGTAATAATCATCATCATTTCTTGGATTGTTTGAGGCGTAATCATGTTCGTAATCATAATTGCTTTGAAAAACATATCCTTGATTTCTTCCACCTTTTACATTACCAAACATGTTTATGATATCACCTCTACGGTTGTAAACAATTTGCATTCCTCCAATTTGAGTCAATGCATGTCGGTTGTATCTCATATAAACCGTTCCAATTCGGTTTACTCTGTCTCGACTGTCATAGTTGATAAAAGTGTTTCCCACTCGTCTAATTCTACCAAAACTATCATGTTCAATTCTTGTTCCATAGTTAATTGGTCTTCTTGCTGAAACAGTAGTGCCTCTTTTTCCGGCAGTTCGGTAAAAATAATCACCTTCACTATCTTGTGGACGGGTGTTGAAATCAAAGTCTCCATTTGGGAATACAAAAAACTCAATACCTCTTTCCATAAATGAGATTGGCTCATCAAAACTAAATCTAGTTCTTACTTCTGTTGCATTCACTACGTTTCCAACCAGTAAAACGGTAGCTACTAAAAGGGTAATTTTTTTCATAATCAATACATTTTGAGTTTTGCTTACTATTTCGATTTTCAGCATCTTCGAACAGTTATTATTGCTGTTGTTTGGTACATTCCAATACGCGTGCCAAAACCCGTAAATAAATTCTTAAGGTTTGATTAAGAAGTATTAATAGTCACATTTACAGTTATTTAGGACGTTTGTTATTGGCTTCTAATTTATTTTTCTTTACTTGATTATCTTTAAAAATTTAGTACATTTGCTACCAAATTTGTAAACTAAACAACTTTATTTTATTAAAACTTCAATGAAAAACCTACTATTTGCATTATCACTTTTGGTCTTATTGTCAAAAGGCTATGGACAAACTTATGTTCCTTCCTATGCAACAGTAGTTGACCAAGTATCAGAATCTAACATACTAACCAATTTAACCGAATTTGAAAATCTTGGGGTAAAAAGAAGAGGTACTGCTGCTTTACAAAACACACTCGACTGGTTAAAAGCTGAATATTTAAGTTACGGATATACGGCTTCACAATTGCAGGAATATAGTTTTACCAATGGTTCAACTACATGTAAAAATTTAGTGGTAACTAAAGTGGGAACACTTTACCCAAACACTTATGTGATTATTTGCGGACATTACGATACCATAACTGGAAAAGGAACCAATGATAATGGAAGTGGTGTAGTTACTATTTTTGAAGTCGCACGTTTATTACAAAATATTCCAACAGAGTACTCCATCAAATTCATCAATTTCAGTGGAGAAGAAGATGGTTTAGTTGGAAGTCAAAACTTTGTTTCTACAGTAGTTAACGCTACAAATCCAAAAATGGATATTAAACTAGTATTTAATATAGATGAAGTTGGAGGAAGGGCAGATATGACCAATGACACGATTACTTGTGAAAGAGATACCGGAAGTCCTACTACTAATAATGCTGCTTCGAATGTTATTACAAATGAATTGATAGCATGTACCCAACTTTATTCTCCTTTGAATACTCATTTGTCTTACGCTTATGCTTCAGATTACATGCCTTTTGAAGACAATAATGAAGTGATTACCGGTTTTTTTGAAAAAAATCAAACGCCACACCGTCATACTTCAACGGATTTATTGGTCAATATGGATCCTGTGTATGTTTATAATATAGCCAAAGCAGCGACAGGAGCAATGTTGCATTTTACAGTAGCTTCTACTTCAACACTAGCTTCAAATGAATTTAATAATGATTATCAGGTGAGTTTTTATCCAAGCCCGGTTAAAGATGTTTTGCATATTAATTTGGGCACTTTAACTGATACTCGATACTCTTTTTCAATGGTTGATTTACAAGGAAAAGTAGTTTTTAATACCCAAGTTGACAATGCTAATCTGATTGAACCTATAGCAATTGGTGGATTATCTAAAGGGATGTATTTAGCCGTTTTAGAAACTTCAAACAAGCGAATTGCAAAGAAAATAATAGTAGAGTAACTTCTATTCAAAAAAAGCCTTCCGACGGAAGGCTTTTTTTATAGTTTGTCTTTCAAGTATTTTGCAGTAATTGATTTATTATTTTTCACAATCTCTTCCGGCGTTCCAACCGCTAACAATTGTCCTCCGTTTTCTCCACCTTCAGGCCCTAAATCAATAATCCAATCGGCACATTTGATTAAGTCGAGATTGTGTTCGATAACAATAATAGAATGTCCTTTTTCAATTAAAGCATCAAACGAAGCCAACAGCTTTTTAATATCATGGAAATGCAAACCGGTTGTTGGTTCGTCAAAAACGAATAATGCTTTTTCTTTGGTTACCCCTTTTACAAGAAATGAAGCCAATTTGATGCGTTGCGCTTCTCCACCGGATAGTGTAGAGGAAGATTGTCCTAGTTGCACATAACCTAAACCAACGTCTTGTAAAGGTTGTAGTTTTTGTGTGATTTTAGTTTGCTTGTTTTTGGCAAAAAATGCAATGGCATCATCAATGGTCATTGTTAGAATATCATCTATGTTTTTGCCTTCAAAAGCGACTTCCAAAACTTCTTTTTTGAAACGTTTTCCGCCACAAGTATCGCATGGTAAAGATACATCGGCCATAAAAACCATTTCAACATTGATTGAACCTTCTCCTTTGCAAGTTTCGCAACGCCCGCCATCTACATTGAAGGAGAAATGTTTGGCTTGGTAACCCCTAACTTTAGATAGTTTTTCTTTGGCATACAAATCACGAATGTCATCATAGGCTTTGATATAAGTCACAGGATTCGAGCGTGAACTTCTCCCAATTGGATTTTGGTCAACGTATTCTATGTGTTTAATGTGTGAAAAACTACCGGTTATTTCGGTAAACTGCCCGGCTTTGTCTCCGATGCCTTCCAGTTTTTTTTGCATTGCAGGAAACAATATTTTCTTTACCAACGTACTTTTTCCGCTACCGGAAACTCCGGAGATTACCGTTAAACTTTCTAATGGGAATGCAACGTCTATGTTTTGCAAATTATTTTCACGAGCGCCTTTAATTTCAATAAAGTTGTTTGATCTTCTGCGTTTTTGAGGCACCGAAATTTCTAATTGTCCGTTTAAATATTTTGCAGTTAAAGAATTTGCTTTCAAAATTTCGTCAAATGTACCTTCGGCTACCAATTCGCCACCAAAAGTTCCCGCTTCCGGACCAATATCTATGATTCTGTCGGCTGCTTTCATGATGTCTTCATCGTGTTCAACAACAATAACAGTATTGCCTAAATCGCGTAGGTTTTTTAAGACTTTGATTAATCTTTCGGTGTCTTTGGGATGCAAACCAATGCTAGGTTCGTCTAAAATATACATCGAACCCACTAAACTACTGCCTAATGAAGTTGCCAGATTTATGCGTTGAGATTCACCTCCGGAAAGTGAAGCAGAATTTCTGTTTAAGGTTAAGTAGTCTAAACCAACATCACTTAAGAAAGCCAATCGGCTATTAATTTCAATTAAAAGACGTTTGGCGACTTTAGCATCGTATTCAGAAAGAGTTAGTTCGCTAAAAAAAGGAATCAAACGTTTAATTGATAGATCAACCAATTCAGAAATGGTTTTTCCGCCAACAGTAATGTAATTGGCTTCTTTACGTAATCTTTTACCTTTGCAAGCAGTACATTTTGTTTTACCACGATATCGTGATAGCATTACGCGGTTTTGTATTTTATAATTTTTTTCCTCTAATTCTTTAAAAAAATCATCTAAACCAGTGAAGAGTTTGTTTCCTTTCCAGATTAGGTCTTTTTGTTCTTCAGTTAACTCGAAATAAGGTTTGTGTATCGGAAAATCAAATTTATAGGCATTGTTAACCAATTGATCGCGATACCAACTCATACTCTCACCACGCCAAGGAAATAGGGCATTTTCAAATACTGAAAGGGATGTATTTGGTACAACTAATTCTTCGTCGATGCCAATGATATTTCCATAACCCTCACAAGTTGGACATGCACCATATGGATTATTGAAACTGAACAAGTGAATGTTAGGCTCTAAAAAAGTAATACCATCAAGTTCGAAATTGGCACTGAATTCTAAGCGCTTTTTGGTCTCTAATTCTTGTAAATAACAAACACCTTTTCCTTCAAAGAAGGCTGTTTGTACGGCATCAGCTAAACGATTGTAGAAGTCTTCATCATCAGCCGTTTCAGCATTCAATACAATTCTATCAATGATAAGTAAAATGTCTTTATTGTCTAAGGAATGTTGGTTAATTTCGTCCAATCGAACCATTTCGTTATCCACTAAAATGCGCGCAAAACCTTGTTGAAGTAATACTTTTAACTTGTCTTCCAATTGTCTTCCTTCTTCTAAATGAATAGGGGAAAGTAGAAGCCATTTGGTATCTAAATCAAACTCTTTAATAGCAATTACAACATCAGAAACAGTATCTTTCTTTACTTCATTACCTGAAACTGGTGAAAAAGTCTTTCCTATTCGGGCATAAAGTAATTTCAAGTAATCATAGATTTCAGTTGATGTACCTACAGTAGAGCGAGCATTTGTTGTATTTACCTTTTGTTCAATGGCTATGGCAGGGGCAATACCTTTAATGTATTCAACTTTGGGCTTGTCTAATCGACCTAAGAATTGACGTGCATAAGATGATAAACTTTCAACATACCGACGCTGTCCTTCAGCATATAATGTATCAAAGGCTAAACTTGATTTTCCTGAACCTGAAAGTCCGGTGATGACCACTAATTTATTGCGAGGAATGACTACATCCAGGTTTTTTAAATTGTGGATTTGTGCGCCTTTGATTAAGATGTTTTTTTTAGGTTCTAGTGTAGCAATATCTGTACTCTTCATAGCAAAAATAGAATGTTCGCAAAGTTAATCAATTCTGATAGTAATTCGTAGCAAAGTTAATTTTGAAATCTTAGTATTATCTTAATAGCTTCTTTTCAATTTGACAAAAAAACAGTTGTATTTTTATGTTAAGCAACTTTTTAGAGTTAATTTTTTATAAATTAATCATATTATTACGTATTAAAATCATATCTACTTTCATTTTACCACAACATTACCACAGCATTTTAAACTTTTAACACTTGTTTGAAGGCCTTCTTGAATCATAATTATTATCTTTGAGTGCAAGAATTTCAATCGATTGAGAAAGATTTTTGTCTGTATAGTTTTTGTATAGTTTAATAAAAGCCATTCTGATTAATAACTCTTTATATTTGTTTACATAACATTAAAAAAAATATCATGAAAAACATTACTTTAAAAATTAAACACGTTTTATTTTTATTAGCTTTCCTGACTACATCACTTGGATACTCACAAGACCAATTGTTGGGCTTCGAGGTTAGTGAAAGTGGAGGTGTAAATGGTGGTCCTTTTGGGGATGGACCTGCACCTGTTGTTGAAACAGGTACTGGTACAAATACCACTCAAGTTCTTAAAATAGTTGGAAATCCTGCAGGTCAGCCATGGCAAGGAATTAATTTAAATTTAACTTCATTGGTTAATTTGACAACAACTAAAACAATGACCATGGATGTGTTTTCGGCTACTGCTATTACATTTTTGGTTAAAGTTACAGGAGGTGTCGGTGGGCCAGCTGTAGTTGCGGCTTCTGCTTCGCATCCAGGTGGTAGTACTTGGCAAACTATATCATTTACTTTTGATACTTCTTTAGACGGACAAGCTGCACCTGCAAATGGTACTTACAGCGGTTTTGTAATACACACTTATTGGGCTCCAGGCGCAGTAGGGTTCTTTAATCCAACTGTCCCTACACCTGAAAGAACTTTTTATGTTGATAATATTAAAGGCCCTCTTGGAACTCCTCCAGTTATAGCGGCGCCAACTGTTGCTGCACCAACACCTCCAAACAGAGCTGCTGCTGATGTAAGATCTATATTTAGTGATGCCTATGCGCCAGTTGGTGTAATTGGTTATTCAGGTGATGATAATTCATACAATACTTCATGGTGTCCTGCAACTACTACTTTAGTACAGATAGAAGGTAACAACACTAATAGAACTGTAGGTTTAGGATGTGAAGGTGTTGGGTTTTTAGCCGGAAGATTTGATGCTACCGGGTTTACTCGTTTTCACATGGATATTTGGACACCTACAACAACTCAAGATAAAGTTTTTAGTTTTAAATTCTCTAACTGGAATGGTACTACAGGAGAAACAAACGCATGGGAATACACTGCTACAAACGCCAATGTTTTGACAAGTGGAGCAGAAGGAACTTGGATTTCTATAGACATCCCTTTTTCTGCACCAACCTTTAATTGTATTAATACACCACCTGGAAATGCTTGTCCTAGCGTAACTGACATAGCACAGTTCGTAATGACTTCAAATTTAGATATTGTTTATTATGACAATCTTTATTTACACAAAAACACGGTGTTGTCAACTAATGATTTTGAAACTTCAAATGCAAGAATTTATCCAAATCCAGCAGACAATATTTTAAATATTGAGTCTTCAATGTCAATTGAAAAAGTATCTGTATACAATCTTTTGGGTCAAGAGGTAATCACAAAATCTACGAATGCTGAGTTGGTAACTCTTGATGTTGCTAATCTACAGGCTGGGGTTTATGTTGTTAAAACTTCTATCAATGGAAATGTTTCTTCAACAAGATTTATTAAAGAGTAATTTTAAGTTAATTAGTTTTGAAAGCACGGAATTTATTTCGTGCTTTTCTATTTATAGTATCTATATGATGTAAATTAATTTAACTATAAAAGCATTTCTGAAAATTAGAATTCGTAATATTGTGTATATGACCTCCCAAAAATCATTCATTAATAAATTTTCAACACTAGCAATATTATTATTGTTTGTCAATTTTACAGTTGCTCAAGACTTGCCGCCCATTGTGAAATATAATTCTACAACCTACAATGCCGGTAATCAGAATTGGATGATTTCACAAGACAAGAATCATTTTGTTTATTTTGCGAACAATGAAGGATTGCTTGAATTTAATGGTTCAAATTGGGTTTTATATCAATCACCTAATGAAACTATAATTCGATCTGTAAAGGTTATTGGAGACAAAATATATACAGGTTGCTACATGGAATTTGGGTACTGGGTCAGAGAAAAAAATGGCAGGCTTAAATACACTTCACTAAGTCATAAAATCAAATCAAAAATTAATGTAGACGAACAGTTTTGGAATATTCTTAATTATGATCAATGGGTTATTTTTCAATCTTTAGATAAAATTTACATTTATGATACCAAAACAAATACCTTTAAAATTGTCAATCCAAATATCCGAATTTTAAAGGCCTTTAAGACTCCTGGCTCTATTTATTATCAAACGGTGAATTTTGATTTATTTGAAATTGAAAATGGGACTAATAAGTTAGTATCTAATAATTCCATCCTAAAAAACAATAAAATTGTAAATATTTTCGAGATTGATGAGGGTTTGTTAATTCACACACAATTTGATGGATTTTACAAGTTGACCAATGGTAATTTGGTTAAGTTCAATACTGAAGCCGATTCTGAAATAGCAACTAGTAGTATTTATAGCAGTCAAATGATGGCAGATGGAAGTTTTGCCGTTGGAACAATATCTAATGGGGTTTATATTTTAACTAAAGAAGGCAAAGTTAAATACCATATAACCCAAAGAAAAGGATTAAGTAATAATACAGTTTTATCTATTTATGAGGATATTGATAATAATTTATGGCTTGGTCTAGACAATGGGATCAATTGTATCAATTTAAAATCTCCTATAAAAAGCTTTTCTGATGACTCCGGAAATTTAGGGACTGTATATGCTTCAATTATCTATAAAGGCTTTTTGTATTTGGGAACAAATCAAGGTCTTTTCTACAAAAGTTATTTAAATGATGATAACCAATTCAAATTTGTTAAAGGAACGAAAGGTCAAGTTTGGTCACTCTTTGCCTATGATAATGTATTGTTTTGTGGTCATGATTCAGGAACTTACATCATTGACAATGACAATTCAAAACTAATTTTTTCGCAATCCGGAACATGGAAGTTGGGATTAGTTCCTAATAAAAAGAATTTATTGTTACAAGGAAATTATTATGGCATGTCAGTTTTGGAAAAAGTTAATAATGTATGGGTATTCAGAAATAAAATTTCGGGCTTTAATTATTCTTCTAAATATTTTGAAACTACAAAGTCAAATGAAGTATATGTAAGTCATGAGTATAAAGGAATTTTTCGTTTTCAATTGGATGCTCAATTTCGTAAAGGTTTCGGCATTTACGCCTATAAAAGTCCAAACAAAGGAAAAAATGCAGGGTTAACTAAGTTTAACAATTCAATTTACTATGCCTACAAAGACGGCATTTTTAGATTAAATCAAAAGACAAAAGTGTTTGAAAAAGATAAAGTATTGAGTACTGTCTTTGCAAATAATGAATATACTTCGGGTAGATTAATCATAGATAACTCCAATAAACTTTGGCTTTTTTCGAAAAACTACATTAATTATTTTACTGTAAACAAGCTAAATTCAGAGTTGAAAAAGAATGTGATCTCAATTCCTTCATCGATAACTAATACGATGCTAGGATACGAAAACATTACGCAGCTGTCCAATTCAGTTTATATCATAGGAACTACTGACGGGTATTATACTTTTAATATCGAGGATTTAAATTTTAAAAACAATCATGTGGTAATTTCTAATGTTAGTGTCAATAAACTTAACGAAGCACTAATAAGTTCCCCAATTACAGAATCCGGTACATTTTCTCATGATGAAAACAATATCACTTTTAGTTATACAGTACCGAAATATAATAAGTATATTATTGCCGAATATCAATATTTACTTGAAGGTTTTCAAGATCAATGGAGTGATTGGAGTTCAAAATCTACAATCAATTTCAAAAATCTATCACCCGGAGATTATAAATTTAAAGTTCGCTCAAAATTAGTCAATTCCCAAATCGAAAATGTGGCTGTTTATTCATTCACAATTTCGAAACCTTGGTACAGTACAAATTTTGCTATCATTATTTATTTTCTATTGGTTTGTTTGATGGCTTATTATATCAATAAAGCTTATGTCAATTACTATTCTCAACAGAAGCAAAAATTGATAGATGAAAATAATCTTTTATTAGAAATAAAAGAGTTAGAAAACGAACAGCAATTGATGAAATTGCGAAATGAGCAACTCTCATTGGATGTGAATGAAAAAAGCAGAGAATTGGCTTTATCAACAATGAGTCTGATTAAAAAAGATGAGTTGTTAGCATTGATCAGAGATGATTTAAAAAAATCTTCAGATGAAGCTAGTTCCAGAAGCGTGAAATCAATACTATCTACTACCATAAATAAAAACGTTTCAGCCGATAAAGCTTGGAATGTATTTAAGGAAGCGTTTGATTCAGCGGATAATGACTTTTTGAAGAAAGTAAAACAAGCCTATCCTTCTTTGACTCCAAACGATTTAAGGCTGTGTGCTTATCTTAGGTTAAATTTATCTTCAAAAGAAATAGCTCCCTTGTTGAATATCTCGGTTAGAAGTGTCGAGATTAAACGATATCGTTTGCGAAAAAAAATGGATTTGCCGCATGAAACAGGACTTGTTGAGTACATCCTTTCAATTTAAGAATGTTGTTTAAAATGTTTTCGACTATACATTGACTATACAAAATGTGTTTATTCCTTAAATGATTTGTTGTGAATAGCACCTAAATCACCCGTAACTGGACAATTTTCTGTTTTTTTTTGGATAAAACACGGATTGTATAGTTTCTATAATCTTTATTTTTTTTTTAAATTTATAAAAAATGTAAATTTACTAAATCTCAAATTTTATCAATTTTTTTATGGATACATTAAAAAATGCAACTAAAAGTTATGTAATGTGTAATTAAACCTATGATTAATAAAACAGTTTATAATCTAAAAATTCAAATTTAAATACCAATCAAACAATTATCAAAAATGAAAAACTTTATTTTACTATTTACCATTATGATTTTTTCTCCTTCCGTTTTTTCACAAGCCAATAAAGTGGTCATTGTGAACAATAATGAAGGTATTAAATTTGTAGTTGATGGCAAAGATTTTATTGTAAACGGAATGAATTGGGATTATTTTCCAATAGGAACGAATTACTCATACAGCCTTTGGAATCAATCGGATGATTTTGTTAAAGACGCGCTGGATGAAGAGATGGGATTGCTTAAAAATATGGGCGTAAATACAATAAGAGTTTACTCGGGAATGCCAAAAAAATGGATTGAGTATGTTTATGACAATTTTGGAATCTATACCATGTTAAATCACTCTTTTGGTAGATATGGTTTAACATTAGATGGAGTTTGGACGCCAAATACAGAATATTCCAATCCTAAAACACGTGAGTTGCTTATGAAAGAAGTTAAACAAATGGCTTCTGATTATAAAGACACAAGAGGTTTATTAATATTCTTGTTAGGAAATGAAAATAATTACGGCCTTTTTTGGGATGGAGCTGAAACGGAGAATATTCCAATCAAAGACAGAAAGTCAACTATAAGAGCACAAGCAATGTACAAGTTATTCAATGAGGCTAGTGTGGCTATGAAGTCCATTGATGGTTCACATCCAATTGCGATTTGTAATGGTGACTTACTTTTTCTTGATTTAGTTGCTCAAGAATGTAAAGATGTAGACATTTTTGGAACTAATGTATACAGAGGTGTTTCTTTCGGAGATTTATTCGATCGAGTAAAAAAAGAATATGGTAAACCGGTTTTGTTTACAGAGTTTGGTGCCGATGCCTTTAATGTAACAACTAATGAAGAAGATCAAAAAGCACAATCTTTTTATCTAAAAGGCAATTGGAAAGAAATCTATGCAAATGCTGCCGGTCAAGGCAAAGCTGGCAACTCATTGGGAGGTTTTACCTTTCAATTTAGTGATGGATGGTGGAAATTCGGCCAAACTAAAAATTTAGACATACATGATTCCAACGCTTCATGGTCTAATGGAGGATATCAAAAAGATTTTACCGAAGGACAAAACAATATGAATGAAGAATGGTTTGGAATTTGTGCGAAAGGACCAACGGATGAAAAAGGGCATTACCAACTATACCCACGTGCGGCTTATTATGTTCTAAAAGAAATACACCAATTAAATCCTTTTGCTGCCGGAACAACACTCACTTCAATTGACAGTCATTTCGAAAAATCTCAGATTATGGATGCTGTTTTAAGAGCTAGAGGTGATAAAGCCGCACTAGGAGGTAATGATAGTGAGATATTGAAAATCAGTAATTTAAGAGCAGAATTTACTACATTTAACACAGGTGGAAGTTTATTGACAACACCTAGTGTTGCTGATCCGGAAGCATTGTCTTATCCTAATCGAACCGGTTTTGACCACATGGAATCTTATTTTATAGGTGTAGAAGGAAATCCGGCTCCTAATATGAAAGCAAATGTGAACGTAAATATTTTAGGCCGTGTGGCTGAAAATCCAATAAATGAAATATTTTATGAAAATAGAGGTCGTACACAAATTGTAGACACGCCTGAAGGTCCAGCATTAATTTCTGACGCTAACAGAGTTCAAGTATACAATGCATCTTACAGTTGGAATCAGAAAGATTTTGATTTAAGAGGTTTTTACAGAACCGGACATTACCATTGGGGTTATGAAGGTGACTTTTTTGCTTTGTATTCAGAAGCAAACTATGGCCCGAACTTAGATATTTATAATGGCGAAACATTAGGTTTTGAAGTAGATGGAAAAAGAAGCTTAAGTGGTTTCAAAGCCGCTTTTGGTCCACAACTTTGGTGGGCAGCTAACCCAGCTGTACTTTTAAAATACAGCAAAAAAATTGGCAAGTTTGATGCTACTGCAGTTTATCATGAAGATATTGCCAATGCAAATAATATTCAAACCTCTATTTTTGTTCCACAACCTAAAACCCGTAGAGCTACTTTAGCCTTCAAAACAAAAGTAGGTGCATTAGGCATTGAATTTGGTGGAATTTGGGGTGGACAACCTTTGAATGGCAGAGTTTTCCAATACGCAGTTGAAACTACTCCTGGCAATTATATTGCTTATGATGATAAAATAAACTCAAGTGATAATTGGGGAGGTAAAGCTAAACTAACCTTTTCTAAAGGAAAGTTTAATGTTTACACTCAAGGGGCTATAATGGGATTAGTTGCTAATGGTGGTGCAGACAATGTTCAAACATTCACCGGATGGAGATTAAAAGACAGTGGTAGTGGAAATCAAATGAATTTCTTAGCCGGTTTGACTTATAATGTAAACTCAAATTTACAAATCGCTCCAAACTTCTTGTGGCAAAAACCTTTAGTTGATGCTATGCCAAATGGTATCGATGCACCGGGAAGATTGCGTAATATTTTAGAAGACCCATTTATAGTAAGAGCTAACAGAGAAACCGTGGGTGGAGAATTGTTAATCACTTGGGATCCAACTCCGGCTACTTGGATGTATGAATGGAATAATGATATGGTAGAGGACGCTAAGTTTGCCGTAAGTACAGGTTTCGTATTCAGACATTTGCCAACCAATCAAGATGCTGCTATTGGATTTTTAGCTAATCGTACAGCTTTTGCCTTTGAAAGATCTGCACCGGCACAAGATTTATGGGAATCTAATACTAGATTAGTTTCTAAATTGAGTACTGACTTAGGTGTTATTGCCAATATTTATTTTGGAAATGGTCAAGCCAATGGTGATTCTGAAAGAACTATTAATAGAGCCGGAGGAGATGTCCGCTTAATATACAGAAAAGTTAAAGTGACCAGTGCTATAAAGTTTAATGATTGGGGACCATTTGATTATCACCGCGATTTCAATTTAACTTATCCATTACAAACCTCATTAGATATCTCTACATCTGTTGGAAAACCTAGTTGGTTTATATTGCCTGATACAAGAATTGGTATTATGGGTATTTGGAGATCTTTAGATCAGTTTTCTCCAAGATATTCTCCCAACCAAACAGCAACGGAATTTGCTACTGAACCAATCTTAACTCCGGTTGGTTTCGGAAACGGTTCTGAATGGGAAATAAGAACATACATTCACATAAATATTGGAAAATAATTTTAAAAAATTGAAAAATGAAAAATAGAAAAATTAATTATTTTAAAAAGTCACTACTGTTGTTAATCGTAATGATTACAGCAATTAATTGTGATCGTGAATTATCTGATGATGCGACATTGTCCGGTTTCTCAAAAAACGGAGAAATTTTTACAGATAATTTTATTGGTATGGGAAGTGATTTTTATTTCCCTTACGGAGATTCTAAATTTACAGCTTTCTCTGTTGATACAGATGAAGCTTACAAAGGTAATGCTTCCATTCGTTTCGATGTACCAAATGCAAATGACCCGCAAGGAAGTTATGCCGGTGGTATTTTTAGAGTTGAAGGTGCCGGACGTGATTTAACAGGTTATGATGCTTTAACGTTTTGGGCAAAAGCTTCTCAAGGGGTAACGGTTGCTGAATTTGGTTTTGGTGAAGATTTTTTCCCAAATCAATTCATCACTACTATGAGAAACGTAAGTGTAGGAACTGCATGGACAAAATATATTATTCCAATTCCTGATGCTTCAAGACTTTTACAAGAACGTGGTATGTTTAGATACGCAGCTGGTTCAAACGGAACCAACGGCGCAGGATATACTATTTGGATTGATGAGTTAAGATTCGAAAAATTAGGAACAATAGCTCATGGACAAGCGTCAATAATGAATGGCAATAATCAAGCACTAACTACTTTTGTTGGGGTTACTTCTAATGTTGATGGAGTTATAGCCACTTTTAACTTACCAACCGGGGTAGATCAAGCGGTATCAATTAGCCCTTCTTATTTAGAATTTTCTTCTTCAAATCCTGCAGTAGCATCTGTAGATGATGCAGGAGTAGTGACTTCTTTGAGTGCAGGAACTGCTGTAATAACCGCAACTATGAATGGTGTTGCCGCCACAGGTAGCTTAACAATCAATTGCGTGGGTACTTTTATACACGCACCTATACCAACAAGAAATCAGGCTAATGTGATATCCATTTTTTCAGACACTTACAATAATGTTCCTGTAAATTATTATAATGGTTATTGGCAGCCTTGGCAAACCACTGTTTCAAATGATTTCTCCGTTTTAGGGGATAATATTTTGAATTACACCATATTTAATTTTGTGGGTATTGAATTCAGTAACCCTACTATAAATGCCAATAGTATGACGGGTATACATTTGGATGTTTTCATTCCAGGACCAGTTGCTCCTGGTAGACAACTAAGGGTTCTTGTAGTTGATTTTGGAGCAAATGGTGTTTTTGGTGGTGGAGATGATACAAGACATTCTACGACTTTTACAGCCCCAACTTTAGTATCCCAAGCTTGGATTCCTATAGAAATTCCTTTTTCAGCCATGCCACTATTGTTAAGTAGATCACATTTGGCACAAATTATACTAGAAGGTGGAGATGGTTCGGTTCTTTATGCAGATAACATCTATTTTTATAACTAATTAGGCTTTATTTAAAAACAATTAAATTTCACATGATGATTAAATTAATAAAAAGAAGTTGTCTTTTAACCGGAATAGCTATGTTCTTTATAGGTTGCTCTACAGATGAAAAGCAAACTGTAATAACTATGAAAGAGTTGGTAATGCAAGATGAGTTTGACACAAATGGTGCTCCAAACTCAAGTTTATGGAGTTACAACATCGGTACAGGCAACAATGGATGGGGTAACAATGAATTACAATATTATACCGATAGACCCGAAAATATTGTGGTTGAAAACGGGATGCTAAAAATTAAAGCAATCAGAGAACTTTACTTGGGTTCAGGATATACTTCTGCAAGAATTTTTACCAAAGGAAAATTTGAAAAAAAATATGGAAGATTCGAAGCTCGTATCAAATTACCTTGGGGTAAAGGAATTTGGCCTGCATTTTGGCTTTTAGGTGCAAATTCTGATACTGTTGTTTGGCCACAATGTGGTGAAATTGATATCATGGAATACTTAGGAAACAATCCAACCACTGTATTTGGTACAGTACACGGACCTGGTTATTCCGGTGCCGAATCCATTTCTAAAAACTATTCATTACTCGACAACAGATTTGATAATGATTTTCACGTTTTTGGAATAGAATGGGGTGAAAATTACATTAACTATTATGTTGATGATGTTTTATACAATCAAATTACACCTGAAGATGTTCCAGGAGAATGGGTTTTCAACGAGCCTTTTTATATTATCCTCAACATGGCAG
Source organism: Flavobacterium buctense (assembly GCF_014486695.1). Classification (GTDB taxonomy): domain Bacteria; phylum Bacteroidota; class Bacteroidia; order Flavobacteriales; family Flavobacteriaceae; genus Flavobacterium; species Flavobacterium buctense. Next base: position 36,918 of record NZ_JACTAB010000004.1, read on the forward strand.
TAGGTGGAAATTTACCGGGTACTCCAAATAGCCAAACGGTATTTCCTCAAACAATGTTAGTTGATTACATAAGAGTATATGAATAAATGAAATATAAACAACTAGGCTTATTGTATAATAGGTCTAGTTGTTTTTATTGATGCGATTGGACAAAAAAACAAAGAACTCTTTTTGATTATTATGATTAACAAACAAACCACATTAGGTGATAATGAGATTGATAATAAAAAGGTATCTATGGATATCGTTTTGTTAGATGGGGAAAAATTTTATAAAATAGCCAATAATGATGCCATGCGACCATTCTTCATGAGTGTCGTGAGTGATTCCAATCATTGGTTGTTTATTTCTAGTAATGGTGGTATTTCTGCCGGAAGAAAGAATGCTGAATACGCCTTATTTCCTTATTACACTGATGACAAAATAACAGAATTTGCGGATATTACCGGAAGTAAGTCTGTTTTCCAAATTCACTCCGAAGACCAATCTTTTATTTGGGAACCGTTTTCAGAACGTTTTAATGATAAGTATAAGCTTAGCAGAAATCTCTACAAAAACAATTACGGAAACAAAATCATTTTTGAAGAAATTCACCATGATTTACAACTGACTTTCAGATACCAATGGAGTAGTAGCAACTTGTTTGGCTTTGTTAAAACCTCAAAATTAATCAACAATTCAAATGCGGATTATACTATTACACTATTAGATGGTATCCAAAATGTCTTGCCACAAGGAGTTAGTAGTGATTTACAAGCCACAACTAGTAATTTAGTAGATGCTTATAAAAGAAATGAACTTCATGCTGAAAGTGGATTAGGCATTTATGCACTAAGCGCCATAATTGTTGATAAAGCAGAACCAAGTGAAGCATTAAAAGCCAATATTGTTTGGTCATTGGGCTTTGAAAAGCCTACCTATTTACTGTCTTCATTACAACTTGCTGCTTTCAGAAAAGGACAAAATATTAAGCAAGAAACCGATGTTAAAGGTGAAAAAGGCGCTTATTTTATCTCTTCTAAAGTTGTTTTAGAATCCAATTCATCAAAAGAATGGAAGATTGTAGCCAACGTAAACCAAAATCAATCACAAATAATTGCCTTGACTGAGGCGATTTGTAATGATAAAAATCTTAATGGCAAAGTGGTTGAAGATGTCGAATTAGGAACACAAAACCTAATTGCATTAAACGCCACAGCTGACGGATTACAATTCACTGCTGATAACCGAAAAGATACTCGTCATTTTTCAAATGTCTTGTTCAACATCATGCGTGGTGGAATTTTTGATGAAAATTACCAAATTGACAAAAGTGATTTTGTAAACTATATTGCAAAAGCAAACAAAATTGTTTCAGAAAAGCAAGCCTCTTTTTTGAGTCGTTTGCCGGAAACCTTCAATTATTCTTTTCTGCAACAACTAGTTGCAGCAAATGAGGATGCCGATTTATTGCGATTGTGCACCGAATATCTACCGCTTAAATTCAGCAGACGACACGGTGATCCAAGTCGCCCATGGAATAAATTTTCTATCAATACAAGAAGTGAAATTGATGGTTCAAAAATCCTCGATTACCAAGGAAATTGGCGCGATATTTTTCAGAATTGGGAAGCTTTAGCGTATGCTTATCCTGATTTTATCGATGGAATGATTCACAAATTTTTGAACGCTTCCACTTTTGATGGATACAATCCTTATCGCGTAACCAAAGACGGGTTTGATTGGGAAACCATAGAACCGGATAATCCTTGGTCCTACATTGGATACTGGGGAGACCATCAAATCATCTATCTATTAAAATTTTTAGAGTTCATAGAGAAATACCAACCCGGTAAACTCAATAGCTACTTTGACAAAGAATGTTTTGTTTATGCAGCCGTGCCTTATACCATTAAATCGTATCAGGAGATTTTGCAAAACCCAAAAGACACCATCTTATTCAACCATGAATGGGATGCCAAAATCAATGCCCGAAGAAACCAAAACGGAGCCGATGGCGCTTTGTTAAGAGATAATAATGACGAAATCTATCATGTCAATTTGATCGAAAAGATATTGGCTACGGTTTTGGCAAAAATGTCCAATTTTATTCCCGAAGCCGGTATTTGGATGAATACCCAGCGACCTGAATGGAATGATGCCAATAATGCTTTAGTTGGTAATGGTGTTTCAATGGTGACTTTGTATTATTTGAGAAGATTTTTGAAATTTTTCCAACAATTACTTGAGAATTCTAATCAGGAAACTATTAAAATTTCAAACGAAATGGTAGAATTTTACCATGCTATTCGAGAAAATTTGATTGCGTTTCAACCATTACTGTCTCAGTCTATTAACGATAAAAACAGAAAACAAATTTTGGATGCTTTAGGACAAGCGGCTTCAGAGTATCGTTACCAAGTATACAACAGCGGTTTTTGGGGTAAGAAACGAACCCATTCTATGGAAGGTTTGAAGAAGTTTACCCAAGTAAGCATCGATTTTATTGAGCATTCCATTAAAGCCAATCAAAGAGAAGACAAATTGTATCATGCTTATAATTTGATGTCATTAGCAAATGACGGTGTTTCAATTTCCTATTTACCCGAAATGCTTGAAGGCCAAGTGGCAGTCTTAAGTTCAGGATTTCTAAATGGTAAAGAATCATTAGAAGTCCTAGATGCCTTGAAAAATAGTGCTTTGTACAGACCAGATCAAGACAGTTACATTTTATATCCGAATAAAGCGCTTCCTAAGTTTTTAGAAAAAAATACATTACCAAAAGATAGAGTTGAGAAATCAATTTTATTGAAAAAGCTTTTGGATAATAACAACTTCCAAATAGTCAATCAGGACATCAAAGGGAATTACCATTTCAATGGCAATTTTCACAATGCCAATGATGTAAAGGAAGCACTTATCCAATTAAGGAATCAGCAAGATTATAAATCATTAATAGATAATGAGTCAGAACTGGTGTTGCAAATTTTTGAAGAAGTCTTCAATCACAAAGCTTTCACAGGACGTTCCGGTACTTTTTATGGGTATGAAGGTTTGGGCTCAATCTATTGGCACATGGTTTCTAAATTGCATGTTGCTGTATTTGAAGTTATTGAAACAGCTGTGGAATCTAATGAAAATCCATCTATAATTAAATCATTAATTACTCATTTTGATGCTGTTGGAGCCGGAATCGGTGTTCACAAGTCACCACAAGTTTATGGTGCTTTTCCAACCGATCCTTATTCGCACACACCATTTAATAAAGGAGCACAGCAACCGGGAATGACCGGACAAGTAAAAGAAGATATTCTGACCCGAATAGGAGAATTAGGTGTAAAACTGAAAGATGGTCAATTGCATTTTGAACCCAATTTTCTACTTAGAAATGAGTTTTTAACACAAGAAATTGAGGCTACTTTTGTTTTAGTCGATGGCACAAAGATGCCATTAACTCTTCCAAAAAACAGTATGGCATTTACGGTTTGTCAAGTACCGGTTATTTACAAAATAGCTGCAGCAAACCACATAGAATTGTATAACGCAAATGGTTCAAAAGAAAGACTGGATTCGCTAGAATTAAGCAAAGAGCAAAGCACAAAAATATTCCAAAGAACAGGTGAAATTTCACAAGTAGTGGTGTATTTAGATGAAAATAATTTGAGATAATGAACAAGTTAATTTACATCATATTACTCTTGTTTATAGCATGTAATCAAAAAAAAACTAGCAATTTAGTTTCAAAAGAAATGACCGCAGAGAAAATATTAGGAAATGTTGAGTACCAAGCGATTTGTTATGGTGGATACCGAACCCAAACAAGAGAAAAGCAACCCACAATTGCCGAAATAAAAGAAGATTTAAAGTTGCTAGCTGCTTTAAATTTTAAAATAATCAGAACCTATAACGTTCATTATGAAGAGGTTTCGAATGTTCTAAAAGCCATAAACGAGTTAAAAAAAGAGACCGAAGGTTTCGAAATGTATGTAATGTTAGGTGCCTGGATTGATTGTAAAAATGCTTGGACAAATTTGCCTCCAATTCACCACGAGGAAAGCGAACGCAATGCTGTCGAAATTAAGGAAGCGGTCCGATTAGCCAATCAATATCCTGATATTGTTAAAATTATTGCAGTAGGTAATGAAGCCATGGTAAAATGGGCTACGAGTTATTATGTAACTCCCAATATCATTTTAAAATGGGTTAATCATTTACAAAATTTAAAAAAAGAAGGCAAATTATCCAAAGAAGTTTGGATAACCTCATCAGACAATTTTGCCTCATGGGGCGGAGGTGGAAAAGAGTATCATGTTGAAGATCTAAACCAGTTGATTAAAGCAGTTGACTACATTTCGATGCACACTTATCCAATGCATGACACTCATTACAACCCGGTTTTTTGGGGAATAAAAGAAAGTGAAATGTCCTTGTCCGAGAAAGAAAAGATAGATGCCGCGATGGTTAGAGCTCGAGATTATGCTGTTCAACAATACGATAGTGTTATCAACTATATGAAATCAGTTGGTGTAAAAAAACCGGTTCACATTGGCGAAACGGGTTGGGCTACAGTATCCAATGAGCATTATGGTAATGATGGTGCTAAAGCTACCGACGAGTACAAATCGGCTCAGTTTTATAATTTAATACGAGAATGGTCTAATAATAATAAGATCTCATGCTTCTATTTTGAAGCTTTTGATGAGAATTGGAAAGATAGCGCAAATCCGATGGGTTCAGAAAATCATTTTGGATTAATCAATTTGCAATCGCAAGCCAAGTATGCCCTTTGGAAAGAGATTGATAAAGGCACTTTTAAAGGTTTAACCAGAAACGGTAAACCCATTACAAAGACTTACAGCGGCGACGAAAAAGCATTATGGTTGGAGGTAAAAACACCAACATCGATTTTAAAAAATTAAGCGTGCAAAAGATTCAGTGTAAAATAACCAATGTTAAATTTTTGATACTAGTGTGTAGTATGGCCTTTTCATTGCAAAGCTGTAAAGTAACCGATAAACTAAAGGTAGAAGTCTATGAAACTTCCGCACAAGGTCACTCGTTAGAAAAATTGACTGAATTCACTCAAAATGATAAACCGCTAATTATCAAACTGAATCCGGAAGAAAAATTTCAGACCATCACGGGTTTTGGTGGTTCATTTACTGAAGCTTCGGCCTATTTGTTAAACAAATTAAGTCAAGCCAATCGAAAAAAAATACTCGATGCCTATTTTAGTGAAGAGGGTGCCAATTATTCTTTGACACGAACACACATTGCCTCTTGCGATTTTTCTTTGAGCAATTATACCTACGCCAAAGTCGAAAACGACTTAAAAATGGAGCATTTTACCATAGAAGACGACAAATCCGATCTTATTCCGATGATACGCGAAGCCAAAGCCATTTCTAAAGATGGATTTAAGATTATCGCTTCGCCTTGGACTTCTCCACCATGGATGAAAGACAATAAAAAATATGTAGGCGGAAAATTATTGCCCGAATTCAACGATGCCTTTGCTTTGTATTTTTCAAAATATTTAGAAGCTTACAAAAAAGAAGGAATTGATATTTGGGGCGTTACCGTTATCAACGAACCACACGGGAATGGAAACAACTGGGAAAGCACACTTTTTTCTCCGGAAGAAATGACTTTGTTTGTTCAAAATCATCTCGGACCAAAATTAGAAAAAGACGGTTGGGCTGATGTTAAAATTTTTGGCTACGACCAAAACAGAGCCGGTTTGCCGGAATGGGTTGATGCCATGTTTAAAAATGAAGCGACTTCAAAATATTTCGCGGGAACAGCTATTCATTGGTATGAAAGTACCTATGAGTATTTCGCCAAAGAACTGCAATACGCCCATGACAAAGCGCCCAACAAATACCTAATCGAAACCGAAGGCTGCGTTGACTCAGAAGTACCACATTGGAACGATGACGCCTGGTATTGGAAAAAAGAAGCTACAGATTGGGGTTGGGATTGGGCTAGTGAAAAAGAAAAATATTTGCATCCGAAATACGCTCCGGTTAATCGCTATGCTAATGATATCATTGGTTGCCTCAATAATTGGGTCGATGGTTGGGTCGATTGGAATATGGTTTTAGACCGTCAAGGTGGCCCGAATTGGTTTAAAAATTGGTGTGTCGCACCGGTGATTGTTGATGATAAAAACGATGAAGTGTATTTCACTCCGTTATACTATGTAATGGCGCATTTTAGTAAGTTCATGCGTCCGGGAGCCATAAAAATCGGGTGCACAATCGATAGCAATGAGGTCGTAACCACAGCCGTTAAAAATCCTGATGGCTCTATTGCTGTAGCCGTTTTTAATCCAACAGAAACCAAACAATCAATAGAAATTAATATACGTAATAAAAATGCTTTAATCTCAATTGATTCAAAAGCATTACAAACTATCATAATCAAACAAAACTAACCCTATAATTTAAAACTATAATTGTTATGTCAAACACTACTTCAACTTCATCAGGAAAAGTTCCCATGGGTCAAAAAATTGCCTTTGGGTTAGGTATGCTGGCCAACCAAATGTTTCCTGCAATGATTGGCATTTTCACAGTTGTATTAGTAGAAAAATTAGGATTTAGTGGTCTGTTACTCGGTTTAACTTATTTTATTCCAAAGTTTTATGATGCTTTATTTGATCTTATAATGGGTTATGTTAGCGATAATACAAAATCAAAATGGGGCAGAAGACGACAATATGTTTTAGCAGGTGCGATCATTTTAGGAATTTCGTTTGCACTAATGTGGCAATTATATGCTGAAAATGGTATTACTTACAATTTTTGGTACTTTTTAGTTATTTCATTGATTTTTTATTCTGGTTTGACCATTTTTAGTATTCCTTACGTAGCGATGGGTTACGAAATGAGCGACGATTTCCACGAGCGAACCAATATTATGGCGACTTCACAACTCATCGGTCAGTTAGCTTGGGTAGTAGCGCCTTGGTTTTGGGTGATAATGGCAGATCAAACCTTATTTCCATCAAGTGATATTGCGGTGCGAACTTTGGCAGTTTATGTTGCGATTGGTTGTGCTATTTTAGCGGCAATTCCCGCATTTTTTATTCCAAGTAAATCTACACTTAACGAAAATTACAGCCCTATTGATTTAAAAGGAATCTTGGGAAGTTTTGGCGAGATAAAAGAAGGTTTGAAAGCTTCGATAGAAATAAAACCCTTCAGAAAAATTTGTATTGCCACTTTTCTAATATTTAATGCTTTCCAAACCACAGCCGGATTTTCTTACTTCATCATCAAATATTATTTATTTAAAGGAAATGAAGAAGGTTTCGGATTATGGCCTACCTTATTTGGAAGTGTAGGTGCGATTATCACTACGATTGCCGTTATTCCTATTGTAGCAAGAATGTCGAGAATAATGGGAAAAAAGAAAGCGTTTTTGATTTCTCAAGGGATTTCTGTAGTGGGTTACATTTTACTTTATTTATTATTTGTTCCAGGAAAACCGTATCTATTTCTGTTTGCATTGCCATTTTTCTCATTCGGAATTGGTAGTTTATTCACCTTAATGATGTCGATGACTTCGGATGTAATTGATATTGATGAACTCAATACCGGTAAAAGAAGAGAAGGAAGTTTAGGCGCAATTTATTGGTGGATGGTAAAATTCGGAACTGCAGTTGCAGGATTATTAAGTGGTTTGATTCTTTCTTTGGTCGCTTTTCAATCAAATGCCGCTACACAAACGGACGATACCATGTTTTGGTTGCGAATTTTCTTTGTTGGAATTCCGATTTTAGGAACATTAACTGCTATTTGGGTAATGAAAGATTACGATGTAGATGAAGCCAAAGCCAGAGAAGTGAGAGCTCTTTTAGAAAAAAGAAAAGGAACACCAAAAATTCAATCTTCTGCATATCTTTCCGGAAAGCTGTCCTCGTTACTGAAAAACAATGGTTTAAATACTATTAAAGGAACTGATTTTAGTTCTAAAAGTGATGCTGAAATAAAAGAACAATATGAAGAAATTTTGAGCAAAGGTTTGCATGGCGTTTGTTTTAGTCCTTACACCGAAGGGCAACAAGCCGGAGACGTTTTGTCATCTGACCAAATAAAAAGAAGACTCGATATAATTGCGCCACATACCCAATGGATTCGTTCTTTCTCTTGTACTGAAGGAAATGAACTAATCCCTGAAATTGCCCGCCAAAAAGGTTTGAAAACCATAGTCGGAGCTTGGATTAGCGATGACAAAGTCAGAAATGAAAAAGAAATACAATCCTTAATCAACTTGGCAAAAGCCGGATTAGTTGATATTGCAGCAGTTGGTAATGAAGCTTTGCACCGTAATGAGATTTCTGAGCAAGAACTTATTAGCTACATAAAAAGAGTAAAAGAAGCATTGCCAAATATCTCAGTAAGCTATGTAGATGCTTATTATCAGTTTTTAGACCGACCTAATTTGGTTTCCAATTGTGATGTCCTATTGGTTAACTTTTATCCGTTTTGGGAAGGTGCAAAGAATGACTATGCCATTTCCTATTTGCAAAATATGTTAGAGGTAACGCAATCTGTCGCTAATGGAAAGAAAGTCATAATCTCAGAAACCGGTTGGCCTAGTAAAGGGGAAACGGTTGATCAAGCTGTTCCATCAGAAATCAATGCGGTTAAATATTTTGTAGCATCCCATGAATGGGCTAAAAATAATAATATTGAATTATTTTATTTTTCATCCTTTGATGAATCATGGAAAGCCAATCAGGAAGGAACTATAGGAACTGCCTGGGGAATTTGGGATAAAAACGAGAAATTAAAGTTTGAACTTAACTTAAATTAATTATGTCATATAGAGAAGGTCATTATTTTTCCTTAGAAGATCATTCTTTTGAAAATACACCACAACCAAGAATTAATTTTCCTGAGATTTCAGAAAAAAAATTAAAAGAAATTTGGAGAGAAACATTACAAAAAGGCATGCACGGTATTTGTTTCAGTATGTATGAAGACGGTCAAAAACCGGGTGATGTTATTATAGCAGAGCAAGTAAATAGACGTATTCAAATTTTAAAACCTTATTCCAAATGGGTTCGTTCATTTTCTTGTATTGAAGGCAATGAACATATTCCAAGAATTGCTCATCAAAACGGTATGCAAACATTGGTTGGAGCTTGGCTTGGTGACGATTTAGAAAAAAACGAAAAAGAAATTGAAGCATTGATTGAATTGGCCAATGAAGGTTGTGTAGATATTGCCGCTGTTGGAAATGAAGTTATGTACAGAGGTGATTTAACCGAAGAACAATTGTTAGCCTATATTCATCGTGTGAAAGAAGTATTGCCTAATATTCCTGTGGGATATGTTGATGCTTACTATGAGTTTTCTCATCGACCAAAAATAACCGAAGCGTGTGATGTTATTTTAACCAATTGTTACCCTTATTGGGAAGGTTGCCCTATAGAACATTCCCTAAATCACATGCAAAGTATGTTTGGATCAGCCAAAGATGCCGGTCAAGGAAAACGCGTGATTATTACAGAAACGGGTTGGCCAAGTGAAGGAGGTTCTCTCAAAGGCGCTTTTGCTTCGAATGAAAATGCGATGCAGTATTTTATAGAAACACAAAATTGGTCCAGACAAAATAATATCGAAGTCTTCTACTTTTCTTCTTTTGATGAAGGATGGAAGGTAGGAGCGGAAGGTGATGTTGGCGCTTATTGGGGATTATGGGATAAAAACGAACAATTAAAATTTTAGTGTAATTTATTAAAATTATTATTTAAGTAAGTTAAGTTCTAAGATCTGAATTAATGCAATCAATAAAAAATAAGCACTCATTATGAGAATTAATATTTTTCAACTATTTTTTTTAATTTCCATCCTTGTAACGCAAAGCAGTTATTCTCAAGTAGATGTTGTTTACACTAATTTGGTATGGTCTGACGAGTTTGATGCTAATGGTGCTGTAAATTCAAGTAAGTGGCATCATCAAACCCAGTTGCCAGCTGGTGGAAGTTGGTTTAATGGAGAAGTGCAGCATTATACGGATCAATTAACCAACTCTTTTGTCAATGGAGGTTTTTTGAATGTAGTAGCAAAAAAAGAACCATACACAAGTCAAGGAATAACCAAACAATATACATCAGCTCGTTTAAATTCGAAGTTTTCGTTTTTATATGGTCGTGTTGATGTTAGAGCCAAAATCCCAACCAACCAAGGTACATGGCCTGCCATTTGGATGCTTGGCAAAAATGTGAATGAGGACGGCGGTTTTTTTGATGCCCAATTCGGAACTACCAATTGGCCGGCTTGTGGTGAAATTGATATCATGGAACACGGTATAACGCCATCCCAGCCAGCGAATTATGTGCAGAGTGCCTTGCATACGCCTTCCTCTTTTGGTAACACAACCAACATTGGAGGTACAATTGCCAATAATTTAGGAAATGATTTTCATGTGTATTCTATGAATTGGTCTCCTTTTCAAATCTCTTTTCTGTTGGATGGAGTGGTATTTTATACTTACAATCCTGCAGTTAAAACACCAAGTAATTGGCCATTTAATGCAGAACAGTATCTCTTGTTAAATATTGCTATGGGTGGTATTGCAGGGACAATACCTTCAAATTTCACACAAGCATCAATGGAAATTGATTATGTAAGAGTTTATCAAAATACTATTGTAGATAATCAAGCACCAACTAACTTCACCGCATCAATAGGCGCTGTAACTAGTTCAACTATCGAATTATTATTGAACGCTAATGACAACTCAGGAAATGTTAATTATAACATTACTTACAGTGGTGGAACTATAGCTTTAGCCAATCCTTCGGGAATTCAAAAATCGGTTATTGTGCCCAATTTAATGCCTAATACCAATTATAGCTTTTCAGTTTCTGCCAGTGACTTGGCAGGAAATAATTATATCGCCAATCCGATTATAGTTACTGCAACAACGACGGGTGTTATTGGATGTTCAGGATCTGATACACAATCTACAGATGGACTACCTTTCAATTTAGGATATAATTATTCATTTGAAACTATTGGAACTGATGTTAAAATTACTTTTGAGTTGTTAGATGCCAAAGTTGGTTTGGTTGCTTTTTTAAGAAGGCTATCACCTTTCTCTGAAACACAAATGACAAATGTCTCCGGACAGATTTTTTCACATACTGTTACCGGGCAAACAATAGGTTCGACTATCAATTATGCTGTAAAGTTTGCTTTTTCTGGCGGATTATCTGTAACTAGATTTATTTCCTATGTAGTAGGTAGTAATTGTGCTTTAGATGTACCAACAGTATCTGAATCACGTCAATTATTTTATCCTAATCCGGTTGATAATGTTTTGCACTTGCAATTGTCAGACGTTCACAATCAAATTACGTTGACTGATATCTTGGGCAAAAAGCACTTACAAACAACAGTTGGCGCTTTAGAAGATATCGATACGAGTAATTTAAAACCTGGAGTATATTTTTTAAGAATTCAAAACATGTATGGAATTCAACATCATAAAATAATTAAGAAGTAATTAGTAACACAGAGCGTACCAGAAAAGTTTGTTTTTAATTATTAAACTTCAAATTCTTTTGTAAATAATAGACTTTTTAATACTATTTGACTGAAATAATCAAGTAAAATCAACTCTTTACTTAAGAAAAATAATATTTTTTCAATTTTAATTTGTTTTTTAAATAAAAATTATGTTAAATTTGGCTTATAATTAACTCTCAATCCCCTTTTGCCTATACATAAAAATTACTTTTTAGATTAAAAATTCTTTTTTAACCCTTACTAAAAGGTAATGTTATGGCACAATCTCAACTTCCGGACGCTATATTAGTAGACAAGTATGTTAAAGGCGATGAAAACGCTTTGGCAATTCTTATTAATAGACACCAATCAAAAATTTATGGGTATATCTATTCCAAAGTTTCGGATAGAGATGTGACCGAAGATATTTTTCAGGAAACATTCTTTAAAGTAATTCATACCCTTAAATCAAAAAAATTCTATAACGAAGAAGGCAAGTTCTTATCTTGGGTTTTGCGTATTGCCAGTAATTTGATTATTGACAAATTCCGTAATGATAAAAAAATGCCTTTAAATCGGGATACAGATGAGTTACTAATTTTTTCCAGAATCACGGATGACTCATTAAATATTGAACGAAGATTGATTAAAAATCAAGTAGAAATTGATATCAAAATGATCATTGAAAAATTACCACATGATCAAAAAGAAGTTATCATGATGCGCTACTTTTTAGACATGAGTTTCAAAGAAATAGCTGATTTTACAGGCGTTAGTGTAAATACTACTTTGGGTAGAATGCGTTACGCTATTACAAATCTGAGAAAAGTAATTGAAAAGAATAAAATTTATTTACCTTCTTAGGCAATAAAAAGTAAACTTTTGCGTTATTATATAAACCTCTCAAAACAACAGATTTATATATGGCAAAACTTTACTCAAAAAGAAAATTAGCACCCAAAAAAATGTTACCTAAAAAAGAAACCATTCGTCTCATCCTTCAATATTCTTGTGCATTGAATATTATTAAAGTAGGCAACATGAACTTCGAAAATATTGCTAATTAAGAAACATCCCGGTATAATTATCGGGATGTTTTTTTGTTATATTCTTCCAAAACATCTTTCCGGCCTATTGTTTTGGTGATAATGTCTTTTTCTATATCCCAACCACGTGCCGGTGAATATTCTCGTCCATACCAAATAATTTGCAAATGCAACTCGTTCCATAATGCTCTAGGGAAAATAGCTTTGGCATTTTTCTCCGTTTGCTGAACGTTTTTTCCATTACTTAGATTCCAACGATACATCAGACGATGAATATGAGTATCAACAGGAAAAGCCGGAACGCCAAAAGCTTGTGACATCACTACACTTGCCGTTTTATGGCCTACAGCCGGTAATCTTTCTAAAGCTTCAAAACTTTGTGGTACTTCACCGTTATGCTCATCGATGATTATTTGAGACAACCCATATATGCCTTTTGATTTCATTGGCGATAAACCACAGGGACGAATAATCTCTTTTATTTCGTCTACTGAAAGTTTAACCATGTCATACGGATTATCCGCTTTTGCAAATAGGATAGGAGTAATTTGGTTAACGCGAACATCGGTACACTGTGCAGAAAGCAGTACGGCAATCAATAAAGTGTAAGCATCTTTATGGTCAAGTGGAATAGGAATTTCTGGATAGTATTCTTTTAACGTATTTATAACGAATGTTGCACGTTCTTTTTTGGTCATTTTAACTAAATTTGAATGGTAAAAATAAGAAATAATACTTAGAAATTATATAACCCTAAACATTGCATTATACATTATGACAACACTACAGATAGGTGATAAAGCTCCCAATTTTTCAGGAAAAGATCAAGATGGAAATCTTCATTCTTTAGCAGATTACAACGGTAAAAAGTTAGTTGTTTTCTTTTATCCAAAAGCTGACACACCTGGTTGTACTGCGGAAGCTTGTGATTTGAGAGACAATTATGATCGCTTCAAAGCCGCTAATTATGAGCTCCTAGGTGTTAGTGCTGATGGTGCCAAAGCCCAAAGTAAATTTAGAAATAAATATGAGTTCCCTTTTCCTCTATTGGCTGATGAAGATAAGTCAGTTATCGAAGCTTTTGGCGTTTGGGGACCAAAAAAGTTTATGGGAAGAGAATACGATGGGATTCACAGAACTACTTTTATTATCAATGAAGAAGGCTTTATTGAAGAAATCATTTCGGACGTAAAAACCAAGGCACATGCCGCTCAGATATTGAAATAAAAAAAGCCAAGATTTAATTCTTGGCTTTTTTTTATGCTTTTTCCAAAATTCTATTCGGATCATAACCAAATAATTGGTGTTGTTTGATAATATCTGCAATACCTTTAGGCAACAACTTTTCCCAACCCGGAGTACCAGTGCTAATCATCTTCAACACTTCACGAGAGAAAATTTTTAAGTGATCTTTATCAAAATCGGTGATGTCAACTACTTTTCCATTGTATGCAAAGAACTTATACAATTCTTTCATACGTGGGTGAACTTTTAGGTTTTGAGAGTTGATGATTTCTCCGTTTTCGTCTTCCATAGGATATAAAAACACTTTTAAATCGCGGTAAAACAATTTACCAAAAGCTTCCAAAATTCCACCACTTAAGTGACGGTAATATTTTTCATCAAAAATATCAACCAAATTATTTACACCCATGGCCAATCCCATACGGGCTTTGGTGTAATTGGAGAAATATTCTACTACTTTGTAATATTCTTGGAAGTTCGAAATCATTACAGTTTGCCCCAAGGAACAAAGTAACTCGGCACGGTCCATAAAGTCTCTTTCGTCAATTTCGCCTTCAGATCGCAAGTTAGATAGTGTAATCTCAAAAATCACTAAAGTGTTCTCTTTGTCTACTTTACTTTCTTCAAGGAACATCTTTAATGATTTTTCATACATGTCCATATTCACCTGAGTTACAGGACGAAAACTTCCCCTAAGCGCTAATATATTTTTCTTGTAAAGGATTGATGCCGGTAGGATGTTTTTCCCATCAGGACCAAACATTACCGCATCAGTCATACCGTTTTTAACCAATTGCAAACTCATTAAACGGTTGTCAACATTGGCAAAACGCGGTCCTGAGAAGTTAATGGTATCAATTTCCAGCTGGTCTTTATCTAAGTGATCGTACAAATAGCGCAATAATTTTTTGGGATCGTTATACTTGTAAAAGGCACCGTAAATTAAGTTTACACCCAAAACACCCAAGGTTTCTTGTTGTAATTTAGCATCAGTTTCTTTAAAGCGGATGTGCAAAGTGATTTCGTTATAATCTTCATCAGGTTCGACTTGATATTTAATCCCAACCCAACCATGACCTTTAAATTGCTTTGCAAAATCAATTGTCGCTACAGTATTGGCAAAACTGAAGAATATTTTATTAGGATGTTTGTCTCTTTTTAAACGCTTTTCAATCAGTTCAACTTCATGATTCAACATCTTTTTTAAACGACTTTCAGTAACGTAACGTCCATCATCTTCAATGCCGTAAATAGCGTCACTAAAATCTTTATCGTAAGCCGACATGGCTTTTGCAATCGTTCCTGATGAACCACCAGCTCTAAAAAAGTGTCTCACCGTTTCTTGTCCGGCCCCAATCTCAGCAAATGTCCCGTAAATATTGTCATTTAGGTTGATTCGCAAAGCTTTATCTTTGATAGCAGGAATTTGTTCAATGGCTTTATCGCCTTTCAGTTTAATTATAGAAACAATATTGTCCATAGTAGCGTAAGTATTCTTTGCAAAGTTAGTAAAATAGCTATTTTATTAAAAGATAATTAACCTATTTTTGTAATTAATTACATTTAAAGTACAACTTCAAAAACGATTCCATCAAAAACCGTGCTATGATGCAAGTTTATTTTCTCGGAACCGGTACGTCTCAAGGAATTCCTGTCATTGGAAGCAATCATCCTGTCTGTAAAAGTGATGATTTAAAAGACAAACGATTGAGAGTTTCGGTTTGGGTAACTTTTAATGATATTTCAATTGTAATAGATTGCGGACCTGATTTTAGACAACAAATGTTAACTTCAGGATGTGAAAAGTTAGATGCGCTACTATTTACCCATGAACACGCTGATCACACCGCTGGTTTGGATGACATTCGCCCGTTTTTCTTCAGACAAAAAAAAGACATTCCAATTTACGCTCATCAAAGGGTTTTAGATAATTTTAAAATGCGTTTTGATTATATTTTTGAAACTGAAAATAAGTATCCCGGTGCGCCCGGTGTAGAAACTTTCGAAGTTAAGAAAAATGTAGCTTTTAAAATAGGTAGTTCCCAAGTTATCCCCATCAATGTAAACCACGGGAATCTTCAAGTTTTTGGATACAGAATTCAGGATTTTGTATATTTAACCGATGTTAAAACTATTGATACTGCTGAAATTGAAAAGCTGAAAGGAGCAAAAGTATTGGTTGTGAATGCCTTGCGTGAAGAACCACATCATTCCCATTTTAATTTGCAGGAAGCGTTAGATTTTATACATTTGGTAAAACCTGAAAAAGCCTATTTGACTCACATTAGTCATCTTTTAGGTTTTCATGAAGAAGTTCAAAAAAAATTACCTCCAAATGTATTTTTGGCCTACGACAATTTGAAAATTACAATTTAATACTATGAAAAAATCGTTGTTTTTATACCTGTTTATCATCGCTGTTTTGATGAATGTTTTTACCTATAAGTATTTCACTTCAAAAGAAGCCTCAGTCAAGAAGCCTGAAAGTGCCCTAGACAATAAAAAATGGAATGATAGTGTTGTCAAACTCACGGACCAACTCTATGACGCTAATTATTTTTCTTTGGAAGCCAATGATAGAGCGCAAAACTATTTAAACCAAAATGACATTACTGTTTTTGCTGAAAAAGTAAAGCAAGCCCTTTTAGCTTACAACGATTCTCCTGAAGGCAATCAGTATACAGATCAAGTAACTATGGGGGAACAAAAATTTATCATTAGTAAAGTGAAGTTGTTGAATCACCGTTGGATTATAGCGAGTTATAGTAATGGTAAGCTTTGGGGCGAAGTTTTACTTAAATATTTTATCAATGAGGATCAAACTGTTTCATTTGAAATCATGAATTCCTATCTTTATCCTGAACAATTAAATTAGAAACGAAAGGCATGAAAAAAATCTCTCTACTCTTAATCGCCTCAATCCTCTTGTTCTCCTGTAAGTTAAATGATCAAAACGATGCAGCATCCGAAGAAGAAAATATTCCTTTAGCCGTTAAAGATTCTACTTTTGTTAATGACAAAGATGAACACGGATGCTTGGCTAGTGCGGGTTATATTTGGTCAAAGATGAATAAGGAATGTGTTAAAGGGTATACCGGTATTCCGTTAAATCCGAGCGACAAACCCGACAATGAAGATGAAGCTTTGAGTGCGTTTGTACTTTTTAGTGAAGATTTGAATAAGGCAGAGGTTTTTTTGCCAAACGTAACTAACTCCATAGTTTTAACCCGATTGGCAGAAGGAAAGCCGTGGGTTTTTGAAGATTGGCAACTCGTGCCTTGGAAAGGTTATGTTTTGAAAAAAGGCGCCGATATCAAATTTTCAGGCGATGGCCAAATGGGTAAAAAAATCACCGGAAGTGATACACAAGAATAACAAAAAAGTCCCGAGAAATCGGGATTTTTTTATTGGGTTAACCAGTGTTTGAAATCGAAGAAATTCTGTGGCGCTACACCGTGACCAACCATATATTCTTTAAAGACTATATCAATCCCTAATACTTGTAACATCGGAATGGATTTTCGTGCCCATTCTACAGGAATTACTTGGTCAACCGTACCATGTGAGGCAAATATCTTTAATTTACTGAAATCATTTTCGGTATAATCATTCACAGCAATTTCAGGGTTGAAATAACCGCTCATGGCCACAACGCGTTGTACTTTTTCAGGATAAGACAATGCCACAGCATAACTCAAAATACAGCCTTGACTGAATCCAATAAGTGTCACATTATCAGCATCAATAGGGTATTCAGCAATTAATTCGTCTATAAAATTAGCAATGATATCTCTGGATGCTCTGGCTTGACCGATATCAGAAAACTTATTCTCATCAGCATCAAAATTTATGGCATACCAAGCGTAACTTCCATACATCATATCAAATGGTGCGCGGGCTGAAATCACATAATATTCTTCGGGCAATTCGTTGGCAAAAGAAAACAAATCTTCTTCATTGCTGCCATAACCATGTAGCAATAGGAGTAAAGGATTTTTAACTTTCTTATCTTTTGGTTCACGGACTAAATGGTGAAGTGTTAAACTCATTACAAATTTTTAAATAGGTTTTGAAAAAATCCACCAACTACCGGTAACTCTCGTTTTTGACCTTGAACTGCGCCTAAAAAGCCATATATCCATAAGATAAAATAAAACAGATAAAAGGCAGATGTTGCAGTCCAACTATTGGCATAACCTACAAAATACCCCAACAAGAAAAATGAGATGAATAATCCCAATGCTTGTCGAATATGAAAAGAAGCAAAATCGGATTTATTTTCTTCTTGATTCATAAAAATGGCAATCACGCTTCCAATGATGGTTAAATAAGCAACGATGGCAGTATTTTTTGCTTTTTCAATATTTTCCATAATAATTTAGGCTAAAACAAATTTTCCTTGATTATAAATCCCCAAAACTTTGCCTTTCATGGCTTGTCCAAAGAAAGCAGAATTTTTAGATTTTGAAGCTATATTTTCTTTGCCAAATGTCCAATCGGCGTCAATTTGGAATAGACTAAAATTAGCTGTATTATTTTCTTTAATTTCTTGATTTTCAATATTTAAAATAGTTTTACCGAAAGTCAATTTTTGAATTATTTTTTCCAAAGGCAACACGGTTAGCAATGCACCAAAAGTACTTTCTAAACCAATGGTTCCGTTTTTAGCCAAATCAAATTCCATCTTTTTATGCTCAATGTCGATTGGATTATGATCAGCAGTAATGCAGTCAATAGTGTTGTCTAAAACACCTGCTATTAAAGCTTGTCTGTCGGTTTCAGTTCGCAATGGTGGCGACACTTTGTATCTTGTATCAAACCCATCCAGTTTTTCATCCGTTAGGACCAAATGATGCACAGTTACACTACAAGTCACGTTCAAACCTTTCGCTTTCGCTTCTTTGATTAACGCTACAGATTTCGCTGTAGAAATCGTTGGAATGTGTAGTTTTCCACCGGTATATTCGAGTAAAAACAAGTTTCTGGCGATGATTAATTCTTCGGCTAAGTTGGGAATTCCTTTTAAGCCTAATCTTGTCGAAACTATTCCTTCATTAGCAACACCATTGCCTTTAATGTTGTCATCTTGCGCAAAAGCGATTACCAAACCATCAAAATCTTGAGTGTATTGCAAAGCTATTTTCAACAGATTCGCATTAGCCAAACTTTTACCATAATCCCCGAAAGCTACAGCTCCGGCGTTTTTCATGTCGAACAATTCGGCTAAATCTTTTCCTTCGCTGTCTTTGGTTAAAGCTCCAATTGGGAATAACTCTGTAGCAGAATTAGCCGCTTTTTGTTTGACAAAATGAACCTGTGATTGGTTGTCAATTATCGGATTTGAATTAGGCTGCAAAGCGATTCCGGTAAAGCCACTTTTGGCAGCGACATCCAATCCGTTGGCGATGGTTTCTCGGTCTTCAAATCCGGGTTCGCCCAGGGAAACACTAGTGTCAAACCAACCTTGAGAAAGGTACAAACCGTCGTGTTGGTATTCCTGATGTGTATCCGAACTCGGAATTGAAACGCCTATTTTCTCGATAATACCGTGGGTTATTTTCACATCAACAGTTTGATGGTGAAATGGACTTTTTGGGTCAACAATTTTGGCTTTTCGGATGATTAGGTTCATTTTACAAATTTTTGAATGAGGAGTTCTAATACTAAAAAGAGTAGCGTAAGCAGCACAAACCATTTCCAGATTTGCGTATCGGTTCGGTCGGTTTGAATCGAATTAAAAACCGTTTCTATATCTTCTATTTCCTTGTAATTAGCAGTAATATCGGTGTTGGCTAAACTCAGGTTGCTTTCGGTTCGTGTGTAATTAAAGCTGATATTCTGTGCCAAATTTACTCCGTTAAAGATACCAAAATTTCCGGCTTCGATAGGATTGTCGCCAAAAGTTATTTTGACCTTGGTATTCAACAATTGTTGCACCGGAATAAAACTTTCGGCGGCATTTTTTACGTTCAGAATTTCATCTTTTGACAAGAGTGCATCTACCACAAACGGTTGGTCTTCGCCAATAATAATCGCATTAACACCGGTTTTTTGGCTGTTTTGTGCCATGTTGTAAAATGTGGGTACGATTAAAGGTGAATTTTGGAAATTACTGTTGGTTTTGTTGATTGGCGCTGCAAAAAGATAAACTGCAGACAAAGGATTCGAAACCGAAGTCAGGAAAGCACTTTGGTCTTCATAACTCAGAATTGCAGGCGTTGTACTATTGATTCCAAAAGCAGTTTTGGTTGACGGATATTGGAAATTGTCAATTTTCTTTTCAAACACATTGCTAAACAACGGATGATTGAAATTGATTTTGGTCACTTTTTTATCGTTACTTGCAATCGATTTCAATTGAATCGCTCCAAAGTTGGCCAAGAAACTATTCATTGTAGTCACATTACTTTCTTGCGCCGGAATGACCACTATGTTTCCGCCTTTATTTACAAATGATTTCAGTGTAGTTTGCAACGCTTGTGGAATGTCTTTTAATTCATTCAATACAATTGCATCTTGTTTTTCCAATAAATTATAATCCAAATTGGCAATCGGAAAATTGGTATAAGCAAACTCGTCACTGGTGTAAATTCTCGAAAGGAAATTGCTTTTATCGGTGTCGCCAATGCTGATTACGTTGGTTTTACTGGGTTTGGAAATGCTGAAATAATAAGTATTGTCATAAGCCAAACCTTTATCGGTAATCGAAACATAGCCGTGAAAATCTTCTTT
The DNA here is from genome assembly GCF_014486695.1 of Flavobacterium buctense. Classification (GTDB taxonomy): domain Bacteria; phylum Bacteroidota; class Bacteroidia; order Flavobacteriales; family Flavobacteriaceae; genus Flavobacterium; species Flavobacterium buctense. The sequence goes on from NZ_JACTAB010000004.1 coordinate 57,445, forward strand.
TGGTATGGTGAATTTAATCGTTTCAGTTGTGTTTTTGAAATCGATTAATGTCTTTGCAGTCAATTTGTTTTGGTTGTACAACGCAATCGGAACCGCCGTAATATCTTCGCCATTGGCTGATAATTTTATGCCAATTTCATAGAAACTGTCTAAGGTTTGTTGGATATAGACACTGTCAATCGAAACGTTGTTCTTTTGTTCCGCTTCAGGAATGATGAAATAGACATTGTCTTCTTTTTTAAAGCTTTTCGCTTGATTGGCTTCCAAACCAACGGCATCTGTAATAACGATGATGTCTTTGTTGAAAGCAGATTTTCGGGCATTGACTTTCGCAATCAAATTGTCTAATCTAAAAGGCGTTGCGCTGTATTTTAAATCCTGTAAATCCTTTTGAATCGATTTGATGTCGGTATTCCAATAGGTTTCAGAGTTGGTAATCAAAGAAAAATTTTGAGCTTCCGGAGTATGTTCTAATAAATCTTGAACCGCACGCTTGAGCAATTCTCCTTTTTTGCCTTTGGCTTGCATGCTATAGGAATTGTCTAAGATGATGTACATTTCGTTAGTCGATTTCAGACTTTCTTTCGCCGTAAAAAAAGGTTGGGCAAAAGCGAGAATCAAGCAGGCGAGAAGTAGTAAACGGGTGAAAAGCAACAACCATTTTTTGATGGTCGAACTTTTTCGGGTTTGCAGGGAAAGTTCTTTTAGGAATTGTACGTTGGTGAAGTATTCTTTCTTAAAACGTCGCAACTGAAATAAATGCACCAAAATTGGAATCACCAATAAAAAAAGAAAATATAGAATTTCCGGGTGTTTGAACTGCATTTCAATTATTGTTTGTCAAAAATAGTAATCAATTGTCAATTATCAATTACCAAAAAGGAATTATTTCTTCTTTCTCTTCGCGGCTCTGTTCTTCAAAATATTTCTATTTACCGAAGTTCCGGTTTTCTTCTTCGTTTTCGATGGTCCGCCAAGGTTGACTTTGGTGTTTTTCTTTGCCTTTTCATGAAACGATGCGCCACCTTCTAATTTGTTGGTTTTCAGAATCACTTTCATTTTTTTTCTGTCTTTTTCAAACTCTAGCAAGCGTTCCGCAATGACAACTTCTTTTGGTAAAGGCAAAAAGGTAAGTTCTTTTTCCATCAGCATTTCGGCCTCAATCATAATTTCTTCTTCTCTCGGACTAATCAAACTAATGGCAATACCCGATTTATCGGCACGACCGGTTCTTCCGATTCTGTGAATGTATTGTTCTTGTATTTCGGGAAACTCTACATTGATTACGTGTGTGATGTCGGAAATATCCAAACCTCTCGCCATTACATCCGTAGTAACAATTCCGCGGATTTCTCCGGCTTGAAAAGTGGCCATCGTTTGCAAACGATAGTTCTGTGATTTGTTAGAGTGAATCGTTCCGAATTGCTCCGGATATACTTCTTCCAATTTATCGGCTAACAAATCGGCTGTTTTTTTATTGTTGACAAAAAGCAAAACCCTTTCGTAAGCTTCGTCTTTTAGTAATTCTATGATCAAATTGACTTTCGTCAAAAAATTAGGCGTTTTGTAACCCAATTGTTCTATTTGTTCCAATGGCGTACCACTTGCTGCCAAAGAAACTTCTTCCGGAAAATCGAAATATTCTTCTAACATGCCGTCAACCTCATCCGTCATAGTGGCTGAAAACAAGATATTCTGGCGTTTGGTTTTAATCATAGTCAAAATAGAAGTCACTTGAGAACGGAACCCTAAATTCAAGATTTCATCGAATTCATCAATGACTAATTTTTGCAAACTGTCAAAGCGAATGACATTGTCTAAAGCCAAATCCATAATTCTTCCCGGAGTTCCAACCAAGACATCAATTCCTTGATAAACGGCCTTTTTTTGCGTATTGATGTTTACACCACCGTAAACGCCTAAAGTTCGCACCGACATGAATTGGGTAAGCTTTTCCACTTCGGCCGCAATTTGTACTACTAATTCACGCGTTGGAACCAATATGACCACTCGTGGCGTATCAGTGGCAACAAATTTCCATTGTTTTAGAATTGGCAAAAGGTAAGCAAATGTTTTACCTGTTCCGGTTTGGGCAATTCCCATCATATCACGACCTGACATAATCACCGAAAAAGATTTTTCCTGAATTGGAGTAGGCGTAGTCAAACCTAATTCGTCGACGGCTTTTTGTAATGATTTCGGAAGATTGAATTGCTCAAAAGTGCTCATTGTAGATGTAATTTGCCGCAAAGGTAAGGAATTCTATTTTGGGAATATTTTAGGCGATGACATTTTGCTAACGAACGTATAATCAATAATTTTAGTTTTAATTAGTACTGACTTTCTTACCATTAAATTAAATTTCATACATTTATAAAAATTATTCACGCATAGTCTACCATTGCCGCCTCAAATACGCTTATAGTTTTAACCTGCTAAACTAATATAGTAACCAACTTAAACCCTAGTTGATGAGTACAATGCAATCTGTCTTGATAGTTGAGGACGAAATGATTATAGCGGCAAATATATCCATGCAACTAAATCATTTAGGATACCATGTAAACGGAATCATTCCCAGAGCTGAAGAAGTACTGCCACACATTAAACTACAAGTACCCGACATACTTTTAATGGATATTAATCTAAAAGGGGAAATGGATGGTATTGAATTGGCCGGTTTGATTCAGAACGAGTATAAAATTCCTATTATTTATTTAACCGCCAATGCGGATGAAGTACATTTCAACCGTGCAAAATCAACTAATCCCTATGCTTTTATTTCCAAACCCTTTAAGAAAATCGATTTGCAGCGAGCGATTGAATTAACCATTATTCGGGTTGCAGAAGAAAAAAACAGTAAGCCTAACGAAGAAATTCCAAACGAACCTTTTATGCTCAGCGATTCTATTTTCGTACGCCATCATGACAAAATGGTAAAAATTAATATCCATGATATTCTTTACATTGAAGCCGAACGCAATTACTGTAAAATTCATTGCAAAGACAAAGAACACTTGATCGTTTCTACATTAAAAGACTTAGAAGAGAAGTTGACTGTTAATCATTTGATGCGAATTCACCGTTCATTTATTGTTAATTTATTTCACATCGATGAAATCGCCAACACTCATGTGGTCATTGCCAGAAAAGCCATTCCTTTGAGTGCTGAGTTGAAAAAGCAATTGTTACTTCACATTCAAAAGATTTAAGTAATGAAATCATTGATCTTATTTTTATTCTTACTCTTTTCCCAATTGCAGTTTTCCCAGGCAAAACATAAATTGTCTGCTAAAGAAGCTTTGATTTTAAGTGCTAAATACAAAGAAAAGGCAAGTTGGTTTACCGATATGCCGCAGTATAATAATGACAGTACCGCTTTTTATTCGGCTAAAGCCATTAAAGTTTTAAATCGAAACGAGCCGACACACCGTAATACTTTGTTGCAATTGCAATTGGAAATGAATAAAAGTAAGTTTTATGCACTTTCTAATGCTGAGAAAGATTCTATACTAAATACTCAATGGACTGACTATCAAGAATTAGATCCCAAAGCAAAGGAAAACCGAATTTTACAATACAAATATTTGGTTTTTTGGGCCAACATCAAACTTCAAAAAGGGGATTCAAAAGCTTCCTTGGATTTATTTGAAAAAGCATTGGCTTTAATCCGTAAAAATGACGCACCTAACGTGAAAGCCCGAGCAATATTGGATAAAGGGTTATACTATGGTTTATACGGACTTGAAGCTGAAAAAAAACTGTCACTTAAGTATTTAAAGGAAAGCTTGGTTTTTTATAAAAAGAATTACAAAAAATATCCTTCTGAATATTATATGATTAATGCCGAATTGCAATATTATTATACCAGCAAAAATATTGATTCTGCTTACTTCTATCTTAATGAGGTAAAAACAATACTAAAGGATTTTAAAAAACCTTTGTGTCATATTTGGTATTATTCCTCTTTAGGTAGTTATCTAATTGGAGAAAAGCAAAACTACGAGGAAGGAAGGACCAACATTAATAAAACCATTGAATTAATAGAAGCCTACCATTTTGAGGATTACTATGGGTATTGTCTTGAACGATTAGCTGATATTGATTACTATACTGAAAATTATGATCAAGCAGTTGTAAACTATTCTAAAGCGCGCGAGGTCTATCTAAAAAACAACGACCATTTCGCAGCTGTTAATGCTTTAAATAATATCGCTGATACTTATGAGACCAAAGGAGATTTAGCCAATGCCTTAAAGTTTAAAAAACAATATTACACCGAGTCATTAGCTTCACAAAAAGAATTGAACGACCGGAGTTTACGCGAAAGCGAACTCAAAGTCAATGTGATAAACCAAGAAAAAGAACTTATCCAAAAAAGCAACCTTCAAATTTTCTTTATAGTGGCTTTAGGTTTGTGTGCCATTTCATTACTGTTATTTTATCGCAATGTTAGACTTAAACAAAGAAGCAATTTAAAACTGGCAGCGGTAAATCATGAATTGGAGGATAAAAATGAATTGTTGGACAAACGCAATGCTGAAAACGAATTGTTACTAAAAGAAATTCACCATCGTGTGAAAAATAATTTGGAGGTCGTTTCGAGTTTATTAGCCTTGCAATCCGCTCAAATTGACGATCCTAATACAAAAGACGCCATGGCTGAAAGTCAAAACCGCGTCAATTCTATTGGGATTGTACATCAAAAACTCTATCAAGGAACCAATTTGGGTGCCATAGAAATGAAAGACTATTTTTTAAATCTAAGCGAAAGTATACTCGATAGTTTTGGTGCCGAAGAGCGAGTAGAGCTTAACCTTGCCATGGAAAAATTAGATTTAGATATTGATACCGCTGTTCCTTTGGGATTAATTATAAATGAATTATTGACCAATACCATCAAATACGCTTTCCCAAAAGGCGAAAAAGGTACTGTTACTATCAAGATGGAAAGAAAAAAAGGCAACATTCTTCACTTAGAAGTGGCTGACAATGGCGTTGGAAAATCGGGAATCACACACGGAACCGGTTTTGGAGGTCAACTGGTTTCCTTACTCACTAATCAATTAAACGGCACCATGCGGGAAGATAGTCAAAATGGTACTGCTATTATATTTGATTTCAAATTAAAGGCTGCGTAAAGCCTATTCCAATAATTTATTTAACCGATAAATAAATCCCTTGCTTCGGACAGTATTGATGCCCATTCGTCCTAATTTGTTTTTGTTTCTTATTGATTAACTGTTACTTAGAGGTAGAATTAATAGTAATTCTATTGAACCAATAAAAAACTAACAATCATGAAAAACAAATTCTATTCAACAGTGAAGAACCTGTTTCTTCTCTTGATGCTTATCCCTTTAATAGGCATAAGTCAGACCAAAAATGTGATTTCCACCAGTCGTGTATTTCCCAAAATTGACAAGCAACTTGAATTTGAAAAAGCATTGGCAATTCATGCCAAAAAGTATCACACAGGAGATGTCAAATGGCGAGTATTTCAAATTCAGTCCGGACCGGATGCCGGAGGGTATCATATAGTTGAAGGACCAAAGTCTTGGGAATCTGAAGATGTTCGCGGGGATATTAATGAAGCACACAATAATGATTGGCATAAAAATGTAACCGTCTATTTAACTGATAGACAGTCAAGTGGTTATTCTGTTTATGTCGATTCATTGAGTACTGTTGCCGTTGGTGATTACTCAGACAAAGTTCAAGTAACACACATTTACCCAAAAATTGGTTGTGGTTATAAAGTGGCTACCATGCTTAAAAGTTTAAAAGCGGCATGGGCGGCAGAAGGTTCAACGATTGCCGTTTATGAAGTTAATGGTTCAGGAGAACCACAATTTGCCATAGCCAGAAGATACAAACAAGGACTTAAAGAAAAAGCAGATGGCTTTAGAACGTCATTTGTAGACACTTATGAAAAGATTCATGGTAAAGGTTCTTGGGGATTATACATGGATAATATTAAAGAATATTACGATGATGTTTGGAGTGAAATAATTTTTTATCGGGCTGATTTGAGTTCGAATTAATACTAAAAATCATTTAATAATTGATTAAGCCTTCAGTGTCATAAAACTTTGAGGGCTTTACTTAAAAACCAAACAGTATGAAAAAAATAATTCTTTTAGGACTTGCAATAGTTCTTTCGCTTAGCGCTTGTAATCAAGAAAAGCGTTACACCCAACAATCGCCTGAAATCGATTCGTACAAAAAATTAATGGAAGCTTATAAAACCCAAAAATGGGATGAATTTCCAAATCATTATGCCGATACTGCCAAAATAGCCAACAATGTTGTCAAAAAGAAAGGCATTTCAGTGGCAGAAGCCATTAAAAAAAATCAAGATGATGCAGCCTTATTCAATTGGGTTGTAGAAAATGAAGAATATGAAATGGTCGTTACAGACAAGAAAGAAACTTGGGTTAACTTTTGGGGATTGTGGAAAGGAACGCTCAAATCAAGTGGTAAAGTATATGAAGTTCCGTTTCACAATACCGCGCGTTTTATTGATGGCAAAATCGTAGAAGAATATGGTTATTGGGATAATTCAGCAATTATGATGGATTTGATAAACCAACCTGAAGTTGCTGTGAAGCCAACCGATACTATTTCAAAATAACAATTGTTAATTCAGAAAGCCTACAAGATTTCAAGCGTCTTGTAGGTTTTTTTTAATTGAATTAAAGATGAAAAAAGTTGGCATTATCGGTGGTTCAGGTTATATTGGAAGCTTTATCACCAAACTATTTTTAGAAACCGGTTACCAAGTAAAAGTATCGGCTACAGATATTACCCGAGAAGACAAATACCAACACTTGATGCTGTTTCCAAACACTGAAAATTTGTACATCAGTGAGCTGAACGTGACAGATAGTAAGCAATTGGAAGATTTTGTAACCGATTGTGATTATGTCATCCACGGCGGAACTCCTTTTGTATTGGATTTTCAAGATGCTGAAAAGGAACTGTTTGCCCCAACGATTAACGGAACCATAAACTTTTTGGAAACAATTCAGAGAACTAAGAACATTGAAAAAGTAGTTTTAATTGCTTCCGTAGCCGGATGGAACACCAATTTTCCTTTACCCGCCGAAGGAAAGGATTTCTACGACACTTTTGACGAAACTGACAAAAGATTTACTAGTACCGAAAGCCATCCTTATGCACAAGCTAAATTCATAGCTAATCAGGTGGTAGAACAATTTATAAAAAACAATTCGAAATTATCTTTCGAAATTACTTCCGTTTCTCCGGTAGCTGTAATGGGAAAAGCATTGTCAAATCGTGAAGATTCGACTTCAAACGGATTGCAATTTTTAATTAAAAACAAAATCGTTCCCAATGATTTTATCCAATTTTTATATGAAAATGATGTCCCGTTTGCTATGGTAGACGTCGCAGATGTTGCTCAGGCAGTTTTTAAAGCTACTATTACTAAAGGTTTGCACGGCAAAGATTATTTGCTAAGTAGCGAGACTTATAAAGTGTCTGATATGCACGAAATGCTGAATGGGAGAGAACCTGTTTCAAGTGCCAAAATAGTTTATAAAAATGACTTGGCTAAAAGAGATTTAGGGATTTCATTTCGTCCGGTCAAAGAAACATTTAGAAACCAACAATAAACCATTATGAAAAAAGTAATCTTAATATTTTTAATCATCATCTTGAGCATTTCATCTGCATTTTCTCAAAAAAGCAACACTGAAAAAGACATCAAAATGTACACTCAAGTTTGGGATAACATCATCAATAAAGGACAAATCAATTTAATTAACAGTGATAATTTTGATACTGGCATTACATTGGTCACCAGTCCTGAAAATATTGTTGGTATCGATAAATTTAAAGCCTATTATCAAAACTTTATAACCGGATTTTCGGAGGTGCAATTCACCATAGTTGATGTTTTCGGTCAAGGCGATAAAATAGTAAAGCATTGGAGTTTTAAAGGAAAACACACCGGTAATTTCTTCGGTATTTCGGCAACCGATAGAAGGCGTAACATAGAAGGCGTAACACTTGTGAAAATGAAAAACGGAAAGATTTTACAAGAGCAAGACTTTATGGATAATACCGTTTTTATGCAACAATTGGGATTGACTTCTAATCCGGCAAATGTTGGGATTATTGATGGATTGTATAAAGCCTTTGCCGTTGGAGATATTCCAAAAGTATTGATCCGTTTAGACGAAAAAGTGATATGGAATGAAGCTGAAGGCAATAAATACGCCGATGGCAATCCTTACATTGGACCGGAAGCTGTATTAAACGGTGTTTTTACCCGTATTGGTGCCGAACACGAATATTTTAAATTGGTCAATATTGAATTGCACGACATGACCAACAATCAAGTTTTAGCGACATTGCGTTACCAAGGAAAACTTAAGAAAAACGGAACTGCTTTTGATGCTCAAGTGGCACATCTTTGGACGCTAAAAGACGGCAAAGTCGTTGCTTTTCAACAATATGTAGATACTAAAAAACTTGCCGATACTGAGGCGAAATAATTAAGTCTATGAATTCAACCTTAAACCTTTCAATTAAAACCAAAAAAGCTTTTCCCTCACTTTCGGAAAACTCCACTCTTCGTTATTTCCACTTCATTGCTTTGTATTTTGCACAGGGCATTCCCGAAGGAATGTTGTTTTATGGTATTCCGGCTTGGATGGCAATGAACGGCAAAACTCCGGGGGAAATAGCGGGTTTCGCAGTAGCTTGTGGCTTGCCTTGGAGTTTTAAATTTATAGTAGCGCCACTTATGGATCGCTATACTTATTTACCTATGGGTCGAAAAAGACCTTGGGTACTTTTAGGACAATTGGGTTTAATTTTAAGTTGCCTTTATATGGCTAATGTTCCCGATCCATTAAATAATCTCAACCAATTTATGATTGCAGGTTTTATTGTTTCTTTTTTTGGTGCTTTTCAAGATGTGGCTACCGATGGAATGGCTGTAGATATAATCCCGGTCGACCAACAAGCTCGTGCTAATGGTTTGATGTGGGGTTCAAAAATGGTGGCCATTTCTACTACACTCGCCTTGGGAACTTGGTTATTGAATGAATACAATTTTACCGTTTCTATAATAACGCTTGCAGCAATGATTGGAATTATTATGTTAGTTCCGTTATTTGTAAGAGAAAGACAAGACGAGAAAATAGTGCCTTGGGCTACCGGAAAAGCATCACCAGAAACAAAAAAACTGCAACTAACCAATTGGACGGCTATTTTCAAATCTTTATACCGTGTTTTTAGTTTGCGGAATTCTTTAATACTGGCTTTAATAGCTTTCACAACTCAGGGTTCTTATAATTATCTTGATGTTTTGTTACCCATTTTCACAGTAACTGAATTGGGCTGGAGCAATCTCGAATATTCCCAAGTATATGCAACAGCAACCCTAATCGGTGGAATTAGCGGGATGGTCATTGGTGGCTTTTTGATTGATAAATTTGGAAAAAAGCTAATGATGAATATCTATTTTTTCATCCTGATAGCTTCAACTGTAACTTTGGTTTTTGTAAAATCTTATTGGGTTAATGCAACTTTTATTTATGCCTTTATGCTACTATTTAATATAATGAATGTTTTTGCTTCTATTGGTCTTTTTGCCATTGCCATGCAATGCTGTTGGAAAAAAGTCTCGGCCAGCCAATTCACTCTTTACATGACTATTGCCAATCTTGGGCGAATAGCTTTAGCCGCATTAATTGGTCCGATAAAGGCCAATTTCAGTTGGGAAATCACACTGTTGGGTTTTGCAATTATGATTGGATTTGCATGGTTACTGTTGCAGTTTTTAAATATTAGTAAGCAAGTGGAAGGAGTAGTTAAATTAGAAAATAGCGATATAGAAAAACGAGGCACAATAGTGAGTTTAACAAAGGTTTAAATATAAAATTCAACCAATATGAAAAAAATAATTTTAATACTAGTTCCATTCTTGTTTTTTGGGGTTATTCAAGCACAAGAAACTGTTTCGTTCTCTTTCAATCATTTAGCCTTGTCTGTAAAAAATCTTAACGAATCCGCTGCTTTTTATAACGAAGTTTTAGGGTTAGAAGAAATCACGAATAAGACTAAAATCGAAGGTATTCGCTGGTTTTCCTTTGGAGAAGGAAAAGAGTTGCACCTGGTTTCTATTGTAAAAGAACCGGTTATTTTAAATAAAGCGGTTCATTTTGCACTTTCAACATCAAATTTTGATAACTTTATCAAAAGGCTGGAGGAGAAGAAAATAACTTATTCGGATTGGCCGGGGGTTACTAATAAAGTTACTTTGAGAGCTGACGGAGTCAAACAGATATATTTTCAAGATCCGAATGGGTATTGGATTGAAGTAAATAGTGTTGTAAAATGATAGAAACAATTACAAAACAAAGAATACAATCTATAGATTTTTTAAAAGGTTTAGTAATGATCATTATGGCACTCGATCATGTGAGAGATTATTTTCATTACTCGGCTTTCTTTTATGATCCAACCGATCCCACACAAACGTCATTCCCCATTTTCTTTACCCGATTTATAACCCATTTTTGTGCTCCTGCATTTTGTTTTCTTGCCGGGACTTCCGCTTTTATGGTTGGCATGAGAAAATCTAAATCTGAATTATCCGGTTTTCTTTTAAAACGCGGTATTTGGTTGGTTTTTATCGAAATGACTGTTGTCAATTTTGCTTGGTATTTTGATGTTTATTTTAGAAGTCCGGGTTTGCTGGTAATTTGGTCTTTAGGTATCAGTATGATCGTTTTAGCGGCTTTAATTCATCTACCGCGGAAAGCTATTTTAGCATTTAGTTTGCTGCTCATTTTTGGACACAATCTTTTAAATACAATCCATTTTGAAGGAAATGTTTTTTGGGCAATACTCCATGAATTTGCTTTTTTCAAGCTTACCGATAGTGTTGAGTTTGTTGTTGGTTATCCGATTATTCCGTGGATTGCCGTAATGGCGTTGGGGTATTATTTTGGTTCTTTTTATGACAAATCATTTGAAGTTGTAAAAAGGAAAAAGCTGTTTAACTTAATAGGTATTTTAGCAATCATCACCTTTATAATTTTAAGATTTACTAATTTATACGGAGATCCGGTTCTTTTTAAAGATTATGAAACTATAACCAAAGATTTGATTTCATTCTTTAATCCTTCTAAATATCCGCCTTCCTTGTTATACTTGCTAATGACATTGGGAACCACACTGCTAATTTTAGCAAACACGGAAAAAATAAAAGGCAAAGTGGTTGCCTTTTTCAGCACTTTTGGACGCGTACCTTTTTTCTATTACATTATACATATTTATCTAATTCACCTAATTGCGTTACTCTTTGCCGAACTTTCAGGATTTGGTTGGCGCATCATGATTTTACAAGATTGGGTGACGGAATCACCTTCTCTAAAAGGGTATGGATTTCCGCTTTGGGTAGTTTACAGCGTTTGGATTTTAGTGATTATACTGCTATATCCTTTGTGTAAAAAATTTGATACCTATAAACAATCCCACAAAGAAAAATGGTGGCTCAGCTATTTATAAAACAACCTTAATAAATTAAGTATTATGAAAAGACTACTAAACTTCGTATTGCTAATTTCATGTAATTTACTTTTGGCGCAAACCTACATCACTAACGTAACGATTGCCGATGTAGAAAAACAAAAACTAGTTCCAAATCAAACGGTAATAATTACTAAAGATTTGATTTCTAATATTCAATTGAGTAGTAAAATAAAGATTCCCGCAAGCGCTACTGTAATTGATGGTAAAGGCAAATTTCTATTGCCGGGATTGGTAGATGCCCATGTTCATTTCTTTCAAAATGGCGGATTATACACGCGTCCGGATGCCATTGATTTTAGAAGCGAAATGCCTTATAACAAAGAAATCGATTTGGCGCATAACACTATGGAAGACAAATTACGCAGGTATTTGCAAAATGGGATTACAACGGTTATCGACGTTGGAGCAACTTATAGTTTTTTAAAACAAAGAAAAGAGTTCGCAACTAAAGATTTTGCGCCAACCGTTTATATGACAGGCCCTTTGGCCACAACATATGAACCATCAGTCTATGAAAATTTAAAAGAAGACGAACCGTTTAATTTAGTCAAAACTGTTGAAGATGGAATTAAAATGGTCCAAAATCAGTTACCGTTAAATCCGGATTTTATCAAAATTTGGTACATCACTGCTCGTGACAAAGATGGAATTGAAGCCAGCGCCAGAAAGAATTTACCCATTATCAAAGCCATAATTGAGGAAGCCCATAAAAACAAACTGAAAGTTGCGGTTCACGCCACAGAAAGAATCACAGCGCAATTAGCTGTAGAAGTCGGTTGCGATTTTTTAGTCCATAGCGTAGATGACGAACTGCTGAAAGACGATTTTGTGCAGTTACTCAAAAAAAACAAAACCATACTATGCCCAACTTTAATAGTGCACGATGGTTATGTCAATACTTTTGGTCAAAAATTGCAATTCACCAACCACGATTTATTAAAATCTGACCCATTTCAATTGGGTTCTTTATTAGATTTAAAACATTTACCCGATACACTGCTGATCAATAATTATAAAAAAAGTGTGAATTCAGAAGCCTATATAGCTATGTCAGCCAAGGAAAATATCACTTGCAGTCAAAACCTAAAAAAGTTGTCTGATGCAGGCGTTACCATTGCCACCGGAACTGACGCTGGAAATATTGGCACTTTACATGCTTCCTCTTATTTGGCAGAATTAAAAGCCATGCAAAATAGCGGCATGAGCATTTGGCAAATCATTCAGGCATCAACGATTAATGGCGCCAAAGTGTTGAATAAAGAAAATGAATTCGGAACCATCAGTATTGGTAAAAAAGCCAACTTGATTTTATTGGACAACAATCCGATTGAAAACCTCGATAATATTACAAAAATCAATCGTGTCATCAATCGTGGCGTAGTTTTTAATCCGTCGGATTTAATTCCGGAAACACCGGAAGCTTTAGCGCAACGCCAATTAAATGCTTACAATCTCAGAGATTTGGAGGCTTTTTTGGAACCTTATGCTGATGATGTTGAAATCTACAATTATCCCAACGAACTACAATCTAAAGGAAAAGATAAGATGCGAGAAGGTTATGCCGGAATGTTCAAGTCGGTAACCAATTTGCATTGCGAATTAAAAGCAAGAATTGTGCAAGGCAATATTGTCATTGATAAAGAACGCGTACAATTTGGAAATCAATTCATTGAAGCTATTGCCATTTACCACATTGAAAACGGAAAAATTAAGAAAGTCTATTTTATCAATTAAACACTAAATAAAAAAATATGGAAACCAACGCCCCAATTCAAAATCACGAACGCGAAATCTTTATGGATGCTTTGCGTGGTTTTGCCATCTTAGGGATATTTATTGCTAACCTGAATTTTCTGAGTCATTACCGAGGCTCAGATGACGCTATCGGACCATGGCTACTGAAAGGTTCAGACGATGCTATGAGTTTTTTGCATCATATGTTTATTGAAGGCAAATTCTATTCTATTTTTAGTTTACTGTTTGGTTGGGGAATTGCCTTGCAAATCAAACGCGGTTTGGCCAAAGATGTTGATGCTTTGCCTGTTATTAAAAGAAGACTCCGAATTATGTTATTGCTCGGCGCAATGCACTTACTCATTTGGATAGGTGATATTGTTTTCTTTTATGCTTTGCTTGGATTTATATTGTTACCACTCCGAAAATTTTCCAATAAAACATTACTCATTACAGGAGTTATTCTAATTCTTTCCCCAATATTGTTGTATTGGTTAAAAATGACCTTTCCAATTCTAAATTACCCCGCACAATTGTTATATCAAACAGGTGATAACGTAAGTGAACAACTTGCCGGAATTAATGATCAAACAAAACGAATGGATTTTTTGGAGCACGCAAGTTGGTTTGACCATCTCAAAAGAAATATTGCGGGTTTCTTTTACCGTTACGGCTACTTATTCTTTGTGAGCAGAATTCCAAAAGTATTGGGCATGTTTTTAATTGGTTATGTAATCGGTCGTTCTGATTTTTACAAGAATTTGGCCCAAAACAAAAAAACAGTCTATTGGATTATAGGTCTTGGATTGCTAATCGGTTTACCGGCTAATTTTCAATTGGCGCAATACATGTCGGCACCCGGAGACGCTTATTTCGATTTAAAAATAGAAGGTTGGTACGAAACTATTGTTTATGCACTTGGTGTTGTTCCTTTGGCGTTGGCTTATGTCGGCATTTTGATGTTGGTTTTCCAAAAAACTATAGGTCACAAAGTGTTGCTTTTAGTTTCGCCTGTTGGCAAAATGGCCTTTAGCAATTACTTAATGCATTCGCTGATAGGGAATTTCGTTTTCCTCGGTGCCGGATTGGGTTATTTGGGGCAAGTTGGGCCGGTTTATTACACGCTTTTTGCTATCTTAGTATTCGTTTTCCAAATCATTTTAAGTACTATTTGGTTGAAAAATTTCCAATACGGACCAATAGAATGGCTTTGGCGCTCTTTAACTTACAAGAAAAAGCAAGTATTCAGAATAAATTCAAATCAGTAATATGGGATTACGAGTTATCACCATCAGTGTTTTATTGGCACAACAAATTTCAGCACAATCCATATTGCCACCGATTCAAGAGTGGCATGGAAAAAGCGAATCCTTAATTGCCAAAGCCAATAATCCTTGGATAACACCAACAGAAAAAGCCGATTTTATAACCACGCCAACTTATGATGAAACTATGAATTGGTTCCAAAAATTAGCCGATGCTTCCCCCTTACTAAGCATGATTTCTATTGGGAAAAGCGTCGAAGGCAGAGACATTTATATGATTATTGCTTCTTCTGAAAAAGAGGTTACTGCTACTGCATTAAAACAATCTGACAAGCCTTTGTTATTCGTTCAGGCCGGAATTCATTCGGGAGAAATTGACGGCAATGATGCCGGAATGATGTTACTGCGCGATATTGCTTTTGGCAACAAAAAGGAACTCTTAAACCAAGTGAATTTTTTATTCATTCCGATTTTGAACGTTGACGGACATGAAAGAAGTTCGTCTTTTAACCGACCTAACCAACGCGGACCGCAAAATATGGGTTGGAGAACCAATGCCCAAAATTTAAATTTAAACCGTGATTACGCCAAGGTTGACACCAATGAAATTCGCGCCGTAATCAATGTGATGAATGAATACAATCCGTTGCTTTATATGGATATTCACGTTACCGATGGCGCCGATTATCAGTATGACATTACTTTTGGCGGATTGGGACGACAAGGCTATTCTAAAGGTATTTCCAATTGGTTAGCCACCAAATATAAAACACATGCGGATAAAGATTTAGCTGCCAGCGGACATATTCCCGGACAATTATTATTTGCGGTCAATGACCGTGATTTTTCGCAAGGCAATATGCTGTTAATGGGTGAACCTCGATTCTCTGATGCTTATGGTGATTTGCGACATATGGCCTCTATTCTTGTAGAAAACCATTCTTTAAAACCATTTAAACAAAGGGTTTTAGGAACTTATGTGTTGCTGGAAAGCACTTTGAAATTATTGGCCACCGAAGGAAAATCACTTAAAGAAATCACTTTGTCTGATAAAGCCAAAAGAGAAGCATCGCTTCCCACAAAATGGAAAGTACCTGAAATGAAATCGGCAGCCACTTTTGAACACCAATCAAATGTTAAAGTCAAAGAGGATTCGGGAGCAGTTCCGGATAGTTTAAAACTTTTAGGAATAGAATCAAGAATAGTCAAATCATCAGTGACCAATGCGGATTATGTTGAATGGACCGGCAAACCCATAACCATGACTATTCCCAATTATAAAGGTACAGAAGGCGTAGATTTTGTTTCTCGTCCGAAAGGCTATTTTTTGCCGCCAACTTGTGCTGAAGTAATAGCGCGATTGAAACTACACGGCATACAAATGGAAACCTTAAAACAACCCCGTGAAGTAACCGTAGAAATGTACCGAATTCAAGAGGCTAAATTCCAAAATGACGGTGGTAATACTGTACCCTTTGAAGGACATATGCAAGTTAAAGGAACACCAATTCCTGAAACCCGAAAACAAGTTTTTGTGGCAGGTTCGGTTTATATTTCAACAGACCAACCCTTAGGTGATTTGGCGATAATGTTATTGGAACCAAAATCACCCGATTCGTATTTGAGTTGGGGCTTTTTTCATCAAATTTTCCAACGTACGGAATACATCGAAGCTTATGTTTTGGAACCAACGATGAAAAAAATGCTGGAAGATTCACCCGAGTTGCAAAAAGAATTTGCCGAAAAGAAAAAAAACGATACCAAGTTTGCCAACAATCCAAACGCCATAATGACTTGGTTTTACAGTAAAACAAAATATTACGACGACCGTTATTTATTGTATCCGGTTGGCAGGGAAATGTAATTTTAATATTAAATTCAACAAAATGAGAAAGTCATTAATCGCGCTTCTTTTAATCATTATTCCATTGGTAACGATGGCGCAAACCGATAATAAGATTACCATTGGAGCCATTGAAAAGATTCAGTCAAAAATCCTAAACGAAGACCGAGAACTCAGAATTTATGTTCCCAATGGCAATTCGGCCCAAATTTTTTCTAAGCAAAAATATCCCGTTTTATATCTGTTAGACGGAGAAGCCCATTTTAATTCGGTCGTGGGCATGATGGAGCAATTATCGGCTAATACCATAATGCCTGAAATGATTATTGTTGGGATTTCAAATACTAGTAGGATGCGAGATTTATCGCCAACACAAGTTGAAGTAGATTTACCTATGCTTGACGCTGAAGCGGCTAAAAATACAGGTGGCAATGCAAATCTTTTTGCCTTTATGGAGAAAGAGTTATTTCCCTACATTGAAAAAAAGTACCAAACCGCACCATACCGAATGTTAATCGGACATTCATTAGGCGGATTGACAGTAATCAATGCGATGGTTAATTACACGAGTTTATTCAATGCCTATGTCGCCATTGACCCAAGCATGTGGTGGGACAAAATGAAGTTTTTGAAGGATTGTAAAGTAAAACTTGCCCAAAATAAGTTTGACAAAATCGATTTGTATTTGGGCATAGCCAATACTTTGGATCCCAATATGACCATTGAAACTGTAGAAAAAGATACGACTAAAAATTCTGATCACATTCGCTCTATTTTGGCATTAGACAAACACCTTAAAGCGAATGCCCAAAACCAGCTTAATTATAAGTCTAAATACTATCCTGATGATTCCCATAACTCTCTTCCGTTGATAGCAGAATATGATGCTTTTCGTTTTTTCTTCGGGTTCTTTAAACTCGATTTAACTATGGAAGATTTTATGAGCGAAGGTTTATCATTTCCGCAAAAAATTGAAAAGCATTTTGAGAATGTTTCTACTAAAATGGGATATACAATTCCGCCCTCTGAAGGCATTGTCAACAGCTTAGGTTATGAGGTTTTAGGTCAAAAGAAATTTAATCAAGCCGAATATTTTTTTAAAATGAATGTAAAAAACTATCCTGAAAGCTTTAATGTTTACGATTCATTGGGAGATTATTATGTCGCGATTGCTGATAAACCTAATGCCATTATTAATTTCAAAAAAGCATTATCCTTAAAAGACTACCCCGAAACCAAAGCAAAATTAGAATTGTTACAAAAGCCTTAAAATTTATATTATGAAAAAAATTGTTCTCATCACATTCTTATTTTGTTTCAAAATAACCACCGCACAAAAAAGTAACTACAGCGAACTCATAGCCAAAAAAGCTACTCAAATTGAGCAAAAAGTGATTGATTGGCGACATGATATTCACCAAAATCCGGAACTTGGAAACCGTGAAATCAGAACAGCAGCCTTAATTGCCAAGCATTTGCAATCATTAGGGATAGAAGTAAAAACCGGAGTTGCTGTAACCGGCGTTGTTGGCATTTTAAAAGGCGACAAACCCGGACCTGTGATAGCTTTGAGAGCCGATATGGATGGTTTACCCGTAATAGAAAACAACAATTTGCCATTCGCTTCAAAAGTAAAAACCACTTACAACGGAAAAGAAACCGGTGTAATGCACGCTTGCGGTCATGACGGACACGTAGCCATTTTAATGGGTGTAGCCGAAATATTATCCGGAATGAAAAAAGAGTTAAGAGGAACGGTGAAATTCATCTTCCAACCTGCAGAAGAAGGCGCACCGGTAGGGGAAGAAGGCGGAGCTGAACTCATGGTAAAAGAAGGTGTTTTGCAAAATCCAAATGTCGATGTCATTTTCGGATTGCACTTGAGCGCCGGAACAGAAGTGGGCAAAATCAATTATCATCCCGGAGGAACTATGGCTTCTTCGGCTGATGTGAAAATTACCGTAAAAGGTAAGCCTTCGCATGGTGCTTATCCATGGCAATCGGTTGATCCGATTGTAGTTTCGGCCCAAATCATTAATAGTTTGCAGACGATTGTGAGTCGGAATGTTCAGTTAACTCACAATCCTGCAGTAGTGACAATTGGCTCAATCCACGGCGGTAATCGGCATAATATTATTTCGGAAGAAGTTGAAATGTTGGGAACCATCAGAACATTCAGTAAATCTGATGAAGAATTAGTATTTGAACGCATCAGGCAAATTGTTACCAAAACGGCCGAAGCCGCAGGCGCAACCGCTGAAGTGAAATTACCTTATTCGTCTTATAATCCGGTGACTTTTAATGATGTTGAATTAACCGAAGCTATGTTGCCATCCTTACAAAAAACAGCCGGAAAAGAAAACGTAAATTTAGTGCCTGCAGTAACCGGTGCTGAAGACTTTTCATTCTATCAAGAAAAAGTACCCGGTTTGTACTTCTTCGTGGGCGGTATGAAAAAAAGGCAAGATCCTGATACTGTCGGGCCGCATCACACACCACAATTCCTAATTGAAGACAGCGCTTTCCTCACCGGAATGAATGCTTTGTGTAATTTGGTTTTTGATTATATAGCATTGAATAAAAAATAAGTAATAGTTAGTCCTAGAGACTTTCAAACTTAACTGCACTATGAAAAATAAAGTCAATCTAAAATCCACAGGTAATAGCAGTTTGTAGCCCATTTAAAATTTTAGTTTTTAATATAAATATCTAAAACATAAACAAGATGCTCGAAAAATTATCCAATCTCCCGACCCCATTTCAAGTGGTTAGTGATCCTGTATCACTCATTGTTATTGCCATCTTTCTTTGTTTGTTAATCGCAGAGGAATTATTTCCCGGTAGAGCTTTACCGCATGTCAAGTATTGGAAAATCAAAGGTATTGCGGTGTTTGTTATTTATTTTTTCCTTTCTTCTTATCTTCCGTTGATTTGGAATGATTATTTTGCAAAATACAAAATGATTGACCTGACTTTTTTAGGGGATTACACAGGTGCTTTATTAGCCTTACTCATTTATGAACTCGGCATATACGTTTGGCATCGTTCTATGCACAAAAGTAACTTGTTATGGCGGGTTTTTCATCAAATGCATCATAGTGCCGAACGGGTTGATACTTATGGCACTTTCTTCTTTAGTCCCTTGGATATGATAGGTTTTACTTTCCTTACAAGTTTGGCGATGGTATGGATTGGCTTTACCGCGCAAGCTACTATTTACGCCATTTATGGTGCCACATTCTTAGCGGTAATTCAACATACGAATATCAAAACGCCTCAATGGATGGGGTATATTTTCCAGCGTCCGGAATCGCATTCTGTTCACCATGAAAAAGGAGTTCATGCCTATAATTATTCCGATCTTCCTTTATTTGATATCCTATTTGGTACGTTCCGAAACCCAAAAGATTTTGCTAATGAAACCGGATTTTATCCCGGTGCTTCTTCTAAAATTGGTAAAATGATGCTTTTTAAAGATATCAATAAAGAATAAAAGTCGGTTAGGTTATTCAGCTATTAAAACCCTTCAAAAACACCCAAGCCAAACAACGCAAAATCATATTTCACAGGATCAGTTTTGTCTAGTTTTCGTAGTGCTGTGTCTAATTCTAATAAAGCTTTACCATCATTTTGTTTTCGGGTGAGCAATCCCAGTTTTCGGGCAACATTTCCGGAGTGAACGTCCAACGGACAAGAAAGTGCTGCAGCAGAAATATTTTTCCAAAGGCCAAAATCAACGCCGTTATTGTCTTGGCGAACCATCCAACGCAAATACATGTTGATGCGTTTCGCAGCCGATCCTTGCATTGGGTCAGAAATATGTTTGGTCGTTCGTGGCAAATGAGCTACTTCAAAGAAATGTTTTTTGAAAGCCGAAATTGCCGGTTGCAAGGATAATTCTTGTTGGTTATTGGTAAAGAAGGTTTCCAATCCACCATGATTTTGATAGAGATTTTGTAAGGCTAGAATAAAAGTCTTGAAATCTGTACTGTTGAAAGTACGGTGCACAAAAGGTTCTAAATTATCCAAATGATATTCCTTGTGGTTCATCACAAAATCATAAGGAGAATTACCCATCAAATCCATCATGCGTTTGGCATTGTTGATGATCATCTTGCGGTTGCCCCAAGCAATAGTTGCTGTCAGAAAGCCTGAAATTTCAATGTCTTCTTTTAATGAAAATTGGTGCGGAATCTGAATCGGGTCGCTTTCGATAAACTTCGGATTGTTGTACAACGCGACCTTTTCATCTAGAAATTCTTTCAGTTCAGCTTTAGTCATTGGTTTTCGTTTTTTTGGCATAAAAACCTTCGCTTAAAGTTTGACCACGCAGTTGCGGAATGACATGGAAATTGGTCTCAAAATAGTCCAATTGCTCTTTGTTCACACAAGGCAAATTACCATTTCCGGTTATCCAAAAGAGTTCAACATTGACCGGTGAAAAGTAGTTGAGATTTCCTTTTGAGTCTTCATTAAAATCAAGTTTCTCCTTTGTGTTTGGTTTCGGATGAATGACACTCTCTAGTTGAAACGGATTGTTTTCGGCTAATAATTTGTTCTGTGTCAAAACACTGAATGACATTGGTACAAAAACCAAAACAGCAACTAACAGCAGACTCAAACTAAGTAAACCCATGATAAGTTTCTCTTTGGTGATTAAAATCGAGAGAAAAATAAGCCCGAAGAAAATCGTGAAATAGACATAAAAGCGATATTGTGGCGAACTCAAAGCGAGTAATATCAATAAGGCAATAAAAACAAAGTAAACATCTCGAATCCTTTGTTTTGGATAATATTTTGAAATTAAGAAAGGTGAAATCAGCAACAAGAATGCAGTTGTCAATCCAATAATACTGTCAATTCCGTTGTGCAAAAAATATTGCTTAAGGAAGTCTAAAAACGAAGCCTTTTCAAAAGTTCCAAAACCCATATAAAACGAATGCATCATTTCTCCTCCGAAAAAATAATTTATGATTTCTAATGGCACTACATAATCAGCTCCTGAATAGGGCAAAACGGTCAACGGATAAAATGGATAACCGGTCAGTATGATGTTTTTTATGGCAAAAAGAAACAATACCAATCCACCCAAAAGCCGAATCGGAACGAGTTGGCTTCTCAATACTCCTATGTTTTTAATCAAAAGAATGAAAGGTAAAACCAATAGTACGACAGCCGTGATTTTGATATAAACCGCAAAGAGCACCAAAACGGTTAAGAGGTTAAACTTTTCTAAAACATTCTCTTTTTGAGAATCCAAATAAATTGAAAACACTATAAATCCAATCAAATAAACCGGCAAATCAGGTGATGGAGCGCTTACAAATTGGAACATAAAAACATAAGTCAATGGCAATAAACCAAAAACCAAATCCAATCGTTTTCCATTTGTAAAATAGGAGTGAAGCTTTTGAAATACCCAAAAGTTACAAAGCAAAAATACATACCCATTCAAATCGTTAAAGCTATCGTAGCGAAATGAAAACGAGTAAACGCTTTGTGTGATGTGCCAACCGCTAGTTTGTCCTAAAAACAAGTGTAAATTCGCCAAACCGGGTACAAATCCGAATTCGTTCAACCATTTGATGGTTTGGATATAATAAGTTTCATTGTCAACGATAAATGGTAAAGTAGCGCTTTGGGCCAAAATTAAAACACTGCTGAAACTTAAAAGCGCTTTTATTAATACTGAAAAGGAAGTTAATTGTATCCGAAAGCTTTTGATAATCTCTTTGAAATCGGCTTTAAAATAAAACCCAAGAACCATTGAAGTTATCAGTAGAAAAATGTGAAACCCAATATTTATCGGGCCAAATATCGCCCAAGAGCTCGCCAATACAGTAACTCCAAATAAACCAAGAATACCGGCATTAACAATAGTTAAAGATTGAATTCGAAAAAGCTTTGAAAACCCTATTCCAACCGCAATTGAAGTAAAAAAAACATACAGCCAACTAAGTAGAATAAGTGCCATATCATCAAACGATTAAGCCGTCTTTCATGACTAATTTTCTATCGGCCATATTGGCTAATTCTTCGTTGTGGGTAACAATGACAAAGGTTTGTCCAAATTCTTCTCTTAGTTTAAAAAATAATTGGTGCAAATTTTCAGCCGAAGCGGTATCCAAATTCCCGGAAGGTTCATCGGCAAAAATTACCGCAGGTTTGTTTATCAAAGCACGGGCAACTGCTACCCGTTGTTGCTCACCGCCGGAAAGTTCATTAGGTTTGTGATGACTTCTTTCTGCCAAGCCTAAATAATCGAGTAGGCGTTTGGCTTCAACTTCGGTTTCTTTCTTTTCTTTGCCTGCGATGTAGGCCGGAATACAAACGTTTTCCAAAGCGGTAAATTCTGGTAACAATTGGTGGAATTGAAAGATAAAACCCAAATGTGAATTTCTAAATTTAGATATAGCTTTGTCATTCATTTTCAAGATGTTTTCACTATTTATCTCAAGTGAAGTGTCATTTGATTTTGAAGCATTGTCAAGTGTGCCCAGAATTTGCAGTAAAGTGGTTTTTCCGGCACCGGAAGCGCCAACAATGGAAACAATTTCCCCTTTCTTTATATGCAAATCAACACCTTTTAAAACGTGTAAACTATCGTAGTATTTGTGAATGTTTTTGGCAATAATCATCAATCGAATTTTTCACAAAGTAACAAAGTATTTTCTTTTAATACTTCATATCATTTTTTTTTATGATTGAATAAGTAATAAAGTTATGTTAAGAAAATTATTTTGTTTAATTATTTACTACATTTGTTAAACAAAAAATAACAAAATTAATTCTTATGAACACACCCATTGAAAAAGAATTATTTGAATTGATAGGCGACAATCATCAAATGACTTCTGCAGAAACACCGTTGCGTCCCGACGCCTTTATTAAGTCAGATAAGCAAAAGATGGATGCCATCGAAAAGCATTTCCATTGCATTATGGAGGAAATGGGTTTAGACATGACCGATGACAGCCTAAAAGGAACGCCACATCGTGTTGCCAAGATGTTTATTCAAGAAATATTTTCAGGATTAAATCCGGCCAACAAGCCTAAACTTTCGGTTTTTGACAATTCCTATCATTATGATAAAATGTTGGTGGAAGCTGATATTAGTTTTAATTCTACTTGTGAACATCATTTTTTACCCATCATAGGTAAAGCCCATATTGGTTATGTTTCCAGCGGCAAAGTAATTGGCTTGTCCAAATTGAATAGAATCGTTGATTATTATTCTCGTCGTCCGCAAGTTCAAGAGCGTTTGATTATGCAAATTTTTAACGAATTGAAAACTGTCTTAGAAACCGAAGATGTAATCGTAGTAATGGAAGCCAAGCATCTTTGTGTCTCAAGTAGAGGTATTCAAGATGAAAGTAGTTACACGTCAACCATACAATATGGCGGGATATTTAAAGAAAAAGAAAACAGGAATGATTTTTTTAATCTTCTCAATAAAGAAAAGTAGAATTTTAGTTAATGCAAATTGAGTATTTTGGTGAAAAGTCCCGGGTGTTAATTCACTCGGGATTTTTTTTATCCGGAAATATAAAACCCAATCCCATGCTTTTCAACATCTTTTTTTCAAAAGCCCAAAAGAAGGTAAACTGCCCAAAAACAAATCCGAAGCTTACTAATAGAACTTGATAAATAGGAAAGAGGAGAATGATATATAATGGATAATAAACCCAATTGGAAACGTCACCTTTTACAATGCCGAATAAGGCTAAAACCGGCTTAGAAAGTAAGGCCGCTGAAGAACCGGTCACAGCAAATACAACGAGAATGACAAAAACTTGCCAGTTTGATTTGATATTCCAACGTTCTTTAAAATTGGCCATAAATTATTTTCTGCAAAGATAAAGGATTATTGTTTAGGAACAAATCCGCCCAATCGTTGGTTATACCGATTTTGAAAGTAGATAAAATAATTGTAAATCAAATAGTTTACTTCATAGCCATATCGAATAGTAAGGTCATAATCTATTCTGAAAAGATACAAATTACTATCATATTGCATAGGTTGAGCAACACGATTGTTCCATTCGGCGACGTAAAACTGATTTTTATTTTCTAAATAAGCCTCTGAATAATAGCCGCGAGGCAGAGCTCTTCCCGCAATCCAAGAACTGAAACCGGGATCAATGATAATTACTTCATATTCCAATTCTTCATTGGCAATTTTAACCGTATCAGAAATCTTAGAAACTGTGTCCGTTGTAACTACATTTTTGGTACTGTTACACCCAACAATTACCATAAAAATAAACAAAAGAGAAATTACAGTTTTCATCGCTTTAATTTTTAATAAAATTACGTAAAACAGCTCAGAATTAGTCTTTTCATTTTGTTAAAAAAAAAACCACACTGTAAAGTGTGGCTCAAAATATTTTTATAGTATTTAAACTTTCTCCGATTTCATGAGACTAATAATTTGTTCCGCCAATTCTGTTCCAATTCGGTCTTGTGCTTCCAATGTCGCCGCGCCAATATGTGGCGTTAACGAAATCTTGGTATGCATTAGGATTTGGATTTCCGGAGTTGGTTCGTTTTCAAAAACGTCTAAACCGGCAAACAATACTTTGTCATTATCCAAAGCTTCTACCAAAGCCACTTCATCAATCACACCACCACGAGCACAGTTTACAATACCAACGCCGTCTTTCATCAATTCAAATTCTTCTTTTCCAATCACATAACCTTCTTGCGCCGGAACGTGAAGCGTAATAAAATCAGAATGTTTAATCACATCTTCCAATGGTTCAGTTTCAAATTCCACATTGATAAACTGTCCATTGTAGAAATCAACTTTTACTTCCGCTTTGTCCACAAATTTATCGGCTGCAATTACTTTCATCCCCAAACCTAAAGCCATTTTAGCAACAGCCTGACCAATTCGGCCAAATCCAATAATCCCCAAAGTTTTACCACGCAATTCGATTCCATTAGCATAGGCTTTTTTCAACCCGTCAAAGTTGGTATCGCCTTCCAAAGGCATATTTCTGTTGGCATCATGTAAAAATCTAACGCCGGTAAACAGGTGTGCAAAAACCAATTCGGCCACACTTTCCGAAGAAGAAGCCGGTGTGTTAATCACATGAATGCCTTTGCTTCGGGCATAATCCACATCTATATTGTCCATTCCAACGCCACCGCGACCAATGATTTTTAATCCCGGACAAGCATCAATAATGTCTTTTCTAACTTTAGTCGCACTGCGGACCAAAACCACCGAAATGTTATTGGCATTCACATAATTGGCAACTTGCTCTTGCGCTACTTTGGTTGTAATCACTTCAAAACCACCTTTTTCTAAAGCTTCAATGCCGCTTTTTGAAATTCCGTCGTTGGCTAATACTTTCATTATTATAAATTGTGAATTTTAAATTTTAAATTATTTTTAGGAGCTGTTTCCCGCTTTCCGTTCCAATCTTTTTTTCTCGTTTGAAAACGAAAAAAAAGGATTTCCACTGCAATCGGGGCTAATTTTATTCTGCTAACTGCGACTGATTACTGTAAACGACTTCTAATTCTTTCATCACATCAACTAAAACTTGTACGCTTTCCAAAGGCAAAGCATTGTACATTGAAGCTCTATAACCACCAACAGATCGATGACCGGGTAATCCCGAAATTCCGGCTGCTTTCCACATTTTGTCAAACGTTTCTTGATGCTCCGGATTGACCAATAGGAAAGTGGCATTCATAAAACTTCTGTCAGCAGGATTCGCAGTGCCAATGAAAAACGGATTTCTGTCGATTTCGTTGTAAAGTAAATTGGCTTTGGCTTCGTTGATTTTTTCAATGGCAGCGATACCACCTTGGTTTTTTAACCATTGTAAAGTCAACAAACAAGTGTAAACCGCAAAAACCGAAGGCGTATTGTACATGCTTTCCGCCTTAATGTGTTTTTCATAATCTAAAATACTCGGAATTACTCTTCCTGATTTCCCAAGAATTTCTTCTTTCACCACAACTAAAGTTGCTCCGGCAGCACCCATGTTTTTCTGCGCTCCGGCATAAATTAAGTCGAATTGAGAGAAGTCTAAACTGCGCGAAAAGATATCCGAACTCATATCACAAACCACCGGAACATCAGTTTTGGGGAATGATTTCATTTGTGTTCCAAAAATAGTATTGTTACTCGTGCAGTGAAAATAATTTGCATCAGCAGGAATCGTATAGTCAGTTGGGATATGATTGTAGTTTTGCTCTTTAGAAGAAGCAACGACTACAGTTTCACCAAATAACTTAGCTTCTTTAATAGCGTTGTTTGCCCAAGTTCCGGTATCTAAATAAGCGGCTTTGCCATCAACTTTCATTAAGTTATAAGGAACCATCAGGAACTCTAAACTCGCGCCACCTTGTAAAAATAAAGCTTGGTAACCTTTGCCTTCCAAACCTAAAAGTTCTAAAACCAAAGCTCTTACTTCGTCCATAACCGCCACGAAATCTTTGCTTCGGTGTGACATTTCCAATAAGGACAAGCCCGAGTTGTTGAAATTTAAAACTGCTTGAGCAGATTTTTCAAAAACTTCTTGCGGAAGTATACATGGTCCGGCGCTGTAATTGTGTTTTTTCATGGTGGTATTCAAAAAAAATTAAAGTGCAAATTTCGGAAATAGGGCTAAAATAAGCGGTTAGAATTCCACAATAATAAGCCGATGTTATTAACGAAAACGTTTTAGTTTATAACATTTATTGGGAATCTTTCAATCAGATTTTCAATAAAAAATCCAAAGTATCAACATTATCCGCATAATCCCAAAGTTCAGGCTGTTGGGTTTTACCAAACGGTATACTGTTTTCAATAACATTTTTAGAGACAATGCATTGAATTTGCTCAGCATCATTTTCTAATTGCTTTTTAATATCTTCTAGGTTTTCGTAATATTCATAAAACACCGAAGAAATAGGCGAGGCGTAGCTGTTATCTTCTTTCAAAGTCAAAAACTCGTTATCCAATAACTTAAAGTTACTCATCAAGAAAACGGCTTTGTTGTAGTCGTAATTGTTAGAATATTTTTCGTAGAAAATCACGTCTTTGTATTCATAAATCGCTTGAAAGAACGGTTGAAAATCGTAACCTTTCGGGACAAATAATTTGGAAACATTTCGGCAACCTAATCCGAAGTAGCGAAAAATATCTTCACCCAATTTCATTAAATCATCCTGACTTTCATTTCCGGTTAAAATCGCTACAGAATTTCTGTTTTTGCGGATGATACTCGGTTTGTCTTTAAAATAGAATTCAAAATAACGAGCTGTATTGTTGCTTCCGGTGGCAATTACGGAATCAAAGTTCTCCAGCTTGCCATCAGTAAAGGTGATATAGTTTTCAATTTCGGGATTGACAGCAATTAAATATTTGGCCAAAAACTTGATCAGTTGTTGGTCATTCGAAGAAGTCTTTATCAAAACTTTATGCCCTGAAATTAATACGGAAAGAAAATCGTGAAAACCTACCAACGGAATATTTCCGGCGAGAATTAAACCGACGGTTTTAGGCTGTACTTTTGAGAAATCATACTTAGAAAGCCATTGGTTCAGGTTGTCTTCCTGTAAAGCTTTCGCCCAAGATTGCACCGAATGATAAACTTGCTCAGGCGTAAACCAACCATTGTGTGATTGCGACAATTGAATCAAGTCGATAAAGCTATCGAAGAACAATTCATTGTGAAGAACCGCTTCATTTTTACTGTTTTGTTCCAAAGAGAATTGGCTTAAAAACTTCCCTAATTCGATAAAACATTTTTTTTTCTCGATTTGTAACATCAGTAGCTTGTTTATGAATGGTTTTGATTGTAATTTTGCACAAAATTAATTAAAAATTAGCTATGGCAATCATAATAACTGACGAATGTATCAACTGTGGTGCATGTGAACCGGAATGTCCAAATACAGCTATTTACGAAGGTGCTGATGATTGGCGTTATAAAGACGGAACTAAATTACGAGGTAAAGTAATTTTGCCTGATGGGACTGAGGTTGACTCAGATGCGGCACAAACTCCTTTGTCTGATGATATCTACTATATAGTTCCGGGAAAATGTACAGAATGTAAAGGTTTTCATGACGAACCTCAATGTGCGGCTGTTTGTCCGGTTGATTGTTGCGTACCGGATGACAATCATGTTGAAAGTGAAGAAACGTTGCTCAATCGACAATCGTTTTTACACAATGAATAATAAATTAAACCTCAATTTTTGAGGTTTTTTTATACCACTGTTTTTACAAAAAAAAGCCCAAGCATTTAGCCCGGGCTTCTCTAACAAAACATGAAATATATCAAGGCTTCACAACAATATATTTTTCAAGAACCACTGTGTCTGTTTTTTCGTCATAGGTTTCTACCACTAGGTTTCCTTCGGTGTCGAAATAACCAACAGAGAGTTTGTTCTTGTTTTTAAAAATATAATTGTTATTGGAAGTTCTTCTTAAAATCGTTTTTTCCTCTACATCAGGTAGTGTCATGGTATAACCGCTATTGTCAACAGCAACTTGGTATTTTTGTCCGTTATAAGTGTAATAGGCAGAACGGTCAACATCAACATACTTGGTTACACCATCAACAGTAATTTGTGTTTTTGTAGTTACATCAACCTGACTTGGTTTAGTTGGGATATTTAAAGTATTGGTTTTTTCTTGTTCTAATTTAATTTTTTGAACTTCTTTAGTTTCTTCCGTTTTGACAATTTTTTTAACTCCTTCCGAATCTTTGACGGTAGTTGTAGTGGTTTTAACTTCTGTTTTTTTGTTTGTATTTTGTGCTTGATTAGTGATAGACAAAAGCAAAGCAATCATACTTATAAATAAGGTCTTCATCATAATTTATTTTAGAGATTTATATAATACAAATTTACGTCTGACTCAAGTCTTAACTGTTATACAATTCTGTTTAAATGTTATAGGATGATCACAAAAAAAAATCCTGAGTGAAGCCTCAGGATTTTTTGTAACAGTTGATTTAGTTTAGAAGGTAAAACCTAGACGGCTGTAGTAGTAAGCGCCGCTGAATCCCATTTGTACGGCATCCCAATAACCTCCGGCTTCCGTATTGCCTTGCTCGTCTTGTTGGTCCGGATAAATATTGAATAAGTTATTACTTCCAATGCTTAATTTGA
The DNA here is from genome assembly GCF_014486695.1 of Flavobacterium buctense. GTDB lineage: Bacteria > Bacteroidota > Bacteroidia > Flavobacteriales > Flavobacteriaceae > Flavobacterium > Flavobacterium buctense. Next base: position 86,979 of record NZ_JACTAB010000004.1, read on the forward strand.
AGTTTTTAGTTAATTTGAATCCAAAGGTCAAATCGGTTACTATTTTTGGAGTATAAACATCATCTTCTCCGGCATAATCAACCAAAACTACTTCACTGAATCTGGTAAAATTCAATCCGGCATCTAACCATTTTCTTTCGTAGCTTACGTTAAAACCTAATTTACTATTAGGCGCAGAAGCTCTTAAGAATGCGATTTCTCTTTCCCCGAAAAAAGTTTCTTGGTCTAAGCCATTATTTTTAACATTGGTAACTTTCATATTATTGACATTACCAACAAAAGTGGCGCCCAGTTTAGAACCGCCAAAATCTTTTTTCCAGCCTAAAATAAAGTCAACCCCCATAGTCTTAGTATCAACCCCATTCACGAAGAATTGGGCCGCATCTACATTGAGATTTAAAGCAGTGGCATCAAAATATCCGGTTAATACAATTCTGTCTTTTACATTAATTAAATAACCATCTACCGTTGCTGTTACATTACCAAATCTTCCGGTTACGCCAAACGAAGCATTATATGATTTCTCTTCTTTTAATTTTTCGATTCCAAAACCTTCAGTAACAGCGCTGCCATTAGCCGCAAGTAATACTTCTGTGGCACCGCTTGCGTTGAAATTGGTAAAATTGGTGTTGAAATAAATTTGCGCCAAGGAAGGTGCTCTGAATCCTGTGCTCCATGAACCTCTTACACTAATTTTGTCAGTCAGTTTATAACGGTAAGCATATTTTAAATTTAAAGTATTTCCAAAGTCACTGTAATTTTCATAACGAAGGGCCGCACTGATTAAAAACTCATCAGATACATCTAATTCGGTATCAACATAAATAGCTTGGCTATCTCTGCCTTCATCAACCACGTTTCTCGGACTAAAACCAGGAAAACCTTGAGATCCTCCGGGTCTTGGTTCGCCTGAAATCGGGTCAATTGGCGCTGTTTGCGTTAACGGATTGGTAATTGGTACTCCATTGGTATCGTAAGTAGCCCAAGAACCTACTTCACCGGCAGCAATTTTGTATCGCTCTAATCGGTATTCTGCTCCAAAAGCAAAGTTCAACCCATTCAATACATTGAAATTTTTAGAAAAATCAAGATTGGTAGTGTTTTGACTTAAACTAAATCCACCCGCATCAAAAGACGTTGGTGATGCTTCTTCCAAACTGGCATTCAAAGTACCTTTTATCGTATAGTCAAAATTATTGTTTCCGTAGGCATTGCTCAAATCAATTTTCCATCCACTTGCCGTTTCTGTTTTGAAGCCTGCGGCAATTGAATTGTCCACAATTTTCGAAGTAATTCTTGGGGTAAATCCTCCAGGATATATAGCTTCTACAACTCTTTCACCACCATTTCTGGTAAAGGCATAAGCATCGGTATTTCTATCGTTTCTTCCGCCAAAAGCATAAAACTTAATACGATCTGTAACCGGCATTTCTAAATTTAACATGAAGTTTAAGCTTTTAATTTCGGCTTCACCAAAACCTTTTCTGAAATCATAACCAGGACGAAGGGTTTTGTCTTTTGAAAAATACTCCGTAGTAAAATTGGCAAAACCACCTTTCTTCCCGAGTTTAAAACCATAATTGGCAGCGACTTTCATAGAATTCCCATCGAAGTTTCTGTCTTCTCCAAGGGTGTTTCCGTTACTGTTCTCATCTAAAAAGTTACCCGGTGTATTAGGTGTTCCCGGTAAAAAGTCACCATCGGCATTAGCGTCATAAACACCATAAGTTACAGTACCGGTGAGCTCATTTACATTGTCATTCAAAACAATATTGATAACTCCCGCAATAGCATCGGAACCATATTGTGCCGCCGCACCATCACGAAGAATCTCAATTCTCTTAATGGCACTAGCCGGAATCGCATTCAAATCGGTACCGGTATTCCCGCGACCTCTTGTTCCGAATAAGTTAATTAACGAAGATTGGTGTCTTCTTTTACCATTAATTAAAACCAATGTCTGATCTGGTCCCATACCTCTCAAAGTAGCCGGATCAACGTGGTCAGAACCATCCGAGCCCGACTGCTTGTTAGCATTGAAAGAAGGGGCAACGTATTGCAATAATTCATTGATTTCTAATTTTCCGCTTTGGGTTGTTACGGTTTTTACATCAATGATGTCAATAGGCACAGCCGAATTCACCACTGTTCGCTTGGTGTTTCTGGAACCTACAATTTTAATTTCTTGCAGTTCGTTGGCTTTTGTTGAGTCTTTTTGCGTTGGATTGTCTTGAGCAGCGATGTACCCAAATTGTAATGAAAATAACAAGAGTGTAATTTTTTTCATAAAGTTGGTTGGTTAGTGTTAATTCAACGCAATATAATATTTTTTTAATATCATATTAACAATTGAAGTAAAACCATTTCAACAAATTAACTAACAATCCTTCTTATTTATAATTAAGCCGAAAATTTTATTAAATTTGTTTAAACCTGGTCTATTGATGAAACAACTTTTACTTCTGTTTTTATTGACTTTTAATGTTTCTATTTGTGCTCAATCTGTTGAAAAAACATTGATATTAAAAGATGTAGCAACCAATCTTCCACTGGAAGACGTTACGGTTTTTATCATAAAAACTAAACAAACTTTGCTTAGTAATGCTGAAGGTAAAGTGACTTTTGTCTTAAATGGTTCTTCAAACATTCAGGTTACTCATTCTTCATACGTAAAAGTAACAGTGCGTTCTTCGGCTTTGCAAAAGACAGACAATACCATTTACTTGAAAAGCAATATCAATGATTTAGATGAAATTATTGTAACCAAACAGCATCCGCAGAAAATATTGAAAAGCATAGTAACAAACTCTGTCAAAAAACTGACTGTTCCGGCGCGTTTAAAAGTCTATTCGCGAGAATTCTTTAAAATGGACGGACATTATACTTATTACAATGATGGTTTAATGAATTTTCAATTGTTTGGTAAAGAAAAGAACTTTAAAAGCAATATTTTAGTAGAGCAAAATAGGTCATTCGGATTGGTGTATGACCAAATAAATTCAGATGTTTTGGGGTATAACCTCAATGATATCATGCAGAATTATTACAATTTCAAATACTTGAATCCGATATTGGATGTTGGCGCAAAAAAAAAATATGATTTTATCATCAAAGGCTATTCTGCCAATAATGATTACAATGTAATGATTGTAACGCCTTTGGATAATAACAACGATTTGCGCGATGATTTTAGCATTATATACGATTGGAAAAAGAAAATCATTATCGAAGTAAGTACTGTGGTTTCTCCGACCACCATTGCAAATATAAAAGAAAAAAAAGCGGTTGGTTCTAAGAATATTTACAAATCGTTATTCAAAACTATTTATCGATTAGACGGTGAAAATTATTATTTAGTTAGCTCAAAAGAAGAAATTGGTTTTGAAAGAGTTGACAAAAATAAAACTACAGATATTGAAGTCAGAAATTACTTTGTGACGACTAATTTCAGTACCCAAAATTACAGTTATAAAGATAGCGAAGTCTTTAAAGACAAAACACTCTACAACAAGAAAAACACCATACTTTCTACTTATTGGGATATTTCCGGGTTGGCTACAACTGAAGAAGAGCAAGCCATTATCAATCAATTACAAGATAGGGGTAATTAACTTCAATTTTTTTGCTTTTTCTTCTGCTTTGTTACTTGGTTTTATTACGTTATATTTGCACACTTTTTATAACAAAACTTTAAGATGAAACGCCTTAGCGTTCCATATCACCAATAAAACAATATCAAAGAGATATGAAAGCAGGAATTGTAGGATTACCAAACGTTGGAAAATCAACCTTATTTAATTGTTTATCGAATGCCAAAGCACAAAGCGCGAACTTTCCGTTTTGTACTATCGAACCTAACATCGGAGTCGTAAACGTTCCTGACCCAAGAATCAATAAATTAGAAGAATTGGTAAAACCGGAACGCGTTCAAATGGCTACTGTGGATATCGTTGATATCGCCGGATTGGTAAAAGGAGCAAGCAAAGGCGAAGGTTTAGGAAATCAATTTTTGGCCAACATCAGAGAGTGTAACGCTATCATACACGTTTTGCGTTGTTTTGACAATGACAACATCGTTCACGTTGATGGGAATGTTAACCCAATTCGCGACAAAGAAACCATCGATATCGAATTGCAGTTAAAAGACCTAGAAACCGTTGAAAAACGTTTGGAAAAAGTAAACCGCGCCGCCAAAACCGGAAACAAAGAAGCCCAAGTTGAAAAAGCTTTCCTTGATAGAATCAGAGAAGCTTTACTACAAGCTAAATCAGCAAGAACCGTTTTGCCTCAAAACGCCGACGAAGAAGTATTAATGGAAGATTTCCAATTAATTACTACCAAACCGGTTTTATACGTTTGTAACGTTGATGAAGAATCGGCCGCAACCGGTAACAAATATGTTGACCAAGTTCGAGAATTGGTAAAAGACGAAAATGCAGAAGTAATTGTTTTAGCCGTTGGCACCGAAGCTGATATCACCGAATTAGAAACCTACGAAGAACGTCAAATGTTCTTAGAAGATTTAGGGTTAACCGAACCGGGTTCAGCTGTTTTAATTCGCGCCGCTTATAAATTATTGAAGCAACAAACTTATTTCACAGCCGGAGTTAAAGAAGTTCGAGCTTGGACCATCAACATCGGAGATACTGCGCCAAAAGCTGCCGGAGTTATTCACACCGATTTTGAAAAAGGATTCATCCGTGCGGAAGTGATTTCCTATGAGGATTATGTACTTTACGGTTCAGAAGCCAAAGCAAAAGAAGCCGGAAAATTCAAAGTAGAAGGTAAGGAATACATCGTAAAAGACGGTGATGTGATGCATTTCCGTTTTAACGTTTAGTTAGTTATTAGGCATAAGCCAAAAGGCAATAGTAAAAAACCGGAAGTTAATACTTTCGGTTTTTTTATGACACCAACTGACATTTCTACGATAAGGAAAATCATCTAATTAAACAACTCTAAACTATTGCCTTTTGGCTTATGCTTATGCCTATTTTTGTCAATATCATTCTTAATAACTTTGATAAATATCATTTCTAAAATCACGCTAATTCCACTATATTAGCACACCCGAGGTCGTTGCATGGCAACGGGCGAATTGAACGCAGTTAAAATCGTTAGTTTTTAAAATGTCAGAACAAAATCAATATACCGAAGATAATATTCGTTCCCTCGATTGGAAAGAGCACATCCGAATGCGTCCCGGAATGTATATCGGGAAACTCGGTGATGGTTCTTCGCCCGATGATGGTATTTATATTTTACTAAAAGAAACCATCGACAACTGTATCGATGAGTTCGTTATGGGCGCCGGAAAAGTCATTGAAGTGACTATCAAAGACAAACTGGTAACCGTTCGCGATTACGGTCGTGGAATTCCGCTGGGGAAAGTCGTTGATGTGGTTTCCAAAATGAATACCGGTGGAAAATACGATTCCAAAGCGTTTAAGAAATCCGTAGGTTTAAATGGAGTAGGTACCAAAGCTGTTAATGCTTTGTCGAATTATTTCCGTGTGGAATCGGTTCGGGACAACCAACAAAAAGCCGCCGAATTCTCAGCCGGAAATTTAACCATCGAAGAAGACTTGGTAGAATCAACTAAAAGACGAGGAACCAAAGTGTCTTTCGTAGCCGATGAAACCATTTTCAAAAATTACAAATACCGAAATGAGTATGTCATTAAGATGCTCAAAAACTACTGTTACTTAAATCGTGGTTTAACGATTTATTATAACGGTGAAAAATACGTGTCCGAATACGGACTAAAAGATTTACTCGAAGAAACCATTTCGGAAGAAGACATGCAATATCCGGTAATTCATCTGGAAGGCGATGATATTGAAATTGCTTTAACGCACAGTAAATCGCAATACTCAGAAGAATACCATTCGTTTGTCAATGGTCAAAACACTACGCAAGGAGGAACGCATTTAGGTGCTTTCCGTGAAGCGATTGTCAAAACCATCAAAGAGTTTTACAACAAACCTTTTGAAGCGTCAGATATTCGTAAATCCATTGTTTCTGCCATTGCGGTTAAAGTAGAAGAACCGGTTTTTGAATCACAGACCAAAACCAAATTGGGTTCAACCGATATTGGTCCGAAAGGTCCATCGGTGCGTACTTTCGTAAACGATTTTATCAAAACCAAACTCGATAATTTTTTACACAAAAACCCGGAAGTAGCCGATTTGTTATTGCGCAAGATTCTTCAAGCGGAAAGAGAACGCAAAGAGTTATCCGGAATTCGTAAGTTGGCCAAAGACAGAGCCAAAAAAGCGAGTTTGCACAATAAAAAACTACGCGATTGTCGTGTCCATTTAACCGATGCCAAAAACCCAAGAAGTTTAGAAAGCACGCTTTTCATCACGGAAGGTGATTCGGCTTCGGGTTCAATTACCAAATCGCGCGATGTGAATACACAAGCGGTATTTAGTTTGCGTGGTAAACCTTTGAATTCGTATGGCATGACCAAAAAGATTGTTTACGAAAACGAAGAATTCAACTTGCTCCAAGCGGCTTTAGACATCGAAGAAGATATGGGCGATTTGCGTTACAACAATATCGTAATCGCCACCGATGCCGATGTCGATGGAATGCACATTCGTTTGTTGCTAATCACATTCTTTTTGCAATTTTTCCCTGAGTTGATTAAAGACGGTCATTTATACATTTTGCAAACGCCATTATTCCGTGTGCGAAATAAAAAAGAAACCATCTATTGTTACAGCGAAGAAGAAAGAGTAAACGCGATAGAAAAACTAAAACCCAAACCGGAAATCACTCGATTCAAAGGATTAGGAGAAATTTCACCCGATGAGTTCAAACATTTTATCGGACAAGATATCCGATTGGATCCGGTCATGTTAGACAAAGCCACATCGATTGAAACGTTACTCGAATTTTATATGGGTAAAAACACACCAGACAGACAGATTTTCATTATCAATAATTTGAAAGTGGAATTGGATGTGGTGGAAAAATAATAAATTAAAGAAGTAACTGAGTTTCTGAGTACCTAAGTCGCTGAGTATTTACTATTCAAACTTAGTCACTCAGCAACTCAGCATCTCAGCAACTTTTTATATGAAAGACGAAGAAGAAGACGATATCATCCCCAACGAAGACGAGAACAACGACGAGTTGAACGAATCTTCAAGCGATGAAGGAATGGAAGAAGGCTTTGAAGACATCAAATCTTCAGGCGGCAACCATTTCTACGAAAACGATGAAAACCCGGAAGACACCATTACCAAAGTTACAGGAATGTACAAAGATTGGTTTTTGGATTATGCTTCCTATGTAATTCTCGAGCGTGCCGTTCCTGCGATTGAAGACGGATTCAAACCGGTGCAACGCCGTATCATGCATTCGATGAAAGAGTTGGATGATGGTCGTTACAACAAAGTGGCGAACATTGTTGGACACACTATGCAGTATCATCCACACGGAGATGCGAGTATTGGTGATGCGATGGTGCAAATCGGGCAAAAGGATTTGATTATCGACATGCAAGGAAACTGGGGAAATATCCTAACCGGTGACAGCGCTGCGGCTTCGCGTTATATTGAAGCGCGTATTTCTAAGTTTGGCCACGACGTTTTATATTCCCCAAAAATCACCCAATGGGGAATGTCATACGATGGTCGACGTGCCGAACCGATTAACCTTCCGGTAAAATTTCCTTTATTGTTAGCTCAAGGTGCCGAAGGAATTGCTGTAGGTTTATCGACTAAAGTGTTACCACACAATTTTAACGAACTGATAGATTGTTCGATTAAAGTTTTAAAGAACAAACCTTTTACACTTTTCCCCGATTTTCCAACCGCCGGTATTGCTGATGTTTCCAATTACAATGACGGTTTGCGCGGCGGACGTGTTCGTGTGCGTGCCAAAATTGGTCAACTCGACAAACAAACGTTGGTCATTACCCAAATTCCGTTTTCAACTAATACTTCAACTCTGATTGATAGTATTCTGAAAGCCAACGAAAAAGGAAAAATTAAAGTCAAAAAAATAGAAGACAACACCGCTGCAGAAGTTGAGATTCTAATTCATCTTCCGCCGGGCGTTTCTCCTGATAAAACCATTGATGCACTTTATGCATTTACGGCTTGTGAAACTTCTGTTGCGCCGTTAGGTTGTGTGATTGAAAACCACAAACCGTTGTTCATCGGTGTTTCAGATATGTTGAAGATTTCCACACATCGCACGGTTGATTTGCTCAAACGCGAATTGGAGATTCAGTTAGACGAACTCGAAAACAAATGGCATTTCTCGACTTTAGAGAAAATCTTCATTCGAGAAGAAATGTACATCGACTTCAAATTGTACTCCGACAGAGAATCGCTTTACGTTTACATGTATGACCGATTTAAGCCTTTCTTGAAGTCTTTTGTGCGAGAAATCAATGATGACGATTTGCAAAAGCTAACGCAAATTCCAATGATTCGTATCACGCGTTTCGATTCGGATAAAGCGGATGATGCGATTGCGAAGTTGGAAGCTGAAATGGAAGAAGTAAAACACCATTTAGATCATATCATTGATTATACGGTTGATTTCTTCCAAAAGCTAAAAGACAAATACGGCAAAGGTCGCGAACGCCAAACCGAGTTGAGAAGTTTTGATACGATTGAAGCGACAAAAGTAGTTTTGAGAAATACCAAACTTTATGTAAATAGAGAAGAAGGTTTCTTTGGTACCGGCTTAAAGAAAGACGAATACGTAGCCGATTGTTCCGATATAGATGACGTTATTGTATTCTTACGCGACGGAAAAATGATGATTGCCAAAGTCGATGACAAGAAATTCGTGGGCAAAGATATCATTCATATTGCGGTTTTTGATAAAAATGACAAGCGCACCATTTACAATATGATGTACCGCGATGGTAAGAATGGCTCAACGTTTATCAAGCGTTTCAACGTGTCCGGAGTTACTCGTGATAAGTTTTATGATTTGACCCAAGAAAAAGCCGGTTCGCAAGTGTTATATTTCTCAGCGAATCCGAATGGAGAAGCCGAAACGGTGACGATTTTGTTGCGCCAAATTGGTAGTGTGAAAAAACTAAAATGGGATGTAGATTTCTCTGATATCGCCATCAAAGGAAGAGCATCTCGCGGAAATACCGTAACCAAATATCCGATTAAGAAAATCGAACTCAAAGAAAAAGGTATTTCTACCTTGCGTCCGCGAAAAGTGTGGTTTGACGATACGGTTCAAAGATTGAATGTAGATGGAAGAGGCGAGTTGTTGGGTGAATTTAGACCCAATGACCGTTTGTTAATCATCAACCAATCCGGGAAACTGAAAACTATTGTTCCTGAGTTGACTACGCATTTTGATGAAGACATGATTGTTTTGGAAAAATGGCATCCGAAGAAACCAATTTCGACCATTTATTACGATGGAGAAAAAGAGCGTTACTTCGTAAAACGATTCTTAGTCGAAAATGAAAACAAAGAAGAAACCTTTATCACGGAACACGAAAAATCGCAATTAGAAATCGTTTCCACGGATTGGCGACCTATGGCAGAAATTGTTTTTGCCAAAGTCAAAGGCGTGCAAAAAGACACGATTACGGTTGATTTGGAACAATTTATTTCAGTTAAAGGAATTAAGGCGATTGGTAATCAATTAACCGCAGACAAATTGAAACAAGTCAATTTACTCGAACCATTGCCTTTTGAAGAACCTGAAGAAGTGCAACCTGAAGATGTAGAAGTAACTGGAGAAGACAATGTTAGTGATGACATTCAAACGGAAACGGATGATGACGGACAGATAACCTTGTCGTTGGAGTAACTATTTAAATCTTATTATTGATAGTAATACATGTAAAATAAAATTTATTATTTTTTTGCTATAAATAAATATATATTTGAAAGAAAAATAATTAAAAACAAAACTATTATGAAGCAATTAACAAAATCTATTTTATTTTTATCATTTGCAGTATTTCTTTTTTCCTGTAGTAGTGATGATAGTTCATCCTCAGGTGGTAACACTTTTAAAGTCAACAATGAAACTTTCACTATGCAACCTTCTGGCGGAATTATTTTATTAAATCAGGATTTAATTTCTCAAAACATGAAAAGGTCAAGTTTTACGGTAACCGGACTTATGGGAACATCTAAAACGGCAAGTGTAAGTTTCGATTTATTTAGAAAACCAACCGAAAGTATCAGTGGGACTTATACTATTTATGATACTGATGATGCTAGTTCAGATGATATTGAAACATTTATTCAAACAAACAATAGAGGTTGTTTAGGATGGACATCATCTCTTCAGGTTGTAAATATTGCGACCCAACAAATTTTAAATTCTGCAAACAACCCAACAACAGCAGCTACAATCACTATAATTGATAATGGTAATAATTCATACACCATTCAATATAACGGAAATTATAGAAATTATAATGATGATTTTGTTGTAACAGGAACAGTACCGGTTGAAATGAATGTGACCGGAATAGCGTTAGGGAATTAAATCAAATAGTTATAAAATAAGAACACATCTTAATAGAAAAACTCCCAATGACTTGGGAGTTTTTTATTGTAACTTAAATCGGGAAATCGAAGATTCAGCGGAGCTAAATGCTATAACCGGTAAATCCCAAGCCTTTCGCTCTCAATTTTTATATTAGTGTTTCTTTTTGCGCATTTTCATATTGATGAATTCCACTGCTAACGAGAACGCAATGGCAAAATACAAATAGCCTTTTGGCACCACGCCAACGTGTTGTCCGGCCAATGAAGCGTCAGACAAGTGCATGCTTTCAGTGATTAACATGAATCCGATTAGGATTAAAAAAGCCAAACCTAATACTTGAATCGACGGATTGGCATTCACAAAATTTCCCACCGGAACGGCAAAAAGCATCATGACTCCAACGGATATTACTACAGCTGTAACCATAATAATCAAAGCACCTTCGACACCGTTGGTCATTCCTACAGCGGTTAAAATACTGTCGACAGAGAAGATCAAATCAATTAACAGAATTTGTACAATTACGTTACTGAATGACTTGGCCGCTGAAGTTTTTAAATCTTTTTCCTCTTCGCCTTTGTGGTCTACTTTTTCGTGGATTTCTTTGGTGCTTTTGTAAATCAGGAAAATACCACCAAGTAATAAAATCAAGGCTTGACCGGTGAAATTAGCGCTAAACCAACCCCAATCAAAACTGAATAATGGTTTTTTCATGGCAATTAAAAGCGTAATTCCGAATAACAAACCAATACGCATAAACATGGCCAAGAACAAACCAATTTGAGTGGCTTTTTTGCGTTTTTCAACAGGTAATTTTCCGGTTACAATTGAAATGAAAATGATGTTGTCAATTCCGAGAACAATCTCTAAGAATGTTAAAGTTAAAAGCGCTATCCAAGCATCGGGATTTAAAAATACTTCCATGTGTGTAAATTAAGTTTGTATCGGTTTAATGGTTTTATTTCAATTTTGTTACAGTGCCGCGTTGTTTTTTAGCATCGCCCACAAATGAATAGTCAAAAGTATAACTATTCTCGTCAGTAGCCAAAATTGTCATGCTGATTGCCTTTCTCTCGTTCATCGTTTTGGGATGTAGTTTTTGCAACACCAATTCGCAGTCATTCACCCAACGAACAGAAGCCGTATCGGTTTTGCCGTTAAAAGTTTCAATCTGAAGTGTTTCGGTTCGCGTAAAAGTAGAGGTAACTTTTTTTCCGTTTATTTCTTGTGTGAATTCAAAAGTACCGGTTTTAAAATCTTGGCAGTTGCGTTCTTTTTCAGAGCAAGAAATTAGAGTTAAAACGAGTAGGAGAAGGGATAGTCTTTTCATTTCTGGCTAATGGATTTAATTATTTGTTGTTTTGAAACAACGCGTCGGTTAGGTTTTTTATTCCTTTAAACATAAAATAGACAGCCAAACCACATAAAGAAATGCCTATTGCTAAAACCAACCAATGCCAAACATTCTGCTTGTTGATGAAAGCGTTATAAATAACACTTGGTCCAATAAACATGAGTGGTAATGCGTAAAGCAGGAATTTTATTCCTTTATCGAGTTTTGTTTTATTGCCTGACATAGCTTAGAATTTTAATTGCAACCCAAAACCGTTTTGATTGGAAACCGCATTGAGTTCAAAAGTGTTATTGTTGGCACCTAATTTTAATTCTTTGTGTTCCGAATTGTAAATTTCGATTGCTTCATTATATCTTTTTCTTCTTCCTGAAAGGATTGGCACCGAAACGGCAATCGAACCCAAACCGGCATAAGTCAATGCTGAAGGATATTCTTTATCGGAAAACAAACCAATGGCTAAATCACCAACAGTTAAACCGATGCCTAATCCTAATAAAAATCCGCCCAAAGCTTCTTTGGATTGCGCTTGTTTATAAAGTGCTGCCGCTTTAACATTTGTGGCAAATAAATTTCTGGCTTCTCTACTGTCGATGCGGTTGCCGCCGAGATAAAATTTGCCTTTTTCCAAACTCATTTGCTGTGAGTAAGAAAATAAGAAGAGAAACAGCATGGCTATCGTTATGATTTTTTTCATGATTTTAAGATTTTGTCCAATTAGTAAGCAATGTTTTATCCGAAGACAGTTTGCCTGCCACTCGGTATTTTGATTTCATTAATAAACTCGATTCGATGAACTTTTCTTTAACCACTTTAAACGGTCGCGCACCACTGGAATGGATAAAGAAATTGCCTTCATCGGATAAATATAAAAAACCGGTATGATTGTCCAAACCGACTACATAAATACCATTGCCTTTTTCTTTTAAGGTCTGTTCAAATTCCTGTATACTTTTGTTCGAAAAGCGATAAATATTGTCTTCTGAGACCAACTTTTTAATCATTTCCTCGGAAGCGCATTGTGCCAATTTTACTCGGTTAATGTTAACACCCAAATCTCTCAAAGTAGTTGTCACAAAATAACCGCAAGCAATACTGCCTTCGTTTGGCTTTTGACTGGTACCGTTGAAATCCCAATTGGTTCCATACCAATAAGGAAATATTTTATGAGTGAGTTGATTTGTAAATACTTTGGCTATTTCGGCATTGCTTTTACCTTTCAAGCATCTTCTGATTTGTTTGATGCTATCCAGTGTTTTAGGGTAATCTTTCGCATCGAGTTCCGATTCATATTCTACCACAGAAGCTCTAACCGAGTTGCGATACCCATAAATGCCAATGGCTACGGCAAAAATTAAAAAGAAAACTATTTTGATTGCTTTCTTCATGCTAATTGTGATAAGCTTCCACTGCTTTTCTAACGCTGCCGTGTTTTTCTAACAAAGCCGAAGCTTCTTCATAACTCACCGGAATTTCTCCCATTATCATGCGAACGCCACGGTCAACCAATTTCACGTTACTCAATTGCATATCGACCATTTTGTTGCCTTTCACACGACCTAATTGAATCATTACAGCTGTAGAAATCATATTTAAAACCAATTTCTGTGCGGTTCCGGCTTTCATGCGAGAACTTCCGGTTACGAATTCAGGACCAACCACAACCACAACCGGAAATTGTGCGGTTAAGGCTAACGGACTTCCTTCATTACAAGTTATGCAACCGGTGACGATATTATTTTCATGACATTTTTCTAAACCGCCAATGACATAAGGCGTTGTTCCTGAAGCTGCGATGCCAATTACGACATCATTCTCTGATATATTTTCAGCCACTAAATCTTTCCATGCTTGGGCTGCGTCGTCTTCGGCAAATTCGACTGCTTTGCGAATGGCTTTATCACCGCCGGCAATAATTCCGTTCACTAAGTCGAAAGGAACACCAAACGTTGGCGGACATTCCGAAGCATCCACAATACCGAGTCTTCCAGAAGTTCCGGCACCGATGTAAAACAACCTGCCGCCGAGTTTCATTTTGGCTACAATTTGGGTAACCAATGTTTCAATTTGTGGCAAAGCTTTTTCCACCGCCAAAGGCACGGTTTTGTCTTCGTTATTGATATTGGCTAACAAGTCGGAAACCGACATTTGTTCGAGACTTTCGTAATGTGAGGATTGTTCGGTGGTTTTAGTGAAGCTCATTTTTGAGTGGCTAAGGTTCTGAGTGGCTAAGTTACTGAGTTTTCTTTAAATTTTTAAACAAAACAAGCCAATAAAATCCCCAAAATAATCATCGAAATCTTAGCAATATTAAACTTATGTCCTTCACTGCTTTCAAAGATTATCGTAGAAGAAATATGGAATAAAATCCCAATGACAACCGCTGTGATTTCGGTATAATATTGCGTGATTGATGGTACGGAATCGGAAACAAATGTTCCTAAAGGCGTCATAAGGGCAAACGAAATCATAAAGACAAACAAAGCTGTTTTATTCAATTCCGCATTAAGGAAAAAAGTCGTTAAGATAATAGCAATAGGCAAGTGGTGAATCGCAATTCCATAGGCTAAATCGTGGTGATGCCCAACCGGAAATCCTTCTAAAAAGGCATGAATGCATAAACTGATGAACAGCAGCCAAGGCATTTGCTTGATTTTGTCATGACCGTGAACGTGACCGTGTTCGGCGCCTTTGGAAAAGAACTCTAAAATAATTTGGAACAAAATTCCAACCATAATGAAGATTCCAACCTTATGGTTCTGGCTTTCGTATACTTCCGGCAACAAATCCATCACGGTTAATGATAGCAAAAACGACCCGCTAAACGCCAATAACAGTTTCAGGTTATTCTTCTTTTTTGGCTTAATAATCAATGCAGTTGCATAACCCAAAAGAACTGATAATAAAGGAAGTATGTAATTCATTTATTTAAAAATCATGATTAATCGTTCACTGGTATTCTTGTGGAATTTCTTTAATTTATAATCCCCAAAAGTATCTAATAAATAAATCCCGGCTTCATTCATCATGCGTTGAAAATCCTCGAGAGTATAGGCTTTTACCTTTTCTTCAAAATGAAATTTTTGACCATCGGCCTCAAAATCGATTTCTTTGATGATAAAATGATTTGATTCATAACGTTTGATGTGGAAAGTAATGCCGTCCACTTCTTTGGTTTCCTCGGGAATTAAATTCTCTAAAACCGTGTAAACATTCATAAAATCAATCACGGCAAAACCATATTCTGATAAGCTTTCTTTTATGGCAATCAAGGTTTGCAGATTGTCTTCTTCGTTTTCAAAGTAGCCAAAACTGGTAAATAAGTTGAATATGGCATCAAACTTATCTTCAAAAGGTTCGCGTTTGTCATGCACCACAAAGTGCAAGGTTTCATTCGCGTTTTTATTGGCTTCTGCAATACTGTTTTCGGATAAATCGGCACCCATAACATCATAACCCAATTGGTTTAAATAAATCGAGTGACGGCCTTTGCCACATGCTAAATCAAGGACTTTGGCTTTCTCCGGTAAGTTTAAATAATGGGTAAGATTGTCCATGAAGATTTGAGCTTCACGGTAATTTCGGTCTTTGTATAAAATGTGGTAATACGGGGTATCAAACCAGGAAGCGTACCAATTTTCGGATTTACAATTTGTAGTATCTGACATTTATTCTTTTCAAATGAATTCTTTCACCCGCAAAATTAGTGTATTTTTGCCGAACTTATGGCAGTATTACTTATTGATATTGTCATTGAAATTGATATTAAAAATGGAGAATTTTAAAATGGTAGCCAAAACCTTTTTTGGTTTTGAAGAAATATTGGTCAAAGAATTGCAACAATTAGGCGCTCAAGATGTTGAAGTTGGCACGCGTGCCGTAAGTTTTAAAGGCGATAAAGGGTTTATGTATAAAGCCAATTTGTCGTTGCGAACCGCGTTGAAAATTCTAAAACCGATTTACTATTTCCGTGCTACCAATGATCAGAATTTATACAAAGGCATTCAAGGAATTGATTGGAGTAAGTATATGAACGCCAATCAGACTTTTGTCATTGATACTACGATTCATTCGGATAATTTTAAGCATTCTCAGTTTGTTTCCCAAAAAGCGAAAGATGCTATTGTAGACCAATTTCGAGATAAAACCGGTCAAAGACCAAGCGTTGACAAAGATTTCCCTGATTTAAGAATCAATATTCACATCGATCGTGATCAATGTTCGGTAGCGCTGGATACATCCGGAGCTTCGTTGCATCACAGAGGTTACAGAACGGCAACGAATATCGCTCCGATAAACGAAGTGTTAGCAGCAGGAATGTTGTTGTTATCCGGTTGGGACGGAAGTTCTGACTTTTTGGATCCCATGTGTGGTTCCGGAACTATTTTGGCGGAAGCTGCCATGATAGCGTGTAATATTCCGGCAAATATCAATCGTAAGGAATTTGCTTTCGAGAAATGGAACGATTGGGACAACGATTTGTTTGACCAAATTATCGATGCATTGATGAAACGCACCAAAGAATTCCACCACAATATCATAGGTTACGACAAAGCGCCAAGTGCGGTTCAGAAAGCGAAAGACAATATTCTTAATGCTAATTTAGATGAATACATCACAATAAGTCAGGCGAATTTCTTTGATACCAAAAAAGAAACGGCCGGACCATTGCATATGGTTTTCAATCCGCCCTACGGAGAACGTTTGGATATTGAATTGGAACGTTTTTACCGTGAATTGGGCGATACTTTAAAGAACAATTACCCAAATACCAATGCTTGGTTTATTACGGGGAATTTAGAAGCTTTGAAGTTTGTTGGATTAAGACCTTCGCGCAAAATAAAACTCTTCAACGGAAGTTTAGAGGCGCGTTTGGTGAAATACGAAATGTATGAAGGCAGCAAGCGAACAAAATTTGCTTCGCCAATTCGCACTGAAGGCTCGGGTCAACAACAAGATTCCGAAGAATAATTAACCGTTTCTTTTCGCAATTTCTTCTTTTATTTTTTTCAAATTGGCATAATTTACTATTACTAATGGCAAAAAGGCCATTGGAATAATGGTAAAAACATTAAATCCTTGTTTGATTGTTAAATAGATACCAATTAGAAATTGCATTATAATTACTACTAAAAGCATACCTGTAGCTAATTTGGTAGTTTTGGCTCTTTTTTCGAGTTCTTCGGTAGTAAATGTGGAAAGTTCCGGTTCCTTTTTCATAATTTTAAGTTTTCGGTTTCTATAGCTTTTATGATGGTTTTCACATTGCCTGCTTCAATTCGCTTGGCTCTGATAATCTTATTTTTGTCTAAAACATATATCACCGGAGTAGAGTAGACGTCATATTTTTCAATGACATTATTATAATGCGCTCCATCATAGAGGTTGATGAAAGGCAATTTGTTATCGGCTATGTATTTGAGGTATTTTTCGCCTTCGTGTAAGGTATAAACACTATATACTTTGACATTTTTCTTTTCTTCCAGCAATTCGTTGTAGGCTTTTACCAATACCGGAATTTCTTTTTGACAATGACCACAATCCACGTCCCAAAAAACAAGTATTGTATAATCGGCTTTGACTTCGCTTAGTTTGACAAACATTTTGTTGACTTCGTTGGCGTTTTTATAGAAAACTTGGGTCATTTCCTCACTGTTTTTGGCCGTTTCAAAACCCATCGCTTTAAACTTCGGAAAATCTTCAGCGCGAATCATAGACAAATCAATCGCTTTAGCACCAATCAATAACGGTTTCATTTTATCAGCACGTTTGATGATTCGTTGCACCACATCGGCATCGTCATAAATACCATTAGCTTTGCCGGTTTTAAAATAGTTGTCCGAAAGATGAACAAATACTTTATCAAATCCCATAATTTTGGAGGTTTCATAAGTATAGGTAAAATGTGCCAAAAGTAATTTGTACATCAAACTTTCCGGTTTGGTTTTTAGAAGAAGTTTGTCAATTTCAACACAAACAGTATCAGGATGCGTAACAATCACTTTGTCAAAGTAGGTTTTTAATTTGCTGAACAGAAACGGATTGCGCATCATAGCATCGTTTTTAAAATCAACGTTTCGCCAAAAATTATCTTTGTAATATTGGTAAACCGCTATACTATCCGGTCTGCCGTTTGAAGCGTTGGGCACGTTTTTCAACCCTTTTTCCATCTTTAAATTAATCACATCGGCGATATAACTTCCTTTGTTTTGGGCGATAAAATTTTCTTCATAATCCACTATGCTTTGTTCCAGTTCTTTTTGTTTTTTGGCCAAATCCAAGGAATCATTTTTAGTAGCTAAAACTGTTTTTTGTTTGTATTCAAAAAAACTTCTGTTTTGTTCCCCTAAGAATTTAAGGTATTTAAAAAAATCATTTTGCTTGACCGAATTAACGGCAGTTAAATCTTTGTTTAAGTTGGCACCCATTTCACTTTTGAGTTCCAATTTCTGGGTGTCATCATCAATAAAGAAGTCGAAGAGTATGGTTTTTTGTTGGCTAACCAACGAATAAATACCTTTGTCTAATTTTTCTTTGCCTTTAAAAACAATACGACCGTTTTTAATGGTAGTACAAGTGTCTTTGATTAAAGTTTTATCAAATCGATAGAAAGTAAGATAAGCCAAGGAATCATTACAGTTTTTTAAATCGATTGTAATTTCATAACCTGTTTGGGCATTAGCATAAAAAGGAGCGCAACAAAAAATAAATACGGCTAGTAATTTCTTCATATACAAACTCTTTGTGGTTTACAGATTGTCAAAAATACTCTATTTTTTAAATAAAAAACAGTCTGATTTTTAAAGTTTCCTTAAAAAACAAAAACACCCTAAAATAGAGTGTTTTCATGATAATTTTATGTTCTTTAAAATTTAAAACTCATCAAAAATGACGATGCCTTTTCTTTCTAAATTGTTTTTTATTAGCAATTCCGAAAGGTTGTATTGCGTTGATAAATCACGAATACTAATCCCTGAAAAGAACAATTCCACTAAAGTATCCAGTATAATTGGATTGATGTTTTCGTTGTCATGGATTTGACCATTAACACCGATGATATTTCGTTTTGACTGATGAAGTGCCTCAATGATGGCATCAATGTCATTACTTGGAAATTCTAAAGTGTTAATTTCATTACTGTTTTGAGAAAGTTGTTTAAGCACTACTGTCTTTGGCGTCTTCTTCTCGTTCTTTAGGTCAATACTGTAGTTATAGACATTGCTCATAATAAGGAAAGTTTAAGTTTTTGTAAATCTGGGTTCAACAAAAATAAGAATTCCGTTTGAAAAGAAATGTTAATTAACAAAAACAACCCGACTTATAGTGGCTTTGGCGGTATTTACTGTAAGAAAATTAAAATTAACCCGATGAACGACATCCAAGAATAATTACTTTAATCTTACTAAAGGATGGTTTAGTCCGTTGACTTCATTTTTTACTACTTGGTATTTGTTGATACTTTCAAAAAGTTTGGTCAAATTTCGGAAGCCATAAGTTCTGGAGTCAAAACTGGGATCGATTTTTCTTAAATTGGTTCCTACATGCGAAATGTAAGCTTCGTCTTCTTCATTGGTTGAAATTTCAAAAGCTTTGTCAATGATGGATAAATTGATTTTATTTTGCGGGATTGTTTCCTTTGGCGGATTTTCTTTGGTGTTGGTTTTGGCTTTTGCTTTAGGTTGTTTTTCAATTTGTGGTACCAAATTTTCGCTGAACGTAAAAATTTCACAAGATTGTACAAAAGCACTTGGTGTTTTCTTTTGACCGATGCCCATTACAAAAAGGCCTTCTTCCCGGATTCTTTTGGCCAAACCGGTATAATCACTATCGCTGGAAACGATACAAAATCCATCAATGTTTTTGCCGTGTAAAATATCCATCGCATCAATAATCATTGAACTGTCGGTGGAGTTTTTGCCTGTGGTGTAGGCAAATTTTTGTACCGGACTTATAGAATATTGGTTGATGATTTCTTTCCAACCGTTCATTTGCGATTGCGTCCAATCTCCATAAATTCTTCTTATGGTGGCTTTACCGTATTTAGAAACTTCTTCTAGTATCTCTTTGATTAATTTGGGTTGAGCGTTGTCTCCGTCGATTAATACGGCTATGTTGAATTTGGTGTTTTCCATTAGAATAAAGGATATGGTTTGGTTTTGTTGATTAAAAGTAGTCTATTAAAATCAATCTTTGTTTTTATTTGTTGTTAAGGTGTGTTTCTATGTGGTGTTGCAAAAGAGACTTTAAGGTTTCAAGATACAGTTCGAGTTCAGTAGTATGAACCCTTTCCGAGGCAGTTTCACACAAGGTCAAAGGGGTTTCGTTAAGGTATTTGTACAATTCAGGATATTTGGTTTCTATCTCCGTAGTCAGTTGAATGATGTCTTGCATGAGTTGGTTGAGCGTTTTCATAGTTCCAAATAATTAAGAGATTAATTTTAGCCTCTATAAAAATACTACTTTTAATGGTTTTAGCCATTTGAATAATTCAGTATCTTTGGCAGACAAAACAAATGATATGTCCGGCAAAACAAAAGCATTACTGTACAACTTAATTGGATTCGCTGTAATTTTTATAATAGTTCGAATTTTACTCGGACTTTATTCCGGTTTGACCGGTTTTTGGTTGCCAATAACTTCTTTTGTAATAAGCACTATTTTGGCCCCAAAATTCCAAGCAGTCAAAACTCGAGACGGCGAAAAGATTTTTATGAAATGGCTGTTTGTTAAAGGAATAAAACAGTTCTAACTATTGTTTTTTCTTAGCTTTCTCTTTTTCAGCGGCTTTTGCCTTAACAGTTGATTTGTAAAGTGGAATAAAATAGGAAATCGTATAGTTAAATCCAACGCCAAAATCACCGTTATAAGTTCGGTTAAAGCCTGGAATATAAAGGTTTTCGAAATTGCTAGGTTGCTTTTGAGTCACCATTCGGTTCAATCTAAAACTAAAACCAATAAAAACATTATTGAACACTTCGGCTTTCATGCCGGCGACTACTTCAATCCATTGCGCGGATAATCCTTTGAACTCCTGATTGGGAAATACGGTAGGAGCTTCGCCAAAATATTGGTTGTTTGGGTCATAAATTTCATAACTGTTCAGAGTTTGGCTAAAACTGCTCACTCCATAACGCAAACCAACAGAGATAATGTTTTCCATATCCAACCAATTCTGATAACTGTTGTAATCAAAACCTACTTTTAAATACGTGCCTTTGGTAGTGAAATTTACTTGTGTATCATCCACAGTTTTGTCTTCGTTACCAATTTCGGCAGCCAAATAATGCTTTCGCGTTAAACGATAATCGCCTACAAGTTCTAAACCGCGGTAATCCTTTTCATAGAAGGAACGGGTAAGTTTGAATAAATCCACTCCAAGTCGCAAACCATAACGCTCCATTTTGGGTGGAATGCTGTCTTTCTTAGCAGTGGTTGTTTCTTGCGCATTGCTCGTCAATGAAAGCAATACCAGGGCCATACTAAAAGTAAATTTTGATATGTACTTCATTTTCGGTTTCAATGTTAGTGGTTTGTACGCTGATGTTTCTAATCCAAAGTAAATCAGGTGTGGCTGTGTCTGTTAAGGTCACTCCGCTAGGGGAATTGAGTTCATAAATGGTCTTATATCCGCAAGCTCTGGAAACAAAAACATTCTCACGGGTATAATCGAATTGGAGAAAATCTTCATTGATTACTAGAGGATTGGTGCTGTTACTGTTTAAGACCAAACTGTATTTCGTCATGTCTTCAAAACTTTTCAGAGGCAATTCGATTACGCTAACCCCATTAAAAACTTTTAAAGAATCGGTTTGATCAACAGCGGTAACTTCCAAACTCGTGACATTTTTTAAATTCGCCGGATTAGAATCATCATAAAATTCGATAATTAATCTGGGCGTAGTGTCATCAACACAAATATCATCTTTCTCACAACCGGAGAAGGAAATGGCGAGTAATAACAGGGCAAGTATTTTTTTCATAGCAGCAAATCGTAATTCGTAATTACTAATTCGTAATTCATTTATCTTCTCTCCAAAAGTACAACATTTTCCACGTGATGGGTTTGCGGAAACATATCCACCGGACGAACGCGTGTGACTTTGTATTTTTCATCCATTAATGCTAAGTCGCGTGCTTGTGTAGCCGAATTACAACTGACATAAACTACTTTATCCGGAGCAATTTTTAAAATTTGTTCTACTACATCTTTGTGCATGCCGTCTCTTGGCGGATCGGTGATAATCACATCCGGTTGGCCGTGTTGGGCGATGAAGTCATCGTTGAAAACGTTTTTCATATCGCCTACATAGAATTCACAATTGGTAATGCTATTGCGTTTGGCATTTTCTTTAGCATCAAAAATAGCTTCAGGAACGGCTTCTACGCCAATTACTTTTTTCGCTTGTTTCGAAACGAATTGGGCAATGGTTCCGGTTCCGGTGTATAAATCGTAAACGACTTCATTGCCGGTTAACCCTGCAAATTCTCGAGTGATTTTGTATAACTCATAAGCTTGATCGGAATTGGTTTGGTAAAACGATTTGGCATTGATACTAAAATGCAACCCTTCCATTTCTTCCAAAATATAATCTCTGCCTTTGAACAATTTAATGTCTTGGTCATACAAAGTATCGTTGGCTTTGCCGTTGATTACATATTGTAAAGACGTAATTTGCGGAAACGTTGAATAAATGTGATTCAATAACAATTCCCGTTGTGCTTTGACTTCTTGGTAGAATTGAATCAGCACCATAATTTCTCCGGTAGAAGCGGTGCGAATCATTAACGTTCGCAATAAACCGGTATGATTTCTCGCGTTGAAGAATTCCAATTCATTCTCAGTAGCAAAACGCTTGATTTCATTGCGAATCGCATTGGATGGATCTTCTTGTAAATGACATTTTTCGATGTCTAATATTTTGTCCCACATTCTTGGGATATGAAAACCTAAAGCATTTTTATTGTCGAATTCTACTCCGGATTGAATCTCAGCATCGGTCATCCATCGCGTGTCGGAGAACCCAAATTCCATTTTGTTTCGGTAAAAGAATTGTTTTGTGGAACCTAAAATTGGCTCAAAATCAGGCAATTCAATTTTGCCAATGCGTTTCAGATTATTGAATACTTCCTGGTTTTTGTAAAACAATTGCTTGTCATAGTTCATATTCTGCCATTTGCAACCACCGCAAGCACCAAAATGTTGGCAAACCGGTTCAACTCTATCCGAAGAATATTCGTGAAACTTAATGGCTTTACCTTCAAAATAGGCTTTTCGCTTTTTTAATGTTTGCACATCTACCACATCGCCCGGAACGACATTAGGTATAAAAATGATTTGACCTTCTGGCGCTTTAGCTACGGATACGCCTTTGGCACCGGCATCTAAAACGGTTATATTTTCAAAAATGACTTTGTTGGTTTGTTTTCTTCCCATAGCGCAAAAATAAACTATTGGGCAAAACTGAATAGACATTTAAGAAAAAAATATAAATTAGTAGAAAATTAAAAGTATGCATACTCATTTAGCCCTTCTCCGAGGCATCAATGTCTCCGGTCACAAAATGATTAATATGGTGGCTTTAAAAAAAGCACTCGAAGGCATTGGCTTTACCAATGTGGTGACGTATATCCAATCGGGGAATGTGTTTGTCGATACCGAAGAGGAAAGTCCGGGGAAAGTGGGTTTCTTGATTAAGCAGGAAATTTTTAAAGAGTTTGGACATGATGTTCCTGTGATTGTGATTGGCAAAGAAGATTTGCAAGCTTGTTTGGACCGAAATTTATTCCTCAATGATGAAAGTGTCGATTTGAAAAAACTCTATGTATCCTTTATTTCATCCGAATTGCCCGAGAATATGATTACCCAACTCAACTTAAACTTCATCAAACCGGATGAAATTCAACTCGACGGCAAAAGAATATATTTGAAATACGATGTTTCTCCCGCCAAAACCCGATTAGACAATAAATGGATTGAAAAGAGTATGAACGTGGTTTCAACAACACGAAATTGGAATACGGTTAATAAACTGTTGGAAATGTTTGAAGAGCGCGAATAGTTGTAAATTAGCTAATAAAATAGGTTCATATGAGTTCAAAAACCAAATTTAAAAGCACCATTTCCGGATTAGAATTTCCGGAAAAGGAGAAAGTATACGGTCACCAAATCAGACAAACGGTTTTAAACCTAATCCAAAATGATTATCCCGAATTTAAAGACAACGATTGTATATCCAATAGTGAATTAAACATTTATAGAGAAAAATACATTTCAAAATACCTTCAAACTGAAGTAGGCGAGTTGTCAGAATTACAACAAAAAGTATTAAAATCATTGTCCAACGGAAAATCTTTGGTTAGCAAAGTTGAATACGAAAAAGACAATCGAACCTTCGGGCAAAAAGTAGCTGATAAAGTTGCTGATTTTGGCGGAAGCTGGACGTTTATTATTTCGTTTTTTGTCTTTATTTTGATTTGGATTGGTTCCAACGTGTATATTTTACTCAACAAAGGTTTTGATCCATATCCGTTTATTTTATTGAATTTGATTCTGTCTTGTTTGGCTGCTTTGCAAGCGCCAATTATCATGATGAGCCAAAACCGTCAGGAGGAAAAAGACCGGGCGAGAGCCAAGAAAGATTATATGATAAATCTTAAATCAGAATTAGAAATCAGACTTATAGATGATAAATTAGACCATTTAATCCAGCACCAACAACAAGAATTAATTGAAATACAGAAAGTGCAGATTGAGATGATGAATGATATTTTGGAAAGAATAAAGAAATAGTTATGAGTTATGAGTTATAAGTTAGGAGTTGTTTGGTAAAAATCTAAGTAGTCTAACTTTCTAAAAATCTAACAATCTTTTTTATACTTTTACCGAACATATGGATGATTTCTCTCCAAAAGAAGGAATAACGATTTAATAATTAATCTGCAGTGAGAGTAGATTAAAATTCGAATTACAATGTCAGTTTTAGAAAAATTAACTTCAGCCGATGCTATCAACTTAGAAGACAAATACGGAGCCCACAATTACCATCCGTTACCTGTGGTGCTGAATAGAGGAGAAGGAGTTTATGTTTGGGATGTAGAAGGCAAAAAGTATTATGATTTCCTTTCGGCTTATTCTGCCGTAAACCAAGGCCATTGTCACCCGAAGATTGTAGGTGCCATGGTGGAACAAGCCCAAACTTTAACCTTAACTTCCCGTGCGTTTTATAACGATAAATTAGGCGTTTACGAAGAATACATCACTAAGTACTTTGGTTTTGATAAAGTACTACCAATGAATACCGGCGCCGAAGCGGTAGAAACTGCTTTGAAAATTTGTAGAAAATGGGCCTACGAGAAAAAGGGCATTTCCGAAAATGAAGCCCAAATCATTGTTTGCGACGGTAACTTCCACGGAAGAACCACTACGATTATTTCGTTTTCCAATGATGAAAATGCCCGCAAAAATTTCGGTCCTTATACAGCCGGATTTATCAAAATAGCGTATGACGATTTAGACGCTTTGGAAAAAGCGATTACATCATCTAAAAATATTGCTGGTTTCTTAGTCGAGCCTATTCAAGGTGAAGCCGGCGTTTATGTGCCAAGTGAAACTTATTTGGCGAAAGCCAAAGCTTTATGCGAAGCAAATAACGTTTTATTCATAGCCGATGAAGTGCAAACCGGTATTGCCAGAACGGGTTCTTTATTAGCCGTTTGCGGTAATTGTACTTGTGAAAACCAGTGTGAGAAACAATCCAGTTATGTTTCTCCTGATATATTGATATTAGGCAAAGCTTTGTCAGGCGGCGCTTATCCGGTTTCTGCAGTATTGGCCAATGATGAAATTATGAATGTAATCAAGCCCGGTCAACACGGTTCAACATTTGGAGGAAACCCGATTGCGGCAGCGGTTGCTATGGCTGCTATGGATGTAGTTAGCGAAGAACATTTGGCCCAAAATGCCCGTCGATTAGGAGAAATCTTTCGCTCTGAATTAGCCCAATACATTGCCACATCCACTATTGCTACATTAGTACGTGGAAAAGGCTTACTAAATGCCATAGTTATCAATGATACGGAAGACAGCGATACGGCTTGGAATATCTGTATGAAATTGGCCGAAAACGGTTTGTTAGCCAAACCAACTCATGGTAATATTATCCGTTTTGCACCGCCATTGGTAATGAATGAAGAGCAATTGTTGGATTGTGTTTCCATCATTATCAATACGTTAAAACAATTTGAAAAGTAATTTAAAAACCAATTTATAAACCAACCAAAAAAACTTTTAATTATGGAAAACCAAAACAATTTGACTTTAAATGATTTAGCTGTTGACTCGTTAAGAGAAAGTGCCAAATGGACCATGTTTTTATCAATCGTAGGATTTATTTTTATAGGCTTAATGTTTATAGGTGGCGCAGTTACGATAGTATCTTTATCTAACATACCGGATGAACCTGAATTTGGAGGTATGAATCCGTTTGGTGCTGTTAAAAACTTTATCGGAATTATTTATCTTGTCATGGCCGCTATTTATTTCTTTCCGGTTCTTTACTTGTATAAATATTCAAAAGGCGTTAAAGAAGCTATAAACTTCAGCAATAGTGAGGTTTTAGCCGATGCTCTTCAAAATTTAAAATCACATTATAAATTTGTAGGGATATTGACGATTGTGCTTCTTTGTCTTTATGCCTTAGCCTTTATTGGAATAATTATATTCGCTGCCAGCATGGCCAGCGGAGCAATGTAAATGTTTGTAAAATATACTTATTTAAAACCGACTATCTCAGTCGGTTTTTTTATTTTTGACAAATGAAAAAGTTACTTCTACCTTTAATGATTTTGGCAATTGGCGTTGGTTTATACGAACAAAGTCAAGCGACACCCAATCGTTATATTATGATTATTGCGATTGTCGTCTTTATGTATGGCATGATGCGATTAAGCGCCAAAACACCAAGTAAACACTCAGAAACCGAAGAAAATGATCACTAAAGGCGATAAAGTTTCAGTACTTGATGATGCCATTGATGGTGTTGTAGTGGATGTAAAAGGCCACGAAGTTACCATTGAAACTACCGATGGTTTTAATTTGACTTTTAAAAGTAGTGAGCTAATCAAAATCGCCAATCAAGGCGAAATGAATTTTAGTTTTAATAAAAATCAGGTTATTGCTGAGAAAGAAATTCCGAAACCTAATTATACTAACACGGAAAAGAAGTCTAAAAAAGAACTTCCGGTTCCAGAGTTTGATTTGCACATCGAAAAGTTGGTCAAAAACTACAAATCTATGAGCAACTATGATATCTTGACCAAGCAAACGGATACAGCCAAATACCATATTGAATTCGCCATCAGAAACCGAATCCCTAAAATCGTATTTATTCACGGCGTAGGTGAGGGCATTTTAAAATCGGAACTCGACTTTATGCTCGGACGTTATGATAATATTACGTTTCAAGAGGCTAATTTTCAGAAATATGGTCAAGGCGCTACGGAAGTCTACTTCAAACAAAATCTAAAATAAAAAAAAGTCTCGTGGCATCGAGACTTTTCTTTTAAAACTAACCAATTATATTTAATCCAAACTTAACTTAAAATCTAATTAAGCAACACTGCTTTCTTGTGTACTAACTTTTTTCAAAAACGATCTGATTAGAACACTGTTAGTATTGATACCAGAGTTGATTAAAGCTTTTTTGCTGAAACTTACATTTGATTTACTACCGGTAGTAGTTTTGTTAGTTCCCATAAACCATACTGCGAAATCCATTGAAGCAATTGTAGTTTCTTTAGCGATAACAATGGAATCATTTTTAGAAATTGAAACCTCAGTTGAAGTAGTATTACTTACTGTAGCCACTTTAACTTCCTGACCAAAAACACCATTGCTTGATAAAACCAATAAAACGAATAAAACAAATAATCTAACGTTAGTTACATTTTTTTGAGCTACTGAGTTATTTGTTGTTTTCATAAGTGTGTTTTAATTTGTTTCTTATTTCTTGGTCAAAACTACTCCAAGACTATCTTCGACTGAAATTTTTTCGATAACTAACCCCAAAAGTCGTTTAATCGACAAATTCAATGAATTCAAGGGTTTTTAGCGTTTTTATCGTGCAGTTAATCTATGAAATGTTAAAAAAACGTGCATTTCACCGATGAAAAACCAAAAATTTCTATGAACGGCACACTCCAAATCACAAACCTTTGTGCAAATGCCAAAAAATGGCAAAATCTTCCTAAATTAGCTTCGGATTAAATAGTTACCCACAAAATGAAAGTCGAACAAAAAGGCCACACTACTATTATTAAAGATACCGTCGGACAAACGGCTGATTTTTTAATGAAAGTCACACACGAACACAATACTTATAAAAACAGTAATCTGATATTGGATTTAACCCACGATAAGAATTTATCATTGGAAGACGTCAAGTCGTTTGCCGAACTAATCAAATTGCACAAAAAGCAAAAAAAATCTATTGTCCTTGTAGCGGACAGTGTCAACTTTAATGCGGTACCAAAGAATATCATTTTGGTACCAACACTTTTAGAAGCGCACGATATTATAGAGATGGAAGAAATTGAGCGCGATTTAGGATTTTAAACTATATGAAGTTAACCATCTTGGGTTGCTACGCAGCCACGCCACGAACGATAACTAATCCAACCGCACAAATATTGGAAATTCGCAACCGAATGTTTCTTATCGATTGTGGAGAAGGAACACAAGTACAGTTGCGCAAAAACAAACTCAAATTTTCCAAAATCAACCACATCTTTATTTCCCATTTGCACGGTGACCATTTTTATGGACTGGTCGGATTGATTTCTACCTTTATGTTATTAAACCGTCAAACCGATTTACATGTATACGGACCCAAAGGAATCAAAGAGATTATCTTGTTGCAATTGCGTTATTCCAATTCCTTTACCGGTTACAATCTCTATTTCCATGAATTGGAATCGAAGGAAAGTGAAGTGATTTTTGAAGATGAAAAAGTCATCGTTAAAACCATTCCGTTAAAACACCGCGTTTACACCAATGGTTTTCTGTTTCAGGAAAAACCTAAAGAACGAAAGCTCAATGTAGAAGCGGTTGAAAAATATAAAATAGATACCGCATACTTCAGAAAAATAAAATACGGCGGCAACATCACACTAGATGACGGAACAGTTATTCCCAATGCCGAATTGACATTCGACCCCGAACCCACAAAAAGTTACGCCTTTTGCAGCGATACGATGTATGACGAAACCTTAATTCCGCTCATTCAAGGCATTGATGTTTTGTATCATGAAACCACTTTTCTGGAAAGTGAAGCGGATAAAGCGGAAAAAACCATGCACAGCACCGCCAAAGAAGCCGCAAGAATAGCCAAGTTGGCCAACGTCAAACAATTGCTGCTCGGGCATTACAGCACGCGTTACAGTAGCATTGAGTTATTCATGCAAGAAGCCGAAACTATTTTCCCAAACGTACTTTTAGGTGATGACGGGAAAGTATTCGATTTCGATTAAGGTTAGGAGCGAAGGGTTTGGGATTTATCGGTGATGGCAATTCCCGCTTTTCGTTCTGCACGGCGCCACTTCAATCGGGGCTAAAAAGTTATCCATTTTTTAATCTGAAAACTTAGTATCTTAGCAACTTCAAACTATTGCAGCCATGGAAGACTTAAGCCACTACAGAAAATCATACGAGAAGAGTGAACTACTGGAAACCAACATTCCTGAAGATCCTATCAATCTTTTCCACAAATGGTTCTACGAAACGGAAGAATTCGGTGGAGTAGAAGAGGTCAATGCCATGACAGTAGCCACTATCGGCTTAGACGGTTTTCCAAAGAGTAGAGTAGTGCTGCTTAAAAAGTTTAATGAAGAAGGCTTTATTTTCTACACCAATTATAATTCAGAAAAAGGCAAAGCCATTCTGGATAATCCGAATATTTGTTTGTCCTTCTTTTGGCACAGCATGGAAAGACAAGTCATCATCAAAGGCATTGCAGAAAAAACAACTGATATCATTTCAAACAATTATTTTGACTCAAGACCCGATGGAAGTAAGCTAGGTGCTATAGTGTCTTCACAAAGCGAAATCATTCCATCCAGAGAATACTTAGACCACAAATTAAAAGAACTGGAAAAAGAATACGAAGGAAAACCCATTCGCAGACCGGATTATTGGGGTGGATTTTTAGTTCGACCAATAGAAGTTGAGTTTTGGCAAGGCAGACCGAACCGCTTACACGATAGAATCAGATATAAGTTAAAAGAAGAGTATGTTTGGCAAGTCGACAGACTTTCTCCTTAAATCGTATAAATAATGTTGAAAATTATGTAAACCACTCATCGGAGTGGTTTTTTAGTTTTGTATCTGTCGAAAAAAACATCGATGAAATACATTTAAGTAAGAAAATATCTTATAATAAACAAATAAAAGTGTATTTCATCGATTTTATTTGTGTTTTAATCGATGTTTGCCCTAATATTGTCTAACCAAATCAAACAATACGTTCTTAAAATTAAAATTTATAAAGTGTTTGCCCCACATCTACTTTATTAAAAACTGTCAATATTAATCGAAATAAAGTGTTTGCCCCACATCTACTTTATTAAAAACTTAACCTACTACTATGAAAGCAAAAATGTTTAGAGCATTGTTGCCGTTAGCAATCGTGTTCACTATGGTATCTTGTTCTTCGGACTCTGAAGAAACTACAGTTGATAAGCAAGTTGTAACTGTCTACAATTACAACGAAACCGAATTAAAATTAGTTACGCTAATCAATGACTACCGTGAAAGTCAAGGACTAAACACTCTACAAGTAATCAATCACATCTCTTACAAATCGGAAGAGCACAATTATTATATGATTGATAACAATGTCTTTAATCACGATTACTTCCAACAACGTTCTGATAATTTGATCAGAGTATTAGGAGCAGAAAGGGTAGGCGAGAATATCGCTTACAATTATCAAACTGCAGAAAGCGCCTTTGCGGCTTGGTTAAACAGTCCGGCGCACAAAGCTAACATAGAAGGTGACTACACGCACTTTGGAATTTCAGTTACAACAAATCCGGAAACGGGAAGAAAATATTACACTAATATGTTAATAAAAAAATAGTTTGATTATTGTTTTGTTTGATTTTGACAGATCGAAAAACCCGCCTCTAAAGCGGGTTTTACTATTTAAATCCCAAACGGGTTTTCAATTTCAAAAACAATAAAGCAATGGAGTAAGCATCATCTGAAGCTGAATTTCGTTCGTTTACCGGAAGTTTGTATTGCTTGACCAAATCTTCAATAGAAAAAGATTTATTCGTAATGTCCATTAATTTTTGGTGCATGATTTCAATGTCTAAAGCTTCATTTTTCAATTTGCCGCATTCCATCTTTTCTAAAGCCTCGTTAATCAACTCGATGTCAAAGTGGATTCGGTGTCCAACTAAAACAGCATTCTCAATATATTCTACTAAAGCTTGAACAGCGTTGTATTCAGAGAGTTTTGGTAATTTACTTTCAATTAAAAATTCATTCGACAGGCCATTGTCATGTAAATATTTGTATTGCAAAATAACGACTTCAAAAGTATCGCTAATTTTAATTACATCATTTATCACAGCAATGGCTCCAAAAGATAGAATCACATCTTTCTTTGGGTTTAACCCGGTAGTTTCAGTATTTAGAATTACATACCTGTTTGTTTTAGTTTCAAACTTAGACAAATAGGTTTTCCAAAAGTCAGGGTATTCTTTGTTGATATTTTTAATCCAATCCAGCATATTAGGAGAATTGTGTTAATTGAAATTTATCTTTGATTAATTCTTCCAGCTCTTTCATCGGGGTTAGCGCATTCTTTAATTTTTCTCGGTCAACTTTAGTCAGTTCATCGATATTGATAAAATCCCCTGAGCTATCATTTTTTAAGCCCTCTAATGTTCTGAATTTAGATAAAATTAAAAAAGCATCCGCACAGTTTAAATAAATTTCAGAGAATTTCGGATCAACTAAAGCCAATTGTTTAAAACGCGAGTAGGTATTATTAATTCCCCTCAAATTCATACTAATGGCAAACAATCTTGCGCCATCAACCAATGGCATGATTGCCTTGCTTTTAATGTCGAATTTACCTTTGTTTTCGCCTTCTTCTTCTAAATTGAATTTCTTGAAAAAGTTAAGTGGCGGATTTTTATGCAAGGCATCGTTTCCTAAATAGTCAAAGAACAAAGCATTATTTTTAGTATTCTTAAAAATTAAGTCTGCAATAGTATCTTCAATCTTTCCTTCTCCGAAAGCAATTTCAAAATCAAAAAAGATGCTACTGATGTCATTGGAAGTTTCTCCGGGCATTTTCATCCAATTGTTGTATTGTTTCATCCAATCACTTAATGATTTACACCAAAGCATATTGCTCGCCATATGGCCATTGGGACAAAATTGGTAACCCACTTTCTCCAAAATAGAGGTAGTTCTTTTGGATAATTTCATGAAATAATCTTTTACATCTCTGTATTTTTCCGGAGCTACGTCTTCAAATATCAAGATGCTGTCTTGGTCCGTCAATAAAAGTTGTTCTTTGCGACCTTGACTTCCAATGCTTAACCAAGCAAATCTTGATGGAGGAGAACCTAAGTCAAGTATGGCCAATTCTACAGAACGCTTTATAATAGCCGTGATAATTTCACCTGTAATATTATAAATATGAGGAAGCGGTATGTTTTTAGCGATTGAAGATTGAATCAAATCGGTGAGTTTTTCTCGGACTAATTTCAATTCTTTAGGAGATAAGGAACGTTTGATTTCCTTGATTAATACACCTGGATTATTGGCTTGTGCTACAATTAAATCATGCTCTGAAATAACACCACAAACATCGGATTTATCAGAACCATCGGTGGTTACGCATAAATGACTGACGTTATATTTTAACAGAAGTAATTGCGCTTCGGCTACAGAAACATTTTCAGGAACAGTTACCACAGGCGATGACATGATTTTATCTACTGTTGTTGTAATAGGAAATCGTCCGTTAGCGATTTTAGTTCTGAAATCAGTGTCCGTAACAATCCCAATAGGAGCATTTTGCTCAATAACTATGGCACTGTCGATTAAATTTTCAGTCATTAATTGTGCAGCGTCTTTTACAGATGCATTTGTAGCGATTTTTAAAGGTGTCTTATTATAGGCTAAAGATTGAAAATATTGTATCTCGTTCGTTTGATTTTCGGTGTAAACATTGTCAGTGATGAGTTTACCACGATTCTCTTTATCAAAAGGATTACGCGTATTAGTGGCAAAACTTTCCAAAAGAAAGTCCAAAACTTGAGGGTTTTGTGCTACAAATGGTTTAAAGGAACTAATCGGCACTGCATAAACAATACTGTCTTCGCGAGCTTTAGCTGTCATCATGTAGTTGTTTTTAGCAAAAAATGGGCGTAAACCAAAGACATCTCCGGCATAACATTTATTCAATAAAGTTTCTTCAGCATCAGCAATGACAGAAAGATTAATCACACCGGAGGCAACTACATAAAAACTATCGTGCAGTTTGTCATCAATTTTGAATAAAATTTTATGCTTGTCCAAGTTAACAACACCAATATTGGTAACAACTTGAATCAATTCATCATAACTCAAATAATTAAATGGCGGATATTCTTTTAAAAAATTGGCAATATTTTCAGCAATAGAATTACTCATAGCATTAATCGAATTAAATCGGATGTTTTTTTAACATTACAAAAATAGTAAAGGTTTAGGCAAGATAGGGATGATTGTTAAAAACATTTGAAAACTAAAAAGATGGCTTTACTGCAGTTCCATTTTGAAATATTCTATTTTACATAATATAAATTATAGTTTTTATTTTGTACGTTTTAATTATCAAAATAAAATTAAGTAACTATCTGTAAAATAATGCTATAAAGCACTTTAATTCAATTATATTGTTAGAAATTCAATTCTCTGAATTTTTTTCCTATGGCTAAAGTTAATTTGGTTTTATAGTCTTCAATTAACCATTCGCGATAATTTTTGCTCGTTTTCCCTAAACAATTTACAAATCGTCTGACACGACTTTCAATATCATCGTTTAATAGTTTTGATACCATTCGTGCCGCATTTAAATCAGTGGTATTTTCAACACACATTAACGCATGTTGGTTTATCGATTTTTCGAGCACTTCTTTAGAACGCATATTCATCGCGGAGTTCTTTTTGAATTCTTCTTCAATGTCCATATCGATTACCGCTGTTTTAGCAAACATTTTTCGAATAGCTTCCGGCATGGTATACTTGAATCCGTATTCAATTTCTGCATCATCTCGTAGACTTTCCAAATAATATTCCGGCGATTTAAAGATGTGTTGCCAATCTACTGGATCATTCCACAAACCGAATCGCAAGGCATTGTTTCCTAAATCGATAACGGTAAATTCATCTTTATTCGGCAATTTACGTGAACCACGACCAATCATTTGAAAATAAAGCGTCAAAGATTTGGTGGCCCGATTCAATATAATGCTTTCAACCGTGGGTTCATCAAATCCGGTGGTTAATATACCAACCGAAGTTAAAATAGCATCCGGCGTCTTTTTAAACCAATGCAAAATATCTTTTCTGTCTTCCGCTGACGTGGTGTTGTCTAAGTGTTTTATAGGATAACCGGCTTCTTTAAAAGTATCATAAACATATAAGGAAGTATTAATTCCGTTATTGAATATCAAGGTCTTTTTACCTAATGATTTTTCGGTATAAGCGTGCAATAATTTTTCTTGCATGACCATGTTCATATACAAATCATCAGAAGATTTTACGGTATAATCACCGTTGATTCCCACTTTAAGCGAAGTTAAGCCAACATCATAACTGTAAGTCGTGGCTTTAGCCAAAAACCCTTTATCTATAAGTGATTGAATGGTGTCGCCCACAATTAACTCATCATAATTATGATGCATGGGTAACTTGATATTGGAACTTAAAGGTGTTGCAGTCACTCCTAGAATAAAAGACTTCTTGAATTGGCTTAATAATTTTCGAAAGGAATTGTAATGAGCTTCATCAATAATAACCAAACCAACATTGTCAATCATCAATTTCTCATCATTGAGGCGATTTTTCAACGTTTCCACCATAGCTACAAAACAAGAATATTCATCTTGGTCTGGCAATTCTTTGATGTTACTGTTGATGATTTTGTTTTTGACATCAAAACCTTTAAGCATTTTGGAAGTTTGCTTACAAAGCTCTATTCGGTGTGTCAAAACGACTACTTTTTTGTTGTGCTGTGCTAAATAGCGACGTACTATTTCTGAAAAAATTACTGTTTTTCCACCGCCTGTGGGCAATTGGTATAACAAATGATGGTCGCTGGGCGCATTATCTAATCGTTCAAAAATTTTGTCAATATCTCCCTTTTGGTAACTGTAAAGTTCCTTTTTCTCTTCAATTTCAGGGTTAAAATCTTTGTGAGACATATTGATTGGTACAATTTTGCAAAAGTACACCTAAAAAAGAGTTCTCACACCATTTAATTTCTAAATAACAAAAAATTAATATTCGAGTCTTTCGACAACGGCTGAAAACTCATATTGATTGAACCAATTTTGAGCGATAGTTTCCTCTTTGACAGCCACTACTCTATTCTTAAATTCATCAAGAATTCCTTTTTCAATCATAAAACTAACGGCTTGCTGAAAAGAAGTCAGCATACTTTTAAAGAATAATTCTTGCTTAACTAATTTTTCTGCGGAATACGTTTGAGCAATTTCAATATTGTAAAGCATCAAATCAGCAATAATAAAAGCATCAACACCAAGGGTTGTGTAATGTTTGATGAATTTTTGAGCCACAGAACGGCGCATTTTCGGCTTTTTACTTTTTACCGGAAAATATTCGTTGGAGATTTTGAACTTAGCTTCTCGAACCAGCTTCTCTTCGTTGGGATTAAAGGCAAAATCATAATAAACTTTTACCTCACTGAACTTTTCGTAAAGCTCCATAATTTGCTCTTCCAATTGCGGTTTGGAAAGTTCATTAAGGTATTTCTTTAAATCTCTTTTACTCATCTTTAAATTATACCAACAAAAGTAACCGCTTTTTAGTTCTTTATTAATGTTATTACTTAATTTTGTCATCAAATTCAAAAAAATATGACCAAACTTTTTAAGTTTACCGCCATTGCTGAAGGCATCTCCTATCTTGTTTTGTTCTTTAACATGTTAGTAATCAAACCTACCGATTTGGATTTATACAAAGTTTTATTGTTCCCAATTGGAATGGCACATGGTGTGTTGTTCATAGGGTATGTGATGTTAGCTTTTCTGATCTACAATAGTCAAAAATGGAGTTTGAAAGAATTAGCCATAGTTCAATTGGCTTCCCTATTCCCTTTTGCCACTTTTTATGTGGAGAAAAAATATGTAAAAAATGCATAAAATCGTCGAAAAAATATTTGGTTGGAGTTATCCGTTGTTTAAAAAATGGGATTTTGGAGAAACCTTATCATCCTATTTAAGTTTAGCCATAAATATTGCCGTAATGGTGATTATGGTTTACATCATTTACAGAATATTTCGCTACACCTTGGTGCGAACAATGGTTATTTTAGCCAGAAGAACTAAAACCAGATTCGATGATTTATTGGTTTCAAACAAGACGGCTAAATACATTGCCCACTTAATTCCGCTTTTGTTTATATACAAATCGGTTCCTATTATTTTGAAAAACTTTGTTTATTGGGAAGATATTTTTGGAAAATTAGTAGCCATTTATATTGTATTGTTGACTTTGTGGATTATCAAAACGATACTTCATGCCTTTCGAGATCATTTAAAATCCAATCCGTCATTCAGCGATAAACCTATTGACAGTTACATTCAAGTAATTATGATAGTGTTGTGGATTTTTGGTTTTATCATGATTATTTCCAAAATCTTTGACATCAGTACCAATGCCATGTTGGGAACTTTTGGAGCCATTTCGGCCATCATCATTTTAATTTTCAGAGATACCATTTTGGGATTTGTAGCCAGTGTTCAGGTTTCTTTAAATGATATGGTTCGTATTGGCGACTGGATTACTTTTGACAAATTTGGCGCTGATGGTGATGTAATCGAAATCAATTTGGCCACCGTAAAAGTCCGAAATTTTGATAATACTACCACAACGATTCCTACTTACAGCATGATTTCGGATTCCTTTAGAAATTGGCGCGGCATGTTGGACTCGAGTGGAAGAAGAATAAAGCGACACATCTTAATCAAAGCCAACAGCATTAGATTTTTAGATGACAAAGATTTACAAGATTTGAAAAAAATTCAGTTGGTAGCCAATTATATCCAACACCGTCAAACCGAAATAGACAAGTTTAATAAAATGCACGAAATTGATAAATCGGTACTTATCAATGGAAGAAACATGACCAATTTTGGCTTGTTCCGAAAATACATTACCCAATATTTAAGTCAATATCCGGGTTTGAATAAAGAGATGATATTACTTTGTCGACAATTGCAGCCTACACCACAAGGAATTCCTTTAGAGATTTATACTTTTTCGAATGATAAAAGATTTGAGAATTATGAATACATCATGGCTGATATTTTTGACCATATCTTTGCTTCTATTCCCTATTTTGATTTAGAAATATATGAAATGCCATCCGGCAAAAGTGACTTTGTAGATCAATAATCGGTTAGTCTGTCCTGTATATATTCAATTTGGATTTTGCCATGCGGTTTAGGTTTGCCGTCTGCTCCTAGACTTACCATAGTAATAGAGTCAATCGTAATAATAATTTCTCGGGTCATCATATTTCTGACTTGACAGGTCAATGTTAAAGATGAAGCTCCGAATTTCACCACATCAATACCAATTTCAACAATATCCCCTTGCTTGGCAGAACTTCTGAAGTTAATCTCCGACATGTGTTTGGTAACAATTTTGGGGTTTTCCAATTGGATGATTGAGTATAAGGCCAATTCTTCATCAATCCAAGCTAACAGTCTACCACCAAAAAGTGTGCTGTTTGGATTCAAATCTTCTGGTTTTACCCATTTTCTGGTATGAAATCTCATAAATGTAAGTTTATTTTCAATAACAAAATTAATTATTAAAGCTTGATTGCTTTAAAAAATTGGCAAATCATTAACCGAAATCGATTTCACAAAGACAACCAACTTTAAAAAATGATTAAATTAGAATTAAAACATTGTCTCTTTTGGCATAAGTATGCAAAAAAGTTGATTATTAATTGTAAACATTTATATTTGTAAAGATTTTAACATTTTAATAATCGCAAATAAACCTATATGAAGAACTACCTACTACTTTTAATTGCTATTTTTTCCTTCAATTTTTCAAATGCTCAGGTGGCAGTTGATACTACCGGTACATTGGGAGACAGCTATAACAGATGGACCATAGACGTTTATGCAGGACAGGCCAAAGGTATAAAACCCTACGCTGACGGATTTTATTCAAGTGATCCTACAAAATCTTTTGGTGGATTTGAAGTAAATTCATTTGGTGCCGCAGCACGCTATATGTTAAGTCCAAAATTTGGATTCAAACTAGATTTAAATTATGATAAGTTTACCAACCAAAGCGGTAGTGGAAGTTTACCATTTGAAACCTACCAATACAGACTAGGTTTTCAAGGAGTTGTAAATGCTGTAAGACTTTTTGGTCTTGAAGAATCATTAGGAAGATTTGGATTGCTTTTGCATGGAGGTCTTCAAGTAGCCAGAATGCACTCTGATGTTGTTAATAAAGATGAACTTAACGGTGGATTAATCGTTGGATTTTCGCCTCAGTTCAGAATTTCTAATTCTATTTCTGTAATTGCTGATATTAGTCTTTTGAATAACTTCAGACAACATTTAAATTGGGATGGTTCTTATGCTAATAGTTCTGAAAACCTATCAGGACAAATGATTGTAACTACGCTTGGACTTTCCTATTCTTTCGGAAGAGAGAAAATTCACGGAGATTGGGCTATCATACAAGATAAAAAAGACAAAGAAATTAATGAGTTGAACAATAGAATAGGTGAAATTGAAACACTTATGAACGATACTGATAAAGATGGTGTTCCGGATTACTTAGACGTTGAAAACAATTCATTAGCAGGTGTTGCTGTTGATACTAAAGGTAGAATGGTTGATAAAAACAATAATGGTGTGCCGGATGAATTAGAGAAATATGTTGACAGTTCAATCATCAACAACAATAGTAATAATGTTGCATTGTCTAAAAATATGATTGAGCAATTAATCAATGAAGGCTATATTGCTGCTTACTTTGATAAAGCGGTTTCTCAACCCAATTCAGCCTCTACAGACAACATTGGTTTTGTCTTGAATTACTTAAGAAACAATCCTTCTGCCTCTGTTGAGATTTCAGGTTATGCTGATGAAGTTGGTAACAGTGCTAAAAATGAGAAATTGGCAGCTAACAGAGCAGAGAATGTAAAAGCAATCTTAGTCAAAGCCGGTATCAATCCGTCAAGATTAAATGCTAAAGGAGCCGGAATCGACAATTCTGTTGACAAGGATTCTGAGTACGCTCGACGTTTAGTTCGTAAAGCTGTATTTAAAATAACTAATTAACAATCAATTATTGATAACTATAAAATGACCTCTGTTTTACGACAGGGGTTTTTTTATAACTTTAAAAGAAAAAATGGAAGCCCGAGACAACAATGTTCTAGAGTTAAGAGGAGAATCTTTAGGAACAATAACCAGTCAGTCCTCGTTAGAGGAAGTTTTTCAAAACAAAACCCTTCGTCCTATTTTAAAGCTGCAGAATGATTTGTTCATTCAAGTTTTTATCAATTATGCCATGAAACAAAAGAATGTTTTCTTTTCATTGACGCCTGAAAAGAAAATGGCTTATGTAGAAAACGTTATCCAAAGAGATATCAAATTCAGAAATTCTCTAAAAGGAATGGTCATCGCCTTTTTTACTTTGGATGAATATGCAGAATACATTCAGAATTCCTCCAATCTTAATAAACGGATGATGAATATGTTAATTGAGAGACTTAAAAGTCAAATCCAATTAATTGAACTCGAAGCTTAGTTGCTGACTTTTTTAGATTATACCAACAGTTTTAACTACTGTTTAGTAATACATACGGGATTTATATTATTGTTATTCTTGACAATAATTAAATTCCGTATTTGTATTTACTACTTTTTTTGGAGAATTTTCAATAACTAAATATTATTAAATATTTTATCGCAAAACTTAATAAGATTCAAAGTTTTACGCATTTCACAACAAATTTTTCATTATAATTGTTAAAACGAATAACAATTATGAAAGAGGAATATTTTAAATGGTATTCGCCTAATTTGAGCCGTGAAATCCAAATGCTGGTTTTCGGACATGCCGGCTATCCGGTCATCCTCTTCCCTACTTCTATGGGAAGTTACCACGAAAATAAAGATCAAGGATTAATAGAAAGTGCTCGTTGGTATATCGAACAAGGATTGATACAAATTTTTTGTCCGGACAGTATTGATAAAGATAGCTTCTACAATAAAAATATTCATCCTGTTCATCGTATTCAAAATCACGTTTGGTATGATAAAATGATTTGCCATGAAATTGTAGAACGGGTAAAAAATAATACTTACGCCGGAAAAGTAGCTGTAGCCGGTTGTAGTTTTGGTGGTTATCATGCCGCCAATTTTGCCTTTAAACATCCGGGGTATGTGAGTCATATGTTTTCGCTTAGTGGCGCTTTTTCCATTAAAAGTTTTATGGATGGTCATTGGGACGACAATGTATTCTACAATAGTCCGGAAGATTATTTACACGGATTAAATGATGGTGAATTATGGAATATGGATATTATACTTGGCACTTCCAATTGGGATATCTGTTTTGATGCCAATCTGAAACTAAGTAAAATCCTTTCCCAAAGAGACATTCCGCATTGGTTAGACATTCGGCAAGACCGAGAACACGATTGGCCGGTTTGGCGCGAGATGTTCCCACATTATTTATCTAGAATAAAGT
This sequence comes from Flavobacterium buctense, assembly GCF_014486695.1. GTDB lineage: Bacteria > Bacteroidota > Bacteroidia > Flavobacteriales > Flavobacteriaceae > Flavobacterium > Flavobacterium buctense. The sequence goes on from NZ_JACTAB010000004.1 coordinate 127,862, forward strand.
TTTTTTAATAACAACAACTAAGACAAAATAATAACACAAGAGATATGAAAAAGATTGGTATTTTATTCGGAATGGAAGACACTTTCCCTTACGCATTTATCGAGAGAGTAAATTCAAAAAACGAGAAAGGCATCATCGCAGAAGCGGTTTCTATTGACAAAGTCGTGCAAAACAAAGGTGGTGAATATGCCGTAATTATCGACAGAATATCACAAGATGTTCCTTTTTATCGCGCCTATTTAAAAAATGCAGCATTAACAGGAACCAACGTAATCAATAATCCGTTTTGGTGGAGTGCCGATGATAAGTTCTTCAACAACTGTTTGGCTGATACTTTAGGCGTCCCGCTACCCAATACGGTAATTCTGCCTTCAGCTGAACATCCGACGGATACGACTTCTAAATCCTTCAGAAACCTGAAATACCCAATGGATTGGGAAGGAATTTTCGAATACATAGGTTTTCCGGCTTATATGAAACCTTACGCCGGCGGTGGTTGGAAAAACGTATATCGCCTTGAAAACAAAGAAGAATTTTGGCAAAAACACCAAGAAACCGGTCAGTTGGTTATGCTTTTACAAGAAGAAATTGTATTCGATGATTATTATCGCGTGTATTGTTTGGGTGGAAAAGCCGTTCGCATCATGCCATACGAACCAAGAAATCCACACCATTTAAGATATGTAGTAGAAAATCCGAATACCGATAAAAAATTAATGGCAACTATCAAAGATTATACACTTCGCCTTTGCAAAGGTTTGGGCTATGATTTCAATACCGTTGAATTTGCGGTTCGTGACGGCATTCCGTACGCCATCGACTTCGGAAATCCTGCTCCGGATGCTGAATATACTTCGGTTGGCGCCGAGAACTTCGAATGGGTTGTGGAAGAAGCGGCCAAAATGGCTATAGCTTTCGCTAAAAAACAAAAACCGGGCAAAGTTAACCTAACTTGGGGAGATTTCATTAAAAACGCTGCCGCAGAGAAATAATAGCTTTCCTTATAATTTAAAAGTGAAATAATGACGAAGAAATTACCTGTATTTACCCTAGGCGTAGAAGAAGAATACCAAATTATAGACCCACAAACCCGTGATTTACGCTCGCATTTGTCCAAAATTGTCGATGGTGCCAAAATCATTTTAAACGAACAGGTAAAAGCCGAAATGCACCAATCTGTGGTGGAAGTCGGAACCAATATTTGTAAAAATGTTAAAGAAGCTAAAAATGAAATCCGCTTTCTGAGAAGCAAAATTGTTGAATTGGCAGCCAAACAAAACTTAGTTGTAGGCGGCGCAGGAACACATCCTTTTTCACGTTGGCAAGACCAACCGATTACTGACGATCCAAGATACCATCATATTGTAAACGAATTGCAAGATGCGGCTCGATCCAATTTGATTTTTGGGATGCATTGTCATGTCGGAATTGAAAATCGTGAAATTGGTTTGCAATTGATGAATCAAGCGACTTATTTCTTGCCGCATATTTTTGCTTTGTCAACCAATTCACCTTTCTGGGAAGGTCGAAATACCGGTTATAAATCATTCAGAACTAAAGTATTCGATAAGTTTCCAAGAACCGGTTTGCCCGAATATTTCGATAGCGTTCAAGCCTATGATAACTACTTGGAAACGCTTGTTAAAACCAAATGCATCGACAATCCGAAGAAAATTTGGTGGGATTTGCGTTTGCATCCTTTTTACGATACCATTGAATTTCGCATCACCGATATGAGTTTGACCGTTGATGAAGCCATGTGTATTGTAGCCATAATCCAAGCGGTTGTGGCTAAGTTGTACAAATTGACGATGGCCAACACCAGTTTTAATATCTATAGAATCGCTTTGATTAAAGAAAATAAATTCCGTGCCGCACGTTACGGCGTTGAAGGCAATATGATTGATTTTGGTTTGCAACAAGAAGTCAATACCAAAAGCTTAATCCTTGAATTACTTGAGTTTATTGATGATGTGGTTGACGAATTGGGCAGTCGAGACGAAATCAATTATGTTCACACTATTCTAAATCATGGTACCGGTGCCGATAAACAATTAGCCGTTTTCAATCAAACAAAAGATTTAACGAAAGTAGTAGATATGATTACGTCAGAATTTACTAGAGGATTGTAATTTCAAGAGATTTGTTAATTGAATTGTTATTAACTGAACACTAATTACGGAACACTGACCACTATTTGTTTAAATTTGCATTACCAAATTGTAAAAAAAATGAGTCACCCCATTCGCATAGCGATTTTAGACATGTACAACGGAGAACCCAACCAAGGAATGCGTTGTATCATTGATATTATCAATAGATTTAACCAAATTGTTACGTTCCAAGTTTTTGATGTCAGAGGCAAATCTGAGTTTCCGGATATACAGAAATATGATATTTTTATTTCTACCGGCGGACCCGGAAATCCATTAGAAGGCGATGGTTGGGATTTGAAATGGTATGATTTTATTGATCAATTATGGAATTGGAATAAAGATCAAAAAGTAAAAAAACACATGTTATTCATCTGTCATTCGTTTCAAATGGCTTGTCATCACTTTGGTTTGGCAACGATTAATAAACGAAAAGCCACTTCGTTCGGTGTAATGACTATTCACAAAACCGAAGCCGGAACCAATGATCCCATTTTAGAAGGTTTGAACAATCCGTTTTATGCCATTGACAGTCGTGATTACCAAGTGGTTCAGCCTAAACTGAGTATTTTTAGCAAAAAAGGCGCGATGATTATCGCTTTAGAAAAAATAAGAACACATGTAGAATACGAACGCGCTATTATGGGCGTACGTTTTTCAGATGAGTTTGTTGGGTTGCAATTCCACCCCGAAGCGGATGCCTTGAGTTTTGTGGCGAATTTAAAAAACAAAGAAAGACGTGAACACATTATTGCCATGAAAGGCAAAACCAAGTTCCGGGATATGCTGGAAGACTTATTGGATGAAGACAAAATCTATAAAACCAACGAAACCATCATTCCGAATTTCTTGCGCATTGCCATTAATGATTTGATGAAACACAGAAAGTCGATATCCAATTAGATTTACAAAATGAATTCTAACTACCGCCAACTTTTCAACGACAACTTTACCTTGGCTAAATACCAAGCCATGCAAGACGACATCACTGCTGATTTCAATTATAAAGTGACGTTCCGAATTGGCGAAACTCCTTTTTTTATTTCGAATGCGTTAAAAGCACAGTTGTTAGAAGGTTGTCAGGAAGTTATTAATTTCATTCAAAAGGACGACTTCAAATCACTTACCGATAGGGCTTTAGAATTGAATCGAAAAGTCCCAAATGAAGACAATCACACCACGTTTTTAGCCATCGATTTTGGTATTTGTGAAGAAGATGGTGAGATTGTACCCAAGTTAATTGAAGTACAAGGTTTTCCTTCGCTTTTCAATTTTCAGAATCATTTGTCCCAAAAATTTGTCAACCACTACCCTTTTTTGGCTGAGTTAACGCCGTTTTTAAGTGGATTGAATTCGGAAAGTTATTTGAAATTAATAGAAGAAGTTATCTGCAATGACCTTCCAAAAGAAAACGTAATCCTTCTCGAAATCGAACCCGAAAAGCAAAACACCAAGATTGATTTCTATTATTGTCAAAGGGATTTAGGCATTCCGGTAGTTTGTGTTACTGAATTATATGAAAAAGGAAACCAACTTTTCTATAAAAATGAACAAGGAGAAGAAACCCAAGTGAAACGTATTTACAACCGCGTAATTTTCGACGAATTGGATTTGCGCACCGACTTACAGTTGAACTTCGACTTTTCCAAAGCATACGACGTTGAATGGGCCGGGCATCCGAATTGGTTTTTCAGAATCAGCAAATTCATTTTGCCTTATTTAAAAGGAAAATATTTTATTGAAACGACTTTGCTTTCCGACTTAAAAGAAATCCCAACAGATTTAGAAAACTATGTTTTGAAACCCTTGTTTTCGTTTTCAGGCAGTGGCGTGATTTTCCATGTAAAACGTGAAGACATCGAAGCTGTCAAAGAAAAAGATTTGTATATTTTGCAAAAGAAAGTCAACTACAAGCCCATCATTCAATCTCCGGATGGAAAAGTAAAAGCAGAAGTTCGTTTGCTTGCCGTTTGGAAAAAAGACGCGTCTTCTCCTACTCTAGTCACTAATTTAGTCAGACTAAGCCGCGGTGAAATGATTGGTGTAAAATTCAATAAAGACAAAGATTGGGTTGGCGGAACGGTTGGGATGTTTGAAATTTGATATTAAGAGGAGGACTGCCAGTGGCAGTCAGGTATACTAACTTTAGTTTGTTGTTTATAAATAAGCTTTTTTCACTTCCAAAAAAGTCTTAGAAGTAGTTACCAATTCCGTTACTATTTCGTTTCTCAAGGTTTCCAAATCTTCATAATTTAAATACTTTGCCCATTCTTCTTGAGTCAGGACTTCTTTGATGATTCTGATGGTTTTGGAAGTATCCTTGGCGTTTCTTAAAACTATTTTTTCCTTATTTTCAGCGGTGAGTTTGTGGTAAAAATTAACTTCCTTGGTTTCAAAATTGACTTTGACATAAAACAGCTTTGAAGTATCATCATTGGAATAAAAGTCTGTCCAACGAGCAAAAGCGACCGTTATGTTTTGGTTTTTAAATTCTGTTAAAGGAATCAACCGCCAATGACAATTTGCCACTCTTCCCCAATGATTGGAAATACGATACAAACCTTCTGGCGTAAAAATGTATTGACTTCCGGATTGGCTGGTATAATTGATTTTTAAATCTTTTATTTCAGCAAAAGGCACTTCTTTCCAAATACAAAATGTATGGGAGTGAAAATTGAGTTTGGTGTAGGTCTTGTTTGCCATATATTTTTACCGCAAATTACAATTCGTGAATTTGCGGTTGATTTTATTAATGCAATTTTTTTACAGCTTCCTGTTGCGCTGTAGTAGCAAAATCCCTAATCAAACGCTCAGCGTAATCATCTAGTAATTGTCTTACTCGTGCGTGTTTATCACTTTTTACTACCAATCCGGCGTGGTATTCTAAAGGTACTCGGAAACACACTTCTCCATCATTAAAACCGGATAAATCAGGATGTTCAAATTTGGATAAGGTCAGTACAATTCCGGCGTATTCTTTTTTGATGGTGGGTAATTTGTATTCTTTGCCTTTAACTAAGGCATCTTCAATTTTGGCCCATTCACTCCAAAGATTCACGCCACAAGCAGCTTCCACCATTTCGGCTAAATGCGCACCACCGACACGCGAAGCGGTTTCTAGAAAGTAGATTTTACCGTCATCATTGCATTTAATGAACTCCGTATGATTGGCACCATGTTGCATTCCAAAAGCTTTCATCACTTGCTCGTTTTGTTTTTTGATGGCTTTGTCATCTTTAGAATCATAAGGAATATTGGCACTTCGGAAAATACCACCACCTTGGGAGATTTCCATTGGCGTCGCCAAATATTGAGAAGTTATGGAAAACAAAGTTTTACCTTGCCAATTCAATCCATCACAATGATACACAGCGCCAGGTTTGAATTGTTCTACCAAATATTTAATGCGATTGTCTCCCAATCCGTGAATTTTTTCCCAAAGTTCATCTTTAGAATAGACTTTCATAATCCCCGAAGCCGAAGCTTCCGAACGCGGTTTTAAAACCCATGGCGGCGAAACGGTATCGGCAAACTCATTAATTTCGGTGTCATTAAATAACGGACTGAACGCCGGAATCGAAATACCCGCATCTTTAGCGCGCATTCTCATGGCCAACTTGTCTCGGAAATACCTACCGGTAGTTTGTCCCATTCCGGGCATGCGCAAGTTTTCACGCAAGTACGCCGCTTTTTCCACATCAAAATCATCTAAAGCTACGATGCCGTCAATCTTTCGTTCTCGCATCAAACCGGCCACTCCGGCCAACAATTCTTCCAAGTTCCAGTCCACATCCTGTCCGGGCATGAAATATATTTCGTCAATGTACTCAAACGCCCAAGGTTTGTCACGCAATTTCTCGGAAGTGATTAAATACACTTTATTGCCTTGTTTCTTCAAATTGATTAAGAAATCATTGCCTTTAAAGTAATTCGATATGCAAATGAAATTCTTGATTGGATTTTCCATACGCTATAGATTTTCAATAAATTTAGTAATTAAATGAACGCCATACCCAGTGGCATGTTTGGTCTTAGCAAATTCACTATCGCCAAAAGCCACACCGGCAATGTCTAAATGCGCCCACGATTTATGGTCTTCGGTAAAATACTCTAAAAACTTCGCTGCCGAAATCGCTCCGGCCACCGGTTTCCCTGAATAGTTTTTCACATCGGCAATTTCGCTGTCGATATCCGGTTTGTAAGCATCCCAAAGCGGTAATGGCCACAAACGTTCCCCAATGGCATCACCGGATTCTTGTAGTTTTTTGGATAACGCTTCATTATTGGTAAACAATCCGGCGCATTCGTAGCCTAAAGTACCCACGACGCTTCCGGTTAAAGTGGCTAAATCGATTACCGTTTCGGGTTTGTAGTTTTTGATTAAATACGACAATCCGTCCACCAAAATCAATCGGCCTTCCGCATCGGTATCAATAATTTCAATCGAATGTCCGGCATAACTTTGGATGACATCGCTTGGCATAAAAGAATGCGCATCGACTGAATTCTCACAAGCAGGCACAATCGCCGTAACGCGATATGGCAATTGTAAATCGGCCACCAATTGCATGGCACCCAAAACCGCAGCAGCTCCGGCCATATCGCATTTCATTTGCACCATTCCGGTTGTTTTGATGTTTAAGCCGCCGGTGTCGAATGTGATGCCTTTGCCTACCAAACCGATGTGCTTTTGGGCATTTTCGGGTTTGTATTCCATGATGATGAATTGCGGTTCATTGGCACTGCCTTTTCCAACCGATAGGAAAGAATGCAACCCAATTTCTGTCGCTTTTGCTTTGCCGAAAACGGTTACTTCAAAACCATACTTCTTTCCGGCATCCATAGCCCAATCGGCTAAGTATTTCGGATTGACCTTGTTTGGTGGTAAATCGACCAGATTGAAAGTTTCCAGTTGGGCATTGGCGATTTTGATTCCCTTGACAATCGCTTCTTGAACCTCGTTTTTTGCTATATATTGCAACTCGAACTGCTCTTCTGCTAACGGATGGGTTTCGCTTTTTTTGTAATGGCCTAAATTATAAGTGCCTAAAATCAATCCGGAAACGGAGGCTTCCACCTCATTGGCATTGAATTGATCGGGAATTACCAACGCTACATTAGTTCCAAAAACCTCTTTTTGCTTGGAAGCTATACGCCTGAATATCGTTTTTAGGGATTTATAATCGATTTCTTTTCCCAAGCCAATAAAGACATGAGTACAATCGTATTTTTCGACCAAATAATGGGTGTCTTTCTTTCCGTAAAATACTTTGGAGGAAACTGTTACACCATGGTATTCTATCGGTACTATACTTTTAGCATTGGTTTCGTACACCGGAATTAAAATAGTTCCGATAAAAGCGTCAAGGGTTTTTATTTGTTTTGTTTTCATATTATTCTTCTTTAGTACTGAAATAAAGCCATTCAATCGCTTTGGGAAATTCGTCACTCCAGTATCTTTCGTTGTGTTTGCCTTCCATATTAAGGCTCAAACGCACCTTCATTTTATCGGCGAACCCTTCTTTTTTTAGTAATCGTTTTTTAAAGTTTTTTACGTGGTCAATCATGGTCGCACTTTCATCGCCTCCGGCATAAAGATAAATTCGGGTGTCTTGCGGTTCATCCATGTCTAAGAAAGACAACTTGATTTTAGGCACTACCCAAAGCGATGGCGAGAATATCATCAACTTCCCAAAGATTTCCGGATACATAATCCCCGAAAAAATACTGACCAAGCCGCCCATAGAACTGCCGCCAATTCCGGTGTGCTCTCGTTCAGGTTTGGTTCTGAAATTAGCATCCACAAAAGGCTTTAAAGTTTCGGTTACGAAGCGAATGTACTTTTTACCTTCGCCGCTACCCAGAACAGTATTGCCAACATTGTATTCTTTGATTCTTTCTTTTTCCGCATGTTCAACCGCTATGATAATGATTTTGCCAATTTTGTATTCGGCCATGACGGCTAGTTTTTTATCGATTTCCCAGTTGCCGTATTTGGCTTTTTCGTTGAATAGATTTTGTGCGTCTTGCAAATACAACACCGGATAAGTCTCGGAAGTATTTTTATAATCATGAGGCAACAACGCCCAAACTCTGCGGGTTTTATTCAATTGCGGAATTTCGAATTCTTCGGAGATTAAATGGACTTCCGGTAAGAACTTGGATTTGAAGGGCAGCCAGTTGTGACGCCATTTGGCCACGTGTTCTTTGCGAACGCCGTTGTGTTGTTTGCAACTTCTGTTTTCGGTACGATTGCCAAATTTATCAATCTCTACTTCGCTCCAATCGCCTCGGGTAAATTTGTATAAAAGTTCGTCGGGATAAGTGAAATTGTGGTCAAATTTGTAATGGTACAAACCTTGTCCAACACGCTCCATTTCGAATTGTTTGTCTTGGGTTTCCCAGTTATTGAAATTTCCGGAAATGTAAACCGGTCTTTCGTCGTCTTCGTCGGTGGTTAAAATAATATTGAGTTGGGGTTCAATAATTTTCTTTGGATTTAAATCTTCCGCGACATTTTCTTCAGGGCTGCGCATGCTTAGTATTCGTTTTACTTAAAACGTAAATATACTTTATTGCCTAATGATAACAAAGTATTTCTGAAAAATTAGCAGATAATCGGTATAGCGTAATTTTTATTGAAATATCTTAATTTATAGGCTTATATAATAAAAAAACCTAACCAAATTAACGGTTAGGTTCTTATAAACTATGATTAAATTTAGGCTATTCTATTTCGATTTCCATTTCATTTTGCGGCTCAGCGATTTCTGAACTTACGGCATTTTCTCTAATCTCTGTATGGCGAACTTCTCCGCCTGAAGTACCTACTTCTTTGGCTAAAACTACGGTAACAACAGCAAGCAATAAAGTAATCCAAGAAAATAAATTGGCTTTAGCATGTTTTTTGGCAGTAGCTATCAAAGACAATAAGGCAAATGCACCTGTTACATAAAGCACCAAAACAAATTTTTCGGCCAGTTCTTCGTGTTCGTGAATGATTTCTTTGCCTACACTTGGCATGTCTTCTACTAACTCTTCAGCGCCTTCTCCTGTTGACATTGAAGCAAAGCCAAAGACTGCAGCGATAATCAGTAGTACATAGGCTGTATTTTTTACCGCATTGTTTTTCATTACGATACCGGCAATTAAAATGCCTAATCCAAATATCGTCCCGATAATTGGAAAATGGTTGACTACCATGTGTAAGTGAGCGTCATTCATAATTTGTTGTGTTTTAATTGATTCAAATATAGGATTTATTTTAAGAGTCAGACATGATAATTATCAAGTCCTAAATCATTTTGGAAAGCGTAAAATAACTTTGGTTCCTTTGTGCTCTTCGCTTTCAATTTGCAAATCAATTTGCAGTAAAAGCGATAATCGTTTTACAATAGACAATCCCAAACCGGTTCCTTTAATTTCGGGATGGTCATTGGATTTGGAGCGGTAGAATTGGTCAAATATCTTTTGTAAATCTTCTTCGGCTATGCCAATTCCGTGATCAGAAACCGAACAAATCAATTCATTTTCGGTTTCAATAATGTCAAAATTGATGGTATCGCTGGGTTTAGAATACTTGACCGCATTGGTTAAAATATTATTCACAATGATGTTAAGCAAATAGGCATCTGTAGTTACATAATAATCTTTAGAGAACTTGGCAATGCACTTGATTTTCTTGTCGCTTATAATGGTGGTATTCCTTGAAATAACATCTAAAAACAGCGCGTTTAAGGAAACCTTTTCCAACTTTAAGGTTTGCTTTTGGTTTTCAAAACGGGCCAACAAAAGCAACTCGTCTACCAAGTGGTTCAATCGGTTTACTTCGTTGATACAGAAATCTATTTTTTCTTTATATTCCTCAGGATTACGGGGTTTACGAATCAGCACTTCTAAAGTCCCTTTAATTACCGCTAAAGGCGTTCTAAGTTCGTGCGAGGCATCGGAAGTGAATTGTTTTTCGCGTTCAATGGCGTTCTCTACCCTATCTAATAAATTATTGATGGTATGAGACAAAGTAAACAACTCGTCTCTGTTTTGTGGTAAAGGAATCCTCGATTTCAAGTTGTCTTTGGTAATCACATTCGAAGTTTGGATGATAGTGCTTATCGGTTTGATGCTTCTGCCGGCTATGAATCGGGCGATTAGGAACAGCACTAACAATATCATCGGATACGCGATGAGCATCACGGTAAATAGGTTGTTCAATACCATGATGGAATCTTCTAACGACATGGCCACAATCATATAACCAATGATCTTAGTGCCTTGGTATAACGGCACTTGAATTTGTCTGACTGAAATGTTTTCTAACTTGGTGTCAAACAGTTCATTCACCGGTGCATTGGCTTTGTAGGTCAGTTGTTTTTGTTTTAAGTTGGGCGACTTTTCCACCATCGCGCCTAATTCATCTACGAACTGGATGAAGGCCGGACTGACTTCTACTTTGTTAAACTGACTCGTCTTCCACTCTTCTTCTTCAATTAGTAAGACGCAGTTTTCTATGACTTCAATTTCTTTTAGGTGTTCGGCTACTTCTGTTTTGATTTCGTTGTTCACCCTAACATAGACACTAAATCGCACTATAGAATAGATAGCAAAAAAGACCACCAAAATTAACAAGGCAGTCGTGATGATGTAATTGGAAGCGATTCTGTTTTTAAAAGAAAACTGTTGCATTTTTATTCGTCATTAGCGATATATCCTACGCCACGTATGGTTTTGATGTAATCTTCCTCCACTTTAAGATTTAGTTTTTTACGGATGGCGTTCATAAACACATCTATAACTCCGGTGTCGTATTCAAAATGAATGTCCCAAACGTCTTGAATGATTTGGGTTCTGGAACAAACGGTTCCTTTGTTTTTAACCAAGTAATGGAGTAAATCGAATTCCTTTTGCGTAAGCGAAACCTCCTTTTTGTTAACCGTAACTTGGTGTTTTTGCAAATTGATTTCTACCGGCCCGAGGGTTAAGATCTCATTCTCGGGTTGGTCCCGCAATTGTACTTTAATCCGCTCAACCAATTCGTCAAAGCTAAAAGGTTTTTTGATGTAATCATTGGCGCCGCTTTTTAGTCCTTCTACGGTTTCTTGCACGGTGTCTTTGGCGGTTAGGAAAATGATAGGCACTTTGGTGTTTTGGCCTCTGATGGCTTTACATACTTCTACGCCGGTCATTTTGGGTAGCATCCAATCGAGTAACACCAAGTCGAACTTTTCGGTTTGAAAAAGCTCCAGTCCTGATTTGCCATTGTTGGCTGCCGAAATTTGGTAGCCTTCTTCTTCCAGCCCTTGTGTGAGGAACTGAACGATACCGACTTCGTCTTCTACTAGTAAAATGTGCTTCATAGCGGCTTTGATTTGCTGTGCTAATGTACTACATTTTATGTTTTGGCGGTAGTGAGGGTTTTGTTTTTAAGGGAAAATTAATTTGGGAGAGGTTGGGTTATTAGGGATAAGGGATAAGGGATAAGGGATAAGTTTATAACTGACCACTATTTAATATCAAAAGTTTTACTAAACAAGAGTATGTTTTTCAAAACTGAAAAGTATGCACAATGGGTTGTAATGACTATCGGGGTTTTCTTTCCCCTTATCCCTTATCCCTCATCCCTTTTTCATAAGAATTTTATGTTAATAACTTAAGGTGAAATCCCTATTGATGGGGATTGTTTGGTAGTAGGAAATTGGTTAAATTTGGAAACACCGCTGATAGTGTTTATACTTATCGGTTAGTTATATGCCATTAGAACACTCACCTAAAAATTACTATATGAAATCTTTACACTTTTTCTTTATTTTTATTGCTTTTGCATTTTGTTCTAATGCACAAACAGATGCTAAAATTGTGATTGGTACTATTGATAGCATTCAATCCAAAATCCTGAATGAGAAAAGAAAGTTTAGGATATATGTGCCTGCCGCTTCTAGTGTGACTGCTTCTGGTAAGCAACGCTATCCTATTATATATTCTATAGACGGTGATGAAAACTATTTCACCATGTTGACAGCGACAGTTCGCTTTTTGAGTACTATATACGATCCTGTTATTCCTGAACACATTGTTGTAAACATTATGGATACTGATAGAACAAGGGATTGTACACCTACGCATAGGGCGTATGACCCCAATTATGCAACTTCTGGAGGTAGTGAAAATTTTATTTCATTTATAGAGAAAGAATTAATCCCTTATATAGATGCCAAATACCCAACAACAACCAACAGAACAATTACTGGAGGTTCGCTGGCCGGACTTATAAGTATGCAAGTTTTTTTGCATCATAATCAATTGTTTAATTCCTATATACCTTCTGACCCTAGTTTTTGGTGGGACGATGATTTGACAGTAAAGCAAGCTGAAAAAATATTGGCCAATACGAAATACAAAGGAACTTCTTTATTTATAGGCATTGCTAATAACATTCCAACAGGATGGGATATCAATACAGTTGAGAAAGATACCTCTGAAGCTTCTGGGCACATTCGCACTATTCTGAAAATGAAAAAACTATTGGAAAAAAATAAAGACAATGGTCTGAACTTTCAATCTAACTATTACAATAACGAAACGCATGCCTCTATAGGTCTTATGACAGCATATGATGCTTTGCGTTTTATTTATAAAGACTATGCTATAACCGAGAAAGACATAACTGATACTACTGTAAATTTGTTGGATAAATTGAAAACAAATTATGCATACTACAGCACAGAACCTGCTGAAACGAAAGTAAATGATGTTGGTTATTGGGCTTTGTATCTAAAACAATTTAAAAAAGTAGCAGAGCTTTTCAACTATAATCTTGACAAACATCCCAAAAGCTATAAAGTGTATGTTGCCCTGGGAGATTATTATGCCGCTATTGATGACAAACCCAATGCTATCATTAATTACAAAAAGTCATTGGCTATTGAAGAAAATGCGGATATAAGAAAGAGACTGGAAAAGGTTGAAGGAAAATAAAACGGCATACAACAGCCGTTTGTGATTATGATTGATTTTGCGTTTATCCCGAAACACCTGTGCAAAAAGGAAATTATAGATGTAATCATCAGTAATAAATCATCGCAACAGTCGCGAAGCCGTTGCACGTTGTAGGCAATGCTAAAACACACGTTATGAAAAAGACAAATTTATTTTTGACAATCATATTTGCATTTTTAAATTATAGTTGTGCTTGGTTTGAGGAAAGTGAGCATCAAAAAATTATTGGTGATTATGAAGTTGGCTGGAATGATTTAGAATCAAACAGGTCTATTCATAAACTCATAAAAAATTGCGACGGTTGTTCCGAAGTAATTATAGAGAATTATGTATATGCTGTTGGTCACAATGAAAAGTATATTATAGCTAAACAAATTCAAAATTTCAACGGAGAAACACGATACTTCATAATTGACATTAAAAAAAACAAGATCAGTAGCCAAAAAGGAATTTTTGGTCCATTAAGCGAAACCGAATTTGAAAAAACTAGGAAAGAATTACAAATAGAAAGTTTAAAATTTGATTTAAATTTTAGTCAGAAACCGAAAAGCTAAGTACTGTCTACAACAGCCGTTTCTCTCTATAGCCGGTTTTTCTTAACTCCTACTCTATTTTCAGAAATAAACTTTATCTTAGCTTAGCTATAGACTGATAGCGGTGGAACGTCAGAGGTCATTGTAACACAATTTTTTCTTTATTATGAAATCATTTGTTTTTTCGATTTTACTATTTCTTTCTTTAACCGCTTGTACTTCGAGTATTTCAGCAAAAAACTCACGAGAAAAGCTTTTGAAGTATAGAAAAGAAGGCTACTCGGTGCGACTTAATGATAGTGTAATACGAATTGATCAGCTCATATTGGACGAGAATAAAATGGAGGAAATTTTAGTTGACAAGTTTGACAAGATTGTAACAATAAAATATAGTGAAAGCTTAAATGTTGTCCCGGCATACTGGACTGTAAAAAGCAATGAAAAAGACAAATTACTAATCATTGACGGTGTGCCAATTAGACACGAGGAACTTGACTCACTAAAAATAGAAATGTCTGCCTTTAACAGTATTCAAGTAAAAAACGAAACGATAAACCATTTTGGCCGACAATTCAAAAAAGTAATACGAGTAAATACTAAAACAACGACCGCCAACAGCCGTTTCGCGCATTAACGTGTTTTGTTTTTCTTAGCCGGAAATACTAAGTTGAAATTTTGCTTATCTTTAGAAAACAAATTATTTAAATAGTCACCACTACTTCGCCAAGCGGCGGCACGTTAGTGGTAATGCTTTTGCAGAATTAAGAATCTAACGCAATTTTAAATCAAAATATAAACCAATGATAAAGTCTTTTCTTCTTTTATCCTTTTTTTTTATCACATCCTTTGCGAGTGCACAAAAAAGTACTGTCCGGTATAACCATACTTTATTGGATGTACAGAATTTGGAAATAAGTGTTGCTTTTTACACCCAAGTCTTTCAAGCAGACACTATACCGTATCCCTTTCCTCCAAGCCCTCTATACGATGTAAAATGGTTGAAATTTGGTGATGGTACTGAACTCCATTTATCACAATGGCTCAATGTCACCACTAAAGTTACCAATGACGTACCTTCGACACCAAAATATGTAGGTTTTGTACACCTAGGCTTTATAGTAATTTCTATGGATGATTTTCTAAAAAGGCTTATGGAAGTGAGCAGCGATTACAAATCAGGCAAATACAAGCATCCAATTATTGACAAAATGCCCAACGGTGCGAAAACTATAGAGATTAAAGACCCTGATGGAAACGAAATACACGTAATAGAAGCAATTCCTGCAAGCAATAGCCCGAACCGCTAAAAGTATTATAATGAAACACTTACTATTAGGCCTTACCTTTGGAATATCCCTATCCTTTATATCTTGGATGGTTGGCATGATCCTCAACAGTATACTGATGAAAACGGCCTACTATGACAAGCTATCCAACTTGAATTTTATTAGCCACAAAACCTTCAATAAAAAAATGGGGATGAAACTCTTTAAGTGGATGGTTAAAAACACTTTTTTCAAATTCTTTAACCAAAAACTTAAGGTGGAAAAGCCAAATGATGATTTGACCGTACTACGAAATGAAATGACCTTTTCTGAAATAAGTCATTTGATCGGATTTGTTTTCGTGTCCATTTTCGCCGTTTATAAAAGTTTTAGTGTGGGAATTCTATTTGGACTCTCAATGATGATTCCCAATATTGTACTGAACCTGTACCCTACTTTATTGCAACAAGAAAACAAGAGGCGTATTGACAGTATACTAATAAGAAAAAACGGGAGCCAAGAGCGGCAACCGTAAACGCTTACAAATAATCGCAGTAATTTTAAAGAGAAAACATGAAAAAATTCAATACCATAATTTTAATAATAGGTTTCACCACGTTATCCTTTGGTCAAAACGCCATCAAAACCGAAAAAGAACAGCTCAAAGAATTAATTAGTAATTCTTTTGACGCTATATGGTCGGAATTGAATGCTAAAAACATTGATCAATATTACACCAAGGATTTTCTGCTTTTGGAAAATGGCGAAGTGTGGAATAATGACTCTATTGCCAAGTATTTAAACAAAGCGGTTCTTAAAAAACCAATGCCTACCCGAGTGAACTCGATTGAAATTATTGATGTTAAAGTCTTAAACGGAATGGCTTGGATTGCCTATAAAAACCATGCGGTATTTACGGTTGACCATAAAATCATCAGAAAAGCGTATTGGCTGGAAAGTGCGACCGCCATTTTAACAGAAAACGGCTGGAAACTGCAAATGCTTCATTCCACGAGAGTAAAAAATGAATAATAACCAGGTTGTTACAATCCTTTCACGATTTTTCTAACTATCTTTAGGATCTAACTATCACCAAAAAACCACCTAGCCATGAAACACTTAAAACGGTTCTCTTTGATCGCAGTACTTTTCCTGTTGTTGAGTTGCAGTTCAGACGACACTAGCAACCAACCCACTTCCATTACCATTGGAAACTATATTTTGCACTTTGAATCGAAATTTGTGTTGGAAGAGTTAGCGGGTACCGACTCATATGTGGGCTCTATCACCGGGTCCGGAATCACACTTTATTTTGATTATGGCTATTACACTGTCCCATTGACTAATTTGCCTTCGGATACTTATGTGGTTACCGAGGATGAACTAAACGGTCACTACAGACAAATAGTGCAAGCCATCCACCCGGAAACGAATCCTACCCAAATTCATTTATACAATATAAGTGAGGCGGGAACCTTACCCCTCTATAATTCACTTACTGTATACACCAACAACCTAAGCGCAGCCCAACAAGCCTTGGTTATGGAGGTATTCAACACTATAGAAATCACGGAATAACTGACCACTGACTATAACCGCAAAACCGACTAAAATTCCCTGCTCGTAGTGGTTAAACCTGTGATGCATTATTCTTATTGCCGTTAGCGCCAATTTCATACTGTTTCCGTTCCAACAGCCTTTTTTCATAGACTAATAAATCGACCTGCAGTTCCAAAGCCAACACCTCTGCCTTGCCTTGTTTTTCGAGCGAAGCTTTCACTCTTTTCTCCAAAAGATGCAATACATCCGGAGACACTTCGGGCAGTTCTGCGGCGTGTTCCCTTAGGAAATACAGGAGCTTCGTGGCATTTTCGTTATAGGCATAGTTGGCCTGTGCCTTGTGTAGTTTCCGGCTCAGCCGCTCATACTGGTATTCGTTTTCCTTTATCAGTTTCTGAAGTTTTACGGCCTCCAGTGCCTGTTGTTCTTCCAGCGCTTCGGGCAGGTCAGCCTTAGCTTCGGGCGATTGGATGTATTGGAGCATAGCGCCCAACACTACGTTAGAACGGTGTGGGATATGACCGTTGCCCAACTCAAAACGGGAAACCGAATTGCGATGAAGCTTTAAAAGTTGGGCCATTTCGTCCTGGGTAAACCCCAGCAAGGCCTTTATTTCTTGAAATTTTCTCTTCATAGATCATTGATTACTACCCTATTTGCCAAGCCATAAAAGGGTAAGTGCATAGTAACTAAAACGTAAAAACAAGGGAATTTATTGTGCATTTTTGTCGCCTCCGAAAAGTATGCTACATTTTGTGGTGCATTTTTATCGCTATTGAAAAGTATGCTACATTTTATGGTGCATTTTTGTCGCTACTGAAAAGTATGCACAATGGGTTGCGGGTTGCAGGTTCCGAGTTATGAATAGCCCCTTGATTATATTCTAACGATGTGGAAAACCGTAAAGACAGAACACAATTGAGAAGTATATTTACCCTCAAACCAACCCAAAACAAGCTAATCGTAAGAAATTTATGTTGATAACTTAAAGTAAAATCCCTATTGATGGGGATTGATTGGTGGTGGGGAATTGGTTAAATTTGAGAAGTAACAATAATATCATATATCTAAAACAACTATAAACATGGCATTAGACTCAAAGAAGCTCAAACAGATAACTAATAACCTAAAAAAATGTTTAGATAATTGGGATTATAAAAAAGCAATAAGTGCCAGTAAAGACGAAACTCAAACGCGAGATAATTTAATCCATACTTTTTTAAACATTCTAAACTATAAAAAGATAGACCATTACACCCATGAGTATTATGCCGACATGGCCGATAAAAAGAATCGTCGTGTTGACATAGCGATTACTTTAGGAAAAAAAGACCCTGTAATGTTAGTGGAATGCAAAAGCGTAACGGTAAATTTAAATGACAATCACTTCCGACAGTTAAACGAATATTGTCTTTATACCCCATCTGCAAAAATTGGTATTGTCACTAATGGTATCATTTATAACTTTCACGCGGTTGATACCAAACAAAAGAAAGGATTGAATCCAAAACCATTCTTTGTGTTTAATCTACTTAACTATGAAACCGCAGATATTGAAAAATTGGCGTTGTTTAATCATCAAAATCTTGAAATAAAAGACATCCTTGCTGAAGCTGAAGATATTTATTTCTTGGACGAATTTGACAATGCCCTTTATCAAACTCTTGCTATTCCAACCGATGATTTGGCAAAACTCATTTATAAAAATATGGGAGGACAACGTTCTTCTGACAAAATATTATTCCAAATCAAGCAATTGGTTAATTCTGTTTCAATTAAAACTGCTTTAGAAAAAGTAATTAAAAAGGAAATAGCTGATTCAAACTCGGGCATAATAACTACTGATGAGGAAATTAAAGCCTATAATGTGGTTAAAACCATATTGGCAATGTCTTCTAAAATCAAAGAGCCTCAACTAGCCAGAATTAGTTATCGCGATATGAAAAACAAGTTTGCCATTATAGTGGATGAAAACCAAACTAAAAACATTTGCTCCTTTGTATTCAAAGAGAAAGTAAAAACATTAGAAATCAATGGGTATCGCTTTGATTTGGAAGAAGTAACAGTTGCCTCTATCACAAAACTTAAAAAAGAACTTTTAGATTCTGCTTTAAATAATTTAGGGTTGAATCCGTGATTATTTTAGGAGAGTAATAGTAATAAATCGTCGCAGCTGATGCAATCTTCTGCATGTTAGTGTAATTATTTTTTAGATATAATTGGAAAATTAAAGTAAAGTTAAATTCTGACGAAAAAATTTTGATATTATAACTTATAGGTTATATTTGTATGAGAAAAGCAGTAGTTTTAATGAAAGGCAAGAAATATAATTTGTGCTGTGATGTAGAATTCCTAGAGGAATTCACCCAGTACGTTCTATTAGATACTCGTCATACAAATGAAATAAAGCAAATTTTTCAGCAAATTTGTGAAGGCTTAAAAAGCAGGAAATATGGAGATGAACCATATTCGACTAAAGCTTTAAAACCTTTTTTGAATAATGATAATGATAGAATAATTTGCCATGTCAAGAAAATGAAAAACGAAAAACAGCATATAATTATGTCTGAATTATTTTTGCATAAAAAAACAGATGGTATTGATAAGAGGTTAAACGTGAGATATAAAACAGTTTCAGAATATGAATATGAAATTATTAGACCAAATTAGAAATCAATTAAACGAAAATAGAGTTGACATTGTTTTTGAATCACAAATGGTTCAAAGTAGAATTGTTAGTACATTTTTGGAAGTGATTGAAAACAATAAAGTAACTCAAAAAGAGCTAGAAGAAAGAACAGGTCTTTCACAACCTTTTTTGAGTGCTATTTTTAACAATAGAAAAAAACTCAATGTTGAACATATTGCAAAATTGCAAAATGCTCTAAATATTATTCTGCAACCACCGAAATATTTAACTACTGAGGAACATTACAACACATATTATCAAGATGATGAATATGTAGGACTAATTGAAAGAAATTTTATAATTTCTAAAGAAGTTTGCGAATTTAAATTTGAAAGACTTGTTTTAGATAATAATAGACATTCTCGAAAAAATTTTTTACACACTAAACGTATTAAATTAACAAGAAAAGAAAGTTATGAATATGCATAAATTATTTGAAAATAAAATTTTTAATACTGACATTAGTATTGAAAGTCAGTATGTAAAATTGATTCAATTTTTTACTCCACTTGGGCAAGATTTTGATTTCAATTCGGAAAATCTAAAACTTGATTATTCTTACAATATATTAAACAACAAAAAGGACAAATGCAATTATATTGTTATTTTAGAATTTAGTTTAATTGAAACAAATCCAGATGATGAAAGTCAGAATTGTATGTTAAATATTGTTGTTGAAGGGATTTACCAATTAAATCCAGACATCAAAGAAGATTCGGATATTGAGTCTGCAAAACATTTTGGAAGTTTAAATTTACTTGTAAACTATTTGAGAACTGTAATTTTTAATATCACTTCATTAACTGCAAATGGAGGTGTATATCTTCCATTGATAAATATAAGAGAACTCCATGTCAAAAATATGAATGAAGAAAAACCGAAGCGACCAAAAAATGTAAATAAAAAAAAATAACTACCGCTATCAGCAGTTTGACTTAATAGCTTGTTAATCTTTCTTGGAAAATACTCTGAACTTCAGCATTTCTTATTATATTTTTCTTTAACCTACCGCTACTACGCCAAGCCGCGACGTTATCAGCAATTTTTAAACAAATTATGAAATTCTATCGTTTTCAATCAATAAATAAGTTAACTCTACAAAACTTAACTAACCAAAATAATTGGGTTGCTGATCCTTTTGAATTTAATGACCCTTTTGAGTTTAGTCTTTACGATAGTGTACTTATTGACGAAAATGGTGATTTTAGAAATTTGAATCATATTGAAAAGGCCAATGTAATGAAGTTTAAAGATTCTATAAATGAATATGGAGTAGTTTGCTATTCATCAGATAGTACTAATAATCTGCTTTGGGCACATTATGCAGATAATCATAAAGGAATGTGTTTGGTTTTTGATGTTCCAAAAGAAAAAGAAGATGGAATATATAAAGTTAAATATCAGGAACGATTTCCAGAAATTAATTTGACTGATGATGCAAACTCACATGAAGAAATAAAAACAATTGTTACTACTAAATCTATTGAATGGAAATATGAAAATGAATATCGTCAAATATTCATAATGAAAAATATGCTTTACGAATATCCCGGTATTCTTGTTGAAATAATTTTTGGCTGTAGAACTCCATATGAGGATATTAAAATGGTAACGAACATTGCAGTAAGTAAAAATCCAAGTATTAAAATTTCAAAAATGCATATGGATAAAACAACATATAGCTTAGGAAAAGTTACAATTGGAAATAATACTGTAATTCCTGAGTTTTGGCGAATAAATGGATTACGCATTTGATGATAATAACAACTTCGTGGCTTGGTTTGTCCACCAGATTTTCTCCAAAAATTCAAAAAGGAATTTATATATTGAAATCGACGTTGATTAATCTTTGCAATTGTTGCAAGCCGGAACGTTAGCAACAAGCTCACCTCAAAATACTAAAAATCAAAATTCATGAAAAATATTATTACAATATTATTGTCTTTTATTTTATTAATCTCTTGTAAACAATCGACAAATGTTCCAGTCAAAAAAAAATTAGACTATGCTAACAAAACTGTTTTGGATAGCTTAATAAAATCAACATCACAATCGAAAGACACTTTATTTCTTGGTTTTATGATTGGAATGAAGAAATCAGATTTTAAAAAACAAATCGAAAAAATTAGAAGGGAAGGTAAAACTATCACTTTTTCGAACTCAAATGGCTACACATCAATTGCAGGTGAATTTGATCTTGGAGCTGGATATACTTTTAAAACAAGTATTTCTACTGAAAGTGAAGGAAAAACAATAACTGGTCAAGGAAGTTATTTTATAGAACCCATTTATAATAAAAATGGTGAATTGTCGCAATTAAAAATTTTAGCTTCAGAAGATTGGAATAATAGTGGTTATTCAATTGACAAACCAAATTGGTTAAAAAATAAAATTGAAGAAAAACATGAAGAATCAACAAACGAAAGTTTAAAAAAAGCACTTGTTGATAATGGAATAATAAGTGATTACAATACAGTTTGGCAAAAGGGAAATTTAATAATTTATGAAACTAGTATAACAGTTAATTATGTTGATTTAAAAACTCTATTGGTTGAATTATTAGTCAAAGAATTGGAAAAGGAAGTTATTAAAAAAGAAAGCAAAGATGTTACAATATAAAGCAAGCTACTAACAGCCGTTTCGCGCAATAGCTGATTTATAACCCACCTCCCTTTCACCCCCCATACTTCCACCCTACGCACACATACCCTTTTTCAGTGGTTACCATATGCAAAGGGTACTCAATTTTCTGGGCTAGTTTTTGCACCAAGGCAATGCGGTAGGGCGATAACTTTTCATAGTATTGAAAGATATAGATGTACTGTCCCTTTTTGTTTTTTACAAAAAAAGTTTGTTTGATGGTGTGTTTCTTTTCCGGGTAAAAAAACTGCAACGACTCCTCGGTGCCCGGGGCCAAACGCATTAAGATGTCTTGCATTTGCAGTACCGTTTCCTTCTTAAACCCCATAGCTATAGTGTAAAAGCAGTCAGCCTGCAATGATAGGGATAGGCAAACTCGGTTAGGTTGGCGCCTTGCAACCATCGGTCTTCGTCGGTTTGGTGCAAAATGACCGGCATGCGTTCTTTGGTGTTGTGCACATACTTCATCGTGTCATTGCCTTCGGTAGTCAGTATCGTAAAAGTGCGCAGCAATTGGCCGGTGGCAGGATGGTTCCAATCACTGTACAAACCCGCAAAACAAAACAGATCGCTTTCGTGTTCGCTGCTCACTATAATATAAGGGATTTTAGTTTTGCCCTCGTGCCGCCATTCGTAAAACCTAGAGGCCGGAACTAAACAGCGGTTTTGGTTGTAGTCTCTAAAGCTGGGCAATTGGCTTGCGGTTTCTATTCGGGCGTTCAAAGTGTTTTTTCTAAACGCGAGGTCTTTACTCCATTGCGGCAACAAACCCCAAGAGCCGGTGGTAATCAGCTCGGGAGCCTCATTAGTGATTAGTAAATTTTCGGGATGCGCAAAACCATTGAACTTCTCATTAGGTTGATAGGTCGTACTGTTTTTCACTTCCCGATTAAAACGTTTTTTAATCACGCCAATATTTTCGGGCAATCCAAAATAAAAACACATAGCAAATCGGTTCCTGTAAAAATACTAAAAACTATCTTTGGTCTTCACAACACTAAATTAATTCAAAATTTTTTTTCAGTGGTAAGAAAAAGTTTTTATCTTTACCTCACTGAATAAGTTTATTAATTTTCACCCAGTATACCACAATCGAAAGCATTCTCCAAAGAGTGCTTTTTTTTTTATGGGCACCCATCGCCCCCTAACCCACTTAAGGCATTACAGTGTTGATAACTTGCATAATAACCTTACAAATTATAAGGAGTTATTTTGTAAGTTTGGAATACAAGTGCCGAGAGGATTAAATTTAAAACAACTATGAATTTTAACAACGACATAAGCATTGATTATGCTAGTAAATTATCCCGATTTTTGGGTTTTATGCTGGACAATTTTATATTAATAATCCTCTATATTTCCTCCACACTCCTTTATGGGGATTGGTATCAAGAAATAGTGGGAAACAGTTTTCTAGCTAATTTCGGCTTTTTTTTATTGGGATATTTTTTATACCATTTCCTTTTTGAACTTGCTTTTAGTTGGACACCCGGTAAATTTTTAACCCTTACCAGAGTGATTAATGAATACGGATATAAGCCAAGTTTTAAAGCCCTGTTAATTAGAAACGCTTGCCGATTCATTCCGTTCGACCACCTCTCCTTTCTTTTTGCTGAAAAAGGGTGGCATGATGCTATTTCAAAAACAACCGTGGCAAATTTATAAGGGTTTGCTGCCATAATTTGGAGACTGACCCCAAAAAGTGTCTTTGATAGTATCAAATGATAGCATCGCCAACCCAATTACAACCCTAAAACAGTCCCTTATGAAAGTAAACATCCTTTTATTGTTGCATTTTGCACTGCTGTTGACCTCGTGCAACGGACAGACCACTGTTCCGAAAAAAGACACCGACCAAATTACTAAGGGAGACACGGTTAAAGCATTGGGCAGCAGTATAATGGTGGTTTATCAAGACCAAAAAAATGTTTATTGGTTTGGCAGTTGGGAAACAGGTCTCTATAGCTATGACGGCAAGACCTTGATTAATTATACCACAAAACACGGTTTACCCAACAACCGCATTGATGAAATTAAAGAAGACCAATCGGGCAACCTATACTTCTCTAGTTGCCATCCAAAATCGACCATAGTTAAGTTTGACGGCACTACCTTTACAACCTTATCGCCTATCGCGGATTCCGACTGGCAACTGCAACCGAATGATTTGTGGTTCAGACACGCCTATCAAACTGAAAAAGTGTACCGGTATGATGGCACTATTTTACATGAATTGCAGTTGCCAAAACCTGCTGAACATCAAAATCGTTTTGAAATTTACAGCATTTATAAAGACCGCAAAGGATACCTTTGGTTTGGGACCAATCCGGTTGGCGTTTGCCGCTACGACGGAAAATCATTTGAATGGATTACAGAAGAAGATGTGACCGAATTTCGCGACGAAGGCGCTAACGGAGTGCGTTCTATTGCAGAAGACCAAAAAGGCGACTTTTGGTTCAATACCGAATACCGCTATACTATTGACGATACTGCGCCCTTAAAAAACAATACAATATACACCAGACATAAAAGCATAGGCGGTTTAGACGGGAAAAAGGACAGCCATTTAGACGAATACCTTTCAACCGTAAGAGACAACCAAAATAACTTGTGGTTTGTAACCTATCGGGATGGCGTTTGGAAATACGATGGCACTACCATTACGCATTATCCGGTGCAAGTGAATTCAAAAAACGTTACGGTATTCAGCATTTACAAAGACAACAAGGGCGATCTTTGGCTAGGAACACACGACAATGGTACCTTTAAATTTGACGGAACTAGTTTTGTGAAATTTAGTCTATGACGAAAGAAGTGTTTGTTGCATTAATGGGTATTTGGAATCTTTAGAAGTAAACTGTACCTTTATAAAACAACCTATAGCAGCCCACATTTTAAAATCCTTAATTTCGAGTTCCTTAAAAAACTACCTGCCTTATGAAAAAAATAAAAATAGTACTGTGGACGCTGATCATTGGGAGTACTTTCTCCTGTAGTAAAGACGCTGAAGTAACGACCGATGATTCTTCTGAAAATTATTTTCAAGATAAAGAAGTGGAAATACTCTTTGAAAACGACCCGGAAAATGGCATTAATGTGATTTTTATGGGAGACGCCTACTTGCGTGCCGATTTAAAAAGAGACAATGGAAAATACAAGCATGATGCGCTTAAATCGATTGAATTTTTATTTAACGCCCATCCGTTTTTTGAATACAAAAACCATTTTAATGCTTATATAATCTATGCTGAATCTTCCATCGAAAACAGTAGCAGCGGTATCGTTGTCAATTATCCGTTTGGGACTACCAACGCTACCTCATTTTTTCAATATCCGATTATTACCAATTACGAGGCCGTAAATGAATATGTTTTTAAAATAAAGGGACGATCAATTTCCAATAACGATTTAATACTTATGGCTGTTAATGGTCAAACCGGAGGAAGTGCTTATTTAGGCAACAACATTGCAGTATTTGGCACCTCCGGATCAACAACATCCAGCTCTTCTGCATTTTCAACTATGCTTCACGAAGTCGGTCATGCTTTTGCTTCGCTTGGCGATGAGTATATTGTTCCCAATGAAAATGCAACCTACATACCCGAAGGGCAAGCCAATCTTGACAACACTAATGATCTAAATCTCATCAAATGGAACCATTTTATTGGGTTACAGGGATATTCCAGTGTGGGCGCTTTTGAAGGAGGAGGCTATTTGGAATTCGGAATGTGGCGACCTGAACTAAGCAGTATTATGAGAGGAAATATTGGTTCCTATTTTAATGCGCCAAGTCGAGAAGCCATTGTAAAAAAAATACTGTCTCTTAGAGGAATACCCTATAATTTCAATGCCTTTTTAGCAGCCGATGCCGGAAACCAATCCAACCGAAATTCCAATGGAATGAGTTATGGAAAAACGGAAAGAATCCAATGTGGCGTAAGGAAATACTAGCCTTTACTATTCAACCGACCCTTATTTGTCCATCACAAACTTAAAGCCCATCGAAACGATATCGGCACTCAAAGTATCGCTACGTTGGTAATGATTGTAACGGAAATCAACATTTTTCAGGCCAAACTTCCAAATGTGGGCTTTGGTAAAAATGTCTAAGTATGTTGCTCCTACCCCATACTGACTGGCATTGAAAGTTGACAAATCATAATCAGACGTATAATACTTCTCGGTGGAAAGATGCGTTTCAAAAGGCGCAAAATATTTTGATTCTGTTTGCGTATAATAACGATACATCGGATAAACCGTAAAATGGTCATTCAATTTTATTGGCACTTCAATGTTAGCGGTATGCGCTTGTACGCCCCAATCGTCAGTATAATAGCGATAATAAGTACGCAGTTTAAAGTGTTCGTTGATGTAATAGTTTAAACGGGCACCAATCGGCAATTTAAAACGGGAATCCGGCAAACGCTCTATGTCGTCAGCCAAGCGGTAAACTCCAACGTTTTCCGGACTTTCATACACCGGTATGTATTGGCTTTGCCCCACGTAATAATTAGGTTTATCGGCAAAGTAAATTCGGTGGTAAGGCGTAGACAATAATCCTTGTTGTTGTAAGATATCAAAGAATATAGAACCTTGCAGTTTTTTAGACAATACTTGTGAATAGGCAA
The DNA here is from genome assembly GCF_014486695.1 of Flavobacterium buctense. Classification (GTDB taxonomy): domain Bacteria; phylum Bacteroidota; class Bacteroidia; order Flavobacteriales; family Flavobacteriaceae; genus Flavobacterium; species Flavobacterium buctense. The sequence continues at coordinate 154,322 of NZ_JACTAB010000004.1, forward strand.
ACGACAAGGAATACGAATTTCGATTCACCGCTTCTATTGATTCAAATTGGGAAGGCAAATACCCGTTTGAAGCCAAGCCATTTTGATCATAAATGGTTATACCACTGAAATAGCCGTTGTTTAAAAAGGAATTGCCATACTTGTCATATTCGTGTAATTCTGTTGGCAAAATTGGTCGCCATTGGTCTAAATATACATTGGCTTTTAAGCTAAGCTCGGTGTTCTTTTCATTAAAAAGTTTGGCCACACCACCGCCAAAACCTATAGAAGTATAATCGTATTCGTTAGAGAAAGCCACATCGGCATTCCAAATAAAGTTTCGGTCATCGGAACTATGACTGTAAGCAACGGTCACACTGGCCAAAGCATCTTGGGCTGAGGCACCCGAAGAAGCCAACCAAGGGGTTCCGTAAGGAGAACCCGCTTTATCGTCATCATCGTCATCACCACCGCCTGAAGCACCGGAATCGTTAAAAGGATTAATATTACTGGAAGAAGCCGAGGTATAAGCAGACAAACCGGCGTCTACCGTTAAAATATCATCGGCATTCATAGGCATAGTTACTACTATATTAGAAGCTAAATCGGTCAACTTCTCAGAACCCATTCCACCCGAAACGGCCGAATGCACCCCGTCTTGTTTGTAATAGCTCACTAAAAAATCGACTTCCGTGGCCTCTAAAACTCTCTTTTTGAAAACAACAGTACTGTCTTTTTCTTGAGAGAAGGATTGATAACCACTTAGTAAGGCAAAAAGGATTAGGTATTTTTTCATGTCAATTATTAGTTACAACCACAACCACCACCTGTTTTTCCACCATTGGCTCCGGCGGCCGCTTCACGATACACCTGAAAAGTTACTTCATAGCGTTCGGCCGTTTTTGCCGATAATTTCATTTCGGGGTCATTGATATATTCTTTTTCATATTCTTTCACAGCCGTGCAGGAAGACATGAAAACAAGGAGTACGAGTAGGGAAAATACTTTAGTCATGTTGGTATTTTTTTAAATCTATATTATTTGATGTGGAAATCTTTCCGTCTTCATCCACCATAATGCATCCTATACCGGGCAATTGGTTGACTAAGTTCATGCCGACCTCTTTACCCAAGACGAATACGCCTGTGGCTAAGGCATCAGCCAATTCCGTGGTTTTGGCAAAAACACTTACGCTTATCAACCCCGAAGCCGGATAACCGGTTCGGGTGTCAATAATGTGCGAATAGCGTTTGCCGTTAAAAGTCACATATTTTTCATAACTGCCCGAAGTCTCCACCGCAGTATCTTCTAGTGGAAAAGTGGCAAATATTTTGTTTTTATTCATAGGGTTTTTAATCCCAACTTTCCATTGTTCGCCAGTAGGTTGTTTGCCCCAAGTGCTGATATCGCCGGAAATGTTAACCAAACCTGCCGCACAACCATTCGCTATTAAATGGGCTTTGACTTTATCGGCTATATAACCTTGTCCTATGCCGCCCATGCCTAGTTTCATGCCTTCGAGTTTTAAGAAAACGGTTTGTTGTTCTTTATCAATTATAATGTTTTCATAGCCTACCTTCTCTACCGATTTTTTGATGGCTTCCGGAGATGGCATTTCCTTCATGCTGCCGTCAAACTTCCAAATTCGGTCCATAGAGGCATAACTAATGTCAAAAGCCCCATCGGTTAGTTTTGATATTTTGATGGAACGTTCAATTAATTCAATGAGTTCCAAAGGTACTTTGACCGCTTGCTTACCGGCATTCTGATTGATTTGGGATAAGGGTGTGGTGGGAATCCAATCGGAGATTAGATTTTCTATGCGTTTCACTTCGGCAATGGCCATGTCTTCATATTGGTTGGCTTGAACGGTATCATTGGCCACCACTGTAATCTCAAACGGACTGCCGAGTAAACTCACTTTTCGTTTGTGGATTAGTTGGGCATTGGCACTGAAACCAACCGCTAACAATACTATAAAGAGTAATCGATTCATGTTTATGGGATAAGGGCTTGTAATTCGGCTACAAATTTATCTGCGGATTGGTTTTCGTACCCTTTTTTGGCGATGACTTTTCCTTTTTTATCTAAAACAACTACCAGTGGAAAAAACCCTTCCTTGTTGTATTTTTCGGCCAAAGCCAAATTGGAGGTTCTCAACTCATCCGGTAAAGCGTTGTTTTTCTTTTTTGGGAAATCGGCGCGCAAAAGGACTAATTTATCTTGGGCATAAGCTTTAAAAACTTCGGATTGCCATACGTTTTTATCCAACTTGATGCAAGTCGCACACCAATCAGAACCCGAAAACACTAATAGTATGGACTTGCCTTCTTTTTCGGCAGTGGCTTTTGCTTCCTCGAAATTGGTGGTCCAGTTTTGCGCTAAACTTGTGGCAGAGATTAGTAAAAATGCGGCTAAAAATATCTTTTTCATGTTGACTTTTTATGTAAAGCAAGTTAAGGTTCATTTACCCTACTTGAAATAGAAATAAATTATTATTATTATTATTATTATTCGTTGGGTGTAATACAATTGGTATGATTATTCAACCACATAGAAACATAAATTTTATAATTTTTGAAAGTCGTTTCACTTTATTATAGAAAATCATAGCTATATGAACCCAAAAGTTGGGCTATTCAACTCTTTTTTCTATGTTTCTATGAGGTTAAATTTTGTGTAAACTAGATTTAATTGATTTTGATTAATTACACCCAACGGGTAATAATTATTTTTATTCGGATTGTATTTTATAAAAAAGCGCACTTAAAATTTGCGTTCAACTTTCAATACCCTTTCAATTTTTCATAAATTGTAATACCTTTACCTTTCTTAAAACATCCACATTAATCATGGCTAAAAAACTTCTCTTCGCTTTTATTTTTGCATCTTGTGTTTCTACTTCTTTGGCACAAAATGATTATGCTAAATTAGACAGTTTGTTTACATTGTTGGAAAGCAACAACAAGTTTATGGGCAGTGTTGCCATCAGTCAAGGCGGAAAAGTCCTTTACAGTAAATCCGTGGGAGTTACTAATCTGTATAACAAACAAAGAGCTACCAATGCTACTAAATACCGTATAGGTTCTATTTCTAAAATGTTTACGGCGGCTATGATTTTCAAGGCGGTTGAGGATAAAAAGTTGTCTTTAGATCAAACTATAGATACTTATTTTCCTAGTATTCCTAATTCAAAAAAGATCACCATCAGTAATTTACTAAACCATCGCAGTGGTATTTACAATATAACCAACAGCGGCGATTATTGGAATTATTATACCCAACCCAAAACAGAAGCCGAAATGGTAGCCATAATTGCTAAATTTAAAAGTGATTTTGAACCCAACAGCAAATCCGATTACAGCAATTCCAATTACATCTTGTTGAGTTATATTTTAGAGAAGGTTTATAAAAAACCCTATGGGCAAATTTTAACCGAAAAGATTACTACACCATTAGGATTGAAAAATACTTATATGGGTAACCGAATTACCTTAGGGAAAAATGAATGCTATTCCTTTACTTATACTGAAGAATGGGTGGCCGAAAAAGAAACCGATGCCTCTATCCCGCTTGGTGCCGGTGCAGTAGTTTCAAATCCAACCGATTTAACACTATTCATCGAAAGTTTATTTGCCGGAAAAATTATTTCGAAAACAAGTTTAGCGCAAATGACCGAGATTAAAGAGGGTTATGGCATGGGTGTTTTTCAAGTGCCTTTTGACAACCGAAAAGGATTTGGTCACACCGGAGGTATTGACGGATTCAGTTCTGCCTTGTGTTATTTTCCGGATAGCAATGTTTCCGTAGCTTTAACATCAAACGGCAATAATTATGACAACAACCAAATCATGATTGCCTTGTTGAGCACTTATTACGCCTTGCCATTTGAAATGCCATCTTTCAAAACGATTGCCTTAACTGAAGAAGCATTAGACAAATACCTGGGTAATTTTGCCAGTGAAGAATTGGCGATGACCATCAAAGTAACCCGAAAAGCGGATAAACTCTTTGCCCAAGCCACAGGCCAAGGTGAATTTCCTTTAGAGGCAACCAAAACGGACACTTTTGAATTTTTAGCCGCCGGAATCAAAATAAAATTTGATTTACCCAACAACCAAATGACTTTAGTACAAGCCGGCAAGAGTTATATTTTTAGAAAAGTTTAAATAGATTAGTAACGGTCTGAACCTAAATTATAATTACTTTTAATCTATGTTTAGACACCAAGGCAAAGCCAGAACTTTTCTGCACAATCTGCGTTTAGCGGCACTATTGTCATTAGTGGCCGGGATTGTTAACATTACCGGTGTTTTGGGCCTAAAAACACTGACCACCAATGTCACGGGACATTTCGCCTACTTTGCCGAAGAGATGATGCGAAAAGATTATGCTATCGCCATTACTTTTTTGGTTTTTACATTATGCTTTTTGTTGGGTTCGTTTACTGCCAATACCATAGTAGAAATAGTTTTACAGAAACGACCGAGATTGGCACACGTGATTCCTATTGCTATAGAAATTGTAATGCTCACAAGTATAGCGCTGTTTTTAGGCACTTCCACTATTTATGAAGTTTATGGAAAAGTGGAAGCGTTTTTATTACTGTTTGCGATGGGTATTCAAAATTCATTAGTGACTAAAGTATCGCAGTCGACTGTAAGGACAACACATTTAACCGGTTTGTTCACTGATTTGGGTATTGAACTTTCCCAATTGTTCTTTTATAAAAAACCGGAACAGCAAGCCAAGTTAAAATCGAACATTTATTTAAGATTGTCTATTATCACTTTCTTTTTTATAGGTTGTGTTGTTGGCGGAATTGCTTATGGTTATCTCCAAATAAAAACCTTATTGATTGCGTCATTCGTATTAGTCATAGCGTTGTTTTATGATTATCTGCGCTTGAAGTTTTTTGAAATTACCCGAAAATCATTTGATTCATAATTTATGCTTAAGTTCAACAAAAACTATTTTCTACTAACCCTTTTGCTTTTTTTGATTGAAGTGTGCATTGCGCTATTTGTTCACGATCACTTTGTCCGACCTTATTTGGGCGATGTTTTGGTGGTGATTTTGATTTACTGCTTTGTAAAATCGTTTCTGACTATTTCCGTAATTAAAGCGGCAACAGCTGTTTTGTTGTTTGCTTTTGGGGTTGAAACGTTACAATACTTTGCCATCATAGAAATACTCGGACTTCAAGACAACAGCTTAGCGCGAACCGTAATTGGAACTTCTTTTGCTTGGGAAGATATTCTGGCTTATATAGTAGGAATTATGATAGTAATTGTTTCTGAAAAATGGCTTAGAAAACCATTAAAGTAAGCCATTATATTTTCTGATAAACCATTCGGCAGCCAACGAAAGTGCTAATAAAACCAACAGCCAAACCCAATCCACCAAAGGCGATTTCTTAACGATGGTTTTCTGAATGGCTTTGTAGCTTTCGTCTTCTGACAATTGTTGGATTAAAGCGTCAATTTGGTTTGGTAAATAAGCCTTTCCTTGCGTTTGTGTAGCCAATTGGTTCAACTTATTCCAATCCGGATTAACAAATTGCTTTTCGATATCAAAATCTAAGACTTCAAATCCGCTGCTGTAAGAGGAATTGGAATTCAATTCTTTCACGGTAAACTTGTAGTTCCCGGCCGCTAATCCGTCTAAATTCACTTGGAAAGCATTCGTGGTTCTTAGCAAATCGTAGTTTTTAACTTGCTTGGTTTTGGTATTGGTTACCGAAATGGTTAATCGAGCTTTTTCGTCTAATTCGTAGTTTTTATTGAAATATTGTGCGGTAATTTCAATGCCTTCGCCTGAATTGTAAAAACGCTCGTGGTTCACTACCAAAGACTTTCTGGCATTATTGGAAGCCAAATATTGAATGGTATTATCCAAGAAAATATCGAAGTCTACAAAGTCTTTTTTGGTCAAATAATTATCGGCACGCCATTTCCAAATGTTCTCTCCGAATAAATAAGCCGAACGTTTGCCTTGCTCTTCATTGAAAGTCAACAAAGGTTGATTGGTGGCAATGTTTCTGATAGTTGACGATAATAACGTATTGGTATTGCCTTTTGCGGTTATCGTTCCAAATGGATTTTCTAAAGGCGGAAATTGTTCGAAGCCAATGTTATTCAGCGCAAACAAATTAAACTGAGAATCATACGAAGCCAAATAATCTTCTTTTTGCGAACTCATTTTAAAGACAAACTGACTTTGATTTTGGTTTAAAAAGTTGAAATCAGTGTCATTTCCGGTGATAATCCAGGAGTTGATTTTGGCATTAGCATTCTTCTCAAAAACCGATTTAAAAGCCGCAGTTGGCTGGTACAGAATTAAAATATTGTAATTTTCTAAGCTACTGACTTGATTAGGTTTAAGAATGGTTACTTTTCGTTGTGCATTAGTTTCGATGGCGCGTTTTATCGCACCCAAATCGGGATGCGCCATGTCTGAAATCAAAGCTACTTCTGTCTTTTGATCAATGACTTCTACTGCAAAATTCTTTGTGTTGTTATACGTATTTTTCTCTTGCTCTTTAGACGAAACGGTGGCTTTCAAAATTTGCAATCCAACGTTGTTCGCCGGCAATAAAACATTCAACGTAGCTGATTTCTTTGAGGGAGAAAAGGCTACCGTTTGCTCATTTAAAACCGAATTGTCTTGGGTAATTTTAAAAGAAGCATTAATACTTTTGGTTCCCGAATAATTCAAGAACACTTCCACCGGATATTTGTTCTTGTGGAAAGCGTATTTGTTGACGTTTAGCTGAGTAACTCTCAAATCCAAATAAGTCGTCGTATCGCCTAAAACCAAAGGATAAACTTTATTCTGTGGATTAAACCCAAAAACATAATCTTCACCCGAAGTCTGGTTTCCGTCTGAGATTAGAATAGTTGGAAACGTTTGGTTTTTATAAATGTTCTTCAAGCTTTTCGCCACGACATCTATATTGGATTGTGTCCCTTTAAAATCAATGGTGTCCGAAGGCAAAAAGTCTGCATCAAACTGATACGTCTGCACTTCAAACTTATCATTTAAAGCCGAATTGTCTTTAAGTTTCTCAAACAATTCCATCGCTTGTTTGTCCGATTTCAAATCAGCCATAGAAGCTGAATTGTCAATCACAATAGGCAAAGGCGTTTTAACCGTTTCAACCGTTTTGCGCGTAATGATTGGATTAATCAACAAAAGCAATAAGCCAAAGACTGAAAAGAAACGCAAAAAAGCCAAAAGCAAAGTCACTTTCGACCTGCTTTTGACTTTGTATAAATATTGGTAAAATGACACAGCGAACGCTATTCCTAAAGAAAGCAATATTAGTAAAACAGTGTTTGTGGTCATTTATAGTTTATTTTAAATGTTGAATTTTAAATTTTAAATGGTTTATCCAAATAAGATTAATTCAAAATTTATAATTTAAAATTTATAATATTTTAAGTCAGCATTCCTCCGCAAACATTCAATACTTGTCCGCTAACGTATGCACTCATATCAGAAGCGAAGAATAGACAAGCATTCGCAACATCTTCCGGAGTTCCGCCACGTTTTAACGGAATAGAATCTCTCCAACCTTGCACTACATCGTCGTTTAGTTTAGCAGTCATTTCAGTTTCAATAAAGCCCGGCGCAATCGCGTTGCAACGGATATTTCTGGAACCTAATTCTAAAGCTACCGATTTGGTAAATCCAATCATCCCCGCTTTTGACGCGGCATAGTTGGCCTGACCTGCATTTCCTTTAACCCCAACAACAGAACTCATGTTTACGATAGAACCTTTGCGGTTTTTCAACATGATTTTCTGAACGGCTTTAGTCATATTGAATACTGATTTCAAGTTGATTTCAATTACTTTATCAAAATCCTCTTCGCTCATGCGCATTAAAAGGTTGTCTTTGGTGATTCCGGCGTTGTTGATTAAGACGTCAACGTTTCCAAAATCGGCCATAACATCATCGACTAATTTTTGCGCCTCGTTAAAGTCAGCGGCGTTTGATTTGTATCCTTTGGCTTTGATGCCTAAAGCGGTTAATTCGTTTTCCAATGCCAAAGCACTTTCGGCAGAAGAACTATAAGTAAAAGCCACATTGGCTCCGTGTTGGGCAAAAACTTTAGCGATGCCGCTTCCGATTCCTCTACTCGCGCCGGTGATAATGGCTACTTTTCCTTCTAATAATTTCATATTATAAAAATTAGTTTTGTTTGTTTTAATGAAAGGTCAAATATAGGAATATTTTACACGTTGAAAAAGTTAACTTTACTTTTAAACCTTTTCCTTTTTATTGTGTCTTAGAAGTCAAACCAACCAAAATATGAATAAGACAACTTTAATTGTTACAGGGATACTGCTGTCTTTTCTGTCTTTTGGGCAAACCAAAGATTCTTTGAGTATCAATTTCAAAGCGAGTTTTGACCAATTTCCTTTGGAACTCAATAAGCAGTACATCACTTCTATTAAAGATACTGTTTCGATTACCACTTTCAAATGTTATATTTCCGATATTGAAGTTCAATATGCCGATAAAACCGTTTTTAAAGAAAAAAACAGCCATCACCTACTCGATGTAGAAAATCCGAACTCGTTGCAAATCCCCATTACCGAAGCCAATGACAAATTGATTTCAAAAGTCGTTTTCAATATTGGAATTGATAGTATTACCAATACTTCCGGAGCATTAGCCGGAGATTTAGACCCAACGAAAGGCATGTATTGGGCTTGGCAAAGCGGTTATATTAATATGAAATTGGAAGGTACAAGTCAGAGTTGTAAAACCCGCAAGAATCAATTTCAGTTTCATCTTGGTGGCTATTTGCAACCTTATTATGCCATGCGAAAAAAAGTGATTAATGTCAATGGTAATAGCAATATCAATATCGGAATAGATATCTCTATTTTTTTAGCCGAAATCCATTTGGCCCAAACCCATTCAATCATGATTCCCGGAAAAAAGGCGATGGATTTAGCGGATATCAGTACTAAAATGTTTTATCTCGAATGAAAAAAGTCTTTATCATATTTGGCTTTGGTATATTACTTTTCGGAATTGTGGCATTTTCCAAAAGCTATTTCACGCCTATTTATTTTGAAGTGCCTAAAGGTTGGCCACAACCTAAATATGATTTCAAGAAAAACCCTTTAACAGAAGAAGGTTTTCAATTGGGCCGACATTTATTTTACGATCCTATTATTTCGCGAGACAGCACGATTTCCTGTTCGAGTTGTCATTTACAGCAAACCGGTTTTACCCATGTTGACCACGATTTAAGCCATGGTATTGAAGGCAAAATCGGCACCAGAAATTCTTTAGCCTTAATCAACTTGGCTTGGAACAATAATTTCCATTGGGATGGCGGCGTAAACAATCTTGAAGTGCAAGCAATTAATCCGATAGAAAGTCCGGCAGAAATGGATGAAAAACTCGAAAACGCCATAGCTAAATTACAACAAAGTGATAAGTACAGAGCATTATTCGCTAAAGCTTTTGGTGATGATAAAATAACTTCTCAACGATTATTAAAAGCTTTGGCACAATTCACCGTATCGCTTAAATCTGCCAATTCGAAGTACGATAAAGTCATGCGTAAAGAAGAAAACTTTAGCACTAACGAAAAACGTGGCTATGACTTATTCAAAGTTAATTGTGCTTCTTGTCATGCTGAACCGTTATTTAGCAATGATCAATTTAAGAACAACGGATTGGCTATTGATGCCACTTTAAATGATTTAGGGCGAATAAAAATCACTAGTCGAAAAGAAGACCAACAGCGATTTAAAGTACCGACTTTGAGAAATATTCAATTTACATTTCCTTATATGCACGATGGTCGATTTAAAACTTTAACTGATGTCGTAAAGCATTACAATTCATTAGGCAAAAATTCCAATCTGCCCAAAGAATTAGTACAACCGATGAATCTTTCTGATAACGACAGAGTTGATTTGGTTGCTTTTTTGCAAACACTAACCGATAAAGAATTCTTGTACAACAAACGATTCAGCTTTCCGAAGGAATAAATTGATAAGCATAATTAATTAACCAATTCAAACCAATATGAAAACCAAATTAACGCTAACCCTATTATTAACCTTTAGTGCTTACCTTCAAGCCCAAACCAATCCTGCTATTACTTCTTGGTTGCGCAATACTACCGGAATTACCGGTCGCCATTATGTTTCCGGAAATCCTACTCCGATAACGGATGCTGTTTTAGCCAATGTACAAACCGTCCAATATTCTATCAATTGGGTTTATGTCACTACCAATGGGATTCCGGCTTATATTACCGGGCCGTTTTTAGATGGAAATCCATCCTTGGCTACCAGCCGAAATGGTGCTATTTTCAGATTTCCATTGAATCCAACGCAAAACACAGGAACACCTACCAACACGACCGGTGGTAATATTGGTTTGTTTAAAAATGGTGTCGCTTTGTTTGATTACAGAGATGGTGTTTCATGGAGAAATGCTTCGAGTCAAATTTGTGGCGGACCGATTCAAGGTTGCACAGGCGATGGTGTTTGGAACCGTGATGCTGTTTATGCCGAACGCGCAGGTTTTGATTGTGCCAAAGCACATCCGGCTATGGGCAATTACCATCACCATCAAAATCCGTCTGCATTTAACTTAGATTTGGCGGTGCTTTCTACTATTTGTGACACTTATCCTTCTGATGGTTTGTATGTTATCAATCCGGCAGAACATTCGCCTTTAATTGGTTTTGCTTATGATGGTTTCCCTATCTATGGCGCTTACGGTTATGCCAATGCTGATGGAACGGGTGGCATTGTCCGAATCAAATCGGGTTACCAATTGAGAAACATTACTACCAGAACACATTATGTTAACGGAACCAATGTAACTGATGGACCTTCGGTGAGTACGACTTATCCTTTGGGTTATTTTAGAGAAGATTATGAATTTATTGCCAACACTGCGGCTGATTATTTAGATGTACACAACGGTCGTTTTTGCGTAACTCCTGAATATCCTTTGGGAATATACTGTTATTTTGCTACGGTTGATGCCAATCACAATTCGGCTTATCCTTATGCGGTTGGACCAACCTTTTATGGCAACAGAACCGCTTCATTAGTAGCTTCTATTACAGAATCGACTTCGCAATATACTTTGGACAATACCGATTTTAATTTGTCAAACCTCAATATCAAAATCTATCCAAATCCGGCACAAGAGTTTATTGCCATTCAAACGGATATGGTAGAAGATAACCTAAAAGTTGCTTTGATAGATGTCTTAGGAAAAACCATCCAAACCAATGAGATTTTGCAAGGAAGTACTCTTTGTATTATGGATTTGTCAACGGTTTACAACGGTACTTATTTTGTAAAAGTTGCTAATGGAAAGGATGATAAAACGTTCAAAATTATTGTCAATAAATAAACTTAACCCAATTAGTATGTATAAAAAAATCAGCACCATATTGTTCATTGCCCTCGCCTATTCCTGTGGTAGTGATGACAGTTCAGAATACGTTCCAATCGACCCTTATGCCAATATCACAGCGACTTTCGGAAGTACTATTAATACGGAAAGTCTTGCCAATTACGCCAATCAGACGATTCCAAATTATATCACCAAAGACAACACCGGCGGAAATGCAATTACGGATAAAGGCGCTACTCTAGGTCGGGTTTTGTTTTACGACAAAAATCTTTCTTCTAATAACACTATTTCTTGTGCTAGTTGCCACCAACAAGCGAATGCTTTTAGTGATACTACTATTGCCAGCAATGGGGTTAACGGTACAACCGGTAGACACTCGATGCGATTAATTAATACGCGCTTTGCTAACGAAGCGAAGTTCTTTTGGGATGAACGCGCCATTAATTTAGAAACGCAAACTACTATGCCTATCAAAGACCATGGCGAAATGGGTTTTAGCGGTACTAATGGCGATGAACCTTTTAGTGGTTTAATCACCAAGTTAAGTACTATTGGTTATTATAAAGAGTTGTTCCAATTTGTTTATGGGAGTGAGGAAATCACCGAAAACAAAATCCAATTGGCTTTAGCGCAATTCATTAGAAGCATCCAGTCTTTTGACAGCAAGTATGATATTGGAAGAGCCCAAGTGGCCAATGACGGTCAACCTTTTCCGAACTTTACCGCACAGGAAAATCAAGGGAAAAATTTATTTTTGTCACCACCTGTTTTTGATGCCACAAGCAATAGAACTGCAGGAGGTTTAGGTTGTGCCGGTTGTCATGCTGCGCCTGAGTTTGACATCAATCCAAACACTGGAAACAATGGTATCATTGGCACTATTAACGGCACCGGAATTGACATTACCAATACCAGAGCACCTTCTTTACGCGACTTAGTAAAACTTGACGGAACCACTAACGGACCTATGATGCATACTGGAGTTATTACTACTTTACAAGCAGCGATTGGTCATTACGGCACTATAAATTTGGCGCCGGGAAATACAAACTTAGACCCAAGATTACGTCCTAATGGTTTTGGACAACAACTCCATTTAACAGCACCTGAAGTCAATGCTGTGATTGCTTTTCTCAGAACGCTATCGGGAACTAATGTTTACACCGATCCGAAATGGGCCAATCCGTTTCCGAATTAAAAATAAAAACTCCCGAGATAATCGGGAGTTTTTTTATTAGCTATTCTTTTATAAACTTACCTGTTGAACTTCCTCTATCACTAATTATCTTAATAAAATAACTGCCTGCTTGTAATCCAGAGACATCAATAGTTTCACTCGGATTCGCATTCACTTGAATTAACTGTCCCAAAGTGTTATAAATATTTACCGATGACATAACTACAGATTCTTTTGCAGTAATAGTTAGCAAATCTTTGGTTGGCACCGGAGACAAACTAAACACACTGTTAAACTCAAAATCTTGATTGTCCAAGGCTTGAACTGTGGTAGTATAAGTATCTGTAACAATGGGAAAGTTATAATCAAAATAAATATCAGCACTATTAGCAAATGTATTGCCAACCACTAATGTCGGTTTGGTTTTAATTTTAAACACTACGTACCCACCATTATTGGCATCGTCAAAGGGTAAGTTGATGTTTTCAAAAATAAACTCGAGTTGATTGGTATTAATCACCCGTGTTACAAAGGGATGACTACCATAAAGAGGAACCAAAGAAGTCAGGTCAAATTTAGTTACATCAATTATATCTTTTATCACTACATTTTCAGCGGCGAATGTACCGGTGTTTTCAAATCGAATTACATAATTTACATATTGGCCCACCATATTGGGTGTGATGGAAGTACCTTCCACACAAGTTTTGTCATTGGGGTCGTAAGAACCTACTACAACTTGCTTTAGTCCTGATTCATTGTCTAGAGGATATCCATCATCTTGAATCGGATAGATGACAGCTGCAAAATTCAATTGGTCACCAATAGCTATAGCCGGAGTTTCTGTAGGCGAATTGATATTCATTGTAATCATAAAATCTCTCCTTTCAAATGGTAACAAATCGGTATAGTTCCAACTCATAAAACCTAAACTTTGGCTAGTTGGTATTGGTGTTACAGAAACTAAATCCATCTTACTGTCTTCATAGGCAAAGGTTACGGAGCCTGACAGTGTTACATTTCCTTTATTTCTGTATATTACTCTATACGTGGCATCAAATCCGGGTCTTGCGGGAATTAACGGAACGATGGTTATTTCTAAATCTTGATGAACACCCAAAGGGGTAACACAAAAATTTTGAGTAAACGGATTTGCTTGCGTAGGAAAGGAAACATTAAAGGACGTTGGAGATAAAATAAAATAAGGGGTATTTTCAATTTGTGGCGTTATGGTATAATTTCCGGCAACAACCGGTATTGAAAAAGCGCCTGTTTGGTTAGCAAACAATGAAAAAAAGGAAGTTCCATTAGTCACATTGAATCTCATATAGGAATACCCGGGATCGTTGGAATCGCAGCCGTTATTATCAGTATCCATTTTGCTTACGCCATTCACTGTATAATAAGTTCCTCCGGGTGTAAAAGTACAATAAGAGTTCAAGTTAGTAGTCATCCCAAAAACATCCAATAGATTTTGAACGTTTGTGAATTGACCTTCATCTGCACAGATATAAGTTAGATTGGGATTTCCTCCAATTCCAAGGGAAGCTTCATTCTTTCCATTCTTAATAAATAACGTTTCCAGTTCATTTGAACCGGCTGTCATATAATTCAGGCTAATACAAGTGCTAAAATCTAAAGTAGTCAGATTGTTGGATTCACAGCTCACGTTTGTTAAATTCACAAGGCCTTCCACATCCAATACCGTAATCTGGTTTTGAAAACAAGTAATTGACAACATTTGGGTCAAGCCTGTAAAATCCAAAATCGATAGTTGATTTACTTGACAAAACAATCTCGTGAGGTTGGGAAAATAGGAAACGTTTAAAGTGCTGATTGAGTTGTAGGCACAATTTAATATGGTAAGATTGTTAAAGTATTCAATTCCGGTCAAATCCGCAATTAAAAGTCCGGTAGAAGCCGGAACATTATTGTTGTTGACATCCAAAACACTAACATTTAATGCTTCTGCCACTTCAATTTGACCGTTGTCGTTGGCATCAATTTTAAAATAAGCACCTGCCAAATTTTTAGCTATTTGATTGGAAGGGCTTGCCGATAAAAGCTTTGCCTTAAAATTAGCATCCGGGATGGTAATCACTTGAGCGTTTGCTGTTAATGACAATAACGCTAGTAGTAAATTGAAGTAAAGCTTTTTCATGAAAATGGTTTGATGCTCAAATATATATAAAAATACGGGGAAGATACTATGTCTGCAAAAAAACTCCCGAGAGTATCAGGAGTGTTTCATCGCTATTCTTTTATAAACTTACTAGTAGCACTACCCCTATCGCTTATGATTTTGATAAAGTAACTACCACTCGACAAACCGGAAACATCAATGGTCTCTGTTGGATTGGTATTCACTTGAACCAATTTCCCTAGCGTGTTGTAAATATTGACCGAAGTCATTACTACAGAATCTTTTGCCGTAATAGTTAGCAAATCATTAGTTGGCACAGGCGATAAACCAAACATAGTGCTAAACTCAAAATCCTGATTGCTTAAAGCTTGAATAGTTGTAGTATAAGTATTGGTTACAATCGGGAAATTATAATCAAAATAGATGTTGGCACTATTACTGAAAGTATCACCCAATACCAATGTTGGTTTGGTCTTGATTTTAAACGCTACATACCCATCATTATTGGCATCATCGAAGGGTAAGTCAATGTTTTCGAAAATGAATTCTACCTGATTGGTGTTGATTCGGGTGATAAAAGAATGGCTTCCATTTAATGGAATTAATGTAGCGATGTCAAATTTAGCACTGTCAATCATATCTTTTACGACAATGTTTTCCGCAGCAAATGTTCCGGTATTCTCAAAACGAATAAGGTAATGCACATATTCTCCAATCATAGTAGTAGAAACGGTTGTTCCTTCCAGACAAGTTTTGTCATTAGGATCTAATGAGTTTACTACGATTTGTTTTAGTGAAACTATATTATCGATTGGAATTTCATCAATGTCAATTGGAGTTATTGTTGCCACAAAATCTAGTTGGTCACCGGCATTAACCGCCGGAGTTTCTGTAGGAGCATTGATATTTAAAGTTGTTAGAATTTCTCTACTTTCAAAAGGTTGTAAATTTGTATAATTCCAAGTAAGTAAGTTTACTTCTTGATTGGACATGATAGGAATTGCGGAAACCAAATCAATTCTGTCATCTTCAAATTCAAAAGATACTGAACCTGAATGTGTTTGATTTCCTTTATTTTTATAAACAATTTTATAACGAGCATCAAAACCCGGTCTTGCCTGATTTAATGGTACAAGAATTACTTCTAAATCTTTGTGAACTCCATTTGGAATTACACAAAAGTTTTGTGCAAAAGGACTGACTAGATCAGGAAAAGTAACACTAATACTCGATGGCGAAACCGTAAAATAGTTTGGATTTTCTAAAACTGGAACAACAGTATGCGTTGCTGCAGTAACTGGAATTGTATAATCACCAGTGCTATTGGCAATAATATTAGCATTTTGAAAACCATCAGTTATGGAAAAATTTAAGTTAGGAAAAACTAAATCGTTACTATCACAACCATTGCTATTACTGTCATATTTTACATTTCCCTCTATAGTGTAATAAGTACCGCCTGGTGTAAAGCTGCAATACGAATTAATTTCAGCATCATTGCCTCCTAAATAATTAACATAATAATCTACCCAGGTTTTTTCATCTTCATCCACGCATACATAAGTAATGAGATTACCGCTTGTAATATTCAGTTGAGTTAGCTGAGAACCGTTTTTTAGGAATAATGAATTAATAGGATTCTGATTTATAAACATGTAGTGCATAAATGGATTATTACTGATATTAAAAGTCGTTATTTGATTGTTCATTGCCAATAAATCATACAAAGCCGGCAAGCTCGTTAAATTAAGACTGGTCAACTGATTGTTTCCACAATACAAATACTGTAAGCTAGGCAGGTTGTTAAGCCCTAGAAATGTCAGAGCACAATAGGAAACATCAAGCTTGTTCAATAAAGGAAGGTTTGAAAAAGTGAGCGAAGTAAAATCATTACCGTCTGCATCAACGTGTTTTAAATTAACTAATCCTGTAAAATTCAATGAACTCAACTGATTTCCACTACAAAAAAATTCTTCAAGACTTGTTAAGTTACTTAAATTTAAGTTAGTTAACGAGCTATTGTAACACCACAACGTCTTGAGATGTGTCATATTATCTATTGGAAGACTCGTGATTGGGTTGTTATTGAAAGTGTATAACGTCACCAAATTAGTGAAATACTGCAATCCTTCCACCGACGATATTGTACAACTGCTCAAGCTACAACCATTTCCGTTTACGTCAAGATAAGAAACTTGTAAAGCCTCACTTATCTGTATTTGAGCATCATTATTGGCATCAATCTTAAAATAAGTTCCTGCCAAATTTTTGGCTATTTGATTGAAAGGGCTTGCCGATAAAAGCTTTGCTTTAAAATTTAAATCAGGAATGGTAATCACTTGGGCGTTTGCTGTTAATGACAATAGCACTAGTAATAAGAAGTAAAGCTTTTTCATAAAATAGTTTGAACCTCAAATATATAAAAAACATTTGTAAGACTATCCTATCTTTAAAAATAGCCGTTAAAAATAAAATTAATTGCTATTCCAATTCTTGTTTTTCTATCCTATTGCTCTCTATTAATTCTTTTAGCACCTCTTCTTGCTTTTGCAACATCACTAGTTGGTAATTTTTTCTCACCATCTCCTTCGGACCACATCTTTCCAAGCTTTTCATAGCTTTATCTTCTAAAGTTACTAAAGCTCCGAGATGCAGTGCGTCCTCTTTAACTTCCTGTTCTTTAAAATAATCAATTAGTTGGAGTAGATTCAATGTGACTCGATATTCTTCTTCCATATTGGGTAGCTTTCTAATGATACCCAACTGATAATATTTACAATCGTCTAAGGCTTTCGCGAGAAATTTTTCTTTTTCTTCCTCCCAATCAGCAATTTGAGGATAATCTTTTGCTTCTGGCGCTTTGGCAGTGGCCATGAAAATTCCTATTTGTGATGATCTTACCAAAGCACTTGTAGGCAATTCTCGTAAACCCAATTCAAAAAGGGACAATTGGCTTCGGGTAATATTCAATAATTCAGACATTTCGTATTGCGTAAGATTCAATTCTTTTCTGAGGTATTCTCTTTTTTCCATCTGTAGCATTTATTTTGTAGCATTTTAAATTGCTACAGTATTATTGCTACATTTTAAAACAAAAAAGGTGCCAAAGCAAAAAAGCCCCGATTTCTCGAGGCTTTTCATTTATAATATATGTTGAGGAATCAATTATCCCATCACTTCTTTTACTTTCTTACCAATCTCAGCAGGAGAATCTACTACGTGGATACCGCATTCTCTCATGATTCGTTTTTTGGCTTCAGCCGTATCATCAGAACCACCAACGATAGCACCGGCGTGACCCATGGTACGACCTTTAGGAGCCGTTTCACCTGCGATAAAACCAACCACCGGTTTGCGGTTACCGTCTGCTTTAATCCAATAAGCAGCATCTGCTTCTAATTGGCCTCCAATTTCACCAATCATAATGATACATTCGGTTTCAGGGTCGTTCATTAATAATTCAACTGCTTCTTTAGTGGTTGTTCCAATGATTGGATCTCCACCAATTCCGATAGCGGTTGTGATGCCTAATCCTTGTTTTACTACTTGGTCAGCCGCTTCATAAGTTAACGTACCCGATTTAGATACAATCCCAACTTTTCCTTTTTTGAATACAAAACCAGGCATAATACCTACTTTAGCTTCTTCCGGAGTAATTACCCCAGGACAGTTTGGCCCGATTAATCTACAGTTTTTCCCTTTGATAAAATCATAAGCTTTAATCATATCTGCTACCGGAATACCTTCAGTAATGGCAATGATTACTTTGATTCCCGCGTCAGCAGCTTCCATAATAGCATCGGCAGCAAATGCAGGCGGTACAAAAATGATAGAAGTATCAGCTCCGGCTTGCTCTACCGCATCTTTAACCGTGTTAAAAACCGGACGGTCTAAATGGGTTGAACCACCTTTTCCGGGTGTTACACCACCAACTACATTGGTGCCGTATTCAATCATTTGCGAAGCGTGAAATGTTCCTTCACTTCCGGTAAATCCTTGTACTATTATTTTTGAATTTTTATTAACTAAAACGCTCATGTTTGTGTTTGTTTATTTGTGTTTATTTTTTGTGATGCAAAAGTAGAAAATAGTAATTAGTAATTAGTAATTAGTGATTAGTTTTTTGCAAAATTACTATAGTTGACTCATTTGGTAACCTCGGTATAACTTATCGTCTTTGACTTCCCACACTACCATGAAGTGCGCCAACATCATTTCCTCTCTGGGATTTTCTATCGTTTTTACATAATGAGCATAACGAACCGCAACCGTATTACCGTTGGCAACAATATGCGAGATTCTTGATTTGGAACGAAGATAGGCTTTGCTCAACTCTGTACTCAATTCAACGATTTGACTTTGGTGAAGTTTCAAAAAACCTTTGGTACTATGCCATTCCAAAACAACATCAGGATGCAGTAAAGATTTCACTTTATCCGCATCTAATAGTACATCCGATTTGTAAAATTCTTGAACGATAGCTTTAGCGCTCATATTTATTTTAGTTTATTTAAAATTTCAGGTATTTTCTTGATATAAGCAAACTGTTTCATCTTCTCACGTGCTTCATCTATTGGTGTTCCCGAATAGGTTTTGCCGCCTTCAATAGATTTACTCACACCGGTTTGGCCCAAAACTACGGCTTTGGCACCAATAGTAATGCCGCTGGTGGTTCCTACTTGTCCCCAAAGTGTTACTTCATCTTCAATGACTACACAGCCGGCAATTCCGGTTTGGGCCGCAATCAGACATTTTTTTCCAATGACAGTATCGTGACCCACATGGACTTGATTATCAATTTTAGTTCCGGCACCGATAGTGGTATCGCCTGTAACTCCTTTATCAATGGTACACAACGCTCCTATGCCAACATTATCCTCAATAATGACTCTTCCGCCTGAAAGCAATTGGTCAAAACCTTCCGGACGTTTTTTATAATAAAAAGCATCGGCACCTAAAATCGTCCCCGAGTGAATAATCACATTGTCGCCAATAACCGTATGGTCATATACAATTACATTAGCGTGCAACAAACAGTTTTTACCAATAGTTACATGGTGACCGATAAAACAATTCGGTTGAATGACTGTTCCTTCTCCAATTGAAGCAGAAGCCGAAATGCTTGCATTAGCAGCCACAAATGGTCTGAAATGTTTAGTCAACTTATTGAAATCTCTAAAAGGATCATCGGAAATCAACAACGCTTTGCCATCCGGACAATCGACTTCTTTGTTGATTAAAACAATAGTCGCCGCCGATTGCAGAGCTTTGTCGTAATACTTAGGATGGTCAACAAAAACAATATCACCCGGTTCTACCACGTGAATTTCATTCATGCCATGCACTGCAAAATCATCAGCGCCAACATAGGGACAGTCGATGATGGTTGCAATTTCTTTTAGGGTATGTATTCTTGGGAACTTCATATTTTAGTGTTTAGTCCCGAAACTTCGGGACAGTAATCAGTGTTCAGTTTTTCTGCTAACTGACCACTATTCCTTAACTCTTTCCATATAAGAACCTGTAGCCGTATCGATTTTGATTTTATCGCCTTCATTGATGAATAGAGGTACGTTTACCGAAGCTCCGGTTTCTACTTTCGCAGGTTTCGTGGCGTTGGTAGCGGTATTTCCTTTTACGCCCGGTTCAGCATAAGTCACTTCTAAAACAATAGAAGCCGGCATGTCAACAGACAATGGTAAGTCGGTTTCCGTGTTAATTTGAACCATTACTACAGTTCCTTCTTTTAATAAATCGGGAGCATCAAGGACTTTTTTATCCAAGGTAATTTGCTCGTAGGACTCGGTATTCATAAAATGAAACTGATCACCTTCGGCATATAAAAACTGGAAGTTTTGTGTTTCTACACGAACTTCGTCAATCTTGTGTCCGGCCGAAAAAGTATTGTCCAATACTTTACCGTTGGTTAAACTTCTCAATTTGGTTCTCACGAAAGCCGGACCTTTCCCCGGTTTAACGTGAAGGAATTCAATAATTTTATAAATATCGTGATTGAATTTAATGCATAATCCGTTTCTAATATCTGATGTAGATGCCATTTTGTTTGTTTTATAATTCGTAATTGATAATTTATTTCGCTACGCTCCATACAATTCGCGCTGTGCGCTCGGGTCGTAATTCGTAATTTTTTAATAAGAACCTGAGTACCCTTTCATGATTCCTCTTGAAGAGTTTCTGATGAAATCCAAAATCTCGTCTCTTTCCGGTGTTGCTTCCATTTCACCTTCAATGATGGCCATTGCTTGTGAAGTGTTATAGTTTTTTTGGTACAATATTCTGTAAATATCTTGCACTTCTCTGATTTTCTCGGAAGTAAACCCTCTTCTTCTCAATCCAACCGAATTGATCCCAACATAAGAAAGCGGTTCTTTTGCGGCTTTGGTGTATGGCGGAACGTCTTTACGGACCAAGGAACCACCGGAAATCATTGCGTGATCACCAATATGAATAAACTGGTGAATCGCAGCCAAACCACCAATGATGGCGTAGTTGCCTACGATTACGTGTCCGGCCAAAGCCACACCATTAACGATAATGGCATTGTCACCAATATGGCAATCGTGTGCAATGTGTGCGGTTGCCATAACCAAACAGTTTTTACCAATTACGGTTTGTCCTGAAGCGATAGTACCACGGTTAATAGTTACACACTCTCTGATGGTCGAATTATCGCCGATTATGGCTAACGAATCTTCACCACCAAATTTTAAATCTTGGGGCACAGCGGCAATTACGGCACCGGGAAAAATATTGCAATTCTTTCCGATACGCGCCCCTTCCATGATGGTTACATTGGAACCAATCCAAGTTCCTTCCCCAATGATGACGTTGTTATGAATAGTTGTAAATGGTTCTATAACGACATTCTTAGCGATTTTCGCACCAGGATGTACATAGGCTAACGGTTGGTTCATATATTATTGTTTTTTGGCTATTTGCGCCATAAGTTCAGCTTCGGCTACTAACTTTCCGTTAGCGTAAGCTTTGGCTTGCATATGACAAATTCCTCTTCTTATAGGGGTAATCAATTCGCATTTAAAGATCAAAGTATCGCCCGGAAGCACTTTGTGTTTGAACTTCACATTGTCTATTTTCATAAAGAATGTCAAGTAATTTTCCGGATCAGGCACCGTACTTAAAACTAAAATTCCTCCCGTTTGTGCCATCGCCTCTACAATGATAACGCCGGGCATAACCGGTGCTTCTGGGAAATGGCCTACGAAGAAACCTTCGTTCATCGTTACGTTTTTCATGCCTACCACATGACTGTCTGACATTTCAATGATTCTATCAATGAATAAAAATGGCGGACGGTGCGGCAAGATACTCATGATTTTATGAATATCCATCAATGGTTCCAAATTCAAATCGTAAACCGGAACTTGATTGCGTTGTTCTATTTTGATAATCTTAGATAGTTTTTTAGCAAACTGTGTATTCACAAAATGGCCCGGTTTGTTGGCAATAACTTTACCTTTAATTCTGGTTCCGATTAAAGCTAAATCACCAATCACGTCAAGCAATTTGTGACGAGCCGCTTCGTTTGGATAATGCAAAGTCAAATTATCGAGAATACCATTGGGTTTCACTGAAATTTTATCTTTTCCGAAAGCCACTTTCAGATTGTCCATGGTTTTTTCAGAAATCTCTTTGTCAACGTAAACGATGGCGTTATTTAAATCGCCACCTTTGATTAAACCGTTGTCTAATAACGTTTCTAATTCGTGAAGAAAACTAAACGTTCTTGCATCGGAGATTTCTGCTTTAAAATCGGTTATGTTTTTCAAAGTCGCATTTTGTGTGCCTAAGACTTTGGTACCAAAATCAACCATAGCGGTTACTTGGTAATCGTCTGCCGGCATTACAAGAATTTCACTTCCGGTAGTTTCATCGGTAAAAGAAATTACTTCTTTCACTACGTAATAAGATCTTTCGGCGTCTTGTTCAACGATTCCGGCTTTTTCAATCGCTTCCACAAAAAACTTAGAAGAACCGTCCATAATTGGTGGCTCCGATTCGTTTAATTCGATAATAACATTATCCACATCACAACCTACAAAGGCCGCTAAAACGTGTTCTGAAGTTTGAATTTTTACGCCTAATTTTTCAAGGTTGGTTCCTCTTTGAGTATTCACCACATAATTAGCATCGGCTTCAATAATTGGGCTTCCTTCTAAATCAACTCTGACAAAAGTATAGCCATTGTTTACGGGTGCGGGTTTAAAAGTCATCTTTACTTCTTTTCCCGTATGGAGACCAACTCCGGTCAATGAAACTTCGCTTTGGATGGTTTTCTGTTTAACCATTGGTATGCTTATTTATTAGTTTGTTATTTATTTTTTTTCAATTCTTCTATGTCGGCTACAATCTTAGGCAAGTTTCTAAAATGCACATACGATTTGCTGTAGTCACCATAATTAAATGCCGGTGAACCTTGTATAACTTCACCATCGGCAATATTTTTTCCTATTCCGGATTGCGCTTGCACACGAACATTGTTGCCAATAGTCAAATGTCCGGCAATACCTACTTGACCGCCAATCATGCAATTGTTTCCTATTTTGGTTGAACCTGCTACACCCGTTTGAGCGGCAATCACCGTGTTTTCGCCTATTTCAACATTGTGGGCAATTTGAATATGATTATCCAGCTTTACGCCTTTTCGGATGATGGTTGAACCTAATGTAGCTCTGTCAATGGTAGTATTGGCACCAACATCAACAAAATCTTCCATAATCACGTTTCCTATTTGAGGTATTTTGCTAAAGGTACCGTCTTCGGTTGGCGCAAAACCAAATCCGTCTGAACCAATGATGGCACCGGAATGAATGGCACAATTAGCACCAATTACCGATTCGGAATAGACTTTAACACCGGCAAAAAGTATGGTGTTATCCCCTATCGTTACGTTATCGCCAACAAATGAGTTCGGGTAAATTTTCACATTGGCACCAATAATGACATTTTTGCCAATGTAACTAAAACTACCCAGGTATAAATTTTCGCCGTAAGTCACATTCTCTGAAATCACTGACGGTTGTTCAATCCCTGATTTCATTAGCTTTACCTGATTGTAGTATTCAAGCAATTTTGAAAAAGATTGATAAGCGTCTTCGACTTTAATCAAAGTCGTTTTGATTTCGTTCTCAGGCTCAAAAGTATTGTTTACGATGGTAATCGTAGCTTCGGTTGAGTAGATATAATTGAGGTATTTTGGGTTGGCTAAGAATGTTAGCGAACCTTCAGTGCCTTCTTCGATTTTTGACAACTTGAAAACTTCGGCGTCAGGGTTGCCTACCACTTCGCCTTCAAGAATTCCCGCTATTTGAGCTGCTGTAAATTTCATCTTATGCTATTTTATTTTTTATAGGTATAAGATGGAACTCACCAGAGATAGTTTTTAATGTATGTATCAAAATATTGGTAGTTCGTTTCATCGACACAAAAGTATAAAAAAAACGATTTTAATGTTAAATTTCCGCAAGTAGTTTTGGGAAACAGATAAAATATTTAGTCACAGGTTTAGATAACGCTTTCAAATTCAATTGATCTGAAGCTTCCACTACATCTTCTATCGTTCTATCTTTCTTCAAAATGCGAATGGGTTCCGCGTCTTTACTGTAGGCCTGATTTTTAATCTTTCCTTTAAAGATAAAATACTTGGCTTCTTGAATGGTGATATTGTTTTCTTTGGCAAACTGACTTGACATTTCCTGCAACACTTCCGCAGGGAATTTTTCGCTGTTGAGTTTGATTTTCGATAAGTCACGATTGATAATCATTTTGCTCAAACTACTCAAGATAAAGTCGTCGTTGAATTGCCAAACTTTTAAAGCGCTAATAATATCAAAATCATCAAGTTGGGTAAAAGTATCTAAATCATGAGTTGAGAAATTATCCAGCGTAACTTTGTGCTCCATAAAGTATTTTAACGGTTTGCTGCATTCTATTTCAATGCCTTTGTGAAGCAGTTCTTTGGCTCTTTGTAATGTCTTGGTCAAAGTCAATTCGGCGACCAAACTTGTTTTATGTAAATAAGCTTGCCAGTACATTAATCGGCGTGCCATCAAGAATTTTTCTATCGAATAAATCCCTTTTTCTTCCATCACCAAAACATCATCAACCACATTCATCATTTGGATCAAACGGTCGGAATTGATATTTCCTTCCGCCACACCTGAATAAAAACTGTCTCGTTTCAGATAATCCATACGGTCCATGTCGAGCTGACTTGAAACCAACTGCAACATGAATTTTCGGTGGTATTCGCCTTTGAATACTTGGATAGCCAAACTCAATTGTCCGCCAAACTCTTCGTTTAATTTATCCATAAACAACAACGAAATCGCTTCGTGATTGACTTCCTCCACTATGCTGTGTTCCATCGCATGTGAAAATGGTCCGTGCCCGATGTCGTGTAAAAGAATCGCAATCAGCAGAGCGTTTTCTTCTTCTTTCGAAATTGCTACTTCTTTAAATCGAAGCACTTCCACGGCTTGTTGCATCATATGCATCGCGCCCAATGCATGGTGAAAACGCGTGTGATGCGCACCGGGATAAACCAAATAAGACAAGCCCATTTGGGAAATACGACGCAAACGTTGAAAATAAGGATGCTGAATTAAATCATAAACCAATGAATTGGGAATGGTAATAAACCCATAAATCGGATCGTTGAATATTTTTAGTTTATTGGTTTGGCTCATTTAGTAAAGATATAAATTTAGACCAAGGCTTTAAAATAGTTCAATAACTGTTTGTTGTTCTCACGCGTTGGAGTAAAAACTTCTAATATGGCAGGTTGGTCGTTGTTCTTGAACAATTGTTTCAAACCATCGGTCAAAGTAGTTTCATCACTGGCTATGGCATAATCCAATTGGTACATTTTGGCCAAATGCTCTGCCGTCAAACAATGTGAAGTTTCAAAGTAAGTGTTGAAAGTTTCATTTTCCTGATGACCGGGAAGAATTCTGAAAATACCGCCACCGCCATTATTAATCAATATAATTTTAAAATTTTTTGGGATATAATTGTTCCAAAGCGCATTGCTGTCGTATAAAAAACCAACATCACCGGTGATTAAAACAGTTGGCTTTCCACTACCTACTGCTGCTCCGATGGCTGTTGAAGTACTGCCGTCAATTCCACTCGTTCCTCGGTTGCAAAAGACTTCAATCGACTTATCGATGTCAAATAATTGTGCGTAACGAATTGCGGCACTGTTGCTGATTTGCAACTGAATGTTTTTTGGCAAAGCCGATAATATATTTTCAAAAGCTTTTAAATCCGAGAATTTTACTTTGGCCAAATACTCGTTGTGATTTACTTTTCTATCCTGATGAATCGTTTCAAATGTCGATTTGTAATGGCTTTTGACTTCTTTTAAATGCGGCATAAACTGCGTAAAAAACTGATTCGGACTCACCACAAAATGCTTGGTTAGGATACCAAAGGTGTTGTAAGCTCTCAGTTCGTCTATGTGCCAATGGTGTCTTGGTTTGTATTTTCTCAAGAATGCTTTTACTCTTTTGGAAACAATCATACCACCAAAAGTGATTAGGATTCTGGGTTGTAATACTGCAAATTCTTTTGGGCCAAAAGGCGTTATCAACGTATCAATGTTATTGATAAATGATGGATGATGTAGGTTTGATGTTGTTTCGGTCAGCACAACAACCGAAGGAAACTCAGCAAGTTTGTCAATCCATTTTTGTTCTACTGAATTGGGAGCGCATTCGCCTACTAATACCAAAATCTTTTGGCTGTGGTTCCATAAAGTCGAAAACGCGATAATATCTTCTACCCTAACTTGGCGATGGATTTTAAACAAGCTCGTTAAATTTACATCAACCGATAATTTGTTGGTCGTTTGGTATAAAGGTTCTTCAAACGGCACATTGATATGCACCGGACCTTTGTGCGCCATGGCTACGTTAATCGCTTCATTGATAAACACATCGTTTTCTTCAGAAGCTTCTTGGAGTAAATTGGCATTGTACAAAGAGTGATTCAAAAAAACATTTTCTTGGCGAATGGTTTGCCCGTCACCAATATCGATTTTGTCAAAAGGCCTGTCTGCCGAAATAACTATAAATGGAATCTGGCTGTAAAAAGCTTCTGCTAATGCCGGATAATAATTCAATAATGCTGAACCTGAAGTACAAACAACAGCAACCGGTTTTTGGGTTTGTTGGGCAATACCCAAAGCAAAAAAGGCAGCACAACGTTCATCCGCAATACTATAGCAACGAAAATTAGGATTATTGGTAAACCCAATAGTCAACGGTGCATTTCTGGAACCGGGTGAAATAACAATATCGTGAACTCCTTTGGCATTGCAAATCTCAATAATGCTTTGTGCCAACGGTATTTTGGGATAAATCATTGTTGCTTTTTATGGACTACAAAGGTACAAAGTTGTGTAGGTTTTTCAATACTATTGAATAGTTTTATTACTTTTGGGTACACTTTTTTATCCCATGGAAATTAGCATTAGACCTTATCGAAAAGAAGATGTTCAACCTATAGTGGACATCATTAATTACAATATTTTAAACTCAACCGCTTTATACGATTATCACCCGAGGACTTTAGAACAGCAAGAAGCGATTTTTGAGGATAAATTAAAGAAAGGGTTTCCGATAATTGTGGCTACTATTGAGGAAAAAGTAGTTGGTTTTGGTTACTACAGCGAGTTTCGTTTTCGAGAAGCTTATCGCTTTACTGTTGAACATTCGGTTTATGTGGACAATGATTTTCACGGCAAAGGCATCGGTAAAATAATCATGCAAAATCTGATTGATTTGGCCAAAAAGCAAAAACTGCACACCATGATAGCCGTGATTGACTCGGAAAACCAAAGCAGTGTGACTTTTCATGAGCAATTTGGTTTTAAAACGGTGGCAGTGCTTAAAGAAACCGGATTTAAATTTGACCGTTGGCTGCATTCACAAATTATGCAATTGATGTTGGAATAACTTTAAAAACTATTTTATGAAAAGACAACGCATCAGTTCAGGCTCCACTTTTGAAACAGCAATCGGTTATTCTCGAGCAGTAGTTCAAGGCGATTGGGTTTTTGTATCCGGAACAACAGGATATGATTACGAAACGATGACCATTTCCGAAACGATTGAAGAACAAACCGAGCAATGTTTCAAAAATATTAAAGCTGCTTTAACGAAAGCTGATGCTGAAATAACTGATGTGGTTCGAGTACTTTATATTGTGCCAAATGCGGAAGAATTTAAGCTATGTTGGCCAATCCTTAGAAAGTATTTTGGCGAAAGCCGACCTGCCGCCACTATGATTTCGGCAGGATTAGCCGATACTCGAATGAAAATAGAGATTGAAGTGACTGCTTTAAAACAAAAAAACTGATGAGGGTTTCATCAGTTTTTTATAAAAAAGTCAGGGGTATTTGTCAGGCAATTTCGATGCCGTTTTCTTCTAATATAGAAAGCAAATAATTGCTTTGATTGGCGTTGTATTTCTCTACGCCGCTTTGGTACCATTTCTGTATGACGTCAATCTGGAAACCGGTGTAACCCTCAGAATCGATATCCATTCCTAACATTCCGGCTAAAAGAAAATCTTCTAAAACTTTGTTGGTGACTATTAATTGCGGAATGCCATAAGCGACTTTTCCGTTTAATCGTTCATACTCCATTCTTCCTTGCTCGAACCCAAAATTATAGGCTTCATTTTTTTTGGCTGAAATTTTCATGTAAGGATTGTGGCCACTGGCATAACCCTCCAAATAATCCTCTCTGTATACTGGGTTGAAAATATTCTTCATATAATAATCATTGTGGTAATTGATATTTAATTCAAAGCTAATAACAATAGTTTAACATTGAATCAAAAATCGTTGAACGGATAAAAAACTCTTTAAACCACGTGGTCATTGATGTTCATCGATTATTTTAAAGCAAAAAACCTGACGAATGACTTCATCAGGTTTTAGTTGAGCAAAACATTTTTTTTACTTTTCGTTAATCCAACCTACAATAGCGGCATCAGTTGGTAGCACTCTCGGTGATAATACTTTGGCCAATTCGCCCTGTTCGTTGATTAAGTATTTTTGGAAGTTCCATTCGACTTCACTGTCTTGCAATCCGTTTTTACTTTTCTGTGTTAAGAATTGATAAACTTCATTTTTGTCATCTCCTTTTACAGAAATTTTACTCATCATTGGAAACGTAACGCCATAATTCATTTCGCAAAATTTAGCGATTTCTTGATTACTTCCCGGTTCTTGTGCTCCGAAATTATTAGCAGGAAATCCAACTATTACGAAGTTTTTATCTTTATATTTTTTATAAATGGCTTCTAAATCTTTGTATTGCGGAGTCAATCCACACTCTGAAGCCGTATTGACAATTAGTATTTTTTTCCCTTTTAGTGAGGCAAAGTCAAATTCCTCACCATATAAATCTTTTACCTTAAACTGGTAAATTGTTTCTGCTTTTACTGCTGTGTCCATTTTTTTGTTTTTTTCTGTGGTATTTGTTTCTGAATTTTGTTGCGCATTGCTTTGACAACTCCAAAGTAACAATACGCTGCAACTCAGTAGGATTATTTTTTTCATTTTTAATATTTTTTTATAAAATTAATCAATATTTTGAACGATTGGTGTTATACAACTGCTAAAGTTTTTGTTAAATAAAAAAAGCCCAATGACTTTGCAATCATTGAGCTTCCAACAAACATGACAGAAAATTACTTTCTACCACAAAACAAAAAACCTAATCAAAATCTCATAGCAGATTTTCCTTAAATGCATTTACGAAAATGGTGCCGGTTAGGTTCTGCTCATGGGTTGATTTATAGCATATTATTTTAAAATACTAGTTAATGTGAAATAAGTTTCGTTATTTTTACGTTCAAAAAAAATTAGGTATGACACAAGAAGAACTATTACCCTTGCTTCTGAGGAAGGAAGAAAAAGCCTTTACGATACTGTATGATATGTATTCTAAAAGCCTTTTCAGCATTATCACCAATTTAATTAAGGATCGCGAAGAAGCCGAAGATGTACTTCAGGAAGTATTCGTGAAGATTTGGAAAAACATCGATACTTATAATCAAAGTAAAGGAAGATTGTATACTTGGATGCTGAACATTACCCGAAATACTTCTATCGATAAATTGCGTTCTAAAGGTTTTAACAATAGTCAAAAAAACCTGTCTTCTGATAATTTCGTACATCTGTTGGATGACAGTAACAAGCTAACCAATAGAATTGATACCATCGGAATTTTGGAATTTGTTAAAAAATTGAAGCCAAAATGTATCCAAATTATCGATTTACTTTTCTTCAAAGGATATACCCAGCAAGAAGCTTCTGAAGAATTAGAAATACCTTTAGGTACCGTAAAAACCCAAAATCGAATGTGTATGAATGACCTACGTAAATTTTTAAATGTATAATGGAAACTAAAGACTATATAGAATCAGGCATTTTAGAACTCTATGTGTATGGTTTGCTTACCGAATCAGAGAATGATGAAGTAAATGCTATGGCGAATAAAAATCCGGAAATAAAAGCTGAAATCCTCTCGATTGAAAAAGCGATTATCAATCTTTCGAGTAGTTTCTCTCCATTTATTTCGCATAGTCAATTTGAAAAAATCAAAGCGCAACTCGAATTAAAACACGGAAGAGTAGTTGACTTTAAATCGAGAAGTAACACTGCGACTTATATTGGTTGGGCCGCATCAATAGCTTTATTAATCGGAATCGGATTTCAATATTCAAAATTGAATGAAACCAATCAACAGATTGAAACTATTAAAGTAGAGAAAAATAAATTACAGGAGACCGTAGTTGGTTTAGAATTGAAAAACAAAGAAACCACTACCGTTTTGAATGTGATTAGAGATACCAAAACATCGGTAATCCAACTAGGCGGACAAGCCATTGACCCTACCGCTTCAGCAAAAGTATACTGGAATAAAGAACAACAAGTGGTTTATGTAGACGCTTCAGGCTTGCCGAAACCACCGGAAGGCATGGTGTACCAAGTTTGGGCTTTGAAACTCGAACCATTGACTCCAACAAGCGTTGGTTTGTTAGAAAACTTCACCGCGGATAATTCCATCTTTAAAGTAGACAACAATGCCGGAGCAGAAGCTTTCGGAATCACGTTGGAACCTGCAGGCGGAAGCAAATCGCCTACCTTGGAGAAATTGTATACTTTAGGGAAAGTATAAATCAACCCAATTATTATATAAAAAAGTCCCGATAATCTCGGGACTTTTTTATTGGAATCAGATCAAGTTACTTTTTTAAATACTTTCTGTATTTGAAGTAAGACAAAGTAGCCAAAACAACTACAAAGGCAACGGAATAATAAACAAATGAAGGTGTAACTACTTTATCACCACTAGCATAAGAATGCAAACCGGTAAGATAGAAATTCACTCCAAAATAAGTCATCATAATCGAATAGAAAGCAAAAATCGCCAATACATTGTAAACCCATTTACTGCGCAAAGCAGGAACAAATCGGGCGTGAATTACAAAAGCATATATCATAATACTGATTAATGCCCAAGTTTCTTTTGGATCCCAACCCCAATACCTTCCCCAACTCTCATTGGCCCATTGGCCTCCTAAAAAGTTACCAATAGTTAACATGACCAAACCAATAGTCAGCGCCATTTCATTGATATAAGTGATTTCTTTAATATTAAGATCCATTTTGGCTTTGTTCTTTTCATTGACGAATAACATCAATAGTAATGATACTACACCTAACACCATCGCTAAAGTAAATGGTCCATAGCTGGCAACGATTACCGCAACGTGAATCATCAACCAATAAGAATTCAATACCGGTTGCAAATTGGCAATCGCCGGATCCATCCAATTCCAGTGTGCAATCATCAAAATCATAGAAGCTACAAATGTTCCTGAAGCCACCGTTAATTTAGATTTTCGGTCAAAGGCCAAAGTAAAGAACATAGTCGCCCAAGCCACATAAATCATACTTTCATAAGCATCACTCCAAGGTGCATGTCCGGATATATACCAACGAGCAATTAATCCCAAAGTATGAATTCCGAATAACAATCCGATGAGAATATGAAAACCGTTTACTGTATATTTTACAATCTTGTTATCAAAGAAAATATTGACTATTACTAATACCAACATCAAACAGCCGGTTAACATGTACAACCAAAACAGGTTTTTGAAAACATCATATTTGTTATACAATATCTCGTATTCGATTTTTTGCTCTGCAGGTCTTACTGCTTTTCCGTAAACTTTCTGATAGTCTTCCATCCCAACTAAAAAAGTATTCGCACGAGTATAATCTTTACTCTCCGTAGCTTTCGTTAAAGCATCTAAATAAACCGGTAAAGCACCTTTAATAGTATCTAAAGCATTTCCTGTAGTGTGGTTGATTTCTAAAAACGAAACCCATTTGTTATTCGGATCATTCGGGACCGGAAAGATTTTTAATATTTTACCACTCAAGGCAGCATTCATCAGATTCACTTTTTTATCGGTTTCGATAAAGTCTTTTTCAAACTGATTCGGGATGGCTGCTTTGTAGGCCGTTTCCAAATATGGGGATAATTTATAATTCCAATCTTTGTCAAAAAAGGAATGGAACGAAGCGTATTTTTCATCCGGTTTGATGCCGATTATCTTGCGAATACTGTCGTTTCCTTTTTTAATGTAAATCAGCGGTGATTCAAACCAAACCGTAGGAAACTGCGTCATGGAAAGGAACACTTGGTCAGAGTTCATTCCTTTATAAGTATCACTCTTACTTACCTTACGCAACAATTCAGAAGAAAACGTATTGATAGGTTTCATTCTTCCGCCCTCATCTTGAATGACCAATCGCCCAAATTGCGCTGCGTGTTTTTCAGAAACTTTGTATTTGTTAATGATAGAATCGATTTGCTTTTGGGTTGGCATTGCTTTATTGTGCGTAGCGTTGTGCTCTTGCGCGAATCCGTTTAAAGAAAACAACAAAACTAAAGCAGTCGCTAATTTGGCTTTTTTCTTTTTCACGTTTTCTAATTTTCGTTTCAAATCGGAAAAACGGGTATTTTTAGTAAACAAAATAGCCATCATGCAGAAATACAACAAAAAGTAACCAATATAGGTAATGGTTGTTCCCCAAAAATCATGATTAACCGAAAGCACCGTTCCTTTTTCATCCGGATCAAAATTGGCTTGAAAGAATCGGAATCCTTTGTGGTCTAAAATGTTATTCATGTAGATATGAGCGTCAAATTTTTCGGCACCCTCTAAAACGGTTACTTTGCTTTCGAAAGAAGAATAGCTTTTCTCTGTTCCGGGATATTTGGCTGCGATGAAATCATTGAGTTTTAAACTAAAAGGCAATTCGTATATTTTACTACCATAACTTATAGTAAATTCGAGCTTGCCTAATTTAAAAGATTTTGGTTCGCCTTGTTTTCCTTTGGATCCGACTAGTGTTATGACTTTTTCTTCGCCTGCAGTTTTAACTACAAGCGTCAAAGCATCTTCTCCATTTTTGGCTTTATAATCGCCACTCGATTGGTATGATTTTACCCCTTTTTTAGGCAATTCCGGAATTACAAATTGGCTTCCGCCCATGTTATATAAAGAGCGATACATCAAAGGTTCAACAATATCCTTGGTCACTTTTCCTTGCATTTTATCTGCCATTCTCATGAACTGTCCGTCAAACGGTGAGGTTATGGTATTGGCTTTAGAATCGATATTAATTGCGCCTTTGGTAGGTTTGTCTAAGGCAAATAAAACGTTGTGAATATTTTGTACTTCTCCGGCTTTAAGCATGTGCTCGTGACGCGTTCCATCGCCAGATTCAACTAATTTTAGGTAAGTGTCGCCTTTGGGGTCTTCTTTAATACTTTCTTTGGCATCAAACACAAAATCCTTGTATTCAATTTCAAACGGAATATCACCAAACTTTTTTTTGAAAGCGAAATGATTGTTGGTAACCGGTGAAAGCAATAATGACTCTTCAAAAGTTCGTCGTCTGATTTCTCCATCGTAAACCCCATCTACAAAAACCGTCAGGTAGCATTTTTCAGAATAAACTTGTTTAGAAGTTTCGCCTTCGCGAATGGGCATCATCCCTTCATAACTGATGTAACGTGTAATAAAGGCACCGGCAATAATAAAAATGAAAGACAAATGCAGCAATAGAGTAGCCCATTTTTCTTTTTTATACAACTGATAGCGTTTAATATTTCCTAAGAAATTAATCATAAAAAACAACATGATGGCTTCAAACCACCAAGCGTTGTAGATTAAAATTCGAGCTGTATCAGTGTTGTATTCACTTTCAATAAAAGTTCCTGCGGCCATTGCTGCGGCAAAACCTAGAAACAAAACAGCCATTAAACGTGTGGAGAATAAAAAAGAGTATAATTTTTTTTCCATGAGTTGGAATTATTTTTTTAAAAAAGTCGTACAAAAATAAGGTAAATAAATAGATTTATCTTTCATTTGATTGGTGTTTTAATACATTTTTAAGACTTGTGTATTTCTTCCATTTAAAATAAAAAATGAAATTAATTTTCGATAATTTAGCCACATGATTCAAGTGACTATTATTGGTTCAGGAAATGTTGCTCTTCATCTCATAAAAGCTTTTAAAAAAAAGGCTGAAATTGAGTTGGTTCAAGTGTTTTCAAGAAAGCCTGAAACGGTAATCGACTTTGTCAATTCTGACCAAATAATAGCTGACTATAACCTATTGCACCCGGTTGATTTATTCATTATTGCCGTTAGCGACGATGCCATTGCTTCCGTTTCCAATCAAATTCCTTTTCAAAATCAATTGGTGGTTCACACTTCCGGAAGTGTCAATATAGGTGCTTTAAAAGATAAAAATCGCAAAGGTGTTTTTTATCCCTTGCAAACCTTCTCAAAGTCGAAAGCAGTCGATTTTAAAATCATTCCTATTTGTTTAGAAGCTGAAAATAAAAATGATTACAAAACGCTTGAAACTGTTGCAAAATCAATCTCTGAGGTCATTTACCATGTCAATTCCGAACAAAGAAAAGCGTTGCACGTTGCGGCCGTTTTTGTGTCTAATTTTGTCAATCATTTGTACCAAATGGGAAATGAAATTTGTACCGAGAACCATTTGTCTTTCGACATCTTAAAACCTTTGATTCAAGAAACGGCTAATAAAATTTTGACGCTTTCACCCAAAGAAGCGCAAACCGGTCCGGCCAAAAGAAACGATACACAAACCATCAATAGTCATCTGTCTTTTTTAACCGATGAAAACCAAAAAGAAATCTATAAATTGCTAACCAAATCAATAATTGACCATGGGAAAAAGTTATAAGCAAATCATGAATGATATTACTACATTTATATTGGATGTAGACGGTGTTTTAACCGACAGTTCAGTTCACGTGACACCAACGGGTGAAATGTTGAGAATCATGAATATAAGAGACGGTTTTGCTATGAAAGCCGCTGTGGAAAGTGGTTATAATGTATGCATCATTTCGGGTGGTAATAATGAAGGCGTTCGTATCCGATTGAGAAATTTAGGCATAACAGATATACATTTGGCTTCGCCTGATAAAGTGGCGACTTTCAAAGAATACATTGAATTGTACAACATCAAACCCGAACAAGTTTTATACATGGGCGATGATATCCCCGATTTTCATGTGATGCAATTGGTCGGTTTACCAACTTGTCCTCAAGATGCCAGTCCGGAAATCAAAGCGATTTCTAAATATATTTCGCATAAAAACGGTGGCAAAGGAGCTGTTCGCGAAGTCATAGAACAGGTCATGAAAGCACAAGACAAATGGCATATGTATTACAACGGAAAACACGATTAGATTAGTGATCAGTCAAACTGTTTCACAAAAAGTATTAGATTTCAAGATTTATAAAATTACAACCAAATGAATTTTTTAAGATTAATTAGATACCAAAATTTATTGTTACTGGCTTTTATGCAGTTGGTTTTCAGATATGGATTTTTCAAGGAAAAAGCCGTTTATTATCTCTCTGATTTTCAATACCTGTTACTGGTACTTTCCACTTTATTGATAGCTGCAGCAGGATATATTATCAATGATATTATGGATCAGGAAACCGACTATGACAACAGGCCCAATAGTGTTGTTATTGGCAAAGGCATTTCTGAAGCGATGGGCTATAATCTCTACTTTGCGTTAAATGTTATCGGGGTTGGGATTGGTTCCTATTTATCCAACGTGATTGACAAGCCAAAATTTATACTGATATTCATTATCATTGTTTCCCTACTCTATTTGTATGCGACAAGTTTCAAAAAGATGTTGCTTATTGGGAATTTAATTGTAGCATTTTTACTGGCCTTAAGCATACTTATTATCGGTATTTTCGACATACTTCCGCTTACTTCATTTGTTGACGAAAGCATATTGAAGGATTATTTTTCGGTGCTTTTAGTGTACGCTTTGTTTGCTTTCGTCATCAATTTAATTCGTGAAATTGTTAAAGACATGGAAGATGTAAATGGCGATTACAACCAAGGAATGAATACGTTACCAATTGTACTTGGCGTGAGCAGAACAAGCAAAGTTACTTTTGGACTGGGAGTTATAGTTACCTTAATTTTGCTTTGGTTCATCAATGCTTATTTGATGGATGACAAGCTTTATTATGTGGTGGTTTACGGGCTGATATTTGTGGTTGGACCAATGATTTTCTTTGTGGTTAAAATGTGGAATGCCAAATCAAAAAAACATTTTCATTTGTTAAGTTCGGTGTTAAAGTGGGTTATATTCTTCGGAATATTGTCTATTTTAGTCATTAATTTGAACATCAAAAACAATGCTTAATAAAAACTACAAAATCATTTTAGCTTCCGGTTCGCCGAGAAGACAGCAGTTTTTAAAAGAGTTAGCAGTCGATTTTGAAATCAGACTAAAAGAAATAGAAGAAATTTATCCCGAAAACCTTCAGGGCGTTGAAATCACCAATTTCTTAGCCATCCTAAAAGCCAATGCTTTTGAAGGAGAAATTGCCGATAACGAAATTCTAATTACCAGTGATACGATTGTTTGGTTTGAAAATAAAGCTTTAGGAAAACCTACAGATTATGAGGATGCGTTTCAAATGCTGCAATCGATGTCGGGTAAAACCCATGAAGTCATTACTTCCGTTTGTTTTAAAACCATTCAAAAAACGGAAACCATTTTTGAAGTAACCAAAGTGACTTTCAATCCTCTAACAGACGAAGCTATTCGGTATTATATTGACCATTATAAACCTTTTGATAAAGCCGGAGCATACGGTATACAAGAATGGATTGGACTCATTGGTATTGCCAAAATTGAAGGTTCGTACACCAATGTAGTAGGTCTGCCAACGGATAAAGTTTACACCTACTTATTAAATTTATAAAAGCATGAGTTTTTTTGAACAATATTTGAGACAAGAAATTGCAACCGGTTTAGTCATTCTGGTTGTCGTTATATTACGGCTGATTGTTACCAAAGCAGTTAAGAGCTATGCCAAATCGCATACTGTTATGGAGAAAAGAACCAATTTAGTTATAAAATACATCCATCTACTAATTAGTATCTTAGCCATCATTTCACTAATTGTAATTTGGGGCGTTCAGAAAGATGATATCTTAATCACACTCTCTTCCATCGCTACAGTGGTTGGTGTAGCAATGTTTGCCCAATGGTCAATTCTAAGCAATATTACTTCCGGCATTATCTTATTCTTCTCCTTTCCCTTTAAGATCGGTGACATAATCAAAGTACATGACAAGGATTTCAATATTGAAGCTGAAATTATCGACATTACTGCCTTTCATACCGATTTAATGACCCAAGATGGTGAACATATCGTTTATCCGAACAGTCTCTTACTTCAAAAGGGGATTTCTATTGTCAAACCTAAGTTTGAAGACAAAGAATTCATGGATTAAATAAGAATTCTATAAATTTTAATACAAATCATGTAACCCGCCTTCTTCTTTGTGGCACTACTTTTGGAATATCTAAAACCAAAGCGCGCAAGAGTAATTTAATGCTTCTGCTAAACCAAACCTAAACTTTGTAACCAATCAGTTTAGTTGGGTGAGAATTTAGAATTATTAATTTAAATGAAGAATCATGAAAACAAGAAATTTATTATTGCTATTGACACTTTTAGTGGTCACGGTAAGCACTCAAGCTCAATTATCGGTTAATGTCAATGTTGGAACGCCACCTGTTTGGGCACCCGCAGCACCGGTTGGAGTAAAATACTATTACATTCCGGACATTGAAACCTACTATGATGTTCCCGCCAAAAGATACATCTATTTAAGAAACGGAAAATGGCACCGTTCTGCTGCACTTCCAGCACATTACAGAGGTTATAATTTACGTTCCGGTAGAACAATCTTTTTGACAGATTACAAAGGTAAAACACCTTATTCTTTCTATAAAGTACACAAGGTTAAATACAAAGGAAACGGAAAGTGGAAAAGCAAATCGAATTTTAAAAGCAATTCAGGTACTAAAAAATTTAAGCCACAAGGCAATGTCTCAAAGGCAAAAAGCAATGGGAATGGGAAAGGCAAAGAGAAAGGAAAAAAATAAATTTACAATCTATCAGATAAAAGGCAAAGATTAATTTCTTTGTCTTTTTTTTTGGTATTCGTCTTGATTCCAGTAAATTAAAATACTATTATTCTTAAATAAACACACTAAAAATGCATTTCAGCGTTAAAAAATACATTTGAAGGGTAATTATAATTATATTTGTTTCAAATTATTGAATCTGTTTTTGTTAACCCCAAATTTACAAAATCATGAAAGTGCTAAAAGTAATGCTCGTTTTAACTCTTGTGTTGATTTCTTTAAATTCTTTCGCGCAAAATACATCCGCCAAAATAGAGAATTTACCCCTAGATAAGAAAACTAATTGTTACCTTAGGTATCACTACTTTCCTAATATTCAAGTTTATTTTGACCTTCTCAAAATGGTTTATTATTACAAAGAAGAAGGACAATGGAAAACAGCTCCCGAATTACCCAAAAATTATGGCGGCTATTCTTTGTACAACAAAGCCAAAGTGACTATAACTGATTATGATGGCGACAATCCGATTGACTTATTGCCAATTCACAAAAAAATGTACCCTTACAATTCCAAAGGTCGTTTTGCCAATACTACTGCAGGTGCTGAATAATCTGTTTTGTCTATTTGTTAAAAACAAATTAAATAAAACGTTACTTTTTATTTAATGTTTATATTTGGAGCTATAGCTATAATGACAAACCAATGCAAAAGCTTTACTCCTTATTCATTGCCTTTTTACTTCTAACTTGTCAATTTGTATTGGCACAACAACCTGTTAAACCTAATGCGGTTGAAATTTACAATCAAATTCAAAAACTAAATTTTTTAGGCTCAGTGCTTTACATTGCTGCGCATCCTGATGATGAAAATACGCGATTGATTTCTTATTTATCCAATGACAAAAAAGCCAGAACCGGTTATTTGTCCTTGACACGAGGTGATGGTGGACAAAATCTTATCGGACCTGAACTAAGAGAATTATTAGGCGTTATCAGAACGCAAGAACTAATTGAAGCTCGTAAAATAGATGGTGGTGAACAATTTTTCACTCGCGCCAATGACTTCGGTTTTTCAAAAAACCCTGAAGAGACCTTGAAAATTTGGGACAAAGACCAAGTATTAAGCGATGTAATTTGGGCCATAAGAAAATTTCAACCCGATGTAATCATCAACCGTTTTGACCATCGCTCTCCCGGAACAACTCATGGACATCATACTTCTTCAGCTATGCTGAGTTTTGAAGCTTTTGACAAAGCCGGAAATGCTTTGATTTATCCTGAACAATTAGAGTACGTCCGCATTTGGGAACCTAAACGATTGTTCTTTAATACTTCATGGTGGTTTTATGGCAGCAAAGAGAAATTTGAAGCCGCTGATAAAACCAATTTAGTCAATCTCAAAATCGGAACCTATTACCAATCGGTTGGGAAATCCAATCAGGAAATTGCGGCATTGAGTCGCAGTCGTCACCAATCACAAGGCTTTGGCTCTACCGGTTCTCGTGGTGAGGAAGATGAATATCTTGAATTTCTAAAAGGTGATATGCCGAAAGACAAAACCAATTTGTTCGAAGGTATCGACACTACTTGGAATCGTGTGAAAGGCGGAACTGAAATTGGTTCTGTCTTGACCAATGTAGAGAAAAACTTCGATTTTAAAAATCCGGCAGCCAGTATTCCGGAATTGGTCAAAGCTTTTGCCTTAATTGATGAGTTAGAAGACAAGCATTGGAAATACATTAAATCCGATGAAATAAAGAAAATCATCGCGGCATGTGCAGGTCTATATTTAGAAGCAGTTGCCGATACCCAAGAAATAACACCGGGAAGTCCTTTAAAAATTAAAATTGAAGTAATCAACCGAAGCAACATTCCTATGAATTTAAAGGGAATTGGTGCAGTACCGGTATATATGAGTGATGGACAAAACAATATTGCTTTAAAAAACAATATACCGCATACTGTAACTAGTACTTTGCAACTGCCAAACGACTTTGAATACACCAATGCTTATTGGTTAAACCAAAGCGGAACCAATGGCATGTATCGTGTGGACAATCAAGAAGAAATAGGCATACCCGATGTATTGCGTAGAGCAAAAGTGGGTTTCT
Source organism: Flavobacterium buctense (assembly GCF_014486695.1). Lineage (GTDB taxonomy): Bacteria > Bacteroidota > Bacteroidia > Flavobacteriales > Flavobacteriaceae > Flavobacterium > Flavobacterium buctense. The sequence continues at coordinate 194,738 of NZ_JACTAB010000004.1, forward strand.
GGATTGAAATAAATGGTGTTGAGATTCCTTTTGAACGCTATGTGATTTACAAATACAATGATGATGTTAAAGGCGAAGTTTATCAACCTTTAGACATAGTTCCTTTAGCTACTTCTTCCATCACGGAAAAGGTCTTTATTTTCAACAACGACCGAAATAAAACAGTAACCGTAAAAGTAAAATCCGGAAGAGATAATGTAAATGGGAATGTGAAACTGCAGCTACCTCAAGATTGGAAAGTATCGCCAACAGAAATACCGTTTGTAATTGACAAAAAAGGACAAGAAGTTTTAGCCGTTTTCACCGTTTCGCCTTCTGAAGAAGCTAGTGAAATTGTCATCAAAAGTATTGTTACAGTTAACAATCAAATATTTGACAAAGAAAAAATCGACATTAATTACTCGCACATCTACAAACAAATGGTTTTAAAATCGGCTGAAGCCAAAGGCATTCGCTTAAAAATTAAAACCAAGAACGAAAAAATAGCCTACATCATGGGTGCAGGCGATGAAGTACCCAAAAGCTTAGCACAAATGGGTTACGAAGTGCAAATCCTAAAACCGGAAGAAATATCGACTGAAAAACTACAAGAATTTGATGTCGTAATGACCGGAATTAGAGCCTACAATGTAGTAAGTGCTTTAGCGTTCAAGCAAAACATCTTATTGGATTTTGTTAAAAGCGGCAAGACGATGATTGTGCAATACAACACTACCGATGATTTGGTAACCAAAGAAATGACACCTTTTCCTTTGAAAATATCTCGTGACCGAGTTACCGAAGAAGATGCTGAAGTTCGGTTTTTAGCCCCGAATCATCCTGTTTTAAATTATCCGAACAAAATTTCCGCAGAAGATTTTAAAGGTTGGAAGCAAGAACAAGGATTGTATTATCCAAGTGAATGGGATGCCAACTTCACGCCTATCCTTTCTGCCAATGACAAAGGAGAAAAACCTAAAAATGGCGCTTTATTAGTAGCCAAATATGGCAAAGGAAATTACCTCTATACCGGATTGAGTTTCTTTAGAGAATTACCGGAAGGCGTTTCGGGTGCTTTTAGATTATTAGCCAACATGATAGCTATCGGAAAATAATATGGAAACAGAAAAAAAATCAGTTTGGAAAAATAGCTATACTTGGGTTTTAATTGCCAATGCTATTTACATTTTAATCTTCTTCTTATTAATGCAATTATTCTTCTGATATGCAACAACTCGACTGGATAATTTTATCGGTTACACTCCTTTTTATAGTTTTCTATGGTGTGTATAAAACCAAAGGAAGCAAAAATGTTGAAGATTATATTTTAGGTAACAAAGAAACACCTTGGTGGACAGTTGGTTTGTCAGTAATGGCCACTCAAGCCAGTGCTATTACTTTTCTTTCTACACCCGGACAAGCTTATCATGACGGAATGGGTTTTGTTCAATTCTACTTCGGTTTACCTATTGCAATGGTGGTAATCTCGATGACGTTTATTCCCATTTATCATCGCTTAAAAGTCTTTACAGCTTATGAATATTTAGAACAAAGGTTTGACTTAAAAACACGTTCCTTTACGGCAATTTTGTTCTTAATCCAACGCGGATTAGGTACGGGTTTAACCATTTATGCGCCTTCTATTATCTTGTCTTCTATATTGGGTTGGAATCTAACTTTGCTCAACGTTATTATAGGAATATTGGTAATTATTTACACTTTCGCCGGCGGAACCAAAGCCGTAAACGTTACCCAAAAACAACAGATGTTCATCATCATGAGCGGGATGTTTATCACGTTCTTTTTGATTCTTCATTTACTGCCAAATGACATGACATTTTCCAACGCTATGCATATTGCGGGTGCCAATGATAAAATGAATATTTTAGATTTCTCTGTTGATCCCGAAAACCGTTATACCTTTTGGAGCGGTATTACCGGAGGTTTCTTCTTAATGCTTTCTTACTTTGGCACTGATCAATCACAAGTTGGACGCTATTTATCCGGAAAATCAGATAGGGAAAGCCAAATGGGATTAATCATGAACGGCTTTTTAAAAGTGCCGATGCAGTTTTTTATTTTATTAACCGGCGTGATGGTTTTTGTGTTTTTCCAATTTAATCCGGTGCCATTGCATTTCAATCCGGTTAATCGAGATGCAGTCGAAAAATCTGTGTATGCCCAACAGTACAATTCATTGGAAACCCAATTAGCCCAATTATCGGAAGAAAAAAAGGAATACAACTTATTGTATATCGATCATTTGAATCAAAATTTTGACAATCCCATTCTCCGTCAAAAGCTGATTTCACTTTCAGGAAAAGAAAAAGATTTGCACGATCAAGCCAAAGAAATCATTGCTAAAGTTGACAGTAAAGCCGAAACCAATGATAAAGATTACGTATTCATCTATTTCATCTTAAACTATTTGCCTTCCGGTTTGATTGGGCTTTTATTGGCGGTAATCCTTTCAGCTGCAATGTCTTCTTCTGCTTCCGGATTGACTGCATTGGCTTCAACCACTGCCATTGATATATACAAGCGAAATGTAACCGGCGAAAAATCAGAAAAGCATTTTGTGAATGCCACCAAATATTTCACACTGCTTTGGGGAGCAATTGCTATCCTTTTTGCTTGCGTAGGTACATTGTTTGAAAACTTAATTCAATTGGTCAATATCGTTGGTTCCATTTTCTACGGAACCGTTTTAGGCGTTTTCTTAGTTGGATTCTACATCAAATTTGTAAAAGCCAACGCCATTTTCTACAGTGCCGTAATTAGTCAGATTACGATATTCTTTATTTACTACTTTACCATTCATATTTATCCGAACGGACAAGAAAAATTAGGCTATCTGTGGTTGAACTTTATTGGTGCCTCATTAACCGTTGTTTTATCGATTTTAATGCAATTAGGTTCAAAAGGAAAACGAAAAGTTATGGCATAAAAAAACCACGAATTCTAATGGATTTCGTGGTTATTTAGGTTGAAAGAAAAGATTATTTTTTACTCCATTCTTTAATACTATCGTTATTCATTTTAACATAATCACCATTGTTGGCTTTTTCTGCACCGGCTAATGACAATCTTGCCGTTTCAATTGCGCCCGATTTGTTACCTAATTTGGCTTGAATTAATGATTTTAATCTCAAGTGCCAAAAGGGAACATCGTCAGCTTTTGCCATAGAAATGGCTTTGTTTACATACTCTAAAGCTTTATTCAAATCGCCTTCTGATTGGTAAAAATACTGTGCAGATGAAAAATAATCCCCTGCAGTTGGTCCGGCTAATACTTTGTTGATACTGGCAATGGCCGCTTTTTGTGTTGGTACTTCAAACTTAACGGATACCATGGTTTTTTCCCATGAAATATCTAAAGTAGCGCTATCATTAGTCAAATTATTGATGGAAATAGTAAACGTTTCAACGTTGTTTCCTAATGAAATCGGATCAACGTTAGTTTTATAAGCTACTTTGTTTTCATCCCAATTTTCAGGTGTACCCCAATTTTCTGTATCAGTATAAAAGATAACTTCCCACATGTCGGCTTTAGGTGTAGTGAAAATGGCATATTTGCCTTTTTTCAAAGTCGATCCCTTGATTACTACATCTTCACTGAAAGTAACCATCGAATTTTGGTTTGCTCCCGTTCTCCATAATTTTCCAAATGGAACTAAATCACCAAAAACGGGTCTTCCTTTAGCACTTGGACGTGAATATTCAATCGTAACATCAGTCAAACCAACCACTTGGTTTACCGTTGATTTCGGACTAGGAGCCGGTGTTTTAACTTGAGCTTCAATTGTAAAGTTGGCTACTAGTATAGCCAAGGCAAAAATAATTTTTCTCATAATGTTTGTTTTAGTTTGTCAAAATTACAAATTGTTGGGCTTCAAAATGTTAATTTAAACTTAAATGAGAATAATTTTGTTTAATGTTTTATCCATTAAATTAAACAATCACTATCTTTACCAAAAAAAAGTAATGAAAGTATATACTTTACACACCAAACAAAACTTACCCATTTCAATTGAAGAAGCTTGGGAATTCTTGTCTGATCCAAAAAACTTAAAGACAATTACTCCTGAATACATGGGTTTTAAAACCCTTTCGGGTGATGACAGACCTATGTTTGCCGGACAAATTATACAATATATTGTAACTCCGGTTTTCAACATTCCGATGAAATGGGTTACTGAAATTACTCATGTAGTAGACAAAAAATATTTTGTTGATGAACAACGATTTGGTCCCTATGCGCTTTGGCATCATAAACACTTCCTACAAGAAATTCCCGGCGGTGTAGAGATGGAAGATATAGTAGATTATAAAATCCCTTTGGGAATCATTGGACAAATGGTTCATCCTTTTTTAGTAAAACCAAAACTAAATGAAATATTCAATTACCGCAGAAAGAAATTAATTGAATTATTTGGAGAATTTAAAACAGTATAACATGAAAAACATACTATTAATTGGTGGTTCCTACGGAATCGGATTGGCAATTGCCAAAGAATTACAATTTGAAAATAAAGTCTATATAGCCTCAAGAACTCACGAATTAATTGCCGATATGAATGTAACCCACATTCCATTTGATGCTACAACTGACACCTTAGATACCACAAAACTACCCGAAGTCATTCACGGTTTAGTATATTGTCCTGGCAGTATTAATCTTCGTCCGTTTCGCGGTTTGAAACCCGAATCTTTTGAAAGCGATTTACAAATTAACTTCCTCAGTTTGGTTAAAGCAATTCAAACGGTTTTACCTAACCTTACCGCTGCTGAACAATCAAGTATTGTATTATTTAGTTCAGTTGCAGCAAGTATGGGAATGCCTTTTCACACCAGTGTTGCCGCTTCAAAAGGCGCGATTGAAGGTTTTGCTAAAGCATTAGCCGCCGAGTATGCGCCCAAAATCAGAGTGAATGTTATTGCGCCATCGTTAACCGATACGCCTTTGGCAGAAAAGTTTTTGAGCAATGAGGAAAAAAGAGAAAAATCAGCACAACGTCATCCATTGAAACGTGTTGGTACTTCAGAAGATATGGCACAAATGGCTGGTTTTTTACTTGGAGATAAAAGCAGTTGGATTTCGGGACAAATATTCCCTGTAGATGGCGGTATGTCGACTTTATTGGTAAATGCATAAATTTGCAATATGAACATATTTTGGTTTAGACGCGATTTACGATTAGAAGACAATGTCGGACTTTTTCACGCCTTAAAAAATGGTGAAGAAGTTTTGCCTATTTTTATATTTGATGAAAATATTCTATCCCAATTGCGCAATGATGATGCTCGCGTAACCTTTATTCATCAGCAGTTAACCAGAATTCAGAGTCAATTAAATAAATTGGGGAAATCATTGGCTGTCTTTTATGGTGACCCATTTGAAGTTTACCATAAAATACTAAGTGAAAACGTTATAACAACAATATACACTAATCACGATTACGAACCTTATGCCCGAAAACGTGACTTAGAGTTGTTCCATTTGTTTAAAGAATACAACATCGATTTTAAAACTAGCAAAGACCAAGTAATTTTTGAGAAAAGCGAAGTGGTCAAAGATGACGGAACTCCTTATGTGGTCTACACTCCTTATGCAAACAAATGGAAAGAACACTTTAAAAAGGCACCTTTAGTCAACTACAATTCAGAAGATTATTTGGATAAAATAGCGCTTCACTCCTACCCGTTTTTGAGCTTAAAGGATATTGGATTTCTGGAATCGAAAATCAAAGTTACACCATATGATATTTCTGATGCCTTAGTCGATAATTATGAAGCAACACGCAATTTTCCTGCGATGAACAAAACATCCTATCTTGGAATATATTTGCGCTTCGGAGCCGTTTCTATTCGAAAAACAGTTGGGAAAGCTTTACAAAGTAAAAATGAAACTTTTTTAAAAGAACTGATTTGGCGAGAGTTTTTTATGCAAATCCTTTGGCATTTTCCTCACACGGTCAACAAAAGTTTCAAAGCGAAATATGACAGTATTCAATGGGACAATAACGAAGTGTTGTTCCAAAAATGGTGTGATGGCCAAACCGGTTATCCTTTTGTAGATGCAGGAATGCGTGAACTTAACGAAACCGGACACATGCACAACAGAGTGCGAATGATTGTGGCCAGCTTTTTGTGCAAACATTTATTAATTGACTGGCGTTGGGGTGAAACTTATTTTGCACAAAAACTGCTAGACTACGAACAAGCCAGCAATGTAGGCAATTGGCAATGGGCAGCGGGAAGTGGTGTTGATGCAGCGCCCTATTTTAGAATATTTAATCCGACAGAACAAATAAAGAAGTTTGACAAAGATTTAGTTTACATCAAAAAATGGATTCCCGAATTAAACTCACTTGACTATCCACAACCCATTGTTGACCATAAAGAAGCGCGAGAAAAATGCTTGCGAACCTACAAACTAGCGGTCGGATAAAAACCTTAGAGCAAATTGATAGACTATTAATAGCTTAACCGGTATTAATTGACTACCTTTCCAAATAACTAAATAAATAGTTTTATGAAAAATATTGGAATTTGCCTTAGTATGTTATCAATGGTTTTGGTAATGGCTTGTGATAAAAAAGAAGAAAAAACAACAGAAACAATCGAAACAAACACTATCGAAAAAGAAACTGTAATTGTTAAGGACACCGTTAAGGAAAAAGAAGAAGGTACTTCAGTCAAAGTAAACGGTGATGGTATTGATATTGATAGTGACGATGTTGATGTAGAAATCAAAAAGTAATTTTTCTGCTGTAAAAAAACAAAAAGCCGGTTTAAACCGGCTTTTTTATGCTTTTAATTTTTTCAAAACTCAATTGATTAAAATGTGTAATTACTATATCAGCTTGTGAATAATCCTGTAGTTTAGAATGAAAACTGTCATAGCCTACACAATAAATCCCAGCTGCTTTGGCTGCCAATATACCGTTGGTACTATCTTCAATAACAATACAATTTTCTACCGAAGTTTGAGCCAAAAATGCTGCGTGCTGAAAGATAGCCGGATGCGGTTTCGATCTAGGAAAGTCTTCTCCGGACACTTTATGGGTAAAATATTGGTCTAAATTAAATCGGTTGAAAATACGATTAATAGTCACTGTTGCTGAACTCGAAGCCAAAACCAATTGCATGCCATTACTATGCAATTCCTTGATTAAATCTTCTACGCCGTCTAACAAGTACAAGTCTTCTTTGTTGTCGAAAGCGTCATTGAATAAGTTACGCTTGGTTTGTACCAAAGTTTGCACGTCTTGTTCCAAATTAAATTCGGCTTTCAAACGCTCAAAGATATTCTTAGTCGAATTCCCCGTAAAGGAAGCATACATTTCGGGTGAAATATCGATGCCTAATTGTTTGAATTGCTGGTTGTATGCGTAATGGTGTACCGGTTCGGTATCTACAATTACACCATCCATGTCGAAAATTACGGTTTGTATCATTTTTAAGTGGCTGAGTGCCTGAGTTTATTTTTGTTTTTTAATCAAATATCTTATAACGGTTTCTGCAGCGTGTAACCCAAAAAGGCACGGTATCCAGCTGTTGGTTCCGTAAAATGACTTTTTGTAGTTTTTGCCATCCGTCAATTTCACACTGCTTTCATCGGGCATTTCGGTGGAAAAAACGGCTTTGATGCCTTTGGATATCTTAGCCTCTTTCAAGCGTTTGCGCATATTTTTGGCCAATGGGCAATATTCGGTTCTACTAATGTCGCGCACTTTTACTTTACTCGCTTCATATTTTCCACCGGCACCCATACTACTGATGACTTTTACTTTTTTGCGTTTGGAGGCAATCAATAAGTTTAGTTTAGGCGTGATACTGTCTATACAATCTAAAACATAATCAAATTCGGGTGTCACCAATTCAAAAGCTCTTTCCGGTGAAAGGAATTCTTCCAATCGGATTAAGTTTAGTTCGGGGTTAATGTCCATTAGCCTATCGCCTACAACGTGCACTTTGGGCATGCCTACGGTCGAATGTAAAGCCGGTAATTGTCGGTTTACATTGGTAATATCAACCACATCACCATCCACGATAGTCATATTGCCTACACCGGCACGCGCCAGGAACTCAGCAGCAAACGAGCCTACGCCACCCAGTCCTACGACCAATACATTGGCATTCTTTAAATTGTTTAATCCTTCTTCTTTAAATAAAAGCGCTGCTCTTTCTTGCCACTTAGCCATTTCAATTACAAATTGAGAATTACGAATTACGAACCAAGGCTTAAGCCGACAGGAACGATGTTAATTATAATTTTAAAGGTGCAAAAATAAGCAAAAAGGAATAGGAATTTGTAAAGTTTTATGGTTGCACGCTTACTGCACTTTTATTGGGCGTTTATAGGACGTTAATAGGACGCAGTAACTTTTTAAAAGGCCTTGCATAACCTTCCCATGGCTTATCTATGGTTTATTAGCGCTCAAAATTGGTGTTCACAAGCACATTTATAAGAATTTTATGTTAATAACTTGATTTAAATTCCCTATTGATGGGGATTGGTTGGTGGGAAGAAATTTGGTAGATTTGAGAAGAACAAATCTATTAAGGTAATAATTTATAATACTTATTAGAAAGTTATAGGCAACCCACAAAAAAAGTGAATAAAATCATGAAACTATATCTATTAATTCTATTCATAACATTTACAGTAAAAAGTGAAGCGCAAACTGAATTTGAATCCTTTCTTAAGTATGCAAAAAAAATAAATTTGCCTTATTCATCAATCTCAGAAAGTGATGATTTAGAAAAGACAAAAAAAGTTTTACATGCATCAGATAGTCTATTCATTATAACAAAGCTTAATAGAAAAGAACCTAAAGCTGTAAATCTATATGGAAATTCTCCTTTTGGTCAAATAGATTGTGAAGAAACAATCAGCAACATGGGGCAAACTGAGATAAATGACTGTTTAAAAATTTCTGAAATGAAGGAGATTGCAATTCTATCTTACATTAAAATTAATAACAATCATTATTTGTTACATTTAGAATTAACTAAAAAAGGGGAATTTGGGGAATCCAAAGGCATTTTAGTTAGCATGAATGAAAATGGTGATGTTATGGATTGGTTATTCTCAAACGGTAGTGCCAACAGTGGTAATCCAAATGGAAATGTACGAAGAGATTTTACTGTTCAAAAGGATTTCACTTTAGATATTGATGAAACATCTTGGGGTAACAATAATGTTTCATATGCATTTAACGCAAATTATGAAATAATTAATTATTCAATAGAAAATAGTGATTTCATAGTTGGTGAATTTAATTTGAAAAACTTAACTGTCAAATATTAAAGAATATCAGGTAAGGCAGCCTATAACAGCAGTTTGTAACTACTGCGCGCTTGGGCTTGTCCCGAATTTTCTCCGAAAATTCAAAAAGGAGTTTTATATTTGGAATCAACAGTAATAAATCATCGCAGCAGTTACAAGCTGCAAGACGTTATGCGTCAGTGTAAAAAACCTATCCAAATGAGAACATTATCAATTTTATTAATCTTTTACTTTTGCATATCTTGCAGTAAGAATGATTCGAAAACAGTTGAAAAATTTAATGGTTCTGAAAAGATTGACAAAACAGTTAATGACAATAAAATTAAAGATAATAGTCTGGAAATAAAAGTTTATCAAAATGAAGTAATGAAAGAAGAAGACATTCTTTTTAATGGTAAGTTTAAAAGATATTTCTCTTTAACCGAATTTTTAAACGTACTTGGGAAAGCCGACAGTATTAAATTAATGTCGGAATTAGAACCATGTTCATATATTTTTGAAAATGAAGATGGAAGTAAAGATACAGACGATAAATATCTTTACAAAAATGGTTCGCGATATGAAAACAACAAAGAAAAAGTTGCTGTTGATGAATTCAGATTCACCAAAAATAATTTCATTTCTTACAGAGGAAAGAAGCTAAATTCATCTACAACCATAAATGATCTAAAAAAACTCTTCCCAAAAGCAATTAAAAACATCAAAACTATTGATGTTCATGATGAAGGAAATCTCCAAGTCATTCAGTTGAGAGAAGATGAAAACAATGTTTCTGATGGACATGTAAATATGTTTATTAAAAGTGGAAAATTATATTTTATACATTGGTGGTTTCCTTGTTAAAACACCGAACGCATAACAGCCGTTAGCAGTAATTGTTTAGAAACTTCCGCTAAACCAATCATAAATCATGAAACAAAAAAAATATAACATCAATATCATCTCAAGAAGTAGATTAATATTTGTTATGGTTTTGATATTATGTTCAAGCACAATAATTATCAAAGATTATACTCCGAGAATTGACAATATATTCCTTTCAGTATTACAATTTATCTTAATTTATGCAACATCTTTTTTTATTGCAAGCCTTATCGCAACGGCAAAAATAAAAGTCATTCTAGCAGACGAAGGAATAATTCACATCTGGAAACGTAAATTCCTCTTAAGTTTTGAAAAGGATATAAAAATTCCTTGGAATAATGTTGACAATTATAGATTTGAAAGTGACAGAACTTGTGATAGCATAATTATCAACCTTACAAACAAAACAAAATATAAAATTGACAAGCTAAATATTTTGCCGATAAATGATGATTTTAAGAAACTTGAAAATGAGTTTTTAAAGCTTAATGGAAAGAACAGTAAGTAAACAACTACTGCTTACAGCGGTTTGTAATAATGGCTGGTTTTGGTCGTGTCAGAAATGTCTCGGCTGACTGAAATTTTAGTTATATTTGGAAACGCAAGTGAATGAGGAACGCCACAATCACAATCCGCGAAACGTTATGCACCAATTTCGACTCTCACTTTTCAAAGACGAATAAAAAATTTAGAAATTTCCGTTTACTTAAAAACATTCACAATGGAAAAATATAGTATTAAAGCAATTACAGCTTTTAGCCTTATAATCTTTATTGTTTCGTGTGACAGACCTGTTTGCAAAAACACAAATATCATATTTGAAAAATTTACTCCAGAAACAAAAGAATATAAAGATGAATTAATTAAACAGATAGAAAAAGTTGACAAAACTAAACTAACATATTGGATGAAAAGTTATCATGAAAATGATAATTCTCAATCTATAAATGTTAACATTCAAGGTGACAGTTTATGCGCTGTAATTGTATTGAAAATAGCTTCATCTAAAAACGGAATCGAAGGAATTCTTAAAAATAAAGGTAACGGTTATATTGGAGCCGAATTAAAAAACCTAAAGTTTGAAATTGAAAAAGATAGCGCGTCAACAGAATTTATTTTTGAAGAAATTAGTGGAATTATTGACTAAAAAAAACGGTGCATAACAGCCGTTTGAAACTACTGTGCGCTTGGACTTACTCCGGATTTTAACTCTGAATCAAAAGCAAAACACAAAATATCTTTCCTTGAAAAAAAGTGTAGCAAAAAAACAGTAGCAAAATAAAATGCTACAAAAAAATTGCTGCAAGGTTATTTAAGCATGATAACTGATGATTTGATTAACCAAAAAAACAGATTCAAAAGTAATCTCAGTGTAACCACTTCCAAATTCGTAATTCGTAATTTTCAATTCCCATTTTTGCCAATCATGTAAAAATTAAAACTATATTTAATCTCTAAAAAATACAAAATGGCAAAAATAAACCCTCACCTCCTTTTCAAAGGCAATACAGAAGCAGCTTTTGGTTTTTACCAATCGGTTTTTGGTGGCGAATTTACCACGCTGATGCGCATGAAAGATTTACCCGGTGATCCTGACAATCCACTTCCAGAAAGCGTGGCCAACAAAATAGTATTCATTGCCTTGCCCATAGGAAATTCAGATTCACTTATAGGCAGTGATGTAGGAGAACAATTTATGGATGAAGAACTGGTAACCGGCAACCGATATACCATTTCCATAACTGCCGAAAGCAGAGAAGAAGCCAATAAACTGTACAACGGTCTATCTGCCGGCGGAATAATAGAAATGCCTATGGATGACAGTCCGTTAGGTTCCTGTTTTGCTATGTTTGCCGATCAATTCGGTATTCAGTGGATGCTAAGTTTTGATCCTAAATAGCAGTTTATTTTGGCCCATTGACAAAGTACATTTTCATCATGCCTTTGTGCTTTACTTCTATTTCGCCGCGATACTCGCAGTGAAATTGGTCTTTGATGAGCTCATAAGTATACTCAGAAACATTAATTCTTCCTGGTTCAGAGCAGGATTCCATACGCGAAGCAATATTCACGGCATCGCCCCAAATGTCGTAGGCAAACTTCTTGCTACCCACAACTCCGGCTACAATAGGTCCGGAATTGATTCCGATGCGAATTTCAAAACGGGTTTGGTCTTGGGTTTGCATGGCTAACGATTCTTTTACAAACTCGGCTATTTCTATGGCGGCCAATACCATTTTATGCGCATGGTCAGTAGTTTCAAAAGGCAATCCTGCCGCGCACATATACGAATCTCCTACGGTTTTAATTTTCTCTAAATCGTACTTCTCCATTATAGTATCAAACTTAGAGAAGTAATAATCCACACTTTCTACCAATTTCTCCGGCGATAAGTCTTTGGCATAATCGGTAAAGCCTTTAAAATCGGTAAACAATACAGTCACCGATTCAAATTTCTTAGCCGCTACTTTACCGCTTTGTTTTAATTCCTGAGCCGTTTCTTCGGGTAGAATATTGAGTAATAAAGTATCCGAGCGGTTCTTTTCTTCTTCGATAATGGCTTTGGTTTTCTGTATAAACTTATTGCGTCGGTACAAGCCAAACGCCAAGAAAATAATGAACAATAAAGTACTGGCTGTGACATAAATAAGATTGCGTTGCCGTTTTACTCTTAACTGCTGAATCTCTTTGTCTTTTTTCAACAGGTTTACTTGTACTTGCTTTTGCGATACTTCATAATTGGTACGTAAATCCGCTATCTTTTGCACCGATTCGAGATTGGTCACACTATCGCGGTAAGTAATGTGGTCTTTGTAATGTTTTAAAGATTCGGCTGTATTGCCCACCTTTTCATAAAGTTGGGAAAGTTTTAAATTGGAGGTGCTCACTTGGTCTTTCAGTCCGTATTTTTGAGCCAAGTCCAAACTTCTTTTGGCATAACTCAGTGCTGTCTTGGTATCGTTTTGTTTCACATAAATATCCGACATGTGAATCAGGTAATCGGAAATGGCGTAATAATCTTTTAAGTCTTCCAAAATGACAATGGCCTTGCGCATGTTTTCCATAGCCAAGTTATTCTTGCCTTGTTCGGCATATACCATTCCTATATTGCCCAAGCTGTAGGCAAACCCTATGATGTAATCATTCTTTTTAAAAATCGCCCCCGATTCGTTAAAATACTGCAAGGCAACCTTGTATTGTTTTGTTTTAAAATATTGGTCACCGGCATTGATTAAAGCACTGGCCAAGACTATGGCGTTATCCGTTGTCCTCAATATTCTAACGGCTTTATTATAATAAATTTCAGCATTTTTAGTATTACCCATTACCGAATAGACATCGGCTATAGCCGAATATGCAGTACCTAAACCAGGAGTATAATTTGCTTTTTCTGCCGCATTTGTACTTTTAAAAAAAGCTGACAATGCAACGTCTAAATCTCCGGCAAGTCTTAGCTTGTTTCCTTTTTGATAATACCCGCGGTGCAAGTATAGATAGTTCTTTTCTGCTTTTGAAAGCGCAATAAGTTCATCAGCATACTTCATCCCCAGTGCTGAATTGTTGACTTCATTAAAAGACAAATTTCTAAGCAATTCCATTTTTTCGGAACTACTTAGAGATTTACCGTTTGTATAAATTTTTCTCAAACTGTCTGCTACTCTCTGTTCTTGAGCCAAGGCAGTTGGCGGTAGAAAAAACAGAAAGCATAAAACAGTAGAGCATTTAAAATGATATTTTAAAATGTTCCATTTCATTTAAGGGTTTACTTGTAATTTAGGATCAATGCTAAAAGATTTGAATTCGGTTGGCGTGTCATAAATACTGAAGTTAATGGTGTAATCTTCATGTTGGTTTACCAAATTGCCATCATTATTAACATTGGCGTTGACATTGCCCGATCTTCCTCCGCTACCGGTTATGGTACCACTGCTGAAGATGTTTACATCATCACCTTCATTTTCATAAGAGATACTGTCAATGGCCACCGTATAACCGCTGTCGGCAGTAACACCAACCCATTTTACGTTTTTGTTTAAGTTTACTTGTGAAGTAAAATCTTCAATAGTTCCGTTAGGAGAGTTTCCGTTGTTGTCATCGGATAAAGAACAACATCCGTCAATTTGTGCTTGTGAGGGGTTTGTCAAGTTCCAAAGGGTATTGGCGCTGACATTCAGAGTGATTTTTACATCTGGCATAATTAAATATTTAAAGGTTAATAAATGCATATTTATAAGACCATTAATTTAATTCGGCGGGGCAACCCAATAAGACTTGAAGCAAAATGACCTGAACGGGGAAACAAATATAGTATTTTTTCTATTAAATTAATAGAATTTTTATTAAATTAGTATCTTTTTAAGAATTAAATTAAATTTATTTCAACATGAGCCACGTCAACAACGCTATAAACTGGAAAGAAATCTTTCACCCAAGAAACCTTTTATTAAACTTAATTGGCGTTGCCTTTATTACTTTGGCATTAAAAGGGTTTATGATTCCCAATAAGTTTCTCGATGGAGGTGTGATTGGCATTTCTATCTTAGTTCATGAGCTAGTACCGGTGCCTTTTGCACTGTTGGTTTTTGTATTCAACTTGCCTTTTATATTTCTGGGGAAAAGATTGTTGGGTAATACTTTTGCTTTGCAATACTTGCTGACATTGTCTTTAATTTCGATTAGTATGGCGAGTATCGAATTTGATGCTGTGACTTCCGATAAGTTGTTGATTGCACTATTCGGCGGTTGTTTGATTGGTATTGGGATGGGATTGTGCATTCGCAGTGGTTCTGTGGCTGATGGGTTTGAAATATTGGCGGTAATGACCACTAAGAAAATTGGTCTCAATGTTTCCGAAGTTATCTTTGGGATGAATACTTTAATCTTTTTGGCCGCGGCTTGGTATTTTGGAATAACGACCGCTTTGTATTCGATAGTGACTTATTTTGCCGCCGTCAAATCGCTCGACTATGTAGCTGACGGCTTGGAACAATACACTTCGCTCAATATTATTTCGTCTGAAAGCGAAGCCATTAAATCATTGATAGTAGAAAAGTTTGGCAAAGGCATTACCGTTATCAAAGGCGAACGCGGATATTTGCCTGATAATTTTCTAGTAAAACACGACTGCGATATTATCGTAACCATCGTCACCCGATTAGAATTATTGCGCATCAAAGACGAAGTCAGACAACTCGACCCGAAAGCCTTTATGTTCATTCATTATATCAAGGAAGCTAGCGGTGGCATTTTGAGACACAAACAAAAACATTAGCCATGAAAAACTGGGATGCTTTGTACACCAATGTAATGGGATGCTTGAAAGAAAAGCTGTCTCCCAAGTTGACCTATCATCATTGGAAACACACCGAACATGTAGTAGAAATGGCGGAATTTATTGGTCACAAGGAACATTGCACTGAAGACGAAATCATCTTAATTAAAACCGCTGCCCTATTTCACGACGCGGGATTTGTCAATCCGATTACGGACAACCATGAAGATGAAAGCATACGTTATGCGCAAAAACGCCTTCCGGAATATGGTTATACCAAAAGTGATATCGAACAAATAGTAGGGATGATTAATGCTACCAAGATTCCGCAAAACCCGCAAAACAAATTAGAGCGCATCCTAGCCGATGCTGATTTGGAATACTTGGGTACGGATAACTTTATCTACATTGGTAACAAACTCTACCAAGAGCTCAAGCACGAAAACCCAAGTCTAAGCACAGAAGAATGGAACGAGATTCAGATTAAGTTTCTCGAGTCTCATGTTTTCCACACCCATTATTGCCTGCACCACAGGGCAGAAAAGAAAGCACAAAATCTACAAGCGCTTTTGCACCGAAAATAGTTTGATAAATTTAAACCGGTTTGCTTAACACTGCACGGTTACCTTTAAAAAAGTCGCCGGTATCTTAGTAGTATTCGCTAAATTACTTGTGTTTTGGTTGTTGAACAACTCCTCTAATTCCAATTGAAGTTCTGTTGCTTTTCCATTGGCTTCCGCTGCAGCAAAGGCATTCATAGTTGGACCATAGTAGTCTCTGAAAACATTTACTAATTCAGTTGGTGAATAAGGTGCATTAAAAACAAAAGTGTCTCTGGCGAAGGCTATATTTTCCTTTGAAATCCCGGCATTTTCAAATCGCTCCGTAACATTACTCTCAACACCCCAAAGCATCGGACTGATAAATCCTTCGGGCGGCGGCGGTGTATAAGCAGAACTGATTCTCAAAATTTGAGCGACCAATGTTGGGTCACCCGGAATCCAATTGCCCATTACTATTCTTCCACCCGAGCGAGCCACACGAACCATTTCTTTAGCAACCTCGAACGGTTTTGGCGCAAACATAGCCCCAAATATGCTAACCACTAAATCAAAAGAAGCATCTTTCAGTTCTTGTAAATCGGTAGCGTCACCTTCTTGAAAGGTACAATTAGTAAGTCCTTCAGCCTTGGCTCTGAGATTGCCAGCTGCTACAAGATTATCGGCTATGTCAACGCCTAAAACGTTAGCTCCGATTTTAGCTGCCGGAATGGCGGTAGTACCGTCACCACAACCAAGATCAAGAACGTCAAGTCCTTTGGTGATTTGTAACGAGTCAACTAAAGCTGACCCGCTTTCACGCATATTAGAGGCAATGCGTGTGAAATCTCCTTTTTCCCATAATGCTTTGTTTGGATTCATTTGTTTGATTTTTAGCCAATAAAGATAATTAAAAAACAACTGTAATTGTGGTTTTTACCCTTCAATTTCATAACTAAATCATTGAAAGTCAATAAAAAACACGCTTCCAGTTTGAGGCTACTTGTGTTTGCAAGGCCTCAATAGTCATTTCTTTGTACTGAGCCGCTAAAGTGTAAACTTCCTCTAAAGTTTCTTCAACGGTATCGGTTTCGAGAAAGAATCGGTCATTGGGAACCGAAAGAAACACCGATTTCAGTTCAGGATTTCTTAAAAGATATTTGCCAAACGACAAATAGAAACCATGGTCTATCATTTGCTGAGCCACTTGTTCATTCTTAGAAAACCCGTGAAGTATTATGGGCACCGAAATAGTCAATCGGTTTTTGATTTCCACTAATTCTTGATAAGCGGCAACCAAGTGTAACACCAATGGTTTTTGATATTTTTCCGCTAAGGCGATTTGCTTTTCAAAGACATCTATCTGGAGCGCCATAGGTATGTCGATTCGCTTGTCTAATCCGCATTCGCCCAGTGCCAAACATTCGGGCTGTTGTAATTTGGTTTCCATGAATTGCAAATCACTTTCCAACCGACTTTCGTTGATATACCAAGGATGAATACCAATGGAATACTGAGGAATGCTATCTATAAACTCCCACGGATATTGGTTTACCAATTCAAAAGTATTGGCTTTATTGGTAAATTTATGGGTATGTAAATCATAGAAAGACATTAGTCGTGAAACTTCTTAACTCCGGCCAGGATTTCAATATTCAAATCGTTTTCCAAAGGCACAATCGGGCAAGAATATTTGTGGTTATAAGCACAATAAGGATTATAGGCTTTGTTGAAATCGATAGTGACTGTTTCCTCTTTTGGAATGCGCATGTCAATGTAGCGTCCGCCAATGTAACTTTCTTTACCACAAGTCAAATCAGAAAAAGGTAAGAACAAATAATCTTCGTAGCCTTCCTTTTTGGTTAAATCGATATTTTGGTACAGGTTTAATTTGAAGGGTTTTCCATCGATCGTAAAAGTCAATTCGCCGTATTTCACATATTCGGGCAAGCGTGTGGTAGAAGTTTTCATTTTAAATACTTTCTCCTTTGGCGTTCGGGTAAACTTCGCTTCTACTATAAACTTATCGTTAATCGGAAAAAAGTCCAAGCTTTTGAATACTTTGAAATCCTCATCCGTTAGTGGACTATCCTCGCGAGTTCCGTATTCTTTATTGAGGGTGTCTTGAAATTCTTTCGAGGTTTCTTGAGCGGTCAGCAACAAAACATTGAACAATAACAAGAAGGAAAGTATTTTTTTCATGGGTCACTTTTTAACAAAAATAGTATAAAAATTGTTTGCAAACTCAGAAACTTGTTGACTCAGTAACTCCGTAACTTTGTAACTTTACATGATCAATCACCCATCATGCTTAAAACCGCTTTCCAACGCTACATAGACAACTTTAAAGGCTTTTCCAGAGAGATTTGGATACTTACCATTATTACCTTTATCAATCGTGCGGGTACTATGGTGTTGCCTTTTCTTTCTAAATACTTGAAAGAAGATTTGGGTTTCAGTTACAGTCAAGTCGGTTGGATTATGGTTTGGTTTGGTGTTGGTTCCATGCTTGGTTCATGGCTTGGCGGAAAGCTTTCGGACAAAATTGGCTTCTACAAAATCATGATTTTCAGTTTGCTCACCAGCGGCTTGATGTTCTTTGTGATTCAATACATCACGAGTTTCATCGGACTTTGTATTAGTATGTTTGCTATCATGACAGTGGCTGATATGTATCGCCCGGCGATGTTTGTCTCCATTGGAGCCTATGCAAAACCTGAAAACAGAACGCGTGCGCTGACATTAGTTCGTTTAGCCATTAATTTAGGTTTCGCGGCCGGACCGGCAATGGGCGGATTGATTATTATGAATATTGGCTATCGTGGGTTATTTTGGGCGGATGGAATTACCTGTATCGTGGCAATTCTAATCTTTTGGATAAAAGTAAAAGAAAAGAAAAAATCGGCTTTCACTGATAAAGAACATCCGGGTGAAGTGTTGACGCATTCGGTTTTTAAAGACAAACCGTTTTGGCTGTTTTTGTTTTCCTGTTTGGTTTCGGGGGTTTTGTTTTTCCAAGTCTTTACCACTATTCCGTTATACCATAGAGAACAATTTGATTTATCTGAATTCCAAACCGGATTATTACTGACCATGAATGGTGTTTTGGTTTTTTTCTGCGAAATGGCGATTGTTAGTTATGTAGAAAGAAAGAAAATCAACAAGGTCAAAGTGGTTGCATTTGGTTGCTTTTTGATGGCCATAAGTATGTATTTAATGCTAATCAACACTTGGGTCGGCATCTTAACTATTATGATGTTGTTTATGACCTTTGCCGAAATGTTTGCTTTTCCTTTTTCTAATTCGGTCGCTTTGAGTCGAGCCCCAAAAGGTCACGAAGGTCGTTATATGGCTATTTATACTATGAGTTTTAGTTTGGCGCATATATTGAGTGCCAAATTAGGAATGGAAATCATTCAGCATTATGGTTATCAAATCAATTGGTTCTTTATGGGCATGCTTGGACTTGTTGGAACTGCATGTGGTTATTGGGTTTTTAAACTGATACAATCCGAACATAAAACACTATAATACAGTTGTTTAAAGAATATTCCACTCTTCAATCCTTAATATTTAGTTAAATAACTATAAATATAGTTGTGCAACTAAAAAAATAGTTATACGTTTGTTTTATCAATTTAGATAAACCCTTTTAAACGAAATAATCATGCAAAAGTTAACCAATAAGGAAGAAGAGATTATGCAAATCTTGTGGAAGCTCAAGAAAGCTTTCGTCAAAGAAGTTTTAGCAGAAATAACGGAAGACCAGCCACATTACAACACACTTTCTACCATTATCAGAAACTTAGAAGAAAAGGGTTTTGTAGGTCACAATGCTTTTGGTAACACCCACCAATACTTCCCTATCGTTAAAATGGAAGACTACAGAAAACGCTTCATGAATACAGCCATTGATAATTATTTCAACAGTTCGTATAAAAATTTGGTGTCCTTTTTTGCCGAAGAAGAGAAAATTTCGGCTGAGGAATTAAGAGAGATTTTAGCTATAATCGAAAAAAAGGAGTAATATGGAAACATTATTCATCTATCTTCTAAAATCGAGCGGATTAATCGCTATGTTTTATTTGGCCTATCATTTTTTGGTTCGCAAAGAGACATTCTTCAACAGCAACCGTTGGTTTTTAATTACAGGATTGTTCACTTCGCTCCTATTACCACTGTTTTCTATTACCAAAATTGTGTATGTGGAAAGACCTAAAATCAACTTAGAAGATTTGGTTGCCTATGCTAATACAACTACAGCTTCCCAACAAGCTCCGGTAGCGGAAACCTTTGATTGGATGCAAATCATTTGGATGGGCTATATCTTAATTGCGTTGTTTTTACTGACTAAGGTTATCATTAATTTCATTTCGCTTTTTCAAATGCTTTATCAACAGCAAAAAGTTAAAAATGAAAGCTTTATGTTAGTTGATTTAAACCATGACATTACTCCTTTTTCGTTCTTTAATTATATTGTTTTCAATTCGTCATTGTATACCCAAGAAGAGTTGCAGAGCATTCTTTTACACGAAAAAGTCCACAGCCAAGAGAAACATTCTTTTGACGTGATGGTCGCTAAGATTTTCTGCATCTTGTTTTGGTTCAATCCGTTTGTTTGGTTGTATAAAAAAGCCATTATTCAAAACTTAGAATACATTGCCGACCAAAAAGCGGTGCAACAATTACAAGATCCAAAAGTGTATCAAAGAGCACTTTTAAAAGCAATTACTCATCAAAACTGCTTATCAATTACTAATAATTTTTATCAATCATTAATCAAAAAACGAATCGTTATGTTAAACACTCATCAATCCCAAAGAAGAAATTCATGGAAGTACACTTTAGTAATTCCGGCCTTAATCGGTTTTGTGCTTTTGTTCCAAATTAAAACTATTGCACAAGAAAAAGAATCCGATACTGAAGTAACCAGATCACTGCAACACCGAGAAGAAATTAGACTTGTCATTGATAAAAACTCTTCTGAAGAAGATTTAAAAAGAGAAGCTAAAAGGTTAAAAAATGACCATGGTGTTACTTTAAAATGTTCTAAAATCAAGCGCAACAACAAGGGTGAAATTACCGGAATCAAAGTCGAATACAAAGATAAAGACGGCAATAAAGGCGTTTCACAAGTTGACGGTAAAGAACCGATAACACCCATTCATTTTTATAAAAACAATGAAGCTATTGGATTTGGAAGACCAAAAAACCTTAAAGTGTACGCCAATGTTCCCGGTGTTCATGCAGAGCATAGCGAAGACTTTGTTTACAACTTCAATGACAGTTTGCCAAATATGAGTGATTTCAACTTTGATTTCGACATTGATATTGAAGCACCCGAAATGCCTGAGATGCTTGAAATACCTGAGATGCCAGAAGCAACTGAAGCACCCGAAGCTCCGGAAATGGACTGGAAAAATCTGCAAGAATCAAAAATTATCATCAAAAAAGGAGACAAAAAACCTATGGTAATTGTCAATGGTAAAGTATTGTCTGATGACGCTGAAATTAAAAAAGCATTAAAAGATTCCGATGTAAAAGGCCAATACAGCATTACCGTTGACAGTGAAGACGGTAATGAAAGTCGCATTGTGATTAACGGCAAAGACGTGGCCAAATTCAGAGCTGAAGCCATGGCCAATGCCAAAGTCCAAATGGGCAAAAACAAAGAAATGATTCGCCTGCAAATGGAACGCGTAAAAGAAGAAATGGAAAGAGTTAAGCCTCAAATAGAGCGTGCCAAAAGAGAAGTGGAACTCGCTAAACCGGATATGGCAAAAGCCAGAGCCGAGATGGAACAAGCCAAAGCGGAAATGCTTAAAGCAAGAGAAGAAATGCAAAAAGCCAAAGCTGAACTAGACAAAGCCCGAGAAGAATTAAAAAGAACCAAATAAGAATTTCAGCTATGATGACTTTTATCATTTCAGTTTCAAAGGCAATAGCCCTTTGGCTGAGTCAATAAGAATGTTGTATCAAATCACATATTAATGAAACAAAAAGTCAGTTTCAACGACTTAAATAAAGAAACCGCTAGATGGCGGTTTTTTTATGCCAAAACTTAATCAATATCAATCAATGAAAAATAAAATCACTTTTTTATTTGCCTTACTGTTATTCAACGGAATCCTCAATGCTCAAAACGGTTTTAGCATTTCAGGCAAATTAATCGACAAAGACCAAAAATCAGCGAGCGGCATTCAAATTACCTTACTTTTGACCAAAGACAATTCCGTAGTAAAAATTGAAATCACTGATGCAGAAGGTAAATTTGAATTTACCAATCTAAAAGAAAACGATTATAAAATCCAAACAGATGATATTGCTTTTAAAAGTTACCAAAGTCAAACCATCACTCTTTCGGCCGTTAATCCAATTGTAAACTTGCCTCAAATCACTTTAGCAGCCAATGAACTGAACAAATTAGACGAAGTGGTCATTACCAAGAAAAAACCATTTGTAGAAAACAAAATCGACCGAACAGTGGTAAATGTTGACGCCTTTATTACCGCTGCCGGCGGCGATGCAATGGATGTTTTAGAAAAATCTCCCGGAATATCAGTAGACCAAAACGGAACGATTACTTTCAAAGGCAAATCGGGCGTTCAGGTTTATATAGATGACAAACCGACTTATTTATCCGGAGCAGAATTAGAAGCTTATCTTAAATCGCTTCCGGTAAGTACGTTAGACAAAATTGAATTAATGACGAATCCACCGGCAAAATACGATGCTGCTGGCGGTGCCGGAATTATAAATATTGTTTCCAAAAGATCAAAAGCCAAAGGTTTCAACGGCAATCTAACTTCGAGGATTTCTCAAGGAAAAAGAAGCGGCAATCGTCAAGGGTTTAATTTCAATTATTTGAATGAAAAAGTACGTGTTTTTGGTAATATTGGCTATGCCGAACAAAATCCAATTAACGATTTATTCATTTTCAGAAAGTTCAAAGACGATTCCGGAAACACTACCAGTTTGTTTAATCAAAATAGTTTCATTGACACCAAAGTACAATCTAAGAATGCCCGAATCGGCTTAGATTATTATGTTTCCGATAAAACCACGATTGGAATTGGATTAAGTGGCATTTTGAGAAAGAATAATCAAAATTCAGATGTAAGAAGTGAAATTACGGATGCCAATTCGGTTTTAGATTCTTCCATCATTGCCTACAACAGACAAAAGCAGAAATTCAAAAACGGCGGCGTTAATTTTAATTTCCGACATGAATTAGATAGTCTAGGTCAGCGTTTGACTGTTGATGTCGATTATTTAAAATATGACACTTCTGCCAAGCAAACGTTCAATAATTACATCTATCAACCTGACAATACACTTTCAAGTCAGGATGAATTAAGAGGTGATTTACCATCGGATATTGATATTTATTCCTTAAAAACAGATTATACTTTACCTTTTAAAAACGGTAGTAATTTTGAAGCTGGTTACAAAGTAAGCTACACCAAAACAGACAACATCGCCGATTACCGTGATGTTATTGATGGTGAAGAAATCCCAAATTATGCTACCAGCAATCATTTTAAATATGATGAGATTATCAATGCGGCTTATGTAAATTTCAATACTAATTACAAGCGTTTCAGTTTCCAAACGGGTTTGCGTGTCGAAAATACCGAATCAAGAGGAAATCAATTGGGCAACATCGAACAACCTGCTTCTAAATTTAAGAGAAATTACACCAATCTTTTCCCGACGGTTTATGTACAATATAAATTAGATTCGATAGGCGATAATTCTTTGGTTATCAATTATGGCAGAAGAATCAACCGACCTTATTTTCAGGATTTGAATCCATTTGTAAGTCCGTTAGACCGATTCACTTTCTATTCGGGTAATCCTTTCTTGAATCCTTCATTTGCTAATAATTATGAACTCTCTTATCGATATAAAAGTATTCTCTCAACCACTTTAAGTTATGGTTCTTCCAAAGATGACATCAACGAAACCATCGAAATCAATGACGGAATTTACTATAGTCGTCCTGGAAATATTGGTAAAAGTCAGTTTTTCAGTCTTAACGCCAGTTTGCAATTGGAATTAAACAAATGGTGGTCAACCAACATTTACAATGAAGTAACTTATACCCGATACAAAAGTAAATTATACACCGAAGATTTAGAATCATCAGGTACATTTTGGAGTGTTAACGTGAATAACAGCTTTAAATTCCAAAAAGGTTGGTCAGCCGAATTGAGCGGAAATTATCATACTGATATTGTTTCGGCACAGTTTGTCATATTATCTAGATCCAGTATCAATATTGGTGTACAGAAAAAAATTCTTAAAGACAAAGCAACTATCAAATTATCCGGTAATGATATTTTCTATTCTAATTTGAATAACGGAATTATCAGAAACCTTCAAAATACGGAAGCCAACTGGAGAAACAAACTTGACAGCCGTTTCGTAGTCTTAACTTTTACTTATAGTTTCGGAAAATCTTTCGCTCCTAAAAAGCAATATGATGCTAATGGCGCCGAAAGTGAAAAAAACAGAGTAAGAAGTTAGTCCTATCACCTATCTAAAATTAAACCGTCAATTGGCGGTTTTTTTTATCTTTACACTAAAGTAAATATGATGTATAAAATTTTAGCCAAACTCAACAAACTTCTTTTACCAAGCTTCACCAAGCGTGGATTGGATTTGGCAAAAGCCAAGAAATGGCAAATGGCTATAATTGCCTGGCGGTATTATGTTACCACAAACGCGTTGAAAAACTAAAAAATATTCGTTTAAATTTTAATTTCCATTTGTAAATTACACTTAAATACCTATATTTGCACCCACAAAAAAGGCCTCGTGGCGCAACTGAATAGCGCATCTGATTACGGCTCAGAAGGTTACTGGTTTGAATCCAGTCGAGGTCACAAAAACAAAGAAAAGCTCATACAAAAGTATGGGCTTTTTTATTAGAAAACATTTAAACCTGAACTATCTTCCACTTCCCTTTTTTGAAATAATAAAAAGCCAATAAAGCCAAAACGGTTTCCGCAGAAGGAATTGCAATAAAAGCGCCTAGCGGCCCAAGGTCAAGATAAACCGCAAGAAACCAAGCCAATGGAATTTGGATCATCCAAAAGCAAACAATATTAATCCAGGTTGGCGTTTTGGTATCGCCTGCGCCATTCAGCGCTTGTATCATCACCATTCCTATTCCATAAAATACATAGCCTAATCCGATGATTCGCAATGCCTGACTTCCATAAGCCAAAATCACTTTGTCTTCAGTATAAAAACTGATAATTAATTCTGAAAAACAAACAAATAGCAAAGTCACTAAACTCATGAAAATGATATTGTATTTGGTCGTCAATAAAACGCTTTGTTGGGCGCGTTCGGGTTGTTTGGCACCTAAATTTTGTCCAACCAAAGTCGCAGCCGCATTACTCAATCCCCAAGCCGGCAAGATAAAGAACACTACATTTCTAATCGCAATTTGATAACCGGCACTAGCATCCGTACTTCCGGTTACTGAAACAATATAAGTCAGAACAATCCAACTGCCGCTTTGGATAAAAAACTGCAACATCGCGGGTGTGGAAATGCTCAACAAAGATTTTATAATTTCGAAATTAGGTTTGAAATACGTCTTGTAAATTTTAATCGTTCTGCTTTTGGCAAACAAATGATAGCATTGATAAATTACTCCGGTTGATCTACCTATTGCTGTGGCAACTGCAGCGCCAACCAAACCCAGTTCCGGAAACGGTCCGTAACCATAAATGAGTAGCGGACACAAAATGATATTGATGATACTCGCCAACCAAAGACTTCTCATCGCCATCGCAGCATCTCCGGCACCTCTAAATATTCCGTTAATCAAAAACAGCAAAATAATGGCGGGACTACTGGCAAAAATGACTTGGGCAAAAGTAGTTCCCTCTTTAATAACTTCGGGTTGTGCACCCATTATGGCTAAAATATCAGAAGCAAAAGTAACCCCCAAAATAGCTACCAAAATTGCCACAATCAAAGAAACCGTAATGGCTTGTGCTCCGGATTTAGAAGCTTCCGTAAAATCTTTTTCCCCAACCCGTCGAGCTACAATGGCTGTGGCACCAACACTCAAACCAATTCCGAGTGTGTAAACTAAGGAGATTACGGCTTCGGTTAAACCAACCGTAGCTACTGCTACATCAGCATTGGGCAAGTGACCCACAAAATAAATATCCACTACAGCAAATACTGATTCTAAACTCAATTCCAAAATCATCGGCACTGATAATAAAAGAATAGCCGTTTTTACATTGCCTTGCGTATAATCATGTTCTTCACCTTTGAGTGATTGCTTGATTAGTCGAAAAAGTTTGGTGATTTTATTTGGATTGGATGACATTCTGAAAGGATTAGTTTATTCAAAAATAACATTTTTTTGTACTAAAAAATCAACCAAAATGGCTTATTCCAAAAGATATCGTTCCTGAATTACTTTTTTAATAGATACAAAACCTATGGCATCCAAATCAATCTGGTTTCTTTTGATCCAAATCAAATCCTTGATTTCCTCTTCTGCTGTAATGGAGATATTGTTTGAAGCCAATTCACATTCATAAAAAATATCCATCGTTCTGTAGGCTACATTTTTATACAAATAATTATTGGGTGAAGTAGTAACATACTTGAGTGCTTGTGGTAAAATATCTAATCCTATTTCTTCCTTGATTTCCCGACAAGCCGCTTCTTCGGCAGTTTCACCAGGATCAATAAAACCGCCGGGTAAGTCGAGTTTACCTTTATCAGGTTCGGCGTTTCTTACCGTAAACAAAACTTTGTCTTCATAAGTAAATACAATCGCCACTGCTGCCGCTATGTTATGGTACAATACAAAATCACAAATATGACAGTTGAACTTGAAATTGTTATTATATTCAAAATCCTGCGAACCACAATGGGGACAAAATTTAAAAAAGGCTGTTCCGTTTGTCATCTTTATAATTTACCGAAAACGGTATTTTCTTGTTCAGTTACTCTGATAAATGTTGTTCTTTTGGTCAGTTCTTTTAATTTGGAAGCGCCAACATAAGTACAGGTACTTCGAATACCACCTAGAATATCGTGCAAAGTAACTATCACATCGCCTTTATAAGGAATCTGAACCGTTTTGCCCTCACTCGCACGGTAATCAGCAACACCACCCACGTGTTTTTTCATAGCAGTTTCCGAACTCATACCATAGAACTCTTTGAACTTTTCACCATTGACTTCAATCAGTTTTCCGCCACTTTCGTTATGACCGGCTAACATGCCACCCAACATGACAAAATCGGAACCTGCTCCAAAAGCCTTGGCCACATCGCCCGGAATCGCACAACCACCATCGCTGATGATATGTCCGCCCAAACCGTGAGCCGCATCGGCACATTCAATAATAGCAGACAATTGCGGATAACCAACACCGGTTTTCACTCTGGTGGTACAAACCGAACCAGGTCCAATCCCCACTTTGACAATATCGGCTCCTTCTAGTAAAAGTTCTTCAACCATTTCACCTGTCACTACATTACCGGCAATGATTACTTTATCCGGAAATTGTTTTCGCGCTTGACGCAGAAACTCCACAAAATGTTCTGAATAACCATTAGCCACATCAATACAAAGAAAATTAAGTTGTGGATTCTGAGTAAATATTTCTACTATCTTTTTGAAATCACTTTTACCGGTTCCGGTGCTAACGGCGATGTAATCGGCAATTTCGTTTGGTGCGCTTTTCAAGAAATCATTCCATTGCGCTACCGTGTAATGTTTGTGGATGGCTGTAAAGAGTTTTTCTTTGGCTAAAGCCAGTGCCATTTCGAAAGTGCCAACCGTATCCATATTGGCCGCCATAATAGGTATACCTGTCCAAACGTGCGTGCTGTGTAAAAATTTAAATTCTCTTTCCAAAGACACTTGTGCTCGACTGTTTAATGTCGACCGTTTTGGTCGTATCATTACATCTTTAAAGCCCAGTTTCAGATCGGTTTCGATTCTCATAATTCAAGATTTAGAGTACAATCAAATGTATTGCTTTTCCCCCTTTGGTGATTGAAAAAATCATTTTTACACCCTATAATTTATCAACAATTGTTAGTAAGAAAATGCAATTTAATTTAGTAGTTTTACACACCAATATATGACTTATGCATTCAGATTATATAGCAGACCAAGAATTCAGAAACGAAGTTTTTAATGATGTCAATACGAAATTCAAAGAGTTTGACAACTGCACGTTTTACAACATCGACTTCACCGATTGCACCTTCCAAACGGTAACTTTTGTCGACTGTAATTTCTTTGATTGCAATTTTAAAGACACTAAAATCAATTATGTTTCCTTGCGCGGTGTTTGGTTTACCAAATGCAATTTTACCAATGTCAATTTTGCCATGACCGACCAAGTAATTTTTGAGTTTCACTTCAAGGATTGTTTGTTGGATTATGCCCAATTCTACGCCTTGAAGATGAAAAAAATGCAATTCATCAACTGCAGTATGATTGCCGTCGATTTTATGGCAAGTGATTTAACCGAAGTTTTATTCGACAATTGTAATCTGCGAAGAGCTGTTTTTATTGACACTATTGCCAACAAAGCTGATTTTTCCACCAGTTATGATTATGCTTTTGACCCTGAAAAAAATAAAATCAAAAAGGCTGTTTTTTCAACTGATGGTTTGAAAGGATTGTTACAGAAATACGATATTGTGGTAAAATAAAAAACCTTCAAAAGCGAACTCTTGAAGGTTTTTGTATAACTGTTTTTTACTGTTTAGTAAACGAAAATCGCTCTTTCGCTCATCATGTCGTTTACTTCGTCTCCGATTTCGGCTAATAATTCTTCGTTAGTTGAATTCATCAACACTCTGTCGATTAAATCAACAATCGTTTCCATATCACTTTCTACTAAACCACGAGTCGTAATAGCCGGAGTTCCAACGCGAATTCCTGAAGTCACAAACGGTGATTTGTCATCAAACGGTACCATATTTTTATTCACGGTGATTTCGGCTTTGCCCAAAGCAATTTCGGCGTCTTTACCGGAAATGTTTTTATTTCTTAAGTCGATTAACATCATGTGGTTGTCTGTTCCTCCAGAGATTAAATGGTAACCTCTTTTTACGAAAGCTTCCGCCATCGCTTTGGCATTTTTTTGGACTTGCATTGCATAAGCAAAAAACTCATCTGATAAAGCTTCGCCAAACGCTACTGCTTTCGCTGCGATGATATGCTCCAATGGACCGCCTTGATTTCCCGGGAAAACCGACATGTCTAAAACGTGAGACATCATTCTGATTTCTCCTTTTGGCGTTGTTAAACCCCATGGATTTTCGAAATCTTTCCCCATCATAATCATTCCGCCTCTTGGTCCACGCAACGTTTTATGCGTTGTAGTTGTAACGATATGACAATGTGGAATTGGGTCATTCATCAAGCCTTTGGCAATTAAACCGGCTGGATGCGAGATATCGGCTAACAATAAAGCGCCAACGCTATCCGCAATTTCTCTGAAACGTTTAAAATCCATGTCACGAGAATAGGCTGAAGCGCCTGCAATAATCATTTTCGGTTGCTCTTTAGTTGCGATTTCTTGGATTTTATCATAGTTCAACACTCCGGTTTCTTGTTCCACACCATAAAAACTTGGCGAGTACAATTTTCCTGAAAAATTCACAGGAGAACCATGAGTTAAGTGACCACCGTGAGACAAATCGAATCCTAAGATTTTATCGCCCGGTTTTAAACAAGCCGCAAAAACAGCGGTGTTTGCTTGAGAACCTGAGTGTGGTTGAACATTAACATATTCGGCACCGAATAAAGCTTTTGCTCTGTCGATGGCGATTTGCTCAATCACATCTACCACTTCACAGCCACCATAATATCTTTTACCGGGATAGCCTTCAGCATATTTATTAGTCAATACAGAACCAGCTGCTTCCATCACTTGATCACTTACAAAGTTCTCAGAGGCAATAAGTTCAATTCCGTGAATTTGTCTTTCTTGTTCTTCAAGAATTAAGTCAAAAATTTGTTCGTCGCGTTGCATTTGAAATTATTTCGTTAAATTGAGGTCAAAATTACAAAAATCGTTTGTTAAATTAATAGTAAATGATATATTTGATTGCTAATTTTTCAACAACTAAATCAACACTATCATGCCTTTAACAACAAACAATCCCACCCGTAAATCCTGGCTTAATGTCCCCAATAACAGTGACTTTCCCATTCAGAATATTCCTTTTGGTGTATTCTTGACTAAGGAGGATGTCATCACCATCGGAACAAGAATAGGTGATTACGCTATCGATTTAGGCGCTTTGCAGCAATTAAATTATTTTGAAGGTATTGATTTGACCGATGATATGTTTATGCAAGACACGCTAAACGATTTTATATCTGACGGAAAAAAGACTTGGCGCTTAGTAAGAAACAGAATTGGCGATATTTTTGACAGTAACAATCCGAAGCTAAGAGATAATCCTGAGCACAGAGAAATAGTAATCTTTAAAATGGAAGATGTTGAGATGCAACTTCCAGTGTTGATTGGCGACTATACTGATTTTTATTCCAGTAAAGAACACGCTACTAATGTTGGAAAAATGTTCCGAGACCCTGCAAATGCTTTGTTACCCAACTGGTTGCATATTCCGGTTGGTTACCACGGAAGAAGTTCCACTATTATTCCATCAGGCATTCCAATTCATCGACCAATGGGACAAACTTTGCCTAACGGAGAAACCACACCCGTTTTTGGTCCGTCAAGATTAGTTGATTTCGAATTGGAAACTGCTTTTATCACTACCGATGCCAATATCATGGGAGAAAACATTCCGGTAAATGAAGCAGAAGAATATATTTTTGGTATGGTTTTACTAAACGATTGGAGCGCACGCGATATTCAAAAATGGGAATATGTACCACTTGGACCATTTTTAGCGAAAAACTTTGCTTCATCAATTTCGCCATGGATTGTAACAATGGATGCATTAGAACCTTTTAGATGCAAAGGACCAAACCAAGAACCGATGCCACTTCCCTATTTGCAACAAAAAGGAAAACACGCTTTTGACATCAATTTAGAAGTTTATATCGAACCTGAAAATGTAGCACCAAGTTTGGTTTCTAAATCCAACTTCAAATACATGTATTGGTCCATGTCGCAACAATTGGCACATCATACTTCTAACGGTTGCCGAATTAATTCAGGAGACATGATGGGTTCGGGAACGATTTCTGGTCCAACACCGGATAGTTTTGGTTCTATGCTCGAATTAACTTGGGGCGGAAAAAATCCAATTGTAATGAATGATGGCAGCGAACGCAAATTCATCAACGATAATGATACGGTCACTATGAAAGGTTTTTGTAAAAACAGTTCGGTTCGAATTGGTTTTGGTGAAGTTTCAACCAAACTTTTACCGCCTTTCGTTAGAAAATAATTTTCAATTGCAATGACAATTGCAAAATCAAATTTAAAATAAACAAACAACAACACAATTTAATTTATAATGAAAAACACAGCTTTAACACACATTCATGAAAGTTTAGGGGCTAAGATGGTACCATTTGCCGGGTACAACATGCCGGTGCAATATGAAGGTGTAAATGCCGAACATGAAACCGTAAGAAATAGCGTAGGCGTTTTTGACGTGTCACACATGGGTGAATTTTTGCTTACGGGCGAAAATGCTTTGGCACTAATTCAAAAAGTAACTTCTAATGACGCTTCGGTTCTCGAAATCGGGCGTGCACAATATTCTTGTTTACCAAACAATGACGGTGGCATCGTAGATGATTTAATCGTTTACCGAATGAAAGAAGACCAATATTTATTGGTAGTCAATGCGTCAAACATCGACAAAGACTGGAACTGGATTTCTTCACACAATGATTTAGGTGTTGACATGAAAAACATTTCTGAGGACTATTCTTTGTTGGCAATACAAGGACCAAAAGCGGTGGAAGCCATGCAGTCCTTAACTTCCGTAAACTTATCTGAAATCAAATATTATCATTTTGAAGTTGGGCCATTTGCCGGAGTTTCAGACGTAATTATTTCTGCTACAGGCTATACCGGTTCGGGCGGATTTGAAATTTACTGCAAAAATTCAGATGCAGAACAAGTTTGGAATAAAGTATTCGAAGCCGGTGCCGCTTTTGGCATCAAACCAATTGGTTTAGCGGCGCGTGATACTTTACGTTTGGAAATGGGATTTTGTTTATACGGAAATGACATCAACGATACTACTTCTCCATTAGAAGCCGGTTTGGGTTGGATTACCAAATTTACCAAAACCTTTACCAATTCAGAAAACCTTTTGAAACAAAAAGAAGCCGGCGTTACTCGTAAGTTGGTTGGATTCGAATTAATTGAAAGAGGCATTCCGCGTCATGACTACGAAATTGTAGATGCTGAGGGAAACAATATCGGAATTGTTACTTCTGGAACTATGGCACCATCTTTAGGAAAAGGAATTGGAATGGGCTATGTAAAAACGGAATTATCAGCGGTTGACAGTGACATTTATATCCAAATCAGAAACAATAAAGTAAAAGCAAAAGTGGTCAAATTGCCGTTTTATAAAAAATAATTAAAGTGAACCGATTCTTAATCATAGGGCTTTTTCCTCTTTTCCTACTCGGTCAAACGGAGAAAAACCCTTGTAAAACCTTATCAAGAATCAACACACTTATTCAGGAAAACCATTACAAGCCAAAACCGGTAGACGACAGTTTATCGGTTTATGTTTTTAAAACACTGCTCAGCCGTTTAGACGAAGAAAACCGCTTATTCATTGAACCCGAAATCAAATGGTTGCAAAAGCACGAGCTAAAAATTGATGATTATCTGACTACTAATGACTGTACCTTTTTAGACGATTTTTACGCTGCTTACTCCAAAACGGTATTGCGATATAAAACCGTTATAGAAACCCTCAAAAAAGAACCTTTTCCTTTAAGCAGTTCAGAAAAAGTTCAGTTCTCCAAAGAGGCATTTCCTTATGCCAAAGATGAAGCAGAATTAAAGCATCAATACAAAAAAAGAATCCTTTTCAACATTCTTCGCGATGTGTCGGAAATGAGTACCAACAAAGACTCACTTACTGCCAATTTTGAGACTTTAGCAGCAACCAGTAAAGCCAAAGTTTTTGATAAGAGCGAATGCAAAATCAGAAGCTACGAACTCACTAAAGAAGAATTCAATTCGGCTTTCCTTTCGGTATTTTGCTCTTATTTTGATCCGCATACCGATTATTTCTCCCAAAGTGACAAATCTTCTTTTTATTCCAACGTAAGTTCAGACAACCTTACTTTCGGGCTTTATGTTTCCATGACCGAAAAAGACGAAATGACCGTGGATGAAGTTTTACCCGGAAGTTCGGCCTATTTTACCGAGAAAATCGACAAAGGTGACCAACTGTTAAAAGTCAAACACAAAAACGATGAGTATGAAATCGCCTGCGCTTCGATGAAAAAAATAGATGAAATTATTACATCAAACGAATACAAAACCGCCGATTTTACCTTTAGAAAAAAAAGCGGTGAAGTGTACAGTGTACGCTTGAGTAAAAAAATAATGAAGGATTACCAAAACAATGTCTTTAGTTTCAAAATTAAAACCGACAATGCTACTATTGGCTACATTCGAATTCCAAGCTTCTATGCTACTTTTGAAAACGGGAAATCCAGCGCGAGTAATGATGTGGCTAAAGAAGTCTACAAACTCCAAGAAGACCAAATCGACGGAATCATCATCGATGTTGAAAACAATGGCGGTGGTTCAATGGAGGAAGCAGTCAAACTATCCGGATTGTTTATAGACGCCGGTCCTTTGGCTATAATGAACGACAACAAAAACAAAAAAGAAATCCTGAAGGACATGCGTCGTGGTACAATTTACACCGGACCTATAGTAGTCATGGTCAATGGTTTTTCGGCTTCTGCGAGTGAGTTTTTTGCCAATGCCATGCAAGATTATAATCGTGCTATTTTAGTTGGAAATCGAACCCTGGGAAAAGCTTCTATGCAAAGAATATTTCCTTTAGATGATGACAATCAAGAGTTTCTAAAATTAACTTTGGAAAAATTCTACCGCATTACCGGAAAAAGTAACCAATATTCCGGCATCATGCCCGATATTGAAATTCCGTTGTTGTTTGACAAGCAAATGCCACGTGAAGACAGTAACAAAACCGCTTTGCAAAATGATGAAATTAGTGTAATTGTTAAGTACAACCGATTGAGTAATGAATTCAAAGACGAAGTGATGGCTTTAAGCAAAAAACGCATTGAACAAAATCCAATCGCGAATGAAATTATAGCTTTAAACACTAAAATCAATCCGTTATACGATAATGATTTGCCTCCAATACTGTTGCATTTTGACAAGGTTTTTGATGAGGTCAATAGCATAAACAAACTTTGGAAAGAAATCAAATCAACCGGTGAAAAAAAGTTATCCATGACTGTTGAACAAAATTCCATTGATATAGAAAACCAAAAGTTTGACGAATACTTAAAGAGTTTCAATACTGAAAGAGTAAAAGACATCAAACAAAACTATCACATATTGGAAGCCGTAAACATTTTAAACGATATTAAAAACATAAAACCCTAACTTTATGAAAATCAAATTACTATTTGTTATTACATTTTTTATTAGTTTAAATATAAAAGCCCAAGAATTCAAATCTCCGGTTGAGTACCTAAGCTACATCGGTAAAGAACAAGAGAACATTTCTAAGAGCATGTGGAAGTACACTTCTGCTGTGGCGCATTCTAAAAGTGCTCGTCGCATTGACAACACCAGAAAGCTCTTGGTAAAAAGCATCCAAACCGCCAACAAAAAAGTCAGTGCTTTAAAAGACGGTTACAAAGGCGATGTAGATTACCGAAATCAAGTAATAGAGTTTCTAAATATCTCTGAAAAAAACATCAACGAAGAATACGACAAAATCATCAACATGCAAGAAGTGGCTGAGGAATCTTATGATTTAATGGAAGCTTACATTATGACACGTGATTTGGTCAATAAAAAGATCGATGCCGAATATGAAAAAGTGAGTTTGGCCCAAAAAACTTTCGCCACCAAATACAACATCAACCTCACCGAAGACGTAAGCGAATTGGGTAAAAAGATGAAAATCTCAGGAGAAGTTTTTGATTACCATACTCAATTGTACCTGATCTTCTTCAAAACTAATATAACCGATTTGTTTCTGTCACAAGCCATAGAAAAGAAAGACCTTGGTGCTATCCAACAAAACAGTAGCGCTTTGATTCAGTATGCTGACGAAGGGTTGGAAAAACTAAAAACCATCAAACCTTATGATGGCGACAATACTATGGTTTTAACCACCAAAAAAGCTTTGGAATACTATAAAAAACAAGCCCAACAGTTTGCGCCTAAGGTAGTTGATTTCCTCATGTTCAATGAAAAATTTGAAACCGCCAAAAAATCATTAGAATCCAAATCAGACAAAGACAGAACCAAAGAAGAAATCGAAAACTACAATGGTATGGTCAAGCAAATCAACAAAGAAATCGACAATTACAATAAAATCAACAACACCAATTTACAAGAAAAAAACACCATAATCAACAATTGGAACTCGACCGGAGACATTTTTATTTCGGCACACGTTCCCCAAGGTTAATTTGTAGATTCTATCGTTTGCAATAACCGAATAAACCGTTATTTTTGCACAAAATAAAAAAACATTCTATCAGAAATGGGAAGAGCATTTGAATTTAGAAAAGGAAGAAAAATGAAGCGTTGGTCAGCCATGGCCAAAGCCTTTACACGTATCGGAAAAGACATCGTCATGGCGGTGAAAGAAGGCGGACCAAACCCGGAAGCCAATTCCCGTTTAAGAGCGGTAATGCAAAACGCCAAGGCAGCTAATATGCCAAAAGAAAACGTAGAACGCGCTATTAAAAAAGCCACCGACAAAGATACGGCCAACTATAAAGAACAACTTTTTGAAGGTTATGCACCACACGGAATTGCCCTTTTAATTGAAACCGCTACCGACAACAACAACAGAACCGTGGCCAACATCAGAAGTTATTTCAATAAATGCAACGGAACGTTGGGCACACAAGGCTCGGTTGAATTCATGTTCGACCACACTTGCAACTTCAGAATCCCAAACAACAATATCGACATTGAGGAAATGGAGTTAGAATTCATCGATTTCGGTGCCGAAGAAATCTTTGCCGATGAAGACGGAATCTTAATCTACGCGCCTTTCGGAAGCTTTGGAGCCATTCAAAAAGAATTGGAAAGCCGTGGCATTGAAATCTTGTCTTCCGGATTCGAAAGAATTCCGCAAATCACTAAAAAACTAACCGAAGCCGAAATGGCCGACGTAGAAAAACTAATCGAAAAAATCGAAGAAGATGACGACGTGATGAACGTGTATCATACGATGGAAGAATAATATCAGATATTAAATTTTAGATATTAAATATAACGCTAGGCATTTGCTTGGCGTTTTTTTGTTTTTAGGAGCAGAACGTTTTGGGGTTCTTTCACTATTGCTCCCGCTATCCGCGCTACATGGTAGCTTGCTCCTATCGGGGCTAAAATGGCGAATCTGCGTAAAAACAATAAGTATTATTGTTATATTTGACTAAACGCTATTTAGTCATTTAAAATTTCAATCGAAATAATTATGAAAATAACAACTATACTTTTTCTTCTATTTGCCTTTAACTCTAGCTCAGCACAGAAAATTGAAACCATTACTATTCCTAAAGGAATTGTTTATAATTACTGTAGTGACAAAATAATTGACAAAACAAAAAAAATGATAACCAGTAATATTGCTGATAGTACTGACTATTCATTATTACAAAAAACACTTATTGTTGGTCCAGTATTATGGAGCCGTTTTAAAGAATATAAAAAAATACAAACGATTGAAAAAGGTAAAGTGTCTTTTCATGTTGATGATTTGATATTAGAAGGCAAAATGAGTCAAGACATTAATGATTCCAAAATAATTTGGAATGAATTCAGGAAAGAGATAACTGAAAATTACATCATCAGAAAAGCGAATGAACAAGAATTACGATACTATTGGTCAGTCATTTCATTTGATATAGACGAACCATTATTAATTGTAGAAACAAAAAATCACAATTATATTTTAAATGTTTTAAAAAAGGATTTAAAACTTATGTGGCTGGATGAAGTTCCTCCTTTAAATAAAGAGTCTGGTAATGAAAACTCAAAAGTAGTAATGTATCGAGATGGAAAAGTAATTGATTCAATCCCGAAAGGAGTTAAAGAAACAAAATTAGAGAAGGTTGTTTTTTTGAATTCAGATGCCGAACTTAAAGAAAACAGTTCTATTGAAGATATCAATGAAATTTTAACTAAAATGAAGGCTATTTTTGAGGAGCTTTTCAAAAACTCTGACAAACCGGGAAAAATAATGGTTCAGATTGAACTAGGAAAAATTGAAAACAAAATAGATTTTGCAGTAAGAGATGAATTAGATTTAGATATAATGAAAGAATTTGAAAAAAAAATAAATGCTGAGAAATATCCAAATTCAAAAAAAGACCCCATAAAAATTCAATTTATTTTTAAAGTAAACTCTTTTGATGATTCAGAATAAAAAGAAAATAAAAGACGCATTAGTTATTGAATAATAAGAAAACAAAAACGCCAAGCAATGCTCGGCGTTTTCTATATCTAAAAGTAATTCTAATTACTTAATGAATTCTATCTTCTGTACTTCTTCCGCATTAACACTGTCAAAGAAACCTTGCTCATTCATCCAGTCATCACTATATACTTTACTCATATAACGCGAACCATGGTCTGGGAAAATAGCAATTACATTACTGTTTTCGTTAAACTCACCTTCTTCAGCATATTGCTTAATAGCTTGCATTACGGCTCCTGAAGTGTAACCTACAAACAATCCTTCTTTTTTAGCAATTTCACGAGTAGTGTGCGCACTTTCCTCATCCGTAACTTTCATGAAATGATCGATAGAATCGAAATCAGTTGCGGTTGGGATTAGATTTTTTCCTAAACCTTCTATTCTGTATGGGTAAATTTCTTCAGCATCAAACTCTTTGGTTTCGTGGTATTTTTTCAATACTGAACCAAATGCATCAACGCCTAAAATTCTAATATTCGGATTTTGTTCTTTCAAAAACTTCGCTGCTCCTGAAATCGTTCCTCCGGTGCCGCTGCACGCAATCAAGTGGGTAATTTTTCCATTGGTTTGTTCCCAAATTTCCGGACCCGTTGATTTGTAATGCGCATCAATATTCAATTGGTTAAAATACTGATTGATATAAATAGAACCTTTGGTTTCTTCGTGTAAACGCTTAGCTACATTGTAATATGAACGCTCGTCATCGGCAGAAACGTGTGCCGGACAAACATATACTTTGGCACCTAAACTGCGCAACATATCTATTTTATCTTTCGAAGATTTAGAACTTACCGCCAAGATACAGCTATATCCTTTAATGATGCTCACCATAGCCAAACTAAAACCGGTATTACCCGATGTAGTTTCAATGATAGTATCACCCGGCGTTAAAATGCCTTGTCTTTCTGCTTCTTCAATAATATATAATGCAATTCTGTCTTTGGTGGAGTGACCTGGGTTGAAGGCTTCAACCTTAGCGTAAAAATTTCCCGGTAAAGATTCTGTGATTTTATTAAGTCTAATTAGTGGAGTATTCCCTATTAGACTTAACACATTATCGTGAGCTTTTATATCTTCTTTCATAAAATAAATTAGTCAAGGCGTATTAACAAGTCAATTTTACAGACTTTTTAACTTTGCAAATTTAATAAAATATTTTAAACTATCTTTTTATTCCTTCTAAATCTAACAAAAAACTGTATTCTTTGGCGATTTCCTTAATGGCTTCAAACCTTCCCGACGCTCCTCCGTGACCTGCTTCCATGTTGGTATCCAAATATAACTGATTATTATCAGTTTTCAAAACCCTTAATTTGGCGACCCATTTCGCTGGTTCCCAATATTGTACCTGTGAATCGTGTAATCCGGTCGATACATACATATTCGGATAGTCTTGCGCTACTACATTGTCATAAGGCGAATAGGAAAGCATATAATTATAATATTTCTTCACATTCGGATTGCCCCATTCATCATATTCTCCCGTAGTTAAAGGGATTGTATCGTCCAACATTGTTGTCACTACATCCACAAACGGCACTTGCGCGATGACTCCGTGGTACAAAGATGGTGCCATGTTTACTATAGTACCCATTAAAAGTCCGCCGGCAGAACCGCCTTCCGCGTACAAATGTTGTGGTGATGTATATTTATTGTCAATCAAAAACTGGGAACAATCGATGAAATCGGTAAACGTATTTTTCTTTTTCAACAACTTGCCGTCTTCATACCATTGTCGGCCTAAATCTTCACCACCGCGTATATGTGCTATCGCAAAAATAAATCCTCTGTCCAATAACGTCAATCGCACTGAAGAAAAATAACAATCCATCGTAGCACCATAAGAACCGTAAGCATACAATAGCGTTGGATTGTTTCCGTCTTTCTTGATACCTTTGCGATAGACCATTGATATTGGGACTTTAGTTCCGTCTTTGGCTGTTGCCCAAAGTCGTTCTTCGGTGTAATTGTTTTTATCGAATTGGCCACCTAAAACTTCGTGTTCTTTCAACAAGGTTTTGGTCTTCGTTTTCATATTAAAATCAAATACAGATGATGGCACTGCTAATGATTGAAAGCTATAACGAAGGATTTCGGTATCAAAATCGAGATTGGTTGTCGTATATGCCGTATAAGTTTCACTGTCAAAAGGCAAATAGTATGCTCCTACTCCATTCCAAGGCATGATTCGAATTTGGTTCAAACCATTCGCACGTTCAGCAACCACTAGGTAATCCTTGAAAATATCAATGTCTTCTAACAAAACATCTTCTCGGTGCGCAATCACATCTACCCAATTTTCCTTTGTGGTAGCGTTTTCAGGTGTTTTCATCAACTTGAAGTTGGTTGCCTTGTCTTTATTGGTTACTATATAAAAATGGTCTCCAAAATGCGACATCGAATATTCTAATCCGCGTGTTCTTTTTTGGAAAATGGTAAACTTAGCGTCAGGCGTAGCGGATAAAACCGTTCGGTATTCTGTTGTTAACGTGCTGTTAGAATTGATTATGATGTATTTCTTCGACTTCGATTTATAAACCGAAACATCAAACGTTTCATCTTTTTCAAAATAAACCAACTTGTCTTTATCAGAATTGGTTCCGATTTTATGTTTGTAAATCTTATCTGAACGCAAGGTTTGGTCGTCTTTTCGGGTATAAAATAATGTCTTATTATCACTCGCCCAAGTCGCGCCTCCGGTAGTGTTTTCAATCTTTACGGGAAGTATTTCTCCCGTTTGAAGATTCTTAATTTGAATAGTATATTGTCTTCTCGAAACAGTATCGGTCCCAAAACTCGCCCAAACATTGTCTTCGCTAATACTTAAACCGGCCAAGTTGAAATAGGTAAACCCTTTAGCCATTTCGTTGCAATCGAATAGGATTTCTTCTTGGGCTTCCAAACTGCCTTTTTTGCGCGAATGAATCGGATAATCTTTGCCTTTTTCAAAACGCGTGATATAGTAATAACCATTATAGAAATAAGGAACCGATTCGTCATCTTCCTTAATTCGGGCTTTCATTTCTTCGAATAACTCTTTTTGGAACTCTTTGGTATGCGCAGTCGATTGTTGGTAGTATTCGTTCTCTTGATTCAGATAATCAATCACTTCCGATTTCTCTCTTTGGTTTAACCAATAGTAATTATCGGTGCGAACATGACCGTGTTTTTCCAACGGGTGTGGAATAATAGTAGCTTTTGGCGGTAATAGTATAGTTTCGGGCATGGAGTTGTTTATTATCAACTACAAAAATAACCATACTATTAAAGGCGATTTTGGTTTTAACAGAAAGTTATAAACTTAACAATTAACAGTTGTCTACTTAAAATTCAATTTTTCCCAACGCTTCCAAAACATATTCATGCATCACTTGACGGTAATCTAAATGCGTAACCATTCGCAACGCACCTTTGCCAAGCAAACTAATCACTATGCCTTTTTGCTTTAGCTTGTCCATTACTGCCTTGTCATCAATTTGTGGCTGAACGGAAAATACAATAATATTGGTTTCCACCGGTTCTACTTTAGCAACCCAAGGTAATTGTTGTAAAGTTTGCCCGAGTTCTTTAGCTCTTCTGTGGTCGTCGGTTAATCGGTTGATGTTATTTTGCAAAGCATAAATGCCGGCTGCCGCCAAATAACCCGATTGGCGCATGTTGCCCCCAAATATTTTTCGAATACGCAATGCGCGATGCATCGTCTCAGCATCAGAAATCAAAACTGAACCAATCGGCGCACCCAATCCTTTAGAAAAACAAACGGAAATGGTATCAAACAATTCCCCAAATTGCTTCGGATGCTGCTTCTTCTCGACAATCGCATTCCACAAACGCGCACCGTCTAAATGGTATTTTAAATTATTATCGACACAAACTTGCTTGATTTTTTTCAATTCCTCTAAATCATAACAAGCGCCGCCGCCTTTGTTGGTTGTGTTTTCAATAGCTACCATTTTTGACAATGGTGCGTGATAAAACTCAGGATCATTAATTCCGGCTTTAACTTGTTCCGCAGTTATCATTCCTCTGTTTCCATCCAATAAATTAAAGTTGACTCCGCTGTTGAATGAAGCGCCACCGGCCTCATACAAGTGAATGTGCGACCATTTATCGCAAATGATTTGGTCTCCGGGATTGGTGTTTAATTTAATCGCCGTTTGATTCGCCATCGTTCCCGAAGGAAAAAACAACGCGGCTTCTTTCCCAAACAAATCGGCTACCATTTTTTCAAAAGCATTAACGGTTGGATCTTGCTTGAACACATCATCACCAACTTTGGCGTTGAACATGGCTTGCAACATTTCGGGAGAAGGTTTGGTTACGGTATCACTGATTAAATTAATTTCCATATTTTATGAAGATAGCTTACTTTCGCATTATATTTATTTGAAGCTAATCCCGCTATTCGCTACAATCTTTTTTAAATTGAAATTTAAAAAAGGATTTCACTACTATCGGGGCTAGGGTTCAATTGTAAACCACAAAACTACATTATTTAT
Organism: Flavobacterium buctense; assembly: GCF_014486695.1. Lineage (GTDB taxonomy): Bacteria > Bacteroidota > Bacteroidia > Flavobacteriales > Flavobacteriaceae > Flavobacterium > Flavobacterium buctense. Next base: position 236,860 of record NZ_JACTAB010000004.1, read on the forward strand.
GACAAATACCGAACAAATAAAAGGTATTGTAGAACGCCTTGGTGCGTTGAGGAGGTATCTTTGACATTGATGCCAAGCTTATAGAAATTACCAACGAAGAGGAAAAAACCTTTGCACCCGACTTTTGGAACAACGCCAAAGAAGCCGAAATCATTGTCAGAAACTTGCGCTCTAAGAAAAAATGGGTGGAAGATTTTGAGAAAGGCAATGCCATGGCGGAAGAACTCCAAATGGTGTACGAATTTTTCAAAGACGGCGATGCCACGGAAGCGGAACTCGACGAACAATACGAACTCACCAATACCCATATCGAAAGTTTAGAATTCAAAAACATGCTTTCTGATGAAGGGGATAGTTTGAGTGCTGTGCTGCAAATTACAGCAGGTGCCGGCGGAACGGAAAGCTGTGATTGGGCGTCGATGTTGATGCGCATGTATTTAATGTGGGCGGAAAATCAAGGGTATAAAGTCAAAGAGTTGAACTTTCAAGAAGGTGAAGTTGCCGGAATCAAAACGGTGACTTTAGAAATCGAAGGCGATTATGCTTTCGGTTACCTAAAAGGAGAAAACGGCGTACATCGTTTGGTGAGAATTTCTCCTTTTGACAGTAATGCCAAACGTCATACGTCTTTTGCATCTGTTTATGTTTATCCGTTAGTGGATGATACTATTGAAATTGAAATCAATCCGGCCGATATCGAAATCATCACTTCGCGTTCGAGTGGCGCCGGTGGACAGAACGTAAATAAAGTAGAAACCAAAGTACAATTATTCCACAAACCCACGGGCATCCAAATTCAATGTTCGGAAACACGCTCGCAACAAGACAACCGACAACGGGCGATGCAAATGTTGAAATCACAATTGTATGAAATTGAGTTAAAAAAACAACAAGCCCAACGCAGCGACATCGAAGCCGGAAAAATGAAAATCGAATGGGGTTCACAAATTCGGAATTATGTGATGCATCCCTATAAATTGGTGAAAGACGTGCGATCCGGTTACGAAACCAGTGATGTTGATGGTGTAATGAACGGTAATATCGATGAGTTTTTGAAAGCCTATTTAATGATGATGGGACAAAAAGAAGAAGAATAAGTAACCTTTTGGTTTGGGATTATTAGGATTTTCAAATACAATTTCAGTAATTTGAGAACTATAACCAACCAAAACCACTATGCGTTCTTTTTCAATTCAAGAAATTAATGAGGTATTACAAGGCGAAATTGTCGGTAGTACATCCCATAAAATAACCGCTCCGGAACAATTAGAATCTGCTTCGGAGACTGAAATATCCTTTATTGGCAACAAAAAATATGAAAAGCTTTGGGCCACTTCCAAAGCTTGTGTTGCCGTGGTAAACCAAGACATCAGCATTGAACCGGGTGATAATCGTGCTTTTATTAAAGTGAAAAATGCCGATTTAGCCATGTCACAAGTATTGGAGATGTTTGCTCCTGCTCCACCAATATTTTCTGTGGATATACATCCAACAGCAATTATTGACGACTCCGTTTCCATTGGAAATGGTGTCCGAATTGGCGCCGGCTGTTATATTGGTCCGAATGTTGTCATCGGTGAAAACACAACAATTTATCCGAATGTGACTATTTTAGACGAATGTACAATTGGAAAAAACACCATCATTTGGTCGGGCACTATTATCCGTGAGCGCTGTCATGTGGGCAGTCATTGTATTTTACATCCCAATTGCACAATTGGCGCAGACGGTTTCGGATTCAGACCTTGTCCGGAAAGAGGCTTGGTTAAAATTCCGCAAATCGGCAATGTGATTTTGGGCAATGGTGTTGAAATTGGCGCTAACTCTTGTGTTGACCGAGGTAAGTTCAGTTCGACTGTCTTAGGTGATGGTTGTAAAATTGACAATTTGGTGCAAATTGGGCACAACTCTAAATTGGGCAAATTCTGTATCATGGCCGGAAATTCAGGTTTGGCCGGTTCGGTAACGTTAGGAAACGGCGTTATCATTGGCGGAAGTGCTTCCGTCAAGGACCATACGACTATTGGTGACGGTGCTATCATTGGTGCAGGTTCAGGTGTAGCCGGAGATATTGAAGCCGGTAAAACGGTATTGGGTTATCCTGCCATTGATGCTCGTGATGCTTTGAAACAATGGGCAATTTTGAAAAGATTGGTGAGAGACTCTAATAAATAATTATGAATTTTGAATTATAAATGGTAGAAGCATTAATAATAACTTTAAAACAATTTAAAATTTATAATTCAAAATTTAAAATAACAATGTATATTTGCCACGAGGATTCCGAAAGGGAGTTACACCTCGCCGCAATTGTCGATCGCTCCAGATCGACTTTTGTATTTTATAGAAATAACGAAGCCCAAAGTAGTTGACTATTTTGGGCTTCGTTTATTAAGTAAAAGAGGAATTACAATACTTCTTTGAGGAAATCTTTTAGAGCAATCCACGAACGTTTATCGGCTAATTCATTGTAAGCTGCGCCTTTACTGTTGTCGCTTCCCGCATCTTTATGGGTGAATGCGTGCACGGAATTGGCATAATAAACCATTTGCCAATCGGTACCGGAAGCTCTCATTTCTGCTTGAAAACCATCTACTTCTTCTTTGGGTACAAAAGGATCATCGGCACCGTGAAGCACTAAGACTTTTGTATTAATTTTTCCTATAGCTCTGGCGGCATCTTTGCCTAAACCACCGTGGAACGAAACTACGCCTTGTACTTTTAAATTACCTCTTGCAGCTTCAATCGCACCGGTTCCTCCGAAGCAATATCCCATAACAACAATTTTATCAGGATTGGCGCCGAGTTTTATCAATTGGTCTAAAGCCAACTGGATTCTCTTTTGGTATTCGGCATAATTCTTTTTGTAATAACCGGCATTTTTTCCGGCTTCGGCACTGTTTTTCGGACGATTGTCTTTTCCGTAAATATCAGCAACGAAGGAATAGTAACCCAGTTCAGCTAATTTACTTGCGCTTTCTTGAGAATGAGCATCAATTCCAAACCAAGCCGGTAAAACCAATACACCGGGTTTGTCTTTTAATTCACTTTTTGGCTTTATGCCAAAACCGCTTAACACTTGTTCACCGTCTTTATAATCGATAGGGTTTAGTTGTGCGAAGGTTGAAAATGATAATGGCATTACAATCGCCAACAGGATTGTTTTTAGTTTCATAGGAATTAAATTAGTTTGCTATAAAATTAACCAATAAATAATAAAACAAAAGTTAATGTACTATTAAATAAAAAAGCCTCCGAAGAGGCTTTGCATTATATTCCGATTTCAACTTGAAAACGCAAGTACCAGTTATTTTTGGTATTTCCATTAAAATATTTCAAGGTATCATAGTTGAGTTCGGCTTGTAATTTAAAGGTGTGTTCCCAAATATATTTGGTTACACCTACCGAATATTCACGGGTGTTTGGGGTTAATGCTTGAATATCTTTACCCACATTTTGAGTAGAATATCTGGCGATAAATTCGTAATTGTTTTTTGTATTGTAACTGGCTTGGTAATCAAAACCATTTCCTATAAAAACATAATTACTCTCGGTTATATCATCCGGATTAACCGTAATGGCGTTATCATTGGTGGTTCTCGACATATAACTCATCATAGCAGCCCAACCGTTATACTTAAACATAGCATCTAATAAAACTGATTTCATGGTTCTGCTTTCAAACAAATCATTACCTAATTGACCTTGAGTACGTTGGGCGTGATTATTTTGATGGAAAGCACCTGACAATAATAATTTTGGTTTTTTCTCACGCATAACATCACCTTCAAAATAAGTTCCGTCTTTGGTAAAAGCACCAAAAGGCATCAACTCTAATTTTCCGGTAACGGCAATTCCTCCATCAGCCTTGCCGGTTTGATTCCTTCCTTCACCACTTGAAATAGCAGTTTTAAAATTATAGGAGAATTTATCTTTGAATTCGTTCATATCATGAACTTGGATACCAAAATCCCTATCAATAGTAAACTTAGCATTGTTAATAGTTCTGTCTGTTAATTGCAAACCTCCTGAGGAATTAACGCGTTGGCGGTTTCCAGGTAATTTAGTTTGTCCAAAGCTAATGTTCCAATGTCTATTTGGACGGTAAAATATGACCGCGTCTCTAATGATGTTGATATTTTCACCTTCTTTAACCTCACCAACATCTCCGGGTGCAAATGACAATTGTACTGCATATAAGAATTTCGGATTTCCAACATAACCGTCAAATCGCAAACGCAAACGACGCACTTGTCCGTCATAGGCTCCGTTTTCACCATCATTTTCAATATATGAAACGCGATTTTGCATTCGGAAACGAATATTCATTTGGAACAAACTATCAGGAGAAGTTATCCCGATGCCTTTACCAAAACTGTAGTAAGGCAAAGCCGATAATTTGATATCGTTATCGTGCTTGGTTTGTTCAATAGTCACCTGAGCTGACAATGAAATTGATACCAGTAAAGTAGCAATTAGTAATAATTTTTTCATGTTTAGTTGTGTGTGTGTGTGTTGTTGTTTAGACTTAATAATTAATTAATGTTTAGTAAATGATTTGATAACAAATAAGAATTAGTTATAAAAAAAGCCAACCTTACAGTCGGCTTTTAAAAGTATAAAAAAATTAAATAAATAATTTGAGTAAATAATAAATTGATGCCGCTAAAACGGCTGAAACAGGAATGGTTAAAATCCAAGCCCACAATAATTTAACCGTTACACCCCATCGAACAGCAGAAACCCTTTTGGTAACTCCTACTCCAATAATCGAACCTGTAATAGTATGCGTAGTCGATACCGGAATTTTAAAATGTTCTGTCGAGAATAAAGTTAAAGCACCTGCCGATTCAGCTACTACGCCTTCAAAAGCAGTTACTTTGGTGATTTTGGAACCCATGGTTTTTACAATTTTCCAACCACCACTTAAAGTTCCTAAAGCAATTACAGTATAACAAGTTAACGGAATCCAACCCGGCATGACACCGTCAATTTTCACGCCGTCTTTTTCAGAAGGCAATACCACGTTTAAGTCAAGCCAACCGGAAGACATATCGATATTCGGATTTGATTTGATGTAAACAGCCACGGCTGCTGCAATAATACCCATTACTTTTTGGGAATCGTTTCCACCGTGTCCTAAACTGAAAGCGGCAGAAGACAGTAACTGCATTTTCTTTAAAACTTTTTCAGCTTTAGCGGTAGAAAAACTACTAAATAGTAAGTTGAAAATAGCCAAACTGTAAAAAATCACAGCCACTAAAAACCATTTAATATTGGCCGGCTCAGTGATAACACTCCAAAAATGGCTTTCAAATCGCGGTTTCTTGATATCATCATAAGAAACCATTACTGAGGATAAAAACCACAATACTAAAAGCATTAAAACTACAGTCAGCACTTTTGGCCAAACATTTTTCTTAGAGGAATACATTAACCAAAGTGAAATGAAATAGGAAATAATCATTCCCAATAGCGGTGCAAATACAATAAACAAGATTACTATGACAACCCCTGAAGGCAATAATTCTCCTTCTTTAGCGTCTTTTAACCAGTTTACAATTTTAAATCCGGCATGTTCCGGATCGGTTACATCTCGGAAACCGTGAGCAATAGCTGCTCCGGCGAATCCACCAATTAAAGTATGAGAAGAAGAAGATGGAATTCCTTTCCACCAAGTGATTAAGTTCCAAATAATCGCAGCAATAACTCCGGCTAAAATCACCGTCAAGTCAATACTGCTGGTATGAGCTGTTTTGGCTACCGTATCGGCTACACCGAATCCGAAAACCCAGTAAGCCAAGAAGTTAAAAAGCGCTGCCCAAAGTACGGCCTGAAAAGGTGTTAAAACCTTAGTCGCTACAATCGTTGCAATAGAGTTGGCCGCATCGTGAAAACCATTGATGTAGTCAAAAACTAAAGCAAGAAAGATGATAATTAATAATAAAGTAAAATCCATAAAAGTTGGTTTTAATTATAACTGTTTATGAATGTTTTACTGAAATTTGCTCCATTACGTTGGAAACACTTTTACATTTGTCTGAAGCTGACTCCAAAGCTGAAAGTACTTCTTTGTATTTAATGATGTTTTTAACATCGGTTTCGTTTTCGAAAATATCCGCTACTGCTTTATCAAAAACTGAATCCGCTTTGCTTTCTAATTTGTTGATTTTTTTACAAGTATCTTTAATCGCTTTGTGGTCTTTCATGTCTTTCAACTCTTTGATACCAATGTTGATCAACTGACAAGCTTCTAAATTAATTTCCGTCAATTTACGAATCGACTTAGTAATTTTTTCTACTTGGTATAAACGCATTCTACTCGCAGCACCGTGCATGTAATCGGCTACGTTGTCAATGGCTTTTATTAAAGAGTGAATATCTTCACGGTCAAACGGTGTAATAAAGTTTCTGCTTAACTCTAAGTGAGTTTTATGGGTAATCTCTTCTATAGTAGCTTCTAATTCTTCAATTTTTCTGAAGTAATCTTCACGCTCTGCTTTTGGAGCATTTACGGCTTCGTGCAAGGTTTCCGCTAATAAAACTAAATTGGAAGAGGCTTGTTCAAAAAGTGGAAAAAATTTTTTATCTTTTGGAACTAAAAACTGGAAAATACTGTTTATTGACATAGTGTTAAAATTTGATGCAAATGTATTACTCTAATGTTAAGTGAATATTAAATATACAATTACTATTTGGACTGAAATTTACAATTTGTTAACATTTAAATCGGAAGCAAATTTTACCCTTATTTCTCTTATTGAAAACGTTTTCGTAGCTTAGCCTCCGAATAAAACAAACACCATTATATGGACATCAACTTCAATAAAAACGAAGATCACAACAAACTTTTACTCACCGATTTAAAGCAACGTTTTGCCAAAGTTAGAATTGGCGGTGGTGAAAAGCGTATTGAAAAATTACATTCCGAAGGCAAAATGACTGCTCGAGAACGTATTGATTATTTATTGGATGCAAAAAAAAACAGCATAGAAATCGGCGCTTTTGTAGGTGATGGAATGTATGCGGAACATGGCGGTTGCCCTTCGGGTGGCGTTGTGGTTAAAATGGGTTACATCAAAGGCAAACAATGCATAGTCGTGGCCAATGACGCAACCGTAAAAGCCGGTGCTTGGTTTCCGATTACGGCCAAAAAGAATTTACGCGCTCAAGAAATCGCGATGGAAAATTGTTTGCCAATTATTTATTTAGTCGATTCAGCCGGAGTATATTTACCCATGCAAGACGAAATTTTCCCCGATAAAGAACATTTTGGACGCATCTTCAGAAATAATGCCATTATGAGCAGTATGGGTATTACCCAAATTGCGGCGGTAATGGGCAGTTGTGTTGCCGGCGGAGCTTATCTTCCAATTATGAGTGATGAAGCGATGATAGTGGATAAAACCGGAAGTATTTTCTTGGCCGGAAGTTATTTGGTAAAAGCCGCCATTGGTGAAAATATAGACAATGAAACACTTGGCGGAGCCACAACACACTGCGAAATCTCGGGCGTGACCGATTACAAAGCCAAAGACGATAAAGACGCTTTAGACCGAATTAAAAGTATCGTTGGGAAAATTGGTGACTATGAAAAAGCGGGATTTAATCGTGAGAAACCTTTAAAACCAGCCTTAGACGAAAAAGAAATTTACGGCATTTTACCCAAATCAAGAGCCGAACAATACGACATGATGGAAATCATCAAACGTTTGGTCGACAACTCCGAAATGGACATGTACAAACCTGATTACGGTAAATCAATCATCACTTGTTATGCCCGAATTGACGGTTGGGCTGTCGGCATTGTTGCCAATCAGAGAACAGTTTCTAAAACCAAAAAAGGCGAAATCCAGTTTGGTGGCGTGATCTATTCCGATTCGGCTGATAAAGCCACGCGTTTTATTGCCAATTGCAACCAAAAGAAAATTCCGTTAGTTTTTGTACAAGACGTCACCGGATTTATGGTCGGCTCCAAAAGTGAACACGGCGGTATTATTAAAGACGGTGCGAAAATGGTGAATGCGGTTTCCAATTCGGTTGTACCAAAATTCACTGTGATTGTTGGAAACTCTTATGGCGCCGGAAACTACGCGATGTGTGGCAAAGCCTATGATCCTAGATTAATCTTTGCTTGGCCAAGTGCGGAACTCGCCGTTATGGGTGGAACGCAAGCCGCAAAAGTATTGGCCCAAATTGAAGCTTCATCCTTAAAAGCGAAAGGCGAAACCGTTGACGAAAAAGTAGAACAAGAACTATTCGATAAAATCAAAGCGCGTTACGATGCGCAAGTTTCTCCTTATTATGCAGCGGCAAGATTATGGACTGATGCGATCATTGATCCTTTAGAAACACGAACTTGGATTTCTATGGGAATTGAAGCGGCGAATCATGCTCCGATTGAGAAAAAGTTTAATTTGGGAGTAATACAGGTTTAATTAATAAATAAATTCCAATGAAACAATTACTGCTTTTCATTTTCGCAACAATAAATTTAAGCCTTACTGTTCAAACTGAAGAGTATACGGGAACTTATGTTTTTTATGTAAAAGCCCAAAAAGGAGAAATCATTGATTACAAGCTTCACTTAAATCCCGATAAAACTTTTCTTTATACGAGTTATATCAATAATAACACAAATGAGTACCATACCAAAGGCAAAGGAACCTGGACAGTTGACAATAAAATTATAAAATTCACCACCGAACTTACCGATTTAGACAAAGACCATACTTTAAATTTCACCGGAACAACTGCCAGAGTTATTAAAAAATCGCCTCGAGACACTAGTGATAAGGTTGTGCCAACCGCACTTCAATTTTATAAATCTGAAATTCGCACAATTGAAAATTTGAAGCTTTTATTGCAGGAATAAATCAGAATTTAGCAAACATTCCCATTTCCTTTTTTAGCTTTGCAACGATGAAATCTATGACTCATTTTATCGTTTTCAAACAAAATATTTCAGGTATTGCTTTACCCGAGAAATTCACTTTTCCATTTTATTACGAGCCTCATGAATTGAGTGTGATGGCGGCGAATGAATTGCAAAACTACCTCGAAACCCAAACCGATTTTGAACACAACTTTGGTTTAGACAACGATTCTGATAGATTAGTGATTGGAAAAATGTTTGGCGTACTAGTGGTGCTAAATAACGAAGTTAAATTAGGTTATCTCTGGGCTTTTTCAGGCAAGTTGGCGGAAAGTAACCACCATCCTTTATTTGTCCCAACGGTATTTGATATGCTCGAAGAAAACAGTTTCTTTAAAAGAGAAGAAACCATTCTAAATCAGTACAACCAAAAAATTGAGAAGCTTGAAAATGATGCTGAATATTTAGCAGCCATTCAACATTTGGAACAAACCAAACAACAAGCGGAACGTGAAATCAGAGCGCAAAAAGAGACCATAAAAATTGGTAAAAAAATCCGTGCCGAAAAGCGAAAATCATTGCCGGAAGAAGCCTTGGAACTACTAAACAAAGAAAGTCAGGAAGAAGGGATTTTACTCAAGAAAATGACACAATATTGGCAACATCATCTGCAAGCTGCCATTAATTCTTTGGCTATTTATACCCATAAAATCAACCAACTGAAAGAAGAACGACGTCAAAAATCAGCTACTTTGCAACAACAATTGTTTGCCGAATATGCTTTTTTAAACCAACACCAAGAACTAAAAAGTTTAGGCGAAATCTTTAATGGCAATCCTCCTGCTGGTGCCGGAGAATGTGCAGCGCCAAAATTATTGCATTATGCTTTTCACAATAATTTAAAGCCAATTGCTATGGCGGAATTTTGGTGGGGACAATCTCCTAAATCTGAAGTCAGAAAACACAAGCAGTTTTATCCGGCATGCACCGGTAAATGCGAACCTATTTTGGCACACATGCTAAAAGACATTCCGATGGATGACAATCCATTTGCGGTAAATGCTGCTGAAGGAAAAGAACTCGAAGTGGTGTTTGAAGATGAATATTTGGCCTTGATAAACAAACCTGCTGAATTCCTGTCTGTTCCGGGAAAACAAGTTACAGATTCGGTTTTTGCCCGAGTGAAAAAGCTTTATCCTAATGCAAGCGGACCATTAGTTGTGCATCGTTTAGACATGTCGACTTCAGGTTTAATTTTGATTGCCAAATCGAGTGAAATACATAAAAATCTTCAATCACAATTCATTAAAAGAAAAGTAAAAAAACGTTATCTAGCTTTGCTTGACGGTTTGTTAAAAGAAGACAAAGGCGTAATCGATTTACCTTTGCGAGTAGATTTAGACAATCGCCCGAATCAAATTGTTTGTTACGACCATGGCAAACCGGCGCAAACCCATTGGGAAGTTATTGAAAGAAGAGCGCATCAAACCTTGGTCTACTTCTACCCGATTACCGGCAGAACGCATCAACTTCGAGTACATGCCGCGCATAATTTAGGTCTCAATACACCAATTGTTGGCGATGATTTATACGGAACCAAAGCCAATCGCTTGCATTTGCATGCAGAAAGCATTACTTTTAATCATCCCATTTCAAAAGATAGCTTGACCATTACGGTTGGAGCAAAGTTTTAGATTCGTAACAAAAATTGAGTTTTAGTACTCATTATGAAACACTTCCATTATGAAAAATTTCTTTTTTTATACATTTTTGCTGGTAAGTTATCAAACAAGCATAGCGCAAAATTTCACTCGAAAAGACTCTTTGCAAGGCGGATTACGTCCGGAACGAACCAGTTATGATGTAATGCGTTATGATTTAAATATCAAAATTGATCCGAAAGAAAAATCAATTATAGGCTATAATACGATCACTTTCAAAGTCGTTGAAAACACTTCAAAAATCCAAGTCGATTTATTTGAAAATATGCGTATTGACAGTATTGTTTATAAGCAAAACAGACTGAAATACACTCGAGATTTCAATGCCGTTTTTATCGATTTTCCTTCTGTATTGTCTACAGACCTACCGGAACAATCGATTCGATTTTATTATTCAGGTAAACCAATAATTGCCCGCAGAGCGCCTTGGGATGGTGGATTTGTTTTTTCAAAAGACAGCAACGGGAAAGACTGGATTGGTGTAGCAGTGCAAGGAACCGGCGCTAGTTTATGGTATCCGGTAAAAGATTCTCAAACCGATGAACCGGATAGAGGTGCCAGTATCAATGTAGCTGTTCCCAATGGTTTGATGAATGTTTCTAATGGCAGATTCTTAGGCTCTGAAGATTTAAAAAATGGCTACACTCGTTGGGATTGGGAAGTAAAAAGTCCGATTAACACTTATGATATTACTGTCAATATCGCGGATTATGTGCATCTGCATGACAACCATAACGGATTGGATTTAGATTATTACGTTTTGCGTGAAAACGAAGTCAAAGCCAAAAAGCATTTTGAAGAAGTGAAACCAATGATGGATTGTTTTCAAAGTAAATTCGGCGAGTATCCGTTTAAAGAAGACGGTTATAAATTAGTCGAAACTTCTTATTTAGGTATGGAACACCAAAGTGCTGTTGCTTATGGTAATAAATATCTTAAAGGTTATCTGGGAATGGATTTGTCAGGTACAGGAATTGGCTTAACTTTCGACTATATTACGATTCATGAAAGTGGTCACGAATGGTTTGGCAACAGCATCACTTCAGCTGATATTGCCGATATGTGGATTCATGAAGGTTTTACCCAATATACAGAAATAGTTTATGTCGAATGTACATTAGGCTACGAAAAAGCGATGAAATACGCCAACGGATTGCGAGCTAATGTTAACAATGACAAGCCTATCATTGGGATTTATGGAGTAAATCAAGAAGGTTCAGGCGACATGTATCCGAAAGGAGCTTTACTTTTGAATACTTTAAGACATGTCATCAATGATGATGCAAAATGGTGGAAATTGATAGTAGATTATTCCAATACTTTCAAACATAAAATTATTGATACCGAAACCGTGATTGCGTTCTTTAACAAAGAAAGCAGCCTGAATTTAACCCCAATTTTTAATCAATACTTATATAAAACCACCATTCCGAAATTGGAATTAAAGACAGTAAGAGGTAAATTACAAGCTCGTTGGGCAAATGTAAATACAGACTTTGCTATGCCGGTAGATTTGATTCATGATAATAAAACCATCAGAATTTACCCAAAAAACGATTGGACACCGACAAATTTGAAAATGAAAAAAATCGGTCAATTACAAGTATCTGACAATAAATTTTACATTATAGCACCTTAAAACATTCAAAAAAAAACCTTAAACATTCTGTATCTCATTAATATATAGTAAATTAGACTGAACTTTAAACTCATTTATTATGGATACTTCAGTAAAAGGTTTGAACAAATGGGCCAATGCTCATTCAACGATTTGGTTTGACGCCTTCAGAATACTTCTTGGTATTTTTTTAATTTACAAAGGCGCCTATTTTATCAGTAACAGTAGAGATTTTGAAGATTTGATTGCTCCGGTGAGTAATTTTCTGGGCGGAATGTTGACATTTCATTACATAGCTTCGGCTCATATCATGGGCGGAATTATGATTGTTTTCGGACTGTTGACTCGATGGGCTTTAATTGCGCAATTGCCTATTTTATTAGGCGCCGTGCTAATCAATTTTATTGGAGAAATGAACGCAGTAAACCTACTTGTTGCAACAGTTGTATTAGCCGTAAGTGTTTTTTACACCATCTATGGAAGCGGAAAACATTCGGCAGATTACTATTTCAAAATGCAAAAATGATATTGTAATTATCAAAATAAAAAACGCACTAAGGTAATTTTTAGTGCGTTTTTTATTTATTGTAAAGACTCTTTTCGCAAGACTTTTCCGTTTTCGGTTTCTTTAAACTTCGCAATAAAAATCAGTTCTTTAGGTTTTTCATATTTATCCAATTCATCGTATAAATCATCTCCTAAATCCTGTTTTTCACCTTCAACAACCAGCACAACTTTTTCACCTAATTCTGAATCCGGTTTAGCTGTAATAAAAAACCGTTGATGAATTTTGTGTGCCAATTTATCCTCAATTTGTTCCGGAATCAACTTAATGCCTCCACTGTTGATTACATTATCCATTCGGCCCAAGAAAACAAACTGGTTTTCATTAATCAATTCTACTATATCATTGGTCACAATAACATCATCGGAAATACGTGGTGCATGAATTACCAAACAATTCCTGTCGTCAAATGAAATCGTAACGCCCGGTAAGACACTAAAAGCTTTTTCACCTAATTTTCTGGCTGCAATATGAGTAATTGTCTCAGTCATACCGTACGTTTCAAATATTTGAGTCGGCAATTTCAACAATTGTTTTTCAAGTACTTTATTAAGCGCTGCACCACCTACAATCATTTTTTTTACTTTCTTTAGTTCGGGTATTGAATTTTGGGCTTGTAATGGCACCATCGCCACAAAATCATACTCAATTTCATTATTGCGCAAAGGATGTGAACTAGGTGCCACAAATTCCATATCTAAACCCAATATCATGGCGCGCACCAACATCATTTTTCCGGCTACATATTTTACAGGCAAACAATGTAGCGCTCTGTTTCCCGGTTGTAAATCAAAAAAATCCCCGGTAGCCAGCGCAGAATTAACCATAGCTTGCTTGCTGACCGAGATTGTTTTCGGAGTACCGGTTGTGCCCGACGTTTGCATCTCAATATGATCTTTACCATCAAACCAGTCTAAAAGAAAATCGCCTACAGGCTTTTCAAAATCTTCTCCTTCTTTGATAAAACTATAAGCCACACGACACAAGTCTTCTCGGTCGAGATGAAATCCATTTAGTTTAAACTGATTGTGTACATTTTCGTAGGTTGGGCTATTCATGACTTTCACTATTTTGAGTAATTTCTGGTTTATGTAATACAATTTTACCGGTTAGTTTTTCTTTCCAATTGGTCCATTTGTATTTTTTACTAAAGATAATTAATAGTATTGGAAAAATAATAATGACCGGTGCCAAAACTTCAAATCCAACCGATGGCGTTGAGATGTCTTTAAAAATAGATTCCGTTTTGAGTGCAGACCAATCCGATGAGACTAGTAAAGCAGCCGTTATATTATTGGCGGCATGAAACCCAAGGGCCAATTCCATTCCATCATCCATTAAAGTGATGATCCCCAGAAAAAAACCGGTACCTATATAATATACCATGATAATGTAACCCATTTTTTGAACTTCAGGATTCAAAATATGCATTAATCCGAACATCAAGGAAGTGGTTACTAAGGGAAACCATCTGTTTTTGGCTAACAATCCCAAGCCTTGCATTAAATAGCCTCTAAAAATATACTCTTCAGCACTGGTTTGAATGGGTAACAAAGTGAAAGAAATTAGCAAAAGAATTAGAAATGGAACCAATTTAAAGTTGAGCACAAAACTTTCCGGACTAGAAAAATAAAAAGCTAAAGTGGAAAGAACCGTAAAAGAACTCCAAATACTAAAACTAAAAAATATTCTTTGCCAATCGACTTTATCTCTTGAAGTAGTAATGTCAATCATTTTTAACTTATGAAGATATTTAACCACCAAGACAATCCCAATCATGGTAGAGACAAAAATCAATAACATCAAAAACAAAGTAGTGTTTGGACTAAAAATTTTCATTATTTCCTCTTCATTGGTTGGCATAGATTTTCCTGACGATAAGGTTTTAACCACTACCGCAATGGCCAAGGGAATTTGTCCAAGCATATAAAAAACAGCAATAATAAAAAAACCTAAAAGATAATTAAGAACCGAATTGTGTGTCTTATTTCTATTTTCCAAAAACATAGCGATTTAATTTTTTATTTCGCCTAAATTAACTTTTTTCCATTAATATCTATTACTTTGTCAAAAAAAAGATGTTACAAATACTTCACAATCCAAGATGTGGGAAGTCAAGGAACTGCCTGGCTTTTCTTGAGAATAATAAAGCAACTTTTGAAATCAGAAACTACATTCAAAATCCACTTTCTGAAGAAGAATTGAAAACTGTAATTCAAAAACTAGCTATCAAACCGATAGCCTTAGTCCGCCAAAAAGAAGCGATTTGGATTGACCAATTCAAAGACAAAACAATGTCTGATAACGAAGTCATTAGAGCATTAACCCTACATCCTATTTTGATGGAACGACCAATCGTAATTAAAGACAACAAAGCTATTATTGGAAGAGATTTAGAAAAACTGGAAAAATTCCTTTAAAATTAGGGATGCATTTTTAACAAACATTTGGGAATTGTCCCTTAAACCAAAGTGTATTTTTGCAATCCAAAGCAAGAATTAAAACATTTTAGATGAAAAAAATTAAGATTATCTCAACCCTACTTTTATTCTGTTATTCATTATTGTCATTTTCCCAACAAAGACCTGAACGTGCTAAAATAACCATTACCGGTAATGTAATAGAGAAAACAAGTAAACTACCACTGGAATACGCGACCGTTACTTTAAAAAATACTAAAAATCCAAAACAGATTTTTGGCGGAATCACCGATAATAAAGGAAACTTTACTGTTGATGGCGCCGCGGGTGAATTTGACATCATCATCGAGTTTATTTCATTCAAGCCTACAGAATTAAAGGGCAAAAAATTGACAGAAAATACTAATTTAGGAACTATTGCTTTAGAAGAAGACGCTACCCAATTAAATGAAGTGGTTGTTAGAGCCGAAAAAACGACTGTAGAAATTAAATTGGATAAAAAAGTATACAATGTTGGTAACGATTTGATGGTAAAAGGCGGAACAGTAAGCGATGTTTTAGACAATATTCCTTCTGTTTCTGTAGATGTGGAAGGAAATGTAAGTTTAAGAGGTAATGAAAATGTTAGGATTTTAATAGACGGCAGACCTTCGAATGCCATCAATATCACCGAAGCTTTGCGCTTAATTCCGGCAGATGCTATCGAAAAAGTAGAAGTAATCACTAATCCGTCAGCAAGATATGATGCGGAAGGTGGTGGAGGTTTGTTAAACATTATTTTGAAAAAAGGAAAAAATAGAGGAATTAACGGAACCTTCATCGGCGGAATCGGTGATCCGAAAAACAATAATTTAAGCGGAACATTGAATTACAAAGAAAAAGAGTTTAACTTGTTTTCTACACAAGGGTACAGTAACAGAAATAATCCCGGTAATTCTATCACCAATTCCAGGTATTTAAATGATGACAATACAACCAGAAATTACTTATTTGAAACCCGTGAAAATGATCGTTTTAATGAATCTTACAATGGAAACTTTGGATTTGATTGGTTTTTAAACGAATCTTTAACTTGGACTAACATAGTAAATTATAGAAGAAGTACCGGCGACAATATTGATAATGTATTGCAAAACTATTACGATGCCAACCGTGTTTTTGATTACACCAGAAACCGTATTAACTACGAAGACAGTAAAAGTAATAACGTAGAATTTTCGACTAATTTCACAAAAAAATTCAAAAAAGAAGGGCACAAACTAACGATTGATGGTTCGTTCTCTTCGAATTCAGACAAAAATTTGGCTTTGATTTCTGATACAGCAACCAATACTTCCATTGTTGGTTTAGATGAAACCACCAACAACCAAGAGCAAAGCAGAAATTTATTTCAATTAGATTATGTTCATCCTATTGGAAAAGGAAGCCAATTTGAATTTGGTTACAAAGGCGATTTTTCAAAAAATATTTCCGATTTCAGTGTAATTAATGACGGAATTCCGGCACCACAATTTACCAACATATTAGAATACAAAGAATATGTAAGTGCATTGTATACCAGTTATGGCTTTAAAGTCAATAAGTTTTCTTTCCTTTTTGGTGCACGTTGGGAAGACTCTAACATTCATGTTAATCAATTGGCCACAGCTGATTTCAACAATAAAAAATACGATAACTTTTTTCCTAGTGCTTTCTTAACTTACGAATTTGGAGAACAAACCAGTGCTTCAATCAGCTACAGTAGAAGAATTCAAAGACCTAGAGGAAGATTCCTTAATCCGTTTAACGGCTTGTCAAGTAACGTTAATATTTTCATAGGTAACCCCGATTTAGATCCTGCTTTCACTGATGCCATCGATTTAGGCTATATCAAACGTTGGAATAAATTAACTTTAAACACATCACTCTACGGAAACAAAACATCAGATTCATTTCAATTTGTTAGAAGACCTAACGGTGAATTGCAAAACGATATTCCGGTAATTATTACTTCACCAATCAATTTAGCAACACAATATAGAGTTGGTTTTGAGTTTACCTTAAATTATTCACCCTATAAATGGTGGAAATTAAATAGTAATTTCAACTTTTTCTATAATGAAACAGATGGTGAATTCTCGTATACCGATATAAATGATAATTTGGTGATTCAAGATTTTGACTTTAGTGCCACATCATGGTTTACCAGATTAACTTCAAAAATTACTTTGCCTTATAAAATTGATTGGCAAACAAACGCTACTTATAACGGTGCTCAAAAACAAGCCCAAGGTAAGAGTTTGGGTGTTTTTAGTATGAATCTTGGTTTTAGTAAAGACATTCTGAAAGATAAGGGAACTGTTTCCCTAAACGTAAGCGATGTTTTCAACTCCAGAAAAAGAATTTCAGAGACTTTTCTTCCCGGTGATGTAGATTCTTATAGTGAAATGCAATGGAGAGTTAGACAAATTAACTTCTCTTTTACTTACCGTTTCAATGTACAGAAAAATGAAAAAGAAAGAAAACCACGCGGTGGTCAACAAGAAGAAGGCGGAGATTTTCCTGGAACATAAATTAAAAAAGCCCCGAAATTCGGGGCTTTTTTATGAACATCTAGTTTAAAACTAGGCTGTTTGCTCGGCTTCTTTTTGCGCTTTTCTTTCCGCTAATAATTCTCTTACACCACCAAAAATCCAATACGGAACAATGAAAGTGATTAAAAATATCATCAACCAAAAACCAATCGTTAAAATGGTTAAGAAAGCTAAGAACCCTAAATACTGTTGAAATTCAAACATGTTTTCCGGAATTTTTTTGAATTATACGCAAATGTAAGTGTAATATTTATGCTAACCAAAAAACAAAATCAATTTTTATTAAATAGTTTTTATCACTAATTTTGCAATGCTTTTTTAAGGAGCTATTTCCCGCTATTCGTTACAATCTTTTTACCGCTTTGTCACCCTGAGCGCAGTCAAAGGGCTTTTCTTCAAAGCAATAAAAAGGATTTCCACTACTATCGGGGCTAAAATAATGCATAAGCGATACACATAAACAATAAACAACAAACACAATGGAATACAGAATCGAAAAAGACACGATGGGCGAAGTTAAAGTACCTGCCGATAAATATTGGGGCGCACAAACCGAACGCTCAAGAAATAACTTTAAAATTGGTCCGTCGGCTTCGATGCCCAAAGAAATTATCGAAGGATTTGCATATTTGAAAAAAGCGGCTGCTTTTGCCAATTGTGACTTGGGCGTCCTTTCAACCGAAAAACGTGATGCCATTGCAGTTGTATGTGACGAAATTTTAGCCGGAAAATTAACCGACGAATTTCCATTGGTAATTTGGCAAACCGGTTCAGGAACACAAAGCAATATGAACGTAAACGAAGTGATTGCTAATCGAGCGCAAGTCTTAGCCGGATTCAAAATCGGTGAAGGCGAGCAATTGGTAAAAGCCAATGATGATGTTAATAAATCCCAATCGTCTAACGATACATTTCCAACAGGAATGCACATTGCCTGTTACAAAGCAGCAGTTGAAGTAACCATTCCAGGAGTTGAGAAACTACGTGATACGTTAGCCGCAAAATCAAAAGAATATATGAATGTGGTTAAAATTGGAAGAACCCACTTGATGGATGCCACGCCTTTAACCTTAGGACAAGAACTTTCCGGTTATGTTGCCCAATTGAACTATGGTTTAAAAGCCTTAAAAAATACTCTATCGCATTTGTCTGAAGTAGCTTTAGGCGGAACAGCCGTAGGAACCGGTTTAAATACACCAGCCGGATATGATGTAAAAGTAGCAGAATATATTGCTCAATTCACCGGACATCCCTTTGTAACTGCTCCGAATAAATTTGAGGCTTTAGCTTCTCACGATGCTATTGTTGAAGCCCATGGTGCTTTAAAGCAGTTGGCTGTTTCTTTAAATAAAATTGCTAATGACATCCGAATGTTGGCTTCAGGTCCACGCTCCGGAATCGGTGAAATTTTAATTCCAGAAAACGAACCCGGATCATCTATCATGCCCGGAAAAGTAAATCCAACACAGTGCGAAGCGTTGACTATGGTTTGTGCTCAAGTAATGGGTAACGACGTTGCTATCTCTGTTGGAGGCATGCAAGGGCATTATGAATTGAATGTTTTCAAACCGGTAATGGCAGCCAACTTTTTACAATCGGCACGTTTGATTGGCGATGCTTGTGTTTCTTTTGATGAACATTGTGCACAAGGAATTGAACCCAACCACAAACGCATCAAAGAATTGGTAGACAATTCATTAATGTTGGTTACCGCTTTAAATACTAAAATAGGGTATTACAAAGCTGCAGAGATTGCTCAAACTGCTCATAAAAATGGTACTACTTTAAAAGAAGAAGCCGTAAGATTAGGCTATGTTTCACCGGAAGACTTTGATGCTTGGGTTAAGCCCGAAGATATGGTTGGAAGTTTAAAATAACAATTGCCATAAATCTTATTACACAAAAAAACCCGCTTTAGAGGCGGGTTTTTCGATCTGTCAAAATCAAACAAAACAATAATCAAACTATTTTTTTATTAACATATTAGTGTAATATTTTCTTCCCGTTTCCGGATTTGTTGTAACTGAAATTCCAAAGTGCGTGTAGTCACCTTCTATGTTAGCTTTGTGCGCCGGACTGTTTAACCAAGCCGCAAAGGCGCTTTCTGCAGTTTGATAATTGTAAGCGATATTCTCGCCTACCCTTTCTGCTCCTAATACTCTGATCAAATTATCAGAACGTTGTTGGAAGTAATCGTGATTAAAGACATTGTTATCAATCATATAATAATTGTGCTCTTCCGATTTGTAAGAGATGTGATTGATTACTTGTAGAGTGTTTAGTCCTTGACTTTCACGGTAGTCATTGATTAGCGTAACTAATTTTAATTCGGTTTCGTTGTAATTATAGACAGTTACAACTTGCTTATCAACTGTAGTTTCTTCAGAGTCCGAAGAACAAGATACCATAGTGAACACGATTGCTAACGGCAACAATGCTCTAAACATTTTTGCTTTCATAGTAGTAGGTTAAGTTTTTAATAAAGTAGATGTGGGGCAAACACTTTATTTCGATTAATATTGACAGTTTTTAATAAAGTAGATGTGGGGCAAACACTTTATAAATTTTAATTTTAAGAACGTATTGTTTGATTTGGTTAGACAATATTAGGGCAAACATCGATTAAAACACAAATAAAATCGATGAAATACACTTTTATTTATTTATTATAAGATATTTTCTTACTTAAATGTATTTCATCGATGTTTTTTTCGACGGATACAAAACTAAAAAACCACTCCGAAGAGTGGTTTTAATTTATGCTATAAAAAAAGGACTATGCCGATTTATAAATCCGGTTAATAGGAATAGAGTGTCCTTGTTTCAAAATAACTCTTTGGTCTGTTAAAGCCCAAACAGTAGTTTCAACAACTTTTTTTGATTGATTGTCTTCAAAATAAATTCTGATTTTAGAGTGCTCCAAATTGCCTAAAGCCAAAGCTCTGTACAAATCTGAATGTCTTTGCTGCATTTCTTCTTGCGTTTCTAATACGTCTGATTTTGGAAAAGAAAGAAGCTGTATAGTCTCCTTTTCAATTGATTCAAAGTTGGGTTTCATAATTCATAAATTAAGTTTCTAAATAGATTAATGGGCAGAATAAAATTAATAAAATATATTTGTGAACCAAACATTTACCCAAAAACAGCTAATTAATTTTGACTACAACTATCTCAAATTCAATACTATCAGCAACTATCAATCACAAAGGAGCCGAACTTATTTCATTACAAAATGTAACAACAAAAAGAGAATACATTTGGGAAGGAAACCCTGATTTTTGGGGCAAGCACTCGCCTATCTTATTTCCTATTGTCGGAACTTTAAAAAACAATTCCTATCAATATAAAGACAAAATATATTCATTACCACGTCACGGATTCGCCAGAGATTTTAATTTTAAATTACTAGCAGAAGAACCAAATAAAGTAGTTTTTTCTTTACAAGATAATGAAGCTACTCTTGCCATTTACCCATTCAAATTTGAATTGCAACTTATTTATACTTTAAAAAAATCGGAATTAATTGTGGCTTATAAAGTAATCAATAAGTCTGCCGAAACGATCCCTTTTTGCATTGGAGGACATCCGGCATTTACTTTAAAAAACAAATTTGAAAATTATAGTTTGCAGTTTGAATCAGGAGAAAAGCTAATCAGTTACCAACTTGAAAATGACTTACTTTCAGATAAAACTCAAGAAATAGGATTGAAAAAAAATGAATTACCACTAACCTATTCTTTATTTGAGCATGACGCTTTGGTGTTTAAAAACCTGAACTCAAAACAAATTAAAATCCTTGAAAACCATAAACCTATAGTTAACTTGAGGTTCAATGACTTTCCGAATTTTGGCATTTGGACAAAAACAAATGCGCCATTCATCTGTTTGGAACCTTGGCTAGGCTACGCCGATACTACAATGGCTAATGGAAATATCCAGGAAAAAGAAGGCATTCAATTGGTGAAAAGTAATTCTTATGCAAACTATAATTTTAGTATAGAAATTGTATAAATTTACCAAAACGAATTTATGCTTACCATTAATTTCCATCCCTTTCAAAACCTTGAAACCGAGCGATTGCTCTTACGCCGCATCAATGAAAACGATGTTGATGAAGTCTTAGCCCTTCGTGGCAATCCTGAAATCATGAAATACATTCCGAGACCTTTGGCCAAAACGAAAGAAGATGCTTTGGAACATATCGCCATGATTGAAGATAAAATCGTAAATAATATTGGAATCAATTGGGGAATCACCATCAAAGGAAATGATAAAATAATTGGCATTATTGGCCATTACAGAATCCAACCCGAAAATCATCGCGCTGAAATTGGTTATATGTCGTTACCCGAATACAATGGCAAAGGTTATATCACTGAAGCGATAAAAGCCGTCGTTGAATATGGTTTTGTTCAAATGCATCTGCATTCTATTGAAGCAGTAATTGATCCCGATAATACAGCATCCGAAAGGGTTTTGCAAAAAAATGGCTTTGTAAAAGAAGCCCATATTTTGGAAAATGAATTATGGGAAGGGAAATTTTGGGATACGGTTATCTATTCTTTATTAAGCAGAAATTTCAAAAAGTAATTACTTCACATCTAATTTAGGAAGTGTTTTGACATACAACTCTTCCACTTGTTTTCTGGCCCAATCGGTTTTACGCAAAAAAGTCAGACTTGATTTCACACTTGGATTACTGTTAAAGCATCTGATTTTAATCAATTCGCCTAAAGTATCAAAACCATAGTAGTCTACTAATTGCTCAACAATCTTTTGCAGTGTAACACCGTGAAGCGGATCTTTTGAGGGTTGTTTTTCCATGGGTTAAAAGTAATAAAAAAACCACCAATCTTAAATAATTGGCGGTTTTCAAACCCAACAAATTTAGGGCAAACGATATCTGTTAACTTGTAAATTAAAATACAAACTTAAATCCGAATGATAAAGGTGTAGTTAAACTTGGCAGACTGCCTCCCAAAGCACTAATATAAACCGGGTCAACGGAAGCCACATGAGCTACAGAAAAATTATTGATGGTTGTTTTGTCTCCATCATCAGGTTTGATAGTTGTTGAAGAAAAACTAGCCAAGTTATATGAAAACTCAACTGAGAAGTTTTTAGTAACAAAAAAGTCAAAACCACCCGACATCGCTACTCCATATTGAGAAATTTTAGTATCAGCCTCTTTTTCTTTTCCAGTAATAATTGGCGTTGCTAACTGACCAAAGAAGTAAAAATTACCGGCGATATTCCAATATTTTCTCACCAATGGTTCTACAACAATTAAACTAGTGTTTGCATTGGTTACTGATCCCGTTTCTGACTTGATGTTTGCCATACCAACACCCGCACCAACAGTTACTGATGGAGTAACAAAGTATCCTACCAATGGTAAAACGGTTAAATTTGTTGCTTTGGTATCCCCTTCCTTTGTTTGTTGGTAACCAAACTGTGAGGTAGCCCACCATGCGCCTTCTAATCCTTTACTTTCTTCTTGTGCTTGAGCAGTTAAACCGAAAAATGCTAATCCTGCTACTAATAATAATTTTTTCATTTTGATTGTTAGTTTAAAATTATACCCCAAAATTAGTGGGAAGATTTTGCCGAAAAACTGATATAAATCATAGTTTAAACATTTTTTTTATTGATAATTTCGTCCTAATTTCAGTTACTAATTAAGCATTAGTTTAGTACATTTGCCATCCAATGTTGAAAACGATAAACATACTTAACAAACGCGCCAGGTTCGATTATGAGATAATTGAAACTTACACGGCGGGTATTGTTTTAACCGGAACTGAAATCAAATCTATTCGGTTAGGAAAAGCCAATATTACTGAAGGATTTTGTGAGTTTCACCACCACGAATTATTTGCCATCAACACCCAAATTGACGAATACTTATACGGCAATCAGTTCAACCACAAAGCCAAAAGCGAGCGTAAATTGTTGTTAAATAAAAGAGAACTAAAAAAGCTCGAAAGAGCCTTAGATACCAAAGGGTTGACCATCATTCCTCTGAAGTTGTTTACCAATGAAAAAGGGATGGCCAAACTAGATATTGGGCTTTGCAGAGGAAAGAAAACTTATGACAAACGCGAAAGTCTAAAAGAGCAAGACACCAAACGTGATATTGACCGTATTAAAAAAGAGTACAAATAAAAAATCCACCATAAAGGTGGATTTTTTATTATTTGAAACCTACAACTTGCTCTTCTGTGGCTAGTACTTCTTCAAGGTATGCTTTGTATTGAGGATAATCGGCTACTTTGATGTTATCCCAAGGCGTTTTAACGGTTCGGACGATTTTCAACGAATTCGGTTTAACCAATTCAAAAGTGATGGAATAATTGTGATTTTTATAAGTAAAAACCTTGCTCTCAGGAATTTCTGTGAACTTTTTACCTTCAGGAACATTCAGATAAATGGTCGAACTGTAATCAATATTATTCTCATAAGAAATATAATTGATATCATAATTTCTGGTTTCCTGAGCAATAATATCGCGAGTATAAACCCTTTCTACGAAAGGAATATCTGTTATTTTTAAGTTCCCGACACTTTTAATTTTATCGGTAAGTTTTAATTGGGTTTCAAATTCAATGCCCTCTTCAAAAGTGTCATTTTTAATTACTTTGACGGATTGTAATTTTATACCCTTTTTAATTTTAGAACTAAATTGTTCTTCCAAATCTTTTTTGCGGACATCTTCGGTAGTTGAATTAGAAAATAATTCATTGTAATAAGATTTATTAGCACCTTTTACTACATGAGTATTTACAAAATTTACTTCACTATCGGTTACAGTAACAATACTGGTCGTACTCAATGCGTTTACAATAGCATTGTCAAACGGAATTTCAATAATTTCTGCCTTTTCATTTTCAATTTTATCAAATGAGATGATTAAGGCATTAGCCTTGTACAATGACATTGGTAAAGCTTTAAATGGCAGAAATTTATCTGTCAGTTCTAAATAGGTTTCTTTGCCATCTATGGTAGTTTTTACAATACAATGATTGAAATCTTTAGAAGGCAATGACATCATGTGTGCACTGTTTTCATTAGTGGAAACCAAAACTAAATTCGATTTTAAACCGGCCAATTGTGACAAGGCTACAAAAAGAGTGGAAACATCTTTACAATCGCCTAGTTTAGTCGTAATGGTTTTGGAGGGTTTTTGAGGAACATAACCACTTTGTCTGAAATCTTGTGAACTGTATTTAATGTTTTCTTCGATGTAAGTATAAATCTTTTTAGCAATATCCTCTTGGGACATACCTACTACACCTTTAGGAAAAATGCCGTCAAATGTTGTTTTAGTGATTTTATCTAAAACCAAAGTTTTCTTTACCAAATCTGCATACCAGTTTGAAATTTCTTTCCACGACTTAATAGAACTCACATTAATAGTGTTGGTCAAATCTGTGAAATTATTGGAAAATGGCTCCAATAAAGGCATCGCAGGTATATTGTTTCTTTTCCAAATGGTACAAACCTTATTGTTGATTTTTTTAACAACCGGTGTAATATCTCCGTTATTTAATTTGGTAACATACTTGATGCTTTCCGGATTGATAATGGCAAAAACTGATTCAACCGAAGGATAAGTATTGTTGAAATAGCAATCCAAATTAAAGTCTTTATAAAATCTTCCGGTAGAAGTGCTATACGATTCATACTCTATGTAAACAACATCGCCAACTTTCAAATTGGGAAAAACCAAAGTCGAACCACCTTCTTCAGCTGGAACAACGGAACCGTCCGTATTAACAATTTCAGATTTTTGAAGGGTAATACCATAGGTGTTTATGTTGTATTCTTTCAGTTCCTCAATTCCGTTTTCAGCGGTGATTTCATAAATGAGTACTACTTTCGATTTTCTTCCGCCTTCCGGCAAAATGTTGACTATGTATTCATCCATTAAAGTAACCACACCATAATCACTTTTCAATTTAGAATTTCTTCTTTCTTTGATGAGTTTATATTTGTCTTTTACAACGATCTCTTCAATTTCGTCAGGTGTTTTGGTAATGTCATACAATTGTTTTCTCAAACTGCTGTTCTCTGAATTGTGTTCCAATGATTGTCTCATGTACTTTTCAGCTTCTTTCAAATTGGACATGTAATTGTAAACCATTCCCTTGCGTTCCATTAAATAAAAAGAGTAAGGATATAGTGCCAATGAATTGTCAATTTCTACCAAGGCTTCTGCATACTTTTTTTCTTCGATTAGCATGTTGATATAATCGGAAGCAACGCCTGTAAAATAGGGGTAATAATTTTTTCGGTTTATGAATAAACGCTTGATATCCTCTTTTCTGTCGGCATCTCTATAATACCTAACCAAGGCTGCCATGGCAGTAAAGTTGTCCTTTTTATCAACCAAATCCTCAAGCATCTTTATAGCTTTCTCTTTGTTTTTTTCTAAAGAATCATACAAGGGTGCAAATGTGGTTACATAAAACTCACTGTTGTGCGATAAACCCATTATTTCTTCAGCATTCTTCATCATGGCCTGAACATTCGAATTTCTGGCATTAATCAAAAAATCGAACAAGTATCCAAAAGTTGGTGAGGTCAATTTTTTGGCATTGTCTCTCATCTTTTCTAATTCTGCAATGCTGGAAGATCGCAACCATTCACTGTCTTGCGCCTTAGTAGCGATGGTATAATAATACTCAGGATCTTGCAACTCAAGATTTTTCACAATCTCGTTTACTTTAGCCGTGTCATCTTTGTAGGCATAGTACTGACTGATTCTGTTTTTTACAATCGAACTGTTTGGATACATCGCATCTAACTCCTCAATAACATCATGGGCTAACTCTAACTTTTTGTTGTGAATATAGGCATCATACAACATGAATTTGTAGAAAACATTGGTTGGATTTTCTTTTACTTTTTGGGCTAAAAAAATCTCATAATCCGGAGTTAATTCTTCCACTTGTAAGGATTGAAGTGTGGATTTTGTATACTCTTTATAGGTGCTATGGTAAACCAAATCATCTATTTTTTTGCCTTTGGCATCCGTTAACGAAAGTATAAAGTAATTATTTCCACTCGAAATAGATGACTTAACTAAAACCCTATTCATTCCTTTTGGTAATCTTACTTTGAGTTTAAACGCATTTAAATCAGACAGTTTGTTCAAAGTATTTACATAAACTTCTGTGTCATTCACAAATATTTTAAACGATGAACTCATTCCAAAATTGAATACCACTTCCTGTTCTGTTGGATTTTCAACAAAAATTTGTGAGTACATGATGCCATTGCCATATTCATCCTCATTGGAGAAAGTATGATACCCTTCGTTTTGTAGTATTCTCGGATTGTACCATCCCATTTTACCATTGCTATTGGCATCAAATAATTTGTCGTTTTTCGGATAAATTTCCGGTTCGTACTCAATGTCAATACCACTATCGTTTAAGTTTTCAAAAGCACCACACAATTGCCAGTTCATAATCGAATTCAATTGTTTGATGTATTTGTTATACCCTTCCAAATTTTTGCGATTTCTGTCGGCGGTAGCTTTATAATAAATCACAACCGGATCATCTTTGAAAATCTCTGAGGCAATCATCTCATCAATCTTTTTGTAGGTATAATCATTAAAACCGACGGTTTGTATATCATCTAAAATAAATTGCTGTTTAAGCAGTGAAGTCAAATAGTATTTACTTTCCGGAAATTTTACTAAAGTAGTTATGAAGGTTTCATCAAAATCTAATTTACCGTTCTCAAGTTCTATTATTTTCCCGAGCAAAAAATACTCCAATTTGGTTTCAGCGGTTGCCTTAAATTCTTTGTCAAAAAGTTTTTTGGCCTCTGTTCTTTTATTGGCTAGTAATAAATCCCAAACTTTCTTTTCTGCGGTTTGAGCAAAAACAAGAGTTGAGAATAACAAAAAGAAAATCTGGATTTTTTTCATTATATTGATTTAAGTGGATTGGTTTAATTTTTATCTTCCAATAAAGGCACAAATCGGAATTCACCATACTCATGCTTCTCGAATTGGGTTTCGTTTTTACGTATAAGCATAGTCATTACTTGTTCACCTTCACCTAACGGAATTACTAATCTTCCGCCTATTTTAAGCTGTGCCATCAAAGGTTTTGGAATTATGGGTGCGCCGGCCGTTACAATAATACTGTCAAACGGAGCATGATTAGGCAAGCCTTTATAACCGTCTCCAAAAGATAAATGTTTCGGACGAATGCCTAATTTTGGTAACAATGCTGAAGTGATTTTAAACAACTCATTCTGTCGTTCCACCGAATAGACTTTGGCACCCAAAGCCACTAAAACCGCCGTTTGATAACCCGAACCGGTTCCGATTTCGAGCACCTTGTCATCTTTTTTAACCTTTAACAATTCGGTTTGAAATGCTACTGTATAGGGTTGGGAAATAGTTTGTCCGGCCGCAATCGGAAACGCTTTATCCTGATACGCAAAGTCTTCAAAACTCGAGTTCAAAAACAAGTGTCTGGGAATTTTACGGATGGCGTCTAAAACATTTTTATCAGTGATTCCTTTTTCTTCCAACACTTTGGCTAGTTGATTTCGAAGTCCTTGATGCTTGCTGGTATCTTTCAATGTAGGTTTAGATTTATTTTGGTAAAAATAGAAAACAAATTATCAATTATCAATTACCAATTATTAATTAATTTCTATTTTTGGTAAAATTTATCTTTATGCTCAAAGTTGGCGTTTTAGGTGCCGGTCACCTCGGAAAAATACACTTGCGATTACTACAGCAATCTGAAAAATACGAACTCGTTGGCTTTTACGATGAAAATCACGAAAACGGAGCCAAAATTGAGGCCGAATTTGGATACAAACAATTCGATACCATAGCAAAATTAATACACGCGGTAGATGTCATTGACATTGTCACACCAACACTTTCGCATTATAAATGTGCTAAAGTTTCTATTAAATCCGGCAAACATGTTTTTATAGAAAAACCAATTGCTACAACAGTTGCAGAAGCTGAGGAAATTATTGCTTTGGCCAAAGAATACAATGTCAAAGGACAAGTGGGGCACGTTGAAAGATTCAATCCGGCATTTATCGCAGTAAAAGACCAAATCGAAAACCCAATGTTTATTGAAACCCATCGTTTGGCCGAATTCAATCCGCGCGGGACTGATGTTCCGGTGGTTTTAGACTTAATGATACACGATATCGATGCCATTTTGAGTGTGGTCAAATCAAAAGTAAAAGCGGTTCATGCCAGTGGCGTTTCGGTGTTGAGTCAGTCACCGGATATTGCCAATGCTCGTATCGAATTTGAAAATGGTTGTGTGGCCAATATTACTTCGAGCCGCATTTCGATGAAAAATATGCGCAAGTCGCGTTTCTTCCAAAAAGATGCTTATATCTCTGTCGATTATTTAGACAAGGTTTGTGAAGTCGTAAAAATGAAAGAAGCACCGGAAGTTCCCGGAGATTTCGACATGATTTTGCAAAATGCAGAAGGCCAAAAGAAACAAATCTATTTTAACAATCCGGAAGTAGCGCCTAACAATGCCATTTTAGACGAATTGGAGACTTTTGCCGAGGCTATCAATACCAATGGAAAACCTGTAGTCACTTTAGAAGACGGAACAGAAGCCTTACGCGTGGCGTATATGATTATTGATTCGATGAACGAAAAATAACATTCAAAATACAAATTGAACCATTCAGAAATTAAGAAACATTTAGACTTAATGAAACTTAATTTCTTAATGGTAAAAAACAAACAAACTTAACTTTTAATATGAATACAATTGCTGTAATAGGCGCAGGAACGATGGGCAACGGAATTGCTCACACTTTTGCACAAAGCGGTTTTACCGTAAAACTAATTGATGTTTCAGAGAAATCTTTGGAAAAAGGAATGGCAACGATTGCTGCTAACCTTGACCGAATGGTTACTAAAGGAACCATTTCTGAAGAAGACAAACACAAAACCATTGGCAACATCATCACTTACACCGATATTAAAGATGGCGTGGTTGGTTGTGATTTAGTTGTGGAAGCTGCCACAGAAAACGTAGGCTTAAAACTCAATATCTTCAAACAACTAAGTGACATTTGTGACCATAATGTAATTTTAGCCACCAATACTTCTTCGATTTCTATTACACAAATCGCTGCACAAGTCGTTCATCCGGAAAGAGTCATCGGAATGCATTTTATGAATCCGGTGCCGATTATGAAATTAGTAGAAATCATTCGCGGTTACAATACGTCTGATGAAGTTACTAAAATTATCATGGATCTATCGGTGAAATTAGGCAAAACACCAACCGAAGTCAACGATTATCCGGGCTTTGTAGCCAACAGAATTTTAATGCCTATGATTAACGAAAGCATAGAAACTTTATACAATGGCGTGGCCGGCGTAAGCGAAATTGATACCGTGATGAAACTCGGAATGGCACATCCCATGGGACCATTACAACTAGCCGACTTTATCGGATTGGACGTTTGTCTTTCGATTCTAAACGTAATGTACGACGGTTTCAAAAATCCAAAATATGCTCCTTGCCCATTATTAGTCAATATGGTTATGGCCGGAAAACTAGGCGTAAAATCAGGCGAAGGTTTCTATGATTATGCTGAAAGTAAAAAAGCTGAAAAAGTTTCGAAGCAGTTTCATTAATAGTTGTCTGTTCTCAGTTGTCAATTAAAATAGTTTCTGACAACCAACAACCGACAACCGACAACAAAATAAATGAGCAAAATAATCCCTTTCAAAGCGGTTCGCCCAACACCCGATAAAGTGGCGTTGGTGACTTGCCGAAACTACGATGATTACAGTTCGGCCGAGCTCGCTGCTTGGTTGAGTTTTAATCCGTATTCATTTTTGCATGTGATTCATCCTGCTTATATGTATTCGCAGAAAATTACTTTGGACAAACGCTTTAAAGGTGTGGCTCACAAATACCAAGATTTCAAAGATGACGGTATTTTTATGGAAGAAGATAAACCTGCTTTTTTTCTCTATGAAATCAAAACCAAATCACAGTCGTTCACCGGAATAGTAGCCGGAACTTCAATCGAAGATTACAAAAATAATGTCATCAAAAAACACGAAGACACTTTACAATACCGCGTGGAATATTTTAAAGATTATTTGCACCAAACGGGTTTCAACACAGAACCGGTTTTGATTACTTATCCCGATAATGAAACGCTAAATACTTGGATAGCCGAGAAGAAAAAAAGCTCACCAATTTACAACTATTCCACCACCAATAAAGAGCAACACCAACTCTGGAAAATTGAAACCAAAGCAGAAACTGATTGGTTGACAAAACAGTTTGAAAATATTCCTGAGTTATACATAGCCGATGGACATCACCGCTCAGCTTCAGCAGAGTTATTGTATGATGAAGACAAACATTTAGGCAACGAGAACCTAAACTATTTCATGAGTTTCCTAATTGCCGAAAGCAATGTCAAAATCTATGAATACAACCGAATCATTCGTGATTTGAATGGTTTCTCCAAAGAAGATTTTCTCGAAAAACTCGCTGAAAACTTCATCATCAAAGACAAAGAACAGGAATTGTGGAAACCGCAAAGCAAGTTCGAATTTGGAATGTATCTTGATGGAAATTTCTATGCCTTATTTTACAAGCAAGAAAACAATCAACCTTCGATTTTAGAAAATTTAGACGCTCAAATTTTATATGACAAAGTCTTGCAACCGTTATTAGGCATAGAAGATTTGCGAAACGACGAACGCATCGAATACATTCCCGGAAAGCAATCCATCTCTACCATAAAAGAATTGGTAGACGAAGGCGAGTTTGAAGTGGGCTTTATGCTCTACCCTTCCGACATCTCTGAAATCAAAGCTTTGGCTGATAACAATTTGATTATGCCTCCAAAAAGTACGTATATCGAACCAAAATTCAGAAGCGGATTGATGGTATATGAGTTGTAAAAAGTTGGGAGATGGGAGTTGGAAGTTGGGAGTTTAAAATAGTTGTCATTTAGAGAAAGGAGAAATTCCATGAAGCAAGTATTGTTTTTTTTATTAGTATTTTATTCGACGGCAACTTTTGCAAAAGTTGAAACTGACACCATAAATAATTGGCAACTTTATAAAGATAATAAGCTTATTTTCAAGAGTAATGAGGTTGAAAAATCTTTTAAGACAATTGAAATAAAATCGAACGACAATTTTAAAGTATTAAAATTTAATATTTTTTATGATTTTTTTGGTGACAAAACCTCAAAAAAGATTGAATTTATCGTTGACAATAAAGTAGTAAGTGTTTTGACTAAAGAAAATGAAGCTGTAGAATCATTTGTTATTGAAAGACCAAAAATTAAAGATTTGATAAGTAATTTTAAAAACAAAACAGTCAAATTAAAATACTATGACAAAATTTATCCTAAAGGAATTATAGTTTGTCAATTAAAATTCATTTAACAATGTCAATAGCACAAAACCTTCTCGATATAAAAGCTTCTCTCCCATCACACGTGACTTTGGTAGCGGTTTCTAAAACCAAACCGGTTGCCGATTTGATGGAAGCTTACAATGCGGGCCAACGTATTTTCGGCGAAAATAAAATCCAGGAAATGACCGAAAAATGGCAGCAAATGCCAAAGGATATCGAATGGCACATGATTGGTCACGTACAATCCAACAAAGTGAAATATATGGTGCCTTATGTGAAACTAATTCACGGTGTTGATAGTTTGAAACTGCTAAAAGAAATCAACCGTCACGCCGTTCGTTGGAGAAAAAACATTAATTGTCTGTTGCAAATTCACATCGCTGAAGAAGAAACCAAATTCGGTTTAGATGAAACAGAATTAGAAGAATTACTAAATTCCGAAGAATTCAAAAGCTTCACCAATATTAAAGTCGTTGGTTTAATGGGAATGGCAACCTTCACCGAAAACCAAACCCAAATCAAACGAGAATTCGACCATTTAAAATCGATTTTCGATAAATACAATCAACTTGAAACTTCAAACTTGAAACTTGAAACCCTTTCCATGGGTATGTCCGGCGACTACCAACTAGCCATCGACTGCGGAAGCAACATAGTTCGCATTGGAAGTAGTATATTTGGAAGCCGATAAAAGCTAATCACTATTCACTAATTACTATTCAATTATTTGTACGCAATACTCGACATAGAAACTACCGGAGGTCAATTTAATGAAGAAGGCATTACGGAAATCGCCATCTACAAATTTGACGGACACGAAATCGTAGATCAGTTCATCAGCTTGGTCAATCCCGAAAAACCAATTCAGCCATTCGTGGTGAAATTAACCGGGATTAATAACGCCATGTTGCGTTCGGCACCAAAGTTTTATGAGGTTGCCAAACGTATTATTGAGATCACAGAAAATTGTATTGTTGTAGCGCACAACGCTTCTTTTGATTATAGAATTTTGCGCACAGAATTCGGTCGTTTGGGCTATGATTTTATCAAACCAACGCTTTGTACGGTTGAATTGTCCCAAAAATTGATTCCCGGACAAGCTTCTTATAGTTTGGGAAAATTGGTTCGCTCTTTGGGAATTCCGGTTACCGACAGACATCGCGCCAGCGGAGATGCATTGGCCACCGTGAAATTGTTCAAAATGATTTTGGACAAAGATGTCGAAAAAGAAATCCTAATCAGCCTAATCAAAGCCGAAATCAAAAAAGGATTATCACCAAAATTGTTGGATATCGTGGAAAGTATGCCAACAAGAACCGGTATTTACTACATTCACAATGAGAAAGGGAATCTGATTTACATTGGCAAAAGCAAAAACATTAAAAAAAGAATTAACCAACATTTCACCGGAACAACCGGCAAATGCAAAAAAATACAGCGCGAAGTTTTTGCCGTGACTTACGAAGAAACCGGCAGCGAATTAATTGCACTACTCAAGGAAAGCGAAGAAATTAAAATCAACAAACCTATTTACAATCGGGCACAACGCAAAAGCATTTTTCAATATGCCTTGTATGCGGAAAAAGATGAAAATGGGTATTTGGCCTTGAAAATCCAAAAAGCCGATGGTCGGAAAAAGGAAATTACCTCCTTTACCTCAGTACAAGAAGGAAAAAATCTTTTGCATAAAATCACGGCTGAGTATCAGTTGTGCCAAAAAATCAATGGTCTTTATGATACCAAAAATGGTTGTTTTCAATTGAAAATCAAAGAATGTAAAGGCGCTTGTTTGAACCAAGAACCAACCGAAGAATACAACGAACGCGTAGAAGAATTCATTCGCGAAATGAAGTTTGACAATAACAATATGGTCATTATCGATCGTGGCAGAAACACTAACGAACGTAGCGCAGTACTCATTGAAGGCGGCATTTACAAAGGCTATTGTTTTTTCGATTTAAACTACCAAGTCAACAACATCGAAATCCTTAAAAACCTAATCATTCCGATGCAAAACAACCGAGATACCCGAACCATTATTCAAGGTTATTTGCGAAGACATAAAGTGATTCGAATTGTAAAATTTTAATTAGGAGCTATTTCCCGCTATACGTTCCAATCTCTTCGAGGATTTCCACTGCTATCGGGGCTAAAAACATAAGTGCATTGAACTACTTAATCACAATCATAGGACCAACAGCCATCGGAAAAACTTCCCTGAGCATTGCTTTGGCCCAACATTTTATTTGTGATATTATTTCGTGCGACAGCCGACAATTTTTTAAAGAAATGCGAATTGGTACAGCGGTTCCAAACAAAGATGAACTCAATTCAGCACCACATCATTTTATTCAAAACAAATCGATTCACGAGTCCTATTCCGTAGGTGATTTTGAACAAGAAGCCATTGCCAAATTGGACGAATTATTTACTAAAAACAAGGTCCAAATCATGGTTGGCGGTTCAGGTTTGTATGTCGATGCCGTATTAAAAGGTTTTGATGATTTTCCGGATATTGATGAATCTATTCGAATTCAAATTAATACTGATTTTGAGAGATTTGGAATTGATTATCTCCAACAAAAGTTAAAAGAATTAGACCTTATTTATTTCCAAAAACTAACTACTGAAAATCCGCAAACACTTCAAAATCCGCAACGAATGAAACGCTTTGTGGAAGTTTGTTTAGGCACCGGAAAACCTTATTCAAGTTTTATTGGACAAAAGAAAAACAGTCGCCACTTCACTCCTATTGTCATCGGTTTAGAAGCCCAACGCGATATTATGTACGACCGCATTAACCAACGCGTTGACATCATGATAAATGAAGGTCTTTTAGCGGAAGCCGAACAATTATATCCAAACAAACAGTTGAATGCATTACAAACTGTTGGTTACCGAGAACTCTTCGATTACTTTGACGGAAAAACTACGTTGGAATTTGCCATAGAAGAAATCAAGAAAAACACGCGCCGATTTGCCAAACGCCAAATCACTTGGTTCAAGCGAACCGAAAACACGATGTGGTTTGATTACAAAACAGATATAGCAAACATTATTGAGTGTATTGAAAACCAATTCACAAGTAATAATTCATAATTTTTTATATGCCAATTGCGCCAAACTTTACCTCAAAACTGCAACAAGATTGGGAAATCACTTTCTTACAATGCTATCCGAACGGCTATTTGAAATATACTGAATTGTGCAATATTTTGCAATTGACCGCTGCTTTGCATGCAGAATTAGGCGGAATCAGTTTTAGTGATATGCAAGTACATCATCAGGCTTGGGTTTTGAGTCGGATGCGTGTTGAAATCAAACGTTTGCCTAAATGGAAAGAAACAATAACCGTAAAAACTTGGATTAATTCGTTGGAGAATTCGCGCTCTATTCGTTGTTTGGAACTGTATATCGGTGACGAGAAGATTATAGGTTGTGAAACTTTTTGGGCGGTATTCAACACCCAAACGCGTCGTCCTGAGAATTTAGCTTTGCCACACGAACATTTTGAAAAGTTTCCTGAGAGAGCGACTTTACATCCTTTTAGCAAAATAGATATTCAACACGAAATGCAAAACGTTGGAACGCACATAGTAAAACTTTCTGATTTGGACATTGTCAACCATGCCAACAGTGTGAAATATTTAGAATGGTGTTTGGATTGCGTTGATATAGCGGTGATTCAAAATCAGAAGATTGACAGTTTTGAAATGAATTATCTCAAAGAAGTCTCGCTCAACGATACGGTTGAAATCAAACAGAAAGCCTTGGATAAGGATATTGTTTTTGCCATTGAGCGTGAGGAAAAGACTTGTTTTGCTTTGCAATTAAGTTTAAAATAGCAATTGGCTCTAGCCCGGATTGAAGCGGCATCCTTTTGTATTTGTTAGGTTTATAAAACCTGACAAATACAAAAGATATAGTGGAAAGCCGGAAACAGCTCCTAAAAAAAATCCCCGCCAAATTGACGAGGATTAGTATTATTTCTTAATGACCAATCGGAAACCTTCACCGTGGATGTTTAGAATTTCTACGTTTGGATCTTCTTTTAAGTACTTACGCAATTTGGCGATGTAAACGTCCATACTTCTTGAGGTGAAGTAGTTGTCTTCTCTCCATATTTTGGTTAGCGCCAACTCTCTTGGCATCAAATCGTTTTCATAAATCGCCATCATTTTCAACAAATCAGACTCTTTTGGTGACAATTTGATTGGTTCGTCATTACCAAATTTTAAATAACGTAGCTTAGAGTTTAAAAGAAACTTCCCGATTTGGAATTCAAATTTGGCCGGTTCATTCTTAGTTTCAGCCGATTTTCTTTGGATAATGGCTTTTATTTTCATCAATAAAACATCCGAATCGAAAGGTTTGTTTAGATAATCATCTGCCCCAACTTTGTATCCTTTCATCACGTCTTCTTTCATTGATTTTGCCGTTAAGAAAATTAATGGCACGTCTTTGTTCTTTTCTCTGATTTCTTTGGCTAAGGTGTAACCGTCTTTATAGGGCATCATGACATCCAAAATACACAAATCGTAATTGTCTTTTTTGAATTTTTCAAAACCCTCCATACCGTTTTTGGCTAAAGTAACATCGAAATCGTTTAGTGTGAGATATTCTCTCAATACGATTCCGAAGTTTTGATCATCCTCAACTAAAAGTATTTTTTTATTTGCTTCCATAGTATTTTTTTAATTTATGAGTGGGACTTTAATTATAAATGTGCTTCCTTTTCCTTTTTCACTTTCTACAAAAATTTGACAATTGTGATCGTCTAAAATTCGTTTAACATAGGCCAACCCTAATCCGTGGCCTTTAACGTTGTGCAAATCACCGGTATGTTCGCGGTAAAACTTTTCAAATATTCTTTTTTGAGCTACTTTGCTCATTCCGGCACCTTGGTCTTTTATTTTTACAATTACGAACTCCTTAACATTCTCGGTATATATATCTATAACGGGATTTTCAGGAGAATATTTTATAGCATTGTCTAAAATGTTTACAAAAACGTTTGTAAAATGAACATCGTTTAATAAAACAGATGTTCTAGTGGCATCAAAGTGTGTTGTTATTGATCCGTCACGGTCATCAATGATTAAATTCACATGGTCAATAGCATCTTCTAAAATGCTGTGGATATCATTTGATTCTTTATTGATTTCCAGTTCTCTTTTCTCCAATTTTGAAATGCGCAACACATTCTCTACTTGAGCATGCATTCTTTTATTTTCATCTCTTATCATTTGAAGATAGCGGTAAATCTTTTCTTTATCATCAATCACTTTTGGATTTTTAATGGCATCCAGGGCCAAATTAATAGTGGCGATTGGCGTTTTAAATTCGTGAGTCATGTTGTTAATGAAATCGGTTTTAATTTCAGAAATCTGACGTTGCTTGATTAATTGGTTTAGAGCACTTGAATAGGCAACAATAATAATCAAGGTAAAAATTATCGACAGTATAGAAATCCCTATTAATTCAGAAAATAAGAATTTCTTTTTCTGAGGAAATGTGATTAACAATTGGTATTTATTATTCCCGTCATTATCAATAAAAATCGGAATCGAATAAGTAGATGTTTTCTCGTATTTGAAGCGTTCTGATTTTATTTTTGTGGCCAAACCATTGCTGTAAATATTGTATTCAAAAGGCGTTTTTACACCATATTGATTTAACTCATCAGCCAATAATTTTTGCATCATTTCATTTGAAACTCTTTCTTGTATTGGTTTTAATGCTGCAATATCTTTGTAAAACATTTCAAACTGAGCATTATCTAACGACTCTGTTCTACCTTCTTTTTGGATTTTTATATCGGGTGTTGGCGATTGCTTGATGGATGATTTATCGATATCATCGCTATAAATCTCTGTTGTTCTTTTAGAGGTAAAACTTTTAATTTCTCTAATGCTATCCATTTTTTTATCAAAGAACGAGGATGGAATGCCGTAATCTTCAGAAATAATACTGTTTGAATAGACAATAGTTTGGTTGGTTCTTGAATCTCTTTGATAGTAACCAAACTCTAAAAAATCACTTTTATCCGGAACTTTTCCGGTACTGTCAATTACATTATTGTATTTTTCAAAATAGGTGTATTTCTCTTTCTTTTGCAATTTGTCGGCAACATTTCCGAGAACTTGCTTTACATGAAACTTAAACTGCTCTTCATTGTTTTCGAATGATTTGTTAAACCAGTACACTTGAACAAGTATTATACCAATAAGGGATAAACTCATTAAGATAACCAGTAAGCGAAAAAACAATTTATTCATTGAACAAATTTAACATTTTAACATTTATACAATAAATACATTAACCAAACATTAACATCTAAAAGTAATTTTATTGATTTTTTAATATTTTAAGAATATTATCCACTTGATTTTTAGTGTCATCCATGGTAATATTATGAATTACATAATCACTATTCTCTATTTTTTTTTCATCCGGCCATTGATTTTTCATTCGGTCTAAAACACTTTTTTGATTGGTTTTATCTCTTTGAATAACACGCTCTAAGCGAATCTCTAAAGGGGCTGTAACCGTAATAATACTATCACAATATTTATCACCGCCACTTTCGAATAAAATAGCGGCTTCTTTGACAACAAATGGAACATTAACCTGATTTTTAACCCAATTATCGAAGTTTTGTTTAACGATTGGATGAATAATTGCATTGAGTTTTTGCAGTTGTTTAGGATTGTTAAAAACCAATTTAGCCAGTTGTTCTCTGTTGATTTTATTATTATTTATCACAGTGTTACCAAAAGCATTTTGAACTAATTTAACAACCTCATGCGTGTCCATAATTTTTTTGGCCTCTTCATCAGCTATATATACCGGAATGCCGAGGGACTTCATATAATTGGCCACCATGGTTTTTCCGCTACCTATTCCGCCTGTTAATCCGATAATCTTTGTCATGATTTTATTTTAAAAAACAATTCTGGAAACGCTTCTTCCGGCTTTTGTTTTTGGATTTTAATTTTGATAAAAGAGTCCAGAAAACCTTTTCCATAGCCAAAAAATTGTTTTGAAACAGCTATGACAGAAAGGAAGCCAATTTTTAAACTTTTGCTTTGAACTGCAGCAACAATAAATACCAATAAATAATAAAGTGCATAACAGAGAATTGGGAATAAAATTCCGAAAAACAGAAGTAAAACCGATAATACGAACCCTAAAATAAATAGAGTTGGAAAGAAAAAGGTCAGTTTACTGTATTCAGGATACCAACTGTCTAAAATGGGTCTGGCTTTACCGAATTTATTGACTTGGACGGAAAACTTATCCCAATCAATTCTTCGTTTGTGATAAACAAATGCTTTAGAAAACAATCTTGTATTATATCCTAGTTTCCATAATCTGATGGATAAATCAGGATCTTCACCGGGATGGATATTTCCAAAACCTTTAGAAGTTTCAAAGGCTTTTTTAGAGATACCCATATTGAAACTTCTGGGTTGAAACTTACTAATTTTTTCTGAGCCACCTCGAATACCTCCGGTAGTTAAAAAGGATGTCATAGCAAAATTAATGGCTTTTTGGATAGAGGAAAAAGAATCTAATGCAGCATCAGAACCACCGAAACAATCCACATAATTATTGGTTAGCTCTTTTTCTACTGTTGATAAATAATGGCTTGGAATTATACAATCTGAGTCAAAGATGATAAAGTAATCGCCTTTGGCCATTTTCATTCCAAAGTTTCTAGAATCACCAGGACCGCTATTTTCTTTGAAATAATAGGAAATATTTAACTTGTTTTCAAAATCTACAATCTCGTTTTTACAGGGAATTGACGATCCATCTTCAACAATTACAATCTCATAAGGTTTACTAAAATCTGAAATCAATAAACTGTCTAAAAGTTCTTTAATTTCATCTGGTCTGTTATAAACTGGAATTATAATTGAAAAATACATGGCCTAAATTTTTACTTTGTACAATTCGTTTCGTCTTAAGGACGAGACTCGGGTAACAAAGATAAGTTTTATACAAAAGAAAAACCACCTAAAAATAGGTGGTTTTAATTATAATCTAAAATGCGAAAACTATTCTTTAATTACTCGGATAGTTTTTGATTGATTTTCGGCAGTAACAACTTTAACTAAGTAAGCACCACTTGGTAAACCTGTCATATCAACTTGTCCTAAATTAGCACCAATTGTATTTGTGCTCATTTTTTGACCCAACAAATTGTATACTTCTACACTAGAAATTTCTTGGCTGTAAGATAAGTTCAAAATGTTTTTAACCGGGTTTGGATAGTAAGTAAAGCTACTTGAATCAAAATCTTCATTTGACAACAATTGATTTCTTGAAACTCTTAAACAGAAAGAACCAACTTCATCTTCACTATAACCTGATACTCTAACGTAATAAGTTTGACCTGCAACAACAGTAGCATCTGTGATTAATGAATTCCAAGAGAATCCGTTTGGTTGAACAACTATTCCACCGTCATTGTCACAAGCAACTTCAGTTAAAGCACCACAAGTACCTGAATATAGGGCTATTTCTGTATCTTGTAAAGTTCCACCTAAGAAGTCAGTAGAAACATCCACAGTAGCAGCATCTGCAGGAGCTACAAAGGAATACCATACATCATTTTCACCATAAGCAAAACAAAAAGGAACTTCAACTCCTGAATTTGTTGCCCCTAAATTTGTTCCGTTAGTGTTTGTACCATTACAGAAAGTATCATCTACCACTAATGCAATCGCAGCAGCACACTCATCATTGGCAGGAGCCGGAGGAGGAGTTACTGTCAATACACCACTTCCGAATGTTGCGCCATCCCAGAAGTTACCATTATTTGGTGAATTGGCATTAATTCCACCATATACATAAGCACCATTATCTAAATTAAATCTTGTGGCATAATAATAGGTTCCAGGTGCTAAAGCAGCACCGATAGTAGCTTGGTATTCGTCATTATTTCCAATGCTACCAGCATTATGAGTTGCAACAACCCAATCAGTCCAAGTATTAGGGTTTGTATTTGTAGTACTGTATCCAACCCACGCATTGATTCCCGGAGCTTGTCCATCAATATTTGGAGCTACATCGGTTAATCCGCCTTCATAAACTTGTCCGTAAACAATAACCGTACCACCTTGTGGGATTGTTGCCGTTGGAGGCCATTGTAGGCTTACATAGTCAGGCAAAGCAGGTGAAGGAATGCCACAAATTATAGAACGCGTTCTGTTATTAGTACTAGTTCCACAATTATTATCAACGTGGGAATAAAATCTAATTTGACCAGTAACAGTTGATACCCAAGTTAAAGGCGATGTACCAAAAGCTGCTGCTGTTGTACCACCATCTGTACTGATAGTAACTAAATCATTTACACCTTCAATTACACTTTTAAATATGTAAGTTTGACCTAAAGTTACATTAACCAAAGAATATTCTCCTGCGTAACCATTTACTGTAATAATATTTTCGATGATTCCATTACAAGTTTCTGGAGTGTAACCGTCTGTACCACCAGGCCACTGACCTGAAGGTGAATTTAGACAATATCCTGGAGGAGAAATCGTAGTAAAACTCCACTCAGCACATCCAATTGCTGAACCTCCAGCATTTTTAGGAACAATTTTCCAGTAAAATGTTGCATTAAATCCAGTAATGTTGATTGGAGTTGTAAGGGTTAGGTAATTACCAACAAATATAGTTGCATTTCCGGCTGTTAAACCATAAAACAAATCATATGATGCCGGAGCATCTCCCGTAGTTGGAGCGGTCCATGTAAAGGTAACTGTTCCGGGAACAACATCAGTAGCACCATTGATTGGGGCAACATTTCCGGCACAACTTGGAGCTTGCGTAGTATTAAAAGTAAATGGTCCAGCCCAAGTACTGAAACTTGTACCAAGAACGCATTCATCTCTAACATAAAATTCATAGGCTGTTTGAGGGTTCAATAGAGTAGCTGAATAAGTATTTCCAGTTACATTAATTCCTGTATTATCTGCTGATCCAGGAACTCCTGTGCCCGGAGCTTGAATAACCACTTCAGCATTAGCCGCACCACCTGATGTCCAAGTTAAATCTGCTGTAGTAGCAGAAGTAACGGTGGAAAGACCAGCAGTCGGGCTTAAACAAGCCGGAAGTGCTACAGCTAAAGTATAATCTTCAGCTTGACCAAAACCAGTGTTTACAGTATTACAAGAATCAGAATAAGCATTCCATTTTTTAACCACTCTCATTCTGGTATTTCCAGCCAAAGCATTACCAGGTACGCTTATGCTTCCCACTAATTGTATTGCATCAGTACCGTTTGAATTGGCAATAGTTCCAATATCATAAGACTCACCAGCATCTGTGAAATCATTATTTTGATTCCAATCAATATAAACTCGTAGATATGTTATAAAATTACCATCCGTATTACCTTTCAAAGTAATTGGATAAGTACTTCCAGAGAACACATTTCCAGTTATGGCAGTGTAATCTTCATGTGCAATAATGGTTGTTCCATTGTTTGGACCCACTTGAGCAGAACTTGCATTATTAATTCCGGCAAAATTCACTAATGTGATTGGCTCAACATTGTTTGTAAAAGTTATTGGTCCACAATAAGGTGCCGGAAACTGGGCAAATCCGGAAAAGCTGACCAATAACAGTAAGAGAAAGGTAATTTTCTTCATAGTTATTAAAGATTAAAAGTTTATGCCATAAAAATAGACAAAAAAAGAAAACCACCTAGAAGATAGGTGGTTTAAATTATAAACAATTTATAAATACTATTCATTAATAACTGTCGCTACTTTAACTTGCTCATTTGGAGTTATTATAACTAAAAAACATTACTTCTAAAATTAGACATATCAACTTGTTTTTGAGTAGCTTATTGTTCACATAAAAATAAGACAACTAAATATGTATTTTTATTATAAAAACAGGGTTAAAAGTTTGAGTTTAATTTTGTATACTAGGAATGAGTGTCATTTCATTAGCTTCTGCCATGTAATCAACTCCTTGAAAACCAAATCCAAATAAGTTTAAAAAATCTTGTTTGTATCCTGCTAAATCTCCTATTTCTGTTAGGTTTTCCGTAGTGGCTATCTCCCATAAAGTTTTAATTTGGGCCTGAATATCTTCTCTCATTTCCCAATCGTCAATCCTGATTCTGCCTTTATCATCGGTTGGCACTGTTGAACCGGTGTAAAGTCTTTCTGAAAACAATCGTTGAATCTGTTCTATACAGCCTTCATGCACCCCTTCAGCTTTCATAATTTTATACAACAAAGAAATGTATAATGGAATTACAGGGATGGCCGAACTTGCTTGGGTAACTAATGCTTTATTAACAGAAACGTAAGCTTTACCATCTAATGATTTTAAACTATCTGTAATTTCAAAAGCAGTGGCTTCTAAATGATCTTTAGCTCTTCCGATAGTTCCTTTTCTGTAAACCGCTTCGGTTACTTCAGGACCTATGTAGGAGTATGCAATTGTGGTAACGCCTTTTGCCAAAACACCTGCATTTGAAAGAGCTTCCATCCACATTGACCAATCTTCACCACCCATAACCACCACAGTATTGTCAATATCCTCTTGATTGGCAGGTTCAATAGAAACTTGCGTTACATTACCGGTATGAAAATCTACTGTTTTATTGGTAAAGGTACTTCCAATCGGTTTTAAAGTCGAACGGTGTAAAATGCCTGTCAGTGGATGCATGCGAACCGGTGAAGCCAAACTGTAAATTATCATATCAACCTGACCTAAATCAGCTTTGATTAAGTCAATTGTTTGTTGCTTAATTTCGTTTGAGAATGCATCTCCATTAATACTTTTAGCATACAAACCCGCCTTTTGAGCTTCTTGTTCAAATGCAGCCGTATTGTACCAACCCGGGGTTGCAGTCTTGCCTTCTGAAGGTTCTTTTTCAAAGAAAACGCCAATCGTAGCAGCATTGGAACCAAAAGCACTGGTAATTCTCGAAGCCAAACCGAAACCGGTGGAAGCACCAATCACTAAAACTTTTTTAGGACCATCAATGTCACCTTTAGATTTTACATAATTGATTTGGTTTTTAAC
This sequence comes from Flavobacterium buctense, assembly GCF_014486695.1. Classification (GTDB taxonomy): domain Bacteria; phylum Bacteroidota; class Bacteroidia; order Flavobacteriales; family Flavobacteriaceae; genus Flavobacterium; species Flavobacterium buctense. The sequence continues at coordinate 281,109 of NZ_JACTAB010000004.1, forward strand.
ACTTTGTGCACATCCGTCAGGGTGAGCTGTTAAACAAATAAACCCGCGCATTCTTGGTTCTATAATCATATTCTTTGAAATTAAGTTGTCTGTGTTTTTAATTATTGTGATGCAAAAATAATAAATTAAAACGGTTAGTTCAGTAATGCTTTGGCATGATTAAGTGCCGAATCAGAAATATCTTTACCTGAAAGCATTTCAGCAATTTCATTAATTCGTTCCTCACTGGTTAACAATTTCAACTCAGAAACTGTATTCTCACCCAAAACTGTTTTGAAAACTTTATAATGTGTAATGCCTTTAGCGGCAATTTGCGGCAAATGGGTTATCGCAAAAACTTGCATCGCTTGACTCATTTCTCTCATGATTTCACCCATTTTATTAGCAATTTCACCTGAAACACCTGTATCTATTTCGTCAAAAATAATGGTTGGCAATTTGGAATATTGGGATAAAATAGATTTTACCGCTAACATAATTCGAGACATTTCTCCACCGGAAGCAACTTTTTTTAATAAGCCGAAATCGGTTCCTTTATTAGCGGAAAATAAAAATTGCAAACTGTCTTTTCCGTTAATATAATATGTATCAGAAGCAATGACTTCAATTTTAAATCTAACATTGGGCATGCCTAACAGATTCAAAATTTCAATTAATTTGTTGCTGAGATTTGGAATGGCTTCACTCCTACTATTACTTATTTTAGCCGCAATACTATCTAATTGAACTTCAAATTCTTTAATGCCATTTTCAAGCTTACTGATATCTTCTTCTAAAGTCACCACGGAAACCACTTTGCTTTCTAATTCGTTTTGAATATCAATCAATTCCTCTACCGTTAAAACTTGGTGCTTCTTTTGCAAACTGTAAATCAGTTGCAGTTTTTGATTGATTAATTCTAATTTTTCAGGATCATTAAAAACCAGTTCCGATTCGCGATTTAACTCTTTGACAATGTCATCAAATTCTATTAAAACCGAATTGGCACGTTCAAAAAGCGATTCGTATTCTGAGGAAAAGCTAGAGTTTTTTTGAAGAGTAGTCTTGAACTCCTTTAAATTTTTCAACAAACCAAATTGGTCTTCATTGGCCAAAGTCAAAAGCGTTGAAAGATTTTCTTTGATGAATTCAACATTATTTAATGCTTCATAAGTTTTTTCTAATTCTTCCAATTCTCCAACTTTTAAGTTAGCGGAATGCAATTCGTTGAAAAGAAATTCGTTATAATCTTTCTCTTTTAAAATGGCTGACAAACTTGTTTTTTTGGTTTCCAAAGCGGATTTAGCCGAACGATATTGTTTTAAAATAGATGAATATTCCGTTTGCAGCTCTTGGTTACCGGCAATGGCATCAATGATTTTAAATTGGTATTCTTCTTCGGATAATTCTAGGGTTTGGTGTTGCGAATGCACATCGATTAAGTAAAAACTTAAGTCCTGTAATTGCTGTAAATTCACCGGACTGTCATTGACAAAAGCACGTGATTTACCGGAAGGCAGAATTTCTCTTCGGATAATCGTTTCTTCCTCATACTCTAAATCATTGGCTTCGAAGAAAGATTGCAAATCATATTTTCCAATGGCAAAATTAGCCTCAACGATACATTTTTCCTCTTTGTTTTTAAGCGAAGTTAAATCAGCTCTTTTTCCAAGTACTAATCCTAAAGCACCGAGAAGTATCGATTTTCCTGCTCCGGTTTCTCCGGTAATAATTGAAAAACCATTAGAAAAATCAATATTTAATTTTTCAATTAAGGCAAAATTTTCAATCGAAAGTGAAGTAATCATTTGCAGAAAATGTGGTAAAGTTTAAGTAGTAAAGATACTAATTATAACTTGATGGTTGCCCATTTACTCGAATTGAGTGGCGAAATTCTGTTCAACGTTTCTATAGTTTCTGAAATTGGAACTTTGGGCCCACCGGAAAGAATAGAGACAATTTCATCTACTTTAGCATCAAAGAATACTCTGGTCAAAAAGGCATTGGAACGCACTTTATAAATACCACTCATTATTGTAATAGACTCTAAAATTTTCTCCTTTGAAGTTTTTAAATCTTTGGTCATATTGTCTAAACCTTCTCTGTGATACAGGTACATGGTTTCTCTAAAAGCATCGAAAGTTCCCGAAAGCATGTCGTTGACTAAAAAAAATCTATTTTGATTCCCATCGGATTGACTCCAGCCTTTGTATCCGCTTTGCTGGGCAACGGTTACAATTTCTTGAGCAACATCAAACCATTGTTTTCCACCATATAATGTGTAAGTATCTGCATCAAATCCAAGGATCATATAACTGTAAAAGGCCAAAACAGAAATCAAATTAGAATCAAAAGTAGCCGGATTAAAAAGTAAATTTTCAAATTCTATGTAGCGAAATCCAAAATCTTTGTCATTATAATTAAATACGGGTGAAGCATAAGAAGAATTAAAAATTGGTCTGGAAGATTCCACTTGAATAGTGGCCGTAAAAGCATTTGAATCGTAAGTATTCAAAGTGATAACCATTGAACAATTGATTTTTTCATTTTGTTTATAACTTTCTCCTGTCCAATCCGTTTTGTTGACAAACTCACTAATCGATTTCTCTAAGTTTTTAAAAATCTGATTATTCGTACTGGCAATTTTATCTGAGTTGACTTGAACCGAACAATTCAATTGTTGCGCATTGGTCATTCCAATCCAAAACAAAAAAAGAATACTGACAATTTTTTTCATGTGTAAATGTATATTATTTTTCTCTGTCACTTCAATCATGACAAGTCAAAATCATTTAAAGCGATTTTATTTCTCTGACCTTATTGATAACGAGAAATTACTTTGTTTATTATATCTTCCGCTACAGCTTCTTTGGATTTTAGAGGCATCGGTTCAATTACAAAATCTTTATCTATAAAAGTGACTTTGTTAGTGGCCGAACCAAAACCGGCACCTTTATCTTGCAGCGAATTTAAAACAATCAAATCTAAGTTTTTTTTCTGAATTTTCAACTTCGCATTGTCAATTTCATTCTCGGTTTCCAAAGCAAAGCCGATTAAGTATTGATTTTGTTTGATTTGTCCCAATGAAGCTAAAATATCTTTTGTCTTTTCCAATTCGATGCTAAAAGCGGCATCCGATTTCTTAATCTTTTGGTCGGCTACCACTTTAGGTTTATAATCGGCAACGGCTGCAGCGCAAATAGCAACATCAATATCATTGAAATATTGGTGACAGGCTTCGTACATTTCTTGAGCCGAAGTCACTCGGATTAAATTGATAGTCGTATTTTGTACATCAAAATTTGTTGGTCCGGAGATTAAAATCACTTTTGCACCAAGTTTGGCCGCACTTTTAGCAATATCAAATCCCATTTTACCCGAAGAATGATTCCCTATAAATCGAACCGGATCAATCGCTTCGTAGGTTGGACCGGCCGTAATCATGATTTTTATACCTCGCAAAGGCAATTTACTTTCTAAATCATTTTCTAAAAAAGCAACAATATTTTCGGGTTCTGCCATTCGGCCTTCGCCGGATAAACCACTGGCCAATTCACCACTTTCAGCCGGAATCATGATGTTCCCAAATTGCTTCAATAAAGTAAAACTTGAAACCGTAGATGGATGTTTATACATATCCAAATCCATTGCCGGAGCAAAGTAAACCGGACATTTAGCCGATAAATAAGTAGCAATTAAAAGATTATCGCAATTGCCATTCGCCATTTTAGAAAGCGTATTGGCTGTTGCCGGAGCAATAAGCATCAAATCGGCCCAAAGCCCTAATTCAACGTGGTTGTTCCATTGGGCATTCTCATCTTCTTCGTTGTAAAAAGTGGAATGTACCGGATTTTTGGAAAGTGTGGATAAAGTTAACGGTGTTACAAAATCCTTAGAAGCCGGTGTCATGACCACTTGGACATCAGCACCGGCTTTTATAAATAATCTAACTAATGAGGCTGTCTTATAGGCTGCGATTCCACCGGAAACGCCGAGTAAAATCTTTTTACCGCTTAAAACAGACATCTGAATTAGTCTTTTGTAGTATCTCTGTAGTAAATTTTGTCATCAAGCCATTCTTGAACAGCCAATGCGTGTGGTTTTGGTAATTTTTCGTAGTATTTTGAAACTTCGATTTGTTCTTTGTTTTCAAAGATTTCTTCAAGACTATCGTTATAGGTAGCAAACTCTTCTAATTTTTCAGTCAATTCTTTTTTGATTTCTGAATTGATTTGGTTTGCTCTTTTAGCCATTATCGTTATTGCCTCGTAAACATTGCCGGTGCGCTCTTCAATTACAGTTTTGTTGTAAGTGATTGTGTTTACCGGTGCATTCGTCTTTTTTAAATCCATGACTTTTTTATTTAGAAAATTGTTTTAAATCGGTTTCAATTCGAGCCAACATTTCGTCAGCTTCTGATTTGTATTTAGTATCTGCTTTGTGCTTTATTAAACTGCTGTAAGCCGCTTTGGCATTATTCAATCGCTCTTCCATTTTTGAAGGAACGCTATTAATGGCTAACTTGTATGCCGAATCTAATTTGTAAAATAAAGCAGCCTCTTTATATGGTGTACCAGGAAACTCAATGATAAAGTTATCAAATGCGACCATTGAAGCTTTATAATCTGAAACTGTATTGTAGATTTTAGCGTTTTCATAAGCTTTCATCTCCAACTTTTCTCTTAAAGCTTTGGCAATAGTATTGGCTTCTGTCAAATATTGAGATTCAGGATAAACATCGATAAAATTTTGCAATTTTTCTACCGCTTTATAGGTATCTATTTGATCTAAACTATAAACCGGAGATAACTTTGAAAAACATTTTGCTCCAAGAAATGAAGCTTCTTCCATCTTTTCACTTCTCGGATAACTCGAAGCAAAATTCTCAAATTGATACCCTGCTAAATAAAACTGGTTGGTTTTGTAAAGCGATTGAGAATACATGTAAAACATTTTTTCAGCAGATGGTTTTCCCTTGTATGCCGGAGCAATTTGCTCAAAAAGGCGAATGGCTTTACCATATTTATTGGCCTCATACATTTTTGTTGCCATATCAAACTTAACGGCTACATCTTCTGATTTTAGTGCATTTTGGTATTCGCTACAAGACGAAAACAATACTACAAAGGCAAATAAGGTTAAAAGTTTCTTCATTATGATGTTAAATGCTGCTGATTTTAAACACATTTTGTGACCTAAAAAGCAACTGCAAATTTAGTTATTAATTGTTTACTACAAAATATTTTTTTCCTTTTGAAAAAAATTACATTTTCGAAATTTTATTAGTGAATTCATGAAGGCGTTTAGCCAAATTTTCGTCTGTATTTACTAAAGGTAAACGAACTGTATTCTCTGATAAACCTAATGATTTAAATACTTCTTTAATTCCAGCCGGATTGCCTTGCTCAAAAATCATATCAATTGCCTCCGCTAAAAGATAGTGCAATTGGTAAGCCTCTTCCACTCTTTTATTCAATCCTAAATGCACCATTTCTGAAAATTGTTTAGGAAAACCTTCTGCAATCACAGAAATAACGCCTGATCCTCCGGCCAAAACCATTGGTAAAGTAATCATGTCATCCCCGGAAATAACCAGAAAATCTTTTGGTTTGCCTTGAATCAATTTCATGGCTTGAACAATGTCCCCTGCGGCTTCTTTAACGGCAACGATATTTTTAAAATCATTCGCCAAACGAATAATCGTTGATGGCAACATATTACTGGCTGTTCTTCCTGGTACATTATACAAAATAATTGGAAGTGGTGATGCTTCAGCAATGGCTTTAAAATGTTGGAAAATCCCTTCTTGTGTTGGTTTATTGTAATAAGGTGAGACAGAAAGTATCGCTACAAAATCTGAGAAATCTCTTGATTTTAATTCGGCCACAACTTCACTGGTGTTGTTACTTCCAACCCCTAAAACCAGAGGCAATCTTCCTTTATTGGCATCCACAATTGTCTTTATTACCAATTCCTTTTCATCCTTTGTTAAAGTAGCGGTTTCTGCGGTTGTACCTAGAACAACTAAATAATCGATTCCATTGTCTACTTGAAAGTTAACAATGGCTTTTAAAGCTTCAACATCTACTGAAAAATCTTTTTTGAAAGGGGTAACAAGGGCAACTCCGGTGCCGATTAGTGATTGCATTTTAAATTTTGTTTAGAATTTTTAAATATTTGAATAATTCGTCCATAAAGACTTTGTAATTTTCAGCATTGGTTTCTATCATAAAATGATTAAGCCTTTTGTCAATTGAGGCAAAACCTACTTTAAAATTAGCTTTAGATTGGTGAGAAACCAACAACAAAGCAACTTTCTCTGTATCATAATAATTGATCAACAAATCAAAAGGTTCGGCAATAAAATATTTCACTTCTTTTTTATCCACTGTTCCGTGCCAACTCAAATCTTTATGGCTGAATGTTGGATAATCAAAAACTTCATTCTTTTTAATTTTATTCTTAAATACCAAAACTTGAATATCACTTTCTGCAATTCCATTCTGAATTAACTCCTGAACCATTGCTTCTCTTTCGTAAAAGTAAGTTTCATCAAAAATAATCCCTACAGTTTTGATCGCATTATCCGAAGCCAAATGCTTAACATTTGATAAGCTTTTCTTAACTATTTTTTTTGTTGAAAAATCCTTTAAGTAATTTAAAAACATACTACTTTTACTTGAATTACAAAATTACTAAAATTAGCGCCAAAAGCGATGGTAAAACTAAAAAACTATAACGTTGTATTGAAACATTTTGTTTTATTATTAACATTTACAAGCCTAATTTCCTGTGCGGAAAAAAAATATACGGTTACACGTATTGAAGGCAAACAAATTGCAATCACTGCCCAAAATTCAGAACAGACTCAAATTGAAAACTTTATCAAACCTTATCGCGATAGAATTGATAAAGATTTGAGTTTGGTTTTATCCAATGCTCCGGAAACTTTGGATAAATCAGGCGAATGGCAAACTCCTATGGGAAATTTTTTGTCGGATATAACTTTTGAAAAATCAAATGTCATTTTCCAACTTAGAGAAAAGAAATCCATTGACATTTGTTTGCTGAACCATGGTGGTATCAGAACAATTATTTCAAAAGGCGATGTTACTGCGCGAAATGCCTACGAAATAATGCCTTTCGAAAACAGTGCTTTTGTAATAGGTTTAAAAGAAGAACAAATTATGGAAATGGTCAATTATATCATTACTGAGAAAAAACCGCATCCGCTCAAAGGCTTAACTTTTACCATAGACAAAGACAATCAACCTAAAAATATTTTAGTCGATGGAAAAGCATTGCATAGTAACAAAATTTATTATGTAGTGACTTCCGATTATTTGGTAAATGGTGGAGACAATATGCTTTTCTTTAAAAAAGGTGTTGAAAAATATGACTTAGATTATAAGCTTCGAAATATCATTATAGATTATTTCAAGGAAAACAAAGTTATTACAGCCAATAAAGACATCAGAATCAGTAAAGAACCTTAAGATGAAAAGAAGAGATTTTATACAAAAAACAGCGGTAAGTTCGGCTTTTTTAGGACTTGGCGGACTTTCATTGAGTAGTTTCAATACTTTAAACACAAAACATCTTACGGTTTTACATACGAATGATGTTCACAGCTATATCGATCCCTTTCCGGCGAATCATCCGAGAAATCCTAATATGGGCGGCGTTGCCCGAAGAGCAGCATTAATCGAAAGTATTCGCAAAGAAAACCCCAATGTCTTGTTGCTTGATGCCGGTGATATTTTTCAAGGAACGCCTTATTTTAATTACTACGGAGGTGAATTGGAATTCAAACTGATGAGCATGATGCAATACGATTTAGCCACCATTGGAAACCATGATTTCGACAACGGTATTGATGGATTATTTACGCAATTGCCTAATGCAGGCTTTGAATTTGTTTCTGCCAATTATGATTTTAAAAATACTATAATGAATGGTCATGTAAAACCTTATAAAATTATTGACAAAAACGGAATTAAAGTGGGTGTCTTCGGTCTTGGGATTGGATTGGACGGTTTGGTTGATAAGAAAAACTATAAAGAAACCGTTTACAATGATCCGTTAACCGTTGCTAAAGACATGTCGCGCATTTTAAAACACGAAAAGAAATGTGATTTGGTGATTTGCCTTTCCCACCTAGGTTATCAATATAAAAATGAACCTGACAAAATCTGTGACACCAAACTCGCTACTTTAACCCAAGACATTGACTTAATCATTGGTGGTCATACACATACTTTCTTAGACAAACCGACTGTTATAAAAAATGCACTAGGCAACGATGTTTTGGTCAATCAAGTGGGTTGTTATGGCATTAATTTGGGCCGAATAGATTTCTACTTTGAAGATACCAAATCGGTTACAAGTAAAGGAAAATCAATTGTTGTTTGATTTTTCAGCCAATAGTACATACTTGTAAAAGGAAAAGAAAGCCAAAGTATTAAAAGTCATGGCCAAAGGACGGAATAGCCTTTGAAACTCATTGACTAAAAAATACTTTTCAATAAAAACTGTAAACTGTAACATTACAAAAAGCAATACTGATATCAATAATACTGAGTTTTGTTTGTTATCATACATTACATAACTAGAGAGCGCAATACCGGCGAAAATTGAAATCAGGATATTTTGTAAAATCAATAAATAAAAACTGTTCTGCGGAATGTCGTTGGTCTCAATAAATAAGTAAAAGAAAATAAGCAGAAAAGGGATTGTTGCAATAATAATCGGAATAAAATCTTTTACCTTTTGCAAGGAAAAAATGAGATAAATTATTACTACTCGGTGTATGGTAAAAATAATCAAAGCATAGTAAAGACAAATTGGTGTATTGGGAATAAACAATATGTTAACGACCATTGAAAGCAATAAAACAATGACAAAAACCGGATTCTTTACAGTTGAATTTACAAGATAAATCACGACCAATAGTAGCGGAATAAGTGGTTTAAGAGAGCAAATAAATGGTGTATAGGCAAGGTATTCTGAAACTATTTCAAAAAAAGCTATAATGAAATAGCCAAAGGTCAATGACTTTAAAATGTTGTCTTTTGTAAACATGAAAATCATTTTTGGATTATTAAAATTAAGACAAAAAATAATACCAAATGATTAAATCGATAAAAAAATACGCTTTTCCTTACTAAGAAATCATTACTAAAAAGTCATCTTCAGTAATAATCGGGACTTTTAGTTGGTTGGCTTTTTCCAATTTGGCCGGACCCATATTGTCTCCCGCAACCACAAAATCAGTCTTGGCTGAAATGGAACTACCGACTTTTCCACCATTATCTTCAATGGCTTTTTTCAAATCGTCGCGCGAGAATTTTTCGAAGACGCCGGAAACAACAAAGGTTTTGCCAACTAATTTATCCGTTGCGTTTGGATTGTGTTTTTCGATAAGTTCTAATTGAACACCAAATTGTTTCAAACGCTCAATAATGTGTACATTCTCTTCATTTTCGAAAAATTCAATAACGCTTTGGGCAATCTTCTCTCCTATTTCATCCACCAAAATCAAATCCATTAAGGAAGCATTTTGAAGCGCATCGATAGTTTTATAATGTTTGGCTAATTTCTTAGCAACCGTTTCTCCAACATACCGAATTCCTATCGCGTACAAAACCCTTTCAAACGGCACTTCTTTCGATTTTTGAACGCCATTGATTAAATTTTCAGCCGATTTCTGCGCCATACGTTCTAAAGGCAAAATTTGCTCAACCGTGAGTTCGTATAAATCAGCGAAATCGTTTACTAAACCATTATTGAAAAGTAAAGCGACAGTTTCTCCTCCAAGCCCTTCAATATCCATCGCTTTGCGCGAAATGAAATGCTGAATTCTACCAATAATTTGTGGCGGACAACCATAAAAATTCGGGCAGTAATGATTGGCTTCACCTTCTGTTCTAACTAGTTCCGAATGGCATTCAGGGCAATGAGAAATGTATTGTGTTCTTTGAGCATCCGGATTTCTTTTCGATAAATCAACGGCAATAATCTTCGGAATGATTTCGCCTCCTTTTTCAACAAAAACGGTATCGCCTATTCTAATGTCGAGCTTTTCAATTTGGTCGGCATTGTGTAAAGAAGCTCTTTTTACAATCGTTCCGGCTAATTGTACCGGTTCCAAATTGGCTACAGGCGTAATCGAACCGGTTCGGCCTACTTGATAAGAAATCGAATTTAATTTAGTAGAAACTTGTTCAGCTTTGAATTTATAAGCCATAGCCCAACGCGGAGATTTAGCGGTATAACCCAATTCATCTTGATGTTGGAAACTATTGACCTTAATTACAACGCCATCAGTTTCATACGGCAATTTGTGCCGATGCTCGTCCCAATAATTAATGTATTCGAAAACTTCTTCTAAACTATTGGCCAATCTGGCTTCTTTCGGGACTTTGAAACCCCAATTTCTCGCGGCTTCTAATCCTTCAAATTGGGTTTTGATATTGAGATTGTTACCTACTATAAAGTATAATAAACACTCTAAAGGTCGTTTGGCGACTTCGCTACTGTCTTGCAACTTCAAACTTCCCGATGCGGTATTTCTTGGATTGGAATAAGGTGTTTCGCCGATTTCAATCAGTTCCTGATTCATTTTCTCGAAACCTTCAAACGGCAGAATAATTTCGCCGCGAATGTCAAATCGTTCCGGATAACTTCCTTTTAATTTAAGTGGAATCGATTTTATGGTTTTTATATTATTGGTGACATCATCTCCTTGAAAACCGTCACCTCGAGTTACGGCACGTTTTAATTTTCCATTTTCATAAGTAATGGAAATCGAAGCGCCATCGTATTTTAATTCGCAAGTGTATTGTAGCGGCACATTGCCTAAGACTTTCTGGATTCGGGTTTCCCAATCGGTTAAATCTTCTGTAGAATAGGAATTGTCCAACGAATACATGCGATAATCGTGAACAAGCGTTTGGAAATTTTTGGTAATCGTTCCGCCAACACGTTGCGTTGGAGAGTTTTCGTCAAACAATTCAGGATGTTGGTTTTCTAACTCTTGAAGTTGTTTTAACTTTTGGTCAAATTCAAAGTCGGAAATGGTTGGTTTGTCCAACACATAATAATTGTGGTTGTGTTGGTTGAGTTCGTCACGTAAATCCTGAATGATTTTGGGAATATCCATAAAAAGAAATTGGCTATACTAGTTGCAAATTGTGCGCACTAAAATAGCCAATATTTTTGAAAAAGGAATAAACTTTACGCCTGAATTATTCCGTTGATTTGCAGGTATAATTGTCCGTCACTTAAAATCGCGCCTTGCGTAATTAAATCGAAGATAGAAGTATTTCTTCCGTCTTCATAGTCTTTTTTGCCTAAATGGATTTCAACGGTATCGGTAAATAAGTTGTCGCTTAGCCATTGCAAGCCTTCTTTCTCCATGAAATTGACTTCCGGGTTTAATGCTTTCAACACTATAGACTGAATAAACTTTTCCTGACAATGAAAAAGAAAGATGTGATTTTTAGAAAAATGCTCTAAGTATTGTGCATTGGTTAAAACGCCTTCCCAAATTAGATCAGAGAAAACGTCTAATTCTTGTTCGGCTACTTCGGGTTTCTCGGATTTAATCTTGTCCCATTCGCCTTTGTCTATAGATTGTGTGGCTAAGAAGTTACTGAATTCTTGGTGTAGGGCTTCGAATTGTTCTTTGGTTAGTCTTTTGTACTTCATTTTAAAGTTACTAAGTAGCTGAGTCGCTGAGTTACTGAGTTTTTGGTTTTGCATTTATAGTCTAGCCCCGATTCCTTCGGCAGTCACTTCGTTCGTGTGCAACGTCATCCTTTTGTCTTGTTCTCAAACAAGGCAAAAGATATAGTGGAAAGCGGGAAAAAGCTTCAAAAAAAAATCCCGACGCTAATCGGGACTTTTACTTTGTATATCGAAATATTATTTCTCTGCTACAATTTCGTATGGTAATTCGATCACTACTTCTCTGTGTAATCTCACAGTTGCAGCATATTTACCTGTACGTTTAACTACACCGCTTGTGATGAATTTTCTATCGATTGGTTGACCAGCAGTTTCTAAAGCCGAAGCGATATCGATGTTGGTGATTGAACCGAATAATTTTTCTCCACCCGCTTTTGCAGTAATTTTAATTTCTAAAGCTTTTAATGCTTCAGCTAATTTTTTAGCGTCATCAACAATTTTAGCTTCTTTGAAAGCTCTTTGTTTTAAGTTTTCCGCTAAAACTTTTTTGGCAGAAGGTGTTGCCAATTGAGCAAACCCTTGCGGGATTAAATAATTACGACCGTAACCGTTTTTTACTGTTACTACGTCATCTTTAAATCCTAAATTTTGAACGTCTTGTTTTAAGATCAATTCCATGTTGTTGTCCTTTATTAGAGAAGTTAGGTTTCTGTTACGAAAACCAACAACTATTGTTTAAATATTATTTTAATAAATCGGCCACGTATGGCATTAAAGCTAAGTGACGCGCTCTTTTAACCGCTACAGACACTTTTCTTTGGTATTTTAATGAAGTTCCGGTTAAACGTCTTGGTAAAATTTTACCTTGCTCGTTTACGAATTTCAATAAGAAGTCAGGATCTTTGTAGTCTACATATTTGATTCCTGATTTTTTGAAACGACAATACTTTTTAGTTTTGTTGGTTTCGATGTTTAAAGGCGTTAAATATCTGATATCTCCGTCTTTTTTTCCTGAAGCTGATTGTTGCAAATTTGCCATAATGATTAAGCTTTAGAGGTTTCTTTTAATTTAGCTCTTCTTCTTTCCGCCCAAGAGATAGCGTGTTTGTCTAAACTTACCGTTAAGAAACGCATCACTCTTTCGTCACGTCTGAACTCAGTTTCAAAAGCGATTAACGCTTCTCCTGACACTTGGAATTCGAATAAATGGTAAAAACCACTTTTCTTGTTTTGGATTTCGTAAGCTAATTTTTTTAAGCCCCAATCCTCTTTGGATACCATCTTTGCTCCTTTTGACGTAAGAAAATCTTCAAATTTGCTTACTGTTTCCTTTACCTGAACTTCAGATAAAACGGGATTTAAGATGAAAACAGTTTCGTAATGATTCATAATAAATTTTGTTAAATTTTAAATTGGGCGCGAAGATATAAAATGTTTTTCGAAATACAATCACAACAGCCCTGAAATCGTCTAAAAGTAAAAAATATCGTTTAAAAGCAAAAATAATCGATAAAATGCTTGGTGGTTCGAAAAAAACTATATACTTTTACATCACCAAATCTATAATAAATAATATTATGAAACTAAATTGTGTTGTTGTTGATGATAGTTCTATCCAAAGGATGATCATTGCAAAGTTAGTAAATAATCACCCGAATCTACATTTAGTAGGTGATTTTTCTAATGCAATTGAAGCAAAAAATTGCATGTCGGTTCATACCGTTGATTTAATCTTTCTCGATATTGAGATGCCGGTTATCAGTGGTTTTGATTTCTTAGACGGATTAAAAGTAAAACCCCAAATTATTTTTATCACGTCGAAAGCAGAATACGCTATGAAAGCGTTTGATTATGATGCTACGGATTACCTACAAAAACCGATAGCTTTAGATCGTTTTAATGCTTCTGTTCGAAGAGCTATGGATTTCCATATGCTTAAGAAAGAAAATCAAGAAGAAGAAGGAGAACATATCTTTATTAAAAGTAACCTTAAGAAACTTAAAGTTTATACCAATAAAATTAAGTGGATTGAAGCTTACGGAGATTATGTAAAAGTAGTAACGGAAGAAGACAGTAATCTGGTGCTTTCTACTATGAAATCGTTCGAACAGGATTTATCGAAAGAAAAATTCATCAGAGTTCACAAATCTTATATCATTAATATTGATAAGGTAGAACGCTTCAACAGTAAATTTGCGGAAATTGGGCTGACTAAAATCCCATTAAGCCGTAACAAAAAAGAAGATTTGATTAAAGCTTTAGCTATTGCTTAAATTTACTCAATAAAAATCGACATTTACAGTAACTTTAATCGTTCTGTATTGCGGTACCACATCAAAACTATTCAGTACTTTCTGGATAGTTTTTTTTGTGCTTTGCAATGGCACTTCGCTCGGAATTTTAATCATAATTGTTCGAATGTATTCATTTCGAATACGACTAATCGCCGGTTCTTCCGGACCAAGCACAGGAATCGATAGGTTTTGTTGCAATACTTGGTATAACCACATCGAGCCTTCTTTTAATTTATCAAAATCCCGATGCTTCAAGGTTAGCTTTATTAAGCGATAAAAAGGCGGATAATAGTAAATCTTCCGTTCGTACAATTGCTCCTTGTACATGCCTTCATAATCGTTGTTAGTGACTTGCTGAATGACATTATGCAAAGGATTATAGGTTTGGATAATCACTTTACCTCTTTTCTCACTTCTTCCGGAACGACCGGAAACTTGGGTCATCATTTGGTAACTTCTCTCAAAAGCGCGAAAATCAGGATGATATAACATATTATCAGCGTTCATGATGCCAACTAAGGACACATTATCAAAATCTAAACCTTTCGCCAGCATTTGGGTTCCGACTAAAACATCAATTTCACGATTTTTAAATCCGTCTATGATTTTTTCGAAGCTGTATTTGCCGCGAGTCGTGTCTTGGTCCATTCGCTTGATATTCTTATTCGGAAATAATTCGGCTAATTCCAATTCGATTTGTTCAGTTCCAAAGCCTTTGGTTTCCAAATCTACACTCGAACAAACATGACAATTTGAGGGTTTCGCCATATTGTAACCACAATAATGACAGCGCAATTGGTTTTTGTATTTATGGTAAGTCAAACTCACATCGCATTGCGGGCATTGCGGCACGTGACCACAGGTCATGCATTCTAAAACCGGTGAAAACCCACGGCGATTTTGGAATAAAATGACTTGCTCGTTGTTAGTGAAAGCTTCAATGATTTGCTCAATTAATGTCAGGCTGAAATGCCCTTTCATTTTTTTACGGAAGTAACTGTCTTTTAAATCGACTAATTCAATTTCGGGCATTTGGACTTTACCGAAGCGTTCTTTCAAACTTACCAAACCAAATTTCCCCGAAGTAGCATTATAATACGTTTCAATACTTGGCGTCGCCGAACCCAATAAAACCTTTGACTGATGCGCATTCGCCAAAACTATAGCCGAATCACGAGCATGATATCTTGGCGCAGGATCTTGTTGTTTGAAGGTTGGCTCGTGTTCTTCATCAACGATGATCAAACCTAGATTGGAAAACGGCAAAAACAAAGCCGACCTTGCTCCGATTACCACTTGCGCTTTTTCGGAAGTATTTAAAACTTGGTTCCAAACTTCTACCCGTTCATTATTACTGTATTTCGAATGAAAAACAGCAACTTTGTTCCCAAAATGTTGTGTCAAACGACCCACTAATTGTGTGGTTAAAGCAATTTCGGGCAGCAAATACAAAACTTGTTTTCCTTCTGCTATGCAATTTTCTATGAGTTTGGTGTAGATTTCGGTTTTACCACTGGAAGTTACGCCGTGCAATAAACAAACGTCTTTTTCTATAAATATATTTTCAATTTCAGTAAAAGCTTTTTGTTGCGCTTCGCTTAAAGACAATTGGTTATCGAGTTTGTTTTTATCGAAATTGACTCTGTCTTCCTGAATATAATATTCTTCAAAAACACCTTTTTCGACCAAAACTTTTACGATGGCAGTTGAAGTTTGAGCAGTTTCCGTTAATTGTTTTACAGAAATTGGCTTTTGTTCTTGCGCCTGCAATTGGAAATACTGAAGTACTAAATTTTTCCTTTTATCAGATTTTAAACTGTCTAAAAGAGTAATTAAGTTTTCTTCTGCTGAATAATTTTCGTGCAAACGTATGTAACGAGTGAGTTTGGGCTTGTATTCTTCCTGAATTTCTTCTTCGAGCGAAATGATATTTTTATTAATTAACCTTTGAATGACAGGTAAAATCGTTTTCTTGTTTAGGATATCAATGATGTTTTGAACTTTCAACGAACTCTGATGCTGCAACGCTTCGTAAACCAAAAACTCATCGTCTGACAATTCGGTTTCGTTGACAAAAGTTTCTTTGCGTTGCGAAATAATGGTTTCGCTTTCGAGCAACAAAGCTGAAGGCAAAGCACCGCGATACACATCGCCAACATTACACATATAATAAGAAGCAATCCAAAACCAAAGGTTGATTTGGAATTCGTTTACGATGGGTTTTTCGTCAAGGATTTGGTGTATTTCTTTCGCTTCGTAAAGCGTTGGTGCGTTTTGATGTAAATCGACAACAAGTGCAGTGTAGATTTTGTTTTTGCCAAAGGGTACAGCAATACGCATTCCTTTTTTAATGAAATTATATTCAGTTTCTGAAACCCTATAAGTAAAGGTTTTAGGTAGTGAAAGCGGAATGATAACTTCAATGAAATAATTCATTATTAGAATAATTATTTTTGTCTAATCCAAACTTGTGATCTTCCAAAAAGAGAGATTCCTAAATAGCCTCGAACAATCAATTTGTCTTTACCATCTAAAGTAATTTTGCAACGATAAGTTTTCCCGTTTTTCGGATCGGTGATTTCACCACCATCATAAGTATCGCCTTTTTTTGTCAATCCTTTGATGATAGTTAATCCTAAAATCGGTTTGTCTTTATTAACTCCTTCACACTTGCTGCATTTTCGTTTTCGGTGTTCTGGCTCAAGAATTTCAATGATTTTACCGTATACTTTTCCGTTCTCTTCGAAAATTTCAACGATTCCTTTTTTATTTCCGGTTTCATCATCAATAGTAATCCATCTCCCAAAAATAGTTTGAGAGAGACTGAATTGACAAATCAGTAATAATCCAAGTAAAACATTTAATTTCATTGCGACTCTAATTCTTTTTGTTTTTCACGTTTGATGTGATTGATAGATGCATTTAAATCGAAGCCCAAGAGCAATACCATACAGTTAATCCAGAGGTAAAACATCACAACGAGCAATGTTCCGATAGAACCGTAAAGTTCGTTGTATTTAGAAAATTTCACTACCCAAATTCCAAAGAAATAGGACGAAATAATAATCAAAATCGTAGTAAAAACGGAACCTATTGAAATAAAAGAACGATTAGCTTCACGTTTAATTCCGAACTTAAACAACAAAGAAGTTGCTGTTAATATCATTAGAATAACAAAAGCGTAACGACCCATTTCTATAAGCGGTATATTGTCGGACAAGACATCTTGTATTTTGGTTTTTTGAATCAACACTTCAAATATTACAATGGCTGCAACCGTAATAATCAGCAGAAATGAGAGTAATAGCGATAAACCGAGAGATACAAAATACTGTCGGAAGAACTTTCTTTTCATTAGGTTGTTGATGTGGTGTGAACTTTCAAAACCACCTAAAATAGCATTCACGCCATTGGTCATCAACAAAATAGCCATGAAAAAACCGGTGGAAATTAGACCCGAGTTACTGTTGTGCAAAATATCATCAATGATTACAGCTATAGCATCATAAGTCGTTGGCGGTACACTTTGCTGCACAAAATCTAAAAAATCTTGTTGAAACCCTTGAATTGGGATATAAGGAATAAGGTTTAAAATAAATAGTGCAAAAGGAAACAAGGCCATGAAAAAACTAAAAGCAATGGCTCCGGCACGATAAGAAATAGCACCTTCGAAAATTCCAATGAAGTAAATTTCAATTAAATCATAGAGTGACAAACCGTGTAGCCAAGGTAATTTAATTTTTTGCAACAGTAAAACCAATTGCTTAACAACCGGGATTTTCTTTAGTTTGGCTTCTATTTCAATACTCATTTTAAATGGCTTTTAAACTTAAATCCATATTGTAAACCGAATGGGTCAAAGCGCCCGACGAAATATAATCCACACCACATTCCGCATATTGACGAATAGTGGTTTCATTAATGTTTCCTGAGGATTCGGTAAAGCATTTGTCACCAATAAGCACAATCGCTTTTTTAGTATCTTCAAAATTAAAATTGTCAATCAGTATGCGATAAACGCCTTCGTTCTGGAGGATTTCTTCAATTTCTGCCAAATTTCTGGCTTCGACTATGATTTTTAAATCAAGGTTATGGTGTTTTAAAAATGCTTTAGTTTTTGTAATGGCATGCGTAATGCTACCGGAAAAATCATTATGATTGTCCTTCAGCATTATCATATCATACAACGCAAAGCGATGGTTCTCTCCGCCTCCGATTTTCACGGCCCATTTTTCACATGCGCGAAATCCCGGAGTGGTTTTTCGAGTATCTAAAATTTTAGTTTTGGTGCCTTCTAAAAGTTGGACGTACTTATGGGTCTTGGTGGCAATAGCTGACATTCTTTGCATCGAATTCAGCACCAAACGTTCGGCTTTCAAAATCGACTGCGAGCTTCCGGAGACATGAAAAACAACATCACCCTGTTTTACTGCTGCACCATCTTCAATAAATACTTCGACTTCCAATGTTGGATCGACATTTTCAAAAACCATTTTAGCGAATTCCACTCCGGCGATAATTCCTGTGTCTTTAACTAAAAGTTTGGCTTTTCCTTTGGCCGTATCCGGTATACAAGCCAGCGAACTGTAATCGCCCGGACCAATATCCTCACGAATGCCGTTTTGAATAATTATATCAAGCTCTGCTTGAAACTGTTTTTCTGAAATCATAGAACAAGTATTGTTTGGCTAAAATAATATTTTTTTAGATACGGCTGCGCCTCTTGGATTATTAGATTGTTGGATTGTTAGATTGCCTTAATATTTGATTCTCCTAATTATCTAAAAATAAAGCGTTTCTAAAAGCCGAAGGCTTTCTAACAATCTGAAGCGAAGCGTTTCTAAAAATCTATTATCTTTGCACCACAACAACACAACCCATGTACAAACTACTCCTTCGCCCAATTCTTTTTTGGTTTGACCCGGAAGAAGTGCATTATTTCACTTTCTCTTTGGTTAAATTTATCTCCAAAATTCCTTTTGTTCCCGGTATTTTAAAATCGATTTATGAAGTCGAAGACAAACGATTAGAACGGGAGGTTTTTGGCCTAAAATTTAAAAACCCCGTTGGATTAGCGGCTGGTTTTGACAAAGATGCTAAGCTCTACAATGAATTGTCAAACTTTGGCTTCGGGTTTATAGAAATCGGAACCTTAACGCCAAAACCACAAGACGGCAATCCTAAAAAACGACTATTCCGTTTAAAAGAAGACAGCGCCATCATCAACCGAATGGGTTTTAATAATGGCGGCGTTGAAGCAGCCGTTTTGCGATTAAAAGAAAATAAAGGTGTTTTAATTGGCGGAAACATCGGTAAAAATAAAATTACGCCGAACGAAAATGCAACTTCCGATTATTTAATCTGCTTCGACGCGTTGTTCCAATACGTAGATTATTTTGTAGTCAATGTAAGTTCGCCGAATACGCCGAATTTAAGAGAATTACAAGAGAAAAAACCTTTGACGGAACTTTTGAACACTTTACAATCGCACAATTTATTGCACCAAAAACCAAAACCAATCTTACTAAAAATAGCACCCGATTTAACCAACGAACAGTTAATAGATATTATTGACATCGTAAACGATTCTAAAATCGCCGGTGTGATTGCAACGAATACCACCATTTCTAGAGAAGGTTTACAATCGGAAAACAAAGCAGAAACCGGTGGGTTATCGGGCAAACCATTAACCGAGCGCTCAACAGAAGTGATTCGTTTTCTTTCTGAAAAAAGCAACA
This sequence comes from Flavobacterium buctense, assembly GCF_014486695.1. Classification (GTDB taxonomy): domain Bacteria; phylum Bacteroidota; class Bacteroidia; order Flavobacteriales; family Flavobacteriaceae; genus Flavobacterium; species Flavobacterium buctense. The sequence goes on from NZ_JACTAB010000004.1 coordinate 300,808, forward strand.
ATGCCTTTCCTATTATTGGTGTTGGTGGCATTCATTCGGCTGAAGATGCCATGGAAAAACTGGAAGCCGGTGCGAGTTTGGTGCAATTGTACACCGGATTTATTTATGAAGGTCCGAATTTGATCAAAGAAATCAATCAGGCGATTTTGAGAAAATCTTCCTAACTTAGCCTCAACAAACAAAGCCCATTGAAACCAATCAAAATAATAGAATGTCCACGCGATGCCATGCAAGGCATAAAAACTTTTATACCGACTGAGAAGAAAGTAGATTATATTCAGTCCTTACTTCGCGTAGGTTTTGACACGATTGATTTTGGCAGTTTTGTTTCACCCAAAGCAATTCCGCAAATGCAAGACACCGCAGAGGTTTTGGCGCAACTCGATTTATCGCAAACACAAAGCAAACTCTTAGCCATCATTGCCAATACACAAGGCGCTCAATTGGCATCGGTTCATAAAGAAATTCAATATTTAGGCTTTCCATTTTCGATTTCGGAGAACTTTCAAATGCGAAATACGCATAAGACTATAGCTGAAAGTTTAATCACTTTACAAGAAATTTTAGACATTGCCAATGCTTCCAATAAAGAAGTGGTAGCCTATCTTTCCATGGGTTTTGGCAATCCGTATGGCGATCCTTGGAATGTGGAAATTGTGGGCGAATGGACAGAACGATTGGCCAAAATGGGTGTGAAAATTTTATCCCTTTCCGATACGATTGGAAGTTCAACACCAGAGGTGATTGATTATTTATTTTCGAATTTAATTCCGAAATATCCCGATGTAGAATTTGGAGCACACTTGCATACTACTCCCGACAAATGGCATGAAAAAGTTGATGCAGCCTACAAAGCCGGTTGTCGTCGATTTGATGGTGCAATTCAAGGTTTAGGCGGTTGCCCGATGGCGAAAGATGATTTAACCGGAAATATGCCTACAGAGAAACTGCTCTCCTATTTCACTACTCAAAAGGAAAACACCCATACCAGTCCGATGAGTTTTGAAAGTGCTTATAATGAAGCTACGAAATTATTTAGCGCTTTTCATTAAGCCTTTCTTCTTTTGAAAAGTTTATAAATTTCAATCCACATCACCGAGATAAATCCGACCAAAATACTAAAACCTATTTGCACCGATTCAATCCTTTCAAATAAAAAGAATTTAGCAAAAACCGGCACAAACAACAATAGTGATGTCATTACTATAGTAACGCCAATAATTAGTAAAACCAAATTGTTTTTGTAACGAATAGTCGTAAAAATCGAATAATAAAATGAACGATTAGCCAAAGTTAAAAAGACATTAGAAGCAATCAAAGTGATAAATATTCTAGTTCTTGTTGCATTTTCTGTCAACCCATTGTAGAGGCAATATTGGTACACAAAAAGTAATCCCAGTGTAATAACTAATCCTTGAACAATACTTATCATTATTTCTTTAAAATTAAAAAAAGTGGAGGTCAAAGGTCTCGGTTTTTGTAACATTAAATTGCGCTCCATAGGTTCGTTTTCATAAATGATAGAACAAGTTGGCCCCATAATTATTTCCAAAAAGATAATGTGAACCGGTGTAAAAATATTGGGATAAATCCAGCCTAAAGCTAATGGAATAAAGACAATGAGAATAATCGGTATGTGAATCGAAATGATATACTGAATGGCTTTTTTGAGGTTGAGATAAATTTTTCTACCCATTGCAATGGCATCGGTCATTTTGCTAAAATCATCATCAATCAAAATTAAATTGGCGGCTTGTTTAGCAATCTCGGTGCCTTTTTTACCCATCGCAATTCCGATATGCGCCGATTTCAAGGCCGGACCATCGTTTACGCCATCGCCGGTCATCGCTACAATTTGGTTGTTGTCTTTTAGGGCTTGAATGATTTTAAGCTTGGCTTCGGGAAACATTCTGGTAAAAATGGCGGTTTCCATCACTTTTACTTTTAAAGTAGCTTCGTCCATTGCCATTAATTCATCGCCATTTAAAACTTTGTCCGCATCTTTAAAACCCACTTGTTTGGCAATAGTTGTAGTAGTGGCAGCATTATCACCGGTAACGATTTTTACTTGAATTCCGGCATTATTAAAAGTCTCGAAAACCTCTTGAATATTCGCTTTTGGCGGATCATAAAAAGCGACTAAACCTTTAAAACTAAACTTAAATTCTTGTTGGGTTTTAGGATAATCATTTCCGGAATAGTCAGCGACACCAACACCCAAAATGCGATACCCTTCTTTAGCTATAATTTCCATGGCAGTGATGACTTGCTTTTTTTCGGCTTCAGTTAAATTACTGACTTCAATTAAAGCTTCAGGCGCGCCTTTGGCAGCAATTATTCTTTTGCCTTTATGGTCTTCAAAAATATGAGTCATCATTGGTGGTTTTCCGCCCAATGGATATTCGTGAACCAATTTGAAATTGGTCCTTTCGTCAACCGATTCTAATTTGGCGTAAGCCTCATGCACTGCAATTTCCATAGCGTCAAACGGAATCGGTTCGCTTGACCACATGGCGTAACTTAAAAGTTCTTCGGCTTCCGGGTTTAACTTTTCATTCGTATTGATAATGGCATTGGAATGGAAAAGGTATAATTGCGCCAAACTCATTTTGTTTTCCGTAATCGTTCCGGTTTTATCGGTACAAATTACGGTTGCGCTGCCTAAAGTCTCCACTGTTTTAGTTTGTTTGGTAATAATGCCCATCTTCATCAAACGCCAAGCGCCAAGTGCCATAAAAGTGGTAAAAGCCACCGGAATTTCCTCCGGAATTACGCTCATAGCAATCGTCAATGCTTTCAACAAACTGTCTAAAACACTTTGGGAATAATAAAAATTAATGGCCCAAACTATGCCAAAAATGACCAATCCAATAAGGGACATCTTCTTAACAAAATTCGTAATTTGAACTTGCAATGGAGTTTTCTCTTCTACAATTTCTTCAAGACTTTTGCCGATTTTTCCCAGATTGGTCTGATTTCCAATAGCATTGACTACACAAATGGCCAATCCTGTTGCAACTGTTGTGCCTTGAAATACTTGCTTACTCTCCGAAGTTTCACTTTTAAAAACCGATAAGGATTCACCGGTCAAAATAGATTCATTAACCGAAAAATCATTTGATTGAATAATCACCGCATCGGCCGGAATAAAAGTACCTTCTTCCACTTGAATACAATCGCCTAAGACAATTTCTTCACTCAGAATTTCAACTATTTCACCCTTGCGAATGACTTTACTTTTGGGTTGCGACAACTTTTTTAAAGCGTCAATAGCATTCCTGCTCCGAGCTTCTTGAAATAAGGAAATAGCCGCAACAAAGAAAATGGCAACCGACATAAAAATTCCATCGCCATAATCTCCTGAAATAAAATAGATACTGGCTGCGGCCACTAAAAGTATAAACATCGGTTCCTTAACCATTTCTAATAATGAGGAGAGAAAATGATTTTTTTGTTGGTGTTCTAAAGTGTTGAAACCGTTCTTTTTTCTGGAAGCAATAACTTCATCATTGGAAAGACCATTAATTTTTTTATTTTCTGTCATGATGATGTAATAAGTTATATCATCTAAGATAGTTATTTAAGACGAATTTAACCACTTTATTTGTTTTAGATTACTATATTTGCACGCAATTTAACTACAACTACAAATTGCATGAAAGCACACACTTCTAAAATCGTTGGCGAAGGTTTAACCTATGACGATGTACTGCTGATTCCGAATTATTCTGAAATTTTACCGCGCGAAGTCAATATTCAATCCAAAATATCTAAAAATATTGCGCTCAATGTTCCTATCGTTTCTGCTGCCATGGACACCGTTACCGAAAGTTCAATGGCGATTGCCATGGCGCAAGAAGGCGGAATTGGGGTTTTGCATAAAAATATGACGATTGAACAACAAGCGGCCAAAGTTAGAAAGGTAAAACGTGCCGAAGCCGGAATGATTATCGATCCGGTAACTTTACCTTTAAATTCAACAGTTGGTGATGCTAAAATGTTGATGAAAGAACACGGAATCGGTGGCATTCCCGTGGTTGATGAAATCGGAATTTTAAAAGGGATTGTAACCAATCGTGATTTGAGATTCGAAAAAATCAACTCGCGTTCTATTTTAGAAGTAATGACTTCTGAAAATTTAGTTACGGCAGCCGAAGGAACTACACTACAAGAAGCAGAAGGCATTTTGCAACAAAATAAAATTGAAAAATTACCGGTAGTTGATGCCAATTACAAACTGGTTGGGTTGATTACTTTTAGAGACATCACCAAATTGGCTCAAAAACCGGTAGCCAACAAAGATAAGTTCGGACGATTGCGCGTTGCTGCTGCACTTGGCGTGACTGCCGATGCTTTAGAAAGAGCTACAGCCTTAGTAAATGCCGGAGTTGATGCAGTAATCATTGACACCGCTCACGGTCACACTAAAGGCGTGGTTGATGTGTTGAAATTGGTAAAATCAAAATTCCCTAATTTGGATGTCATTGTTGGAAACATTGCTACAGCAGAAGCCGCTTTGTACTTAGTAGAAAATGGTGCCGATGGTGTGAAAGTTGGTATTGGACCTGGTTCAATATGCACAACCAGAGTTGTAGCCGGCGTTGGATTCCCACAATTTTCAGCAGTTTTGGAAGTCGCAGCTGCGTTACGCGGAACGGGAATTCCGGTTATTGCCGATGGTGGAATTCGTTACACGGGAGATATTCCAAAAGCGATTGCCGCCGGTGCTGATTGCGTAATGTTGGGTTCCTTATTAGCCGGAACTAAAGAATCTCCGGGCGAAACTATCATTTTTGAAGGTAGAAAGTTCAAATCCTATCGCGGAATGGGTTCTGTGGAAGCCATGCAAGAAGGTTCTAAAGACCGTTATTTTCAGGATGTTGAAGATGATATAAAAAAGTTGGTTCCGGAAGGTATTGTTGGTCGAGTACCTTACAAAGGCGAATTAAACGAAAGCATGCAACAATTCGTTGGTGGCTTAAGAGCCGGAATGGGTTATTGTGGTGCCAAAGATATTGCCACGCTGAAAGAAACCGGGCGATTTGTTAGAATCACTACAAGCGGAATCGGAGAAAGTCATCCACACAATGTGACAATTACTAAAGAAGCACCTAATTATTCGAGATAATTTTAGACTGAAGAAAATAATCAAAAGGCATAAGTTAATTTCTTATGCCTTTTGATTTATATTTCTTTACACTTTCAAAAACTCTGCTATCTTTTTCTTTTCACCTGCAATCCATAAAATATCACTGTCTTCTAGTATTAGATGTGATTCCGGATTTAAAATACGCTTTCCGTTACGCTCAATACCAACGATAATTCCGTGTGTTTTTTCACGGATTTTTGATTCCCGTATACTTTTTCCGATGCAAACTCGGTTTTTGAGTTCCAATTTTTGGAGAATAATATCTGTTTGTACTACTTCATCAGGAACATCAATTTCATTTTTATCTAAATAACTCTTGAATTCTTTTACCTGTTCATCGGTTCCAATGACACTGATTTCATCTCCCGGAAATAATCTTTCAGTTCTGATGGGAATGTTGATTAAAACATCACCTCTACGAATGGAAGCAATATTGATCCCGAATTGTTCTCTGATTTTTAATTCTACCAATGTTTTTCCGGCTAAGTTTGACTCTCTTGCAATATTAAAATCTGCCATATGTCCGTCCCAAGGCGATAAAGTATTTTGTCTTTTATTTTCCCTTCGGGTTTCTCTGTCATTAAAATTGCTGATAAAATGACTTTCGATTTTATTGTACACAGCATGAAGTCTTTTTGGAAATAAAATGTAAGCTCCAATGGCAATCAAAAAAGCAAGCAAAGCTATTCCAGTAGAGAAAAAAGTATTTAAAACAAAACCTATGTAGAATAATGTCAATACAATTCTAAATAATACTAACATAATGATTGGACCATGATGTTTTCTTTCTTGCATTAAAATAGATACTTGACTTACTGCTACTCTTCGCAACGACAATGCCCATAAAAACGGGGAAAGAATAACCAAAGTAATAGAAGCGGCAATTACGTGACCAAATTTTGACCCTTGAACCAAAGGCAAAATAAAATTAGAGGAAAGTAAAATGATGGCTACAATAATTATGGAATGGATTACGACTTGGGTCAAATAACTTCGTAACACTATCTGCCAATTGCTGATTGACTTAATTTCTTCGGTATTGGCACTGTACAACTGGATTCTTTTCACCCATTTTCTAGGTAATTTTTTTTCTAAATAACCCGAAAATGGAACCGCAAATTTCACCATAAAAGGCGTGGTAAATGTGGTTATTGCAGAAACGGCAACCACAATTGGATATAAGAAATCGCTGGTTACTTTTAAGGTCATACCTAAGGTTGCAATGATAAAAGAAAATTCTCCAATTTGCGACAAACTCATTCCGGTTTGGATGGATTGTTTCAAAGGTTGACCCGATAACAAAGCACCAATTGTTGAACTGATTGACTGCCCAAAAATAACCACAAAAGTCAAAATGGCCACCGGTAATGCATACTCTATTAAAGTATCCGGATTGATAAGCATTCCTACGGAAACGAAGAAAACAGCGCCAAACAAATCTTTAACCGGTTTTACCAGGTGTTCTATATGTTCCGCTTGCGTAGTTTCGGCAATGATTGAACCCATAATAAATGCCCCTAAGGCTGGAGAAAATCCAACATTAGCGGCAAAAATCACCATTAACAAACAAAGCGCCAAAGAAATAATCAACATCATTTCATCCGTTAATAAATGTTTCGCTTTTTTGAGTAGTGTTGGAATGAAAAAGATACCAACCACAAACCAAATGGTTAAAAAGAAAATCAATTTTAATACTGAAAAAACCAACTCCATTCCCGAAAACTGCTGACTTACCGCAATGGTAGACAACAAAACCATCATCAAAATGGCAATGATGTCCTGAACGATTAGAGAACCAATAACATTTCCAGCAAACTTTTGCGACTTTACGCCAAGCTCATCAAAGGTTTTTAAAATGATGGTGGTGGAAGAAATGGATAGAATTACCCCCAAAAAAATACTGTTCATTTTATCCCAGCCCATCAATTGCCCTACAAAATAACCGATAGTGACCATAACGATAATTTGCGTTATGGCAGTTATAGAAGCCGTTCCGCCTACTTTCATGAGTTTTTTAAAACTGAATTCCAATCCTAAACTGAATAGTAAAAAGATTACACCAATTTCAGCCCAGACTTTTACACTATTCACATCTTTTACTGTGGGAAAAAAGTCGAATTCACTTCCTGCTAAGAAACCGGCCACTAAATACCCTAACACTAAGGGTTGCTTTAAAATTCTGAAAATTAAAACCGCAATAGCAGCCGTAATAAGGATTAATCCCAAGTCACTGATTAAATCAGGTAAATGAACAATTGTGGATTTGGAAGTTAAAAGCATAGAAGATTTTATTTTTTACAAATTAGTAAAAAAACTGCTTTTAAAAAATAAATTAAACAGATTTAAAGAAATTATAACAACTTTTACCCTGAAAATACTGCCTCAGAAATAAAAATTAAATCCCTAAATAATTGCTAGGCGTAATCTGCATCAATTCAGCCCTAACCGAATCTGAGACATTTAACGTACCTATAAAATTATGAATGGATTCTTTACTCATCACTTCATTGGTTCGCGTCAAGCCTTTCAAGGCTTCGTAGGGATTTGGATAACCTTCGCGGCGTAAAATAGTTTGAATGGCTTCGGCTACAACCGCCCAGTTTTTTTCCAGATCTTCTGCGAATTTTGGCTCATTGAGCAATAATTTATTTAAACCTTTTAAAGTCGCTTCGAAAGCAATAATAGTATGTCCGAAAGGCACACCAACATTTCTTAAAACTGTACTATCAGTCAAATCGCGTTGCAATCTTGAGATTGGTAATTTGGCAGAAAGATGTTCAAAAATAGCGTTTGCGATGCCTAAATTCCCTTCAGAATTTTCAAAATCAATTGGGTTTACTTTGTGTGGCATTGCTGAAGAACCTATTTCTCCCGCTTTGATTTTTTGTTTGAAATAATCCATCGAAACATACGTCCAAATATCTTTATCCAAATCGATGATTATGGTATTGATTCTTTTCAAAGCATCAAAAAAGGCTGCAAAATGGTCGTAATGTTCGATTTGTGTTGTTGGGAACGAATGCTGTAATCCCAAAGTTTCTTCTACGAAAGTGGTTCCGAATTGTTTCCAATCCACAGTAGGATAAGCCACATGGTGTGCGTTGTAATTTCCTGTCGCGCCTCCAAATTTAGCCGCAAACGGAATATTGAACAACAAACGCATTTGCTCTTCTAAACGTTCTACAAATACCAAAATCTCTTTTCCCAAACGCGTTGGTGAAGCGGGTTGTCCGTGCGTTCTCGCCAACATTGGAATATCCTTCCACTCCATTGCCAATTCTTTTAACTTGGCTATTAACCCAATTAAACTTGGCATATACACTTTTTCAAAAGCTTCTTTAGTCGAAAGCGGAATCGCAGTGTTATTGATATCTTGTGAAGTCAATCCGAAATGGATAAACTCTTTGTAATCACTCAACCCTAAAGTTTCGAATTTATCTTTGATAAAATACTCCACCGCTTTCACATCGTGATTGGTAGTTTTCTCGGTTTCTTTGATAACTAATGCGTCATCGATAGTGAAGTTTTTATAGATATTTCTGAGCGCTTCAAAACTGTTTCTGTTAACACCTTTTAATTGAGGTAAATCGCTTTCGCATAACGCAATAAAATATTCAACTTCAACCAGAACTCTATATTTTATTAAAGCTTCTTCGGAGAAAAAAGCCGCTAAAGGTTTGGTTGCTTTTCTATATCTTCCATCAATGGGTGAAATGGCATTTAAAGTAGTTAGTGACATGTGCTGTATGTTGTTTTGTTGTGGTGCAAAAGTAAGGAATAGTGTTCAGTGTTCAGTCTTTAGTGTTCAGTTTTTTATCTAAAACCGAGTAATTTTTGTTTTAAAAACGGAACGCCATCTGTAGCATTCATTGGAATAACTTCTAACGGATTTTGTAAATCATAAATCCTTGCCGGTTTGGGGTCAATATAAAACATCGGTACATTTCGATTGGCATAATGCATCAAACCTGCTGCCGGATAAACTTGAAGCGAAGTGCCAATAACCGCTAAATAATCGGCAGTTTCCACAATTTCAACAGCTTCATCCAACGCCGGAACCGCTTCGCCAAACCAAACGATATGTGGACGCAATTGATTTCCATCCGAATCAAAATCGCCCAAATTCAAATCGGAACTCCAATCCAGAATTTGCAATGGCGGATTTCTGTCACTTCTCACTTTTAATAATTCACCATGCAAGTGCAAAACCTTAGTGCTTACGGCTTGTTCGTGGAGATTGTCTACGTTTTGGGTGATGATATGAACGTCGAAATCATTCTCCAATTCGGCCAAAGTATAATGACCAAGATTCGGTTTTACTTCGTGCAATTGCCTTCTTCTTTGGTTGTAAAAATCTAAAACCAATGTTTTATTTCTGAGCCAACCATCATAGGAAGCAACTTCCATCACATCATGTCCTTCCCATAAACCATCGGCATCACGAAAGGTTTTGATACCACTTTCGGCTGAAATTCCGGCACCCGTTAAAACGACTAATTTTTTCATTATCATTATTTGGATTTAAAACTACGCATTTTAGTTATTTTTGGCAAAACGAATTTTATGATTGACCTTGATTACCTAAATTATCTCGAAGATTTTTTAACCGAAAACCGCAAAGAGCGATTCCAAAAAGTATTGGAAAACAGGACCAATCATTTTACCATTGCCGTAGAAGATGTATTTCAGTTTCACAATACGAGTGCGGTGATGCGCAGTTGCGAGGTTTTTGGGATACAGGAAATCAATATTGTAGAACATCGGTTTGGCAAAAAAATCGACAAAGAAATTGCCATGGGTGCACAAAAATGGGTTGATATCAATAAGTTTGACAATATCTCTAATTGCATAAAAACTTTAAAAAACAAAGGGTATCAAATAATTGCCACGACACCGCATAACGATTCTTGTTTGTTACACGAATTTGATGTCACTAAAAAAAGTGCTTTGTTCTTTGGTACTGAAAAAGAAGGACTTTCCGAGGAAGTAATGAACCAAGCCGATGGTTATTTGAAAATTCCGATGGTGGGTTTTACAGAGAGTTTGAACATCTCGGTTTCGGCTGCGATTATCATTCAAGACATCACTACTCGCCTACGCCAATCTGAAGTCAATTGGAAACTTACTGAAGAAGAATTGTTGGAAAAACGTTTGCTTTGGGCCAAAAATACCATCAAAGATATTAAACGTATTGAAGAACGTTATTATGCTGAGAAGTAATTATTCTTTGATGTACTTTTCGTGTTTTTTGGTCAACACCTTGTATTGCTCATAACATTCACTTATGGCATCTAAAATCTGTAAATCATTAGCCGTTTGAATAAACGATTCTGAATAATTACAACGTTGCAGAATTTCAGCTATTTCTTTTTTGTCCACTCCTAACAATACTGAAATCATTTCCCTGTCAAACTTGGACTCTAAAAGCGTTCGTACCGTATCATCTTTTTTCATTGATTTCAACTTCTTGAGTTCTTTGGGTTTTTTTCCGAAGAAATTATACAACATGTCGGCTGGATTGAAAATAGAACCTAACACTCTTGTAAATGCATTAGGAGAACTGTCTCCGGCTTCATAAGCTGTTGGCAATCCGGAAATACTGTAACGGTAGTTCTCTTTTTCCGGAATCAATTTAGAATCGACTTCGAGGTAACCTGTTAAATCATATTTTTTTACGACAACTTCCTCCAATGCAATCGCTTTTTCAGTCATTAAAATTTTTGCCGTGCCATTTTTCAACCAGTCATTGGTCACCCTTACTCGTAATGATTGGTATCCTAAAATAGAAATATGCAAAGTATCGCTTACACTAACTTCCAATTCAAAATAACCACTGCCATTGGTGACTACCCCTTTAACTTTGTTTACATTGATGATATTTGCATTGGTAATTGGCAACAGAGTATTATCATTGATGATGGTTCCTGAAACTTTTTGAATCACAGGTTCCTCTTGTGCAACCGCAGTAAAGGAAAGAAAAAACAATAGAAAAAGAGTTAAATATCTCATAGCTAATTTTGATGGTTTAAAAGTATGAAACTCTTTTAAGATATTTTACTGTTTGTTTAGAGAATTAGAACAAAATTAACAAAAGCGCAAAATAAGAATTACGAATTAGTAATTACGAATTACGAATTAGAGGTATGTAGAAAAAAAAACTCCGTTCCTACCTAAGTAAAAACGGAGTTTCATTATTTTTAATGTAATTACTAATTCGTAATTAAAAAGCCTTAGCTTTTTCTCGGTCTTCTTGCTTTTGCATCGTCAAAAGAACGACCGGCCGGTCTGTCGGTATTTCCTTCGGAACGTCTTGGCGCTCTTTCTTCTCTTTGAAAAGAACCCGGTTCTCTTCTTGGAGCAGCATTTCTGTCACTACGGAAACCACCTTCTCTTGGAGCCGAACTTCTGTCACTTCTGAAACCGCCTTCTTTTCTTGGGCCAAAACTTCCGCCGCCGCTTCTTGGAGCCGAACTTCTGCCACCAAATCCGCCTGAGCTTCTTCTTTCTCCGCCACCACTTCTTCCGTTATGGTCACGTCTTTCTCGGCTTCCACCGTCATTTTTAGAAATCTCAACATTGATTCTTCTTCCGTTCATGTCAAATCCGTTAAGGATAGACATTACTTTATCTGTGTGTTCTCCGTCAGTATTAAAGAAAGAGAAACCTTCTTTTACATCTACTTTGAATACGTCATCACGACCTAAATCTAAAGTTTCTTTCAAGAAGTCTTTCAATTGCATCCAATCGAAATCGTCTCTTGAACCAATGTTTACGAAATAACGAACAGGATCTCCGGCTCTGATTTCTCTTGGCTCTGAACTTCTTTCGCTTCTTTCACCACCTTTTTCACCTGATAAATCACGTTTCTTTTTGTAGTAGTTGATGAATCGGTTGAATTCAACCGAAACCATTTTCTTGATTAATTCTTCTTTAGTCAATCCATCAAGTACTTCATTAATAGCCGGAAGATAATTATCTATCTCGTGATCTACTTCAGTATCTTTAATTTTATTGGCCAAATGCAATAGTTGGATTTCGCAGATTTCAATGCCACTAGGGATCGTTTTCTCCACAAATTTTTGTTGGATGATTCTTTCGATAGACGAAATTTTACGCAACTCACTTTTAGTGATAATTACGATAGAAGTTCCCAATTTTCCGGCACGACCTGTACGGCCTGAACGGTGATTGTAAGTTTCAATTTCGTCCGGTAATTGATAGTTTACTACGTGCGTAATGTTATCAACGTCAATTCCACGAGCCGCAACGTCTGTTGCCACCAACATTTGGATTTGACGACCACGGAAAGATTTCATAACGCCATCACGTTGCGCTTGAGATAAATCTCCGTGCAAAGCTGCGGCATTGTATCCGTCTTCGATTAGTTTTTCAGCCACCGCTTGGGTATCTCTTTTGGTTCTACAAAAAACTACCGAGAAGATATCCGGATTAGCATCGGCCAATCTTTTCAACGCTTCGTAACGGTCACGAGCATTCACACAATAAAATTCGTGTGATACTGTAGCCGAACCAGAGTTTTTAGTTCCAACAGTCACCTCAGCAGGATCGTGCATGAATTTTTTAGCAATTCTAGCTACCTCAGCAGGCATCGTAGCTGAAAACAACCACGTATTTTTTTCATCCGGTGTATCTGATAATATCGAAACGATATCGTCATAAAATCCCATGTTTAACATCTCATCTGCTTCATCAAGAATACAGAAGTTAATGTTTTTAATGTTCACAAGTCCACGATTAATCATGTCTTGCATTCTCCCCGGTGTAGCGACAATAATTTGTGCTCCACGTTTTACATCTCTGGCTTGTTCCGTAATGCTTGCACCACCATAAACTGCCACTGTATGTAAACCTTTTACATATTTTGAGTATTGTTTAATCTCGTTGGTGATTTGTAAGCATAGCTCACGCGTTGGTGATAAAATTAACGCCTGGGTATTTCTGTCCTCGGCATCAATTTTTTGAATAAGCGGAAAACCAAAAGCGGCCGTTTTCCCTGTTCCTGTTTGCGCTAACGCAACCAAGTCTGTGTTTTGTTCCAATAGTACCGGAATCGCTTTTTCTTGTACTTCTGACGGATTCTCAAATCCTAGATCTTTGATCGCCAGCAGTAACGATTCATTCAGACCTAATTGTTCAAATTTATTCATATAAAGTTTTAAAATTTGGTGCAAAGGTAAGTTTTAAAAACCATATACACTAATTTGTTTTGCTTTGATAATCAGAAAGTTAACTTTTACCTAACAAAGCAACTGAGTAGCTGAGTGTCTGAGTAGCTGAGTCTCAGACATTTTTTGCGTAAATTAAAGTTGAAATTAGGAGCAGTACTTTTTGTCTTTCTCTCACTTATGCTCCCGCCATCCGCACTACACGGTAGTTTGCTCCTGTCGGGGCTAACTAGAACGACTATCTATTCTCAGCCACTCAGTTACTCAGGCACTCAGCGACTCAAAAAAGCAACCAACTGCTTTACCGCCAAACCCCGATGACTAATCACCGCCTTTTCTTCTAAAGTCAATTCAGCAAAGGTTTTAGCATAACCATCGGCTACAAAAATCGGATCGTAACCAAAACCATTGGTGCCTATTTTTTCTTCAATGATTTTGCCATTGATAATGCCGGTAAAAAGATGTTGTTCACCATTTAAGTTCAAACAAATGACTGTTTTGAAATTGGCATTTCGGTTCGATTTATCTTTGAGATTGGCTAATAATTTTTCCATATTATCGTTTGCATCTTTCTGTTCACCTGCATAACGTGCGGAATAAACACCCGGTTCTCCGTTTAAGACGGCAACCTCCAAACCGGTATCATCGGCAAAACAATTGTATCCGAATTTTTCAGTAACATAATTGGCTTTGAGAATCGCATTGCCTTCAATCGTGTCTGCTGTTTCCGGAATATCTTCGAAACAACCGATGTCTTCCAGACTCAATATTTGAATAGTTGAAGGAAGTAATAACTGAATTTCTTTGATTTTGTTTTTGTTATTGGAAGCGAAAACAAGTTGCATAGCGTAAATAATTTTGGTCACAAATATAATAGATGAAAAAGTCAAAAAACATATTTTCATAATCTTTAATTTCAACAATATAATTACTATTTTTGCCTCGTTTTTAAATACACTTTACAATGGTAAAAGATTTATTCGAAAGAATACAAAACAATAAAGGTCCATTAGGAAAATGGGCATCTCAAGCGGAAGGTTATTATGTGTTCCCAAAATTGGAAGGCGAATTAGGACCAAGAATGCAATTCCACGGAAAAGATATTTTGAACTGGAGTTTGAATGACTATTTAGGCTTAGCCAATCATCCAGAAGTACGTCAAGCAGATACTGATGCAGCAATCAAATATGGTGCAGCTTATCCAATGGGAGCTCGTATGATGAGTGGTCATACTGATGCTCACGAGCAATTAGAAAAAGAATTAGCAGCATTTGTTCAAAAAGAAGCAGCTTATTTATTGAACTTCGGGTACCAAGGAATCATGTCTTGTATTGATGCATTGGTGACAAAAAACGATATTATTGTTTACGACGTTGATGCACACGCTTGTATCATTGACGGTGTGCGTTTGCACATGGGTAAACGTTTCACCTACAAACACAACGACTTGGAAAGCATGGAGAAAAATCTTCAACGTGCGACTAAAATGGCAACTGAAACCGGCGGTGGAATTTTATTCATCACCGAAGGCGTTTTCGGAATGCGTGGCCAACAAGGAAAGTTGAAAGAGATTGTAGAAATGAAAAAGAAATACAATTTCCGTTTGTTAGTCGATGATGCCCATGGATTTGGAACTCTTGGTAAAACAGGAGCCGGAGCCGGAGAAGAGCAAGGTTGTCAAGACGGAATTGATGTATATTTCTCAACATTTGCCAAATCTATGGCGAGTATCGGAGCATTCTTAGCCGCAGATAAAGACATTATCGATTATTTAAAATACAATTTGCGTTCGCAAATGTTTGCCAAAGCTTTACCAATGATTCAAACCGTTGGTGCTTTGAAAAGATTACAATTGTTAAGAGACAATCCGGGATTGAAAGACAAACTTTGGGAAAACGTAAACGCCTTACAAAACGGATTAAAAGCCCACGGATTTAATATTGGCGACACTAATACTTGTGTAACACCAGTTTATCTTGAAGGTTCTATTCCAGAAGCGATGGTTATGGTGAATGATTTAAGAGAGAACTACGGTATCTTCTTGTCCATTGTGGTTTATCCTGTTATTCCAAAAGGAATAATCTTATTGAGAATGATTCCAACGGCTTCTCATACTTTAGCAGATATCGAAGAAACGCTTACGGCTTTTGATGCTATTTATGAAAAATTAACCAATGGCACCTATAAGAAAATTGCAGAAGCAACTACGGTTGATGTTTCTTAAATAAAAGATTCTATATATAAAAAAACCATCCTTTTAGGGATGGTTTTTTTTATCTAATTTTCAGTGATTACATTTTGATAATTTTAGATTCATCTATATTAAATGCACTAACTACTGCGTTGTAATCATTCAGATTAACGGTACTGTTTTTTCCAAAACTGGCAGGAATAACCACAACTCTTAATATTTGGTTTAATCTATAGGAAGAACTTACTCCGGCTAAATCAAAACCTTCCATATACACTTGAGCATCAAATCTTGTAAAATCAAAATCATATCTCAAATCTAAAGTACCATCGCCAAAATAATAGGTTTCAGGCAGTGGTTTCCAAATATCTTCTCCTTGGAAGGAACCCGACAAACGATATACCAAAACCATATCCGAGGTGAATATTGAATGTGGATATTCAAGTACTACTGTATAATCATTGGGTAAAAAATTCACATTAGTATATTCAAACACTTCAGCAATAGTATCATTGTCAATGCCGTCTCTATCATCATTATTTACGGTACAACTTTGTAGCGTTATCATCCCGATAAGAGCTAAAATAAGGGTAAACTTTTTCATAATATATAGTTTTAAATGATTAATGATAATTTTCACAATCCAATATTGATGCCAAACTTTTAATTTAACAAAAAAATGTACTTTTGACGAATGGGAAGAAACAATCCAAAAAACATCAAAGCGCACAATGACAAACTTCACAAGGCGCAAGATAAGGAGAAAGCTAAGAAAGCTGCTCGTGCCGAACAGCTAAAAGCTATAGTAAAAAAGTTTAATGAAAATAAAAACGAAAAATAAAAACCTCACATTGCTGTGAGGTTTTTTTATATATAAAAAGTTTTTGTTTACATATTTCTTCTATACTGTCCGCCTACTTCAAACAAGGAAGATGTAATTTGACCTAACGAACAATATTTCGTTGCTTCCATCAATCTTTCAAACAAGTTTTTATTAGAAATAGCTGCTTCTTGCAACATATTCAATTGCTCTTCTTCAATACCTGTGTTGGCTTTATGAAGCGTTTCCAATGTTTTGATTTGGAATTGTTTTTCTTCTTCTGTTGCACGAATGACTTCCATTGGTACAACTGTTGGAGAACCTTTTGAGCTCAAGAAAGTATTTACACCGATGATTGGGAATTCTCCGGTATGCTTCAACGTTTCGTAGTACAAACTTTCTTCCTGAATTTTACTTCTTTGGTACATCGTTTCCATTGCACCCAAAACACCGCCGCGTTCTGTGATTCTGTCGAATTCTTGCAACACAGCATCTTCCACTAAATCAGTCAATTCTTCAATGATAAATGAACCTTGGATTGGGTTTTCGTTTTTGGCTAATCCTAATTCTTTATTAATAATTAATTGGATTGCCATCGCTCTGCGAACCGATTCTTCTGTTGGCGTAGTAATCGCTTCGTCATAAGCATTCGTATGTAAGGAATTACAGTTGTCATAAATTGCATACAATGCTTGTAACGTCGTACGAATATCATTAAAATCAATTTCTTGGGCATGTAACGAACGTCCCGAAGTTTGGATGTGATATTTCAACATCTGTGCTCTTTCGTTAGCACCGTATTTTTGTTTCATGGCTTTCGCCCAAATTTTACGCGCTACTCTACCAATAACGGCATATTCCGGGTCGATTCCGTTGGAGAAGAAGAACGATAAGTTGGGTCCGAAATCATTAATGTTCATCCCACGACTCAAATAATATTCTACGTAAGTGAAACCATTTGCTAAAGTAAACGCCAATTGGGTAATTGGGTTCGCTCCTGCTTCGGCTATGTGGTAACCTGAAATCGAAACCGAATAGAAGTTACGGACATTCTTTTGGATAAAATATTCCTGAACATCACCCATCAATCGCAAAGCAAATTCAGTCGAGAAAATACAAGTATTCTGTGCTTGGTCTTCTTTTAAAATATCGGCTTGAACCGTTCCGCGCACTTGCGTTAATGTTTTGATTTTGATATCGTCATAGATTTCTTTAGGCAAAACTTGATCTCCGGCAACACCTAAAAGTAGTAAACCTAAACCGTTATTTCCTTTCGGCAAATCACCGTTGTATCTTGGACGAGCTACTTTTTTGGCTTTATAGATTTCGTTGATTTTTTCTTCAATTTCGACTTGAAGATTGTTTTCAATGATGTATTTTTCACAGTTTTGGTCGATAGCGGCATTCATAAAGAACCCCAACAACATTGGCGCCGGACCATTAATCGTCATCGAAACCGAAGTCATCGGATGACTCAAATCGAAACCGGAATACAATTTCTTAGCGTCATCCAAACAACAAATAGAAACTCCGGCATTCCCGATTTTACCGTAAATATCCGGACGCAAATCTGGGTCATTTCCGTATAAAGTTACAGAGTCAAAAGCGGTTGATAAACGTTTTGCCGGCATTCCCAATGAAACATAATGGAAACGACGGTTGGTTCTTTCCGGTCCGCCTTCTCCGGCAAACATACGCGTTGGATCTTCACCTTCTCTTTTAAATGGATATAATCCTGAAGCAAAAGGGAATTCTCCCGGTACATTTTCTTGTAAATTCCATTTTAAAATATCACCCCAAGCTTGGTATTTGGGTAACGCCACTTTTGGTATTTGACTGTGAGACAAACTTTCGGTATGGGTTTCAATCTTGATTTCCTTATCGCGGACTTTAAAGCTGTAAACCGGATTTTTATATTTAGTAACCTTGTCATTCCATGTCAGGATAATTTCCCAATTGAATGGATCAAGGTTCATTTTTACTCGGTCAAATTCTTTAACCAATAAGTTTAAGAAATCTTTGTTATACTCATTGAAATTCAAACTATTAACTTCAATTCCGGCTTTATCAATAGTCGCTTGTTTTTTACTAACCGATTCTATTGTTTTATAAATGCCGTACAACTTTTGAGCGACTTCCACTTGGGTTAAAACCGTTTCATCATATTTGCGATTGTTCTCCGCAATTTCAGATAAATAACGCGTTCTGTGTGGCGGAATGACGAATATCTTCTCGCTCATTTCACGAGTGATTTCGAAAGTCGATTTTAAATCGGCACCCGTTTTCTCTACAATCTTATCCATGATTTTTTTGTAGAGTGTGTTCATGCCAGGATCATTGAATTGTGATGCAATAGTTCCGATAACCGGCATTTCATCCGGATTGATATCCCAAAGATTGTGATTGCGTTGGTATTGCTTTTTCACATCGCGAATCGCATCCAAAGCACCGCG
The DNA here is from genome assembly GCF_014486695.1 of Flavobacterium buctense. Lineage (GTDB taxonomy): Bacteria > Bacteroidota > Bacteroidia > Flavobacteriales > Flavobacteriaceae > Flavobacterium > Flavobacterium buctense. The sequence continues at coordinate 319,607 of NZ_JACTAB010000004.1, forward strand.
TTTGTCAAACTTATTAATCGCTACCAAATCAGCAAAATCAAGCATGTCAATTTTCTCTAATTGGGTTGCGGCACCAAATTCAGGCGTCATTACATATAAAGAAACATCGGAATGTTCTAAAATTTCAGTATCGCTTTGCCCAATACCTGAAGTTTCCAAAATAATAATATCGTATTTCGCGGCTTTCAAAACTTGAATCGCTTCGTTTACATATTTTGACAAAGCTAAATTCGATTGACGAGTAGCCAACGAACGCATATAAACTCTAGGATTATTGATAGCGTTCATACGAATTCTATCGCCTAATAAGGCACCACCGGTTTTACGTTTAGATGGATCAACCGAAATTAATCCGATAGTTTTTTCAGGGAAATCGATTAAGAATCTACGAACTAACTCATCGACTAAAGATGATTTACCTGCACCGCCGGTTCCGGTAATTCCAAGAACTGGTATGTGTGTGGTTTCGTTTTTCTTGTGAATGGCGTCCAAAGTTTCCTTGGCTACATCCGGAAAATTCTCTGCCGAAGAAATCACACGAGCAATCGCCGTTGGATTTTTTTCTTCCAAATGGTTGATTTCACCATTTAATTTGTCCCCAACAGGATAATCGGATTGTTTTACCAAATCATTAATCATGCCTTGTAATCCCATAGAACGGCCATCATCCGGAGAATATATTCGGGTAATGCCGTATTCGTGAAGTTCTTTAATTTCTGTCGGCAAAATTACACCGCCGCCGCCGCCAAATATTTTGATATGACCCGCACCTTTTTCCTTTAATAAATCGTGCATGTATTTGAAATACTCATTGTGTCCACCTTGATAAGACGTCATAGCAATAGCATTGGCATCTTCTTGAATGGCAGTATTAACCACTTCTTCTACACTTCGATCGTGACCTAAGTGAATTACTTCTACTCCGGTCGCTTGAATGATACGTCGCATGATGTTTATAGCGGCATCATGACCATCGAAAAGTGAAGCAGCAGTTACAATTCTGACTTTATTTTTTGGAATATACGGGATTTGTGGTTCCATTTTGAGAATATGATAATTTAAGTGCCGCAATTTACGCAATTAATAAAAATTATACCGTAAATAGGTGGCATAATTTTTGCCAAGTTTAGACAAATATTAACAGTTGCCTAATAATCTATTTTTAACTTTGACATTCAAATCTTTATCCTTCAGCACCATGAAAACTGAGAGCCGTGAATACCAAAAAAACAATTTACTAAACATGACAAAAACATTTCTTGCCCTTTTTATCTCGTATAGCTTATTAAGTTGTGCAGAGCTGCAACAAGTAGCCAATCAATTCCCTGAGTTAAATCAGAATGCTCAACTTGACATTGCCGGTGGATTAAAAGAAGCACTTAACAATGGTATTTCGAAACAAGTATCAAAACTAACCGCTATGGATGGTTTTTATAAAAATGAGGCCGTAAAAATTTTGATGCCTGAAGAATTACAAAAAGTGGATAAAGCTTTGAGAAAAATCGGTTTAAGTTCACTAGCCGATGATGGGATTAAAATGCTGAATCGTGCCGCTGAAGATGCTGTGAAAGAATCAACACCTATTTTCGTAGATGCTGTAAAGCAAATGAGTTTTACAGATGCTAAAAACATTTTGATGGGGAATGAAAGTTCGGCGACAACTTATTTACAAACTACAACCAAGACGCCATTGTATGCTAAATTCAATCCGGTGATTAAAAATTCATTTAATAAAGTAGGAGCTGATAAAGTTTGGAGCAATATCATCACAAAATACAACGCCATTCCTTTAGTAAAAAAGGTGAATCCTGACTTGACTGATTACACCACCAACAAAGCTCTAGAAGGTGTATACAAAATGATAGCTGTGGAAGAAAAAAACATCAGAACCGATTTGAGTTCGAGAACTTCACCTTTGCTACAAAAAGTTTTTGCCCTTCAAGACAAGAAACTATAACCATTCTAAAATTTTAGAAATCAATAACATAAGAATAACATAACGTTAACATTAGAACATGAAAACGAGCCTTATCTTTGCAATGTAATAAATTTGGTTTTTTATTATATTGGTTAGGTTAGTTAAAAAAATGGCCGGTGCTTGGGAAAGCATCGGCATTTTTTTTAAGCTATTTTTTCCTGTAGTTTTTTGAAATAGGCAAAGGCTTTAACCAATCGGGTACCATGCCATGAGAACATTTCTCCATCAACAAAAACAGTCTTGGCATGATGTGTAAATCTTCCTAATTCAAATGCATGTTCATCAGTAAAAGGAAACGGTTCAGAAGAAAGCAATACGATATCAGGATCACCTTGAATTCGCATTTTTTGGACAATCACTTCAGGATATCTCCCTTCGTATTTGGGATTGTTATCGTAAATATTTTCAAACTTATTCAGCTTTAATAACTCATTGATAAAAGTACCTCCTGCAGCTACCATATAGGGGTTGGCCCAAATAAAATAAGCAACTTTAATAACCGGTTTGTCTTTGATAAAATTTTGGAAATCGGTGTGAGCAAAATTGATTTTGTCCATCCATTTTTGCGCTTCAGTTCTTTTATTAAAAAGAGAACCAAAGTCTTCTATCATCTTTAAATTATCATCCAATGTGATGATGTTTGTTACCCAAACCGTACAGATTTTAGACAATTCTTGGACTATTTCTGAAGTATTCTCTTCTTTATTGGCTATGATAATATCAGGTTGCAACAAACGAATTTTTTCGAAATGCACTTTTTTAGTACCGCCAATGATTTTTTTGGTCGATTTAAAATGAAACGGATGTACACAAAACTTGGTAATACCAACAATACTTTCTTCTAATCCCAAATCATAAAGCAATTCTGTTTGCGATGGCACTAAAGAAACGATTCGTTTAGGTGTGGTGGTAAAAGTATGGGGTATTCCGAATTGGTCTGTGAGTGTTTTCAAATTGAATTAAAATTTCATAATAGCTTCCATTTCCTGCTGCAATTTAATTGCTTCTTCCCTTGCTTTTTGAGCAAAATCAGTTTCATTTGAAGCGTAAATGATGCCTCGTGAAGAATTAATTAACAAACCAACATCCTCATTCATTCCGTATTGACAAACTTCAGTAAGACTTCCGCCTTGCGCGCCAACTCCCGGAACAAGAAAGAAACTATTCGGAACCATTTTACGGATTTCAGCAAAGTATTCTGCTTTAGTAGCGCCAACAACATACATAAGGTTTTGACTGTTTTTCCAGGTTTTAGAAGTTTTGATTACTGTTTTGTATAGTTCTTCACCCTCAACATTTTTAGTTTGAAAATCAAAAGCGCCTTCATTAGAGGTTAAAGCCAACATTATAGTGTGTTTGTTTTCAAAGGCCAGAAAGGGTTCTACTGAATCTTTTCCCATATAAGGCGCAACTGTAACGGAATCAAAATTTAAATCCTCTAAAAAAGCTTTAGCATACATGGTGGAAGTATTCCCAATATCACCGCGTTTAGCATCGGCAATCGTGAAAATTTGAGGATAGTTATCGTTGAGATAATTAATGGTTTTTTGCAAAGATGTCCAGCCTTTCAAACCATAAGCTTCATAGAAAGCGGTATTGGGCTTGTACGAAACACATAAATCATGTGTAGCCTCAATAATGGCTTTGTTGAATTCAAATATCGGATCTTCAAGGGCCAATAAATGTGGTGGAATCTTAGTTAAATCGACATCCAAACCTATGCATAAAAAGGATTTTTTTTGGCGGATTTGCTGAACGAGTTGTTGTGTTGTCATTTTTGTTAGTTGTCTGTCTGCCAAAAAGCAGATGGTGCAAAGTTACAAATTGGAAAACGAAATGTGAAAATATTATAACATTACCTTAAAATTATATAACTACCTTTTTTTACACTTGAAATATCTTTGTAATGCTGATAATAAGTAATGCCTTAATTATTGTCACGGTTACTAAAAAGTTGGGGTTAGAGAGAAAAAAAAGCCGTATTTGTTTACGGCTTTTTTGATGAAAATAATTTGTTATATTTATAAGCAATAATAATTCGAATCTTTATGAAAATCTTTATCAAGTTTGACTTTAATGCCGTTTGTCGAAAAGTCTTGGAAGACAAATTGATTAAGTACGATATTAAACACCGCGTGCTGGGTTTTGGTGAAGTAGAAATTTTGGAAAAAACTAACCCTCAAAAATTTAACGAATTCACTGAAGAATTAAAGGAGTATGGTATTGATATTATTGAAAATCAAAAAACTATTTTGGTTCAAAAGATGAAAGATACTATCAATGAAATGATTCACAGTCCTGAATTAGTAAATGTCAAAAGCTCTGTCTATCTTGCAGAAAAATTGAGTCACAGCTACGGCTACCTATCCAATTTGTTTTCTGATGTAACCTATACCTCTATAGAGAATTACATCATTATGCAAAAAATAGAATATGCGAAGCAACTAATTGTAAACGGACAACTAAATTTAACTGAAATTGCATTTAAACTCAATTATTCGAGTGTAGCTCATTTGAGTACTCAATTTAAGAATGTAACGGGTATTACGCCTTCTGCCTTTCAAAGAATTATTACCAAGAGAAGAGAAATTGCAAACAAAAAATAATTTATGGTCAAAGAATATATTCACATAATTTTGGCTGACGACGACGAAGACGACAGACTTTTTTTTACCGATGCTTTCGATGAATTAAAAATCAATACAAAAGTCAATACATTTAATGACGGTGTTGAACTAATGAACTATTTGAATCAACCGGAAGCAATTTTACCCAATGTATTATTTCTGGATTTGAATATGCCTAGAAAAAATGGAATCGAATGTTTGGACGAAATAAAAAAGAATGACCGTTTTAATGATATAGCGATTGCTATATTTTCAACTTCCTCATCGGAAGAACATATAGAAGAAACTTTTGTCAGAGGGGCTAATATTTATATTAAAAAACCTAGCGACTTTGCTACTTTGAAAAAAGTTTTGTCGGATGTAGTGACGATCAATTGGCAATACTATACCTCTGGTTTAAATAAAGATAATTTTTTATTGCGACTGTAAAAACTGTACTATGAAACTAAATGCGTTTTATAAATCTCCCATTTTTCTTAAAAGCGTTTTTGTCGTTTCAATTTTTGCTATATTTTTTATTTCTGCAGTGACATTTAAACACATCAACTTGCTGAATAAATCGGCTACATGGGTGAATCATTCTTATGATGTTAATTTAGAGTTAGAGCGATTATTCTCTTATTTAAAAGATTCTGAAACCGGTCAACGTGGTTTTTTAATTACCAAGGATTCTACTTTTCTGGAACCTTATATTCAGGCCAAAGAGAAAATTGATAGGTCTTTCTCAATTGTAAAGAACTACACTAAAAATGACCCGGCTCAGGAAAATAACCTGAGAAAACTGCAGTTATACATCAACAAAAGACAAAACTATCTTTCGCTGACTTTGCATCTTTCTTTAAAAAAAGGCCTGAATGACAAGGAATTAAAAGAGAAACTTTTAGTCGGTAAGTATACTATGGATAGCGTTCGTAGCCAAATAAACACAATGATTCTTTTGGAAAAAGAAACTTTGAAATCAAGAGAACTCAGTTATAATGACACCATCAAGGTAACCCCTATTTTTATTTACATCACTTTACTAATCACTTTAGTACTCATTTCCGTTTCCTATATTAGAATAAATCGAGATTTAGAAAAACTTCAAGTTTCGAATAACCGCTTGACCGTCTTAAACGAATCAAGTAATTTGGCGGAAATTGTGGGTAACTTTGGAAGTTGGCAATTGAATATTGATACTGATCAATATACCTTCTCCGATAATATTTATCGATTACTGGGTTGCGAACCACAAAGTTTTAAAAATGGTCAAGATGATTTCCTTAAATATGTACATGCTGAAGACAGAACTTATTTTGAAGGCATTAATTCCAAAAGATTGGAAAAGGAAAACCTTCCTTCATTTACCTACAGAATCATTAGAAAAGACAAACAACTAAGGTATTTTAGAACCACAGGTCGGATTGTAACCAATAGATCCGGACAAAATATATTAATCGGAACTACCAGTGACGTAACTGATGAAGTACTAGCTTCTTTGTCTTTGGAACAACAAAATATTGAATTAGAAGCCAGTAATAAAGAGCTCGTTGCTTTTAACTATGTGGCCAGTCATGATTTACAAGAACCATTACGTAAAATTCAAACCTTTATTTCCAGGCTTTCTGACAAAGAGTATGATTCACTTTCAGATAGTGGAAAAGAATACATCACCCGAATTCACTCATCAGTAGACCGAATGAGAATTCTTATTGACGATTTGCTGCAATATTCAAGGGCAAATAAAACCGAAAAAGTATTTGAAAAAGTCAGTTTAGATACCTTACTGGAAAACGCCAAGTTTGATTTGGCTCAATCCATTGAAGAAAAAGGTGCTATGATACAAAGTGAAGCCCTTCCCAAAATGACTGTTATACCCTTTCAAATTCAGCAACTTTTTATCAATCTGATTGGAAACTCATTAAAATACAGTAAGGAAAAGGTTACACCTAAAATCAAAATTTCTTGTAAAAAAGTAACTGCATTAGAAGAAGACTTAATTCCGAAAAACACTAAAGACAAATTCTACAAAATAACATTTGAAGACAATGGCATTGGTTTCGAACAAGAATATGCTGAAAAAATATTTATTCTTTTCAACCGGCTTCACAATAAAAATGAATATGCCGGTACCGGAATCGGATTGGCCATTTGCAAAAAAATTGTTGAAAATCACAAAGGCTATATTTTTGCAGAAGGTAAGCCTAATGAAGGCTCAAAATTTACAATCTACCTTTCTGAAGATTGTTAAAACAAACTTACTAATATTAAAATCCTATGATAGTCACATAGGATTTTTTTGTACATGATGGTAATTCTATAACAATTAAAAAAATTGTTGTAACACAAAAAAGGACAAAGGATTGCAATTTTGTAAAAGAATAAATCAATTTTATTTCTGTCAAATCTATAAAACTTTGCCTCATGAAAAATTACATCCTACTATTTACAGCACTATCTCTTTTTGGAGTGAATGCTCAAGAAAAAGAAGAAAAAAAGCTAACCATTGATCCGAAAACCAATTGTGAATTGCGCTATTTCTATTTCCCCAATATGGAAGCCTATTACGACCTAAAAAATGAAATTTTTCATTTCCAAGAAAACAATACTTGGGTAACGAATAAGCATCTTCCAAACAATTATGGAGGGTATTCGCTTTACAAAAGAGAGAGAGTTACACTGACTGATTTCGAAGGGGATAATCCGGAACAACTGATTAAAATACACAGAAAAATGTATCCGTATAATGCTAAAGGAAGAGTACAAAGACCAGATCAACCGCTACTTTTGGGTGTTTCGGCAGTGTTTTTAGAATAAAATAGTGAAAATAAAATAAATGTATGTCATGCGAAATTTATTATACACTTTAGCTTTAGTACTGGTGATACTATGGTTTCTTGGATTCCTTGTTTTTAACATTGGTTCCATAATTCACATACTGTTATTGATTGCAGTGTTGGCGATTTTACTAAAAATTATTAAAGGAGAAGAAATATAATCAAAACATTTGCATTAGTTTGCGTTTCCATTACCCCTGTGAATTCCTTAAAATCGAAAATGATATAGCCGAGAAAGGTATGGTACTGATTACGCTGAGAATTGCATATCAATTGAGGCTATAATTTAATAAACACAAAAAAAGGCTAAATTATACGGTTAGCCTTTTTAAATTTAGAAAACTTCGCTTTCTTTTAACTTCTCCATATTGTTGACCAATTGGAGTTCGTCAACAAATTTTTGAATTTTACCATTCATTACGCCATCCATATCAAAAACGTCTAATCCGATTCTGTGATCGGTTACACGACCTTGCGCATAGTTATAAGTACGGATTTTGGCAGAACGGTCACCCGAACTTACTTGAGAAGTACGTTTGGTAGCATCTTCGGCTTGTTTCTTAGCCAATTCTTGTTCGTATAAACGAGAACGCAATACTTCCAATGCTTTATCTTTATTCTTATGTTGTGATTTTTGATCCTGACATTGGGCCACCAATCCTGAAGGAATGTGAGTTAAACGAACTGCCGATTTGGTAGTATTTACAGATTGTCCGCCTGGTCCTGACGAACAGAAAAAATCTACACGAACATCATTCATATCAATTTGCACATCAAACTCTTCGGCTTCCGGTAAAACCATTACGGTTGCTGCCGACGTGTGAACACGACCTTGAGTTTCCGTTTGTGGTACACGTTGCACACGGTGAACACCGGCTTCAAATTTCAAAGTACCGTAAACATCTTCGCCGGTAACTTCAAAAATTACTTCTTTAAATCCTCCGGATGTTCCTTCATTCATATCTACAACAGATGTTCTCCAACCACGAGATTCACAATATTTGGTATACATTCTGTACAAATCTCCGGCAAAAATAGACGCTTCATCACCACCGGTTCCGGCTCGAATCTCTACCATAACGTTTTTGGCATCTTCAGGATCTTTGGGAATCAACATAAATTTGATTTCCTCTTCCAATTCCGGCAAACGCTCTTTGGCTTCGTCCAATTGCATTTTGGCCATTTCAACCATTTCAGCATCAGAACCATCGGCTATAATTTCGTTGGCTTCTTTGATATTGGCGTCTAGGGTAACATATTCATCGCGTTTTTCCATTAACGCTTTCAATCCTTTGTATTCCTGATTTAACTGTACATAACGTTTTTGATCGGAGATGACATCAGGCTGAATAATCAAATCTGATATTTCGTCGAAACGTTGTTTTACATATTGTAATCTGTCTAACATGAGTTTGTCTTTCTATTTTGGAGTGCAAAAATACAATTTTTTGTTTCAAGTTTAAAGTTAAAGGTTTCAAGTTTTTTTCTTAGTATTGTAAATCAAAAAAAGAGTATGAAAAGCATTATAATTATATCAGTTGCCATTTTGTTTGTTTCTTGTCAAAATAAAGGAGAAAAAAAATTTGATAAGTTAGAAAAAATGAATTGGCTCGTTGGCCAATGGGAAAACAAAGCTCCGGAAGGTCTTTTGACCGAAACTTGGACTAAAGAGAACGACAGTACCTTTTCGGGTCAAACTTATTTTATTAAAAACGAAAAAGACACTGTGCATTCAGAAAGCATCGTTTTAACCCAATTAAAAGAGGAGCTGATTTACAGACCAACCGTAAAAGGGCAAAATAATGATGAGCCGATAGATTTTAAATTAACTTCTGCCGTTGAAAATAGTTTTGTTTTTGAAAATTCCAAACATGATTATCCTCAAAAAATAACTTATAAAAAAATTAATGACAAAGCATTGGTTGCGACCATTTCGGGAAGCCAACAAGGAAAACAAAGCTCAGAAAGTTACCCGATGAAGAAGAAATAACACTTTAATTCTTACTAAAAAACTAGGCTTCTCTTTTTTAGAGGAGCTTTTTTTATTTGTAAATAATGGAAATTCAATAAATTAAAAATATTATTTATATTTAATCTAAATAAACTTTTATATTCCACTTCTCGTATATATATTTGCATCGTTATTTTTAATTATTCTAAATAAATGAACAGATATACAACAATTCTCGCCTTAACACTTACTACTAGTGCTATTGGTTTTTCCCAAGAAGCCAATACTAATTTTCAAGAAGACCTTTATGCAGTGAATGATACTGTAAAAAACAAAAAAGGTGAAGTCCTTCAAGAAGTGGTCATTATTTCCCAACAACAAAAAACAATTGTAAAAGGTGGTAAAACCAATATCAAACCACTTGACTTACCTCAAGCTACATTTGTGATTGGTAAAGAAACCATCAAACAACAACAAATTTTAAGATTGTCTGATGCTTTAAAAAATGCAAATGGTGTTTATGTTTCTGGTGCGAGTAATGCCTCTGGAAATAACCAAGAAGAATTAGGCTCAAGAGGTTTTACCTTTAGCGGCGGAAATACATTTAAAAATGGTATTCGCTTCAACGGTTCTTTAATCCCTGAAACGAGTTCATTGGAAAGCATTGAAATTCTTAAAGGAAGTGCGGCGATTTTGTACGGAAACGTAGCACCAGGAGGAATTTTAAACCTTATCACCAAAAAACCAAGATTTGACCATGGTGGTGAATTGAGTTTCAGAGGAACGGAATACAATTTTTTCAAACCAACCGTTGACGTTTACGGTGCTGTAAACAACAGCAATACTGTAGCTTACCGATTTATCAGCAGTTACGAACAAGGCAATAGTTTTAGAGATAATGTACAAACACAACGCATTTATTTCAATCCGTCTTTCCTGTTTGATATCTCTGCAAAGACCAATATCTTGATTGAGGCCGATTACACCAAAGACAACAGAACACCTGATTTTGGTTTGGCCGCCATTGATTATAAAGTAGTTGAATTGCCTATAAACTCTTTCTTAGGTTTCAACTGGGGAAGATTTGATTCAGAGCAAACAGGTTTTACATCAACCATTAATCATGATTTGAATAAAAACTGGCAAGTAAAAGGTATCTTTTCGTACCAAGGTTACAGCACTAATTTGTTGTCGAGTTTGAGGCCAAATGCCGGAATTAACGACCCTAACAATCCAAACAACAATCTAGTTCGTGCCAATGGAGATTGGATTCGAGGGGTTCAAAAAGCCGATACTGAGCAAGATTACAGTTTGGTTGAATTCGATTTAAACGGAAAATTCAATACTGGAAAAATAAAACATACTTTACTAGTTGGTGCCGATGCCGACCAAAGCAATACCGCTACTTTAGCGTATAAAAACATCAATTATTACGACAAAATAAACATCTATAATCCGTCGGTGATTCTTGAAAAAAATTCAATTTATGCCAATACCGTTGTGCCTACAATGGATAAAAACACAAATGCCGATGCCAATATAAAAAGAGCCGGAGTTTATTTTCAAGACTTAATCGAATTGCATACAAAATTCAAAGTATTGGCCGGTTTGCGTTACAGCTATTTGGAAAGCACTACAAACACTTTGACTTTTTCCACAAACGCTAACGTTGAAACTACAACCAACGATAATATAGTTTCGCCAAAAATTGGTTTTGTATTCCAACCTACCACAAATAACTCCATTTTTGCCAGCTATTCTGATTCATTTGTGTTGAATACCGGAACCGACAGAAACCTAAATACTTTGCCACATTCTACCATTAATCAATACGAAGTTGGGCTTAAAAATGAATTCTTCAAAGGTCATTTGGTAGCTAATTTGACTACTTATTTAATTGACTACAGTAATTTGGCACAAACCGATTTCTCCAACGGAAACACCAACACCAACATCAAAGAATTGGCCGGAGCTTACCAAAGTAAAGGAGTTGAATTAGATGTTACAGGTCACCACAAAGGGTTAAGATTGATTGCAGGATACAGTTTTAACGAAACAAAATATACTAAAAGTAATATTTATAACACCGGAACTTATTTGAGATTTTCACCAAAACATACAGCCAATGCGAGCGCGTTTTATACTTTTGAAAATACCAAATTAAAAGGTTTCGAAATTGGTTTGCAATCAACTTATATCGGAGAACGATTAGGCGGAAGATTAAGACCAAACAACGCTTCTACTGCGGCTGAATTGGCGAGAAAACCAATCCCGGTTGAAGGATTTTTACAATTCGATGCTTCCGTTGGTTATTCAATCAAAAATTTCTCTATCAGAGCCAGATTATCCAATTTAGGAAATATCGTGAATTATTATGTATACGATGACAATACCGTAACCCCGATTGCCCCAAGAATGCTAACCACAACTTTGTCTTATAAATTCTAAAAAATGAAGCAAGCTACCATCAGAAATTTGCACCGCGACTTAGGTTATTTTTACATTGGGTTGATTATTTCATTCGCCTTTTCGGGTATTATGATGAACCACAGAGACCATTGGCATCCCGAAAAATATACGGTTGAAACCAAAGCCATCGAAGTAAAATTACCGGCAGAAGATAAAATCAGCGAACCGTTTGCGGATTCATTAGGCAAGGCTTTAGGCATTGAGGACAAAATTCGTCGCCATAATGTAAAAGAGGGAAAATTTAAAATTTCTTTCGAAAAACACGATGTCGAAATTGATATGGCTACCGGAAAAGGAGAAATAGTTTCCTTTCAAAAAACACCGCTCATCAGTCACATGATGAAACTGCACAAAAACACTTCCAATTGGTGGATTTATTATTCAGACATCTTTGGAATATCATTGATAACTATAGCTGTCACGGGCGCGATTATGATTCCCGCCGGGAAGTTTACCTTTAAACGTAGAGGTTGGAAATTGGCCATCGCCGGATTAATTTTCCCTTTATTGTTTCTATTTTTGTTTGGTTAATTTGCAACGAAAAAGCTCCTAAATTTAGGAGCTTTTTTATTTTACATCGAATAGTTTTTGAACATATAAATCCAAATCATCCTCGAAAGTCGAATGTTAAAACAACTCAATGCAATAATTACTACACCAATAATCGGGATGATTCTTAAATCGAAAGTTTCTTCAAAAAATGGACTTGCAATTAAATAGGTAATGATTCCTTGTCCGACTGTTAGTCCGTAATTGACAAACATGGCGCCAAAAAAATAACCCGGTTCTTTTTCGAACTTGTAATTACAATGACTGCAATGTTCGTTCATCTTGGGAAACCCAAAACTAAAAAAGAAGCTCTTATCGGCAAAGACTTTTCCTTTATGACAATTGGGACATTCGTTACGGAAAATATGGTATAGACTTTTTAACATAGTGGATTTTTATGCAAAGATAGATACTGTGAGACCAAACAAAAAATAAAACCCGCTCATCAATGAACGGGTTTATCTATTTTCTAAATTCTATTCTCTATTTTCTTTCGGGAATACTCGCCAAAATCTCCAAGAAAAACTTCCAGAATTTCTGAGAAGATTTAATCGAAGCTCTTTCATCAGGACTGTGCGCACCATGGATTGTTGGCCCAAAAGAAATCATATCCATTCCCGGATAATTAGTCCCTAAAATACCGCATTCCAATCCGGCGTGACAAGCCACTACATTGGGTTTGGCGCCGTTTTGTTTTTCGTAAATATTGACTAAAACGTCTAAGATTTCTGAATTCACATTCGGTGTCCAACCCGGATAACTTCCGCCAAATTCCACTTCGCATCCAAACAATTCATAAGCCGAGCGCAAGCCATTTGCCAAATCCATTTTAGAAGTTTCAACAGATGAACGAGTCAAATTCTGAATTGAAATCTCGCCATCCTTAACAATTACACGAGCAATATTATTGGAGGTTTCTACCAAGTCTTCCATATCGGCAGACATACGGTAAACGCCATTGTGCGCGGCATAAATCGAACGCAACAAACCTTCCTGAACGCCTAAATCCATTACTTTGGAAGGCAAATCGCTTTTTACAATTTCGATAGTCAAACTCGGCTCCATTGTTTTGTACTCGGTTTTGATATCGGTAATGATTTCCTGCATGTCAAATACAAACGCTTCGTCATACATTCCGGCCACAATCACTTTGGCAACGCTTTCACGCGGAATTGCATTGCGCAAACTTCCACCGCTGATTTCGGCAATTTGCAAACCAAAATTCTCAAAACCGTCGAATAATAAACGGTTCATGATTTTATTGGCATTTCCTAAACCTTTATTAATATCCATTCCTGAGTGTCCACCATTTAAACCTTTTACGGTGATGGTGTAACCTTCGGAACCTTCAGGCGTTTCTTCTTCGTTATATCTTCTGGTCGCCGTTACATCAATACCACCGGCACAACCAATATCAATTTCATCGTCTTCTTCGGTATCCAAATTCAATAGGATTTCACCTTTTAGAATACCGCCTTTTAAGTTCAAAGCGCCGGTCATTCCGGTTTCTTCGTCAATGGTAAAAAGTGCGTCAATCGCAGGGTGTGGAATATCTTTACTTTCCAAAATAGCCATAATGGCCGCAACACCTAAACCGTTGTCAGCACCCAAAGTAGTTCCTTTGGCACGAACCCAGTCTCCGTCCACATACATGTCGATGCCTTGGGTTAAAAAGTCGAAATCGGTGTCGTTATTTTTTTGGTGCACCATATCCAAATGGCCTTGCAGCACAATAGTTTTGCGGTTTTCCATACCCGGAGTAGCCGGTTTGCGAATGATTACATTTCGGATATCGTCTTCAAAAGTTTCCAATCCCAAACTGTTTCCGAAGTTTTTCATGAATTCAATTACGCGTTCCTCTTTTTTGGACGGTCGAGGCACCGCATTTAAATCGGCAAACTTGTTCCAAAGTGCTTTGGGTTCAAGGTTTCTAATTTCTTGGCTCATTTTTAAAAAAAGTTTCTAAGTTACTAAGTGGCTAAGTTCCTGAGTTTTTTTTGCTGCGCTACTCAGTAACTTAGTTACTCAGCTGCTCAGCTACTCAACTTGGCAAAGTTACAAAGTTTAACTACTTTAGAAATTGAATTGTGATTATATTTACATTTTAAAAATTGACCTTGAAACGCAAATACATCCTTCCTTTATTTTTATTAATTCAGATAGTATTTCTGAAAATCCTTGCCTTTTTTCCTGAAACGGTGGAACGCTTTTACAGTAACGGATTGTATGTTTGGATTTCCAGTTTTTCTAGGACAGTGTTGGGTAAAATCCCATTTTCTGTTGGCGATATTATCTACGGAATCACTATTATCTATTGCATTTACTGGTTTTTCAAGAATAGAAAGTTAAATTGGAAAGACAAGATTTGGGCTTCGTTAAGCTTTATCTCTGTAGCTTATTTTTTATTTCATTTCTTATGGGCATTCAATTATTATCGCGTGCCGCTTTTTGAAAAAATGGATATCAAAAGAGAATATTCAGATGCCGATTTAATTGCTTTTACCCAAAAACTGATTGTCAAAACCAACGAAGTTCAATTTGCCATAACCAAAGACAAAACTAAGAAAGTAGTCAATCCCCATTCGCAAGACAGCATTTTCAAACTGACGCAGTATGGCTATGATCATTTGGCCAAACAATATCCGATTTTCAAATATGAAACCCCAAGCCGAAAGAAATCCTTGATGAGTTTACCGTTAACCTATATGGGTTTTGGCGGTTATTTGAATCCGTTTACCAATGAAGCCCAAGTCAACGACAAATTACCAATGTATGGTTTTCCGAATGTCGTTTGCCACGAAATGGCACATCAGATAGGCTTTGGCAGTGAAAGCGAATGTAATTTTATCGGATTTATGGCTGGAGTTAAAAATAAGGATTTATATTTTCAATATTCGGCTTTATCGAACGCCTTACGCTATTGCATGTCAAACATTGGAGCAAAAAACGAAAAAGAATTCAACCGGTTAAAAGTCAAAATCAATCCGGGAATTTTGGAAAATTATAAAGAGAGCGAGAAGTTTTGGGAACAATATGACACTTTTATTGACAAAGCATTTCACGCTTTTTATGACCAATATTTAAAATCCAACCAACAAGAAGACGGCATCGACAGTTATAGTAAGTTTGTGGATTTGTTGATTAATTACTATAAGGATAAGGAGATAAAATAAGTCTGTGACCTCGACTGGATTCAAACTAGTAACCTTCTGAAAAACAAAAAAACACCTAATGAGGTGGTTTGTCTTTTAATCACAAAAGGATTTTGCTTCGATTTAAATTTACAATAAGCATCTAACTACCGGCAAAAACCGAATGTCCACAGGACATTCTCCTCTTAATATCAAATGCTTTGATAATTCATTAAAACAAAAAAAATGATCAAGTAAACTTGTCATTTTTATACTTTCACAAAGGATTTTGCTTCGCAACATCCTTCAAAGCTCCGCTTTGATAATTCATTAAAACAAAAAAAATGATCAAGTAAACTTGTCATTTTTTCTGTTTGAATGAATTCATTCGTGATCCCAGAAGGATTCGAACCTTCGACCTACTGCTTAGAAGGCAGTTGCTCTATCCAGCTGAGCTATGGAACCATGCTAAAAAAAATATCTTTAAAATTGTCGGGGTGGCAGGATTCGAACCTGCGGCCTCCTGCTCCCAAAGCAGGCGCGATAACCGGGCTACGCTACACCCCGAAAAGCGGAGAGACAGGGACTCGAACCCTGGCGACGGTTACCCGTCGACAGATTAGCAATCTGCTCCATTACCGCTCTGGCACCTCTCCTAATTCGTCAATTTGTAAAAGAACATTTTCTTAAAGCGGTTGCAAATGTAATTTATCATTCTATAATTTACAACTATTTCATTTCTTTTTTTAGATTATAAAACAAATAAATGCCAAATAACTTCACTATCAACAAGGTAGAAACACTATATTTTATTTAATCCTTTACAAATAAAGATTTATTGGGCTTACGATTCATTATTTTACAATAAAAGTTTAGATTTGCAGGACAAACAAACAACAGAATATCATGAGTAAAAAAGTAGTTATCGTATCAGCAGTGAGAACGCCTATCGGAAGTTTTATGGGAAGTTTATCTACTGTTACTGCAACACAATTAGGTGCCGTTGCTATCAAAGGCGCTTTAAATAAAATCAATTTAGATCCCAATTTAGTCGACGAAGTTTTAATGGGTAATGTAGTGCAAGCCGGCGTTGGTCAAGCGCCTGCGACTCAATCGGCTATTTTTGCCGGATTGCCGAATACCGTTCCAACCACTACCGTAAATAAAGTTTGTGCTTCAGGAATGAAAGCCGTAATGCAAGGCGCACAAGCCATCATGAGTGGTGATGCTGAAATCGTGGTTGCAGGTGGAATGGAAAACATGAGTTTGATTCCACATTACGTTCATTTGAGAAACGGTGTGAAATTTGGCCCAACCACTATGGTTGATGGCATGCAAAAAGACGGTCTAACCGATGCTTATGACGGAAACGCCATGGGGGTTTGTGCCGATTTATGTGCCTCAGAATATAAAATTACCAGAGAAGAACAAGATGCTTTTGCCATTCAATCTTATGAGCGTTCGGCTAAAGCTTGGTCAGAAGGGAAGTTTGACAACGAAGTAGTTCCGGTTGAAATTCCGCAACGTCGTGGCGAACCGGTTATCTTTGCTAAGGATGAAGAATATACTAACGTAAAATTAGATAAAATCCCTGCGTTGAATGCGGTATTTACCAAAGACGGAACTGTAACTGCAGCCAATGCTTCAACTATTAATGATGGTGCAGCTGCTCTAGTTTTAATGAGCGAAGAAAAAGCACAAGCTTTGGGTTTAAAACCTTTGGCATATATTAAATCCTACGCCGATGCGGCTCAGGAACCAAAATGGTTTACCACTACTCCCGCAAAAGCTTTACCAAAAGCATTAGACAAAGTAGGTTTATCCGTAGCTGATGTAGATTATTTCGAATTCAACGAAGCATTTGCAGTTGTTGGTTTGGCCAATGCCAAAATCTTAGGATTAGACAATGATAAAGTAAACGTAAATGGTGGCGCAGTTTCTTTAGGTCATCCACTAGGATGTTCAGGAGCGAGAATCATTGTAACTTTGATTAATGTTTTAGAACAAAACAATGCCAAAATCGGAGCCGCAGCTATCTGTAATGGTGGCGGTGGTGCTTCAGCTATAGTAATAGAAAGAGCATAAATAAATTTATTATAAATGCTAAATTTTGAATTTTAAATTAATTTAGAATTTAGCATTTAAAATTTAAAATAATTTGAATGTTTGCCATTTGTAACCTTGCCATAATTCCTTTACGTGCCGAACCGAGTGACCGAAGCGAAATCGTTTCGCAAGTCTTGTTTGGAGAGCATTTTGAAGTTTTGGAAAAGCAAAACCAATGGGCAAAAATCAAACTTCAATACGACGATTACGAAGGTTGGGTTGATTCTAAGCAATACCAAGTCATTTCAGAAAAAAACTTCAAGGATTTATCTAAAGATGCTATTATTCTTAATGCTGATTTGGTAGAATATGTAACCAATGCCAAAAACATGTTGTTGCCTATTCCGCTTGGCTCTTCGTTATCATTTTTAAATCACAGCGAAATCAATATTGAAGGCTTTGAATTTGAAGGTTTGAGAACCAGCGGTGTCAAATCAAAATCCGATTTGATTACTACCGCTTATATGTATTTGAATGCGCCTTATCTTTGGGGTGGTAAAACACCTTTCGGAATTGACTGCTCCGGTTTTACCCAAATGGTCTACAAACTAAACGGCTATCATTTGCTGCGCGATGCTTCTCAACAATCCGGTCAAGGTGATGCTCTGAGTTTTATTGAGGAAAGCGAACCGGGTGATTTGGCTTTCTTTGATAACGAAGAAGGTAAAATTATTCACGTGGGCATTATGATGGAAAACAACTATATCATCCACGCCAGCGGAAAAGTCAGAATCGACAGATTAGACCATTTGGGCATTTACAATGCAGAGCAAAACAGACATACTCACCGACTGAGAGTCATCAAGAAAATAATTTAAACCGAGACAAGAGTTTCGGTTTTTTTATTTAAATTAGTTTTTTTAATTCCTTCAAAATGAAATCCATCAGCAAAATTTTGTTAGTCGCTTTGGGCTTCCTTTCGGTAAGCTGTATCAAAGAAAAAAACGGGGAAACCAGCGATTCCCGCTACCAACCCAAAGAATTCGTAGAAGTAAAACATCCCGAATGGAGTAAAAATGCTACTATTTACGAAGCCAACATACGTCAATTCACACCCGAAGGCACATTCAAAGCTTTTGAAGCTCATCTACCGAGAATAAAAGCAATGGGCATTGATATCATTTGGTTAATGCCGATTCATCCTATTGGTGTCGAAAAGCGCAAAGGAACCTTAGGCAGCGAATATTCGGTAAAAGATTATTATGGGGTGAATCCTGAATTTGGAACCAAAGAAGATTTCAAACATTTAGTAGACAAAATCCACAGCATGGGCATGTATATCATCATTGATTGGGTTGGCAATCACTCATCGTGGGACAACCAATTGGTCAAAGACCATCCGGATTGGTATACCAAAACCGAAGAAGGTAATTTCCAGCCAACGCCATGGTATGATTGGGATGACGTAATCGATTTTGATTATGACAAACCCGAACTTCGAAAATACATGACCGAAGCCTTGGTTTATTGGGTGAAAGATTTCAATATCGATGGTTACCGATGCGATACGGCAGGCTTTATTCCAACTGATTTTTGGGACAATGCTCGAGCCGAAATGGATGCCGTAAAACCCGTTTTCATGTTGGGCGAATGGGAATCTCGTGATTTGCATAAAAAGGCATTCGACATGACTTATTCTTGGACATTATTCGATAAAATGGTTGCGGTAACTCGTGATAAAAAAAGCATGGGCGGATTGGTCGAATATATGGCGCACGATGTAAGCACTTTTCCACGCGATGGCTACAGAATGCTTTTCACTGATAACCATGATATGAATTCCTGGAACAACAATATGGAATACAATTTCGGAGACGGATTGGAAGCTTCCATAGTTTTAACCGGAACAATCAACGGAATGCCTTTGGTTTATGGCGGACAAGAAGCCGGTTTAAATCGTTCACTTAAATTTTTTGACAAAGATTTAATCGATTGGAGTAAAATGCCTTACGAAGGATTGTTCAAAAAACTTTTTGACCTGAAACATCGCAATCAAGCTTTGTGGAACGGTAAAGAAGGTGGCGTGATGGTACGTATTTACAGCGATAAAATGGAACAAGTGATTTCATTTTCAAGAACCAAAGACAAAAACAGAGTTATTCCAATCATCAACTACAGTGATAAACCGGTTACTGTAAAACTGAATTCTAAATATTTAAAAGGCGATTATACCGAAGTGTTTTCAGGTAAAAAAACAACGCTCAAAGGCGATGATGTATTCACGCTTAAACCTTGGGAATATTTGATTTTAGAAAAATAAAACTGTTAGTCCAATTATACCAAAAATCCACTTTATCTAATTGAAAGAGTGGATTTTTTGTTGGAAAAAAGTAGTTATTCTCCCCATAATTCCCTAAATTTGATAAGGATTTTTGCTTAATTTCAGTCTATGGACAACAATTCCAAAGTTGCAGAATCATTTAAGAATTTTTTAATTGAAATTGGTGAACTCTCCTATTTCACTTCCCGTTTTTTTAAAGAGCTTTTCAATCCGCCTTTCGAACTCAAAGAATTTTTACGCCAATGTTACAATATGGGTAATCGCTCTTTGTTGCTGGTATGCGTAACCGGATTTATTATCGGTTTGGTTTTTACACTACAATCGCGCCCAACTCTGGAAGAATTCGGAGCTGTTTCCTGGATGCCGTCAATGGTAAGCATTTCCATCATTAGAGAAATTGGACCCATCATCACTGCCTTAATTTGTGCCGGAAGAATCGGTTCGGGTATTGGTGCCGAATTGGGTTCAATGCGAGTTACCGAACAAATTGACGCCATGGAAGTTTCGGGCACCAATCCTTTTAAATATTTAGTGGTTACCCGAATTTTAGCGACAACCATGATGCTGCCGATATTAGTGTTTTTTGGAGATGCTATTGCCATTTTCGGTTCGGCTATGGTGGAAAATATGAAAGGAAATGTCTCCTACCTGCTCTACTTCAATCAAGTATTTGACAGTTTGCAATTCAGCGATTTGATTCCAACCACATTTAAAACTTTCTTCTTTGGATTTGCCATAGGATTGGTAGGTTGTTACAAAGGTTATAATTGTAAAAAAGGAACAGCCGGCGTTGGATTAGCGGCCAATTCTGCCGTAGTTTATACCTCAATGTTGTTGTTTGTTATAGATTTTATTGCCGTATTTGTCACTAATATTTTTTATGGTTAGCCCAATGAATAATAAACCCATCATAGAGATCAAAAATCTGAGGAAAAGCTTTGGGGACAACCATGTTTTGGAAGGTTTCAATATGGCATTATATGAAGGCGAAAACTTGGTCATCATGGGCAAATCAGGTTCAGGAAAATCAGTCATGATTAAATGTCTAATTGGTCTGGAAGAACCGGATAGCGGAACGATTACCGTTATGGGGAAAAACATCAACCAACTCGAACATTGGGAATTGGATGAATTACGCACCGAAATAGGTTTCTTGTTCCAAGGAAGCGCTTTGTATGATTCAATGTCGGTTAGAGAGAATTTAGAATTTCCGCTGCGAAGACACACCAAAAAATTCGGAATCATAGAAGATACAACTCCGTTAGTAATGGAAGCTCTGGAAAATGTCGGATTAGAGCACGCAATCGATTTGATGCCAAGTGAACTTTCTGGTGGTATGAAACGCCGAATAGCTTTGGCACGAACCTTAATTCTGCAACCTAAAATTATTCTTTACGACGAGCCTACAACAGGATTAGACCCGATAACTTCTAAAGAAATCATTTTATTGATGATGTCGATTCAAAAGAAATACAATACTTCTTCCATTATCATTACCCATGATGTGGATTGTGCCAGAGTTATTGCCAACCGTATGATTTTACTAATCGACAATATCAATTATGCCGAAGGAACTTTTGAAAAACTTTCGGCTTCAGAAGACCCAAAAATCAAAGCCTTTTTTAAGTAAATTAGCTTATGGAAAAAACAGCCGCTCAAAAAATTCGCCTCGGAATATTTGTCATTATAGGACTAACCTTTTTTGTCTTAGCCATATATTTTATTGGCAACAAACAACAAATGTTTGGCAAAACCGAACACCTGAAAGCCGTTTTTAATAATGTGGCCGGTTTGCAGTTGGGCAACAATGTTCGCTTTTCCGGCATCAATGTCGGAACCGTGAGAGGCATTGAAATCATCAATGACACCACAATCAGTGTTGATATGCAAATTGATGAAGAAATTTTTTCACACATTAAAAAAGATGCGGTGGCTACCATTGGTTCCGATGGTTTAGTAGGAAGTGTGATCATCAATATCATTCCCGGAAAAGGCAATATGCCGGCAGTAAAACCGGGAGACGCCATTCAATCCCAAAACCGAGTGCGAACCGACGATATGCTAACTACTTTAAATGTTACGAATCAGAATGCGGCCCAACTCACCATAGATTTACTCAAAATCACTAATGAAATTAATCAAGGAAAAGGCACTATTGGCATTTTACTTCGAGACACCGTGATGGCCAAAGATTTAAAAGCCACCATTCACAACCTGAGAGTTACGAGTGAAAAAACAAGTCAAACTATGGACAATTTGAACAAACAAATTGCCGCCTTAGATAACAAAGACAATGTAATAGGCGTTTTGAAAGATACGGTAGTTGGTAATAAAATCAGGAAAGTGGTAACCAATTTGGATGCTTCCAGTCAGGAAATTAATAAAGTTGTCAGCAATCTTAATGCTACGATTTTAAATATCAAAGAAGGAAAAGGCGCCATAAATTATTTGTCAAACGACCCTAAACTGGTTAAAAAAATCGATTCGACTATGACCAATATTAATGAAGCCAGTAAAAAACTCAATGAAAATTTGGAAGCCTTAAAAAGCAACTTCTTGTTCAAAGGCTATTTCAAAAAGCAAGAGAAAGCCAAGAAAAAAGTAGAAGCCAAAAAATAACCTTTTAAAAATGGTCAAAAAAAAATCTGCTTTACAGCAGATTTTTTCTTTTAAATTATTTCAATAAAAAGTTTAAACCAACATTAATACTTGAACGACTGTTGGTTACCGCAGAATAATCGTTTTGTTTGAAAATATCTACTAAACCGCCTTGTCCTTCATACTCGAAAAATAATTTTAACTTGTCATTGAGCGGTATTTTTACGCCAATTCCCAAAGCCAAACCAAAATCAGTTCCATTAAAACTATCAGTAACATCGGTTCCGAATCTGGTTTCTTCTGCATTTAACAAAAACCCAACATAAGGTCCAAATTCCAAAAACCAATTTCTTTTATTACCGAAATGCCAGCTGGCCATCACCGGAACAGTTAAATAATCTAAATTAAAATCGGTTATAGTAGATCCGAATTCATCTTCAATAAAACCGTTGTCCCAACCTTTACGGTCGTAAATTAATTTCGTTTTAACACTCCAGCTATTTGAAAAATAATAATCCATTGAACCCCCAAGATTAAAACCGCTACCGGTATCTGATGAATCATAAGAATCAGAAACAGAGGAATTATTATACCCAATATTTACACCAAATTCAACATCCCCTTTTTTCTGAGCAAAAACTGAGGTTGACAATCCTAATAAAACCATGATGGTAAATACACAATTCTTCATAATTAGATTTTTTATATAGTTAAAAATACAGCATCCGGCATCAATTATAATGCCATCTTAAATTTCTTTTAAAGTAGTAATCAAATAATCAATTTCATTTTTAGTATTGTAATGACTGAACGAAATCCGCAAGCTCGGTCTTTTTAAATCGTCCTCTGAAAGCATTTCTGCCAATACATGCGAAGGTTTAACACTGCCACTTTGACAAGCACTACCACGTGAAACGGCTATCCCTTTCATATCAAGATTGAACAAAATCATCACTGTTTTCTCGGGTGAAAAAGGCAACACTACATTGAGTATGTTGTAAAAAGTATTGGTACCGTTTTGTTTCACCGATGGAAAAGCTTTCTTCAATTCCGCTAAACAATAGTTTTTAAGCGCAATTATATTCTTTCTTTCAGAATTCAAATGATCATAAGCCAACTGCAACGCTTTAGCCATTCCGGCAATTTGATGCACAGCTTCGGTTCCGGCACGCCAACCTTTTTCTTGTTCTCCTCCAAAAAATAGAGGTTGCAAAACTAAATTCTTTCGAACAAAAGCAAAACCTATGCCTTTCGGTCCGTGAAATTTGTGGGCACTGGCTACGATAAAATCAACTGGTAATTGCTGTAAATTCAATTCGGTTTTACCAACAGACTGAACGGTGTCACAATGAAAAAGCGCTTTATTTTGGTGGCACATCACTCCTATTTTTTCCATATCGTGCACTACACCGGTTTCATTATTAACATGCATCAAGGAAACTATAGTCTTTAGTTCCAAAGACAATAAATCATTTAATTCAGCATAATCCAAACTCCCATCAGAAAGCACCTTTACATAAGAAACTTCAATCCCAAATTCTTCTTGCAACGCTTGTACTGTATACAAAGTAGCATGGTGCTCTACTTTGGAAGTGATGATTCTTTTAATGCCAAAATCTCGCACGGCACTTCTCAAAATCCAATTGGTAGCTTCAGTTGCAGTAGAAGTAAAAATGATTTCCTGAGCATTGCAATGCAAATACCTGGCAATGGTTTTTCGGGAAGTTTCAATGATGGCTTTGGCGCTTCTACCAATACTGTGTGTAGAAGACGGATTCCCAAAATCAGATTGCATCACCGTAACCATTTCATCAATAACTTCTTGACGAATAGGTGTTGTAGCGGCATTATCGAGATAAACTTTTTGCATGGTACAAATATAAAACGACTATCCTAATTAAATGATAAAAGATAAATTTAATAGTATAAAAAACTTATTTTTGCTAAAAATTTCTATACCAATGAAACGAATTTTAGGGTTATTAGCCATAATTTTATTAATCAGTGCTTGTGATGATGGTGAGTTAACCGTTGACACTATTGATTTTGAAGATGTACCGGTACAAAAGTGTCCTCAAAAAGAGATTCTATACAAAATAAGCGACTCAAAAATGTTGATTTTAGCCATTCCATTGGACAATTTTGAAGAGGATGAAACTCCGGAAAACAATCCTACCGAAGTCAATATTAGCGGAGACATTCAAGTGATCTACAGACAATACAGCGCTGCACCAACTTCAGCCAATATTTGTGATTTGGTTACTTCTGCAACACCCAATTTAACTGAAGAATGGATTGCCACTTCGGGAACGATTCAAATTACTTCAACTGCGATTAAATCAGTCAACACTACTACCGGAATTACCCAAATTACTGGCTACAGACACTACATTGTATTCCAAGACATCACCTTTTTAAGACCGGATGGTTCAACACAAGCCTATTTAGGCGAAGATACTTTTGTCTTTGGTAATTACAACGCTACGGTAAGTCCGCTCGCTTTCGGATTTGATGAGGAAGCTAACAAAAGCACTTGTGACAATGACAACCGAATTTTTAATTTCAACAGTAGTGAAGCCTTTATTTTAGATTTAGCCGACTATGCCAATTTGTTCCAAAGTGCCGAAACTACTACACCAAGAACAGCCTACATAAGCGCTACCAATAAAGTAAACTACCGCTTGTATTCGGGAACTGTAAACAATACTTATTTTTGTACTACACCGGTTCCGGCTACACCAACGCTTACAGACCAAAACTGGTTTGCCAATGATGGCGTAGAAGCTGATGGAACAGGAATTATTGAGGTGACTACAACCAACTCATCACCGGGATTTTTTCTACATACCATTCGTTTGAAAAAAGTGACGATGACCAAAGGAAACAGCGATTTTTATTTGGGTGACGATTATTTATACGGATCGATTATCACTCCTTAATTGAAAGTTAAAACCACTTTTAGTGCGTTAGATTTTCTTATTTTTATAAAAAAATAAACATGCCAAACGACTGTATCAGCTATCAAGAATCAGGTTATTTTACTAAACTAATGATGGATTATTTAGTAGAAAAGCCAGAGCTGAAAGCTTTATACAATCGATTCCCGAAACTTGAAAATTTTGGGCCTCAAATCGAGGAAAAGGCGAAAAATTATCCCGTTGAATATCGAAAAACTTTAGTGACTGCGCTAAATAATCAATACAATGGTTTTAAAGCTTCTAAAGCAACCCAAACTAATATTGCGCTTCTATCTGACTCTAAAACCTTTACAATAACAACCGGTCATCAGTTAAACTTATTCACCGGTCCGTTGTATTTTTTATATAAAATTGTGTCGGTTATCAATCTTTGCAAGGAATTAAAACAAGCTTATCCGGAACATCATTTTGTGCCGATTTATTGGATGGCCACGGAAGATCACGATTTTGAAGAAATCAATTTCTTTCATTTCAAGAATACCAAAATCAAATGGGACCGAGAAAGTCATGGCCCTGTGGGTCGTTTGTCAACAGCAGGCTTAGAGAAAGTTTTTGAGGTTTTTGCCAAAGAATTAGGCTTAGGCGAAAATGCCCAGTACTTAAAAGACCTATTCGACAACAGTTATTTGAAACATGCAAATTTAGCCGATGCTACCCGATATTTAGCCAACGAATTATTTGGAGATTCCGGGTTGTTGATTCTCGATGGTGATGATGTTTCACTAAAGCAATTATTTATTCCTTTTATCAAAGAAGAATTACTCCATCAAACTTCATTCAACAACGTAACAAAAACGAATGCCCTATTAAAAGAATACACCATTCAAGTAAATCCAAGAGAAATCAATCTTTTTTATCTTGAAGATACTATTCGAGAGCGTATTGTTTTTGAGGACAATCAATTTAAAGTCAACAACACCCATCTGGTTTTCTCGGAAGAAGAAATTCTAGAGCTTTTAAAAACAAATCCCGAGCAATTCAGTCCAAATGTAATTCTGCGTCCGCTTTACCAAGAAGTGATTTTACCCAATCTTTGTTACATTGGCGGTGGTGGCGAAGTTGCTTATTGGTTGCAATTGAAAGCAAATTTTGAAGCTAATAACATCACTTTTCCAATCTTGTTGGTACGAAATTCTGTTTTGTTAACCACCGAAAAACAAGTACAAAAAGCAGACAAACTCAATCTTTCTTGGGCAGATTTATTCAGCAATCAGCAAACTTTATTTGATAAAAAAACCCAAGAGTTTTCGAAATTCAATCTCGACTTTTCGGCGCAAAAAGAACATTTGAAAAAACAATTCGAAGCCTTAAACCAATTAGCAAGTCAAACAGACAAGTCGTTTTCAGGTGCTGTCAAGGCACAAGAAGTGAAACAAATTAAGGGCTTAGAGAATTTAGAAAAGCGGTTGCTCAAAGCGGAGAAAAAAATCCATTCTGAAAAATTAGAGCGCATTATTCAATTGCAAAACGAATTATTTCCCAATCAGTCTCTACAAGAGAGAAAAAACAATTTCGGGGAATTCTATCACGAAGCCGGTAATACTTTGAAAACCAAACTATTCGAAAAATTACATCCGTTAGAAGCTAAGTTTACGATTATCACGATTTAAAACCAACAAGTTTTCAACACGAAAACGTTTTCGAATCAATTGACTTGAAAACGTTTAAAAAACATTCCCTACTTTTAGAAATAATATATTGATTAATTCTGAAATTATTAGTTATGAAAAGAAAACTACTTAGCTTACTTCTTTCGTTTTTTGCTTTTAATGCAGTTGCACAAACCATTTCCATAGTAGGAACCGGTGTCAACGGTTGGCCACCTACTAACGGTCCGGAAATTACACTTTCGACTACAGACAACATCACTTATACCATTTCCAACTTGGTGCTCACTACCGGAGTGGTTAAATTCAGACAAGATTATGGTTGGACAACCAATTGGGGAGGCAGTACTTTTCCTAACGGACAAGGCACGCAAAACGGTCCGGATATTCCTACAGTTGCCGGCACTTATGATGTGACTCTAAACAGAATCAACGGAACTTACACTTTTATAGGAACAGCTGCATTCCCAAGTATAGGTATTTGGGGTCCGGCAGTAGATTCTCAAAATGGTTTTAATGGTCCCGATGTTGATATGTTGACCAATGACGGGATTACTTACACCCTTTCAGGATTCAATTTTAGTAGCGGTAATGCCTATTTCAGACAAGACAACGCTTCTAATTTTGTATGGGGAAGCACTGCCTTTCCAACCGGAACAGCCGTTTTAAATGGCCCATCGATTCCGGTAAACGGTGGTGAGTTTTTTGTAACCTTTAATAAAAATACCGGTGCTTACAGTTTTTCATTTCCGAGTATTGGAATTTTAGGCACTGCTTTGAATGGTTTTGAGGTAGCCGATACGGATTTGACTACCACTGACGGATTGGGTTATACTATTTCCAATTTAACTTTGACGGATGGTGTGGTTAAATTTAGAAAAGACAACAGTTGGACAACCAATTGGGGTGCACTTGATTTTCCCATCGGAACCGGTACACAAAATGGTCCTGACATTCCGGTGACCGGCGGAACTTATACTATTTCCTTTGAACGAACTTCGGGGAATTACACGTTTACCAATACTTTATCAAGTGCTCAAAATAATTTAATGCAATTGAAAGTATATCCAAACCCAACCAACGTTGATTGGATCCTATCCCATTCGGAGATGATAGACAGCCTTCAACTTTTTGACATTAGCGGTAAAGAACTTTTGACAATACAACCCAAGGCGAATGAATATGTACTTTTAGGAAGTGGACTGTCAAATGGGGTCTATTTTGTCAGAATACAATCAGGATTGGATTTCACTTGGCGAAAAATTATCAAAAATTGATAAACGTTGTATTTTTTATAATGATTTAAAAACGTTACTTTTGCACCCGAATTTAAAATCATTTATATCAAAATGGCAACAAACAGAACTTTTACCATGATTAAACCGGATGCTGTTGAAAACGGACACATCGGTGGAATATTAAATATGATTACTGAAGGTGGTTTCAGAATTGTAGCATTGAAATTAACACAATTAACAGTAGCTGATGCTCAAAAATTCTACGCTGTTCACTCGGCTAGACCTTTTTTCGGTGAGTTAGTTGAATTCATGACACGCGGACCAATCGTAGCGGCCATCTTAGAAAAAGACAATGCAGTAGAAGCTTTCAGAACTTTAATCGGGGCAACAAACCCTGCTGATGCCGCTGAAGGAACCATCCGTAAAAAATATGCTACTTCTATCGGAGAAAATGCAGTTCACGGTTCAGACTCTGATGAAAATGCAGCTATTGAAGGTGCTTTTCACTTTGCCGGAAGAGAGCAGTTTTAGTTTTCAGTCTCAGTCACAGTTGGCAGAAATCGACTGTATAAAATATAAAATCCCGTTTCAAATGAAGCGGGATTTTTTTATTTAATGGAATAAAAAATCTATTAACTTTGAACTAAAGCAATAAATTCAAATCTATGAAGTCAACTTTAGAGATAGCCAATCGATTCAAAGAGGTCATATTCAATGGAACTTGGATTGCTAACACTAATTTTAAAGATCAATTGTCTGAAACCCATTGGGAATTAGCCACTACCAAAGTCGGTGAATTAAATACGATAGCCATTTTAGCACAGCACATTCACTATTATATCAACGGAATAAAAAATGTTTTTAAAGGAGGAACGCTAGATATCAGAGACCAATACAGTTTTGACTTTGCTCCTATTGATTCTCAAAACCAATGGGAAGATTTCTTAATGCGATTTTGGAATGATGCTGCAGAATTCGCTTCGCTGATTGAACAAATGCCCGAAGAAAAATTAAGTCAAGTATTTGTAAACGAAAAATACGGAACACATCAAAGAAACATTGATGCCATGATTGAGCATGCTTATTATCATTTAGGCCAAATAGTTTTGATAAAAAAATTAGTAACAAAAGTCTAAAATAACTTATTTTTACAGAGAAAACTTTCAGTATGAGAAACATAAAACTGAATTTCCTTTTGCTTTTACTCACTGTTCTAACGCTATCTTGTTCTAAAGAAGATAACAATGATGTTTGTTTGGAAACCAATGTGTCCATGGTAATCAATGGAGAATTGCAAACATTTCAAACTACCGGACGTGGCATTGATCTTAATCAGGATGGTGGTTATACCTTGCGGATTTGGTTGTCTAGAGGAAGTAGTAACCCTTCATTGGAACAATCTATTCTCATCGTTCTTCCTTACCAAAAAAGAGGTGATAACGTTTTAGATAACTTTATGTACAATCAATACTCAATCGGGACAACGTTTAATGGAGATTTTTCCAATGGCACTATCGAAAGCAAAGTAATAACCAACTCCAATACGTGTTTCTATGCCACTTTTTCCGGCACCTTTAATGATGGCAACCAAGAATTTGTGATTACCGATGGAAAGCTAAGCTATCAATATGAAACACCTTTTTAAAACCAAAATTTTCAAACCATACTATATATTTAAATCACTATGAAAAAACAAGTATTTGCCACATTAGTCCTCTTATTCCTTTCGGGTTCAGTCATGGCGCAAGAAACAACCACCAAAAAAGACAGTAAATTTGAACTTGTAGTCAACGGTAAATTGGGTTTTGCCCAATTAAAACAATCCGGAAACATCACTTTAAATGGTAATCTAACCGGTAGTGATGTTTTGTTGGCCTATAAAATCAGTCCGAAATGGGAATTGGCTGGCGGTATTGGCTTTTATGAATTCAACACCAATGCTACTTCTTTCGGAAACAGCTATAGTCTAAAAAATTCTTATTTGCGCATACCAGTACAATTTAATGGTGATTACAGTATATTTAATGATGAAAAAAGCGGAAATGAAAAAATATTCTTCACCATCGGCTTAGGATTGTATGCTAATTCGTTATTAAAACAAGAATTCGAAGCGATAAACGGAAGCACCGAGGTAAAGAATTTTGGTTGGAATATTGGTTTCTCAAGTCAGGTTGGAGCAAAGTTTATTATAAACGAAAACATTAATTTAGCCCTAGGCATAGAAAGTCAAAGCGATATAACCAAATCCCAAAAAGACGATAATGACCAAAAATTAGAACAATTTAACGGGATGTATTTTAGAATAGGATTTAAGATTTAATACTTATACTTTCCAAACGAAAAAAATCTTGTTTTAACACTTATCAGTTTAAGCAAGTCTCAACTTAACTGCCGAATAACCAAAAAAAAAATCCCGATTTCTCGGGATTTTCTATTACTGCAAACTGGCTAAACTCTGCTCTATCGTGGCAATCTTCGCCAAAGCATCAGCTTCTTTCTTGCGTTCGTTATCAATTACTTGAGGCGGTGCACCGGAAACGAATTTCTCGTTTGCCAACTTGCCTTGCACACTGCGCAAGAAACCTTGGGTGTATTTCAACTCTTCGGTTAGCTTGGCAATTTCGGCTTCAATGTCGATATTTCCGGAAACCGGGATAAAATATTCGTTTGATTTTACACGATAAGTAAGCGCACCATCAATTTTTTCGGTGATGTATTCTAAAGAAGTGATATTCCCTAATTTGGTTATCACACTGTCAAAATAAGTAGATGCTTTTTCGTTATTCACCACTTTCAAATCGACTGCATCTTTCATCGCAATGTTTTTGTCTTTACGAATGGTTCTCACGCCGGCAATCACTTCGGCAGCGAAATCAAAATCGGCAATTAGTTTTTCGTTAAACGAAGTTACTTTCGGATATTCAGCAATAATCAAAGCTTGTTCCGGAGTTCTTTCGGCTATGTATTGCCAGATTTCCTCGGTTAAGAAAGGCATGAATGGATGCAACAATTTCAAGTTGGCTTCCAACATTTCTATGGCTTTGTCAAAGGTCGCACGGTCGATTGGTTGTTGGTATGCCGGCTTAATCATTTCTAAGAACCAAGAACAGAAATCGTCCCAAACCAATTTGTAAATGCTCATCAAAGCATCAGACAAACGGTATTTTTCAAAATGGTCTTCAATTTCTACTAAGGTTTGCTGCAACTTGGCTTCATACCATTCGATAGCCACTTTTGAACTATCCGGTTGGGCAATATCGGTCACTTCCCAACCTTTAATTAGGCGGAAGGCATTCCATATTTTGTTCCCAAAAGCTTTACCGTTGTTGCACAATTCTTCGTCGAACATAATGTCATTTCCGGCAGAAGCGCTCAACAGCAATCCTACTCTAACCCCATCGGCACCGAATTTTTCAATCAGTTCCAAAGGTTCAGGCGAATTCCCTAATGACTTCGACATTTTACGGCGTTGCTTGTCGCGAACCAATCCGGTCAAATAAACATTCGTAAATGGTTTTTGTCCGGTATATTCATAACCCGCGATAATCATACGCGCTACCCAGAAAAACAAAATATCCGGTCCGGTTACCAAATCGTTGGTTGGATAATAGTATTTAAAATCTTCATTTTCAGGTTCCATGATACCACCAAAAACGGCAATTGGCCACAACCATGAGGAAAACCAAGTGTCTAGAGCGTCAGCGTCTTGTATAAGGTTGTCGGTTGTCAGTTGTCGGTTGCCGGTTTTTTCCTGTGCTAATTTTAAAGCATCCTCAATATTTTCACCTACCACAAAATCTTCTTTTCCGTCTCCGTAATAGTAAGCCGGAATTTGTTGTCCCCACCACAATTGGCGCGAAATGTTCCAGTCGCGTATGTTTTCTAACCAATGACGGTAAGTATTGTTGAAACGCGCCGGATACAATTTTACTTCTTCTGTTTCTAAAACCGCTTTAATGGCCGGTTTTACCAAATCTTCCATGCGCAGGAACCATTGGTCAGACAAACGCGGCTCGATAACGGCTTTGGTTCTTTCTGACGTTCCTACTTTGTTGAGGTGGTTTTCGGTTTTGGCTAGCGAGCCTATTTTTTCCAACTCCACTGCGATTTCTTCACGTACTACAAAACGGTCTTTGCCTTGGTAATGCAAACCATAACTGTTCAACGTTGCGTCTTCGTTAAAGATATCGATGATTTCAAGATTGTGTTTTTCACCTAAAGCTTTGTCATTGATATCATGCGCCGGTGTAACTTTTAAACAACCGGTTCCGAATTCCATATCCACATACTCGTCGAAAATGATTGGAATGACGCGGTTACAAATAGGCACAATGGCATTTTTTCCTTTCAAATGGGTATAACGTTCATCATCGGGATGGATACAAATGGCGGTATCGCCTAAAATCGTTTCCGGACGCGTGGTGGCAATGGTTACGAATTCATTGGAACCTTCAACAGCGTATTTTAAATGGTATAATTTGCCTTGTCTTTCTTCGTAGATTACTTCTTCATCAGAGAGTGTAGTCTTAGCTTCCGGATCCCAATTAACCATGCGGTAACCTCGGTAGATTTGGCCTTTATTGTATAAATCTACGAACGAACG
The DNA here is from genome assembly GCF_014486695.1 of Flavobacterium buctense. Lineage (GTDB taxonomy): Bacteria > Bacteroidota > Bacteroidia > Flavobacteriales > Flavobacteriaceae > Flavobacterium > Flavobacterium buctense. The sequence goes on from NZ_JACTAB010000004.1 coordinate 352,539, forward strand.
AATTACAGACGCCGACATATCCGGGTCCATCGTGAATTTCGTTCTGTCCCAATCACAAGAACAACCTAATTGCTTCAATTGCTCGAGAATTGTTCCGCCATACTTTTCGGTCCAATCCCATGCGTGTTTTAGGAATTCCTCACGGGTTAAATCGTTTTTGTTGATGCCTTCGCTTTTCAACTTCGCCACAACTTTTGCTTCGGTTGCAATTGATGCGTGGTCGGTTCCCGGAACCCAACAAGCATTGAAGCCTTTCAAACGCGCACGACGGATTAAAACATCTTGAATTGTGTTGTTCAACATGTGTCCCATGTGCAATACACCAGTCACGTTTGGTGGTGGAATCGTTATCGTATAAGGAGTTCTATGGTCGGGTTTGGAATGAAAATAGTTGTTTTTCATCCAGTAGTCGTACCACTTTTTTTCTACTTCTTTGGCGTTGAATTGAGCTGGAATCATATATAGATTGTTAGACTTCTTAGATTGTTAGACTTTTCAGATTACAAAAGGACAATACATTTACCTTTCTAGCCCCGATTGAAGAAGTTACCATGTAACTCGTAAAGCGGGAATAAGGATGGCTGAAACTCACTGACCACTCGCTCCTGAACTTAATGGCACACCTTTTGTAAACTGAACTGCAAAAGTAATTAATAAAGACTTTAGAAAAAATTAAGAGTTAAATTTTTGTGTATTAATTTAAACGGAGTATTTTTACTAACCAAATAATAAATTTCACCTATGAAAAAATATATACTTATCGCGACCATTTTTGTAAATGCTGTAGTTTTTGCCCAAGCGGGTCCGAAAATTGAGTTTAAGGACAAAGACAATACGATAGATTACGGAAAAGTAACTAAAGAAGAGGATAATGGAGTAAGGGTTTTTGAATTTACCAATACTGGAACTGCGCCACTGATAATTAACAATGTGCAGTCGAGTTGCGGTTGTACTGTTCCTTCTAAACCTACCGAGCCGATTGCACCGGGAAAAACCGGAAAGATTGAGGTGAAATACAATATGAATCCCGGACCTATTAGAAAAACCATTACGGTAGAAACTAATGCCATCAATGCCGAAGAAGGTCGAGTGGTACTAAAAATTAAAGGAGAAGTAATTGTAAAACCGGCTGAGAATCTCTTAGAAAAGAAGACTAAAAGTCCGATGATGCAATAAAAAAAAACTCTTGTTTCTAAAACAAGAGTTTTTTTTATATGATACTTTTAAGTTGAAACTTGTATTTGTATTGTTTACCGTCTCGCTCGACCACTAGTTCGATGGTTCTGCCTTCTTCAGATTTGAGCAATCCGTTGATTTTTTCTATGGTTAAATCGTGTGTGCTTCTGCCTTCAATTTTTAGTAATCTGTCATTTTTTCTGAGACCGGCCAACGCAGCTGGAGAATCCTTTCTAACACTGTTAATGGTAAAAACAGGTTTTAAAGCAAACTTAACTTTGAGGTTGTCTTGCACATGAGATTCATCTAATTTCAAGGTATAACCGCTGGTATTTTTATTGTTCGCCGGTTCCATTTCTTTTACCCATTCTAGACCGTCATGTTGTACTTCAATACCACTCATATTAAAATTAAAGGGTACACTTACCTTATCATTTGGTAGGGTATATATTTTTTGGCGAGGATAGTCAAAAAATACAGAGAATCGGGAAAAGACTTCTCCACCTAGAGAACCCAATCTATTGGAAACAAAATTCACACTTCTAATGGAAGTTGAATCCGGAAATGTAGTAATCGGATTTTTAAACGTAGTACTGCCAAATTTAAAACTTTCAATTCGACCTCTTAACCCGTAAACATTGCCGCTAAATCCACGACCGAGGTAATCAGAAATGTGTTTTTTGGGCAGCTTTATTTCATCAGACTTATCTAAAAACAACCAAATAGCATCACTATTTCCTGTATCAAGCAACAATTTTGCCGGAAGTGTATTGCCATCGGTGGTTACATTGGAAACATAATAAGGCTTGCTTTCTTCAATGGTAATGGTTTCTTCTTTATAACGTCTCTCCAACTTTTTGTTCACTTTTTTGTTGGTTTCATTGTACACTATAACTTTATTTCTTTGGTAATCAATTTCGATTAAATGATTTTTAAAAAAATGATACCCGATAATGCCATTGACCGGTATGCCGACTTGTGAGGAAAAATTAAATTCTTGATCTAAGACTAAATAAATTTCGTGATCATTATCAACAAAGCCTTTCACCTCTAACTTATTCTTAGAGGACATATAAGCATCAATGGCTTCGTTACTGCCAAGACCTTTAAGTTTAATGCTCTCCAAATTAAAAAACTTGACCTGTTCCTTATCATCTAAACTAAAAAGTAAGGTTTTTTCAACGCCGGTGTCTAAAAGAAAAGTCAGCTTTTCACCATTGACATTGATGGGAATAAAAATCAAATTATTGATTAATTTAAACGGAATTGAAATGCTGCTTTTATTTTTTTCAAATTTAAATTTTGACTGACTGGAAGTGGAGAACACAGTAAAAAGAAATACATAAAACGTAAAAACGAATCTCATTGGCTGGTATTTTCGTTAAATTTAATAAAAAAGAAGCGGCAAAAAATAATTTTTAACAATTTTTAAAGTCCTAAAGGAATTGTTTTCAAACTAAAAAAATTGCAAATTTGCACCACTAAAGTAAACAACATGCCAAAGATATCATTGAAAGGCCAGCAAATGCCTGAATCGCCCATCAGAAAATTGGTTCCGTATTCCGAAATTGCTAAAAAGAAAGGGCACAAAGTATACCATTTAAACATTGGTCAACCCGATATTAAAACCCCCGATGTTGCCCTTAATGCTGTAAAAAACGCAGACATCAAAGTATTAGAATACAGTCATTCTGCTGGATTTGAAAGTTACAGAACCAAATTGTCGGCTTACTACAAATCTCACGGATTGCCAATTGATGTGGCCGATATTATCATTACTACCGGTGGTTCAGAAGCATTGCTGTTTGCCATGGGAAGCACAATGGATTCCGGAGATGAAATCATCATTCCGGAACCTTTTTACGCCAATTATAATGGTTTTTCAACGGCTTCAGGAGTAACCGTTGTTCCGGTTATTTCAACTATAGACGAAGGATTTGCTTTGCCGCCCATCGCTGCTTTTGAAAAATTAATTACCCCAAAAACCAAAGCCATTCTGATTTGCAATCCCGGTAACCCAACCGGTTATTTATATTCCAAAGAAGAAATCATGCAATTGGCTGAAATCGTAAAAAAACACGATTTGTTCTTAATTGCCGACGAAGTATATCGCGAATTCATTTATGATAAAAACGACCAACATTTCTCGGTTATGAACGTTCCCGGATTAGAAGAACATGCTATTATGATTGATTCGGTTTCAAAAAGATACAGCATGTGTGGCGCTAGGATTGGTTGCATCGTTTCCAAAAACAAAGAGGTTATGTCTACAGCCATGAAATTTGCCCAAGCCCGATTGAGCCCGCCAACTTATGCTCAAATAGCCAGCGAAGCTGCTTTAGAAACGCCACAAAGCTATTTTGACGACGTGATTTCTGAATACAAGGACAGAAGAGATACGCTAATCGCAGAACTCCAAAAAATCGAAGGCGTAAAAGTTGCCACGCCCAAAGGGGCTTTCTATTGTATCGCCAAATTGCCGGTAAAAAATGCAGACGATTTTGCCCAGTGGCTTTTAGAATCTTATGACAACAATGGAGAAACGGTAATGGTCGCTCCCGCAGCTGGTTTTTACTCAACCCCAAATGTGGGTTTAGACGAAGTGAGAATTGCTTACGTTCTTAAAAAAGACGATTTAATTCGCTCAGTAGCCATTCTGAAAGAAGCGCTGAAAGTTTACTACCAGAAGTAAAATAACCTCAATAAAAATAAAAACTCCGCTAGTCTAAGTGGAGTTTTTATTGTTTTCAGGAGCACAACTATCCTGCTTTCTTATACTCCTG
>NZ_JACTAB010000050.1 GCF_014486695.1 Flavobacterium buctense
TAACGCCAAGCACATCAAATACGACTACAGCAACGGCTTGTGATACTTATACTTGGTCTGTAAATGGAACTACTTATACAGCTTCGGGAACTTATACTTCGGTAGTAGGATGTCATACTGAAACTTTGAATTTGACTATAACACCAAGCACATCAAATACGACTACAGCAACGGCTTGTGATACTTATACTTGGTCTGTAAACGGA
>NZ_JACTAB010000005.1 GCF_014486695.1 Flavobacterium buctense
TCTCCCAATCCAAATAAAAATCACCCTTTTTTAGAGTTTTTTTCAAACACCTGATTACTCGAATTTTACAAATGTCATTCGTCGATGTTTTGCTTTTCGAAGCGTTTTTAAAAACACAAAACCTGCTCATTTAGCCCCGATAGGAGCTGGCTACCATGTAGCGCGGATAGCGGGACGACGAGTCTTTAAGACAGCTATTGTTCTGCTCCTGATAAATCTTTCCCATATTATACCCTATATATATTGTATGTGTTTTGTTAATCTGTTATATTTGCAGTCCATAAAATTTTAGGAATGATAAAGATTACACTACCTGACGGATCGGTTAAGGAGTTTGGACAGAATTCAACTCCGATGGATGTTGCGAGAAGCATCAGTGAAGGATTAGCACGAAATGTGATTTCGGCAGCCTTTAATGGTACAACCATTGAAACGGAAACTCCATTAACGACCGACGGTTCTCTTATATTATATACATGGAATGACAAAGAGGGTAAAAAAGCTTTTTGGCATTCGACTTCGCACGTGATGGCGCAAGTATTGGAAGAAAAATTTCCAGGCATCAAATTAACCCTTGGACCTGCGATTGACAATGGATTTTATTATGACGTAGACTTTGGGGATAAAAAAATCACCGATGCCGACTTTAAAGCCATTGAAGACCGTGTGTTGGAAATCTCGAGAGAAAAACATGAATTTAAAATGCGTGCCGTTTCTAAAGCAGAAGCTTTGGAAGTTTATAAAAATAACGAATACAAAACCGAATTGATTTCGAATTTGGAAGACGGAACGATTACATTTTGTGATCATGCCAATTTCTTTGATTTGTGTCGTGGTGGTCATATTCCGAATACCGGAATCATCAAAGCGATGAAAATCATGAGCGTTGCCGGTGCTTATTGGCGCGGTGATGAGAAAAATAAGCAGTTGACTCGTGTTTACGGAGTTTCGTTTCCTAAACAAAAAGACTTGACCGATTATTTAGAATTACTGGAAGAAGCGAAACGTCGTGACCACAGAAAACTAGGTAAAGAATTAGATTTATTTACATTTTCACAAAAAGTAGGTCAAGGTTTACCATTATGGTTGCCGAAAGGCGCGGCTTTGAGAGACAGGCTAGAGCAATTTTTGAAAAAAGCACAGAAAAAAGCCGGTTACGAACAAGTAGTTACACCACATATCGGGCAAAAAGAATTGTATGTCACTTCGGGTCACTATGCTAAATATGGTGCTGACAGTTTCCAACCGATTCACACACCGGCAGAAGGCGAAGAGTTTTTGTTAAAACCCATGAACTGCCCGCACCACTGTGAGATTTACAACAACAAACCTTGGTCATACAAAGATTTGCCAAAGCGTTATGCAGAATTCGGAACCGTTTACCGTTATGAGCAATCTGGAGAATTACACGGTTTGACTCGTGTTCGTGGGTTTACTCAGGATGACGCACATATTTTCTGTACACCGGATCAATTGGACAGAGAGTTCAAAAATGTAATCGACCTTGTACTTTATGTATTCGGTTCGTTAGGCTTTGAAAACTTTACTGCTCAGGTTTCGTTGAGAGACAAAGAAAATAGAGATAAGTATATCGGAAGTGATGAAAACTGGGAAAAAGCTGAAAGCGCGATTATCAGTGCGGCCAGCGACAAAGGTTTGAATTACGTGATTGAATATGGCGAAGCCGCTTTCTATGGCCCGAAACTGGATTTCATGGTCAAAGATGCTTTAGGTAGACAATGGCAATTGGGAACGATTCAGGTAGATTACAATTTACCGGAGCGTTTTGAATTGACTTATAAAGGTGCGGATGACAAATTACACCGACCGGTGATGATTCACCGAGCGCCATTTGGTTCGATGGAACGTTTTATCGCTATTTTATTGGAACATACGGCTGGAAATTTCCCACTTTGGCTGATGCCGGAGCAAGCTATTATCTTGTCTTTGAGTGAGAAATATGAAAATTATGCGAAAAAAGTTTTAGAATTGCTAGAAAATCACGAAATTCGCGCCCTAATTGACAACCGCAACGAGACGATTGGAAAGAAAATTCGAGAAGCAGAAGTGCAAAAAATGCCGTTTATGCTGATTGTTGGTGAGGAAGAAGAGAAAAACGGTACGATTTCTGTACGTCGTCACGGACAAGAAGGAAAGGGAAATATCACGGTTACAATTGAGGAATTTGCCAAAATTGTAAACGAAGAAATTGCCAAAACATTAAAAACATTTGAAGTTTAATTTAAATAAGTAAGCCATAGCAATTAGAAACAACAGAGGTTACCAACCTCGAGTAGAAAAAACAGCAGCCCACAGAATTAATAACTTAATTCGTGGTGTAGCAGAAGTTCGTTTAGTCGGAGAAAATATAGAACCGGGAGTGTTTAAGTTTTCCGATGCAATGCGTCTCGCAGAAGAGCAAGAAGTAGATTTGGTAGAGATTTCTCCAAATGCGGATCCACCTGTTTGTAAGTTAATGGATTATGGGAAATTCATTTATCAACAAAAAAAGCGTGATAAAGAATTAAAAGCAAAGTCAACGCAAATCACCGTTAAAGAGATTCGTTTCGGACCTCAAACGGATGAGCATGATTATGAATTCAAAAGAAAGAATGCAGAAAAGTTCCTAAAAGAAGGCTCAAAATTAAAAGCTTTTGTATTCTTCAAAGGACGTTCTATCATTTATAAAGAACAAGGTCAAATCTTATTGTTGCGTTTAGCACAAGATTTGGAAGAATACGGAAAAGTGGAAGCCATGCCCGTATTAGAAGGAAAGAGAATGATTATGTTCATTGCTCCTAAAAAGAAAAGTAAGTAAGTTAAATTAAATAAACTAGGAAAAGATGCCTAAAATGAAAACAAAATCCAGTGCTAAGAAGCGATTCAAAGTAACTGGCTCTGGAAAAATCAAGAGAAAACACGCTTTTAAAAGTCACATCCTGACTAAAAAATCTAAAAAGCGTAAATTGGCTTTAACTCACTCTGCGTTGGTTCACAAAACAGATGAGAAAAGTATCAAACAACAATTAAGAATTATCTAATTTAGTGATTAGTAATTAGTGACTAGTAATTAGTCGTTAAGCTTTTCAATAAATAAAATTCTTTAGGTTAAAAAATTATTTAAAATAACCTTGGAGTATGGCTTTAAAGTTCCCTTGATTCAATTCGGGACGCCTGCTACAAAAAAACAGAAAAATTATGCCAAGATCAGTAAATTCAGTTGCTAAAAGAGCAAGAAGAAAAAAGATAATGAAGCAAGCCAAAGGTTTCTTTGGTCGTCGTAAAAACGTTTGGACAGTTGCTAAAAACGCAGTAGAAAAAGCCATGTGCTATGCTTACCGCGATAGAAAGCAAAACAAAAGAAACTTCCGTTCACTATGGATCACGCGTATCAACGCTGGTGCTCGTTTGGAAGGAATGAGTTACTCACAATTCATGGGATTAGTTAAGAAAAACGGTATCGAATTGAACCGTAAAGTATTGGCTGATTTAGCAATGAATCACCCGGAAGCTTTTAAAGCTGTTGTGAAAAAAGTAAAATAAACGTTTGTACAAACTCAATTTAACTTACTTACATAGAAAATCCCAACCACTCGGTTGGGATTTTTTTTATTTCCTATATTTGACAAAAAAAGCCATGAAAACAAAATCATTAATCAAAACAATACTCTTACTAATTACGCTCACTTTGGGCAGTAGTTGTTCCAAAGACGATAGCGCTCCTGAAGGAGATGTCAGCTTACTGTACAACAGATGGTGGTACAACGATAATGATTCAGCTCCGGCGCCTGATTTGTTATTTAATTCCATAGGTGCTTATCAACAACACCAAGTGATTTCGGGAGTTAGCATTTTTTATAACGGAACTTGGATTTGGGAAAACCAAGACCAAAAAATTATGAAAGTCACTCACGACAACGGAACCGGAACGACAACTACGATTTGGTATCAGTTTTCAGGAATTCAGGAAGGTCGCTTTAAAGTCAAACAATCCACTGATGGCGTCACTTTCTCGAACACCACTTTGGTTTACCTTTATACTAACGAATAAAACCAAGTCCCAACACATTGTTGGGATTTTTTTTATGGCGTGACCACAAGGGTCGCGCTGTCCGCAGTACATGGTACTTCGCTTCCATCGCTCACGCGACAACTTAGACTTCAAGTTGACTAATAATCAATCTTCTTCTTTACAACCAAAGGTCAACCACACCCATTCATTTTAACATTTGTTTTTAAAAATGACACCATTTGATTCCTTACTTTTGGGCTAAACTAAATCCATTATGAAAAAAATTATAATTGCAAGTTGCTTCTTACTCGCCGTGAGCACAACAATAGCACAAAACTATTCTACAGAAAAAAAACAAGACACTCAAGGGTACACTTATGAAACGGTAAAAAACGACAAAACCGGCGTTAGAGTATACACCTTAAAAAACGGACTAAAAGTCTATTTAGCCCAAAATACAGACGAACCTAGAATTCAAACCTATATTCCCGTAAGAACCGGTTCCAACAATGATCCCGCTGACAATACCGGATTAGCGCATTATTTGGAGCACATGGTTTTCAAAGGAACCAGCAAAGTTGGCACCCAAAATTGGGAAACCGAAAAGAAACTCCTTGCCCAAATTTCAGATTTATACGAGCAACACAAAGCAGAAACTGATCCTGAAAAAAAGATTGCGATTTACAAACAAATCGATCAAGTTTCTCAAGAAGCTTCGAAATATTCGGTTGCCAATGAATATGACAAACTAATTTCATCACTTGGTGCTAAGGGAACTAATGCACACACTTCGCTAAACGAGACCGTGTACAAAAACAACATTCCGGCCAATGAATTAGAGAAATGGATGATCGTAGAAAAAGAACGATTTTCTGAGTTAGTGTTGCGTCTTTTTCACACCGAATTAGAAGCTGTGTATGAAGAATTCAACCGCTCTCAAGACAATGATGGGCGTTTGGTTAACTTTGAATTAATGGCTGCTTTATTTCCGGATACGCCTTATGGGCAACAAACCACAATCGGTAAATCGGAACATTTGAAAAACCCTTCTATGGTTGCCATTCACAACTATTTCGATACTTATTATGTGCCTAATAATATGGCTGTAGTTTTAGTAGGTGACTTAGATTTCGATAAAACCATCAAAATGGTAGACCAATACTTTGGTACATTCCAATACAAAGAATTGCCAATGAAGAAAAAAACAGTCGAAAAACCAATGACCACTATCGTTTCAAGAGAAGTTAAAAGCCCAACGGCCGAACGTTTAAATATGGCCTGGAGAACTTCCGGTGACGGAACCAAAGAAGCACAATTAGCAGAAATGGTAGCCGAAATATTGTCAAACGCCGGCGATGTTGGTTTAATTGACATTAATATCAACCAAAAACAATTGGCTTTAAATGCCGGTGGATTCAGCACTACTTTCAATGAATACGGCTATTTAGGCATGAGCATCACCCCAAAAGAAGGGCAAACACTAGAAGAAGCTAGAGATTTACTGCTTACTCAAGTAGAAAAAATCAAAAAAGGCGAATTCGATGAGTGGATGATTCAAGCCATCGTGAACAACATGAAATTAAACCAAATGAAGGCTTATGAATCGGGCGACGGGTTAGCAACTAGCTTATACCGCGTTTTTATTCAAGGTAGAAGTTGGGAAGAAAACCTAGCCGAAATCAATGAGTATTCGAAAATTACCAAAGCGGATATCGTAAAATTTGCCAATGATTTTTTCAAAGACAACTATGTAATTGTTTACAAAAGAAAAGGTGTTAATGACAAATTGGTTCGTGTTTCTAACCCAAAAATCACCCCAATTCAATTGAATCGCGATGCGCAATCAGAGTTTTACAAAAACTTTGCTAAACAAACCGCAACCGATTTAGCACCGGTATTTGTTGATTTCAACAAAGAAATCCAAACCAAAAAAATAAAGAATACCAATGTTAGTTTTATCAAGAACAACACAAATTCTATTTCAAGTTTGTACTATATTTTCAATATGGGTTCAGACCATGACAATAAATTACAATTGGCTGCCGGTATGTTAGATTATTTAGGCACGGATAAAATGAGTTCGGAACAGGTAAAAAAAGAATTTTACAAAATCGGAATCTCTTATTCAGTGAACTTTACTAATGATATGACTTACATTTCGCTTTCGGGCTTGGAGAATAATTTACCAAAAGGAATTGCTTTATTGGAAGACTTATTGAAAAATGTAAAACCGGATCAAAAAGTATATCAAACCCAAGTAGAAAGTATTTTAAACGCTCGAAATAATGCCAAAAAGCGAAAAGAAAGCATCATAAATGCCTTAGTAAATTATGCTAAATACGGTAAAAATTCTCGATTCAGAGATATCATTTCTGAACAAGAATTGAAGGCAATGGATGTGGCCAAACTAACTGATATGATTAAAGGAATGACGAGCTATGAACACCAAATTTTCTTTTATGGAACCGATATGAATCCCATAGTAGCGGCTTTAGAAAAGAACCACAATTTGGCAGCCAACAAACCAATTCCGGCACCAAAACCATATACAGAACCGGAAACAGCCAACAAAGTTTACTTTGCCAATTACGATATGGTTCAAACCGAAATGACCAGAGTTGCCAAAGGCACTCAATACAATCCTAAAATGACCGGAACAGTCAATGTATTTAATTCCTATTTCGGTTCCGGATTGTCTTCCATTGTATTCCAAGAAATCAGAGAATCTAAGTCTTTGGCTTATTCAGCTCGAGCTAATTATGTTATGGCTAACGATAAAAATCTAAGCGATTATATGCAGGTAGCCATCGGAACTCAAGCCAATAAATTACCTCAAGCGGTGGAAGCTATTAATGCTTTATTATCCGAAATGCCCAAAATTGACAAACAATTCAACAATGCCAAAGAGTCGAGTTTGAAACAAATCGCCAGCAGCCGAATTATGAAAACCAATATTTTCTTCAACCAACTTAACTTGAAAAAATTAGGTTTCGATTATGACATTCGTCAAGACATTTATAAAGACATTCAAGGGTTGACTCTAGAAGCAACAAATGATTTTTTCAACAAAGAAGTAAAAACTAAAAAGTACAATACCGCCATTATCGGTAAAAAAGAAAGTTTAGATTTCGCTGCCTTACAAAAATTAGGTGAAATTGAAGAAGTAACTTTAGAGGAAATCTTTAATTACTAATAGTACTCTTTTTAATTATTATAAAAATCTCGGTCTAGCAACCGAGATTTTTTTTTATAAGCGAGTCCAGTTAAAAAAAACTTAAGATTTGCATGTTACATCAAATATTATAGTACTTTGGTTAGTTTTTTAAGACTAACACTTAACCTTATTCATCAATCTATTTAAATTTTTAACTATGAACAAAATTAGACTTACGTTCATGCTTTCTTTAGCGGTACTTCTTAGTTCCGGGTTGTCTCAAGCACAAGACAAATCGAATCGTAAAAAGAAAAACGAAAAAGAAGTGGCTGCGGCAAAAGCAGATTCAATTAAAAACAAAAAGCCGGCTAAAGTTTCTATCACAGATAAGATAAAAACCAGCAAAAAAACAGAAGGCCTTTTTACCATTTACCAAGATACGGTAACCGGAAGCATCCAACTTTACATCAAAAATGACCAATTAAACAAAGAGTTTATTTATCAAAGTTATTCGATGAACGGACCAACAATGCTAGGATTAAACCAAAGCATGCACAGGGCTACAAATATCTTTAACATTAAAAAGGCCAATGACAAAATCGAATTTGGCTTAGTCAATACCAGTTTTTATTATGATAAAGACAATGCGGTAAGCAAAACAGCCGGAACCGACATTGCAGAAGCTATTTTCTTAGCCGAAAAAATTGTGGCCAAAGACAGTACCGGTTATTTAATTGCTGCAGACGGTTTATTTTTAAGTGAAAAATTAGATCCGGTTAAACCGGTAATGCCTCCCGGAATTCCACCGGGTGCAGTTTTTAATTTAGGAAATTTCAATGCTGCCAAATCAAAGTACCACAGTGTTCGCTCGTATCCAAACAATACTGATGTTTTAGTAGACTTAGCTTATGACAATCCTGCTCCTTTAAATGGTGGAGGCGAAGACATTACCGATGCACGTTATGTACGTGTTCGTATCCAACATACTTTTCTAGAAATCCCGGTAAACAACTTCAAATCTCGAAGAGATGATCCACGTGTGGGTTATTTTGGGCAAACCATCAATGACCAGACTAGTATAAAACCAACACCTTACAGAGATATCATCAACCGATGGTATTTGACCAAAAAAGATCCTGCAGCTTTCCTGAGTGAACCGTTAGAACCAATCGTTTGGTGGGTTGAAAACACAACCCCGATAGAGTACAGAGAAACAGTTGTAAATGCAGGAAACAAATGGAACGAAGCTTTTGAAAAAGCAGGTTTTAAAAATGCTGTAGTGATGAAAATCCAACCGGATGATGCTGATTGGGATGCCGGTGATGTTCGCTACAATGTAATTCGATGGGTAGCTTCCGCTAATCCTCCCTATGGTGCTATCGGACCAAGCTTTGCCAATCCTCGTACCGGTCAAATTTTAGGTGCTGATATTACTATTGAATGGGCTTCGGGAAGTAATTCTCCTACTATGGATGAATTGTATTCTGCAAAAACTTCAGAAGAATCAGAAGCACATCTCAATCATTATTTCCACAAAGACGGAACAGCTTGTACCTTAGCAAACGAACTAAAAAATCAGTTCTTAATGGGTACAACGTTAGCTGAATCTTTTGGAGAAGACAAAGCAACCCTATTGAAAGTACACGAAGAGTTTTTATACTATTTGGTTTTACATGAAATGGGACATACGCTTGGCTTAAACCACAACATGAAATCGAGCCAAATGTTGAGTCCGGCTGATTTACACAATAAAGCCATAACAGAAAAAATTGGACTTATCGGTTCGGTAATGGATTATCCGTCGATCAATCTTTCTTTAGACAGAAGCAAACAAGGTAATTACTATACCACTAAACCGGGACCGTATGATCTTTGGGCTATTGAATATGGATACAAAGAATTTGATGAAAAATCAGAAGAAGCTGAATTAGCGAAAATCCTAAGCAGAAGTACTGATCCAAATTTGACTTTCGGAAATGATGCTGATGACATGAGATCACCGGGCAAAGCCATTGATCCTAGAGTAATGGTTAACGACTTAAGCAGCGATGCCGTTGGAAATGCTGAAGAAAGATTTAAATTGGTTAACAATATAATGACCAAATTAAAAACAAAATATAGTAAAACAGGCCAAAGTTATGCCGAATTGAGATCTCGTTTCGGCATGTTAAATGGACAAAGAAGAAATATGGCTTCAGTGGTAAGCCGATATGTTGGTGGAGTTTATGTAGACCGAAGTTTTGTGGGACAAAATACAACCCAAAAACCTTTTACACCGGTAACGGAAGCCCAACAAAAAAGAGCGATTGACATTTTAAATAAATATGTTTTTGCACCGGATGCTTATGATGCCGACGCACCATTGTATCCTTATTTGCAAATGCAACGACGTGGATTTGGTTTCTTCTCTTCTACAGAAGATCCCAAATTAGGCAGTATCTATCAATCGATACAAACTGATGCTACTTTAGGACACATTCTTCACCCAACCACTTTACAAAGGGTTTCCAATTCAAGTTTATATGGCAATACTTATTCTGTTGCTGAAATAATGGGAGATTTAACCAACGGTATTTTTAAAGCAGATTTAGTAGGTAAAGTAAACATGCAACGCCAATACCTTCAGACATATTTTGTTAAAGAAGTGGCTAAAATTGCTGATGTTGATGATGCCAGAAGCAGACACGATGATATTTCAAAAGCGGCCGCACGTCAAACTTTAAAGAAAATTAAATTGATGCTTGCCACTGCTTCCTCTTTAGACGAAAGTACCAGAGCACACAGAAACTATATTGCCTTTTTAATTGAAAATGCTTTAACCATTAAGTAATTGATTTACTTAAAAACATAAATCCCAATTTCGTTTTAAAAAGCGAGATTGGGATTTTTTATTTCTATTTCAAAAAGGTCAACTAAAAACTTCCTCTTTCAAACCATCAAAACTCGCAAAAACCATACTCGGATGCGAATCTTGGTGAAAGATATTTCCTTTTTTATCAATCGCAATAGCGCCGGCAAAACCGTCGAAAGGTTTGAGTTCGTTGAACGTTTTTTCAAAGGCTTGTGCCAATGTAAATCCGTCCGTTACACGAGTTACAATCTTAGCCGCTACAGCACCACTAACAATGTCCTCGCCTACTCCGGTTAAACTTACGCCACAAAATTCGTTGGCATAATTTCCGGCCACGGTAGCTGAATCTGAAATTCTGCCCGGAATTTCAAATCCTTTTCCGCCAGTTGAAGTCGCTACCGCTATTTTACCTTCAGCATCTAAAGCCACACAACCCACAGTCCCGGTTCCGGTTGCTGCTAATTTGGCTTCGTATTCTGCGCTGCGCTGTGGAATTTCGGTAGAAAACTTTTCAAATCCGTGTTGGCGGGCGAAATTCGTAGCACCACTTCCACCCAAGACTTTATCATCATAATTCAACAAAACTTGTGCGACTTGCACCGGATTTTTGACTTCTTCAATATTAATCACACCACTCATTTTCATCGTCGAACCATCCATCAAAGAAGCACTCATTCTGATTTTTCCGTCGCTTTGAATTTGGGAACCAATCCCGGCATTAAACAATTCATCATCTTCCAAAAGAGTAACGGCATAAACAACCGTTTCTAAGGCAGAATGACTTTGTAAGTAAGCATACGATTCTTTAGCAATTCGCAATAATGCTTGCTGTTTCGCTACTTTAGTTTCGTGATTGGTTGATGATTCAGAGAAAAATCCGCCGTGGATTATGATTTTAGACATGTTAGATTATTAGATTGTTAGACATTTTAGACGTCTTAGATAGTTGACTTTCTAAAAATCTAACAATCTAAGCAGTCTAATTATCTAAACATATTGTGAAGACTTAATCGTCATTTTAAAAGTATCCAAATCGAATGTATCACTTTTACTCATTACGTGAGTCACCAAATGATTGATAGAAATGGGTTGACCCAATTCCACTTGAGTTAAATTTGTGTCTTTAATTTCTCTTCCATCCACCAAAATTACCAATCCCGAACCTAAGGCTTCCATTTGACGACCATTGGTAATTAAAAGTCCGGTGTCTTCTCCGAGTCCGATTCCCAATACTTTTGGATTCCCGACTACGGCTTGAAACAAACGTCCGATTCGACCTCTTTGCACAAAATGGGTATCAATAACTACATCGTCAATTAATCCCAATCCCGAAGTGATTTTGACTTCGCCTTTTAATAAAGCTTCATGACTGCTTCCTTGATAAATCATATTATTAGAAGCGGCAGCGGCACCGGCTGAAGTTCCGGCATAGACAAAATCTTCGTTTCGGTATTTACCAATTAGGATTTCATCGAATGTCGTTCCGCCTAAAATGGAGGTCAAACGCAATTGGTCTCCACCGGTAAACATCACCACATCAGCCGCTCGCAGTCTATCCAAAACTTCAGGTTCGGAAGCTTGTTCTCTTCGCTCGATATGAATAACATCTACATTATTTGCCCCTAAATAATTAAAGGCTTTAACATATTCGGGACCAATTTCTCTGGGGATTTTTGAAGCCGTAGTAATGACTTCTATTCTGGAGTTCTCTTTGTTTTTCGATTCCTTGATGATGCGCTTTAAAATACCTTCTTCAAAGAAATTCAAATTCTGCGGAGCGCTTTTGTCCAAATCGGTTTCTGTGAAACTTCCTTTGTCAACCGCACCGCCAATTATTATAAGTTTGCCTTGTATATTCATGTTGGTAAAAATAGGAAAAACTTAAAACTTACCAACCTTTTTTACGATTTTTGAAGCCAATTTATCAACGGACTTATCAAGAATTTCTATTCTCAAATTGTATTATATTTGCCCAATGGAAGTCAATCAAACCCGTATCAATAAATTCTTGTCCGAATCCGGATTCTGTTCGCGTCGCGAAGCCGATAAACTATTGGAACAAGGCCGAATTACCATTAACGGAATTGTACCCGAATTGGGAACCAAAGTTTCTTCGGAAGATGAAATACGTGTCGACGGAAAACTCATTCGTGAAAAAACAGAAAAACCGGTCTATTTGGCTTTCAACAAACCCGTTGGTATTGAATGTACTACGAATCAAAGTGTACGCGACAACATTGTAGATTACATCAATTATCCGAAACGAATTTTTCCAATTGGTCGTTTAGACAAAGCCAGTGAAGGCTTGATTTTCATGACCAATGACGGCGATATTGTCAACAAAATACTTCGAGCACGAAACAACCACGAGAAAGAATATGTAGTGACCGTCGACCGACCGATAACGGACCGATTTATCGAAAGAATGAGCAACGGCATTCCGATTTTGGACACCGTAACCCGTAAATGTAAAGTGGAACAAATCAGTAAATATGTTTTCCGAATCATCTTAACCCAAGGTTTGAACCGTCAAATCCGCAGAATGTGTGAGTATTTGGATTATGAAGTTACGGCCTTGAAAAGAACCCGAATCATCAATATTTCATTGGATGTTCACGTAGGTCGATACAGAGATTTAACTGATGATGAAATTAAGCAGTTGAACAAGTTGATTGAACCTTCGAGCAAAACCGAAGAAGCGAGTTTACCCAAAAAAATCAATCCCAATTTCAATCGCAATAACACTAAGAGATAAATGCTAAAAACGATTTTATATATAGCTTTAGGTGGGGCAATTGGTAGTGTTTTAAGATTTTTGACAACCGTTTTGGTGTCAAAATTTTGGGCAAATCACTTTCCGTTAGCCACCTTTTTAGCGAATATCATCGGGTGTTTCTTAATTGGATTGTTCATCGGTATTTTAGAAAAAAATCAAGTAACAGACAGCAACCTCAAATGGTTTTTAGTCACAGGATTTTGTGGAGGTTATACGACTTTTTCTACTTTTGGAATGGAAAATTACAATTTGTTTCAGAACAATCATTCGCTTTTAGCTTTTGGGTATATAGGTTTGAGTATTATACTCGGACTTTTTGCGGTTTGGTTCGGACTTTTTGTATCCAAATAATTTCCAATTCCTGAAAAAAATGTAACTTCGCCCTCTATGAAAAAAGAAGACATTTTTGCCATCCAACAAGAATTGGCTACGCCGAAAAAAATTGCCATCATTCCGCACCGAAGTCCCGATGGTGACGCTATGGGTTCTACTTTGGCTTTGTACCATTTTCTACTAAAGCTGAATCATCAACCCGTTGTAATTGCCCCAAATGATTTTCCGAATTTTTTAGCTTGGTTACCGGGTTCAGAGACAGTTTTGATTTATGAAAATGACAAAGGGAATTGTACTAAAATTATTCAGGAAGCCGAAATGGTTTTTACCTTAGATTTCAATGCGTTGCACCGAACCGGCGAAATGGAACAAGTGCTCAATAAAGTTACCGTTCCGATGGTAATGATTGACCACCATCAAAAACCTGACAATTACGCTACTTATACTTATTCGGATACAATTTTTGGATCGACTTGTGAGATGATTTACAATTTTATTGCGTTCTTAGGTCACAAGAATTTAATCGATAAAACTATCGCGAGTTGTATTTATACCGGAATAACAACTGATTCGGGTTCGTTTCGCTTTCCGTCAACTACAGGAACCACGCACAGAATTGTGGCTGATTTAATTGATTTAGGCATTGACAACAGTGAAATACACAACCAACTTTTTGACAATAATTCGTACAATCGCTTGCAACTTTTAGGAAGAGCTTTACAAAATATGAAAGTGTTTCCGGAATTTAAAACGTCTTACATCACGCTTTCGCAAAAGGAATTAGACGAATTTCACTATGAAAAAGGAGATACAGAAGGCGTAGTTAATTATGGTTTAACCATTAAAGGCATACATTTTGCGGCAATTTTTATCGAACACCGAGATGAAAATATAATTAAAATCTCGTTCCGTTCGCAAGGAAATTTCGATGTAAATCAATTTGCCAGAGACCATTTCAACGGTGGCGGACACATCAATGCTGCCGGTGGAAAATCATACGAAAGCATGAGAGAAACCATCAAAAAATTTGAACTTTTAATTTCGAAAATAACTATTTAGTACATGAAAAAGAGAAACCAAATTGCTGTTTTACTAATAGTTTTTGTTACAATGATTAGTTGTAAACAACAACAGGCTCGTATGCCGATTTCACGTTCGTCGGGTACTTTTATGAAAGAATCTATTGAACGTAACAAAAAACTAGTGGCAGGAGAAGAAGCTAAAATTGATTCTATTATCAAGAGTAATCCGCAAATTCAATACATTGCTTCAAAAAAAGGGTATTGGTACCATTATGAAAGCAAAAATGAAACCGATACGCTTCGCCCTAAAAAAGGAGACATCGCTAATTTTGACTATGAAATCAAAGACTTAAAGGGCAATGTGGTTTACTCAGAAGTGGAATTGCGCCCGCAAACTTATGCAGTTGATAAACAAAACATCATGATGGGATTACGTCACGGGATTAAACTGATGCGCAAAAACGAGAAGGTGACTTTTCTTTTCCCATCGCATATGGCCTATGGTTACCATGGAGATAATAAACGAATTGGGTCAAACGAGCCTTTAATTTGCACCGTAACTTTAAACGATTTTAAACCTGAAACCAAATTAAAAACCGAAAATTAAAAACTAAAATGAACAAAGCACTCTGTCTTTTTGTATTGGGTTTAGCCTTAATGGTGAGCTCATGTAAAAACGAACACAAGAACTTAAAAGACGGTTTATATGCCGAAATTATTACCTCAAAAGGAACTATTATTTTAGCCTTAGATTATAAAAAAGCACCTATTACAGTCGCCAACTTTGTGACTTTAGCTGAAGGAAATAATCCTTACGTTATGGAAGATTTAAAAGGAAAACCTTTTTATAACGGAACCGTTTTTCATCGCGTAGAAAAAGGATTTGTCATTCAAGGTGGCGATCCATATGGAAATGGTTCGGGAGATCCGGGCTATATCTTTAAAAATGAAATCTGTGATTTAAAACACGATAAGGCAGGTATTTTGGCTATGGCCAATTCGGGACCGGATACCAATGGTTGCCAATTTTACATCACCCAAAAACCAACACCGCAACTCGATGGGAATTACAGCATATTTGGTCATGTTGTTGAAGGCATGAATGTGGTAGATTCTATAGCCATCAATGACGAAATGACTGAGGTAAACATTATCCGAAAAGGAGAAGATGTGAAAAAATTTGATGCCGTTAAAGTATTCTCAGACTTTATCAAAAAACAAAATTCAGCCAAAGATCAAAAAGCTGCTTATTTTAAAGAATTAAAAAAATCGGCTACTAAATCAGCATCGGGTTTAGCTTATAAAATTACACAACCTTCTTCGGCTTCAAGTCCAAAATCAGGTACAGTTGTAATGATTAATTATTCCGGTTACTTAGAAGACGGAACGCTTTTTGATACTAGCGACACTCAAGTAGCCAAACAATTCGGTAAATATGATGAACAAAGGGCTATGCAAAACGGGTATACAAAAATTGCTTTTACCATTGGTGGCCAAAACCAATTAATTCCGGGTTTTGTTGAAGGAATAGAAAAACTGAAAGTAGGAGAAAAAGCAGTACTTTTTATCCCTTCAAATTTAGGATACGGTGAACAAGGTGCAGGAAAAGTAATCCCGCCCAATGCCAATATCATTTTTGAAATAGAATTATTAGAAAAATAAATACAAACGAAATCTATTAAACCATGAAAATAAAAATTAGTATTCTTTGCCTACTTGTCGTGGGATTGACAAGCGGTTTAGCACAAACCAAGAAAAAACCAGCTACCACAAAAACAACAACAGCAGTAGCAGCTAAGCCAAACCCAAATACTGGTAACGAGGGGATTTTTGCTGAAATCGAAACTGATAAAGGTAAAATTTTACTGCAGTTAGAGTATAAAAAAACTCCTATTACCGTAGCTAATTTCATTTCATTAGCTGAAGGAACCAACACTTCAATAGTGGATGAAAAGTACAAAGGAAAACCTTTTTACGACGGATTAAAATTCCATAGAGTAATCGCTGATTTCATGATACAAGGTGGAGATCCTGCCGGAAATGGTTCGGGCGGACCGGGTTACGCATTTAAAGATGAAATTGTTGCCGATTTAAAACACAATCGTCCGGGCGTATTGTCTATGGCCAATTCCGGACCAAGAACAAATGGTTCTCAATTCTTTATCACACACAAAGAAACTCCTTGGTTAGATGGTAAACATACCGTTTTCGGATATGTTCTTAAAGGGCAAGAAGTAGTAACGGCTACCAAACAAGATGATGTTATTAAAAAAATAACTATTACTCGTAAAGGTACAGAAGCCAACAAGTTTGATGCACCAAAAGTTTTTGCCAACTATATGGCCAACAAAGCTGGTGATGAAGCAAAAGAAGCCGCTCTTGCTGCTGAAACCAAAAGAAAACAACAAGAAGCAGAAGCACAAAAACAAGCAGAATACAAAGCCAAATATGGACCGGTTGCCATCGCAAAAGCCAAATATTTAAGTGAAGTGAAAACTACTGCAACTGAAACCACATCCGGCTTAAGATACAAAATCATCCAAACCGGAACCGGAAAAAAACCGGTAGACGGAACTAATGTATTTATTCATTATGCAGGTTATTTAGAAGATGGTTCTTTATTTGATAGTAGCTACGAAACTGTTAATAAAGAATTTGGTAAATTTGATGAAAACAGAGCTAAACAAAATGGTTACCAACCATTTCCTTTTCAATATGGTAAAAAAGACGGACTAATTCCAGGATTTGTTGAAGCATTAGGCACGATGACCTTAGGGGATAAACTAATTGCTTTTATCCCATCTAAATTAGGTTATGGAGAAAGAGGTGCAGGAAATGTGATTCCACCAAACTCCAATATTATTTTTGAAATTGAAATGTTAGAAGCTGTTCCGACTAAATAATTTTCAATTGTTATTAAAAAAAGAGTCCCGAAAATCGGGACTCTTTTTTTATTCTTTTTTATTCATGAACAAATAATACACCGGTATTCCTAAGGCCACTATGACCAAACCTAATCCGGTGTTGACTGTGTCATAAATCAACAAGGCAACACAAATAGCTGCTGTCAAAATAATATATAAGGCCGGAATAATTGGATAACCAAAAGCCTTGTAAGGCCTTTCCGCATCGGGTTCTTTCTTTCTTAGGATAAATATACCGTAAATAGTTAGTATGTAAAAGAGAAGCGAAGCAAAAGTCGCATAAGTCAGTAAGTCGCCATATCTTCCTGATATACAAAGAACACAAGCCCAAAGACATTGAAACCAAAGTGCTTTTTCGGGCACATCATGTTTATTCAATTCGCCTGCTTTTTTGAAGAACAAATTATCTTTGGCCATAGCATAAAACAATCTTCCGCCTGATAAAACCAAGCCACTGTTACAACCAAAAGTCGAAACCATAATCAAACCGGCCATCACAAAAACCCCAATATTACCCATGATCATATTGGCTGCAGCAGCTCCTACTCTATCTTGAGCGGCAAACATGATTCCGTTTTCTACTACCGAACCGTCAGGCGTTCCGGTTAAAGGCAATAAAGCCAAATAGGCAATATTCGCTAAAATATAAATGATGGTAACTATTAAAGTACCCAAAAATAAACTACGCGGAATGTTTTTCTTTGGGTCTTTAATTTCTCCGGCTATAAAAGTCACATTGTTCCAAGCATCACTTGAAAACAAAGAGTTGATTATTGTTGCTCCTATAGCTCCAACTATGGCAATTCCGGTAAGTTTAGTAACAGTAACTGTCTTTGTAGTTTCATCAAAAACTGTTTTACTGGCTTCCCAAGTATTGTCAAAATTATTAGAAAAAGTATCCGTACTGAAGCCTATATACAATCCGAAACCTATTAAAGCAAAGAGCGCAATCAATTTGGCAGAAGTAAAAACCAACTGAATTACCTTTCCGTTTTTAACGCCTTTAGTGTTGATGTAAGTAAGCAAAGCAATGCTCAACATGGCCAAAACCTGGCTGTTTTTAAACACAAAAGAATCGCCTATTCTAAATATTTCATCCTGTAAAAAAGGAAAGAAAACCGCAGCATAATTAGCAAACGTCACGGCTACTGCAGCAATCACTCCGGTTTGAATAACAGTAAAAACAGTCCAACCGTAAAGAAAAGAAGCCAGTTTTCCGTAAGCTCTTTGGATGTAAACAAATTGTCCTCCGGCGGTTGGCATCATTCCGGCTAATTCTCCGTAACTCAATGCGGCTGACATGGTCAACAAACCTGTAATTAACCATGTTACTAATATCCACGCAGCCGAACCTAAATCGCGCGCCATATAAACGGTTACTACAAAAATACCGGATCCTATCATGGAACCGGCAACTATACTGGTGGCGTCAATTAAGCCGAGGGAACGTTTTAATTCGTGTTTTTCTGTCATGTTGGTGGTTTATAGTTTTTGGTTGGTGGTTTAGTTTATCAAATATAGTCAAATAGAGAAAAGAAAATTGAACAAAGAAAAAGACTATTAACTGCTGCTTACTGTGACTGGAAACTGAATACTAGAGTTTTTTCGCTTCTTCCCAAAAGACATCCATCTCTGCCAATGTCATATCGGCTAACGGTTTGCCTAACTCACCGGCTTTGCTTTCCAGATACATGAATCGCTTCATGAATTTTTTATTGGTGCGTTCCAAAGCATCTTCGGGATTGACTTTTAGGAATCGGGCATAGTTAATCATCGAAAAAAGGACATCGCCAAATTCGGCTTCAATTTTATCTTGGTTGCCGGCATTGACCTCAACTTGAAGTTCGGTTAACTCTTCCTGGACTTTGTCCCAAACTTGATGTGGTTCTTCCCAATCGAAACCAACGCCTTTGACTTTGTCTTGAATTCGGCTCGCTTTGACTAAGGCAGGTAAACTTTTCGGTACGCCTTCGAGCACTGATTTTTTACCTTCTTTTAACTTAAGTTTTTCCCAGTTTTGTTTTACTTCTTCTTCATCGGCGACAATTACATCTCCATAAATATGAGGATGACGGTCGATTAATTTGTCACAAATGCTGTTCGCTACATCGGCTATGTCGAAATCATTGGTTTCGCTACCAATTTTGGCATAAAAAACAATGTGCAATAACAAGTCGCCCAACTCTTTTTTGATTTCTTGCAAATCATTATCCAAAATAGCATCGCCCAATTCATAGGTTTCTTCAATGGTTAAATGACGTAAACTTTCGAGGGTTTGCTTTTTGTCCCAAGGACATTTTTCGCGCAAATCATCCATAATATCCAGTAATCGACCGAAAGCTTCAAGTTGTTGTTGACGAGTATTCATAGTTAAGAATTTGTATAAAAATAGAAAATCCTATCATTGCATTGCAACCATAGGATTTGTATTTATAAAGAAGTAATTAACTATTCTTCTTTCTTGGTGTTTTTCTTCGGTGTTTTTTTAGCTTTTACTTCTTCAACCACTTCTTCTTTGATGGCTTCTGCGTTTGCTACTTTTGGTTCTTCTTTAGAAACCAAGCCTTTATCTTGAAGAATATTATACCAATTCAACACTTTTTTAATATCCGAAGCATAAACTCTTTCCTCGTCGTAATCAGGAAGAATTTCTTTGAAATAGGCAATTAGTTTATGGTTGTCTTCTTTGTGAGAAATGGCCGGACCTTCATTTTCTTTGATAGCAATCGCTCTCATAATATCAGCTAACGGTTTCTCTTCGCTATAAGTATACATCGAAATCTCAGAAAGCAAACTCACGTTACTTCTCATTCCTACGGTGATTTTTTTTCCGTCTAATAATGATTCTGCTAAAAACCCGGAACGAGTTTGCAATTTCAATTCGAATAAACCCGGTTTTCCGGCAATAGCTAATATTTTCTCTACGTTCATTGTCTTAATTTAATTTAGGGCACAAATATATTTAAATGTTTATTTCAGCAATGTTAATTATCTTCCTTTTTTGTTGGCAAATTTCATTCTGTAATCAGGGAAAGCTTTGCCATCCATAATGTTTTGTAATTTCTTCTTAATCAATGTTTTTTTCAAGGTCGAAATTTTGTCCGTAAACAAAACACCTTCAATGTGATCGTATTCGTGTTGGATAACTCGAGCAATCAAACCGTCAAACACTTCTGTTTTTTTGTTGAAATCTTCGTCACAATATTCAATCGTGATTCTTTCATTTCTATATACATCTTCGCGCACATCCGGAATACTTAAGCAACCTTCGTTAAAACCCCATTCTTCGCCTTCTTCTTTCAACATTTTGGCATTGATAAAGGTTCTTTTGAAGTTTTTCAACTGGGCCTGTTCTTCTTTAGACAAATCATCGCTGTCGCTGAACGGTTCGGTATCAATGACAAATAATCGGATCGCCATGCCTACTTGTGGCGCGGCCAAACCAACACCATACGCATTGTACATCGTGTCATACATATTGGTGATAATCTCTTTTAAATTTGGATAATCGGGCGTAATTTCTTCCCCAACTTTTCTTAAAACCGGTTCACCATATCCGTAAATAGGAATAATCATTTCTGAATTTTTTTTGCAAAAATAAGGAATTTAAATCATTTTTCTTGTCAAATAATCCTGAAGCAAAATCGTCGCTGCTATTTCATCTACTAAGCCTTTGTTTTGGCGTTGCTTCTTAGATAAGCCACTATCAATCATAGTTTGGAAAGCCATTTTGGAAGTAAAACGCTCATCTACTCTTTCGATTTTCATTTCGGGAAAAGTTGCAGTGAATTTGGTCACAAACTTTTCAATAATCGGCGTACTCTCGGAAGGCTGCCCATTCATTTGCTTGGGTTCACCTATCAAAACTTTAGCGACATTTTCTTTTGAAAAATAATCTTTTAAAAAGGCAATCGCCGTTTCAGACGGAATGGTTGTCAAGCCCGAAGCAATGATTTGCAACTCATCGGTCACGGCTAATCCCGTACGTTTCATTCCATAATCGATGGCGAGAATTCTTGGCATTCTTTATTATTTTGTGGGTTCAAAGGTAGCCAAAATTGCTATTTTTCCTTTCTGAAGTTTAAGAATATTATCTTTAATGGTGTATCGGTCAGTTTCTTCGAGCGCTTTTGAAAAACGGGTTTCCAAATCCATATTGGGACAAGCCATTCGGGTCATGGCAACATTGGAAAATGACAACCCAAAAGCCGATGGCATCACATAACTTCCCATCATCGAATTACATCCGGCATATGCACTAAATCTGCCATCCTTAGAATTTAGCTTCAAAAAATAGTCTTTCTTGCCTTTATGTTCAACTACTTTCCCGTTCAATGTTATTAGTTTCCATTTGGTTTCTGCTAAAGTAACTTTGCCTATAGCAGGATTTACTTTTTTGATCACCGTTTGTGACTCTATTCTATTGTTTAAATCTACAGTTGATTTATCTTTTTCAGTAGTCTCAATAGTTGCATTGGTTTCAGGTTGTTTGGCTAAAACATAAGTCGCCGCCAAATCACCTGTGATTTTTTTACCTGACATATCCAATTGTGTCAAGGTATTTTCACCCACAAAATATTGATTCGGACCATTTTTAACATCTTCTAAAACAATCGCATTACCTTCTTTGTTCCAGGAAAAAGTGCCTTTTTGTTCGAATACTTTGTCTCCTTTGCCTTGGTATTGCGTTTTAATGTTATACGTGTTGTTTTCATTGATGCAGATAACAGTCTCTAAACCTTCGCAATCGGCACAAGGCAATATGCCTTTGTAAGTTCCAATGTAATCCAAGGAATTTTTAGCATTGTGTGCTGCAATATTGTTAAGTGAATCAACCTTTGCAATAGAATCTTGGGTAACTGCTTTGCTATCAGTTTGCTTTTGACAGCTTATAAAAAAGATTAAAAACAATGTAAAAGGTAAAATTTTTGCTTTCATAAGCTATCGTAATTAATGATAAATTAGTCAAGACAAACATACTTATTCTAAAGACTAATACTATGAATTTAACATTTTTTTGATACAATAACCATAGAAATAAATGCTTGGCACTTTCTAAAAATGAAACTATCTTTGCTCAAATTAAAAAACCATGACAACACTACAAAATACCATTGAAAAAGCTTGGGACAACCGCGCTTTATTGCAAGAAGAAACTACTACAACAGCCATCCGAGAAGTGATTGCTTTATTAGATGCCGGAACTTTACGTGTGGCCGAACCAACTTTAGATGGTTGGCAAGTAAACGAATGGGTTAAGAAAGCAGTTGTTATGTATTTCCCAATCCAAAAAATGGAAACCTGGGAAGCCGGAATTTTTGAATACCACGATAAAATGCTTCTTAAAACCGGTTATGCCGAAAAAGGAATCCGCGTAGTGCCACCGGCTACTGCTCGTTATGGAGCTTACATTTCTAAAGGCGTAATTTTAATGCCAAGTTATGTAAACATCGGCGCTTATGTTGATGAAGGAACTATGGTAGATACATGGGCCACGGTTGGTAGTTGTGCCCAAATCGGGAAAGATGTTCACCTTTCCGGCGGTGTTGGAATCGGCGGTGTTTTAGAACCATTACAAGCCGCACCGGTTATCATTGAAGATGGCGCTTTTGTCGGTTCAAGATGTATTGTTGTGGAAGGCGTTCACGTGGGTAAAGAAGCTGTTCTTGGTGCCAATGTATGTCTGACTGCTTCAACCAAAATCATCGACGTAACCGGAAGCGAACCAATCGAATACAAAGGATTTGTTCCGGCGCGTTCCGTAGTCATTCCGGGAAGTTATACTAAATCTTTTGCCGCTGGCGATTACCAAGTGCCTTGTGCCTTAATTATTGGAACCCGTAAACCTTCAACCGATTTAAAAACATCGCTGAACAATGCGTTGAGAGAATACGACGTTGCTGTATAATTTTAAATATCAGATATTAGATATAAATCTAATATTTGAAATCTAATATCTAATATTCCTTATGAAAGTACTGGTAATTCAAATCAAGATGATTGGCGATGTTTTGGCCAGTACTGTCATTTGTGAAACCATCAAAAAAAACCATCCCGAAGCCGAAGTCCATTATCTGATTCAGAAAAATACTTTTGCAGTAGTCGATAACAATCCGTTTATAGACAAGGTGGTTTTCTTTGAACCCGAAGAACATAAAGGTTTTATAAATCTTTATAAATTCGGTAAGGAACTAAAAAAGAGCAATTACGATATTGTCATCGATGCTTATTGTAAATGGGACAGCATTTTGCCGGCTTATTTTTCGGGTGCCAAAACGATTGTCGGGCATTACAAATGGTACACGACTTTTTTCTACACCAAAACCGTAGTTCCGGATGCCGATTGTAATGCAACAGCCAATGCTTATCGCTTATTACTTTCTAAAACGGCGCTGGGCAAAGAAGTGGAAATGATTTATCCACAAATTCATTTACGACAAGAAGAAATCGACAAAGCCAAAGCTTCCGTCAAAATCCATTGCGATACCTCCAAACCTATTTTCATGATTGGTATTTTAGGCAGCGGAAAGAACAAAAGTTTGCCTCCAAAATACATGGCGGAAACTTTAGACATCATCGCGAATACCAAAGATGTCCAGATGCTGTTCAATTATATGCCAAATCAGTTGGAAGAAGTGAAAGCCATTTATGATTTGTGTGTCAAATCTACTCAAGAGAAAATCAACTTAGATTTTTATGCAAAAAGTTTAAGAGATTTTATCGCGCTTCAATCCCAATGCGATGCTTTGATTGGCAACGAAGGCGGCGCGACTAATATGGCTAAAGCTTTGAACATTCCAACCTTTACCATTTATGCTCCATGGATTAACCGAACTTCCTGGAATATCAAAGAAGAAACCGGTTTCTACGACATCGTACACTTAAGTGATTATTATCCTGAATTGTACCTAAAGCACGCCAAAAACTACAAAGGGTTAGCCTTTGAATGGTACGAAAAATTAAAACCGGAATTGTTTGCAGAAAAGTTGAAAGCGTTCGTCAATAGGATTACGAAGTAAACTTATCCAAATACCATTGTACTTGTTGCTCCAACCCTTTTTTGAAGGTGACTTTAGGTTCATAACCCAATAGTTTTCGGGCTTTATCAATCACGGCAGAAGTTCTTTCCTGATCGCCTTTTCGCGCCGGTTTGTGGTCGATTATCAATTGTTTGTTCATGATTGCTTCCACTAAGTTAATTCCTTCTTGTGTCGTGTGAACTTCATCAGTACCTAAGTTGATGATTTCGCCGTTGACGATGTCTTCTTTGCCAATAATAGCAGATAATCCATCTACAATATCGCCCACAAAAGTAAAACTTCTTTCGTGTTTTACGCTGCCTTCAAAAAGAGGAAAAGGCTTGTCGGCATAAAGGTTTTCAATCAGTTTGGTATATAATTTTTCCGGACGTTCTCTTGGTCCGTAAACGGAATACAATCGAATAGAACAGGCATTCATTTTACCCAAACGTTGCAATCCTAAAACCAATTGTTCGGCTGCTAATTTGGTACTGCCGTAAAAAGAAATCGGCTTAGCCGGAACATTTTCATTCACATTCGCCACCAAACCATATACGGAAGACGTCGCAATATTGATAAAGGATTTTAAATTCGGATTGTATTGTAAAACCGCATCGAGTAAATTTTGCGTCGCAAAAATATTATTGGTCACATAATCACTCAAAGGCGTTTCGGCAGAAATTCCCGGTTGCGCCGCTAAGTGATAGATATAATCATAAGGTGTTGAAAAAACCGGTTGCAAGTTGTCATTCAAATCAATTTCGAAAACAGTAATGCCTTTGGTTTTCAAATCGGAAGCGTTTAAACGTTTTAGCGCCGGACTGTAATAATCATTAAAATTATCCAATCCAACCACGTCATGACCTAAATCATGCAGTTTTTCACAAAGATGTGACGCAATAAAACCTGCTGCTCCGGTGACTAATATCCTCATGAACTACTCTTTATCTTTTTTGATACCAAAAGGGGTCCAAACTATTTTTTTGTCCTTTACTTCTTTTCGAATCGCCAAGTTGGCCGCCAAAGATTCTGGCGTTTTGTAACCTCTTGGATGATCTAAATGTAAAACTATGGCTTTGTGCCGAATTTGTTTTCCTTTAATGCCGTTATTTTCCAAACGTTCACCAAATTCTCTATCCGGACCACCGTACTTCATGCGTTCGTCGTACCCGTTAATCGCAATCATGTCTTCTCTGAAACCCGAAGAATTACAGTTGTTGAATGACGCATTGGTTGGCGAGAAGAAATCTAAAATATTAGCCGATAAATCATTAGCTCCGATTTTTAATTTATTCGAAAGGTTTAATTTGTCAATGCTTTTCAACCATTTCAAATTAAAACATCTTCCGGAAAGTATATCGTCTTTGGAAATCTCCGAACTCAATTTCATTGATAACTTGCAGTAACCACCGGAAAGGAATTTTCCTTTTTCGGCATATTTGGCATGAATCTCGACAAAATCTTTTCTGGGAATACAATCACCATCAGTCATCAAAATATATTCGTTAGCCGCTTCCATAATCGCCACATTCAGGATTTCCTGACGCCGGTAACCCAAATCCTCGTGCCACAAATGACGCACCGGAACCGGATAATTTTTAGCATAACTATCAATCAATTCCTTAGTGGAAGATCTTGATCCATCGTCGGCAATAATCAATTCAAAATCTTTGTAAGTCTGAACGCTGTAGCCAATCAATACTTTTTCTAACCATTCTTCGGCATTGTAAGTACTAACGATAACTGATATTTTCATAAGAAGTAATTATGTTGCAAAGGTAATTATATTTTCAATTTATCAATCCCATTCTCGATTCGGATTACGTTGTGCTTTTTGTTGTAGCGCCGGATTTCCATATTTTGCTTGATTTTTTCTTCATCAGCATAGCCTCGAGCATGGTCTAAATGCAGGCAAATCGCACTGTACCGAATTTGTTTGGACAACATACCGTTATTGAACATACGTTCACCCAATTCTCGATCCATTCCGCCATAATCCATTTCTTCGTTGAAGCCGTTAACGTCTAAAATATCTTGCTTAAAACCCGATGAATTGTGTCCATTCCACGAGCGTTTGGTTGGTGTCAACCAATTCATAAATGCGGCAATGTATTTATTATGCGTGAGTTTGGAAACCTTAAAATTGGCTTTCAGCCCTAGTTTTAATAACCATGAAATTTCAAAACATTTTTGGCTTAAAATATCTTCGTCAACAATTGCTTTGGAAATACGCATCGGCAACTTAAAATAACCTCCGGAAAGAAAATAACCTTCCTGCTTTTCTTTGATATGAACGGCAACATAATCCTTTCGCGGAATACAATCGCCATCGGTAAAAAGCAAATAATCGGAATTGGATTTTAGGATCGCTTTGTTGAGAATTCTCGACTTCCGAAAGCCTTTGTCTTCGTGCCAAACGTGCACAATCGGGTATTGAAATCTCCCTTGAAACGTTGCAATAACGTCAGCCGTTTTGGCAGTCGAACCATCATCAGCAATTACCACTTCGAAGTCTTTTTCGGTTTGAACAATGAAGCCCAAAAGTACTTTGCGCAACCATTCTTCCGAGTTGTAAGTAGTAATAATGACTGATAATTTCATCTAAATATAAAAATGGAAATTACACTTTTTTGGGCAACCACCATTGGTTTTTTAGGAGTTTTTTTAAAGCAATATTCTTCGTAAAAGTAACCAATTGGCTTTTAGACTCAAACAAATTGATTATTTTTGGAAAAAAAATATGATTTTTGAGCATTACCTCATTACCAGATTCAATTTAAAAAATCCCAAGTGGAAGTTCACCAAGAACAACGAATTGCTTTTGAATGACCAATGGATGGATGAAAGAATCGAACTTTTTGCCAACTTTTGTCTGCCGTCAGTAGTCGCACAAACGAATAAAAACTTCAAGTGGTTGCTTTATTTTGACACTAACACTTCCGAAAAACACAAAGCACAAATTGCTCAATTAATCCAACCGCATTCGTTTATCGAAGCTTATTATATTGATGGTATGCCGATGTTGGTAGAATCGATTAGAAATTATATCACCACCAATGTTAAGTCGGAATACTTAATTACGTCCCGAATTGACAACGACGACAGCATCAGCAAGCATTTCATTGAAACCATACAGTCGAAATTTGGCCAACAAGAACATTTAGCCGTTGACGTAACTGCCGGATATACCTTGAATTTATCACCGGTGATGATTGGTAAAAAAGAACATTTGTTCAATCCGTTTATGAGTTTGATTGAAAAAAGCGCCAATGCCAAAACCGTTTGGTTCTACGACCATAATATGTGGAAAAAGGAAAAGAACATCATTCATTTATCAAGTCCAAGATTGTGGATGTCCAACATTCACGAGAAAAACAAAGTCAATGAATTTGACGGTTATGGGAACGTGAGTTGGGCCAAAGTGAGTGAAGATTTTATCCTTTCACCCGAAAAAAATGCCGAAATCGCGGCCAAAATAATTCCGCAATCAAAATGGTGGTATTTGAGTTTTAAGAACCAACTTTATGTTAATTTTGGCTTTTATTTAAAACTCATCAAAAAGAAATTAGGACTTTATAAAATCAAATAACAAATGAAAATTGTAATTCTCGCTGCCGGAATCGGCTCTAGACTTGGAAATCCATTCCCGAAACCGCTAACGACGCTCGATGACGGCAAAAGTATCATGGAGAAACAAATCGAAAACATTACGCAATACTTCGACATCAATGACATTTTCATCGTAGTTGGTTTTAAAAAAGAACTGATTATGGAACGCTTTGACGAAGTGGCATATGTGTACAATCCGTTATTTGATTGCACCAATACGTCTAAAAGTTTGTTGAAAGTCCTGAAAAAATTCAAAAACGAACCGGTACTCTGGTTCAATGGCGATGTGGTTTTTGATGCCAAATTGTTATCCGAATTGATGCCGGATATCAAAGCTAATAATTCTTTCGTAGCCGTAAATACTTCCCGAGTTTCCGACGAAGAAGTGAAATATACTTTGACCGATGGTTATATCGACGAATTGTCTAAAGTCGTGAAAAACGGTTTGGGCGAAGCGGTTGGCATTAATTTTATCGGTTCCAATGATTTGCAGCATTTCGTAACCCGTTTGGAAGAAGTCGATGACAATGATTACTTCGAAAGAGGTTTGGAATTAGCCATCCAATTGGACAATCTGAAAATCAAACCGATTGACATTTCTAAATACGATTGCATCGAAGTCGATTTCAAAGAAGATTTGGCGAATGCTAATCAATTATTGAAAAAATAATGAAAACAGTGCTCTTTTGCGAACATGCGTATGCTTTTGGAATATTAGAACCGATTGCCGATGTCTTGAAAGCAAAACAATACGACTATGTTTGGTTTACGACCAAAGCTTTAGCGCCTAAGTTTCCTTTTAAAAACGAACCGCATATCAGCAGCATGGCCGACTTGCGAAAGTTCAAAAGCGACTGTCTTTTCATTCCCGGAAATTACGCTCCGTTTTACATTCGTGGTTATAAAGCGCAAGTTTTTCACGGTTTGGCCGGAGAAAAAGCCTCGCATTTTAAAGTCAGAGGTTATTTTGATGTTTACTTAACTCAAGGTCCGTATTTCACCGAAAGATTCAACGAAATCAAAGGCAAACACCAAAACTTCGAAGTCATCGAAACCGGTTGGTGCAAACTCGATGTCTACGAAAAAAACAAAGCGAGTTATTTAGCTGAGAAAGCCGAATTACTTCAAAAACACCATGCCAAAAAACTGTTGGTCTTTGCTCCTACGCACAATGTCAGTATGAATTGCGCGCCATTTTTGACTGAAGAGTTTGAAAAATTATCGGCGAATAAAGACTATCTGATTGTGGTGAAATTCCACGATTTGACCAAGCCCGAAGTCATGACAGCTTATGAAGCATTAGCATCCAAACACGATAACATCGTGATGTCCAAAGATCCAAATATCAGCAAACTGATTTACATTGGCGACTTACTAATAAGCGATACGTCTTCTGTAGTATATGAATTTATTTTATTGGACAAACCGGTACTGACCTACAAATCAAAAGCAGAAAATATCCTTTGGGACGATGCCAAGGAATACACAAATCTGGAAGAAAAAGTCAAAGAGAATTTGACTATTGATAACTTCAAAGACCAAAGAGCAAAAGTCATCGCCGCTTACAATCCGTATCACGACGGCAAATCTTCCTTGAGAATGATTGAAGCCGTAGAAAAAATGATAGCCGAAAAAGGCGTACCTACATACCGCAAAATGGGACTCGACCGCATGATAGAATCGATTAAGATTTTCAATATAAAAAACCGTTAAATGAATCTCAACGAAGAAGTACACAAAGCTTTTGAAGTCATCCAAAATGGTGGCATCATCCTTTACCCAACCGATACCGTTTGGGGCATTGGTTGCGATGCTACTAATGTGGAGGCCATAAAAAAAATCTACGCGCTCAAACAACGCGAAGAAACCAAAAGCATGATTGTGTTGATGAATGGCGAAAAAATGATGTACAATGTTTTCAAAGAAATTCCTGAAGTCGCTTGGCAAATTTTAGATTTATCCGAAAAACCAACGACCTTAATTCTTGATAATCCCAGAAATGTAGCTGCTAATATTATTGCAGAAGACAAAACCCTTGGCGTGCGAATCGTGAAGGAACCGTTTTGTTTCAAATTGATGGAGCGCATGAAAAAACCATTAGTTTCGACTTCAGCAAATATTTCGGGAATGTTTACGCCAAAATCTTTTAAAGAAATTAGTCCCGAAATTATAAAGGGTGTAGACTATGTAGTAAATTTGCACCACGAAAAAATCTGCGACAAACCATCGACGATTATCAAACTTACGAGTGATAGTCAGGTGAAAATCATTAGAAAATAGTTTTCAGTAGCAGTCGCAGTTTTCAGAACAAAAAGCATGAATTATACCAAAGCATTAGACAATAAAATCTTCGAAATTATTTCAAAAGCTTCTCAAGAACTTAACTTGGAGAGTTATGTGATTGGTGGCTTTGTACGTGACTTTTTATTGCAACGCGATTTCAAAAAAGATATTGATATCGTGGCTGTGGGTTCCGGGATTGATTTGGCGCTGAAAGTTTCCGAATTGTTACCACACAAACCGAAAGTACAAGTTTTCAAAAACTATGGCACGGCGATGTTGCGTTATAAAGAAATCGATATTGAATTTGTAGGTGCGAGAAAAGAAAGTTATACCCAAGATAGTCGGAATCCTGTAGTAGAAAACGGCACTTTAGAAGACGACCAAAACCGCCGTGATTTTACGATTAATGCCTTGGCTTTTTCTTTGAATCCGAATAATTACGGTCAATTGATTGACCCTTTCAATGGTTTAACTGATTTGGAAAACAAACTCATCAAAACACCTTTGAATCCTGATATTACCTATTCAGATGATCCTTTGCGCATGATGCGTGCCATTCGCTTTGCGACGCAATTAAACTTCACCATAGAAGAAAAATCTTTGCAAGCCATTGCCGATAATAAAGACCGTATCAAAATTATTTCTGGCGAGCGAATTGTGGACGAATTGAACAAAATTCTCGAAACCCCGAAACCGTCCATTGGTTTTTTACATTTATACAAAACCGGCTTACTCGACATCATTTTGCCCGAATTGACCGCACTCAACAACGTAGAAGAAATCGAAGGGCATACGCATAAAAACAACTTCTATCACACGTTGGAAGTAGTAGATAATATTTGCCCGAATACCGATGATGTTTGGTTGCGTTGGGCAGCATTGTTGCACGATATTGGCAAAGCGCCAACGAAACGTTTCAATAAAAAACAAGGCTGGACATTCCACGGACATGAATTTTTAGGTGGCAAAATGGTGAAGAAAATCTTTGAAAGATTGCACATGCCGTTGAACCAAAAAATGAAATTCGTGCAAAAAATGGTGATGCTGAGTTCACGCCCAATTGTCTTGTCTGAAGACATCGTAACCGATTCGGCTGTACGTCGTCTGGTATTTGATGCTGGAGAAGATGTGGACAATTTGATGACGCTTTGTGAAGCCGATATCACTACTAAGAATCCAACGAAATTCAAAAAATACCACAACAATTTTGATATTGTTCGTCGAAAAATTATTGAAGTCGAAGAACGCGATCATGTGCGTCAATTTCAACCGCCCATTAGTGGTGAAGAAATCATGGTTCTGTTCAACTTACAACCTTCAAGAGAAATTGGGGTTTTAAAAGAAGCGGTAAAAGAAGCTATTCTAGAAGGAGAAATTCCGAATGAATACCAAGCCGCGTATAATTTTGTTTTGGCGAAAGCCGAGAAAATGGGTTTGAAGAGAGTTATTGAGTAGCTGAGTGGCTGAGTGGCTGAGCATGACCATTTTCTTAAAAAATTAATAAAATATTATAATTTGTTTTTAGTCGAAAAGACAAAGTCAACATAAATTTGCAACTCAAAAACTAAAAAGACTCAGTTACTCAGCCACTCAGTAACTCAGCGACTCAAAAAATATGAAAAAAGACAAATCAGTCATTTATTGGCTACTTTCCGGTTGTATTTTAGTATTTATTATGGTCGTAGTTGGCGGGATTACTCGTTTAACTAACTCGGGTTTATCCATGACCGATTGGCATTTGGTTACCGACACTTTTCCACCGATGAGTGAAGACAAATGGTTTCAAGCTTTTGAAGAATACAAAAAGTTTCCGGAGTACCAAAAAATCAATATCCACAATGATTTTCAATTGGATGACTATAAATTCATCTACTTTTGGGAATGGTTTCACCGTTTTATCGGCAGAGTAATTGGTTTGGTTTTCATCATTCCGTTTGTGTACTTTTTAATCAAAAAACGAATTGACCAAGACACTTTAAAAAAATGCTTTATTCTACTCGGAATGGGCGCTTTGCAAGGTTTCTTTGGTTGGTTTATGGTGAAAAGCGGTTTGGTTGACAATCCGGATGTGAGTCATTTCAGATTGGCGTTGCACTTGACTTTTGCGTTTATCACCTTTGCTTACACGCTTTGGGTTTCTTTGGATTTGATTTATCCAGAAAGAAAAGAAGTGATTGTTCCTTTGAAGAAGTTGGCCCGAATTACGATGTTTTTCTTAATCGCGCAAATCATTTACGGTGGTTTCGTCGCCGGATTAAACGCCGGATTAGTGCACAACCATTGGCCATTAATGAGCGACGGACAATTTTTTCACGACAGCATTGCTTTGGAAAAAGACAGTTGGTTACTGCGTTTCACCGAAGGTAAAAGTGGTGTGCAATTTGTGCACCGAACGATGGCTTACGTTGTCGTTGGATTAGTTTTATATTTGTATTTCAAAAGCAAAAAATATACGCTTTCAAACCAACAACAAAAGAGTTTGAATGCATTAGTGGTATTGGTTTTTGTCCAATTCGCTTTAGGAGTTTTCACGTTGTTGTATGCGGTTCCGCTTTGGTTGGGATTGGCACACCAAGTGATGGCCTTCTTTTTATTGACTGCGATGACTTATACGCTTCATCGTTTGTCAAAATAATACGCTTATCCTGACTATATTGTCGCAATTACCTTGTTTACTAACTTAAATGTCTAAACTTGCCGCTCAAGATAAATTTCTAGATTTATCCGATTACGGAAGATCTTTCGGGAGATTTTTCGCCCTTCAATTAAAAGATTCCCGCTTTACGCCTATTCATGTTACCTTACTTTTTGGGCTATCCGGATTGATTGCCATTTATTGCATATTGGTACACCAATACCTTTGGGCCGGATTTTTCATTCTCTTAAAATCCGGAATTGATGCCGCCGATGGTGAATTGGCCCGATTGAAAAATACGCCTTCCTATTCCGGAAGGTATTTAGACAGTGTGTTTGATATCATTTTGAACTTTATGTTTTTAATGGCGATTTGTTATGTTTCTGAAACCTCGATTTGGTTTACCCTTTTGGCTTTTATAGGGCTACAATTGCAAGGCACTTTGTATAATTACTACTATGTAATTTTGAGAAATAAATCGGTTGGAGGCGATAGTACCAGTAAAATTTTCGAATACAAAACACCCAAAGCTTTGCCGGGTGAGAGCCAAAAATCAGTCAACATCTTATTTAGCATTTACCAAATTGTATACGGTACCTTCGACAAAATCATCCACGCTTTAGATGCAGAAGCTTATAAGGTTAAAACCTTTCCCAACTGGTTTATGACCTTGCTTTCATTATATGGTTTAGGCTTTCAACTGTTAATTATAGCGGTGATGCTGCCATTGGGTTGGATTGAATTAATCGTCCCATTTTTTATTGCTTATACCATTCTAATCTTTGCTTTGATTGGGATTCGAAAGGTTTGTATTAAATAAAAAAGTCCCGATTTTATCAGGACTTTTTGGTTATGCTTTTTTCTTCGTTTTTATAGAACAACCGATGGCTTTGGTTTGTGCCGGCGTAGGTTCAGTTCCGTTGCTTAACGCTCTGATGGCATTTTCAAGATATTTTTCTTTAACGGCTGAGGCATCATCCGAATTGTCATCAATAGCACCAATGTATTTTACGATTAAGTTTTTGTCTAACAAAAATACATGTGGCGTTTTAGTAGCACCATATTGCGGATAAATCTTTTGGCCTTCATCTACTAAATAAGGAAAGGCAAACCCTTTTTCTTTGGCTTTAGCCTGCATTAACTCGTATGTATCTGCCGGTTGCGCTTCAGGATCATTAGGATTGATGGCTAACAAAACATATCCTTTTGGAGTGTATTTTTTAGCTAATGCATTGATTCGGTCTTCATATTTTATGGCAAACGGACAAGTGTTACAAGTAAAAACTACAATAAAACCTTTGGCGTCTTTGTAATCGGCCATGCTGTACATTTTGCCATCAACAGACTTTAATTTGAAATCGGTGGCTTTGTCTCCGGGTTGGTAACCATTGGATACAGTATTTTCTCCGACAAATAAACTGCTTAAGAATAGAATTAATAAGGGTAAAACTTTCATGGTGTAATTATTTAATTAAGATTGATAAATGAGTTAACATAGTCATTGAGCTCAGTAAAGTTCTCAAATTCGCGCTCGGAAAATAAGTGCTTTTTACCTTCTAAGAGTAAAGTAGCCGGAATGGCACCCGACCAATCCTTATCGATTTTAGACAACCAAGTATTATAATCTTTATCGCTTAGGAGCAATACCTCAGCGGTGATTTTTTTTCTTTCTATAAAGGGAATGAGCTTTTTTTCCAGGTCTTTTTGACTGTCGAGACTGACCAATAGTACTTTTACTTTTTTATTCTCTTGATGAAGTTGTTCAAAATAAGGCAATTCTTTGATACACGGTGCGCACCAAGTCGCCCAAAAGTTAATCACATAAACTGTATCATTGGCTTTAATTATAGCCTTTTCAAAATCGTCAAACTTTTCATAGACGGTTATTTGCGCCAAAGATATGTTGGCAAAAGTCAAGGTAAAAAGGATGGATAAGGTGTAAAGTAACTTCATTGGAGAGAATTAAGCATAACGAAGTTAATGAGTTAGAGTTTAGTTTGGAATTTACTTAACAAAATTTTACCAACTTTAACACCCATTTTGTCATTCGGCTTTCCTCTAAAAAGACGAAACAGAATGACAAAAAGGAAAAATAGCCTAAAAACCAACTTTTGAGCATTTTCAAGGCCTCACAGCCCTCAAACGAGCTTCGGACTCCCGCAAACGAGCTTCGGACTCACACAAATATTCTTCGGACGGCCACGAAAAAACTTCGGAAAGACAAGAATGCATTTCGGACATCCAATAACAAGCTTCAGACAACCAAGAAAGGATTTTTAACTCATACAAAACAGCTTCGGAGTTTAGAAATTGTGCTTCGAATGGTAATTGCAGTACTTTGGAAGATGTTTTGGCTAATAACCTCAAATAAATTTAAAACTAATGATGTATGAATCTTTTTTGAAAAAGTAATCTTTACAATAGACAATAATAAGTAAAACCTTTCGTTTACTTTAAATACTTAAACTCAAAGTCAATATGATTAAGTCTTTTTTAATTCTTCTCCTCTTACATGCTTTCCTCTTATTTTCTCAAAACCAAAGTCAATATCCCGATGTAATAATTGATTCCTACAACAGTACGACTAAAACAAAAGATGTTTTTTATGGAGGCTCAAAAGTTCCCTCAAGAAAAACAGTTATCGCTTTAGATTCTCTTTTCTATAAAAATGATTGTTTTATAAGTTTACCACAAGGAAGTTTTGTAGTAGTAGGTTTCACTAATAACTATATCATTGATGCTCCTAATCAAAATGATATTTTTATTGAAGAGGTCGGCGGTGCTGGAGAATATGCAGATGTGTTTGTAAGTTCTGATAATGTGCAGTATACGCTTTTAGGAATCGCTGGTAATGGAAGTGTGAATGAATTTGATTTAGCAACAATTGCCTATAAAAAACAAGTCAAATTCATTAAAATTATCGGGAAAGATAATAAAGGTTCCTCACCAGGATTTGATTTGGGAAGTGTCTATGGATTGCCCGGAGCCAATAAATATGAAGAGGTTGTAATTTTGGAAAGCGTACTATTCCAAACCAACAAATCCGTTTTATTAGAGCAGTCCTTTGCGTCATTAGATAAATTAGCCCTTCAACTTCTGACCAATAAATCAATAAAAATAGAAATAAGAGGCCATACCGATAATGTAGGCAAAGAAGCCAAAAATAAGCTTCTTTCAGAACAGCGAGCCAAAGCAGTTTTAAATTACCTTGTTTCAAAAGGTATTGATGCCAATCGTTTTACCTATAATGGATTTGGGAGTTTACAACCTATCGCTTCTAATGATACCGAAGAAGGACGTAATAAAAATAGGCGCGTTGAATTCTTAAAAACAGAATGAAAGTGCTACTTACCCCAACCACTCCTTAAAATCATTCACTCTTTCTCGCGTCACAACTGCTTTCCCAAAACTTTCCATTAAAAAAATTGTTTAATTACCAAATTTTGGTAACTTTACTTAAAAATGAGATTATCATGGGAAAAAACACCTCAATATCATTAGGCACTCATTTCGAAAGTTTTATTGAAACAACGGTTTCTAAAGGCCGTTTCAGTAATGCAAGTGAAGTTGTGCGTGCCGGACTTCGTCTTTTGGAAGAAGAAGAAAATCGCGTAATGGTTTTGCGCAATGCTATCCGTGAAGGAATTGATAGCGGTCGTGCTGTCGACTTTGATCCGAAAAAACATTTAGAAACACTGAAGTCAACAAAAAAGAATGGCTAAGTTTTACTTAACCAACAAAGCCGTTAAAGATTTAGGAGCTATTTGGCATTATACAGCAGAAACTTGGTCTGAAAACCAAGCCTCAATTTATTATAATTTACTTATTGATTCTTGCCAAGAATTAGCCAACAAACCCAATCAAGGTAAATCATACGAAGTCGTTGAAAAAAACATTTTAGGTTTTAAAACCGGAGAACACCTAATTTTTTACAGAATAATAGCTGTAAATGAAATCGAAATTGTTAGAATATTACACGGCATGATGGATTTAAAAAAACACCTATAAAACGCCTACCCCAACCACTCCTTAAAATCATTCACTCTTTCTCGCGCTACGATTACCTCATCGTCTTTATATGTCGGCAAAATGACTTTAAGCCTTGAATTGCTGTGCAACTGAATCTCTTTAATGGTTTTCATCGGGATGATGAATTTGCGCGAAACACGGTAGAAGTCTTTTGGGTCAAGTTCGGTTTCGAGTTGTTCCAAAGTGTTATCCAATAAATAATCACGATTGTCTAAAGTGTGTAAATAAGTGCCTTTGTTTTCGCTGTAAAAACATTCGACTTCCTCAATATTAATCATCTTCAACTGCTGTCCCATTTTAATGGTGAAGCGCTTTTTGTAGGTTCTGTCTATTGGGTTGACCAACATTTTTTTGATCATTTCAAAATCCAATGAAAGATTCGGCGCTGCGATATTTCTCGCTTTGAATTTATTGACGGCCGTTTCCAAATCGTCTTCGTCAATTGGTTTCAATAGGTAATCGATACTATTCAGTTTGAACGCCCGCAACGCATATTCGTCATAAGCCGTAGTAAAAATCACCGCACTTTTGATGTCAATATTTTCAAAGATTTCAAACGATAAACCATCGGACAATTGGATATCGAGAAAAATCAAATCGGGATGCGGATTCGAGTTGAACCAATGAATCGATTCTTCTACAGAATGTAAAAGTGTATTGATTTGCAAGCCTAGCTTTTCCACTTTGCGTTGGAGTAATCTGGCGGCGGGTTTTTCGTCTTCTATTATTATGATGTTCATTTTTCTTAAGGTTCTGAGGATCTTAGGTACTAAGGTTCTGAGGTCTTTTTACTTAGAACCTTAGTACCTCAGCGCCTTAGCACCTATTTTATTCCCATTTATTATTTTTCTCCTTCTCCATCAACTCTTTAATCTTTTTATCTTCCCAATTTTTGCCCAAAATCATTGTAGGTACAAAAACTGAAAATCCGTGAGCCACTAAACCTATGCCCCAAAATAAAGGCGTGGTAAAGTTTTTCCAGTTTAAAAAACCTTCGGAAGAATTTTGAGTGTTTACGATTAACAGTATGATGTTAATCAACACATAAACCGCAGCATGCGAGTAAAAACCTTTAATTCGCTTCACTCTTTTGGCGGCTTCCTGGTATTTGATTTCGTCTAAATTTTCCATCATTATTCAAATTTATTTCTTTTATTTTCTTTTTCCATGTATTCTCTTATCTTTTTTTCTTCCCAATTATAACCTAAAAATGATAATTTATCAAAAACATTCAATGCATGTATTATTACACCTATTCCCCAAAAAAAAGGAACATAAAATGCGTGCCAAATAGTTTCACCTTCATCAATTTTTTGAGTCTTTTTTACCACAATAAATAAACTAATTAACACATATACAGCTAAGTGAGAATAAAATCCTTTAATTTTTTGTACTCTCTTTACTGCTTCTTGGTATTTTATTTCGTCTAAATTTTCCATAACTATTCGTATTTAGATTTATTATTTTCTTCTTCCATGTATTCTCTGATCTTTTTTTCTTCCCATTCTTGGTTAAAGAATGGCATCCAATTGAACACTTTCATCGCGTGGAAAAACAATCCAATTCCCCAACCCATCATCGACCAAAGAAACCAAAGATATTGCGGTGTGTATTTTAAATTAATAAAGATTAAAATGGCCATTACTAAGATATAAGAAGCCAAGTGACTATAAAATCCTTTGATTTGTTCTACTTGTTTTTTGGCACGCTGGTATTTTTCGTAGTCGTTATTTGTTTCCATGTTTTTTTTTAGTTGCTGAGTGACTGAGTTGCTACTTCTAATCAACTCCATTTGTTGCTTTGACTATTTTCTTTATTCAAAATCTCTTGAATTTTCTTTTCTTCCCATGATTTTCCGTAACCGAAAGTTTCTAGGGCATGGAATGTCAATCCCATTCCCCAACCTAACATTGGGAACCAAAACCATTGAAATCCTCCGCTTTTTAAGTTGATA
The DNA here is from genome assembly GCF_014486695.1 of Flavobacterium buctense. Lineage (GTDB taxonomy): Bacteria > Bacteroidota > Bacteroidia > Flavobacteriales > Flavobacteriaceae > Flavobacterium > Flavobacterium buctense. The sequence goes on from NZ_JACTAB010000005.1 coordinate 38,602, forward strand.
AAGATTAAAAACGGAATCACGCAACAGTATGAAATTAAGTTGCCGTAAAATCCTTTGAGTTTTTCTACTCGTTCTTTGGCTTTCATGTAAGCCATGTTTTCATTATAAATATTTTTTGTTTCCATGATGACAATTTGTTTGGTTAAAATCGGAATTTTTACTTTGAAAGCGGTTTCGGTTTGGTCTACCAAAACTTTTCGGGCCGAAATCAAAGCATAACGATTGACGATGTTCTGCAGTCCAACGCCTTTTCGGTCTTGCAAGACTTCTTTTTTCTGTAAATTATTCTCAACGATTAAGTAATTATTTTCAATATAAATTTTAATGTGCAATGGTTTTTGCTCGCTAGCCACATTGTGCTTAATGGTGTTTTCCAATAAAAGTTGTAACGATAGCGGTACCACTTTAGCATTCGGATTCTCAAATTCACTTGGCAATTCGTAACTGATGCTGTTTTCAAAACGCATTTTGAGCAAATTCATATACGTTTTGGCGAAAGCCAATTCCTCTTCTACCGAAACCAGTTCTTTGTCTTTTTGTTCCAATACATAACGGTAGATTTTAGACAAAGAAGTCGTAAACTTTTGTGCATTATCGGGGTTTTCTTCTATCAATGAACTCAGTACATTCAAGCTATTGAACAAGAAATGTGGGTCGATTTGGTTTTTTAAACTTTCAAACTGTGCCGATGCAGTGCCGGCGATAACCTTTTGTTCTTTGACTTTGTTTTCGGCGTAAGCTTTGTAAAAATAAAACGCATGAAAAGCCAGTGTAACAAAGAAGGTAATGATAATGGATACCAAATAATTCGAAAGCTGTTCCTTACTTAAAAAATCCGTCAATGAAACACCTTCGACAATCACATCTTCAAAAACTCTCAATAAAAAAATTACCGCAATTGAAACTAAAAAAGAAAATGTAAAGCCAAGAAATATTCTTTTTGGGGTAAACCTATCAGCCTTAAAAACTTGATCCAAATAGATAAAAATGGCAGCATTAGCAAAGTACAACGAGAAACCATAAAGCATGGTGTATCCAAAGTTGACCAACAAAGCATGATTAAACTCAACTTTATTTCCAACAATCAGCCTAATCAATAACAACACAAAAAAAATAGTGATGGAAATGATTATCGCTCTTGGGATTTCTTTGATTAATTGTTTCATTACTTACTTTTTTTAGGTTCTGAGGTTCTGAGGCACTAAGGTACTGAGGTTTTTACTTAGAACCTAAGAGCCTCAGCACCTTAGTACCTTTTTATTTATTTACAATTCTTCAAGGATTGTTGTGCTCTTTCTAAACCCCAATTTGGGTGAAAAGGAGTTTCCGGTTTGAATCTTTCAAACAGTGGAATTGAACTTGCGATTTCCTCGCATAATTTTTTCACATCGGCTCCGGTCCATTGTGCGCCACCCATTTCGAAATCGGCTTTGCTAAAAACTACTCTCGGATTTTCGGGTGCAATGATTCTGGCTTTAGTGTATAATTCCATTACTTTGGGAGAATATTTCATGCCGTTGACCATCGGATCTTGAACAATCATTGCGGTGTAAATCATCGCTTGCATTACCATTAATTCCGGGTTGTTAGGGCTAATCATTGTGGCTGCATCTTGTGCGTTTTGTGCTTTTTCCAACAACGCTGCAACTTTTGCTTTGTTAGCCGGTTTAAAAGCTTCTGTGGTGTTGATTAAAGCTACGTAATAATTTGGTAACCAATTTGTTTTCTCTGCAGCTGAGATGCGTTCCATTAAATCAGAAGCTTCCTGTGCTTTGCCTTCTCCCCAAAGTCCGAGAGATCTTCCCATGCCTTGTTCAAATTGTGTTTGTGCTGATAATAACGAACAAACGAATAATGCGATAGTGGTGATAATTTTTGTCATGTCTTTTAATTTATTTGATGATTAAAACTCTTGTTATTTTATAGTCCAAAAGTATCTCGGTTTTTGTTGTTGTAAAACTTATAGTTACTGAACTGTTGATTTTTGGGGATGAATTGTTTTTCTTGAAGGTTCTGAGGTTCTGAGGAGCTAAGGTTCTAAGGCTTTTCCCTTAGTACCTCAGCGCCTTAGCGCCTCTTAAAGATTATCCAACTGATTCTCCTTCTTATTCTCACTAATCGTCCAAAAGAAGCCTACAAAGAAAAACTGGTCAGCCGTTGGTCTGATGGTTCTTCTGTTGTAAACGCCATCGGTATTTGGTGAGTTTGCATATTCGTAACCAAAAACGTTGGCAGTTCCTAAAACATTCGATACTGAAAAGTACAAAATCTTTTGTTGTGTCATTAAATAAGCCCAGCCTAAACTCAAATTATTGTAGCCTTTGGTTCTGCCATTCATAAATTGTGTCTCATTCGGATTGTTGAATGGTCTTCCAGTGGAAAACGAATTGGTTATACTGACTTGAGATTTTAGTTTGTTAATCCACCATTTGCTTACCACACTTAAACTGTGGTTGGCCACAAAACTTGGGGTTACTTCGGCAGTAAAGTTTTTATAATTTCTTTGGGTATCGATGTAAGAATACGAAATCCAATATTCAACATTTTTGATGGTTTTATTGTCTCTCCAAAACACATCCAAACCTCTGGCATATCCTGTTCCTGAATTATTGAAATCGGAATTAAACTGAGTAGCTTCTGTATCATATTTGACCAAATCGGAATAGTCTTTAAAATAAACCTCAGCACGGAATGTTCTTCGGTCTTTACTGTATTGGTAATTCAAAATATAATGTTGTGCTTTTTCGCTATCCAAATAATCGGCATATTTCAAATAATCTTGTCTTGGTGCTTGGGTAAAGCTTCCGTAAGCAAAAGAAAACTGACCGTTTTTGGAAATTTTATAAGCCAATGATGCTCTAGGAGCAATTACGGTTTCCTGTAACAAATCGTTATTGGATATCCTTGCGCCTAATTTTACGGCAAACTTTTTAGAGAAGAAAATATCCGCTTCGGTAAAGAATGCTGCAATGTTGGCATCGTAACCGCTGTTGAAAGTGTTACCTTCATACGCTTTGAATTCTTCGTCGAATTTTGTGATGAAATAATCGCCACCAAAAGACAATTTAACTCTATCAGAGAATGATTTTTTTAGTTTTAATTTCAAATGAGACGAATGTTCTGAGTTGGCTACATTATCTGAATCAATCCCGATTTTATTTTGGCTGTAACCATAACTTAAACCGGTAAACAATTGCCATTGCGAACCAAAATTACCTTTGTAGGACGAATTCAGATAAAAATTATTATTGTCCAAATCTACTCTGATTTTATCCGGATTGTTGATGGATTCACTGTTGATATCGAATTGAGAAGCATCAAACGCCGCATATAATTTAAACAACCCATTAGTAAAACTGTGTCGGTATACCGATTCACCCGAAAGCGATTGAAAAGGTTTGTTCCAATCGGCACGTTGCGGAAACACTTTTTGGTACGGAGCCAAATTAATATAAGCTGAATTGAAACTTAAGGAGTTGTTGCCCCATTTTTGGGTATTGGCTAAACCTAAACCCACAGTCATCAAAGAAATATCGGTTTTCTCTTCAACGGCTTCGTCTTGGGTGTTTAATAGTAAGACACTCGACAACGCTTCGCCATATTCGGCAGAATAACCACCGGTAGAAAACGACATTCCGCTGAACAAGAACGGTGAAAATCTACCACGAGTTGGTACATTCGCTGTCGTCGCACCATAAGGTTGTGCTACTCTTATACCATCTACAAAAGTTTGGGTTTCATCAGCTTCGCCACCGCGAACGAATAATCTTCCGTCTTCGCCAACGGTTTGTGTTCCGGGTAAGGTTTGCAATGCTGAAACGATATCACCCATCGCACCGGCTGTAGTCACTATGTCTAAGGGTTTTAAAACTGAAACTCTGGCTTTATCGCCTGCGTCAAAAGTTCCGGCTGTTACAATCACAGCATCAAGTGTGTTGACACTTTCTTTAAGCTTGAAGGATTTGTCTTGGCAAGTGGCAACATCAATTGGAGCCTTTAAAGTTTCATACGTCAAAAAACTAATCACTAAAATCTGATTGCCTTTGGCTGTTGTAGTGAATTTAAAATTTCCGTTCTCATCAGACGAAGTGCCATCATAAGTGCCATCGATGAAAATATTCGCCCCGACTATAGGTTTGCTTTTTTCATCAAGCACAGTACCTGAAACAATTTGTTGGGCGTTACCGGTTAAAACAACTAAAAAAAACAGAAAGGTGTAAATGGTCTTCATGGGTTTTATTTTGATGAAGCAAACTTGCGACAAAAAATAAAACTAAGAAATTTAAGTTTACCGAATTGTTGTTTTATGCCGATGAGTTGTAAATGGTTTTCAAAAAATAAAATCCTTTAACTAAAAATACGAATAAAAATTAGTAGCATTGTATCACCAAAAAAAAAAAACTTAACCTATGAAAATTATCAAATCGCTTTTTGCTTTTGCAGCATTCTTTGCTTTCAATTCTGTCTCAGCACAGACTATCATTGAAAAATGGCCTCAAATCAAAGCTTACCACGAAGTAATGTCTAAAACCTTTCATTCTTCTGCAGAAGGAAATTTGAATCCGATTAAAACATACTCCGAATTACTTTTAGAAAAAGCCAAAGCCTTGTCGGTTGAAAACATGCCCGAAGAATTCAGAAGTCCAAAGTTAATCGAATCACTGGTTGTTCTCAAAAGAGACACTAAAACACTTTACGACTTGGTCCAACAAAAAGGCAACGATGACGAAATAACCAAAGTATTGGGTAAACTAAATGACACTTTCCTCAGCATTGTCAGTATGAGTAAAACCGAAAAAAAATAAAGCTAAAAACCTAACTTAACCGTTAGGTTTTTTTGTGGAAATACTTTTCAACAATTTACCTATCGTAAATCGTTTTTACCAAATTAAATTTACCTTTGTGCGCTTATTAAAATTACGATTATGATTTATAAATTCAGAGCAATTCTCGATGCCGAAGAAGATGTTTTCAGAGATATTGCGATTCAGGAAGACGATACTTTAGAAGATTTACACAATGCTATTGTCAACGCTTTTGGTTTTGACGGTTTGGAAGTGGCTTCCTTTTACACCTGTGATGACCAATGGAATCAGGAAGAAGAAATCCCGATGTTTGACACCGGTGATGTTGCCGGCGAACAAAAAATCATGAGTGATTATCCATTGAATCAATTATTAGGTGAAGACCAAACCAAAATCATTTACGTTTACGACTTCATCAATATGTGGACATTCCTGGTAGAATTGGCCGCAGTCGAAGACGAAGAAATTGGTATAACTTATCCAAACCTATTATTCTCTCACGGTGTATTACCGGCTATTGCTCCGGAAAAAGAATTCGAAGCCGAAAACGAAGATTTCTACTCCGAGTTTGAAGATGATTTAGATGAAGACGATTTAGATATGTTTGGCGGCGATGACAGCTTTGAGGATTTTGGGTTTGAGGAGAATTGGAATTAGTATTTAGGTCCTGAGGAACTAAGATTCTGAGGTGCTAAGGCTTGTAATTATAAGATTTTTATTATTTTTAATTAAATTTTAAATCAATTAAAAATGAGCAACTTTAGAAATCTACAAGTATGGCAGAAATCCATGACACTAACTACCAATATTTATTTTTCAACCAATAACTTTCCTAAAGAAGAAATTTTTGGATTAACATCACAAATCAGACGAAGCGCCATATCGATTCCAAGTAATATAGCCGAAGGCTTTGGAAGAGATAGCAACAAAGAATATCTTAGATTTTTAAATGTCTCAATAGCCTCATTATTTGAATTGCAAACACAATTAGAGATTGGGAAAAATAAAGAATACTTAACCGAACAAGAATTTAACAAAATATACGAAGACAGTCGAGAACTTGAAAGAATGTTAGTCTCATTCATCAACAAAATTAAAGAAAGAGACTAAAACCTTAGAACCTCTGCGCCTCAGCACCTTAGCACCTTAGACCAAAAATGATCAACCTATTCAACGCCCACATCGAGTCCTTATCCATCCACCGAGTTGGAAACAAAAGCCGCAACGAAGCCATTTTCCTTTCAGAACAACCTTATGGATTGAATGACGAAATTGTTCCTCTGTTAAAAGAATATTTCTTTAAGCCTTTCCGTGAAAAGGAAGAAAATTATTTTCAGTTTGCCCATGATGTCGATTTGGAATACAATGACATGTTCAACTTGGCGACTGAGATTTTCACCAATCCGAATGATACCCATGAAATTTCTAAAAAGATAACCAAACACTTATTCGAGCAATCCAACCATCCGCATATTAAGAATGGGGAAGTTTATGTTGCCCATTTGACCAATGTTTCAATCGACAATAATGTAGTCGATGCGATTGGTGTTTTTAAAAGCGAGATCAAGTCTGATTTTATGCAGTTTGAGGAGAAAGGCAGTACTTTGGAAATGATTTTGCAACAAGGGATTAACTTGAATAAATTAGACAAAGGTTGTTTAATTTTCAATTATAAAAAAGAAGAAGGTTACAAGATTTTAACCATTGACAGCAACCGTTATGACGCGCGTTATTGGTTGGAGCATTTCCTTTCGGTAGATGCTTTTCAGGATGAAAATTTCTACACCAAAAAGTATTTGAAATTCTGCCAAGGCTTTGCCAAAGATGTAGTACTTCCGGCAGAAGACAAGAAAGAAGAAGTGATGTTTATGAACCGTTCGGTAAATTATTTTGCTAAAAATGACGAATTCGAAGAGAGTAAATTCTTAAACGAAGTATTAGACAATCCTGATTTGATTCCGGAATTCAAAAACTACAAAGTAGACAAAGGTGAAAAATACAGTATAGAAGACATTACCAATTTCCCGATTGCCAATGCTGCCGTAACCGACGCACGAAAATCAATCAAAAACGTGATTAATTTAGACACTAATATTCAAATTAAACTTGATTTCATCAACCCGGAAAGTGCTGAGAAATATGTAGAAAAAGGTTGGGACGAAGAAAAACAAATGTATTATTACTTGGTTTATTTCAACAAAGAACAAAAAAGTTAGAGTTTTAAGCTCCAAATAAATAAGGAATGACAAAAAAATCCTCAATTGTTAAAAGAATTGGGGATTTTTTTTATGTGGTGAATTATTTTATACCTTTCACCATTAGTTAACACAATTCAATGTCCTCAAAGCATTTTATATACTTCCTACTGCTTCTTTTTTGTTGCCAAAATTTATCGGCGCAACAAAAGGAAACTAATAGTGGTAATGATTCTGTAAAAGTATACAAGAACATTGAAAAGTTGTCTAAAAAGAGTAAGTTCAATAAGTTCATTTACAAACTGCTGTTCAAATCTAACCGAAAGGCAAAAGCCTCATCGTCAAGCGTCAAAAGAAGAAGATTCTTAATCAAAAAGGCATTTGATCGAAGCGAAGGAAAAATTGTCAGAAACATCAATATCGAAACCTTAGATCCTTTTGGGTATTCTATTGACAATTACAAAGATGTACCCGAAAAAGGATTTGAAAAATTCGGGAATAGACTCCACCTTAAATCGAAAGTCTGGACCATCCGAAACCTTCTTCTCTTCAAAAAGAATGAACCATTAGATTCTCTGGTTGTCAAGGAATCTGAGCGTTTAATTCGTCGCCAACGTTACACGAGAAGTGTCATAATCAAACCGGTAGAAATTCCGGGCAGCAAAGACTCTGTTGACATTTCAATAAGGGTTTTAGATTCTTGGAGTTTGATCCCAACCGGAAGTTTGTCAAGTACCAGAGGAAATTTTGAGTTAACCGAACGTAATTTTTTGGGATTGGGACACGAATTCAGAAACGATTTCACTAAACGATTTGACACCGGTCAAAATGCTTATTTAGGTCAATATTCGATAAATAATATTAAAAATACTTTTATCAATTCGGTCTTTACTTATGAAAATTCAATCAATAATAATACGACCAAAAGTGCCCGAATTGAACGGCAATTTTTCTCTCCTTTCACCCGATTGGCCGGCGGTGTCTATTTTGAAAATCGATTTTATGTTGATTCCTTATCGTTGGAGAATAGTAATTATGAAACCCAACGGTTTAAACTGGAAACCCAAGAATATTGGTTAGGCCATTCGTTTAAAATATTTAAAGGAAGAGATGAAGATTACCGAACTACAAACTTGGTTACCACCATTGGCTACAAGAATGTTGATTATCGTGAAATGCCATCTTTGGTTTATGATCCTGAAAGATTTTTTGCTTCAGAAAAATTATACTTAGCCACAATTGGATTGAATACCCGAAAATTTGCCGAGGACAAATACTTATTCAACTTTGGGATTATTGAAGATATTCCCTATGGACAAATCTATTCAATTACCGGAGGATTTCAGGATAAAAATGACATGAGAAGAAGTTATTTTGGTGCCCGATTTGCCTACGGAGATTATTTTTCTTTTGGTTATTTAAGTATAAATACGGAATGGGGAAGTTTTTTCAATAACGGTTGTACAGAAGAAACCACTTTTAAAATTGAAGGAAACTATTTTACCAATTTGCAATACTTGGGGAACTGGAAAATAAGACAATTCATCAAACCTAAATTGGTTATTGGAAATCATAGAGCTCCGGTGAGTAGAGACCGTCTACTACTTTCAGATGACAATGGAATAATCGGATTTAACAATCCTTCGATTAATGGCACCAAAAAATTTTCTATGGCCTTGCAAACGCAAACCTATGCTCCGGGCAATTGGCATGGCTTTCACTTTAGTCCGTTTTACAACATGACCTTTGGATTTTTAGGGGATGAAACGGATAAAGTTTTTGATAGTAAACTGTACTCTAAATTTAGTTTGGGCGTTTTAATTAACAATGATTATTTAGTATTTAACAGTTTCCAAATTTCCCTTTCTTATTATCCATCTATTCCCTTTGAAGGTGATAATGTTTACAAAACAAATTCCTTCAAAAATGATGACTTAGCCTTACCGGATTTCCAGATTGGCCAACCAGTAATTGTCCCTTATAAATAAAACCACACTACCTTACTGTTTACTTATTGTAAGTTTTATCATTTATAAATTATTGATATCGTGTAATTTAACGATTATTTTTGGCATTTCAACGTCAAAGAAATAAGTTTACAATACTAAATTAAAACCTTATCCTATGAAACTAAACTACTTAACTCATGGAATGGTAAAAAAAAATTTTCGCTGTTCCTTTCTTGGACATCGGTTTACAGAAACTAAAAAAATCAATATTCATTTTAGTGAATACCAATGTGAAATTTGCAAATTACAAGCAACGAATGACAGTAGAGGTCATAAAATAACATTGACTTCTAAACTCAAAGACATCAACGAAACGCTTTTCTATTTAAATCTGAAAAAGCAATTTATCAATAGGTTTTACTTTCAAAAAAAAGAACAGTAACAAATTCAGATTTCAATCGTCATACCTGAAACCAAAAAAAACTGACCATTGGAATCTACCATTCTCTCCATTAACAAACTCAACAAACGTTACGGCAAAATTCATGCTGTAAAAGACGTTTCTCTAGAAATACACAAAGGCAATGTTTACGGCATACTCGGACCAAACGGAAGTGGAAAATCTACTACTTTAGGTATTGTTTTAAATGTGGTTAACAAAACTTCCGGAGACTACAGTTGGTTTGGCGGCGCCTTGCAAACACATGAAGCTTTGAAAAAAGTCGGAGCCATTATTGAGCGTCCCAATTTTTATCCTTACATGTCAGCCAAAGAAAACCTTGAATTAGTTTGTAAAATTAAAGGCATCAATTATAGTAAAGTCGATGAAAAATTAGAGGTCGTTGGCCTTATCGATAGAAAAGACAGTAAGTTTAAAACTTTCTCACTGGGAATGAAACAGCGTTTGGCTATTGCGTCTGCCCTTTTGAATGATCCCGAAATTTTAATTTTGGATGAACCCACCAATGGTTTAGATCCGCAGGGCATTCATCAAATTCGTGACATTATAAGATTAATTGCTTCCCAAGGCACAACGATACTTTTGGCTTCACATCTTTTAGACGAAGTGGAGAAAGTTTGCAGTCATGTGTTGGTTTTGCGCTATGGTGAAATTCTTTACAGTGGAACTGTGGATGGAATGGTGGCGCATGAAGCCTATTTTGAATTACAAGCAAACGATACTAAAAAGCTTGTAGACACCATCAAGTCGCATCCTGACATAGAGAAAGTTTCAGAAACAGAAGGTAAAGTCATCGTTCATTTTAAAAATGAAGTCGATGCTGCACAATTAAATCAATACTTGTCTGAAAGAGCTGTTTACCTCAATCATTTAGTGGTGAAAAAACTGAGTTTAGAAGAACAATTTTTAGCCTTAACCAATAAATAAAAGCCACGATTATGAAAAGATTAATCTCTATAGAACTCCAAAAAATCTGGAAAAACCGAGCCAGTAAAATTTTAACCATCGGTTATTTTGTCATTCTTTCATTTATCGCATTAATCGCTTCTATAAAGTTTGATATTGGAAATTTTAAAATTCATTTTGCTGAAATGGGTATTTTTAATTTTCCTTTTATATGGCATTTCAACACATGGGTTGCTTCTTTTTTAAAATTCTTTTTAGCCATTGTTATTGTTTCTATGATGGCCAATGAATACAGTTATGGTACTTTAAAACAGAACCTTATTGACGGAATGAGCAAAAAAGAATTTATCCTTTCTAAATTCCTGACAGTAGTTCTTTTTGCTTTGGGCTCAACTGTTTTCATTTTTGTAATGTCATTAATTCTAGGGTATAGTTTCTCTTCTTATACAGAGTTTAGCATCGTTTTTTCCGACATGGAATACTTGTTAGCTTACTTTGTGAAATTATTGGGATTCTTCTCTTTCTGTTTGTTTTTAGGGGTATTAATCAAACGCTCTGCTTTTGCCATCGGGTTTTTATTTATTTGGTTTTTAATTGAAAAAATATCTTATGGCATTTTAAAATTTGAAGTCTTTAACCGAAACCCTAAAGTAGATGACTTTTACGCCTTTATGCCCTTAGAATCAATGAGTAACCTTGTAGTTGAACCTTTTACTCGATTGAGTGTAATCAAAAATATCCAAACTGCTGTGGGAGAAAATAATATAAAAGACTACGACGTTCATTTTTCATCCTTACTGATTGTTTTAGTTTGGTCGGCCATTTTCATTTTCTCTTCTTATAAAATAATCAAAAAACGAGATTTATAAATCAATATTTAATCAATTCTTAAAGAAAGCATAAATAGAAAACTTCTCTTTATGTTTTCTTTTTTATTTGTTATTTTTAGCAAATGAAAAAGAAGTTGTTTTTTTTATTATTTTTCGCATTCCTCACCACAAATTGTTTTTCACAATTTAGTAAAACTCATTACATTCCTCCACTTTCGGGTTCAACAGTTGTTACTGCGGAAGATCAATTTCTCTATATTTCTACACCTAATATCAATCCGATTAATTTCCGAATTATTGAATTAGGCGGAAGCATCATTAACGGAACCGTTTCCAAAAGCACCCCATATATTTACAATGTTGGCTTTGGTAATGACACTCAACTGCATGTTGATGCCAGTCAAACTAACAACATTTTCAGCAACAAAGGCTATATAGTAGAAGCAGATGATTTGATTTATGTTTCTGCCAGAGTAACCGCCGGAAGCGGCAATCAAGCTGGTGAATTAGTTTCAAAAGGAAAAGCATCCCTCGGCAATCGTTTCAGAATTGGTGCCATAACTAATCTTGCTGTTACTAATTATAATGAAATCCATACTACCTTCATCTCCGTTTTGGCTTCTGAAAATGACACTACGGTAAACTTTAGTGGCTTCAGACCCGGAGTACTACCCATCAATAGCAGTACCGGAAACAATCCGTTCAGTATCGTTTTAAATAGCGGAGAAAGTTACGTAATTGCAGTACAAGGGCCACATGATCCCAACCGTGACGGGTTAATTGGAGCCTTAGTAACTTCTGATAAACCGATTGCCTTAAATTGCGGTTCCTTTGGGGGAAGTAATGCACCGGGAAATCTAGATTTAGGCTTTGATCAAATTGTACCGGCAGAGCGCCTCAATAACAATGAATACATTTTTATCAAAAGTACCGGAATTGACATAGTCGAAACCGTTTTGTTAGTCGCGGATGTGGACAATACAGAGGTCTTTTTAAGTGGCTCCACTACACCAGCTTTAACTCTAAATGCAGGAAACTATGCTGTTTTTGACGGTTCCAATTTTGATGCAAACGGCAATCTATACATCAGAACCAATCAAAAAGTTTTTGCCTACCAAACCATTGGAGACAACAGTGCTTCTGACCAACGAAATCAGGAAATGTTCTTTGTACCACCATTGAGTTGTCAAACGCCAAGAATTATCGACAACATTCCTTCGATAGATTTTATAGGAAGCCGACAGTTCACAGGACGTGTGACTTTAGTAACTAAAACCGGTGCAACTTTAAACTTTACTATTGATGGGGTAAATTATACTTTAGCTGAGTTGTCTTTACTAACTAATTTATCAGGGCCAACCAATGTGGTAGGGAACAGTAACTACCAAACCTATGTAATTACCGGGTTAAGCGGTGATGTTTCCGTTTTTTCTACAGAAGAGTTATATTTAGCTGCTTATGGAACCAGTGGTGCAGCAACCTTTGGTGGATTTTACTCCGGTTTTACTTTTGAACCTGAAATTTCATTTACCCAATTAGATCTTAGCCAAGCCAATTGTATTCCGAACACCAGTTTATCTGTAAACACTTTGAGTCCGTTTGATGTTTTTCAATGGTATTTTAATGGAAACTTAATTTCAGGAGCAACTAACAGCACTTATGTGCCTTCAACACTTGGTCCCGGCTATTATTTCGTTTCGGCCACCATATCAAATTGTTCTCTTCCCATAAATTCAAATGAAATACCGGTCAGTACTTGCCCAATTGACTCAGACAATGACGGCGTAAACAACAACATTGACCTTGACAATGACAATGATGGGATAACCAACTGTAATGAATCTTACGGAGATCAAAACGTCAATCTAACCAATAGCGGTAATGGTTCAGTCAACGTTGGTAGTTATATCAATTCCTTTTTAGGTACGGTTGCACTTGCCGGTTCAGGCACTCCTTCGGCAACGCCAATTGTAGGTGATGCTAATGGAAATTTCGTAACCGAAGCTGCCGCGGGAAAACAAAATAAAGTCAGTTATACTACCACTTGGAACAATCCGATAAGCTTAGCTGTTGAATATGCTACTTCAGCAGCAGCTACTGATTTGTTTACTTCTTCAACTGAAATTAGAATTACTTGCCCAATCAATAAAACCTTGACTATTTTAAATCCGAATGATCAGGTTTTGGTGGATACTAATTACGATGGCATTTTCGAAAGCGGTGTTACTGCCTACTCCTCTTTTGAAATCCGTTTCCGTTTAAACGAAAATACCTCTTTGCCGGCCGGAACGGGTTCCTTTTCTGTGAGAGGGAATTTAATTGAAACTATTACTATTACTAACATCAACTTGATTGATGTAACAACCAGTAAAGTAGCCTTGAAATTAATCGCAACCTGTTTGCCAAATGACACTGATAATGATGGTGTTCCTGACCAAATGGATTATGATAGTGACAATGATACTTTGCCTGATTTCTTTGAAACTCAAGGTGAAACTATAACGGCATTAGTAAATGTAGATTCTAATAATGACGGAATTGATGACCTTTTTGGAACCGGTATTACAGCCGCAGATTCTGATGGCGATGGGGTGCCTAACTACTTGGATTTAGACAGTGATAACGATGGTATTTTTGACATCATCGAATCGGGAAGTACCGGAAATGGCTCAAATACTAACGGCATCACAGTTAATCCTGTTGGAAGTAACGGTCTTGATAATAGTTTGGAAACGACAATAAACAATGGTATTCTCAATTATACCTTAGCAGATACCGATGGCGATGGTATTTTAAACTATATTGAAATGGATAGCGATGACGATGATTGTAACGATGTAACAGAAGCCGGTTTCACAGATACTAACAACGATGGCATTGTTGGAGATGATACTCCTGCAGTAATAAGTGGACCAGGATTGGTCATAAGTAGTAGCGGATATGGTGTACCCAACGGTGATTATATTATTAGCGCGCCAATTTCAATTTCGGTTCAACCGGTTGATGTAACGACTTGTGAATTGCAATCAGCTACTTTTACAATAACCTCTGTGGCAGTCGACAGCTACCAATGGCAACTTTCAACGGATGACGAAACCAGTTGGACCGACTTGACCAATAACGCTACTTACTCGGGCGTAAATACGGTTGCACTGACAGTTTCCAATGTTACTCCTGCTATGGTAGGTTACAAATACAGAGTGTTTATTAATAAAAATGGCAATGGCTGCGGACTTTACTCTGAAGCTGCTACTTTGACAACACTTGCCTTACCGGTAGTTACAGCATCCATTTCTTTAATTCAATGCGACGATGATACCGATGCGATTTCTGTATTCAATTTAACACAGAAGAACGATGTGATTTCGGCCAATTATCTTAATGAAACTTTTTCTTACTATACCAATACACTTGCTGCCAATACTGAAGACAGTGCTTTTGAGATTACAACTCCTTTAAATTACACTTCGGGGAATGCTGTGGTTTATGCACGAATAGAAAACAGCGATGGTTGTTTTAGAGTAACTCAAATAAATTTAGTGGTTTCGGTGACTCAAATTCCGGCCAACTTTGTGATTCCGAACCAATATTTGTGTGATGATTATTTGGATGCCATTAATGATGACTATGACGGCATCTCCGGTCCGTTTAACTTTACCGGGATTCAAAATAGTTTAGCGGCTATTTTGCCCAACAACACCACTATCAAATTTTATAAAACAGAAGCCGATTTTTTAGCCGAAACCGATGCGGCAGGAAACTCCTTGGCTATTGCAAATATTGCTAATTATAGGAATATAGGCTTCCCTAATTTACAAAAAATATGGGTTCGTGTGGATAGTACCATTGACAATTCCTGTTTTGGTTTTAAAACATTTGATGTTGTAGTTGAATCGCTACCGGTGGCTTATCCGGTGAATGCAAA
This sequence comes from Flavobacterium buctense, assembly GCF_014486695.1. GTDB lineage: Bacteria > Bacteroidota > Bacteroidia > Flavobacteriales > Flavobacteriaceae > Flavobacterium > Flavobacterium buctense. The sequence continues at coordinate 53,672 of NZ_JACTAB010000005.1, forward strand.
TAACCTAATTCGTTCATGTGATGACAACCAAGATGGCGTTTTTGGTTTTGATTCTTCCGGAATTCAAGCTGCAGTTTTGAACGGACAAACCGGAGTAAACGTAACCTATTTCCGTGCAGACGGCTCGCCTATTTTGCCATTCACCAATCCGTATTTTGTAACCGGTTCGGAAACCATAACCATTCGGGTTAGTAATAACACTACACAAACCGGTGGTCAACCTTGTTATGATGAAGTAACATTACAATTCATTGTAGACGATTTACCGGAAGCCTTTGCAGTGCCAACCCCTTTGACAACCACTTGTGATGACGAGGTAAATTCTATTGACCAAAACGGTCTTTTTGATTTTGACACTTCTGGTTTTTTAAGCGCCATCATCGGAACACAAACAGGAATGAATGTTTACTATTATGATGAAAATAATGTTCTTATTCCGAGTGCTATCCCAAATCAGTTGCCAAATCCATTTAGAACTGCAACACAAAATGTAACCGTTGTAGTTGAAAACAGTATAAACAATACTTGTACGGCTCAAGTAATCATCCCTTTTGTAGTTAATCCTACCCCGAAAATTGATCAGGAAGAAAGCATCATCATCTGTATTCCGGATACTCAGGCCTTAATTGATGCGGGCATTGTTGATGGTACACCAATAGCCAACTACACTTACCAATGGTATTTTAACAATGCTATTATGCCGGGACAAACCGGTTATTCCATTACCGTGAGTTCACCCGGAGTTTACAGTGTTACTGTAACCAACACTTTTGGCTGTAACAAAACCAGAATCATCACAGTTAGCGGTTCAGAAATAGCTACTGTAGAAAGTATAGAGGTGATTGATTTAAGCGAAATCAATTCGATTTCTGTAATTGTTAGTGGCTTAGGCGATTATGAATATGCCTTAAACGATATAAACGGACCGTACCAAGACATCGGATTTTTTAATAATGTCCCAATAGGATTATACCAACTCTACATTCGTGACAAAAACGGCTGCGGATTGTTAGGACCAATAGAAATTCCGGTATTGGGAATACCAAAATATTTTACCCCAAACGGTGATGGTTTCCACGACTATTGGAATGTAAAAGGAGTTAGTCTGTTATCAAATACCAATTCTATCATCTATATTTTTGACCGATACGGTAAATTATTAAAACAACTTAGTGCTTTTAGTGCGGGTTGGGATGGTACCTATAACGGAAATCAAATGCCGGCTGATGATTATTGGTACTCAATTCAATTTGAAGATGGTCGTAGCATCAAAGGACATTTCACTTTAAAGCGATAAGATTATGAAAACTCAACTGACTGCGGCAATTATTCTTTTTTGTTCTCTTATAAATGCTCAAGACATCAAAGTTTCCAAAGGCAGGGTTCAACGATTTGAGAATTTTAAATCCCAATTTGTCGATGCCCGAAATGTAGATGTTTGGTTGCCCAATGGGTATAATGCTAATGAAAAATATTCCGTTTTGTACATGCACGACGGTCAAATGCTGTTTGATGCTTCAACCACTTGGAACAAACAAGCTTGGGAAGTGGATGAAGTCGCCGGAAAATTAAACGATGAAGGCAAAGTCAAGAAATTTATCGTTGTTGGGATTTGGAATATTGCCGCAAAACGCCATCCCGAATACTTTCCGCAAAAGCCTTATGAGAGTTTAACACAAACCCAAAAAGATACAATCACGGCTCAATTGCAGAAAGCAGGAAGAACGATGCAAGTTTTCAAACCTTATTCCGATTTGTATTTGAAATTTTTGGTGACTGAGTTGAAACCTTTTATTGACAAAAACTTTTCAACGCATAAGGATAAAGACAACACTTTTATTGCCGGTTCAAGTATGGGTGGATTGGTTTCGATGTATGCGATTTGTGAATATCCGGAAGTTTTTGGCGCGGCCGCTTGTATTTCGACGCATTGGCCTGGCATTTTTGCGGTAGAAAACAATCCGATTCCGGAAGCTTTTTATACGTATTTGAGAAAGAAACTTCCCAATCCAAAGACTAACCGAATTTACTTTGATTACGGTGACCAAACTTTAGATGCTTTGTATCCGCCGTTGCAAGAGAAAGTTGATGCGGTTATGATTGAAAAAGGATTTACTTCAGACCATTGGATTACTAAATTCTTTCCGGGAAAAAATCATTCGGAAGAAGCTTGGGCTGAACGTTTGGCTATTCCGCTGGAGTTTTTGTTGAGGAAATAGAAAATTGCCTGACTTACTTTTTGGAACATGGATGACACAGATTAGACTGATTTAAAAAGATTTTTTAAAACTGTTAGTGAAAATGTAAGGTCATAATTTTGACTGAATACTAAACCCTAGCCCGGATTGCAATGAAAATCCTTTTGCACAGTTCCAAACTGTGGAAAAGATTGTAATGGAAAGCCGGAAATAGCTCCTACTAAAAAACCCATTCAGTTACGAATGGGTTTCTTTTTATAATCAATAGAAATTATATTTTATTACGTTTTCTGTCGTTTTCGTTTAAGTAAATTTTTCTCAAACGAATAGATTTTGGCGTAACCTCCACATATTCATCTTTTTGAATGTACTCTAAAGCTTCTTCTAGAGAGAAAATGATTGGCGGAATAATTCTGGCTTTTTCATCATTTCCAGAAGAACGAACGTTAGACTGTTTTTTAGCCTTAGTTACGTTGATACTCATATCATCGCTACGAGAGTTTTCACCGATTACTTGACCTTCGTAGATTTCGTCGTTAGGGTTAACGAAGAATTTACCACGATCTTGTAATTTATCGATAGAATAAGGAATGGCTTTTCCGTTTTCCATAGAGATTAACGAACCGTTGTTACGTCCCGGAATTTCACCTTTGAATGGTTCGTAACCAATGTAACGGTGAGACATAATCGCTTCACCGGCTGTAGCCGTCAGTAATTGATTACGCAATCCGATGATTCCACGAGATGGAATATTGAATTTTACGATCATACGTTCGCCTTTGGCTTCCATAGAAAGCATTTCCCCTTTACGGATAGAAACGAATTCGACAGCACGACCTGACAAATGCTCTGGTAAATCGATAGTTAACTCTTCAATTGGCTCACATTTAACCCCATCAATTTCTTTGATGATTACTTGTGGTTGTCCAATTTGCAATTCGTAACCTTCTCTTCTCATGGTTTCAATTAAAACCGATAAGTGAAGTACACCACGACCGAATACCATAAATTTATCTGCAGAATCAGTTTCACCCAATTTCATCGCTAAGTTTTTCTCTAACTCTTTGGTCAGTCTGTCTCTAATGTGACGTGACGTGACAAATTTACCTTCTTTACCAAAGAAAGGTGAGTCATTAATAGTAAACAACATGCTCATGGTTGGTTCATCGATAGCAATGGTTTGCAAAGCTTCCGGGTTTTCGAAGTCGGCGATAGTATCTCCAATTTCAAAACCTTCTACTCCAACAATGGCACAGATATCTCCGGCTATAACTTCAGCAACTTTTTTACGGCCAAGACCTTCAAAAGTGTGTAATTCTTTGATTCTTGATTTCATTATGGTGCCGTCTCTTTTTACCAAAGAGATTGGCATTCCTTCTTTTAAAACACCTCTTTCCAAACGACCGATGGCGATACGACCGGTAAATGAAGAGAAGTCTAAGGATGTAATTAACATTTGAGGGGTTCCTTCAGACACTTTTGGCGCCGGAACGTGTTCCACTACCATGTCTAATAAAGGTTCGATGTTTGTCGTTACATTTCTGAAGTCATCTGACATCCAGTTTTGTTTGGCCGAACCGTAAACGGTTGGGAAATCCAACTGCCATTCTTCTGCGCCTAATTCGAACATTAAGTCGAATACTTTTTCGTGTACTTCTTCCGGAGTACAGTTTTCTTTGTCTACTTTATTGATAACCACACAAGGTTTTAATCCTAGATCGATAGCCTTTTGCAACACAAAACGGGTTTGTGGCATTGGTCCTTCGAAAGCATCTACTAAAAGACAAACGCCGTCAGCCATGTTTAATACTCTTTCTACTTCACCACCAAAATCGGCGTGACCCGGAGTATCAATAATGTTGATTTTAGTCCCTTTATAAACAACCGAAACGTTTTTAGAAGTAATGGTAATTCCTCTTTCACGTTCTAGGTCATTGTTGTCAAGAATTAAATCACCGGTATTTTCGTTTTCACGAAATAACTGACAGTGATACATAATTTTGTCAACCAAAGTCGTTTTTCCGTGGTCAACGTGAGCAATAATTGCAATGTTTCTAATAGATTCCATGTGTGCTTTTTTGTGGGTGCAAAGGTACACTTTATTTTTAGATAAAAAACCAATAACAAATTAGTTTACACTTTATTAAAATTGGACAGAAAGTTTAAAAAAAACTTAATAAGTTTTTGGCTAAATTTTAAAACTAATTTGAAAATCTATATATTTGGAGTAATGAAAAATAATTCTAATAAAATAACATTAACGTACGTCCTTATTTTAATGTTTGTGGCTGTACTCGGTCATCAATTTTTTTTAGATTTTAGTAAAACTTCGGACGATTCCTCATTATACTTTTACATTCGAGACTTTATTTTCATTTTGATTTCAGGAATTATTTTAAAAATCATTCTAAACCAAAATGCCCAAAGCAACAAGTCGGTTTTTGAAAAACTACAAATCACTAACAATGAAATCATTGAATCCAATGAACGATATGACATTGTAGCCAAAGCAACTAGTGATACTATTTGGGATTGGAAAATTGAAGACGATAGTTTTATTTGGAACAAAGGAATACAAGGCATTTTTGGATACAAAAAAGAAGAAGTCGGAAAAACATCTAAATGGTGGTTTGAAAGAATTCATCCGGAGGACAGTTTAAAGATGTCGGTAAAACTTTACTCCTTTTTGGAACAAAAAACAGAGAAATGGCAAGACGAATACCGTTTTCAATGTGCAGACGGAAGTTACAAATATGTTTTTGACAGGGGATTTTTAGTTAAAGACAAAGAAGGCAAGCCTATCAGGATGATTGGAGCCATTCAGGATATTACTAAACAGAAAGAAGAAGAGCAACGATTAAGATTACTGGAAACGGTAATTACACAAACCAAAGACGCAGTGATGATTACAGATATTGATACTTCGACTGAAGTAATACCGAATATCATCTTTGTCAACTCTGCTTTTACGGACATGACAGGTTACAAGGCCAATGAAGTGATTGGAAAATCTCCGGTGATGTTCTTTGGGCCAAAATCAGATATTTTAGAATTTGACAAATTAAAAACCGCGATTCAAGACTATAAAGAATGTTTTATAGAAACGATAAGCTACAAAAAAAACGGGGAAGAGTTTTGGATTAACTTTTCTATGATTCCGGTAACCAACAAAGACGGTGAGCATTCTCACTGGATTTCCATTCAAAGAGATGTTACTGAAGAGAAAAATAAAGTAAAAGAAAGAGAGCAATTGATCCGTGAATTGACACAAAACAATAAAGACTTAAAACAATTTTCTTATATTACTTCACACAATTTAAGGGCACCATTATCCAATTTAACCGGTTTGTTAAACTTGGTTGAAGACATTCCGGTTGAAGACCCAGAATTAAAAGAAATCATTGATGGTTTTTCCAAATCAACTCATTTGCTAAATGAAACTATTAATGATTTGGTTAAAGTAGTTATCATTAAAGATAATCCTTCAATCCAAAAAGAAAAAGTCTTGATTAAGGAAATCTTTGAAAACGTATTCAATCAATTAAGTTTTTTAATAGGATTACATAAGCCTATATTAAAGATAGATTTAGAAGAAGTGACTATATTGAATATTAATAAGTCATATTTAGAAAGCATTTTTTTAAATTTACTGACCAATGCTATAAAATACAGAAGCGAAGGCAAACAATTAAGAATAAATATCTCTTCAAAAGTGGTGAATGATGATTTAATCCTAACGTTTAAAGACAATGGAATCGGAATTGATTTGGTGAGAAATAAAGACAAAATTTTTGGTTTGTACCAAAGATTCCACAATCATCCTGACAGCAAAGGATTGGGATTGTATTTAGTAAAATCCCAAGTAGAAGCGATGGGCGGAACCATAACTGTAGCTAGTGCTGTAGGCAAAGGAACTACCTTTACTATAACATTTAAAAATAATTAATCTTTACAAATGCTTAATAAAATACTTTGTGTAGATGACGATGCCATTACTTTAATGCTTTGTAAAAAAGTCATTGAAAGGGTTGCTTTTGCTAATGAAGTACTGACAGCCAAAAACGGCGAAGAAGCCATCAATTATTTTAATGAATTGGCACCAAAATACCAAATTGATCAAAGCTTAAGTTATCCTAAATTAATCTTTTTGGATTTGAACATGCCTATAATGAATGGTTGGGAATTTTTAGACAACTATCTCCAAAACACTTATCAGGACTTATTTACTGAGGCTAAATTTATTGTTCTATCATCTACAATAGATCCACAAGATGTCTTAAAAGCCAAAAGCTATCCTATGGTGATTGATTTTTTATCTAAACCCATAACCAAAGAAATGCTTGAGAATTTAAAATCCGGATTGTAAATTACCTAGTTATATCACATAAAAAAGTCCCGATAAATCGGGACTTTTTTTATAAGCTATTACTAAGTAAAACTATAACTTAGAAACGTGTTTAGTTAATTTAGATTTTAAATTAGCCGCTTTGTTATCATGTATGATATTTTTCTTAGCTAATTTATCAATCATAGAAATAACAGCAGACAATTTAGCAGAAGCATCTGATTTATCTGTTGCCAATCTTAACGCTTTGATAGCGTTACGAGTCGTTTTGTGTTGGTATCTGTTCAACACTCTTTTCTTTTCGTTGCTTCTGATTCTTTTTAAAGCTGACTTGTGATTTGCCATTTTCTTGTAATTTAATTGTAATTAATAATAAAATATTTAGTTAAAAAAGAAAAACCTCCCACAATTAAACATAATCACTTTGGTTTTAACTAATAAAACAAAAATCCGAGACACTGAACTCTTGTTCTATAAAACTAATTTACAACTAATCTGTAGCCCGTAGGGGAATCGAACCCCTCTTACCAGGATGAAAACCTGGCGTCCTAACCGATAGACGAACGGGCCATTAAGCCTAAAATATTGTAGCCCGTAGGGGAATCGAACCCCTCTTACCAGGATGAAAACCTGGCGTCCTAACCGATAGACGAACGGGCCATCTTTGCTTAAAATTGCGGTTGCAAAAATACAATTATTTTTCAATCACACAAGAGCGCAACTATTTTTTTTCTGATTTTTATTAATACGCTTTTGCAAACAGCACTCTACCAGCGGATTTGTTTCCGGAAAAAACACAAATTCCTTCTTCATCTTTTTGATCTAAAGGAATACAACGAATAGTTGCCTTTGTCAAATCCTTTATTTTTTCTTCTGTTTCAGGTGTTCCATCCCAATGGGCTGAGATAAAACCGGCTTTGTTTTCTAAAACATCTTTAAACTCTTCAAAAGAATTCACTTCGGTAACATGGGTGTTTCTGAAATCCAAAGCACGATTAAATAGATCTCTCTGAATTTGTTCTAATAAATCGGAGATATAATTTACAGCGCCGTCTTTGGCAATTACTTCTTTCGTCAAAGTATCACGACGGGCAATTTCAAACGTTCCGTTTTCTAAATCTTTTGGTCCAATAGCAATTCTCACAGGAACACCTTTTAACTCCCATTCGGCAAACTTAAAACCGGGCTTTTGAGTAGTTCTGTTATCAAACTTAACAGAAATACCTAACCTTTTAAATTGAGCTACCAAATCACTAGCTACTATCGAAATGCTATCAAACTCTTCGTCCGTTTTGAAAATCGGCACAATTACTACTTGAGTAGGTGCCAAATTAGGAGGCAAAACCAAACCGTTATCATCAGAATGCGTCATCACTAATGCACCCATTAAACGCGTTGAAACACCCCATGAAGTACCCCAAACGTGCTCTTGCTTCCCTTCTTGGTTAGCAAATTTTACATCAAAAGCTTTGGCAAAATTTTGCCCTAAGAAATGAGATGTTCCTGCTTGCAATGCTTTTCCGTCTTGCATTAAGGCTTCAATACAATACGTTTCTTCTGCCCCGGCAAAGCGTTCCGTTTCGGTTTTTAATCCTTTTATAACAGGAATCGCCATAAAGTTTTCTGCGAAATCGGCATAGACATGCATCATTTTTTCAGATTCTTCAATCGCTTCAGCTTTAGTTGCATGCGCAGTATGTCCTTCCTGCCATAAAAACTCAGCAGTTCTTAGAAATAATCTTGTTCTCATTTCCCAACGAACAACATTGGCCCATTGGTTGATCAACAAGGGTAAATCTCTATAAGATTGTACCCAATTTTTATAGGTGGACCAAATAATAGCTTCACTAGTAGGGCGAACAATAAGCTCTTCTTCCAATTTAGCATTGGGATCAACCATTAATTTCCCCGGTTTATCAGGATCATTTTTTAATCGATAATGGGTAACTATGGCACACTCTTTGGCAAAACCTTCAGCGTTCTTTTCTTCAGCTTCAAACATACTTTTAGGCACAAAAAGAGGAAAATAGGCATTACTATGACCGGTTTCTTTGAACATTCTGTCTAATTCAGCTTGCATTTTTTCCCAAATGGCATAGCCATATGGTTTGATAACCATACAACCTCTAACACCTGAATTCTCGGCTAAATCTGCCTTAACTACCAGTTCGTTGTACCATTTGGAATAATCTTCTTCTCTTTTCGTTAGGTTCTTACTCATATTGAATAATTTGGCATAAAAATTGTTTAACTTTTTTTAACTAAATAGTTCGACAAAACTAACTATTTTTGTATAGTCCAACAATAAAAATGCTATAGATATGAAAACTTATTATTTATTCAGTAGAAGATTGTCCCTATTTTCCCTCTTCGGAATTATGGCAATCACAATTACCTCATGTGGTTCCTATCAAAATAGTTCTTACTACGATTCTGATGGAGTTTATGGAGATTCAGAAAATAAGAGAAAGGAAACAGCATCCAATGACAACTCTCAAAGCAATAAATACCAAGAATATTTCAGCGATCTCAACAAAGAAGCAGAAATATTTACTGATGTAGACAATTACACTTCTGTTAGTAACGATTCTACAGCTACTAAAACCCAAAACTACAATGACAACAACGCCGGTTGGGGCAATAACCCTCAAGCTATAACCGTAAATGTTTATGATAACAATTGGGGTTGGGGTTATTGGAACAATTACTGGTATGGCAATTACTGGGGTTGGAGCAGTTGGGGACCATCATGGGGATGGGGTTGGAACAGTTGGTACGGTCCCGGATGGGGATGGGGTTGGAACAATTGGTATGGACCAGGATGGAATGTTGGCTGGGGCGGTTGGTATAGCCCATGGTACGGCGGTTATTATAATAATTATTACAATGGCGGTAGAAGAGGGTCTTATTTTGGCATAGCCGGAAACAGAGTAAACAATTCTAGATACGGTGTTAGAAATGCATCCAATTATGGTGTAAGAGGAAACAACTCAATCAATACGAGAAATTCGAACTTTAATTCTACTAGAAGTAATTCTAATTTCAATCCTACAAGAAGTAATTCATCCAGTCCAAGAAATAATAACAATGTTTCTCCAAGACCAAACACTAATACTTCTCAACCTAGAGGAAATGTTAGAACAGAATCTACTCCTACCCGTACCTACAGTCCTAGTAGCAACTATGGCGGTGGACGTTCTTCGTCAGGTGGTGGTGGAAGTTTCGGAGGCGGAAGATCTAGCGGCGGAGGCGGAAGAAGATAATCCAATACACTATTTTATACCTATGCTTTGTTAAACTATTGCATAGGTTTTTTTTGAACAAAAATTAAAAATACTATGAAAAAGTACTTACTATTATTATGCATTGGAATGTCATTTTCCAATATTCAAGCCCAAGAAACCACTCCTGATGATGTCATACGCTTAGCCGTAGATAACCTCAACGGAACAGCTAGATTCAGAGGAATGAGTGGTGCATTTGGCGCTGTTGGCGGCGATTTATCAGCCATTAATGTAAATCCGGCAGGATCTATATTTTTCAACAATAACTATGCTACCATTACCGGTGCCATTTATAATGCAAAAAATAAATCTCGTTATTTTGGCACCACTACTAATGATAACGACAGCACTTTAGATATCAATCAAATTGGTGCCATATTCGTATTTAAAAATGGCGCTGAAAATAAAAATGATTGGAGAAAAATTGCCGTAGGTTTAAACTACGAGAACACCAATAACTTTAACAACAGTGTGTTTTCCGCCGGAATTAATCCCTATAATTCAATTGGAAATTATTTTGTAAACATTGCGCAAGGTATCCCAACTTATGTTTTAACCGATTTCAGTTATTATGATTTAAGTTTTAATGAGCAACAAGCTTATTTGGGCTATGACACTTATATTTTTGAGCCAACTAATAACACCCCCAATAACAATTCCTATTATACTAATATTCCAGTAGGCGGAAACTATTACCAAGAGAATCAAGTTTTAACAACAGGTTACAATGGTAAATTGACGGGGAACTTTTCCGCTTCTTACAAAGATATTATCTTTCTGGGAGGAAATTTGAATTTCCACTTTGTGAATATTGAAAAGTTATTTACCGTATATGAAAGTAACGATAATCCACCTTATGATAGCGGTTCCACTATTTCGGAAATCCTTTTTGACAATAGACTTTGGACAACAGGTTCCGGATTTTCATTTAATTTAGGTGCGATTGTAAAACCCATTGAGAGTGTTCGTATTGGATTAGCCTACGAATCCCCAACATGGTTCAGACTAACAGATGAATTACAACAAGGGGTTAGCACAAGAAGTCTTAACAATCAAGACGGAAACGAATTCCCATTTTCATACCAAGACCCAATTACTTATTTGCCTTACACCATTCAAACTCCAGGAAAATGGACAGGAAGTTTGGCTTATATCTTTGGAAAAAGAGGTTTGCTTAGTGTTGATGTGTCCAGCAAAGACTACAGTTCCACAAGAATAAAGCCTAAAAATGACCCAAGTTATATAGGTATTAATAATTTCATGAACAATGCTTTAGATAACGCTATTGAAGTTCGCGTTGGCGGTGAATTCAAAATCAAACAAGTGAGTTTAAGAGCCGGTTATCGTTTTGAGGAAAGTCCGTATAAAGTAGACCAAGTATTTGGTGACTTAACCGGCTATACCGGTGGAATTGGCTATAATTTTGGCGAAAGCCGATTAGATCTGGCTTATTCTTATGATCACAGAAACAGCAATCAAGCTTTTGTTTCTTCGGGTATGACAGATCCGGCGAGAATTAGCAGATACAACAATAATGTAACTATCAGTTATTCTATCAATTTCTAATCCATTACAATACAAGTAACAAACCATCTCTAAACGAGGTGGTTTTTTTATTTACAAAAGGCAAAAAAAAATTAGAAATAAAAACGTAATTTTGCACCCTTTCCCAATAATCGGAAATAAATCTATGAGAACTAAGTCTTTAAAGAAAAACAAAATCAATGTCATTACGCTCGGATGCTCAAAAAACACTTACGACAGTGAGGTTTTAATGGGGCAATTAAAAGCCAGTGGCAAAGATGTGGTGCATGAACAAGAAGGAAATATCGTGGTGATTAACACTTGCGGTTTTATTGATAATGCCAAAGCAGAATCAGTAAATACTATATTGGAATATGCCGATAAAAAAGAAAAAGGTTTGGTCGACAAAGTTTTTGTTACCGGCTGTCTTTCTGAAAGATACCGTCCTGATTTGGAGAAAGAAATTCCCAACGTTGATCAATATTTCGGAACCACAGAATTACCCTTATTATTAAAAGCATTAGGCGCAGATTATAAACACGAATTATTAGGCGAACGCTTAACTACAACACCCAAAAACTATGCTTATTTAAAAATTGCAGAAGGCTGTGACAGACCGTGCAGTTTTTGCGCGATTCCAATTATGCGTGGTAAACACGTTTCGCAATCCATTGAAAAATTAGTTAAAGAAGCCGAAGGCTTAGCCAAAAACGGTGTAAAAGAACTAATTCTTATTGCTCAAGATTTGACTTACTACGGCTTAGATTTATACAAAAAAAGAAACTTAGCAGAGTTGCTTGAGAATTTAGTAAAAGTAGAAGGCATCGAATGGATTCGTTTGCATTATGCCTTCCCAACCGGCTTTCCAATGGATGTTTTGGATTTGATGAAACGCGAACCAAAAATTTGTAATTACATCGATATTCCGTTGCAACACATTTCAGATAACATTTTGAAATCTATGCGACGTGGTACTACAAAAGAAAAAACCACCAAATTACTAAAAGATTTCCGCGAAGCCGTTCCGGGCATGACCATTAGAACTACTTTGATTGTGGGTTATCCGGGTGAAACGCAGGAAGATTTTGAAACCATGAGAGATTGGGTTCAAGAAATGAAATTTGAAAGATTAGGCTGTTTCACTTATTCTCATGAAGAAAACACCCATGCCTATTTATTGGAAGATGATGTTCCCGAGGAAGTAAAACAAGCGCGTGCTGCCGAAATAATGGATTTGCAATCGCAAATTTCCTGGGATTTAAACCAAGAGAAAATCGGGCAAACTTTCAAATGTATTATCGACCGAAAAGAAGGTCAGTATTTTATCGGAAGAACTGAATTTGACAGTCCGGATGTAGACAACGAAGTGTTAATCGACGCAGCAAATTTCTATGTAAAAACAGGAGAATTTGTCAATGTAAAAATCGTCGATGCTACTGAGTTTGATCTTTACGGCGAACCGGTTTAATAACTAAAACTTAGCGTCACTATCCAGAAATTTTTTCCGAAAAGCTCCGTGTTTTTTGAAGCACCATTGTGAGTATAATTCAATGCAATGGGCATAGAAATTCCGTTCCCTAAGTCAAATTCTTTTGTTGCGGTTATTCCGAAATTGGTAAAAGATACTTTGCCATAATCGGCATAAGTGTAATAGGCTGCTTTATTGTTTAACACGGCGCCAACGACCGGAGAAATTTCAATGTTTTGGAAGAAATCAAATGCATAACCCAATTCAAGATAAGTCGTAAAATTCTGCTTCGGATTTTCCCCATTGCTATCGTATCGGAAGTCATTTCCGGCGACTAAAGTACTTATCGTGGCATTAAAAGGAAATTGATATCCTTCTGAAAAATCAAAATAAAGCATCGCATCAACCGTTTTGGAACCATCGCTGCCGTAATTAAAAAATGTGTTATCAACACCTTCTACGCTACTAACTGATGGCCAATAGTAATCCCAAAGTTGGAATTGCAAAAAATCAGTAATCTGATAAGTTACATAAAAATCAATCTCTTGATACCCTTTATAAGCCGAAACGCCATCGGGATAAAAATAATCGCTTTTGAAATTGGTCGTTGCCCAAAAACCTAAAGATAATTTTGACGAAACGGCATATTCAATCGTGGGTTGAATCGCAACATAATCGCCGCCCCAACATTGGCCACGCCAAAGATACCGACTGACAACATCTAAATTCAAAGAAAGTTTTTTTTCGTCTTTCTCAATAATACTGTCAATAACGACTTTATTTTCTTGCGAAAAAGAAGGAATGGAATGCAACCCAAATAACAATGCCATTGTAAAAAAGCTGTACTTCATTAGGATTTTTTTTCTAAATATTTTTCCAACAATTCAAACAAGCGTTCTCTATTTAATGGTTTTGTTATATAATCTGTAAATCCTGCTTCTTCAATTTTGGCCTTATCTTCAGAAGATGAATAAGCGGTTTGTGCAATTATCGGCAAGTTTTCTCGCATCGGTTGAATTTGCTCAATTGCCTCAAAACCGGTCATAACAGGCATTTTTATATCCATTAAGACCAGATCAATATTGGGATTACTCAAGCAGATTTCAACTGCTTCCCGACCATTAACAGCTCTGATAATTTCATAATTCTTATGCTGCATCATTTTTTGGAACAACAAGAAATTAATATTATCATCTTCAGCAATCAAAATCAATTTGTTTTCAGATTTAGTATTTTCATGATTGTTAATCGACCTAACCATGATATTTTCAACTTTGGCATACTGCAATGGAATGGAAAAGTAAAAAGTAGAACCTTCCCCTACTTTAGACTCGAGTGTGATGGTTCCGCCAAGCAGTTCCACATAGGCTTTTGAAATGGCTAAGCCTAATCCTAAACCACCAACTTTAATAGAAACATCACTGTCTACTCGCTTAAATCGATCAAAAATATTTTGGTGTTCTTGCTCATCAATTCCAAGTCCGGTATCTCTGACCGTAAAATGAATCAAATTGTTATTTTCATCAATTTCATAGCCAAAAGTCACTATTCCAACATCGGTAAACTTAATTGCATTGGTCAATAAATTGATAATAACCTGCTTCAATTTTATATCATCGGTAACGATATTAAATTGAGCCGGTAATGAGCTTTTGATTAAAATAAACTCGACATCCTTATTCTGAATAGTTACCTTAACGGTTTCGTATAGTTCATTTACACATGACTCTAAATTGACAATAGTAAAATTGGGTGTAATTTGATTGGAATCGATTTTGGACATTTCAATTAAATCATCGATTATAGAAACTAAGTTTTTACCGCTTTTTTCAATCACATTCAAGTATTCTAATTTTTCAGTTTCATTGATGTCAGTATTCAGAATTAAATCTGTGAAACCATTGATGGCGTTCATAGGCGTTCTGATTTCGTGTGATAAATTGGCTAAAAAAGAAGATTTCAAACGATCACTTTCTTCGGCTTTGATTTTGGCGGTTATCAACTCCAATTTTTGGTTGTTATTCTCCTCAAATAAATTCCCTATGTAGCTAAATTCACCATTGGATTCTTTAAGCAGTTTGATGGCTCTTTTATTACCGGTTTCTAATACTCTTCGCACCAAATCCAAAGGATAATAAACTAGTTTACGGGTATAAATTAAGTTAACTAACAAGCTGACAAAAAAGGCAACTATGATGACATACAACAAGTTGATAGTATTTTCAAAATACACTTCGAAATTCCTCTGAAACAACAATTGTCCGATAATTTTCCCTTCGGAATCTTTTAAATCAAACGCGGTTTTGATTTTATTCTTCTCACTTTCTAATGTGCTATCGGGTCTAAAAAACTGAATCTCTGCATTGGTAATATGCTCAAGATTATCAATATATTCTTGATCCATTAATCTAACAACAAAAAAGTAACCGGAAGTTTGTGTCTTGTTTTTTAAAGGATCATCAGACGGATGAATTGCGGCACCGGTAACTTCAACCATTCCTTCGGGTATTTTCAGATAAAACTTTTTAATTCCTTCTTTATTCACTAAATCCATGGCTTGCTTCGGTATAAAATCCAACGATTTAATACCAGGCGTAGGCGTTCTGATGATAAAGTTTTTTTGAGCATCATAAGCTGCTAAATACTCTGCATCGTATATTTCTAGTTCGTTACCAATGGTTTCATCAAACCAAACTTTATCTTTTGAAGCGATAAAATCTACAAATTCATCCCAATTGGAATCATTATTGATGGCAACCAAAATAGGCTTTGACTCCAAATCAAGAAGCTTATGAATTTCATTATCAAACTGTTCTACAGAATCTTTATAAACTTGCCTTTCCGCTTTCTTAGTGTAATAGAAAAGAGCAAAATATAGAATAATGAAAAAGATACTAGAAGAAACTATTAACCAAAGAATTTTGGGGAAGGTTTTTTTAACGGTCATTATTGTCTATACTCATTAGAGGTTTAGATAATAAAATTAGACTAAATAAACAGTCAATTATACCTATTAAATAAAAATAATGAACAAGTTATCAAGAATCTATGATTGAATTTAGAGCAAAACCAATCCAAACTCATTAAGGGCTTTCATTGGCTTTGAAAACCAAAACAACTCAAAATCATCAAACTGCATTTCATAATCGGCTTTGAGTTGGGCAAAAGTTAGCGTCTTTAGATTATTAATTTGAAGTAAATCAATTGTTTTCACCAGCCATTCTCCTTTGTCTTTCTCTAAATTGATTTCTAAAGTGTCTTTTTTATCCAAAAAAGTCAACTGCATCATTTCCCATACAGTCCCTTTTTTGGATTTGGTAAAAATTTCAGTTTTAGGTTTTCCACCTAACCAAATCACTTTAGCAGAAGGTTTAACGCTTAAAACATCTTCTTTTTCTAAACAATTCAAAATAAAATCAGGTGCTATTGTCGTTCTTGGAATCTTAAAATCAAACCAATCCTGCAACTCATAATCGAAACAAATGCCATGCATATAATTGTACAATGATTTCTTTAATCCAAAACTAAACTTGTCGTGATTGATTCCGGTTTTGTCTTTAAACTGAATGTCATTATTAGCAAACGTAATGTCGTTTTGCTCAGGAATCACGCCAAAATCCTCAGGAAACATGCCAACAGGACTATGAGCTGTCATGGCAAATTGATGCCAAAATCCTGATTGTAAAACACCTACTTCAAACAATTGACGCACCATTTCCAAACTATCAACGGTTTCCTGAACGGTTTGGGTTGGATAACCATACATTAAATAGGCATGAACCATAATCCCATTTTCGGTAAAGTTTCGAGTAACCTGAGCCACTTGTTCAACGGTTACCCCTTTCTTTATCAATTCCAATAATCTGTCTGAAGCCACTTCCAAGCCGCCGGAAACCGCAATACAACCGGAAGCTTTGAGCAACAAGCACAAATCTGTAGAGAAACTTTTTTCGAAACGAATGTTGGTCCACCAAGTCACCGTAAGTTTTCTGCGAATAATTTCTAAAGCCACTTCTCGCATCAAAGCCGGTGGTGCAGCTTCATCTACGAAATGGAATCCGCTTTCGCCGGTTTGGGCTATCATTTGTTCCATTCTATCGACTAAAGTTTTGGCCGCAATAGGTTCGTACAATTTAATATAATCCAAAGAAATATCACAGAACGTGCATTTACCCCAATAACAACCATGCGCCATCGTGAGCTTGTTCCAACGGCCATCGCTCCACAAACTGTGCATGGGATTGGCGATTTCTATCACTGATATGTATTGATCCAAAAGTAAATCCGAATAATCCGGAGTTCCGACTTCACTTTGCTTATAATCGGGTTGAATCGCATTATTTATATAAACGACTTGGTTGTTTTCCAAAAGAAAAGTTCGTTTAAACTCCTTTGCATTAGGATTTTGAACATTGGAATTTAAAAGTTCTACTGGCAATTCTCCGTCGTCAAGCGTTATATAGTCAAAAAATTCGAAAACTCTTTTATCTTTTAAGTCACGAAGTTCCGTATTGGGAAAACCGCCACCCATTGATATTTTGATAGTTGGAAACTGATTTTTTATAAATTGCGCACAACGAAAAGCACTGTATAAATTTCCGGGAAACGGAACTGAAATGCAAACCAATTTTGGTTGGACTTCAGTAAGTCTTTGTGCCAATATTTTGAGTGTAATTTTGTCGATGTAAGTCAATTCATTTTGCAAATGCGAATGCAATTCATCAAACGAATTCGCACTCCTACCCAATCGTTCCGCATACCGACTAAAACCAAAATTCTCATCGACACATTCAACCATAAAATCGGATAAATCTTCCAGATATAAAGTAGCTAAATGCTTGGCTTTGTCTTGCATTCCCATCGATCCAAAAGCCCATTCCATATCATCCAGTTGTGAAAATCTTAACGCTTCGGGCAGGAAGTTACCACTGCAAATTTGACGCGCTAAGGTTTGGTTTTTGCCTTGAAGAAAAGTGATGACTGCGTCAATGGTATTCACATAATCATCTTGTAAACTTAGAATTCGTTGGGAGTTTAAAGATTCGGGTTTCGCATCGACTTGAAATAAATTTATCAGACCTTCTTTGGAGAACACCGCCAAAATCACTTCTATCCCCAAATCCATTTGAAAAGCCGAAATGCTTTTGGTCTTCAAAAACCCTTTCAAATAAGCCGTTGCCGGATAAGGAGTGTTGAGTTGTGTAAATGGTGGCGTTATGAGAAGGATGTCTTTCATTTGCTTTTATGTGACAAACAAAAGTACTTTTATTTATCCGTCTTTTTTCTCTCTGCGATAAATTCGTTAAGCTTCTTACCGTAAAGCGATTTCGCTACTTTAGGAGACATCGATTTTTGGATGGTATCCAAATATTTTAAATTAATATCATAAATATCTGCCAATGCTACATAAGGTGCTACTTCAAAGTCAGCATTGTTTACCGCAAAATTGGTGGTGTATAAATATTTTCTTTTTAAAATATTCTTTTGTTCTTCTTCCATTTTGCTGACTTCTTCAAGTTTTCCGTCTTTAAAAGCCTTGAATTTTTTTTCAATCAAATCCATGTCTTGATTCACGTACCTGGCCATTACTTTACGGTAGTCATCATAGAGTTGTTGATTTTTTGACCCGCTAATTTTAACATCTGCAGTAAAAAAATCAAGCGTTGATTCTAATGTCATAGTGCCTTTTTCAGCAAAAAAAGGAATATTATTATCTAGAGAATTGGTTACACCACGATCCAAAAACAAATACAACATTTCGGGAGATTCTAAATTAAACTCACTAACAAAATGGGAATCGCCATCAATTTTAATGGTGTCAATAGGCACAAAAACCGTGTCTTTTATTCTTTGTATGTATAAAGTTCCGCTTTTTAAACCTTTGATATTTCCGTTAAGTACAAAATTTTTGTCCGATTTTTTATCCGAACAGGATACTAAAATAAGTATTGATAATATAGCGAGAAATGATTTTTGCATATTTGATAGTAAGAGGAGAATGTCTACTGGACATTCGGATTATACATTAGTAACATTCAGATATTTTAAATCTGTCCTATTTTTTGGCAATAATACTAAAAAAAAACCTCAATTTGATGACCAAATTGAGGTTTTACTATTTGCAATGAATTATTTTATTTTCCTTTTAACCAAGCATTGTTCAATAACTCTTTTGAAGCATCTTGAAGTCCATATCCTTCAACTTCTTCCATTGACAGTTTCACTTTACCTTTAATGGCTTGTTCAACACCTGCTCTTTTAATTTTAACACTGATGGCATCATCTACTTTCCAGTTTTGACTTTCCATGATCATGTCATAAATGTTGTCTAAATTATAGGCTTTATCATTGATAGAAACTATGATATCTCCGCCTTGCAAACCTAAACCTTTCATGAACTCGTTAAGATCTTCACTTGGCAATATAATAATCTCTTTTGTTTTTCCGTCAACGGTAATAAAAGGTGTCGATTGGTCTTTTAAAAACGGATTCATTGGAACACTCATTTTGGCTTTACCTACTCCAACTTTAGCAAAATAAACATCATATGGAATTGGTGTCGGACCAGCTACATAGGTATTTAAAAATTCGCCTACTTCAGGATAAGTCATGGCAGTGATTTCAGCAAATAAATCGTCATCATTGAACGGTTTTTCAGCACCATATTTTTTGGAGAGTTTTTGCATCAAATCTAAAATTCCTCTTTGCCCATTACTTTTTTCACGTATAATAATATCAATACACATTCCGATTAAAGTTCCTTTTTCATAAACGTTCAAGTATTGATCTTTGTAAGGCGGTACCAATACATTAGCGCTCATTTCAGTAAACGGCATAGTGTCATTTAAAGTCGATGCATTATTGATTTTTCCAACCATTCTTTGATAAAACTCATCAGAGTCAATTAGCCCTTGATTTACTTGAAACAAATTCGCAAAATATTCGGTTACGCCTTCGTACATCCATAAATGCTTTGACATTTTAGGGTTGTTGTAATCAAAATACTGAATCTCTTTAGAGTGAATACTTAAAGGTGTTACGATGTGAAAAAATTCGTGTGAAACCACATCTTTAATTTGCTCACCCAAAGCGGCAGCCGGCATCATTTCCGGAAAAACCACTGTAGTAGATGTATGATGTTCTAAGGCTCCAAAACCTTTGGCATCCGCTTTTTGCATATCGGACAAATACAAGAGAACCGTGTATTTTTTATTATTGTTAATGGGTCCTAAGAAAGCTTTTTGTGCCCGCATGGTTTTTTCTAAATCGGCTAAAAGTGATTGGGCTGTATGCTCTCCATTTGGTGAATATACACTAAACAAAATCTCCATTCCGTCCACTGTAAAAGTCACATAATCCGGTTTAGAATACATGATTGGGTTGTCTACCAACTCAAAATATCTTTTAGTCACAAAGTGGTCAACCGTATCACTTTTGTTTAAATCAACCAACGAGGTGGAACCAAAAAGTGTCGCCGGATGTGTTATGGTAACATTATAAGGGATTTCTAATTTATCATTAAAATACCCTATAAATCCATGATTATTCAACATAAAATTTTTGCCTTCATCGATATTGGTTCCGGCTGGTGAAAAAATCTCATCTTTTCCAAAACCTCTTCCGGTTTCGGTATCATAAGTATCATTTACCCAATAGGTAACTTTAGCTAAAGTCTTTGCATTACTGATTTTCCATGAATTGTCATCCGTTTTAGTAACGGTCAATTCGTTCCCACTTTTATCCAGTGCTTTTAAATCAACAATTAATTTACCATAATTATCCGATGAATAAGTTCCGGGTACCGTTTTGGGTATATGGAAAACGACTTCTGCTGATGTAAAACTTGGCGGTGTAATGGTTACCATTACTTTGTCCTCTTTTACTTGATTTAAATCGATTGCGACTTTTACCTCTTGAGCAACAGTAGCCTTTTTTTGAGCAACAGCATTAAAATTGAAAACTGATATAGTCAAAACAGCACTTAGAATTAGTTTTTTCATAGTCAATAATTTATTTTTTTTGGGATAAGACTTCAAATGTAATTAATAGTTACACTTTGATTTTAACATTTTAGAATTGATTAACTAAAATCGTGCCGATTAAAACTTGCCGATAGTGTTGCAGAATAAAGTAATAAATAAAAAAAACTCCTGCTGAGCAAGAGTTAAAGTGCTAATCAAATTTATTTTTGATATAGTATTTACCTTCTAAATCGTCGTCGAAATCGTCTATAATTGGTTTAGGTTTTGGCTTACTTCCGACAGCTTTCTTTTTCCAGAGTTCAAATTTATCTTTCGATAAACGTTTACGCATTAATTCGGTTACTTCGTTTTCGGTTAGGCCAAATTCTTCTTTTATTACTTCAAAAGGTTTTCTTTCCTCTTGAGCCATGCTGACAACTCTCTCTATTTGCTCGTTGTCAAATTCTGCAAGCTTACTTTTTTTCATTTCTGTAAAAGCATTATTTTAAAATAGATTCCAACTGATTAATTTCATATTCAATATTAATAAAAAAAATAATTAGTTTTCAATCTGCGGTGTTTTTTTTTAATTTTCTATATCGGGGGAACGGTGTTTTTGAAAAGGAATCGATAATAAATTCTTTAGATCATTATGTTCTTTCAATTTCATATGTGTATCAACACCGTAAACTATTTTTTCTCTATCTAATGTTTTGAAAGTTCCGAATAACCTATCCCAAACCGAAAATATATTGCCATAATTGCTATCAGTATACGGCAAAACATAATGATGATGTACTTTATGCATATCGGGTGAAACTAAAAAATAACTCATGAGTTTATCCAATTGTTTTGGCAAAGCGATATTCGCATGGGTGAATTGCGTTGCGACTACCGATAAAGTTTGGTACAAAAAAACCATCCACATTGGGCTACCCACAATCAAAACCCCTAAAGTGGTAAAAACAAAACGTATGACACTTTCACCGGGATGATGACGGTTTCCTGAAGTCGTATCAATCCATGTATCGGTATGGTGAATTAGGTGAAATCGCCACAAAAACTTGACTTTATGCTCCACTAAATGCGCCAAATAAGCACCTATAAAATCCAATAGCAACAAACCAACTATTGTAAAAAGCCAGATATTCATTTCGGGCAACCAATTCAATAAGCCAAAACCATTGTCCACTGCCCATTGCGCTGCATTGACTAAAATAACAGCCAAACAGAAGTTAACAATAATCGTAGTAAGGGTAAAGAAAATGTTTATTCCTGCGTGCTGGACTTTGTTATACCCAAATTTCACAAATGGAACTGCGCTTTCAATTAACCAAAAGATAGCGATACCGCCAGCCAAAATTAACGCTCTATGGGAAGACGGAATACTTTCGAAATAATGAATGATATCGTTCATCAAATTGCTTTTGTCAAATATAATAAATTAGGGAATTACTTGATGATGCGAAAAGTGAGATTAATTCGGGAACTAATTTCTTTAGCCGTTTTTGGGATTTGGTGTTTCCAAAAATGTTGGGTTGCACCTTTCATAATCAATAAACTGCCGTGTTCCAAATTGATTTTCAACTTTTGTTCCTTAATTGTATTGTGTTGCAAGTGAAAACTTCTTTCGGCACCAAAACTCACCGAAGCGATGATAGGATTTCGACCTAATTCTTTTTCATTATCCGCATGCCAACCGTTGCTGTCTTTTCCGTCACGGTAATAATTGAGTAAAACTGTAGTGAAATTTTCTTGACAAATGGTTTCAATTTCTTCCTTGATAAACATTAATAAAGGATTCCAATGATGGGGTTGCATTACGATATTGGAATAACTATAAGGTTTACCCTCATTTCCAAAAAGGGCTGTTAATCTTGGCTGTGGATGGGTTTTTCCGAAAACAGTAATGGCATCTTGTTGCCATGGAATACCCTCTTTTAACCGCTCAAAAAGTTCATTGGCACGAACAGCATCAAAGAAGTTAGAGTAATATTCGATGTCGGCATCCGGAAGATTAAAAGTGATTTTTTCTTTTGGAAAAAGTGTGTTCATTTCACAAAAATAAAGAGAAAAGAACAAATAATTTCATTCTTTTCTCTTTAACAAATACTAAAAATATAATAAAATTATAGGGTTTCTTTTTTGTCTAAAAACAATTTATAAATAAATCCGCCTACCAAGGCGCCTGCAATTGGAGCAACCCAAAACAGCCAAAGTTGTGATAAAGACTCCCCTTGAGCAAAAATCGCTTGTGAAGTCGAACGCGCCGGATTTACTGAAGTATTGGTGATGGGAATACTAATTAAGTGAATTAAAGTTAGTGCTAAACCAATAGCAACTCCGGCAAACTTTCCATTGGCTAGTTTGTCTGTAGCACCAACAATGATAAGGACGAAAAACATCGTCAAAATAAATTCTGCTACAAATGCGGAACCCATTGAATAGCCATCCGGAGAAAAGGCACCATAACCATTGGTAGCAAAAGCACCGGCTTTGGTGTTATCAATAGCAAATCCCTCTTTTCCGGAAAGGATGAATACTAAAGTTCCGGCTGCTACAATTCCGCCTAAACATTGAGAAACAATATAAGGCAATAACTCCTTACCCGAAAATCGACCACTTGCCCATAGTCCAAATGAAACTGCGGGATTAAAATGTCCACCTGAAATATGACCAACAGCATAAGCCATAGTCAAAACTGTTAATCCGAAAGCTAATGAAACACCGGCAAAGCCAATGCCTAAATCAGGAATACCTGCAGCAAACAAAGCGCTACCGCAACCGCCAAAAACAAGCCAGTAGGTTCCAAAAAATTCTGCGAATAGTTTTCTCATAAGTTAAATTTTTACATCACAACGTTTAGTGATTGGTTATTTAACTAAAATTAAAGAAAATAGTTAGGCAGAAATTTACCCGAGAAAAAACTTATTAACAGTCAATCAATTGGGTTGCCTTTTCTTAAAACTAATGTTCATCATTACAATGGCCAATAGTATTAACACTATACCAATCCATTGACTAAAAACAACACTTTCATTAAGCAAGACATAAGCCATCATCACTGAAACAGGTAATTCAAAAGCTGAAACTATACTTCCTAAACCGATACCCGTCAAAGGAAACCCTGCGTTTAATAACATAGGCGGAATAACCGTACCAAACAGCGCAATTAAAATGCCCCATTTATAAAAGATGTCAAAATTAAAAGGCGTATGTTGTGTTACTATGGCAAAAATAAAAACGACAAAGGCACCTCCCAAAAGCATGTACAAACTTCGCTGTGCCGCCGAAATCGTAGTCGCTACTTTATTAGCTGCAAACATAGTAGTAGTAAAAGAAGCCGCAGCTAACAAACCCAATACAATTCCTCTCCAATCCAATTCGAATGTAGCTGAAAAAAGATTGGTGGCTAAAGCGGTTCCGATTAAAACAATAAAAACAGCTATAATTTTTACATTAGATGGCTTTTTCTTTTCCAAAAGCATTTCTAAAACAACGCCCATCCAAACCGTTTGCATCAACAGAACTATACCGATGGATACCGGAATGTATTTTACTGCTAAATAGTAAAATATACTGGTTAATCCTGTTGAAGTTCCAACTAACATTAGCTTCTTAATTTCAAGCGATGTGGCATTTACAACGGTATTACCTTTTCTCCTCCTTTGAAAAGCATTAATTCCTAAAATAACTAAAATACCAATGGCGAATTGCGCTGTAATGACTTCCGCAGGGGTGTAATGAAGTCCTTGTGAACTTACATCAGCGTAAGCCAATTTCACAAAAGTGGCTAGCATTCCATAACTAGTGGCGCCCAGTCCGACCAAAAAAACACCTTTTAGCACTTTGTTTCCAAACATAATTTCATTTTTAAAAAGCCGACAAAGATATAGAATTGGAATTGTTTTCAAAGGAGATAGTCTAAAAACAAAAAACCACCACTTTTCAGTGATGGTTTACTTATTGAGCCGGCAGAGGGACTCGAACCCACGACCTGCTGATTACAAATCAGCTGCTCTAGCCAACTGAGCTATGCTGGCGTCTCAATGTGAGTGCAAATATAGAAGTGAAATTTAATTCTCCAAAATATTTTGGCACTTTTTTATTGTTTTTTTAGACTACAAAGCGTTGATTTTTTCAACCAATTGATTTGCAACTTGTTCTAATTCGGTGTTGATTTGTTTGAAATGTGCTTTTTTATTTTCCACTTTCTTTGCATTCACTTTTGTAATTAAACCGTCAAAAGAAGCAATCGCCTCATCGATGATAGCGTTTGATTGCTCAGATGGTTTTCCCGAAGTTGTCATTTCGTAGATGTATACTGCTTCAATGATATCTCCTAAAACAAAATTGATGTCTTTTTTTAAATTTTTAACACTTCCCATTTTTCTTGTAAATTTTAAATTTGGCGCAAAATTACACTAATTCTTTAGAACACCAACTACGAAATATAAATTTCTAGTATGGAAGCTTTACCATTTAATTGAAAATCAGTCAAAAAAGCCGGAATTAAAACAGTATCGCCTTTTTGGTAAACGTAAGTTTCTCCGTCACAAATCAATTCAAAATGGTTGTCAACACACATGAACACAGTAAAGGAATCCTTGGTTTTCTGTATACTCATCTGTCCGTTTAAAGGAATAAAATTAGTGGTAAAGTATTGACAATTTACTATTTCATTCGCGCTATTTTCTATTTTTGAATAGGTTCGTTGCGCTTCAACGGTATCGTAATTAATGGCTTCTAAAGCCAAATCGTTGTGCAATTCTCGTTTATTTCCATTCGCATCCACCCTATCAAAATCGTATACGCGATAAGTAATGTCTGAAGTTTGTTGGATTTCGGCGATAACATTTCCGGCTCCAATGGCGTGTATCGTTCCGGTTGCTAAAAAGAAAACATCACCATTTTGTACTTTTTTAGTGTCAAGTATATTCAGTAATGTTTTGTCTTTTAGATGTTGGGTATATTCTTCAGGTGAAGATTTCTTTTTGAAACCAACAATTAATTCGGCATCATTATCGGCTTGCATGACATACCACATCTCGGTTTTGCCAAATGAGTTGTGTCGTTTTTTAGCCAATTCATCATTCGGATGCAACTGAATCGATAAATCTTCGCGAGCGTCTAAATATTTGAAAAGCAAGGGAAACTGTTTGCCAAAAGCAACATATACTTTGGATCCCAATATTTCTTTCGGAAATTCATTAATTAATTCGTTTAAAGATTTTCCTTTAAAATCACCATTAGAAACAATGCTAATATCATTTTCAATCGTAGAAATTTCCCAGCTTTCCCCGGTGATTTCAGAAATTATCGGTTTGTTTAAATAGGATTTTAACTTGGTTCCTCCCCAAATTCTTTCTTTTAAAATCGGCTCAAACAGTAAGGGATAAAATCGCATCAAAGTAATTTTAGGCAAACTTACATCCTTTTGAGAATTTCAAGTGCATTTTTGATGTGAATTTTACCGGACATGCTGTTAAAAACCAACTGAATTAGACCGTTTTTATCGACAACATATGTCACTCTTCCCGGAATCAAACCTAATAAATCATTGGGAACACCAAATAATCTTCGCAGTTTTTTATCCGAATCCGATAACAAGATAAATGGTAAACGATATTGTTTAACAAACTTTTGATGGGATTTGACCGAGTCACTACTAACCCCAATTACCTCAGCACCTAGCGCTTTAAAATCTTCGTATTGGTCGCGAAAAGAACAGGCTTGCTCAGTACAAACTCGGGTATCATCTTTAGGATAAAAATAAATAACATGGGATTTTTTGCCAACAATGCTGTCGTTGTCAAACACATTACCATTGGTATCAATGGCTGAAAAATGGGGGATTTTATCTCCGACTTGCAATGCCATTATTCGCCTTTGTAGGTTACAAAGTTTCTTGGTGTTTCGTATAAAACGACTTCTAAATCCTTGTTGGCGTCAATATATTTTCTAAGCTTGTTCCAAATGACTACCGCTATATTTTCGGCAGTTGGATTTAAATCCGCGAACTCAGTTACATCAAGGTTTAAATTTTTATGGTCAAAAGCATTTTCGATATGTGCTTTGATTAAATCCGACAAAATCTTGACATCAATTACAAAACCGGTTTCTTGGTCAATTTCACCCGTAACCGAAACGATTAACTCGTAATTGTGTCCGTGAAAATTTGGATTGTTGCATTTCCCAAAAACCGAATCGTTTTTTTCCATCGACCAATCCTTGCGATACAATCGGTGTGCGGCATTGAAATGGGCTTTTCTGGATACGGTAACTTTCATTGGGTTATGAGTTGTATGTTATTGTTGTGAATTAAAGTTTGTGATCTTCTAGATAATGGTAAAATTCATCAAAGATAATTTTAAACCAAACGGTGTAAATATCAGGATTTTGAATCATGTCTTGGCGAACGGCTTCGATACACATCCATTTCCAACTTTCGACTTCTTCCGGATTAATTTGAGGTTCGTCATTATAATAACCAATCATCACATGATCGAGTTCATGCTCAGTCAAACCATTGTCGAATGGCGCTTTATAGATAAAATGAAACAGCTCTTTCAACTCGGTTTTAAAGCCCATTTCTTCATACAGACGGCGACTTCCGGCTTGGATATTGGTTTCGCCTTCGCGTTGGTGACTACAACAAGTATTCGTCCACAACAAAGGCGAATGGTATTTGTGGTGCGCACGTTGTTGCAACATGATTTCGTTATTGCTGTTCAACACAAAAACCGAAAAAGCACGGTGCAAAACCGCTTTCTCGTGTGCTTCCAATTTATTCATTAACCCGATTGGTTCATCTTGTTCGTTGACCAAGATTACTTTTTCTTCGACCATAGCTTTTATTAATCGTTCAAAAATACGAAAAAATATCAGCGTCCCTAATTATGCTGATAGAACAACCGTTAAACTTTCCTTAAATCGCTGTAATTTGTAATCTATCAGACATTTCAACTCGTATTTAGCTGTAAATTTGTGTCTGATTTAAAACGATTGCTATGCTAAAATCCATTTTTAACTTCTTAATTTTATCCCCGTTGTTTATGTTCACCGCTTGTGGGCAAAACAATAAAACAACAACAAAAACCACTGCTATGGAAAACGTCATTTCAAAACCTGAAAACCCTTATTATTCTAATACCGATACTTCTAAATTGGTTTTAACCGATGAGCAATGGAAAAAAGTATTACCACCTGATTTGTATGCAGTAGCACGTCAAGCGGATACTGAAAGAGCCTTCACTGGAACGCTATGGAAAAGCGAAACCAAAGGCACTTATTATTGCGCGGCTTGTGGGTTGAAACTATTCAAATCCGACCAAAAATTTGTAAGCAGTTGCGGTTGGCCGAGCTTTTTTGAACAAGACAACAAAAACAGTATCACTTTTAAAGACGACAATTCTTATGGCATGCGCCGTGTTGAAGCTCTTTGCGGAAGATGTGACAGTCACTTAGGCCATTTGTTTGATGATGGTCCGGAACCGACAGGTAAAAGATATTGCATGAATGCCGTTTCTTTGGATTTTGTACCTGATGGAACGGTGGCTCAAAACAAAGGCAATATGGAAACCATTACCATCGGTGGCGGCTGTTATTGGTGTGTGGAAGCGGTTTATGAAAACTTAACCGGCGTAGAAAAAGTTGTATCAGGTTTCGCAGGCGGAAAAGTCGAAAATCCAAGTTATGAGGAAGTTTGTAGCGGAACAACCGGCGCGGCTGAAGTCGTAGAGATTACTTATGATAAGACCAAAACCAATTTGGATGAAATCTTTCAAGTATTCTTTACAGTTCATGATCCTACCACTTTAAATCGCCAAGGTGCTGATGTGGGAACGCAATACCGTTCGGTGATTTTTTATAAAAACGAAGAGCAAAAGAAAGCTGCGGAAAGCATTATAGCCGAATTGAACAAAGAAGTTTTCAATAATAAAATAGTAACGACTTTGGAGCCTTTTAAAGCGTTTTACAAAGCCAAAGACTATCACCAAAACTATTATGAAAACAACAAAAACCAACCGTATTGCCAAATGGTAATCCAACCCAAATTGGAGAAATTTGAAAAGGTTTTTAAAGACAGATTGAAAAAGAAAAACTAATAAAAGCCCTGATTTCTCAGGGCTTTTTTTTATAAAATATAATCGGTATTGATAAAATTCGATTCCTTACTGTTGAGCAATTCCTGCAAAATCGCGTTGTTATAAGCATTGTCTTTTGAGGCTACGAAAGTTCTAATAGAGAACGAACGCAAAGCATCATGTATACTTAAAGTTCCAACCGCTGAATCTTTTCTTCCGGTAAACGGATACACATCCGGTCCGCGTTGGCACGAACTATTCAAATTTACGCGACAAACCAAATTCACCAACGTATCAATCAGCGGCGCTATGGTTTTGATGTCTTGGCCAAACAAACTCACTTGTTGTCCGTAATTCGATTCCGCCATATCGTTTAAAGGTTCTTGAATGTCCTTGAAAGTTAAGATTGGAATTACAGGCCCAAATTGCTCTTCGTGATACACCCGCATTTCTTTATTAATCGGAAACAAAACAGCCGGAAATATGTAGTTCTCGGTTCTTTCGCCACCTTTTTGGTTGATAACTCTGGCACCTTTGTCTTGGGCATCATCGATTAATTCCTGAATATAATTCGGTTTCTCTTTTTCCGGAAGCGGCGTTAAAGAAACGCCTTTCTCCCATGGATTTCCGAAAGGCAATGCATCTACTTTCTCCGCAAATCTTCGGTTGAATTCGGCTGCGATGGATTCGTGCACGTACAAAATCTTCAATGCGGTACAACGTTGGCCGTTAAAAGACAGCGTTCCCATAATACATTCTTGGATTGCCAAATCTAAATCGGCATCCGGTAAAATAATCGCCGGGTTTTTGGCTTCCAAACCTAAAATCAAACGCAAACGGTTTTTATTCGGATGCAAATCTTGTAACGCAATCGCCGATTTACTATTGCCAATAAGTGCCAAAATATCGACTTTTCCTGATTTCATAATTGGTGAAGCGACATCTCTGCCTCGACCGTAAATGATATTAATTACACCTTTAGGAAAACTAGTTTGGAACGCAGTTAACAAAGGAGAAATTAGTAAAACACCATGCTTAGCCGGTTTAAAAATCACAGTATTACCCATAATAATCGCGGGAATCAACAACGAAAAAGTTTCATTGAGCGGATAATTATACGGTCCCAAACAAAGTACCACGCCAAGCGGTCCGCGACGAACCATCGCATTTACACCTTGGCTTTTGGTAAAACGCGCATTATTTCGGTCTAGTTCTTTATAATCTTCAATCGTGTCGTAAATATATTCTACAGTTCTATCAAACTCTTTTTCAGAATCGGGTAATGATTTTCCGATTTCCCACATTAAATATTTTACGACTTCGCTGCGCGTGGCTTTCATTTGGGTTACAAAATTCTCCATGCATTTGATGCGATCGATAACTTTCATCGTGGGCCACAACCCTTGTCCGTTATTATAAGCCGCAACCGCTGCATTAACAACTTCGTTGCCTTCGGCTTCTCCCATCGCAGGAATAGAACCTAAAACCGTTGGCGCATAATGATCGGTGGAAGATATCGTAGAGAAAACCGGCGTGGTTTCGCCTGTCCATTTTTTCAGTTCACCGTTGACTAAATAAGTATCCTGATTTAATAAAGACGTGATTTGAAATTCACTTGGAATAGTATTCATAAAAAATGATTTTTTATAAAATTACTATTTTGAATAAAACATCCGACATCGATTAGCGGAAAGAAATTAACTAAATCGTTGTAACTGAAAACTTTTAGAAATTCACTCTGAAAAACACATTGGGCATAATGCCTAAAGAGTAAAATTCCTGTATTGAATAGCGTGGTGTAGCAAAATCGTTTACATTGGTATAATTGCGTTCCAATTCTTTACTAATTAAAGCATTTCGGTTGTAGAGGTTGTAAAGGGATGCACCAATTTTGAAAGTATGCCCTTTTGTGCTTTGGAACTGATAACTGCCCGATATGTCTAAACGATGGTAATTAGGTAATCTTTTGGAGTTATAAGAAGTGATTTCTCCAGAATCATTAATGGTGCTGAATGGTTTTCCGCTGTGCCAAAACCAACCGGCGGTAAACAAAAATCGGTTCCATTTTTTATTGAAAGCCAAATTAAAACTGTGCTTAATATCGGCATTGGATGCAAAATAATGGCCTTCATTCAAAGTCGAAAACCGGCTTTGAGAATCCTGATAAGTATAAGTCAGCCAGGCACGCCAAGTGGGCGCACTTTTTTGCAACAACACATCAACACCTTTAGTAAAGCCATTTCCTTGTTGGATCTCATTGTCATTTTGACCTAAAAAACCTAAAGTAAATGAAGTGATTCCGGTAATGTTTTTATAATAGGCATCAACATCCAATAACCAATTATGCTTTTTAAATGTAAATCCGGAAGTAAATTGATTGGCTTTTTGAATCGGATATTCGTTGTTGTCAGAAAGTACCCAAACATAGTTTTCTAAACTCAAATCATTGGTGGCATTTTCACGAACCTGACTTAAAATTTGGCTACGGCGTTCGTATGAAGCTTGCCAAATGAAAAATTCGGAAATTGTTTTTTGAAGCAACAATCGAGGTTCAAAACTAGAAGCCTTCATTTGGCTGAAAAAACTATAACGCAAACCGGGTTGTAAATTCCAGCTACCGAAATTTTGTTTAAAATGCATATAGCCAACATGAGTGACATTATACAATTGCTTCAAACTCAATACGACGCCAATGTCCTGATTAAAACTATTGAACAAATGCGAGATATCGTTTCCAAAGATTTGATAGCCAAAATCTAAATGGGATTGTTGATTAATTTGGTAGCCAAAATTCAATTCAGCACCAGAATCCACCACTCGATTTAATTTTTTAAACGCTTCGAATTTATCCGAGTCATAATCTTGTTTTTTGAGGTAATCGAAACTGTAAAGCGAGTAAAAAATTAAAGTTTTCTGAGTGAATCTTGGGCTGTATTTTTGCATCCAATTCAAACTAAAACCATAATTTTCGATGTTCATTTTTTGGTTACTAATGCTATCGGTTTCAATTACATTTTGGTAATCTAAATCGTTTTTGATTACTAAGCCTGAAAGTGAAATATCGGTTTTTTGATTGGGTTTAAAATTTAATTTGGCCGAATAATCATGGAACTTGAATTGATTGTTGTTGTCAAAATCTTCAAAGTTGGTGTTTTGAAAAACTTTAGTTTCTAATTGATTGAACGTTGGCGTTTGCAACCATTCCGTATAAGATTTTCTGCCCGAAAGTTGTAAACCTAGTTTATTTTTGACTAACGGTGTTTGGAGATAAACGTCGGCATTCAAAGCATTAATTCCGGCGTTGATTTTGGTTTTATCCGAAATTTTATCCGTCGATTTGATGTCGATTATGCCGGAAACTCTTTCGCCAAACTTTGGATTGATGGCTTTGTTGTAATAATTCACCGTTTGCTCCACATTCGGATTAATACTCGAAATCATGCCGAATAAATGTCCGGGATGATACAACCGAATCCCATCCATAAGAATCAAATTTTGATCAGCCGTTCCGCCGCGAATGTACAAACCGGTGGCAGTTTCATTCGGACTTTTAACTCCCGGTAATTGTTGTAGAGATTGCAAAATATCGGCATCGGTAATTCCGGGAAGCGTTTGTACTTTTTGGGGTGAAATGATATAAAGTTGGTTGGTTTTCTGAATGCCTTTTGCCAAAAACTCTTCGACTATGACTTCTTCCAAATGAGTAATTTTCTCTGAATTACCATTGGCTTCTGCTTGGTTTATCGAATAAAATCGGTCGTTGATTTGGATGACTTTTAACGTCGATTGCTTTTCGATTTCGGTATTAATTTCGGCCAAAGTATAAAGTTTTTTCGGTACTGAAATTCGCTTTGAAGCCACTAATGAATCGACATAGGAATATTTAACGTCAAAAGCTTTCTCAATATCGGAAAGCACTTTGGTGAGTTGGGCATTGGTATAAATAAAGGACTCCTTTTTTTGTGACCAAGAAAGTGAAATCCAGCACAAAAAGAAACCCAACAAAACTATTTTTTTCATTCCGAAATGATCATTTTTCCTGTTTGGTCTTTGCCGAATTTTAAATGCAACGGTAAGCAAATCGTTTGCAACGCCACGGTTGGCTCATTATGGGTAAAGGTTCCTGTAAACTTTACGTTTTCTATGGTTTTCGGATAGTCAACAGGCATGTTGTATTGTTTCTTAAATTGTTCAATCACATAACGCATCGGCACATTTTTAAAAGATGATTCTCCGGAAATCCAGGTGGGTTTATCCGAAGATTCATCAGCCCAATTTTCTGAAGTACCTTTGTAAAAACGCACACTTTCACCATGGGTTAAAATGGTTGATTTGTCTTTTTGGGTGACTTGAACTTTGCCTTCATAGCATTTTACTTCAAAGAAATCCTGAAAAGCAATGACATTGAATTTAGTTCCCAAAACACGAATATCACCTAGTGAAGTTTCTACTGTAAACGGACTTCCTTTTTCGACTTCAAAAAAGGCTTCTCCATCGAGTTGCAAGGTTCTTTTGTATTGGAAAGTATTAGCATAACTCAACTTGGATTTGGCATTCAAAGACACTTTGGAATTATCGGTTAAGGTAATCATTTGAGTATTTCCGAAACCGGTTACTATTTCATTTTTAGCCATAAAAAAATGGTACACGCCAAACAAAATCAGCAAACTTGCAGCAATAGAAACAAAACGCCAAAACGGAATCACTTTTGATTTTGTTTGTTTTTTATCGGCTAACTTTTGCTTTATGGCACTAAAGTTTTGTTCCAAATCGGGATTGCTGATTTCAAAACTGTCAAGAGTAACTTTAATGTTTTGGTAGGCCAAAAAATCCTCCTCAGAAACCAATTGTTTTAATTGTTCATCGGTAATTTTATGAGCTAACCAATCGGATAAATATGTTTCGTTTGTCTTTTCCATATCATTATTCTTTCAAACGTTTTTTACTACTTTTCTTAGGGACAACAAAGCTTGATGCATTCGTTTTTCTACTGCTTTTACCGATAAATCCAATGAGGCTGCAATTTCAGCATACGATTGATTATCAAACCGGTTCATTAAAAATACGGTTCTTTGCTTTTCGGGCAAATCGTTTATGGCTTTTTCCAGTTGGGCTTTTAATTCGGTTTCCTCCATCAAAAATTCGGGGGATTCTTTGTGAGATGATTTGGGTTGGAATTGCAACTCAAAATTGCTGACCACTTGTTTGTGCTTGATTTTATTCAGCGAAAGCCTAATCGCTGTGGTGTATAAAAAGCTTTTGGCTTGTTCGGGTTGGATAATCCCACAATTCTCCCAGAGTTTGACAAAAGCATTTTGGGCTACATCTTCGGCACTTTCTATATCGCCTCTGAATTGATACACCAAAAAGTTTCGCAACACCTTAAAATTCGTGTCAAATACCGAGCGGAATACCACATCAGAACAGAGCTTTGTATTTTGGTTTTCTTCTTTCATAGCTTAAATTGCTAACACAACCTTATCGCTAAGGTTGTGTCGCAACTAACTTTAATCTTTCCCAATTTTATTGATATACAATTAATTACAATTATTGATAATAAACGATTCAAAAGTTACTTGGTCCGCCATGGTAACTTGAATAAGACCGCCAGGTGAATTAAAATTTGCCGTTACCGGATACACAAAAGCCGGAATACTTGACTGATTAGGGAAATAATACTGTAACAGTTCTCCGTCATTATTAACCGTAACCAAAGCCCCTTGATATTGAATCTGTACCGGATAATTCATAGTAAAACAAGAACCTAATCCATTCCCGAAATTTGTGGTTAGTACAGGATCACAACTTACAAAATCAGCTGCTGTATAACCGTCACATTCCGCCAAACAAGCATTTGAGTACATTACGGTTCCATTGGCGGTTTGCACACAAACTGGATTAACATCAGTGGTGCAAATACAAGAAGTAGTATTCCCATCACACTCATCGTATAAATCGAATAATTCATATAAATCATTGACCACAATTGTCTCATTGGCTTGAATCACGCTAATTGGGAATACTATTTCAACAACCTCACCGTTAATTAACAACGATTCAAATTCACCTTGTGTTTGTACTTCAATAGTGCTGCCGTTGGCATTGATTACTGAAATCGGATAAACCAATTGGAAACAACTAAATTGCAATACATCATCATTTATGGTACTAAATCCACACTCTTGAATCAAGGCATAAAACTCCTCTTCATTATCTATAGTCGTAATTGCGCCTTCTTGTTGTACTTGGAATGGAAATGCAATACCAACCAAGAATAAAGTTTCGGTTTCCGCTGTTAAGATTTCTAACAATCCTTCGTATGAAGCAACTGTAATAACGGTTCCGTCATTATAAGATAAGGTTAACGGAAAAACAAAATTGAAACAAAACGCTTGGTCTTGCATTGACAAATCATTTTTGCCATTGATGTTGTTGGCCTTCTTGATCTCGTTTAAAGTGGTTCTTAGCGAAATACTTTTAGTGGTTACAATTTCATTATCCACCGGATCATTATCGGTACACGAATAAAAACCTGCGACCGAAACGGTCAATAGCAAAAGTAAAATTTTGATCTTTTTCATTTTTATAATTTTTAGTGTTTATAGATTAGACAACACAAAATGCCATCACCCTACTTTTTTTAAATAAAAATGAAAATTAATTTATTTTAAAAGACTTTGTGCAATTTTCAGGGCACATTTTTCGCCATCAATAGCGGCAGAGATGATTCCACCGGCAAAACCGGCACCTTCACCACATGGATATAAACCCTTGATTTGTAAGTGTTCTAAGGTTTCATTGTGCCGTGGAATTCTTACCGGAGAAGAGGTTCGGCTTTCGGGCGCGTGAAGTATGGCCTCGTTGGTCATGTAACCCCGCATCGATTTTCCGAATTGAACAAATCCTTCTCTCATGATTTGGGTTAAAAAACCTGGAAAAACTTGTCCCATTTCTATCGTAGTTGTTCCGGGTACATAGGAGGTTTTTGGGATGGATGAGGATATTTTATTTTGGGTAAAATCGACCATTCTTTGCGCAGGA
Source organism: Flavobacterium buctense (assembly GCF_014486695.1). GTDB lineage: Bacteria > Bacteroidota > Bacteroidia > Flavobacteriales > Flavobacteriaceae > Flavobacterium > Flavobacterium buctense. The sequence continues at coordinate 89,580 of NZ_JACTAB010000005.1, forward strand.
ACTTTTTGGGTTTCTCCGGCCAAATGCCATGCTTTTTGTTCGATACTTTTTTGAAATTCCATTCCGGCTAGTGCTCCGAACTTGGCGAAAGGCTTAAAATCTTCAAGTTTTAATTCGACTACTATACCTGAGTTTGCAGTAGCTTGATCACGTTTGGACGGTGACCAACCATTTGTCACGACTTCACCCGGACTTGTAGCGCAAGGCGCAATCACGCCGCCAGGACACATACAAAAAGAATACATTCCGCGACCATTGACTTGCTTAACTATCGAGTAAGGCGCCGGTGGTAAATGTTCCCCACGGAAATCACAACTGTATTGAATTTTATCAATTAATTCTTGAGGATGTTCTGCTCGAACACCTAAAGCAAAAGGTTTAGCTTCGATGAAAATTTTCTTTCTATCCAGTAATTCAAAAATATCACGCGCGGAATGTCCGGTAGCCAAAATGACTTTATTGGCCGAAATGGTATCGCCATTTTGAGTCACAACACCTTGCATTTCATTATTCTTGACTACAAAATCGGTTACACGGGTTTCGAATAACACTTGTCCGCCACATTCGATTATTTTTTCCCGAATGTCTTGAATAATTTGGGGTAACTTATTGGTCCCAATGTGAGGATGCGCTTCCACTAAAATATCAGGGGTCGCTCCGAAACCGACCAACAATTGTAAAATTCTGTCGACATCGCCTCGTTTTTTAGAACGCGTGTATAATTTTCCGTCGGAATAAGTGCCAGCACCACCTTCGCCAAAACAATAATTGGAATCTTCGTTAACAATGTGATCTACATTAATCGCTTTTAAATCACGACGGCGTCCTCGAACGTCTTTTCCGCGTTCTATTACTATTGGCTTTAATCCTAATTCAATCAACTGAAGTGCTGCGAAAAGTCCGGCCGGACCGGCACCAACAATAATTACTTCTTGGGCATTGGCTACATTTTGGTATTCGGGCAATTCAATTTTTGGTTCGGTATACTCTTCATCAACGAGATAGACCAAAACTTTAAGATTGACTTTAATTGCCTTTTGACGGGCGTCTATTGAACGCTTCAGGATTACAACTTTGTGAACCAATTTAGTAGAAACCCTTACTGATTTGGCTACATACTCATAGAGCAAACTTTCGCTTGCCGCTATTTCGGGAGAAACCTGTAGGAGTAATTCTTGTGGCATGATTTAATTTTCTGCAAAAGTAAACAAAAGGAATTACTTTTTTTCTTCAAAAGCGCGTAAGGCAAACGAAGCCAACCAATGCTCGCCTTCATAATTGCCGTCGACTACAGAAGGCAGCGAAAAATTTAAGTGGTAATCCGCTAATGGTTTTAAATGGGAAAATTCTTTTGGATACTGATGAATTAAGGCATATAAATTCCAAGCTCGGCTGAAATTCAATCCGTCTAAGTGCACCAAATGACCATCAGTCCTATCGGAAACTTTAGCAACTTCCCATGAGAATTTCTTTTTGAAGAGTTGTGGTGCAAACTTTTTCAGCCAAATTAAAAACGTTGCTTTAGGCAAAATGCGTTGCATTAAAGCCATTTCTTCTAAACAAGGCGACAGGAAATCGGTGCCGCTGGGTTCCCAAGTAAACGGACAGTTTTCATCATTTTGGAACAAACGAATGGCGTTGCTTTTAATGCTTTTTTGGAACAAATCATTTTTAGAATAAACCGCATAATCCCATGCAAAAGTTAAACCAAAAGCAGTATTTGTATGCGTTCCTACTCTAACAGGATAAAGTAATTTAGGCAAAAACTCGATGTATCTTTCAATGACAATATCGGAAAGCGGTTTTAAATTTTGGGCCAACTCTTGGGCGAAAGGCTCGTTATGAGTTTCGAGCTCGAGTTGTAATTTCAGTAACCAATTCCAGCCATACATTCGTTCAAAAGACTTCTCGTGTTTCTTATTCAAATAATTAATTTCTACTTGAATGTTTGCTTTGGATAAATTGGTTTTGAGTTTTTGGACAATCAATTCTTTGTTGGCCAGATTCGGGAATTTTTTTAGCAAATACACTAAACTCCAATGTCCGTGAACCGAAGAATGCCAATCAAAGCAGCCGTAGAATGTGGGATGCAATTTTTGAGGTGGTTGAATTTCAGTACTATCCATCAGCATTTGTCCCAATTTATTCGGGTATTCTTGTTGGAGACATTTTAACGGCAAACCGGCTAAATGATTGGCTTGTTCCAAAGTCAGTTCCTGAGAAAAACCTAGGAAAGATAGTAGCAACAGTAAAAAATAACTATTTTTCATAAAGAAGCGTTTTCCAAATGTAGCAAAAAGTTACCTTTACATTATTATTTCTGTATATGTCAAGACAAATAAAACTCATTTGGGATTTCCGAGGACCGGCTTCTGCTAAAACTGCAGAGCACCATGAAATCCATTTAAAGGAATATATTACTATTGAAAAGTTACCCATTAACATTACCGGCTATGAAATCCTCAACGAAATGTATGCTATTGCTTTTATGGTGGTGACAGATGAAAATATGATAGCTGTTCGAGATACATTGAAGCCACATCGAGGGGAATTATATGTTTAATATTCAATAAACCAAAAACTTTAAACTTAAACTACTCTTTTTCAGCAAAATAAAGTGTGCTATTTTGGTTCAAATCTTTCAAATAAGTTTTAAAAATTCAGTCATTTTGAAAGCGAATAAACGCCTTTTCTATAATTAAAGAGTTACATTTGGTTATAAACCAAATTTTTCTTGATTATGCAAAAAAATTACACGCTAGAAAACTATTCGAATTCTGTTATTGATGGAGCAAATGACTTAAATGAAAAGAAACGATTTCTCAAAGGCTTTTTATCTTTGGTTCTTCTATTGTTTGCGGTGATTAGCTTGCAAGGGCAAACTACCTTTACTTCAATCCAATCAGGAAATTTTACCGATCCTGCCACTTGGGGAACGGCTACTTCCCCAACTTCTATTGACAATGTTATCATTGCAACCGGCACAACGGTTCTACTTGACGATTTGATTACAGTTAATGATGCAACCATTGGAGGTGTTTTAGAAAGTGGTAGTAACTCAGCTGATTTTATCATAACTGGAAACTTAACTGTTAATAATGGTGGTTTGTTTGATGGAATCTTTTATTTTGATGCAGGCGGATGGGGATATGACAAAGGAACGCAACTTACGGTGGCAGGAAATATTACAAACAATGGTAGAATTGATTTGTCCATTGGCGCTAGTTATTTGCCCGAAGGTGCATTGAATTTAAATGGTTCTTCTGTTCAAACCGTTAGTGGTTTGGGTACTTTTGGAGGTACTTTATATTTAACTGACAATTCCAATACCGGTGCTGTTATTAATCAATTGATTATTAATAATACAAGTATGGCTACTCCAAATATAATTTGGGGATTTAACAATATCAAAATCAGAAGTAATCTAACGCTAACTAACGCCCGAATTAACTTAGGTGTCAACAAAATGACCATAGGAAATTATGGTTCTGCTACTACAACCATTACTTCCGGTAGTGGATTTTTAAGCGGCACCATTGGCAGATGGTATAGTGCTTACGATAATCCAGTAGCAATAACATCCGGAGTAGATTATTATAACAGTAATACGTTATTTCCTTTTATTAGTGCTAATGGAAAAAGCAGATCCGCATTTATTTCAAGACCTAACGACCCGAATGCTACGGGAACATCAGGAGAACTTTCGGTAACTTATTTTGACGAACCTGCTGTATCTTCCGGGTTTTCTGTAGTTGATGGAAGTTATACTGTCACAGACATTTATGAAGGTGCATGGACCATTGCTAAAGATGCGACTTATGCTTTTCCAATTGGTAATCATACAATAGCTTTTTCAATTCAAGATGCTTTTTTAATTAAAAATGGCAATTCAAGGATTATTAAAGCAGACGGAACAACAATTGGTAATCACCAATCAGGTACCATTACACCTTTTGCATCGAGAAAAAATCTTTCTGATACCGATTTAAACAACACTTTTCAAGTTGGATACAATGCGGCTTTAGACACACCTATAACTTCCTCACAAACAGGAAATTGGAATAATGCCGCTACATGGAGCAGCAACAGTGTTCCGGGTTGTGGAGATACTGTAACTTTACTTTCAGGACATATTATAACGGTTAATACTATTAGTTCAGCGGCAGGAGTAAATATTGCTCCAGGAGCAACATTGATAAGCGATTCTTCAACTTTAACTGTGGGCTGTACCAATAATAACGCAACATTTTTCAACGGCGGTACCTATACCATTAATGGCGGTTCTCTTATAGTAAACGGGAATGTTTTACATGCTAATGGAAGTACTTTTAATCAAACAGCCGGAGATATAATTGTTGATGGGAACAACAATGGTGTAGCAGCAACCAGTATTGACCAAACTCTTTTCAAAATTGGCAATGCAACTTTAAATTTAACGGGTGGAAAAATCACTATTGTAGACCCTCCAGTTTCAAGCGCTACTGTAGCAACAACCCATACAATTACTTCGATTGTTGCTTGTACAGGTTTCTTTTGTTGGTATCCAACGAATATTTTTTTAGATGCTACAGATGATTTAGCGGTTGGCCAAGTGATTAGCGGAGCAGGAATTCCGGCAGGAACAGTTGTGGCCAGCATCAATTTTGACGGTTCAATTAATACAAGTCCAAGTTTACCGGCTACAGGGCTGACTTTACCTTTAAATTTAACGTTCTACAACGTAACTAATTCTCCATCAACTTTTATTTATGAATCAAGTAATAATTATGCCATAGGGGCTAATCATACTTTACAAATTGGTGACGGAATATCAATAGAAAAAAGTACCGTAACCACTAATGGATTTAATTGTAATTTCAGAGCTGCTGAAGGAACACTTTCTTTAAACAACCTAATTGTCAATGCTCTTGACTCAACCGATCGTTTTGTTAATTTAGATTTTAGTAACTTGAGTGGTACTAGTATAATGAATGTTCAAAATGATTTCACCATTACACAAGGAAAAATAAAAGGTCAAGGTGTTGATACGTATTTTGGAGGAAATATTATCAATAACGGAGCTTTAAATTTATACAATAATACTTATTTTGGTAATTATATCGATGGATCAGCGGTAGCAACTGCAAAACCACAAACCATTTCCGGCACAGGTACATTCAATGCACAAACAGAAACCATTTTAAACACACCTGTGAATACTGGTTCTGTTTTTCAACTTAGAGTTAACAATACCAGTACAGAAGGAGTAACTTTTTTAGTGCCATTTAACGTAGTATCATCCTTAACAATGACTGCGGGTATCATTCACACCTCAGCAACCAGTGTTTTAACCGTTGGAACACCAGCTATGTCGTATACCGCATCTGTTACCGGTAATTTTGGAGATACTTGTTATATCGATGGCCCTTTTGCGAAAGATATTGGTGGCGGACAAAATGCTACAGATTTAAATAGTGAATTTGATTTTGCTGTGGAAAAATTCTTTTTCCCTGTTGGAAAATCATCTTATTCACCAATTTGGGTAGCGGTTACAACTCCAGCGGGAGGTTTTGGAAGCCCGGGCGCCAAATTAAAAGCAGAAGCTTTTGAAACAAATCCGGGAACACCTTCAGCAAATATTGCCTATTTAAGTCAGAACCGATGGGAAGTTTCAAAAACTGCCGGTACTGTTATCGATTTCAATATCAAAGTAGCGGATGCTAATGCTATTGAAACCAGTATTATTGTGCAAGCACCTTCAGCTGCCGGTGTTTATGATAATGACTTTGGGATTACAGCAAGTTTTGAAGCAGGAACACCAAATTTATTAATGTCAACCACAAATCCATTGCCTTTTGAAGATTTTTATGGTTTCTTTTCTACTGCCAGACAATCAGAGTGCTCTACAGTAGCGCCTGGTAATACCTTATCTACCGAAACCAACATTTGTGGTGGTAAAGCAGTAACATTGCGTTTAGAAAATGTCATTATTGGAGAAGGCATAACCTACCAATGGCAAAGTTCTACTACAGGTTCAAACTATGTTAACATTGATGGTGCAACTGCTACAACTACTTCAGTTGCTCCGGTAGAAAATACTTATTATCGTTGTAATGTTACTTGTTCATTCAGCACAACTACGGTAGCTTCTACACCAATTCAAATTACCTTAAATAATACTATTACCGAAACAACTCCGGCAACAATTTGCCAACCAACAGATACTGCAACTTTATCGGCAACTTCTTCTGTAGGAGATGTCAAATGGTATGCGACACAAACCGGTGGAACTGCTTTAGCAACAGGAAACTCTTTTACAACTCCTGTAATTACTGCTACAACAACCTATTATGCCGGTACCGAATCATCAACTAACGGTACAGCAGGCTTAGCATACAGCAATGATGGTTATGGCTCTGGATCACTAGATAGAGGTTTGGCCTTCAATTTATCGAATTCTATTATTTTAAATTCGGTTAAAGTATATCCGCAACAAAACCCTGGTGGAACCGGAGTAGCTCCAATAACCATTAAAGTATTCCAAAATGGAGTTCAAGTTCCGGGAACTGATGATGTTGTGTTTACACCAAATACTGCTTCAGATTGGTCTCCTACAACAATAGCTCAAACGGTATCTCTTAATTATATACTGTCTGCAGGTAATAACTATACCCTTTTAATTACTGATGGCGCTTCATATGATAATGCTTTGGCTTATGTAAGTCCGTTTCCTAGTCCGTTCCCGGTTGATAATGGAGCGGTTTCTATCGTTGGTGGTTTTTCATTTGGAGAGATTGATACGTACAATTACAACTTCTTTTTTGATTGGAATGTTACAGAAGTTTGTTCTTCTGCCAGAGTTGCGGTAACAGCCACAGTACTAACTCCGGAAGAATGTGACTTGGGAACTGAAACTTCACAATTATTATCAAGAGTAGTGGCTTATCCAAATCCATATAGCTCAACCTTTAAATTAGACATTCAAACCAACAATGCGGCAGATGTTACCATAAAGGTTTACGATATGGTGGGAAGATTAATTGAGTACAGAACTATTGGCTTTAATGATTTAAACAATGTAGAAATCGGAAATGGTTATCCATCCGGAATTTATAATGTATCCGTAACTCAAGAAGGAAAAGCAAAAACCCTTCAAGTGGTTAAAAGATAAAACTATACTTCATTCAATAAAAAAACGGCTACTTTTATAAAGTAGCCGTTTTTGTTTTATTTACATTTTAAAACTGAAAACTGAGACTGTAAACTTTAATTCGCCACTTCACTTATAAACTTAATTCTCATCAAACGCAATTCTTCGATATCATAATCACCATCAAATTCCTTTAATGCGTCTTCTATTTTATCCGATTCAGAATCCATAAAGTAATCGTGGATTTCTTCTTGCTGTTCTTCGTCCAGGATTTCGTTAATCCAATAGCTGATATTCAATTTGGTGCCTGAATAGACAATCTGCTCCATTTCTTTGAGCAAATTATCCATCGTAAACCCTTTGGCTTTAGCAATATCATCTAAGGACAATTTTCGGTCGATGTTCTGAATAATATATAATTTATTAGCCGAATTGGCTCCGGTAGATTTCACCACCAAATCATCCGGACGTATGATATCGTTGTCTTCAACGTATCGTTCTATTAATTCAATAAATTCTTTGCCATACTTTTTCGCCTTGCCTTCTCCTACTCCATGAACGTTGCTCAATTCTTCAATAGTAATCGGATATTTTAAAGCCATGTCTTCCAAAGATGGATCTTGGAACACCACAAATGGTGGAACACCCAATTTTTTAGCCACTTTTTTACGCAATTCACGCAACATGCTCATTAAAGCTTCATCGGCTGTACCACTTGATTTGGCAGCAGTTACTATAGCTTCATCTTCGCTTTCGCTGTATTCATGATCTTCCGACATCATAAACGAAACCGGATTTTTAATAAACGCATGGCCTTTGTCGGAAACTTTTAAAATACCATAAGTTTCAATGTCCTTGGTTAATAAACCATCCACTAAAACTTGACGAATCAACGCCATCCAATAACGTTCATCATAGTCAGAACCGCAACCAAAGAAGGTTTGTGCATCGGTTCTGTGTGCTTTTATAGTGGCATTTACTCTTCCGATAAGGGTAAAAACGATTTCTTTGGATTTGTATAAATATTTGGTATCTCGAACGACTTCCAACAACATTTTAACTTGGTCTTTGGCTTCGACTTTGGTTTTTGGATTGCGAACATTGTCATCCATATCGGCACCATCACCGGTTTCACTGTCAAATTCTTCTCCGAAATAATGCAAAAGAAATTTACGTCTGGACATCGAAGTTTCGGCATAAGCCACAACTTCTTGAAGTAATGCAAAACCAATTTCTTGCTCAGCCACCGGTTTGCCCGACATGAATTTCTCTAATTTTTCAACATCTTTATAAGAATAGTACGCCAAGCAATGTCCTTCTCCTCCATCTCGACCGGCACGACCGGTTTCTTGGTAATAACTTTCTAAGGATTTTGGAATATCATGGTGAATTACAAAACGAACATCCGGTTTGTCGATTCCCATTCCGAATGCAATAGTTGCCACCACCACATCTACATCTTCCATCAAGAACATGTCTTGGTGTTTAGCTCGCGTCTTTGCATCTAAACCGGCATGATAGGGAACGGCTGAAATTCCGTTAACTTGTAGCACTTCCGCAATTTCTTCTACCTTTTTTCGGCTTAAACAGTAAATGATACCTGATTTGCCTTTATGTTGCTTTATAAAACGAATGATATCCGCTTCGATATTTTTGGTTTTGGTGCGTACTTCATAAAATAAATTCGGACGGTTAAAAGACGCTTTAAACGTTGTTGCGTCAGACATATCCAAATTCTTTAGTATGTCTTCCTGAACTTTTGGCGTAGCTGTAGCGGTTAAACCAATTACAGGCACGTCACCTAATTGTTTGATGATGTGTCTCAGATTTCGGTATTCGGGTCTGAAATCGTGTCCCCATTCTGAAATACAGTGTGCTTCATCAATGGCAACAAATGATATGGGAACACTTTGCAGAAATTCTACATATTCTTCTTTGGTCAAAGATTCCGGTGCCACATAAAGCAATTTGGTAATCCCTGAAGTAATATCTTTTTTAACTTGATTGATTTCGGTTTTGGTTAGCGACGAATTTAACACATGCGCAATTCCGTTTTCAGAGGACAAACTCCTGATGGCATCAACTTGATTCTTCATTAAAGCAATCAATGGTGAAACCACAATCGCGGTCCCGTTTTGTATTAACGCAGGTAATTGATAGCAAAGTGACTTTCCACCACCGGTTGGCATTATAACGAAGGTATTATGTTTGGTAATAATACTTTTTATGACTTGTTCCTGTAAACCTTTAAATTGGCTAAAACCAAAATACTTTTTTAATTCTTTGTGGATGTCAATTTCGTCTAAATTCATTCTGTGTTAATGGTATTTTTACATAAATTTGCAAACATAAAGATACGACTTTCTTTTATACATACAAATTTTATCTTATTTGAATTTTGATACCAAAAGAAACCATTTTAGCCTCTGCCAAAAAGACCATATTATCAGAAAGTGAAGCCATTGCAAAGCTAGTGGATTTTGTAAATGACGATTTTATCCAAACCGTTGAAATCATTTACAACACTACCGGAAGATTAGTAGTGACGGGAATAGGCAAAAGTGCTATCATCGCACAGAAAATTGTGGCCACTTTAAATTCAACCGGAACGCCATCCTTATTCCTTCATGCTTCCGAAGCCATCCATGGCGATTTAGGCATGGTCCAACCCGGTGATGTAGTGATTTGTATTTCCAAAAGCGGCAACAGTCCTGAAATCAAAGTTTTGGTTCCGTTATTGAAACGATTTGGCAACAAATTAATAGCCATTACCGGAAATACTACTTCTTTTTTAGGCAAAGAAGCCGATTATGTTTTAAATACGTATGTAGAAAGTGAAGCTTGTCCCAATAATTTGGCGCCAACCAACAGCACTACGGCTCAATTAGTCATGGGCGATGCGATTGCCGTTTGCTTAATGGAAATGAGAAGTTTTACCGCCGAAGATTTTGCCAAATACCATCCCGGTGGTGCTTTAGGTAAAAAATTATTATTACGCGTGGGCGACATGCTGGATACAACCCATAAACCGATTGTGGCACCGGATTCAAACATTAAAAGTGTAATCATGGAAATTTCCGAAAAACGTTTAGGCGTTACCGCTGTTGTTAAAAATGACGAGGTAATCGGAATCATTACTGATGGTGACATCCGAAGAATGCTGAATAAAACCGAAAATATTTCCGGTTTAGTCGCTCAAGATATCATGACCGTAAATCCAAAAATGATTAAATCAACTGATATGGTAAGCGATGCTCTGAATATTTTAGAAGATTTTTCGATTACCCAATTAGTTGTGGTAGACCATGGGGAATACAGAGGCGTTATTCATTTGCATGACATTTTAAAAGAAGGCATCGTATAATGGCAAAAAAAGAGCTTAAAGAAATGTCTTTTTTAGACCATCTGGAAGAGTTAAGATGGTTGTTAGTAAGAAGTACCCTTGCTATTATTATTATTGCATGTGCCGCTTACTTTATAGATGATTTCATTTTCAATCAAATTATTTTCGGGCCTAAAGACCCCAACTTCATCACCTATAAATTCTTTTGTGAGGTAACGCGTTTTTTTGGGGTGGATGACACTTATGCTTGTGCAACTGATTTTTCATTCATTATTCAAAACACGGAAGTGGGCGGGCAGTTTTCAATTTATCTTTGGATATTAATAACTACCGGTTTTGTGCTTGGCTTCCCTTATATTCTTTGGGAATTGTGGAAATTTATCAGACCGGCATTATATGAAAACGAACGTAAAAAAGCGGGGTTGTTTATTGTTGTTTCCTCGTTGTTGTTTTTTATTGGTGTTCTTTTTGGGTACTTTATTATTGTGCCTTTAACCATCAATTTTTTCGCCACTTTTAATGTAAGTGACACGATTATAAATCAATTCACAGTCGATTCTTATATCAGTATGATTAAAACTTCGGTAATTGTTAGTGGTTTGGTTTTCGAACTCCCGATTATCATTTACTTTTTAACCAAATTAGGATTGGTAACACCCAATTTTTTGAGAAAATACAGAAGAGCTGCCATTGTAATAATCTTGATTATAGCCGCAATAGTTACACCACCAGATATTCCTAGTCAAGTGATTGTTTCTATTCCTATAATGGTTTTGTATGAAGTAAGTATTTTAATTTCCGCAACTGTGGTCAAAAAAGAAAAAGAAAATGTCTGATTTAGTAAAAGAATTTAACGACTACCGTTCTCGAATGAACGTGAAGTTATTGGCCGATAATAACAAAATTGTAAAGCGAATTTTCAATTTGGACACCAATGCTTATGCCGAAGGTGCATTAGATGTAAAGACTAAAGAACTATTAGGTTTAGTAGCCTCAGCGGTATTGCGTTGCGATGATTGCGTAAAATACCATTTGGAAACCAGCTACAAAGAAGGCGTCACCAAAGAAGAAATGATGGAAGCTATGGGCATAGCCACTTTAGTCGGCGGAACCATAGTAGTCCCACATTTAAGAAGAGCTTACGAGTTTTGGGAAGCGTTGGAGGAACAGAAATAGTTTCCAAAATTGAAGTTAAAACAATCAATCAAGCAAATGAATTTTGTTTATTTGCAGAGAATAAAACTTAGTACCTTAGTTACTTAGAACCTTAGAACCTCAAAATGAAGTTAAGAGCTGAAAATTTAGTCAAAACCTACAAAGGCAGAAGCGTTGTAAAAGGCATTTCCGTAGAAGTAAACCAGGGAGAAATTGTTGGGCTTTTAGGGCCAAATGGTGCCGGAAAAACCACTTCTTTCTACATGATTGTAGGCTTGGTCAAACCCAATTCCGGAAATATCTATTTGGACGACATGAACATCACCGATTTCCCGATGTACAAACGTGCCCAACACGGTATTGGTTATTTAGCTCAAGAAGCCTCGGTTTTCAGAAAGTTGAGTATCGAAGACAATATTTTGAGTGTTTTACAACTAACCAAACTCAGCAAAGAAGAACAAGTGGCCAAAATGGAAAGTTTGATTGCCGAATTCAGTTTGGAACACATTCGAACCAATCGTGGTGACTTGCTTTCCGGTGGTGAAAGAAGAAGAACCGAAATCGCTCGTGCTTTAGCTACAGATCCAAAATTCATACTATTGGACGAACCCTTTGCCGGAGTTGACCCGGTTGCTGTCGAAGACATACAGAGAATTGTTGCCCAATTAAAAAACAAAAACATCGGCATCTTAATCACTGACCACAACGTTCAAGAAACCTTAGCGATTACCGATAAAACGTATCTAATGTTTGAAGGTGGCATCCTAAAAGCCGGAAATCCGGAAGAATTAGCTGCGGACGAAATGGTGAGAAAGGTTTATCTCGGGCAAAACTTTGAATTGCGTAAAAAGAAATTGCATTTTTAGAAATAAAAAAATCCGCTACTCAGCGGATTTTTTGTTTGCTATATTATTGAAAACGGACAGTAAAACATAGAGTAAAATAATCAACGGAACCGCTAGTATCTGAAGGAAAATCAGCATCAAGACTGAGATAATCAAAAAGAAAATCTGCAATTTATATTTGGCAAAACTGAAATTCTTAATCTTCAGTGAGAATAATGGAATTTCGGCGTTCATGACGTAAGCGCTAATAAAGCTGACAATAACTAAACCGATTTTAACGTTATTAGTCAAAATATAACCAAATGGATCATTATCAAGCAGAAATGGAATACTCATAATAAACAAACAATTTGCCGGTGTTGGCAATCCGATAAAACTATCTGATTGTCTTTCATCTATATTAAATTTGGCCAAACGATAACAGGCACCAAGTGTTATAACAAATCCCAAATAAGGATAAAATCCCCAAAAAGATAAATCAATAATAAATCCCTGTAACAAAGTAAACATAAGATAACCCGGAACAACACCACTCGTTACCATATCAGCTAAAGAATCCAACTGCACGCCTAATGGTCCGGAAACACCAAACTTTCGGGCAAAAAAGCCGTCAAAAAAATCGAAGAAAATACCCAGGCAAACAAAGAAAAAAGCGCTTTCAAAGTCAGAATAAGAAACCATAACCAACGCAACGCAACCACTAAACAAATTAAGCATCGTAAATAAGTTGGGAATCTGGGCTTTGATGTTCATCGTAAACGTTTGTTATTTTTAAAGAAATACAAATTTAATACAATAAGTTGCAGACTTCTGCGTTTTATATTCAAGATTTTTATGTGATATTTGTAAAAAGAAAAATTGCCTTGAAAAAAACGATTGCTATCCTGCTACTTTTCACTAGCCTAATTACTCATGCTCAAGCCGTTAGAAAGTACTCCAATGAGTTTATGAATATAGGTGTTGATGCTGCAGCTTTAGGTATGTCGAATGCCGTAACAGCTTTTACAGGCGATGTCAATTCGGGTTATTGGAATCCGGCCGGATTATTGAAAATTGAAGACAGCGAAGCTTCCTTAATGCATGCCAGTTATTTTGCTAATATTGCCCAATACGATTATGCGGCTTACGCCAAAAACATAGACGACCGAAGCGCTTGGGGTGTTTCCCTGATTCGTTTTGGAGTTGATGACATTCTAAACACTACCCAATTAATCGACAGCGAAGGCAATATCGATTACAACCGAATCAGTTTATTTTCCACTGCAGATTATGGTTTGACTTTTTCCTACGCCCGAAAAATGAAACTCGAAGGATTCCAATACGGCATAAACGCCAAAGTTATCCGAAGAATAATCGGGGATTTTGCCAATTCATGGGGATTTGGTTTTGATGCCGGTTTGCAATTCGACAGAAACGATTGGCACTTTGGTTTGATGCTTCGCGATATCACAACCACTTACAACGTTTGGGCCATCGATGAAGATAAATTTGAAGCCATTCAAGGCGCCGTTGAAGGTCAGAATCAGGAATTGCCCGAAAGTACCGAAATCACGCTGCCCAAAGCCCAACTGGGTATCGCTAAAAAATTTGAATTCCACTACGATTATACTTTATTGGCTGCCGTTAATTTAAACATGCAATTTGCCCGAACCAATGACATCATTTCAACTGATGCGGTGAGTATTGATCCGGCAATCGGTTTTGAATTTGGGTATACCGACTTAGTTTTCCTTCGCGCCGGTGTTGGCAATTTCCAAAATGTGGCCCAAATTGATGGTTCAACCAAGGTAAATTTTCAACCCAATATTGGTTTAGGCTTTAAATACAAAGGCATACAGGTTGATTATGCTTTGACCGATTTGGGCGACCAAAGTGCCGCTTTGTATTCCAATATCTTTTCGGTTAAAGTAGATTTGAGTATTTTTAGATAAAAATTTATGTTGAAAAAAGCACTTTTCTTACTCCTACTCTTTTTTTGTTTACCCACTTTTTCACAAAACCCAAAGCTTTCTGAAAATACACAAATCAGCATTTACACCTGTGGTCGTGGCGAACAACTCTACTCTACTTTTGGCCATACCGCTTTGAGAATTAAAGATGAAGCCAACCAATTGGATATTGTTTTCAACTACGGTGCTTTTGATTTCAGGACGGAGAATTTTTACTTAAAATTTGTCAAAGGCGATTTGCAGTATTTCATGAATGTGACTTCAGTAGAAGATTTTATTTTAGAATACCAAATCGATGAAAGAGAAGTTATTGAACAAACCCTCAACTTATCATTGCCTCAAAAACAAAAGCTTTTCGAAGAATTAAATGCTTCTCTTTACACTTCCGAAAGATACTACACTTATAAATTTATTGACCGAAATTGCACCACTATGGTCACGGAAAAAATCAATGGTTTATTAGGTCAAGTCCAAATTCAGAAAGTAGATGACAAAACAATTAGTTACAGAACGCTTCTTTATCCTTATTTTGAGAATTACTTTTGGTACAAACTCGGCATCAACATTGTTTTTGGCGGAAAAACCGATGCAAAAGCGGAAAAATTATTCCTTCCGGTGGAATTAATGAACAGTTTAGACAAAGCAAATGTGAACGGAAAACCTTTGGTTAGGGCAAAGAAAACCCTCGTTCCCGGAAGCACCATCGAACCAAAATTTGCTTTTTTCAATAGCATTTATGTCATTATTGCTTTTTTAGTTTTGATCACAATAATCAACAAACGTTGGTTGTTCTTAAGCTATCTTTTCGTTTGCGGCATACTTGGCGTTGTTCTTTGTTTGATTGGATTGTATTCCCAACATCAAGAATTGCTGTGGAATTATAACGCACTTTTGTTTAGCCCACTATTTTTGGCTTTACCTTTCTTGAAAGCAATAAAATTGAAAAGAATTTGTAATCTTTCAATAGCACTTTTGTTTGTTTATGCCCTTTTCATGGTTAACAAACCGCATTTGCCTTTGATGTTGCCGTTTGTATTGGCTGCTTTTTATATGCTATTAAAAATCGACGGAAGAAATCCCTTCAGGTTATTGACCTCTGTAAAATAGAACCGTACTAAAGGTTTTAAACATGATATTGAAGTCAAGGAAGAGACTTCGGTGTTTGATGTAATACAAATCGTATTGCAATTTCATTAAACTATCTTCTATAGTTTCACCATAGGAATAATTGACTTGTGCCCAACCCGTTAAACCCGGTTTAATTACATGACGCGTTTCATAAAAAGGCATTACTTCAGCAATTTCACTAACAAAAATTGGGCGCTCAGGTCTTGGACCAATTACTGCCATATCGCCTTTGAGAATATTTATAAACTGCGGAAATTCATCTATTCTTGATTTTCTCATGATTTTTCCAAAAGGCGTAATCCTTGAATCATTAAAAGTAGCAAAAACAGCTCCATCGCTTTCGGCATTTTTAATCATGGTCCGGAATTTGACAATATTAAAAACCGCTCCGTTTTTGCCAACTCTTTCCTGAGTATAAAATAATTTGCCCTTATTACCGAAAAGGTTCCCTATAAACACCAGAGGAATTAACAACAAACCAATCCCTAAACCTATCAGTGAAATTACGATTTCCAAAAATCGAACAACAATTAAATACAAGTGATTTTGATTGCTTCGGCTGAAGGGGAAATAACGATAAAAATCGCGGGAGACATATTGCACAGGTATTCTTTGGGTAATGGCTTCGTATACTTGTGTATATTCCCTGATGATATAGCCATTTTCAAGTAAATCAATGAGTTGATTGTATAGTTTTACGGTAATTCCGTCTGTTTTTTGTGAAGCTATGACAACTTCAGAAATAGAATTTTTCTTTACAAAAGTCTCTAAATCGTTAATTTCAATATTTTTTATGTTGGGAAAGACTTCTGTTTTGATATTGGTACTGTCTGAATTTACAAAACCTAATACACGGTAATGCGGATCGGCATTTTCCAAACCATCTACCAATTCTTTTAATTGATCTTGATCACAAATGAGAATTACTTTCTTTTGAAACCTAGTAGAGGCAAAAAAGCGAACATAAATCATACGCCAAGTAAATAAAGCTAAGAAGATGGCGATGAAAAAGAAAAAGATTTGAATCCGATTGCTGGGTAATACCGGTGTGTAAATTGGAGTTAGTAAGTACAATAAAACCGTAGTAGAAGAAGTGAGAATAATACTTTTTATCACCTGGTATTGGTTACTGGCTACTTGCAAATTATACATTTCAAAAACAGAGCCGATAAAATTTAAGTAAATCCCTAAAACAATGGTCCAGTAAAAATTGGTAGCCGAAATATTGAAATAATTGAATTGAAAAACTATTCCTACCAAGTACAAAGAAAGCAGTACAGAGATTACATCAAAAAGTCGCAAAAGAATTTTTCTTTCTGAAACTTCAAAGTGTATGTCCTTGTATTTGTTCATGTTTAGAGTTTCCTGATTTTTGAAGTCGCAAGTTAGTAAAATATCCCTTTTATTGTAGTAAATCTATCCATTGCTTTTTTACCACTTCCCAATCAAAGCCGGCAACCGTTTCTTTGGCATTTTTAGCAATAGTAGCAGCCAAATCAGCCTCTTCTATCAATCGATTTACTTGTAAAGTCATTCCTTCAATGTCGTTATCAGAGACAAGCAAGGCATTGACATTGTGTTCTAACAAAAATGGAATGCCACCAACATTTGTAGAAACTACCGGTAAACCTAAGGCCATGGCTTCGATAACACTGATAGGCGTATTGTCAAAATGTGTAGTATTGATAAAAATATTATAATCTTTAGAGACTGCTATCCAATCTTCTTTGGATAATTTTCCGGTAAAAGTGACTTCTACGTTGTTTTTTTGGGCAAAACGAATCGCTTTTTCGTAGCTGTCATCTTTTTTGGGACCAATCATACACAATTGGGCTTCAGGAAATTTCTTCTTTATATTGATAAAAACCATTATGGCCATTAACGGATTGTAAATTTTGGCAAATGACCTAACCCAGAGTATTTTGGGCACCTTGAACTCTTTTGTACTTTGAGGGTAAATTTGAAGCTCAATTGTATTGGGAATGTACTTCAAATTGGTATAACCATTCTTCTTAAAAGCTTCATACAAATAAAAAGAAGGGGCAATATTGATGTAGGCATTTTTAAAAATCAGATTGGAAAAGAATTTAGTTCGGACAATTCTACTGGGCAAATCGCCACCATGGAGTTTTGGAATATACTTTACCCCTAAAATTCTGCAGAGTTGGGAAATAAAAAAAGCATACCAAAAATTAATTGTGCTGTAGGTATCAATTAAAACATAGTCCACTTTTTTAGCATACTTAAAGGTCATAAGCAACATTTCCAACATCCTAAAAAACTTATTCTTTTTAGAAGAAGCATAATAAACGGTATATCCTTCGGCTTCAAGAAACAAACCAAGTGTTTCAATTGAGGTAGAAGTATAGCCATGATCGGATAACTTATTTCCTATGTAAAGTAGGCTACTCATCCATATATACTTTTAATAGTGAAAACGAATATACGAAAGCCGGCGCAGCTATCCTCATGGCAGCATGATTAATTGTCAAGATCCAAAACACTAGAAAACAAAAAATATAGATATTTTGCTTGTTATCAAGGTACAAAAACATAGGAGTTGTAAAAACAATCATCAAGGCAATAATGCCTAAAGTTCCATGTTCAGAAATGGTTCTGGTGAGCTCATTGTGAGAAGCTATAATCAATCCGCCTGTTTCTTGCTCTCTGACTTCAAGTCCTTTCCCAACACCAATTCCAAAAACCGGATGGTCTTTAAAGGAAGCAATTTCATTATCCCAAATTTCTTCCCTTCCTGTGAACTGACTTTCCTTTACTCTTCCGGTTGCGTCTTGATTAGCATAGCGTTTATCAATTAATCCACCGGTTTGATTGGAAGTATAAATCCAAGTAAAAGCAAATCCTAAAACGAAAAACAGCAAGAACAAATTTAACCTATACTTACCTTCATTTCTGGTATTGACATACAAAAAGAAAATTAAAATAAGAATCATGAATAACCCGGTAATCATTCCACCTCTTGAAAAAGTAACCAAACCTCTGTAACTTATGTTGAAGAGAATAATTAAATTTATTACAAATATTAGTTTGGACTTGGACTCTAAAATCAACCTCGAAAAAAAGACAAACATCCCCAATCCTAATACCGTAGCCACCTGATTTGGACCAAATCCTCCAGAAGTTTCAATATTAGATCCGGTGCTGACCAAGATGGTTTTCAATTCAGGCGTATAAAAAATCAGATAAACGGTAGTGGCTAAAATGGGTAATCCCATCGACAATAAAATAGTGTTGAGTTGTGAAAACTTAATTTTTCTATTGTAGGCATAAATAGCCGAAATACCCAAACAAGCCGGACCGGATATGTTAAATGACAATGCGTTACGAAGATCTGATTTTAAATTTAATGTCTCTGTGGCTACGATGATTCCGGGTAATAGCAAAATTAGGTAAATCCAAAACGGTATAGCATTCTTAGAAAAACCACTGTAATACATTCCTAACACCATGAAAATCATGATACTGTACTTTGAAAACTCATAAAGAATATTACCGCCTGTCATTCTCAGAAACACCTCGCTTCCCACAATATATGCCGAAACAAAAAGAACCTCATTATTGATATTTCTGTTTTTTATTACAAAATAGAATCCAACAAATACTATCAGAATAGCATATATTTTAGAAAAGGCCGGGAAAGTATAGATTAGCAACCCAATTAAGGCATGTGCAACAACTAAAAGTATATAATTTTTGTCTTTCATGGGTTTATAAACCTTTTATCCAATTTAAATATTGGGTAATCACACCTTCTTCTGAATGATTTTCTTGTATGGTCTGATGCAAAGCCTTTCCAAATTGTTCTCGTAAAACTTCACTATTAATAAGGGCTAATAAGCTATCCTTAAAAGCATCCACTTCATTCACACCTACAATAAATCCGTTACTACTATTTTTTAGTATCAAAGGGATTTCACCTACATTGGTAGCAACAACCGGTTTCTTTGCCAAACCATATTCTATCAATGCTACAGGCAAGCCTTCTGATTTTGAGGTCAAGATAGCAATTTCACACTGATTGATAATAGAAACTACATCATTTTTAGAACCATAAACAAAAACGGTGTCCGTTAATCCTTTACGGGCAATGGCTTCATAAACAGCTTTTGAATAGTCATCTTCAAAATCTTTCCCTACCAAATGAAAGGTCCAGTCGGGATGTGATGCCTTTATTTTCGCTGCAACATCCAACAACATAAAATGGTTTTTTTGGTCTCTTAAATTGGCCAAGCACAATATGCGCTTGCCGTAGGAACCCTTTAGTATTGTCTCCGCTTTTACCATAGAAACTTCATTGGTAAAGTTAGGCAAATAAACCACTTTTGGGCAATTGAGTTCTTTCTCAGCCCAATCTTTGAGTTTATAATTCACCACTATTATGCCGCTAAAAAAGAACGAAGCTATTTTGAGCACCAATGATTTTTGGGTACTGATGAATTCACTCAAACCGTTATGGTCATGCCAAATGATTTGAATTTTCGGATGGATTAGTTTTACCAATAAAGCTATAAAATAAGAGCTGCTGTGCGGCTGCAGAAACTCAACTTGGTTAGTTTTACAGTATTTTTTCAAACGAAAAGCGGCAGAAAAATCTAAAGTTTTTGTCTTTCTTAAAAAAAGATAAGATACAGAATCACTCAATTGACTTTTCAAATGACCTTCAGCTCTAGTCGACACTAAGCCTGTAAATGCTATTCTCTTTGAAAGTGCATTGGCATAATTGATCGCCATTTTCTCAGCACCGCCTACTTCTAAAGAATCAATAATTTGCACTATTCTCATGACTGTAAAAGCTGTTTAATTTCATTTTCAAATACATCTAAAGTGTACTGTCTTGACCATTGAATGGCATTATTTACTTTTTCTTGGTACAAAGTATTGTCTTGCAAAAGGTTGATAATTTTGTTTGCATCTTGCTCCAAACTCATATCTAAAAGCAATCCTCGATTGCCATTGGCTAACATGTTAGGAACACAAGAAACTTTAGAAGCTATTGGCAAACAACCCCAAAACATACCTTCGGCAACAACCTTGGGCCAACCTTCACTTAAAGAAGGTAAAATTACAAAATGATTTTCGAGGTAAGCTTGCTTAATGGTTTCCTGACTTTGATTGCCTTTTAAAAACACTAAGCTTTCCAATGCCTTTTCAGTGATATAATTTTCGATTGGGTTTCGCTCTGCGCCTTCACCATAAATTGCCAACTGAACATCATATCCTTGCTGTTGCAATTTTTCAAGCAGTTGAATGGCGTACAATGGTTGCTTTCCATTAGATAAAGTCCCGACAAAAACAAAAGCTATTTTTCCTTTTAAAGTTCTTGGGCTGACTTCAATCTTGTCTTTTTCAAAATAACTTGCCGTAAAAAAAGGTTTGATGTTTTTGGTACTGTTCTCCCATTCGCCATAAACCAAAACCTGCATATTCTTAGTTAAAAAAGTATTGCTTAAAAGCCATTTTTGGAAGCGATAACTTAAGGGCTGCTTAGCTTTTAAATCCCAATTGCCGGCGTATTTTGCTGTTTTGGGTTTGCTTGGAAATAAAATCTGTACCAAACAACCCAACAACCCCATGTTTCCCGGACATCTCAAGTGAATATGATCGGATTGTTGCATGGCTTTGTAGATTTTGAAAACGATTATGGGTAATTTAAACAGCGATTGTAAAGCAGCTTTTAAGGATAAAAAATGATACGAACTCACTTGGCTGAATGCAATATTTTGATGGCTATAATCAAGGTCAATAGCGGTTTTATCCTTCAAGTTTAAGGGTGCCACCACAATAATTTTACCAACATATTTTGACCAAATATTCATCTCTCTCACATAGGGCGAATACGCGAAGTATTGTCCATCTTGAAAGCCGTGAGCAACATGTGTAATGATACAAAAGGTCATGCCGGTTTATGATTCAGTTTTGGGTTGGTCAAAAAGCAAACTCACCAAACCTAGGATTCTTCCCAAAGATTCGGTAAACGCTTCCTGACGTTTGTTAGTGGTAAAGATATTGCTAAATCTGATGATTATCAATACTAATGAAATGGCGGTCCATTTCAACTTCGCTTTTAATGAAGGTTTTGGATATTTTACTCGCCAAACAAACCAGCCGTTTCTGGTTACCATTTTACCGTATTGGTATTTATTTGGCCTTCCCGATTGGTCGTGGTAATGGGATAACTGAGCTTTAGTGGCAATTACATTTTTACCCAATCGCTGTGCTCTGATACTAAAATCGGCATCTTCATACAAACCGTAACCTTCAAAATAATGCGAGAATTTGATTGTATCAAAAACTATTTTTTTAAACGAAAATGACATCCCAATCAACAAATCAACTTCATAATTTTTACCGGTCAAAGGAAACCCACAAGTTCTCCCGTGAGAGAACTCGGGCATTCGTCCAGGACCTAAATCCGATTGCAAACCGAGATAATTTCGCAAAATATTTCTGGAACCTTCGGGATAAACATAGCCTTCAAATTCGTAATATTTATAGTTATTGTAAACTTTATTAGGCTCTTTTTTTACCCATCGGTTTTCATTAATGGCAATTCCGGCCACGCCTACAATGGCATCGTCACTTTGATAAGCTTTACTAATTTCTTCAAAATAATGCGGTTCTAAAACCGTATCATCATCCAAAAAACAAACTACTTCGGCTTCCGGCGATACTTTGAAAACGCCAAAATTACGTTGCTTGGTAAGACCTCTGTGTTCTTTAGTAACTTGAAAATAAGTCAAATTTTCAAAATAAGTTTGTTCAATTACTGCTTTAGTTTCGTCATTAACAGAACCATCAACAATTAAAATCTCATTCGGATAAAGTGTTTGCTCCTTAACCGAAGTCAACAACTTCAACAAAGGATGCGGTCGCATATACGTACAGATTATCAGCGTAAAATTCATCTTATTCGTTCTTTAATTTAGTGGCCCAAAAAACACTAACCTCCCATTTTTTTCGAAACAATTTAATATACCCGAAAGGATTCAGGAAAAAACTTTTATTCAAATTTTTAAAGAAAAGCGTGGTTTTATAACTTAACCATTGTTCTCTAGTATCATACAGCAATCGAAACAACATAACCGTTGGCGAGGGTTTTGGCGGAATGACTTCATCTTGCCAACGCAATACGGGTTTAGTTCTAAATCCACCCATTGGCGCTTTTAAATGTAAAATAGTCGACGTGGAAATATACAAAATATCAAATCCTTTTTGGCGCAATTGCATTCCGAAATCATTGTCTTCGCCAAAGCCAAACTCGTAGCCCATAGTAAATCGAAGCCCTTTGAGACAAGAAGATTTTACAAAAGCATGTCCGGCACCAAAAACGGTAAACTGCTTTGGCATTTGTGGTTCAATCGTTTGTGTTTTTAAATGACAAGCCATCAAAAAAACTTCGTTGCCGGTTAATCGAAAGGAATCCATTGCCTTTTCGAGCAAATCATTTCCGAAAACTATATCATCATCGGCTAAAAAACAAAACTCACTTTCTATCAATGCTAAACCAATATTTCTGGCATTACAAGCGCCGGCTTGATGGGTAAAATGATGTTTTATAGTAAAAGGCCAAGTGCTGTTTTGGATAAAATCCAATTCGGAAACACTGCCTTCTAAAGGATTTTGTTCAATAATGATGACGTTAGTCGGCAAATGAGTTTGTGAAGCCAAATGGTTGAGGACATCAAACAAATATTGTTTTCTTCCAATCGTTGGAATTAATACATCTATCGTTCCTTTTTCGATGATGGATTGGGTTGAAGCTAATGGAATTTGGTTTAAGCGCACCGGGTTGAAACTTCGTTTTTTATAAAACAAAGAAAACATAAGTGGCAACAACGGAAATCGTTTTTCAAACAGCAATAAATTGAAGCACAATAGAAAAATCCAACGAGTTCGGTAATGCTGTTTGGTGAATTTAAAAAGTTCTAAAAGATTGGCCTTCGGAATTGACTCATCAAGATTTTTACCGGTTAGTAATTTCGGCTCTGAATAGCACAACAATCCATGAACAATAGCCCTTTTTGCCATGGAATGAAGGAAATAATCCAAGTTGTTTTCAATTTTTAAATCAGGTTTACAAGCTTTTAACGCTGAAGCATGAATGGCTCCAACCTGACCACTCGTTTGCCAAGTAGCGTATCGCACTTTTTTATTGATTTTGATAAAAGGCGAATCTTCAATATAACCCAATTCCCTTCCGAAATAATTATCAGCCGAAGGATGGAACGAAAAAAGCAATTTTTGGTGGTGAAATAAACTATCCACAACCGAAACATTCAAATGATTTCGCTGATTTTCGTGACACCAAACCAATATTTCATTCTCAAATTGACTCGCAAAATCAAGCAAAACCGCCACTACTTTTCGATGGATTTCCTTCGAAAAATCGGTCGCCGTTGTTGAAACGACTTCGGTTACTTTTGATTTGTTGTGGTAAATTATAATCATGGATTCTTTTCTATTTCAAATTTGGTCCGGCAAACGTTATAATTTCATTGCCTCTGAACCTGACCGTTTTATAGGGATAATCCATTGCTTTGAAAAAAGCTTCTACTTTGATATGTGTTTTCTCGCCATTGACAATGTGATAAGAAGCAATGGCAAAATTGGGTTTTAGGGTTTTAATTGTTTCCACACAACCATCGAGTGCTTCAATTTCTGCACCTTCGATATCCATTTTGATGAAATCTAACTTGGTTATGGCTTTGTCTTTTACCCAACTGTCAATAGTCACCGCTTGTTTTTTGACACAATGTTCGGCATCAGGCATCCATACTGCGGAAGAACCAACTGTTCCGGCTTCGTAAAAGTCAATCCATTCATTTTTATCCCAAAGGAGTAAATCCTCAATGGCAATATTATCGGTTAAATCTTCATTCAGACTTCTATTTTTTTGAATTCTTTCGATGTTGAATTTATCCGGTTCGAAGGCAAAGACTTTTCCGTTTTGGCCTACTAATTTGGAGAAGAAAACAGACAAATGCCCGCAATTGGCACCGGCATCAATCACCACATCATCCGACTTTACTTTGTAGCAATGCTGGTAATAATTAAAATCATCCACAATCGGATATAAGGCTTCGTGGGTAACTAGGGAAAGAGTGTAAAAAGTAGTTTTATAAGTTACATTACCGTTGTGGTCAACCAAATCGAAAGCCACATTTTTAGACTTTAACAAGCTGTAATAAAACAACTTCATGCGTTCTTTGGCATTTCCTTTCGGAACCAAATGACTGAGTATTTTTTTAAAAGCTTTTTTCATTGGATAAGGGCTTTATAAAAATCGGCACTTTGTTGGGCAACTACTGTTATGCTGAATTTTTCTTCTACTTTTTTTCTTGCGGCTGTGCCAAATTGATCGCTTAAAGCTTCGTTTTCAAGCAATGTGATTATTTTTTGAGCGAATTGTTGGTGTGATTTTGGGTGAACCAAATACCCGGTAACGCCATCGGTTATGACTTCATTGGCCCAACCAATATTTGAAGCTACTATGGCTTTTTGCATGGCCATGGCTTCTATCCAAGAAACCGGTAAAGCTTCCGCAAAGGTAGGGAAAACGCAAACGGCTGCCTTATTAATATGTTCTTTTATAGTTTCATAGGGAATACTGCCCAAATAAGTGACATTTTCAAAAGCGGCTTTGTCAAATAAGGGTTGCATCATCTGCCAAACGGAGGAATTTCCGGTAACTACATCCGAAGCATCTCGACCGATAATAATTAGTTTGACTTGTGGATTCGCTTGGTAAACTTCATTAAAAATCAATGGCAATTCAAGTGAGCCTTTTTTTCTGATGAGTGTGCCAAAATATAGAATGGTATTCGCTTGTTTAGCAAGTGCTTCGTTTCGCGAAAAACTCTCTAAATCAATACTGTTGGGAATGATGGTAAAATCTTTTTGTAACGAAAACAATTCCTTGGTCACATCGGCGGTGTATTGGCTAACCGAAAGCAAAGTATCGGCGTTTTGCAGCGCTTTTCTCTCTCGAAATTTATTGAGCGTTTTAACCGGTCTTTGGTCTAAATGACAAAAATAAGT
Source organism: Flavobacterium buctense (assembly GCF_014486695.1). Classification (GTDB taxonomy): domain Bacteria; phylum Bacteroidota; class Bacteroidia; order Flavobacteriales; family Flavobacteriaceae; genus Flavobacterium; species Flavobacterium buctense. The sequence continues at coordinate 115,188 of NZ_JACTAB010000005.1, forward strand.
ATCCGACCCATTAAGCCGAATCACCACAGGACAATTGGGTTTGATTTCGGAGGTGATTCCGGTCCAATCCGGTGCTTCTACAATATCAAGTGCCTTATTTTTTACCAGAGAATTAATGAGTTTTTGGATTTTCTTTTGGGTTAAAAGTCGGGAAAAACCTTTGAGCTTGACATTTTTGATTCGGTAATAGTGAATAGTATTTTCTGTAAAAACCTCGTCTTCTTTTTGTCCATAAACCAAAACAAAGACCTCGTGTCCGGCTGCGGTTAACCCTTTGGCTAAATTCAAAATACTTGTCCCAATGCCTCCGGAGGAACCCATTTTGGGATGCGGAAATTCCGGTGTTAGAAAAGCCACTCTCATTTTAATTGGGGGAATTCATGAATATAGTATGCCGACAAATCTTTATCGATAAGCGTTATCTTAGCCGGCAAAACGGTTTTTCCTGCCGGAATGTTATCGGTAACCACTGCATTAGCACCAATCACTACATTATCACCGATGGTAATTTTGCCAAAAACACAAGCATTCGGACCAATAAAAACTCGGTCACCAATGGTTGGAACACCAATTTTCTTTCCGTAATTGCTAACGCCAATAGTAATGCCTTGCGAAATGTTACAATTTTCCCCGATAACACTATCGCCATGAATTACGACATTGCCGAAATGACCAATATAAAACCCTTTTCCAATTTGTGTTCTGTAAGAAATATCAAAGCCATACTTAACTTTAAGCCGTCTTAACCAGAGGAAAAAAAAGTAAAACAACAAACGATTATTAGTGCGATAATGTTGGACCAGTCGAAAAATAGTCATGAATTTTAAACCCGGAATCGGATGCAAAATAAAAACAAAGAATAGCGTTCTAAAATTGATTTTAGAAAGGTTATATCTTTTATAATCTGCTAAAAGTATACTTTTAACCATATCATTCTTTTGTTATCGTTTCGATGGCTGTCCAAATTCGTTCCGAAGCTAATTCGGTCGGATGCTGATTGATTTTCTCAAACCATTGTTGGGCATTTACTATAACGTCATTGGCTTCATTTCCCATTCCTTTTACTAGACAATCTTCAATTTCGGCCGGACTGTTAACCCACAAAACAGCATTTGAATTAGGCATGGATCGGAAATGTATAAATTTATAAATATTTTTTACAGCCCAATCAGGAAATTGCTCGTTAGGCACATCATAATTAATATAAGCACAAGGCTTTTGAAAAGAAACATAATCAAAAACCATGGACGAACCCAAATTAACCACCATTTCGGTATGGGCAATCGTATTCATCTGAAGAATCAAATCTTCTTTGGTCGGCAAAATGTCGTGCCAGGCTTCTCCAATTTTCTTCCATTTTGGATTTACACTCGTGATGATATCTTTAAATTCTTCCAAAACAACGTTGTAACGGTTTGAAAAATCAACCGGACATCTTCTGAAAACTATGCCTAAATTATATCCTTTTTGATTGAGTTGTGCCACCGCAAGAGCCGTATCTCTCAAATAAGTGGGATCATTAGGTGAAGTCGTCACATCATCTCCTGAAAAACAAATGTATTTTTTACTTAAATCTAAGTTGTATTCCTTAAAAAAAACTTCTTTTGAAAGTACAATTTCTTTTTCCGTATGGGTTTCAAACTGTGGTGTACCGGTTACCAACACCTGATTTTTATTGAGATGCGGATAATAATACAACAACTCATTTTTCATATGATCACTCCAAACAAAATAGTAATCGGTTTCGATAATTTTGGTGGCTTTTGGTAAATTATCCCAAGAAAAAATAAAAGTCGCGGTTGGAATGCCCAAATCCTGTGCTGCCAATATCGGTGCTACTGCTAACATTGTCCTTTGATTGGTACAAAAAACAAAATCGGGTTTTTCTTTTTGAAGTGTTTCAAAACTGTCAAAATACAATTTGGTCTTTCGTTCTTGCTTACCAATATTTTTTCTAATGTGATTTAATCCCTTTTCAGAATTGTACCAAAAAACCAACCCCTTAGTACAAACGCTTTTCAGAGATGATTTAAGATCTCTGTAAACAAAAGGAAATCGATAAGAATCGTAAACGTTATCTTTTGATTTTTTGATACTTAGATTGAGTTCGATTTGGGTTTGTGCTTTCTTTAAAATGTCGGTTAACGGATGTACTTTGGCATTTTGAAAACGGATTTCTTTGAAACCCAATTCGTTTAAATCAAAAGGAGTATTATTCCAAAAAGTAATATCATTTCCTCTTTCAAGACCAATAGCGTGAAAATTAGTAAAAGCAAAGTTTTTCAAACCAACACCATCGGGAAGAAGTAAGAATATTTTTTTGGGATACTGCATTGACTTTTTTAATTGAAGTACCAAATATCTTTATTTTATAATGAAAGTAAAAATTTATTGGTCATGAATTATAAGCCTTGTTGTCTCAATTGGCATCATTTGTTGGTCAAAACCTCGTCTGCAAAAATTTCTGTGAAGTATTGTGCCCCTTTATCATTTAAATGATTGGCATTTTGAAAAAGATTCTCGTCTTTAACCGTTCTTGAAAAATCATATAATCCGGGAATCTTGGTTTTCAATTGTGCAATAAAATCCAAATTAGTGGTATGCTGGCAAAACGGTGCTGTATAAAAAGTGATCTTGATTTTATTCTTTTCACAAAACTCCTGAATATGTTTAATATACTCGTTACTTTCATTAATCTTATCAGGCAGTGGAAAATGATGTTTTTCAGCATTACCGTATAAGGGCGCATACCCTTTGTAGGTTACTGCATTGGTTTTCTTTTTGGCAAGATTCAAACCAATTTCTCGGAAGCCTAATTTTAAATCATTTCTGCCATATCGGAAAAATGGAATGTAACGATATTGATTGTAATGAATAGAATCAAATTTGAGGTGATTATCATAAATCTCGTTTTCATGCATAAACGGAATGATTTCGGGTTGGAAAATAGTCGAAGCCTGATTGATGTTGTAGCTATAATCAACTTGTATAAATATCCTTTCGTGTTTGATTTTGTAATGCTGAACCAATTGCAGTATGGTATAAATATCATGCAATTTAGCCGCTTGAAAACCCAAGTTAAGCGCTGTTTTTCCGGTCTTTTTTTCGATGATTGAGGGTACAATCCCACTTTCTACCCGAGAAGAACCGATGAAAATATAATCGATTTTTTGATCCTTAAGCGTTCTTAGATATTGGATTTTGGTTCGTGGTGAAGAAGTCTGGTAAACTTTAGTATATGCCAAATCTAACAACAACATCATGAACAATGTCACTGCAAAAAATAAGGCTATTTTTAAGATAAACTGCTTCATTTTAGAATTGGAAATAAATAAATTCACTCGCCTGAGAATAAACCCCAAAGACTACTATCATCAAAATAACAAACACGGCCAGCATATCTTTGGCTTTGCCAAAAAACGGATGTTCTTTTTCACGGGAAAACCATTCAAATACTATAAAGGCAAAAAGCATGAAAAGCAATTCAACCGAATACCTATCGATCTCTAAATACGCTATTCCACCTTCAAAGTTGAAAGAGAAAAGGTTTTTGATGTAAGTAAAAGCTTGTCCAAGGGTTTCCGATCTAAAGAATATCCAAGCAAAAGTGGTCAAGCAAAAGGTCAACAAAATGCTAAAAAACTCTTTGACCGTTGGCCACGACTTGCCTTTTGCTACAATTTCAAGATGATTTCGGTTACTGTTGGTGAGTAAAAGGGGTAAAAAATAAATCGCATTTAGCAAACCCCAAACAATGAACGTCCAATTGGCGCCATGCCAAAAACCACTTACTAAAAAGATGATAAAAGTGTTTCTAACTTTTGATTTCAGACCGCCTTTGCTACCACCAAGCGGAATGTAAAGATAATCGCGAAACCACGATGATAAAGAAATATGCCATCTTCGCCAAAACTCGGCTATGTCACGAGAAAAATAAGGGAAGTTGAAATTGCGAAACAAATCGATACCAAACAATTTTGAAGTCCCAAGAGCAATATCAGAATAACCGCTAAAATCACCATAAATTTGGAACGAAAAATAAATCGCACCCAATAAAAGTGTGATGGAATTGGCGTTCTCATAATTATCAAAAATTGCATTAGCATAAGCGGCACAACTGTCGGCTATCACAATCTTCTTAAACAATCCCCACAAAATTTGATAAAAACCGTCCATGGCTTTGTGGTAATCAAAATGACGTTTCTTTTTCAGTTGTGGTAAAAGATGTGTCGCTCGTTCGATTGGACCGGCCACTAAAAGAGGGAAATAGCTAACGAACAAGGAATAATCTACTATGTTTTTTTCAGGCTTTATCCTATCGTTGTAAATATCAATAACATAAGACAACCCATGAAAAGTGTAAAATGAAATTCCAACCGGCAAAATGATTTGTAAAGTCCAAAAACTAGACTGTATTCCGAAACCCGAAAGCAACTCTTGAAAAGAATCGACAAAGAAATTATAGTACTTGAAAACACCCAGAAACCCAAGGTTGATGATAATACTCAGCCAAAACCAAAACTTTTTGTGGCCTTGATTTTTAGCGTTATGCATTTGCAATCCGGTGAAATAATCCAAACCGGTAGAAAAAACTAGTAAAAACAAAAAACGCCAATCCCAACAAGCATAAAAAAAGTAACTAGCCGCCAGCAACAATAAATTCTGAAGTTTTAAACTTTTGGTATTGACCAACCAATAGAGTGCAAACACTACCGGTAGAAAGACTAAATAAGAAAGTGAATTATACAGCATGGACTATGACTTTAGTAATTGAGCCGCATTAATCCATTGCCAAATGTGAAAACTGCTTTGATTGTCTCCTTGAAAGAAATTTTTCAACTCGCTTTGCAACTGTTTTTTATCAAACCAATTATTTTTTTCTAACTGTTCAACCTCAGCGGTAACCCAAGCTTTTAAATCCTCCGAAAGCCATTCTCTTTGTGGGGTTTGCAAAGGTCTTTTGGGTGCTAAAACCAAGTCTTTTTGCAAAAACTTTTCAGCAATTTTTCGCAGCATCCATTTTTGAGCACCGTCTTTTATTTTAAAATTGGTTGGTCTGCTGAAAACATATTCCACCAATTCATAATCTAAAAAAGGTTCGCGCAATTCCGTGCCATACAGCATAGAAACCCGGTCATTAAAGCGCAACGCTCTTGGAATTTTGGTATAAAACAAATCGCGGTATTGCAGGTTTAGTAAGTGGTCATCAAATGGTTTCGGATAATTCGTTTTACTGTAATCTTTAGCAAAATCATTATCTAAAACTCCTATTCTGAAAGGTGATTTGGTAACCCCTTGCACTACACTATCGGAATTGGAAACATAGTAATCATAACCGGCCCAAGCTTCGTCTGAACCTTGTCCGTCGAGCAATACCTTTACGCCTTTTTCACTCGCGGTTTTGAATATTTTTGAATAAGCAATCGTTGGAATCCCGCCATAAGGTTCAGCTTGATGTTGCGCCATTTTTAAGGCCAAATCCGGAATCTCATTCGCCGATAAAGTACAAATATTCAAAGGATATTGTCGTTTTTCGAGCATCGCTTTTACCCAAGGTAGCTCGTCATAGCGCTCGTCATTGGTCACAAAAGTAAAAGCTTCAATGGTTGATTTGTCTATATTTTGTTGATCAATCAGTGCTAATAAAGTACTCGAATCCAATCCACCGCTCAAATTAAAACCGATAGGAACATCGGCTCTGAATCGGAGATTAATCGCTTTTAAGAGCAAACTGGTAATATATTCTTCTTCGTTTTGTGCAAATTGATTTTGCAGTTGGACAATTCTTTCTTCAAAATGATACCATTTTTTGATTTGCAAATGGTTGTTTTTTAAAGTCAAAAAATGTCCGGCTTCTAGTTGGTGAATGTTCGTCCAAAAAGTCTCATTGGGCAAACCGTAACTGCCTTCGGAAAAAAAGTTCAGCCAAACCTTATCGTTTGGAATTTTAGCAACATCTGCGGCAAAAAGCGTATTGATTTCGGAAGCAAAATAGAAGTTATTTTGGTCGAAGTAATAATAAAACGGCTTTACACCAAAACGGTCTCGCGCAGCAAACAACGTTTGCTCTTTGATATTCCAAATGGCAAACGAAAACATACCGTTGCATTGGTCTAAACACTTTTCACCCCATTCGCGGTAGGCATTTAGTAAAACTTCGGTATCGGATTGGGTTTTGAAGATGTATTTGGACTGGAGTGTTTTTCGCAGTTCCAAATAGTTGTAAATTTCGCCATTGAAAATCAGCACATAATTCCCGCAATCGCTCAAAAAAGGTTGGTTTCCGGCATCGGACAAATCAATAATACTCAATCGATTGTGTCCAAAAGCCACTTGATTTTCAATCAGCCAATTCCCGGTAAAATCAGGTCCGCGGTGCTTTTGCACGGCTAGCATGTTCAGCAAAATAGGCTGATGGGCATTTGGACCAATAATTCCGGCAATTCCGCACATGCTTTGTTATCTTAGTCTGTAATTAATAGCCGTTTTGATTTTATAAACTGCAAAATCTATCTTTTGCTTTAGTGTTGGATTGGTAAAAATCAATTGCAATCCACCGGAAAAACTATCGGGTGGAAACGGTCCATAATCCGGACTTTTATAATTTGAAATCACTCGGGTATACAATGATTTCGGGAAAATTTCTCTGATGATTTTTAACTGCGGAATTCTATCGCCTTCAATAATAATGATTCCGTTATCGGCAATCATATTTTTGATTTTCAACACATTCTCGTCTGTTCCGTCGATAATGATTAAATCGAATTTTTGAGTAGTTTCAATATCTTTTAACGTATTGAAAATTTGAACCTTTGCGTAATATTCTTTTAAATATTGGGACAAAGCATTTAAACAAAACGCATTGGCTTCCGTGCCCACATAATTTAGTTGTCGGTGTTGCTTTTGATAAAAATCCTGAATACAGTAGGCGATTGAACCGATTCCGAGACCTAATTCTAATACGTTTTCCGTTTTGTATTTGTCCACTATGTCCACTATTGTTTTCAAAGCAAACTCTGAGGCAATGTGCTGGTTTCCTTCGAGACCGGAAAAATATTTAAACGTGGCTACTGCTATATCTTGATTACTCATTTAGGTTATAATTTGTTTACTATTTTTTCTGCCTTTTCCCAATCTTCCATAGTGTCGATATTGACATGGAATTCAGGATTACTCTCCATGTAGGCTATTTTATTTCCGTAAAGGCTACCGTTTTTAATCACTTCCGTTTTGGTTATATAAATTGAACCATCACGGTGAAATGCTTTGGGTAAGGCTTGTCTTCTTGGAATAATCGTTGTTTCACCAGTGGCAATTTTCAACAATCCATTTTCGGTTTCTTCAAACGCCCAATGGGGATTGTATTCTAACGGAATGGGCAAAACACTCACCAAACAATCAGCTTGGGTATGAATAAATTGTGTAATGGCTTTGTCAATACAGCCTTTTTCACGAAACGGGCTAGTCGGTTGCAATAAACAAACGGCATCGAAAAAGATATTTTGGGACTCAAAAAAACCGATGGCGTGTTGCACAACTTCGAGTGAAGTCGAAGTGTCTTCAGCTAACTCCGCCGGGCGAATAAAAGGGGGTTTGCATCCGTAAATTTCTGCGGCTATAGCAATTTCTTCATGGTCTGTTGAAACCACTATTTGAGTTAACAAGGTTGATTCTTTCGCGGAATCTATGGTATATTCAATCAAGGGTTTTTTACCCAGCAATTTGATGTTTTTTTTGGGAACGCCTTTGGAACCACCACGAGCCGGTATTAATCCTAATATTTTCATTAATAAGTAATGGTTTTGTGAAACTGTAAAGGCAACTCTTTGAGCAATTGTGCTATTTTAACGCCGGCATCACCACCGCCGTAAACATTAGATTTTGGTCTTTCGTTTTTGGTCAAAAGGGATGTAATTGCGGCTACAATTTCTTCTTCGGCATAACTTACATCAACCACATTTTGACCACGGTCTCGACGGTTTTGACGCGAACCGATATTGATGGTCGGCACACCAAGATAGGCACATTCGCGAATCCCAACACTTGAATTTCCCACCAAACAAAGAGAAGAATGCAATAAATTTAAAAAATCATCGCCTTCCATATTTTTGAAAAAGTGAACATTACTCATTTCGTATTTTTCACGGAACGAGCGAATTCCTGTGGAAGTTCCATCGGCACCGGCATCCACATTGGGCCAGAACCACAAAGTTGGTTTGTTTATTTTTTGAATCGCTCTTAAAGTGGCCTCAATGTGTTTTCGAGAATCTTGGTATTCATTGGTTACCGGATGTTGCATTACAACTATGTAACCATTGCTTAAATCAGGTTGCGAACCAACACCGCCATATTTTGCATACGGATTAAAGGTTAGCACTTTATTTTTAGCTACTTCCTGCGCAATGTCTATCGATGGACAACCGGTATTGAAGACCATGCTTTCATTTTCACCCAATTGGATAACTCTTTGTTTGGCATTTTCAGAAGCTACAAAATGGTAATCGGCTAATTTGGTAATGGCGTGTCTAACTTTCTCATCTATATTTCCGGTTACTTCGCCTCCTTGAATGTGCGCCAAAGGAATATTCATATACGAAGCGGAAATCGCGGTGGCCATAGTTTCAAATCGGTCGGCAACGGTGACTACAATATCGGGACGAAGATTATCAAAAACCGTCGACAATTCTAATATACCGATTCCGGTGGTTTTGGCGGCAGCAGTTAAGTTTTCACCTTCTAACACATTAAATACTTTGGCGGCTATTTCGAAACCGTCTTTTTCAATAAAATTCACCGCACTGCCGTATCGGTCAAGCAAAGCAGAAGCCGCGACGATAAGTTGCAACTCTAATTCGGGATGCTTTTGGATAGCAGTTAAAACGGTTTTAACTCGGCTGTAAGAGGGTCTGGCTGTGATAACGACAGCTATTTTTCGGGTTTGGTTCATGCTAAATCTTCTTCATTCAAAAAATCCCATTGGGACTTATGGGCAGCCAATGGTCTTCCTATTACTTTGGCAAATTCAGCCGCGGAAATACCGTAGCCTTTAGGTTTTTTACTTTCTAAATCGGCAAAAGTCAGTACATGACCTTTGGCTAAATCTTTATTGATGGCTAATGATTTTTCAAAGATGTTTTTGAGTTCTCTGAAGTCCTCATTATTGTTTTTATGGATTGGGTGGTTTTGGGCCAAATGAATTTCGTTTACGGCTTCCACCAATTGTTTTGTTTCGTCAAAAGTTAGTGACGCGATGGCATCCGGTCCGAACATCGAACGATTGAAAACCACATGAAATTCTAAGATTTCAGCCCCAAGAGCAACGGCGGCAATTCCGGTTGAAATTTTAGCCGAATGGTCTGAAAAACCTACAGTTACTTTATACCTTTCTTTTAATTCCCCAATCACATTCAGTCCGTATTGTTCCGGTTTTGTCGGATAAGCGGTGGTGCATTGCAAAATGGAGAAATTGGCTTTTTTGCTTTTCAGAAAATCAACCGTTTTGTCCAATTCGGTATAGCTGCTCATACCTGAAGAAATAATGATAGGTTTACCGGTTTGGGTAATTTTTTCGAGTAACAAAAAATTATTGACTTCACCTGAACCCACTTTATAAATGTGAACGCCGACTTCCTCTAACCAATCTACGGCTAAATTGCTGAAGGGCGAACAAATAAAGTCTAAATCCACTTCGTCACAATGCTTTTTGAGATCTTTCCATTGTTCTAAGGTGAATTCCATTCTTTTCCAATAGTCGAAACGCGTCGCATCTTCTTTGGAAAATTTGACCCTAAAAGGTTCGTGTATACTGCTTTCTGCATCGGCAATATGCATTTGAAATTTAATTGCCTGAACGCCGGTTTGGGCCACGGCATCAATATAGGAATGCAAGAGACCCAAACTTCCTTCATGGGCTTGTGCAATTTCAGCTATCAAATAAGGTTGGTTGCTCATAAAAAAATGCTAACGGAAGTAAAAATAACTATTTTATGCTTTGCGGTACAATTTTGAGTCAATATAAAATACTGACCGAGTTAATTAATCCTTTATTTTAGTCTATTTTTTTACAAGAGTCAATAGCTAAAAACATGGAAGGACACTACTTGTCTTCAAGGATTTCATTCAGGCGCCATTTAAAATTGACTTCGTTGAAATAATCTCCGAAAGGATAAACCGGTTCCACATTGTTTACTCTTGAAAGTATCAGTTGTTCCAGTTTATTTTGTATTTCCAGTTTGTCCTCCATAGCTGCTATGTATTTTTCATCTTTAATAATGGTTCGCAATTCGCTTACCGGAGGAGAAATACACAAGACAGGTTTGTTAGAAGAGGCTAAGAAAGGCGCTTTACCCACCAAAATATTGCAATACAGCGGACCGTTTTCCAATATAATATTGATATCGGCCACATGGGTTTGTTCGTAGCAGGAATTGGAAAAATTTAACGTATCCAGGATAATGATATTGGGTGTATTGGTATAACGCTCTGCTAATTTTTTGAGATCAATTCCTTTTAATCTTAAGATAAACTCTGTTTTTTCACTGTACAATGGATTGCTGTGAACCAAGGTTTCATAAGCATCTAAAAGGTTTTCTATAGTTCGGCCAAATTGGATGGCGCCATGATAAGCAATGGTGATGGCTTTGCCTTTTTTTAAGGCTTTGCCTGTATCGGATAAATCAAAAACACTTTCGCAATACTGATGAGGCAAGCTGTAGAATTTCTTTCGGGAACCATACAAAAACTGCATGTCTTTCGCCATGGCGTTGGCAGAACTCATACAGGTTTTGGCTTGAGAAACTACTTTTTGCATTGATTTCATTTGAAACAATTCCAAATTAGTTAACGCTTTTGTGGTACCAGCGTACCAAAAAATAGGATACGGATCGTGAAAATTGACAATGGCTTTTTTTAGTATTGGAAGGTCTTTACACCCTAAAATAGTTTCATGAGCTAAACCGGCACTTCTAACAAAAATATGATCGTAACTTTGATACTCTATCTTGGCTATGCAAGCGCCATAAACTTTATTAATGTGTTCTACTACTAAGGAAACATGAAACAAACGCCAATAAAATCGGTTGATTAGTTTGGTAAAAAAGGGAACTTTTAAGTTTAGAATATGGCTTTCTATATGGTCAACCGGTAATAAGTGCAATTGATCATCACTGGGATGGCTTTTCAAATAAACCACATTGATAACTGCCTTCGGATGAGCGTTTCTTAATCGGTATAAAAAAGAGCGAGAAATGATACCCTGACTGGTTCCGGACACTCTTAAATCTTGCTCAATGACTAAAATTTTCATTTGTTTTATTTTATAGCTTTCCGCATTCGGTACAAACTTAGCCTAATAGGTAAAATGGCGAAGAAAAAGCGCCATTTAAATTGTTCCAACTTGGACAGTTCAAGAATAGTTAAAATTTTTTCAAATAAGGCATACTCTTTAAAATTTATTGAAATGGCGATGAAATAACGAATTATTCGGTATGACAATAAGTTCTTTTCTTTCAAATTTTTGAGTACCAAAAGTACGGCATCAACATAAGAGGCTCTTCTGATGGGATTGTGATTATAGAACTCACCGGTATTGGATTCCGGATGCTTTCGACCATAGAATAAGCATTTGTCAATGGAAATTCCTTTATAACCTGAGGAAATAATTCTGGAATACAATTCCCATTCTTCGGCATACATCAAATGCTCTTCAAACCTATGGTGTTCAAAACATTCTTTCTTCCACATGACGGCACATGAATTAAAAGGAAGTTCGTTTTTAATCATCGCTTCTACATCATTTTGGTCGATGTAAAAAGAAGTGTAATCGGTAGCATAATCAAATTGATAATCAAAATCACCAAAAAAGACATTTCGAATATAACGACAAAAATAGATAGTGTTATCTGCCAATTCGGAAACACATAACGCTAAATTCTGTGGATGTGGCAAATCATCATCATCAAAGAAAATAATATGATCTCCTTTGGCCAAATCCAAACCATAATTTCGACAACCCGGTAAACCTTTCTCATACTTATCCGAACGTTTTAAAAACTGAAATCGTTTGTCTTGACGAAGTATTGGTGCAATAACCTCAGCGGTGTTATCCGTTCCGCCATCATCAATAATGAGACATTCCCAATCGGAAAAAGTCTGATTTTGAATGGCTGTCAAAGTCTCCAAAATAAAATTGGCCCTGTTATAGGTTGCCATAATGATGGTCACTTTTACTTCATTCATGCTGTTGTGATTAAAAACATTGGCCTTGGATTATTTATTTGGATACTCTTTTTTTAAAAAATTCAGTAATGGTGGTAGTGTTCAAGTTGATAAAGTAATTCCACGCAAAAAAACACCAATCTTTAAATTGCAAAGGTCTACTTTTACGGAGTTCCTCTTGGTACTTTCTAACTATTTTAATCCTTTGGTATTTGGTGTAATAAGGTAATTTTTTTTCAATCAAAAAAGTATAAAAAGCAACGAGAGACTGGTTCTTTAAGGACAAGTTGTCTTTTTTACCGGTGATATTCAAACTTGACAATCGCACACAAACCACACTTTCATTGATGGAATAAATCGGTTGGTCTTCAGCAAAATCAAGCCAAGCTCTATCATCGCTATTCCAAGCCAATGGGTAATTGTAAAAACGATGTCTTTCAAAAGCGCTCTTTAAAAACACGTACTCTGAAAGGGAACTTCTGGAGGTTTTCATGAGTTTTCTAAAATAGGAATCCGTAGCACTTTCCCAGACCGGATTGGTGCAAATTGCGGCTTTGTGTTGGGTTTCTTCGACTACCGTTTGAGAGGCAAATCGAACCAAATTGGTTTTAGAAATGAACTGAGGCAATTGCGCATAAAACTGTTCGACTACAGTATGCGTTAAGTAATCATCATCGCCTAAAATCATAAGCCATTGCTCGTTTTTAGTAAGCGATATGCAACGTTCCCACTGTTTGACCAAAGCTTTTCCACCCCAATTATCCTCAAAGCGATGGTAAACAAACTGGAATTTATTTTGGAATTGAGCCAATAAATCTTTTGGGTTTTCCGGACTGGCATCATCACCAATATAAACCGTAAAACGCTGGTCCGTTTGATTAGCCAAGGAAGCCAATGTTTCCTCAAAAAAAGCGAGTTTGAAATACGGAATAACAATAGCTAACATTACTATTTTTTTGTTTTATACAATCCAAAGATAGAAAAACCAAAAAAGGTTTTGCAAAATAAATCGATTACAAATTTTTCGCTTTTTAATTGAGCTGTCCTTTGATGCTCCGCATTTTGATATAGTAAAAAAAGATCTAAATAATGTTGCTGACATTGCTCACTGTACTTTTTAAAGATATAATCATTGTTGGCTTGTTGCATCGAAGCATTAAAGGACCTAATCATTGACTTTTTGGAAACATAGTAATGGAACGTAATTTTGTTTAAATGGTAAAATTGAACCTTTAAAACGCCTAATGCTATCCAAAAATCCCAATCCTCATGACCTTGGTAGGGCATATTTTCGTCATAACCACCAACTTCAATCCAACACTTTTTTCGGTAAATGGCACACGCGTCTATATAATTAGCAGCTAGTATTTTTTTAAAATCATAGGCATCCACTTCCCAAAGACCTTGCTTTTCTCCGAAATAGCGTGCATGCCCATACACCACTCCTATTTGGGGGTTTTCCTCAAAAACAGCAATAGCGTCTTGGGCAAAATCTGTCGCTACTAAATTGTCTGAGTCCAAAGGTAAAATGTACGTTCCTTGGGCTTTTTCAATTCCGAAATTTCGGGTTTTGCCTAAGCCTTCGTTGGGTTTTGTGAAGTACTTAAATCTATCGTCATTTTTCACCCAATTTAAAGCGATGGTTTCTGTGTCATCGGTTGAACCATCATTGACAATTATCGCTTCCCAATGCCGGAAATTTTGCGTGACAACAGATTTCAATGTGGCTTCTAAAGTCGCCTCAGCATTATAACACGGAATAATGATACTAAGTAGAGCATTCATAGGTATCGAAATGATTTTATCAAATTAAAATACAAATGCAACTTCCTTGCTATTTTTTGGGAAGGATATTTATAATTCGACACGTTAGACAATGACTTCTTGATTTTTTGGGAGACAATGGATTGCTCATTTTTATTCAGATGGACATACATGTTTTTATAAAAATCCAAATATTTTTTTTCGGCCTCTATGGGTTTAACTTTAGACCAAATGCCTTCACCATGAATGCGATAAACACTCATGACTTCGTCTATACAAGCGATTTTTTTATCTTGACTTATTACTTTATACACACCCAAATCGCCGAATGGCAAAGAAGTAATCCATTCCGGAATAACCAAATTTTTTTGATTCTTGAACATGACACTGGCGGTGGTAATAAAATTATAATACCGCAGTAACTCTTCATAAAAAAAAGGAACCGAACTGAAGGGTTTCGGTATTTCATGTAAGGTTAATACTGACCCTTTCAACATAGTAGCGCGGGTAAAGCAAACATTGCAATCTTTATGGACCTCTAAAAAATCTACTTGTTTTTGAAGCTTTAAAGGATCTGTCCAATAATCGTCACCTTCGCATAAAGCGATATATTTTGCACCGGTTTGAATACAATGTTGGTACATAAAAATCCCGTTTGGACTGGCACCTAAGTTTTTCTCGTGCAACAACAATTCAATCTTATGTGGATATTTTTCTTTGTACTCTTGAATGATTTTTCGGGTATTGTCTTTTGAGCAGTCATCACCGATGTACAGTTTAAAATCAAAATGAGTTTGTTGCATTAAAACAGAATCAATGGCTTCTACAACATAAGCTTCATGATTATAAGTCACCATCCATATGGCGACTAAAGGGCTTTTATTAGTTTCTGTTTTCCAATCTAAATCTTGACTTTTCATGCGGTGGGATAACGCTAAAAATTATTGTCTTTCGAACACGATGTTAAAGAGATTGGCTTCATTAGGCACATTAAATCTTGCCATTTCCACAAATCCGTTATCATTCAAAATGGTCATTATGTTTTGAAAATTGGGATCCAATTCATTCAATTCAAAAATAATTCCTTTTAAGTCATTACTTTTCAATGTTTTAGCGGCGCCAATAAGGAAAGGCATTTCAGAACCATCGATGTCGATTTTTAAATAATTTGGTGCCGGATACAATCCTTCTTCCACAAAGCTATCAATAGAAACCAATGCTATTTCTTGATTTTCAACAAAATTAAAATTCAAATCATTGCGAATTTCCCCATGCTCAACCACTTTTTGATGGCCGCCTTCCCAGGGTTGCCCGATATTGATGATGGCTTTTCCGTTTTTAGCGCCAACGCCGGCATTGATAGCAGTAAGTTTAGCTTCTCCGATATGATTAAGGGCAATGTTTTGTGAAAAAACGGAGAAATTTTTAGCTTCCGGTTCAAAGGAAACTACCGTAACTCCTTTTAATGCTGCATACAAAGAAAAACGACCTTCACACGCACCTAAATCATAAAGTACTTCATTGGGTTTTATCCTATCAATAAAATCCAAGTTCTCGGTTTCATAATTCATTCTGGCACATAACTCAAGAGAACGGGTATAAGTCATTAATTTAAAATCAATGCCACGAACGGCTACTTCGCTGTATTTCTTTTCTTCAGTATTCATTTATGAGTATATTTTTGATAGGTCGTTTATTGTTGGGAAGTCTTTTGTGATTAATTCTTCCATGGGTTTATAGAGGTAAGGATGCGCAAATTTTCTTTGAATAAAAGTTTCTTCTTCTAAGTCATTGTACCTAAAATGGCAACTCCATCTAGGCATATCGGTAATATTATCGCCACTTTGGTGAATTAAAAAAGAGGAAAACAGCAAGGCATCTCCGGCATTAAGTTCAACAGCAATTAAGTTTTCTTTTTCTTCATCGGTTAAAGCTACCATTCCGAAACCATTCTCAATATGATCTGTTCTCAATCCGTCCAAATGACTTTGGGGTAATATTTCCAAAGCACCTAATGCTTTATTGATATCGACCAAGGGAATCCAAATCACCACTGCATTTAGAGAACCTTGCATACTTCGCCAATCCTGATGCGCATCAACGGTGTGAAATACTTTTTGTTTGGCTAATTTGGGATGGTTAAAATACAAAACAGGTCGGGTACTAACAATGGGTGATTTTAAACCCATTCGTTGGAGCAAATCGACAATTTTAGCGTCTAAAGACAAAGTATGAAGACTAATCAAGTGTTGTACTTGTTTGCCACAATTGGTAAGGCATTCTAAATCTTCCTCGAACAAACGGTATAAAAAATTATTAAATTGGGCATCATCAAGATCTTCTAAGGCACATGGCATTATGTATTTTTTTTCAATAAACTGTCTCAAAAATACACTTTTAGCCTCTTTTAAAACCAAGGCTATAGCTTGTTTTGGGAAAAAGTGCTCCAAAACTAAATATCCGTTTTTATTAAAAAAATTTACTTCCTCATTCATAATCCAAAAAAAATTAAAATTGATTCTAACTGTGCCAAATTATCATTTTAAACTCAAAACAATTAAAATTTAGGAACAATTATTTTTTGTTTAAAAGCGTCTATTTCTAATTTATCGTATTCAAATATACTGGGTTTATTCACTACTTTTCCCTTTTTATCTTTCAAGTTAAAATGGTAAAACGCTATCCAAGGATCTTCAATCCATGGCTTACAATTTCCTTTATAACTAAAAGGCTGGCGCATCGGTTTTATATAAATTGTGGCACTCTTGTACTGACTTGCCTTTTGATGATTAAGCGAATAGTTGATAATGCCTTGTAACTCCTTTTCCATAGGTAAATTCAATTGAGAACTCGACAAAAAAGGTTCTGACCTTACGGCATCCATCATTCTAAAACAACTCAACAAAAATCGTTCATTGCCAACCAAGGGATGAACTTCACTAATTGCGCCATCTTGATCAAAGTAATTAATTATTTCAACTTCCTTGTTGGCATAATCTGTAAAGATAACTTTAAAATAAAGTCTATCAAACAAATGATGGTAATTAAATAGCGGTATTGACCAAGTAAATTGCCAATATTTGTGAGGTTTAATAGGCGTTATAAACGTTTGGTCTATGAAGTTTAATTTATAAGCAATAGGATTTAAGGGTTTGTTTTTTGATAGCTTGCTATTTTCAAAATAACTAAAAACAGGTGGGTTGTCAAATTTATTTAATCGGTAATCTCTGAAAAAGACATTAAAAGTTAATAAAATAGTGTACCAAAAAACAAGCAACGCCACCCCGTTAGAACTTAAAAAAGAAGGGGTGACATTTGGGCTAAGCCTTTCTTCTGCTTGATGGTTTTTCTTTGAAAGGAAACGACTTATCTTAACCGGAATTTGGGTTAAAGACAAAAACAATAAAATCATGCAGAACACTATCGGTCCGCCCATAATGCCAATTCCTGACATGGCGAATGATAAAAATAAGGCCAATCCAAGAAAACACCAAATAACCAAAGGCCAAGTGCGCTTGAATAGAAACAAGGGAAGTGCTATTATCTCTACTATAATTGTAGCCCAATTAAAAAAGTACATTAGTCCTTTATAATCCAACAAATCCCAAAGATACCTGTCTGGGAAATAAGCGATATTTAAGGAATAATAAAACCCTAAACCTTCTTGCCATACCGGTCCTAAAAGTTTGTGCAAACCAGCAGCACTCATCAAAACGCAGGCTGAAAGACACATTAAAACTATCGCCCATGAACCTTCATTAGTTTTCTTGCCTTTCCATAAATCGACTGAAATAAAAATGGCATAAAAATTAAAAATGTTCTTTAAGAATATCTCTAAAGAAAAAGGTATGATCAAACCACCAAATAAAAAAACCAAAATCCAAGCAAGTCGAATTTTATAACCTATAAACAACATTATTAAAGCAACTATATAGGCTGCCGATAATGAATAGGATTCCGCACTGGGAATCTCTCTTCCCAAAAGCAGTAAATTGTAGGGTTCTAATCCATGCTGAATTAAAGAAAAATGTTGAACTGCTGAAAAAAGACAAAGAACGGCATACAATTTT
Organism: Flavobacterium buctense; assembly: GCF_014486695.1. Classification (GTDB taxonomy): domain Bacteria; phylum Bacteroidota; class Bacteroidia; order Flavobacteriales; family Flavobacteriaceae; genus Flavobacterium; species Flavobacterium buctense. The sequence continues at coordinate 133,238 of NZ_JACTAB010000005.1, forward strand.
CTGGTTATAACCATTAATTCAGGATTAACCGTTACTGAAAGCCAGCGACTAATCTTTTTTCGGGTTAAAATTATAATTAATACTAATGTGGAAATAAAAAATAAGGACAAGGAAACTTTAATAATCCATCTTCTAATGATACGGTTTTGAATTAAATCAAACATGTATAAAAAATGAAGAACGATACTTATTAACAGTACACCAACTAAGATGGTTTTCCAATTATAAGTCTTCAATTGGTTGATAAACTTTAAAATACTATTTTTTAGTTTCATCATCAATTATTCTTGCCATAAGGCATAGCCAAATCCGGTTTTTCCAAAACCATTGCCATTGTAAAGCATAACCAATTCATTTTCGGTTTTAAAAACACAAGGATAGGAAATCATTTCAGCATCCCAACCTTCTGCTGAAACATCAATCCCCGATAAATCATCTTTTCGTTCCCAATGAATGCCATCGGTTGATTCGGCATAGCCAATGCGATAAGTGTTATGGGTGTTGGTTCTATAATCGCTTTTTTTTCTTTTGCCAAACCACATTTTATAAATAGTATCGGCTTTGATTACAGAGGCACTGACCAATCCGCCTTCGTCTTCTGCCAATTCAACAGCTACTGTCCCGGTTTGTTTCCAATGTATGCCATCTGCAGATTCAGCATATTTGAGGTTATAAATAGGTTCCGGTTGACCTTCAAAAATCTCCCATTTGATGCATGACAAATACCACATTTTAAAGACTCCGTTATCAATCATAACATACGAAGTACCTGAAAAATAAGGTTCAATATGATTTACACTAATAATGGGTCCTTCAGAAACTTTTTGGAACGTTTTCCCACCATCTTCACTGATGGCCAAACCGATAGCGTTTTGAAACGGTACCGTTTGTCTTGTCGTCCAACCGATGTAATACAAATATTTTTTATCGCCTACGTTTAGAATCGAAGAAGGCATGAGACCCGAATCGTCAAAAGCGCCAAGATTCCCGAAAGGCAATAGAGGTTGATTGTTTTCGAATAGAATTTTGTTCGGATTATCTTTAGCCACTTCTATAAAAGAAATGGTACTTTTTCCATTTGAATTTCTTGTGGCGTAATAAATTCTGATGCGGTCTAAAAGGACATCGGCAACCGGTACTTGAGCATGACTTTTATTCCAATCATATGCAGCATTTACGTTGTAAAGTAATCCTTTCTTTTGCCACATAATTATAAGCTTTTAGTTGATTTTTCAGATTTCACCGCAGGATTTCCTTTGTACATTGACCAAGGCTCTGTATTTTTAATAATACTAGCTGCCATTGCCACAAAAGTTCCTTCGGCTATGGTAATTCCGTCCCTAATGGTAGCGTTAACACCTAAAGTAGCATAACTTTCCACAACGCAATGTCCGGACAACACCACTTGAGAAGTGAACATCACGTGGTCTTTGATTACCGAATGATGTCCAATATGATTACCACTCCACAACACCACATTATTACCAATAGTGGTAAAAGGTTGAATGGTATTGTTTTCTAAAATAAAACAATTATCACCTATCGGATTGTGGAATAAAGTGGCTTTACTGCTCACATAACTAATCAACTTATATCCTTTGGCTTTGATGGCATTATAGATACTTTCTCTTAATCGGTTCATCTCCTGAGGTGCCATGGGTGCAAAAAATTGGAAATCACCCGGAGCATATTCTTTTTCAACAGCTTCAAAAGCCACAATAGGCAGGCCATGAAAAAAAGGAGGTTCAGGAATATATTGTTGATGAACACTAAAGGCAACAACCTCGTGTTCCGAATCATTTTCGAGATAATAATGGGCCAATTCTGCAAAATCTTGGATTCCAAAAATGATAACTTTTGCCATATTGCTTATTTTTTTAATACATAAACGGTATACTCATACAAACCATAATCATTTCTGATGACATAATCTCTGGTCAGATTTTGACATAAAAATTGACTCAACGCATCGTGAGAAACATGAAACAAATCTTCTCTTTCCCAATCGACATTTTTGGACATCACATTAAAAGCAAAACCTTTGTTGCATTTGTTATAAATGATGCTGATCATCTCAGTAAAATAGTCCCACATTTCTTCATATGACAATTCTCTTTTTTCAGTAAAAACACCGTTCATAATGATGTAATCAAAAGAATGCAAGCTGTCCTTCTCTTCTAAAATATCGATACAATAAAAAGTATTATGAGGATACTTTTCTTGGGCAATACTAACAAATTTTTCAGAAATATCTAACCCGGAATAAACTATATTTTGCCAATTATATTGCTGCATGTAAGCTAAAAGATGGGCTGTACCACAACCAAAATCCAACAAAGAAACTGAATTGTCATTGCTCTCATTCAATCTTACAATGTCAAGCATCACCTTGTAGCGTTTGTCAACATCTTCCAACTTTGGCCAATCAACCCCTAAATGATTGTCGCCGTGTTTTTCCAAACAGCTTTCATAATGTGCAATAATTTTATCGTATTTCTTTTTCATATCAGTTCATATTGGTCTAAAAGTTGCCTTACCTTTTCCGGTGCATTAAACATCATTACATCTATGACGGACAAATGTGGCACAAAAGCATTTTTAAATTGTGTATAAACAATAGGATGCGATTGAATAAATTGCAAAGTCATTTGGTTTGCTGAAAAGGTACTCTTGTCATACAAAGCCAATCCGCCTAGAGCATTGATGTAATGAGTGGCATCCAACTTTTTACAAATTTCGATAATCTTATCTTGTCCTTTTAAACTATTGTCTTTTTCAATTTCCGAAGAAATAATAATTTTCGTTTCAATCGATAGATAAGAGCTTATTTTCTGTAACGAATAAACTATCCATTCGGAAAGATTAGTTCCTTTTTGTTCTATTATATCTCGAATAAGAGGAAAAACTTGACCGAAAAACGGTGCCTTTCCATAAGCCAAATGAATCGTTTTTAATAGGGCTGTTCTCCAATTCGAATGGTCATCCAGTTCAATTTCATTAATCAATTTATTCTGACTAGCCGATTTTAGGGCTACTGTAAATAAATATGGCTTTTCATTCACTAAAATATTATTTCTGTTAATCCACCCTTTTTTTATAAAATTAACATCATCATAAACCACGAAAGTATCCACGGCATTCAGCAATTGGAAATAGCCAATATAAGGAAAAAAATAAGGCTGCATTATAGCTGCTTTCATTATAAGTTGGTATTGATAATGGTAACAATTTGCGTTACTTCTACGGCGGACAATTCCTTATACAAAGGCAAACACAGAACTCTTTGGGCTATACTTTCAGAAATCGGCATGGAACCGCCCTTAGTATATTCGATTGTATTTAAAGAAGGATAAAAATAACGTCTCGGATAAATTGCCTCAGCATTTAACGCATTTTGAACAGCCAATAACTGTGCTTCTGTTTCAAAAATAACCGGATAATAACTGTAATTCCACTGTGTGTTTTCTCTGATTTTCAAAGATTGTAATTTTGAAAAATCCAAATGGGTATTGTAAAAATCAACTACTGCTTTTCGGTCTTTGACAATTTCAGCAACATAAGGTAAAACAGTCAATCCCATTGCCGCTTGTAATTCGGAAATCTTACCGTTTATGCCAACTCCATAGTAATCTATAGGTCCCAAATGACCAAAAGTATGGCTGTAAAAAATCTGATGGGCTAAACTGGGGTCTTTGCAAAATATGGCACCACCTTCACCGGTATGAAAAAGTTTGGTGGCATGAAAACTACAGGTACTCACATCACCATAATCAAAGATGGACTTATCTTCATAGGTTACCCCAAAGGCATGAGCGGCGTCATAAATCACTTTTAGGTGATGCTTTTGGGCAATAGCTTCAATAGCGGCTACATTACAAGGATTGCCAAAAACGTGAGTGGCCATTATAGCTGTAGTTCTATCGGTGATAGCGGCTTCAATTTTAGTTTCATCAATGGTCAAATACTCCGGATGAATATCTACGAAGACCGGTGTACAATTTTCCCATACAATGGCGGCTGTAGTGGCTACATAACTAAAGGGAGTAGTGATGACTTCACCGCCATTACCCAATAACTTCATAGCAATTTGCAAGGGTATGGTACCATTATTCATCAAAATGATATGGGTAACTGCCAGATGTTTTTTTAGTTGATCTTCTAACTCCAAAACCAATTGCCCTCTGTTCGTTAACCATTGATTTTCCCATATACGTTTTAGTTGCACAGTATATTCATCAAGGGGTGGAAAAAAAGTCTTGGTAACATTAATCATTTTAAACTTTGGGTATAACTTGGTTATCAATAACGCCGTCCTTTAGCACAAAAACGATTTCAACCAACCATAAAACATTGAGTTTAAATGGGCGATTTAAATCGGTTATTTCAAAAAGACGGTAGCCTTTCTCATCCATAAAGTTAACTATTTTAAGAAAACTGTTGTCATATAACTTATTAACAACACTGGCTTCAACCATGATAATTTCGGTTTTACCGAGATAATCGCTGGCCCCTTTCAGTACTTGAATGTCAAGTCCTTCTGCATCAATTTTGATAATATCCGGAATGGGCAATTGGTTTTCCGAAAGCAATTCGTTTAAGGTGATGATGGGCAATGTAATTTGTTTTAAACCCATGGCTTCAGCTTGTTCTTTTGAATATTGAAACGAACAACTGTCATCTCTATCTAAGATAGTAAATTCAAACGAACCCGATTGTTCACCCGCGCCAAAGGGGTAAAAACTAACATTTTTTTGGGTATCTAAAATATCTTGTAGCGAACTTTGCAACCAATATTGTGGTTCTACCAAGGTATAAACAGCATCCGGGAAATAATTTAGGGTTTCTCTGGTCCATGCCCCGTGGTTAGCTCCAACATCCACTATATGCTTGGGATAAAATTGCAATTGGGTTAAGATGTTGTAAAAATTATGCAAAAGAAAATCTTTACTGTTGACATCAGAAAGTGGGGAACGGGTATTGACTCTCTTAATTTCGAATCCGCGTTTTAAAATTAATTTTCTAACTATTTTCTTAATCATACTTTGTTATTTATTCGATAATCCATTGAAACTTTGGTTTGATAAATCCGGGTTCTTTACCCATCCATGAACCAATAGGCCGCTCACCTTCTTGAATGGTAAAAGTTAGAATATCTTTTTCTACAAACAAAGTAGTTTTTGAATTCTCTATGAGGTAAACCGTTAAATAATAAGAACCAATATTCAAAAATCCTTCCGGTAAGGTACAGTTAATTTTATTTAAACCTTGTTTTAGTTTTAAACCGCTATTGCTGTGAGAAAAGGTAAACAAGGTTTCTCCGTATTCATTATTTAAAACATAAGTGACATGCAAATTTTTAGTACTGTTCTTCAGTGTAAACAACATATTGAATTCGATACTTTGGTATTCATCTAATATAGAATCAGGCGATTTTTCAACAGGATTGACACCTAATTCGTGTATAGTAAAATCTTTCGTGTCATATTCTTTACTGAATATTTTATAGTTTTGTGTTCCGAAATTACCGGTAAGATAAGTTGCTACTGCATTTTCTACTAAATCATCCTTGATAATCAAACCGTTTTCCAAAACTATACCTCTATTACACAAACTCTTTACGGCCGCCATATTATGACTTACAAACAATACTGTTCTTCCTTCTCCTTTACTAACATCATTCATCTTGCCCAAGCATTTCTTCTGAAACTCAGCATCACCAACGGCAAGAACTTCGTCAACAATCAGAATTTCACTTTCTAAATGTGCTGCTACGGCAAAAGCCAAACGCACATACATTCCGGAAGAATACCTTTTTACCGGAGTATCGATATACCTTTCAACCCCAGAAAAAGCGACAATTTCATCAAACTTACGGGCTATTTCATGCTTGCGCATGCCTAAAATAGCACCATTCAAATAAATATTCTCTCTTCCGGTCATTTCGGGATGAAAACCGGTTCCAACTTCCAACAAAGAAGCTATTCGGCCTTTGGTATAAATTTTTCCAGTAGTAGGTTGAGTCACTTGACTTAATATTTTCAACAAAGTGCTTTTCCCGGCACCATTTCTCCCAATAATCCCAACGGAATCTCCTTGATTGATCTCAAAGTTAATATCTCGCAACGACCAAACATAATCACTATTTCCTTTTGAAGAACGATTATTGGCCTCTCCTATTTTTAAAAAAGGATCTTCTTTACCTCGAACTTGGTGCCACCAACGCTTCAAATCATCTCGAACCGTTCCTGTACCTACAAGCCCTAATCGGTATTGTTTAGAAATATTTTCCGCTTTAATTACTACTCTACTCATTTTAACTTGCCGTTCCTAAACTGTATCTATAAATGTTTTTTGCGCTTTATTAAAAACCAAGACCCCAAGTGCTAAAATCACTACTGAAAAAAGACCGGGATATACCAAAGACAACAATGAAAACTCACCAATCCCCAAAAAAGCATACCGCATATAATCAAACAAACTTACCAAAGGATTCAAATTGACCAACCACTTATAGGCTGCCGGTATAGATGAACTCGGATAAATAACCGGAGTGACATACATAAACAATTGAACACCAAAAGCAATCAACTGAGTCAAATCTTTATACTTAGCAGTCATTGCCGTTAAAATCAATCCTATACCCATAGAAATTAAAGCCATCAAAAGAATAATTACGGGCATTAATACTATATAAAAATTAGGGGCAATTTTTCCTTGCAACACGAAATACAAAACAAAGCAAAGGAACAATAGAAACTGTACGCCAAATTTCATCAAATTAGAAATCACAACCGTAAGTGGCATAATTAATCTGGGGAAATATACTTTGCCAAAAATACTGGCATTAGCATTAAAAACTCCGGCCACACTGGTTAGACAATTCGAAAAATAATTCCATAACGTAATACCCGCCATATAAAAAATGACTTTGGGCGCACCATCCGTAGACAATTGAGCTACAGTTCCGAAAACAATGGTAAAAGTGATAGTCGTCAACAAAGGTTGAATAAAGAACCACAATGGTCCTAAAATAGTTTGCTTGTAAACGGTAACAAAATCTCTTTTAACAAACAAAAACAATAAATCCCTGTAATGCCAAACTTCTTTTAATCTAACATCAAAAAGTGAAGTATGTCCTTTAATTACTAAATCCCAATCTTGAGACTGATTATCGTTTTTCATTTATACTTTTTAAACAAAGTTTTATTTTAACTAGTAATTGCAAATATATAAATTAGCAAACCCCATAGAAAGATTTGAGTTGTTTTATTTACTAATTCCTTTAAAATACAAAAATCGACTTTAATTTGATTAATTTTACACCGATAAACGCTTCATTTTGATTCAACTTTTCAAACCAAAACCTACTTTATGTGATTTAATTCCAAACAATCACATAGACATTCATTCCCATCTGCTTCCGGGCATTGATGATGGAGCGACTAGCTTGGAAAACAGTTTGGCATTAATCCATCAAATGAGTGAAATGGGGTTTAAAAACATCATCACTACACCGCATATCATTTCCAATGTTTGGAATAACAGCGAAAGTTCAATCTTAAAAAAACAGTTAGAGGTATCCAATTATTTACAAGAGAAAAACGAAATAACTTCTTTCAAAGCGGCAGCAGAATACATGATGGATGATAGTTTTCTAAAAAGAATAGGAACTGAAAAGTTATTAACCCTAAAAGACAATTATGTCTTGGTAGAAATGTCTTATTTAAGTCCACCGATTCAATTGTACGATATTATTTTCGAAATCCAATTGGCCGGATATAAACCTATTTTGGCTCATCCGGAGCGTTACTTATTTTACCACCTAAACTTTAAAGAATACTACAAACTAAAAAACGCCGGTTGCTTGTTTCAGTTAAATTTAATAGCAACGGTAGATTATTACGGTAAAAATGTGAGGTTGATAACTGATAAGTTATTAAGTAATGATTATTACGATTTTGTGGGAAGTGATATTCACCACCAAAACCACATTAATGCCTTTAAGAACAAAGTAAAAGTAAAAAGCCTTCTCCAATTAGAGAAGGCCATTCACAATAATTTATTTTTTCTTGAATAACTTATCTTTCCAAGATTTTTTTTCTACTTCAACACCGTAGCCATAGCCGTAGCCATAGCCGTAGCCGTAGCCATAGCCATAAGTTTTTCTCCACACAGTATCATTGAGTAGTATAGACATGTTAGGCAATTTTTTTTCCTGATAAAAACTTTCTGCAATTTTTAACAATCGCTTGTCAAGGTAATTAGCCCTAACAATATAAATGAAAGCATCTGCATGTTTGGCGACTAATAATGTATCGGTAACCAAGCTCACCGGTGCGGTATCCACAACGATATAATCGTATTGTTGTTTCAAAATTTCAAACATTTCATCCACTTTGGGACTCAAGAGTAAATCGGCAGGATTGGGTGGAATAACACCGGAAGGTAAAACATATAAATTGTCAAAAGCATCAAGTTTGGTAATAAAATCATCTACGTTTTGTCCCGGTTTGACAATATAATTGGTAAGCCCTTTTTGCGTAGGAACATCCAAATACTTATCTATTTTCGGATTTCTGATGTCAAGTCCAATCAATAAAACCTTTCTACCGGTAAGTGCTATAGTACTGGCAAGATTAATGGCTACGAAAGTTTTACCTTCTTTAGGCATGGTGGAAGTTACAAAAATAGTCTTTGCCTTGTGTTCAGGAACAGCATTCAACATGAATTCCAAGTTAGTTCTTATGATCCTAATGGCCTCAGCAGAACTTGAACGACTGGAAGCACTAATAATTTCGTCTTCAGAATCAGATTTAGGTACATCTCCCAAAAACGGTATGGTAGTGTTTTCCTCTATGTCTTGTCTGTTTTTTATTTTGGTATCAAGGAGATTTAAAAGATAAATGATTAAAAAAGGGATAATCAATCCTAAAGTTAAACCAACCAATAAAATAATATTGGATTTCGGAAATATTGGGGAATTCGCATACTTTGCCTCATCAATTAATTTGGCTTTCGGAGAAGTAACCGCAAGTGAAATACCAACTTCTTCTCTTTTTTGAAGCAAATACAGATATAATGATTCTTTTATTTTTTGTTGTCTTCCAATAACGTTAAGTTCTCTGGTTTGTTTAGGGATTTCTGAAATTTTTCCGTTTAACATAGTATCCTGCGCTTGCAAATCAGCTCTTCTAATCTTAAGAGAAGCGATTAAACGATTTAAACTCTCCTTAACACTTTTTCGCATATCATCAATTCTGTTATTCAAATTGATTACTACACTATTTTTGGGAGTTCCGCCTCCGTTCACAATACGGTTTCTCTCAATAACAAAACCATTATATTGATTGATTAAATCAGCAGCATTACTGTTTCCGCCATTTTTATCCGATGGAATAAGATTACTTGGTATAATATCATCTTGAGAAGAACGATTCAAATATTCCAACATACTTGATACTACTTTGATTTGAGTTTCGGTTTCAATTAAAGCTTTTTCAAAATCAACAGAATTTTGTATAAACAAATCGGCATCAGAAGTAATATTGGTCAATCGATTGGAAGTCATATAACTTTCGCCTTCTTTTTCAACATCCCCTAACTCTCTGGTAATATATTGTAAACGTTCATCAATAAACTTTTGGGTATTCTTAGAAATATAATTTTTATCATCAATGGCATCTTGATTATAGATAGCTATTACAGTGTTTAGCAAATCTTCTGCTTTCAAAGCCACAGGATCATTTAAAGTTAGCTCTACAACACTGGATTTGTCGTTTAATGGAACAACTGTAAGCCTACTTTTGTAGCCCTGAACTACATTGTCAAGATTTTTAACACTTACTGTAACAGAGAAAGCTTCCTTGTTTAATTTAGCAGACTGCATTCTTTTGAGTACTACCATCTTGCAATTGCGTAATCTTATGGTTGAACCATACTTAAAAACACCAATCGATTTCCCTTCAACAGTTTGCATTTCAAAAGTACTTTCCGTTTTGGAATTAATTAAATAGGATTGATTTTTGGTATAAAAAGTATCATCCGACTCAAAAAAAGAAACATCTATTGGCCTGTCTTCATAGAGCTCTTTAATTTTAACCCTACCTTCAACATAATAGTAAACATTGAAATTTAATTTCTTAACAGCAGCTTTAATAATAGACCTAGATTTAATAATCTCAATCTCATTATCCACATTGCTTTTCATTCCTTTCATCAATCCCAAATCGGCAAAAGCTGACAATTCTGACTCTAAACTTCCTTTCTTCTCGTCTTTTACTAAAATAGTAGCGCTAGCTTGGTAAAGCGGCACCGTGTATCTCAAATATAAAAGAGAAATCCCAATACAAAAAATAACAGAAATAATAAACCAAGGCCAAAACTTAATGTATTTATCAAATTGTTCTCTTAAGTCTAGACTGTCGTCATGATGAGCTGGTCGAAAGGAAGATTGATCTTGCATACTATCGGGTAAGGATGATTAAAATAGTTCCTAAAAGGGATAAGGCAGAGATTATAGTAGTCACATTAGGTCCAATTACCGAAGAATTTATCTTGGTTTTGTTAGGCTCCACCAACACTACATCATTTTGTGACAAATAATAAAAAGGAGAATTGATAAAATTGGCTTGGGTAATATCCACTCGGTTATAAGTCATTTTACCATCTGATTCTCTGATTACCAAAATATTATCTCTTTTGCCGTAAATGGTCAAATCACCGGCCTGACTTATAGCCTCCAAAAGCGTGATTCTCTCACTATTAATTTTAAAACTACCAGGTTTTAATACCTCTCCCAAAACTGTTACTTTGTAATTTAAAATTCTCAAATTGATGGTCGGATTGGTGATGTATTCTTTAACAGCGGTTTGCAATTTAGTAACGGCTTCTGAACGACTGAGTCCGGCCAATTTTATTTTACCAACCACCGGAAACTCAATGAATCCATAGGCATCAATCAAATAGGTCTTAATACCATCCTGATTTTCATTAATCTGATAATTGCCTTGAATTTGGGGCATGTTAAAAGGAATCGTTAGTTCAGGTTGATCAGCCGACACAATGATACTAAGTAAATCATCGAATTGTAACTTGGGTTCATAATTCAAAGTTTCTTTATTATTCCCTAGCGAATCTACATTTTGCAAATAAGCAATATCCTTCCTTGAAGCACAGGAAACCAAGACTAAAGAAACCAATAAAAAGAGTGATTTTATAAATGTTTTAAAATTCATAGGGCAAGTATTGGGATGTAAATATAGTATAATTTATAATTGATTAGTACCTAAACTATTGATCAAGGGTCTCAAACACCGAATTCATACTTTTAAATTCAGGCACAATTTTTTTCATCAACCCCACGATTTCGGCACTGGTAGACATTTTAGCGGTAGCTATCAACTGTGAAATAAGGACATTAACTTCTTCAAAATCATCAAACTGATCTTGTCCAATCATTATTTTTTCATTGTGGGTTGGTAATGTTTTGGAAGTATCATTTAACAACTCTTCATATAATTTTTCTCCGGGTCTTAAACCTATAATCTTGATTTTGATTTCATTGTCGGGTACAAAACCGGCCAATCGAATCATTTTTTTGGCCAAATCTATAATCTTAACGGGTTCTCCCATATCAAATATATAAATCTCACCTCCATTACCCATGGCACCGGCTTCTAAAACCAATTGACAGGCTTCCGGTATGGTCATAAAATACCTTATAATTTCAGGATGCGTAATGGTCAAAGGTCCGCCTTCTTGAATTTGTTTGGTAAACAAAGGAACTATAGAACCATTGGAACCCAACACATTCCCAAATCTTGTGGTAATAAATTTAGTAGTGTTACTAGTTGGACTTTGTATCAAATGATAATTCAAAGACTGTACATATTTCTCAGCAATTCTTTTACTGGCACCCATAACACTACTTGGGTTTACAGCTTTATCAGTAGATATTAAAACAAACTTCTCAACCTTATAGTAACTTGACAAATCGGCAAGATTCTTAGTCCCGATGACATTGGTAAAAATGGCCTGTGCCGGATTTTCTTCCATTAAAGGAACATGTTTATAGGCAGCAGCATGATAAACATAATCAGGTTTATAGGTCTCAAAGACATATTCCATTTCCTCAAAATTTTTAACATCGGCTAAAACTGTTCTTATTTTCACCTTTTTGGCAAGGTCTGAAACTTCTAATTGCAAATTGTGAAGTGGCGATTCTGCCTGGTCTAATATTATTATCTTGTAAGGTGAAAAATGAATCACTTGCCTAACAATTTCACTCCCGATAGAACCCGCACCACCGGTAATTAAAACGGTCTTTCCATTAATTTGAGAGGAAATGGTCTTACTATCTAAAACTATGGGTTTTCTATGCAACAAGTCTTCAATGTCAAAGTTTTTCAGTTGATTGGAAATTTGCTTTTGATCTTCCCAATCAGTAATCAATGGCACCGTAAAAACCTTAAAGTTGTATTCCAAACATTCCTCAACTATAGCAATGGTTTCTTCCTTAGTAAGACTCTTTTCGGCTAAAATTAAAGCCTCAGCGCCTAAACTTCTCAAAATAACATGAATATCTCTGGACTGATTGACTATAGGCAAGTCTAAGATGCTTTTGGAGGTTTTGGTGGTTTTGTATTTATCTATAAAAGCAACCAAATTAAAGCGGGAAGGCTTCTCTGTTTTAAGCGCATTGGCCACCGAAATTGCATTGGCATCAGCGCCATAAATTACAGCCTTGACTAATTTTCTTTTGTCATCACTTTGTAAATACTTTTCAAATATATTTTTAACCATTATTCTGAACAAAAACAACAGTAAAAAAGAAATCACAAAAGTGATGAAAAGTCCCGTAGACAAAAACAGCTTTTTATGGGCAATAAAATAATAACCGATATTGATGAAAAGTAATATAAAATAAGAGGACGCAGTGGCCACTAATAATTTAATACCATCTATAAATGTAGAATGCCTTATGATACCTGAATAGGTCCTATATATCATAAAAAAGACAGCATTGACCAAAACAATGATGATATTCAACGAAACCACATCTAAAGTACTGATAAAAACTACCGAAAGACTGTCAATAACAACGGTGGTAATCAGACAAGCGACAGAAACAATAAAAACATCAATAGCAAAAATAATCCAACGAGGTAGGTAACCTATGTTTTGGAATTTTTTGTTGAAAATACTGCGCTCTAATTCTTTAAAAATAGTTTTATTCATTCGTCAAATCGTCAATGGTTCAAAATTAAACTAAATTTAATTTACAGAGATTGAATTGTTAAAAAAATCATCAAGAGTTATTTTCAATCGCAACCTATCGGCGTCAGATAAATTAGATCCCGAAGGCAAACAAAGTCCTTCATCAAATAACGTTTCCGCTATAGTAGTCCCATAATAAGGGTAATTGGCAAAAATCGGTTGCAAATGCATGGGTTTCCAAAGGGGTCTAGATTCAATGTGATGCTGCTCTAAAAACAACCTCAAATCTTCTCTGGTTTTACCGGCAATAGTGGGATTAATAGTAATACTGCTTAACCAATGATTGGAATAATAATCCGAACTAGGCTCCATAAAAACACTGATTCCTTTTTTATCCGCAAAATAAGCTTGATAAAAATCGTGCATTTTTCGTCTAAGAGTAACATGCTCTTCCAACACTTCCATTTGTCCTCTTCCAATCCCGGCACAAATATTACTCATGCGATAATTATAGCCAATCTCGCTATGCTGATAATGGGGTGCATTATCTCGGGCTTGAGTAGAAAGAAAGACGGCTTTATCTTTTTTAGCCAATGAATGACTAACCAAAGCACCACCACCGGAGGTCGTTATAATTTTATTGCCATTAAAAGACAATATTGATAAGTCACCAAATGTCCCACATCTTTTTCCTTTATAACTACTTCCCAAGGCTTCGGCACTGTCTTCCAAAATCGGAATTTCATAGCGTTGGGCTATCGCTCTAATCTCATCTATCTTGAAAGGCATACCATAAAGGTGAACCCCTATGATGGCTTTGGGTTTTTTACCTTTAGCAATTCTATCTTTAATGGCTTCTTCCAGAGCATCCGGGCACAAATTCCAAGTGTCTTTTTCACTATCAATAAAAACCGGTGTCGCGCCCAAATAAAGAATAGGATTGGCCGAGGCTGAAAAAGTAAAACTCTGACAAAGAACTTCATCGTCCGCCTGAACACCTAGTAAAATCAAACCCAAATGAATGGCTGCTGTCCCCGAACTCAAAGCGGCCACATGAACGTTGTCATTCAAAAAAATTTCCAAATCCTGCTCAAATCCGTTTACATTTGGGCCAAGTGGTGCCACCCAATTGGTATCAAAAGCTTCTTTTACAAATTTTTGTTCGTTACCACCCATATGCGGTGAAGAAAGCCAAATTTTTGATTGTGTCATGGTTATTTTTACTTAATGATTTTAAATTTATTTTCCGCTAAATGGCTCCGTTGTAGCAGCATTGGCGGTATTAATTCCGTCTCTCTTAAATACTTTTAAAATAGTATTGAATAATATCTTGAGATCAACCTTTAAAGACATATGGTCAACATACCAAACATCGTATTCAAATTTTTTATCCCAGGATATCGCATTTCTTCCATTTACTTGAGCCCAACCTGTAATGCCTGGTTTTATTTCGTGTCTGCGGTTTTGAAAATCATTATACAAATGCAAATAAGTAGTCAACAAAGGTCTTGGCCCAATCAAACTCATATCGCCCTTTAAAACATTGATTAATTGGGGCAATTCATCTATAGAAGTTTTGCGTACAAACCTTCCAACAGCCGTTAATCTTTGGGCATCGGGAAGCAATTTCCCATCGCTATCCTTTTTATCATTCATAGTCTTAAACTTGACAATTTTGAAGATTTTTCCATTTTTTCCTGGACGCAATTGAAAGAAAAAAGGTTTTCCGGCATTGGCAAAAAACAGTAAAACAGTAAATAAAAGCAATAAAGGAAACAACAAAATCAAGCCCATAAGGGAAAATAAAAAATCAAATAATGGCTTAACTAAAACTTTATACATTATATTAAATATAGCAATGAATCCTAACGCAAGGTAGGCATTTTACACCAAAAGCGTTTTAAAATTCTCAAACAAAAAAGAACAATCATGCCCCGGATAGATAGTCATTCCTTCAGTCAAATTTCCTTTAAGTTTCTCCAATGATGACTGATACTCTTTTCGGTTACTGTGCGGAAATGTAAGGGGTGATTTTACACCATTTAAGATAGTATCACCGGTAAAAATAACATCTCCAACCAATATACATAGACCACCCGGACTATGTCCGGGCGTTTCAATAAAAGTAAATGACTCATTCGCTATAACGCAAACTTCACCATCTTTAACAAGTAAAACATCTCTGTATTCCACTTCGAAAGTATCAATTTCTTCTATGTAATAAGAAAAATTTTGACGACAGTTTCTGATATTTTCTTCACACTTTGAAGTACAAATTAATTGAAATGAATGACTTTCAGCTAAAGCATCAACACCACAACAATGATCCGCGTGCTCATGGGTTAAAATCACATGCGTCAAGGCTTTTCCTTCCTCTTGTAACCAAGCCAAAAGAGGCGCTGTATCAAAATTACCAACATCTATTAAAACCACTTTACCATCAGCCAACTCCAAAACATATGTATTGGAAAGCCTGTGCGGATTAATATATTGGTGTATCTTCATACTATTGGCTGTTCAAAAACAAGAATGGTATTTAATCAAAGTTGTAAATGATTTTACCCACATCATTTCTGGGAATTGTTGGTATAAAAAGCACTTCGAAGGACTGATGATACAATCCTGTTTTTTGTATGACAAAAGAAGCAACTTCAGTTAAAATTGCCTCATCAGTAACATATATTTTCATTTTCTCATCAGTACCGGTGCAAATGTTTTCTACTCCAAACTCTTTAAAAATAAGCTGTTCCACTTCATCCAAACCTATTCGGATACCATATAATTTCAGGAATCGGCTTATTCTGCCGACGATATAGAAAAACCCGTCTTGGTCTTTGACTGCGATATCGCCCGTGGGTAAAACCTGTTGGCGTTCATCCCCTTTTTGCAAATCATCACTTGTGTAAGCATAGCCTAAAGTTACATTCGGACCACTGTAAACCATTTCACCGGGAACATTAGCTTCCGAAATTTCGTTTCCGTTATCGTCAATCAAATATAATTTCCCGTTGGGGATGGCTTTTCCAATGCTACCTATTTTAGTTTGGGCAAACTCAGGCGGTAAATAAGCCATTCTTGCCGTGCCTTCGGTTTGTCCGTAAGTGGCAATAAACTTTTTCCCGGTTCGTTCAGCATAGTCGGCAAAATCGTTAAATAAGTTTGCACTCAATTTTCCTCCGCCTTGCGAAATAATTTTTAAATCGGGTAAATCCATACGGGTAAACCGCAACTTAGACAGTATTTCAAAGCTATACGGAACGCCAGTCAAAATGGTTGTTTTTTGTTCCTTCAAAAATTTCCAAAAACCAGCATCAGTCAAACTTCCATTAAACAGTAAAATAGTAGCACCTCCATACAAATAGCTCGTAATGACTGAAAGTCCCATAGTATAATACATCGGTAAAACAGCTAAAGCTCTGTCTTTAGTACAGATATCAAAAACTTTCCCAACATTCTGTGCATTGGCTTCAATATTTTGATAGCTGTGACGAACCAATTTAGGACTGCCGGTGGAACCCGAAGTAGGCAACAACAATGATAAGTCATCGTGTAATATCGGTGGTTGTATATCGCTTTTCAACAACACATAACCTAAAGCACTAAAAACAACATCATATTTAAACTCGGTCGCCATGGATTCAGGCAGCCAAAAATATTCGGGTTGGTATTGGGCAATTAACGCATCTCTCAAGGATTTCTCGGTTCCGGCATGAAGCAACAAGGGAACTATTTTGCTTTCTAAAGTCGCAATATAACCGGCAACTGAACCAAAAGTGTTTTCAGAAAAAATAAAAATCAACGTACGCTTATTGATTTGCTTAAAGAAAACCTTAGAGAAATCAGACAATTCTTTATAGGTTAAGGTATTACCTTCAACATCAATAAATGCTGTAGATTGGTCTTGGATAAACGCTGCTTGGAGAAGCATATACTTTGTATTTAAAATGAAGTCGAACCGTCAACGCCAATGATTTGGCCAGTTACATAAGTGGAAAGGTCTGAAGCCAAAAAAACGCAAACATTGGCAATTTCATTAGGCTCAGCCAATCTTCCGATGCCAATATTGGTTATTTTATCTTTAAATTTTTCTTCAAAAACTTGGGTAAATCTTTCGGTACCCACCATGCCCGGAGCAATGGCATTGACACGAATATTGTGTTCTATGAGTTCTTTCGCAGCCGATTTGGTCAAGGAAATTACAGCACCTTTTGTTGCTGAATAACCTAATTGACCTTTGACGCCTTGCACACCAACAATGCTCGACATATTAATTATCGAGCCGCTTTTTTGACGCGACATTACCCTAGAAGCCAGCTGTACCAATTGAATCATGGCAATCACATTGATATCAAACATGGTTCTGAGTTGGTTAAAATCAATCATGGGTAACAGTTCATAAGTAACCATACCCGCATTGTTGACTAAAACATCAATTCGACCGTAATCCGCTTTGATTTTTAATATTGCTTCCTTACAAGCAACGGCATCAGTGATATCAAAATATAAAGGAATTACAGTAGTATTGTATTTTTCTGAACAGGTTTGGGCCCATTCGTCTATAGAACCTTCTTTTCTGGCATTGGCAAAAACAATAGCACCTTCTTCGGCATATCTTTCCACAATGGATTGCCCAATCCCACGATTGGTTCCTGTCACCAAGCAAATTTTGCCTTCTAGAATTCTGTGGCTTTTCATGAAAGTAGTTTTAGAAGGTTACGCCATATTTGGCCACAATTTCTTTACCAACCGCATACGATTTGAAGTTTAAAATATCTTCCGGGTCGAGCATAATATCAAAAGCATCTTCCATGGCCGTAACCAAACTCAATTGGGTAATAGAATCCCAATTATCAACACTGGTTGAGCTGAAATCATCACTCAAAACCGAGACATCAACATTAAAAACGGAACTAAAAACAGTATTGTAATTTTCTAAGACACTCATTTTTATTTAACGGTTAGGCGGTATTATTAAAAAAATTAAGTGGTAAAAGTAAGCCGTTTTTACCTATAAAACAAACGACTATCTCAAAAATCAATAGGCCTCTTTATAGTAGGAATCGGTTTCAATCAATGGATTGATGACGGCCGTATTTATAATCAAATCACCGCAAGCAAACGACAAACCGGCACCAAAACCACAAATAAATAGCTTGAGATTCCCTTGCTTTGCCAACCCAAAATGATCAGCTAACACCAGCGGAATCGAATTGCTACTGTTATTTCCGAAACGGTCCAGTGAAACCGGAATTTTCTCGGTCGGAATTTTTAATTTTCGCGACAGCTGTTTTAGTATATAGTTATTAGCCTGATGCAAAATAAAGTAGTCATACTCTTCAGGTGTTTTTTCTTGAATAGTCAAAAAGTCTTTCATCAACAAAGGCACATCGGTAATCGAAAACCCAAAAACATCCATTCCTTTCATGTGGGTATCATAATCAGAGCGTAAAATACCGTCGCTCCAGGCCTCACGTTCTTTGGGTGCGTATCGATTTCGGTAAGCGCCTGATGGCGTGATGATACTTTTAAAACGATGTCCATCCGTGCGAAAAGCTAAGTTAATGGGTGTTGAATCGTTCGTTTTTTCTAATAAAGTAGCCGAACCGCTATCGCCAAAAAGCATAACCATCGTTCGGTCATGTGGAGACAGCGTTTTTACTGAAGTATCGCCGGTGATGAGCAAAGCTGCTTTTGAACCGGAACTTTGTAACAAGGAAAGTATCGTTTGCAATCCGAAAATAAATCCTGAACAAGCCAAATTTAAATCAAAACACAAACAATTTTCAGAAAGTCCAAGTCGTTTGTGAAGTACAAAGGCTGTTGAAGGCACTCGATAATCCGGTTTTTGACTTACAAAAATTAAAATTCCGATATCATTTTTGGCAAGGGTTGATTTATTGAAAACATCTACTGCAGCTTCATAGCCTAAATCGGAAGCCGTTTGGTTAGGTTGGGCTCTCGAAACCGAATGAACGCCGGTCATTTCCTTAAATTTCTCTACGTTCTCTTCTCCGAAAACAGTATAAAAATCTTCAACAGGCACTTTACCCGTTGGTACTGCCACAGACAAACCTGCTATCCTGATATTTTGAAACTGTCCTGTTAACATAGCTAAATATCATGGGTTACAAAACCTTCGGTAAAATAGTCGTCGGTTTCAATTATGGGTAAAACCGTAGCTGCTTCCAAATAAAAATCGGCAAATCCCCAAGACAATCCTTCGCCATAAGCACAAGATAAAACTCTTTTTCGTTCAGTAACATCCAAAAGCAATAACGGAATAGACGAACCGGAGCAATCATCGATTTTTTTTAAATTGGATACTAATTTAGTGGAATCAAAACCGTTCTTTTCAATAATTTCCAGATTCATCTCAGGATAAGTTTGCTGGAAAGCCAACAAATCATAAGCATCACTTTGAGTATTGGATTTAGCCATAAAATCGGTCAAATCACCCGGAATTTTTTCGGCAAAGAATTGATGCATGGTTTCCTTGTCATACTGCAATTGGTTAAACGTTCCGGCTGTCGGTAGACTAGACAAGTCATAAAGGGCTCTTTTTTCATTAGTTCTGAAAGCACCACCCGGAATTAAATAAGCGTCATAAGCATCTCCTTGTGAAAATGACTGTAGACAAATGAGTGAAGCCTCTTTCTTTTCTAAAAGAACAGCGGTTGCGGCATCACCAAAATCAGTATAGTGCGAATGGTCTTCGGCTAACTGCTTGCTGTTGGTATCGCCAATAATCACTAATCCTTTAGTAGTATTCAAACCATTCAATAAAGAACAACCCAATTGCAATCCGGCAATAAAGCCTACACTGCCCAAGTTGATATCATAAGCCAAACAATCTAAAGGAAGTCCCAAACGGTGTTGTAATACAATAGCTGACGCGGGACTTCTGTAATCGGGTGTTTTGGTTAGGAAAATGATAAATCCCAATTGGGTTCTATCTATATTTTTGGTTTCCAATAAATGAATTGCAGCAGCATAACCTAAATCAGAGGCTGTTTGTAAATCTACCGAACGTGCTTGTTTTGGGATGGCCGAAGCGATACCTGAAATTTTGACGTTATTGAATTGGTAAAAAGACATATTTTTTTGGGTTTGCAAACCTACATTACTATTCGTTTGGCCGGATTTCCGAAGACTGTGGTATTCTTTTTCACCCGTCGTAACACTACGCTGCCAATACCAACGACAGCTTCTTCTTCCACTACTATATTTTGTATAATTCTGACACCGGCATTGATGGAAACCATATCGTGTACGCGAACGTATCCCGCAAAAAACGAAAACGAATTGACTTGACAAAAACGGCCAATATGAACGTCATGTCCCATAATTACAGAGCTTTGTAAAAAAGTAAAATCTTCAACGGTGACATCACTGGCTAAAACACAAAAGGATTTGATGCCCACGCCTATTCCCATTTTTACACTTGGAGAAATAATGGCTGTTGGGTGAATCAGGTTGATGAAATTTCCGCCTTTAGACAGAATGATCTCAACGGTTTTTCTTCTGTGGTATAAATTGCCTATGGCGCAGAAAAAAACATCGCCTTCAACAGGTTCATAATCTGAAACGGTATTCAATACAGGCGGATAGCCCATTTCAGCTATGTTAGAGGGATTATCACTGAGAAATCCTTTAATCTTAAAATCAGATTGGTCACCATAGCAAGCCATAGCCAAATCATACATTTCTCTGGCAAAACCACTGGCTCCAATTATTACTAAGTTTCTCATATTTTATTTCAAGGTGTAGCCGCCGTCTATAGTCAGAAGGCTTCCGGTCATCCATTGGGAGACGTCGGCCATTAAATAAACGGTTAAACCGGCAATGTCTTCAGGTTGTCCAAATCGACCTAAAGGGTAATTTTTTAAATGGGCTTGCAATTGTTCCTCGGATACGGCTCCGGATTCTAAAATACCGGTTTGAACCATACCGGGTAAAATGGCATTGACTCTGATTTTCTTTGGCGCTAATTCTAAGGCTAAAGATTTGGCAAACGAATTCAAAGCACCTTTGGCAGCACTGTAAATAGCATTGCCTATAGTTATTTTTTGAGAAGCAACCGAAGAGATAAAACATACCGAGGCTTCGGGTTTAAGCTTTTTAGCTTTTAAAAGTTGTTGGAGTAACAAAATGGAACTGTGTAACATCAGATCAAACATATAATCCAAGTCATCCCGTTTGATATATTGTACCGGTACAGTTTTAACCATACCGGCATTTAAAACAATTCCATCCAAAGCAGGCAATTCGGTTACCAATTCTTTAATAGCTTCATCTGAAGTTAAATCAGCAGAAAAATAGTGATGGTTTCCTTTAGGCAAGGATTGCATGGTAGCTTCTAATCGGGCTTCATTTCTGGCAGTCATGATTACGGTGGCACCTTGTTGGGCTAACATTTCGGAAATAGAACGACCAATACCCGAAGAAGCACCGGTAACCAATATCGTTTTAGTATGTAAACTGAAAAGTGAATTCATAGGATTATTGAAGTATTACCCTCGAATAAATTTTTAGGCCATTCTTTTTTTTACTTCTTCAGCCAAATCACCAACGGTAACCAGATTTTTAAAATCTTGCGAGGCAATGTGAACGCCAAAAGAATCATCCAACATGGCAATAACCGACAAATTAGCCATAGAATCCCAGTTATCATAATCTCTGAAAGCGTCTGTAAGTGCTACAGTTCCGGGATCCAATTCTAAAATATCTTCCAATTGTTCAAAAAGTTCTTTTTCCATTTGTTCTCTCATTTTATGTTGCTAAACTAGGTATAAAAATTATCATTCAAAAGTAAAAAAAGGAATACTACCATTAATATTATCTCTTAAAAAGATAAACTCTAAAAGTCTTTTAAAATTGTTACTGTTAAGGGTTGATTTGCTTTGCCACTTCTTTAGAAAACAGAAAAGCTCCTTTATCGTTTAAGTGTTCAGAATCATGAAAAAGAGTTTTTTGGCTTACAAACTCTTCTGCATTAGAATAATCAACCAGCTTGACTTTGTTTTGGGCAGCTATTTCATTGACAATAGTAAAAAACTCCGGTTTTATTTTTTTGAACGTTGGTGAAATCACCAAAATAACTTTAATATTTTTGGACTGGGCTTTAGTGATAAATAAATTTATTGTTTTGATTAACTTAGATCCAATGGTAAAAGTATCATTTTTTAATACCTTGTCTTTTCCATTCCATTTTCCTTTTAGCGGAATATATCCTTTGAAGTTATCATTGTTTTTAACAACATTGGCCGTGAGTATATTAAAAAATTTCTTGTTGTATTTGAGTAAATTGGATTGGTAAAAAATACCATCGTACCAATTTCTGCAGATGTAATCATCAAATTCTTCATTAATTTTTCCATAGAAAGGAGCTAAATCACTAAAAACATCCTCTCCAAAATTTCCTCCTCTATCATAAACATCTCTAAAGTCTAAATCCAAAACGACAACTTTAGGGCTATATCTTTCCAAAGTGGCTAAAAGCGCAGCATAGTGAAAATAAATTCCCATTCCTTCTCTACCGGCATTATAGCAAGTCAATCCAGTCTTTTCTGTTATAACATCCGGCTTGTAATGAAAAGCGGCTCTTGAAGAACCGAAAATCAAAATACTATCCTTTGTTTTATTAAAAACTTGATTCTCTTGATAGGCAACTCCTGATTTAGCATTGGAATATAAGGCGTCAAAAACAAATCCGGCACATACATCAATGGCGATTAATACCACCAAAAATAATAGTCCTTTTTTCAAAATTGAAATACCGTTTTCTCTTCTCATCTAAATTTAAAATTGAAAATAAATAAATTGTCCCTCATCAAAAACACCCATCAAAAGTATTAATGCCACGATTAAGGCGTAAAATAATACACTCACATTTGCTTTTTTAAAAAAAGAAAGTTTGTTAACCCAAAACTCATCCTTGAACTCTTTCAAAATCAAAACAAACAACCCGATAAAAACACCAAAGAATACATCCCATTTTACAAATAATTCTTTTGAAAATGTTGTTCCGATTTTTTCTACAATTAAAAAGGCATCATGAACATTGTTAGCTCTAAAAAATATCCAGGCAAAGGAGCTGAGAATAAAAGTAGTGATTATTTGAAAAGCGGTAAATAGAGTTTTATTTTTTGACAACCCAATAGCATCATTGCATTGGTTACGAAATTTTTGAGTAACTATAGCAATTACTAAATAGCCTCCGTTTAATGCTCCCCAAATAACAAAAGTCCAGTTCGCGCCATGCCATATACCGCTGATTAAGAAAACTATAAACAAATTAAAATACCATCTGTATTTTGTGACTTTGTTACCTCCAAGCGGCAAGTATAAATAATCTCTAAACCAAGTACTCAATGAGATGTGCCATCTTTTCCAAAATTCAGAAATCGTTTTGGCGAAATATGGTCGGTTAAAATTGGTCATTAAATCAAAACCCATAATTTTTGCCGTACCTATGGCAATGGAAGAATATCCGGCAAAATCACAATAGATTTGGAAAGAGAAAAAAACGGTAGCCAACAAGAGTGTTGAACCATTGTGATTGTCTACATTATTATAAGCTGCATTAACATAAAGTGCTAATCGGTCTGCTACCACCACTTTCATAAAAAAACCCCAAATAATAAGCTTTAGTCCTTTCACAAAATTTTCAGACGTAAAAATTTTATGTTCGTGAAATTGGTGAAGCACATTTTGTGGTCTTTCAATCGGTCCGGCAACAAGCTGAGGAAAGAACATTACATATAAGGCATAGATTCCGAAATGTTTTTCGGCTTTTTGATTGCCTCTGTATACTTCTATGGTGTAACTCATTGCCTGAAAAGTGTGAAATGACAAACCTACCGGCAATAAAATAGACAAATAAGGTAAATTGCTTTTACTGCCCATGGCA
Source organism: Flavobacterium buctense (assembly GCF_014486695.1). Lineage (GTDB taxonomy): Bacteria > Bacteroidota > Bacteroidia > Flavobacteriales > Flavobacteriaceae > Flavobacterium > Flavobacterium buctense. Next base: position 157,362 of record NZ_JACTAB010000005.1, read on the forward strand.
GCCAGTAAAACTTCAATGTTTTCTATGAAAAAATTATAATATTTAAAAACGGCTAAAACCAATATATTGGCCAATAAACTTAGTATTAAATAAAACCGCCTTTTCGTTCCTTGGTTGTTTTCAATGAGTATACCGGCAAAATAATCGACTACAATAGTCCCAGCTAAAATCAATATGTATATTGGAATAAAATACATATAAAAATAGCAACTCGCTACTAACAATAATAACCATCTGTATTTTGTTGGAAATCCAAAAAAGAGTACACAAACAATTGGAAAGAAAATTAAAAAGTCTAGTGAATTAAAGAGCATTGTTAGGCCTTTTGTTTATAGTGAAAATGTATTGTAATGTAAAATTTGTCGAATGTGTTTAATAAATTAAATTACTTAGAACTCGATTGTAAAAGTATTTATAATTTAGATTTATTATAACATTATCTTCAGTTGTATTCTATTTTGAAATATCCTATACTGGAGAGCTGGTAAAACCTAAAAAGGGTTGTTACTACCTAGAGCAATAAATCTTCTTCATCCCATCCCAAATCATTTTGCTTTCAAAGTTTTTGGCCCAAATTAAACCATTCATCCCCAATTCCTTTCTTTTTTCCGTATTCTTCTGTAAAAAATCCATTGCATTTTGCAAATCAGTGACTGATTTTGCAGGGATTAATAAACCATTAAAATCTTTGGAAACAGCATCTTTACTTCCGGTAACATCTGTGGCAATCACAGGTAATCCCATAGCGGCAGCCTGAACTGATACATTCCCAAATCCTTCCCACCAAGCAGGCAGACAAAAAATATCCATTACAGACAAATACAGCGGAACATTAATTTGGGTGCCAACCAATAAAACTCCGGGATGTTCATTCATTTTTTCTAGTAAGCTCAAGTCAGCAATTTGACTTTTTTCAATGGGACCAACAATCAATAATCGCAAAAAATGATTCTCTGCATATAAGTTATTGAATGCCTCATAAATTTCTTTAATTCCTTTTCTGTCAATTAATCTTCCCACAAAACCATATACAAAATGGGTTTCATTCAATCCTAGTTTATTTTTCAAATCTAAGATTTGTTCCGTTTTAACTTGACTTGGGCTAAATCTTTCTAAATCAATCCCGTTACTGCTTCCTTTATTAATTACTAAAGATTTATCTTTTGAAAAAATAGTGTTTTCTATGCCTAAATCCCTAACCGAATTACTGATACAGATGATTTTATGGGCAAATCGTGCGGTTATTTTTTCCATGGTAACCAGTATTGCCTTTTTCAATCCGGTTTCATGTTCAAAACGAAAACCTCGACAAGTATAAATCCTGTTTCTAACCCCTAATAACTTTGCCGCAATCATTCCTAACAAACTTACTTTTGGTGTACCGAAATTTACTACATCCGGTTTTACCTTTCGCAAATGTTTAAATACCTGAAACAAAGCTTTAATATCCTTTAAGAGAGAAATTTCCCGTTCTAAATCCACAGGCAAATGCGTACAGCCTTCTTGTTGGCAATACTCAGTTACCCTCTGATGATTGGGCGCCATTAAATAAGTGTCATAACCTAATTCCTTAAAATATCGCAATTGTCCGGCAATTAAAATTACACTTCCAGGCGCGGTAATTCCAACTATTAACTTTTTATTCATTACTTGTATTGCTCATATATTCACCTAATTGTTGGCTGTTCATAAATTCAACATTGGGCCATTTTTTTACAATTGCTTTCAAAAGCGCATCTAAAGCTTTGATGGAATCGGATTGATTTTTTTTGGATAAATGGCCTATATAATTAAGCCTATGCGAATTGATAACAGCTGGTTTACCAAATGTAAAAGCATTATTAATTTCTGCCATACACAAATCTACCCAATCCAAATTTTGATTTTTACTAGGCTCAAAAGTCACATTTCTTCTCCAATAAAGCAAGCCGAATTCATCTTTAAAACCCCAATATTTATTGACTATGCCATGCTTTACATCTTCTAGATAAGGCAACAATTGCTGCGCATTTTGATGATACTTAACCCCATTATTGGCTAATATGGCATTGATATGATTTCCTCTTATTGATTGGGAAGCAATAAATGATTTTGATTGGAATCCAAATACAGTTTCAAACAATTGGAGCCCATCCATTAAATCCGTTTCTATGGATAATTTTTCGGCTTCATTGTAATAATCAAAAGCGGCTAAATAATTAATTCTCTTGGAAGTCCCTAAATCAATACCCGGAATCGCATCATGGTCAAAACAAATTTTTTCTTTTTCACAGGTCATAACTGCCTTCATCCATCTGGCAGGATGCAAATGCTCTCTTCCATGAAATTGAGGGTAAAAAATATTTTCTTCAATACCTTGTTTCCATAAACCAATCATTGCCTCCTTGGAAGAATGTTTTTGGTAACTATCAAATACTGATTCATAATGATAAGTATTCATAGCTCCGGCTCTAATTTTATCAAAATCTGGATTAGCCGGCAACGAATTAACGGTTATAGTGGCAGGATTTTGATTAGCGTCTTTATGGGAACTAAGCACCTCAAACAAAACAGCCAAGTCGTCTGGAGTTTCAAGTCCATCAAATTTAGTATATCTGTTTTTATCAACAGGAATTCCTTTTTTGACTAGCGCCTGATAGGTTTCGGTATTAGGTATGCGAATACTTCCCCAATCATCGGATTCTATGACCACAATTTTTTTGGGGGTTGACCAACCTCTATAGTTGACATATGATTTTCTAAATAATGTAATTAAATTCATAAATAATCAATTAAATTTTAAATCAAAATAGTCAATACAATCCTTAATTTGTTTGTCTTTTCCTCCTTTAAATGAATTACTTGATACAAGGGAAACTTTATGCGTAGATTTCACGCTGATTGGATCTTTATTGTATTTGGCATTGGTAACAACCTCAATTTGAAGTCGGATCAAATTCATTTTAAGCCACACATCGTCTGAGTTGGGACTCAATTTAAAAATTAAATCTTTATCAAATACTGTTTGATCAAAAATATTTTTGCCAGGCAACAAGGTACCATTACCACTTGTATGGTGTAAATATATTGAGGGTTTTTCTTCATTATAATTATGTGTCCATTGCAGATACGGTAGTATTAAACCCTCATTGAAATTGATTAAGTGAGCTCTTGAAGCTATTACTTTATTGGGGTATTTAAGATGCAATGCCATTAAATCTTTAATCATGTCCTTGTGGTAATATAAATCATCATCAAACATAACCACCTTACTTTGAGGAAATTCGATTAAAGAGTAATAATATTTTTTATGAGAACGCAAATCATCACAAAACCTAATTTCTAAACCGCGCTTGGTCTGATCCAATAACCTTTTTGGCAATGAGGCTAAACCTTCCGGAAATTGTTCTTTGGCCAACCAAAGTATTAGTTTATCAGGTTGATAAGATTGTCTTAATATACATTCAACACTCAAATAAGTATATTCAATTCTGGCCGGAAAACTTGTCAAACTCGCAATAATTAATTCACTAGATTTTTTTTCGGAGGTGTTCGCTTGGAGAGAATATTTGGCATTCTTTGAAGTAAATTTAAAAAAAATAGGACAGTAAAAATCAAACCATGTTTTTAGGACTTTCTCCATACTTCTATTCAAAATTTTACCCAAAACAGATTGATTTTGAAAATTAGGAATACTATAATATAATCGAAGTAATAAATTCATAGTTATTAATTCAGGATTTCTTCAAACTTAGTAAAAATTATCGGCAATGCTAGTCGGTCTCTAATAGATTGTGCATTTTTACCCATAGTCATTCTTAGAGATTCTGATTGCAATAATTGGTTAATATTCGATGATAAATCAATAATATCATCTCGTTTTGCCACTAAAAAATCTACCCCTTTAGTTCCTAAATCTTCATAAGGAATTCCTTCTACACAAACGCATGGTAAACCGGCCGCCATTGCCTCACACAAAGCATTTGGAAAACCTTCCAATACAGAAGGTAAAACATATAAAGATGCTTTGGAAAAATAGGAATCAACATCTTTCACCTGTCCTACAAATTGAATGTTGCCCTCTAATTTTAATTCAGAAACCAATGTTTTCATATTCGAAAGCAAAGGTCCGTCTCCCAACATTACTAATTGCCATCCATCCCTATTCTCAATCATTGAAAATGCTCTAATTAAAGCCTCTGGGTTTTTTTCCCAAGCAAATCGGCCAACATAAAGCAATATCTTTTCCTTAGTTATAGTAGAATCAACAATAACTTCTCTTATGGGATTTGGAATTACTTTAATATTGAGTTTGTTTGCAAATTTCGCTTCGTTCCATAGCGCAGCTTTTGTAGTTTGTGCTATAAAGGTAGTGGAATGAAGATAAGTAATTTTTTTTAAGAAAGAGACATACCATTTGAATTTAAAATCAGGACTTGTTCGATCTGAAATATGCACTTTCTTTTTTAAACCAATACTGGCCATTAAAGTCAATGGATTAAATACATCTCCAAATGAAATAATATGTTGTGAGGAATTTGCTTTAAAGGCTCTTCTTAAATAAAAGATAATCCTGATATAGTGAAAAATGATATTGCCTTGATTTCCGGGATGCTCTTTTTGGGGTGTTACCAATGTTACTTTTGAGTCTAGCGGATAAAACAAGGGTTCTTTTTTACAGGAAATTAAAGTAACTTGATATCCATTATTTACAAACCAATTGGCCAGATTGGTCATTGCTCTTTGAATACCGCCTATCCCTAATTTTGGAGAAACTAAAATTACTTCTTTCAAGATTACTTCTTTAAGTTCAAAAACGTTTCTTTTAAATCTTCAATTATCCATTGATAAGGATTGAAGTTACCGGAATGCCAATTCAAACTACTGTCCCAATAGCCTTCACAAGCGTAATAGCCTTCTTTTCGATAACCATAACTCATTTCTACTAATAAAGGTTTTCCGTCACGGTAAACAAAATCAAACGCTATGCATTGAGTTTTCACCTTTGACGCTATTTCAAAAGAAGTCTTTAACAACTCATTATCAAACAACTCCTTTTTGTATTCTATATAACCACTGCCACTAGCTCTGAAATCATTAGGTCGCGTATACCGTTTTATGGCAAAAGCCTTGTCTTTAATAACAATAACCCGATAATCAGAATCATTATTGGGAATAAATTCCTGCAGATAAACATAACCCCAAGCCTTACCGCTCATGCGTTCATATTTGACAGGATAAACTAAATGGGCTATGGCTTTGAAAATATCAATCATTTTCTTTTTGCCCATTTTATATCGTCGGATAGCTTCTTTAATGCCATCGACAGCATCATATTCTCTTATACCGCTTCCAAACATTTTTTGACCAATAGCAATCAACTCGTTTTCATTTTTAACCAGCTTTACATTTCTACTTCCGGAACCGCCTTTTAACTTCCAAACTATCGGATAGGAACTGGATTTAGCAAATTTTTTAAGTGATTTTAAATCGTAGAAAACATAATTTTCAGGTGTCCTTATTTCTAATCCTTCAAACAGGTATTTTTGGGCTACCTTATCATCAAAATGCCAATTGGTATTGTGGTCAGGAAAAACCAATTTGCCGGAAAACTCTAAAGCCTCTAATAATTTTTTGGCCATAAAATAATCTGTTGGATTAGACTGTTGATGATGCCATAATAAAATATCAAATGATTTCATTTGTTCCATAATGTCAGTATCATAGCAGTTTACAATGCCAAAATCAATGCTATTGTCTTTACAATATTCTATCCATTTTGAAGCAAAAGACCCCGGATTATCATGTATTGCGATTCTCATGAATTACTTTTTAGTGTTTTTAATCTTCTCTTTTAATATGTACTCCAGCAAATATTTATGAGATTCACATCTTATTAAATTGAGTAATAATAGTATTTTCTTTTTACTATACACCGAGGGAAGAATGCCTTTTTTAAATAATGAACTTAACTTGCCTTCGTATGGATTTAAAAATGCCAAATACTGCAACCCCATTTTTTCGGCAAATCTACCATATTCTTCTTGTAACTTTTGATCATCAAGAATGATTTCATTATACATATTTAGCTTCACTTCAAAATTCTGCAATGCTTGACCTTCTAATTTTTTTATCCCTATGGCTTCATCGTTTTGCAAAAACGGAATGATTTTAAAATCTAATTGATCATTAATAATAGTTAATCCTATGGCAATACCGGTATTCCAATTTTCGCCTTTCGATTTTTTATGGCTATCAAAGATAAAGTTGCCCAAACTATAAAAAATAGGACAATCATGGTATCTTTCATACCCGCTAAAAGTATGGGTATGATGCCCGATAACGGCTGAAGCACCGGCGTCGACAAAAAAACGAAATATTTTCTTCATTTCCGGAGTAGGAAGTGGATGGTATTCATTACCTCCATGGTAGATTACAATGATAAAATCGGTAGTGGAACGCAAAGTTTTAATTTGACAATAATGCTCAATGACATCCACTCCATTGGCACCTGACTCACTATTGATCTCCGTAATCCACTCATGTTCACAAACATTGATTATGGCTATTTTTTTTGACTTAATGACTGTTAAAAATGGTTCTCTTTTAACGGTTTTAGAAAGTCCGGCACCTACAAAACTTAGATTGGACTGATTTAATCTTGTTATAGTTTCCTTGAAGCCTTCTATCCCAAAATCCATAACATGGTTATTGGCTAAAGTTACTAAATTGATATTAGCATCAACTAAAGCTTCCAGTACTAGTGGTTTCATAACAATCACAGGACCTGTTTTAGGAGATGGATTTCCTGAGTTAACCACTGGTCCTTCCAAATTCACAATGGATAATTTTGAGGCTTTCAAATCTTCATACAAATCCCCAAACAATAAAGCATAATCTTTATTGGCAATAACAGTATCCAGTCTTCCTCCGGCATGTGGCCCAACGTAAAAATCTCCGCAAACTAAAACATCATAACTCATTTTTAGAAATTCTTATTAGGTTTGACAATTCCACGGTATTCATAAACTCAATATCGGGGTATTTTTTTACTAAATCAGTAAGTATCTCCGAAAACAATTTCAGATTATCCTCTCTGTTTTTTTCCACCATACCTCCCATAAAGTTAACCCGATGTGTCGATAAAATTACCGGTGCCCCAACTAAAAAAGCCGCTCTTACTTCGTTTAAAATTTTTTGATGCCAATTGACATTGGGTCTGGTAGCAGGTTCAAAACCAGCATTTCGGATTAAATAGATCTGTCCTAAAACATTTTGATTTCCCATATAATGCTTGATGATTTGATACCCTTGATGGCTGCCCGGTACTTTCTGAGCTCGACCACCTTGAATGGTATTTACCCCTATTCTATTCAAAAAAACTTCATGATTAGGATGCCAGGTATAATTAGCCGCAATAAAAGATGTTGAAGGAAAACCAAACTTATCGGTAAAAATTTGTTGGGCTTGAGTAAGAATGGCTTCATGAACTGCTAATTCTTCTAAATGATCAGCATCGAGTGCTGTTAGAAAACTTTTTCTTTTAGCCGTTGTTATTGTGGTACTCAACCCGTAAACTTGGTTATCAAAGGCCAGTCTGGTTGCTGCCTCTTCATTTTTTAAGGCACTCATCCAATTTTTTAAAAAAATATGCTCTCGCCCATGCAACTGTGGAAAATACAACTTTTCCCCTATTCCTTGTTTAATTACCTCTAACGTATTGGCAGTACCTTGGTACCTTTGATAAGATTGATCAAACGTTTCAAAGTAATAACGATCAAAATTTCCTTCTCTTATTTTTTGGTAGTCGGGATTAGCAACAATGGTATTGGCAGTGATACTTGGAGAATTGCCTTTCTTATCTTTGATTTTATGCAACTGACTAAAAATAGCCTCTAAATCTTGCTCTGATTCCAGACTGTCAAAAGTAGTATACCCGCATTGGTCAACTTTGATTCCGGCTTTCAATAAGTTATTGTAAGCATGTTTAGAAGGCATTCTTACTGAACCCCAATCATCGGATTCGATGACCAAGATTTTTCTTTTGGATTTGAATCCTTTAGAATTCAATAAGATATTTTTTAAAATTTCAACCATTTTCCTTATCCGTTTAGCCTAACTATATTTTTTAAACCAATCCTTTTTTTTCTTCTACTTATGATACATTTATCCGCTAATTAAAAAATAGGAAGACAGCCAATTTCCAAAAATAAGATTCGGAAAATTAAAAATGGTCTTCGCCATATAGGTGAAATTTATAAAGTTCAATACGATGAGCAGACTTATGAAATGAAAGAATCTTTTGTTATTCAAAAAGAAAGCTTTGTTTTGCTCAAAAGAAACTTTGTTAGAAGCAATCATAAAGAATAATACAAAATAAAAGTAAAAATTACTGACCGAGAAAAAACGATTTCCATGGAGGACAGAAGAGGCAAAATTAGTCAGTGAATAAGACAACAAAGCCATTATTAATAGATCTTCATAAAACTGATTCTTGGCTAAAAACTTTTTCCTTTTAAGGATAAAAAACAACAAACTAAACATTAAAATTTGTCTCGAATAAGCAATTATTCCTCTGTTAATAGCCCTTCGGGCAGAACCTTCTTTTACTGCTTTTGCATATCGCTGGTCGTTGTTTTCAATGCCTTCTTCAGAAGCATAAGCATCTACTTGATTGGAGATACTTTCTCTTAGATATTGCTTGGAAAAAGTATCCACCACACTTGAAAGATTAGAATTAGAATACACAAAAGACAATCCAAATAGTAAGATAACAATATTGGTTCTTTTTTTTAAATTCTTGATTGCCAAATAAACAAAAGGCAAAATGGTGTAAAAAAGAAATGAAAAGTGAATGAAAGGTGTTAAAAGAATGATATATAAAAATTTCTTCTTACCGTTTAAAGTATATTCTAACAAACACCAAGAAAAAAAAAGCACTGCCGAATTGTATCTAAACGCTGTAACCACTGTAAAAGGAAGAACGGTATACAATGCTAAAACATAAAACCATGGAATATAGGCTCTATAATTTGGATCTAAATTATCCGAGATTACTTTAATACACTTATAGAATAAAAAATAATAAATCGTTGTAAAACAGACCGTAATAAAATAAAAATCACTTGAAACTGAATTAATTATTTTGGACAGAAGCGGGTAAAAGAAATCTTTTTCCAAAAAAATATCGACCAAAGAAATATTTTTATAATAGACCGAACGAGTTACATACCTATACATGTCAGAAGTAGGCGCATTAAACATGTTAATTCCAACAAATACAGAAAAGAACAAGAAAAACAAAAGTAAATATCTCGATTTTAAATCTTTGAATACACTTATTATCGTTGGAAGAGGCCAAACAAAAACAAAAAGTAACTTAGGTACAATACTGCTTCTCATAACTTTTTATTTATCGGTAATTTTAGTATTATACTTTTCTAAAAAAAGCACCTTTTTCAACAAAAAATAATTAAACAAATATAAAAATATGTAATTAATTAGAATTCCGATAGATATACTACTTAATAAATCAACATCAAATACCCAGTGACATAAGATGGGGAAAAGGGCATACCCTAATAATTCGAAAAAAAGAAATTGGTACGCCTCTTTATAAGCCTTCAAAGTATAAAGAATGTTGTGTGTGGTGCCGTAACTTGAAAAAATAAATGCCACCGACATTATTTGGATGGATACTATTGAAGCAGTAAACTTAGGAAAAAAAGTTGCTATTATATAAGGCATAAAAGCAATAACCACTATGGAAAACGGTAGACATAGTAAGGGATAAAATAAAATCATTTTCTTCATGTAAGGCCACAACAAGGCCGCTTTTCCTTCCTTACCATACTTAAAACCCATTTGGGGTTGTATGAACTGATTAATTTGACTAGGCAATAAATTCATCATGCCTTTTAATGCCATAGCAGGGGAAAATAATCCAAGTTGAAATACACCACCGATACTAAGTATAATCCATTTAGGAAAACTTTGTGCCAACACTCTTAACTGATAAAACGACATTATAATCATGCCTCTTTTTAACAATTTCTGTAAAAAAGCTTTTGAAAAATCCGGTTTTATATCCTTGTATGGTGAAAAAACAAAGAGCAAAATGGTATGCTGTACAACTACAATGATATTAAATAACAGTATGCCATAATAGTGGAATTTATAAACAAAATAAGCTGAAAATAGTGTTAATATACTTTCAATACTATATATTTTAGTCAGCTTATCAAATGATTTTGACGTTCTAAAGGTAGAAATCATATGCAAGGTCAATGACGTACTTGCCGCAATAACACAAATAGTTCCAATACCCAGCGTAAGATCTAAGTTAGCTGTAAAAAAGAAAGAAAGAGCTGTGATAACAATACCAACAAGGAGGAATAGAATTGAAATAAAATAAGAATACCATCTTGCGGAAGCTATATATTTCTTATAATCTTTATCGTTATTTCCCATTAATACGGGTAGCTCAATAGACAATCCATTTTGAATGCCCAATTGAAAAAAAGGAATATAGGCTAAAAAGATGGATACGGCATTCCACATACCAAGCTCATAAGGATTCAACCATTTCATAATAACAATCCCAACTAACATTTTGGAAAAGCTATTAATGGTACTCGACAAACTATAGTAAGAACCGGTCTTAATTAAATCGTTTGATTGAAACTTATGGTAAATTTTCTTTAACATTTAAAAAACAATTTCATTCATATTGTCAATATTAACAATATAATCTGTAGGGTTACCTATATCAACTTGGGTAAAAATATTACCAAATTGATAGAGTTTATAGGTGTAATAAAATTTGCAAGTTTCATTATAAACAAACATTGAGGTTGATGCTGCGCTCAAAATAATGGTGTTTTTCATAGTCAGCACATACAATTCGGCCGGAATTATGTCTTTTATAATTACAATATTTTTATAATCATTATATAACTCAAGTTGACCCGGTTCTGAATTGGGATGTGCTTTGTATATAATTTTTCTTTCGGGGTACTTTTGAATCAAATAATCAAAAATTTCTTTTTCGCGTTCCCAATAAATTCTTTTCCAAGCTTGACCTAAGTATAAAATAGATTCCACATCAAAATCAACCTTGAAATTGAATAGTTGATTACAAAATTTGATAGATTCCTCAGAGTAATAGGGCAATTGAATTAATTTTTTCTTGGTTCTGTTATTATATCTCTCAGGATAAGTTAACCACACTTCATCGACTTCTTTAGAAAATGCATATTTATAATTGTTGTGAAAACCAATTAATGCCATTTGCTTTCTCTTATACATTTCCTTATAATCATTGAGTGTATCTCTGAGAATACAATACAAAAGTCTTTTCTTTTTGTAGTGATGGTAAGGTTTAGTTCCGTCTTGCAATAACGAAATAATAATATCCGTTTTTGATAATTTGTTTAGTAGGAACAACGTTTCTGAACAGTTCTCTTGAAAAAAGAAAAAACGTTTAGGATTAAGCTCTTTTAAATGCTTGACAAAGTCAGTATTCCCAAATTTGTTTCGTTCTAGTTTTTTAAAATCTATAAAATCTTCATTGCTCTCTAAATCATTATTAATCCTTCCTTTCAGGTAATAAATAATATTATTATAATCTTTATATTCACTGAAAATAGTATTCACAGCCATTAACACATGGTATTGTGTCCTAACTAAAAACACATTCGTTTTCTTCATTTTCATATACCTAATTTAATTCCTGTTCTAAAGTTGCATCCATTTCCAAAAAATCCAAACGCATTCTGGTCCCTTTTTCTACCTCTTGACTGCTCTTTTTTCCAATAATTTGATTATAATATTTTGGATGCAAACCGAAGCCCGGTCTGATACTTTTAACATGCTCTTCAGTGATTACTTCTCCTTTTTTCAGGTCTTTAACAACATACAAGGAGCGCGAAAAATCTTTGCCTTTGGCTTGTTTATCCGTTAATTGATAATCAACAACACCGATGGCTTTTTCTGCTTCTCTTACAGCTTTTACCATATCGGTAAATTCTTGTTCATTCATCGAAAAGGAGGCATCCGGTCCTCCGATAGATCGGTCTAAAATAAAATGCTTTTCGATGATTTTGGCACCAAAACAAGTAGCCACTAACGGAACAGTAGCTCCCATGGTATGGTCAGACAAACCGGTAATTACGCCAAAACGTTCTGCAAAATCTTTAACCATAACCATATTGGCCTCTTCAATCGGCGCAGGATAACTTGAGGTACATTTCAATAAAGCAATATCGGTATTACCCATTCTTCTGCAAGCGGCTAAAGCCAATTCAATATCTTCTATTGTAGCAATTCCGGTAGACATGATTATGGGTTTTCCTTTGCTGGCGGTATATTCAATCAAAGGGATATCAGTAATCTCAAAGGAGGCTATTTTATAAGCCGGAGCATTTAATGATTCTAACAAGTCAACGGCTGTTTTGTCAAATGGGGAAGAAAAACAAATCAAGCCGTTTTTTTCTGCTTCTTCAAATAAGGCCTGGTGCCATTCCCAGGGAGTATAGGCTTCTTGGTATAATTCATATAAATTTTTGCCATCCCAAATAGTCCCTTTGATTAAAAAATCATCTTTTTTGGAATCAATAGTAATAGTATCCGCAGTATAGGTTTGTAATTTTATACAATCTGCGCCGGCTCTTTTGGCGGCACGAACTGTTTCTAAAGCGGTTTCTAAACTACCGTTATGGTTGGCAGAAAGTTCTGCAATTATAAAAACCTGTGACTCTTTATTTATAGTGAAGTTCTTAATCTTCATAATTTGAATTTTAGGGTATTTTCATTTAAAAACTCCTCCTTAAAAAATAAATCTCTAAAGATTTTTAAAGAGGCCTTATTTTCATTCTCAACAATTCCTACGATAGAATAAGCTTGCGAATCCAATCTAAAATGCGCAATTCCTTCTTCTACTATTTTTTTTCCAAAACCTTTTCCATGAAACTTCGGATCAATCAAATAACTGATAACCGCTTCCTCTGCAACTTGGTCAAAACGAATAGATCCGATCGGCTGACCATCAATCATAGCAATGTAATAATAGACTTTTGAGTCGTTAATTTTAGTATTAAACCATACCGTATGACTGTCAAATTCAATTTTATTTTTAGTTAAGGCATATTGCCTAACCACTGCATTGGATGCCCATTCAAAAGTTATATTGACATCTGAACTAATAGCTCTTCTGAGCACCATTTTGTTTTTATATTGGGCATGAATTACCACATTTTTAAATTTGTTTTCAAAAAAACAATGGTCTTTCAGTACGGCTTCTTTTTGAAAACCGGACGATTCAAGTGCTTTATACAAGTGTGGTCTCAAATCAAAAGCATAAGTATATAGTTTATGCAAATTCAAATCTTGAAAAGCAACTTGATTGATTAAACCTAAATAAGCGCACCAAATCTCATGAAACCGCAAACTTTCCAAAGCAGTATTCATTATAAAAGATATCTCAGCATTTTTATCCACCCAATTGATATGAACTAAACCACCATAACCTATACAAAGGTCGTTTTCTAAAAAGGAAAACAGTATTTGATTGGGTTGCTCTTGGTCAAATAATTTTGAAACTACGTTGTTAAAATAATGATCTTGGTCTTCAATGGTTAATGGCTTTTGCTGGCGCAAATGATAAATTTGCTCATTTCGCCATTTCATAATGGCAATTCTATCCTCAAAACGGATAGGAACTATGGCAAAATTACCAACGGAAAACACTTGCTTATGCAATACTTTGTATTTCATAGGGCTAATTTAATCTCTTGAAACCCGAATGACAAATGGGTCCTTCTAACAAAGAATTTAGGTCTAAAGTTCCATTTTCATGTTCTTTTATTTTTTTATAAACCGTATCTAATTCCGTAAAATATTGGTCAAAATCAGCGTCTTCATGCGCAATGGATGCATAAAAATTAGTACTGGCCAAAAATCCTTTTTTCAACATTTCCTGAGTGATAAAAGTTTTGAACAATAAAGCATTATCACTATTAAAAGCATAAGTAGTTAATGATGGAATTCCCGATACCGTTATGGATAGGTTATTAGACTTAGCTAACTCTTGCCATCCTTCCTGCATTTGCTTTCCTTTTTCCGTAATAATTTCCCATGACTTAATGCGTTCCATTACCTCAAGCGTCTTTAAAGCCGCTGTCGGACCGATACGTTCGGTCCAAAAAGTACTACTGATAAAAGTCTTCTGAGCAGCTTCCATCACAGATTTTTTTCCAACCACTGCGGTCAAAGCATATCCGTTTCCGATTGTTTTTCCATACATAGCCATATCCGGTTCAACACCATATTTTTTATAAATACCGCCAAAGGTTTCTCTAAATCCCGAGGTACATTCATCAAAGATAAGGACGATATTATTTTGGGTCGCTAAATCTCTGACTTTCTGTAAAAAATTATCTTCCGGGCCAAAATTTCTAACCACTTCCATTTTGATTACTCCGATATCTTGAGTAGCAACAATGGTTTCTAATTCTTTAATGTTATTGTAATGAAAAGGAAAAACAGAATCTTTTAAATTCTTGGGAACACCTGCAGGCTCTAAACCGGGCAATAAATGACCGGAAAGTCCATCGCCACTGTTATGATTAGTAGATAAATACCAATCATGCCAACCGTGATAACCACAAATGGCTACTTTATCTTTTCCGGAAGCCGCTCGGGCAATTCTAATGGCTATGGCATTGGCTTCACCTCCACTTCGGGCAAAACGAACCATGTCTGCCCACGGGTTAATTTCAATAAGTTTTTCCGCCAAATAAACTTCCTCAGGACAATTTAAGGTACTCATATTACCATTAAGCACCGTTTTCATAACGGCTTCATCCACTTCATCATGTCCGTAACCTAAGGTATTGGTACCTATTCCCATGATTGACATATCTGTAAATTGGTTTCCATCCAAATCCCAAACTTTATTTCCCTTTGATTTCGAGAAATAACTAGGCCAATTGTCCGGCAAAAACATTTCCGGTCTTTTGGACAATAGCATCGTACCACCTGGAATTAGTGTTTTTGCTTTTTCATATAATTTTTGTCCGGTTCTGTTACTCATTAGTCTCTTTATTTAATGATTTTAAATAGCCTTCGTTTCTGATAATCTTTTGATTCTCTAGTATTTCCTGATGGTCTAAAATGTAATGGGTATAAGACTTCCAATCTTGGTCAGTGCCTAATTTTTGTATTAAGACCGCTACCGTTTCTAAATCTGAGGGTTCATCAACGGTCATTCTCACATGATTAAAATTTTCAGGAGCATTATAATTCATGGCTTTGAACATATTGCCCTTATTGAAATCCGTATTTTTTCGAATATAAGGCGTAACATGTTCTCTATCGGATAATAATGTGGCTTCTTCCCATGCTTTTTGCAAAGCTTTAAAAGTAAAAACCTCTACATCTTGTCCGTCGGGGAAATTTTCAATCAATATGTTGGCGCCGTAATCCAATTTATTGTCTTGTACCATGCTAATAACTTTGTCTATTAGTTGGGGATCAATCAAAGGACAATCAGAAGTAACCCGGACAACATAATCCGGATTATGATTCACCACTGACTGATAAAACCTATCCAAAACATCTTCAGTCGAACCTTGAAAAGCTTCTATTCCGGCATTATTGGCTATAGAAATTATTTGATCCGATTTGTTCTCATGAGTAGTAGCCACTAGTATTTGACTGGCTAATTTTGATTTTTTCAACCTTTCGAGATGCACACCAAGTAAAGTAGAGTCTCCTAAAGTCTGAAGTACTTTTTCAGGAAATCTGCTACTGCCGATTCTGGCTTGAGTTACAATTATTGTTTTGTTCATTACCATTTTGAAGGATTTAACAACGCTAAATTTGTTACATCAATTAAGTCGATTTGACTAAAAATTTCATTATCAATGGCTTCTTCTGCCCATTGGATATTCTTTTCAAGTTGAGCAACAGTATCAACTCCAATTAACACTTTGTCAATATAATTTTTACTGAGTGCATACTGCAAAGCTAAATGTCCCATTTCGATTTTATGGTCAACAGCTATTTGCTTTAGCTTATTTAAAAAAGGCTTTACACCTATTAACTTTTCGGGTATTTTATCTTCATTTAAAAAAAATAATCCTTGTAAAAAACAAGAACGGGTGTGAATCTCTTTTTTTTGTTTCCTTAGTTTTTCAATTACAACACTTCTTTTCAAATGATTATCTAATAGATTAAAAGGAAGCTGTACAACGCTTACCAATTCATCAGTAATCAAAGCTTCCATTTCCACATTAGTATAAACTGAAACCCCTATTCTTTTAAAATAACGAGGAAATCCGATGGCATAAATTTCTTTTAAATCTGTTTTATTAGTAAGATAAGACTCAAAGGAATGAAACATAATTGTGTCAATCTGTTCAAGCTTCATCGAATGAATACTATTCATCAAAGACGGCAACCATGGTACTGTGGCATCTTTGCTAAATTTAGTATTTATCACAAACTTTTGATTAGTGTTTAATGCATGAAAATCACCAATCCTATTTTCCGCTAGTCCATAAGCTGCGGCAGTATCTAGCGTTCTGATTCCTGAATTAAAAGCACTAGCTAAAATAGCATTTACCTCATTTCCAGAGGGCATGCCTTTTTCATTATTGATCCCATAATCAATTCCAAATTGTACGGTTCCCAATATTAACTTCTCTTTCATGAAAAATCAATTTAGGGATTTACAATTTTATTTAAAATGGATTCAGCTTCCACTTTATCAAATTCCCACCATTGGCTTTCTAACAAAGCTTCCCTTTGAGAAGAAGTAAGTCTTTCCGAAAGAATTTTAGCCGGTGTACCTGCCACAACGGTAAACGGAGGCACGTCTCTAGTCACAACCGATTTACTTCCGACAACTGCGCCAATGCCTATCTCAATGCCCGACATGATGGTAACCCCTTCTCCTATATAAACATCGTGGCCTATCTTTAAAACATTTGTCTTTTTAAAATCTATGGTTTTGTCTTTGGAACAATCCAAACTTTCCTTGGTTTTTCCAAATTGATAGTCAAAAGGATAAGTAGTTAACCTACTCACATCATGTCCGATGAGTCCAAGTCTGCAATCGGCACCAATATGACAATAATTACCAATCTCAACATTATATAAAACGGTGCTGGGCTTAAAATAAGAATATTTCCCAATACTAGCCATGCCTACTCTTCTCGATTGATCACTATAATAAACTTCTGAATAATATCGTTTAATCTTCTCAGGAGCGACATTCAAGGAAATTAATTGCTCTTTAACCCTTTCAAAAGCGATTATACCTACTACAATCAAATCAAAAAGTGAAAGTTTGGCCTCGTAAGGGCTCAAAACGCTAACACCTTCATAAGTGGAGCCACTCAATCTACTATCATTATCCAGAAAAACAAAAGTCACCTCTTGATTGTTGATTAATGCAGAAGAATATAAGCTTCGGTATACTTCCAATCCTTCTCTACAGGCTCCAAAAACAGCTATGTTTTTCATCATTCTTAATTATAAAAGCCAACAACTTTATCAATTACAAACTGTTGTTCTTCCTCTGTTAACGTTGGGTACATCGGTAAACTAATACAGTGTTTATAATAGTTTTCCGCTTTAGGCATATCATCCTCTTTCCAGCCCATTTGTCTATAATAAGGCATTAAATGACAAGGAATATAATGTATTTGCGCAAAAATATTTTGAGTTCTCAAGAAGTTATAAAGCCCTAATCTATTCTCCACTTCTATAATATACAAATGATAAGCATGCCCTTCAACTACTCCGGATTGACCTTTAATAAATGATTTTCCTTTGAAGGCTTCTTCATATTTTTGGGCAATGGTTCTTCTTCTGGCAATCCCTTCTTCTGCTCTTTTTAATTGACTTAAACCTAAGGCAGCTTGAAAATCGGTTAGTCTGTAATTAAAGCCCAACTCTTGCATTTCCATATACCAACCCGGATAATTAGTATCTCCACCTGCGAACTCGATTGTGTTAGTATATAAATGGTCCGATTTTACTATGCCATGCGTTCTGAGCATCAACAATTTTTTATATAACTTTTCATCATTAGTGGTAACCATACCGCCTTCTCCTGAAGCTATGTGCTTAACCGGATGAAAAGAAAAAATCGCCAAGTCGGCAAAATTTCCGTTGCCACAGTTTTGATGATTTCCATTACTATCGATAAAAAAACCTCCTGGAGAATGACAAGAATCTTCAACTATCCAAAGATTATATTTCTCTGCTAAGGCTTTAAATTTTTCCAAATTGACGGCTCTTCCGGCAAAATCAACCGGAATAATACCATGATAAGTACCTAATGGAGAACCTTCTAGTAATTTTTCAACCGAATGATAATCTAACAAATAGGTTTCCGGGTCAATATCGGCAAAAACTACTTCGCCACCACAGTAACGAACACAATTGGCAGAAGCAGCAAAAGTGATGGGAGTGGTGATTACTTTTTGACCGGGTTTAACCTCTAAAGCCAGCGTACACAAATGAAGCGCAGCAGTTCCATTAGCAACAGCCACGGCATACTTACTACCAATGTATTGGGCAAAAGCCTCTTCAAAAGAGGCAATCATTGGTCCTTGTGTAAGATAGTCAGATTGTAATGTGGCAACCACCGTAGCTAAATCTTCGGCAGTAATATTTTGTCTTCCGTATGGGATTGCTTTTCTCATAGTACAAAATTGGAATCAACATGCTCCTTGATTAAAGCCCTCATACTGTCAACCGTTTCCCATTCGGTATTTTCTCCCGAATTATAAGTAAACCCTACCGGTACTTTTACGGCATCAAAGCTGTCAACAAAATTTTCTACAGACCAATTAGGTCTTGAAGGTAAAATAGCATAATATTTTCCTAAATCGTAAGTATTAAAGGAGTCAGAAGCAGTAATCATTTCTTCATGAACCTTTTCTCCCGGACGAATACCAATGATATCTTTTTTGCATTCCGGACCTATGGCTTCGGCTACATCTAATATTTTATAGGATGGTATTTTAGGCACAAAAAGTTCCCCGCCCCAAGCATGTTCTAAGGCATGCATTACCATATCAACACCACCTTGCAATGAAATATTAAATCTTGTCATTTCCGGGTCTGTGATTGGCAATATCCCATCTTTCTTCTTTTTGATAAAAAAAGGAATAACCGAACCATTGGAACCCATCACATTTCCGTAGCGAACTACCGAAAAGCGAATTGGATTATGTCCTTTGATATTATTGGCAGCTACAAATAATTTATCCGAGGTTAACTTAGTAGCGCCATACAAATTTATTGGAGCACAAGCTTTATCAGTTGATAAGGCAACAACTCGTTCAACGGTAGTCTCCAAGGAAGCGTGAATTACATTATCAGCTCCGCCAATATTAGTTTTTACACACTCATCCGGATTATACTCGGCTATGGGCACATGCTTCATAGCAGCGGCATGAATAACATAGTCAACTCCTTTAAAAGCTCGCATTAAACGCTCCCTATCTCGAACATCGCCAATAAAAAATCGAATTTGAGGAAAACGTTGGGAAGGATAATCCTGAGCCATCTCAAATTGTTTTTGCTCATCTCTCGAGTAAATAATCAATTTCTTGATTTCAGGATGTTTATGAAGTATGTGAGAAGTTAGTGCTTTTCCAAGCGATCCTGTACCACCGGTGATTAACAACGTTTTGTCTTTTAGAAACATTTTTTTGTTTGTGATTTAATAATTTAAAGTTTGGAATTCAAGGAGACTACAGCGAATAAAATCATATAAAATAGGCATAGTTACTTGAGTCAAACAACAACTTAAACAATAAAAGTTGTTGCTGTTAAAAATCAACCGTTTCAGCGATTATAACGATTACAAATATAAATAAATTTGAAGTTTAGTCACCAAAAGGAGAGAATAAATAGCAAACAGTTTTCACCAACATTAAAATCCGCCTTATCTACTCAAACTTTGACCAAATAAAGACCTCTCGTCTTTTCACATCCGAGTGAAACTAATATTATAAGTCAATAGGAAAAAATAAAATAACTAGTATCCTTAGCAAACTTTACGGTTAAAAAAATCCCCATCTCGTTTACCGAGACAGGGATTAATTTAAAATTTATAATTTATAATCTATAATTTGATTATCGCTTCACAACTCTAAGGGCTCTAACT
>NZ_JACTAB010000006.1 GCF_014486695.1 Flavobacterium buctense
AGAGAGGTTACCGTGTAACCAGGACAGCCCGGTCTCGTTTTTTTTTAACGAGACACGCCCAAATAAAAAACCCACTCAATTGAGCGGGTTTAATGTTTGTATATTGTACTTCGACAAGCTCAGCATGACATACATTATCTGTTTTCAATCCATTCTCTGGCATTGACAAAAGCTTCAATCCATGGTGTAACTTCATCTTTTTTATCGCTGGGATAATGCGCCCAGTTCCAAGGGAAAGTAGAACGTTCAATGTGTGGCATCATTACTAAATGTCTTCCGGTTTTGTCACACATCATTGCGGTGTTGTAATCAGAACCGTTTGGATTGGCAGGATAGCCTTCGTAAGCGTATTTGGCTACGATATTATACTGACTTTCTTCATAAGGTAAATTAAACTTTCCTTCACCATGAGAAACCCAAACACCTAGTGTAGTTCCTGCTAAAGTTTTAAGCATTACTGAATGGTTTTCTTGTACTTTAACCGAAGTAAAGATACTCTCGTGTTTGTGCGAATCATTGTGTTTCATTTTACCGTGCACTTCGTGTTCCGGATTGATGACTTCCAATTCCATGAACAATTGACAACCGTTGCAGATTCCTACTGATAAAGTGTCTTCGCGTTTTAGGAAATTCTTTAAAGCAGTGTTGGCTTTTTCATTGTATAAAAAGGCTCCGGCCCAACCTTTAGCTGACCCCAAAACATCGGAATTAGAGAAACCACCCACGGCTCCAATGAACTGTATGTCTTCTAAGTTTTCTCTTCCCGAAATCAAATCGGTCATGTGAACATCTTTGACATCAAATCCGGCCAAGTACATAGCATTCGCCATTTCACGCTCGGAATTACTTCCTTTTTCGCGTATGATGGCTGCTTTTGGGCGTGGTTTGCTATGGTCTATTACCGGTTTTAAACCTGTAAAATGACTTGGAAATTGGTATTGTAATGCTTGATGGCTATAGTTGTTAAAGCGTTCTCTAGCCTTATTGTTTTTAGATTGTTTTTGATCTAACAAATAAGAAGTTTCAAACCAAACGTCTCTTAAAGTCGGAATGTCAAATGTCAAATGTCCAAAGTCTAATGTAGCTGATGATACAGCTTTTCCAATTTTGAAGAACTCGATTCCGGCTAAAGCTTTTTCGAATATGGCATCGTCTTTCGCTTGAAGTACTAAACCAATATTTTCAGCGAATAGGATTTTAACC
Source organism: Flavobacterium buctense (assembly GCF_014486695.1). GTDB lineage: Bacteria > Bacteroidota > Bacteroidia > Flavobacteriales > Flavobacteriaceae > Flavobacterium > Flavobacterium buctense. The sequence continues at coordinate 1,204 of NZ_JACTAB010000006.1, forward strand.
AAATCATTTTCTTCGAATGAAGAGAAATCGATTTTGGCCCCTAAATGATTATCGGCAAAACACATTTCCAACAAAGTAGTAATCAAACCACCACTTCCGATGTCATGTCCGGCAAGGATATGTCGGTCTTTGATTAAATCTTGAATAGTATTGAAGGCTTTTTTGAAGAAAGCGGCATCTTTAATGGTTGGTGTTTCCGAACCAATTTTATTTTGGGTTTGGGCCAATGAACTTCCACCCAATTTAAACCCATCTTGCGACAAATTGATATAATAAATAGAACCACCGTTTCTTTGTAAAACAGGCTCAACGACTTTAGTAATATTAGAACAATTTCCGGCTGCCGAAATAATTACCGTTCCCGGTGCAATCACTTCGTCATTCGGGTATTTCTGTTTCATTGAAAGCGAATCTTTTCCGGTGGGAATGTTGATGCCTAATTCGATAGCAAAATCAGAACAAGCTTGAACCGCTTCGTACAAACGGGCATCTTCACCTTCATTTTTACAAGCCCACATCCAGTTGGCTGACAAGGAAACGCTTTTCAAATTCTCTTTTAACGGTGCAAAAACAATATTGGATAATGCTTCGGCAATGGCATTTCTGCTTCCGGCTTTCGGGTCGATTAAGGCTGAAATAGGAGCGTGACCTATGGATGTTGCGATGCCTTCTTTTCCGTTGAAATCCAAAGCCATAACCCCTACATTATTTAATGGCAATTGTAATGGTCCGGCACATTGCTGTTTGGCTACTTTTCCGCCTACACAACGGTCGACTTTATTGGTTAGCCAGTCTTTACAAGCCACAGCTTCTAATTTCAAAACATCTCTTAAATAATCTTGGATATAATCGCTGCTATACTCTAAATCGGAGTAATTAATGTGGATGGTTTTGTCCGCCATAATGGTTTTTGGTGAGCTACCGAACATGTCTTCCAAAGCAAAATCCATTGGTTTGGCACCGGTGGTTTTGCTTTCAAAGGTAAAACGTTGGTTGTTGGTTACATCACCGACCTGATACATCGGAGAACGTTCTCTTTCTGCTATGCGTTGTAAAGTCTCTATATCTTTTTGACCAATCACCAATCCCATTCTTTCTTGAGATTCGTTGCCAATAATTTCTTTAGCAGAAAGCGTTGGGTCACCAACAGGCAATTTGTCTAAATCAATCAAACCACCGGTTTCTTCTACCAATTCGGAAAGACAATTTAGATGTCCGCCCGCGCCGTGATCGTGAATAGAAACAATCGGATTGTTATCGCTTTCTACCAAACCGCGAATGGCATTGGCAGCACGTTTTTGCATTTCAGGGTTGGAACGTTGGATGGCATTTAATTCGATTCCCGAACCAAAAGCGCCGGTATCTGCAGAAGAAACTGCAGCGCCACCCATACCAATTCTATAATTTTCTCCGCCAAGGATAACAATTTTATCTCCGGCACTCGGTTTCTTTTTGATGGATTGGTCTAATTTTCCGTAGCCAATGCCACCGGCTTGCATGATTACTTTGTCGTAACCTAGCTTTCTGTTTGTATTTGGTTCATCCTCAAATTCCGATGCTTCTTGGTGTTCAAAAGTTAAGATTGAACCCGTGATTAACGGTTGCCCAAATTTATTTCCAAAATCAGAAGCACCGTTTGACGCTTTGATTAAAATATCCATAGGAGTTTGGTACAACCATTGTCTCTCGGTCATGCCATTTTCCCAAGTTCTGTTCTCCTTTAAACGAGAATATGCGGTCATATAAACCGCTGTTCCGGCTAACGGTAACGAACCTTGTCCACCGGCTAATCTATCGCGAATTTCTCCCCCCGAACCGGTTGCAGCGCCATTAAATGGTTCAACTGTGGTTGGGAAATTGTGGGTTTCTGCTTTTAATGAAATCACTGAATCAAATTCTTTGGTTTCGTAAAAATCAGGTTTGTCGGCACTTTTTGGCGCGAATTGGGTAACTCTTGGTCCTTTGACAAAAGCCACGTTATCTTTGTATGCAGAAATTATATCGTTTGGATTTTCGGCGGATGTTTTTTTGATGAGTTTGAATAAAGATGTTTCTTTTTCCTCGCCATCAATCACAAAAGTGCCGTTGAAGATTTTATGACGACAATGTTCTGAGTTGGCTTGAGAAAAACCGAATACTTCTGAATCGGTTAATTTGCGACCAATTTTTTGGGCAACACCATTTAAATAATCGACTTCTTCTGAACTTAACGCTAAACCTTCTTGTTGGTTATAAGCGGCAATATCATCAATTTCCAGAATAGGTTCCGGTTTGATATTGATGGTGAAAATATCTTGGGTTAACTCGCTGTACTTTTGAGAAAGCATTGGATCGAAATCATTGAAATCAACCGACACTTTTTCGAATTCCTCGATTCGGATGATGCCTTCGATGCCCATGTTTTGGGTGATTTCAACAGCATTGGTACTCCAAGGTGTTACCATAGCAGCACGTGGACCAACAAAAAAATCCGTCAGGACGGATTTTTCTATTTGATGTGCGTTGTCAAAAAGCCAGTTTAATTTTGAGATGGTTTCTGCCGAAAGTTCGTTTTGCGTTTGCACGGCAAAAACGGTAGTACTTTCGTTTCCGAAAAAATGAATCATTGTGTTTTTGTGTTGTTGTTGTAGGTGCAAATTTAGGCTAAAAAATGCGAATATGAAAAAAGGTTTTTCAACAAATTAATCTTCAAAAGTAGTCCAATTATAAGCACCGGCATCGTAAGGAGCATTTCTTGGATTTCCTAAAATATCATTAGCAACACCAACATTATCGCCAAAGTCTCTCGCTGCAGAGTCTTCGTCGATGTTTAATTGGTTGTTTTGAATGTTTAAGAATTTAGGGTCTTCGTTTCTTTTGATTAGGGGATTGTCATAAATCCAACTGTAAAGTGCGTCTGTAGTGGAGCCGAATTTTATCAAACATTTGGTAAACGAATAGTTGAAATCTTCAGTAGTATCCGGGTCTAATTTTAATTCATAGGTATTGCTTCCGTAAATGATACAGTTTTTAAAATCGGCTTGGGTTAAATCAAAAGCTACATTACTGCCATTTTCATCTTCATAATAATTATTCAACAAAACGGCTACTTGTCGCGAACTCGACCAATTATTGTTAAACGTACAGTGTTTGAAATCATAACTTCCGCCAAGGGTACAAGCTAAAGCAGCCACACCGCCATAATTCACCACGATATTTTCTCCTTGAATTTTAGCGGTTTTGGCATAGATACCGGCTAATGACGAGTTATAAATTTGTGTATTTTTAATGGTCATAAAGTTGCCGTCGTTACTGTCAATATTGAGTCCGACAATCGCGTTTTTAATAATGACATTTTCAATTTCATTTCCGGTGCTTCCGGCAGTCAACCATATGGTTTCCCATTGTCCGGGAACGTCTGAAAAATCAGGTTCTAATCGGTCACCTTCAAAAATAATATTGTTTTCTATAGTTCCAACCGCTTTAAACGAACCACCATTACCAACAATTAAACCTGACTCGGCATGGAAATGTATTTTCGCTCCGGGCTGAACTGTAAGTGTCTTACCATTAGGCACTGCCGCAAAACCATAGACGACGTATGGTTTATCATTATTCCAGTTGTACTCATTGCCATTCACAGGGTCATTTTCGTCAAGAAAAAAACCATAAACCGGTTCCTCAATTCCATCTATGTTGAGTGTTTCGGTTGTGCCGTCACTAAAGCGTTTTGGATATAAAAAGTAAGCATCTTGAATGAGAGTAACCAATTCTACTTTTTGGAAATTATCACCGCTGTCAAACTGAATTTGGTCGGTATATAAAAAATCAGTCGGATTGGCCGAAGCTACATCAGTTGTAACTTCAATAAAAATATACATACTGTCTTTGGCCAACAATTCCACATCGTGAAAGACACGATTGTTTTCGCCAACCATTCCGTCAACGGTCATGCGGTATTTTGAATCCTGTCCTTTACCCAATTGGATGGTTGGAATTTTGATGTCTTTATCGCTTTTATTGTAGACTTTCAAAGTATATGTACTCGATCCGATATTGGTGAAAACCGTATCTAAATAAACCGTGTCTTTGGAGAAAGTCAAATCGCCGGTACTGGCTTCAAATTGAAAGTCTTCCCGACAAGAACTTACGGAAATGGCTAAACCAACAATAAAAAGGATAATGATATTACGCATGTAGAATGAATTTTGGTAAATGTAAGTATTAAAGTTTAATTTGAAAATAAGACCATTTGAAAATTTAAAAATCGTCTTCACAAATAACGATAAAAAGACATTTTTAGTATTTTCATTTTAGCAGCTTTTTCCTTGTGGGAAATAAGTAGTAATTTTACAAAAAAAAGCTATGTCCTTTGATAAAGAAAAAATACTCCAATTATGCAATGAATGGTGTAACAACACTTTGATGCAAACTTTAGAGATAGAATATATTGACGCCGGTGAAGGTTTTTTAACGGCCAAAATGCCGGTCAATTCCAGAGTGCACCAACCGATGGGCTTGTTGCACGGCGGTGCTACTGTGGCTTTAGCTGAAAGTGTCGGAAGTGCGGCTTCGTTAATGTTTATTAATACGGAAAAGCAAGAAGTACGCGGGATTGAAATTTCTGCCAATCATTTGAAAAGCAAACGTGAAGGAACGGTATATTGCACTGCCAGAATCATTCACCAAGGCCGAAGCATTCACCTTTGGGAAATAAAAATCACCGATGAGAACGACAAACTCATTTCGCTTTGTAAGTTGACCAACATGATTTTACCTCGTAGATAATGACCGATTTATTCATCAAAGTCAGAACACATCAAGAGCAGCAATTGCCTTTTGTGTTGTATGCGAAACCCAATTCGGATAAAATGATAGGCTTGTTCCAAAAGAACGACCATTTGTATTTTCTGGAAGATTTTGCCATGAAAGGGTTTGTTTTTGCGCCTTTTGACGGCGATTTGATGCCTTATATTCCTCAAAAGCAATCCGATGTTTATGTGGAAACGATTGTAGAGACGGATTATTTTATAGCCAAAGAGGTTTTGCCTGAGATTGATGAAACTGCTAAAATTATCTTTGAAAATTTGGTTAAAAGAGGCGTTGAAGCTATTAATAAAGGCACTTTTAAAAAAGTAGTGTTATCCAGAAAGGAAGAGGTGCTTTTGAGACAATTTGACATAGAAACAGTTTTCAAAAAGTTAATTTCTTTTTACCCGACGGCTTTTAAGTATTGTTTCTTTCATCCGAAAATAGGCATGTGGATGGGCGCAACGCCGGAACAATTTCTAAAAATTAATCAAAGAGCCTTACAAACAGTTGCTTTGGCAGGAACTCAAATTGCAACTACTGCAGAAAATGTGAGTTGGTCGGAAAAAGAAATTGAAGAACAGCGTTTGGTTACCGAGTTTATTACTACGGGTTTGCAAAGTAAGGTCAGTGAAATGACGGTTTCCAGTCCGTATTCAATAAAAGCAGGCAATCTTTGGCACATAAAAACCGATATTACGGCAATTGTAAAATCTAAAAAGGCCAAAGGTGAAATCATTAAGACTTTGCATCCTACCTCGGCTGTTTGTGGTTTGCCAAAGGAATCGGCGAAAGCATTTATTTTAAAAAATGAAAACTATGACAGAGAATATTACTCTGGATTTTTAGGCGAATTGAATATCGACTTTGCTACGTTCCGAACTGAGCAAACCGATTTGTTTGTGAATTTGCGTTGTATGAAGATTGTAGGCGATATGGCACAACTTTTTATCGGATGTGGTATTACAAAAGACAGTGTTCCGGCAGATGAATTTACCGAAACAGGGAATAAATCGATTACGATGAAAAAGGTTTTGTAAATAGATAATTGATAATTTTGACAATTAATAAAAGGAATACTATGAAACTAGATATTTTAGCTTTCGGAGCGCATCCTGATGATGTGGAATTAGGTTGTAGCGGCACCATTGCCAAAGAAGTTTCTCTTGGGAAAAAAGTAGGCATTGTTGATTTGACTCGAGGTGAGCTTGGCACACGTGGTTCGGTGGAAATCAGAAATAGCGAATCCCAATTGGCAGCTGAAATTCTTGGAATTACCATTCGTGAAAACTTGGATATGCGCGATGGTTTTTTTGTCAATGACGAAGCCCATCAGATGGAAATCATCAAACGATTGAGAAAATACCGTCCGGAGATAGTGATTTGTAACGCTATTGAAGACCGACACATTGACCACGGTAAAGGCAGTAAATTGGTTTCGGATGCTTGCTTTTTGTCAGGTTTGAGAAAGATTGAAACCTCGCATGAAGGTATTTCACAAGAAGCGTGGCGACCAAAAGTAGTTTATCATTACATCCAATGGAAAAATATAGAACCTGATTTTGTGGTTGATATTTCGGATTTTATTGCTAAAAAAGAAGCTTCTATTTTGGCCTACAGCTCTCAGTTTTATTCGGAAAACTCCAACGAACCGGTAACGCCTATTGCGACCAAAAACTTTTTGGAAAGTATTCATTATCGTACACAAGATTTCGGTAGATTGGTAGGAGTAGACTATGCGGAAGGTTTCACTGTTGAAAGGTATGTGGCAGTCAATAGCTTATCCGATTTGAAATAAAAAAGTAAAAAGATTTTTTGTAAAAGTTAACTTTTGCAGTATATTTGCACTCGCATAAACAAATGGTGATTGTAGCTCAGTTGGTTAGAGCGTCGGATTGTGGTTCCGAAGGTCGCGGGTTCGAGACCCGTCTTTCACCCAGAAAGCAAAAGCCTCCAGTAATGGAGGCTTTTTTTGTTTCTATCATTTCCTAAATGGGTGATTGGTTTATTTTGTAGTAGGTTTTTTTCTCAACTCGGCACTGTCCGCGAAGCGTTTCATTTCAATTTTCAGTGGTTCACCATATAATTGTATTTCGCAATTTCCTGATGCATCTACTGTCGCAATATTACTAACGTTTATACTGCTTTTAGAATAACCAGCGGTTTCCAGAGAAGCGTTTTTGGCGGTTAGTTTTCTGCCAATAAAATCGGTGTTGTTTTCTAAGCGTAATTTTAGTTCGATGACATCGCCTTCTACTTCTGCAGATGATTTTTGGTATAAATCGAACCTCATTTCACTGGAAGAAATTAGTGCTTTTACATAAGCACTTTTACTCAAATCAATGGCTGTTTTTACCGATTTTAAATTCAATTCTACTTTTGATTTATCGTTGGCCATTAAAGTAAAACTCTTGGTGTTGGCATTTAGAAATAATTTGGAATAATCATAAGTTTTAAAGGTTACATTGTCTAAAACTACATCAGATAAAGCTGTTACATTGGTTTCATCTTTGGTGATAACCATATTGAATTTATCGGTATAAGTTACGCGAACGCTTAATTTTTTATAGCTTGAAATGTCTTTGGTAGTTGAAATTCGGAGGGTATTGCCAGTCAATTTATAGTCAACAAATTCAATTAAATTATCATCAGCTTCTATTTCGAGCGCGCATTCATTTCCTTTTACTAAAAAGACTTCCAGATTGTCTTCGACTTCCAAACTCTCAAAACTGCCAATTTCTTTTTGCTCTAATTTGACAATTTTAGATCCTTTTACTTTTTCTTTTTTTTGGGCAAAAGAAACGCTGGCGAGCAAAAGAAAACTAAATAGTATTACTTGTTTCATAAAGGTTGGTAGTTTGGTTTTTACTTTGTCCTGTTCGTCTTGTGTTTATAATTAGACTCGATTGTCAAAAGTAGAAAAAAAAACATCCCAATTTTCATTGAGATGTTTTATTAACTTAATCTTTAGAGACGCTTCCGCCGGAACTTTCTTCTTTTCGGACTTCTTTAGGACTATTTAAATAGGTTATGGAACTTCCGCTTGAAGCTTTTGCATCTAATAATAATGCTGCACTTACAGTTGTAGAACTCCCACTTGAAGATTGTGCTTTGACTTCATTGGCCAATAAGCCATTGGCATCAAGATGACTTCCGCTGGAAGAAGCTGTGAAAACTTTTAATGCTTTTCCGGTTATTTTTTGCTCACTTCCGCTTGAAGTTTCCAGTGTTACTTTATCGGCTTCTACTTCAACTTCTAAGGAGCTTCCGCTGCTTGATTTTAGGGTAATATCTTCACTATTTAAGATGTTTCCCGATTTTAAAGTTGAGCCGCTTGTACTTTCCAGACTGACAATTTTAGGCATGCGAACGATTATTTTTTTTGATTTTACGTTATTGTAGTTGTTGTATTCTGAGGTAATTTCCAAAGTACCGTTTTCTACATTGGTTTTAATTCCGTTGACTAAATTATCATCAGCTTCAACAATTACCTCTGATTGGTCTGAATAAATTACTTCACAATCCAAACCACTGCTTACAGTCACTTTATCAAAGTTGGCCAGATTTCGTTTTTCAGTTATTACCTTTCCGCTTCCGCTAATGGTTTTACCAAAATTAATGTTGTGATCACAAGATGTGATTGATAAGGCTACCAATGTAGCGGCTATCACTTTTGAAAAGAAAATTACAAGCTTTGTCATGATTACTCGGTTTTAATGATTACTCCATCGCTTCCTATTGTCAGCTTACTTTTTTTATCTGATTTTCCTGATTTGGTTTCGGTAACCACTTTGCCGTTAATTTTTACTGTAACGGTTTCAGTAGAGTCATTTTCGTCAATGATGTTGATTTCTTCACTTTGAACGTTGTTTTCAACATCATTATAGTCGTTTTCGTCAGCTGGACAATCCAAACATTTCACCTGAGTTTCTTCTACCTTATAAGTGTACTTGCCTGAACTGTAGTGTAAATTAAAGAAATCATTATCGGATTCGTCAAAATGTTGTACGGTTTCATCGGCTACAAATACAGTTCCTTTTGGAAGGTATAAATACAATTCAACACGTTGGTCTCTGTATTTACTTGCCATTTCGGTTAGTAAGTAGTTGTCTAAAAGCAATTGGTTACCTACGACTTTAAAACCGTATTTGATTTTTTCCGCTCTTTCATTGGCTTCTTTGAAAGATTTTCCGTCGGCTAATTTTTCAATTTGAAGATAAGGTTGCGTTTTATCAGTGCTTTTGATTTCAAAGCTGATTTGGTTGGAATAAATAACTTCATTTTTAGCAGAATCCTGTGTGAAAGTAAAATCTTCATGCTCGTATACATTTTTAGAGAAGAAATCATTACTCACAAATTTGATTTGCAAAGTATCAGTTGGTTGGATGTTTACCACTTCTTTTTGAACTGTTTTGCCTTCAAAAGCAGATTCAGTTGATTGTTTCACACCAATAATAACTAAAGCAACTACTGCGAAAATCCAAATAGCCAATAAACTGTATTTAGCGGCTGCGCCCAGAGATTTCATATTGGCCACCAATAATTTCAATCCTAACAATAAGAAGAAGAACAATGGAATTCCTATAGCTAAGAAAGCCAATAAGCCAAATGCCCATAACGGAACATCAGTATAGTTCACTGCGTCAACATAACGTTGCCAAGGAGCATCAATAAAAGAAGTTGAACCGAAAGTGAAAAGACCAATGAACAAACCTGCCAAACTCATTGCTGAGAATACTAAGATAATAGCCCCTAATACTTTGGCGAATGCTCCAAAAACTTTCATGATGACATCACCTAAACCGTTGGCTACTCTTTCAGCACCCGACTTTACTTGGTTTCCCATTTCGTCATAGTTGGCGTTTTTGAATTTGTTTGAAACACTATCAAACTCTTCTCTAACTTTTTTTTCAATATTAGAGATGGTAACCGGTTCTCCGGTCATTTCTAATTTTTCAGATGTGGTAACTGCTTTTGGTGTTGCAATCCAAAGGATGATATAAGCAATGACACCAAAACTAGTGAAAGCCAATAACAAGAAAATGATTTTAATCCAAACGGCATCAACCCCAAAGTAGTGGCCTAAACCGGTACAAACACCACCTATCAAACCTCTGTCTTTGTCTCTGTACAGTTTTTTTCTGTTAGGAATGTTATAGTATGGCTCAGATTTGGTTTCTGTAGAATCATCGTCAATTCTATAGTCTTCGGGTTGTCCCATAACTACGATTACTTCGTCAACATCTTTATTATTGATTACGTGTTTGTCGGTTTTTTGTTTTTCGGTTAAAAGCTCGGCCACACGCATTTCAATGTCTTTCATGATTTCGTCTTTACCGGAAGAATTAGAAAGCGAACGTTTTATAGCATCAAAATATCTTGATAATTTTTGGTATGCATCTTCATCGATATGAAAGAATAAACCGCCTATATTAATATTTACTGTTTTGTTCATGATTGTTATTTTTGATTGGTTATGATGTTAACGGCGTCTGATAATTCGGTCCAAGTGCCGTTCAATTCAGTTAAAAATGTTTTTCCTAATTCGGTCAAACCATAGTATTTTCTTGGTGGTCCCGATGTTGATTCTTCCCAACGATAGTTGAGTAATCCGTCGTTTTTAAGTCTTGTCAATAGCGGATAAACGGTTCCCTCTACTACAAGCAATTTGGCGTTTTTTAAAGTGTCTAATATTTCAGAGGTATACGCGTCTTTCTCTTTTAGGACAGACAAGATACAAAATTCTAAAACACCTTTACGCATCTGGGCTTTTGTGTTTTCAATGTTCATAATACATGATTTAATTTTTTGTGATTAACATTTGTTTTTTGATTTTTTCCGCTGCTTGATGAAGGCTTTGGATGATGATTGAAACTCTTTGATTGATTTAATGATTGATTTTGATTGATGATTTAATTCTGATTGATGATAATTCTTTAGTTGATTATTTAAAGAACGGTATGCTTAAAGGATATTTGTAGGCTTCACCATTTGAAGCTTTTACGGCTGCATAAATGATTAAAACAAATTCAATTACTTTTAAGAAAAAGAATAATAGCACAGCAATAATTCCTAGGATAGTAATTCCGGTTATATTTCCGGCACTTAAATTTTCAATAACATAGTGTCTATCGAAATTAATATCGTTTAAAGGCACATTTTTAAAAATCGAATAAATAAATATCGGAATAGCGATCAAGAACAATACAATAGTATATAAGAACATACTCAATTGAAAATTCAACACATTTTTACCGTTGGCATCTACAAATTCTGATTCATTTTTCTTGGCACTCCAAATGATTATGGGAAAGATATAATTCCCAAAAGGAATTATATATTGTGTTAAAGCACTTAAGTGCAAGAACGTAGCAATATTTTTTTCGTTGTTAGTTGTCATTTTATTTGATTTTAGTTGATGATTAAATTTGATTTTTTTATAATACTATAGATAGGCTATTAATTTCTTATACAAAGATAAGGCTAAAAAAAGGTATTATGCAATACAAAGTACTAAGATTTAACAAAATATTAACATTTAAATAATTAACTGTTACTCTGATATTTTTTGTATTTTTATAGCAAAATCAAGCACTTATGGAATTTTCACCTTCAAAATTGAATACTTTTTTATTTTTCAAATTACCTTCTGCTTTTTGGTCTGGTGTTAGGGTAAAAGCCATCTCGAAAGAGCAATGTGTAGTTACAGTTAAGCACCGTTGGTTTAATCAAAATCCGTTTAATTCGATGTATTTTGCAGTGCAAGCCATGGCAGCCGAACTGACTACAGGCGCTTTGGTCATGATGCAAATTAAAAACTCTGGAAAGAAAATATCTATGTTGGTGGCTAATAATAATGGCAATTTTACTAAAAAGGCAACCGGTAGAATTACTTTTACTTGCAACGAAGGACATCTAATAAGTGAAGCCATTGAAAGAACCATTACTACTGGTGAAGGACAAACCATTTGGATGAAATCTATTGGTGTAAATGAAAAAGGGGAACAAGTTTCAGAAATGAATTTTGAGTGGAGCATTAAATTGAAGTAATCAACAAAAGTTAAACCCTTTATAATTAGGGTTTTTTTATGATGTTTCGATTGTAACTTTGATAAAAATTATTAAAATGAAAATCCTGATTACAGGCGCAACGGGTTTAATTGGTAGCGAATTGGTGAAACTGTTAGTAGCAAAAGGCCATACCATTCACTATTTGACCACAAATAAATCAAAAATTGAGAACCAACCCAATACACAAGGTTTCTATTGGAATCCACAAGAAGGTAAAATTGACGAGAATTGTATTTTCGGCGTTGATGTTATTATTCATTTGGCCGGAGCCAATATCGCCAAGCGTTGGACCACGGCCTACAAACAAGAAGTAATAGAGAGCCGCACACTCTCAGCCGAATTACTTTTTAATTTGGTAAAAAAACATCCGAATCACCAGATTAAACAAATTATTTCAGCTTCAGGAACAGCTATATATCCTGATGGGATTGACAAAGTCTATGATGAAACAACCAAAGAAACTGAAGACAGTTTTCTTTCCAATGTGGTTAAAAAGTGGGAAGCCAGCGCCAATGTTTTTCAAGTGTTAGGTATAAAAGTTTGTAAATTAAGAACCGGCATTGTCTTATCTGATAAAGGCGGCGCTTTACCCGAAATGGTTAAACCTGTAAAATTAGGATTCGGAACTGTCATGGGTTCCGGAAAACAAATACAATCTTGGATTCATATTGATGACTTGGTTGCCTTATACAATTTCGTTTTGGAAAAACAGTTAGATGGCGTTTATAATGCCGTCTCACCAAATCCGATAAGCAATGAAGTACTTACTAAAACTATAGCAAAAACAGTAAAGAAATCACTTTGGTTACCTAATATCCCCGAATTTGTAATGAAATTGATTTTAGGCGAAATGTCATATTTATTGTTTTCAAGCAAAAACCTTAGCGCAAACAAGATTTTAGATTTAGGTTTTCAATTCCAGTTCCCCGATATTGAAAAAGCTATAGCTGATTTATACCTATAAAAAAGTGCTGTTTATAAACAGCACTTTTTTTTACTATAAAGATTGTTGAATTAATAATTATTACAGCTTTAAGCTAACCTAGAATAGTGTTTTTTTAATCATGAAAACAAATTTAATTAAAACGAAAACGTAATAGTCTTAAAATTATATTAAATTTTGGTTAAATAAATTCACCTAATTCACGTCAATATCCACAAAAAAAAGAATGACAATTTGACATTTTAAAAGAAATGGCAGTACTTTTGCATTCCGAGTGTTCGGAGTAAATCTCAAAAATGAAAATCAAGAATTTTTTTAAAAATACATCACAAATGAATACGGATAACACGGACAAAGAGCCAGTAGAAAATGCAGTAGAAAATGTAGCTAACGAAATTGAAACGGCAGAAGAACTGAGTGTTGAAGCACAATTAGAAGAGGAATTAGCCAAAGAAAAGGACAAATTTTTACGTCTTTTTGCCGAATTCGAAAACTTCAAAAAAAGGACTGCTAAAGAGCGCATCGATTTATTCAAAACTGCCAATCAAGAAGTATTGCAAGCCATGTTGCCGGTTTTAGACGATTTTGACAGAGCCATGGTGCAAATTGCCAAAAGCGATGACGAACTTTTGCTGAAAGGAGTGGAATTAATTCACGAAAAATTGAAAAGCACTCTGGTTTCAAAAGGATTAGAGCAAGTAGATATTAAAGCAGGAGATAATTTTGATGCAGATTTTGCAGAAGCCATTACTCAAATTCCGGCACCAACTGATGACTTGAAAGGTAAAATCGTAGACGTTGTTGAAAAAGGATATAAATTGGGCGACAAAATTATTCGTTTTCCAAAAGTGGTAATCGGACAATAATTAAGAGTATGAGCAAAAAAGATTTTTACGAAATATTAGGCGTTTCCAAAAGCGCATCTGCTGAAGAAATAAAAAAAGCGTACCGTAAGAAAGCCATCGAGTTTCACCCTGATAAAAATCCGGGTAATAAAGAAGCAGAAGAAAACTTTAAAACGGCAGCAGAAGCTTATGAAGTCTTGAGCGATCCTGACAAAAAAGCCAAATATGATCAATACGGTCACGCAGCCTTTGACGGCGCAGGTGGTTATGGTGGCGGACATCACATGAACATGGATGACATTTTTAGTCAGTTTGGCGATATTTTCGGTGGTGCTTTTGGCGGTGGCGGATTTGGCGGTTTCGGTGGCAATGGTGGCGGACAACGCCGTGCTAAAGGAAGCAATCTTCGTATTAAAGTCAAAATGACCTTGGAAGAAATTGCCAATGGTGTTGAGAAAAAAGTAAAAGTAAAACGCAAAGTGCAAGCACCGGGCGTAAAATATAAAACTTGTTTAACCTGTAACGGGCAAGGACAAGTATTGCGTGTGACCAATACGATTTTGGGTAGAATGCAATCGGCTACCACCTGTCACGTTTGTGGTGGTGTCGGACAAACTATCGAAAGCAAACCTAATAATGCCGATGCGCACGGAATGATATTAGAAGACGAAACCGTATCCATTAAAATTCCTGCCGGTGTGGTTGATGGGATGCAATTAAAAGTTTCCGGCAAAGGAAATGATGCACCGGGAAATGGAATTGCAGGTGATTTAATAGTGGCTGTAGAAGAATTAGAACACGAATTTTTGAAACGAGAAGGCGAAAACCTACATTATGATTTATATATCAGTTTTGCTGAAGCAGCTTTAGGAGTTTCTAAAGAAATTGAAGCTGTTAACGGAAAGGTAAGAATCAAATTAGAAGAAGGAATTCAATCCGGTAAAATTTTACGATTAAAAGGTAAAGGAATTCCAAGTCTGAATAGCTATGGTAGCGGAGATTTGCTGGTTCATGTAAATGTTTGGACACCAAAGAGTTTGAATAAAGAACAACGCCAGTTTTTTGAAAAATCATTAACCGATGAAAACTTTATTCCAAGACCTGAAAAGAGCGATAAATCTTTTTTTGAAAAAGTAAAAGATATGTTTTCATAATTAAAAAATATGTTTTATATTTGGTTATTACTTGGCAACAAGTAATTTCTTTTTCATAGCAATTTTTCCCATCCTTTTGTAAAAATTAGGGTGGGTTTTTTTTGTAACAAAGATTTCCGTTTGACTACTTATTGGTTACTTTTACCAAATGCAAAAATCAATAGCAATGACAATGACAAAAAATCAATAACAATAGCAATAAGCAATATCAAGTCGCTATTAAAATTACCATTGAATTTTGACATTGAATTTTGCCATTGACATTGAAATTTAAAACTATGAGCAATATACTTGAAGCAAACAAAGTCGTAAAGCAATATGGTGATTACACCGCGCTAAACGAAGTTTCTTTAACCGTTCCAAAAGGCAGTATATACGGACTTCTAGGTCCAAATGGCGCCGGAAAAACTTCCTTAATTCGCATCATCAACCAAATCACCATGCCCGACAGCGGCGAAATCATTCTTGATGGTGAAAAACTAAATCCGTCTCACGTGCATTCCATCGGTTATATGCCTGAAGAACGCGGTTTGTATAAAACGATGAAAGTAGGTGAGCAGTGTCTTTACTTGGCCCAATTAAAAGGATTGACCAAAGTCGAAGCCAAAAGGGAATTAGACTATTGGTTTGACCGATTAGAAATTCAAGGTTGGTGGAACAAGAAAGTACAGGAATTATCCAAAGGAATGGCGCAGAAAGTCCAATTTGTAGTCACCGTTTTGCACAAACCTAAGTTGCTCATCTTAGACGAACCTTTCTCAGGATTTGATCCGGTGAATGCCAATTTGATTAAAGATGAAATCATCGAACTCAACAAACAAGGAACATCCGTAATTTTTTCTACACACCGAATGGAAAGCGTGGAAGAAATGTGTGATTATATTGCTTTAATTCACAAATCGAATAAACTTATCGAAGGTAAATTGACGGATGTGAAGAAACAATTCAGAACCAATAATTACGAAGTCGGTATATTGTCTGATAACATAGAAGGTTTGATGTATGACTTGTCCCAAAAATTTACTTTGTCCCAAACCGATTTCAAATCATTGAATGACGAATTGAAGTTAGAGATTAACTTAGGAAATGCTACGCCAAATGAACTATTGCAGACTTTAGTCCAACGCGGACAAGTAACCCATTTTATGGAAAAAATCCCGAGTGTGAATGATATCTTTATTAAAACAGTAACAGAATAGATTATTAGAAAATTAGATTGTTAGATTTTTAGACAAAAAAATCTGCAATCCAAAAATCTAAGTAGTCTAATAATCCAAAAATCTAAGCAGTCTAAATATGAGTAAGCTTAATCTAATCATCAAAAGAGAATTTGTCGCCAAAGTGCGCAACAAATCATTCATTGTCATGACTTTTTTAAGTCCGTTATTATTTGTGGGAATTGCTGTTTTCGTAGGCTATTTGAGCACCATGAAAGCCGACCAAAAAACCATCGCTATTCACGATGAAAGCGGTTTGTTTATCAAAGAATTCAAAAGCGATGACGAATACAAATATGTCGATTTCTCTCTGGTAGATACCAAAATTTTAAAAGACAGCATCGTTAACGAAAGCTACGAAGGATTATTGGTTATTCCCAAAGTAACCAATAATGATTCTTTGCAGAAGAAAATCCAATACATTTCAAATAACAGCCCAAACGCTTCCTTTGTAGAAAAGATAGAAAATAAAATTGCTAAAGTAATTACGGCACAAAATTTCAAATCAGCTAATTTAGATACCATTGCTTATAAAAATGCGGAAGCCAAAGTTGAGATTGGTTTAGCCAAAGCATCAGGAGAAGAAGCACTGAAAGGTATTAATGAAGTTAAGATTGTAATTGGTGGTGCCTTCGGGTATTTAATCATGATGTTTATTGTAATCTATGGCAATATGGTGATGCGAAGCGTAATCGAAGAAAAAGTATCTCGTATTATAGAAGTCATCATTTCTTCGGTAAAACCATTTCAGTTGATGATGGGGAAAATAATAGGTACTTCGTTAGCCGGTGTTTTACAGTTTTTAATTTGGGCAATCATAGCTTTTGTACTTTACTTTGGTGCCACGATGATTTTTGGTGTGCCAATGAATAATAAGGTTCCAAATTTAACTGCTGAACAAGTTGCAATGGCCAACACCTTTAATTTGGAAACTCTTCAACTTTATTTAAATGAAATTCCTTTGGTATTAATGGGCGTTTGTTTTGTGTTTTATTTCATCGGAGGTTATTTCTTATACAGTTCGTTCTATGCTTCAATTGGCGCAGCAGTAGACAATGAAACCGATTCTCAGCAATTTTTATTGCCAATCATCATGCCTTTAATTCTAGGTGTTTACATAGGTTTCTTTACTGTAATCAATGATCCGCACGGAACGGTAGCAACGGTGTTTTCAATGATTCCTTTGACTTCGCCCATAGTGATGATGATGCGTATTCCGTTTGGCGTACCACTTTGGCAAATTGGAGTGTCGTTGGCGCTATTGTTTGCTACATTCTTATTGGTCGTTTGGTTTGCAGCCAAAATCTATCGCGTTGGAATTTTAATGTACGGCAAAAAACCAACCTGGAAAGAACTTTATAAATGGTCAAAATACTAAAGATGAAAAATACGATTTTGTTATTTTTATTGTTTTTTGGTTTTTCGGGTCAAGCCCAAAAGGCCGAAGTGCAAAAAACCATTGAAACGTTCTTCGAGGGTTTTCACGCCAAAGACACGGTGAAAATTAAATCGACTTGCAGCGAGAAATTGATTTTACAATCCATATCAGAAAGTCCGAAAGGCAATAAGTTTTCAGAAGAAAAGCCAAAAGAATTCCTTTTGTCAATGGCAAACATTCCGGCTGAAGTTCAATTTGAAGAAAAAATTTTAAGCTACAATATTCAAGTCGATGGTACTATGGCTCACGCGTGGACGCCTTATGAATTCTACATCAACGGCAAATTTAGCCACAAAGGGGTGAATGCGTTTACGCTTTATATAGACAATGGTCAATGGAAAATCATTCACCTCATTGACACACGCCGAAAGTAATGAAGAAGTTTGTAATAATTTTATTTATGGGATTTTCAGCTTTTGCCCAAGAAAGTAAAGCCTTGAAATTATCCTTTTCGGGTTATTTGGAAACCTATTATGCTTATGATTTCAATCAGTCTGAAGCACAAGCAAAGCTTCCGTTTATGTATAATTATAATCGACACAATGAGTTCAATCTTAATATTGGTTTGTTAAGGGCTAAAGTTGAATACGACAATACTTACGCTTCATTGGCAGTGCATTCCGGAACCTATGTAGACGATAATTATGCCAATGAAAATACTAAAATTTTAAGCGAAGCTTTTATAGGATTGTATCTTGATAAAGAAAGAAAATCAACCCTTGAAGTTGGTATTTTACCAAGCTATATCGGATTTGAAACCGCGACATCTGCTTCAAATTTAAATTTGACTCGCTCCTTGTTGGCTGAAAATTCGCCTTACTTTATGACAGGTGTCAAATATACTTTTAAACCCAATGACAAATGGCAGTTTTCCGGTTTGATGACCAATGGATGGCAACGCATCAACAAACCTGATAAAAACGTTTCACCGGCTTTGGGTTCGCAAATGGTTTACAAACCTTCGGACAAATCAACCTTTAACTGGAGTACTTTTTTGGGTAAAGAATTGTACAACGATGAATGGGGCATGCGCTATTTCAGTAATTTGTATTGGGACAAACAATGGACTTCCAAATGGAGAACGATACTAGGTTTTGATGCCGGAATGCAGACAGATGTTACGAATAATGATGATAGGCTTTTTTGGATGAGTCCGGTGATTATAGCACAATATACTTTGTCACCCAAATGGCAATCCGCTTTCAGAGTTGAATATTATCAAGATAAGGACAATGTCATAATTGCCGGAGATAACGAGTTTAAAACTTTAGGTTTATCCTTGAATGTAGATTATCTCCTAAACGATAAAGTCAAAATAAGAACAGAAGGCAGGTATTTGAATAGTGAGAAAAAAATATTTGTTAGCGATTCATTTCTGGTAAACGAAGACTTTTATATTTCATCGAGTTTGTGTTTTGAATTTTAAAACTTTCATTTAACTCCAAAGAATTAGGCAAAATCCATTTCCAACACTTTGTTAAAAGTAGCACTATAATTAGAAGGGTGTGTTTTTTTTATTATGTGTTTTACACCATTATCAATATAGAGACGCATCAATTTTTTGGGTAAGACTCTTGCAATAACAACTACGGGTATGTTATTTAGTTTTTTTGAATTTTTGAGAATCACCAGTAATTCTTTACCATTTAAAATAGGCATATTATTACCTAAAAATAAGAGGTCCGGATTAGTTTCCAATTTGCTCAAGTCTTCCATCATTTTATAACCATCTTTATAGATGAAAATCGTATGCCCTAAATTTTCAATGATGTGTTTTAAATAATGTAAATCTTGGTTGTTAATGTCAAGATAATAAATGGTTTGGCCTTCTTTCATAGTCACAAAGATATCGGCACCAATTTGAAAAAACATTATACAATTGTGGATGAGAATTGCATAATTCATTCATTTAACAATCCGCCATATTTACAGCAACAGCCAAACCGCCTTCAGAAGTTTCTTTGTATTTTGAGTTCATATCTTTAGCCGTTTGCCACATAGTATCGATGACTTTGTCTAAAGGCACTTTGGCGTTTTTAGCATCGGTTTCCATGGCCAATTCTGCAGCGTTGATGGCTTTAATGGCACCCATCGTATTTCTTTCTATACACGGAATTTGAACCAATCCGCCAATTGGGTCACAAGTTAAACCTAAATGATGTTCCATAGCGATTTCTGCGGCCATTAAAACCTGGTCAGGTGTTCCACCCATAACTTCACACAAAGCTCCGGCCGCCATGGCTGAAGAAACCCCGATTTCGGCTTGGCAACCGCCCATTGCCGCGGAGATTGTAGAACCTTTTTTAAAGATACTGCCAATTTCTCCGGCAACCATTAAGAATTGTTTGATTTGTTTTTCGTCGGCTTGGTGGTTTTCTATTACCATATAATACATTAATACGGCCGGAATAACGCCTGCGCTACCATTGGTTGGCGCTGTTACAACGCGGCCTAAAGCGGCATTAACCTCGTTTACGGCTAAAGCGAAACAACTAACCCATTTCAGGATTTGTCGAAATTTAACTTCTGTTTTTCGAATGCATTCGAGCCATTCTTGAGGGGAATTATAATTGGACAAACCTATCAAACCTTGATGCATGTCAAAAGCACGACGACGAACATTTAAACCTCCCGGCAATATACCTTCGGAATGACAACCAATGTACATGCATTCTAACATAGTATTCCAAATGCGCATCAATTCACTTTGGACTTCCGCTTCCGGACGCATGGAGATTTCATTGGCAAAAACAATTTCAGAAATTAATTTGTTTTCTGTAATGGTATATTGAAGCAACTCTTCCGCATTTTGAATCGGAAAAGGAAACGCACATTTAATTTGGTGTTTCTTTTTGGCATTGATTCTTTCTTCTTTAACCACAAATCCGCCACCGATAGAGTAGAAGGTTGAAATGATTTCCTGACCGTCATTAATGGTTGCTGTAAACGTCATTCCATTGGCATGAAATGGCAAGAAGTTCTTGTTGAAAACAATATCAGTTTCGGGATTGAAGTCAATTGCTATTTCGTTAGCCAAATTAATTTGGTGCGTTTTAGCAATGGCTTGAATAATACTATCAATATTTTGTACCGGAATATACTCAGGATCTTGACCGCTTAAGCCTAGCATTACGGCATAATCAGTGGCGTGACCTTTTCCGGTTAGCGATAATGAACCGTATAAATCTACTTTCACGTGCGTTACTTTTTCTAGCTGATTCTCGTCTTTTAATTCGTTTAAAAAACGTTCGGCAGCACGCCATGGACCAAGTGTATGAGAACTTGATGGCCCGACACCAATTTTAAGCATATCAAATACCGAAATGCATTCTTCCATTACTATATCGATTTAGTTGCGACAAAGATATTGATAAATCATATACTATAGTATTGCTTTTTTTACATTCCGTTTACTTTAACTACTGTGAATTATACCTATCTTTAAAGAATAATTCAATATCAAACAATTAACACTATAAACATGGCAACAACAAATGTAAAAGCTTATGGAACAGGTGCACCCGATGCCCCTTTAGCCGAAATGAATATCGAACGCAGAGACGTTTTAGCAAATGATATCGAAATTGAGATTATGTATTGTGGCGTTTGCCATTCCGACTTGCACTTTGCCAAAAATGATTGGGGCATGACCACTTATCCGGTAGTTCCGGGACACGAAATTGTGGGCAAAGTTACCAGAGTAGGTAGTGGCGTAACCAAATTAAAAGTAGGCGATTTTGCCGCGGTGGGTTGCTTAGTTGATTCTTGCCGCACTTGCAGTAGTTGCGAAAAAGAGTTAGAACAATATTGCTTAAACGGATGGGTCGGTACTTATGGCGGTTATGACAAACATTTGAACCAACCAACGCATGGTGGCTATTCCCAAAAAATAGTGGTAGATGAAAATTTCGTTTTGACAGTACCGTCAAATTTAAACTTGGCAGCGGTGGCGCCATTACTTTGTGCAGGCATCACAACTTGGTCTCCATTACGCCATTGGAATGTAGGCAAAGGAACTAAAGTTGGTGTTGTAGGTCTGGGAGGTTTAGGACACATGGCGATTAAATTGGCCAAAGGCTTGGGTGCAGAAGTAACACTATTCTCAAGAACTCCGGATAAAGAAAAGGACGCTAAAGACTTGGGCGCTGATGCTGTAATTATTTCCACAGATGAAGCTCATATGGCTTCAGTAGCCGGAAAATTTGACGTGATTATTGACACTGTTCCTTATGTACACGATGTTAATCCGTATGTTGGGACATTAGCCATAAGCGGCACTTTGGTGATAGTTGGTTACTTAGGAGGATTAGAGCCTATACTAAATACGGTTCCTTTGATTATGGGAAGAAGATCTGTAACGGCTTCTTTAATTGGCGGTATCGCTGAAACACAGGAAATGCTTGATTTTTGTGGTAAACACAATATCGTTTCTGAAATAGAACTTATCAAAATGCAAGACATTAATGATGCTTATGAACGAATGCTGAAAAGCGATGTGCGTTACCGATTCGTAATTGATATGGCTTCTCTAAAAGGATAGTTTAAAAAAGTTATTATATAAAAAAAAGCAGCTGTTAAGCTGCTTTTTTGTTTTAACTGGGAATTATTTCCTCAAGCATTTCATTACCGGTTTTGTCAAAATAAGTACAAGTCATTTTTTCCATACAAACTTTCCATTTTTCAACACCCGATTTTGCACAGTCACTACAGAAAGTCATATAGTCTGTTTTGCCTTGTTGGTGTGCTTTTAAGTCGCTTTTGAATTCCTCGATGTTGCTTTTTTCGGCAATGGTTAATGAATCATATTTGGCAGGTGAAGTGGTTTTATAATCCGCTTTGCCAAAATAATCAGTATGACCGTCTGCAACAAATGCTTCATAAGAGGTTACTCCAAGCTGAATAATTTCTTGGATATACTTAGGAAAATCTACACCCGATTTTACTTTTGAATGTGCTGTTTTGATTTGTTCTATTGTAAACATAGTTTTGATTTTAGACTCAAGCTAAAATACAAAAAATACAACCCCAAAATAGAAGAGAAGATTATCCGTCGTTTGAAATGGTTTATCTCAAATTGTTCAATTCGTCTTCCTCTTCTGTTAATTCAGAGGTGTCAGCATTGAAATATTTAACAACCTTATCCTGGTCTTTTTGGTTTTTATAAATCAAATAAGCAACTAAAATAATAGCAATGACGGCTACTACAGCGATTATTTTCCAATTGATTTCCATGATTTTGCGTTTTACCTAAAGATAAAACAAATTTGCATCAAAACCTTACTTTACGGATTATTAAATGGTTAACTATTAAATTGTTAGAAGTGAAAATATTTAATTTAAAGCAGCCCTGAACCTAATCCCAAAGAAATGAGTATTAGCACTATTGCTACGGTCACTTTCACAAAATGGAAAGTCACCTTTTTTAATATTTTGTTCCCAATGTAAGCACCTACAATAGCCGACAAGGTTGCACAGACCACCAAGGTCAAGTTGTCGGTCAATCCGGCTTTGTCAAAATTTGTGGTGTAAACACTCAAACGAGTGATATCAACAAAAGTAGAAACAACGACAGTTGTCGCAATAAAAGATTCTTTAGTCAATCCGGCTTTGATTAAGAAAGCACTTCTGAGTGCCCCTTGAACACCTGCCAATCCGCCAAAAAAACCACTTAAAATACCACCAAGCGGTAGCTTTTCTTGGCCAAACTCTAATTTACTGAAATAAGGGATAAGGTCAAGACAGGCGAAAATAATTAACAATAGCGCTACGATGAATTTTACAGGAAAGACTTCAAAGTTTTTATCGAATAGGGTATAGGTGAAAAGAGGTTTTATGTCTGAAATGTTTAAAAGCAACCAAGAACCCAAAGCTGCTGCAATGATTGCCGGAATTCCGAATCGCAAAACAACCCTACTGTCGGCTTTTTTGCCCACCAAAAGCAACTTAAATATATTGTTGAAAAAATGCACCACGCCGGTCAGACCGATAGCAATGTTGACCGGAAAGAAAATCATAAAGACAGGCGTTAGTATCGTTCCCAATCCAAATCCGGAAAAAAAAGTTAAAATGGCAACAACAAAAGCAACAACACAAATAATAAAGATTTCCATAGTTATTAAAGACTTTTATAAATGGCCATAAAATGAAGTACTGTGCCCAATAAAACAAAACCATGCCAAATGGTGTGAAAGTACGGCTTATAACTTTTGACATAAAAATACACTCCTATAGTATAACTCAATCCTCCGGACAATATCCACCAAAAAATTTCTAATGGAACGGTATCGATTAAGGGTTTAATTACAAAAACAATCATCCAACCCATGATCAAATAAAGCACTACTGATAACCATTCAAATTTATTGATAAAAAAGATTTTGAAAAACATTCCTAAGAAAACTATTGTCCACATAGTAGTTAGAAATACAAAAGCAGTTTCTGATGGCAAGTACTTAATCATTAATGGCGTATAAGTTCCGGCAATTAGAAAATAAATGCTAATGTGATCGGCTATTTTGAGGAGGTTCTTCGACTTTTCTTTTTGAACAAAATGATAAAGAGTAGAGCAACTGTACACCAAAAAAATACCTATGGCAAAGGCCGCAATCGAATAAAAGGTGGTTAAATCGTTGTTGTCATAAGTTATCGTCAAGACTATCGGCATCGCAATAATACAAAACAAGACTCCTAAACCATGCGAAATGGCGTTGGCCAGTTCTTCGTTGCGGGTTTGTTCACGGTGTTTCATCGGATTGCATTTTGGGTTGCGTAAAAATAGTCAAAATGCAAATCGATTTCGAATCTGTTGTAATAAATTAGGTGTTTTTGCGTCAAACGATTATCGTTTAAAATTCATCATCATGAAACAATATCTATTCTTCCTGTTGATAAGCACTTTCGTTTCGGCTCAGTCACAAAGAGAATTGTATAACAACAGTGTAAAAGCTTATGAGGCCAAAGACTATGCTACTTTCTTAAAGTTGACCCAAACACTCGACAGTATCAGACCTTTTCATCCTACGTTTACTTATAATTTGGCTTCGGCTTATGCATTGAATGATAAAGCTAAGGAGTCTTTAGCAGTCTTAAAAAAATTGGTTTTGATGAATAACACTACCGAGTTTGAAAAAGACGCCGATTTCAATTCGATACAAAACACCGAAGGTTTCAAAGCGATTTTAGCACTCAAAGCTGCTCAGCAGAATTTGGTAGCCCATTCCAAAAAAACAGTAACATTATCCGAAACGACTTTGCATCCGGAAGGTGTGACTTATTTGAAGAAAGCCAAAATTTGGTTGGCTTCCAGTATTCACCACAGAAAAATAGTGTCTTTTGATTTTAAAACCGGAGTTTGTACCGATTGGCTTAAAACCGATGAGATGTTAGCTGTTTTTGCACTAAAAACCGATGCCAAAGAGGAATATTTATGGGTTGCTACTTCGGCTATGCCTGAAATGGAAAACTTTTCTCCAGCACTTGACGGCAAAGCTGAAATTCTGAAAGTAAATACTAAAACCAAACAAATTGTAAAACGATATACTATGGAAGGGCATCATGTTTTTGGGGATATTTATGTGACCAAAAACAATACGGTTTATGTTTCCGACAGTGCTAAGCCAATGCTTTACAAAATTGAAAACGACGAGATGAAGCCTTTTGTATCGTTTGAAAACGAAGGTTTTAATCTGCAAGGCATAACGATGAATGAGAAAGAAGACCAACTTTTCGTAGCCGATTATTTAAAAGGAATTGCTGTAGTGGATATAAAAACCTTATCCAAAACTTGGTTACCACTTCCCGAGGGAACGATTGGTAAAGGCATTGATGGCTTAGTGTTTTACAAAAACAAGTTGATAGCCGTACAAAATGGCGTAACCCCTATAAGAATCACCCAATTTAATTTAAATAAAGGGCAAAACGCCATCGAAAGTTTCCGCATTATCGATAACAATCGCCCGGAATTTGACGAACCGGCTTTGGCGACTATAGTGGGCGAGAAACTGTATTTCTTTGCCAATTCACCTTGGAAAGCTTATGACAAAAATGCGGTTTTAGACGTGAGTAAAGTCAAGAATCCAAAGTTGTTTTGTTTGGAGTTTTAAATTTCAAAGATTTTCCAACACCTACAAGAACAAAAGCCAATACCAAAAAGGCAAAGACCAGAGCACCGCTATTGAGTAAGACTTTCTTTAAACCCAATTCGGTAACATTGACAAAAGGATAGGGATAATACCCCGAATAGTTTCCCCTAAAAAGAATGAAAGCCAAGTAAAACAAAGGATAAAGTAACCAAATAGGAATCAATTTCCAAGACACATTTCTCTTGTCTTCATAGTTAAACCAAAAAACAATCACATAAATCGGAATGATGGAGTGAAGCATTTCATCTACAATTCTATGCATACCTGTTGGTTCCCAAATACCTCGCAATACCAATTGATAAACAACACCAACAATGGCAATATAAAGTGTTACTGCTGTTAAAAATCCGGGTTTTTCAAATCGGGTGAGAAATGAAATTGGCTTTTTGTACCACAACACCGAAAAATACAAAGCCACCAAGCTATTGGTTAGTATAGTAAAATAGCTAAAAAAACGAAGGGTAGTTTCAGTTAACGATTCGACCCGATTTTGCATCATCAATACAAATTGCATGAGAATGGCAAACCAGCCAATAGCAGCACCAATGAAGATGATAGTATTTTTAGACATACGGTGGTTCTATTGTTGAGGTTTGGCCATCTTTTTAAAACGCATCATCGGAATATCATCAATAAGCAAGAGCAATTTCCCTTCGCTATCGATGGCAAACTTGTTGACCTTGCCCAACATTTTTAAGAACGCTTCTTCACCGCCACCTTCGCAATAGATCATAGTTTTTATGGCGTTTCCAAATTGGATACTATTCTCTTTCTTGGTGTATTTTCCGCTGTACACATTGCAACTGGTGTTGCCGTTGAATTCATTTGATAAATCCTTGAACATGATGTGTGGTTTTTTTTCAGGATACAAACCTTCAAAAGCAATGCGTGCACCCGAAAGGTATTCGAGTTCCCAAGCATAATCGTAAAAATCAGATTTGCCAATAGTTGCGCTTACCTCTTTAGTTTTTGTAGTGCAACAAGCCGAAAATAAAAGAGAAAATAACGAAAGGAATAAGACAGTTTTCTTGTTCATGATCTTGTATTTTTAAAATATACCTTTATAAAACACTCAAATTTAGCAAAAAAGCATTGTTCTTTTAACCGAAAATGAAAAAAGAAAGTAAAGAAATCTTCTTAGGTTCAGTATATAAACCTTTTTTCTACAATGGTTTAGGGCTAATTTCTTTAGTAGAAATTGCAGAAACCTTGTTTTCGCTATCAACTGTTACATACAGTTCCCGTTTAAACATTTTCTTTTCATAATCAATGTTGTAGCGAAAGGTATATTCGTCAGTGATTTTGTTATGGGTAATATCAAGAAGTGTAAGTCCTTGAAACCTGCCGTTTCTTAGGTTTATTTTTTTACAAATGATGGATATTTTTTCCTTAGTAGCATTTTGTCTTACCTTTTCAGTAGCTTCTGCACTACTAAAGGGTTTAAAACGTGAAGTGTTACAGGTTTCCAGTAGTCTTTTGCCTAAATCATAAGCGCGGTCTTTTTTTACCGCTGCCACTTCAGTCGGTTTTATAATTGTTGTCGTATTCTCTACTATGTTTTTTTTACTTTTACAAGACAATACCAACAATACACAGCAAAACAAAATTATTCTCCTCATAAAGCATTGATTTTTAATCGATTTAAATTTATTTTTCTCAAGGTTTTAATCTTTCAAATGTAGGGTAGAGAAGTAATTGCAGTGTTATAAGATTTTAGTCGATATTTATAAGATTTGCCAATAGTTCAATCAAAACAAATCATTTTGTCGTATATGATTTTCGTAATCGAATTAGTATTTTTGAACCACTATAAAGTATAAACCATGAAAATCGTCATATCGCCGGCCAAGTCGTTAAATTTTGATAAAGAAGTACCAACGCTTGTTTGTACCGAACCCCAATTTTTAAAACAAGCCACGACCATTCAAAACACTTTAAAAAAGAAAAAGCCCAAACAGCTTTCGACTTTGATGGATATATCGGAGAAATTGGCCGAACTTAATTGGCAACGCAACCAAGAATGGCATACACCATTTACGCCTGAAAATGCCAGACAAGCGGTTTATGCTTTTGATGGCGATGTGTACACCGGATTAGATGTTTACAGTTTACCGGAAGAAAAATTAGCCGTTTTACAGGACAAACTCCGCATTTTATCAGGATTGTACGGTTTGTTGAAACCATTGGATTTAATGCAGGCTTATCGATTGGAAATGGGCACTTCAATGCCTATCGGTAAAAGTAAAAACTTATACGAGTTCTGGAAAAAGACTATTACTAAAGAATTGAACAGCGAGTTACAAAAAGACGAGTTGTTTATCAACCTAGCGAGTAACGAATATTTCAGTGCGGTAGAGACCAAAACGTTGAAAGTGCCAATCATTACGCCGGAATTCAAAGACTACAAAGACGGCAAACTGAAAATGATTAGTTTTTTTGCCAAAAAGGCGAGAGGTTTGATGGTGCGTTATATTATAGATACCAATGCGGAAACGATTGAAGACTTAAAAGGATTCAACTACGAAGGATATGCCTTTGATGCCAATTTGAGTAAAGGGAATACGTTGGTGTTTACTAGGTAGTATAGTTATAGTATGAATTATGAATTATAAATTATAAATTATAAATTATAAATTATAAATTATAAATTATAAATTATAAATTATAAATTGGGTAAACACCACTCAACAGCTGTAATACAATCGAATGAACAGTGGTCATGCTGAGCCTGTCGAAGCACTTTCCAAAAACAATTAAACACTTACCCCAAAAAGATACCCCACTAAAGCAGAAAGAGCCATAGCAATGGTTCCCCATATCGTAATGCGCAAGATGGCTTTTTTAATGCTTGAGCCTCCTGTTTTGGCGGCCGTGGCTCCCAGTATGATTAGGAAAATAGTGGTGAAACCATACAGCCAATATTCCATTTGGAGTACGGGTGCAAAGAGGATTACTAAAAGCGGTAACACACCACCAACAGTAAACGCGGCACCCGAAGCTAAGGCAGCCTGAATAGGGTTGGCCTGACTAATTTCATTAATCCCCAATTCGTCTCTAATGTGCGTGCCTAACGCGTCTTTTTCGGTTAGTTCGATAGCCACTTGCCTAGCGGTTTCTTTTTTTAGGCCTCGCTTCTCATAGATTTGGGCCAAAATGTTGAGCTCTTCCTCGGGCATTTCCCGGAGTTCTTTAATTTCTCTTTCAATGTCGGCTTTTTCAGTATCGGTTTGGGAACTTACCGAGACATATTCTCCGGCTGCCATAGACAAAGCACCGGCAACAAGACCGGCCACGGTGGCTAAAACAATAGGTTCTCTGGTGGCACTGGCAGCGGCTACGCCAATGGCCAAACTGGAAATAGAAATGATGCCGTCGTTAGCCCCCAAAACAGCGGCTCTTAGCCAATTGCTTCGGTGAATGTAATGGCTATCCAGGTAGTTGTCAATGGTGATCATAAGCTTTGGATTTAGTCATAAAGTTACGATTTTTTTGACCACAGATACCAAAGATTAACAGATTTTCACGGATTTTTTAAACTGCGCTAAAGGGTTATTACAACTTTCGCTCAAAATACAAATGCGCATACTCCAGTTTAAGAATCACGGCGTTTTCGGAAGTGAACTCTATAGTGGCGTCTTCGTCAACGGTGTATTCTTCTTGAACGTCTCTTTGTTGGGTGATGGTTTTGCCATCCTCAGAGACTTGGTATTGCCCGGTGATGGGAACGGTGTTATTGGCCATGGTCGAAGTATATTTACCGTTAGCCTCAAAGCACACCGTAATACTATCCGCCGGTGGCATGGATTCCTGAGGAATGTTAGCCGAGGCAGGAGCCACCATTTTTTTAAACACCCAACAACCTTGTATTTTTTGGGCGTTTTCTTTTTGGGCGAAGGCAGTCGTGGTAGTGAAAATGATTAATAGGATGAGGAGGGATTTGAGTTGGTTCATTGTGGTGGTTTTTGGTTTTAAGTGAAAAATGGGTTAGATGTCTAAGAGATTTATTTGTTGTAAACTGCTGTTATGAATGGAAATTTTTAATTAAAAGCTTTTCCATTAATTACTAAGTTTAGAAATATTATTGGCAAAACTACATTTAATAATAATACTATTAATGTTAGTAATGCATCAACAATATTTGCATTTGCTGGTATTAACCCTTTTCCATAACAAGGGCGAAAATGACGATTTCTTATTAAAATTGATAATGTATCGAATATTCTTATGTGAAAAATTAGAAACAATGGAAAAAGAAAACTACTACTTTCGACGGTATAGTTGGTTATTAAGCCAAATGATGCCCAACAAATTGATATTAAAATATTTATAAGTAAACGATTTTTCTCAAAGAAGTTTTTATAATTATACTTCCACCACAATACGTAAAAAACATAGCCAAGTGAAATAAAAAAACCAAGGAATTGTAATTTATTCATGTTTTGTATTATTGTGCATAACTTTTCGCGCTTTCGTGTCTGATGCGAATCCAGTGTACTGAGTACTTTCAGCTAAGATAAAATTTTTTCGTAAAGAAATGAGTTGTATTCAAGAAAAACCAGCAATAGCGCAAAACCGCTGTTATATGCAGGTTTTATCGAATGTTATACTTCAATTTTAATCTGTCATCAATCCGCTTCATAAGTTCAAAAACGAACTTAAAATATTCAAATGCATTTTGTTTGGCAAATTCATCCATCTGCATTGCTTGAAAAATAGGTATTGTTTTATAATTTACTTTAATTTCTTTAATAGCTGTAGGATTTGAAAGATTGGCTTGATAAACAGGTGTTTCATCAGGAAAGTCTTTTAAAATCTTACTTGGGTCAGAGTGTGAGAATCCATTTCTCATAAGTTCTCTTATTGTATCAAACAAAACTTTTTTTTCCTCTTCGGTAATCAAGTTCTCTTTTTTACATAATTCTATTGTGTTCCCTAATTGTTTAGAACCATACTTTTCATTTGGCGCCGAGAATATTTCACTCCAATTTTCTACTGGTTTTGGTCCAATTCCAGCTTCGTTATAAATTAAAGCAAGTTTCAAAACTCTTTCTAAAACATTATTAGTCAACGTTATTGAAGCTCGATAAAATTCTAGAATAAGACATTTGTTGATTTCAAAAATAGAACTTCCTAATTCAGGATAAGTATAAAATTTGAAATCAAAATACTTCTTATGAACTTCAAAGTTTTTATTTAAGTTTTCTACAAATGCTTTTTCAAAGATTTCTTTTTCCATAGTCGTGGTTAAAACTTGCACATAACGTCTTGCAGCTTGTGACAGTTGCGACGATTTATTACTGATGATTCTAAAGTTAAAACTCCTTTTTGAATTTTCGAAGAAAATTCTGGGCAAACCCAAGCGAGTATTAGTTACAAACGGCTGTTAGGAGCAGTTTATTCTTTTGCACCCATGTTTAAATTTAAATTTAACCCTTCAGCTAGAATTGTCGGCCAATGAATTTTTCCTAAAATAATATTATCTAAAGCATACATCATACTCATCAAACCTGTCCCAAATGCTTTTCCATCAGATTCAAAAGATTCCAATCTCGATGTTCCATTAATGAAAAATGGAGATTCTATTTGTGTACCGACTGCTGGTAAAATTAAAGCGTCTGAACCAGCTATTATTAAATCCGGAGAATTCTTCATTATACTTATCGTCGCACAACGTAATTGTAAATGAGGAAAAAAATCCTTAACAGGAACTGGCTTTTGTGTTTCATTAATTCTCAAGTACCTTGAAATTATAACCCCATAAATAGGATTGAAATATTGTGGCCAATATTCTTGTCGATTGGTTTTAAAATTACCTATGTTAATTTGTGGTGTTATTTGCGTCAAAGGAACTTTTTCTCTATTCATTTCTTTGATAGCTTTAATTTGACTTATTGCTTTTGATAAACTTTGCCCACCACTTCCTTCAATACACAATGTATGTTTAGCCTCGATATAAGCATAAACTGCTTCAATCGGAATCTTTTGTTTTTGAGCAAATGTTTTATCTTCAAGAAGCCTCAACGTAGGAAATCTATCATGATCAAAAATGATTATGTCGTCTCCATTAATCTCACCATCTTGCGATACTGCAAAACCTCTACATATACCATATTTTTGAGGTAAAATAACTCTTAAAACTTTGCATATCGCAATTTCAAATTCATGTCCATTGTCAAAATTATACTCAGCGGATATCTCATTCAGTAAAGAATGAAATTTAACACTAATGTTTTCTAAAAAATCTGAATATGCCATAGTTGTCTTAAATTGCTCCTAACTAATCGAAAAGTATAACCTAAATCAAACCCATTCTACTAGCTAGTTCCTTATCTCCCAAACTTACAAAATCTTTCCTCGTCTTACAATCCCCATCAATAGGGGTTTTACCTCAAGTTATCAACATAAATTACTTACAAAAGAGGTTTTTGAGGGATAAGGGATAAGGGAAAAGGGAGAAGTGAAGAAGCTTTTTCATAACCCCGCTATAGGTCTTGTGGCAAAACAATAAATAAATTTTAAAGTTGCCACAAAATTGTGGCAAACTATTTGCTGGTTTCAAAAAATGCCACAAAAACGATAAAGATGAAAGAAGGTTTCAATCCCAGAGAAATATTGGGTCTTACCCAAAGCCAAATAGCGTTGTTGTTAAAAGTAAGTCGCAGCCATTGGTCAATGTATGAGCTAGGGAAGCGCCATTTGCCGGACTCGGCTTCTTCGGTTTTACACGATATGATGGCTAATGTGCATTCGGTCGAAGTCAAGACTACTCCTAAAACCGAACGTCAGGTAAAGCAAGACGAAGCCATGCATGAGGCATTGCAAAAGATGTTTAAGGAAAACAAGTACCAACTAGAGCATGTGGCTAGGAAGTTAGCTCCATTGGAGCGAAAACACCAAGCCCATCTCAAAGCCCAGCAAACGGTAGCCTACTTAAAGGCCAAAAACCCGGAGGCCAGTGAACGGGAATCCAAATTATTAGATTTGATCCATACAATGGCGACCAGAGGGATTACCCACAAATTGTTGCTTCAAATCACCAAGTGGCAAATCAAACTCGAGTTGTTGCAAGAGGAAAAAAAGTTGTTGGAAGAACGAATAGCGAAGGGGAATAGTTATGATAGTAAGAGCACGGATTGAAAATCTACGCTGTTAGATTACGCCTTTGACTCTAATCTGAGCAAAGGAAACACACTGGTTTTCACAAGGTAGTTTAAGCGTAAAGATATTCCTGGTATTCTCGGATAGTTTCGCTGGTGGCTTTCTTTTGGTCGCGAGCTAATTCTCGCATGGCTTCAACACCTTTTTTGGCACAACGCTTTACTTTGTATAGGCGAGAAGAGAAGGAATGTAGTTTTTCCAAATCTTGTGGAGAAAGTTTGGTTTCGAGTTCGCTTACAAAATCAGTAAACTCTTTTAAGACTACTTTGTTTTCTTCATAATCCGTTTTTAATTCATCAAGAAGTTCATGAATCTCTTTGCTGATGTCATTGCTGATGTCTTCACTTTTTTTGCAAAGCTCTGCAATTACTTTTTTCTCGTGATTGTTGAAAAGTCCCATGATAATCTGATTTTAAGTTAGTTGTTTTTGACAGTAGTAAACCAAATTTAGCAAATTGTTTTCAGAAACGATGCAAATTGTTAATAACTAAGTGTTTAGAGATGAAAAATTACCAAAAACACTTTGAAATAAGGTAGTATAAGTAAAATCTATATTGACTATTTAAAAAATTGTTTTTCAGAAGTATAGGATTATTTATCTAAAGTATATTTCGGATAAAATTTTGAATACGATCTGTTCCGTTTTTTGAAATAAATTGTATAAAACTACTGCCGATAATAGCGCCTTTTTGATGCTTTACTGCTTGCTCAAACGTGGTTTTATTGCTAATTCCGAACCCGATTATTTGTGGATTTTTCAAATTCATAGCCGCAATTCTCTCAAAATACGCCAGCTGATTTTCGTCAAAACTATCCCGGCTTCCGGTTACGCTGGCACTACTGACCATGTAGATAAACGCATCTGAATTAGCGTCTATCAAGCGAATTCGTTCCTCGGAAGTCTGCGGCGTAATCAGGAAAATCATCGCAATACCGTGGCTTTCAAACAGTTCTTTGTATTCTGACAGGTAGATTTCAAGCGGTAAATCCGGGATAATTAAGCCGTCGATACCAGTTTCTTGGCATTGCTGCAAAAAGTTTTCTATGCCAAATTGCAGCATCGGATTAAAGTACCCCATAATAATTAACGGGATGTCAACCGTTGTTCTAATGTTCTTTAATTGTTCAAAAAGAATAGTGGTGGTCATGCCGTTTTTCAAAGCTTGAGTTGAGCTTGCTTGTATGGTCGGACCATCGGCTAAAGGATCGCTAAACGGCAATCCGATTTCGATCATATCGACCGAGTTTAGTACTAAATTTTCTATTAAACTTTTGGTGTCATTTAAGTTAGGGAAACCTGCTGTAAAATAAATAGATAGTATTTTTTTATTCTCTGATAATTTGTTTTGAATTCGGTTCATTTCTACAGTTTAAAATAGTTAGTGTAAGTGTTCAAATCTTTATCGCCACGACCGGATAAATTGATGACAACAACATCGTTCGGCTCGAACTTTTTATGCTTTAAAACGGCAAAAGCGTGTGCAGTTTCTATCGCCGGAATGATGCCTTCGGTTTGGGCCAATTCGATTCCGGCACGCATGGCATCATCATCGGTAATCGCAATGAATTCCGCTCTTTGGGTTTGATACAAATTAGCATGCATCGGACCAACACCGGGATAATCCAATCCCGCGGAAATAGAATAAGGTTCGGTGATTTGACCGTCGTTGGTTTGCATCAAAAGGGTTTTGCTTCCGTGAATAATACCAATTTTTCCCAAAACAGAAGTTGCTGCGCTTTCACCCGAATCGATTCCTTTTCCGGCCGCTTCAACCGCAATGAGTTTTACGTTTTCTTCGTCTAAAAAATGATAGAAAGCACCGGCAGCATTGCTTCCGCCACCAACACAAGCAATAACATAATCGGGATTTTCACGGTTTTCTTTTTGGAGTAACTGACTTTTAATTTCCTCAGAAATCACACTTTGAAACCGCGCCACCATATCGGGATAAGGATGCGGCCCAACCACAGAGCCGATGATGTAAAACGTGTCTTCGGGATTGCTAATCCAATCGCGAATAGCTTCATTAGTAGCGTCTTTCAAGGTTTTAGAGCCTGAACTTGCCGGACGAACTTCGGCACCGAGCATTTTCATACGAGCGACATTCGGCGCCTGGCGTTCGATATCCACTTCGCCCATATACACTATGCACTGCAAACCCATTAACGCGCAAACGGTTGCGGTAGCTACGCCGTGTTGGCCTGCGCCGGTTTCGGCTATGATTCTGGTTTTGCCCAATCGCTTGGCTAAAAGGATTTGCCCGATGGTGTTGTTGATTTTGTGTGCGCCGGTATGACACAAGTCTTCGCGTTTAAGGTAGATTTTAGCATTGAATTGCTCCGAAAGACGCTTGGCATAGTATAACGGCGTCGGTCGCCCGACATAATCCTTTAAAAGCGCTTTAAATTCGTCTTGAAAGCTTTGTTCCGCTGTGATAGATAAATACTGTTCACGCAATTTCTCTACGTTTGGATAAAGCATTTCGGGGATGAAAGCACCTCCGAAGTCGCCGTAGAAGCCTTTTTCATTAACGTTGTATGTTGAGTTCATAGCTGTTGTTTTAAGTTTTGGATAAATGTTTTTAAAGTGTCCGGGTTTTTATGTCCGGGTTCGATTTCGAATTGGCTGTTGAGGTCGATGGCGAGGCATTTTTTCGCATAGTCTTTTTGGAAAAATATTTTTAAATCTTTTAGACTTTCTTGACCAATGCCACCACTCAGAAAATAGGGCTTGTTTAAATAATACCGTTCTAAAATGCGCCAATCGAAAGAGGTACCGTTGCCACCATAATTTGCTCCTTTAGTATCAAACAGGAAATAGTTACAACAATTAAAATAATTATTTAAACTATTAAAATTAAAAGTGTTATCTATATTAAACGATTTGATTACTTTAAGTTTATTTTGCTGGAGTAAAAGACATAATTCGGGCGATTCTTCTCCGTGTAATTGCACCGAATCCAACTTGTGTGTAGTTATTTTTTCCTGAATCTCTTCAAAAGTTGCATTGACAAAAACGCCGACTTTCTGAATCGACTTGTCCAATTCGGGAATGGCATTTTCAAAATTTCTAGGCGATTTATCATAAAAAATAAAACCCAAATAATCGGGTTGTAAAGCCGCTATTTCCGAAATGTTTTCCGGAAACTTCATGCCGCATATTTTGATTTTCGTTTCCATTAGGCTTTCAATTGATTGATAAATTGTTCCAATGCTGCTCCGGGATTATCCGTTTTCATAAAGTTTTCTCCGATTAGAAAGCCTTGAAAACCGAGACTTTTTAGCAATTCTATCCCTTCGGGTTTATTTAAGCCACTTTCGGATATTTTGACAAAGTCGGTTGGGATTTGGGTAACCAAATCGATACTATTCTGCAAACTCACTTCAAATGTCTTTAGGTTTCTATTGTTCACACCAATAATGTCAAGACTTGGCATGATGCTTTGCTCTAATTCTTCGAGATTATGTACTTCCAATAGCACTTCTAAAGCAATAGAATGAGCAAACTCTGAAAGCGATTTGATTTCTTCTTTGCTCAAAACCGCGGCAATCAGCAAGATAGCATCGGCACCATTGGCTTTCGCTTCCAAAATTTGATACTCATCGATGATGAATTCTTTGCGCAATAATGGCGTGTTTAGGGAAGCTTTCGCTATAATCAAATCTTCTAACGAACCACCGAAATACTGACTATCCGTCAATATTGAAATTCCACTTGCACCGGCGTTTTGATACCCATTTGCAACTTCTTCTACAGACAAACTGTGATTAATAGTGGCTTTAGAAGGCGAACGACGCTTGTGTTCGGCAATAATTCCGAAAGGCGAATTGATAATGGATTTGCTTAACGAATGGGTTTTAGCATTGAATAAATCGCTGTTTTCCAATTGGTTTATGGAAATCACACGCTTTTTCAACGCTACTTCTCTTTTTTTACTTGCTATGATTTGATCTAGTAGGTTCATGACGCTTGGCTGATTTGTTGGAGTTTTTGTAATTTTTCTAACGCTTTTCCGGATTGTAAACTTTCTTTGGCTTTCGCGAAAGCGTCTAAGAGACTACTGTTTTCAACCGTTGCGATTGCCATAGCAGCATTGGCACAAACCACATGCTGCTGTGCTTCGGTACCCTTTCCGGAAATGATTTTCATAAAGATATTAGCTGATTCTTCGATAGTTGTACCGCCTTTGATGTCTTCGAAAGCCAATTTGGATAGATTAAAATCATTCGCATTGACGATGCTTTCTGAAGATTTGGTAATGATTTTTGCCTCAGCGGTTAAGGAAATCTCATCATAACCGTCTAAAGCGTGAAGAATCGAATAGTTAACGGTGGTGTTTTGGTACAAATACGCATACATACGCGCCAATTCTAAACTAAAAACACCTACCAATTGGTTCTTGGGAAACGATGGATTCACCATAGGTCCGAGCATGTTGAAGAAGGTTTTTACGCCCAATTCTTTCCGAATCGGTCCAACGTTTTTCATCGCCGGATGGAATAACGGTGCGTGAAGGATGGCGATATTGGCTTCTTCCAAGCATTTGGTTAAAAAACCTTTGTAGTTGCTGAATTTAACGCCCAAGGTTTCCATGACATTACTTGATCCCGAAATAGACGAAACGCCGTAGTTACCGTGTTTGGCGACCTGAATTCCGGCACCGGCAGTGACAAACGAAGCTAAGGTTGAAATGTTGAAAGTGTCTTTGCCATCGCCACCAGTTCCGCATAAATCGATGGTGTTGTAGGCAGAAAAGTCAATGGCGATGCAAAGTTCTAATAGGGCTTCGCGAAAGCCGGAAAGCTCTTCGATAGTGATGTTTCGCATCATATAAACCGTTAGGAATGACGCAATTTGACTCGGATTGTATTGCCCTGTTGAGATGTTGACCAAAACAGTTTTGGCTTCTTCTTTGGTTAGGGATTCGTGATTGATTAATCGGTTTAAAATAGTTTTCATGATACTTAGTTTTAGTGAACTGCCGAGATTCGACAGCGTAAAAGTTTACCGTCGACGTGGAGCAGACAGCAAACTAAGCGTTAAGCCAGTTTTTTAAAATGGTTTTTCCGTGAGGCGTGAGCACGCTTTCGGGATGGAATTGGACGCCTTTGACGTCGAAGGTTTTGTGTCGGAGTGACATGATTTCACCGTTTTCGTCCGTAGAAGTTACTTCTAAAGTTTCGGGAAAATCATTGGCATTGACTACCCAAGAATGGTAGCGCCCGACTTCAAATTCGGCAGGCAAATCATAGAAAAGGGATTCGTCGGTTACGGTTTGGGTTACTTTGGTGGCTACGCCGTGGTAGACTTTGTCTAAG
Organism: Flavobacterium buctense; assembly: GCF_014486695.1. Classification (GTDB taxonomy): domain Bacteria; phylum Bacteroidota; class Bacteroidia; order Flavobacteriales; family Flavobacteriaceae; genus Flavobacterium; species Flavobacterium buctense. Next base: position 39,278 of record NZ_JACTAB010000006.1, read on the forward strand.
TTAGTCAGGCTTCCGCCAAAAACTTCTCCGATGGCTTGTTGGCCTAAACAAACACCCAAAATGCTTTTGGTTGCGGCATATTTGGCAATAATCAATTTCAATAAACCGGCTTCGTCGGGAATTCCGGGACCAGGCGACAGAAGAATTTTATCGAAAGATTCAAGTTCTTCTAATTCCAATTCGTCATTGCGAAAAACAGTTACCTTTCCGTTCAAATCTTCAAGATAATGAACGAGATTATAAGTAAAACTGTCGTAGTTGTCGATAATGGCTATCTTCATGATGGTGTAAAGTTAAATGGTTTCTGCTAATTCCAAAGCATTATTCAAGGCTCTTAATTTATTGTATACTTCTTGCATTTCGTTTTCTTCGGTTGAACTTTCAACGATTCCGGCGCCGGCTTGGTAATGCAATTGGTGGTTTTTAGATAAAAATGTCCGAATCATAATGGCGTGATTGAAGTTGCCTTCAAAGTCCATAAAACCTATCGCGCCGCCATAAAACGTACGGTTCGTATTCTCAATACTTTCTATTAACTGCATCGCTTTGTGTTTTGGAGCACCGCTTAAAGTACCGGCCGGAAACGTATTCGCTACCAATTTCATGGAACTTCCTGTAAGTTTTCCGGTGACTTTGGAAACTAGGTGAATTACGTGGGAAAAGAACTGGACTTCTTTGTATTTCTCGACTTTGACTTCGGTACAATTCCGACTTAAATCATTTCGAGCTAAATCGACCAACATCACGTGCTCGCTGTTTTCTTTGGCGTCTTCGGATAGTTTTTTGGCCAAATCGGCATCTTGCTCGTCGTTTCCGGTTCGTTTGAAAGTTCCTGCAATCGGATGGATTTCGGCGTGGTTGTTTTTGATAACGAGTTGCGCTTCGGGCGAAGACCCAAAAATTTTGAAATTCCCGTAGTCAAAAAAGAACAAATAGGGTGAAGGATTGATGTTTCTTAATGCCCTATAAACATTGAATTCATCGCCTTTAAACGCTTGAGAAAATCTTCGGGACAACACCAATTGGAAGACATCGCCGCGGTGACAGTGTTTTTTGGCTAAAGCCACATTGGTTTTGAATTCGGCATCGGTTAAGTTTGAGGTTGGACTTCCTTCTTTGGTGAAACTATAACTCGCGAAAGTTTTGGTTTGCAATAACTGCTCGATTTCCTTGATGTTGTTGGTATTGTCAATGCTGTGACAAAAGATATAGGCTTCGTTTTTGAAATGATTGATGGCAATGATATTTTGGTAAACGGCATAGAACAATTCGGGAATCGCTAAATCATTTGTTTTTTTGGCAATCTCAATTTTTTCGAAATATTGTACCGCATCGTAACTGATATAGCCAAACAAACCGTTGTTGATGAATTTGAAATTGTTCTTTTCGGGTTGGAATTGCGCCGCAAATGCTTCGATTTCTTTAGGAACATTAGTATTAATGTCAATAATGATTGTTTCTAAAGTCCCGTCAGGAAATGATTTTACAATGCTATTGTTTTCCAACTTGATGGAAGCGATAGGATTGCAACAGATATACGAAAAACTGTTATCGGCCGTGTGGTAATCACTACTTTCGAGTAAAATACTGTTGGGGAATTTGTCTCTAATTTTCAAATAAATACTCACCGGCGTAATGGTGTCGGCTAGGATTTGTTTGTAGTTCGTATGGAGTTGATAGATTTTCATGGTTCAATTTTTAGCATAAAAAAAAAGGCTTGTCGTGAATGACAAGCCTTTTCGGATATTTAGATTTTAAAATATACTCATAGCAGACTATTTCACGACGTTCGACGTAAACTATTCCACCACCAAGTATTGTTTAAAATGTTGTTCATTTTCTTTTTGTATGAAACAAATGTAGGTAAGTGTTTTTAATTTTCAAACATAAAAATAAAAAAACCTCAAAAAAAATTTTGAGGTTTTGATTTCATAACAATGATTCCCTTATTAGAATTGTAAGCTGATAGCCAAATCGAAATCGTCATAGATGGCTTTGTCACCTACATCAAAAAAGCTTTTTGAACCATATTTGATGTCGTATTTTGTTCTGTCTACTTTGAAAGCTGTTGTAGCAGTGTTTCCTTTTACAGTCAAGTCAAAAGTTACCGGTTTTGTAATGCCTTTGATAGTTAAATCGGCTGTTACAGTGTAAAGACCATTTCCTTTATCGGCAATTGTGGTGAATTTAAGCGTAGCCGTTTTGAATTTGTCAGTACCAAAGAAATCATCGGCTTTTAAGTGGCCGTCTAATTTTTGCTTCCATTCTCCGGTTAAATCAGTTGCTGTTAAAGAAGTCATGTCAACTGTAAAATTACCACCAACTACTTTTTTTCCTTTGAAAATTAGCATTCCTTCTTGGAAGTTAACCGTTCCGCTGTGTTCACCGGTTACTTTTTTACCAACCCAGTTGATAGTACTTTTAGCGGCGTCAATTTTCTTGTTTTGTGCTGTAGCAACGGTTGTTCCGAAAGCTACCAATACTGCAATGGCAATTGTTTTTAAATTTTTCATTTGTAAATTAATTTTAGTTATAGATTATAAATTGATAAATAATTCTTCGTTTGATTTACGCACTTTTGCGTAGTTTTGAGTATCATCTTCTGCATGACGGTAACCAATAGTGGCCACTAAAGTTGCGTTTAAACCTAGTTCAGTTAAACCTAAAATTTCATTGAACTTTTCAGGCTCAAAACCTTCCATAGGCGTAACATCGATGCCTAATTCTGCTGCTGCATTTAATAAATTACTCAAGGCGATGTAGGTTTGTTTTGAGGTCCAAACATTTCTATTGTCTTCTGAAAGGGAAGTGATTTTAGATTTCATAAAATCGCCGTAACCTTTCAAAGCATCTGTTGGTAAACCTCTCGTTACAGCAATATTGTTGATGTGTGCGTCAATTTGGGTTTCGCCAAAATTAGTGATGTTGGCAAAAACTAATAAATGGGAAGCGTCAACAATTTGAGTTTGTCCCCAAGCTACCGGTTGTAATTGCGCTCTTAATTCAGGATTTTCAACAAAAATAACTTTGTAAGGTTGCAATCCGTAGGATGAAGCGCTCAAACGAACGGCTTCTTTTAGAAACTCTATATCTTCATTTGACACTTTTTTGGTTGGGTCAAATTTTTTGGTGGCATAACGCCAATTGGCATTTTTTATAAAATTACTCATAGCTATTTATTTAATTTATTTTTCTGTATTTTTCTAACAAGACATTCAATTGTTCTAATTCAGTTTTACTCAAATTAGCCGCAAATAGTTGTTCGTGTTCGCTTACTTTCGGATCCAATTCGGTCAAAATGGCCAGTCCTTTTTCTGTGATCAGTACTTCAATTTTTCTTCGGTTGTCCGGGCAAACTTCTCTTGTGACAAAATCTTTTAACAATAACTTGTCAATTAATCGGGTAGTGTTACTGTTTTTGGCAATCATGCGTTCTTGGATGACACACATATTGGCCGGATTTCCTTTTTGACCTCTTAAAATTCTCAAAACATTGTATTGTTCACTCGATAAATCATAAGGTTTTAAAATCTCATTAAACTTATCACTGATTACATTTTGAGTAAACATAATGTTAAGGATGACTTTTTTAGCATCCTCTAAAGCAACGGTTGATTTTATAACTTCTTCAATCCTCATAATTACAATAGTAATATTTGTAGGTACAAATATAGAGTATTTTATATTTGTATATACAAGTGTTTAGTTATTTTTTTGTTAAAATTGTCAAAAGTCTCTCAGATTTGGGGTTTTGCATTGAATTTTAACGCTTTAAATAAAGTATATTTGTTATTCAAAACGGAATCACATGAATTTATCACAACAAGATTGGAAAGCACAATTAGAGAGAGATCAGAATGCTGTAATTTTAGATGTAAGAACACCGGAAGAGTGTAGCGAAGGTTTTATTCCCAAAGCGATGAATATCGATATATATAAAGGTCAGGGTTTTATTTATGCAGTAGATGAATTGGATAAGTCTAAAAATTATTATGTGTACTGCAAAGCAGGAGCCAGAAGTGCTCAAGCTTGTCAAATTATGAATCAAATGGGATTTGAGAACACCTTTAATTTAGAAGGTGGTTTTATGAATTGGAAAGGCGATGTTGCCTTTTCTACAGAAGGTTAATTATGAATATTCCAGCGTCAACTAAACCACGAATAGTCATTATAGGTGGTGGTTTTGCCGGTATAGCCTTGGCAAAAAAACTCAGAAACAAAAATGTCCAAGTCGTTTTATTGGACAAACACAATTACCATACTTTTCAACCTTTATTATACCAAGTGGCGACCGGCGGATTGGAAGCGGGTTCTATTGCTTATCCGATTCGGAAAGTGATTCAGGAATACAAAGATTTTTATTTTCGGTTAACATCAGTTAAAGAGATTGATACCAAAGAGCAAAAAGTCATATCTGAAATTGGCGATTTGCACTATGATTATTTGGTAATTGCCACCGGTTCTAAAACCAATTATTTTGGCAACAAAGAAATCGAACGCAATGCAATGTCAATGAAAACCATTCCGCAATCTTTGAATATTCGCAGTTTAATTTTGGAGAATTTCGAGCAGGCAGTTTTGTTAAAAGAAGAAGCGGAGAGAAACTTGTTAATCAATTTTGTTTTAGTTGGTGCCGGACCGACAGGCGTGGAGCTTGCGGGCGCTTTAGCCGAAATGAAAAAAGCCATTCTCCAAAAAGACTACCCCGATTTAGACATTTCTAAAATGGAAATCAACCTAATTCAAAGCGGTGATAGGGTTTTAAATACGATGAGTGAAAAATCTTCTTTAGAAGCTGAAAAATTCTTGTTAAACTTAGGGGTAAAAGTTTGGAAAAATGTTCGGGTTACCAATTACGACGGAAGAACCATTACCACCAATACCGATTTAACTTTTGAAACGGCCACGTTGATTTGGACTGCCGGAGTACAAGGTGCACCCATAAGAGGTTTGGATGCTAAATCTTTAGTTGAAAAAGTAGAGCGCATTCGAGTAAACGAATTCAATCAGGTGAAAGGATACGACACTATATTTGCCATAGGCGATATCGCTTTGATGGAAACCAAGGAATATCCACAAGGTCATCCTATGATGGCGCAACCGGCAATGCAACAAGGAAAATTGTTGGGGGACAATTTGGTCCAATTAATCAGTGGCAGAATCATGAAACCTTTTGAATACAACGATAAAGGTTCCATGGCGACGATTGGTAGAAATTTGGCCGTAGTTGATTTACCCAATTATCATTTCAGCGGCTTGTTTGCATGGTTTGTATGGATGTTTGTGCATTTGTTCTCCTTAATCGGATTCAAAAACAAAGCTGTAGTTTTTACCAATTGGGTTTACAATTATATTAAGTTTGATAGAGAAGGCCGATTAATTGTCCGTCCGTATAAAAAAAGAAGTTTTACCACGTTTACCAGTGATGAGCTATAGCCGATGAAAAATTTTTCCTTTTTATTAATGGTAATTGTATTGGTTTCTTGCAAGTCAACTTATCTCGATGCCAAAAAATCACCGGTTTTATTAGACATCAACAAAGAAACCGACGATTATGCTTTTGTAAACCTAAAAAATTACAGCAACGATTTTGTCTTTGATATGAAATACGCTACGCCGGATAATTTTCTAAAAGAAAAGGTTTATCCGTGTGGCGAATGTTTTTTGCGAGTGAAAACCATAAAATCGTTGTTAGAAGCCAACAAGGCATTTTTAGACAAAGGCTATAAAATCAAATTATACGATTGTTATCGACCGATAGCGATTCAGAAACAAATGTGGAAAATTGTTCCCAATCCGACTTATGTAGCCAACCCGAAAAAAGGGTCGATTCACAACAAAGGTGGCGCAGTTGATATTACTTTAGTAGATTCGCTAGGAATTGAATTGAATATGGGAACGAAGTTTGATTTCTTTGGCGAAGAAGCAAGTCACAATTACTCTAATCTCTCCAAAGATATTTTGGAAAACCGAAAGTTTTTAAAGGAAATCATGCTCCAACACAACTTCAAATCTTTCGATTCAGAATGGTGGCATTACAATTTAACCAACAGTTCGGCCGATAAAGTATCTAATCAGAAATGGCGTTGCGAAGACTAATTTTCAACACACTTTAAGAAATCAATAAAATAACCTTCCGGTTCGTATACCTTCTTATCCAATTCTGAAACAAAAGCGGTTCTGAAAGGATAATCAATAGTTTCTCCGGCATATTTTACCCTCATAAACGTTACCGGTGATTTTTTTAGCTCTTCAAAATTTTCTTTAGAAAACACGAACGTACCACTCGTAATTCGGTTATTACTATTGCTTTCATCGCGCAACAAGTTCCCGCATGTATCAGCACCGGCATAAAGTAAGGTGACAATTTTGTTGTTGTTTAACTGTAAATATATTTTAGAACTGGCATCGAAACAAATGGCTTTGATAAAATCCTGACTGCGTTGTAAAATTTGGGTTTCAAGCCCTAGAATCCCATTGTTATTATTCAAAGAAAAGAAAATGGTTGTCGAGTTACCGGCAAAATTTCTTTCAAAAATGATGTGTTGTTTGGTTGATTTATAAGTACCCAAACTATCTTTAATGTCATTGTCAATCTCACAAGGTTTTTGGGCAAATGCCGTAAAATTTAAAAGTAAAAATAAAGCTAAAAATAGGTTCTTCATGGAATTATGATAATTTGCTGCAAAGTAAAACTATTTTATTGTTATTCATATCAGTTGTGAAAAAACAATACAAATTTCCACCGTCTTTGATTTTCCATTTTTTGCGAATAGCATCCACTGAATCGGGAAAATTTCTAGTGGTGATATTGGCTTTTTGATTTTCGAGCAAGGGTTTCATTTCATTTTTGGCATAGCCAATGCGTTGCTGAATTTCAAAACGACGTCCCGGAAAATCAATTAAGGTTTCCGAAGTATACAAATGCGAATGTTGGTGCAGTTTGTCAATCTTAAATTGACCGGAAATCATGTCAAATACGCCTGATTTCATGATGGCAGCGTTAGGTTCGTATAAATATTTTTTAGGTAAACCGAAATGGGCTTGGTTTTCGGCATTGAGTTCAAAACTAAAGGCTTCAGTTTCGTTTTTCAGGAGATTAACCGTAAATATTGTAATTGATTCATGGTACTCTTTCTCCAAAACCCAGAGCAATTCTTTGACTTCATTTTCCAGCGCCACAATGTGAATGGCTTTTACATTTTTTAATTCAGACAATCCGGCGGTTATGTCTAGTAACGGAGCCGTTTTTATCATGATGTTTGGCGCAAAACCATAATAGAAATCGAGATTTTCAGGCACATTAGGCAAACAATCTTTAAGCATAAACACTTTGCCTTTTGCCTCATTCCTTCGCGATGGGTCGATATAAATCCAATCCGCCTTTTTGTTGTTTTTCTTCAGAATTTCATAACTATCACCGGAAAAGCATTGAATATTGGACGCTTTGAGCTGATCAAAATTGTGTTGAACAAGCTGAGAAAGTTCACGGTTGATTTCACAATGCGCAACTTCCATAACTTTTTGGGCAAAATAAAAATCATCCACACCAAAACCACCGCTTAAATCAATGAGACTTTTACCCGAAACCAATTGTGATTTGTAAGCAGCAGTTCTTTCAGAAGAGGTTTGCTCTACAGAAATTTTTGAAGGATAAATGATGTTCTCTGTATTAAACCAAGTAGGTAATTTGGTTTTTGCTTTTTGTTTGGCCGCTATTTGATTGAGAATGGCAGTATAGTCTACTTTTGAAAACTTGTTCTTTTGTAAAGCCAATTGATTAACATCAGTGTCAATATGATGGGCAATAAAACGCTGAACTTCTTCGGCCAATATGGAATAATCCATACTAAATGTTTTTGGTTAACAACTTAATGATTTTATTATCCGGAAAGAATTCTTTGCCAAAAACTTTGAGAATAGTATAAAAGGGTATGGCAATAATCATCCCAACTATACCAAACAAGAAACCGGTTATCAAGACCACCAAGAAAATTTCCAAAGGATGGGAACTTACACTTTTAGAGAAAATCATTGGGGAAGAAATATTATTGTCGATTAACTGAACAATCCAAAAACCAATCATTACATATATGGTTAGGGGTAATATTTCTGTTTGAAAATCTCCACCTAAGTTGCTGAGCATGGTTAAAATCGCCGCAACCACAGAAGCTACCAACGGTCCGATATAAGGTACAATATTTAATACGGCACATAAAAAAGCAATGAGTAAGGCATTTTCTACTCCGAAAATCAGTAATACAATCAGATATAAAATGAATACAATTAGCAATTGCAGTAACAATCCGATAAAATAGCGTGACAATAAATGATTGATTTTGTGCAAGGAATGTAAGATTTTGTCTTCTTGCGATTCGGGGATTAAATCTTTAGCGCTTATGATAAATACCAAACGGTCTTTTAGAAAGAAAAAGGTAATGAATAAGACAGAGGCTAATCCAATTCCGAAGCTGCTAACTGTACCTATAATGGAATTAAACAAATCGGGTATAAAACTAAAACTCAATCTGGAACTGATGTTGGCTTCTTTAAAAAGTCTTGATGAATCTATGCCATGGTTATCAAGGTATAAAGCTATTTTATTGAATAATTCGAGAGAGCTTTTTTCAATAGCCGTTGTATTTAAAAGGGATAAATTTTCACCTTGTGCTAGTACTAGCGGAATAAACATGGATATCAAACCAAAAATGAGCAAGACAAAAATGATCAATGTGGCTATGGTAGCAAAAATATGGTTGAACTTAAGTTTTCTTTTAAAAAAGTCCAAAATCGGATTCCCTATTAAGGTTAAAATAAAAGCAACAACTAAATAGATAATTACCGATTGAATTTGATATAAAAAGTATAAGGCTAAGGCGGCCAATACTATTATTCCAACCCCTTTAACTATTCCTAATGCAATCGTTTTTGAAGTTACCTTTGAAGTGATCATGTTTTTTTATTTGGACTAAAAGTAAAAAAAAACTCGTCTAGTTAATCATAACTAAACGAGTTTTTCTAAAATTATATAAACAATTATTATGGCTGAGCAAAAGAGAATCTTGCACCACCTGAAAGGAATAGTGCATCCATTCTGGTTTTTTGACCTGTGGTAAACATATACATACCTCTGTCGTCAGTGTAGTCCATGTAATTCATAGTCATTTCTATCGGAGTTCCTGAACAAGTACTGTAATGAGGATAAGCCGGAACACCATAGTTAGCCGTGTTGTGCGTTGGAGTATCCGCTACTAAATCGCTTCCGCAAGTAGTATCACCCCAAATGTGACGTAAGTTTAACCAGTGACCTACTTCGTGAGTAGCTGTTCTACCTAAGTTGTATGGATAAGATGGTCCGGTATTGCTGGTAACGCCTACATATTTTGAATCAACCACAACTCCGTCAGTAGCAGATGAACCTCCAGGGAATTGAGCATAACCTAAGATTCCACCACCAATAGTACAAACCCAAAGGTTTAATTTAGTAGTTGGAGAAGTTGGGTTAAGACCACCACTCTTGGTTTTTTTCATGGCATCTCTGGTTCCCCATGATGTTTTGGTAGTCGATTTTCTGATTACTTGGTCTAAAACGAAAGTGATTCCAACATTTGCTTTTACTCCCGAAAAAATGGAAGGCACTAAGTTGTAATCAGAATTTGAAGCATTAAAATCGGCATTTAAAACATCAATCTGAGATTGAATTTGAGCCAAAGAAATGTTTTCAGCAGCCGTTCTGTACAATACATTAACGACAACCGGAATTTCAATACTTCCGTTAACCAAACGACTTTGGTTAAGTATTGCATTTTCGGTAAAAGCTTCAATCTGATTCATTTTAGCTGCCAATTCAGGATTTTCTTGTAATTGTCTTTCAAAAACTTCTTGAGTGTGACAAGATCTTTTAGATACTCGAGCTTCTGAGTTGGTAGATTTTTCATCCACTTGACAAGAGAACAACATTAGCAAAGCTGCTAATGATAAACAGGTTTTTTTCATTTTTATATAATTATTTGGTTAAATAGTTACTGCAATTTTATAGAATAACTAGTTAATATGAAAAAAAAGCAAAATAAGTTTTGAACAAATCGATGAACAGCAACAATTTTGCAGATTCTTCATTTCAAATCGAATTTAATATAAGAAATGAATTACAAAAATTAATTATTGAAAATGTAATTTAAAATGTTTGAACCCATTTTTAAGGCTTTCTCACGCACTTCTTTTGGATTGTTGTGTACTTCAGGATCTTCCCAACCATCACCTAAGTCACATTCGTAAGTGTAGAGTAATACCAATCGGTTCTCTATGAAAATCCCAAAGGCTTGCGGTCGTTTGTTGTCGTGTTCGTGAATTTTAGGCAAGCCTGTAGCAAACACATTTGGTTTTTGAAAAATAGTATGACTGGCCGGAATTTCAACCAAATCATTGTTTGGAAATATTCTTTTGATTTCTCGGCGAATATATTGGTCCATGCCGTAATTATCATCAGCATGTAAAAATCCACCGGAAAGAAGATAGTTTCTTAAGTTTACAATTTCAGCATCGCTAAAAACTACATTACCATGACCGGTCATGTGCACAAAAGGATAACCAAAAATATCAGGACTACCGGGTTCAACAGTCGCCGGTTTGGCCTTAATGTTTGTATTGATGTTTTGATTGGCGTATTTTATCAAATTGGGCAAAGAAGTAGGATTAGCATACCAATCGCCACCACCATTGTATTTTAGCAAAGCAATTTCTTGGGAAAAACCAATTGAAGTTATCAATAGAAAAAGGAAAAAAAGTTTTTTCATAAACTAAAAATCATTAGTTGTCAATTATCTTCATTTTTAAACACCACCGAATGACAGGCCACTATCGCAGCAGTCTCAGTTCTCAAACGGGTTTGTCCCAAAGATACAGGAATATAGTTATGCTCAAGTGCCAATTGGATTTCTTTAACAGAAAAATCGCCTTCCGGACCAATTAAAATAGTGACATCTTCATTGGTTTTTAATTCGTTTTTCAAGGATTTTTTGTCGGTTTCCTCGCAATGGGCTATGAATTTTTGACCTTTATTTTCCTTTTTTAAAAAGTCTTTGAACGAGATTGGTTCGTTAAGTTTAGGCAAATAATAATGCAAAGATTGCTTCATGGCGCTTTCCAATATTTTCTGAAACCTATCGGTTTTAATTACTTTTCGCTCCGAGTGTTCGCAAATAACTGGTGTGATTTCTTGAAGGCCGATTTCGGTGGCTTTTTCCAAAAACCATTCATAACGTTCGTTCATTTTGGTTGGAGCCACGGCCAAATGCAAATGAAATTTCGGTTTTTCTTGTTGTTCCAATGCATTGATTTTGACCGTACATTTAGTATCGGATGCAATAGTAATTTCAGTAGTGAATAAAAATCCTAATCCATTCGTGACATACAAGACATCACCTTCTTTTTTGCGCAATACTTTTATGATGTGCTTGCTTTCTTCTTTGTCAAAAACAAAAGAAGTAGCGGTTTCATTAATCGATGGATTGTAGAATAATTGCATGGTTTAAAATTCAATACGTGCTTTAGAAACGACAGTCGAATCGGTGAATTTGTCGTGTAAATATTTTTGGTAACCCACGATGCCAATCATCGCCGCATTGTCGGTAGTATATTCAAATTTTGGGATAAAGGTTTTCCAGCCGTATTTTCCTTCGGCTGCTTTCAAAGTAGTTCTAATGCCCGAATTCGCCGAAACACCACCGCCAATAGCAATTTGCTTGATTCCGGTTTCGGCTACAGCCAATTTCAATTTGTTCATCAAAATTTCGATAATAACATTTTGAACAGAAGCACAAATATCATGTTTGTTTTCTTCAATAAAATGGGGATTGATCAACACATTTTTCTGAATAAAATAAAGAATTTGTGTTTTCAAACCGGAGAAGCTAAAGTCCAATCCTTCAACTTTTGGTTTGGTAAACGGAAATTTTTTCGGGTTGCCTTCTTTGGCAAATTGGTCAATTAATGGTCCGCCCGGATAGGGTAAACCTAATATTTTAGCGGTTTTGTCAAAAGCTTCGCCAACAGCATCATCAGTGGTTTCGCCAATGATTTCCATGTTAAAAAAGTCATTTACTTTTACAATTTGGGTATGTCCACCTGAAATAGTAAGCGCTAAAAACGGAAAGGTTGGTTTGTCAAAACCTTCCTCGTCTATAAAATGAGCCAAAATGTGTGCATGCATGTGATTCACAGCAATCAGTGGAATATTCAAGGCCATCGATAAAGATTTGGCAAAAGAAGCACCTACTAAAAGCGAACCCATCAAGCCCGGACCTTGAGTAAAAGCAATGGCTGAGAGCTGTTCTTTTGCAACATTGGCTTTCTTTAAGGCGACATCAATTACCGGTACAATATTTTGCTGGTGTGCCCGTGAAGCCAATTCCGGAACAACACCGCCATATTCTTCATGGATGTTTTGTCGGGCAACCACATTGGAAAGTACTTTGTCACCACACAAAACAGCCGCCGCTGTATCGTCACAAGAACTTTCAATCGCCAGAATAAAAACTTTTTCAGTATGCATAAAGGGCACAAATTTTGATTTATATTTGACAAGCCTACAAAAAATCAAAAATAAAGATTTTTTGCAAAGGTAATTTTCTTTCCTAAGTCAAACACCATTTGGAAAAAAATAAAAAAGATAGCAAGTTAAAGAAAGTCAGAAAGATTGTTTTACGCACCATTGCTGTGCTGCTATTACTTTTGTTATTGACGGTTATTGCCTTGTCACTGCCTTATGTACAAACCAAAATTGCCCGTTACGCCACCAATACAATCAATGAAGATTATGGAACTAACATCAATATAGAGCAAGTAGCTATTACTTTTTTTGGTGGAGTTAAGTTAAAAACCGTACTTGTTTTAGACCATCACAACGATACTTTGATTTATTCTAAACGAATTAAGACCAGTATTCTGGATATGAATAAGTTGATTAATGGTAAATTACTTTTCGGAGATTTAGAGTTTGATCAATTTTATCTTCAGATTAAAACTTATAAAAAAGAACGAGATACTAATCTGGATTTGTTTGTGGCTGCTTTCGATGACGGAAAAAAGAGCAGTGGAAAATTTTTAATGACTTCCAAAAACATTTACTTGAAGGACAGTCGGTTTATGATGATTGACGAAAATCGCGCCAATCCTAAGGATGTTGATTTTACCAAGTTAAATGCTCATTTAAAGGATTTTAAAATTAAAGGACCTGATGTGACTGCCAATATCACCAAGATGAACTTTCATGACCATCGCGGGGCAACCATAGATAATTTATTGGCTAATTTTACTTACACCAAGAAAAATATCCGGTTGGAGAAACTCCAAGTAAGAACCCCTGAATCGTATTTAAACGGACAAATTATACTCAAGTACAATAGAGACAATAAAGATTTTAGTGATTTTAATAATAAAGTTAAGTTTGAAGTTGCCATCGATAGTGCTACTTTGTCAACCAATGATATCCGATATTTTTACAAAGAATTAGACAAGAATCAAAAGTTCTATTTGAATGCCAAAATCAAAGGTACTCTGAATAATTTTTATGCTACTGATTTGTATTTGCAAGACCGTAAAAATAGTATTATCAAAGGCGATGTTAATTTTAAAAACCTGTTTCCTCGTGCGCCCGGCGCATTTTACATGAAAGGTGATTTTGATAAAATTTCTTCCAATTACAACGATTTGACAAAACTTTTACCGAACATTCTAGGCAAAAAATTACCCACTTCTTTGCAAAAATTAGGACAATTTCAATTTGTCGGAACGGCTGAAGTAACACAAAAATATATCAACGCCGATTTTGTAATGAATACCGCTTTGGGATTAGTAGAATCTGAATTGCATATGTCTGCTCTCAACAATATTGACAATGCAAAGTATAATGGCTATGTGATTTTAGATAATTTTGATGTTGGTAATTTGATTAACGATAAAAGTATCGGAAAAGTTAGTCTTGACTTAGCCATCGACGGAAAAGGATTTACACAAAAATACTTAAATACCTCTTTTGTTGGAGATGTTTTCCAAGTAAATTACAATGGTTACAATTACACAAAAATTATAGTAGACGGCTCGTTTAAACAACCTATTTTTAAAGGAAAAGTTAATGTAAATGATCCCAATTTATTCATGGATTTTGAGGGCACAGTTGATTTGACAGAAAGGGAAAGTATTTATGATTTTCATTCTGAAATAGACTATGCAAATCTTGACAAACTCAACTTTATCAAAGACTCTATTGCGGTGTTCAAAGGAGATGTAGTGGTCAATGCCAAAGGAAGTTCATTAGACAATCTGAAAGGAAATTTGGTGCTGACCAATGCCTCTTATCAAAATAAAAAAGACATTTATTTTTTAGATTATTTGGAAGTCAATTCAAGTTTTGGGCTCAATGGAGAAAGAGACATTACCATCAATTCACCTGATGCTATACAAGGCTCAGTGGTTGGAAAATACAAGTTCAATGAAGTACAGAAAATGGTAGAAAATTCTCTAGGCAGTTTCTATTCCAATTACAAGTCTAATAAAGTCTTGCCCAATCAATATTTAAAATTCAATTTTGCTATTAACAGTAAAATTATCGAGATTTTTAATCCCGACATTACTTTAGCGCCAAATACAGTTTTGAAAGGCAATATAGGTTCTGACACTAAGAATTTCCATTTAGATTTCAATTCTCCGAAAATAACGGCTTACGAAAATACGTTTGATAATATATTGGTTCAGGTTGACAATAAAAACCCACTTTACAATGCCTATGTTCAATTGGATTCCATTAAAACCAAGCATTATAAGGTTAGGGATTTTAGTATGATTAATACTTTTTCTAAAGATACTTTACGTTTTAGGACAGAATTCAAAGGTGGTAACAAAGGACTTGATTTTTACAACTTGAATTTTTACCATACCATCAATAATGAAAATAAAAATGTAGTTGGCTTTGATAAATCGGAATTACAGTTTAAAGATTATTTGTGGTTTTTAAATGAGGAAGAAAATGAGCAGAGTAATAAAGTAGTCTTCGATAAAAAATTAACTAATTTTTCTTTTCAAGATTTTGTCGTTTCTCATGAGAATCAGAAAATTAATTTCATGGGAATGATCAATGGCAAGCAAAACAAAGATTTAGAACTCACCTTTAATAATGTCAATTTAAACAAAGTCACACCCGACGTTGAAAAATTTAAGTTTGAAGGCAATTTGAACGGAAAAGTAAATTTCAAGCAAACCAATACCGTTTTTCAACCTACGTCTAAATTGGAAATAGACAGTTTATCGGTCAATGGCATTGCCTTAGGAAATTTGAATTTAGACATTGAAGGCGATGAAACCCTGCGTAAATTTTACTTGAATTCTAATCTTGAGAACGAAAATGTAGATTCTTTCAGCGCTGATGGTAATATAGAAATTGTAGACGGACAAACATTATTGGATGTAGATTTGAGTTTTGACAAATTTAATTTGGGTGTTTTAAGTAAAATTGGAGGAGAAGTGATTACTAATATTCGTGGGTTTGCAACCGGTAATGCACGAATTGACGGCAATGTAAACGCCTTAGATTACAATGGACGCCTTTACATTAATGAAGCGGGCATGAAAATTCCGTATTTAAATACCGATTACCAATTTGTCAATAATTCAATAGTTGATATCACCGAAAACAAGTTTATTGTTAGAGAAACTACGATTACCGATACCGAGTATAATACCAGAGGAACAATAAATGGATTTATCAAGCACAAACAGTTTGCTGATTGGCAGTTGGATCTGGCCATAAGTACAGACCGCCTTTTAGCATTAAACACAGAAGATTCAGAAGATGCTGCATATTATGGAAGAGCGTTTATGAATGGCTCGGCATCGATTAAAGGCCCAACAGATGGTCTTATGATAAGTGTAAACGCAGAATCAGCGCAAGGAACAGATATTAAAATCCCAATTAATGAAGCAGAATCTGTTGAAGAAAATAGTTTTATTCATTTTATAACACCAGCTGAAAAAGCCAATAAAGGAAATGATAGGATTACCCAAAATAAAAAATACAATGGTTTAGAATTAGACTTCAATTTTGAAATCAACAAAAATGCTGACATAGAGGTGATTTTAGACCGGAATTCGGGGCATGGAATGAAAGGGAAAGGGTATGGAACTTTGCTTTTCAGAATCAATACTACCGGAAAATTTCAAATGTTTGGAGATTTTATCGCTTTAGAAGGGGAATATAATTTTAAGTACGGTGGAATCATAGACAAAAAATTTGCGGTTAAAAAAGGAAGTTCAATTATTTGGCAAGGAGATCCGATGGCTGCAACACTCAACTTGGAAGCAATTTATGAAACTTCTGCTAATCCGGCAGTTTTAATTGACAATCCTTCTTTCAATAAAAAAGTAGACGTTGAGGTGGTTATTGGAGTAAAGGGAAGTCTCGCTAATCCGGAACCCGATTTCAATATCAATTTTCCTACCGTTGGGAGTTCCTTAAAATCTGAAATTCAATACCAATTAGATGATAAAGACAAGCGGCAAACACAAGCATTGTACTTACTTTCTACCGGTGGTTTTTTGAGTCAAGAAGGTGTCAACCAAAACCAATTGTCTAACAATTTATTCGAAAAAGCGAGTAGTCTTTTTAAAGATATTTTTTCCGGAGACGATGACAAAATTTCTATAGCTCCCGAATATGTAGTTTCTGATCGAAATGGTACCGGTCAAGAAACGGATGCCCGGTTTGGTGTTACTGTTTCTTCCCGAATTAATGACCGAATTACTGTAAACGGAAAAGTAGGTGTACCGGTTGGCGGTATTTCTGAAACGGCCATCGTGGGTGATGTTGAGGTTCAATATAGGGTAAATGATGATGGAACTTTGAATTTAAGAGTGTTCAATAAAGAAAACGATATTACATACATTGGTCAAGGAATTGGCTACACTCAAGGGATAGGAATGTCTTATGAAGTCGATTTTGATACGATGAAAGAATTGATTAATAAGATTTTTAAAAACGCCAAAATTGATCGCGTTAAAACCCAAAATCACGCCGATCAAGACTCTGAAATGTTTCCGGAAGGAATCAAAATGAAAACCAAAAATGAGTCGGAAAACGACAAGAAAAAAGCAGATATAAAGGCCAATCAAGAAGCTGTTTCTCCCGAAGATTAAGACCTGACTCCATTTCCGGATTTACCACAACCAAAAACTTATCAACGAAAACGATTGAATTTCACCTATTTTATTAATATATTAATAATATGGGTAAAAAACTACTTCATCTTTGCTAATTTTACATTTTAATCAGATAAAAATGTCTAAAAGCATAAAAAAAATTGGGGTGCTAACCTCCGGAGGTGATTCACCGGGTATGAATGCAGCCATTCGATCTGTAGTCAGAACTTGTGCCTATCACCAAATTGAGTGTATCGGTATTTACCGAGGCTATCAAGGTATGATTGAAGGTGATTTTAAAGAAATGGGACCGCGTAGTGTAAACAATATTGTAAACAAAGGCGGAACAATTTTGAAATCCGCTCGATCAAAAGAATTCATGACCGTTGAAGGCCGACAAAAAGCCCACCAAAACTTAGTCAACTCAGGTGTTGATGCTCTAGTGGTGATTGGCGGAGACGGCTCTTTTACCGGTGCTGAAGTGTTTAACGCTGAGTTTGATTTTCCGGTTATGGGAATTCCAGGGACTATTGATAATGATATTTTCGGAACCAGTCACACTTTGGGTTATGATACCGCTTTGAATACAGTAGTAGATGTAATCGATAAGATTCGTGATACGGCCAGTTCGCACAACCGACTTTTCTTTGTAGAGGTTATGGGAAGAGATGCAGGTCACATCGCATTAAACGCCGGAATAGGAGCAGGAGCAGAAGAAATCCTAATTCCTGAAGAAGATTTAGGCTTAGAACGTTTGTTAGATTCTTTAAAGAAAAGTAAAGCTTCGGGCAAATCATCCAGTATAGTGGTTATAGCCGAAGGCGATAAAATTGGGAAGAATGTATTCGAATTAAAAGATTACGTTGAAGCCAATTTACCGGAATACGATGTTAGAGTTTCAGTTTTGGGTCATATGCAACGCGGTGGCGCACCCTCTTGTTTTGACCGAGTTTTAGCTTCAAGATATGGCGTAAAAGCGGTGGAATCTTTATTGGAAGGAAAAAGCAATTTTATGGTAGGTTTACTAGCCGATAAAGTAGCGTTAACTCCGTTAGAACAAGCCATCAAAGGTCGTTCTGAAATCGACAGAGAATTATTAAGAGTTTCGGATATTATGACCACATAAAAAAAATACTGCCTTCAGCGGTAATTTATTGGGCCAACAAATGCAACAATAGTATAAATAGAAAATTAAATAAAATAAAATGTCAAAAGTAAAGTTAGGAATAAACGGTTTCGGAAG
Source organism: Flavobacterium buctense (assembly GCF_014486695.1). Lineage (GTDB taxonomy): Bacteria > Bacteroidota > Bacteroidia > Flavobacteriales > Flavobacteriaceae > Flavobacterium > Flavobacterium buctense. The sequence goes on from NZ_JACTAB010000006.1 coordinate 57,711, forward strand.
AATTGGAAGAATAGTTTTTAGAGAAACCTTTAACAGAGATAATGTAGAAGTTGTAGCCATCAACGATTTATTAGATGTAGATCATTTGGCTTATTTATTAAAATACGATTCAGTACACGGACGATTCAATGGAAAAGTAGAAGTGAAAGACGGTAAATTATTTGTTAATGACCGATTCATCAGAGTAACGGCCGAAAGAGATCCAAAACTAATCAAATGGGATGACAAAGATGTGGATGTAGATATTGTAGCCGAATGTACCGGTTTCTTCACCACAATTGAAACTGCTAAAGCTCACATTGATGGCGGTGCCAAAAAAGTAGTAATTTCAGCGCCTTCAGCCGATGCACCAATGTTTGTTATGGGTGTAAATCATACAGAAGCTAAAGCTACGGATACTGTTGTTTCTAACGCTTCTTGTACTACCAATTGTTTAGCGCCTTTGGCCAAAGTAATCAACGATAATTTCGGAATTGTAGAAGGTTTGATGACTACGGTTCACGCCTCTACATCGACTCAAATGGTAGCTGACGGACCATCAAGAAAAGACTGGAGAGGCGGACGTGCTGCCAGCGTAAATATTATTCCTTCTTCCACCGGTGCGGCAAAAGCCGTTGGAAAAGTGATTCCGTCCTTGAACGGTAAATTAACCGGAATGTCTTTCCGTGTCCCTACAGTTGATGTTTCAGTAGTGGATTTGACTGTAAAAGTAGCCAAAGAAACTTCTTATGAAGAAATCATGGCCGTATTGAAAAAAGCTTCTGAAAACGAACTAAAAGGGATTTTAGGCTACACAGAGGATGATGTAGTTTCTCAAGATTTTGTTTCTGATTCAAGAACTTCAATCGTCGATGCTAAAGCCGGGATTGGTTTAAATTCTACCTTCTTCAAATTGGTTTCTTGGTATGATAATGAATACGGTTATTCCAGCAAATTGATTGATTTATCAGTGCATATTGCCGGTTTAAAATAATAAATAAAAAAATCCCGTTATCTTTGTAGGTGACGGGATTTTTTATACCTAAAACTAAACTAATCGAGGCGCAACTGAATTGTTTGGAGCGACTCGAAATAAAACCAATAAAATAAAGAGAATTAAGATTTATAATTTGAACTCAGTTTTAAATTCGTAATTCCTAATTCGTAATTCCTAATTGATTATGAAATTATTAGTTGATAGTGGTTCTACCAAAGCCGATTGGATTGCGATTGATGACAACGGAAAAGTGCTTTTCACCACTCAAACTTTAGGATTAAATCCTGAAGTATTAGACAAAGATGCTATACTTGAAAGACTTAACGAAAAGTTTGATATTGAGCACAACAAAGACAAAGCAACCCATTTGTTTTTTTATGGTGCCGGTTGTGGCACCGATAGAATGAAAAAATTCTTGACCATAGTATTTGAAGAATATTTCAGAAACGCTGTGGTTTCGGTACATGAAGATACTTATGCCGCCGTTTATGCCACTACTCCAAATGACGAGAAAGCCATTGTTTGTATTTTGGGAACCGGTTCAAATTGTAGTTATTTTGATGGTAAAGTTTTACACCAAAAAGTACAGTCTTTAGGGTACATCGTTATGGATGACGGTTCCGGAAATCGCTTTGGAAGACATTTAATTCGCGGTCATTATTTCAATAATATGCCGGAAGATTTGTCAAAAGAGTTTGCCGATGAATACAATTTGGATGCCGATTATATCAAAGCCAATTTGTACAAAGAAGACAATCCAAATGCTTACTTAGCCACTTTTGCTAAGTTCATCATCAAGCACAAAGACAATCCTTTTTGTCAAAAAATCATCAAAAAAGAATTGAAATCTTTTGCCAAAAACTATATCATGCAGTTTGACAATTGCCGAGAAGTACCGGTGCATTTTGTAGGTTCCATCGCGTTTTATTTGAAAGAGGAATTGGAACAAGTTTTGGCCAAATATGACATCAAAATTGGCAATGTACTCCGAAGACCAATCGACGGACTGATTGCCTATCACATTTTAAATAAATAGTAAAAAACCTAACAGCGATGTTAGGTTTTTTTATGCTTTGGTTTGTGTTGAATTTTGGTGGTTCTTCTTTTAAAAATATTTATAAGTATCACTTTCTTCACCATCATTTTTCAATTTCATTTCTTTAAATATCTCTATAAGTTTGTCACCTTTATCTGTGCAAAGTTCCGGAAAAGCAATGTTTTTTGATTGTCTGCTACCACCACATTCTGCGCAAAACTCATAAAAATCAACAATCTTATTCTGTTTGTAAAATAAAATTAAATGTCTTGGATTATAACAATCAGCCAGCAAGCATTCCTCTTCGGTTGAAAGTAAAACTTCCGCTATTTTTTCAGAATAATGTTTGTCTAAAACGACATTATCAATAATGTTTATGTCTGGAATTCGAATAGTATCTTTTTCTATTTTCAGTTCAAATTTGCTACTATACACATCTCTATGTGTATTGTAGGAGACAAGCCTGATTTTGTCATATCTTTTTAAAAATTTAGAAGTTTTCTTTTCCTGCTCATTACAGGACAGGATAAAAGTTGACATTAGAATTAAAAGGATAATTTTTTTGTTCATTGGGATTGTCTGTTTAAGTTCCGGAAAATGACTGTTAGCTTTCCGCAGTTGTTACAAACTGCTGTTAGAAACGTAGCTAAACACTATAAATGTCAAACCAAATATCAACATTTAATTTTCCAAGTTCCGTTAGTTGATTTGGTGACAAAGTTGGGCCACCATGTCCATCTTTGGAAAGCCAATAACATGAAATATCGATTTGGCTTCCTTCGGATTGAATTTTTTTCAAAATATCAATTTTTGGCCTAAACTTTTCAATCAAATAATCAATATGTCTACGTATGTCTTTTGAATCTAATATTTCTTTTGTTGAATAAAAGTAACCATTAAAATCTACTCCGGTTGATGTATCACTTGGTTTAATTTCCAACCTTTCCACAACATTTGAGTTTTTACTATAAATTCTCAAAGTTGCATATGTTTCTCCACACGTTGGATAGTTGTCGTTATATGGGTTATTCATGGGCTATAGTTGTAAATTGTTGTTATGTTACGTAGTTACTTATTATTATATATATCACAATCAATTACACCTCCTACAGTATTTACAAATTCCAATATCTTTTTACTAAAATGTAATCCAGGAGTTTCATCGCCTAAATATATTACGACTTCCAAAACAAAACTAATCTCTGGATTTTCGGCTTTTAATTTTAAAAATTCAACTTTATGATTGTTAAGTTTCATTATCAATTTTTCAATTTCTTCGAAAAAAAATGGATTTGTTAAATTGCCAGTTGAGTATTCCCAAATTGTACAAACCGGAACTTTCCCTTTTTCAAACATTTTCTGGAAACTAGTAGGCTTTACGGTTAAATATTTATCAAACTCTTGTAAACCAAAGTTTTCATTTTCAGTTTTAATTGCAAAATATGTATATCCTGTTGTGTCTTTCATTACAATTTTTCTCCTGTGGTGCATTAAGTGCCATAGCTTGCAACAGCTTTGACGATTTATTACTGATGCTTCCAAATATAAAACTCCTTTTTGAATTTTAGGAGAAAATTCGGGATAAGCCCAAGCGCGCAGTAGTTACAAACTGCTGATATGAGTTGATTTATATTGTAAAGACCTGTTTATTTTACCGAAAATCTCTTCATTTTTTCCTTTCACCAAACTTATTTCAGTCTTTACAAAAACACCTTCCGGATAAACTTTTAATTTATATAAAAATTTATCAATTAAACTTTTAGATTGCTTGACATGACTTTCCAAATCTTTTAATTCAAAGCAAACAAATGTACTTCCTCTACTTTGCCATAAGTTAACTTGCGTAATGTTTTTCCAGTATATTTTGATATCATTGATATGATCATAAAAATACTCTTCGGTTAATTCAATAGCTGGTTTCCCTGACAACTGTCTGCTAAGATTTTTGACTGTATTATAAAAATGATTCCATATAACACGCCAAATTATTAAAGCTAAAATAATTCCATAAGGTTGATGTTTATTCCAAACGAATAATAAAGTTATTAAAAAGAATATTGTAATAGTAATTATAGAATCAGTCCATAATTTCAATGGATAATACGAAAGTTGATTGTCTGATTGTTCGCTCATAAAGTGGTTCATAACGTTCCGTCGCTTGGCGTCAGTAGCGGTAAGTTAAAGAAAAATGTAATAAGAAATACTGAAGTTCAGCGTATTTTCCAAGAAAGACAAACTAGCTATTGCGCCAAACGGCTGTTAGCGGTAGTTTTATTTTTACTTCTCATACTCGATTAATTCTCCTAGATCTGTTTCAAGAATCATTTTTTCATTATCTAGGTATTTTATTTTTGATTTTCTACTACCATAGAGGGTAATATAAATTATTTTAAAACCACCAAATAAGCCTCTTCTCAATTTTATAAAAGATGAATGATTATTAAGTGGTATTCTACCATTTTCAAATTTATCTTTTTCAAATGTGTTCATTTGACCGTTTTTTCCATCAAAAGAATATTGATAAATTTCACTTGAATGATTATTTTTTATAACCCAATTACCCTTCAGTATTCTTTGAACGTCATCTTTGGTATTACAACATTTTAGTTTTTGAGAATTACAATTTAATATTGAGAGAAAGAAGAAAGTAAAAATTAAAACCCTGAATTTCATAAGATGTAGTGTCGTTAAAAATTACCGCTAACTCATCGATATATACCATAATCAAACAAGTCTATAACAAATATAAAAAAATTCCTTCTTGAATCGTTCCGTTATTCTTTTTCGGGAGTCAGATATTCGGGTGTAACGGTCAGCAGATCAAAAATGGAACTCTGAAGTCCATTTGCTGTAGTCCGAAGCATTGCTGCAAGAGTCCGAAACTTGTTCGCGAGAATCCGAAGCTTTTTCGTGTGAGTCCGAAGCTCGTTTGAGGGAGTCCGAAGCTCGTTTGACGGCTGCGAAGGCTTGGAAATGCTGTAAAGTTGGTTTTTGGGTCAAAAAAGTTCTTTATCTATTACCTAATGAATGTTTTCTGTTTTTCAACTAACTTAATGAAGGCTAAAACACTTTCTCCACTTGCCACAAAGAAATCTCCGGTGGTCCGGCTAAAAAGTTTCGGGCATTGGTAATGAATTGTTGTAAATGAGGTGTTTTCATATGCTCGTTTCCGTAATAAACAGCATCTTGCCATTCTTCATAAAGCAAAATATTCGTTGGGTCTTTGGGGTCAACATGGAGTTTGATACTCACAAAATGAGGCTCTTTTTTAACTTCCTCAATCAATGCAGTTAAGTTATTGATAACTTCTTCACTTTTATTGGGTTGGGTTTTGTATTTCACCAAAACTATGGAGTTTTTTGAAGCTAAAGTTGATGGGTTATTCCAACTCAAACAAAGGAATGCCATCAACAGTATAAAAATCGGAAGTACTCTTTTGATCGTTTTCATGAAGCTGGTTTTTGGTTGAATTGTAAAGGTAAGCAATTGGTGTTTAGGTCTATAAATAAAAAATCCTTCATTGTTATACACAATAAAGGATTCATCTATTTTTAATCTGTAAACTGAGACTGCGACTGTAGGCTATTTAATCGCTGTCATCGAAATCTCTACATTCACCCCTTTAGGCAAACCGGCTACTTGTACCGTTTCTCTTGCCGGAGCCGTACTTTCATCAAAGTAACTTCCGTACACAGCATTAATTCTGGCAAAGTCACCCATATCCATGATGAAAATAGTCGTTTTTACCACGTTGTCAAAAGTCATGTCAGCCGCTTCCAAAACCGCTTTCATGTTTTCCATTACTTGTTTGGTCTCAGTTTCGATATCGTCTAAAACCAATTCCATCGTACTCGGATTCAAAGCAATTTGGCCTGAGGTGAATAAAGTATTACCTACTAAAACCGCCTGGTTATAAGGTCCAATCGGTGCCGGTGCTTTGTCTGTAAAGATTATTTTTTTCTCACTCATAATTCACAATTTACAATTCACAATTATCTTAAGGTTCTGTCCGGAAGCGAACGTCTGTCCCATTTGATGTCGCTCAACACACCGGATTTGATTCCGATAAAGAATCCCCAATAAGCATTCTCGCCAAACGGTACCCAGTTGAAATCCATACGCCAACTCAACAAATCTCGTTCAAATCTGAATTGGGTAAACGTAACACCTCTTTGAACAAAGTCATATCCGGTGGACACCCCAATTTTCCATTTAGGCGTCAAATCAGTATTCATCGAAATCATGATTGAATTTCCGGTAATTTCTTGTTCCCTACTATTGTTAGAATAAGTTAATGAATAGGCCAAAGTCATGTCCCAAGGCAATTCGTATTTGAAAAATTCTGTCGGTGGTTTTTCTTCCCCATCATCTTCCTCGAATTGGCTTTGACGTCGGTCACTCAAATCGGTATTGGTCCCGAATAAATCATCTTCACGACCGCCATTTCGTTTGCCCTGCTCGTTTTTCTTATCATCACCATCGCCATCTTTGCTCGAAAAAGAGTAGTTCAAAGTCATATTGGCACTGGTCATTCTAAACAAACTTCCTCCGTTGTCAATATTCCAAGTATCAATTCTTCGTCCGGCATTGTTAATCGCATACGGATCTAAAGTCGCGGCAAAGTTAATATTCATCTTTTGATTCAATATCTGTGTTCCACCGCTGACACGCATTGGAGACCATCGCAAGGAATCAGCCGTAATGTCATAACTGGTTGAGAAATTTAAGTTGTTTAACAGCATCACTTTTTTAGGTTCAGTTGCGGTTGAATCTTTGTCGGTTACTTTGGCTTCAAAAGTATTGCTTAAGTTGAAACCAACATTGTTTGACATATTTTTTCCGGGAGCGCCAAAAATACCGCCGTCAAAACGGGTGTAGTCTTTTACCATGGTTCCGCTGCCGTCCGGGTCATAAGTGTCGAAATATTTTTCAAAACTCGGCGTATAACTATATGTAATGTTTGGTCTCATTACGTGTCGGATGGCCTGTATCTTTTTAGTTTCCCCTAAATTAAAGGTTCCGTATATTGTAGTTCCAACACCGGCTGTAAAAGAATAAGTTCTAAAAGCATCAAATCCTTGTACTTCAGTGTCAACTACTTCATTAACGTTGGCATCATATTGTTTCCGTATGGTTTTTAAATACCAAACTTCATTATAATTTACCGAAGTGGTAGCGCTGAAGTATTTGAATATTTTAAAGTTGGTACTCAACGGAATGCTGTGTTGAAACCCTACTTTAGCATCGCGAAACATTTCCGACTTAAAGAAAAGTGAATCCGTGGTTTGAATTCTGTTTTCACCTCTTAGGTTGTACTGTAAATTGATGTTTTTGAAAAATCCTTTTTTGATTCCGTCTTTTGGGGCAAAAGGAAAAATCCTGTCCACGCTCATTTGTAACGTAGGCAAAGTCATGTTGATTTGCTCTGTATTGGTGTTTTGTGAATGAGTTGCGGTTAGAGACAAGTTGACCTGAGGCACCGAATTAAACGTTTTTGAATACGAAATCGAAGAACTCAAAGTGTTATTTAAACCCGAACTCACATTCATCTGATTTAAAGATTGGCGGAAATACTGGCTACTTCCTAAGTTCACCGAAGCCGAGAATCTTGAGTTTGGATTTGATTTTCCGTCTTTGGAGTGTGACCATTGAATGTTGTAATTGTTGGCTCTCGAATAATCAGGATAACCTCTTTCGCTTTGGATTAAATTTTCAAAACGAACATTGATGTTTCCTAAGAATTTATAGCGTTTGGCATAAGAGGACTCAAATCGGAAGCCATAACTTCCGTTGGTAAAATAGTCGCCTAAAATTGCTAAGTCATAATGGTCACTCAAAGCAAAATAGTAACCACCATTCTGTAACGAAAAACCACGTGTATTACTGTCATTATAAGTAGGCATAATTAAGCCTGAACGCGCCTTGTCCGACATAGGGAAAAAAGCAAATGGCAAAGCAATTGGTGTAGGTACATCAGCAATCACCATATTGGTTACGCCAACCACTACTTTTTTACCGGGAACTAATTTCACTCGGTCCGTTTGGAAATAATATTCCGGATTGTCAATGTCTTTGGCTGTGGTAAAACGAGCGCCTTTCATGAAATAAACCGAGTCGTTTTCCTTTTTGGTGATCCTCGCTTTGATGTTCATTTCCCCTTGTTGGCTTCTCGAATTCCATACTAAAGCTTTTTTAGTTTTAGTATTAAATCGAATGGAATCCGGTTCTACTACATTGGCGCCTTGTTTAAAAACCGGTCTTTGCGTAAGGTTTCCTAATGAATCTTTGATTCTACCTGCGTAAATTTCATCTTTTTGGTAATCAATTACAATGATGCCCGATTTTAATTCGATATCTTGATAATAAACTTCTGCTTTGTTGTAAAGGGTGATGAGTTTTTTCTTTTGGTCTAATTTTTCATAGTCAACCGCTTTCCTTTTTATTTTACCATCTAAAAAAGCTTTCTTAGGTTTGATGCTGTCCTTTTTAGTGGAATCAATCACTTTGGTCAAGTCTTTTAACTCGACTTTAGTGCTATCTGCTTGGTTTTTAGCGGGAAAAGGATTGTTTTTTGGAGGTAAGTCTTGTGAATATGTTTTCGCGTTTCCCAATGTTAGGAAAATTGTTAAAAAAACGATATTAAATAAGTTTCTTTGCAAAGGTTTAATGCTATTTTTGTAGAAATATGGCTTGGTTTTTGACGTGGCAAACTTAAACAATATTTCCGCTCAAAAATAGGTAAATATTACATTTATGACCGCCGGGTTTTAATTTAAATTAACTTTTACAAATGAAATTAAATAATAAGAACATTCTTTTCTCGATAGTTTCGATGTTGTTCGTTTGTAGTTGGGCATGGTCTCAAAACGGTAAAGCATTCACAGTGATACTCGATGCCGGTCATGGCGGGAAAGATCCCGGGAATTCCTATCATGGTTTTGTTGAAAAAGAAATTGCATTAAAAACCACACTCAAAGTTGGCAAACTTTTAGAAAGTGAGAAGGATATAAAGATTATTTACACCCGAACTACAGATGTTTTTATCGAATTGGTCAACCGACCAAAAGTAGCCAACAAGGCCAATGCAAATTTATTTGTTTCTATTCATTGCAATTCGGTAACCAATCAAGTGCCATCCGGAACAGAAACTTTTGTGATGGGATTGTCTCGGGCCAATATGAATTTAGAAGTAGCCAAAAGTGAAAACTCGGTTATTTTATTAGAAGACAATTACAAAGAAACTTACCAAGGATTTGATCCGAAGAAACCGGAATCACTAATTGGTTTGACCATGATGCAGGAAGAAAATTTGAATAGCAGCATTGATTTGGCTACTAAGATTCAAGATAATTTCACCAACAACTTAGAGCGTAAATCAAGAGGTGTGAAACAACAACCGTTATGGGTTTTAGATGCCGCTTACATGCCGAGTGTCCTAATTGAATTGGGTTTTTTATCCAACAAAGAAGAAGGTGAATTTCTGAATTCTGATGAAGGACAAAATAAAATGGCAAGTCAAATTGCCGAAGCCATCATCAAATACAAAAAGGAGTATTTTAATGAGGCATATAACACTAACGAGAATGTAAAATATTTGGATAGAAAGGTTGTAAAGGAAGTTGCTGAGCCTATTGCGGTCAAAGCAGAAGAAACTGCCCCAACTGCTAATGTAAAAGAAGGTTTGTATAAAATCCAATTGTTTGCAACTTCTAAAAAAAGAGAGACCACTTCGCCTGATTTTAAAGGGCTTAAAAATATTTCATTTACCTTGGAAAATAAATTATACAAGTATTTTTACGGGAGTGCTGTCAGTTTGGAAGAAGCTAAAAAGTTAAATGAAGAAGCCAAAAATCAAGGTTTTCCGGATTCGTTTATTGTTACCACCGTTGGAGGAAAAACAGCTGCCTTCAAATAATTAAAAAAAATAAAGATATTTTGAAATTGATAAAACCAATGAAAGGAATTACGTTAGTAGGTACGATTTTATTATTTATTTCCAATTTGACTTTTGCCCAATCGGGAAAGTTTAAAGTGGCTCTTGATGCCGGTCACGGGGATCACGATTACGGCGCCGTTTACAACGGACATATTGAGAAGAAAATTGCTTTAGCAGTAGTGCTTAAAGTTGGGAAGATTTTAGAAAACAAATCCGATTTTGAAGTTATTTACACCAGAAAAAATGACACTTTTGTTGATTTAATTGAACGGGCCAATATAGCCAACAGAGCCGATGCCAATATTTTCATATCGATACACTGTAATGCCAATAAAAATGCAGCGGCTTGCGGTTCTGAAACCTATGTAATGGGTATGTCGAAAAATGCGTCCAATCTCGAAGCGGCAAAGAAGGAGAATGAAGTAATCACCATGGAGAAAGATTACCAACAAAAGTATAAAGGATATGATCCAAAATCTCCCGAAAGCATGTTGGGAACAATTGTGATGCAAGAAGAATATTTAGAAAACAGTATCTCCTTGGCAGGAAAAATCCAAAGCCATTTCATAGATGATGTCAGCAGTAAAAGTCGTGGTGTAAAACAAGCGCCATTCATGGTGTTACACAAAGCTTACATGCCTAGAGTATTAATAGAAATGGGCTTTATTTCTAATCCGGCAGAAGGGGCAAAGTTAGACTCAGAGGCAGGACAAAATGAATATGCCGAAGCGATAGCTAATGCCATTATCAACTACAAAAAAGAATTTTACGGTTCGGGTGATGTAAATGATGTTAAACCATCTCAAAAAATAGAAACGATAAAAATTGATTCACAGGCAACTCCAAAACCGGTGGTAAAAAATCCGGAAATTAAAAAAGTTGAACCAAAACCTGAAGTTATTCCAAATACGGGTATTGCCACGTTCAAAGTACAACTATCTGCCAGTGGCACTAAGTTAGAAACAGTACCCAGTAATTTTAAAGGCCTAAACAATATTTCGGTTTCCAGCGAAGGTTCTTTGTACAAATATATGTATGGCGAAACCACAAGCTATGATGAAGCCAAAAAATTATTGGCAGAGGCCAAAGCCAAAGGGTATACATCAGCCTTTGTAATCGCCTTCAAAAACGGAAAAAAAGTTTCAGTTCAAGAAGCATTAAAGCAATAATAATAAGGAGTTTTAGTATTTTATTTTAACTTTGCCAAAAAACAAATAGCATTGAAAATCACGAGAGAAATCAAGACAGCAATCCTAGTTATTGCTTCTATTTTATTGTTCATTTGGGGGTATAGTTTCTTAAAAGGGAGAGACTTGTTGTCAAACTACCACAAATATTATGTGAAATACAGTAATGTTGACGGTTTGGCTTCCTCGTCACCGGTTGTAATCAACGGATTAGTTGTGGGTAAAGTAAATTCAATCGAGTTACAGAAAGACTGGACTTCATTAGTGGAATTGCAAATCAATGGCGATTATAAAATCCCCAAAAACAGTGTAGCCGAATTGTATTCTCCGGGACCAATCGGTGGAAAGCAAATTGCTATATTACCCAATACAGAAACCAATGAGATTGCGGTTTCAGGTGATTTTTTCCAATCAGGCAATAAATTAGGTTTAACCGAAGAAGTTTCCAATCAAATCAAGCCTATAAAAGAAAAACTGGATAAGGTTTTGGAAAATGCCAATACGATGTTGGTCAACGTCAACCAAGTCTTAGATGAAAAAACCAAGCAGAATTTAAGAAGCAGCCTAGAAAACCTAAACGCTACTCTAGCCGAATTTAAACAAGCTTCGACCACTGTCAATCAAATGTTGGCAGAGAACAAAACAAAAATAGCTACAACAGTATCTAATTTTGACAAAACATCGGCTAATCTAAAAACCATGTCTGATTCTTTGGCAAAAGCCAATATCGGACAAACGGTTAGAAACTTGGAGAAAACATTGGCTAGCGTTGATAAAATCATGGCCGATATGGAAGCAGGCAAAGGGACTTTAGGTAAATTAGCCAAAGACGATGCACTCTATACAAATTTTGCCAAAAGTGCCAAAGAATTGGAATTGCTTCTGCAAGACTTGCGTTTGAACCCAACAAGATATGTTAATGTTTCTTTATTTGGGAAGAAAAACAAACCTTATAAAGCGCCTATAAACGATACCCTCAATAAAAAATAAAACCCTAAGCCATGATGTATATTGACAACATACTTTTTGCTATCATCCTCATTGCAGGAATTGGTTTTTTTGCTAAAAATGTAAAAGAACTAACGCGCAATATCAATTTGGGACATGATGTCAATCGCACTGATCATCCTTCAGCCCGATGGAAAAACATGGCCATGATTGCTTTAGGGCAATCTAAAATGGTGAAAAGACCAATCGCCGGTTTTTTGCACATCATCGTTTACGTTGGTTTCATCATTATCAATTTAGAAGTTTTAGAAATTATCATTGACGGTTTGTTTGGAACCCACAGAGTCTTCGCATTTTTAGGCGGATTCTACGGTGTTTTAATCGGTTCGTTTGAAGTGTTAGCCGTATTGGTTTTAGTAGCTGTTGCTGCTTTTTGGATTCGAAGAAACGTAATCCAATTAAAAAGATTCGCCAGTTCCGATTTAAAAGGTGCGCCTAAGAAAGATGCCGATACTATACTTTATTTCGAAGTAGTCTTGATGTCTTTGTTTCTAATCATGAATGCTTTCGACTTGAAATTCCAAGACATGAATTCGGGAAATATCATTTCACAATTTTTAGCTCCTTCTCCGGATGTTTTTTCCTTGGAAGCTGTTATTATTATTGAAAGAGCCGCATGGTGGTTTCACATCATCGGAATTTTGATTTTCCTAAACTATTTATATTATTCAAAACACTTACACATCCTTTTAGCATTTCCTAATACCTATTTTGCCGATTTGAATGCCAAGGGTAAATTGGACAACTTGGAAAGTGTTACCAAAGAAGTAAAACTAATGATGGATCCAAATGCCGATCCATTCGCGGCACAACCTGTGGATGAAAATGCAGTACCGGGTAAGTTTGGAGCCTCGGATGTGCAAGATTTGAATTGGGTGCAATTGTTAAATGCCTACACTTGTACCGAATGTGGTCGTTGTACCTCTTCTTGTCCGGCGAATCAAACTGGTAAGAAATTGTCACCTCGTAAAATCATGATGGATACGCGTGATCGATTGGAAGAAGTAGGTAAAAATATCGATGCCAATAAAGGGGTTTTTGTACCCGATAATAAATCTTTATTAAACGATTACATTACTGCCGAAGAACTTTGGGCATGTACATCGTGCAATGCTTGTGTGGAAGAATGTCCGGTAAACATCAGTCCGCTATCCATTATTATAGACATGAGAAGGTACTTGGTGATGGAGCAAAGTGCGGCACCACAATCATTAAATGCGATGATGGCCAATATCGAAAACAATGGTGCACCATGGCAATACAACCAACAAGACCGATTAAACTGGAAAGATGAAAATTAATCCGAGCGCATAGCGCGACTCGAAGCTTTAGCTGACAGGCGAAGCAATTGTATTGAACAAAGAGAAATAAATTATATAACCTGATGAATTCTCATAATTGTGAGGCTTGGGAATTTGTCGAATGAATTTGAAAACACTATAAAAAGTAAAAAAATGAAAGCGGAAGACATTGAAAAAAAACTCCAAAGCATCACTGAAAACGGACAGCATTTAAGTCCGATTTTACCGGAAGGAATTAAAAATTACTTAATCGACATTGACGGAACCGTTTGTGACGATATCCCAAACGAAGAACCGGAAAGAATGTTGACCGCAGAGGTTTACCCCGATGCATTAGTCACTTTAAACAAATGGTACGACGAAGGACACATTATATTTTTCTTTACCTCAAGAACTGAAGCGCACAGAGAATATACTGAGATTTGGTTAAAACAACACGGCTTTAAGTACCATGGAATCCTTTTCGGAAAACCACGTGGCGGTAACTACCACTGGATTGACAATCACTTGGTAAAAGCCACCCGATACAGAGGAAAATTTACCGATTTGGTAGACAAAGAAGTAACCATTCAAGTGTTTGATGACGAGCACCATGAATAATATTAAATATTAGATTTTAGATATTAAATTTTCAATATTTAATATCTAATATCATAAATCTAAAATTAAAATATGTCAGAAGTAGTAAACGTGCCAACCATGGCAGAAATGATGGCTCAAGGCAAGCAACCCGAAGTGTTATTTTGGGTAGGTTGTGCCGGCAGTTTCGATGACAGAGCAAAGAAAATTACCAAAGCATTTGTGCGTATTTTAAACCGTGCCAATGTAGAGTTTGCCGTTTTGGGAACCGAAGAAAGCTGTACAGGCGATCCGGCAAAACGAGCAGGGAATGAGTTTTTGTTTCAAATGCAAGCCATGATGAATATCGAGGTTTTGAATGCTTACGAAGCTAAAAAAATCGTCACGGCTTGCCCGCATTGCTTTAATACTTTAAAAAATGAATATCCTGATTTGGGCGGAACTTATGAAGTAGTTCACCATACGGAGTTTTTAAAATCGTTATTAGATTCAGGGCGATTAACTATTGAAGGCGGACAGTTTAAAGGCAAAAGAATTACTTTTCATGACCCATGTTATTTAGGTCGTGCCAATAATATTTATGAAGCGCCAAGAGATTTAATCCAAAAATTGGATGCCGAATTGGTAGAAATGAAACGTTCCCGAGCCAATGGATTATGCTGTGGTGCCGGTGGTGCGCAAATGTTTAAAGATGCCGAGCCCGGAAATAAAGAGGTAAACATCGAAAGAACAGAAGACGCTTTGGAAACTAAACCCGAAATCATTGCAGCCGGTTGTCCGTTCTGCAACACTATGATGACTGATGGTGTCAAAGCCAAAGAACAAGAAGCCAATGTCAAAGTTATGGACATAGCAGAATTAATCGCCAATGCCCAAGATTTATAATTCGTAATTTATAATTTGTAATTCACAATTCCCATGTACGTTCCCTTTGAAGATTTACCCGAAGATTCCAAAATTTGGATTTACCCATCCAATCGCAAATTTTCAGATGACGAGATGACCGAAATCGATCGTGATATTAAAATGTTTGTAGAGAATTGGTCGGCTCACGGAACCGGTTTGGAAGCGTCTTATTTATTAAAATACAACCGATTTATCATTTTTGCCGTAAATCAAGAAGTACAACAAGCCACTGGTTGTTCTATTGATTCATCAGTGGCCTTTATCCAAAGTTTAGAACAAAAATATGGCGTAGATTTACTGGATAAAATGAACGTTACGTTCAAAAACGGCGAACACATCGCCCACAAATCGTTACTAGATTTCAAACGAATGGCCAAAGAGAAAGCAGTAACGGCCAACACTATTGTTTTCAATAACTTAGTCAATTCCATTGAAGAATTTAACGAAAACTGGGAAGTTCCGGCTGGCGAAAGTTGGCACAGTCGTTTTTTTTAAACCTTATTTAATGAAGTATTTCTTGTTCAGAATAGGCTTATTCGCAGTACTGTTATTTTTGGTAACCAATTGTTCTTCCACCAAAAGTAAGAAGACGACTTCGCCATTGGTTAAAACTGAAACAACCATTCAAGAACTCGACAGTGTTTCATACATCAAGACCGAAAGAAAAAACTTTTTCCCTGAAACTGAAGCTGAAACCGTTTGGGTTGACAGTATTTACAACCAAATGACTTTTGAAGAAAAAGTAGGCCAATTGTTTATGGTTGCTGCTTATTCTAATAAAGATGCAACTCATGTCGCTGAAATTGAGAAGTTGGTTTGCGATTATTCTATTGGTGGCCTGATTTTTTTTCAAGGCGGTCCAAAAAGACAATCGCGTTTAACCAATAATTACCAACACTTATCTAAAGTACCTTTGTTCATCGGAATTGATGCCGAATGGGGCATGAGCATGCGTTTAGATTCTACTTTTCGTTATCCTTTCAACATGACTTTAGGCGCTATCAGAGATTTAAAATTGGTCGAAAAAGCCGGTGTCGCTATGGGTAAAGAAAGCAAAAGAATGGGCGTTCACTTTAATTTTGCTCCGGTTTTAGACATCAATACCAATCCTAAAAATCCCATCATCGGATTTCGTTCTTTTGGCGAAAATAAAGTAAGCGTTACTGAACATGCTATCGCCTTGATGAAAGGCGTACAAGGACAAGGCGTTTTTTCTACCGGAAAGCATTTTCCCGGACATGGCGATACTTCTACTGATTCGCACCATACTTTGCCGGTGGTCAATGCAACTCTGGAACACATTGAAAAAGTAGAGTTGTATCCTTATAAAAGAATGTTTGACGAAGGCCTGGTTTCTGTAATGGTAGCGCATTTGAATGTGCCGAGTTTAGAACCGAGACTTAATTATCCTACATCAATTTCTAAGGCAGTTGTAACCGATTTACTAAAAAAGGAATTGGGTTTTGAAGGCCTAATTTTTACCGATGCTTTAAACATGAAAGGCGCAAGTAATTTCAAAAAACCAGGTGACATCGACTTAGAAGCTTTTTTGGCCGGAAACGATATTTTGCTTTTCGCCGAAAATGTCCCTTTAGCGGTAGAAAAAATCTGTATGGCTTACCAAGACAGTATCATTACTGAAAGCCGATTAGCAGCCTCTGTCAAGAAAATTTTAGGATACAAGTTTAAAGCCGGTTTAAATAAATACAAACCGATAGAGGGAATTAATTTGGCCCATGATTTGAATCCGAAGTCGAATGAAAGTCTGCAATACGAACTTTACGAAAACGCAGTTACCGTTGTCAAAAATGATGGTGTGTTGCCAATTAGAAATTTGAATCAAAAAATTGCTTATGTAAAATTAGGCGATGATACCAGCAGTGCTTTTGTTGCAACACTTAAAAAATATACGGAAGTAACCGAAGTGGCTGATGCCAATTTAGATTCGTTACTAACCAAACTAACCGATTATGAAACGGTAATCATTGGTTACCACAAGTCAGATAAATCATGGTGGCGTTCGCCAGAATTGACGGTTCCTGAATTGCAATTGATCACTGCAATAGCCGAAAAAAAGAAAGTGATAGTCGATTGTTTTACCAAACCATATTCGTTATCAAGAATTGTAAATTTTGAGGAAATTGAAGGCGTAATAGTATCTTATCAAAATGGCGATATAGCGCAAGAAGTTTCAGCAGAATTGATTTTTGGCGCCATAGGTGCTAAAGGAATGCTTCCGGTTTCTATCAACAGTACTTTCAAAGCCGGTGATGGTTTTCATACGGATAAAGTCGATCGTTTGGGTTTCAGCACACCGGAAAATGTGGGTATGAGCTCAGAGAAATTAAAACAAATCGAAAAGATAGCCAACAAAGCCATTGATGGTAAAATGACACCCGGAATGCAAGTTTTGGTCGCCCGAAAAGGCAAAGTGATTTACCAAAAATCATTTGGTTACCAAACCTATGACAACAAAACCCGTGTGAAGAACACCGATTTATATGATGTAGCGTCGTTGACCAAAATTATGGCCACTTTGCCCAACGTAATGCATTTGTATGACCATAAAAAAGTGACTTTGGAGACCAAGCTCGATGAGATGTTGCATGAGTTTAAAGGGTCAAATAAACAACACATTACATTCAAAGAGTTACTGTCACATTACGGAAGCATGCAGGCTTGGATTCCGTTTTATAAAGCCACTGTTGATTCTGCCAAAGTGCCAATGGAAAAATACTATCGTAAGATTTATACGGAAGGTTTTACTAAAAGGGTTTCCGATAGTTTATTCTTGCGCGATGATTACCAAGACAGTATCATGAAACAAATCATCAATAGTCCGTTACTAGACAAAAAAGAATACAAATACAGCGATTTTACCTTTATCATCCTCAAAAAGTATTTGGAAAAAGTTACCGGAAAATCGTTGGACCAATTGGCCTTCGACAATTTCTACAAGACTTTGGGAATGAATAATACTTTATACAATCCTTTGCAGAAGTTTGATAAGAGCGTAATTGCTCCAACCGAAATCGATACTTATTTCCGTCACGACACCATTCAGGGCTATGTTCATGATATGGAAGCAGCTATGGAAAATGGAGTAGGTGGTCACGCCGGGATTTTCTCAAATGCCTTAGATGTGGCCAAAATGATGCAAATGTACCTTCAAAAAGGAAACTACGGGAATGTTCAATATTTCTCACCACAAACTTTTGATACCTTCAATACTTGTCATTTTTGTGCTGAAGGTAACCGACGGGGTTTAGGATTTGACAAGCCTCAGCTTAGTGGTGCCGGACCAACATGTGGTTGTGTTTCGATGTCAAGTTTTGGACATACCGGTTTTACAGGCACGATAGCTTGGGTAGATCCTGAGACGGAAATCGTTTATGTTTTCTTATCCAACAGAACTTATCCTGATTCTAATTTGCCTAATAAACTTTCCAAAGAAAATATTAGAGAAGACATTCAAAAAGTGATTCAGGAAGCGATTATTGAGAGGTAATCTTTAACTCTTTTTTACCATATAGCGTTTGTATTTTCCTTAATTTCGTGGTACGAAAAATACAATATGAAAATTGCAATTGTTTGTTATCCTACTTTTGGAGGTTCCGGTGTAGTAGCTATAGAACTTGGTCTTGAATTAGCGCATCGCGGTCATGAAATTCATTTTATCACCTACCGTCAACCGGTACGTTTGGCGCTTTTAAACCCCAATGTACATTACCACGAAGTAAACGTTCCCGAATATCCTTTGTTCCATTACCAACCCTATGAATTGGCGTTGTCGAGTAAGTTGGTGGATATGGTAAAACTGTATAAAATCGAATTGCTGCATGTGCACTATGCCATTCCTCATGCTTATGCCGGTTATATGGCCAAACAAATGTTGAAAGACGAAGGCATCATCATTCCAATGGTAACGACATTACACGGAACTGACATAACTTTAGTTGGTAATCACCCATTTTACAAACCTGCTGTAAGTTTCAGTATCAATAAATCCGACATTGTTACTTCAGTTTCTCAAAGTTTAAAAGACGATACATACAATTTGTTCAATATAAAAAAGGAAATCCATGTGATTCCCAATTTTATTGAACTCGACAAAATACGCAACGAGGGATTAATCTCTTGTCAGCGATCGGTTATGGCCAAAAAAGAAGAGCGAATTGTAACGCACATCAGTAACTTTAGAAAGGTAAAACGCATCCCGGATATCATCAAGATTTTTTATAAAATTCAAGAAAAAATACCGGCCAAGTTGATGATGGTAGGCGATGGACCTGAAAAAGCTAAGGCCGAACAATTATGTGAAGATTTATGCATACAAGACAAAGTCATTTTCTTTGGTAACAGTAATGAAATTGACCAAATTTTATCTTTTTCTGATTTGTTTTTATTGCCTTCTGAAACGGAAAGTTTTGGTTTAGCCGCTCTAGAAGCTATGGCGTGGAGTGTTCCGGTAATTTCAAGTAATTCAGGTGGTTTGTCTGAAGTGAATTTTGATGGTATTTCCGGTTATTTGAGCGATGTGGGCGATGTAGACAATATGGCTGAAAATGCTTTAAAAATCTTGGAAAGTGATGAAACATTAAACCAATTCAGAACTAATGCGTTGGAAGTAGCCAAACAATTTGATATCAAAAACATATTGCCTTTATATGAAAATTTGTATCTTCAAGCCATAAAAAATACCCAATGAGAAAAGTCATTCCGGCCTTTTTAGTTTTGTTTTTAGTTTCGTGTTCTTCTACAAAAGCACCGGTAAGCAAACAATTGTATGAAGTATTGACCACGAATAATGATGGAGGTGCTAACATCAAGTTTTATGAAATTTTGACCGAACCAAAGGAAATCATGATGTTGTTAGGCGATGAAACTTTGCGAAAAAAGATTAGTAAAGACGATACGACGAACAGTAGTTTTATTATTTTGAATTCGGGACCAACAAAGGAAACTTACAATAGGATTAAAGTGGAGAAAGTAATTGAAACCGCTACAAATATTGAAGTGTATGTTAAAGACACTCAAAAAAGTACCGAACAAGATTTGGCAGATGAGAACATAAGTTATCCTTACACGATTATCAAAATCAATTCGAAGAAACCCATAGTGTTTAAATAAAAAAATCCCACCGATTAAGGTGGGATTTTTTATTATATAGCATTGATTACCATTTGTAACGGATACCTAAAGCGATGTCCGGTCCAAAACTATCTTCTCTGTAATCATCAGAATTGAAATAAATTTCAGGTCTGAAATCTAAAGACAATTGAATTGGCGCTTCGCTGAAGTTATATTCTATCCCGATATCACCAGCTGCTAGAAGGATTGTTCCGCTATCATTAAAACCACCTTGGTCATAACTCCAACTTCCAACTCCACCACCAACACCGGCGTACCAATTGAAACCACCATCAATGTTCCAAACCCATTGGTATAAACCAACTAATTTAAAAGCATCAACGTTTTGGCTGTTTCTCCAACCTAAATCTAACTCCAAACGATTGTTTTTCGACAAACCTCTTTGGTAAGATATCTCTCCTCCAAAACCGTCATTGTCTCCTAAACGCAATCCTAATGCATTCTTAGAAATGTCTTGAGCTTGTGTGTTAAATGCTAATCCCACTAGCATTAAAGCACTTAGAAATAATTTTTTCATAATTCTTGAATTAATTTTTGTTTTTGTTAAATAATAAAATCGAAATTGTAGTAACAATTCTACTAAAACAAAGATATAGCATTAATTGGTCAAGGTTTTATATAATATTTGTTAAAAGTTATAAAATTTCTATTCAGACAATAATTAAATAATCTCATGTCAAATTTCGATAAATAATTTCAAAAAACTATATTTGTTAACCCGAGGCCAAAAAGGCCGATTTGTACGAAGAAAAAACATTACACAATGGCCGGAAACAGTTACGGAACACTTTTCAGACTGACTACTTTTGGAGAATCTCACGGTGAAGCATTGGGCGGAATCATTGATGGTTGTCCGGCAGGAATGACTATTGATTTAGCAGCTATCCAATTAGAGATGCAACGCCGAAAACCGGGCCAATCCACTATAGTTACCCAAAGAAAGGAAGAAGATGAGGTGCAATTTCTTTCGGGTATATTTGAAGGAAAAACAACCGGCACTCCAATTGGTTTTATCATTCCGAATACCAATCAGAAATCTGACGATTACTCTCATATCAAAGACAGTTACCGACCAAGTCATGCCGATTATGTCTATGAAAAGAAATACGGTATTCGAGATTATCGTGGTGGCGGAAGGAGTTCGGCGCGTGAAACGGCTTGTAGAGTTGTAGCCGGCGCTATTGCTAAACAAGTTCTATGTCATATTAAAATCAACGCTTTTGTATCTTCTGTAGGCGATATTTTTATCGATAAACCTTATCAGGATTTGGATTTCAATTTAATTGAAAGTAATGCCGTTCGCTGCCCGGATTTGGCCACAGCCGAAAAAATGGAAAATTACATTAAAGAAATCCGTAAAGAAGGCGATACCGTTGGCGGTACCATTACTTGTGTAATTCAAAATGTACCCATAGGTTTAGGAGAACCGGTTTTTGATAAACTCCATGCCGAATTGGGCAAAGCGATGTTATCCATCAATGCCGTAAAAGGTTTTGAGTTTGGCAGCGGATTTTGTGGTGCCAAAATGAAAGGCAGTGAACACAACGACTTATACAACGAAGACGGTTCTACCAGAACGAATCTTTCCGGAGGCATTCAAGGCGGAATTTCTAACGGAATGGATATTTATTTTAGAGTGGCTTTCAAACCGGTAGCAACTTTAATCCAAAAACAAGAAGTGCTCACCAATCAAAGTACTATAGTAGAACAACAAGGCAAAGGCCGACACGATCCTTGTGTGGTGCCAAGAGCCGTTCCTATTGTAGAAGCCATGGCTGCTTTGGTTTTAGCCGATTTTTATTTACTAAACAAAACTTATTTATAAAATAGTGATCAGTGTTCCGTAATTGGTGGGCAGTTGAATTAAACTGAAAACTAAGGCTAAAAGCTGAGACTCAAAACCGAATTAAATGGATACAACCCAAACCCAAAAGAAGTCTTTCTTCTCCAATCTTACTGTTCAAATTCTTATTGCCATGGTTATTGGCGCGATTATCGGAATTTTTGTTCACAACAATTACAGTCCGGAATCTGCAAAAGAGTTCAGTGGGTATATTAAAATGTTGGCTACTGTTTTTATTCGTTTGGTTCAAATGATCATTTCCCCTTTGGTTTTTACCACTTTAGTTGTTGGAATTGCTAAATTGGGTGACATTAAAGCCGTAGGTAGAATTGGCGGTAAAGCTTTAGGTTGGTTTTTTTCAGCTTCTTTAATATCGCTTTTAATCGGAATGTTTTGGGTAAATGTTTTGCATCCGGGAACCGGTTTGCAACTGTCTGACGTAGATGCGGCTTCAGCAGCCGAAGTTACTGATAAAACGCAAGTCTTTTCGGCCCAGAATTTTATTGAGCACATCATCCCTAAAAGTATAGTCGAAGCCATGGCTACCAATGAAATATTGCAAATTGTGATTTTCTCTATTTTCTTCGGATTGGCTGCCGCTTCTATTGGAGACAATGCAAAACCGGTTGTAAATGCTTTGGACAAAACCTCTCACATTATTCTTAAGATGGTTAATTATGTGATGAAGTTCGCGCCAATTGGTGTTTTTGGTGCTATAGCCGGTGTTTTTGCTATCAGAGATTTAAACGAGTTGCTGATTACTTATGCTAAGTTTTTTGGTTCGTTCCTAATTGGCATTTCTTCTTTATGGGTTGTTTTATTACTTATAGGCTACCTGTTTTTAAAAGGTCGAATGACCACTTTGCTCAAAAGAATCGTAAGCCCATTGATTATCGCCTTCGGAACCACCAGTAGTGAAGCTGTTTTTCCAAAGTTAACCGAAGAGCTAGAACGATTTGGGGTAAAAGACAGAATCGTTTCTTTTATGTTGCCGCTAGGTTATTCTTTCAACTTAGATGGGAGTATGATGTACATGACATTTGCCAGCATTTTTATTGCGCAAGCTTATGGAGTTGACTTAGATATGGGAACACAAATCACCATGTTATTGGTTCTAATGCTTACCAGTAAAGGGATAGCCGGCGTTCCAAGAGCTAGCTTGGTAGTCGTTGCGGCTACTTGTGGTATGTTTAATATTCCAATTGAAGGTATCGCTTTGATTCTGCCAATTGACCATTTTTGTGATATGTTCCGAAGTGCTACCAATGTATTAGGAAATGCAATTGCTACCTCAGTTGTGGGTAAATGGGAAAAAGATAGTTAAAAAATTATTTCTTTAATTAAATACTTTATACATTTGAATTTTAAAACTTAATAAACTATAAATATGAAAAAACTTTTACTCTTATCACTTGTTTTGTCTTCTTCTTTTGCCAGTGCTCAGGTACTTCTTGAAGACAACTTCAATCTTTTAACAGTAGGTGATATTCCTACTGAAATTACTGGAACTACACCAGGGCAAGGTGATTACTTGTTTTTTGCTTCAAATGGTACTGCTCCAACAACTACAGTTAACTCTGCGGTATCCAATGCTCAAATAGTTGCAGAAGGTAACGGAAGTTTAGGATTTCTTCTAGAAGGACCAAACGGAGATAAAGGAAGTCGTTATATGTGGAAAGCTGGTTTTCCTGCTATTTGGGCTGCGAGAACTGTTGCAAATGATATAATTGAAGTTGAGGTAGACATCAATCCTGGTGACGGAACTACACTAAGTAGAAATACTTTTGGAGTTTATATTTTTAATCCTGCAGGAAATGTATTAGCCGGTTTTTTTGTTAGAGCTGCAACACGTGAATTGTTTGTAGTGGCTTACTCTACGCCAACCGGAAATCCTGTTGGAAACTATAATTATGCTTTAGCTGCTGCTCCGGGTATTCAAATACCGGCAAGTGTGTTTAGTAGAATTGGAGTTTCTTATAATACCGTTACCGGTCAAGTTAGAATTAAAGGACCTGGAATTGCCGCAGCCGGATTGACAGTAAACGGAAGCGCTGTAGGAACTGCTCCGGATGAAATTGATTTTATCTCTTTCTCAGGAAATACTACTGCATCTCCTAATTCTACTGAGGCTACAATGGTTATGGATAATTTTCTAGTTAAAGCTTCAGCAACTGATTCTCTTTTAGGTGTTAATGAAGCAAACGAAGTAGCTACGTTCTCGGTTTTCCCTAATCCATCAACAAACAATTTCACTATTACAAGTTCAAATAGTTCAACTATCAACGGTGTTGAAATGTTTGATATCAATGGTAGAATCGTGAAATCATTGGAGTTCGATAATCTTTCAAGTGCAGACGTAAATATCGCTGATTTATCTCAAGGGGTTTACATGCTTAAGATTTCTTCTGACAACGGAAGTGTAACTCAAAAAGTGATAAAACAATAATTTTACTTTTAAAATACTAAAACGACTAAGTTTCCTTAGTCGTTTTTTTTATGCTTGCTGTTCATCATAAAGAAAACAGCCCCAATGATACCAATGATTACTAATGCAAATACGGCTATCATAATAAAGGCACCGTTGTCCCATGAATACAGTGGAATGTTTAATGAGGTCATGATTTATCAATTAGAGTTTATCAAAATTAATTGGATAAATCCAATTGCAGTATGATAATTATCATGCTAAGAATTTTGCCTTAAGTTCAGGCGTCGGAATCATGCAAGATTCTTGTTTGCCATACCATTGGTAGCGGTTTCGGGCTACATAATCGTAAACAGCATTCGAAATAAATTTTGGAATTATACTCAGTATACTTGACCATGTGTAAATTCCACCAAAGTCTTTTACAATATTTAAAACTGCTTCAGATTTGTAATAGTAAGCCTTTCCGGGTTCATATAAGATAATACTGTCTGTATTTCTAGTGTCAATGCCAAGGTGACTTATAATCTTTAAGCCCAATTCAGATTGCAAAGGAACAAAACGGAAAACATCTTTTTTATCATGTTTAATCACATATTGCACCGACGAATTGCAAAGATTGCAAACACCGTCAAAGAGGATGATTTTTTTATCTTTTGGTAAGTCAGCTATTTCCATATTACTTGTTTTGTACAAACTCTAATTGTTCCAAACTCACTTTAGAAGTAAAGACACCATAGTTCACCACAGCTTTATTCTTCTCAATTTTATCAATAGTACCAATGGCTTTACCATCAACCATTCGAACGCGGTCACCAATTTTCAATATAACTTTAGGCTTTTCAGCTTCTTGTTTTTGTGCTTTTATTTTCTTTTCTTTCTTTTCTTTTCGAATTTCTTCTACTTTGACTTTGACTTCTTCAACTACTTTCTTCTGGATGATTTCGATTTCTTTTTTCTCTTTAACCGTAGCTTTTTTACGTTTGGAATTTTCAATTTCCACTATCTTTAAGAATTCTCCAATCAAGACTTTTTTGTCTTTGTTATTGAAATACTTCTCCGAAATATCATCTACTTTTTGCCCCATATATATCAAGCGCTGGTTGGCATCGTACAATTCCTGATAACGCTCTAACTTGTCCTGAATCTTGGCATTGATGCTTTCCATCTTTTTGCTTTCCTCACGGGCTTTGGTTTCCTCTTCTTTAAGGGTTAAAGACGTTTTTTCGAGTTTTGAGCGTTCTTTTTGCAAAGTGGCAATGGTTTTGTCAAAGCGCACTTTTCCACCTTCAATTTTCTTCTTAGCCCGATTAATCAATCCATACGGAATACCATTTTTTTGTGCCACTTCAAAAGTGAACGAACTTCCGGCTTGTCCCAAAATCAATTTGTACATCGGTTCCAATGATTTTTCGTCGAAAAGCATGTTGGCATTAGAGGCAAAAGGCAATTCATTCGCCAAAATCTTTAAGTTGGAATAATGCGTAGTAATAATTCCGAATGCTTCTCGATGATAGAATTCCTCTAAGAAAATCTCCGCCAAAGCACCGCCCAATTCCGGGTCAGAACCGGTTCCGAATTCGTCTATTAAAAATAAGGTTTTGGCATTACATTTCTTCAAGAAGTAGTTCATATTCTTCAAGCGATAACTATAAGTGCTTAAATGATTTTCTATCGATTGGTTGTCACCAATGTCGGTTAGGATTCTGTCAAATAAAAACGTTTCGCTTCGTTCGTGTACCGGAATCAAAATGCCGCATTGCAACATTAACTGTAATAATCCAACGGTTTTCAGCGAAATGGTTTTTCCACCGGCATTCGGACCGGAGATTACTATAATTCGACTTTGATTATTCAATTCAATGGTCTGTGGAAATGTTTTTTCCTTTTTTTCCAAATTGTTCAAAAACAAAATAGGATGGAAGGCATCTCGAAAGAACAATCGTTTTTCTTCTATGATATGGGGCAAAATCGCATTGATTTTACGAGCATATTTGGCTTTAGCCGAAACCACATCAATATCGCTCAGAAAGTCTTGGTATAGCTTTAATAAATCTATAAAAGGCCTGATGTCATTCGACAGTTTCTTTAAAATCTTAGTAATTTCTTCGCGTTCCTCGTATTCCAAGTTGCTCAATTCACGTGAATAACGCAAAGTAGCTTCCGGTTCAATATAGGCAATGCTTCCTGTTTTGGAACTGCCTAAAATGGAGCCTTTAACTTTGCGACGGTACATCGCTAAAACGGCTAAAACCCTTCGGTTTTCCACAAAACTTTCTTTAATTTCATCCAAGTAACCTAGACCGTTGTATTGTGTTAATGCCTGACCAAAACTTTGGTTCACTTTACCGCGAACGACACTCATATCACGTCGAATATTAATTAAATCTGGCGATGCGTTGTCTTTGATTTCTCCATATTTATCAACGACTTCGTCAATTTTTTGGATGAGGTATTTGGTGTATTCCACTTGTGAAGCTTTTTCATTCAGCTTTGGGTAATAATCATGGAATTTTTTCATAAACAGCAACAACACATTCACGGTTTCTGAAAGTGTGGCTATTTTTCTGAAACTGCCCACTTCCAAGAAGCTGTCTTCTATCGCTAAAAACTTAATGTCGTTAGTGATATTGTCAAATCCGTGATTGGGAATGGCGTTGTTATTGGTAAAAGAAGATAAGTATTCCGAGGTTTGCAAAAGCGCATCCATTAAGGTTTCCTTGTTTTTAAAAGGAACAATTTCTAACGCTTTTTGTTTGCCAATTTCAGTATTACAGCGATCTGAAATGGTTTGCAAAATGGTATTAAATTCTAAATCTTTAAGTGTTTTATCTGTAATTGATATCATTCAATCCGTGTCTTTGGTTCAAAGTTACAAAGGATAAAATCCATATTGCAACAGAAAATAGTATTTTTGGTAAAATTTTATGAGATGTTAATCAAAATGCATTCTTCTTGGCATAACCAACTTTCCGATGAGTTTGTAAAACCTTATTTTGAGCAGCTAACAAGCTTTGTTAAAAAAGAATATGCAACCCATAGGTGTTTTCCAATCGAAAGTCAAATCTTTGCTGCCTTCGACTATTGTCTGTTTGAAAAAGTCAAAGTCGTAATCATCGGTCAAGATCCGTATCACGGTTTGGGTCAGGCAAATGGATTGTGTTTTTCTGTTTCAGATGGGATTTCGTTTCCGCCATCGTTGGTTAATATTTTTAAAGAAATTCAAACCGATTTAAAGTTACCGATTCCTATTTCAGGTAATTTAGAACGTTGGGCCGACCAAGGTGTCTTATTGCTTAATGCCACATTAACCGTTCGGGAAACCGAAGCCGGAAGTCATCAAAATCAGGGTTGGGAAATATTTACAGATGCGGTAATCCAAAAAATATCTGATACCAAAGAAAGTGTCGTGTTTCTCCTTTGGGGCGGATTTGCCAAAAAGAAAGGTGCCAAAATCGACCGCAATAAACACCATGTTCTAGAAACCGGTCATCCTTCGCCATTGAGTGCTAATCGCGGATTGTGGTTTGGGAACCAACATTTCAGTAAAACCAATGCATATTTGAAAAGTATTGGCAGCAATGAAATTCAGTGGTAAAATTTAATTGACGTTGAAATAAAAGTAGCCACCACTATCAAGATTAGAAACTGCAGCATTTAAATTGACAATTAGATTTTTAGGTGAATTTTGTGAAACCAATTCCACACTATTGGTGGACGAACTGTTATAACCAAAGGTTAATCGGTACTCACCAGCAGTCAACAAAGGAAATCCAACATCATATCGGTAGTATTCTGAAGTACTATCGTATTCGCAAATGGCATAAACGTAAGCCCCATTTTGAGCCTCTCCGTCATTGATGTCTAATTGGTTGTCATTAACGGTAACCACTTCCCAATCAGTTGCATTTATTTTTCGCTCAATTACGTAGGAGAAAACAAATATTGGTGCATTTCCGGTGGTTTTGTAAATGTCCAACAAACTCGATTCTCCCGGTTCCGGAATGTATCTTGCCAAATCGGCTTTCACATATAAATAATCACCAACATTGTAAGTGGTTTGCGGTTGAAAAGTAACGATATTGTTACCGCCTTCTACGTAAATGGTTTTGTAAAAAGTATCGTCATTGGTGTCGCAATTGGTAAATAAGGCGGCGACCAACAATAAGGCTATGTATGATAATTTTTTCATGTTTTTTGAATTAAAATCGGTAACCTAAATTAAAACCCACTCTGGAAATCACATCCGGACTTTGATCACGGTTGGTTAAGTTCGAACCAAATCCGGCTAAAAATTCCAACGCAAATGCTTCTTTGATGTACATTTTGTAACCTAATCCGCCGCCCAAACCAAAATCGCTATATTTTGATTTTTTGGTGGTGTAATATCCATTTAGATTTTCATCGACTAAACGAACAATTTCCTTGTAATCACCTCCATTATAGGAGCCAAATACTTCGGCAAAGTAGAAACTTTTTTTGCCTTTAGACAGTTGGTATCTCACATAAGGATTGAATTCGAATTTTGGAACATTGTTTCGGTAACCATTATCAAAATCTTCGTTCAATTGATTACTGTCAGAGAAATTGACATTGAAACCCGTAGAGAAATTGCCACCCAAAAAGCGTTCGTAACTCAAACTGGCTTTTTGCCAAACTAAAGCCGACAAAACATCGACTCTGAATTCATTTTTCTTATTGTCCAAGGGTGAACTTTCTTGGGCTGATAAAGCCAAGGAAAATAACAGCAATAAGCAAAGTATTTTTTTCATTACAACTCTTTTTAACGAAACGAATATAGTAAATAAAATAGTCTGTAATTATAAATAATTGAAGAATTATTCGAGTGTTAATGCTCCTAAAATTTCTTCATTCATAAATGGACCACCGGGATATTTGGCGGTGTAATCTAAGTTGAGCCAAATATTTCCACGCTCGTCGATATGATAATTGATGATTTTATTTTTGCTTTCCAAGGGAAAAAGGATCATTTTAATGGCGTAGTTGATTTTTTCTAAATCTTTTTTATCACCAATATACAATTCGGGATAAATATGTCCTTTGGTGTGAATCAGTCGGGTTGTTCCGCCGATAGATTTGATGCAAGCTGCCATGAAAATAGAATGGTCATCACAATCGCCGGAAAGGTATTGCAGCGACTCGGTTGCTTTGGCAATATAGTCACGACCTTTCGGATCGCTTACATAGTTCCAATTTGTGTTGATTTCTTTAAAAACGGCAAACGACTGAATAATGGTAAAGTAATCTTGGTATCCTTTTACCTCTTTAAAATGTTTCGAAGTTGCCATAATGGCAAAGTTTCGAATTTTAGGGTTCTGATATTCAATTGCATCTAAAATTTTCGACTTATTGGGAAAAGGTAAAAGTTTGGATATGATAATGTCTTGTGGAAAAGGATCTTCATTCATGGTGTAAATCATGGTCCGATAATCTTCAAAAACGTTTTTAAATCCGTAGTTACTAAACAAACTTCCGTAAATAATTACTACTAGGTACAGAATAACAGAAATCAAAGTTATTCTTCGCATTGCTCGTAAAATTAATTGTATAACAAGAAGAATTACAAAAAACAATAGGATTCTGTCCACATGATTAGCCCAATCCAATGTAATTAGGTTGTGATGAGCAATAATGAAAATAGGAATGGTAATCAAAATGTTGAGCACAAAAATGATAATTAAATCCCAAGGACTTTTTATCCTGAATTTTTCTTTCAGTTGCTGATAAGTGAGATTTCCTATTTTGATCATATCGCCAATGGCAAAAGCTAGATGGCTTTCACGATTTTAGCAAAAGTACCTTTTTTATCTATAATTTTGAGGTCAAACAACTGATTTTGAATTTTGTTTAACACTTTTTCTTCCAAAGGTTTTTGGGACCATTTAGTAAGCGATAACCATTCTTGTATGTCTTCTAATTTTTGGTGGTATTTAGAAGCCAAAGTTCGGTCAATACTGGGAATATTTTTAAAATCGGCCGTTGTATTATTGATGATGTTAAGGATAAGGGTAACGGTTTGAAAGTTGTTTTCCAAGAATTCATTTCGCACCGCAATCACAAAACAAGGCCATGGCGTCGGGCAATCGGCAACGCGACGAAAAATGCCTTTGTCGACTAATGGTTTGGTCATAAATCGTTCCCACATAAAATAATCGGACGAACCATTCGTTAACGCTTCAACTGCGCCATCAATAGTATTTACGATTTCGAATTGTAATTTTTCAGTGTTCCAATTTTGATTTTGGGCATTGACAAAGGACATCAAATGCGAACCGGAGCCATAACGGGAAATCGCGGCTTTGGTATTTTCTAAATCGGCTAATGTTTGATAAGATGAATTGGCACCAACATGTATTCCCCAAATTAACGGACTTGCCACAAAAACCTGAACAATAGCACTTGGATTGCCGCCGACTATATCTTTTACTATTCCTTCGGTTAAAATTACGGCAAGATCAGTTTCGCCATCGCGCAGCATTTGACACATTTTACCGGTACCTTCCGGAACGTCTGTCCATTGCAAATCGATGCCGGCTTGATCAAATTCTCCATTGTCGATACACAAATGCCATGGCAAGTTGAAATGTTCGGGAACGCCTGCTATTTTTACGGTTTTCATGAGTTGGTTTTTGAAAGATTTTCAATGCATTGTTCTCTTATGGCCCATATTTCTTCAAAGCTGTAGCTGATTTTATTTTCAATAATCCAGTTTTGTATAAAGGCTTTATGGTAATTCACTTTAAAATCGCTTACTTGATTGGGTTCAATTGTAATTTCCTCAAGGATGTCATTTTTAATTTTGTTGAAATCACTACTTGGATTGGTAACATCAACAACTTCTCCGTTTATTTTAAGGTAACAATGGGCTTCAGGAATATAGTCAATGTTATTCTCGGATAAGGTTGTACCGATTTGGGTATTCTGCTCATTCATTTTGTAAATACCGATTGTCAACTCAATATTGGGAATGTTGTTTTTGTCTGCGTAATCCTTTAGAAAAGCGTGTTTAGAGCTACAAGTTCCTTTGTTTTCGCTTATAACCAATGAGAAATCTGTTCGGTTTGAATTTCTTCCATATGGAATATGCTTAACTTTTTCTATTAAGGTGTCAAAATTCATAAAGCTAAAGTCTATTGTTTTCCATTTGCCACCATTTCCAAATCACGCCGTCTTTGTCGGGATAGTTTTCCATTAACTTCATGCCTACTTTTTCCAAAATATGATTGGACGCACCGTTTTCTGAGTGCGTGTAAGCGTTCATTTTATCGATTTTCATTTGGTTAAAACCGTAGTCTAACCATGCTTTTGAAGCTTCAGTGGCGTATCCTTTGTTCCAAAAATTTTCGTTTAAGCGATAGCCGTAATCGTAGAAATTGGTATTCCCGTTTTCGACATGGTCGTCTACGAATTTGATGCCGGTCCAGCCAATGAATTCGTTGGTTTCTTTTACAATTGTGGCAAAACGACCAATATTGTTCTTATCGTATTGAGTGCGAACGTAATCAATTACTTTGATGACTTCATCAATATGTTGTGCCGGAGTTTGCCAAAGGTATTTGTGCACCTCAGGATTTTTATCCATGGCAAACATTTCCTCCGCATCGGAAAGTTCCAATGGACGAAGGATAAGTCGGTTGGTTTCTATAATTAAGTTCATGTCGTTTTATTTAGCCCCGATAGGAACGGCATCCTTTTGTTTTGTTCGAAAAAGTTCTAATTCAGTCTAAATGTGACAAAACAAAAGATACAGTGGATAGCGGGAAATTGCTCCTAAAATTTATTCTGCTAATTTATCTAAAGCATACGCAATCAAAGCATCAACGGCTTTGTATGGATCTTCGCTGAAAGTTCCGTTAGCTCTGTTGGCAATGATGGCATTTAAAGACAAACAGTTGTGGCCAAGCAGTTTTCCTAAACCATAAATCGCTGCGGTTTCCATCTCTAGATTGGTCATTTTGATGCCTTCGAATTCGAAACTGTCCATTTTTTTGTTCAGCTCAGCATCCTGAATTTCGAGTCGCAACACACGGCCTTGCGGTCCGTAAAATCCGCCGGCTGTTCCTGTGAAACCTTTATGTATTTGGTCGCTTTCAATTCTTTTTTCTAATGTTTCGGAGCAGGTGATTACGTATGGTCGCCCTTTTTTCAAATCCCAATTGGTTTGTTTGATAAACGCATCTTCCATGGCTTTTTCCGAAATGTCATCAATTAAATAGGAGCGAAGCATATTGTCTAAGCCCAAGCCATATTTGCTCATTACCATACTGTCACAAGGAATGTCGGCTTGCAACGAACCCGAAGTTCCGATGCGAACAATATTTAAAGACACTAAGTTTTCTTTGGGTTTACGTGTTTCTAAATCGATGTTGACCAAAGCGTCCAATTCGTTCATGACAATGTCGATGTTATCCGGACCAATTCCGGTAGACATTACGGTCATTTTTTTGCCTTTGTAGTAACCGGTTTGGGTTTTGAATTCGCGTTTTTGAGTAGAATATTCTATGCTGTCAAAGAACTGTGTGATTTTCTCTACTCTATTTTGGTCGCCTACGAAGATGATATCGTGTGCAATATGTTCGGGTTTGAGGTTTAGGTGGTAAACGCTACCGTCTGGGTTTAATATTAATTCTGAAGATTGTATCATGGTTTTATTTTTAACCGCAAAGTGCGCAAAGAGTTACGCAAAGTTTGCAAAGTTTACTATTGTTTTATTATCTGAAAACTGAGACTGAGACTGAAAACTTTCTCATCCTCCGACGCGTTTGGTTTTAAAGCCTTTATCTTGAAGGATTTTCATTATTTTGTCGCGGTAATCGCCTTGAATAATGATGGCACCGTCTTTGAAAGTGCCGCCAACACTGAGTTTGGTTTTGATTTCTTTGGCTAAGACTTTAAAATCTTCGTCACTGCCTTCATAGCCTTCGATGATAGTGGTGGCTTTCCCTTTTCGTTTTTCGTATTTGCAAATCATCGGTTCTTTTTGGATGAAAAGTTCGTGATTTATTTCGGCTGTAGCTTCCGGTTCGTTCGAGGGTTCGTGGTCGGGGAAGAGTTTTTTTAGTTGATCTTGTAAGTCCATTTTTCTTTAAAGGTGCTAAGGTTCTGAGTGGCTAAGGCTCTAAGGTTTTTTAACCTCAGTACCTTAGAACCTTAGTGCCTTAGTATCTCAGTTTAAAAAACCAAAAAAGACATCAAGTGCATAACTCAATGTCTTTAATGAAATTATTGAATTAACCTTTATTTTTTCTTTAATCCTAGTTCAACTAGTCTTTCGTCAAGATATTCTCCGGCGGTGATGTCTTCGAATCCTTTTGGATTGTTGGCATCGATGCATTTCTCTAAACAGTTGAGAGGCATATCGCTAACAGGATGCATAAAGAACGGAATAGAAAAACGAGAGGTACCCCATAATTCTCTTGGCGGATTCACTACTTGATGAATGGTTGATTTCAATCGGTTGTTGGTGTGACGGGCCAACATGTCGCCTACATTAATCATCAATTCATCTGGTTGTGCCATCGCATCAATCCATTCGCCATCGTGATTTTGTACTTGCAACCCTTTGCCTTGTGCGCCCATTAAAAGCGTAATCAAATTGATGTCACCGTGAGCAGCAGCACGAACGGCGCCGTCTTTTGGTTCGTCAGTAATTGGCGGATAGTGGATTGGTCTTAGGATACTGTTACCGTCTTTGATGTAGTTGTCGAAATAAAATTCGTCCAACCCAATAAATAAAGCCAAAGCTCTCAATACATAAACACCTGTTTTTTCTAACATTCTGTAAGCTTCTTGACCAACTTCGTTGAAGTGTGGTAATTCTGTTACAGTCACATTGTCCGGATATTCGCTGGCGTATTTTGAACCTTCGCTAACGTATTGTCCGAAATGCCAAAATTCTTTTAAGTCACCGGCTGAACGACCTTTGGCATGTTCTTTTCCAAAAGAAACATAACCACGTTGGCCGCCAATTCCGGGAATTTCGTATTTGGCTTTGGTTTCCAATGGCAAGTTGAAAAAGTTACGCACTTCAGCGTATAAATCACCTACCAGTTTGTCATCAAGAAAATGACCTTTTAGTGCTACGAAGCCAATCTCTTCGTAAGCTTTTCCGATTTCATTTACAAATTTTTGTTTACGTGCCGGATCGTCCGACAGGAAATCACGTAAGTCAACACTTGGAATTTGTTGCATACTACTAAAACTTTTTTGTTAATAACTTATGTTGGAAAAATTCCAACGATAACTACAAATGTAACTATTTTTTAAATAGTAAAGTTCAAAGTTATTAACAATTCACAGTAATATTTTTTACACATTCAAATAGTTTCCTTTTACTTTCCGTGAAAAAACTACAACGATTGAAATTGGTTTTTATACTTTTGCAACGCTAAAATAAACCCAATGAATTTCGACAGAAAAGAGTTATCTAATATCCAGTTATTGGATTTATACAAAAGACTGCTCAAACCCAGATTGATAGAAGAAAAAATGCTCATTCTATTGCGCCAAGGAAAAGTATCCAAATGGTTTTCAGGTATTGGTCAGGAAGCAATTTCCGTTGGAATCACGGCTGCTTTAGATAAAGACGAATATATCTTACCAATGCACCGAAACTTAGGCGTATTTACCGGAAGAGACATTCCGTTGCACCGTTTGTTTTCGCAATGGCAAGGCAAAAAAACCGGTTTTACTAAAGGAAGAGACAGAAGTTTTCACTTTGGCACCCAAGAGTTCAATATTATAGGCATGATATCACATCTTGGCCCGCAAATGGGAGTTGCCGATGGGATTGCTTTGGCCAATAAATTAAAAAAGAACGGTAAAGTTACGGCGGTTTTTACCGGTGAAGGTGCTACTTCGGAGGGAGACTTTCACGAAGCGTTGAATATTGCTGCCGTATGGGAACTACCTGTTTTGTTTGTCATTGAAAATAATGGTTATGGTTTATCAACCCCAACCAATGAACAATACCGTTGTGAGAACTTAGCCGATAAAGGCATCGGTTACGGAATGGAAAGCCACATCATAGACGGAAATAATATCTTAGACGTTTATACCAAAATAGCAGAACTAAAAGCTTCTATGGTCGATAATCCTCGTCCGGTTTTATTAGAGTTTAAAACCTTCAGAATGCGTGGGCACGAAGAAGCGAGTGGCACCAAATATGTGCCTCAAGAGTTGATGGATATGTGGGCCATTAAAGACCCGATTTCAAATTATAAAGATTATTTGCTTCGAATAAGCGTGCTTTCGGAAGAAGAAGACGAAAAGATAAAAAAAGCCATTAAAGCAGAAATAGATGAGCATTGGGCAACTACGCAAGCGGAGCCTGAATGTGAAGCCGATTTAGCCGAAGAGCTCAAAGATATGTATGAACCTTACGAATTTGAAGCCGTAAATCATGGTGATGCGGTAGAAAATATTCGTGTGGTGGATGCTATTTCGACTGCATTGCGCCAATCGATGGAGCGTCATGATAATTTGGTGATAATGGGACAAGACATTGCTGAGTATGGCGGTGCTTTTAAAATCACAGATGGTTTTGTAGCGCAATTTGGTAAAGAACGTGTTCGCAATACCCCAATATGTGAAAGTGCAGTGGTCTCTGCGGCCAATGGATTGTCCATTAACGGATACAAGGCAATTGTAGAAATGCAATTTGCCGATTTCGTTTCTACAGGATTCAATCCGATTGTAAATTTATTAGCGAAGCAGCATTACCGTTGGAATGAAAAAGCTGATGTGGTAGTGCGCATGCCTTGTGGTGGTGGCACTCAGGCCGGACCATTTCACTCCCAAACCAATGAAGCTTGGTTTACCAAAACGCCCGGTTTGAAAGTCGTTTATCCAGCGTTTCCATATGATGCCAAAGGATTATTGAATACCGCTATCAACGATCCGAATCCGGTGATGTATTTTGAGCACAAACAATTATACCGTTCAGTTTATCAAGACGTTCCGACTGATTATTATACTATTCCTTTTGGGAAAGCGACTTTACTAAAAGAAGGAACTCAAGTGACCGTAATTTCTTTCGGTGCCGGTGTGCATTGGGCACTGGAAACTTTGAATAAGCATTTACAAATCAGTGCTGATTTAATTGACTTGCGTTCCTTACAACCTTTGGATACAGAAACAATTTTTGCTTCAGTGAAAAAGACCGGTAAAGTGATTATTCTGCAAGAAGATACTTTATTTGGAGGTGTTTCAAGTGATATTTCAGCAATGATTATGGAACATTGTTTTGAGTGGTTAGATGCACCGGTGAGGAGAGTGGGTAGTTTAGAAACCGCTATTCCATTTGTAAAAGCATTGGAAGACCAATATTTACCAAAAGAACGTTTTGAGATAACCTTAATGGATTTACTCGATTATTAAAACCTTACATTAATAAAAGAAAAAGATACATTCAAAATGTGTCTTTTTCTTTTTATACTTATTAATGATTAATCTAACTTTTTGAAATAGTTGGTTATGTAGATGTCAAAATCAGGTAGTGATTGGTCTTCATATACTTTTATAAACTGGGCAAACTGCATGTAGCCATATACAAAAGGATCTCCGGCTGCTTGCTCATAATTTTTGGTGAAATACTCTTCAGCTGTTTGGCCTTCCGGAACCGGATTGGGGAGTTTGGCATACATTGATTTAGCCAATTCGTAACAAGCTTTCAATTCTTTTTCTTTTCCTTGTTTGCGCCACCATAGCATAGCTATTTCATTGGCCAGATATTCGTTTTTAAAGCTAACATTCGCATTTTTTTTATCGACATAATCTTGTAATGCATGTCCTAATTCATGCGGTAAATAAAAACCATTAAAGAATAAGCCAAACATTCTTTCTCCATCGGCTTCACTTCCGGCTACTTGAGCAGTGAAACCTTTAATCGGTGGTATTACTTGTGACCAAAGCGGTAAATTAACCGTATCATTTTCACCATAAAAAATAAGATAGGGTGTAGTGTTTAAGAGTACGCCGGTTTTAAAATCCAATTCAGGTTTGAGTTTTTTAATATCAGCTTTAAATAATTCGGATAAACGATTCGATTCTTTGATTAAAGCTACTGAATCTGTATAAGTACTAAACCATTGGTTTTGCCCTGAGACAAACGTACTTACCAATAGTAAACTAAAAAGGAGTTGAAGTTTAAAAAATTTCATAACTAATATTGTTTTTACTTTGTTGATTTAAATTCATTTGCGAACATAAATATTATATTTTATATTTCCTACAAACAAGCAGTAGGTTTATATTCAATCTATTGCAAAGGTTATATAGGCAAGGACAACTTTTAATATAGTTTTTTTCTATCAAAATTAATTTTTTGATAAGTGGTTCTGTCGTAACTTAGCACTATAAGTTTTAAACAACAAACATAATTTACAATATGGAAAACAATGCTAACGGTTCCGGGAAATGTCCTTTCTCAGGTGCTCAAGTAAAACAGGGTTCAGACGTACCCAATAACAGTTTTTGGTGGCCCAATGCCCTTAACTTAGACATTTTACACCAACACGATTCCAAGACTAATCCGCTGGGTGAAAATTTCAACTATGCTGAGGAATTCAAAAAATTAGACCTCGAAGCTTTAAAAAATGATCTGAAAGCCTTAATGACCGAAAGTCAAGATTGGTGGCCTGCCGATTGGGGTCACTATGGCGGATTGATGATTCGTATGGCATGGCACAGTGCCGGAAGTTACCGTATAGCCGATGGTCGTGGCGGTAGCGGAACCGGTAACCTGCGTTTTGCTCCTCTAAACAGTTGGCCGGATAACGGTAACCTTGACAAAGCCCGAAGATTACTTTGGCCTATCAAGAAAAAATACGGAAACAAAATTTCTTGGGCCGATTTAATGATCTTAGCCGGTAACATGGCTTATGAATCGATGGGCTTTAAAACTTTTGGTTTTGCCGGTGGTCGTGAAGATATTTGGCACCCTGAAAAAGATATTTATTGGGGTTCAGAAAATACTTGGTTAGCGACATCCGGTGGTGAAAAAAGCCGTTACTCGGGTAAAAGAGATTTAGAAAATCCGTTGGCAGCCGTGATGATGGGGTTAATTTATGTGAACCCGCAAGGGGTTGACGGTAATCCTGATCCTTTAAAGACGGCTCAAGACATGCGCGTAACCTTTTTGAGAATGGCCATGAACGATGAAGAAACCGTAGCGTTAACTGCCGGTGGTCATACTGTAGGGAAAGCACACGGAAACGGAGATGCCAATGCTTTAGGTCCGGAACCGGAAGCAGCTGACATAGAAACTCAAGGTTTTGGTTGGTTAAATCCAAAAGGAAACGGAAACGGTGCCGATACCATTACCAGTGGTTTAGAAGGTGCTTGGACTTCGCATCCCGACAAATGGAACCATACGTATTTTGATATTTTATTAAACCACGATTGGCAATTGTCTAAAAGTCCGGCCGGCGCTTGGCAATGGGATCCGGTTAATATGGCCGAAGAAGACAAACCGTTTGATGCTCATATCAAAGGCGTGCGCAGAAATCCAATCATGACCGATGCCGATATGGCTTTGAAAATGGATCCTGAGTACCGCAAAATTTCAGAGAAGTTCCAAAAAGACCCAAAAGCTTTTGAAGATGCCTTTGCCAGAGCTTGGTTCAAATTAACCCACCGTGATTTAGGACCAAGAAGTCGTTATTTAGGAGCCGATGCACCTAAAGAAGAATTAATTTGGCAAGACCCGATTCCGGCGGTTGATTATACCCTTACTGAAACAGAAATCGAAGAT
The DNA here is from genome assembly GCF_014486695.1 of Flavobacterium buctense. GTDB lineage: Bacteria > Bacteroidota > Bacteroidia > Flavobacteriales > Flavobacteriaceae > Flavobacterium > Flavobacterium buctense. Next base: position 96,832 of record NZ_JACTAB010000006.1, read on the forward strand.
TTAAAAGCTAAAATATTAAACTGCGGCTTAACGTCTACGGAATTAATCAACACTGCTTGGGACAGCGCTAGAACGTTCCGTGGTTCTGATTATCGTGGTGGTGCTAATGGTGCTCGTATTCGTTTAGCCCCACAAAAAGACTGGGAAGGCAATGAGCCGGAACGCTTGAATAAAGTGTTAGCAAAACTGACAGAAATCCAATCCGGATTGAGTAAAAAAGTATCTCTAGCCGATTTGATTGTACTCGGTGGAACTGCTGCAGTTGAAAAAGCGGCAGGCGTTAAAGTGCCTTTCACACCGGGTAGAGGAGATGCAACAGCTGAAATGACCGATGCCGAATCTTTTGAAGTATTAGAACCATTACACGATGGTTTCAGAAACTGGTTGAAAAAAGACTATACTGTTCAGCCGGAAGAAATGTTGTTAGACAAAGCCCAATTGATGGGATTAACTGCACCGGAAATGACCGTTCTTATTGGCGGAATGCGCGTTTTAGGCACCAATTATGGTGGTACTAAACACGGCGTATTTACCGAAAACGAAGGCGTATTGAGCAATGATTTCTTTGTTAACCTGACCAATATGAATTTCTCTTGGCAACCTACAGGTAAAAATTCGTATAATATTGTAGACCGAAAAAGCGGCCAAACTAAATTTACGGCTACTAGAGTTGATTTGGTTTTTGGTTCTAACTCGGTGTTGCGCTCTTACGCTGAAGTATATGCCCAAGACGACAACAAACAAAAATTTGTGAACGATTTCGTAGCGGCTTGGACTAAAGTAATGAATGCAGACCGTTATGATTTAGCTTAAATAGTTATAGTTTATAAATAGAAAAGGTGGTTCAATTGAGCCACCTTTTTTTATTTAGAAATATCGTCTTAATCTTTTAAATTGATCATTGGTGTAGCATTCCCTAAAGTTGTTTTTGGAAGCTCACCATTCCATTTTTGCGCTTTGATGTATTCAACATATAAAGGGGTAAGTTCTCTTTGTTTAAGCTTTAATGCCGCAGCTTCTGAACTCGCTTGAATTACCACTGTGGCACTGTCACCTTTAGCCAATGCAATTTTTCGTTGCGCATCTGCTGTTGCGGCCTTAGCTTGTGACTCAGAAGTAATAGCATCTTGAACCGCTAATGCTTTTGCTTTAATAGATTCAACAATACTTGGTGGTGGCTGTATATTGGTTCTTAATTGTGATATGGTAAACCATTTTCCAACACGTTTATTGGCTTCTACAACAATGGCAGCTTCAAATCCGCTTCGATTGTTGAAAATATCATCTATTACCCATTTGTTGGCTACATCACTAACCGCTCCAAGAATAGCAATTTCAAGCCAGCCACCTTCAATGGCTTCTAAGCCACCGCTTCTATATGAAGTTCTTAAATTGGTAAACATGTCTGAACTGGTTGCTCTTTTTACAGAATGATTAAAGCTTGGCGAAATATCACATGGGAAACCACCTTTGGCAATAACACTTTGTTTTTCATATCTGATGGTTCTTTGGTCAAGTGGTATTTGATGAATTTCCTCTGTCCAAGTATTGTATATTTTCCATCCGGATACTTCTTTGATAGTGGATGCTCCTCTTGAATCACCAACAAGATTCACTAATAATCCTTGATAACCGGCTTCAATCTTTTTCATTTCGTAGGGTTGAACGAAGATAAAAAGTAAGGCTAAAATACTAAAAACAATAGGTTTGTAATTTAATTTTTGAAAATGTCCGTCAATGTTTCTCTCAATAATTTTAAATTTTTTTTGCGCCCACATGGTACCAAATGCTAGTGCGAAAACTATTAATAATACAACTGTAACCATTTTTTTTACGATTTAATTTTTGCCTACTCTTTACAGTTTTCAGCTTTCTCTGTTTAAATATTATCCAAATTAAATGAAAAGAAATTTCTGATTCAAATTTTTCAAATAAAATTTTAAACAGTTCCCAAAATAGGATAAATAAAAAAAGCTCCTAGTAGAGCTTATAGAATTTTCTTTCCAAGAATTGCTTTAAAAAGTAGTAGGAAAAATCTAAACGGTCATAGAAAACAACTGGTTTTGTGGTGTTTTGCGTTTCAATCTCAAATCAAAAGCCATACAAATGTTGCGAACAAAAGCTTTCCCTTTTTCAGTTACGACCAAACTATTGGGTTGAATTAGTAATAATCCATCGTTTTCCATTTCATGGAGTTGGCGTAATACCTCGGGAAGTTCTCTAAAGTATAAGTTGTCATCTTTCCATGAAGTTTCAAATTGGCACATCAAGTTAAGAATATGACGGCGAATAATTAAGTCTTCTTCGCTCAACACATGACCACGGTAAACCGGTAATTCATTATTGTTCAAACGGGCATAATAGGTTTCAAGTTCCTTTTCATTTTGGGCAAAAGCATACCAACTGTCACTAATCGATGAAACACCTAAGCCAATCATTAGTTGTGTTTTCGAAGCCGTATACCCCATAAAATTGCGGTGAAGTTTTCCGGCTTTAAAGGCTTTGTACATTGCATCGTCTGCTAAGGCAAAGTGATCCATTCCAATTTCATGATACCCTTTTTCTGAGAGTAATGCTTTACCCACTTCATAGAGTTGGCGTTTTTCATCATCTTTAGGTACATCTTCATCTTTGAATCCTCGTTGGCCATTGCCTTTTATCCAAGGCACATGTGCGTAGCTGTAAAAAGCCAATCGGTTTGGGGAAAGTGAATTGGTTTTTTCAATGGTGTCAATGACATTGTCCAATGTTTGGAACGGCAGGCCGAAAACCAAATCATGCGAAATAGAAGTATAGCCTATTTCTTTAGCCCAAAAAGTTACTTTGGCCACATTGTGAAACGGTTGGTTTCTATGAATGGCTGTTTGCACTTTTTCGGCATAATCTTGCACGCCAAAACTCACTCTTCTGAAACCTAAATCATAGAGCTTTTGTAAATGTTCTCGGGTTGTGTTATTAGGATGCCCTTCAAAACTGAATTCGTATTCATTGGCTCTTTTGGCTTTGCGTAGTATTCCGGTAATCAAACGCTCTAAGTTTTCCGGAGAAAAGAAAGTGGGTGTTCCTCCACCAAGATGAATCTCTTTGATAATAGGCTTCTCCGAAAATAAATTGCAATACAAATCCCATTCTTTTAAAACAGCTTCAATGTAAGGATGTTCTACCTCGTGTCGTTTGGTAATTCGTTTGTGGCAACCGCAAAACGTACACAAACTTTCACAAAAAGGCAAATGTATATAGAGACTTATGCCTTCCGAAGTATTACTCTCTTTGAAACTTTGCAAGAATGTTTGCTGCCATTGGGAATCAGAGAATGATTCTTCATCCCAATAAGGAACTGTCGGATAACTGGTGTATCTCGGACCGGGAACGTTATATTTTTGGACTAAAGAAATCGACATGTTACTACTTTATGAGGACAAAAGTAGTTCGTGTTTTTTCCAATAAAAATGACAATTGTCATATCGGCCAATTAATTCCGGATGATTTTGACTACTTGTTGGTCAATCTTAAGAAAATAACTGCACGTAGCAATTTCACTTAAGTTCAGTACCGTTACGTCAGTCGTAACATCGAAACTTTTTATGCGTTGTCCCAAAATGGTGAATAATTCGGCCTTACCCCGATAACCATTCGATGAAAATGTCAGTAACTCTTTAGTCGGATTGGGATAAACTATAAATGAATTTTGAGGATTGATTGGAACTTCTAAGGAAGACTGACTCAATTTGGCCAAAAATGGATAATACTGAAAATCATCTGTTCCTGCGGTTAAATTATCAAAAGAAATTACGTCATTCGCCATACCGGATATTAGGATGCTTCCATCCGACAAAACACTGATGCCATCGGTTCTGTCTTCAGAACTTCCACCGGCGGTTTTAGCCCAAAGTACGACTCCTTGTGGGGAATATTTTAAGATTAAAACATCACTGCTGAAACCTAATTGGGTTTGCGAACTCACATTGGCATTCCATTGAATAGTTCCTTGAGTTTTTCCTGCCATATAAATATTACCTTGATTGTCTAGCGTTAAGAAATTGCGGTGACCAATTTCGGCTCCACCACTTCCCGGAACTTCTTTTACCCATTGTACTGTTCCCGTTGCATTCAATTTAGCCAAAAAGAAATCGGTACTATTTACCGGACCTTCGCAGGTTATGTTGCCAATAGTAAAATTATCAAAAAGGTGTGAACTGAAATAAACTTCATCCGGTGTTCGGGCAATCACCATAGGTTCGGGACAAGTGATGTCTTCTACATAATGCATCCATTGCATTTGTCCGGTCGGATTGTATTTAACCAAGTATATATTGTATAAAAAAGGGGCGGGCATAACTGTCCCATTAAAGTTGGCACTTGTTTCAGCGCAAGAACCAACAGCATAAATGTTACCTTCCGTATCTACACTTACCGCGCTAATTAGTTTTACTTCGCTTTGAGTGATTAGTTGAAGTGTGTTGCCATTGGCATCTAATTTTTCGATAAAGGAATTTTGATAATCGTCGTAACCAATAAAAACATTTTGTTGACTATCAATGGCAATTGCATTAAAATGTTGGGTAAAATCACCCGGGATGACTTTATGCCATTGGAGTTCACCATTAGCATTGAATTTTAACAACAGCGGATTTACGTTTTGTAAATTGTTGGTTAAACTAAAATTGCCCATTGTAATTGAAGTCAGATAACCTACAGCCAAGTACAGATTTCCGGCATTATCAGTAGCCATCTTATAAGCATGTACATTACCGTTGATGTTTTTAGTAAAAATTAATGTACCGTTAGCGTCATATTTAAGTAAAGCAAGATTCCCAAATATATCCGTGTAAGGAGTAGCATTATCTTTTAATCCACAGATATAAGTATTTCCTTGTTGGTCAGAGGCAGTCGGATAACTAATCATTGCCGGATTAGAAGTAAAAGTAATACTTGGTGTACGCAGCCATTCAAAAGTTTGGGCTGTTACAACAAACTGGCCTAAAAGTAAAAGCGTGATTAAGTAATTGTTTTTCATGATTTTGTACTTGATGATTGCCAAACAAAGATACAGAAAACTCAACAAGGTTGGTTAATTAATAGGTTGACTTGTGGTATACATGAAAAAGGAAATCGTTTGTAAAGTTAATTTAAACAGACTTTTAGGTAGCTAACAATTAAGCCACATTGAAGCTGTAATGCTTAATAAAGCAATGACTTTAAAATTACTCTATGTTCAGTTATAAATAAAAAAAAGGCACTCCGTAAGGAATGCCTTCTTTGTCAAAACTAATTGCTTTATCGTTTTACGACACGAAGAGTTTTTACTTCTTCCCCTTGAGAAACTACAATATTATAAACTCCCGAAGGATATCTTTCTCCGATAGTTGTGTTTTCTAGGTCGTTAACTTTTACGACTCTTTGCTCTACTAATCTGCCTACCATGTCATATACTTTGATAGCAATAGCTTCAATGTTAGTGGTTTTAACATTAATCAGGAAGTTTTCAGTATAAGGATTCGGATAAGCAGTAGCATTAAATGGCAGCTCTATTTCGGCTTTCGCTGATGGTGGTGTAGTTATGCTACAATCTTTATCATAAGGAACAAAAGTTCCATACAATTGCATTGAGACAGCAACACTATATACAGTATTAGGTTGTAATCCTGTAAACATACTTAGCGTAAAACTTGGAGTTGCACTATCTTGATATTGTTGGTAATCTAAGACACCAAATTCATCATAATGCGTCAACAAGAAGCGGTAAAGTGTTGCTCCGGCAAATGGCGTAGCATTAATCACTTGGGTATAACTACTAGCCACCAATTCACATTGAGATGATATTATAGAGCTTGTAGGCGGTTGTGGTGTGAAGATGGAACATACTTGTCCAAATTGTGACCAAGCTGTGATATTAGCTAATTTAATCTTAATTTGAACAGCTACTTTATATTCTGTAGCATAGGTTAAGAAACCTACTGGAACCGTTAGCATGGTCAAATTAAAGTTCGGCAAATTACGCTCACCGGTGTAATAGTATATTCCAGGCGCATCGGCACGAGCCACTCTAAAACGATACGTTATTGCAGAATTTACCGCATTAGCATTGATGGTAGAATTCATAAACAATAGGGTTGAACCACATTGTGAATTAACCACTTTTGTTGTTGCCACGTTAGTGGTGGTCAATGTACAAACAGAACCATTATAACCTTGTACTTCTCCATTAACAATAGCTGCTACTTGAATAGAGTAGGATGTGCCATATGCGTAAATGTCGGTATCTGTCAGTTTGAAATGATGTTGAACTGTATCAACGTAATCAACTTGTCCTGTGGATAAATTAGTCACTTTAAAGCGGTAACCGATAACAAATCCTTCGCCTAAATAAATTTCTGTACAATTAATGGTATTGTTCAAACCATGATTAATACCGCCACAACTAGGAGAAAGTACATGAACTACAATTAGGGGATGACCGTCATATAATGTACCATTACAATTGTTGTCGATATTATCAAAAGGAATTTCGGCAACACCAGGATTGATATCAAAAACCCCATCATTACAATCATCATCATTTACAGAATAGTTAGATTCCGGAGGTGTGTCTCCGTCTACGGCACACAATTGAATCGCAGTAGAACCTTCGGCACCATAACCATCACCATCACCATCTACAAAGAACGGGAAAGTTTCATGTCGGTCGGCCAAAGTATCATCACAATCGGTTCCGTCAACACTATATCCTTCTGGGGCATTGTTAGCATCGTCAGAACATAACAGAATTGACGGGCCGGCTCCATAATCATCATCATCATTATCCGCAAAGAAGGGATATGTCAGATAAACAATCACTGTTGTAGTGGCTGAGTTTTCTTGTAAACAAACACCACTTTGTATTACCGCTCTAAACTGTGTAGTTTCGGCTAACGGTCCTGAAGTATAATTGGTTGTGTTGTTTGCAATAGGATCCCAACTTAAGAATGGGAATATTGAGCTTTCCCAACGCAATATAGTACCCGTGTGTCCTGACAGCGTCAATAAAGCACTCGTTTCTCCCGGACAAATTGAGGTTCCGCCACTTACTGCACCGCCAACGGTTGTTGGATTTACGTTAACACTTCCGCTAACAGAATTAGTTCCATCCCAAAAGTATCCTCCACCATTAGTAAACCCACCATATTGCCATAAACAACCATTTAGTCGGTAACGGAAAGTATAGTAATAAGTACCACTGCTCGGCGGCGTGAAATTATAATAATATTCGTCATTAGCAAATCCACCACCAAATTGATTAAAGGAAGCGGTACTCCAATTTGACCAACCTGAAGGGTTAGTATTGGTGGTACTATAGCCAAACTGAACATCTATTCCGGCACCTTGAGAACCTCCGCCCGGAGTTACGCCCGCCTCATAAACTTGTCCGTAAGCAGTCATGCTCGAACCTTGACAAATGGTTGCGTTTGGTGGCCATTGTAAGTTAGCCCAATCCAAAGATTGAACGGTCAATACACCACTTACATAATTGGTACCATCCCAAGTACCACCATCCCATTGTTGGAATCCTCCATATTGCCAAGTACAACCATTTTGTCGGTATCTAAAAGTATAATAATAAGTACCGGGAACGTTTGAACTAAAGTCATAATAGTATTCATCATTATTTGGACCGCCACCATATTGATTAAACAAGGTAGGGAACCAATTAGACCATCCTGAAGGATTGGTGTTAGTGCTACTGTAACCGAATTGCACTTCAATGTTTGCCCCTTGTTGGCCAATAACAGTGGTTACATTTGGCTCATAAACTTGTCCGTAAGCAGTAAAACTACCGCCGGGACAAATAGTAGCATTAGGAGGCCATTGTAAGTTAACATGATCTAGTAAATCCACCGTAACTGTAAAGGTACAACTTGCGGTATTGCCATGACCGTCATCAGCAGTAGCCGTAACAGTTGTAGTGCCAACGGCAAATAGTGAACCCGATGCCGGGCTGTAACTAATTGTAGCTGTTCCGCAATTATCTGAAGCTGAAGCTGCAAAAGTAACTACAGCACCACACGAACCGGGATCCATATCAACATTAATATTAGCCGGACAAGTAATAGTTGGCGCTTCTGTATCATTAACAGTTACCGTTTGATTACAGGAAGCCGTATTACCGGAAGCATCAGTTGCTGTCCAGGTTACAGTTGTATTTCCAAACGGGAAGGTTGGAGGAGCATTGTTGCTGATGAATTGACGATTGATTGAGATGTCATCAATAATGAATCCAACGGTACCACCCCAACCCGGTGAAGGTAAAAATGTTAATTGGTGCGTAGTTTGTGTAGCCACAAATGTTAGCGTTTCAGGTGTTAAATTGAAAATATTATTAGAACGACTAACCGTGGTATTTAAAGCTCCACCATCAAGAGTAATTACTGTCCCTACTGTTGGTGGTGCGCCTGATCTTCTAGAAGCTCTGAAAGTCAACTGATAGGTTTGACCGACTACAAAACCGCTAATGCTTTGACATAAAGATACCGGCTCATGATCAATCTCAGCTACGGCGTTAAAAGGATTAGTGCCACCATATCCGGCTTCTGTGCCATAAGCTTCTACATTATTGCCGCATTGATTCCAATTGTCACTACCGGAATCAAAACTTCCGTTAACTGACATTTGAGGTGCTACAGAACAATTATCTGTAATAACAGGTGCTGTTAGTGTTGCGGTACCCGAGCAAAGTCCGGGTGTGTTGCTTACAACTACTGTTGGTGCACAAGTAATGCTTGGTGCTTCTGTATCGTTAACGGTTACCGTGAAGGTACAACTGGCAGTATTGCCATGGCCGTCATTAGCGGTTACTGTTACGGTAGAGGTTCCTTTACTAAAGAATGAACCCGATACCGGACTATAACTTAGGTTAGCCGTTCCACAATTATCAGTGGCAGTGGCAGCAAAAGTTACATTGGCACCACATTGACCGGGAGTATTGTTTACTACAATATTGGTAGGACATGTTATCACCGGTGGTTGGGTATCATTGACTGTTACAGTAAAGCTGCAAGTACTTGTATTGCCGCTTGCATCGGTAGCTACAAAAGTATTGGTAGTTGTGCCAACCGGGAAGAATGCATTTTGTGCCAAACCGTTAGTTTGAGTCAGTTTTGCGCCTTCAATTTCTATGATGGAATAACGGAAAGCAGTATTCACTAAATCGTTCCAACATCCTCCGGTTTCAAATTCAAGATGGTTTTCAAAATTGCCTCCATTGGGTTCTCCACCACACCAATTTGTATATGAAGAGGATTCACAAGTAATATACTCCCAAACACCATTCGCTATTAGGTCATTTCCACCTATCCAACCGAATCCGGCACCACTGGCATTGAGCGCATTATTTTCTGCTGCCGAAGTTATTACTGCGAGATGTCCGCCGGCTGCAATAGCACTGCTTTGAGCCGTAGCATAATTCATTAGTGCGGTCGATTGATAGTAATAACTATTACCATAACTTGCTTTATAAGTATAGCCTGTCGGTGCAGCCGGACGGCAATTTTCTGTTATAACCGGAGTAGTATAACAAACTTTAGCCCCGCATTGTCCCGGAGTATTGTTAACTGTTATATTGGCCGGACAAGCAATCGTTGGCGTTTGTGTATCATTTACCGTTACAGTGAATGTACAGCTCTGTGTTCCACAATTATTGGTTGCCGTGGCAGTTACTGTGGTAGTACCTAAAGGGAAAAAGCTTCCCGATGGAATGGAATAAGTCACAGTAGGAGAGGTGCCGGTTGTAGTGGCTACAGGATAAGTAACATTGGCGCCACATTGACCGGAAGTATTACCCATATTAATATTGGTCGGACAATTTATAGTTGGTGGTGTACAAAGAACTCCTACACATTGCCATTGCACCGTATAGCGAAGAATTAAACCATACGCATCAGTGCCTCCGTTTCCACTACCGTCAAAAGTGGTAGTGACTTGTGGACTGCTACAACTCGTTCCGCCGGTACAGTAACCACATACAGAGCCACAAGTTCCGCCATAACTGCCTACAGCATTATAACCTAAACTTTGACAAATGTATGTAGCATGATAAATACCTGAGTTATTAGCGGAAATCCAAGCTCCCGTTGGACCGGCAGAACAAACTACATATCCTGAGCCGGTAAAAGGGTCAGTGCCAATCTGACAAGCAGTAGGCAAAGCCGTTGTGATAATTTGATTGCGGTATTGTTCCCCATTAATTAAAAGTGTCGGAGAGGCATTAATTCCTGCTGTTTGTGCTAAATTAATATTGCTTCTGAATAGTGCTTGACTTTCAGCACTTTTAGAGGCTAAGTCTAATGTTTGTATATCAATACCGGCTTCAGAAGCGGCAAGTTGCCAGTTATTATCAGTATAGTTTTTTGCTCTTGCCGTAAGATAAGCAACTAGCTTTTCAGGATAGTCACGCGCTACAACAAGTTGTCTGATATTTTCATCGATTTCTTCTTGTCCGTGCATGCTGCTAAATACTTTCTGATCACCAACAAGTTCTTCGCTGGCTATAAAATTAAGTCGAAAATCAACCTGATGGCCAAACTCTTTTACTAATGGTAAAAGCGTTTCTTCAGCCATTACTCCAAAAGGACATTTACTCATTACAAATAAGTCAAGCGTCACTTTTGCGTTTGATTTTAGTTTTTGTTGAATTTCGTCTCGTACCGTATAGATTACATTTTGAGGCGATTTATCCGCACTTTCCATCGTTGCAAAGCAACCGGAAGATTTGTCATTCGATAAGTTTACGGTGTTAGTTGAAGTAGTAAACCCCTGATTTTCTAATTGCCCTGCAGAGTTAGGGAATATTTTTGCTTCTTTTTTGAGGTCTTTGAGGTCAGGTTGATTTACTTTTTGTGCGAAGGAGGGCGTTGAAATTAACACCATTGCACAAATTAATCTGGTTAGAAATAGTAATTTTTTCATATAAACCAAAATTTAGATTACCTACTCTTTGAAGGGATTTTCGGTTTCTTCCCAATACACAATAGACTATAATTTCACTCTTCAAAAGAAGAACGAAAACGATGTGAGGAACAGTTCAAACACCAGTGATGTCTAAACTACCATTAGTAGGTATTGAAAAAAAACGTAGGTCGAAACGAAATCAAGCATCAATTATGGAGAAATTGATTTTCGTTTATAGAAATTAAGAATTGTTTAGCTATAATTTTAGCTTTTTTAATTCTTAAATAAATTTAACACTATTCTAATGGTTAAACAAAACAAATCCGATGAACTACAATTTAATACCGTTAAAACGACAATCTTTTGTAGAACAAACGTTAATATTTATATAGAACAAATTGGAAATAGTCACATAATAGTTGCTCAAGGAAAAGGATATAAAAAAACCGTCGCGATCCCTCGTGACGGTTTTTTCTTTATCATAGCCTTGTTATTGGTTAGGACCAAATTATAATTTGGTGACTGCTTTCTTCTCTTGACCCAACAACATTGCTTTTTTGTTAAAACAAATTTGGTGCTTTTCTACCCTAGTTGCGTTGCAAAATTCCGGCTAATTGTTATATAATTTTCATTACTCTTTTACAAACTGTACTTCGGCATTCAACTTAATGTCTTCACCCACCAAAACACCACCGGTTTCTAAAGCAGCATTCCAAGTCAAGCCAAACTCCTTTCGATTGATTTTACCATTTAAAGAAAGCCCGATTTTAGTATTTTCCCAAGGATCTTTCATCAAACCACTGTATTCGGCGTCTAAAGTGATGTTTTTGGTTACGTCTTTAATAGTCAAATCACCACTGATTTTGTATTCGCCTTCGTTTACTTTTTTAACGTCGGTGCTTTTAAAAGTAAGGGTTCCAAAGTTTTCAACGTCAAAGAAATCCGCACTTCTCAAGTGATTATCTCGATCATCGTTTCCGGTATTAATTGAACTTACTTCAGCCGAAAAAGTAATCGCTGAGGTTTCAAATTGTTCATCATCATTTGCTATTGCCGCTTCAAACGAATTGAATTTTCCGGATACATTAGTAAACATCATGTGTTTTACTTTAAAGCCTATTTCTGAGTGTGTAGGGTCGATTGCCCAAGTTGCTTTTGCCATTGTTTTTTATTTTTAATGAATTAAATTAAAGTCTTGTTTTTATAAAGTAGTTTTTAATACTTCTTTTGAACAAGGCAAGGGTATGCCGGGTTTCAATCCGGGACACTTAACCTAGATTAAGAAATTAGATGGTTTGTTTTAGACTGTTAAATAGTTAATTTTTTCAAAAATAAAATCAGGAAGCCAATAGTATCGTAGTTTTGCACTTCCGTTTTTTAGACAACTATGAAAATATTATATACTTACATACAGCAGCACAAATTACTGTTGTTCTTGGCTCTTTTTTTAGCCGCCATCAACCAATGCTTTTCTCTATTCGATTCGATTATTATTGGTAAATTATTAAATGAATGTGGCGTAGGCGTGGCCAATTTCAATCACAACCAAGAAACTTTTGTCAAAGCAGTTTTAGGTTGGTTAGGCTTATCACTGGGAGCCGCCATGATGTCGAGAATTGCTAAAAACTTCCAAGATTATTTTACCAATATTATCATCCAACGCACGGGTGCTCAAATGTATACCGATGGCATTCAAAAAGCACTGCAATTGCCTTACCAAGATTTTGAAGACCAAAGAAGTGGTGAAACGTTAGGCAAGTTGCAAAAGGTAAAAACCGATTGCGAGAAGTTTATTACGTTGTCTATTTCTATGGTTTTTCAAACGCTTATCGGGATTGTTTTTGTAGTGGTTTATGCCATAAACATCCACTGGCTTTTAGGACCGATTTTCTTAGCTACCGTTCCGGTTATTGCTTTGGTGAGTTCTTTTTTAGGCAAAAAAATCAAGAAGGTTTCTCGTGAGATATTAGGCGAAACCACTGCATTAGCCGGCGCTACAACTGAGTCGCTTAGAAATATCGAATTGGTGAAAAGCTTAGGCCTAACCGAACAAGAAGTCAATCGATTGAACAACACTACTATTAAAATCTTGGGATTAGAATTGAAAAAAGTGCGTTTTATTCGTTCGTTAAGTTTTATCCAAGGTACTTCGGTGCATTTTATGAGAACGACTTTAGTATTTGCCCTATACATGTTCATTTTTAACGGCATTATCAAACCCGGCGATTTAATCACGTTGATGTTTTTCTCTTTCTTTTTATTCAATCCGTTGCAGGAATTGGGAAATGTGATTGCAACCTACAACGAAACCAAAGCTTCTATGGACAACTTTAGCGAGTTGATGAATGCGAAAAGTGAAAGCAAACCTTTGCATCCGCAAACAATAGGTTCTATCAATCACTTGAGATTTTCACATATATCCTTCAAACACCAATCGGCGATGACTTATGCCGTGAAAGATATTTCTTTTGAAGCCAAAGCCGGTGAAACCATCGCTTTTGTTGGTCCGTCAGGAAGTGGCAAAACGACTTTGGTTAAAATGTTAGTCGGATTATATACGCCGGAATCGGGTTCTATTTTTTACAATGAAAAGAACGCCAAAGACATTGATTTGAACGAACTCCGACAGCAATTAGGCTTTGTAACCCAAGATGCACAATTGTTTTCAGGAACGATAAAAGACAATTTATTGTTTGTAAAACCAACGGCGACAGCGGAAGAACTAAACGATGTTTTGCAAAAATCCGCTTGTCAAAATCTGTTAGAACGTGCCGAAAAAGGCATCGACACTACCATAGGCGAGGGCGGAATCAAAGTGTCCGGTGGTGAGAAGCAACGGTTGTCTATTGCCAGAGCTTTGTTAAGAAACCCGAAATTACTGCTTTTTGATGAAGCCACTTCAGCCTTGGATTCAATAACCGAAGAGGAAATCACCCAAACCATCAGAAACATTTCTTCTAAACAAGACCAAATAACGGTTCTGATTGCACACCGTTTGTCTACGATTATGCATGCGGATAAAATATTTGTATTGGAGCAAGGACAAATTATCGAGCAAGGAAAACACCTCGATTTAATTGAAGAAAAAGGATTGTATTACGCCATGTGGCGCCAACAAATCGGAGAGAGAAAATAGTTTTAGCACCAATAGCTTTTCAACAAAACATAACTAATTTACTTTGCCGCTACCGTGGCAAGTGCCACAACTGCCCACACTGATTGTACCATTTCCGCGGCAATATATACAAGTGCCTTTGCCCGAGTATCGACCAAAACTATCTACTTTTACCCAAGTGTCCGATTGGCCGTTGCCTTTACACATTGGGCAAGTATTTACATTATTACCGCTTCCGTTACAACTGCCGCAAGTGCGGCCTTGACTGTAACTTTGTTGTTGCTGTTGCTGTTGGGCCGTTTGATTTTTAGCATCGTCAAGGCTTTTCATCATTACTTTAAAATCGGCTATGTAGTCTTTTGTAGAAAACTCCCTTTTTTTAAAGTCATATTCACCGAAATAATTAGTGCCATCGGCTTTGTAATAAGTACAGCCAACAGCATACTCATTGTGAAAATAACTACTCTCAATACGCTCTCCATTGGTGAAAAAGTATTTTCCGGCGCCACGCATTCCGGTTTCGTTAAATTCGCCTTCGTAACGTTCTTTGTTGGGGAAAGTCATACTTCCGTTTTTAGGCAACTGGTTGAGGTAGCTTCCGTTAAAAATTCGTCCGTCTTCAAAGGTTTCCATGCCACTGACTTTTATCCCTTGGGCATACTTTCCAACGAAACTGTTTTTGCTGTCAACGGAGGCCTCCATATAGTCTCCATCCACTAAATAATTCACCAGTTTCCCTTTGCCATAGGCTATTGCGTTTAATTCGTGGTCATAAGTGGTTCGGGTGGCATCGCCTAGTAGTTGTCCGTCTTTAAAAGTGCCTTTGGTGATGTAAAATTTGGGTTTGTCATTCCAATCCGTTTCAAATAATTCACAGTCACCGTTTACCCCATCGCCTTTATAACAATACACCACATTGCCGTTTTTGTTGACCCTGCTAATCGACGGTGTAATCATCTTGTTATTGATGAAAAAGGCTATTTGCGCTGTTCTTTCTAATGGGGTTACATCTACTACACCAATCAGTTTTCCTTTGTTAAAGTAGGCACTTTGCACTTGTTCGCCCTTTTGGTTGTACCCGAGCCACCAACCATCAGGGAGACTATTCTTTAATTTTCCTTTGTAAGTAACTCCACCGGGATGATAATAGTTTACATAACCGGAAGGGAGCAAGGTTCTCGTTTTACGGTCAATAGAACCATAATAGTGAGCGCCTGTTTTAGGATAATAATGAAATCCCACCTCGTTGTCATAATAATCAACAGTACAAGAATCGCCGTTTTGGTAATGGTAAACCCCTTTTACATTCTCGTAATACTGTATTTTTCCGGGTTGGTGTGAAAAAACCAGCTTAATACCGTTTTTAAATAGATAGGTGCCGTTAGTATAATAAATCCCACTGTTATGGGTAAAATCGCCTTGGTAAACATCACCGTTGGTAAACGTATAGATTCCTGTTTTGAGTTTAAATTCTTTCTCTTTTTTATTATACATCACCACACTACCTTCATAAGTTCCATCACTGAATTTAACCTTAGCCGGTTTGCTTTCTTTTAAATCGCCTTCTATGGTTATAGCAGTGTTGCCTTTGCGCACAAACATATAAGGATTACCCTTTTGTTCAGGTAATTCAGGAGATTTAAGGTTGTATAAAAAGTCAAATAATCCTCCTTCGGGTGTAGTTGGATCTTGGGCATAATTACTGTAAAAAATACAGCAAAAGAGTAGGGAATAAATCGCTTTCATAAAGGATAATATAGACTAAAACAAGACAACCAAAAATACTTATTTTATCCTTAATTGGCATAAGTCAAATGCCGTATTTTTATCGATTGTGTTTGTTATCCCAACTCAAAACTGGTAATCCCAAATATCTTTTTTAAAGCTGAATTTGGTGGCGTACCATAGTACATTCGGGCACATTCGAAGACATAAGTTGCTTTGTATTGTTGTACCAAATTCACTGCGGCTTCGTTACAAACCGGTATGTCTAAAAATACGGGTTTGTCAATCGATTCGCTAAGACAGCGTTCGTAAAGAGCGGCCGCAACAGTCTCATTTTCGGCAAACAAAGGGCCAATTTTATAACCGGTTTGGCATTGTCTGATCACCGCAAAGCCTAATAAACTTTCGTTGACTGTATATTGAAAAGTCTTAACATTGGTAGCTTCGAGCCAAAGTTTTAAAAAGCGCTTACGCCTTAGGCCAAAACATTCTAAATCTAAAGCATTGATACCTTTCCAATCTTTTTCGGTACAAGGTTGTACTAAGGGATTAGTAGGATAGAAGCATCCCGTTTTTTCATAACGCTCATCCCGATAAGCAATTTTGAAACCGCCTTTTTGGTAAAAGGGTTGCATGGCTACCACACCATCCATACCGATTGCCGCGTTGGGTTGCAAACGCGCCAACAAAGTATCCTGGCGTTGTTGCCAAAGGTTGCGCCCAATGCCTTTTGCTCTGTAATCCGGATGAACAATGAAGAAACCCATAAAACCAAACTCTCCGTCATAGGAAACAATAGAACCGCCGCCAATAAGCGTATCGCCTTCAAAATAACCGTAAAAGCCCTCCGGGTCAGTGGCCCAAAAGATCTCAGCATCGAACAATCCGGGATTCCATCCTTCCAGCGCAGCCCAATTAACCAGTGTTTCAAATTCTTTAAAAGTCAAACGTCTGAAAATTAGCGATGAAGTCTTCATATTAGTGTTGGTTAATTTTTTTTATAGATAATGAAGGATAAAGTTAAGAATTCCGGTTGTTTTATAGTAATAACATTTTTTTCTCTTCAGCATTTTATTGTATTTGAAGTAGCTTTTCAGTTGCTGTAATCGGGGTAAATTGAAATAAAAAAACTCCGAGTTTCCCCGGAGCTGTTATTACTATAAACTGTGACTGCAACTATCAACTATACCTTAACTGTCCAGCCAAAAGTATCTTCAGCCAATTTGTATTGTATTTTTGTCAGTTTGTCTTTTAAATCTAACGCGAATGAGTTTTCTAATTTTGGCAATTCATAATACACGTCTTTGTATTGGAATCCAACAATCGGATTTACAACAGCAGCAGTTCCGGCACCAAAAATTTCTTTTAAACTTCCGTCTTTGGCAGCGTTTACTAGTTCTTCTACCAATACTGAACGTACTTCCACTTTAATCCCTTCGCGTTTGGCTAAGTCAATTAAGCTTTTTCGCGTTACACCATCTAAAATTCTTTCACTCGTTGGTGCCGTATACAAAGTATCGTTGATTCTGAAGAAGACATTCATAGTTCCGGCTTCTTCCAGTTTGGTGTGCGTGGCATCATCAGTCCAAATGATTTGTTGAAATCCTTTTTCCTGAGCTAATTTTTGCGGATAGAATTGGGCCGAATAATTTCCGGCAGCTTTAGCCGCACCAATGCCACCATTGGCAGCACGACTGAAATGTTCCGCAATAATTACTTTCACTTCACCCGAATAATAAGAACGAGCCGGTGAAAGAATAATCATAAATCTATATTGGGTTGACGGTTGCGCAATAACACCAGAACCAATCGCAATCATGAATGGTCTGATGTATAAAGTGTTGCCTAACCCTTTCTTTACCCAATTTCTTTCCATATCAAGGATGGCATTTAAACCACCAATAAAGATGTCTTCCGGTACTTCGGGCATGGCCATTCTTTTGGCAGATTTGTTAAAACGGTGCAAGTTCTCATCCGGCCTGAACAACCAAACATCATCATTTTCATCTTTATAAGCTTTCATGCCTTCAAAGATGGCTTGACCATAATGAAACACTTTAGCTGAAGGATCAATTAGGAACGGTTCGTAAGGTTTGATAATGGGTTTTTGCCATTGTCCTTCTCTGAAATCACAGACCAACATATGGTCGGTAAAGGTGTTTCCAAAAGCAAGATTTTCAAAATCGACTTCATTTATTTTAGTAGCAGTAGCTCTAACTATATCGATTTCGGAAGGTGTTTTTAACATCATTTAAAGATAGGTATTGGGAGAAAAAATGATTTAATTTATTGTAAGTCAATTTATTAGGTAGTTTTTCTCAGAATTATAAGTTGTATTGTTAGTTTTTTGTAAAACTAATAAAAAAATATTAGTCAGTAGCACCCTAAAAAAATATTGAATGCTTTTTCTCAAATTCTCTTTTGAGGCTTATTTTTTGTCTTAAATTTTCATTAAATATTCAATTTATTTGTCATTATAGTATGTGTATTTGTTAATTGGTTTACTTTTGTAATTCTAAAACTGATAAACATGAAAAAAATAAACGTATTCTTAATCGCCATCGTATTATTTATGGGTGGTAATGCTTTAGCACAATCAAAATCTAAAACACCAACTAAAGTATTCAAAGCAACGGATTATACTTTATTTGGTGAAAAATTTAAAGTAACCAAGATTTTGACTAAAGACGAAATGATGAAAAAATATGAAAACCTTAAAAAAGGAGATACTATAACGGTACAATTTCAATCTACCATCAAATCGGTTTGTAAAAAGAAAGGGTGTTGGATGAAAATGGAATTAGCCGGAGACGACAGTTCTTTTGTGAAATTTAAAGATTATGCGTTCTTCGTTCCTTTGAATGCCGATGACAGCAAAGCTATTGTGAACGGTAAGGCTTTTGTTGATGTGGTTTCTGTTGAAGAACTAAAACATTATGCTAAAGATGCCGGAAAATCTAAAGAAGAAATCGCTAAAATAACCAAACCGGAAGTAACCTATTCTTTTTTGGCTGATGGTGTTTACATCAAAAAATAAGCATCGATGAAGAAAGTTATTGTCGTAATTTTAGTGCTTCTTTTTTTAGCCTTATCTGTCATATCTTGTCAAAATAAGGAATCGGATGCTGCTGCAGAAAAATGCGAGCCTAAATCAGAAAAGAAGTTGGAGATGTACCAAATGTCAGAGATGGCTGCTTTAATGGAGCAAATGTACGTGGACAACAAACGATTAAAAGAGCGCATCCAAAAGGGCGATACCATTGGTCAGTTTCCGCAACATTTTTTAAGAATTCATGAGGCAGTGATGACTGATGAATCAGAGAATGATGCTTTTTTCAAAGAACAAGCGGCTAAGTTTATCAAGGCTCAGGAAATGATTTATAAAGATCCCCAAAACGCTAAAAAACACTTTAATACCGGTGTGGATGCTTGTATCCAATGTCACCAACAAAAATGTGGCGGGCCAATTCCGAGAATTAAAAAACTATACATCAAAGAATAATTTTGAAACGCGAAATTATTCAAACACAAGATGGTTCTACGACCATTCATTTGCCGGAATGGAATGAGAGTTATCATTCAAAACACGGTGCCATTCAAGAAGCTTATCACGTATTTATAAACAATGGGTTTTCTCTTTTCGAAGGAAAGCCCATTGCTATTTTAGAAATAGGTTTCGGAACCGGATTGAATGCTTTTATCACTTATTTAGAAGCCAAAAAAAACAACCAAACGATTAATTACGTTGGAGTAGAAGCCTATCCGGTAATTTTAGCCGAAGCTTTACAAATGAATTATGCCCAAGAAATTGAGGATAAGGAAAGCCCTATATTTCAACTTTTACACCAAACCGATTGGGAAGTGAAGAATATGATTTCTCCTGATTTTACCCTTACCAAACGCCAACAGTTTTTCCAAGACATAAAAGATGATAATGCATTCGACTTGATTTACTTCGATGCTTTTGGCTTCAGAGTACAACCTGAATTGTGGTCAGACGCGATATTTGCTGCCATGTACAAGGCTTTAAAATCCGATGGAGTTTTGGTTACTTATGCATGCCGAACTTCAATCAAAAAGGCTATGGTATCGGCAGGATTTTCTGTAGAAAAGTTACCCGGTGCTCCGGGCAAAAGAGAGATGTTGCGCGCCACCAAAGCATCGGTAAAAAATTAACTTTTCTTGAAGTTATTTTTAACAACGTTTTCTATTGCGCTCATTTTTTTTTCAATAAATTTGATAAAACAATTACTCGTTCTTATCTAATTTCTTAACCTAAAATTTAAATGCGCTCTATGTCAAAAAAAATGCTAGACCATACCAAGTCTGTGTTAAAAAGAGTAAGTTTTGATGTTGGCCTTTTTCGGAAAGAGCTTGCTAAAGCCTATAAGTTCTTATTACCTTATGAACTTGAAGAGCTAACCCATTGGTTGCTTAAATTTACCGAAGAAAAACCGGAACTTAGACAATGTATCTTAAATGTTAAATAATAAAACTAAAAGGAATTTAAACGATTCCTTTTTTTTATGTTCTATTTAGTAATCTGTAAGATAAAAGTTATTTAAAATCACAAAAAGTGTATTTTGTCGATAAATAAAGTAATTAAACGATGTTTTTTAACTTTTTTTAGTGCGTTAAAAGATTTTTTATCTTACTTTTACTAAACGTTCTTACAATAAGATAACCCCAAATCTTAACCATTATGCCTAGAATGATCTACGATTACACTAAATCTGTACTCGAGCGAGTAAGTTTTGACCCGATTCTTTTTGCTAAGGAACTTAAAAAAGCCGTAAAAAATTTGCTACCCTATGAAATTGAACAATTGAGAAAATGGCTTCAGTTCTTTACTAATGAGCATCCGGAATTAAAAGATTGTTTATCTGTAGTTAGTTAACAGAAATAAAATAAGGAGTTGGTGCAACAGCTCCTTATTTTTTTTGTAGTGGACTGATGATTTCAACGTTTTGAAAAGTAATGGCACCTTTAATTACCCCTGATATACTACTTCTCAAAGCATCAATGATGTGAATTTTTAATTCATTTTTCGGGAAAATCAAACTCACTTCTCTTGCCGGTTTTGGCTCTACAAAATGTTTTAGCTTTAAGGTATCTTTAGCCGGTAAGTCTAAGGTGTGCAAATAAGGCAGCAACGTTGTGCCTAATCCTTCATCGGCTAATTTAATCAAGGTTTCAAAGCTTCCGCTTTCTATTTGAAAATGACTTTTTTCGTCACTGTTTAAATTTTTACACAGGTTTAATATCCCATCTCTAAAGCAATGACCATCTTGCAATAACAAAATTTCATTTACATTCAAATCACTGATTTCAATTTCTTTTTTGTGAAACGACTGGTGGTTCTCCGGAATATAGGCAACGAAGGGTTCGTAGTACAAGACAATCTCTTTGATCTTTTCGTCCTCCAAAGGTGTAACAGCAATGGCAGCATCTAAATGACCGTTTTTCAACTTGGTGATAATTTCTGCGGTGTTTAATTCTTCTATGATGAGCTTTACCTTTGGGTATTTTTTGATAAAATTGTTCAAAAACATGGGCAGTAAGGTGGGCATGACGGTCGGTATGATGGCCAAACGAAATTCACCTCCTATAAATCCTTTTTGTTGGTCTACTATGTCCTGAATTCTATCGGCTTCATTGACTATGTTTTTAGATTGGTTGACAATTTTCTGTCCAATTTCAGTGAGCTGAATTGGTTTTTTGGTTCGGTCAAAAATTTGAACGGCTAATTCCTCTTCAATCTTCTGAATTTGCATGCTTAGCGTGGGTTGCGTTACAAAACATTTTTCAGCGGCCAAGGTGAAGTTTCTGTGTTCGGCTACAGCCAAAACATATTTAAGTTGGGTGATAGTCATCGTATAGTGAAATTTGATGTAAAGATAAAAACTATCAATTTAACTTATAGTACTAAGACCATAATATTTCTCTTTTTTTTATGTAAATTTGATTCAAGTTTGATAAAAAATCGCAACCGGTTATCAAAAAAATGATGTTTATTTTCATGTTAAATTTTAATTAAAAAGAACTTTCCAAGTATTCGTATTACTACATTAGCACCGTGAAATATATAGCAAGATTACTATTAATTGTATTTGTTTCTTTTCTGTCAACACCTACTGTGGTAACTTTGATTAAGAAAAGTACAGATGTCTCCTTATTTTATAGTTTTGCCGAAGAAGAGATTCACAAAGACTTAAAAGAAGTAAAAGGATTCAAGCAACAGTTTGACTATCCTTTTACAACCTTAAAGTTAAATACAAATTCTAAAATCATTTCCGAGAACTTGTCATGGCATGACAATGTAGCCGAAGAAATATTCTCTCCACCGCCCGAGTTAATTTAATGCTTCCGTTAGGGTTTCGCACACGCGATACTTTTGTGTATTAATTAATTTACAGGTATGAAAAAAATCAATCTTTTTGCCAACCTAAAATCTGATTTCGCTTCAGGTTTAGTGGTTTTCTTGGTGGCGTTGCCATTGTGTTTAGGTATTGCACTGGCTTCCGGCGCACCATTATTTTCAGGTATTATTTCAGGTGTCGTAGGCGGAATTGTAGTCGGCTATTTAAGCCAATCTCAATTAAGTGTTTCCGGTCCGGCAGCCGGTTTGACCGCCATAGTTTTAACCGCCATTACCGATTTAGGAGCCTTTAATATTTTTCTATTGGCGGTGATGATAGCCGGATTTATCCAATTGGCACTCGGTTTTATCAAAGCAGGCAGCATTTCTAATTATTTCCCAACCAATGTTATTGAGGGAATGTTGGCCGGTATCGGGGTAATCATTATTCTAAAACAGATTCCGCACGCCTTTGGTTACGATAATGATTATGAAGGCGACGAATCTTTTATACAACCTGATGGTCAAAATACATTTGCCGAAATATTTGGCATATTAGACCACATACAAATGGGTTCTTTGGTCATTACGTTGGTGTCATTGGCGATATTAATTTCGTGGAATAAAATAAGCTTTTTAAAGAAGCTGAAATTAGTTCCGGGAGCTTTAGTGGCTGTAATTGTTGGGATTTTATTAAATGAGTTTTTCTTAAAATCAGGAAGCAGTTTAGCCATCACCGAGGAACATTTGGTTTCGTTACCAGTGCCAACTTCTTTAGCGGAATTCAAAGAAATAGTGATATTCCCTGATTTTACAGCCATATCCAACAGTAAAGTATGGGTTGTAGCAGTGACTATTGCTGTTGTGGCTTCTATCGAAACTTTATTGTGTATCGAAGCAGCTGACAGAATGGATAAATTAAAGCGATATACCAACACTAATGTCGAATTAAAAGCGCAGGGGATTGGTAACATCATCAGTTCACTATTGGGCGGATTGCCCATGACTTCAGTAGTAGTTCGTACTTCTGCCAATGCCGCCGCCGGAGCCAAATCAAAAATGTCTGCCATCATTCATGGCGTGTTATTGTTGGTGAGTGTTTTAACGATTCCTATTTTGTTGAATAAGATTCCTTTGGCAACTTTAGCTGCCGTATTACTTTTAGTAGGGTACAAATTGGCCAATCCTAAAATCATCAAGCATTTTTGGGAGAAAGATAAAATCTACCAATTCATTCCTTTTATTTTAACTTTTGTGGCTGTTGTTTTTACCGATTTATTGCGTGGAGTGGCTTTAGGGATGGTAATCAATATCCTATTTGTATTAATTGGAAATTCCAAACGCGCATATAAATTCAGGAAGGAAGAATACAGAGAAGGAGATATTATTCATATTGATTTGGCACAAGAAGTATCTTTTTTGAATAAATCAGCCATCAAATCTACTTTAAGTGAGTTGCCCGAAAATTCAATAGTTATTATAAATGCTACCGATACGGTATATATTGCTCATGATATTTTAGATTTAATCAAAGAATTCAAAAAAATAAAAGCCAAAGAATTAAATATAAATATTAAATTAGTTGGCTTTAAAAAAGCCTACAATTTAGAAGATTCTCAAGGCAACAAGAATACGGTGACTATTGAGCATAGATACAATGTTATGAAACGTAAAATGGAACCGGTATTTCCAAATAAACAGCTATAAACTAACCAAATACAATACTATTATGAGTAATGATTTTTATAAAAAAATATTAGACAACAACAAAAAATGGGTAGAGTCCCAATTGGCTATCGACGTAGAATACTTTAAAGATTTAGCCAAAGGTCAGCAACCGCCATTGTTGTGGATTGGATGTTCAGACAGTAGAGTACCGGCAAACGAAATTATCGGAGCTAAACCGGGAGAAGTATTTGTGCACAGAAATATTGCTAATATGGTGATCCATAGTGATATGAATATGTTAAGTGTATTAGATTATGCCGTAAATGTTTTGAAAGTTAAACATGTAATTGTTTGCGGACATTACGGTTGTGGTGGTGTCAAAGCGGCTATGGGTAACCAATCGATAGGGTTAATAGACAACTGGATACGTCACATTAAAGATGTTTACCGTTTGCATGAGGATTATTTAAATTCATTTAAAGATGAAGATGAACGTTTTAATAAATTTGTGGAAATCAATGCTCAAGAACAAGTTTTTGATTTAGCCAAAACCTCCATTGTTCAAGGCGCATGGCGAAACGGACAAGATTTGACTTTACATGGTTGGACTTACGGTTTGAATTCCGGTTACGTTACAGATTTGGGGGTAAACATGAGCTCTAACGAAGAGTTGGATGAAGTATACCGCCTAAAGTTTACCAACTAGACGATGTTTACTACACATTAAGAATTTAGAATTATTGTCAAATAAATGGGCATCCCAAAGGTGATATTAAAAGGGAAAGTCACCGCCAAAGCCATAGGTAAAAACAAACCGGGGTTAGCTTTTGGCGCCACTATTTTCATAGCTGCAGGTACCGCAATATAAGAAGCACTTGCAGCTAAGATGGCCAATATAAATCGGTTGCCTATATCTTGGGTCACCAATTGACTGCAATACGACACTAATACTCCATTGAGTAATGGAATGGCAATGGCAAAAACCATTGGTGACCAACCACTTTTGAAAAACACATCTAATTTTTTGCCGCTAATGATACCCATATCTAACAGGAAAATAGCCAGGAATCCTTTGAAAATATCCGTGGTGAAGGGTTTAATCCCCATCGCTTGTTGGTCACTAGCCAAATAACCTATTACTAAACTACCCAATATCAGCAGTACGCTACCATTGGTTAATGAGTGCCGAATTACAGCACTAAGCTTTGTTTTTATTTCAGCCTTTTTATCATACAATCGCATTAATATAACCCCAACAATAATAGCAGGCGCTTCCATTAAGGCCATTATGGCTACCATATGCCCGCTGTAATTGTAGTTTTGAATTTCCAGAAAAGAAACCGCTGTGACAAACGTTACAGCACTTACTGAGCCATAAGCTGCTGCAATAGCACCTGAGTTTTCTATACTGAATTTTCGCTTCAGTAAAAAGAAACTATAAACAGGAATGACCACCGCAATCAGTACTCCAAAAAGCGCTGACCAAATGATTTCCATATCAAAATGACTGTGCGCTAATTCTTGTCCGCCTTTAAAGCCAATGGAAAAAAGCAAGTAAAGCGAAATAAATTTTGAAGTATTAGAAGGAATTTCCAAATCACTTTTCAATCGGGCAGCGAGAATACCCAATATGAAAAAAAGTAGTGCGGGATTGGTAAGATTATCAAGAAGTAAATTTAAGTTCATGGTTTATTTTTTAGTGGCTCTTTCAAGTCGATCATTTATGGATTGTCCAAGGCTTTCATTGGGAAAACGCTCTACAACAATTAGAGACAAGTTCATTTTATCCAGCCTGTGCAGGGCTTTATACAATTCTGCAGCTGCTTCTTTGTAATTTTTTTTGGGGGATACAATTTCTTGATGGACCACGTTTTCACTCGAAACTGCTTTGTAAAATGTCAGAGTTCCTATATTTTTCGTTTGGTTGTTTTGAATAAAATTTTCAATAGCATCCACTATAATAGTTTCGGTGGAAGGCGCGTAATGTTTTAACAGCATTCCGGGTGCTTCCGGGCTTATTTCATTAGTAGTTTTAATTTTCACTTTTCCAATAACCGATTCAATTTCATCCAATGAAAGCGCCCCTAAGCGATACAGTATGGGGTCATCACCTTCAAAACCGATGATGGTTGATTCTATACCGTTCTGACAAGCACCACCATCCAAAATCAAAGGAATTCTTTCCTGAAAGTAGTCCGAGACATGTTGGGCCGTAGTAGGACTAATAGACCCAAACGGATTAGCACTAGGCGCTACTAATGGAAAATCTAAATTGTGCAACAATTCTAGAGTCAAAGGATGATTGGGAACTCTCACAGCTACCGTAGCTTTTCCGGCAGTTACCAAGTCAGGAATGTTATGGTTCTTAGGCAACACCAAAGTCAGAGAACCCGGCCAAAAATGCTCCGCTAAAACTTGGGCTTTTGGAGGTATAGAATTAGCGACTTTATCCAAATAGTCGATTGAATGGATGTGCACTATTAAAGGGTTAAAAAGCGGTCTTCCTTTAGTTTCAAATATCTTTTTTATGGCTATTTCATCATAAGCATTCGCTGCCAATCCGTAAACGGTTTCGGTTGGAATTGCAATATTTTCGGAGGCTTTCAATAGTGCAATGGCTTTTAAAATTTCTCGATTCATACTTAGGGGTTGCAAAAATCACAGTACATCGGATCTTCAGTTTCTTTATGATTAGGGTAGAGCGTCTCCGAGGTATAGTCACAGCGCTTACATTGGTATAAATAACTTAAGGTTGATTTGGTGGGTTGATTACACCATTGACAAGGCAAACCACTTTTTGCTTCTACTATACCAAAGCCCGGAGTTTGACAATTCGGACAAAGCGAGGTTATTTTTTCGGACAGCTTGAGAGTGGCTTTTTCAATAACTTTCATTCGTCTCGGGTTAAACATCGCTCGCATGTCTGTTTCAGCAACAACTGGGGAATTATTGGCGGCAAGTTTGTGATAACTCGATTCCAATAATTCCCATGTTTGGATTCCTTTCACTGAAGTTGTAATGCCTTTTTCTGTACTTTTTAAGATTACCGCATGTTCGGGGAAGCCGACAGTATTTACTAATTTAACCAAGTCATGATAACATGTTAAGGTTGTTGCATTAAAGTTTGTATCGAGACTAATTTCTCGTACGGATATTTCTAAATTATTTTTTAAGTCTATAAATAGTAAAATTTCTTCATCTGCATGGGCAAAAAACACCGTTGGGTGTGGTCCGAAAGATCCTTCGCTGGCAATGCCTAAATCGTACCCGGTTTGCTCAAGTGCCTGTAAACATTTTTCTCTAGCCGTTGTTAAAGCATCCGATTTTCGTTCAATTTCACCGGTAAAAGTGCCTAATAAATCGGTGTCAAAATCAGTCGGAACTACACAAGTAACGCCTAACTTTTCCTCCAAAATAGGCGCTATTACACGCTCTTTTGAATGCTTTGTGGCAATGAGAAGTTTTCTACCTTCAAACATTATTGTTTTTCAAATTGGATGGTAATTTCACCTTTGATAACCAAATTTAAATTGTTCGACTTTGAATCGGCAATCAATTGTTTGATGGTTTCTTTGGTTTCAGTAAGCTCAAGAACTCTTTTTTTAGAATGTTCAATATCCTGGTTAAAGCGAATGTGTTTACTGAAATCTTCTCTTTGGTGATAGTCAATTTTATAATTAAATAGGGCTGTTAAAATGCTGTCTGCATCTTCCGAAGAGAATTTACCGTCAATTAATTTGTAGGCTGTATTGTTTTCCATTAGTGCTATTTTAATTTTTTTTAATTAGTTCAATTTTATTGTCCTTGTCCCAAGGAATACCCCGCTTTTCCATCAAATTCATAGAGGTTTTCCGTTTTTATTACGTCAATTGAGCTCTCTTCGGCTTTTGACAGTAAACTAAGGATGCTGCTTTTTAAAAAGGGTGCTCCGTTTACCGGTTTGTATCTGCAACGCCAGTGATCGGTGCAATAAGTTTCATTGAAGCCGTCGGGCCATACTTTAATCCCACGATTAGTAATCATGCTCAATTGATAATTGTCGGTAGTAAGTTTTTTCATTTCGCCTGCAAGTGCATTGGGGTCTGTTCCATTCCAGTGGACAAACAAATCAACTCCAACTAATTCCTTAGCCTTAGCCGGTTTTTTAACGTATTTCGGAAGATTTAAACCGGTGTCTTTTTTATAAGAGACTTCTTTTAATAGGGTAGGTTTTTTACCAAGGTTAGCTATTACCGCTTGGGCAAATTCCTTAGTGCCCACTTTTTGTTTACTAGTGCCTTCTTTGTAGATGTCGTAAGTATGTATCCCATCTTCAATGGTTTTTAGCCAAGCGTTCTGCACTTTTTCGGCTACCTCCGTTTGGCCTATATGAGTTAACATCATCACGGCGCCTTCTAATAAACCTGATGGATTCGCAACGTTTTGGCCGGCTCTTCTTGGGGCCGAACCGTGTATGGCTTCAAACATGGCGCACTCTTCGCCTATGTTGGCGGAACCGGCCAATCCTACGGAACCGGCAATTTGTGCTGCTACGTCTGATAAGACATCGCCATAAAGATTCAAGGTTACAATTACATCAAATACTTCGGGCGTATCGGCCATTTTTGCGGCTCCAATGTCAATGATCCAATGTTCGTTTTCAATGTCCGGATATTCTGCCGCAATTTCATCAAAAACTTGATGAAACAATCCGTCTGTCTGCTTCATGATATTGTCTTTGGTAAAGCAGGTTACTTTTTTACGACCATAGGTTTTGGCATATTCAAAAGCATACCTAACTATTTTTTCACAACCCGGACGGCTTATCAATTTTAGACATTGAACTACTTCATCCGTTTGCTGGTGCTCAATACCGGCATATAAATCTTCTTCGTTTTCACGGATAATCACAATGTCCATTTTGGGATGTTTGGTTTCCACAAACGGGTGTAAGCTCACACAGGGTCTTACATTGGAATACAATCCTAAAAATTTTCTGGTGGTAACATTTAAACTTTTATAGCCTCCGCCTTGTGGAGTAGTTATAGGCGCTTTTAAAAAAACTTTATTGTTGCGAATGGTTTCCCATGAACTAGAGGCAATCCCGGAAGTATTGTCGGATAAGTATACTTTTTCTCCTACTTCAATTTCATCAATCTCCAGTTGAGCGCCGGCCGCCATGATGATTTCCAGAGTAGCGTCCATAATTTCCGGACCAATGCCATCTCCTTTTGCCACAGTAATTCTAGTCATATAGTTTTATTTTATGATTTGTTCGGGGCAAAGTTCAATATTCCATTTCATATATTTTTATTTATATTATTAATAAGATATATAAAATATTTTAATGAACAAACCCGCATCATTTACCGGCATATTTAATAGAAACCCAACCAATAATGGCTATGAGAGAAGTGGTATGGTTTTGTAACAGTTTCATGCCATCCCTAAAATGGTACAAACCATCTAACAGTAAATAGCTTGTGGTACAAAACTTTTTTGTAACTAATAATCGCTAATGGAAAATGGTGAAAGCTCCGAATACCGTAAACTGAATTTACCCAACCGGAAAGAAAGACCCGCTTTAAACCGAATCCTTTTTGTAGACTGACCCTTTTTAATCCTCTATGTTTTCGTTAAAGGCCGAAGGCATCATTTTGGGAATAAACTTAATCAGTATAGGCAAGAGTAAACCACCGCCGGGCAACAAAAAAATGGTTAAGGACGGAATGGTTTTGCAAATGTCAAGGATTTGTTTTTTGATTTTCTTTTTCTCTTCCTTGTCTAAATCTTTGTGGGTTGATTTGGCCAGTAATTGCATCAGTTCTTTACTCTGTGAAATCTCTTTCAGCAACCTCGATTTGTTTCGGTTAATTAAAACCACCACACTTTCGGTAGTCTGATCATAAAAATGTTTCACCGGATTGGAGAAATTGAAATACGGAATTTCCTTTTTGTACCGTACAATAAAGGCATTGATAAAGGCGATGCTTTCTAAGATAAAAGCATCAGGAATAGCGATAGTTTCGCCTAGCTTGAACAAAAAATACCGTTCTTCATTTTCTACTTTTTCATCACTCCATAAACTAATACCGGCCAAGTCAATGGCATAGTATTTCTCTAAGTTATTAGAAAGATAACTTAAGTCTAAATGCTCAATAGAGGTTGAAGTGGTAGTGGCAAATTTATTGTAACGAACCGACGACTCAAACAGTTTAGCCAACAAATCATCGTGTTGTGAAATACCCGTTTTGGTTTTTAGCGAAAGCGAAATAATACTGATAACAATGTCTTCAATTTTGTTCGAATACTTCTCGGGTACGTTGCCTTTTTCCAGGTGTTGTTTGAAAGCCAATACGTCAATAAACAATAAGGCATTGGTAATCACATGGGAGAAGTTTTTGCTAAACAGGTCCTCATTGGTCTGCACACGGTCGTGGATGATTTTCTCCAACTTACTCGAATTCGAACTCGATTCCAACATCTTTTTTAATGGATTAAATCCTTTGGGAATCATCGAGTAGTAAAAAGAAACAGCTTCTGTAATAAAATCTTCCGCCTCATTTTTTTGGGTAATCAAGCGGTACATTTGGTAAAGCGTATTGAGCATCCCAATTTTTGACAACTCCTGCGGCAATCGGTCTTTGGTTGCTATGGCTATCGAAGCGTCAAAACCAACCACATGCCCAAAAATAAATCCTGTCGTTCGGGTTCGGGTGTAGAAATCCGTTTCGTTTGACGGAAACGAATGCTCCAACTGATTTTGCTCAGCAAAAAACTTGTCTATCCAACCGTGAACTGAAGGGTTAATCATTGGGGATGCTTTTTATAGGCACAAAACTAAACCATTTTTGTTTGTGATAAGTAATGATTTTGGTACCAAATTTAAAAGGTGCCGCGCGATTTGATATTTTGTTCGCAAAGCGAAATTATTTCAGCAATTCGAGCACTTCGGGTGGCTTCCCGTTTGGCTTGGTTTAACCAATAAAGATAGCTTTTTCGATAGGACGGACTAAACTTATTGTAGTTTTCTAACGCAGTGGTGTTTTGTTCAAAAGCCAACTTTAAATCGTCGGGCATGATGTGGTTCTCCACATGGTCTAATGATTCCCATGAACCGTTTTGCTTGGCGATTTCTATTTTGCGCAAACCACTTTCGTGCATTAAGTCCTCAGCTATGAGTTTTTCGATATACGTTTTATTGAGTTTGCTCCAAACGCTTTTGTCTTTGCGCGGCGTAAACATTTGGCGGCGGCGTTCATCGTCCAATCGTTTTACGGTAGAATCTATCCAACCATAACAAATGGCCACTTGCACGGCTTCTTCCCAACGCATGCTTTCCATAGCGCTGCCCACTTTATAAAAGATAAGGTATATTTTGGTTGCCGAATGGTGGTTCTCGTGCAACCATTTGCGCCATTCGTTACTGTTTTTAAAGTATAAATGATCTTGCTCTTCCAAAGACGGTTATTTTATAATCGCAGAACAGGCTAATCTTGCACCGGCATTTCCGGTAGGTTGGGTTACATAGTCATCGGCTTTTTCGTGAACGATTACCGCTTTGCCTAAGACATCTTTGGTTTCATCGCCACAACCCACACACCATTCTTTGGTTTTAAACAATACGGTACCATTACCCTCGGCACTGGCATAAAAGTTATCCATATCCCCTTTGTGGTGTTCGTAGTCGGTCCAGCGACCGTGCTTTTTAAAGGTTGGGTTCCAATGGCCTCCCGCAGAAGTGGCATCTGCCGATGAGCAATCCGATTTTTCATGAATGTGAATGGCATGCTCGCCTTGTTTTAATCCCGAAAAATTAGCCGTAAAAGTAACTTCGCCGTCTTTCTCCACAAAAGTAGCCGTGCCTTTTACATTACTACCGCTTTTAGACTCAAAAGTAATGTTGACGGTTTTGCTTTTCTCTTTGGAAGCCGAACTTTTACAACCAAAAATGACCAATCCGGCCACTACTATTCCTAAAACTATTTTTTTCATGATGTATTTCTTTAGTGGCATAAAAGTACGCATTTCAACAACGACATCTGGTAAAATTAGGATAAAGTTTATTTAGTTTTTTCGCCTACGAAATAATCACTTTGCGATTTAAACAACACGTTAAACGTGGTTAAACTACCGTAAATTCTGGTGATGTATTGTTGCAATTCTACTTTTTCTATTTCTTCTAATTTGCTGGCATTGATTTTCTGTTCCATTACCCTAAGACGGTCGCGAAGCATTACAATTTTGTGGAAAAATACATCAATCGGCACATCTTTAGCCGCTAAGCCTGCTTGTCCCGGCGTGAGTTTCATGTTGCCGCCTTTCCATTTATCGCCTATGGCTACCGGTTCGCCTAAACCGTTCCATTTTTTCAGTATCGACAATAAGCTTTGTTCTACATCGTAAAAACTAATAGTGTCTACTTCGTTTTCGGCGTGTTCTATGACTTCAAATTCACTATCGATAGCAATGGTTTCTAATCCGTTTTCTATAAAAGTTACCCAGTATTCTTTTGAAGATACATTGGTTACTACGCCTTTACCATAGTCGGCGTGATTAATTCTAGAGCCTATTCCAAGTAGTTTCATGTTGGTGGTTTATAGTTTACGGCACTAAAATAGTGATTTATTCCAGAATTAGAAATAGGGCAGTAGTGATTTCTATGTCCGTAATCCACCCATCCTTAACGATAGTATAAATAAAAAAAGAGCCGTTACCGACTCTTCTTTGTAAACTTTTATTGCTTTAACGCTTTCGTATGTTGTATACTGCCATCTTGCAAGGTTAGTGTGAGTATATAGAGCCCCGAATTTAATTCGCTTAAATTAATCTGTGGCTCAGGCTGTTGGATGGTTCGCACCAACTTACCGGTCATATCAGAAACTAAAATAGAACTGACGTCTTGCGCATTATCCAGTTGAATGCTATCGGTAAACGGAATTGGAAATACCTTAATTCTTTGCACCGCTACCTCATTGGTAGAGAGCGTAGGAGTAAGGGTAACCGTTATTTTCCAGGTGTTGTTGTCTACTCTGTTAAAATCAGCATTACAATCTACGCCACCATAGGTTCTCCACGCTCTAAGGTTGAAAGTAACATTCCCTGAAAGGCCATTGGCAATAGTCAATCCGGTTCTGTTGTAAGCATAGGTTCCGGTAGTGGCACCAACCCCTGAAGAGATAGCCGCCTCAGTAGTATTGGTATTGGTACAAACCAACAATGATCTTTGCTCGCTCATCCAACCATTGCTGGCGGTGGTCATGGTATAAGAAACATCGGTGGAAGCAATTTGAAAGCCGGCCGGAATAGCCAAGGTTAAGCTACCCGGACAGTTGGTTAAGCTGGTTACTGTAGGCGTGAGATTGTATTCGGTATTGATGTCTCCCAAGGTATAAGTGGCTTCCATTTGCCCGGTAGTAAACACTTTGAGTTGCCAAAAGCCAAGCACGCTATCACAATTGGAACGCAACCAAAAATAATATGTTGAACCCATATTCAATCCGCTAAGCGTTACACTGGTAACTCCTGCCGCCACACTTCCGGTTGGCGTTGTGGAGGCCGTTGGTGGAGTAGCCGTGTTACTAATGTAATACTGGTATCCCAAGGAAGGCGCACTGGCCGGTGCTGTCCAGTTAAAAGTACCGCCATCATTAGAGGACGTAAAAGTAATGTTGGTCGGTCCGGGACAACTGGTAAAAGCATCTGCCGAAAAGGCAAAGACGTTCGGAATTCCACCGCCTGTTTTAGTTACCGTTACGCTTTGTATGAGTTTCGACTGGTTGGCCACATTGATAGCCAACGGAATTTGGTAGAGTCTCGGATTGGTGCCGCCTCCATTTTCTAAAACATCATTGGTTATATTGATTCTTCCGATCCCTTGAATGGCAAAATTAGCCCCGCCATACCAGTCGGCAATAGCAAGACCGGTGAAGGTTTCAGAGGTGGCATCCGCAAAGTTTACGGTAGCGTTTACAGTACAAGCACCGCTGCCTCCCATAGCCAACATGTATAAATTAACCGCCGCTATTGGATTGGAAAATACCAACGTTCCCGAGTCATTAGTGTTTTGCAGTCGCAAGGCGTTATTGCCGCTGTAGGAAGCCAATTGATAACTCAATCCGGCCGGTGAAGGCACTGCACTGGTAATCAATCCGTTTATTGGTAGTCCGTACGTTAGGGCTGCACTGCCTGCAGTCAACTGAAAGTCTCTGGAAATAAAGGCATAGCTTACCCCATCAACATCATTGGTGGTTGAAGTGGCAGAAGGTCCTATTCCGTTAGCAACCACATCGGCATTAAAACCGCTTTGAATGGAAATGCTTTGTAAATTTTGGGCTGTTGTTTTGGTAGCAACCAACCCAAAGGCGGCAAAAACAGCCGTTACTAGTAGTGTTTTTTTCATAAATGACAGTGGTTAAATTAATTAGGAGTCTAATTTACAAATTATTTGTAAATCTTTAGGCCTTCTTTACACAAAGGTTCACGATACAATTTTAAGAACTGACGGTGCAGTGCTGAGGTAGGGACTTTAGTTTAAACCACTCGAATTGAAGTTAAGTGCATAACATGATAAAATAGTTAAACCGTCACTTCGAGTGATTTTTAAAGTTAAAAAGCGCTAGCTTTTAACTTTAAAAATACTATCGAGAAGCCTCGCTCAAACAATAGTTCTCGATACGTTGCTGCACAATACTCGAACTGAAGAAGTAATTCCGCGCTATCGGGACTATTTCACAGTCCTCCTTAAAACAAAAAAAAAGCCAATCAGAAGGATTGGCTTTTTAACAAACACAGGTAAATATTTATCTTAGATAACGTTTACATTGGTTGCGGTTGGTCCTTTCTGACCATCCGTTACATCATAAGACACTTTGTCGTTTTCACGCACTTGGCCATTAAGACCGGTTGCATGTACAAATACGTCTGCTCCGCCATTGCTTGGCGTAATAAATCCGAAGCCTTTGGCTTCATTGTAAAATTTAATTGTTCCTTCGTTCATAAAAATAAGTATTAAAAGGCGAAGATAGTCTTTATTATTGATTATAAGGGATTTACTCTAAATAATTTAAACGGTTGCCCAAATGAGTTGGGTTGTATCCGAAATGACGTTAGCAAAAATAGGGGAAGTCCTAACCCGCAACTCCTAACTCCCAACTCCTAACTCCTAACTCCTAACTCTCCCTTATCTTCTCCATACATCTCGTATAAACCACCACCGTTCCCGCCAATAGGTCACTTAAACTTCTCTTTCTGGGATTTAGTAAAACCAAAAGCATAGAGGTAAAATAATATCCTAAAATCACTACCTCCAGTGCCCATTCCGGAATAGGATTAAATGATTCCAAATACTCCAATTGCTCCACCAAACCCATACTATCAAAAACCGTTGGATCTGCCAAGGCAATAGACGAACTCTGCACGTAAAAGTCTAATAAGGCTAAGATAAGCAAGGGCAAGTATTTTAAAAACGACTCTCGATACGTAATAGCCGAACCGTCCTTTTTTAAAATGGTCAATCCCATAATACGCTTACCCGGAGTAGCGCCAAAACGCACCGGCAAGTAAATACAATACGCCATGATCACTACTTCTGTGGCCACAAACGCATTGTAGTAATAGTACAGATGCAAACTATCAAAAAATAGGGCCACTAGGGCTAAAGGAATAAAAATCAGCCCATCCAAAAGGGCGGCAGCAATTCTTGCCCCAAAGTTGCCGTAAAGACTATAAGAGGTGTTTTCTAATTGGAGGGGAAGTTTTTTGATGGGCATGGTGGGTTTGGGTTGTTATTTTGTTTTAAATTATTGATTAAAAATCATTGCAATTTTATCGTATTAGTGCATTTAGGGTAATTGCTACAACCTAAAAAATCACCAAATTTTCCTGTGCGAAGTATTAAGCCGCCACCGCATTGAGGACAATTATTTTCTCGAATGGAATTTTCTCTTTTTTCAATTCTTTTTTTGATGGCTTTAATATGTTGGCGTTTGTCATACGTAGCAATTCTATTTAAGGCATTGATTTTTCTATAGATATTTTCTTTTTCGGTTTCAGTGAGGTTTATTCCTGAGTATCGTTTGATTGTTCTAACGAGACGGTATGAATTTACAACATCGGTTACCGTATTGACTTTAATAGCTGCTCTTGAAGAAAAAACAATAATCGATTTGTAATCTACATTTGGATATTCTGTCAAACACTTTTTCAAAGATTTAATGTGACCTAAGTTTTGTCGAATGGGATTGTACAGTTTTTCTTTGCGTTTGTATATAACTTGAGTCCAATACTCTGAGTGTTCATGACCAAGAATCCAACCTTTATAATTTTTGGTTTCTATGACAAAAACGCCAAAATCTGAAATTACGATATGGTCAATCTGTGAAGTGAATTCTCCCGATTGCAGCACAACATTATTAATGACTTTATATTTCGATTTATCTAAAGAACGTAAACGTAAAGAAATGTTTTGCTCTCCAATAGCTCCTTTTATTCGGGCTTTGTAGAGTTTAAACAAGACGATTAATGAAACAAACAATAGTAAAAGTACTAAGGGCATTTTATTGAATTATGAATAACAGTTGCTATTTTTTGAAGCGTTTGAGGGCTTATACCCATTGAGAAATGTTTATGAAAATAGTAATTTCCTAATTGATTCAGGTCGGTTCTTACCATGATTGACTTATCTATATTTGCTAATGATTTGAATAAACCTGTTTTATCATGTAAAAATTTAAACTGATTAATAAGTCCCCAATACAAAAAGATGGTTTTAGAAGTATCTAAGAGTAATTCCTCTAATGCAATGAGATGATTTCTGTTTTCGGGAGATAACAATATTTGGTTAAACTCAGTAACGTTTGATGATGACATCCCAGTGGTGGGAAAACCTATTAATTCTACGAATGATATTTCTGATGCGAAACTACTATCCAATTGAAGTCTTGAAAATGCTTGATGGTACTTTTTTCCGTCTTTGTTATAATCTGAGTGTAAAAATGGGTGATGAAAGTTGTACTTTTTCCAAAAGGCTATACCGTCATTTAAATATTCCTCAACCAAATTAAAAAAAGTAGCATCCTCGATATCCGTTGCCCAGTTTGGATCTTTGCCTACAAAAAGAATATTTGCTTTTTTAGGATTGGCTCCTTGATGGTTTTTTTCTTTGTACAATTCTCTAAGTTTAACTGAGGGATGCTTGGCAAAAGTCATATGTTAAATTATTTGAGCTTGATTTTTAATTATCGTTAACTTTAGATTATAACATTATTTTTTTCCTATAAGAGGATTTAACTGTTTATTTAATTCTATTTCTAATATTGAAACAAAATCATCCATTATGGGATCGAACACAATGTAATTTAATTTCAAAGGTGGCAACTCCTCTAAATCATACCAATACTTTAACTGCAAACCTGCTGTTTTTGGACTTGGCGCCCAACCACAATGAGTAACTATTCTGAACCAGAAATCTTTTTTTACTTTACCTACATACAAAGTTTTAGTTTCTGTATTTAAGAACTTATCCTTAATTGCAGAGACAGCTCTTTTATATGAAAGAGGATTCGTTTTGTATTTTTCTTTATCTGCAATATATTCTTTTGATTTTATTGCATTGGAATACTCCAAGAACATATTTCGAGTTACCTCTTGACCTTTAAAATTCTCATCAAACGAAAACCAATATAAAATTGGATTTTTTTTGATAGAATCTATCTCCAATTTAACCAATTGGGATTTTTTATCTAAATCATTTTCTTTTTCCGGTGTGTTTGAAAAAAAATGTTTGTCAATATATATGGTTTTAACTTCAAACCGCTTTTTACATTGTTCCTCTAAAACCTGTTTGTACTTCTCTAATCCTTTGTATATAAATTGATTGTTCATATCTACGCCCTCCACTCACTAAACTGTCCTTCAGCCTGTTCCATAATCTCTTGCAATATGCCGTTTAGTTCATTGATACTGACTTTACCTCGCAGTTCTTTTTTTACCGCTAATCTTATGGCTGCTTTAGCATCTTCTTTATTCATCCAGTCAATTTGTAAATTGCTTTTTACCGCTTTTACAACGCCATGAACAATATCTTGAATGGGGCCGCTTTCGTTAATGATTTCTTTTTTGGAAGCCAAGATATCGTAGAATGCCAACTCCTCATCGCTTAATCCCAACTCTTTTATTCGGTGGTCTTCGTCCTGTAGTTGCTTAGCGCGTTCTATCAGTTCGGCTATGGTGGTATAGGAGTCAATGGCATTCAAATGATATCGCTCTATCACTTTTTCCAGTTCTTCTTTTAGCGAAGTATATTTTCTAATGTTTTTGTGCAAACGTAGCTTAACTTCATCCAACAAAATGGAACGCATCAAAGCTATCTTAATATCAATACTGTCTTTTTCTTCTTTGGCTCCCAAAAGGAATTCTTCATTCAAAATAGAAATATCCGCACGCTCTAATCCTGCCATCGCAAATACATCTACGATGTCTTCTGATTCTATACTGCGACTAATTAATTCCTTGATTTGGTCTTTCTGATTGCCTCGACTACTTTTTACTGATTTAGCATTGCGTATGGCTTTTGACAAGTGTTGGGCAAACAATACATCCACCGAATACTCTTGAATCTGTGGTTGCGATTTTACTATTGACAACAATCCGGTCAATTTCTTTTCTTCCAACATAAACAGATTGGATTCTTCGTCGTTTTTGATGATACTGTTCAGTGCTTTTCTAAC
The DNA here is from genome assembly GCF_014486695.1 of Flavobacterium buctense. Classification (GTDB taxonomy): domain Bacteria; phylum Bacteroidota; class Bacteroidia; order Flavobacteriales; family Flavobacteriaceae; genus Flavobacterium; species Flavobacterium buctense. The sequence goes on from NZ_JACTAB010000006.1 coordinate 135,329, forward strand.
CAACAATACTTTATCTCCATCTCGCAAACCTTTCCAATTATGGTATTCAATGCCTTCCGGTAATAATGATTGGCAAACTTCTACCTGATTAAAGAACATATTCAAGGCTTGTTCCATATCAATGGTAGGTTTTCCTTGACCGCCACCGCCCGTGTATTTATTGGTGGCTGTTTTCAATTGGTCGCCAATACCGATGTAATCCACAATAACGCCCGACGGTTTGTCCTTAAACACACGGTTGGTTCTGGTTATGGCTTGCATCAGGTTATGGCCTTTCATAATTTTATCTACATACATCGTATGCACACAAGGAGCATCAAAACCGGTTAACCACATATCGCGAACAATAACGATTTGCAATGGGTCTTTCGGATTACGGAAACGTTTCTTTAAGGCTTCGGTAGCGTCTTGGGTGCGCAAGTGCTCGTTCCATTCAATAGGGTCGCTCGAGATATTACCCGTCATCACCACCGCTATTTCAGGACAGCCTTCAATAGCTTTCAAGGCATCATACATTTTTACACTGTTACGGCGACTCATACACACTACCATCGCTTTGCCCGGTAAAGTTTCTGTTCGGTTTTTAAAGTGCTTCATGATGTCTTCCGCTACTTTGGCAACCCTTTCTGCCGAACCTGCCGCATCTTCTATCGCTGCCCATTTCAAACTGCTGTCGTCTTCCACATCAGCGGTGATGGCATCTACTTCGGCGTCTAAGTTTTCATTCCACAAATGGAGTTTCGCCAAGCGCGGTTCATAGTATATAGGCACCGTAGCTTTATCATCCACAGCTTGCTTGATGTCATAAATGTGTATCGTTTCCCCAAATACTTCCTGTGTATCGGCATCTTTGCTATCTACAGGTGTTCCGGTAAACCCAATAAACGAAGCATTAGGCAACGCTTTACGCAAGTTAGAAGCAAAGCCGTCTAACAAACCGTACTGCGTTCTATGGGCTTCGTCTGCCATAACGATGATGTTTTCTCTTTCGGATAGGATAGGGTGTTCGGTTTCGCCTAGTTGGGCATCGTTCCCCATTTTCAAACGGAACTTTTCTATAGTAGTGAATATCACACCACCGCTTCCGGTAGATAACAATCGTCGCAAATCATCGGTGGAGTCGGCATGTTGTACATCGCCCACCAAGTCTTTGGCTAAGACAAAATTTTCATACAACTGAAAGTCCAAATCACTTCTATCGACTTGGACTACTATCGTTGGGTTTTTTAATTCGGGTAAGCTGCGAAGTATTCCGGCATAAATAGCCATTGAGATACTTTTACCGCTCCCTTGGGTGTGCCAAATCACGCCAATACGACCATCACCAAGAGGCTTAATCGCTTTCTTGGCGGCTTCTACCGCAAAGTTTACCCCAAAGTACTGATGGTATTTGGCGCCTTTTTTAATCAAAGTGCCATTGTGGTCTTCAAAGAACACAAAGTTTTTAATATAGTTGAGCAATCGGTCTTTGGGAAACAAACCTTGGATTAAGGTGTGCATCTGAAAATCATCCTCTATGATGGTTGTGCCATCCATGCTTTTCCAAGCGGCATACCATTCGGCTGAAGCATTAAACATACCGTGTTGGGCTTCGTTACCGTCGCTTACTATGGTTAGGGCATTGTATTCAAACAATAACGGAATGTCTTTTCTGTAATGTTGTATTTGGTTAAAGGCTTCGTCTATCGTAGTGTTTTCGTCAAACCAGTTTTTGAGTTCAAACAGCACCAACGGAATCCCGTTGATGTAAATAATAATATCAGGGCGGCGTTTGTTTTTGCCTACGATGCTAAACTGATTGACCACCCAAAAAGTATTGTTCTCCGGATTTTGAAAATCAATCGGGTAGAGGTGAACTGCTTTTTCATTGCCTTGGACATCCTTGTATTCATAATCCAACCCTTTGGTGAGTTTTAAATGAAAACTGCGGTTGCGATAATCAATATCAGCCCCAAGATTATTGCAAAAGTCTGCCACTGCCAAGTGTTGTATTTCCTCAGGCAAGTGAGGATATTGTTTTTGAATAAACGACAACAGTGGGCCTTTCAAAATAACCGCATTGGCATTCTCGGGCAAGTCAGGGCCTTTGATATGCTGGTATCCCAAATCGGTTAGCCAGTCTATAGTGGCTTGTTCTATTAGCGCTTCGGTGGTCATTTTCCTTTACAATTAGTTTTCTCTAAACTCTTTTAATCGTACCTCACCACTAATGAGCTTGGGTAATAAGGTATCGCGCAATTGGGTTAGGGTTTGGTTTTCTATTAAATTTTCTAATATTTGATTGAAAATTGGCTCTATTTTATTTTGAAACTCTTGTTTATCTAATTGATTTGGAATAGCTAAAAAAGTTTCTTTTAGATGACTAATCTTAATATGTCCCATTGTTGTTGCTCTATCAGCTGCAATTGCTTTAAAATGAGCAATGATATTTTTTAATAAAAAATAAAGCGTTTCAATTGATAAACAACCATTAGGTAACACATTAAAAATATGTTGATTTAATAAAGCTTCTCCTTTATCCCAAAGAAAAATATCAAGCGTAGCAGACCAAGAGAATAGAACAGACCCATCATTTATAATTTGTTCTTTTTTAACTTCTTTGGTTGATTTACCAGTGTTTTTTGTTATGCCACCATTTAACTCAGAAATCTTAATCACATATTTTCCTTCATTGATAAGTTCACTTGGTTTAAAAGCAGCTCCATTGACATAATTGGCAATATCATAAACACTCTTGACTTCCCAACCTTTAGGTATCATACCCAGTTCACTCTCTACAAATTCCCCATCCTGAAACGGTCCAAAATCTACAAACCAGTGTTTGTATAGTGCCATGGCCATTTCTTCTAGTGTTTTGTTGATGGCTAGGTTGTTTTCTATTTTGTCGTCTATGGCGGATAGGATGGAGGCTATGGTTTGTTGTTCTTGGAGTGGTGGTAGTTCTAATTTTATATTCTGAAAAGCCTCTTTAGCTACTCTTTGTCTTCCTGAAGTTCCAATCATATTTGCTTCCGCAAATTGTCTTACATAAGGTTCGCGAGATAAATAATATACAAAGTCTGTATTAGAGATGCCATCTTTGCCTCTAAATACTAGAAACTCAGTTGAACCAAAGCCAACATTATTTTTGAGTTCTCTAACTTGACATATTTTTCCATTCTCTAAACAAGGGGTAATTCTAGCAAACAAGGTATCATTATTTTGAAATTTTGCTCCACCTTTTAGAGGTTTAAAATCTGAAGGTATTACAGTTTTTAAATTGGCATCTAAATCTTTCATTTCTACAAATGAGTATTTCTCATTTGCCTTTAGTTTGACTAATGGGTTAATATCAATGAAGTCTGAGAGTTTATATGTTTTCCAGTTGTTTGGCATTTAGTTAGTCTTTAGATTTTTCAATTTTTAAAGTGAATATATTCCATGCTAAGTTTATGCTGTCATCGTTAGAAACATCTTTGCATGTAAAGTATAAGTTGCCATTAAAATGTTTAGATAATTGTTTTGCGTTGTAAAGTCCCATACCAGTGCCTTCTTTTGAAGCTTTATTTACAGATGACCTAAATCCTTTTAAAAATAAATACCTTCTTTCTGATTCAGGGATTGCTCTGCCATAGGAGTGAACTTCAATAATTATATTTTGTGCTTCTTCTTTTATCAATACTTTGGGTCCAATTCTTTTTGGGAATTCAGAATATTTTAATGCATTCTCGATTAATATTTTAACCAATATTTCGAAGTATTCTTTTTCTCCTTTTATTTTACCTGAACTGGTACCACTAAAATCAATTTCTGCCTTATCTTTTTTAAAGTCATTTCTATAAATCTTTACTATTTTACTAACAGACCTATGTACTATAAAAGATTTGTCGTAATTCAGTTTTAGATTCTCAAAATAGTCAGGAATGTAAAATTTAAAATTATCTAAAATAAATTTAATAAGTCTACTGCCAACATATATCTTTTTTATATTCTCAGATTGCTCATCAAACTTATCTTCCCACTCGGCTTCATTTTGAATATTCATTATAGCATCAATGTTTCCTGAAATCTTAGAGTTTAAACCTCTTAATTCATGTAGATTTTGGGTTACGATGTCTATTGGAATATACTCCTTGAAATTAACTAAATCATATTCAAATTGAATTTGCTTTTTTAAATACAATAAATTAAACTTATTGTCAGGGTACTTCTTGCCAAGATTATTGTATTTAGATTTTACTTCGTTTAGATTAGTTATTAAACCAATGTAGCAAACAAAATCTAAATTTAGGTAAGTAAATCCCAGTGGGTCAATGCCAAAAATTATTTCACTGGTAGAACCTTTACCAAGTATTTTATTATAGAACTCGGTTAAACTTTTTTTATTTGTTTCTTTCCGATACTCTTTTGGCAAGTCAGTTAATCTTCCATCAAAAAATAATACATCTTTTTTATCTTGTAAAATGTATGGATAAGAATATAGATTTCTCATAAAAGATTGGTAATCGAATCAGTTATTGATAATAAATTATCGATTCTTTCTAAAACAGTTGAGTTACTAGATAATTCTTTAACTTTAGACATAGCAACTTTTTTGTTACCACCATAATTATCAATGATGAGTTTTATTTCATCCAAAGTATTAGCATTAACAATCTCTTTTGCAATTAATTTTTTTTCAATTTCAAAATGATAATTTGGTGAAAATGCCTTTTTAATTCCATCATCTAATTTTGCTTTGAAGTCTAGGAACTCTAAATCTTTTCCAATAAAATCATCCGCTTCATCCGCTTCAGCTTTATATTTAGTAATTGACCATTCAGCTCCAGTATACATAATAACAACAGTATTTGGACAAGTACTTTTTAAATATTTTAGAATTCCCCAACCTTCTGTTTTGGGTGCTATGTTTTGACCTATACCTTGAATATCAAGAACTACTACATGGTATTTTTTTCTAATAAAATCATCTATATTGTCAATGTCTGTAAATTGAGTAATATTATAACCATCAGATTGTAATCTTTTGATATGCGAAATTTCCTCATCGTCTATAAATGCTATTCTTGCCTTGAATTTTGATTTTTCAAATTCTTCAGTTGTTAATTCTTTTAAAGGAGATAATTCTACTGGTTGTGGTTCATTTTTTTTTGAAAAAAAACTTAGTATTGATTTAATCATAAGTATCAATTTTACTGTTATAAACATTTCTGATCTATATCTTCTTAAAATTCTCTATTATCCTTTCTTGCAACTCATTCCCTTTAGCAAACTGTTCTTGTAAAGTAGCTTGCAGGGCAGCCATTTTATCTTCAAAGGCAATCCCATCGTCTTCCACTTCTTCGGTACCTACATAAATACCTGGCGTTAGTTTATAGTCTTGCTTTTGTACTTCAGCAAGGGTGGCATTATAGCTGTACCCATCGGTGTTTTCGTAATCGCCACTTATATTACGCCAAGCGTGGTAAGTCGCTGCTACTTTGTCAATGTCGGCATCGGTAAACACACGCAACTTGCGGCTTTCCATAGTCCCCATTTTACTGGTGTCTATAAAAAGGATTTCATCTGTACGTTTACGGTGTAGGCCGTCTTTGCCATCACGATTACGGCTTAAAATAAAGATACAGGCGGGTATGCCGGTGGTTAAAAACAATTTATCAGGTAGGCGCACAATACAGTCAATCATATTGTTGTTTACCATAAACTCACGAACGTTTTTCTCGCCTTTGTTGTTAGAGGTCATTGCGCCATTGGCCATTACTACCGAGGCGGTTCCTTTATTGCTGAGGTGACTCCAAAAGGTTTGCATCCACATATAGTTGGCACTACCATCGGTAGTAAATTCCTCTTTTGGTCCAAAGAGGCGGGGGTCATTTTCGGGTAAGTCTTCCGGGTGCCATTGGCTTACGTTAAACGGTGGGTTTACTATGATAAAGTCGGCTTTCAAATCGGGGAACTTGTCTTGTAGTAAAGAGTCGCCCAAGCGCACATCAAAAGACAAATCGCGTAAGGCTAAGTTCATTTTGCACAAACGCAAAGTACCGTCATAACGCTCTTGCCCATATATGGAAATTTTCTTTTTATCGCCACCATGGCTTTCCAAAAACTTGAGTGATTGCACAAACATACCACCCGAGCCACAAGCGGCATCAAAGATTTTCCCTTCATAGGGTTCAATCATTTCCACCATCAAACGCACGATACTGCCTGGCGTAAAGAACTGTCCGGCACCACTGCCTTCAGCCAAGGCAAACTTGCCAATGTAATATTCATATACACGCCCAAGGATATCGCTTTCAGGGTTTTCTTTTTGGGAGAGTTTCGGGTTTGAGAGTAAGTTAATCAGTCCGCCTACTTGTCGGGCCGTTAGTTGGCTTTTGACAAAAATACGGGGTAAGATGCCTTTCAAATCAGGTCTAAACTTACCCAAAGTACTATCCAAAGTATCAAAGGCATCATCTACAATCACTTTAATATTGTCCTGCTCGGCATTGGCTTTAAGGTATTCCCAAGTGGCTTCTTTTGGAATGATATATACATTTTTAGATAAATACTCATCAGTATCTTCTATAACATAGTTAATTGTTTCTTGGTCTTCGGTGTAATAAGGGGATGTTTTGTCATTTACCAATTTCAGCAATTCCTCTTTGCGCATCTCGTAACGCTCGCTCATGTGCTTGAGGAAAATCATCGGCAACACATAGTCTTTGTATTGATTCTCAGCCACAGCACCACGCAATTCATTGGCCGCTTTCCAAAGTTCTTGTTCAAAATTAATATCGGCTTTTACAGTAGTTTTAGCCATAAAGGGTATTATTATTTATTGGGTTAGGGTAATTCCTCAAACATACCAAATTTCTCACACATAAACAATCCCCATTAATGGGGATTATCAACAAGTATTCTAAACTAAAAATCTTACGAGTAGCTTGTTTTGGGTTGGTTTGAAGGTAAAGGTACCACTCAACAGTCTTTGTTCTTTACGGTTTTCCGTAGTAGGATAAAAAAGCGGTTGAAAGACCATAGGATAATTTAAAACCCTAACAATTTAGTATCTATCCCAATACCAAAGCCCCACCACCATTTTTGATTGTACATCCATTTTCTACCATCAGAAGTAGTGGCAAAATCATACCCTATGGGTATAGCAACAAATGATATAGCATTATAAGTATAAGTTGCTGTCAGCCCCGCGGAAATAAAAAGCTGCGTTGATTTGGTTACTATTTGCCCATCAGTGTTATCTATATTCAGTTCTTCACCACTGGGTGCTATAATGGCACCAAAAGAGAGTTTGTGTGTAGAAACAGTTTGATTGGCAAAGTACCGGTCCGTTTTCCAATTTAATAATCCGATATTAATCCCCGCATTTTTAACACCTGTAGAAACAAATTGCGGTTTATTGTCTTGTGCTTCTCTCACTTTGAAAGGGACTGTAATTATGGAAAAAATAGGTCTTCCTATACGAGTTCTATTGCTATATACATTTTCTTTGAGCGTAAATTTAAAGGAACATTTTTGAGGAGTAAAGTTGCTATCATAGTAATCAATTAAAAGTTCACCGGGTTGGGGGGTAACTTTAAAGATATTCATGCTGTTGCTTGCGCAGGGTGGTGTGCTTTGCGCAACAACTTTTGTAAAAAGCACTAGTAAACTTGCAGTTAGTGTGATCAATAATCTCGTTCTCATACCTATAGAATTTTAAAAGTTACACTACAATAAACTATAGCCGGTAACCCCCAAAAGAATTACCTAACTATAGCTTTCCAAAAAAAGTGTGGTATTTGAACAGTTGGAAAGAATATATTTAAAAGTAACTAAAATAGCGCAAACGAGGTACTTTACCGATAGCATTTTACACTTTGTCGGTATTTCACAACTCTTAATCGGGAAAAGCTAAATCTCCCATCTTTCACCTCCCTACTCCCAACTTCCATCTCCCAACTACCAACTCAAAAAAACTCCCCGCCATGTCACCACAGCGAGGAGTCCTAAAAAAATAAACCTTAGTCCCTTAGCGCCTAAGCACCTTAGAACCTCTTCTAAACCACTTCAACCACCTGCAATACACTATAATCCTCATTTTTTAAGGAATACTGCACCCCATTAAACTCTTGAAAAAAGGAAACACCTAACAAGAATAGGGTAACACCGGTTGTAGTGGGAACACTCGGAGGCGTCAAGGTAACCGAAGTAGGCGTGAGGTTAATCGGAACGTTCTCAATAGTACTCAGAACAAGTTCCGAGGTTTCCGTCTCAAAATCTATGGCCAAGACCGCCGATTGGAAACTCACATGGGTAGCCCCTTCAGGATAACGAATCTGCTCTTGAGGAACAAGATTGGGAATCGTAACAACACCAGTCGCCGTGTCAAGGTCATAAATGGCAAAAAGCACAGTGCTCAACGGCGCATTGATGTTAAAATCAAATCCGTTCAGCATCATCTTGCCGTCGGGAGTCCCCAAGCCGTTATACACTTGTCGTTGTCCCCTCGCCGAAGTCGTGTCATACCTTTTAACATCCGACATGGTCTTCACTAAACGACTGGTCATTTTACTGTCTTTAGCCTTAAAAATAAGACTACCCAAAGCCATACGAAGCATTTTTCCCGCACCGGCAGCAGTGGCAAACTCACTGTTGTTTTCTCGGGTTCTTAAATAATTTGGATCATTCTCAATTCTTTCTTTAGAAACACCACCTTTACGACGAACATAACTTTCACCGTCTTTTTTGTAGAAGGTTAAATTTTCAAGAGTACCTTCAATTTTTAAAATTCCATTCGATTTTGCCATAATAATAAATATTAGGGTTAATAAATAAATTTTTGTAATTCTCAGTAAGCATAAATGTGTTGTATACTTTTTAAATGAAAGTGGCAAAACACCTAATACTAAGAGCTTACAACTATAAAACTCCAAAACTTTATGTTTAGTATATACCCTCAGGTCATAACAAACCCTTATTGCCGTCTTTTACCAAAACTGCCGTTTTTGCACTAAAAGGAATGTTAAAATTTATAGGCACGCATAATAATTTACCTATTATTGCGTTATAATAAAATGAAAAATGCCCCATTAAGCCATAGTAACGCCATAGTAACGTCATGTTAACGTCATATAAACGTCATATAAACGTCATGGAAAGCCTACTAAAGTATGTGAGATATTATCCAATACTTAAACCAGTAACCAATGAAAAGAATTTGTATTTATCCAAAAGATGTTCAGGCCATAACAGGCAAAGGCGAAAGGCAATCAAGGAACATCGTTCTAGAAATCAAGAAAAAACACAACAAAGAAAAACACCAACCCATAACCATCCACGAATTCTGCGACTACATGAACTTCGACCTGGAGAAAGTAACCCCCTTAATAAGATAAGTGACATAAAACTACAATCTAAATCCAAAAGTTCTATAGAACGTCACCCTGAGTGTTTTGAATGCAATTCAAAATGTATCGAAGGGCGTCACTTCGAGTGATTTTTAAAGTTAAAAGCGCTAGCTTTTGACTTTTAAAATAGTATCGAGAAGCCTCGCTCTCACAACGGTTCTCGATACACTTTTTATTCCACTACGTTCCATAAAAATCACTCGAACTGACGTTTACTACTAAATACACTATAAGTGTAAAAACAACAGGCCCGTCACTTCGAGTGATTTTTAAATTTAAAAGCGACAGCTTTTGACTTTAAAAATAGTATCGAGAAGCTCGTTAAAATAAATTATTTCTTACTTTTACAATATGCAACAATCTTACATCTACATACTAAAATGTTCCGATGGTACTTATTACACCGGAGTGACAAGTAAACTTACCCAAAGGTTATTCCAACATGATATAGGGTTTTACCCCGATTGTTACACAGCCAAAAGAAGACCGGTTACTATAGTTTTTTATGCTGAGTTTACGGATATAAACTTTGCTATAGAAAAAGAAAAGCAAATTAAGAAGTGGTCAAAAGCCAAGAAAGAAGCCCTGATAAATGGGGATTATGATGCTTTACCAAATTTGGCTAAAAAGAAGTTTAGTTGAAACAACGGTTCTCGATATTATTTTAATAACTGAAAACTAGCATTTTCAGTTATTAAAATCACTCGAACTGACGGGAAAGTGCTACGGTAGGAAGTTGAGTTAAAACACTCGAACTGACGATCTCGCTATAACCTAGACGTCCTCTTTACGTCACTTCGAGTGATTTTAAAACTTAAAAGCGACAGCTTTTGAGTTTTAAAATAATATCGAGAAGCGTTGTTTGCACTAGTGTTCTCAATATATTTTCTTATTCCGTTATCACTCCATAAAAAACCACTCGAACTGACGTTCTTTCAAATATATGTCTTCGTTACGTCACTTCGAGTGTCCCGATAGCTATCGGGAAGTATCGACCCGAGCGCAGCGAACTGAGAGTAAGCTAGAAGCCTTTAAAGCAATAAAAAAGCCCTGTCGTTTAATAACAACAGGGCTATATAAAAATAGAGTAGTAGACACTAACTCAAATCCTCCACGTCAGCTTCAGGGGCATTCTTCTTCACCGATTCAATGCCATTCTCACGAGCAGCAGTACTTTCATACATCTCGCTACTGCCGATGATCTGACCGTTAGTTGCCGTTAAATTAAAAAAGTCTTTCCCGTTAGAAGAAGTTTTACGCTCATAACGAGCATCGTCCGAAGCATTCTTTTTCACCGATTCTACACCATTCTCACAACCCGCTTTAGTAGAATACCCTTGGCTGGTCAAAATAACCTGACCGTTACCGGCTTTAAGGTTGAACTGAAAGTCACCATTCGTTCTTTTAGTAATCACAAATTTTCCCATGCTATATTGTTTTAAGGTTTTAATTATTAAGTGAGACTTACACAAAGTTAGGAAAGTATTTATTGTAAACCATGAGTTTAACTTTATTATATTATCAACAAAAACTTTGCGTCTTTGCTTCTTCGCGAGACAATTACCCTCTAAATTAAACCCCAAAAGATAGCGCAATATAATCAATAGAACCTATCCCAATCGCCCGTACATTGTCACCCAATCCCGATACCTATCGGGAGTTGAAGGGCTACCCCTAAGAAAGTATATCATCTAAGTTAACACAAATTAACCTTAGCGCCTTAGTACCTTAGTACCTTTGATAGTAAGAGGAGGACTGCCGGTGGCAGTCAGGTACTCGAACTTTAGTTCGTGATAGTTTCTAAAGACTCTCGGGATTAGCTTCGCTGTTCCCTTGAGGGGAACCTGAACAAAGGAAAACCCTAATGCCTTTTTCAAAGGCATTGGTTTTTTGTTTTAAAGCCACTTACATTTGATATTAAGAGGAGAATGTCCTGTGGACATTTGGTAAAAGCTTTTGACGCGGCCTTAAAAC
>NZ_JACTAB010000007.1 GCF_014486695.1 Flavobacterium buctense
TTTTAATATCGCTTTCATTCTCAAAGCGGGTGCAAAAGTAATCATCTTTTTCTTTATAACAAGCTTTTTTGAAAATAATTTTAAATTTATTTTCTTTCTGCTTGGTTTTCAGAAAATCAGGGTTGCTAAGATAAATGGTTTTATTTAGCTACACAAATTTTCTTTTGATTTTGTGAAATCTTAATCCAAAAAAGTAAAGAACTCTGCTCTAATGCGGGTGCAAAAGTAATACTCTTTTTGGCATTTGCAAGTGTTTTTCAACTCTTTTTTGGATGTTTTTTGCAACTCGTTGGTTCTACGGTTTTTGCAGGTGAAAGTTTTTTTGATAGTTTAAAAGTATTCAATACAAATCCTAGTTAGCCCCGATTGTAGTGGCACCGTGTAAAGCGAAAAGCGGGAATATGGATTACTGACACAACCCTAACCCTTTGCTTCAAAAACTATTTTTTTGACGCTTTTTTCTCCCAATAGTCTGTAAGCTCGTCAATATCAACAGGAGTTGCTGATTTTTGTGGCATGAGTCTACCTCTGATGAAAGCTCTATCGAGTATGGATTCGATTAAAAAGTCTTCATTGACTTCGTAAGGTTGGTATTTTGTTTTAAGATTGATATCGAAAAGTCGGGCTGTATTATTAGACCAAAAGGCCTTCCAACCACTTTTGTAATCTTTAATCAGTTCGAAAGTAGTATAACCGGTTTGTCGGTGAATGAGTTTGACTAAAATTTGGCCTTGCTTTCTGGAGAGTTTTTTTAATTGTGCTGTGAATTCGTTTTCCATGTAATCTTCAACAATTTTGAAATATTTCTTTTTCTCCTTGTTGGTTTTCATTTTATCCATGTTTCTATTTAGAATGGTCAACCTGTCTGCAGCTGCTTTAGCGAATGGATACACCTTATATACTCTATTTTGAAGTAATAGAAATTCTTTCTTCTCAGCCGGTGTTAATTTGTTTTTATAGACAACGACTTCCTCTAACAAAATAGGATCTTTGACTATCGTGTCATTTTCGTCAGTTACTACCTCTTTTTTTTGAATAGAATCTGTTGTGATTTGGGCATTCGCAACTGATGCCACAAACAATACAAAAACGAATAAAAGCAACTTCTTCATAGCTAATAAAAATTAGGGTAAAAATATAGAATATCCTTAACAACTGTAATGCCAAATTTATATTTTAGCAAAAAAAAATTATGGCAACAAAATCTATACTTACAAAATCATCACTAACATTTTTAGAAAACTATTTAAATAATGCTTCTCCGACCGGTTATGAATCGAACGGACAAAAGCTTTGGATGGATTATTTAAAACCTTATGTAGACACTTTTATCACGGATACTTATGGTTCGGCTGTTGGGATTATAAATCCGGACGCGCCTTATAAAGTAGTTATCGAAGGTCATTCGGATGAGATTTCTTGGTACGTTAATTATATTACTGATAACGGCCTGATATATGTAATACGAAATGGTGGTTCCGATCATCAAATTGCGCCTTCCAAGAGAGTAAACATACATACCAATAAAGGAATAGTAAAAGGTGTTTTTGGTTGGCCGGCGATTCACACGAGAAATCGCGGTAAAGAAGAATCGGCTACTTTACACAATATATTTATAGACTGTGGCTGTTCAACAAAGAAAGAAGTTGAAGCATTGGGAGTACATGTTGGTTGCGTGATTACCTATCCGGATGAATTTATGATTTTGAACGGCAATAAATTCGTTTGCCGTGCGATTGACAATAGAATGGGTGGATTTATGATTGCGGAAGTAGCTCGCTTATTAAAGGAGAATAAAAAGAAATTACCCTTTGGATTGTATATTACTAATTCTGTTCAGGAGGAAGTTGGTTTAAGAGGTGCCGAAATGATTACTAAGACCATCAATCCTAATGTAGCTATAGTTACCGATGTTTGTCACGACACCAGCACACCAATGATTGATAAGAAAATCGAAGGCGATTTAGAAATGGGTAAAGGTCCGGTTATTGCTTATGCACCGGCAGTTCATAATACTTTAAGAGATTTGATTGTCAATACCGCTCAAGACCAGAAGATTCCTTTTCAACGTCATGCGACTTCGCGAGTAACCGGAACAGACACTGATGCTTTTGCTTATAGTAATGGTGGCGTGCCATCGGCATTGATTTCGCTTCCGTTGCGCTATATGCATACTACTGTAGAAATGGTTCATCGTGAAGATGTGGAAAATGTAATTAAATTGATTTATGAGAGTTTATTAAAAATAGAAAACAACGATTCTTTCTCCTACTTTAAATAATAACTAATAAAAAAGCATCCCGAAAAGGATGCTTTTTTGTTTTACAATGCTGAAAATTATTAACCTAAACTTATAATTTTAAATCTGTAGTAATACCCATATTATTGTTACTGGATTTATTAATTTTTAGTAAGCAATTAATTTTTTCAAAATCCAAAGGATAATACTCATTATCCACATTGCTTTCCACAATTTGATTTCTTTCAGCAATTTTGTCTTCAACAGACATTTCTAATGCAATAGGCTGATAAACATCCTCGCAAGTATCGGTAACCAATTTGTTTTCGGCTATTACTTCCTCTAATGTTTTGTTGTAAGTTGATTTAATTACGGAAGCCGGATTAAAAATAGTTGCCTCTTCTCCTGAATTTTCAATGGTAAATTTTGAAATTTCGTTTTTTACCAAAGTCAGCTGACTTTGTTTTTGAGTGTTGTCTACACTTACTGTAGTTAAATCCTGTTGAACTAAATCTTGTGCGTTTAATTCGTTTGCTGCATTACTATTAGTAAAACTTAAAGCAGCTAATCCTAAAAAAATGATTGTTGTTTTCATGATTGATTTTTTTTTGATGATGATTCTTTTTGATGATGATTTTGATACTACTATTAATATCCTATGCAAATATATGGCTAAAAAAAGGTATCTTGTATTACATAGTACTTAAATTTAACATAATTTTAACTTTTAAAATACCCTAACTGAATGATTTACAGAATAAAGCGCCGTTCTTACAGTAAACGACGCTTTGTTTAAATTGGTTAGACTTGTTTCAACAAAGCAACTGCTTCATTGGCATTTGAGAGCTCAGCATACTTTAAGGCCGTGAATCCTTTCTCATCTTTGGCCTCTATTTTTGCACCTTTATCTAATAATACTTTAATGATTTCCACATTATTGTAACGAGCGGCTAACATTAATGGAGTCGTTCCGTTTGTTGATTCGTTTACATCGGAACCATACTCGATAAATTTTTTAACGGTAGCCAAATCTCCTTTAACGATAGCGTTACAAAGAGGCGTAACATCATATAGTATAACTTCAGTTGGTTGAGACGTTGTTGAAACGTTGGTTGCCAAAGCAACATTGGTAAAAGCTACTAGAGCTAAGCCTGCGAAAAAGATTGTTTTCTTCATGATGAATGATTTAAAAGTTATTGATTGTCAGTAAGACGTCGTAACCCTAATTTTCGTTGCATCAAATAGTTAAGTATAACAAAATTTTAACATTAGGCACAAAAAAACCACGCCTAAACGTGGTTCATCATCTTATGTTTACTCTTACTTTACGATTTCAAAAAGTTAACTACGTTTTTTTCTATTCGTTCATTAATGTTAGAGATATCAGCTTTGACAAATTTTTCTCCAAGAATATTTTCGTACAATTCTATATAACGTTCCGAAACCGTTTCGATATATGCTTCAGTCATATCTGGAATTTGTTGTCCTTCTTTGCCTTGGAAACCATTTTCGATTAACCAACGACGCACAAATTCTTTTGACAATTGTTTTTGCTCTTCGTTGTTATCTTGTCTTTCCTGATAACCATCGGCGTAGAAGTAACGCGAAGAATCCGGTGTGTGAATTTCGTCAATTAAAACAATTACACCATCTTTAGTTTTACCGAATTCATATTTGGTGTCTACCAAAATCAATCCGCGACCGGCTGCGATTTCTGTTCCGCGTTGGTACAAAGCTCTGGTGTATTTTTCTAATACCAAATAATCCGCTTCGGAAACGATGCCTTTTTCTAAAATAGCTTCACGCGAAATGTCTTCGTCATGAGAACCGTTATCAGCTTTAGTGGTTGGTGTTATAATTGGAGTTGGGAATTTGTCGTTTTCTTTTAAACCTTCCGGCATGATTACGCCACAAAGTGTTCTTTTTCCTTCGGCATATTCTCGTGCTGCATGACCGGAAAGATAGCCTCTAATTACCATTTCAACTTTGAAAGGTTCACAAAGATGTCCGACAGCTACGTTGGGATCAGGAGTTGCAATTAACCAGTTAGGAACGATGTCTGCAGTCAAGTGCATGAACTTGGTGGCAATTTGGTTTAAGATTTGACCTTTGTATGGAATTCCTTTAGGCATTACGACATCAAATGCAGAAAGTCTATCTGTAGCAATCATGACTAAAAGTTCGTCGTTAATATTGTAAACCTCGCGAACTTTACCGCGGTAAACCGATTTTTGCCCCGGAAATTGGAAATTTGTATTGGTGATTGTATTCATATTGTTGTGTTGTTATCCTAAAAAAGACAAGGATAAATTGTTGTGCTGCAAAAATAACTTGTTTTAAAGTGTTAGACAACAACTTAACCAAATTTGTAAAAAAAATTATATAATTGCAAACTATTAAGTATCATAGCATTGAACCGTGGTAAAAAAAATATTCTTAACACTTATGATACTCGGTGTAATCATCGTTGTCATTTTGAATCATCGAGTACCCTTTTTTAAACACACAGGAGGACCATGGTCTATTGGATTCGGGTTCTCTAAAGAATATCCGAAAGAAATTAGTTTTCACCAAAATAAAATCTACAGCTTCGAGGAGTTAAAAAGCCAAATTGATAGTACTCAGTTTATTGCTGATCCCTTTTTTATTAAAGAAAAAGACACTTTTTACCTCTTCTTTGAGCATAAAAAAATTAATAATTTCAAAGCAGTTATTGGCTTACTTACTTCAGTTGACGGACATCATTACCAATATCGAGGCACAGTTTTAAAAGAAAATTTTCATTTATCCTATCCCCAAGTTTTCAAACATAAAAAAAACTATTATATGCTTCCTGAGAGTCAGGGTGCTAACCATGTTTTGCTCTACAAAACAGAGAAATTTCCATTTGATTGGAAAATATGCGATACGCTTATTACTAATACACGATTGAAAGACCCAACAATCTATCTTTCTGACACTTTAAATATTATAGTAGGCAGCGATAAAAACTTTAAAATGCACATGTATCAAGCTAATAATTTACATGGAAATTGGAGATTACATGATAGACCTTTGGTGATGGAAGGCACTGAATCCCGTCCAGGCGGACGCTTTTTTGCAGATAATAAAGGATTGGTCTTACCGGTTCAAAATGCCCATAAAACATATGGTTCTGGTCTTTCTTTATATCGATTACAATTCAGAAACAACTTCTATACTATAAAGAAAGAGAAACATCTACTTCTCAAATCACAAGAAAACATAAAAGAATTTAATGCTGGCATGCATCACCTTGACATCCAAAAAATAGACCATCTTTATTACTGTGTATATGATGGCAATCAAAAAAAGAACAACGAAATCGTATTTAATTATAAATTACCTCTACTGCTTAACTATTTGGACTGTAAAAACTGGTTTCGACAAAATAGTTCAAACCGATATTCAAAAAAACAACAAACCCTATCATCGGAATAGGGCTTGATATTAATTTAGGTAAATTAGTAATCGTTGTTCTCAATACTCTTATAAGCATCAATTACTTTTTTCACCAATCGATGGCGAACGATGTCTTTATCATCTAAGTATATGATTCCGATGCCCTCAATGTCTTTCAGCACCAAAATTGCTTCTTTCAATCCGGATATAGTACGACGTGGTAAATCCACTTGCCCAGGATCACCGGTAATGATGAACTTGGCATTTTTTCCCATCCGGGTAAGGAACATCTTCATTTGAGAATGTGTAGTATTTTGTGCTTCATCCAAGATTACAAATGCATTGTCTAATGTTCGACCACGCATAAAAGCCAGAGGTGCGATTTGAATAATACCTTTCAGCAAATAATCTTCTAAAGTTTGCGGCGGTAACATATCTCGTAATGCATCGTACAAAGGTTGCATGTATGGATCGAGTTTTTCTTTCATATCGCCTGGCAAGAACCCCAGATTTTCACCAGCTTCAACAGCAGGACGTGTTAGAATAATTCTTTTTACCTGTTTTTCTTTCAATGCTTTTACTGCCAATGCAACACCCGTGTAGGTTTTTCCGGTTCCGGCCGGACCAACCGCAAAAACCATGTCGTTTTTGGCTACATAATCCACTAACTTTTGTTGGTTTGGTGTCATGGCCTTAATCAGCTTTCCGCCTATTCCGTGCACCAAAATTTTGTCACTGTCAGGCATGCGTTGTTCGTCCTGAGAATTGCTTTGTATAACGCGATCAATGACATTGTCGTCAATATTGTTATAGCGGGTAAAATGCAACATCAGTCGGTTAAAGCGATTTTCAAACTCATCGAGTTCTTCTTTTTCGCCAAATGCCTTCAGGGTTGTACCACGAGCGACAATTTTGAGTTTTGGATAGTACCTTTTAATAGTTTCAAGATGAGCATCTTGAGCGCCCCAAAATTCTTTAGGTGCGATGTCGTGTAATTCAATGATACGTTCGTTCAAAAGCAGTAGTATTAAATTAAAATAATTCGCTATATATTATTAGCTTTGTATCCAAATTTAATCAAATAAAAGAATAGGTTTTACTATTTTTGAGTCCAATTTCTACCAAGTTATAAACAATCTATGTCAATAATTACCTTAACTACCGATTACGGATTAAAAGACCATTTTGTAGGCGCTTTAAAAGGTAAATTGTTATCCGAGTTTCCGGAAGCCACCATTATTGACATTTCGCATCATATTGACGCCTTTAATATAGCCGAAGCTGCTTACATCATTGGTGCTGCTTATAGCAGTTTCCCTAAAGGAACTGTTCATTTGATTGGTGTAGACATAGAGTTGAATGCCGAAAACCAGCATATTGCGATGCAATGGAACGACCAATATTTTGTTTGTGCCGATAATGGTATCTTGAGTATGTTGATTCAAAAGATAGTCCCGCAAAAATTAGTTACCATTACGATACACGATCGATTGCCCAATGATGCCACAGATTTAGATGTTTTTGTAAAAGTCGCATGCCATTTGGCTAAGGGCGGCTTGCTAAATGTCATTGGCAAAGAAATAAAAACTATTAAAGAGGTCACCGAATTACAAGCCGTTGTTCAAGAGAATCAAATCAAAGGTTATGTAATTTATATTGATCATTTAGGGAATGCTGTGACCAACATCTCGAAGAAACTATTTTTAGAGATGGGCAAAGGCCGACCTTATGAAATCAAATTCAAAGGTCAAAACATCAAAACGATATTGCCAAAATATTCCGATATAGTCGTATCCGAAAAGTATACTTGGAAAGATTATGAAGGCGAAAAGCTTGTGATTTTTAACGAAGCCGGTTTTTTAGAAATAGCTATTTTCCGAAGCAATCCGGATACAGTAGGTTCTGCAAGTTCCCTTTTAGGATTAACATACAGAGATTTAGTGATAATAGATTTTAAAAATTAGGGAATTAGAGACAAGTAAAAAAGGATAAAATGTTTGTTAGAATAGTAAAAATGAGCTTTCACGAAGAAAATATTCCGGCGTTTCTGGAAAATTTTGACAGTATCAAAGAAAAGATACGCAGTGCTGAAGGCAATCGCTTTCTGGAGTTGTATCAAGACAAAAACAATCCGTGTATTTTCTTTACTTATAGTTATTGGGAAACCGAAGAGGATTTGGAAAATTACAGGCGTTCGGCTTTGTTTGACGAGGTTTGGACCTTTACCAAAAAATTATTCAACGAGAAACCTGAAGCATGGAGTGTAGATAAAGTGGTCAGTTTACAGTAATTAGTATTCAGTAAAAAATAAAAAAATATAATGAAATCAATCGCATTACGAGAAATAAAATCCTTTTTTGGTTCACCCATAGGCTATTTAGTGATAGCCATTTTTCTTTTGCTCAACGGGTTGTTCCTTTGGGTTTTTGATGGAGAATACAACATTTTACAAAGCGGTTTTGCCGATTTGAGTCCGTTTTTCACTTTAGCCCCATGGATCTTAATTTTCCTTATTCCGGCCGTAACTATGCGCAGTTTTTCGGATGAGAAAAAACAAGGTACTATTGAGCTTTTGCTGACCAAACCATTATCGATTTGGCAAATAGTCAACGGCAAGTTTTTAGGCTCATTTCTACTGATTGTAATTGCGTTAGTACCAACTCTAGTCTACGTTTACGTAATTTCAAGTTTAGGCTCGCCTGAAGGCAATATCGATATGGGCAGCACTATGGGTTCGTATTTCGGACTGTTATTTTTGGTTGCTTCTTACACAGCTATTGGCATCTTTACTTCTACCCTTTCGGAAAATCAAATTGTTGCGTTCCTAGTTTCGGTGTTTTTATGCTTTCTATTTTATTTCGGATTTGAAGGCGTTTCTAATTACGTTACAGGTTTTGAAGATGTCGTAGCCAAAATTGGAATGGATTATCATTTCAAAAGTATGTCTCGCGGGGTTTTGGACACTCGTGACATCTTGTATTTTGTGAGTGTCGCCTTTTTGTTTTTATCGTTTACCGTGTATAAATTAAAATCCTTGAAA
Organism: Flavobacterium buctense; assembly: GCF_014486695.1. Classification (GTDB taxonomy): domain Bacteria; phylum Bacteroidota; class Bacteroidia; order Flavobacteriales; family Flavobacteriaceae; genus Flavobacterium; species Flavobacterium buctense. Next base: position 8,700 of record NZ_JACTAB010000007.1, read on the forward strand.
TCGTAATGAGTGCGTCTAAAAATAACTTAAAAAAAATAGCCCTAACCCTATTGTTTGTGGTAGTGCTGAACTTTGCCGGTCATTTTGCCTTCAAACGATTTGACTTGACTGCCGACAAACGTTATACGCTTTCTGAAACTTCTTTAACTATTGTAAGCGAAGTAAAAGAACCACTTTATATTGATGTGTTCTTAGAAGGAGAATTTCCGGGTGAATTCAAAAAACTGCAAACGGAAACCCAACAATTATTAGAAGAGTTCAAAGCCGAAAATCCTAATATTATCTTTCAGTTCGTTAATCCGCTTGAAGAGGAAGAACAAAGAGATGCTACTATCCAATCTTTTTTAGAACGCGGTTTAACTCCGGTAAATGTTACTGTCAATAACAAAGGACAACAAACTCAAGAAGTAGTTTTTCCATGGGCTGTCGCAACCTGTGGTGACCGTTCAGTAAAAGTACCCTTGCTAAAAAACATGATGGGTGCTTCAACCGCGGAAAAAGTGGTGAGCTCAGTGCAACACCTGGAATATGCTTTCGCCAATGCTATTAATACGGTTTCAAAAGCCAAACAAAAGAAAGTAGTTATCCTCAATGGAAATGGTGAAATCGAAGACCGTTACATCGCAGATTTCATCAAATCCGTAAGAGACAATTATTATATCGGACCATTTACTTTAGATTCGGTAGCCAAAAGTCCTAATGAGACTTTAAAATACCTTAACAAATACGACTTAGCGGTCATTGCCAAACCCACAGAAGCTTTCACTGATGAAGAAAAACAAGTTTTAGACCAATTCATCATCAATGGCGGAAAAACACTTTGGTTAGTGGATCATGTGAATATGGAAATGGACAGTTTGTATAACGAAACCGGTTCCAATTTAGCTTTCCCAAGAGATTTAGGTTTGAACGATATGTTCTTCAAATATGGTGTTAGAATTCGTCCCGACTTGATTTTTGATTTACAAAATACCCCAATTGCTTTGGCTACCGGCGAACAAGGAAGCGCCACGCAATACACGCAATATCCTTGGTTTTATTCGCCAATGGTTTATCCCACGATTAACAACCCAATTGTAAGTAATTTGGATGGCATCAAGTTTGACTTTACCAGTCCGATTGAACTTTTAGGGAACGATATCAAAAAAACTGTTTTATTGCAGTCGTCTAAAGTTTCAAGATTGATTGGTACTCCGGCTCAAGTGAGTTTAGAAGTAGTTTCCCTTCGCCCTGAACCAAAAGAGTTTGCCGGAAAAGGGAACTATCCTGTAGCAGTTTTATTAGAAGGACAATTTCATTCCATGTATGAAAACCGAGTTTTACCGTTTAAAGATGCGACATTCAAAAACTTGGGCAAAGCCAATAAAATGATAGTGATTTCAGACGGAGACATTATCAAAAATCAATTGGATAAAGACGGTCAGCCACTCGAATTGGGTTATGACAAATGGACCAATAATTTGTATGCCAACAAAGAGTTTATGATGAATTGTGTCAATTATTTGTTAGACGACAACGGACTTATTAACATTCGGAGCAAGGAAGTAGATTTGCCTATACTGGACAAACAAAAAGTCTTTGACAACTACACCTATTCGCAAGTCGTAACTGTAGCAGTACCAATCATTATCTTATTGTTATTCGGCGTAGCCTTTACCCTTTTGCGCAAGCGAAAATACAGTAAGTAATGTTAATAAAAAACTTTTTGAAATCTGTTAGTTTAAGATATATTTGTAAAAAATAAAACAAAATGAAATGCCTCAATTGAGGTTTATCATAAAAATGGTATTTGATGGGCATTCCATCTTCCAATAAAAAATAAATAAAAAATCCAGATGAAATTCATAGTATCGAGTTCATACTTATTAAAACAACTACAAGTTTTAGGTAGCGTTATCAACAGTAGCAATACCTTGCCTATTTTAGATAATTTCCTATTCGAATTAGACCATAAAATCCTAACTGTTTCTGCTTCTGATTTAGAAACGACCATGTCGGCTACTTTAGAAATTGATTCAACCAGCAAAGGTAGCGTGGCTGTTCCGGCAAAATTGTTATTAGACATTCTAAAAACGTTTCCAGAGCAACCATTGACATTTACAGTAGAAGAAAACAGTACGATTGAAATCAGTTCCAATTCAGGAAAATACGCTATTGCCTATGCTCCGGGAGAAGAGTTTCCAAAATCGGTAAGTTTAGACAATCCATCCTCTACTGTAGTTCCTTCAGAAGTATTGGCAACTGCTATCAGCAAAACCATTTTTGCTGCCGGAAACGACGACTTGCGCCCGGTAATGAGCGGTGTGTTTTTTCAATTTTCTCCGGAAGGATTGATTTTCGTAGCAACTGATGCTCACAAACTAGTGAAATATGCACGTACTGATGTAAAAGCTTCAGAAGTAGCGGATTTCATTATGCCAAAAAAACCTTTGAACATTTTAAAAGGAATTTTAGGAACGTCAGAATCTGATGTAACAATTGAATATAACGATTCCAACGCGACTTTTTCTTTCGACAGTTATGTATTGACTTGTCGCTTAATCGATGGAAAATATCCAAACTATGAAGCAGTAATTCCAAAAGAGAATCCGAATAAATTGATGATTAACCGTGTTCTTTTATTGAACTCTGTGCGTCGTGTTGCGATTTTCTCTAACAAAACTACGCACCAAATTCGCTTGAAAATCGCCGGTGCCGAATTGAATATTTCTGCCGAAGATATCGATTACTCTAACAAAGCTGAAGAGCGTTTGACTTGTGATTACCAAGGCGACGATATGCAAATTGGTTTCAACTCCAGATTCTTATCTGAAATGTTGACTAATCTTCAATCAGACGAAATCATGTTGGAAATGTCTATGCCAAACCGAGCCGGAATCCTAACGCCAATTGATGGCTTAGACGATGGCGAAACTGTTACTATGTTGGTAATGCCGGTAATGTTAAACAACTAAGATAAACTAACCATAGTTATGGAAAACCGTCTCGATTGCAAAATCAAGGCGGTTTTTTTTATTCCCAAAAGATTGCATGACTTCATTTGTCATTTATCTAAATTAAATATGTTATTTTACTTACTTTAGCTAAAATAAAAAAATATCATGGCCGATTATATAATTCAAACCGAATCACTGAATTTCCAATATTCAAAGGATAAAAAAGTCTTAGAAGATATTTCTATTAATGTTCCGAAAGGGGCTATTTATGGTTTTTTAGGTCCAAATGGCGCCGGAAAATCAACTACCATGAGATTACTCACCGGAATCATTCCTGAACAAGGCAATGCCATCAAACTTTTTAACCAACCCTTGCAAGAACAATTGCCGAAGGTTTTTGCAAAGATTGGTTCCTTGGTAGAATCACCTGCTTTGTACTTGCACTTGAGTGGCATTGACAATTTAAAATACATTGCCAAACTTAGAAATATTCCGGAAGAAAAAATTCATGAAACCTTGAAACTGGTTGATTTATCGCGTGATGGAAAACGCAAAGCCAAGCAATATTCATTAGGAATGAAACAACGCCTTGCCATTGCCATGGCTTTACTAAACGAACCTGAATTATTGTTGCTCGACGAACCCGTGAATGGATTGGATCCAAACGGAATTATTGATATTAGAAAACTACTTATCAAACTCAACAAAGAAAATGGCGTGACCATATTTGTTTCGAGCCATTTGCTTAGCGAAATTGAAAAAATGTGTACCCATGTTGGCATTATCAGTAAAGGCAAACTGCGTTTTGAAGGCACCATGCAGGAACTTTCCAAAGCAGCCGGTTTGTGTAAAATTCAGCTTACGATTGATGAGGCTCAAAAATGGCAAACCGAACTGGAAGCCAACTATCAAAATGTGAATTTAGTTGCCCAAAACCAGCTTACGGTAGACATTGGAAACAAAGAACTCATTCCTGATTTTATTAAAACCCTTATCTCCAAAAACGCCTCGATTTATGAAGTGAAAATCTTGGATGGATTAGAAGAATGGTTTATGACAATAACTAATGATAATCATACCGATGAAAAATAATATAGTCAACTTTATCACCGCTTTAAAAGCCGAAAATATCAAGAAAAGAGGTACCGGTTTTTATTGGACCAGCGCCATTTTGGGGATTATTTCTCCCATCTTATATTTTATAGTTTCTATCGTTATAAACACCGAAGAAATTAAAGCAACCTTGCCTTTTAATTTTTACCAGAAATTTATCCATGAAGCAGTAAATCCCTTTGCTTACTTCTTTTTTCCATTACTAATCATCATTATTGTAAGTCGTATTACACAATTAGACCATAAAAATGGAGGTTGGCAATTAATGGAAACCCAGCCTACATTTAAATTCTCCATCTATTTTTCGAAGTTTGGCATCATCTTAATCGCTAATTTGATTTCAATCCTTTCTTTTGTCTTAGTGTCATTACTCTGCGCTTGGTTACTGACATTTATTTTAACTATACCTAAATTGGCGCAAATGGAAATCCCTTTCAGCGGAATCTTCCATATTATCTCCCGATTGTTTGTAGCATCGCTTTTAATTACAACCATACAGTTTATCATCTCTGTTTTGATTCCGAGTTTTATTTGGTCAATCATAATTGGCTTTTTCGGATTATTACTCACTGTATTTCTTAAGCCATTTGATTTGGTTCCGGTTTGGTATCCTTATGAAATCCTTTCTAAAATTGCTGTAAATCCGGATGGTAGTGACTTGGGCTATTGGTTTACCTTTACGGAATATGTGGGCTTGACCATCAGTATTGTATTGTTGCATATTGGTTTTAATTGGTACCGACACAAAACACTAAAACTGACTTTTAACAAAATGTCAAAAATAATAAGTTTGGCTGCCGTTCTACTGGTTTTTGGTGGATTGACCTATTGGTTGTTAAAACCCAATCAAATGCCCGATTACGACAAAACAGTATTTAGCGGTAGCATTGACAGTAAAGATCAATTTCAATACGTGTATGTAAAAGACAATACAGTTCAAGACACCATTGCAGTCATTCCCATTAAAAACAATACGTTTCATCATATTTTTGCCAACGAGGTAATCACTGATAATTATACATATGTCATCGACGGGAAATATGGAGGTAATGTCTTTTTCGGTCAAAAAGACAGCATTTATTTACAGGGAAAAATATCGGGTCAAGTCTCTGAATTCAAACTCAAAGGAACAAGATTGGCCGAAAATCAAATGGCCACTAATTCAGTGCTGGATTGGAGTATGGTCTCTTATTTTTTAGAAGAAAACATCAATTTAGACAAACCCAACATCATAATTGAAGCATTGCATGATGAATGGAAAGAAAGTATGGAAACTTCCAATAAATTCAAAACCGTTGACAATTATGTTCCCAAAAACGATTATGTCGAAAGAAACCAAAAATTGATCACCACGCGTTATTTGAACTTATGGAATGATTTTCTAAAAAAGCGAGCTGCCTTGTATCCCAACGAGGAAACTAAAGGCGGAAAGATGATAGCCGAAATGCAAAAAAATCTATCCTTAACCGATGAAAGTTTGCTCAGCAGTCCGGACTATTTTGACTATATAATCAGCCAACTGATAGCTAAAAACAACCAGGACATTGACGACAATACTAAATCCATTTTAGCCATAACAAAAATGAAAACCGGTTCTTTTAAGGACAAAATGCTATTTTGGCAAATGAACAAAACCATTGAAGAAGCATCCACAAGTAAGGAAAGAAATGAATTTGTGTCACGTTACATTACCCAATTCAGTAACAAGAGATACCAACAAAAAATCAACCAAATCAACAATATTGTCGAAAGTATGGGCAAAGGCAAACCGGCACCTCTCTTTGAAGCAACCACTATTGATGGTAAAAAAGGATCATTGGCTGATTTAAAAGGAAAATACGTCCTTTTGGATGTTTGGGCAACTTGGTGTGGACCGTGTAAACAACAGTCCCCATTTTTTGAAAAATTTGCCTTGAAATATAAAAAAGAGAACATCCAATTCGTTGCCCTAAGTACCGATGAAAACATCCAAAAATGGTATATAGCTGCGAAGAGTAAATCCAAATCGGTGTTGCAATTGCATGCCGATAACCCCAACTCATTTGGAAAAGATTATGCCGTCGTTTCCATACCGAGATTTATTTTAATAGATCCGAACGGTAATTTTGTCAATGCCGAATTACCCTTTCCTAGCGATGCTTCTTTTGAAATATTATTGCGTAAAGCGATGAATTTACCCGAAGAAGAATAACCGGATAGCTGTTTTAGTTTTAGTATCTTTGCCAACAAACAGAGAAAAATGAATGCACAGGAAACTATTGTAGCTTTAGCTTCACCTTCGGGTGCCGGTGCCATTGCGGTTATCCGAATTTCGGGTACTGCCGCGATTTTCATTGCCGAACAAGTTTTTCAATCGGTTTCCGGAAAAGCCATCAGCAAGCAAAAAACCCATACAATTCATCTCGGACACATAGTTGATGAGGGAAAAGTGTATGACCAAGTGTTGCTTTCTATTTTTAAAAATCCGCATTCTTATACCGGCGAAGATGTGATTGAGATTTCTTGTCACGGCTCGACTTACATACAACAACAAATCATTCAATTAGTACTTCGGAAAGGTTGCCGAATGGCGCAAGCGGGAGAATTTACTTTACGCGCATTTTTAAACGGTAAACTCGATTTGTCTCAAGCCGAAGCGGTAGCCGATTTGATTTCGTCAGATAATGAAGCCAGTCACCAAATTGCCATGCAACAAATGCGCGGTGGTTTTAGTAACGAAATTGCGAAACTACGGGAAGAGTTATTGAATTTTGCTTCACTCATCGAACTTGAATTAGACTTTGCCGAAGAAGATGTAGAATTCGCTGACCGAACTCAATTTAAAGATTTATTAAACCGAATCGAATTCGTTTTAAAAAGACTAATTGATTCCTTTGCTGTTGGAAACGTAATCAAAAACGGAATTCCGGTTGCGATTGTAGGCGAACCCAATGTGGGAAAATCGACTTTATTAAATGCTTTATTAAACGAAGAACGCGCCATTGTTTCCGACATCGCCGGAACAACTCGTGACACTATCGAAGACGAATTGGTCATTGACGGAATTGGTTTTAGATTTATTGATACCGCCGGAATTCGCGAAACCAAAGATGTGGTTGAAAGTATTGGTATTAAAAAAACGTTTGAGAAAATTGAACAAGCGCAAGTCGTTTTGCTATTAGTTGACGGTTCTCGGTTGTCCGTTGAGAGTTTGACCGGCGTAAAAATTGAAATCGAAAAAATTCGAAATCAGTTTCCCTTAAAACCCATTGTAATCATCATCAATAAAAAAGATTTGATTGCTCATGAAATGATTTCAACCATTAACCACCAACTGACAACAGACAATGGTCAACCGACAACTATATATCTTTCCGCCAAAAACAAAGAAGGCATTGATGACTTAAAAAAACAATTAATGTCGTTCGTTAATACCGGTGCTTTGCGTAATAACGAAACCATAATAACCAATACGCGTCATTATGATTCGCTGTTAAAAGCTTTGGAAGAAATTCAGAAAGTGCGTTTTGGCATGGACACCCATTTATCTTCAGACTTAATGGCCATTGACATTAAACAAGCCTTATATTATTTTGGCGAAATTACGGGCGAAGTCACTAACGATGAGTTGCTTGGAAATATTTTTGCGAATTTCTGTATCGGGAAGTAATTATTCAATCACTAGTTTCTTCACCTCAGTTTTGCTATCACTGGTAATTTTGGCCAAATAAATTCCGGAGCTTACATTGGGAGAAATTGGGGCTTGACCAGTAACTTTTTGCTCAAAAACTTTCATTCCTAAACCGTTGTAAAGTTCAATCGCCGCTTCGGAATTCAATCCGGAAACGATAAAACTATCTCTCGCCGGATTGGGATAAATCACATACTTCGCCGTTTGGTTTTCGTTAGTAGAAAGCGAAGCAAACCATGCCTGACCTACATTGGCGCCCCAAATATAATCGGCTAAAAGCGGATAATCAATAAATGGATTTCGGTTCATTTGCCAAGTGTAGATGTAATTATTTCGGTTCATTTCAAAATCGTCTCTTGGGTCACTTTGATTCCACGATAACAACGTGGTTAAATCTCCTAATTGCCCTACAGTTGTGTCAGGAATATCTCCATTTACAACGTCTAATCCATTGTAACGAATAGCCATGTAAAAAACAGCTCTGGCAACATCGCCTTTCCAAGAACCTTGGGTTCCGCTTGGTCCATTGTACCCGGTTAACCCATAATCTTTGTTACTTCTGGAGCTATTTTCAGGTCCGTCTTCAGCGCGAATGTGATGAGCATCAGCATGACCGGCTGCCAAATCATCGGCATTGGAAGACGACCAAACATTAATTCCATCAGGTGTATCTTCGGTAGCATTGACAAATCCACCACGAGATTGCGGGTAGATATGCTCTCTGTTCCATGTTCCGACATTGCTGGACGAAGTTTGAAAATCGAGTTTGGCTCTTGGCGATTCAACATACATCATCCAAACCTGATTACTATTGAGTGGATTTTGATCCGCTACTCTCAATATATCCGTAACATCGCCGTAAGTATGGGCACGAACTGCTGCAGGATTGGCAATTATATCCTGTAATCCTTGTTTTAAAGCCGTTCCGGATAATCCTTCAATAGATGCATAATAACCAACCGGCACTGTACTTGTCACATTTCCATAAGTCGGATTCAGCGGTGTTCCAAAAGGTAAAGTTGAAAAATCATTGTCGACGACTCTAATTTCAAGATTATCGTTTCTACGATTGTAACCGAATGGCAAATCACCAAATTTTATTCTTAGTACTTCATCGCCTTCATCTACAATATCATCAACCAATGTAATGGTAGTTGCAAATGAATTAGCACCTATCGGAATAAAAACTGTGGTATTTCCAGTAAAATCATTTGTATTGAAAGAACCATTGGTCAGTGTAAAAGAAAATAACAAATCACTTGTCACATTAGTTTGCGTTGTAAAAGTAATTGAAAAACTATCGCCTTCATTTTTATTGGCAGTATTGGCAGTAATAGTTATTCCATTAAAAATAAAACCGCTTCCGTCATTATTTGCTCCCGGAGTTGGTGCCTTTACTTCCCATGTACCATCAATTTTTCGTTGAATGGATTGGGTTGTCCCAAGACTATTGATATTCTCATTCTCTTGTGTAGATTCACCCAATAAAGTTTGTAAAGAGGGAACCGCAGTTGCATTATTAGAGTGAACCAATGCATCAATCAAATTGGTAGTAGTGGCAATAGTTCCCGCAGGAAAATCAGCTGTTGAACCTAAATATAAACCAACACCATCCGGACCGTTTTGAATAGAACCAATACTAAAAATCCTTTCAGGCACTGGTGCTACTAAATTATTACCAATCAAAATCAAACCATTTACATCGGTAGTGAGACCATTCAGACTTACCGTAAAATAGCTGGTATCCGCTAAAGATCCCGTTCCGTTAAAGAAAACAAGTACGTAACCATTAAGAGAAAAATTGGGTGTTTCTGATTTTAGTTCGATGAATTGTTTGTCATTGGTACTTGGTGTATCAGCATCAAATTCATTGATAAGCACCTGAGATTGTACTATTGATGAGGACGCCATCAACAGACAGAAGACTATTTTTTTGAGCATTAATTGAAATTTTGTCAAATTTATTGATATGCAATCTATTAAAACTACAATTCAATTTTTTTGTGATAATTTAACTAACACTGAAATGATTTTTAAAGAAAAACCTTTAAAATACAAGGCTTAACGTTAGAATTTTACTACATGAAATCTGTGGCTATTTTTTAACATAAATACACTATTTTTACCCTAATTATTATTGCAAACAATGCTTGAGATTTTAGGATATGTTGGCGCCTTATTCATAGGCATCGTTTTAGGGATTACCGGTGGCGGAGGTTCTATTTTAACGGTTCCGATATTGGTTTACTTGCTCAATTTTAATTTTGTAATAGCCAGTGCTTATTCCCTTTTTATAGTCGGAACTACCTCTGCATTCGGAAGTTTTCAGAATTTCAAAAAAGGATCAATCGACAGCAAAACTGCTTTACAATTTGCCATACCTTCCGTACTTGGCGTTTATCTGTCACGAAAATTTATAGTTCCCAATATTCCTGACACCCTATTTTATTTTGGTTCGTTACAACTTACTAAAGAGACTTTTTTAATGTTGATTTTTGCTGTCGTGATGCTATTGGCTTCCATTTCAATGCTTAAAGAGAGTAAAGTAATTGTGAAAATCGAACCTCAAAACAAATATTGGTTAATTCTTCAATTGTTTTTGGTGGGTATATTGATTGGCTTGATTGGCGCCGGTGGTGGATTTTTAATTATTCCGGCTTTGATGAAATTGGCTAAATTGCCTATCCGAAAAGCCATTGGTACTTCACTACTAATCATCACAATTAATTCGTTGATTGGCTTTCTTGGAGATGTTCAAACCACTGTAATAGATTGGGAGTTTCTCTTGACTTTTACCGCTTTATCCGTGATGGGTATTTTTATTGGGCTTTTTATTCAAAAATACATCAATGAAAAAAGACTCAAAAAGCTATTTGGCTTTTTCATTTTAGCCATGGCTGTGTTTATTATCTATAAAGAGATATTTTCATAAAGTAATCTAAATTCAAATGGTTTCTACACATCAAATCTTTAAATTTGCATAAATCTTCTCAACTATGAAAATCGAACAAATATATACCGGATGTATTGCTCAAGCGGCTTATTATCTTGAAAGTAATGGTGAAGCGGCTATTTTTGACCCATTGCGTGAAGTAAAACCCTATTTGGACAAAGCGGCTAAAGACAATGCTAAAATAAAATACATTTTTGAAACCCATTTTCACGCCGATTTTGTTTCGGGACATTTAGATTTAGCTCAAAAAAGCGGTGGCAAAATTGTTTATGGTCCAACAGCAGCGCCGGAGTTTGACGCAATAATCGCTGAAGACAATCAGGAATTTAAAGTTGGGCATTATACCATCAAAGTACTTCATACACCGGGACATACATTAGAAAGTACCTGTTATCTTTTGACCGACGAAAATGGAAAACAACACGGCATTATTACCGGAGACACTTTATTTATTGGTGATGTAGGTCGGCCAGATTTGGCACAAGCCTTAACAGAAGAATTGACCCAGGAGAAATTAGCTTCTTACCTTTTTGATTCGCTTCGAAATAAAATTATGCCTTTAAGTGATGATTTGATTGTTTACCCTAGTCATGGTGCCGGAAGTGCTTGTGGTAAAAACATGAGTAAAGAAACTACAGATACTTTAGGCAACCAAAAACGCACCAATTACGCTTTAAGAGCCGATATGAATAAGGAAGAATTCACTAAAGAATTGTTAGATGGTTTGGGACTTCCTCCTGCTTATTTTCCTCAAAATGTAATGATGAATATTAAAGGTTACGAAAGTTTAGATACAGTTATTGAAAAGAGTAATATCGGTCTTTCGCCAAAGGTATTTGAAGCTGTTGCCAATCAAGGTGATGTTGTTGTTTTAGATGTTCGTCATGAAAATGATTTCGTAAAAGCACATATTCCCAACTCGATTTTTATAGGGATTCAAGGTAATTTTGCGCCTTGGGTTGGTTCTTTATTAAAAGATGTCAATCAAAAACTATTGCTGGTTATTCCGGCAGGAAGAGAAGAAGAAACTATAACCCGATTATCCCGTGTTGGTTTCGACCAAGTATTAGGCTATTTGAAAGGCGGTATGGAAGCATGGGTAGAAGCCGGTTTTGAAACCGATAGTATTAAATCGATTTCACCTGAGGAATTTTCCGGACAATTAACCCCAAAAAGCATAGTAGTTGATGCCAGAAAACCCGGTGAATACGAAGCAGAGCATGTTGAAAACGCTTTAAATATTCCTTTAGACACCGTTAATGAAAGCTTCCAAAGCGTTCCAAAAGGAGCCGATTTCTTTTTGCATTGTGCCGGAGGTTATCGCTCTGTGATTATGGCTTCAATACTAAAATCAAGAGGCATTCACAATTTGATAAATGTGGAAAAAGGGATGAACGGTATAAAGCAAACCAAAGTTAATTGCACCCAATTTGTATGTCCGTCTACCAAAAAATAATTAAAGAAAAAAAATAAAAAATTCACTATATCCTATTGCAATTTAAATACATTTGCAATCGTTAAAAATTTAAACCAAAAAAATGAAAAAAATAATTCTTTTACTAGCCGTAGCCGTTCTTTCATTCGCTTGTAATAACTTGGCTGAAGGTGAATACATCATCACAGGAAATATTAAAGGCATGAAAACAGGCTTAATATTCCTGGAGAAACAAAGTCCAATGGGTATGGGATACATGGCTATTGACACTGTAAAAATAGAAGATGGAAAATTTGAAATTAAAGGAAAATCGGATGAACCTGAAATTCATTTCATCCAAATTGATAAAGTTAAAGGCAAACTTCCTTTAATACTTGAAGGTGGCGAAATTGCAATAGAAGTTGACAAAGACAGTTTATTCAAATCGAAACTAAAGGGAACATACAGCAATGAAGAGTTTACCAAATTCAATGAAGAATCCAATAAGCTTCAAAAAGGAATGCAAAAGAAAATGAAAGCCTTTGAAGTAAAAAACAAAGCGCTTATTGAACAAGTGGAAAAAACCAAAGACACAGCCATAGCTAACCGACTAAGAGCTGAATATGAACCCCTACAAAAAGAGGCTCAAAAGACTATGGAAGAATTCACTTTTGCTTACCCAAAAACACATCCAAAATCGTTTATCAGTGTATTAATTGTACAAATGATGATGAATAATCCAAAGTATACTCCAAAAGAAATTGAAGGCCTATACAATTCATTGGATGAATCTTTGAAAAAAACTAAACCGGGAAAAAGCATCAAAGAAAACATTGATGCCTTAAAAAAAAAGCCAGCGATAAGTCAGCCATAAGCCTTAACCAAATTGCACCCGATTTTAAAGCCCCAAATCCTGAAGGAAAGTTGGTTTCTTTAAATGAGAGTTTAGGTAAAGTAACGTTAATTGATTTTTGGGCTTCTTGGTGTCCACCATGCAGAACTGCCAATCCGAAATTAGTTGCTTTGTTTAACGAGTTTCACAGTAAAGGTTTCAATATCATTAGTGTTTCGCTTGACAAAGAGGCCGACAAATGGAAAAACGCTATAGCTAAAGACAAGTTGACCTGGACACAAGTTTCAAACTTAAAGGAAATGGAAGATCCTATTGCAGTGCAATACGGAATTGAATTAATTCCGACTACTTTTTTATTAGATTCTTCAGGAAGAATTATTGGAATCGATTTACCTCATGAGGAAATGAAAGCCAAAATCAAAGCGCTTTTGGGAACCAAATAAGACTTTTTGATCATTACATACAAAAATCTCCTTAGGGAGATTTTTTTATTGCTTTTAAAACCAATAGCTTAAAAAAAGTTGCACAATTAAGTTCCGATTTTATTTGTGAAGCTCAAAAGTGTTTTTATATTTGCAATCGCTAAAGGCCATGGGGAGATACTCAAGCGGCCAACGAGGGCGGACTGTAAATCCGCTGATTACATCTTCGCAGGTTCGAATCCTGCTCTCCCCACAAGAAAAACCGAAACTTATGTTTCGGTTTTTTTTATTTTGTGGTTACGTCAAATGCTTGCTTTTGAAAGTAACTTCAAAGTAAAAAAACAAACAGGGCGACTTAGCCGTGATTTAGTTTTTCTTGTACCTATTTAATCCTAATAGGATGTTGCATGGCAAAATCCTGCTCTCCCCACAAAAAAAACCGAAACATAAGTTTCGGTTTTTTTATTTTGTGGTTACGTCAAATACTTGCTTTTGAAAGTAACTTCAAAAAAACACCACCATAAAATTTTACAAAAAAGAAAAGGTAGAAAATAGCTAACAACTAAAAGAATAGTAAAATAAGCAACCTATTTAAAATACTATGTACCTCTGCAAAAATAGTATTGAAAGAAAGAATGAACCTATCGAAGATATCGATTAAGATTTAATAGTATAAAACTATTTTAGCGTAATTTTATATACGGTTTTACTAATGAAAAACAATTTTCATTTGTGATCATTATTTGCTAATAATAGTATAATTCAGACCTTAATTAATAGACAAAATCAAAAGATGGGAAAACAAAAACCTGATAATGTAGTTTATTCAGAAAAAGAAGGATATCACGCTAACATATTGCCTTTCGCAACCAATGTTGGTGCCCCTGTTATTAAAATTGATGATGTCGTTGCATGGAAAAGCAGAGGAATTCATAATGTAAACAAAGAGTTTGAAAGTAAGTTTAATGAATTAAAAACGGCTTATCAAAGTTTAATAGAAGAATACCAATGGAATGAGTTAGTCTATAATGCAAAGTTTTCATTTGAGCCAGTAATTGGGGAAATTTATCATATGTATTTAGGCGATGATGGAAAACAATTTTTATCACTAATATCACCGCAAGAATGGAACAAAGAGTTCATAGCCTCTTTCAGACTCAACAGTGATAAAAAATGGTTATTGATAGACAAACAAAGCCTAAGTTTCATTTAATATTTTAACCACAAATCCCTAAAGGTTTTATTCTTATCATAATCGATAGCCTGCTTTTCAATATTGAAATAGCGATTGCCACGAGGATCATTTCCAACACCGGCCAAATAAGCCCAATTACCCCAATTACTGCAAACATCATAATCGATAAGCTGTTGCTCAAAATAACTCGCACCATATCGCCAATCGAGCTTTAAATCGTTACAAAAATAACTCGCCACATTTTGACGACCTCTATTACTCATAAAACCTGTTAATTGTAGCTCAATCATATTAGCATCCACAAAATCAACTCCGGTTTTACCGTTAACCCAGTCTTCAAGTAATTTTATATCGAATTGATTTATCGTCAAGTCTTTATTTTGAATGCCTGATTTTAGAAATATTTTATTTTGATGTTTCTTCATCATAAACCTAAAATAATCTCGCCATAACAATTCAAATACTAACCAATACGTTGATTCGTTAGCTCCAAATTGGGATTCATATTTTTTTAGTTCCAAATAAATAAACCTGGGCGAAATACAACCCAAAGCCAACCAAGCAGAAAACTTAGAAGAATAATCGGCACCTACCATACCGTTTCGGGTTTCTTTGTAGATTGAAATGGCTTTTGATTCAAAAAAATAATAGTTCAGCCTTCTTAGCGCTTCCGACTCACCTCCTTTAAATTGGATTGCCGCTCTATTGTCTATTGCCACCTCGTGTATACCTAAAGCTTCTATTGTTGGCAAAATTACTGGTGCAATTTCAGGGGAATTTACAACCATCGGTTTGTCAAAAGATTTTCTGATGATGGCATCCTTCTCCGTTTTCTTTCTAAAATTGGTAAACACCTCCGGAATGTCTTTGATGGAAAAAGGCAAATCTTCGGCATGGTACAAAGTACTGGTGCTAAATGTCAGTAATTCACAATGGTGTTTCCAAAGTTCAGCCTGAACCAAGGCCTCGGTTTGCTTTTCTTCATAAGCTACTTCTCGCTTAGCGTACACTCGTTGGGCTTTAAACTGCTTGACAACCTGTGGAATTTCTATTTCTGGTTTTCCCTTTAAAATTAGCAATCCTGAACCTAACTCTCGTAAACTTTTATCTAAATCGATTAAGGATTCTAATAAGAATTGGATTCTGAAACTACCGGTTTTTTTAAAACCATATCTGGTCGTTTCAAAATGGGATTCGTCAAAACAATACACCGGAATTACAGCATCATTTTGTGCAATTGCTTTGACCAAGGTTTCGTTATCAATTAATCGTAAATCTGTTTTAAACCAAACTATAGCAGTTTTCATAATTCATTGAGGTGTTTTAAATAATAATCGGCTTGTTGTAATAACGCGGTTTTATCTTCCGGCTTCATTTTACGCCAAACATTGTACATCATACCAATCCTTGGGTTCTTGGCCAATTGGTCTTCGTGACGGTCATAAAAATTCCAGTACAAACTATTAAAAGGACAAGCTTTATCGCCTACTTTCTTAGCCTTGTTGTAAAAACAACTACCGCAGTAATGACTCATTTTATCTATATAAGCAGCCGAACTCACATAAGGTTTGGTACCCACTATACCGCCATCGGCAAACTGACTCATGCCGCGGGTATTGGTAATTTCAACCCAATCAATAGCGTCAATATAAATCCCCAGGTACCAAGCATCGACTTCATCCGGATGGATCCCGACCAAAAGTGCAAAATTCCCGGTGACCATTAATCGTTGAATATGATGGGCATAGGCATAGTGAAGTGATTGGTTAATGGCGTCTTTAAGACAATTCATTTTTGTTTTTCCGGTCCAAAACCAATGCGGTAACTTTTCCTGATGGTTGAAAAAATTCATTGTAGCATATTCAGGCATTTTCAACCAATAGATGCCTCGCATGTATTCGCGCCAACCAATGATTTGCCGAACAAAGCCTTCCAATTGATTGTACTCGATACGTTCCGGCTTATCTTTCCATTCCATAATAGCCCGTTGGATTACCTCTAAAGGCGATATCATCTTAGTATTCATCGAAAAAGATAATCTTGAATGATAAAGCGACCATTCATTGGGTGACATAGCGTCTTGGTACGAGCCAAATAGCGGCAAACATTCAGCAACAAAAAACTCGAGTAATTCCAGTGATTGAGTTCTATTAATTGGCCAAATAAAATTAGTAGCATCAATAGTTCCAATGGTTTTTATATTCGTTTTAGCCATCTCATTGACTATCTCTGAAACATCCGTATTGAACACCAAAGGATCAATAGGCTTATGCGTTTTGGGCAACTTTTTTCGATTGTCACCATCATAATTCCATTGGCCTGTAGTAGGATTATTGCCTTCCATTAGAATTTGGTGTTTTTTACGCATGGCGCGGTAAAAACTCTCCATCAAAAATGACTTTTTACCTTCAAAAAAATCGCCTAACTCATTTCGAGCAGCAAAAAAATGCTCAGTATCGAATACTTGAACGGGAATTAAAAGTTGGTTCGCAAATTCCTTGAGCATTATATCAAGGCGATATTCATCCGGCAGTTGATACTCAAAATGGGTGTAATTATCCCTTTCAAGGATAACATTTAAGTTAGCCTCAAAAGATTGCAAATTAGATTTATCGGTTAATTTCAGATAAATAACTTTATGTTTTTGAACTTGTAAATTATCTGCAAAATGGCGCATAGCGGCAAAGAAACCCGCTACTTTTTGAACATGATGCTGCGCATAATCGGTTTCGGTACGCACTTCCATCATTACATAAGTCACCGCATCATCGATCATAGAAAACCATGAGTGTTGGCTGTTTAATTGATCGCCTAAAATCAATCTTAAAATCTTAGTTGCCATAATTATTTATTCATTCTGCATTTATCACTGCAATATTTTACCTCATCCCAAACCTTTTCCCATTTCTTTCTCCAAGAAAAAGGTCGATGGCAAACCAGGCAAACTTTAGAAGGTAAGTGCTGTTTTTTAATTCCTTTCATAACCAAATTTTAATCGGTTTCTTTTCCATTCAATCTTAACCGCTGACCCATCGGCCACGAAGACAGCCTTGGGTTGGGTATGGTTCAATACTGAAAAATCGTTTCCATACATTGTTGAAAAATCACAATTTATGGCGTGATTGGTAACCGGAAAGACCTTCCATCTCGGGTGCTGCAAACGGTATTCTTCAGTAGCATTTTCGTTTACTTTAGTATAACCGTAATAATGTTGGTAGATAAATTCTTCAAAAGAATTAGGCTCCATGTCCTTAGATTTTGTCTCGGTTTCAACGAAAATACTGTTCCACTTTTTATTCAAAAGCCACTCGAATTGCAATTGTTGTGTTGATTCAAATTTGCTAAAAAAATGCTTGGTAGGAACTACGGTATAATGTTCTTTGTACAACCAATTGGCTACCCAAGCCACTAAGGGATAAGGGATAGTTTCATTGATAAAAACAACGCCTCTTTTAACAAAATACCCTTCTTCTCTCTTGACATAAAACCGCAAATTGATTTCTTCAAAAGTGCCAAAGCGTGGAATGGGAATATTAAATATTTTGGTTTTTTTAAACATAAAACCTACCAAACTTATATAGGCCTTACCGTCGAATAAGTCGATTGTAACTCCTTTAGGTAAAAATGGGCGGAGAATCTCAGGATCAATTTCGTAATTGACCATGATGATATTTTCCCAATTAGCTTTTAAAAATATGGCCATTATTGACTTTTGTTTTTGAATTTTCGATTTGGATTGTTTACATGTTTCTTTAGAATCTTTTTACCCTCATGCTTGACCTCTTCTTTTTTTCTGAAACCCCAAATGATGTCACTGGCATATTTTCGAGTAGCTTCGAGGTCAACAATGGGGAACGGATAATCTTTACCCATTTTGCATTCGTATAGTTGTTGGTCAATCAAACTTAATTTCCAAGGTTCATGAATTAAATGAGGCGGAATATTGCCCAATTCCGGCAACCATCGTTTTATAAATATAGCCTCGGTATCGTGATCTTCAGAATTCTTTACCGGATTGTAAATTCTTACCGTATTAATTCCGGTAACACCAGCTTGCATTTGCAATTGGGGATAATGAATCCCAGGTTCATAATCTAAAAACTGTCGGGCTAAAAAATGCAATTCCCGCCAATCTTGCCAAAGGTTAAACACAAAAAAAGACACGACCATAGCGCGCATTCTAAAGTTGATGTAACCGGTTTCGACCAAACATCGCATACAGGCATCAACAATTGGAACACCTGTTTTGCCTTCTTGCCAAGCTTTGATATAAGATTCATTCTTAGGTTTTGCTATACCATCAAATGCGCGATTGATATTTTCAAACTCCATTCGGCATTCGCTTTCAAACTTTTGAATAAAATGACAATGCCAATGTAATCTGGAAATAAAATTGGACAACGCTCTTTTATTTTCAGATTGATTATAATGCTGCATTGTATATTGATAAACCATTCGCATACTGATATTGCCGTAAGCCAAATAAGGTGACAATCGGCTACAACCTTTCCGACTTAAATTGGGTTTGGAAATATGCTTGCTATAGTTGACATAACGCACTTTGATAAAACTATCCAAATATCTCCATGCCCAATACTCTCCACCTTGCTGAAAATTAGTATTTCTTAGGGTTATTGCTGCCGGCAGATCTTCCCCTTTTATGGCATCATATATAGTGTTATTTAAAGTTAAAAAAACGCCTTTTTCAATAGCTACTAATTTGGGTTCACTACTCATGGTTTGGCGCCATTTTTCCTCCCATTGGCTACGATTTTTAAGCTTCCTAATTACACCATTGGTTTGAAACTCTTGCCAGACGATTTTATTTTTATCAAAAAAATGCTGCATGGTTATGTCTCGGTCAAACGTGAGTCGGTTTCCGGTTTCCTGATGTGAGTAAACTGTTTTTATCTGATAATTAGAGGATAATGCTTCGAAAACAGCAATGGATTCTTGATGAAAAACATACAATTGAGCCGAAACTTTATTCAAATTATTTTGCAAGTCTTTTAATGATTCATAAACAAAACGCCAATGTCTTGCATCGGTATCCTCATGAGTCATTACAGTAGGTTCAAAACAATACAACAACAAAGTAGGTACTTCTTGTTGAAGCGCCATAAATAAGGGTTCATGATCGATTAGTCTCAAATCCCTTTTGAACCATACAATATTGATTTCTTTCTTATTCAACTGCAAGGATTGAAGTAACTTCTTTATCGGGTTTGGCGTAACTCAAGCGGTCTAATCGGATCGTCTTATGATAACTGTCTAAACCGGAACAAGTGATGGTGTTGGCTTTTTCTAAATCAATAAACCCATCTTTAGACAAACAATCTTCCGGAACATGAATTTCAATAATCTCACCAATAATCATAGTGGTATTATTTATGGATATATCTACTTTTTCCTTAAACGCTACACCTAACTGAATGGCGCTTTCTTTTACAAATGGTGAAGGAAAATTGCTTTTAAATTCGGGTGTTAAACCAACGGCTTCAAATTCAGAAACCTCAATATCATACCTAGCCGATGTTTGATGAGCTTGTTTGTAAATGTCTTCGTTGATATGATTTAAAGTATAAAAACCGGTACTGATAATGTTTCTCAAGGTATCACGCTCGGGTGGACTTGGTCTGAAAATCATGGCTACCAGCGGTGGATTAGCGCCCAAATGAAAAATAGAACTGAAAATAGCCAGATTATTGGTGCCTATTTCACTTCTGGTTCCAACCAATGAAACACTTTTGAAACCGCCCAAACCATTAATAAGATGTACTCTAACTTGCTTATCTAAAAGTGCTATCTCATTTGAATTTATACAAGCTCTTTTCATCTTCTTTTTGAGATTTTATTATTAGAAATGGCACGTTGTAAATTGCATTTGAAACGATCTATTCCTTCTACTCGTTTTGCGGCATGCTTGGTTTTACAACTTTCCACTCTTTCACGCCACAATTTATAACTGCTGAACTTCAATTCTTTTTTCATCAGCGCTTTTACCTCAGCTTCTGACAAGTTAAACTGGAATTGTATGGCATCAAAAGGAGTTCGGTCTTCCCAAGCCATTTCAATAATGCGATCAATATCAATTTCTGACAGGCTATTTTTTTCTTTTCTTGACAAAATCATTTTTAAAATTGTTTAACTATAAATCAATAAAGTTAAACAAAGATATTCAATTGTTACCAAACTAAGTGTTAATTTAAGTTTGTTTTAATAGATTGTCCATAAAACAATAGTGCAACTATAAAATTATTGAGTTTAAAAAAACTAACCTATTTTGCTATTCAATTGCAACTGAGTCCAAAACTAAGAATACAAGTATTTTTTTTGTTGAAGATATAATCAAAAAAAGTATCTTTGGTTTTCTAAAAAGTATGCTTTATGAAATCAAATTTAATTTTCAGTTCACTTATAGTAGTTTCCTTGGCGTTTGTTTCTTGTAAAAAAGAAGAGGAAGCCGCTACAACTACAGATGAAACTCCTAAAGAAATAATAATGCCGAGAGTGCAATCTATTCCGGCACAAAATTATACCCAACAACCTACGACTCAAAATGCCGCTCCCGGTCAAAACCAACCGGTAACAGCAAGTCAAACCATTACACCGAACCAAATGCCGGTTACTACAAAAAAAGGAATGAATCCGCCTCACGGTCAACCAGGACATCGTTGTGATATTGCAGTTGGTGCACCTTTAAGTTCTCCTCCGGGAAATAACCAAGCCAAAGCCGGAAGTGCTATTACCCAACAAATTGACCCAAGTAAGTTTACGACGCAAACCCAAACTTCCCAACCCTCTGCTACGCCGGCTATATTGAGTTCGGATGGTGCTGCTACGACTACAACAGCTCCGGGCATGAATCCGCCTCACGGACAAGAAGGACATCAATGTGGTATTGCAGTTGGCGCACCTTTACCGAAATAAAAACAAATCATTTCATAAAAAAATCCCATCTCTTAATTGAAATGGGATTTTTTACTTTTTAAGACTTTGTTCTTTATTCTAAAGCAAAGGTCACGGTAACATTGGTACTGATTTCAATTTCACCTATCGCTAAAGTTTCTCTTGGCATAGCTTCAGCAGCCATGGCCATCATTCCGCCTTTATACATAGGCTGTGGTACGTATACACTTGAATTGTCTGTAATCAACAATGCTTTGCCTATTTTTTGTCCTAACACTGAAACATAATCCGAAGCTTTTTGTTTGGCATTGAGCATTGCTTTCTTTCTGGCTTCTTTTTCATAGTCTTCCATTTTAGAGGACTTGAATTCAACACCATCAATCGAATTCACTCCGGCATCAGTCAACCCCATCATGATATCATCGTATTTTGATAAATCCTTTAAGGTAATACTCAATGTTTGATTGGCTTGAAAATTATATTTCTTCTT
Organism: Flavobacterium buctense; assembly: GCF_014486695.1. Lineage (GTDB taxonomy): Bacteria > Bacteroidota > Bacteroidia > Flavobacteriales > Flavobacteriaceae > Flavobacterium > Flavobacterium buctense. The sequence goes on from NZ_JACTAB010000007.1 coordinate 30,655, forward strand.
TTCGTAGTCATAACTCTTACCTAAACTAACGTTATTGGTTTTATAATCTGTAGCAGGAATTCCGCTTTTCTTTAAAAACTTGATCACTTTATCAACTACTTCATCATTCATTGTTTTTACTTCTTTGGCATCTTTGCCTGAGTTTTGAAAACCAACAGTGATCACTGCTTGATCCGGAATTATTTTAATTTTTCCTTCTCCGGTTACTGTAATTTGAGGTACTTGGGCTTTTTGTTCTTGCGCATTCGCAATACCTGTAACTACTAGGGCTAAAATTAAGATTGCATTTCTCATATTGTTTTATTTTAATTGTATCTGTCTAATTCCAAAAGTTGTGCCAATTATAATTTTCCCATTTTAGCCATAACAAAAAGTATAATGATGGGAATTGCCAATAAAATGACCATTAACAAGCTTTCTTGAAATAAACTCGGTTCTTTTAATAAAGTAATGGCGTATCCTCCGATAGCACCACCAAAATGCGCGGTATGACCAATGTTGTCATTCTTGGTTCTCATTCCGTATATAGAATAAAGCAAATAGACAATTCCGAAAATATAAGCCGGCATTGGAATTATACCAAAAATACCAATCGTCATATCGGGGTAAAGTAAAATAGCAGAATAAATAATTCCGGTTACTGCACCGGAAGCACCCACTGCCCTATAATTATATTCATTACCGTGAAAAACCATAGTTAATAAGCTGCCGAAAACCAAACTTCCGGCATAAATCAATAAAAAAGTGGTATTTCCTAATGATTCAAAAACTACCGGTGCAAAAGAATACAATGCTATCATATTGAAAGCCAAATGAAACACATCGGCATGAAGAAAAGCGGAAGAAATCATTCTAAACTGCTCTCCGGCACGAATACTGCCTACATGAAACTGGAATTTTCTAAAGAAATATTCATCATTAAATCCTTTAATACTGATAAGAACATTGGCTAAAATTATGCCTAATAAGAAAAAATTATCCATTCAAATATATTTCTGTAAAAATAATAATACTTCCGTAGGTTTTGTTAATGTTATCCGTTTAAAATCACATTTAACTTTATATTTGCATAAAATTCACTAGCATGCAGTTTATTGTTTTTATACTCCTTTATCCTTTCCTTTGGTTTATCTCTGTTTTACCATTCCGACTTCTATATGCAGTTTCCGATGTTATCTATCTTTTGATCTATTATGTTATTGGATACCGCAGAAAAATTGTTCGTCAAAACATTCAATTAGCCCTGCCGCATTTGTCTAAAAAAGACCAAATAACCATTGAAAAAAAATCTTATCGTCACATGTGTGACATGTTTTTAGAGATGATTAAAACGATGACCATTTCTGAAAAGGAAATAGATAAGCGATTTGTTTTTACTAACTTGGAAGTACTGACCAACATGGAGCAGAAAGGAAAAAGCATTGCCGTAATGATGGCTCACTATGCCAGTTATGAATGGGCTATTTCCCTAAATAAATTCAGTAAACTAACCAGCTACGCTATTTATAAAAAAATTGCCAACAGGCATTTTGATAAGTTGGTCAAAGACATTCGACTCAAATTTAAAGCGATTTTAATTACAACTCGTGAAACCATTCCAACCATTGAGAAAAATTACCGCGAAAACCATTTAGGCCTTTATGGTTTTGCCAGCGATCAATCTCCGCAATTGAGTAAAACTCACCATTGGGGTACTTTTATGGGAATTGAAACTCCTGTCCATACCGGTGCAGAAATGTTGGCCAAACGTTTTGATATGAATGTTATATTTCTAAAGGTAAAAAAAGTAAAACGTGGTTACTATCAAGCAACATTTGAATTGATGTTTGACCAACCAACAGCGGTACCGAATTATGAAATATCCGATGAGTTTTTAAGGCGTGTAGAGAAACAAATCTACGAAGCACCGGAATATTATTTGTGGACACACAAACGTTGGAAACACAAGAAAAAATAGTATTCAGCTAGCAGTGTTCAGTTATTTAGCATTAAACCAAGATTTAACCATGGCTAATTCTGAATGTTTTGCGTTTTTGTGAATGAACTCGTTGGTTTTTGAGTTGTATTCATAATCTTTCGCCCAAACTGCATGGTTTTGTGCCAATGCTTTAATGCTTTCGCAAACAAATTGTATCTCTTCTGAAGTAGTGGTTGGATGAATCGACATCCTAATCCATCCCGGTTTTTTGATTAAATCTCCCGAGGTAATTTGGCACACCAAATCATGAGAAGTTTCTTGGTCAACGTGCAATAAGAAATGTCCATAAGTTCCGGCACAACTGCAACCTCCACGGGTTTGAATACCAAATCTGTCATTCAATAATTTTACACCCAAATTAAAATGCAAATCATCAATATAAAACGAAATCACCCCTAAACGGTCTTGGTGTTGGTTGGCCAAAATGTGTATGTTTTCTATCGAATTCAATTCGGAAAAAATATAGGCTACAATTTCATGTTCGCGCTCTAAGATATTCTTAACGCCCATTTGCTCCTTCAACTGAATCGCCAAAGCAGTTTTAATCACCTGAAGAAATCCCGGAGTTCCGCCATCTTCTCTGTCTTCAATATTGTCTATGTATTTGTGTTCACCCCAAGGATTCGTCCAAGATACGGTTCCACCACCCGGACAATCGGGTACATTGTTTTTGTATAAATTTTTGTTGAAAATCAACACCCCCGAAGTTCCCGGTCCACCCAAAAATTTGTGAGGCGAAAAGAAAATAGCGTCTAAATAACTTTCGTTATCGGGATGCATGTTTATCTCAACATACGGCCCTGAACAAGCAAAATCTACAAAGCAAACACCATTGTTTTGATGCATCAATTTGGCTACTTCATGATATGGAGTTCTGATTCCCGTTACATTGGAACAAGAGGTTATGGAAGCAATTTTAAAACTTCTTTCTTTATATTGCTCAAGTAATTGTTTGAATTCATTCATACACAACAAACCCTCTTCATTCGCAGGAATTACCACTACATCGGCAATGGTTTCTAACCAAGAAGTTTGGTTCGAATGGTGTTCCATGTGAGAAATAAATACAATGGGTTTTATAGCTTTAGGAATTTCCGTAAATGCTTTAAGATTCTCAGGCAATTTCAAGCCTAAAATTCTTTGAAACTTGTTTACCACGCCAGTCATTCCGGTGCCGTCATTAATCAACACATCATTATCGTTGGCATTAACATGCTTTTTGATAATGTGTCGGGCTTCATGATAAGCCATAGTCATTGCAGTTCCTGAAATAGTGGTTTCAGTATGGGTATTGGCCACAAAAGGACCAAATTGATTCATCAATTTTTCCTCAATTGGTCGATACAATCTTCCGCTGGCCGTCCAATCTGTATAAATGATTTTCTTTTTCCCGAAAGGCGATTCAAACTCTTGGTCAATTCCAATAATATTTTGACGGAATTGTTGAAAATACTGCTCTAAAGCCGTTTGGGTATCTGTGGTAATCATAATGCAACTATTTGAGTTCAAAGATACATTATTTTTAATTTTAGGTCAAAAAAAATACTGTTTGTTGATAAATTCACAATATTACCAAAGGGTTTAAACCTTAACTTTGGGGATAAGTCTTATTTAGAAATTCCTTTAAATATGAAAAAATACATATCACTACTGTTGGTTATACTAGGTATAACCTCAGGTTTTAGTCAAGAAGACAATCGTCCGGTAAATACCGGGGATGATTTTAGTTTAGAAGGTGCTTTAGCGCTATTTAAAAAAGCCAATTCCCTAGAAGAATTTGAAAAATTTCTTAACGAAGAAAACAGTGTTAACAATCTCGACCTCAACAACGATGACGATATTGATTACATTCTTGTAGAAGACATCAAAGAAGGTGATTCTCATGTTATTGTCCTGAGCACTTATCTTGACGAAAAAGAGAAACAAGACATTGCCACCATAAGCATCGAAAAAACAGGGGAAAATAAAGCTTTACTTCAAATTGAAGGTGACAAAGATTTATATCCCGAAAACACCATCATCGAACCCATTGATGAAAAAGAAACCATAAAAAGTTCAAAAGGCGGACCTAATGTTCCTGAAATTGATTTTCAAATAGTTTCGGTGAATGTATGGCTTTGGCCAAGTGTACGCTTTTTATATGCTCCAAATTATGTAGTTTGGGTATCGCCATACCGTTGGAGAAACTATCCTCGTTGGTGGAAACCTTGGCGACCAATTTCCCATCCGGTATTTTATGCGCATTGCGCACCACATCGCGTTTATTATCGTCCGGTTACTACTCGTAGAGTTGTTGTAGCCCGAAATACGTATACTTCGAGAAGACATTCCTCTACTTTAGTAGTGCACAATCGTAGGGGAACTACAGTAATTCACAAAAACAAAAGAGGCAATGTAAAAGCCGTTAAAGTAAGAAGAACTCCGGTAAGAGGAAGAAGATAAAATTATGAATAAGAACACACTTTGGTCATTGCGCTTAGGCTTCTCGGGAAAGCAAAGTAAACTTATTGAGAATATGGGTTTACCAAAGTTTATAGGAGAATCCTTTGCAGCAAAAATTGACAAAAGTCTGCCTTCCTTTTTGGATAACAGCCCGAAATCTATTCAGGAATTAAGAGCCAAAAGACAATCGCTCCAAAGCAAACCTCAAGAGGAAGTCAAAGAAATGCTCAAAGCTGAACTCCAAGTTTCCCAGGAAATGAAAGCTTGGTGGTTGAACAAAATGATCGAAGAGGAGTTTCCACTACGCGAAAAAATGACTTGCTTTTGGCACAACCATTTTGTTTCAACGTTCCAAAAGGTAAAAGTCAATCATTGGGTTTTTCAGCACAATCAAATCTTGCGTGAAAATGCTTTCGGCAACTTTAAATCGGTAACCAAACAAATCATCCAAACCAATGCCATGGTTCGTTATTTGGATAATGTAGACAATCGTAGTGACAAAATTAACGAAAACCTGAGCCGAGAATTATTAGAACTCTTTACACTCGGCATCGGAAATTACACCGAAGACGATATAAAAAATGGTGCCAAAGGTTTGGCCGGCTTAAACCTGGGAGAAGAACAAGCCATTTATCGAAAGTTACTCGAAAACAACGATACCATTACTTATTTCGGCAAAACCGGAAAATTCAAGGCCAATGAAATGGTAGATATCATTTTTGAACAAAAAGCAGTGCCTTATTTGCTGACGCGAAAAATCCTAAAATGGTTTATTTATGACAATCCATCGGAAGAATTGGTACAATATTATGGAGATTATTTCCGAAAAGTAGATTTTGAAATCAAGCCATTGCTAACCAAAATCTTCACCGAAGAATTCGCCAAAGACAATGCCGGAAGCAAAATCAAAGATCCGTTGGTTTATATTCTTCAATTGATACACGAACTGAAAGTTGAAGAATTGAATCCGAAACTGCTTGCTTTTTTCCTGAAACAACAAGGCATGGATTTGTTCAATCAACCTAATGTCAAAGGTTGGAATGGCGGAAAAGAATGGATGACTTCTCAAATCTATTTGCAACGCAACAATGCCGCCGATTTGCTTTGTAACGGTAAAAGCTTAAGTCGAAGAAAACAATTCACCGACGATGAAATGATTAACGAAAGTGTATACCAATTGGTGAAAGTAAAACTCCATTGGAACAAAACCGGCAACAACAAAACCATCATAGCTGAACTGTCCGACAGATTAATATTTCAGACGGATGAAAATTTACAGAAAGAATTTGAAACCATTTTAAAATATGATTTCAATCCCAAGGCAGAAAATGCCGATGATGCCGTATTGCGATTGTTCAATGCCATAGTAAAAACACCAGAATACCAATTGATATAGCCATGAACAGAAGAAACTTTTTATCCTTAACAGGTACATTTACAGGCGGTGCATTGTTGTTACCCGATTTTCTTCACGCTTTTGGCAATCAGTCGAACTTGGTAATTGGCGAACATTGTTTGGTCTTTATTCAGTTGAATGGTGGTAACGATGGTTTAAACACTTTTATTCCTTTCGACAATCCATTATATTATGATTTGCGTGCCAAAATTGCGTTGTCCAAAGACACCATCATCAGTAAAAACAAAGGCATGGCTTTTCATCCTGCGTTAAAAGATTTTGCAGGAATACAACAAAACGGCGATTTGAGCATCATTCAAAACGTAGGTTATCCCGAACCAAATCGGTCTCATTTTCGAAGTCAGGAAATTTGGCAAACCGCCTCTGGCTCGAACCAATACATAAATGATGGTTGGCTCGGACGTTATCTCGATTTGCAATGCCAAGACCACCAACCTACTGCCGGCGTAAATTTGGATTCCATAGATAATCTAGCCCTAAAAGGCAATGAACCTAATTTTATCACCGTAAAAGATCCCAATCGTTTCAAAATTAGAACCGATAATGACGACACGGTAAAACTTTCCGACAATCCGCAATTGGATTTTGTTCGTAAGATTGCCAACTCGGTTTCCGAAGGTTCGGAGGAGATTCAAAAAGCGATTGCAAAATCAACTGCCGAAATGAGTTATCCTAAAACCAATTTAGGCAAAAACTTAGAATGGATTGCCCGATTGATTAAAGGCAATTTGAACTCCAAAGTATATTACACTTCTCAAAATGGTTACGATACCCATGACAATCAATTGACTATTCACCAACGCAATTTAACGGAATTGAACGATGCGGTATTTAGCTTTTATTCGGATTTAAAGAATGCTAAATTATTGCAAAATGTTACCATCGTAGTCTTCTCTGAATTTGGTCGAAGAGTAAAAGACAACGGCAACGGAACCGACCACGGAACCGCTGCTCCAATGTTTATCATTGGCGGTAATAACAAGGGCAATATCATGGGAAACAACCCTAACTTAAATGATTTGGACAATGGCGATTTAAAATATGAAATCGACTTCAGAAGTATTTATGCGACGTTGTTGCAAAGCAAAATGGATTTTGATTATAAAAAGATTGGTATAACCAATACTCCTATCAAAGGACTATTTTAATTTTCGTTGCCTTTTGTACTATTTATTGGTCAAAATTATGTTAAAAATAGACTTTAAGACGTTTACTTTTACAAATAAATTTCTCACCTTTGGGATAACGAACCAAAAAACAGAAACTCGACATGAAAGTCTACGAATCAACAGGCACTTTTAACCCAAGTGACGAAACTTTTTCTATTACCATTCAAACGACTAAAATCAGTCCGGATGAATTCTACATCAGTCAATACTACAACATCAGCAATGCAAGTCGATATGCTATAGTAGGTATTTTGCAAACTGTTGATAAAAACGACACCGATTTCTCTAATTATCCGGCCGATAGCCAACTCGTTCTTGAAGATGTTTCTTTTAGTACATTAGATACTTCTTATTTAGCACCCGGTGATAAAGACATTTATGACATTACTACCAGAGATCAAATTACCGTATACATCCACCACGGAATTGGTTTTGACCCAACCACCAATTCCGACGACAATAAGTACATAGAAAACTACAAAGACGGTATTTATGTACACTTAGCCGGTGGGTCACCTCCGGGAACTGGTGCGCCAGGTGGCTTAAATGGCTAAATATTCATTATGTTTAAATCAATTCCATTCAAATCTATTTTCATAGTACTATTTCTTTTTAGTACTTTGATAGCTATTGCCCAAAACGCAGCATTAAAACAATTTGATTCTGAATTTGACCAACTTGACTTTAACACTCGTATGGCCGAATTAAAAAAGTTCAAACCAAATGAGTTGTCTATAAAAGACAGAGCGCTTTTTGAACATTTATCCGGTAAAACCCAATATTTAAACAGTTCAGGTGTCGGAGCAGTAGAACATTTTGTAAAGGCGAAAGAATTATACCTTCAGGTCAAAGATTTTGACAAAGTAGCGGAGTTGTTAGTAACATTGGCCGAACAAAAAAGTCTTAGTGATTATGTTTATGCCGATTATAAACCTTTGCTAGATGAAGCCATTATTTATGCTGAAAAAAGTAAAAATCCCGATTTACTGTGTAAAACCTATAAACAGATTGGAAAAAGCATATATAAATTAGAACCTCAAAAAGCGATTAATTATTTTCAAAAAGCTATATCCATTGCAAAAAAAAACAATCTTTACGTTCATGAAATTAAGATTAATGGCAACATTGGCGTCACCTATTTTGAAGTACTAAATGATTTAAAAAAAGCACACTATTATCATAATCTATCTTTAGAATTAAGTAAAAAACACAATCATCAAGAAGGTATAGCATATGCCTTTGTCAATTTTGCAGCCATCTTTCGAAAAGAAAAAAATTACGAAGCTGCTGTAAAGTATTACCTCATGGCTCTAGAATTAAAATTTGACAATTACAGAGCTAATGTTGACCTCATTGTACTTGGATATATTTCGGATACTTACAAAGAGATGAAGAATTATGAAAAAGCATTTGAATATCTCGACAAGAAAAAAGCACTTGAGAAAGAATTGAGTGATCAACAAGAAAACAAAATCATTCGCGACATCAATACCAAATACGAAACCCAAAAAAAAGAACTCGAAAACAAAACCCTTAAAATCAAGGACCAACAAAACAAAATGATACTCTATGCTTTTGTCGGGTTATTCATTATTGTAGTCATCGTCGCCTATTTCAGAATCAGCAATATCAATAAAAAGAAAAAAATTGCAGAACAAGAAAAGTTTATCGAAACCCAAAAGCTCGAAAATGTCCTCAAAGACCAAGAGCTTCTTGAAATAGATAAAATGCTGGAAGGCCAAGAAAAAGAAAGACTAAAATTAGCCAATGATTTGCACGACAACTTAGGCAGTATTTTAGCCACTTTGCGACTCAATTTCCAAAACTTATACCAACAAAAAGTAGGCATCAATCAAGAAGAACAGGAAATGTTTGCCAAAACCGATGATTTAATTGAAGAAGCTTACCAAAAAGTTCGAGGTATGGCACATGCCAAAAACGCCGGCGTAATCGGTAGCGAAGGCTTAGTACCGGCAGTACAAAATATTGCCAAAAAAGTCGCGATACCGAATAAACTGAAAGTACAAGTGATTCCATTTGGCATGACCAAAAGACTGGATAACGCACTCGAAGTCACACTCTTCCGAATGATTCAAGAAATCTTAACCAACACCATCAAACACGCTGAAGCTAGCGAAATCAGCATTAGTTTGACCCAAGACGATGACAGCATCAACATTTTAATCGAAGACAATGGCAAAGGTTTTAACCCAAAAACCATCGACAAAAAAGAAGGCATGGGTTTAAGCAACATCGAAAAGAAAGCCGAACAACTCAACGGCACTTTCAGCATAGACAGTTTTGAAGGAAAAGGAACCACCATCATTATAGACATCCCCATATGATAAAGCTTATTATTGCCGAAGATCATCAAGCTCTGATTGACGGAATGAAATCATTCTTGAAAAACGAGAGCGACATCGAAATCGTAGGTCATGCCAATGACGGCTTGGTCTTAATAGATATTGTACGCCAACTAAAACCTAATGTGGTCATCACCGATATCCGCATGCCCAAATGTGACGGTATCATCGCCACCAAAACCATCAAAGCCGAATTGCCCAATACCAAAGTTATCGCCTTCAGCATGTTTGACCACGATGATGCTATTTCGCAAATGAAGGAAGCCGGTGCTTCGGGTTATATCATGAAAAACGCTTCGTTGCAAACCGTTTTAGAGGCAATCAGAGCGGTAAATGAAGGATACTCGTATTTTGTCAACGAAGCTGAAAACGAATACGAAACTCCCAAAAACGAACTGGTGTTCAGCTCCCGCGAAAAAGAAATTCTTCAATTAATTGCCGAAGGAAAATCGTCCCAAGAAATTGCAGATATCCTCTTTATAGAAAAATCTACTGTCGATTCCCACCGTAAAAACATGTCAAAAAAAATAAAAATTATTGGCAAAACCGATTTAACCAAATTCGCTTTAGAGCGAAAATACGACTATTTGTAGTAATTTTACCCAAGAATCATGATAAAAAATCCCCATTGATGGGGATTTTTTTTTTGGTTTTGTTTTCCGACTTTTATTTCCTCTAAGAAATTAATTTTTTAATTTTTAGTTGGTTAGTAAAAACCCTGCCCGTACAAACAAAATTATAAGTGGTATTTGATTAGTTATAGTAAGGGCAGGTTTTTTTTACATAAAGTAAAATCCAATTAAACGAATACATGCCAAAAAGAAACTTCAACCCCAATCTGGTGATTTCCTATCACCGTATGCGCCAATCCATTGGTTGGCTCGGATTAGCACTGCCTTTCATCCTACTTACAGGCAATTATATTATAAATGAATACGAATTACTCAATAACGAACACCTTCTAATGACACAATGTAACACCTATACTGCCGGTCATTCTTTTAAACCTTCTATTAGTCATTATTACTATACGACTGTTGGTGAGTTGTTTACCGGTACACTTTGGGCAGTGGCTTTATTTATGTTTAGCTACCGAGGATACCCGCAACGCGATGAAGAAATCATTCCGTCAGACAGTTTCATGACCAACTTAGCCGGAATTTGTGCTTTGGGAGTAGCAATATTCCCTACCTCATCCGACTATTGCCTTACCGACAATGTTCGCAATTACATTAGTAGCGAAACCATAGGAGCAGTGCATTATATTTTTGCAGGGTTCTTTTTCATCACCTTAGCACTCATCTCTATTTTTAATTTCAGACGTACGGCCAACGTAGCTGATTTTGGCAAAATGCCCTCGCACAATTTTTATAAATACTGTGGAATCATAATGTTGGTTTGTATTGCCCTAATTGTAATTTATTCGGTTTGGATAGAAGAGAACTATCCTATGTGGAAAGCATACAATATTACTTTCATTTTAGAAGCTATAGCGCTGGTAGCCTTTGGATTTTCTTGGCTTAAAAAAGGAAGAGTAGACAGTAATTAATACTAAAACATAATAATTCATAATTTTTAAAAAAAAGAAGTCATGTGTTGGAACAATGTTGAAACCCAGTGTAAAATGGTTTATGATACACCATTTATTCGTGCCGAGAAACCCCTCGACCGTAAGTTTATCATACAAATCATCGCTGAGGAATTCCCCGATTTTCCTCGTGTACGTATTGCAGCTACAGTTGACCGCTGCCTAAAAATATTCCCCGCGCCGGTGGAACGTCAAAAGTTGTTGCATTTTGTGCAAACCAGCTTGCGATAAACCGGCACTCTATACCTACCGCTCCGCCCTCTTCCATTTTGAGACTTTGAAAGAGGGTTTTGGAGCGAAATGATTACCCTAAAACAACACAACCACTTTTACCAAAAGAAGAAGCTCAAAAGTAGTTTCTTACTAGTGAAAAGTGGTTTTTTTGTATATTAGCTCGGAGAATAAGAAAATATATAACCTATCAACACGTTGTGACCAATTTTCACAACTTAGATCTAAAAAATTGGAAAAGAAAATAATAATACGTTTAGTTATATTCAATTTTATTCTTGCAAGCTTAATTACTCTTGACTTATTTATACCCGGTAAAGAAAGTTCTGTAAAAGAATTAGATTCGTTCTATTCAAAGTTAACACATACTGGCGGAAATAACAATCCTACTCATGAATTGCGGCATATTGTTGAATTGTCAAATGGAGAGTCATATCGGATTGCTCAATACCCTGAAAAAGAATATAAGAAAGGTCAAAAATTAAAAACAGTCAAGTCTATAATATTTAGTAATGTGAATGAAATAATAGTAAAAGACAATAATTGGGAAAAAATACATGTTGGACTATTTTCTAACGGAACTATTATTTCTTTGTTTGTAGGTTCAATATTAGTTTCACTTATAAATTTATATGCTAGAAATAAAGGTTTGAATATAGCTTTGATTGCGTCGACCATGTTTTTGGTAATAATACTTTTTCTTTACATTACTTATTACTAAAAACATCTGGTAACAGTAGTTTGTGATAATTGCGAGACTTGGGATTTTTCCCGAGTTTTCTTCAATAATTCAAATAAACACCTGCAATGTCTGAATAGACACCTGTCAACTCCGAAATACAACCTGCAACGTTCGAAAAGACTCCTTCAACTTCTGAATTCAAACTTGCCAACTTCGAAAAGGCTCCTGCCAACTCCGAAAAGACACCTACAACTTCCGAAAAGCGGTCAACAAACTCCGAAAAGGCATCACGAACTTCTAAACACAGAAAATAAAGCCGGGAAAAATGGTAAAACCCATCCAATAAAGTAAAATCCGAAAGCTATTCTTACTCTTACCAACTACACTTGAAACCAAAAAAAAAAAAAACGATTTACAGCAAATATTTATTAAAAAAAAATACATATTTATTGTTTATCAATAAATAATTGTATTATATTTGCCTTGTTAAACTTTAAAAATGCGCTCTTATGGAAATTAAAATTAGTACCGCTCAAATCCTCAAACTCTTGTACATCTTTTCATGGATCATCTTTATCGGCTTGTGTATTGAAGCCGGAGGTTTTCTATTTAATTCGGTATTAGCGTTAGTTAGACCCGATAACATTGGTGTTTTTTGGCATCAAATCGATTTGACCCAACTCTACAAGCACGACGTTAATCAGTACTTTGTGATTACGTTTTACATCAGTATCATCGCCGTCATGAAAGCACTAATCTTCTACCTGATTGTAAAAATATTGCACGATAAAAAACTAAACCTGTTACAGCCTTTCAACCCTGAAGTACGCCGGTTCATCTTTAACCTTTGTTACTTGACTTTAGGAATCGGTTTGTTCACCCACTTTGGAGTTACCCATGCGCAGTGGCTCTACAAACAAAACGTTACAATGCCCGACATTTACCATCTTCGTTTAGCCGGCGGTGATGTATGGCTGTTCATGAGTGTTACGCTGTATGTAATCGCCCAAATTTTCAAAAGAGGCATCGAAATCCAAAACGAAAACGATCTAACAATATAAACTATGGCTATAATTGTAAACCTAGATGTGATGATGGCCAAAAGAAAGATGTCGTTGAACGAACTTTCCGAAAAGGTTGATTTAACCTTGTCCAATTTGTCTATCCTAAAAACCGGCAAAGCCAAAGCCATTCGTTTCAGCACACTTGAAGCGATTTGCAAAGCCTTAGACTGTCAACCCGGAGATATTTTAGAATACACCGACTAACTATTTTCATATATTTGAAATCAATAGAAAACTAACAAATGGAACACAAAGCCTTATCCATTCGCCCTTTCATTGGTGCCAAGAACTATGAAGTCTCAAGAAGCTTTTACCGCGACTTAGGCTTTGAAGAAGTTGTTTTGTCACACAACATGTGCTTATTCAAAACAGCAACAATTGGTTTTTACCTGCAAGACGCTTATGTCAATGATTGGATAGACAATACGATGGTGTTTATGGAAGTAGAAAATGTGGAGCAGTTTTATAAGCAATTAGTAGCTCTAGATTTGCCTTCAAAATACGAAAGTGTTCGGGTTGTTCCCATTCGGGAATTAGATTGGGGAAGCGAATGTTTTGTTCATGATCCTTCCGGGGTTTTATGGCATTTTGGCGAGTTCGTAAAGAAATAAACTAATACAACAACTTCACCTCTTTCAATTCGTAATACGCTACATTATCATCATTTAACAGCACCGCCAATTTACCATCACGGGTCACGCATTTAATAATGCCCATAAATCGGTCGCCATTGGGGAACTCAAAAGCAGAAGGTTTGTCTTTTTTGAATAACAAATCGTTGTAATGCGCCCAAGCTTCATCAGCTCTTTCAGGAAATAGTATCAAGTGTAATTTTAGTGATTTGATAAAACTTTTCGCCATTTCGTCCAAGTCATAATTTTTTCCGGTAATGTTGGTCAGTGAATTGGCTTGTGGTAAATGCTCAAAATCGGTTTGGTTTAAGTTCAACCCAAAACCAACAACCGAAGTAAAACTGCCATCAGATTTTAAGGTGTTTTCGATTAGTATGCCACCTACTTTCTTATTCTCTGCCATAATGTCGTTGGGCCATTTGACATTAACTTTCACTATACCATTCATAGTCAAAACACCTACAGCAGCCAATGCTACCGCAATATTAAAATCATAAATAGAGATCATATCCTGCGGAACATCCTTAACCAAAACACTGATAGTTAGATTTTTACCGGATTCGCTCACCCATTCAGAACCCATTTGACCTCTGCCTTTTGTTTGTTCAAAAGCCATCACCGCAGTATAGTTTTCCAACCACTTTTCTTTGGCCAATTGCTTTAAATAGTCATTGGTCGAATCTATGGCATCGAGTTTGATTATAGGCATGATAGAAATAAAATTGGTGGTAATTTTAAACTTTTGTTAAGCAAAAATAAGGACAAAAAGTAATACCTTTGCCAAATACACATAAATACTAGATGACGAAAAAAGCAATTAACACTGATGTACTCTTAGCGAGTATCATCAAAGGCATTGAAGAAGTAAAAGGAAATGATATTGAAATACTCGATTTAAGAGCTATAGACACCGCAGTTTGTGATTATTTTATCATTTGCAACGGGAACTCCAATACCCAAGTTAACGCGATTGTTAACTCTATCCAAAAATTAGTTTCAAAAGAATTAAAAGACAAACCATGGCACGTAGAAGGTACGGACAATGGCGAGTGGGTTTTAATGGATTATGTTGACATCGTCGTACATGTTTTCCAAAAACAAATCCGTGAATTCTACAATATAGAAGGATTATGGGGCGATGCCCAAATTACTACCATTCCAAGTAACTATTAAAAATTGCGCTAAACATATATGGCAACGGAAAAGAAACCCAATAATTTTAAAGTAAGTCCGTGGTGGATTTACGCCGGATTAATCATTGTATTCTTCGGATTAAACTACATCGGCGGTTCCGGATTTCAGGATACGGCTAAGATTTCTTCGTCTAAATTCAACGAATACTTAGACAAAGGACAAATCGAAAAGGTGGTGGTTTTCAACAAAACTGAAGGGGAAGCTTATTTGACAGCTGCGGCTTTAAAAGACAAAGCCCATACCAAAGTTTCGAAAGATATGCTGGACAATCCTAACAAAGGGCCGCACTACTCTTTTGAGATTGGTAATGACGAAGTATTCCAAAACAAAATCGAGAAAGCCAAATTGGACGGTAAAATCAAAGACTACGATTTTAAACCGAAAAGCAATTGGTCTGAGATATTCATCAGCTTATTGCCTATCATCATCATCATTGGAATTTGGATTTTAATCATGCGCAGAATGTCAGGCGGTGGTGCCGGTGGTGGCGGAGGTCAAATATTTAACATCGGAAAATCAAGAGCCAAATTATTTGACGAAAAAACCGATTTAAAAACCACTTTCAAAGACGTAGCCGGATTAGAAGGTGCTAAAGAAGAAATACAAGAAATCGTTGAGTTCCTAAGAAACCCTGAAAAATATACTACACTTGGAGGTAAAATTCCAAAAGGTGCTTTATTAGTTGGGCCTCCCGGAACAGGAAAAACCCTGTTAGCTAAAGCTGTAGCCGGTGAAGCCAAAGTGCCATTCTTCTCACTATCAGGTTCTGATTTTGTGGAAATGTTTGTAGGTGTTGGAGCTTCTCGTGTTAGAGATTTATTCAAACAAGCCAAAGACAAAGCTCCGGCGATTATCTTTATTGATGAGATTGATGCGGTAGGTCGTGCTCGTGGGAAAAACAATTTCTCAGGTTCTAATGACGAACGCGAAAACACCCTAAATCAGTTGTTAACTGAGATGGATGGTTTCGGCACCAATACACATGTAATAGTTTTGGCGGCAACCAACAGAGCCGATGTATTAGACAAAGCCTTAATGCGTGCTGGACGTTTTGACCGTCAAATTTATGTTGACCTACCGGACGTAAGAGAACGTAAAGAAATATTTGAAGTACACTTACAACCTTTGAAAAAAGTTGAAGGTTTAGATATTGAATTTTTAGCCAAACAAACGCCTGGTTTCTCAGGTGCAGATATCGCCAATGTTTGTAACGAAGCGGCTTTAATCGCTGCCAGACATAACAAAACTGCAGTTGACAAACAAGATTTCCTAGACGCTGTCGACAGAATCGTTGGTGGATTAGAAAAGAAAAACAAAATCGTTACCCCGGATGAAAAACGCGCTATTGCCGTACACGAGGCTGGTCATGCTACCGTAAGTTGGATGTTAGAACACGCAGCGCCATTAGTAAAAGTTACGATTGTTCCGCGTGGACAAAGTTTAGGTGCCGCATGGTATTTACCGGAAGAGCGTTTAATCGTTCGTCCGGAACAAATGCTGGATGAAATGTGTGCCACTATGGGCGGGCGTGCCGCTGAAAAAGTAATGTTCAACAAAATCTCTACCGGAGCTTTGAGCGATTTGGAGAAAGTAACCAAACAAGCGCGTGCGATGGTTACAATTTACGGATTGAACGACAAATTAGGCAATGTAACTTATTATGATTCCTCGGGACAAAGTGAGTATAATTTTTCCAAACCGTACTCTGAGGAAACGGCTTTGACTATTGATAAAGAAATTTCAAACTTGATTGAAACAGAATACCAAAGAGCTATCAAGATTTTACAAGACAATAAAGAAAAACTCGAACAGTTAGCTAACATATTAATTGAAAAAGAAGTAATCTTCAAAGACGATTTAGAAACCATTTTCGGCAAAAGACCATACGACAATCACGCTGATGAAACCATGGCTGATGCAGTAATCGAATAACATTTACGGTTTTTTAACATTTTTTTAAAATCTTAATTCAAAACATACTTTTGAATTAAGATTTTTTTATCTTTGAGGGATTTCAAATACCAAACCAGATTATACCCAAACCAGCATGAGTCTTTTCAGAAAAATTTTTGGCACAGGTAATGATGCCTCTGACGAAGAAAGTCAAAGCGAATTTAACAATGCTCCTTCTAGCTTTTCACTGCTTCCTGTAGATGAAAAGTTCACTTATAATTTCAAAAAAAATGGCGGTAAGTTTTTGTATTGCGAAAACTTGAATGAAGTAAAAGACCAATTCCTAAACATATTAGAAGAAAACGATTGGTTCGAATGCGAAGCCCTTTGTTATGAGCCAAAATTATACAGCATGTTAGACGAAAACAAGTTGCATTATGACAAACCGGCCAATCCGGTATTTTTATTTGCGAGTTGTGAAAACCTAATTGCCGATGAAGGTTCGGTGTTATTTTCCTCCAACCAAATCAAGCAAAACAAACCTAACGATTTGCCAAACAACATTATCATATTAGCCACTACCAGTCAGATTTTGGAAACCAAAAGCGACGGATTGCGTGTGATTAAAAAGAAATATGATAAAGATTACCCAACCAATATCACTACCATCAAATATTTCGAAAAAGCTAAAGACGAAGATTTCCTGCAATATGGAAGCACCGCTAAGAATTTATACCTCTTGCTTTTAGAAGATTTATAGCATGACGACTACCGTAACAAGAGCTTTATCCGGCGCAGTTTATGTACTGTTGTTAGTAGGCGCGACTTTATATTCCCAATATAGCTTTTTGTTGTTGTTCGGTTTACTATTGCTTTTTTCAGTAGTGGAATTCTGCAAATTAGTTTCGCTAAAACCTATTTTCCCGCTTGTGATAGCGACCGTTGGTTATATACTTTTCAACTTAAACAATACGGTTAAAACCAACGAAATTTTATTGTTAATTGCAGCTTTGCTGGTTTCAATTCGGTCATTATTGTTTCTGTTTGAAAAAAAGGATAGATTTCTGGATACGCAAGCCAAATACGTTTTCCTGATTGGCTACCTCATCATTCCAATTATTATTTTTACCAAAATTCCTTTTATCAACAACCAATATGTTCCCGAAATTATCATCAGCATTTTAGTCATTATTTGGGCCAATGATACTTTTGCTTATTTAGTTGGTATTACGATGGGGAAAAACAAACTCTTCGAGAGAATTTCGCCTAAGAAAACTATTGAAGGTTTTGTTGGAGGTGTTATTTTTGCGGTCGTAGCCGGAATTTTATTGGCTGAATTTTACATCAACAAACCCGATGAAACCACCATCAAATGGATTATCATAGCGATGATTGTTAGTGCTTTCGGCACTTTAGGTGATTTGATTGAATCAAAATTTAAAAGAATCGCCGGCGTGAAAGACAGTGGCAATATCATGCCCGGTCACGGAGGTTTTCTAGATCGCTTGGATAGTATTATATTTGTAGCACCATTTGTTTATTTGTTTTACCAAATTATTTATTATGTTTCATAAAGAAGGTTATAAAATCATTTTCATAGGAATAATAAGCTTTATCGTAGCTTTATTATTAGCCGATAAATTTGTGAGTTTGACTTGGCTCAGAATAGCTATACAGCTGGTTGTCATTTTCCTTTTTGTAATGATTTTACAATTCTTCAGAAACCCTAACAGAAAGATCGTACCAAATGACAATTACTTTTTGGCTCCGGTTGACGGCAAAGTAGTAGTCATTGAAGAGGTATATGAAGAAGAGTATTTTAAAGACAAAAGATTACAAGTTTCGATTTTTATGTCACCCATCAATGTACACGTAACACGTTATGGTGCTTCCGGGAAAATCAAATTCAGCAAATACCATCCGGGAAAATATTTGGTTGCATGGCATCCGAAAGCCAGTACTGAAAACGAAAGAACAACTGTAGTAATTGAGACCTCCGCCTTTGGCGAAGTTTTATACCGACAGATCGCCGGTGCATTGGCACGCAGAATAGTAAACTATGCCGAAGAAGGACAACAAGTCGTTCAAGGTGATGATGCCGGTTTTATCAAATTCGGTTCGAGAGTAGATATTTATTTTCCGATAGGAACAAAAGTTGACGTTGCTTTAAAACAAAATGCTGTAGGTAACCAAACGGTTATCGCTTCCAAATAATTAGGATAAAACATGTCTGAAAAAGAATTAGAAGTTCGATTTCTGGAAGCCGTGGAAATTGCTTCCCAAATGACACAGTCATCATTGCCGCAAGATGTACAGTTGCGTTTGTATGCCTATTACAAACAAGCTACTTTTGGTACTATTGGCTATAACAATTCTTCCAGTTTTGATTTAAGAAATGCTTTTAAAACCAATGCTTGGATGCAAATCAGTCATTTATCCGTAGACGAAGCTAAAGAATTATACATTGAAGCCATCCATGCTATTGTAAACGAAAAAAATAAATTATGAAAAAGGGTATTGCATTGGCATTGTGTTTTTCTTTTATAATACTGACATCTTGTAACAAAAAAAAATTGACTGAAGTTGTCGAAGTGCCATTGCCTTCCGCTGAAGAAAAAGTAACCATTGGACATCCTGATGATGTTACTGCTGATGAAGGACAATTTGCTCTGGCCAAATTACCCTATGAATACAATGCATTAATGCCGAGTATTGATATTCTGACGATGGAAGTGCATTACTCCAAACATTATTTAACGTATACCAATAACTTAAACAAATTAATTGAGGCCGATCCTTTGATGGTTGATTTGGCCATTGAAGATATCTTGAAAAAACTCGACATGAACAATGCCGATTTACGAAACAATGCCGGTGGCTATTACAATCACACTTTATTTTTTGAAGGTTTGGCGCCAAAATCGGAAGAACAACCAAAAGATACTTTAGCAACAGTGATTACCCGAGATTTTGGATCCTTTGAAGTCTTTAAAAACCAATTTATTGATGCTGCTGAAAAACAATTTGGTTCAGGTTGGGCCTGGCTAATCGTAGACAAGGCGGGAAAGTTATCGGTGACAAGTACACCCAACCAAGACAATCCTTTAATGCCAACCCAAACCGTAAAAGGAATACCTATTTTGTGTTTGGACGTTTGGGAACACGCTTACTATTTAGATTACCGTTACAAACGTAAAAAATACATCGAAGCCTTCTTTAAAGTCATCAACTGGAAAAAAGTTTCCGAAAGATATGAAGAAGCAACTGCTGTGAAATAAAAAAAATCCCTAATCTTTCAATTAGGGATTTTACTTTTTTACCAAATAACCACTTTCAAATTATCCGGTCTTCGCATTTTGCTTCCCGGTTTAATGTTGAAAGCTTTATGAAAATCCGGATTGTTTTCCAATGGCCCGTTGATTCTGTATTTGGCCGGTGCGTGTACGTCGGTTAGTAATTGCTGGGCTAATGATTCCGGTTTGATATTCACCATCCAAGCGTAGCCATAAGCTAAGAAGAAACGTTGCTCCGGAGTTAACCCACTAATTTTTTCTTTGTTTTTATATTGAGCCGATTTTTTAAAGGCTTCAAATCCCATTACAACTCCGCCTAAATCGGCTATGTTTTCGCCTTGCGTAGCATCACCGTTTACAAATTTGCCCGGTAAAGCTTCGTATTGACTAAATTGGTCCACAATCAATTTGGTTTTGGCTTTGAATTTTTTCAAATCTTCAGCAGTCCACCAATTGTTTAAGTTGCCTTTTTCGTCATATTGACTGCCTTGGTCATCAAATCCGTGGGTGATTTCGTGCCCGAAAGTTGAACCGCCAATTATTCCATATAAAACTGCATCATCCGGCATTCTGCCTTCAAATCCCGGTACTAGAATGTTACAAGCCGGAACACAAATTTCATTGTTAGATGGACTGTAATAAGCATTATACGTCTGTGGATACATTCCCCATTCGGTTCTGTCTACCGGTTTACCATACTTAGAAATCATAGTGTTGATGGCCCATTTGTTAGTCGCCATTACGTTGGCTAAAAAAGTACCTCGATTAATGTTTACACTGCTCATGTCTTTCCATTTGTCCGGATAGCCTACTTTCATCACAATTTTACTGAGTTTGAACAAAGCTTTTTTCTTCGTTTCCTCGCTCATCCAATCTAAGGTTTTAATACGCTCAGCATAAACATCACGGATATTGTTACCGATTTCGAGAAGCTTTTCCTTTGAACCCTTTGGCAAATAATCTTTTACATAGACCTGTCCAATCAATTCGCCTAAAGAGCCATCCGTTTGTTCTACAATTCGTTTCCAACGTGGTTTTTGTTCTTTCACACCACTCATTACTGTTGAATAGAAATAAAAGTTTTGCTTTTCAATCGCATTGTGTAAATAGGAAGCGTAAGAATTGACCAAATCCCATTCTAAATAAGTTTTCCAATCCTCAACAGTATAGCTTTTAACCATTTGGTTAAGCGCTTTGTAGAATTCAGGTTGGCCTACGATTACCGTATCGGCATTCTTGATACCCATAGCAGCTGTCATC
This sequence comes from Flavobacterium buctense, assembly GCF_014486695.1. GTDB lineage: Bacteria > Bacteroidota > Bacteroidia > Flavobacteriales > Flavobacteriaceae > Flavobacterium > Flavobacterium buctense. The sequence continues at coordinate 51,861 of NZ_JACTAB010000007.1, forward strand.
AGTTTCCAATCGATGTTAGGAGTAGCACTATTAATTTGTGCCATGCCCATTTTGTTGTAATTCTTTATCGGATCTCGAAGTTCTTCAAGCTCTCTAGAGTTTTTAGCCAACTCTGTTTCCAATTTCATGATAACTTGCGCATTCGATTTTGCAATCTCTAAATTTTTTCCAATGAGCAAATTCATTTTTTCAATATGCTTTACATATTCGGCCCGAATATTTACCGTTTCTTTATCAGTATTGAAATAATAATCCCGGTTGCCCAATCCTAATCCGCCTTGCCCCAAGAAAATAGCATACTTCGAGCTGTTTTTATCGTCTTGTCCTACATACAAAGAAAACGCAGGATTAGCTCCGATGGTATGCAAATAAGCAATAGTATTTAATAATGAAGGAATATCATTGATGGCTTTAATTCTATTCAAATCAGCTTTTAAAGGTGATAATCCTAATTTTTCAATTTGCAAAGTATCCATACCGGAAGCATAGAAATCGCCTATTTTTTGTTCGTTACTACCTTTAGGAGCATCAGTCATTTCCGCTGATTTTTCACAAATTTGTTTGATTTGCGAATTGATAGTATCTCCTATAGTACGAAAAATACCGTTACTTCTTTCGCTTGCCGGAATCGGATTTCGTTTGAACCAACCGCCATTAGCATACATAAAAAAGTCATCTCCGGGATTAACCGTTGTGTCTCTGTTAGTCAATAAAGGATCTATAAAATCGGCTTCTTTTTGGTTACAACTAACAAGCAATAGCGCTGAGAATAAACCAAGGATTAGTTTAGTTAATAATTTCATAAAAGTATGTTTTTGATGTGTATTGGACTAATGAATGATAAAAATGTTACCAAATGTAATGCTTTTGTAAAAATAACAACAATAAAAAACCACCCGAAGGTGGCTTAGTGATTAGTCTTTAACGCCTAACTTGTCTAAAATATCTTCCATCAAACACCATTTGGTGATAGAAGATTGCAATAAATTAACTCCGACAAAAGCGGTAAACCATAGCCAATTCTGATTGACGTAAATTGCCAACAGCAAACTGAGTAAGATGAAAGTTCCGGCTACGGCTCTGATAATTCTGTTTTTCATATTCTTATAATTTAAATTAATTTTCCCATTTTTTTCTTTCGGTGATATAATAAATCAAAGGCACAACAATTAGCGTGAGCAAAGTCGACACAATCGCTCCAAACACCAACGAAATTGCTAAGCCTTGGAAAATCGGGTCGAATAAAATGATGGATGCTCCAATAACCACTGCGCCGGTTGTTAATAAAATTGGCGTAGTTCGAACTGCTCCGGCTTCAATGATAGCTTGTTTCAACGGTATGCCATCTTTCAATCGAATCTCAATAAAATCAATCAATAAGACCGAATTTCGAACCATAACTCCGGCCAAAGCAATCATACCAATAAAAGAAGTTGCGGTAAAGAAAGCGCCCAACAACCAATGACCCAATACAATCCCGACTAACGAAAGCGGAATCGCCATCATCATTACCATCGGGGTTTTGAAATTTTGAAACCAACCTACAATCAACATGTAAATGATGACAATCACGATTAAAAAAGCTGCTCCCAAATCACGGAAGACTTCCAAGGTAATTTGCCATTCGCCATCCCATTTTACGGTGAAATCACTTTCATCGGATGGCTGTTCCATGTACAATTCATTGACTTTATATCCTTTTGGCAAATGCATTTTCTGGAGTTTTTCATTCATGCCTAAAATCGCATACACCGGGCTTTCCAAATCGCCTGCCATGTCAGCTGTTACATAAACCACTCTCTTTTGGTCTTTGCGGTAAATAGTTTTTTGCAAGGTATCTTGAACCACTTTGACCAAATCACTTACCGGAACTACATTCCCGCGATTGCCTTTGATTTTCAGACTTTGAATGTCTTGTAAACTTGTTTTGTCTTTATCATCCAAAGACAAAACTATACCAACATTGTCATTTGAATTTTCATCATACAAATTAGAAACCGGATACTCTTTAAGCAAATAAGTCAAATTGCCTACAACTTGCTGCGGAGCGATTCCGTTGAGCATTGCTTTTTCTTTATCGACTACTAATTTATATTCCGTTTGGTCGTCTTCAGTCATCCAATCTACATCAACTATATCCGTGGTATTTTCTAAAATGGTTTTTACTTGATTGGCGACTTTGATTTGCTCCTTATAATTCGGTCCATAGATTTCCGCTACCAATGTTGATAATACCGGCGGTCCTGGTGGCACTTCTATAATTTTGACATTCGCAGCATATTTTTTGGCAATCTTTTGGATTTCGGGACGCACGATTTTGGCGATGTCGTGACTTTGTAAATCGCGGTCTTCTTTGTGCAACAAATTCACTTGAATATCGGCCATATTGCTGCCACCACGCATATCGTAATGACGCACTAAACCGTTAAACGTAATCGGAGCAGATGTACCGATGTAATTCTGATAATTTACCACTTCGGGCACTGTAGAAAGGTATTGCGCAATTTCCTGAGTTACCGCAGCCGTTCTTTCTAAAGTCGTTCCTTCGGGCATGTCAATAACGACTTGGAATTCGTTTTTATTGTCAAATGGTAACATCTTCACGGCTACCGATTTGGTAAAAAACATCAAAACCGAACCTATTAACAATAAAACGGTGATACCTAACATCAAACGACGCTTTTTAGAACTTTCTAAAAATGGTCTTTCCATTTTGCTGTAGACTTTATAAATCCATGATGTTTCTAATCCTTGTTCGGCTTTTTGTTCTTGTTCTTCTTTTTCGTGTAATAAATGGTAACCCAAGTAAGGTGTAACAGTCAACGCCACAAACAAGGACAACAACATTGCAATCGAAGCACCAATCGGCATCGGACTCATGTATGGTCCCATCATTCCTGATACGAAAGCCATTGGCAAAATCGCCGCAATAACCGTGAACGTGGCTAAAATGGTTGGGTTCCCAACTTCATTAATCGCATAAATAGCCGCTTGTTTGAATGGCAATCGCTTCATTTTGAAGTGACGGTGCATGTTTTCGGCGATGATGATACTGTCGTCTACCACAATTCCTACTACGAAAACTAAGGCGAATAAAGTGATACGATTTAACGTGTATCCCAATATATAATAGGCGAATAATGTCAAAGCAAACGTCAATGGTACTGAAAAGAAAACCACTAAACCACCGCGCCAACCCATGGCCAACATGACCAAAAGTGTTACCGCAATAATCGCAATGCCTAAATGCAGCAACAACTCGCCTACTTTATCCGAAGCGGTTTCACCGTAATTACGCGTTACTTCTACGTGAATATCATCGGTGATAATGGTTTGTTTCAGATGCTCGACTTTCTCCAAAATCTTTTCGGAAATTTTCATCGCATCGGCACCTTTTACTTTACCGATAGAAATCGTTACGGCCGGATATTCCGAATTGTTTTTGGCGAATTTTTCATTGGCTTTGCCGTTCCCAAAAGACACGTAACTTCTCGGCGTTGACGGTCCGTCTTGCACTGAGGCTACTTGTTTTAAGTATACCGGCAGATTAGCATTGACACCAACCACTAAATTCTCTATATCTTCTGAAGATTTTAGAAATTCTCCGGTTGTCAACAAATATTCTTTATCGGCTGAAACAAAACTTCCGGATTGCGAACTGCCGTTATTAGCTTGAATCATTTGCATAATGCTCAACGCATCGACACCGTTTTCCGCCATTTTATCTTTGTCTAAAACCACTTTCACTTCGCGGTTTCGGCCACCGATTTCTTTGGTGATGGCGACATCTTTTACTTTTTCAATTTCCGAAGTCACTTCTTCGGCTATTTGACGAATTTCGAAATCGTTTAGTTTTTCGCTCCAAAGTGTTAACCCTAACATCGGAACATCGTCAATAGAACGCGTTTTTACCAAAGGTTTGTACACGCCTTGCGGAAACATATTTTCGTGTTTGGCCAACACATCGTATAATTTTACATAGGAACGTTCCACATCTTGCCCAACATAAAACTGAACAATCAACATCGCCTGACCGTTCATCGCCATACTGTGCACGTGTTCTACTCCTTTGATATTGGAAAGGATTTTCTCTAAAGGTTTCACTACTCGACTTTCGACTTCACTCGGACTCGCACCGGGATAACCCACCATTACGTCGGCCATCGGAACATTGATTTGTGGTTCTTCTTCTCTTGGAATCAGAAACGAACTGTATACGCCGATGATCATTAACCCAACCATTAACAGTATTGTTAATTTCGAATTGATGAAAAAATGGGCGATTTTACCTGATATACCTTCTTGCATTTTTAGATTTTTAGATTGTTGGATTGTTAGATTTTCAGAATCTATTGGATAGAAACTTTTGCGCCATTATACAACTTACCTTTTGCCGAAACGATGTATTGTTCTTCAGCCGATAAGCCTGATAAAACCTCGACTTGGTTGCCAAAAGTTTTCCCGATGCGCAACCATCTTAATATGGCTTTGTTACCGTTACCAATAGTGTAAATTCCGGTGAGTTGGCCTTGTTTGACCAAAGCACTTTCGGGTACCAACACTTTATCGGTTGTGGTAGTCGTTTGAGTTTTATTGGCCACAGGGAATTGAACATTAACAAACATGCCGGATAAAATGGCTTTGTCGATTTGGTTCAAACTGACTTTTACCAAATACTGTCCGCCGGTATTTTTAGCCGAACTGCTGACTTCAATCACTTTTCCGGTTACTTCTTTGTTGATGGATTTTACTAAAATTTTTACAGCCATTCCGTTTTGAATGTTGGCTATATCACTTTCCGAAACCATGGCAGTAACTTGCAAACGCGAAACACCTTCGATACTTACTAACGGCATTCCCGGATTCGCCATATCGCCTTCTTTGACAAAAGTATTAGTCACTTCGCCCGAAAACGGCGCGGTGATATTGCTGTAATTGAATTGGGCTAAAACTTCATTGCGCATTTGCTTAGCGGCATCCAATCCGGCTTTGGCCATTTCGTAGCGCGAAGTCATGTCGTCTAACTCTTTTTGAGAAGCACTTTGTTGGTTGAATAATGCCGTGAATCTTTCGTAGTCTTTTTTAGCATTATTAAACGAAGCTGTAGCTTGCAAAATAGACGCATCTACTTGGGCTTTTTTGGCTTGTAAATCGGTAGCGTTGATGCTTACCATCAATTGTCCGGCGCTAACTTTTTGCCCGACTTTCACATGTACTTTGGTCACGTAACCCATCATTCGGGTACTGACATTGGCACTGTTTTCGGCTTCAATTTTGCCGCTGGCGGTTACAAAAGAACCATTGTTTTGCGCAGTCATTCCACTAACTTTTACCGGGATAGCCGCTGCGTTATCTGTAATTTCTTTTCGGTCTTTTCCACAAGAAAGGAATAAGAAAGTCGATAGCAATAGCGTGGTTATTATTTTATTGTTCATGTTGTTCTGTTTTATAATTGTCTTAATACTATTGGGTCAAAAATTGTAAATACTGTTGGGTGAAATTGTACTCAAAAACCGCTTGCAAATGCTCTAATTCCTTTTGAATCATTTGGGTTTCGGCAGTCAATAAATCAGTGGTTTTTTCTAAGCCTTGGGTGAAGCGATTTTGGCGAATGCGATAAGCTTCTTGTGATTGTTCGAAGGCCATTTGCGACAAACCGACTTTGTTCTCAGTATCTTTTAGTTGTCGATTGGTTTTGCTTAATTCGAGTTGGCTTTGCTTTTTGTATTGCTCGGTTTCGATGGCAGCTTTTTGGAAATCGGCTTTGGCTTTGTCGTATTTTCCGATGGATTTGTAACCGTCGAAAACGTTCCAAGACAATTGTGCTCCAACCAAATATCCTTTGGCAGCTGTGCCTAAAAACTGACTGTCGTACAACTCATAACTTCCGAAAGCGTTTAATCTTGGTAAAAAATTCATTTTGCTCATGACCATCATTTTTTGATACGCTTCGGATGATTTATCCATCGCTTGAATGTCTTTTCTATTCTCGGATAATTGGGTGTTTATAGCTTCAACCTTAATGGAATTTTCCAGTTCTTCTGAAGGTTTAAAGGTTTTGCCTTGAGTGTCTTCGTTTAACAGAAAAGCCAAATAATCGGAGGCATTTTGCACATTGCTTTTGGCGTATTGCAATTGATTTGAAATGTCATTTACGCGTACTTGAACATTCAACACATCGGTCTTTTGCAACAAACCTTGTTTGAAATAATTGTCGACCAATTTTAAATTGGCTTTAGCCGTTGACTCTGCTTTTTCCAAAACACGAACGGCTTTATACGCCAATTGGAGTTGCATGTAAGCCTTAGTCACTTCGAGTTCTAAATACTCTTGAGTTCGTTTCGTTTGCAATTGAAAGGCTTCCATTTTGGCTTTGGCCGCTTGTCTTCCAAAAATGCCGTCAACGTTGAGTAGTGGTTGTTGGATTTCGATTTTAGTGGCAAAGTTTTGCGTGGTTTTCGGGTCATTCAACAAAGCCGGATTGAAATCGGATTGGGTTAAGATTTCCTGATTTAATTTGGAACCAAAAGCCATTAACGGATTGGTAGTAGCCATTCCGGTATAAGACATAGTAATATTGGGCAAAAAGAGTGCATTTGATTGGCGGTAATCCGCTTTAGCCGATTGGTAGTTTTTATCAGCGATTTTGATTTGCAGGTTTTTTTCGGATACTTTTTGTTTCAAATCGCTTTTGGAAATAGACAAAGTATCTTGGCTAAATCCGAAAATTGATAAGAATAAAAATCCTGTGGTTACTATTATTTTGTTCATATTCATCTTAGTTTATCTGAATTATGAAGCAAAAATACTGCTGTAGAAAAGCGTGTACAGTTACAATTGTTACAGAGGCATTTGGGCATAAAAAAATGCCTGATTTCTCAGGCACTCAAAAATATAGTGGTATTGAATTGATTTATTTTACAATCACTTTTTGGGAAACATAAAACTTATTATCGAATATAAAAGTGATGATTACTGTTTGATTGGAAATTCCATCCAGTTCGAAATTCATACCATTATCACCTTGTGTAGTAGCTTCAATTTCACCGTCTAAAACAATTTTACCGTCCATGGTAGAAACAAAGTAATCAATGTTAGTGGCATAAGCCATTTTAAAATTGATTCTCACAGTACTGCTTTCGGTCGGATTTGGAGCAACGGTCATTGAAAACGGATTTTTGCCTTCAATGGGTTGAACACCTAAAGGAAGATTTTTAATCAATTTTACTTCATAAATAGTAGCATTGGCTGAAGTGGTTGAAGTATTATTGACTGAAAACGGATTCGCACTTGGACTGGTCAATCCGCCAACAATGTGCCCGATTACAAATTCATCCGTAGTAATCTCGCTTAGTTTTATGACCTCGTTACTGAAATGTGGTAATGATTTATTCGGTATAAATTCGGCACTTGCGCCTTTTAAAGCCGGCATGGTTTCGGGCAGTTGGTATTCTTGTAAAGAACCGTCGGCGAATCTTGTAGTTCGGCTGATGGTATTGACAAAGGGAACATTATTGTCCTGAACCAAAGTAGTTCCGTTGTAATAATACTGACTGATTCCTCCAAAAAAGAGATTGTGCATACGATTTTCGGTAGCATCGTACAAACAAGATTTGGCACTGTGGTAATTGCTCAAATATTGGTTGAAAGACGTTTGCGGAAAATAACCTTCGGGTTTGATGTCAACGGGATATAAAAACGGTAAGTCGACATTGATTTGAAAAACGCCGGACGAAATCGTATAGCCTTGAGAACCATCGGGGAAAATTTGAGGCAACAAATTGTAGTCTCTTCGGTGTAAATGAACCGCATCAGTTATCGCTTCATAATTGGAAATACTCAATTGGGTTTCAGAATTATCGATGAAAAATTTTCTAATTTGATTGGAATAGGTTTGGGTAAAGGTTGGGTTATTCATCGGATTGTATCTTCCGTCAAAACGATGGCCGCCAATTAAATAAAATGTGTTGTTTATTTTTCCTAATTGTCCACCGGTGATGGCAAAATTGGCATCGGTCATTTGTTTGAAATGAGGCAAAATGGAAGTGCCATTAACTACTGAATTAATCAAACCCGGAACATCAATCGATGTCATTTTATCAAACGTAATGTGATCATTGGCTGATACTGAAAAAGCATAACCTCCGATAATATAAAGTGTATTTTCGTCTTGGTAAAAATTGAAATTACTGGCTTGCAATTGCTCTTTTAAAGTGGTTGGCAGAACATCTATGGAAGTTGACCACACTTGATTTGTCACGACATCAACTACATAAATATTGGTATTATTGTTTGAAGCCGGAAAAGCATTAAACGGTTGTCTTGCGTGAATTCCATCGACTCTTCCGCCTATTATTAGCCATTTACCATTGGATTGACCAAAAGCATACGAATGGATTCCGGGAAAATTGGCAATGGTAATCGGATTGAGTTGTACTTGGTAATCAAATGTAGATTGTGAAAAAATCACATTGGTCAATCCTAAAAACAGCAAAGTATAAAGAAATTTCATATTAAGAATATTTCACCAAAGCTATCTATTCTCAACATACTGTTTTGCAACATTTGTTACATAAAAAAAACGCCTCTAAATTGAGGCGTTTTTAAACTAAACTTAAAGGTATAATTAAGCTTTTTTTGAAGCGCAACAACCGGCTTTTTTCTCAGTACTGCACTCTTTTTTCTCTTCGGTTGAGCAAGACTTTTCAGTTTTTGCTTTTTTCTTTTTTTGTTTTGGTTCACCATTACTAGCATTAACATTCATGGCAAACAAAAGCGCAACAGCGGCAAATGCGGAAACTAATTTTTTCATCTTTTATAATTTATTTAATGGATTAATCTATTTAACTGTTATCAAATGTAATCTTTAAAAACCTTGACAAACAAAATTTTAGCTTAAAACTAACTTAAGAATCAAGCTTCGAAACAACAACTATTTTTCTTGCTTTGGTTTTGGCACAAAAATATTAAACAACAATCCGCCCATTAAGCCACCGTATAAAGTTGCGTTCAAGGGCTTAGAAGTAATTGCACAACTCCCGCTGGCACAACCTATAAAATGATAATAAGCATAACCGCCAATGGCTCCGATCAATACTCCGATTACAGTGACAATTACTGCTTTACTATTCATTAGTGTTGTCTGTCATTCGGCCGATGGCGCAGTTCACATAAGATTTTGCTTTTCTAACCAAAGTGTTATTCCCTTTTTCGGGGTAGCCTAAATCATTAAGCTTGTCAACGATTAATTCTCTATTCACTTCTCCAGTTACCAAAACAGTATCAATTTCTTTATTAATTTCAACTCCGGTTACCCCTTCAATTTTAAGCAAAGCTGTTTTGATACTGTTCATACATCCGCCGCACTTAATATTCTCTACTTCAAATTGCTGTTCCATGATGATTTAATTATTGGTTTTGTCTAAAATATTTTTGATAATTTCTTCTTTGGGCAAAACGCCGGATTGGCGCCAAAGTTGCTTTCCGTTTTGAAACAATATCATGGTTGGTACACCGCGAACTTGTTGCATAGCTGCCAACTCTTGGTTTTTATCCACATCAACTTTAATTATGGAAACCCTTTCTCCGAGACTGTCTTTAACTTCTTTTAAAATGGGTCCCAACACCTGACATGGTCCGCACCAAGTGGCAAAGAAATCGATTAAAACCGGTTTTTCTGAATTGATGATTTGGTCGAAACTATTATTCATTTTTTTGAGTTTTATAATTTAAATTACAACCACTGGAACCACAACCTAAATTAAATAGAGCTTGAAATAAAAAGAAAACGCCAAAAGCTACAAAAAACCAATGATGGGTTTCATAAGCCTGATAAAACAGGAATAAGGCAAACCCTAATCTAAAAAAGCGCATCAAATGCCAGTTGGAGAACAATATTCTTTTCATTTTATAAATTTATAATAAAGTCGTAGGACAAACATAATTGGTAATCGGTAAGTTCGTTAATTTGATTTCATTGAAACCACCTATTACATCCACAAAATTCTCAAAACCTCTTTGTTTTAAAATGGAAGCTGCAATCATACTGCGATAACCGCCAAGGCAATGCAATACGAAATGTTTGTCTTTGGGAAAATCATCCAAATGCTCATTAATCTCATTTAACGGAATATTAATCGCACCTACTAAATGCTCGGAATCGAATTCGCTTTTCTTTCTGACATCAAATATTGGGGTCAAATGAATCTCTTCTAAAATTTCTAAATCATCTGCTGAGATTCTGTTAACAGTGTCAACCTCTTTTCCGGCTTTTACCCAAGCTTCAAAACCACCTTCCAAATAACCAATTGTGTGGTCATAACCCACTCTCGATAATCGGATAATAGCTTCTTCTACTTTTTCGTGGTTTTCGGCTACCAATAGAATCTCTTGTTGTAAATCGGGTATCAATTCCCCAACCCACATCGCAAAATTGCTTTCTAAGCCGATGTTTATACTATTTGGAATAAAACCTTGGGCAAAATCAGAAGCTTTTCGGGTATCTAGAATTAGCGCTTGCGTTTCATTCGCTACGATTTCAAAAGTTTTGGCATCATAGGGTTTTTGACCACGGTGCATTACTGTATCCAAACTTTCATAGCCTTGAATATTCATTAAGACATTTTTCGGAAAATAAGCCGGTGGCGTGGTCAAACCGGTTAAAAGTGTAATAACAAATTCGTCTTCAGTTAACTTTGGATTTAAAGCATAATTGGTTCGTTTTTGGTTGCCCAAAGTATCGGTGGTTTCTTTGCTCATCATTTTGCCGCAAGCACTTCCGGCACCGTGATTTGGGTAAACAATTAAATCATCTGACAAAGGCATGATTTTTTCTCGAAGCGAATGATAAAGCAATCTCGCTAATTTGTCTTGAGTTAAATCGGCTATCACGTGTTGGGCCAAATCAGGTCGGCCAACATCGCCAATAAACAAAGTATCTCCGGTGATGATGCCATGTTCTTTTCCGTTTTCATCAATCACTAAATAAGTTGTGCTTTCCATCGTGTGACCTGGCGTGTGAATGGCTTTTACTTTACAATTGCCGACGTCAAAAACCTGATTATCATTGGCTACTAAAGCTTCAAAACCCGGTTTGGCTGTTGGACCATAAACGATTACAGCGTTTTCTTTTTGGGCCAAATCCAAATGTCCCGATACAAAATCGGCATGGAAATGCGTTTCGAAAACGTATTTGATTTTGGCATTGTCTTTTCGGGCGCGGTCGATATAAGGTTGTACTTCTCGCAAAGGATCAAAAATAGCCGCTTCGCCATTGGACTCCAAATAATAAGCAGCGTGTGCTAAACATCCGGTATAAATTTGTTCTAATTTCATATTCAAAGTTTTCTCAAAAGTAGCACTCCAATTTTTTATTCGGAATGATAATTATCAGTTGCATCGAATACAAAAGTAGTCACACCGATTGAAGCAATCAGTATCAAAAGTTACACAAGAAAGAAATAAAATTTAGGGACGGATTAACTCAATGGAGGCGCGATGTAACTTGATTTTACCTTCATTTTCCAAAGCTTTCAGCAATCGAGAGATGACAACTCGTGAAGTATGCAAGTCATAAGCAATCTCTTGATGTGTATTTTGAATGGAATTGGTTTTGTTGATTTGGGCTTTGTCTAACAAATAATTGTAAAGTCTTTCATCCATGTTCATGAAAGCGAGATTGTCAATGGCCATCAGCATTTCCTTCAAGCGACTGTTGTAGCTATTGAAAACGTAATTTCTCCAGCTCTTGTATTTGCCGAGCCATTCTTCCATTTTGCCTACGGGAATCATCACGACTTTGCCTTTGGTTTCGGCTACGGCGCGGATTTCGCTTTTGGTTTCTCCCAAACAACAAGCCATGGTCATGGCACAAGTATCACCTTTTTCTAAAAAATAGAGCAGCAATTCGCCTTCATCAAAATCTTCACGGAGAATTTTAATCGCGCCCGAAAGTAATAAAGGCATAGTTTTAATATAATCGCCAAAATCAATCAGGATTTCACCTTCTTCAAATGTTCTGAGTTGAGACACTTGAGCAATTTCTTCGAGAAGTGACTCTTCAAAAACAAAACCGTAACTTTCTTTTAGCAATTCTAACATGATGATTGAATTTTAGTCTTGTAAATTTCGACTAAAAAAAGGACATGATAAAAATCATTTCTTTAAAAAATGAATTGAGTAACTTTACTTGCTATAAACCAACAAATTACAATTTATCATGAAGAAAAATATGGGAACTTTAGACAAAAGCATTAGGGTGATTTTGGCCGCTGTATTTGCTTATTTATATTTTAGCGGAACGGTTACCGGTACTTTAGGCTACGTTTTATTGGCGTTTGGCGTCATCTTTTTGCTAACCAGTTTGGTAAGTTTTTGTCCACTTTATCCATTATTGGGAATCAATACTTGTAAAACAAAGTAATCCTTTGTGCTTTGCATTTTAAAAGTGTTGTCTTTTGCGCAGCACTTTTTTTATTGGCTATAATTTGAAAAAGTTTTCATTTTATTTATAATAATTTTAATACTACTGCGTTTTATAAATAGTAATTTGCAACAAATTAAAATGTACTTATGGACAAGATCAAAATACTTTGGGTTGATGACGAGATTGATTTGCTCAAACCACATATCTTATTTTTAGAAAACAAAAACTACAAGGTAACGACTTATAATAATGGCCGTGATGCTATTGACGCCTATGAAGACGGTAATTTTGATATTGTCTTCTTAGATGAAAATATGCCCGGTATGAGCGGTTTGGAAACCTTGTCTGAAATGAAGGAGAAAAAATCTTCTACACCGGTCATTATGATTACCAAAAGTGAGGAAGAATACATCATGGAGGAAGCCATTGGTTCTAAAATTGCCGATTATTTGATTAAGCCTGTAAATCCAAATCAGATTCTGTTGAGTTTGAAGAAAAACTTAGACCATTCAAGACTGATTTCGGAAAAAACTACTTTAGATTATCAGAAAGAATTCCGCAAAATTGCCATGGAAATGGCCATGGTCAACAGTTATGAAGATTGGGTAGAATTGTATAAAAAACTTTTGTTTTGGGAATTGGAATTGGAAAACATCAACGACCAAAGCATGTTTGAAATTTTGGAAAGCCAAAAAGTCGAAGCCAATATGCAGTTTGGTAAATTCATCGAGCGCAATTATGAAGATTGGTTCGAGCCTAAAGCCGATAAACCGATACAATCCCACACGCTATTCAGAGAATTAGTCGTTCCTGAATTGGTCAAAAAAGACAAACCTGTTTTATTCGTAGTCATCGATAACCTTCGTTATGACCAATGGAAAGCCATGGAAAATGTAGTAGCGAATCATTACAAATTAGAAAAAGAAGTTCCTTATTTTGCCAGTTTACCAACAGCAACTCAATACGCCAGAAACTCTATTTTCTCAGGCTTAACGCCGTTGGAAATGGAAAAACAGTTCCCACAATATTGGAAAAATGATGTTGAAGAAGGTGGTAAAAACCTTCATGAAGCCGAATTTTTAACCGCACATTTAAAACGTTTAGGTTTAAACATCAAACAAGATTATTTCAAAATTACGAATTTAACCAGTGGGAAAAAATTGGCTGAAAACTTCAAAGGTTTAAAAGACAATCAACTGGTTACGGTGGTTTACAATTTTGTAGACATGCTTTCACACGCCAAAACCGAAATGGATGTGGTAAAAGAATTAGCTTCTGATGACAAGGCTTATCGCTCTTTGACATTAAGTTGGTTTAAAAATTCGCCGCTTTTAGAGATCATACAGCAAGCCCAAAAGTTAGGTTTTAAATTGATTATTACTACTGACCACGGAACGATTAATGTAAAAAATCCTTCCAAAGTAATCGGTGATAAAAACACTAGTTTAAACTTAAGATACAAAACCGGACGAAGCTTGACTTATGAAGACAAAGACGTTTATGCTGTCAGAGATCCGAAAAAAATAGGGTTACCAACAATCAACATGAGCAGTTCTTATATTTTTGCTAAAAATGATTTATTTTTGGCCTACGTAAACAACTACAATCATTATGTGAGTTACTACCGAAATACCTACCAACATGGAGGCATTTCGTTGGAAGAAATGATTGTGCCGTTTTTAGTATTTAACCCGAAATAGGGCCGAGTGTTAAAAAACAGTCTAGTAGACTGTTTTAGCGAAGGAGCCAGCAGGCGCATAGCCTTTAGTATCAAAAAGCATAGTAATGGAAATCATATTTTCAATTGACGAAATACAAGAAGTCGCTCAAAAAATAATAGCCGAAAAACCCCATAAAGTGATTTTGTTTAACGGTCAAATGGGTGTTGGCAAAACCACTTTAATTAAAGCATTAGCCAAAGAACTTGGTGTGAAAGATGCTACGAGCAGTCCGACCTTTTCTTTGGTGAATGAATATCAAACGGACGATAACCAATACGTGTATCACTTTGATGTATACCGATTAAAATCGGAAAGCGAAGCATTGGATATGGGTATAGACGAATATTTGTATTCCGGTCATTGGTGTTTTATTGAATGGGCGGAAAAGATTCCGAATCTGCTTCCCGACAATTATTCCAAAATAGACATAACGATTGGAGCAGATGCAAAAAGGATACTGAGGTTAAGCTAGAAATAATAATTTCAATTACAATGGCAATAGTCAAATTGTTATCCTATTGATTTTGACATTGCTATTGTCATTGAAATTTGAAATTGAAATTGATTTTTTTTTCGTAATTTCGAGCTAAATTCAATCACCGATTATGTCTTTAACCCCATTCACTAAGCAACAACTTTTACCTCAAGAGGAAAAATTAGAAGTCTATCGTCATAAAAGTGAACTTTTTATTGGTATTCCCAAAGAGACTTCATACCAAGAAAGACGTATTTGCTTAACGCCTGATGCGGTTAATTCTTTGACCTCACACGGTCACAAAGTAATGATTGAATCAGGTGCCGGATTAAGTTCGAGTTATACCGACAAAGAGTTTAGTGATGCCGGGGCGACAATTACCAAAGACACTAAAAAAGTATTGAGTTGCCCAATGATATTAAAGGTTGAACCTTTAACAATGGAAGAAATTGCCTTGGTCAATAACAATACGATTGTGATTTCGGCCATCCAATTAAAAACCAGAAAAAAAGAATATTTCGAAGCCTTATCTAAGAAAAAGGTAACGGCTTTGGCCTTTGAATATATTAAAGATGAAGACGGTTCATATCCGGCGGTAAAATCTTTGAGTGAAATTGCAGGAACAGCCTCAGTTCTTATAGCGGCCGAATTAATGATCAACAACCAATTCGGAAAAGGATTATTACTCGGAAATATAACGGGTGTTCCACCAACGGATGTAGTGATTCTCGGCGCCGGAACTGTTGGCGAATTTGCCGCAAAAACAGCTTTAGGCTTAGGAGCTAACGTTAAAGTATTTGATAATTCCATTACTAAATTAAGACGTTTGCAAAATAATTTAAACCAAAGAATATTTACTTCTACCATACAACCAAAATCTCTTTTAAAAGCACTTAGAAGATGTGACGTAGCTATTGGAGCGATGCGAGGCAAAGAACGTTGTCCGGTTGTAGTGACAGAAACCATGGTCGAGCACATGAAAAAAGGTGCCGTGATTGTAGATGTCAGTATTGATACAGGAGGTTGTTTCGAAACTTCGGAAGTAACGACTCATGAATCGCCGACATTTATCAAAAACAATATTATTCATTATTGCGTTCCTAATATTCCTTCTCGCTATTCTAAAACTGCTTCGCTTTCTATTAGTAACATCATTACTCCTTACTTACTTCAAATAGCCGAAGATGGTGGCATTGAAAGTGCTATTCGTTGCAACAAAGGTTTGAAAAACGGAGTTTACCTCTATCACGGAATATTAACCAATAAAGCCATAGGCGACTGGTTTAATTTACCCGACAATGATATCAATCTGATTGTATTTTAAAATAAATCTTCTTTTCATTTATTGAATATCTAACATTGATTACTTTTGCCAAAAAATAATCAATTTATCTATGAAATTTTACCAACGATTGGCCTACTACTTAGTAGGTTTTGTTATCGGACTGTTTTTTGTTGCCATGGTACTTAGCGGAAAAGACACTAGATGCAACTATTTCCCGAATGCCAGAGTATTGAATGATCTGAGAAATAAACCTTTTCAATATGATTCTATAGCAACCAAACAAATGAGCGAAGGTTTGGCCGACAAAACCGACATCAAAAATATACTTACTCATGGCGATGTAGATTTTGACAAGAGTAATGTACCGGCTGAAGGAGGTAAAAAATACGTTATTTACGGCCAAAACAAAAAACAAAAAGAAATTACACTTGAAGTAATCAATTATTCAGATAAGGCAGTTTTAAAAAACATTATCGAAACAAAAGAATAATAAAAAAAGAGTTCAATAAAAAAAGGGTTGTCAAATTGACAACCCTTTTTTATATCTATAGTTAAACTATGCTTAATTTCCTGTGTGACGGCTTTCGATTTCATCAACCTCTTTCTTGCTCATAGTATCATATACAACCGGAGTTGCAATGAATAGAGAAGAGTAAGTACCGACAACGATACCAACCAACATAGCGAAGATAAATCCTCTGATAGATTCACCACCAAAAATAAACATGATTAACAATACTAAAATCATTGTTAAGGACGTGTTGATTGTTCTTGAAAGTGTAGTGTTAATAGAAGCGTTTACCACATCTTTAAAATTACCTTTTACATTTCCGGCTAAGAACTCTCTTACCCTGTCAAATACAATTACGGTATCATTCATGGAGTAACCAATAACGGTTAAGATGGCCGCAATAAAGTGCTGATCCATTTCCATATGGAACGGCATGTATTTGTACAATAAAGAATATAATCCTAATACAAATATAACATCGTGGAATACTGCCGCAATAGCACCTAATGAATACTGCCACTTACGGAAAGAGATTACCAAGTACAATCCAACTACTAACATAGCGCCAATTACAGCCCAAAAAGAGTTGGTTTTAATATCCGCAGAAATAGCGGCACCTACTTTTGAAGCTTGTAATACTCCTACTTTTTTCCCATCATAAGTATTGATGAAATTGTCATATGAAATATCTTCGTTGTAATATTTTTTCAAAGAGCTGTGTAGCTTCTCGTTTACTTCTTTGTCAACTTCAACACCATCTTCTTTGATTTTGTATTTGGTTGTCAATTTCAATTGGTTGTCGTCACCAAATACTTTAGCTTCAACTGCTACTCCAAAAGCAGCAGACAATTCCTCAGATACTTTTGTAGCTTCTACCGGTTTGTCAAACTTCACTTGGAAAGTTCTTCCTCCAACAAAATCAACACCTTCATCTAATCCGTTAAAATAGAAAGAAACACAACTTCCAACTACCACTAAAGTTGAGAATATATAAGACCATTTTCTAACTTTAATAAAGTCGAAATGAAAACCGGTAAACCAGTTTTTAGTCATTGGTGTACAGAACATCAAACTTCTGTTTTTAGCAATATCTCTATCAATAAAGATTCTTGCAATAAAGATGGAAGTAAACAATGAAGTGAAAATACCAATTAATAAAGTTAATGCGAATCCTTTAATTGGTCCGGTTCCAAATGTATATAAAATAGCTCCGGTCAAAACGTGTGTTACGTTAGCATCAATAATCGAACGCATAGCCCCTTTCCATCCATAAGAAGATTTTACGGCATCGGCTAAAGTTTTGCCTTCGCGTAATTCTTCTTTAGCTCTTTCATAGATAATGATGTTAGCATCAACCGCAGTACCTAATGTTAACACGATACCGGCAATACCTGGCAATGTTAATACGAAACCAAAACTGGCCATAACACCAAATAGGAAAAGTAAGTTTAACAACAAGGCAGCATTAGCATACCAACCTGCTCTACCATAATAGAACACCATCCATAAACAGACTAATAAGAAACCTACGATTGAAGAAGTCAAACCGGCATTGATAGCAATTTCTCCTAAGGATGGTCCAACAATTTCCGACTGGATGATTTCTGCAGTAGCTGGTAATTTTCCGGCTCTTAAAACGTTGGCTAAATCTTTAGTTTCAGCAACATCAAAACTTCCGGTAATTTCAGATCTTCCACCCGATATTGGCCCAGAAGTTACTCCCGGAGCAGAATAGACAACATCATCTAAAGCAATAGCAATAAACCCTTTTTGAGTGTAAGCATTATTGGTCAATCTTTCCCATTCTTTTGCCCCTGCACCATTCATTTGCATAGAAACGGCTGGTTTACCCATTTGGTCAAAAGTATCTCCGGCATCAACGATAACACCACCACCTAGAGGTGCAACGTCATCTTTGTTTCCTTTTAAAGCATATAAATCAACTGTAGTAGTTTCTTTTTTAGTTTTCGCATCTGTTTTGGTTACCGGTTTACCCCATACAAATTTGGCAAAACGTTTATCTCCTGGCAATAATGCTTTGATTTCATTACGCTTCAAGTAACCATTAACCGCGGCTGTATCTTTAGTATTAACAATCGCTAAAATTGGTCCACCACCAATAGAAACAAACTTATCAAACAAAGGGTTGTTTCCTTTTTTGGCTGTGGCTGAATCAGCCACTTTATCAGTTAATAATTTACTAAGTGAATCTTCCGCTTTTACTGCTTCAACTTTTTCGTCAACTTTTACAGTGGCTTTCAAAGCTTCATTAGCTTGTTGAAGGAATCCGCCCAACTCTTCCGCTTTGAAAGTTTCCCAGAATTCTAACTCTGCTTTGCTTGATACTAATTTCTTAATACGGTCAACGTCTTTTGCACCTGGTAACTCAATTAAGATTCTACCGGTTTGACCTAACTTAGCAATGTTAGGTTGGGTTACCCCAAATTTATCGATACGACTTCTCAATACCCCAAAGGCTGATTCTACTGACTCGTCTACTTTTCTTCTTAATACTTTTTGCACTTCTGCATCCGTAGAATTGAAATTCAACTCGTTGTCATCAAAATTTCTGTTGGCAAAAATATCCGGAGAAGCTAGTTTTGTAGTTCCTTTATTGGCTTCAAACGCTTCAAAGAAGGCATCCAAATAAGATTGGTTTCCTTTTTGATTGGCTTTGGCATCTTCCAAAGACTTGTTGAAAACAGGGTTTTTTGAATTGTTTGACAATTGTACCAAAACATCTTTAACCGAAATTTGAAGAATTACGTTAATTCCTCCTTCAAGGTCAAGACCTTTGTTAATCTGTTTGTCTTTCACATCATTGTAAGTGAAAAAATCAAGAAAAACTTTTTCTTTTCCTATGGAGTCAAGATATCTGATTTCTTTTTCAGGATTTCCTCCTGCGAAGTTTTTGGCATCATCTTTTACTTTATTGGCCACAAAAGTGAATGAAAGTTGGTAGATGCTTACCAAGGCAAATAGAATTGCGAAAAATTTAACTAGTCCTTTATTCTGCATTATTACTAAAAATTAATTAATTCTGGTTTTGTTATTGTTTTACATAAAGCAAAAACTATTGAAATTCAAAACATTATACGTTAAAGTATTGAATTTACAACAATTCCCTTTTTTATGAAACGTGCAAATATATAATTATAGATAAGATTAACCAATATTTTCATGATTAATATCAAAAAAAAGACTGCAAAGTTTGCAGTCTCTTTTTTATATTACCTTAATATATTATGCTAAATGAGATTTTAAGTCATTATTCATGTTGCGAACGGCATCTGCACTCTTAGCAAACAAAGCTTTTTCAGCCTCATTTAAGTTGATGTCAACGATTTTTTCGATACCGTTTTTACCAATGATACAAGGCACACCAATACAGATGTCACTTTGACCATATTCGCCTTCTAAATAAACCGAACACGGAATCATTTTGTGTTGGTCATTCAAAATAGCATCCACCAAATAGGCTACCGAAGCACCCGGCGCATACCAAGCTGAAGTTCCTAATAACCCTGTCAACGTTGCGCCACCAACCATAGTGTCAGCCGCTACTTTTGTCAATTCGTCCTCAGACAAAAATTGAGAAACCGGCACTCCGTTATAAGAAGCCAATCTCGTTAACGGAATCATAGTCGTATCTCCGTGACCACCAATTACCATTCCTTGAATATCATTGGCAGGTTTGTCAAGGGCTAAAGACAAATACGTTTTAAAACGTGAACTGTCTAAAGTACCACCCATACCGATGATTCTGTTTTTTGGTAAACCCAATGATTTATAAGTCAAGTAAGTCATCGTATCCATTGGGTTAGATACAATTACAAAAATCGCATTAGGGGAATTCTGCAATAAATTTTCCGCCACCGATTTCACGATTCCGGCGTTGATTCCGATTAACTCTTCACGAGTCATTCCCGGTTTTCTCGGAATTCCCGAGGTAATTACTACCACGTCGCTTCCGGCTGTTTTTGCATAATCATTAGTACTTCCAACTACTTTAGTATTGAACCCTAAAGTCGTTTGCGTTTGCGTGATGTCTAATGCTTTTCCTTCAGCAAAACCTTCTCTAATATCCACCAACACAATTTCGCTGGCAATTCTTCTGTAAGCAATCGCATCGGCACATGTTGCCCCAACGTTTCCTGCTCCTACAATCGTAACTTTCATTTTTGTTATTTTAAATTATAAATTTTGAATTTTAAATTGTTGTGTTGTAAATTTTGAATTTCAATCATTTAAAATTTAGAATTCAAAATTTAAAAATAAATTATGCGTCGATTTTAGCATAAACCGCATTTTTCTCAATAAACTCTCTACGTGGCGGTACTTCGTCACCCATTAACATGGAGAAAACTCTATCGGCTTCGGCCAAACTATCGATAGTAACTTGACGCAACGTTCTGTAATTCGGATCCATCGTAGTTTCCCACAATTGCTCAGCGTTCATCTCTCCCAAACCTTTGTAACGTTGGATGGCAGCGCTTCCGCCCATTCTTTCGTTGGCTGAATCGCGTTGGTCATCGTTCCAAGCGTATTCTTTTTTGTTTCCTTTTTTCACCAAATACAAAGGTGGCGCAGCGATATACACGTGTCCGCCTTCGATTAATTCTTTCATAAAACGGAAGAAGAAAGTCAAAATCAAAGTAGAAATGTGACTACCATCAACGTCGGCATCACACATGATGATTACTTTGTGGTAACGCAATTTTTCTAAGTTCAAGGCTTTGGAATCTTCTTCGGTACCGATTGTAACTCCAAGAGCGGTGAATATATTTCGAATCTCTTCGTTTTCAAATACTTTGTGGTGCATGGCTTTTTCCACGTTCAAAATCTTACCTCGCAAAGGCAAAATCGCTTGGAAGTTACGGTCACGACCTTGTTTAGCCGTTCCACCTGCCGAATCTCCCTCGACTAGATAAACCTCACATTTTGCAGGATCTTGTTCTGAACAATCAGATAATTTCCCTGGTAAACCACCACCACCTAGAACGGTTTTGCGTTGTACCATTTCACGGGCTTTTTTAGCGGCGTGACGGGCTTGTGCTGCAAGTATAACCTTTTGCACAATGATTCGGGCATCATTTGGATTTTCTTCCAAATAGTTTTCTAACATTTCCGCAACGGCTTGAGAAACCGGAGAAACTACTTCTCTGTTACCCAATTTGGTTTTGGTTTGGCCTTCAAACTGTGGCTCTTGCACTTTTACCGAAATAATCGCGGTCAATCCTTCACGGAAGTCATCACCCGAAATTTCGAATTTTAGTTTTTCCAACAAACCAGAAGCATCAGCATACTTTTTCAACGTACGGGTCAATCCCATACGGAAACCTTGCAAGTGCGTTCCACCTTCGTGTGTGTTGATATTATTTACATAGGAGAAAATGTTCTCTGCATAACTTTCGTTGTATATCAAAGCGACTTCCACCGGAATTTCGCCTTTTTCATGCTCCATGCTGATTACGTGGCTGATGATTGGCACACGATTTCCATCAAGGAAACGAACGAATTCTTTCAATCCTTCTTGTGAATGAAAAACTTCGCCTTCGAAATCGCCATTTTCTTTGGTATGTCTTCTGTCGGTTAGAGTAATCGTGATTCCTTTGTTCAAAAACGAAAGCTCACGCATACGTCCGGCCAAAGTATCATAAGAATATTCTAAAGTTTGGGTAAATATAGAAGCATCCGGTTTGAAAGTAACGGTTGTTCCTCTTTTGGTCGTTTCGCCAATTTGCTTAACAGGGTACATTGATTTTCCTCTTTCGTACTCTTGCTCGTATACTTTTCCGTCACGGAAAACTGTCGCTCGCAAATGGTCAGATAACGCGTTCACACACGAAACCCCAACACCGTGTAAACCTCCGGAAACTTTATAGGAATCTTTATCAAATTTTCCTCCGGCTCCGATTTTGGTCATTACCACCTCTAAAGCCGAAACGCCTTCTTTTTTATGCATATCAACCGGAATACCACGACCATTGTCTTCTACGGTAACCGAATTGTCTTCATTAATAATTACACTGATGGTATCACAATGTCCAGCTAAAGCCTCATCAATCGAGTTGTCTACGACTTCGTAAACCAAGTGATGCAACCCTCTGACTCCGGTATCTCCAATGTACATGGAAGGACGCATTCTTACGTGCTCCATTCCTTCTAACGCCTGAATACTATCAGCTGAATAATTGTTCTTTTTAATCTCGTCGCTCATATAAATTTATCGTAAAAAATGTGATTTTTGTCTAACACGCAAATATATAAAAACACATAGGATTTCCTATTGAAAAAAGGGTTTAAAACCTTTAAGTTATTAACATTTTTGGCATGATTTCAACAAAAAAACGCCCGCCAAAAATGACGGACGTTCTTTAACAAACAAACTAAACTTCAATCTAAACTCAAACGCTAACGCTTGGTTTTGCTATTTCAACATCTGCTTGGACGTGAGCTGCGTTTGCTCTTCCGCTTGGATCTTGATTTTCTTGCCATTTTGGTATCCATTTGCGGACCGTTTGCGCCGCGCTGACCTGTGGATAATATTTATGGAAAATAGTTCTGTAAAAATAGGCTTCTTTCGTGGCCGGAGTATTGTATGGGAAAAGCATTGTAGCTTGTTCCATTTGTTCATCGGTAACTTGTGAAGAACAATATTCAATCAAAGTGTCAATCCAGTTATAACCTACTCCATCCGAGAATTGCTCTTTCTGACGCCACAATACTTCATCCGGAAGATATGGTTGTTCAGGGGTATCGAAGGCTTTTCTTAAGATATATTTTTCTTTTCCGTCATAAGTCTTTGGCTGTTTTTCTTCGCCTTTGATTTTCATGGCAACATCTAAGAATGCTTTGTCTAAAAACGGTACACGAGCTTCTAATCCGTGCGCCATCGTTGATTTATCAGCACGAAGTAAATCGGCTGTAAATAACTTTTGCACTCTTTCGATGGTTTCTTTGGTAAAATCTTCAGTGCTTGGCGCATTTCTGAAGTACAAATATCCTCCGAAAACCTCATCGGCACCTTCACCAGAAAGTACCACTTTGATTCCCATATCGGTAATCGCTTTGGATAAAAAATACATCGGTGTACTGGCTCTTACCGAAGTCACATCATAAGTTTCCAAATGCCAAATCAATTTGTCCAAAATTTCAATTCCTTGTTCGATAGTAAAATGAATTTCATGGTGTTTAGTCCCTAAAAATTCGGCTACTTTTCTTGCCGCTTTGGCATCCGGTGCCTCTGCATCTAAACCTATGGAAAAGGAGTGTAATTCTTTTCCTTTTTCTTTTAACAAACGTGCTGCTATAGATGATGTTAAAGAAGAATCTAATCCTCCTGAAAGCAAAACACCAATCGGCACATCACTCATTAATCTTTTGCGTGTGGCTTCGGTTAACGATTCTCTTAAAGCGGTATAATCAACCTCAGCATCACAAGTAGTATAATCTTCGTATTCCGGTGTGTAATATTTCACAAAACCGGTTTCTGCGGTGTAATAATGTCCCGGAGGAAAAGTGGAAAACGTTTTGCATTGGTCGGCAATCGGCTTCATTTCGGAAGCAAAATACATTCGACCTCTTTCATCCACACCATAATATAAAGGCTTCACGCCTAGCGGATCACGACCGGCAATATAATCATCGCCATCAATCACCACGAAAGCAAAATCGCCATCTAATAAATGAACAAAATCGTAACCAAACTTCTCATACAAATGCACAATAACCTCTGAATCCGATTTGGAACGAAACACATGGTCTTTTAGAATTGTATCTCTTAATTCTTGATGGTTATAAATTTCGCCATTGTGAACCATCCAAGCTGTTGTACAACCTTGAATAGGCTGTCTTCCTGAATGTAAATCTATAATAGACAACCGTTCGTGACTTAAAATGTGTCCGTTTTCGGTAACATGGATATCACTTTCATCCGGTCCGCGATGAGACATTCTTTTCGAAAGTTGTTTTACCAACTGTTCGTCTTTTCCTTTTCCAATAATGGCTAATATTCCGCACATACTCTTTTCTTTAAAATCTAACTTTATTCATTTGATAAAGCAAAAGTGACATATTCATTTTAATACGAAAACAAAAAAAGAGTTATTGGTTATAATTTGTAACTTAAAATTAAAATATAAATTAATTATGCAATTAAACATGTAAAAAAGACCGCCTTTAAGTAAGAATTTATAAAAGAGGCGAGTTATTCATCAAACAATTAGTAGAAAAGTACTCAAACATTCTAAAACATTATTCTATATTTGGTCAAAATCAAGTCAAGCATAAACTATTTTATGAATTATAAAGACTTTTTAAATAAAGATTCCACAGCCAATCGGATAAGTTGGGTTGATCAAGTCAAAGGCCTTACGATTTTTTTGGTGGTGTATGGACATAATTTTCCATTCAACGAAAAATACATTTACAGCTTTCATATGCCTTTGTTCATTATGATGGCCGGCTTTTTTCATCCTACTGTTTCAAATTGGGATAGTTTAAAAAAAAGAGTTACAACTATTCTTGTTCCTTACTTTTTGTGGAGTTTTATTTTATTTGCGATTTGGTTTTTCATCACAAGTAAATATGGTGACAATCTTCAATACAATCTTTCGCCTCTTAACAACTTCATAGGTATATTTTATTCCCAAGGCGGAAGAGATTATATGGATTGGGGAATTCCCATGTGGTTTTTACCGGCCTTATTTATGACTTTTTTGATTTTCCACGGGTTGCGTAAAATTAAAAACAACATTTTGTTTTATTGCCTTTTGACACTAATTCCAATTGGAGGATTTGTTTATTCGAGGCTTACCAATATTAATCTACCCTGGAGTATTACTATCGCCATGGTGGCTTTAGTTTTTTATGCCTTTGGATTCTATGCCTTTCCAAAAATAAATGCTGTGACTAAAAAAGCGAGTATTGTTTTAGCTATAATTTTAGGTGTAATCCATTTTTCACTTAACTATTACAATGTTAAAATTGATATGTACCGAGCCATTTACGGAAACGAATTCTTTTTTACAGTAAACGGTATTTTAGGAAGTTTATTTGTGTTGTTCTTTTTCAAAGCCTTTCCGGTTTTCCGGTTTTTAGCCTTTATCGGAAAGTTTTCATTGACAATCTTGGCTTTACAACTTTTGGCATTGACTTTTATAAAAGCAATTCTTTTATATGGATTAGGTCAAAGTGATTTTAATTTCTCGGAATGGGAACGATTTTTCTATGCTATTTTACAAATCATAATAATGATTCCCGTATTTTTTATCATCAATAAGTATTTACCAATTCTAAATGGAGGTTTTAAAAAAATATAAAAATCAATTGGTTTTTCATTTGTTTTTGAATTTTGCTTTTGCTCTTTTCATCACTTTTGCTTCCTATTACCATCTTCCATTGTATACTTTAAGTGATATCAGTTTTTACTTGTTTCACTTTTTAGCCTTGCAATTTTCGATATTTGGTTTTTTATACTTTTTAAGTATTAATAAATACTTGTTCCGATTTTTATTCCCCATCGTATTTTTGTTTTTTTCTTGTGTAGCTTATTGGGTCTATTTTCAAGATATAGCCATCTCACACAGCATCATTCAGGTTTCATTAGAAACAAAAGCCGATATCGTTATGGATTTAATCAGTATTCCATTTCTACTCTATCTCCTTTCTTCCATAATAGCACTGATTTTTATCCTTAAATATTACAATAAATTAAAAGTAAACCAGCTAAAATCTCCTTTAACAATATTGGCTATAGTAGCTGTATTTAGCTACTCTTTAGTTGAAAATTACAGATTTGGAACATTCAACAGAAGATTACCTTATAATGTTATTTCTTCGTCGAAAGCGTATTTTGAAAAAAACAGTCTTATTTTAAAGCCAATCGACCAAACCATAAAAGCCAATATTGATAGTTTGAATGTGGTATTCATACTTGGAGAAAGTGTAAGAGCCGACCATCTGCAATTGAACGGTTACCAAAGAAAAACAATGCCGTTATTATCAAAAAGAAAGAACATCATCAGCTTTCCGAACGCTTATACACCTTTAACTTACACCGCGATTAGTGTTCCGCAAATACTGACGAATGCTACACTTACCGATGATTACAGTCGGCCAAAGTATTCTCTAATTGATATTCTGAACCACGCCCATATTCAAACGAATTGGATTGGCAATCAAACTCCAGAAAAAAGCTATGAAATATTTATAGAGCAATCGAGGTTCCAAAAAATAATTGACCCGTTACATTCCGAATTGAGTTTTCAAAAAGACTATGACGATAAAATGCTTCCGGTTTTCAAAACCCTTTTTAAACCCAATCAAAACCAGTTTACCATCTTACACATGATGGGAAGCCATTGGTGGTATGAAACGAGATATCCTGATGCGTTTAGAAAATTCCAACCCGTTATCAAAAGCAAACACATCCCTTCCAACACTAGTGAAGAAATGATTAACGCTTATGACAATACGATTTTATATTTGGATTATTTCATCAATGAAGTGATTCAGCTGGTCGAAAAGCAAAACTCAAATACCCTAGTTATCTATTTGGCTGACCACGGAGAACTTTTGGGTGAAGATAATTTGTGGCTGCATGCCCAAACCGGAAAAGCTAGTGAAAATCCGGCGATGATTATTTGGTATTCAGAAGGTTTTAAAGAAAAACATCCGGAAACCGTTTTAAAGTTGAAACAAAAACAAAACGCAAAAACCGACTTGGATTTCTTTTTTCACAGCATTTTGAATTTATACCAAATTGAAGGGATTGAATACAATAAGAAAAAAGTAATTTTTTAA
Source organism: Flavobacterium buctense (assembly GCF_014486695.1). GTDB lineage: Bacteria > Bacteroidota > Bacteroidia > Flavobacteriales > Flavobacteriaceae > Flavobacterium > Flavobacterium buctense. Next base: position 79,083 of record NZ_JACTAB010000007.1, read on the forward strand.
TCTATTCAACCGATTCGATCTGATAGGGTTTTCCATTCATATCAAATTCAAATCCGATGGAATTCCCCATCAATTTACTACCTAATGGCGATTGCGGTGAAAGTGCAAAAATGGTTTTACTGTCAACAGTGATTTTTGGCAAAGCCGAACTGATAAAAAGCAACATCCCATTGGCTTGTACTAAACTGCCCAAAGCCACTTTTTGATGTTTGTTAGAAGCTTCAATTTTGTCAAGAACCGCTTTCTGTTCCAGAATTTCTTTGAGTTTGTGATTGAGTTTTTCTTGTTCCAAATGCATCATCGATAAGGCAGTTTCGTGTTTATCACCTGCCGAACCTTTAGCATCATTTTGCGCATCAACCGTCAAGCCGGAAATCATGTCTTGAAAAACATCAATTCGGTCTTGGACTAACTGTTTGTAGTAGTGAAGAACTTCTTGTTTCATGGCAGATTTTTGGATTATTAGACTGCTTAGATTACTAGATTTTGTCTAAGTCAGTCTAAGAAGTCTAACTGTCTAATTATCTAAAAATCAAATTTATAACTCGCACCGCCTAGTACTTGCAATCCTTGAACCGGATAATTCAACCATCTTTGGTAGTCTTGGTTGGCTAGGTTATTTCCTTTTAAGAAAAAGGTCAAACGCTCGCTGTATTTAAACCCAACATGAGCATTTAAATCGAAATAACTATCCAAAGTTACATCTTGAATTGGATAATCAATCAATAACGAACTGCGGATGAATTGGTCTTTTCTTTCTCCGACAAAAAACAAGCTGGTTCCTGCGTACCATTTTGGAGTAATATTGACATCTAAATTAGTCCCAACTTTTATTCCCGGTAAATTCCAAGCTTCCCCTTGAGCATCCATAGTGTAACTATTGAAAGTTCCGTTGATACCAAAAGTTACATTTTTAGAAAAATCGGCTTTCAATTCACCAAAGAAACTTAAAGTCTTTACGTTATCATATAATACATTGAAAGAATTTCCAAAAGTATAACCATCGGTATTTCCATTGTTTTCGTCAAAACCATAGCTTTTGAATAATGGTTTATTTTCTTCACTCAAATAGGAACCGCGGATATTATAACTCACGCTATTGGCCAGTTTTCCTTTCAACCCAACATACACATCAAACTTCTGATCGGTTGGTGCTATACCTAATGTTGGCGCGACAAAGAAATTCTCTTGAACAAAATCGTGGTAAGAATTTTGCTTTAATGCGCCTTCAATTCCGGCATAGAAAATCATTATATCGCCAACAACTCTATACGAACCGGTAATTTGCGGATAAATAAAGAATTTGCTTTCTCCTTCTTCTTGAGCGGCGCTGTAAAAGAAACCAACTCCGGCATTGATAGTCAAATCGTCTTTTTGAATTTTAACACTCGGTTGGAAACCAACATTGGTAAAACCATATTTATGACCCGTATTTCCGGATATGTCTTGATCAAAGGAACCACTGATGTAATCTAAAATAAAGTCAGCTTTAATTTTTTGTTCTACTATATCGAATTCTAAGGATGGCTTGGCTACAAAACGATTTTCAGCTGAACCAAAAGCATCCCAAAAACGACTGAATTTAATCGAACTTTCTTTTAAAACGTTGCTCAAGCCCAATCTTCCTCCAACATACAACGTATGATAAGTTTGTTGCTCATCGATAGTTTCAAGGGTTGCATCGGTTAGCGTACCCGGATAAAAACCATACCAATTGTAGATTTGGTGATTGTAACCTAAATCCGCATTCCAATTCATGTTTTTGGTTCGGCTTCCGTAGGTTAAATCTAAAGCCGTATTCATGAATTTATCATCTAAAACGACGTTTTCAATTCCGCCTTGGGACGAACTGTGACGCAACATTCCCCCAAAATAATCGGTGTTGCTTACGTTTTCGGTTACAAATAATTCGACATTGGCTGTACCGTAATTTCCGGCTGCTAAAGTCAAATAATTGCTGAAGATTTTCTCTTCAGGCGATTTGTCTACGTTGGCTGCTTTTCCTTTAGAAGGCGCAAAAGTAGAAGCTACCGGAAAAGAAAAAATATTGTACTTGATGTTTTCTTTTTTCTGTGTTTCTTCGTCGTCTAATGTTGGTGTTTCCTTTACTTTAAAAGCATCGGAAATTGTAGGCGTGTAAGGTTTTACCACGTTCACTACTTCGGTTCCAATATTATCGTCTTTCTTTTGAGAGAAAGAGAATTGGGTTAAAAAGAACAGGACTACTATATATTTTACTTGTTTCATATCTATTTAAAAATTACAAAAGGTTCGAAAAAAACCAAAAGTTTTACAGCGATTTATTCGGTTATTGAGGAATTCGTTTTGGCGGCCTCGCCTTTAATAATATCCAATTCAGTTTGCGCTTCCGCAACAATATCTTCGTAGGAAGCAAAGTTTTTAATTACACTGTCCAAAATAGAAGTAGCGCTGAAATTGTCTTTCAATTGGTAATAGTTTTTTGCCATTACAATCAACCCTTTGGCACCAAAATACTTGTAACCGGAATAGTCTTTGGCCAACTTCTGCACCGTTTTATTCGAATCTTCATACTTGCCGTCTTTATTTTTAAAATACGCTTCATAATACAAGGCTTCGGCAGCTAATTCTCCTTTAGCAATGGTTAACAATTTGGCATAAGCCACACGAGCTTTAGCCTCATCATTCACTTGAATAGCCGCACGAGCTACTATAATTTGGGCGTCACTTTTAACTTTATTGTCAGTTTTGGGATTGGCTAAAACTTTATCTGCGTAAACTACAGCATTAGCGTAATCCTTTTGTTCGTAGTATGTACGCATTAAATTGGCTTGTGCAAAAGTCACGTTTTGAGGAAAATCGGCTTCTGTTTCCAAGCGTTTCAATACTGGAGTTGCTTTAATATAATCGTTTTTCTTTAAGTGAATTTCGGCCAAACGCGCTAAAGATTGTTCGGTAAATTCATTTCTCGATTTACTTATTACATAGTCGTAACCCGCAACAGAATTACTTTCCAAACCGTCAGCATAATAAGATTGTGCCAAATAGAAATTGGCTTTCAGAGCATGAATTCCGTTTGGAAATTTAGACACATAACCGCTTAAACTCGATATCGCTTGTTTGGTATTATTTTGCAAATATTGCTTTTCAGCAGCTTCGTAAGTATCGTTATCCAATTCGGCATCAGATACTTCTACAAAATCCAAAGTTCTTACCCAAGACGCATATTCGTCAACTTTTCCTTTGTCTATATAAATTAAACGCGCAGTCGAAACCGCTTCTAATGCCTCAGGAGATTTTGGATAATCCGCTGCTACTTTTTTAAATTTGGTTAAAGCCAAATCTTCTTTTTGAGCGTTATAATAGACTAAACCCTGACGCAAAACCGCTTTTGAAGCAAATGAGCCATTTTTGAATTCGGTTAGCAATTGGTCATAAGTTTTTACCGCCAAATCGGTTTTATTTTCATTTACGTAAGTGTTTCCCAGCTCAAACAAAGCGTCATCACGGTATTTTGATGTTTTGAAATTTTGCAAGAACTTATTAAAATCTTCAATTTTCTTATCATTACGCGAAACAAAACCATAGCTCAAAGCTTTTTGGAAGGCAGCATAATCAGCGTCAATCCCTTTCATTTCGATGGCTTTGTTGTAGGCATCCATAGCGGGCCAATATTTGGAAGTTACAAAACGCGAATCACCCAAACGCAAATAAGTATCATTCAAACGCACTTTATCCTCTTTACTAACGTCGATAAAACTTTGGAAATAATTTCCGGCTTGTTCGTATTCTTTTTGCTTAAAATAAGCATAAGCTATATTGTAATTGATGTTTTTGTATTCCGGCGTTTCTTTTGCGGAATCATACCCTGCAAATTGTTTGAAACTCAACAAAGCTTCATTAAAATTATCTAAAACATATTCGGTTTCGCCTTTCCAGAAAGTAGCTCTGGCAGTGAATTTTTCGTTTCTTGGCGTAGCGATTGACTTTTTGAACATGCTCAAAGCTTCTTTGTAATTGCCATCAGTATACAATTCTATTCCGCGGTAGAATGTCACTTTTTGGTATGCCGCTTTGTTGGATTCCGTATTGTTTTTTTCCAATAACGTCAAAGCGTCTTTGTAATTTTTAGAAGTGATGTACGAATTGATTAACAACGATTCAATTTCAACTTTGCTAGGTGAATTCGGATATTTGGCCAAAAACGATGACAATACATCCGGAACGGATTGGTAAGAATTTCCGATTTCGTAACTCAGTTTGGCATAATTCAAATTGGCATCTTCCTGAATTTGTGGGTCAAAATCCATTTCCGAAGCACTTTTGAATGCGTTTAATGCCTGTTGTTTTTTATCAGTTTTGAAATAACATTCGCCTAAATGATAGTAGCCATTTTGGGCAACCGAATCTTTCCCATCTATAATTTTATTGAACTGCAGTATGGCATTTTCATAATCTTTTTGCATGTAGTAAGTGTACCCCAATTGGTAATAATCGGTATTACTCCATTTGCCTTTCTTACCGCGATATTCTTTTAAGTAAGGCAATGCTTTATCGTATTGTTTCAAATTGAAATAGCTTTCGCCGATGATTTTATTCAATTCCGATTTCTCAGCAGCATTGGAATTAGGCATAGCCACTAAACCGGCTTGGATGGCTTGCTCAAATTCACCGGCTTTGAAATGCATGTCGGCTTTGAAATAGGACAATTTTTCTTTGTATTTTTCTTCGTTTTCTACTTTTTGAAAATACTTATTAGCCTCTTGGTAATTGTTGTCTTCATATTTTATGAATCCTAAGTAGTAATTAGCTTGTGCGCCATATTCTTTTGAATTCAATACCTTTTTAAAGTAAGCATCTGCTTCTTTTTTATTGCCTGCCGTAAAATAAGCATAGCCTTTTTGGAACGTAAATTTTTCAGTTTGTTCGTAGGTCAAAGCGCTTTCATCTACTTTGTCAAAATATTGCAATGCTTGAGGAAATTTCCCTTGTTCGAAATAATATTGGGCTACTTCGATATACGCCTGATTTTGCTTCGAACTTGTCGGATAATCGGCAACGAATTTCTCCATTAACTCGTCTGCATTATTTTGGTTCAAATGAATCGCACAGTTAGCAATATAATAAGCACATTCCGACTGAACATCTTCGGCTTTGCTGTCTTGTTTGACTCTTTCGAATAAAATTTGGGCGGATTGGTACTGCTTGTCCTTATACAATAAAATGGCCTTATCGAATTCGGATAAATCATGGGTATAAATAGCAGATTGTTGGGCAGAAACTGTTGAAAATCCGGCAACAGTCATTAGAAAACATAACATTAAAACACTTCGCATGGTCTTTATTTTTACTTATCCAAAAATATTACTCTATACACTATAACGTCAAAACTATGCCATTTATTATAAACATTCTTTTAAACAATTTGAATTTACAATTTGGGTATTGAGAATTAAGAGTTTAAAAAAATAAACCTCCTTAATTTTATGATTTCCTTTGGATTTGTATCAAAACCATTCCCTAAACTTTTATTGCTTAGTTTATCAAAATTGTTTTTAGAAAATATATTTTGAATTCAAGCCTTATCTTTATTACTTTTACCCCATAAACCCAATTACACATGTCACAAACAGTTTTATCTTTAAAAAACGTTACGATTTATCAGGAAAAGAAAGTGATTTTATCACAAGTCAACTTGGAAGTGAAAGAAGGCGAATTCCTTTATATCATTGGTAAAACAGGTACGGGTAAAAGTAGTTTCATGAAAACTTTATACGGAGATTTACCTTTAACTGAAGGTTCCGGAAACATTGTAGGCTATGATTTGGTTAACCTAAAAGAAAACGACATTCCGTTTTTAAGAAGAAAGATTGGAATTGTTTTTCAGGATTTCCAATTGTTGCATGACCGAAGTGTAAACAAAAACATGCTTTTCGTTTTAAAAGCCACTGGTTGGACTGACGAAAAAGCCATGCAAGATAAAATCGATGAAGTTTTAGAAAAAGTGGGTTTAAAAGGAATTGCCAACAAAATGCCACACCAACTATCGGGTGGAGAACAACAAAGAGTCGCCATTGCCAGAGCTTTGTTAAATGATCCGGAATTGATTTTAGCGGATGAACCCACAGGAAATTTGGACCCGCAAACCAGCGCTGAAGTATTGGCGGTCTTGAAAAAAATCAACGAAAACGGCAAAACGGTAATCATGGCTACGCACGATTATGCGGTGATTATGAAATTCCCATCGAAAACATTAAAATGCGAGGACAATACTATTTTTGAAGTCGTTCAGAAGACGGTTTAAGCCCATTCCTATCGGTTAAAAATTTAGCTAAAAGCAAAATCACAAACGGAAAAGTTATCAGGTGAAATCTATCGCCTTGTCCACAAGAAACTCCGGATAAGACAATTATGTAGGTTATAAAGAATGCTATAAAAAAGTAAAATTTATCTTTTCTGTAATACTTCCATAAAAAATAAGCTGACAATAAAATCGCCAGTAAAGTAAAGACTCGATTTTGCCATTTGGTCATTTCAAAAACAAAAGCCTTCCAAAACAAAAAGTTGTCTTTTTTCTCGTGATTTAACAAATCTTTAATACAGGCATTTCCGGAAACGGCATTATCCTTTATATCATCTGCGAATGCTTTAATAACATTCGGAAAATTAGTTCTAATTTGACGCTTTGCATCTTCAAATGCAATCTTTTTTTGATTAGGAAAACTTAAGCTAAATAAATAGTCTGCTCTCGTATTGTTAATTTGACTGTATTCTTTGCCATTCTTAAAGCATTCCGCTTTGCTGAAAAGATAATTGTGATAAGTAACCCCATCAATGTAACTAATTGTAAAATCGCCATACTGCACTTTCATACCAACGACTTGAATGGATATCATCAACAAACTTCCATAAATGAAAACCATACTTTTTGAAGCATAGTTTTTTATGATTTCTCTAATAAAAAACAAGGTAATGATTATGGCTAAAAACTTAGCGCCCGGTTTGACCAGCATACTTGACAACAGCAAGGACAAGGATAGGGACAAATACCAAAACTTAGCCGTTTTATAATATTGGAACAAGCAATAAAAAGCCAACATGATAAAAAAAACAAAAATGTTTTCAGTGAGAATATGAAAATTAAGTATGATGTTGCCTAAAATGAAAAACGGCAGAATGGCAAATACGAAAGCGTATTTTTCTTTGACAAAATGCTTCGCAATTTCAAATAAAAGTAACGATGTTCCTAACCAACAAAAAACATTAACCCACAAACTCCATTGAAAAATTCCGGCATCAGAACTGCCAAACAAATAAGGAAATCCTGTGATGAAGGCCATTACCATCGGTCTGTAATAATGTCCGGTAAATTTGTGATACATCTTTTGGGCCGATTCCAAATAATTATCACAATCGGGATAAACCAGAGTTTGCCGGTCTAATTGCAACAAAAAATTTACTCCTTCCAAGCAAATCAAACCCACCAAAATAATGAGTAAATGATAACGGTATTTTTTCAGTAAGGCACTCAATCTTCGTTTACTTTTGGTGAATATTATGATTTTAATTTGTGCAATTTGGCAAGAGTAAATAACTAAAACTAAAATTACAAAAAGCAGCAGTAGGATACTTATCCATAAGATTTAGTAAATCAATTAGGTTCTTAGCGTTACTTTTACCAAAAAATATATTTCTTTGTAAAGGTATTATTAAATTCCGTTTTCGTAAATGATTTCAATCCTTATTCCAACCTACAACTTCAATACATTGCCTTTAGTACAGGAATTGCACAAGCAAATTCTAGTGGAAAATATTAAATTTGAAATCATTGTTCAGGATGATGCTTCTCCGATTAACGAAAATACAAAAATCAATACTAAGATTAACCAATTGGAAAACTGTCGATTTGAGCGCAATGAAACCAATTTAGGTCGTGGACAAAACAGAAATGCATTGGTAACCAAAGCGCAATACGATTGGATTTTACTGATGGATTGTGATATGTTTCCCAAAAGTAAAAACTTCATCAAAATTTATTTAAAAAGCATTCAGAAAGAAGATCGAAAAGCGGTTTTCGGTGGTATCATTTATTTTGATGAGAAACCGAAAGACGATGAAGTATTGCGTTGGATTTTTGGCAAGAACAGAGAAGAAATTCCGTTGAAAAAAAGGCTGACCAATCCCTATCATTACACTTTAATTTCGAATATTTTAGTCCAAAAAAAATGGGTAATGGAACATCCTTTCGACCAGAATATTTACAATTACGGCTATGAAGATGTGGTTTTTATCTTAGGCTTTAAAAGCAATGACATTCCGATAACACATATTGAGAATCCGGCTTTTCACCTGAATTTAGAAAAATCGAAAGTTTTTTTAGATAAAACGCACCATTCGTTGCAAAATTTAAAACACATCATCGACAAGAAAATTATTGAACCCAATGATACAGCTTTGATTAAAATGTACACCAGAATTGAAAAATTAAAATTGGTCAAAACGGCCGCTTTTATCTTTAAAATTTTCAGAAAGAGATTCATTAAAAACCTTCTTTCTAAAAATCCGTCTATATTCCTATTTGACGTTTATCGTTTGGGTTATTTTTGTCAACTAAACTCACGCTGATGGCCTATTTTTCGATCATTATTCCGGTTTATAACAAAGAAAAATTTGTATTCAAAACGCTGAAAAGTATTTTAGCACAAACCTATTCCGACTATGAAATTATTATCGTTAACGATGGTTCAACTGACAATAGCGAAACTATTATACAATCTTTTAAAGACCATCGAATTCAATATTTTTCAAAAGAAAACGAAGGAGTTGCCGTAGCCAGAAACTATGGATTAGCCAAAGCCCGAGGCGAATACATTTGTTTTTTAGATGCTGATGATTTTTGGTATCCTATTTTTTTGGAAACCCTGTATTCCTATTGCAAAAAACTTCCGGAGCAAAAAGTTTTGGCTTGCGCGATTGAAATTGAAACCATCCACAAAACCTTTCCGGCGCAGTATTCTATTGAACAAAAATCAGACTATGAAATTGTAAATTTCTTTGATGCCAGCCAAAAAGAATGCGTGCTTTGGACCTCAAGTTCGGTTTTTCATCATAGTGTTTTTGAAAAGGCTGGCCATTTTGACACGCAAATTAAAAAAGGCGAAGACACTGAATTGTGGATTCGAATCGGCTTGCAATATCCGATTGTTTTTATTTGGCAGATTTTAGCCAAATATGTATACGACAAAAGCAGTGTTTCCCGCAATCTTACCTACTTTTTTGAACCCTATACTTTTGAAAAATACGCTGTTGAAGAAAAAAAGAATCCTAAATTAAAACACTATTTAGATTTGAACCGATTTTCAGCCGTAATCAAATGCAAACTAGGCGGTGATTATAAAAATGCAAAATTGATTTACAATGAAATTGATTTGGACAAAATAGGTTGGAAAAAGACCATTTTAATGGAGTTACCTAATGTAGTTTTAAAGTCTCTAATTGGTTTCAAAAACTTTTTGGCCCAAATAGGCATAGGAAAATCAGTTTTTAGATAATAGAAACTCTTTGTAATCTCGTATATAATCGGCTTCTACAAAAACATCCGAAGCAATAACCAAACAAACGGAACCGGAAGAAAAATTCTCCAATTCTCTCCAAAGACCACTTGGAATCAACAATCCTTGATTGGGTTTGTTTAAAGTAACCTTCTTTTCACTTTGACCATCATGCAATACCACATCGAAACTACCGCTTAAAGCCACCAAAAACTCTTGCTGCTCTTTATGAGAATGACCGCCACGTTTGCTACCACTTGGCACATCATATAAATAATAAACACGCTTCATTTCAAACGGAATGACTTCATTTTCAATAACGGAAAGGTTGCCACGCGTATCGTGAACTTTAGGAATTTCGATGATTTTAGCGTCGTTGGTATTAGTCATTTGCTTTCAATAAATTTTGCCATTGTTGGGCAATGGTTGTCAAAGATAAATGTTCTACACTTTTCTTGGCATTATTTTTACAATTTTGGTATAAATTTTCGTCTTCAATCATCAAACTCATGGCTTCCGCCAAGGCTTTCGGGTTGTGATTTTCTACTAACAATCCGTTGACCTTATTTTGAACAATTTCTCTTGGACCGGTTTCACAATCAACAGAAATTACTGGCGTTCCAACGGCTAAAGATTCCACCAATGACATCGGAAACCCTTCGAAATGGCTTGTCAAAACTGTAGCTTTCGCATTTTGAATGTAAGGAACAATGTCTTTTTGAAAAGGCAACAATTGCACAAAATTTTCAAGATTTTTACTTTTAATTTTACCCCAAATGGCTTCTTTATCGGATCCATCGCCTACTAAGAGTAAATAAATATTTTTCTCTTGCAATTTTGACATTTCATAGGCTTCAATTAACAAAGTCAAGTTTTTAATTTTGTCTTCCAATCGTCCAAAAAAGATAAAATAACTTTGCGGAGTATTCGTTGGTTTTTCAATAACGGCTTCAGTAAATACAATTGGATTATAAATAGTGGTTGTATTGGTAAATCCGTATTCTTCTTTAACCTTATGCTCAATTTCATTGGAAACAAAAACCAATTGTGTTGCTTTTTGATAGAGATATTTGGCCCAAAAAACAGATTTCGGCAAATACATTTCGATATCCGAACTGTGAATCATGAAATAGGTTTTTCGGTTGCCATAAATCCATTTGGTAAATAGTTCACGCATCAACATTGGTCTTGAACGAATATCGATAATAGTATCGATTTGGTTTTCGTGTAGATAGTTAGCAATATACTTCCCTTTTTTTATCGCTCTAAAAACTCCTTTATCATTAGCAAACAATCGACCTAAATTGACCAATTCCCCTTGATAATCATAACTAACAAAATCTAAAATGATGATGTGATGAACTTGATACCCTAAATTATGCAACATCAATCCTAACAAACTGGCAAAACGCTCAGCGCCGCCAACACCAAGGGAAGCGGAAACTATAGCGATTTTATTGTTGTTTTTCATTTCTTACTTATATTGCAGAGATATTTTTTCAAATATAGCAAGATAATGAAGATTTTACTCATTGGAGAATACAGTCGACTGCATAATTCTTTAAAAGAAGGGTTACAAGTATTGGGAAATGAAGTGACTCTCTTAGGATTTAAAGATGGTTTCAAGGATTTTCCGGTGGATTTTCCTTTGGTTAAAAAATGGGATTACGGTTTTTTAAAAAAAATTAAACTAGCGGTTTTAAAACTGACCGGATATGACATTTCTTCTTATCTAACATATAAACAATTTAAGCAAAATCAAAAGCATTTCAAAGGGTTTGATGTGGTGCAACTTATCAATGAACATAGTTTTTTTTGCGATTACCCACACGAGAAAAAGATTTTAGACTATCTTTTCAAAAACAATAAAAAGGTCTTTTTACTTTCAGCCGGAGATGATTATACTTATGTCAATTATAACTTTAATCATCCCGAAAATCCATCTATCGTTCAACCTTATTTGAATGGTAAAATTGTAGACAATGACTTTTCGAATGTTTTAAAATTCAAAAGGAAATCGTTTAAAAAACTGCATGAATTCATTTACCAAAACATTCAAGGTGTCATGGCAACCGACATCGATTATCACATTCCGTTGCAAAATCATCCCAATTATTTAGGATTGATTCCCAGTCCGATAAACCTAACCAAATTTCCGAAAAGAGAACTGAAAATTGGTGACAGAATCATTATTTTTCATGGAATTAATCGAGGAAGTTATTATAAAAAAGGGAATGATTTTTTTGAAAAAGCATTGGCCATTATCCAGCAAAAATACCAAGACAAAATTGATGTTTTTGTAACTGAAAATGTACCTTACAACGATTACATTAACAGGTACAATCAGGCGCATATCGTTTTAGACCAATTATACGGTCACGATCAAGGCAGCAACGCCTTGGAAGCGATGGCCAAAGGCAAAGTGGTTTTTACCAACGCGAGCGAAATTTTTGAAAATCATTATAAGTTAATCGAAAAAGTAGCTGTAAATGCGCTACCTGATGTAGATTATTTGGTGGTACAATTGTCCAACTTAATTGAAAATCCGGAAGAGTTAAAAAATATGGGACAACGAGCCCGAAAGTTTATTGAAAAAGAACATGACTACTTAAAGATTGCTCAACACTATTTGGCCATTTGGAAATAAAAACTACTGGTCTTTTGACTTGATGAATACTTTTCGAAACATCAGTAAAACTAAAACCAACGCCACTACATTGGCATAAAAATAAGCTTTGACAACACCTTCCACCGCTGAGGCTTTCATTAGAAAAACTGCCAATACAAAATAAGATATATTAAAGACAATTTCAACCAGAAAATAGCGTTTCATCATGGTTTTGACCAAAATTTGGAATCCAAATGCCAATGTCATTATTTTGATAAAATCGCCTGCCAATTGCCAAATCAGTAACTCATTGACACTTGAAAATGCTTCGGTAAAAGCCATTTCTAAGATGATGCTTTTGGCCCAATAAACCATAACCAACATTAAGAAGAACAAAGGAACAAAGACTTTAAAATAGGATTTGAGTTCGGCTTTGAATTCGCTTTCAGTATGAATTGAGGCCAACTTGGGCATATAATACAGTGACAAACCCGAGCTGAAAAACATCATATAAAAACTCGATAATCGGTTGACCGCGTCCCAAATTCCGGCTTCTTCTATAGAGTGTGATTGCACTATAGCATTACGGATAAAAAGTAAGGTCATAGGCACGGCAAAAGCACTCAATAATGCCATTACAGAAAATCTTTTGATGACTTTGAGGTATTTTGGGCTAATTAATTTTTGCAAATCAAAACGAAAAGATTCTTTGTCTTGACGAACGAATAAAAAAGTAACCATTACCATTAACATTTCGCCGATAGCAATGGATAATAACCCTCCGAAGATTTGCTTTTGCCAAATTAAAAATGCCGTGATTCCGAAGACCAAAATATTGGAGACTATCTGAATAAAAACAATTTTTTTATACCGCTCTAGACCGTTGTATATCGCCAGCCAAAAAGTATTAATTACCATTAAAGGCAATAACAAAGCGAAGAAACGTATTGGAATCGTATAGCTATTTGTAAAGAAAAGAAAATCAGAAATAGGTTCGGCGAATGCTAAAACCAAAATCCCCATAATTGACGAAATCGCTAAAAACAACCAAAAAAAGGTTGAATATATCACCGAGAGTTCCTGCTTGTCTTCCTTATTTTCAACAAAGAGTTTGACTATGGAATTGCTGACACCCAATGTGGCCATCGATTTGATCATTGAGGCGAAATTTCGAAAACTGCCCATCAAAGCCATACCCGAAGCACCCAGAAAAACGGCTATAATTTTAGAAGAAATAATACCCAATACAAAATTCACTGCAACCGAAACGGAATTCAGCGACAAAACCTTTAGTAGTGTATTTTGTTGGAGTAGTTTCAATTTATAAATTTCGGATTACTTTCGCAGGATTTCCGGCAGCAATTGCATTTTCAGGAATATCTTTGGTCACTAGGGAACCATTGCCTATCACAGCATTTTTACCAATAGTTACGCCTTTCAAAATAGAAACATTATCGCCTAAAAAAACATTTTCACTAATAAAAACTGCAGCTGATTTTGGGTCACCCTCATTTCTTTGGTTAGGATCTAACTGATGCCCGTCATTGTCTATGATAGCACAATTTACACCAATTAAAACGTCATTTTGGATTGTTAATTTAGAAAAAGCCACGGCAGAAAAACCATTGTTTATCGAAACATTATCGCCAATTACAATTTCACTATCAGAATTTCTGGCTTCCAAATAGGTGTAATGCGAATAGTAATTTGGTGAATTAGTAACCCCAATCTGAACATTTTTACCAAAAGAAATTTTCCCTTTTCCCTTTAACAATAAAGGATGAAACAACTTAGGCTGACCCGAAATGCGGCTACAATCGGAAAGCCATCGGTATTTCCACACTCGGAAAGCGACAAAAAAGAAATGATTTAGTTTGGATCCCATTCCCATTAGTACTGATTTAAAATTGTGATTATATAACTTACTTCTTCTTCGGTCATTACCGGACTCAAAGGCAAACTAATTACTTCTTGATGGATTTTTTCGGTAATCGGAAACGAGAGCGAATTCCATTTCGACAAAGCTTTTTGTTGGTGTGGCGGAACCGGATAATGAATCAATGTTTCAATGTCATTTTGTTTCAAAAACTCCTGAAATTGCGCTCTGTTTTGGGTTCGAACCACAAACAAATGAAAAACGTGATTGTCTGTTCCATCCCAAAAAGGCAATGTAATTTTGTCGTTTTTGATTTCAGTCAAATACCGCTTAACAATATCTTTTCTCTTTAGATTTTCTGCATCCAAATGCGGCAACTTTACAGTCAAAAATGCGGCTTGCAATTCATCTAAACGAGAATTTACCCCTATAAATTCGTTATAATACTTTTGTTCCGAACCATAATTTCGCAAAGCAAAAAGAACTTTGGCTAAATCGGCATCATTGGTTGTAATCGCTCCGGCATCGCCCAAAGCTCCGAGATTTTTTCCCGGATAAAAGCTGAATGCTGCCGCATCCGAAAGATTTCCGGATTTTCTGTTTTGATAAGCGGCACCATGAGCCTGAGCTGAATCTTCAATGACCAATAAATTATGCTCTTTGGCTATAGCGTTTATTTGCTCCATTTCGGCTAATTGCCCATAAAGATGAACCGCTAAAACGGCTTTGGTCTTAGAAGATATTTTATCAGCAATTAAATCGGGATTGAGGTTGTAGGTTTCTAATTTAGGTTCTACCATAATCGGAACCAAATCGGCTTGTAAAATAGCTAAAATACTGGCAATGTATGTATTTGCAGGAACGATAACCTCATCGCCTTTTTGCAATTTTCCCAATTGAATGTATGCCTTAAAAATCAAGACCATTGCCTCCAATCCGTTGCCTACGCCTATGCCATATTTAGTACCGCAGTACTGAGCAAAACTGCTTTCAAAAGTTTTGACTTCATCACCTAAAATAAACCAACCCTTGTCCAATACCTGTTGCATTTTTTCTTGAAATGCAGTTTGATAAGGCAAATTGATTTTATGTAAATCGAGGAATTTTATCATACCAAAACGTTTTCTAACAATGTATAATTGGCGGTTATCACTTCATAATAATCCTGAACGGTTGTTTTGGCTCCAAAACTTTCCTTCCAGAACAAAATACCTTCGTTAATCTTTTTACCATTTTCTTCGTGTGACGGACCAAAGTCGAAATAAATTTTATCTTTAAAAACTTCGGTGATCAAATGGTGGTATAAAAAATCTAAACTTCCCAATTCATTTTTTTGTTCATTACCCGAAATATATTGCGGATGCGCCACATTATCAGTCACAAAAACAGTTGTTCCAGCCACAATTTTATCATTATAATAGACATTAAAATGACGAATATTGTTGGGGAATTTCTCTTGTAAATTGATGATTTCCTGATAAGTATGTACCGGTTTGGATTGGTGCTTTTTGTCAAGATTCGGGATCAATATTTCGGTCCAAAACTGTTCAAAATTGGTTTCTTCTTTAATTATAAGGTGATGTTTTTGGGCTCGATGAATACACTTTTTTCTGTTTTTTTTGAAAGAAAACGGTTGTTGTAAATCGATAACCGAAAGACAATCCCTACGAATGAGTTGGGCTTCCAACAAAAACAAAACGTATTCTATCTCTTCTGAAAAGAACGAATTATAGATATTTGGAATTAATTTCAATTGAAAACTTTCAAATTGATTTTGATGCAAAAATTTGAAGACGGATTTAGCAATGGTAATGACTTCGCCTAATTTTATTTTTTCACCAAAAACAAAACCTCCGTAGGTTAAACCTTGATGTGAAAAAAGCTTATTTTCTTTAGTATTCACCGGAATTACAGCCACCAATTTTTGCCCTTCAAAAACCAGTAAGGAATAGTCTTCAAATCTATCCGAATGATATTCCATAAAATCGCGATGGAATAAAAAAGTAGCATTTTTGGCTGTGCTGATAAAAGCATTCCAAAGCAAAAAATCGGCCGATTGATAACGTCTTACTGTATAGTTTTTCACAAGTGTGGTTTAAACTTTGGAAAATTAAACATTTATTTTTTAATAGCATTCATTAGACAAAAAATATGAAATCCAAAATAATTACTTATTTTTAACCTACTAAATTTAAAATTGCCTTGAATTTAAAACGAAAATTGCTATTATTTATTGCCTTTTTCCTCAACATTTACTGTGTGAGCGGACAAGACATTACCCTATATGAGCAATTCAACGGAAGGTATGATTTTACCTTTTTTGGCAATACTTTAAACACTCAGGAAAACAATACCACAACAAATTCAGTAACGGTTACCTCATCGGCAGCAACTCTGAATTTAAATCCGACAGATGTTATCGAAAAAGCCTATTTATATTGGGCCGGAAGTGGTGATGGTGATTTAAATGTAACGTTGAATACAACGGCTATCACACCCGATAGAACTTTTGCTTTCAGTAGGTTTTTTGACGACCTTGAATTTACTTATTTCAGTGCTTTCAAAGATGTTACCGCTTTAGTCCAAAATGCCGGAAATGGCACTTATACTTTATCGGATCTTGACATTTCTCCTTTTGAAGATTTACACTTGCAAAGAAGAACAAACTTTGCAGGCTGGGCTATCGTAATCATCTATAAAAACCCCAATTTACCTTTAAACCAAATTAACATTTATGATGGTTTAGAAGGCGTTCCGGATGAATTATCCATCACACTAAACAACTTAAACGTGGTTGATAATCTTAACTCTAAAGTTGGTTTTTTAGCTTGGGAAGGTGATGCGGCCTTAGCTACCGAAGAATTCAGAATTAATGGCGATTTATTGAGTAATACCTTAAATCCGGCCAGTAATGTATTTAATGGAACTAGTACTGTTACCGGAAATACCGGTTTATTCAATATGGATTTAGACATCTATGAGATACAAGATTTAATTGCTATAGGAGAAACCACTGCAGAAATATCTTTGACCTCCTTTCAAGATTTTGTGATGATCAATGCGGTAGTCACCAAACTAAACAGCCAAATTCCTGATGCCACTGTGACCATAAATTCAGTCAATAAACAATGTGATTCGAGAACTGTAGTGGTAAATTATTCTGTATCCAATTTAAATTGTACCGGTCCGCTTCCCTCTGAAACACCTATTTCGATTTACATCAACGGACAGTTAATTGAGATTACAGAAACTACAGTGTCTATTCCGGTTGACGGATTCATAACATCACAAATTACACTGGTATTGCCGGAGTGGGTTCCGAATACTTTCGAAATTAAATTCGTAGTAGACGATAAAGGCGACGGAACCGGAATCGTCAACGAATTAGTAGAAAACAATAATATATTTTCAGTTAATGAAGCCTTGGGAACATCACCAACTTTTAACGATTTAGAAGATTTAATTTCCTGTAATGAAGGCTTTACCCAAGCTACATTTGATTTTTCAAGTTATGAAGCATTGGTTAAAACTGACCCGGAAGATACTGTTGCTTTTTATGACAATTTTGATGATGCCGGTAACGGAATTAACCCTATAACAAACACCTCGAATTACATCGCCACCAATACTCCTAAAGAGATTTTTGTTAGAATTAACAATCAAAATTGTTACACCACAACTTCTTTTTTATTGACTTCAAGAAATTGTCCGCCAACGGTTTACAACTATGTCTCCGCCAATAATGACAGCAGAAATGATACTTTTACTATTGGAGGTTTGCAAAATATTTTCCTCAACTACAAAGTAGAAATCTACAATCGATGGGGGAAATTAATATGGACCGGTAATCAAAACACCTCTAATTGGGATGGTTACATCAAAGAAGGATTGGGAACCAAGAATGCACCCGACGGAACTTACTTCTATTTATTGTACTTAAATGACCCGGATTACCCTGAACCTTTGAGTGGCTATTTGTATTTAGTTCATTAATAAGAAAAACTTTGTAATTTTGTTCCGAAACATCGGGATTACAACTCCATAATGAAACAAATCACCAGCGCACAAAATCCGTATATCAAATCTTTGGTTCTGCTACAGGAAAAAGCCAAAGTCAGAAAACAATCAGGTACTTTTTTGATTGAAGGACAACGCGAAATCGAATTGGCACTCAAAGGACAGTACGAATTGGAAACCGTTCTTTTTCTCCCGGAATTAATCACAGAGCAACAAATAACCAAAATAACGCAGAATCAAATTCCACTAATAGAAATCTCCAAAGAGGTCTATCAAAAACTAGCTTATCGCGATACAACTGAAGGCATTCTTGCGGTAGCTAAAATTAAATCGTTACAACTTTCCGATTTAAAACTACCTGAGAATCCTTTGATTGTGGTAATGGAAGCCATTGAAAAACCGGGAAACATCGGCGCCATGTTGCGCACATGTGATGCCGCCAAAGTTGACGCCGTTATTATTGCCAATTCCAAAACCGATTTATACAACCCCAATATTGTTCGCTCAAGCGTTGGTTGCTTATTCACTAATCAAATAGCGACAGCATCCACAGAAGAAGTAATTACGTATTTAATTAAAAACAATATTAATTTTTACAGTGCAACGTTACAAAACTCGACCTCATACCATACCCAAAACTACAACCAACCTACCGCATTGGTCGTTGGCACGGAAGCCACCGGACTATCCCAACTTTGGCGAGAAAAAGCCACACAAAATATCATTATTCCCATGCAAGGGGAAATCGATAGCATGAACGTTTCGGTAGCTGCAGCGATTTTGATTTTTGAAGCCAAACGCCAAAGAGGATTTCAATAATTAAAAATTTTAAATTATGACTCGAACGAAAGTGAACTGGCGAAGCAATTTTAAATTGTCATTGCTGTTTGTATTAGCAAGTATTAAGCTATCTGCCCAAATTACAGAGAAAGAAGTAGATGCCTTAGTTGAAAACACTCTCAAAACCTTTAACGTTCCGGGTATTGCCGTGGGAATTGTCAAAGATGGAAAATTGGTTTTCGCTAAAGGTTATGGTGTAGCCAATATCAAAACCCAACAAAAAGTAGACGCCAATACCTTATTCGGAATTGCTTCCAATAGTAAAGCATTTACGGCATCAGCTTTGGCTATTTTGGTGGATGAAGGAAAAATAAATTGGGATGACAAAGTCAAAAAATATTTGCCTGAATTCAAAATGTACAATGACTATGTCACCAATGAATTCACTATTCGCGACTTGTTAACCCACAGAAGCGGACTCGGATTAGGCGCAGGCGATTTAATGATTTGGCCCGACGGACATGATTTTACGCCTAAAGACATTGTAAAAAACATCCAATATTTAAAGCCTATTTCCGGTTTCAGAACCAAATATGATTATGACAACTTGCTTTATGTAATTGCCGGTGAAGTAATTGAAAAAGTTTCCGGAAAATCGTGGTGTGATTTTGTAGAAGAACGACTGATGAAACCCATTGGTATGTATAAAAGTGCGGCTTCTTGGAATAGATTAAAAGATACTACCAACACTATCGTTCCACATGTTCCCACCGACGGAAAACTGGAAATTGTACCAAGATATACGAATCCTATTTTTGATGCCGCTGCCGGATTGTATGCTTCTGTAAATGATTTAAGTAATTGGTTAATCGTACAAATGAACAAAGGAAAATATGGCGAAAACCAACAATTGTTCAGCGAAAAACAATGGAAAGAAATGTGGAAATCTCAAACCATTTTGCCTTTGTCAAATCCATATCCTTATACTTCTAATTTCAGAAGTTATGGTTTAGGCTGGCGATTAGATGACATTAACGGCCATTTGCAAGTCTCCCATACGGGCGGTTTAGACGGAATCGTGACACAAACTATCATGATTCCCGATGTTAACTTAGGGATTATTGTTTTGACCAATCAACAAAGTGGCACTGCTTTTACCGTAATCTCTAATACTATTAAAGACAGTTATTTGGGCTTGCCAAAGTTTGACCATTTGGCTTATTTGAGCGAAGAAAGAAAGGCTAAAGAAGACAACGCCGATAAAATCACCGAGAAAGTTTGGGCAAAAGTCAATCAAAATGTAAAAGATAAAATCAAAATCGATTTCAAAAAATACATTGGCACTTACCAAGACAAATGGTTTGGCGAAGTGACTATTTTTGAAAAGAAGGGCAAATTATACTTTGCTTCCAAGCGTTCCAAACGATTAATTGGGGAGGTTTTCTTTTACAAAGACCAAAATTTTGTAGTGAAATGGAATGTCAGAAGCTTTAATGCCGATTCACATCTTTTCTTTGATTTAGATCCTAATGGTCAAGTCAATCACTTCAAAATGGAAGCCATTTCACCTTTAACGGATTTTAGTTATGACTTCCATGATTTGGATTTTAGACGGGCAAACTAAACTTTATGCTGAAATTCAACCCCTTGAATTTTTGATTCCTTTGTCTTTGGAAATTGCGCTTTGTTGTTGCACATCTCGTTAGTTATTCCTAATTTTAGGAATTGAATGAACTTGCTATGATTGAAATTGATTTAGAAGAGGAAAAAAAAGCTATTGCCCGAGAATACAAAGAATTACTTCGCATAAGTTACCAAACGCTTACCGATTCAGATAAAAAATTGATTCGAAAAGCCTTTGACGTAGCGGTTGACGCTCACAAAGACCAACGCCGTAAGTCTGGGGAAGCCTATATTTTTCACCCTATTGGCGTGGCCAAAATTGTTGCCTCCGAAATTGGTTTAGGCGCCACCAGTATCGCCGCTGCATTAATGCACGACGTGGTAGAAGACACAGATGTAACCATAGAAGACATCGAAAAAATGTTCAATCCGAAGATTGCGCATTTGGTGGAAGGTTTGACCAAGATTTCCCAAGTCAAAAAAGACATGAACATTTCTATGCAAGCGGAAAATTTCCGTAAAATGCTATTGACATTGAATGATGATGTTCGGGTAATCTTAATCAAAATTGCCGACCGTTTGCACAATATGCAAACCATGGATTCCATGCCGGATTACAAACAGGTGAAAATCGCTTCCGAAACTTTATACATTTATGCACCACTCGCCCATCGTTTGGGATTATACAACATTAAAACCAAGTTAGAAGACTTAGGTTTAAAATATACTGAACCGGATGTTTACACCGATATTGTCAGCAAAATCAAGGAAACCAAAGAAGAACAAGACGCTTATATCGCAACAATTTCCGATGTATTAAAGAAATCATTAGACGAAGAAGGCGTTGAATACACCCTCAAAGGCCGACCGAAATCTATCTACTCCATTCGCAGAAAAATGGCAGCGCAAAACGTCACTTTTGATGAAGTTTACGATAAGTTTGCCCTCCGAATTATATACAAATCCAACTTACACGACGAGAAATTCCTCGCCTGGAAAATTTATTCCATAGTTACTGATCATTATCGTCCGAGTCCGAGTCGCTTGCGCGATTGGATTTCATCACCCAAATCAACCGGTTATGAAGCTTTGCACATCACGGTGATGGGACCAAAAGGCCGTTGGGTAGAAATTCAGGTGCGAAGCGAACGCATGGACGAAATCGCCGAAAAAGGATACGCCGCCCATTACAAATACAAACAAGGCGCTACCGAAGAAAGCGGTTTAGACACTTGGCTTAACTTGTTAAAAGAAGCTTTGGAAAGTTCGGAAACCAATGCGGTCGACTTTGTAGAAGACTTCAAAATGAATTTGTATGCCAAAGAAATCTTTGTCTTTACGCCTAAAGGAGAAATCAAATCGTTACCCAAAGGCGCCACTTCACTCGATTTTGCCTTTAGTATTCACTCCGAAATCGGAATCAAAACCCGAGGCACACGTGTCAACGGAAAGCTTGTTCCGCTCAATTTCGAATTAAAAAGTGGTGACCAAATTGAAGTCATTACCTCTGTCCACCAAAAACCAACCATCAACTGGTTGGATTATGTTACTACCTCAAGAGCTAAAAATAAAATCAGAAATGTCCTGAATGAAGACACCAAAAAAATTGCCGAAGACGGTCGAGAACTATTGACCCGAAAAATGAAACACTTAAAGATTACTTTGAGTGAATCGGTGATTAATGAGTTGGTGAACTTCTTCAACCTTAAAACCAGCTTAGACTTGTTTTACCGAGTAGGAATCGGCTCCATTGAAAACCAGCAACTAAAAGATTTTGCGGCGCAAAAAAGTAATTCCTTGATGAATTTCTTTAAGAATAAAATCAAGCGTTCCCCAAGTTCAAAACCCGATGAAATCAACAAACAAGAGCTTAGTAAGAATTTTGACATGCTCGTTTTTGGTTCGGAACAAGACAAATTAGATTATAAACTGTCTTCTTGTTGCAACCCCATTCCGGGCGACGAAGTGTTTGGCTTTATCACCATCAACGAAGGCATTAAAGTTCATAAAAAAGATTGTCCGAATGCCATAACATTGCAGTCAAATTACGCTTACCGTATCATGCAAGCCAAATGGATTGACTCTTCGCAACAAGAATTCAAAGCCATTTTAAAAATTACCGGCATGGACAGTTTAGGGCTGACCAACGAACTGACCAAAGTAATTTCAAATAACATGCACGTAAACATTCAAAGCATTTCCTTGAGCGGTGAAGCCGGAATTTTTAACGGACAAGTAGCAGTAATTGTGCAAAACAACAGCATACTAAAAAAACTCATCGACAATATTAAAAAAATAGATGGTGTTGATAAAGTAACGAGAGTCTATACGAATTGAGTTGGGAGTTTTGAAACTTTGAACTTTAAACCTTAAACTTTGAACCCGAAACTTTGATACCTTAAACAAAAAAATTACCTTTGCCGTATGACATTAATTGCTACCGATAATATCAAAAATCAAGAGACCGTAAAAAACGTTTTTACGATGTACTTGGAGAACAAAGGGCATCGCAAAACCCCTGAGCGCTATGCTATTCTACAGGAAATTTACGACAGCGAGGAGCATTTTGACATCGAGAATTTGTACATCAAAATGAAAAACAAAAACTATCGTGTCTCTCGTGCGACTTTGTACAATACTATTGAGCTTTTATTAGATTGCGGTTTGGTTCGCAAACACCAATTCGGGCAAAACCAAGCGCATTATGAAAAGTCTTATTTCGACAGGCAACACGATCACATCATCATGACCGATACCGGTGAAGTAATTGAGTTTTGTGACCCAAGAATACAAACCATCAAACAAACTATCGAAGAAATATTTGGTATTGAGATTCACAACCATTCGTTGTATTTCTATGCCAACAAAAAATCAATTGATAATGGATAATTAACAATTGATAATGGGTGTTGCTTATGGCCCGGGCTTTTCGTTTCAATCCCTAACACGGCAAAACAATTAAAATTAAACTAAGTTCAAATAAAAACACAACTCAATTGATGGTATACAAAGATTCATTCATTGTCAATTATCAATTATCAATTATCAATTAAAATGACCGTAGATTTACTACTCGGATTACAATGGGGAGACGAAGGAAAAGGAAAAATAGTTGACGTTCTGACTTCAAAATACGACATCATCGCAAGATTTCAAGGCGGACCCAACGCCGGACACACTTTAGAATTTGACGGTATCAAACACGTTTTAAGAACCATTCCTTCAGGGATTTTCCACAGCAACAACATCAACATCATCGGGAACGGTGTCGTAATTGACCCGGTGGTTTTTAAAAGTGAAATTGATGGCTTGGCCAAATTCAACCTCGACTTAAAATCAAAACTAATCATTTCGCGCAAAGCGCATTTAATCTTACCGACACACCGTTTGCTCGATGCCGCTTCTGAAGCCGCTAAAGGCAAAGCGAAAATCGGCTCGACATTAAAAGGAATTGGCCCAACGTATATGGACAAAACCGGTCGTAACGGATTGCGTGTTGGCGATATTGAATTGGCAGATTTCAAAGAAAGATACAGAGCCTTAGCCGACAAACACGAGGCGATGATTGCGTTTTACGACGTAGCCATTCAATACAATTTACCTGAGTTGGAAAAAGAATTCTTTGAAGCCATTGCCGATTTACAAAAGCTAAACTTCATAGACAGCGAAGAATATTTGGCACAAGCTCAAAAAGCCGGAAAATCTATTCTTTGTGAAGGCGCTCAAGGGTCGTTACTGGATGTTGATTTCGGAACGTATCCTTTTGTAACTTCTTCTAATACAACCGCTGCCGGTGCTTGTACAGGTTTAGGCATTGCCCCTAACAAAATCAAAGAAGTATACGGAATTTTCAAAGCTTACACGACTCGTGTGGGTTCGGGACCATTCCCTACGGAGGATTTTGAGGAAGCCGGCGATGTGATGGCGAAAGTAGGAAACGAATTCGGCTCAGTTACCGGAAGAAAAAGACGTTGCGGTTGGTTGGATTTAGTTGCCTTGAAATATGCTATCCAAATCAACGGTGTAACCCAATTGATGATGATGAAAGGCGATGTACTTTCGGGCTTTGACACTTTGAAAGTGGCTACGGCTTACAACTACAAAGGCGAAGTGATTCACCATTTGCCTTATAACATCGAAGAAGAAAACGTAACACCGATTTATACCGAATTCAAAGGTTGGCAAGCCGATTTAACCGGCATGACGACTTATGACGCTTTACCAAAAGAACTAAAAGAATACATCGAGTTCATAGAAAAAGAAGTCGAAGTACCCATCAAGATTGTTTCGGTTGGACCGGATAGGAAACAGACGATTACGAGATAATAAAGAAACCCTTTCAGTGATGAGAGGGTTTTTCTTTTGGTAGTGTTTTTTTGTATATTAGCAGTAGGATAGATTGACAGTCGTAGCTATCTGTTAGTTGGCAGTAATGCGCTGAAAACCTTGAAAATTTATCAACTTATGAAATTATTTAACACAATATTTTTGATTTTACTATTTAGCAGTTGCTCGAATAAAATTATTTCAACAAAATCAGGGTTACAATATCGTATTTTAGAGAATGGGAATGGAATAAAAGCCAAAGCTGGTGATGAAGTCTTTATATATGAAACAACTAGTTACAGAAATGGAACTATTCTATATTCAAATTATAATTCTAGTTCACCCGTAAAAGTTTTAATTGGTGGAAATCAAGCAACAGCAGCTGTTGACGAAGGATTACGTGGGATGCAAGTTGGAGAAATTCGTGAATTAATTGCTCCTAATTATTTAGTTAAGAGAAAAGGGTACCCGAGTAATGTTAGTCCAGATTCTACTCTTGTAATTAAAATTAAATTAGATAAAATTGAAAGAAGGTAATATTCGTACTGCTAGCAACAGTGGTTATCAGTTATAGCTGGTTTTCTTGAATTCCGATAACACGGATTTACAACCCCGATTCCAACATCACGGATTTATAATCCGTGTTTTCCTAAAATACCCAAAACCATTCCAATCGAAAGTTTCCCGCATTTCCTGCCTGTTTTGAAAACAACTTAACAAGCTTATTTTTAAAATTTTACATACATTTACCGTTTTTTAAAACAGTCTTTATGAAAAGAATTATTACTAGTATACTTTTGGTTATTTCCGCTATCGCCTCTTCCCAAACCTTGAGTTGGAATATTGCGGACAGTTTTGATAATTTCAGTTATTCGGCAGCAGTTTGCAGGATTGATTCGAATGACAATATTTACACCAAATATTCCACAACCTTAGTCCAATATGGAGATGCCTTGGGTTATATTGAAAAATACAATGCCGGAGGTACAAGAGATACCTCATTTGGTACTAACGGCGTTTTAGCACTTAATCCCTTATTACCGGGATCGGGTTCTAAATATGTCTATTCTTTTGAAATTACCAATGACCAAAAATTACTGTTTTTAGCCAAAAGTGGGTCTCTCCTCTATTTTTTAAGACTAAACACTGACGGAACGCTCGATACTACTTTAAATGGAACCGGAGTTAAGCAAATTCTAACCGATACCAATAGGTATTATGAGCACTTTTCACCTTCAATGATTAAGGAAGGTAACAACTATTTTATGAGCCATAATTTTGATACTATTCTAAACCAAAGGCTTGCAGAAGTTCACTGTTTTGACGACTCCGCTAATTTGGTTACCACCTTTGCCAACCAAGGTCATTTTTTAGTAAACTATGGAGCGCTCTACACTTCCTACTGTTCGATTAGAAGTATATTTTATACCAATAATTCATTATACATCTCCGGAACCGGTTATGTAAACAGCACTACCAATGACCGTTACCTTACCAAGCTAAATCCGACAACAGGCCAGCCGGATACCAATTTCGGAACTAACGGGCAACTGCTTTTTAACGACAGAATCCCTAGCCTAATTCAGGCCGATGGCAAAATAATTTACATAAGATCCGTTGATATCAGCCCTGCTCAACAAGACCTGCAAGCTACCAGATATTTAGCCGACGGAACTGTCGACAGTACTTTTGCCAATAACGGCACAATGACCGTAGCAGCTGCTTGGACGAGTAGTAGTTATGTAAAACCTTATAATCTGCCTAACGGCGATATTCTTTTACATTATCGACTTACTCTATTTGCCTCTGATAAAGATGCTGTGATGTATGTAACCAATGCAGGAGTAAAAAACACTAGTTTTGGTGGAAATGTTATTGATAATGGAAATCCGGTGTTAGGAAGTTTCGGTCTTCCGACCTATAAAGCCAATCCGGGAAATTTAAGTCTTGGCACTAATTATTTTGTAACAACTTCTGAAAGACAAGCGCTGCCACAAAGCATTACTACAACAAAAATTAATTACACCTTTCAGACCTTATCAAGCAATGATAATAACCTATCCGGTTTTAAAATCCTGCCTAACCCAAGTGATTCTGAAATAAATATTGTAAGTTCTGAGGCTTTTACCACTGTTCAAATTTACAATATTGAAGGCCGATTATTGCAAACATCGGTAACGACTAATCCTATGCTTGAAAAAAGACTAGACATAAGCAGCTTGTCAAAAGGAGTTTATATAGTTGAGGTACAATCAGAAAATAAAAGGGAAATCCAAAAGTTGATTAAAAATTAAATTTGAGAGTACCTAAAAGTCTCAAAAACAACCATTTAAGCATTTACTAACCTATCAAGTCTAAAAATAAGACCGGAGATAGAGAACAGACAATAACGAGATAATACAGAAACCCTTTCAGTCCCGAAGCCTCGGGAGAGAGGGTTTTTATTTACTGGTCTAAAGAAGAATCTATTTTAAGCTACTTTACCTCTATTTTATCAATAACCAATTGAAAATTTTCATCGGTCTTATTGCCAATCAAAAAAGCAATTTCTTCTAAACTTATTCCATCATAATTGGGAAGGTTTAAAGTTCTGCCTCTAAATGAGGCATACATTTGATTAATGGGTATTTCTATAGTTTGCCATTCCGATGTGGTTTCAAATTCATATATATAGGAATAGTAATCATTTACTCTTGACTTCACTCGGAACTGATACTTTTTCTTATCGCCTTTCAATACTATACTAAAAACCTTGTATTCTTTGATTGATGTTGTTTTAAAAAAATGGCGAACCGAACAAAAACCTCCATTATTTTTTGTAGAAACAAATCCATTAAACACTCCATTGCCGGCATCATCAATAAAAAAATCACTCGATGAAACTCCACCCATCACACCATCGTCAACGATATTCCAATCTGTAACAGTACTATCATTATTAAAATCAAAAAGTAAAATAGGATTCATTACAAAAGAAATTATTAGAATGTAAAGCATAAATAAAAAATTAAAAACCCTTCAAATGTAACCACATAGATTAAATCAAAATAGTATTTAACAGTTTTGATGGACTTTATAACAATTGTTTAAGCTGCTAAAAACTAACACTTTTAAACTATTTATTTTTTTTGCACACAACCTCAATAAATTGTTTGGAAAGATTTATAATTGAAATTAATTTTTATGTTAGATACAGTAAAACAACTATTTATACATTTAAAATAAATCTCTCAAACCAAGATACTCCGATTTAAAAGCATAATTTATGCTAAAGTTGTATTGAATAAAACATCGATTTATAAATATAAGATTCTAAATTTATAGTTCTAAAATTGCATAGAATATTAATAGTAAAACCTAACCTAACCAATTTCAATAAAACTATGGAAAACCACAAAGTATTCAAAATGTCTTTCGCCAGTGTTTATCCGCATTACATTAACAAAGCGGAGAAAAAAGGCCGCACCAAAACAGAAGTTGACACCATTATCTGTTGGCTAACCGGTTATGACCAACAAACTTTGCAAAACCAAATTGACACCAAAAAAGACTTTGAAACTTTTTTTGCAGAAGCACCGCAACTCAACGAGCATGTTTCCAAAATAACCGGTTTGATTTGCGGGTATCGCGTAGAAGACATCAAAGATCCGCTCATGCAAAAGATTCGGTATATGGACAAACTCATTGATGAATTAGCCAAAGGAAAAATAATGGAAAAGATTTTAAGGAGCTGAATAAAAAAGAAAACCCTTTCTTCCAAAATATCGAGAGAAAGGGTTTATGGTATTTTAAATAGCTTTACAACTTAAATATAAAGGATTCACTAGGTTTCACTTTTAGTTTTACAGTTCCCACGCCATTGACTACAGTCAACACCGCATTGCTGCCGTATAGTTGGTCTTTTACCGTATAACTTCCGTCTAATATATTCCATTTTGAAATGACTTCAGCCGGTATTTTTAAGTCGAAGTTACTGGTAGTCACCCATGAGAAGTTGGCCACCACAATTAATTTCTCATTAGTACTGTAACGCACATAAGCATACAATCCCGGATCATAATCTTTAGTTTCCTTACGGTTAACCTCTTGAATGGATTGGAATTTGCCCACCATGGCTTCACTGGTTAAAGTGAAATTCAATAGGCGCGAATAAAAATCACGCAACTCTTTTTCTTTCGCAGTCAATTGTCCGCCATCAAACTTACCGCCGTTCATCCAACGTTGGTGACTCGGAACGCCTACATAATCAAAGATGGAAGTGCGTGAACGCGTACCAAAACCTCCGTTTTCATTACCGGCCTCGCCTACTTCTTGACCAAAATAAACCATAGTTGGCGAAGAACTTAGTGTTGCAGAAACCACCATTAGTGGCTTTCCTTTTTCCGGTGTTCCGGCAAATTCAGGACTGGCTAATCGTTGTTCATCGTGATTGTCTAAGAAATGTAACATGTGGTGTTCAATATCGGCCATGCTTTCTTGGATTTCTGTTAGCGGATCAGGTAGCGCATTGCCTTGAATCACCGCTTTTAAATGATCATAGGTTTCTACTTTGTCGTAGAGATAATCCATTTTGCCCAACTTAATATAATTTCTATATTCCTTCGGATTGTATACTTCAGCTAACAAAAAGGCATTCGGGTTTTTCATTTTGATGGCAGAATTCATATAGCTCCAAAACTCAACCGGAACCATTTCGGCCATATCATAACGGAAACCATCAACGCCTTTGGCTAACCAGTACAAGGCGATATCACGAAATTTTTCCCAAGAACTCGGCACGTCTTTTCCTTGCCAAAATTCGTAATGCGTTTTGTAATCTTTGGTTTCAAATCCGGCCGGCAATTCCGGAAAATCTTTTGAACCATCAGGTCTGATGCCATAATTGACTTTCACGGTTTCATACCAATCGTTGATGTCCGGTTTGGCCAAACGCGAACCATTACCGGTCCATTTCGCCGGAAACTCACTAAACTTTCCATCATTTAACGGATTCGCTTCACCGTTCAATGGCTTGTAATCCGGAGAAGTAGGCACTTCAAAAGGAGTATTGGGGATATAATAAAAATTGTTATCCCGAGCATATTCTACCGAAGTGTCATCATCAGCTCCAAAATCTTTGACGCCTTTCGGATTGGTTAATCCTGTATAATTTCGGGCAATATGATTAGGAACAATATCGATAATTACCTTTAATTTATTCTTGTGAGTTCTCGAAATAAGCGCTTCAAACTCTTCCAACCTTTTAGCCGGATTAACCGCTAAATCCGGATTTACATTGTAATAATCTTTCACCGCATAAGGGGAACCGGCACGACCTTTTACCACATCGGGATCATCGTTTGAAATACCAAATTTGGTGTAATCTCTAATTACATCGTGATGCGGGACTCCGGTATACCAAATATGAGTTACGCCCAGTTTCTTAATTTCCTCCAAAGCTTTATCAGTAAAATCATTGAACTTTCCAACACCGTTTTCTTCTATAGTTCCCCATGGTTTGTTGGTGGTATTCTTATTGCCGAATAATCGGGTAAAAACTTGGTAAACAACAGTTTTCTTGGGTTGTCCAACAACCTCAACTTGCTTCATCATAGGAGTTTGTGTATTGTTTTGGGCAAAAGTCATACTTCCAGTATAACTTATGGCAATCAGTATTAATAGTTTTGTTTTCATATCATTTTTTCTTGTCCGTTATAGCGACAAGTAGTAGACACAAATATAAATAAATGATTGAAATATAAGCACCATAAATTATTCTTAATAAACGTTGTCATTGGGGCTAATTTCATAAATTTGCTTAAAATTTTACCTATTGAAAAAGTTACTTTTTTACCTCGGATTATTTTTATTGGTCGTGAATATTGCTGCTGCACAAAAAAAATCATCACCTATAAACATAGAATACTCCGATTATGCAGATATCAATCAAACTGAAATTCCCGATGCGTTATTGTTGCGTGGCAATGTGAGAGTAAGCCATGACGGTGTTATTTTTACTTGTAACAAAGCTTATTTTTTCCAAAAAGAAAACTATCTGAAAGCTTTTGGCGATGTGCAAATGGTGCAAGGCGATACGCTTTACCTAAATAGCAAATACGCTGAATACAATGGCGAAGTCAAACAAGCGTATGCAACAGGCAATGTGGTGATGCGTTCCCCTGAATCGACTTTGGTTACCGATACGATTAACTTTGACCGAAACAGCCAAGAAGCTTTTTACAATTCTCATGCGACAATTACCAATAAAGACAACACTTTGAAAAGCAAATCGGGTCGTTATTACGCCAATGAAAAGAAGTTTAAATTCTTAACCGCTGTAACGATTACCAATCCGAAATACACCATCAAGTCGAATCATTTAGACTATTATACTAATTCGGGTCACTCCTATTTGTTTGGTCCGTCGACCATTACCAGTAAGGAGAATTATATTTA
Source organism: Flavobacterium buctense (assembly GCF_014486695.1). Classification (GTDB taxonomy): domain Bacteria; phylum Bacteroidota; class Bacteroidia; order Flavobacteriales; family Flavobacteriaceae; genus Flavobacterium; species Flavobacterium buctense. The sequence goes on from NZ_JACTAB010000007.1 coordinate 110,278, forward strand.
TACCGAAAAAGGGTTTTATGATACCAAAAAGAATTTGGCCTACTTCAAACGAAAATCCTATATCAAATACAAAGACCGACGCATCGAAGGTGACAGTTTGTATTATGACCGAAACCGAGAATATGCTTCGGCCACCAACAATGTAAAGATTACTGATTCTATCAATAATGGTTTAATCAAAGGTCATTATGCCGAAATTTATCGCGATTTAAAAACGCAGAAAGATTCGATGATGATTACTAAAAAAGCCGTTGCGATTACTTTGGTCGAAAACGATTCGATGTATGTGCACGGCAAAAAAATGATCATTACCGGAAAACCGGGAGAACGTATTGTCAGAGCTTTTAACAATGTGCGTTTTTACAAAACCGATATGAGCGGCAAATGTGATTCCATCCATTCCGACCAAAAAACTGGCTTAACCAAATTGATTAAAAACCCGATTCTTTGGAATTACGAAAACCAAATGACCGGCGACATCATGCATCTTATTGGCAACAACCAAACCGAAAAACTCGACTCGCTCAAAGTGCTCAACAATGCTTTTATCATTTCGAAAGACACACTTAGCACGGGTTACAATCAGGTCAAAGGACAAAATCTTTACGGAAAATTTGTAGACAATAAACTCCGAGAAGTGGATATCATCAAAAACACCGAAGTCATTTATTATATGCGCAATGACCAACAAGAACTGATTGGTATCAACAAAAGCGTAAGCAGTAAAATCAATATGATTTTGGATAAAAATACGATTGAAACGATAACTAATTACAACCAAGTAGACGGCGATATTTATCCCGAAGCAGAATTGCCTGAAAATGCTCGGAAACTACGAGGATTCATTTGGCGTGGCGACGAACGAATAAAAACCAAAGACGATATTTTTCCGCAAGAAGAACTCGATTTGGATGCCAAGATTCAAGCGGAAAGTAAAGTCGAGAAAGCCAAAGTAGATAAGCCTTTAGAACCTAGTAAAGAAACTTTAGATTACGATAAGAAGAACCCTAAACCGGTAGTAAAATAATGATAACGCAAACTTGTCCAAAGTGTAAACAAGATGCTTTCACTTGGTACGTTAGCGAAATATTGCCAAATATAACGGTTTGGAGTTGTAACAATTGTCCGCTGCAAATATTCGAAGAAGACCATGAGGAAGAAATTTGCGAAAATTGTAATGAAAAAACGAAAACTTTATTAAGAAGCCAAGAAGAGCAATTTAATTGGTGTTCCCATTGTAATACAGTCACCAACTACCAACTAAACGAATAACGAATTACCGAGATTGAAAGAAGATTTCCTAAAATACCAAGCGCAAACTTCCCCGTATCCTTTGGGTATGGAAGTGTCGCATGCGGTTGGTTCTTATATATACGACACCAAAAATAAAAAATACTTAGACTTTGTAGCCGGTGTTTCAGCTTGTAGTTTGGGTCACCAACATCCTAAAGTTAACCAAGCCATTATTGACCAATTGAATAAATATTCGCATGTAATGGTTTATGGCGAGTATGCCCAACATCCGGCGGTGGCTTATTGCAAATTGTTAGTCGAAAATTTACCGACAAGTTTAAATAAAGTCTATTTAGTGAACTCAGGAACCGAAGCTTGTGAAGGCGCTTTAAAATTGGCTCGAAGAGTTACCGGCAGAAGCCAATTGATTTCCTGTCACAATGCTTATCACGGCAATACGATGGGCTCGATGAGCGTCATGGGATTTGAAGAACGAAAACAAATCTTCCGACCGTTGATTCCCGATGTAGATTTCATCACCTTTAATAACGAAGCCGATTTGGAAAAAATCACTACCAAAACGGCAGGAATCATTTTAGAAAGCATTCAAGGTGGTGCCGGTTTTATCGAACCTAAAAATGATTTTTTGGCGAAAGTTAAAAAACGTTGCAAGGAAGTTGGGGCGCTGATGATAGTCGACGAAATTCAACCGGGTTTTGGAAGAACCGGAAAACTATTCGGTTTTGAAAACTACAATGTCGTTCCCGACGTAGTTATTATAGGTAAAGGAATGGCCGGCGGTATGCCTGTTGGTGGATTTATAGCCAATGAAAAACACATGGATTTGTTAAGTCACGACCCGAAATTGGGACACATTACCACTTTTGGCGGACATCCTGTCATAGCGGCAGCTTGTTTGGCTACTTTAGAAGAAGTACTGGAAAAAGATTACGCTGCACAGTCATTAGTAAAAGAAAAACTTTTCAGGGAAATTTTGGTACATCCTTTGATAGAAGAAATTCGAGGCCGAGGCTTAATGCTGGCGGCGATGACCAAAGACCCCGAAATTACCAATAAAGTGATTTTTAAATGCCAAGATAAAGGACTGATTTTATTCTGGCTCTTGTTTGAAGGTTGCGCCATCCGAATTACTCCTCCGTTAACTATCTCTTTAGAAGAAATAAGAGAAGGTTGCGCCATCATCATAGAAGCTATGAATGAAGTGGCAGCAGAAATGAAAAATTAAAGATTTCATTTTCAATTTGATAAGAAATTTCAAATCAAAAAATTGTTAATTAAATTGTTTACAACAAAAAGTCGCTTTCACTAAAAAAAGAACAGCGTTTTCCTAATTTTATTAAGGATAATTTTAAAACCTACTAGTATGCACCTAGAACACGACGAAGAAGATTACAACTTATCCCTAGCGAAATTTGAGTCGATGTTGAAAACCAACAAAGTCTTGTTTTTCGATTCAGAGGAGTTCGAGGAAATTATTCTGCATTATCTCGACATGGGGAAAGCTTCTCTTGCCAAGAAAGCTTTAAAATTAGGACTGGAACAACACCCAAAATCTACCGGATTAAAATTGGTTCAAGTAGAAATGCTGGTGTACGACGATAAATTAGATCAGGCAGAAAAGTTGTTAAACGAATTGTACGCCATTGAGCCAACCAACGAGGAAATTTTTATCCAAAAAGCCAATATCTATTCTAAAAGAGACGACCACGAGAAAGCGGTGGAATTCCTTCAAACCGCGTTGTTATATACTGAAGACTATGCCGATGTATACAACTTAATCGGAATGGAATATCTTTTTATGGATAGCCTTGAATTGGCCAAAGAAAATTTTATCAAATGTTTGGAAGAAGATTTCGAAGACCAATCTGCTTTATATAATGTAGTGTATTGCTTTGAGTTTTTGGACCAAAATTTGGATGCGATTGAATACCTCAAAACTTACATCGATAGAAATCCCTACAGCGAAATAGCTTGGCACCAATCAGGCCGTTTGTATTATGGGGTAAAAGATTATGAAAATGCAGTTCGTTCGTTTGAATTTGCTACTTATATAGATGATGAATTTATTGGTGCTTTCATGGAAAAAGGAAAAGCATTGGAGCGTTTAAAAAGACACGAAGAAGCCATTGAAAGTTACAATCGCACCATCGAATTAGACGACCCGACTTCTTATGCCTTATTACGCATCGGGAAATGTTATGAAAAACTAGGCAACAAAGTTGAGGCCTTAAAATATTTCAACAAAACCGTTCACGAAGATCCGCTTTTAGACAAAGGCTGGATTGCGATTACCGATTTTTATGTACGCCAAAAAAATTTCCAAAAAGCCTTATTCTATGTGAATAAAGCGTTGGCTATTGACGATCAAAATCGCCTCTACTGGAAACGTTATGCGACCATCAACAAAGCGATGAGTATGTTTGAGGAAGCTGAATTCGGATACAGAAAAGCTGTTGAACACGGTGATTACCAACTAGACACTTGGTTATTTTGGGTGGATATGATGCAAAACATGGGAGAAACCAACAATGCGATTCTGACTTTAATCCAAGCCGCAGAATATTTTCCGGAAGAATGTGAAATCGAATACCGTTTGGCCGGTTTGCATTTGTCTTTACACGAAGAAGAAAAAGGAAACTTCCACTTGAATAATGGATTGCGTTTAAACTCAAAACACAACACTATTTTGGAAGAATTGTTTCCAATGGTTTGGGAAAGACAATCGGTACAAGATTATATGGCGAAACATAAAAAATCGGAATAAATGTCGAGAAGACAATACGGTCTAATCGGAAAGAACATTTCCTATTCGTTTTCCCAAAAGTACTTTACCGAAAAATTTACTTTAGGCAACTTTGTAGATTGTTCCTATGAGAATTTCGACCTACAATCCATTATAGAATTCCCAACTCTTATTGCCAACAATCGTGATTTAAAAGGGCTAAACGTTACCATTCCTTATAAAGAAGTTGTTATCCCTTATTTGGATAAACTGTCTAAAACGGCGGCCCAAATTGGCGCCGTCAATGTCATTCGATTTACCAAAAAAGGCAAACTCAAAGGCTACAACTCAGATTACTACGGTTTTATGAAATCTTTACAACCACTACTCCAACCACATCATCAAAAAGCCTTGATACTCGGAACCGGTGGCGCAGCTAAAGCGGTGGCTTTTGCTCTAGACCAACTCGGAATTCTATACACTTATGTTTCTCGCGAAGAAAAGGAAGGCATGATTAATTATGACCGAATTAATGCAACGACTTTCGACAATTACCATATCATTATCAATTGCACACCCTTGGGCACAAGCCCTGACACCAAAGCCTTTCCGCCTATTCCGTATAACTTTTTTACCAAAAAACACATTGCTTTCGACTTAATATACAATCCGGAAGAAACGCAGTTTTTGAAAAAAGCGAAAAAGAACGGTGCCATTACCAAAAACGGTTACGAAATGTTAGTTTTGCAAGCCGAAAAAGCCTGGAAAATTTGGAATAAATAAATTATCATGAACATCAAACTAATCGCCATTGGCAAAACCGATAACAAAGCGTTGCAAACGTTGATTGACGATTACACCAAGCGTTTGTCGTTTTACATCAAATTTGATTTAGACATTATTCCCGATATCAAAAACGTTAAAAACCTTTCGGAAACGCAACAAAAAGACAAAGAAGGCGAATTGATTTTGGCCAAACTCACACCAACCGACCAATTAATTTTATTAGACGAAAACGGCTCAACATTTTCAAGTGTTGGCTTCTCCGATTATTTGCAAAAGAAAATGAATTCAGGCGTGAAGACTTTGGTTTTCGTTATTGGCGGACCGTATGGTTTCAGTGCAGAAGTTTACAAAAAAGCACAAGGTAAAGTCTCCCTTTCCGAAATGACTTTTTCGCATCAAATGGTTCGTTTATTCTTTATTGAGCAGTTGTACCGCGGGTTTACAATTTTGCGGAATGAACCTTATCACCATCAGTAGTTAGTAATCAGCTGGCAGTGTTCAGTTTAGTAGATGTATTCTCTATTGGAGTTTATTGAAACCCCTTTTTGGGTAATCTCGAGATTTTTGATGAAGAGTTTGTATTCGATATACTTTCCGAAAGACATGCCTTTATCGAAGGAGAAATAAATTCTTGAACTTGGCATTTTATTGATAAACTCTTGTAATTGATTTTTAGAGAAAACCAATTCGTTGTAATGCACCAAATCATTTCGGTCTAAGTGGAAATACTTGACATTAAAATCAGGTTTTTCGAGTTTGTATACTATTTTAGTAAACGGCATGAAAGCCAAGTTTTTTTTAACCGTATCGGTATAGGTAAAGTAGTTTTCAGAAGTTGCTTTTTTATGCGAGCTTCCTTCTTTTTTTGTCTGTAATTTTTTTACTTCCAAAATTACTTTGCGCAATGGCAAACGCTTATCAATGTTGAACAACCAATTGGTTGAACTAATCGAATTATTGCGATTAACATCAACTAAAGTATCTTTTTCTTCCAATTTAAAAAAGAAATAAATCGGCGAATGGTCTTTTACTTCTGTTACAATGGTTTCTTTGGCGACAGGCAATAAAACTTCTTTATCATTACCGCAAGAAAGCATTAGCATTGGAATTAATAAGAGAACAATCTTTTTCATTAGTATAATTTGTAGTTTAATTGAAGGCACAAATTTACACATTCAACGGCTTCTTTCACATCATGCACTCTTAAAATAGTACTACCTTTTTGTAAAGCAATTGTATTTAAAACCGAAGTACCATTCAAAGCAAACTCGGCTGAAGTGTTAAGTGTTTTATAAATCATTGATTTTCGCGAAATTCCAACTAAAATTGGCAAATCCAGCATTTGAAACAACTCCAAATTGTTCATGATTTCAAAATTCTGTTCCAACGTTTTGGCGAAGCCGAATCCGGGATCGATAATCAAATCATTAATACCTAAACGTCTTGCTTGCGATACTTTTTCAGAGAAATAAAACAATACTTCTTTGGTAACATTGTCATACTGTGCCAAACTTTGCATGGTTTGCGGATTGCCTTTCATGTGCATCATAATATAAGGCACTTGTAACTGGGCGACGGTTTCCATCATGTTGTCATCTAGACCTCCGGCAGCAATATCATTAATGATACACGCGCCGTTTTCAATAGCAGCTTTAGCCACATTGGCCCGAAAAGTATCGACAGAAATTAAAGTTTCCGGAAAATGTTGGAGTACCGATTTTATAATAGGAAGCAGTCTTTGTGTTTCTTCTTGTTCCGTTACAAACTCAGCACTAGGTTTGCTGGAATAAGCACCAATATCAATAAAAGCAGCACCTTCCGTCAGCATTTTTTCCACTTGAAGAAGCATGCTTTTTTCATCAGCATATTTTCCGCCGTCGTAGAAAGAATTCGGAGTAACGTTCAATATTCCCATAACTTTGGGAGAAGATAAATCGACAAGCGTTCCAAGACAATTTATAGTCATTAGCAAATTAAGTTAGTTCTAAGATTTAGTCCTTTGTACTTCAATCTTTATTCTTTACTTTTGGGAAAATTTGACACAAAGATACACTGAAATGAGTAATACTTCTCAAGAATATGACAAGGTTATCGCAATTTGCCGACAACTGTTTATCAACAAAATGAAAGACTACGGAAGTGCTTGGAGAATCTTGAGATTACCTTCCTTAACCGACCAAATATTTATCAAAGCCCAACGCATTCGAAGTCTACAGCAAAATGACATTCGCAAAGTAGATGAAGACGAAACCGGGGAATTCATTGGAATTATTAATTACTCCATCATGGCGTTAATCCAATTGGATTTAGGCGTAGTGGAACAACCTGATTTAGATGTTGCCAAAGCGACCGAACTTTACGATGCAAAAGTAAGTTTAACCAAATCCTTGATGGAAGCCAAAAACCACGATTACGGAGAAGCTTGGCGCGATATGCGAGTAAGTTCCCTAACCGATTTGATTCTCCAAAAATTACTTCGTGTGAAGCAAATTGAAGACAACCAAGGCAAAACAATAGTTTCGGAAGGCATTGATGCCAATTACCAAGATATGATTAATTACTCGGTTTTTGCCTTAATTTTGATGCAATTCGGACAAAAAGGGTAAACTCCAAATTTTAATAAATTCCAAAAAAACTATATAACAATACACAAATATGGCAATCTCTAAAAACAATATCGGTTGGGGAATTCGAATCGCAATTTCATTCCTGTTTTTACTTTCAGCTGTGGCCAAATTATATCCATCACCTTACTTCGCCATTTCAACTTTTGAAGTAAAGCAATTATATCCAATGGGATTTTCGGAAAGTGTTGCGCCTTACTTTTCCAGAGTATTAATCGGAATTGAATTGGCTTTAGGATTTTTAATTTTGCAAAAAAACTTTTTACGAAGCATCATTATTCCGGCTACGATTTTATTATTGGCCGTTTTCACCACACATTTGGCAATTGAAACCATTCAGAATGGCGGAAATTCCGGAAACTGTGGTTGTTTTGGAAGTTTGTTGCCAATGACCCCTATTGAAGCGATTTTAAAGAATGTTGCTGCGATGGCATTATTGGTTTGGCTGTTCATCATCATGCCTAAAACAAACGAAAAGAATGGAAACTTTTGGTTATTGTCAACAGTCACTTTAGCTTCAATTTTGGGGTTATTTATGTTGGCTCCAATCCAACCGATAGAAAATAGTTTCACGGTTTCAACTCCGGAAGAAACTACCTCTGATAGTATTCCTGAAACAACTTTGGATACAAAAAAAGCGGTCATTCCAAAAGATACCGTTAAAAAAGCAGCAGAAATTAAAGAGGACGTCAAAGCAGAAGTTACAGAACCTGCCAAACACAAATCAGGTTATACCCAGTATTTTTCTACTATAGACAAAGGAAGAAAAACACTTTGTTTCTTTGTTCCTGGTTGCGACCATTGTCGTGTTGCGGCTAAAGAGCTGACTGAAATGAGAAAAAATACTAAAGATTTTCCTGAAATTTCCATTATTTTTATGAACGAGGAAGCCGACTTGATTCCGGACTTTTTTAAATATGCCGGAGCGCAATATCCTTATAAAATCATAGAAGTTATACCTTTTTGGAAAGTGTTAGGTGATGGTAAAGACACGCCTGGCGTGAAGTATTTGTGGAATGGAAATGAATACAAATACTACTGGGGAATTACCGATAACAAGTTTGATGCCGCCGACTTCCAAAAACTAATCAGTAAATCTTATGCTGAATTAAAAAAATAAATGCTAGTTGTGTTTCTTTTTTGCTATTTTTAGAGTTAAAAAATTAGAATCCTTATGATTAGTTATATAATGTCAAAGAGAACAAATGAAAGATGCCTAATTGGCATTATTCTCTGTATCGTTGTTTTTATTTTAGGTTATTATATTTTGAATCACATTTCTACTATGGAAGATCCGCCATTAGGAAATACGATATACATACTTATTGGAAGTGCTTTAACATTTTTATCCATTTTGGGAATCATCTTGATTTTAAAATACATGTATGACAACAAAAAGAAAGCGGAAAGAAGAGAACGTAAAAGAAAAAAACACCGATTGTTTTATTTGAAAGAATCTCAGCGAAAAAAAAGTACTAATACCGATTCTTAGAATTATATCAATTTTAGGATTTCAAAAAATCGGATTACTTATCTTTAACAAAAAAAGAAAATGAAAAAAATTGCTTTAGGTTTTATGTTAGCTATTATAGGTTTAGGCTGTTCAAATGCCCAAAAAAAAGAATTTAACAACGAAAGTTTAGACAAAAAATTAACCACTACAGATAGTACAGAAGTTACTTTCGAAAACATCCTCAAAAATCAAAAAGGTAAAGTAACCGTTATTGAAATATGGGCATCATGGTGTAGTGATTGTGTAAAAGCAATGCCAAAAGTTAAAGAAATGCAAGCCAACAATCCAATGGTGGACTATGTATTCATCTCTATGGATAAAGCCTTTGATAAATGGAAAACCGGAATTGAAAAACACGAATTGCAAGGAAAACATTTTTGGGTAAATGATCCTAAAATGATGAAAGGGGAATTTGGAAAATCAATCGATTTAGACTGGATTCCGAGATACATCATCCTTGATAAAAACGGTAAAATTGTTACCTATAGAGCTATAGAAACTGATTTTGAACAAATAAACGCTACTTTAAAAACTTTACAATAATGAGACAAAAGATTGTTGCCGGTAATTGGAAAATGCATAAAAATGCCGAAGAAACAGAAGATTTATTAAACGAATTGATTGATAAATTACCCAATGATATTGAAGCACAAATTATCGTTGCGCCAACTTTTGTAAACCTTGCCTCTGCAGTTGACCATTTAGAATTTACCAATATCGGTGTAGCAGCGCAAAACATGCATCAAAATGAAAGTGGTGCATATACGGGTGAAATTTCTGCTGATATGTTAAAAAGTATAGGCGTAAATATTGTAATCCTTGGGCATTCAGAGCGTCGAGCTTATTTTCATGAAACTGATATGCTTTTGGCACAAAAAGTAACCACTGCTTTGAAACATGATATGACGGTGATTTTTTGTTTTGGTGAAGAATTAAAAGACCGACAAAATAACCAACATTTTAACGTAGTTGAAAACCAATTGCGTGATGGATTATTCCACATAGAGAATAAAGATTGGGAACAAATTATTTTAGCCTATGAGCCGGTTTGGGCTATCGGCACAGGAGAAACAGCTTCACCTGAACAAGCCCAAGAAATGCACGAATTCATTAGAGAAACTGTCAGAAAAAGATATGGAAGCGATATCGCAGAAAACGTTTCAATTTTATACGGCGGAAGTGTAAAACCTGAAAATGCCAAAGAAATATTCTCAAAACCGGATGTTGACGGTGGATTAATAGGCGGTGCTGCTTTAAAAGCGGCAGATTTTGCTGCGATTGCCAGCGCGATTTAAGTTTAAATAAAATATTACAAACCTAAACCTTTCATTAATTTGAAAGGTTTTTTTTATATTTAAATAAATTTTAATGTATTTTATCGATTTTATTTGCTTTTAATCGGTTTAAGTTCTTATTTTTACCCCAGTCACAAATCAAATAAAGTCCGTAATGAAAATAAATCTTATTTTATTCTTCTTTTTGGTAAGCTTAGCAAACCTACAAGCTCAAACCGATACGCAAAAACGATTTCAATCAGATTCTAGAAAATACTATGTTTGGAGTGCTGATTTTGAAAAGTATGAATTAGTCGAAACCGAGTATGAACACTCGGTAATTGATATTCGAGAAATTGGTTCTAAAACCAATGGTTATATTATCATCAGTATGATTGATAATGGACAGACCCGATTGCATCATGGTTCTATTTACAACTTTACCAAGGATTCAGAAAATGAAGGCTCTTGGTCGATACAATCAAAATTCATGAGAGCGAAACTGACCTACAATCCAAAAGACAACACCATGACTTATTTGTATGACGGAGACAACAAACGCTACAAAAGATTAATGATTTTCACCGTTGCTCCGGATGAACTTCCTAATGCAAGTTTGAAAACCACTATAGTCAAAGCCGATTAAATTTCTTTTTGCAAAACCCTTTTTAGTAACTCATTCGATTGTTACCTTTGCACCAGAGACCATAAGGTCGAATTGTACGAAGTAAAAAAATAATCCATGTCAAATATCTATTTAGGGTATCATTTTTCGGTTGAACCGAAAGAATTAGGTTCTGAAATTCTAATCGCAGAATTAGGAGAAAAACCGTTTGAAAGTTTCATTGAAACCGACAATGGTTTTAGTGCTTACATACAAAAAAATCTTTGGACCGAAGACATTCTAAATGATATTTATCTTTTGACTTCTCCCGAGTTTACTATTTCTTATACTATAGAAGAAATTGACCAAGTGAATTGGAATGAAGAATGGGAAAAGAATTTTGAGCCAATTGACGTAGACGGAAAATGCCATGTTCGCGCACCATTTCATCCAAAAACCGATGCTCAATTTGATATTATCATCGAACCTAAAATGAGTTTTGGTACCGGCCATCATGAAACCACACATATGATGATCCAACATTTATTGGAAACTAAGGTTGAAGGAATGAAAACCTTAGATATGGGATGCGGAACTGCTATTTTAGCTATTTTAGCAGAAATGAAAGGCGCCAAACCCATCGACGCAATTGATATTGACAATTGGTGTTATTTGAACTCTATCGAAAATGCAGAACGCAATAATTGTCACGAAATCACTGTTTATGAAGGTGATGCCGAATTACTAAAAGGTAAAAAATACGATTTGATTATTGCCAACATCAACCGCAATATTTTGTTGAACGATATGCAACACTATGTAGATTGCTTGAATCAAAACGGCATACTTTTATTGAGCGGCTTTTATACCGAAGACATTCCTTTTATTGATGCATCTTGTACAGAAAAAGGGTTGACTTATGTCAAGAAATTTGAGCGAAACAATTGGGTTTCCCTAAAATACACCTATTAGCAATAGAAAATTTTACACTTGGTAAAACGAAATGAAAATGAGCACTATAGAAAAAGTACAAGAAGACGTTTTAGTCGAAGAACAAGTTGGAATTAACAACGAAATCGTTTTGTATAACGATGATGTTAACACATTTGATCATGTAATTGACACTCTAATTAGGGTTTGCCAACATACTGCTGAACAAGCCGAGCAATGCGCTATATTAGTTCACTATAAAGGAAAATGTACTGTAAAAACGGGTCATTATGACGAACTGAAACCACAATGTACTCAGTTATTAGAAGCTGGTTTAAGTGCTGAAATTATTTAGATTTTACTTCGCGCCTTCTTTGTGAACTTTGCGTTTCTTTTTACCCTTTAAACTTCCAGTCAAACTCGTCGCTATCTTTAATTATAGCACCTATTTCTACTCGAATAATACTATCGTATTCAGATTGAAGGATTAACCAATTGCTTTCGTTGAAGTGATTTTCGGTTGAATCAAAATCTTCTTGCTCCCAAGTTTTAAAAGGCAGTTCCGTTTTGATTTCGGCAACATTTTTACCCATAATCGCTTTGCCTAAAAGCGTAGCTTGAATATTGGAAGTGATAATATATCCTAAACGAAAGGCTTCATCTTCATAAAACGTCAAGCGAAGCTTTTGCTCATTGTACAAATAAATCACATTGCCGTCATCGTCCTTGAATTGTTTCGATGGCTTGCCGTAAATAGCTTCCACATGATTTTGCTTCATGCCGAATAGCAATTGGTCCACGCCATTTTTTGGATTGATTATCATTGGTTTATTTTTAATACTCAAACTTACCAAACTCACTTTCAATGGTGAGTTTTTTGTTTGCCGATGCTTCTACTCTACCAACAATTTGTGCGGCTACACCAAAAGATTCTGAGATGGCGATAATCTCTTGTGCAATGTCCTGAGGTACGTATAATTCCATGCGATGACCACAATTGAACACTTGGTACATTTCTTTCCAATCGGTTTTGGAATTTTCCTGTATGAGTTTGAATAATGGTGGAACAGGAAATAAATTGTCTTTGATGACATGAACGTTATCCACAAAATGCAACACTTTAGTTTGTGCACCGCCGGAACAATGCACCATGCCGTGAATTTGGTTTGGACTGTATTTATCTAAAATCGATTTGATAATCGGAGCATAAGTTCTGGTTGGCGATAGCACTAATTTTCCTGCGTCAATAGGAGAATTTTCTACTGCATCGGTCAATTTAGTGTTTCCGGAGTAAACCAATTCATTTGGTACCGCGGCGTCAAAACTTTCCGGATATTTATCGGCTAAATAGTTGGCAAAAACATCATGACGTGCCGAAGTTAAGCCATTGCTACCCATTCCACCGTTATACCTTTTTTCATATTTGGCCTGACCGAAAGAAGCCAAACCTACAATCACATCTCCGGCTTGAATATTAGCATTATCAATCACATCAGAGCGTTTCATTCGAGCTGTTACAGTGGAATCTACAATGATGGTTCTTACCAAATCACCAACATCTGCGGTTTCACCACCGGTTGAATGAATGGTTACGCCAAAAATTTTCAACTCGGCTATCAGTTCTTCAGTCCCGTTGATAATGGCAGAAATCACTTCGGCAGGAATTAGGTTTTTATTTCTTCCGATAGTAGAAGACAACAAAATATTATCGGTAGCACCAACACACAATAAGTCATCGATATTCATAATTAATGCATCTTGTGCAATACCTTTCCACACCGATATATCTCCGGTTTCCTTCCAATACATATAGGCCAAAGACGATTTGGTTCCGGCACCATCGGCATGCATAATCAAACAATAATTGTCGTCATTGGTCAAATAATCGGGAACGATTTTGCAGAAAGCTTTTGGAAATAATCCTTTATCGATGTTTTTGATGGCGTTGTGCACATCTTCTTTGGAAGCCGAAACTCCTCGTAGATTGTAGCGTTGACTATTATCAGAGCTCATTTGTAGTTAGTTGTGCCTGTCAGCCGACAGGTAGATTGTTGTGGCGCAAAGATAACCAAAGATTACAGATTTAAGAAGGCATAAAGCAGATTTTTAAACTTAGTTTTCCAAGATTAAAATTTCTACACGTCGGTTTTCGTTGGCTTCTATTTCATTGCGTTCCGGGATTTTGTGTATGGGTTTGGAAACGCCAAAACCTTTATATGACATTCGGTTTCTGTCTATTTTATTTCGCAATAAATAATTGTAAATCGCCTTGGCACGTGCGGTAGAAACATCGCCAACATCAACTTTTGTTTGACAACAGATGTGTCCTTGGATTTCTATTTTAAGTTTTGGATTTTCTTGTAATGCACAAAGCACATCATAGAGTGTTGGTTCTGATCCGGGCACAACACGAGCTGAATTGTTGAAGAAATAAATATTAGGCAACTTGATCTTCTCGCCTACTTTCGAGTTTCTGATTTGTTTGGCGAGTTCACTTTCGACAGGTTTTGGTGTGATTTCGGTATAAAAAATAGTTACTCTTCTATTTTCTGCTTGAATTTTAGATTGCTTAAAATCTTTTCCGTAGGCTTTTTTATCGAGTTCTTTATTGAATTTCAAGCCACTTTTTTCTAGAAGTTCACGAACACTCTCAATACGTCTTTCAGCTAAATGCTTGTTGTAATCTTTGGTATCAATACTGTCGCAAAAACCTAAAAATTTGGTAATTTCAATGCCTTTATTTTGAGCAATCCATTCATTAAGTTGTAGAATTGAACTTTGATTGGGAAAATCTTTATTGAAATCAAAAAACACTTCAAATTGCTTTTGACCCAAACAACTCAGGGAAACCAAAAAGACGAATATGACAAGTTTAGATTTCATTATTTATCGACTATTAAAATTTCAACACGGCGATTGGCTTTGCGTTCGGCTTCATTTCTTTCAGGCACTTTGTAAATCGGATCATTACTACCAAAACCTTTATAAGACAAACGATTTACTTCGATTTCAAACTTAGTTAAATACTTAAAAATAACTAAGGCTCTTCTGTAAGACAATTTGGTATCCATACCATTCGGATTGCAACAAATATGGCCGTGAATCGCTATTTTCAGCTTTGGATTGTCATATAATATTTGCAATAATTCGAGTAAAAGCGGTTCAGATTGCTCCATTATTTTCTCGGAATTAAAGTAAAAATTAATGTTATTAATCCGAATCAAATCTCCTTTTTTGGCTTTTTTAAACTTATCGGCCAACTCCGACTTCTCTTTGGTGACTAATTCCGATGAATTACTAAAAGAAATCTCTTTTTCTTCAGTAGCGACAACTGCCTTTTCCTTTAGTTTTAAAGTATAAAAAAAAGTTACTTTCCTATTCTCTTCTTGTTTTTTTGAATATTTAAAATCTTTACCAAACGGTTTTAATTCAACGTTATCACTAATAGTTATCGAGTCGTTTTTTAACAAGTCTAAAACCGAATTAATTCTTCGCATGGCTAAATCTTTGTTGTACTGACTATCATCTACACTATCGCAATAGCCTAAAACTTTGGTTATTTCTGCCCATTTATTCTCTTTTATCCATTGGTTTAATTTTGTCAATGAGACTTGAGTTGGGACAGCTGCATTAAAATCAAAAAACACTTCAAACTGCTGTTGAGAGAAACCGAAAAAAGGTAAAAACAATAAAAAAACACAAATTTGCTTCATGCTAATTTTCGACAATTAAAATTTCAACACGACGATTGGCGGCTCTTTCCGCTTCATTTTTTTCCGGTATAGGATAAATTGGCTGTGTGCTTCCAAAACCTTTGTAAGATAATCTGGCACGATACACTTCGTTTTTGACTAAAAAATTGTATATCGCTTTGGCTCTTTGGGTAGACAAATCGGTTCTATCGACAGGCATACAACACAAATGACCTTGAATTTCAATTTTCAATTCGGGATTACTTTGTAAAACCAATAAGAGTTCGTATAACTTTCCACGCGATTCGTTGACTACGGCAAAAGTGTTGATGATAAAATTCAAGTTTTCTATAGTCAGCTTTTCGCCTGCTTTGGCATTACCTACCTTTTTCATGAATTCTCTATCAAGTTTGAATTCAGATTTAGTTCCATTAGGGTTTTCGAATACTAATTTCTCAGGATAATTTATTTCGGGTTTAGCTTCGCTCGATTCGGCTACGCCTCGGGTTGGCAATTCTTCGATTGCTGCATCGGGTTTGATACCGAGAATTTCATTTTCGTGCGGAATGTCTTTTTCGAGGATATAGTAAATGGTAACCTTTCGATTTTCGGCTTTGCTTTCCGACTGTTTAAAACTTTCGCCAAAACTTATGGTTTTAAAATCTTCTCTGATTTTGATTTGGTCTTTTACCATTTGAAAGATGAAATTGACTCTTTTTTGGGCCAAAGTATCGTTAAAACCCGAGGTTCCGTCTTCATCGGTAAATCCATGAATAGCGACAATTTTGTTGTTATTGTTGGCTAGAATCCATTGATTGAGTTTATTAGCTTCTTTTTTGTTCAGTTGGTATTGGTTGCTTTCAAAAAAGACAGAAATTTGCTCTTGTGCCAATGCATTAGCGGAAATTATCAGAATAAACAAAGTAACTATTTTGCGTAACATTGGTAAGGTTTATTTGTATATAACGAAGTTACGCCAATTTTAATATAAAAACACCCGACAATTTTAAAAACTATCGGGTGTTGTGCTAACTTATTATGAAAATTATCTTGTAAATAACAACTCTCTGTATTTAGTTAAAGTCCAGATTTCGTCATCAACCAATAACTCTAATTTATCGCAATGTTCGCGGATTACTTCAAAGTATGGTTTTACTTTATCGCAGTAAGCTTCGGCCATTTTTTGAGCATCTGTTAAAACATTTGCTTTTTTACGGGCTTCGGTCATGGCTTCTACATTCGAATTAATGCCTTCGATATGCGCTGAAATTTCTTTGATTAAAGAGATTTGCTCTTTGGCAATTTTCTCAAAATCTTTCCCGAAAATTTCTTTTAAGCCACGTACGTTTTCGATTAAAGTATTTTGGTAACGAATGGCTGTTGGAATCACGTGATTACGAGCAATATCACCTAAAACTCTACCTTCGATTTGAATTTTCTTGGTGTATTCTTCCAATTCGATTTCGTAACGTGCTTCCACTTCAACGTGGTTCATTACGTTTAAATCTTTGAATAAGTCTAAGGCTTTTTTAGACACTTTAGCTTTCAAAGCGGCTGGAGTAGTTTTGTGATTGCTTAAGCCACGTTTTTTAGCTTCTTTTTCCCAAGCATCGCTATAACCATCGCCTTCGAAAAGGATATTTTTAGTTTCTTTGATGTATTCTCTTAAGACGTTGAAAATGGCTTCGTCTTTCTTTAAATCTTTTTTCTCGATTAAAGCGTCAACTTCTTTTTTAAACTCTTTCAATTGTTTAGCCACAATAGAATTCAAAGTCGTCATGGCATTGGCACAGTTGGCAGAAGAACCAACGGCACGGAATTCAAATTTATTTCCGGTAAAGGCAAATGGAGACGTTCTGTTTCTGTCGGTATTGTCCAACATCACATCCGGAATTTTACCTACTACGTTTAATTTTAAATCGGTTTTTTCTTCCGGAGATAATTTTCCTTTAGAAACGCCTTCTAATTCAGCTAAAACTTTGGTCAATTGTTCTCCGATGAAAACCGAAATAATAGCCGGTGGCGCTTCATTGGCTCCCAATCGGTGGTCATTACTTGCTGTTGCAATGGCTGCACGAAGTAATTCTTCGTATTCATTAACCGCTTTAATTGTATTAATAAAGAATGACAAGAACTGTAAATTGCTCATTGGCGTTTTGCTAGGAGATAATAAGTTTACTCCAGTATCTGTAGCCAATGACCAGTTATTGTGTTTTCCAGAACCATTTACGCCTTTAAAAGGTTTTTCGTGGAAAAGCACTTTAAAATCGTGACGTTCACCTACTTTAGACATTACATCCATCAATAGTGAATTGTGGTCAACGGCTAAGTTCGTTTCTTCAAAGATTGGAGCCAACTCGAATTGGTTTGGCGCTACTTCATTGTGACGTGTTTTAACCGGAATTCCTAACAACATACATTCTTCTTCTAATTCTCTCATGTAATTTAAGGCACGAGATGGAATCGAACCAAAATAATGGTCGTCTAATTGTTGTCCTTTAGCAGAAGTATGACCTAATAAAGTTCTACCGGTCATCACTAAATCGGGACGTGAATTGGCCAATGAACTGTCAACCAAGAAATATTCTTGTTCCCAACCTAAAGTAGCGGTTACTTTTTTAACGTTTTTATCGAAATATTTACATACATCTGTTGCCGCTTCATCAACCGCATTTAAAGCACGTAGTAAAGGTGTTTTATAATCTAAAGCTTCACCGGTATAAGAGATGAAAACTGTTGGGATACACAAAGTAGTTCCGAAGATAAATGCCGGAGAAGTTGGATCCCAAGCGGTATAACCACGAGCTTCGAATGTATTTCTGATTCCACCATTCGGGAAAGAAGAAGCATCCGGTTCTTGTTGAACCAATTGGCCACCACCGAATTTTTCAACAGGATCAGAACCATCATAAGACGTTTCAAAGAAAGCATCGTGCTTTTCAGCTGTAGTACCAGTTAAAGGTTGAAACCAGTGAGTATAATGAGTAACGCCTTTTGACAAAGCCCATTCTTTCATTCCCATTGCTATGTAATCTGCTAGCTTTCTGTCAATTTTAGTTCCGTGCTGTACCGCATCTTTTACTCCTTTATAAGCATCTGAAGTTAAATATTGCTTCATTGCTTTGTCATTGAACACATTTGAACCAAAAAGCGCCGATTTTTTATCAGCTTCTTCAAATTTTACAGGTTTTCTACCTGATGCATCTTTTAATGCTTGAAAACGTAAAGTTGACATAAAGTTAATTTTAAAAAGTTATACCCTATTAATTTGATGCAAATATAGCAATATTTTTAATTTAAAATAAACATACCCTATTTTTTTGGGGGTCAATCTGATTATTTATCAAAAATAAATTGTTTAAAACTTTTATTGTTGAATCGTTAATAATTGCACTTAGATAATTCAAACTCCTATATTTGCAACAACTAAATAAATGCATCATGATAGTTTGGATAATTTTTCTGGCCTTAATTTTCCTATTTCTTGCCCTTGATTTGGGTGTATTTAACAAAAACCCTCATATTATCAAACCGAAAGAAGCCGGAATTTGGACCGGAATTTGGGTTTCCCTTTCATTTATTTTCAGTTTTGTTGTGGGATGGATCTACAAAAATGAACTAGTAGCTAATCCGACCGGCATTGAACCGGCTGTTGCTACTATGAAGTTTATCACCGGCTATTTGATTGAATTATCGTTGAGTGTGGACAATATTTTTGTGATTGCTGTAATTTTTGCTTCATTTAAAATTCCCCAGAAATACCAACATCGGGTTTTGTTTTGGGGTATTTTGGGTGCAATTGTCTTTAGAGGATTGATGATTTTCTTTGGGGTAATTTTGATTAACAAGTTCAGTTGGATGACCTACTTGTTTGGCGCATTTTTGATTTTTACAGCCGTTAAGATGTTATTTAAAGGTGATGAAGAAGAATTCAATCCAAAGAAATCATTTGTTTACAGAAACTTACGCAAAATTATTCCGATTACCAGTCATGCTGAAGGAGAGCATTTTTTTGTAAAGAGAAGACATATAACTGCAGCTACGCCGCTTTTTGTAGCTTTAATTGTTATTGAAGTAATGGATATGTTATTTGCTTTGGATAGTGTTCCTGCTATATTGGCTATTACTTCTGACCCATTTTTAGTATTCAGTTCTAATATTTTTGCCATTCTGGGTTTGCGTTCAATGTATTTCTTTTTGGCCAATATGTTAGAAAGATTCAGTTACCTTGAATATAGTTTAATTGCTATTCTAACTTTTGTAGGGATAAAAATGCTGATTATTCATTATTACAAATTTCCTGAATGGGTTTCATTAGGCTTCATTGGAATTTCATTACTTATTGGAATCATAGTATCATTGAGAAAGAAAGAATCATAAATTATAATGCTGGAAACAATATAAAGGAAAAAGCCTCTTCAAAATGAAGAGGCTTTTTTTTATTAACTAATTTATTTAAAGTTATCTTTTGATTACTCTGACAGTTTTTACTTCTGCCCCTTGAGTAACAATAACATTGTAGATTCCAGTAGGATACTTATCTCCAATTTGAACTTCTAAAGAATTTTTAGGATCTAACTCAAGCGTATCAACTAATCTACCTAACATATCATAAACAACAAGTGAAATTTTATCATCACTTACAGTTGTTAAACCAACATTGAAATTATTATTAGTTGGGTTAGGATAAACTTTTACACTCATTCTTTGAAGTGCTGAAATCATAGTTGGACCAGTAGCCGAATTACAATTAGAAGCGCTTGTTGCTCTTGTTCCTGCTAAAGGACATCCAGCATTATTGAATGTATCAAGTTGAGAACCTAATATTCCAGGTGCATTACCACCTGTAGCATAAGCTTGGTTAACTGCATCAATAATTGATTGCTCAACATCTTGATATCCTGCATAATTAACTTCATCGCTACAAGCATTTAATAAAGCTGCAACTCCTTGACGAGCCAAGTTATAAATACCGCCTCCACCTAAGTTTAGGGCTTGCAACAATGTCAAATTGGCTAAGCTAGCTGGTGCATTTGTAAATACATCTCCAAATCTATCACAAGTTCTATAAGAAGAACACCATCTGTTAGTATGGGTTTTCCAATATCCTAAAGTACATCCTTCACATGATTCAACAGTGAATCTGGCTGTACATGTAACACTTTGACAATTATCTGTCACAGTAAAAGTAACAGTTATAGAATGTCCTGGCTCTGGAGCTTGTAATTGTGACAAATCAGTCGCAACTGCATTTGCACATCCGCCAGTGAAGCTGAATGAATTTCTCCATGCATCAAATTCAAGTGCAACATCTCTTCCACATTCAACTGTTTTATCAGCTGGACATGAAATTTGAAGTTTTGTTGATGGTATTACTGTAAATGTTTCTGTTACATCTGGAGAACTACACTTATCGGTTACTGAATAAGTTACTGTTGTGGTTCCTCCTCCACACAATGGTGGCGCAACTGGTGACCCATAATTTCCTACCGGCGCACATCCACCACTCACACTAAACTGACTTAACCATGTTGCAAAAGCAGCATCCAAAGATTCCTGATCAGGATAATCACAAGAATTTACAATTGTTGAATCTGGTGAATTTAACACTATAGCTGGTGGAGC
>NZ_JACTAB010000008.1 GCF_014486695.1 Flavobacterium buctense
CGCCTGCGTTTAAAACTATGGTTTGGTTTGCTCCGCCATTGATGTTATAAGTTACAGTCGCATTTGGTGTGCCTGTAAAAGTAAAAGTTACACTACTTCCTGAACATGATGTGGTTGGATTTACTGATAAGATTGCTGTTGGCAATGGCAATATTGTGATGGTAACCGTTGATGTATCAGGAGCACACAAAGCGGAAGAAGCAGTATAAGTAAAAACATATGGACTTCCTGCAAGAGTCATTGTAGTAACATCTAAAGTGCCTTGTGAACCGTTTGTTGTAGTTATTGGACCACTCCAAACTCCAGCTCCATCTGGAGAGCCGCCCAATAAATCAAATAAATTAAACGGAATTGTTGTTGCTATCTCATTAACACATATACTTCTACTTCCATTATTACCGGCATCATTTGGTTCATAAATATTTACTAATACCTCGAGCCTATCGCTGCTTTCACATGGCGGATCAACTGTTGTGGCGTAATAAAACTGTCCGTTAACCAATGGTGTACTATCGTCTAAAGGGATTCCAAAAGCAGAAGTCAAATACCAATTGTTATTACCCGAAGCAACCAAATCGGCAACTGTTGGCGGGCTACCTGGAATATTACAAAACTCCTGCACAATACTTCCAGTAGGCGGAGGAACTAATCCAACATTAACAAAAACAGATAGTCTTGAAGTCTGACAACCTGTATCTGGGTTAGTTTGACTTATATAGTAAATAGTATTGTCATTTAGAATAGTGGAACTCGAAATAGCCGTCCCTCCTGTGGGTGATGTATACCATTGCAAATTATTCCCATTTATCACGAATTGCGGATTAGATGGCGTTGCCTGACTTAAACTCGTCACACAAACCCCTTGAAAATTTGCTCCGGTTGGCGCAGAATATATAGTAACAGTAACACTTTGTCTTACACCACAATTCCCAGTATTGTCATCTGCAAAATAATCCTCACCATTAACTAACACTGTTGAATTTGTAAGCTGTGTATTGGAAGATGCTGTAGCGTACCATTTAATACCACCACCATTATCCGTGGCCTGTAAACTAGCTATTGTAGGTGATTGTGTATCGCAAAAAGATTGCGAAACGTTTGTTATAGTTGGACATTGAGAATATACAAAACCATTCTGTCCAAATAGTGTCAGTATCAAAACACAATAAAAAAAGTAATTTTTGGAGAGAGTAGTTATTCTCATAAGCAGTTCTATTTAATACCATTTAAATCCTTACAACATCAGCCCTTTTCATAGCGTGACAATAAAACTTCAACAAAAAAAACAAACGATTCAGATTTGAATTTGTACTATTAGTCAAAGTAAAATTACCACCACTATATTACTTATAAATTCTGCGGCAATTTTTGACTTATCAAAATGTTATAAACAAAATAATCAACATTATTAACAACTTCTTAACATCGTATTATATACATATATAACTCATATAGTGATATTTACAATAATAAAAAGTAAAAAAAAGAAGTTGTTAAGATTAATAACATTGTTATAAAAAATAAAAATTGTTAACAAGTTTGCGCCTAAACCCAAACCCATTAACAATAAAATATAAAACTAAAGTGGTTAAAAAATTGGTCGCTGTAGTTCTAGCATTACCGATTCAAATTCAGAAATGATTTCCGTTATAATATTTTCAACAGATTTAATTTCATGAATCAAACCGGCAATTTGACCTATCTCTAATTCACCTTCCTCTAAATCTCCTTCAAACATACCTCGTTTGGCCCTGGCTCTACCTAAAAATATTTTCAATTCTTCTGGAGTTGGACATTTTGAATACAATTCTTGGAGATCGTTATAAAACTTATTTTTTATCAAACGAACCGGCGCTAATTCTTTTAAAGTCAATTGCGTATCACCTTCTTTTGTATGAATTATAGTGTTTTTGAAATTGTCATGAGCAGAACTTTCAAATGAAGCAGCAAAACGAGAACCTATTTGCACTCCATCAGCACCCAAAACCATCGCAGCCAACATGCCTCTACCAGTTGCAATACCTCCGGCAGCAATCAAAGGAATAGCAATTTGCTCTTTGACCATCGGAATCAATGTTA
Source organism: Flavobacterium buctense (assembly GCF_014486695.1). Taxonomy (GTDB): domain Bacteria; phylum Bacteroidota; class Bacteroidia; order Flavobacteriales; family Flavobacteriaceae; genus Flavobacterium; species Flavobacterium buctense. The sequence goes on from NZ_JACTAB010000008.1 coordinate 2,080, forward strand.
ATGTAGTAGTTTCTTCTCTTCCATTATGACCTCCGGCTTCGAAACCTTCGGCTACAACTGCATCAACTCCGGCTTCTTGTGCTTTTAATGCAAACTTTGAACTACTCACTACATGAACTACAGTAATTCCATTCTCTTTTAGGTGACTTGTCCAAGTTTTTGGATTACCGGCAGATGTAAAAACAATTTTCACACCTTCTTCTATTATAATCTGAATAATTTCTTCAATATTGGGATACAACATTGGTACATTCACGCCAAAAGGTTTGTCTGTAGCTACTTTGCATTTTTGAATGTGTTCTCTTAATACATCAGGATACATAGAACCGGCACCAATTAACCCCAATCCTCCGGCATTACTAACGGCACTTGCTAATTTATAACCGCTATTCCAAATCATACCTCCTTGCACAATTGGATATTGAATGTTAAAAAGTTGGGTAATCTTATTCATTTAAACTGAAATGCTTGAGAATTAATTCTTGATAATCTTTCCGGATTGTTCCAAAGTGTTACTCCTAATTTTATAGTAATACATACCGGAAGACAAATTTTCGATAGAAAATGGTTGATTAGAAGTGATTTTTTTCTCTGATACTATTTGGCCCAAATTATTAAATAAAGTCATTTTTGCCACTTCAAAACCATTTGGAAATGAAATTGAAACTACATCATTAACCGGATTCGGATATACTAAAAATTTGGAATTCCTATTATCACTAACGGAAAGAAGCGCCATGTTTAAAGCCAATTGAAGATCAGGAATACCATAACCATATTGGTCCGTTGGATTCAAAAATCTATCGGCTGATTGTTTTACAAAATCAACTACTTGCTGGTTAGAAGCCCATGGAACAGCTTGCCAAAAACTAGCAACAGCACCTGCCATAACCGGACAAGAAAAAGAAGTCCCGCTTGCTGTTACGATATTTCCGGCTGTATTAGACAAAGTGGTACTTTGCCCTTTAGCCATCACATCGGGTTTTATTCTTCCGTCAAAACTTGGCCCTATGGAACTAAAATTAGCATAAACTTCATCGAATTGAACGGCTCCAACTGCCAAAACATTAGTAGCTTCAGCAGGAACACCTATAAAAGGACTTGCTGAATTCCCTGAATTTCCGGCACTAGCCAATACAATCATCCCTTTGCTGAAAGCAATATTTGCTCCTTGTGAGGCAAAAGCTTTATCACCTGTCATATCGGAATAAGCATAACTGTAATTTGGATTGTCATAACCAAAATAACCCAATGAAGTCGAAATTACATCTGCTCCAACCCTGTCCGCTTCTTCCGCTGCTTGAACCCAGTAACTTTCTTCTACCGGATTTTCACTCGAAATATCTTCGGTGATGTATAAATAATATTGTGCATCCGGAGCTGTTCCAACCAACTGTCCATCTACATAGCCCGACATACATGACAACACCAACGTTCCGTGATTGTGAGTTGAAAAAACATCATTATTGCCACCTACATAATTATATCCACCCAAATACAAACCGTTATTAAACATTCTATTAAATGGGATAATGGTATTTACGGCTGAAAAACCTGAATCCATAACCGCGATTATTTTACCTGAACCCGTAAAGTCTTGTTGGTGCAACAAATGTGCATTAAGCATCGAAACTTGGTTCAAAGAATTGCCGTAAGTAAAAATTTCCTGCGTATCCAATTGCTTATTTACCGGACTTATCGTTGCCGTTTGAGGCATTTTAGCATTTAAAGAATGATCAGCATAACGAATGTGATTGACAAAAGTTAAGTTAGCTAAAGCTTCAATATCTGTTAAGCTACCGCGAATGTGTAGACAATTCATCCATTTGGATTGGGCTTTAACTTCAATTCCTTCGGCTGCTGTAATTTGGTCAATATAGGATTGCTCAATCGGAGCATCGCTTACAGTTAAAGCTATACCTTGTGCTGCTCTTCTGTCTAATGCTCTTTGAGTTAGCATGGACAATGGATTATTTAGAAATATTTGTGCATTTGGTTTGTCATTAAAATAAACCCAAGCATCTTCTTGAGTGTATCCAAACAAACCGGACAGTAAAACGGTAATAATTAATAGATTTTTCATCGTCTTAACTTTTGCAAAACGCTAATTTATGAAATTACTCCTGAACCAACTAATTCATCTCCAATATTCCAGGCAACAAACTGACCTTCAGTTATTGCCGATTGCGGCTCGGCGAAAGAAACATACAAACCACTTTCAAATTGATACAATGTCGCTTTTTGCAAGGCTTGACGGTAACGGATTCTAGCCATAACTTCCATGGTTTCTCCATTTTTTAAAGCCAAATCTTCTCGTATCCAATGAATTTCAGAAGGCTGAACGCGTAAAGTTTTTTTAAACAACCCGGGATGAATAGCTCCTTGCCCGGTGTAAATGGCATTGGTTTTAACATCGGTCGCGATGATAAAAAGCGCTTCTTTGGTGCCGCCAACATTAAGTCCTTTTCTCTGTCCGATAGTAAAATAATGAGCACCTTGGTGTTTGCCTACCACTTTTCCGTTTTCTGATGTATAGGACATACCTTGGGCTTCAAACGATAGTTGTTCTTCTAATGAATTGAAAGACGGGATTTCTTGATTATAGACTTTATCATTGGCATCAATTTCATAAATCAAGCCTTCTTTGGGTTGTAATTGTTGTTGTAAAAATTCGGGCAAACGTACTTTTCCGATAAAACACAAACCTTGTGAATCTTTCTTTTCGGCTGTAACTAAATCTAATTGCATAGCAATTTCACGAACTTCAGGTTTGGTTAACTCTCCAATCGGAAATAAAGATTTTGCTAATTGTTCTTGAGACAACTGACAAAGAAAATAAGATTGGTCTTTGTTGCCGTCTATTCCGGCTAATAATTGAAAAATTTCTTTTCCGTCTTTTTCGATTGTGCCTTTACGACAATAATGACCGGTGGCCACATAATCGGCTCCCAGACTTAAAGCGATTTTCATAAAAACATCAAACTTGATTTCACGATTGCACAAGACATCAGGATTTGGCGTTCTCCCTTGTTTGTATTCGTTAAACATGTAGTCCACGATTTTTTCTTTGTATTGCTCGCTTAAATCAACGGTTTGGAAAGGAATTCCCAATTTTTCAGCCACAAGTAGTGCATCGTTACTGTCTTCAAGCCATGGACATTCGTTGGAAATGGTTACTGAATCATCATGCCAATTCTTCATAAAAAGCCCAATGACTTCATAGCCTTGTTCTTTTAACAAGTAAGCAGCAACACTGGAATCAACACCTCCGGAAAGCCCGACAACAACTCTTTTCATTATAGTTTGGCAAAAAAATTTGATGCAAAGTTAACTCAAAATCCGAAAAAAATTACCTTCAGACATCAGTTAAAACAATGAGGTGGTAATCAAAATTTATCTCATCTGTAGAAGTCAAAGATTTATTCTGTAGGTTGCTTAGGCATTTTGGGTCTTTTGAAGTTCTTATTTTCGTAGTTCATATTAACTTCTTTTAACTTCCCTTTTTCAATAACTTTCCAAATCCCTACTTTCTTTCCTTTTTTATAAGAACCCTGTCCGGATAATTTATTGGTTGCATCTCTGTAAGTGGCTAAACCTTCTAACTGATCGTTTTTATAATTGCTTTCTTCAATTACAACACTATTTTCAGCATAACTCTTATACAATCCCTCTTTGACTCCGTTTACATAAGTTGTTTCTTCAGCAATTTGTCCGCTTTTGTAGTATACTTTTCTAACGCCATTTAATTTACCATTTACATAGTATTCTAAAGTCATTATTTGTGGAGAATCAAAATGATAATATTTCCATTCTCCTTCAAACTGTTTGTTGACCACTTTCCCTTCACTTACTTTGCTTCCTCTTTGATTATAAAAAATGGTGTAACACGAATTGTCATTAGCATTGAAATCTCTAGTAGCAATAACGGTTCCGGCTCTGGTATCGTCAAAAAATTTAAATAGCCCAACTTCTTTTCCATGGTCGAAAACCCCTTCATATCTTGGCCGTTTTGACTCTTCATAAAAGCCTTTCCATAGTCCATGCTTCTTGCCACTCTCATCTAATTTATTAAAGTCTTGCGCGAAAAGAACAACCGTTTGGAATAAAAAAAGAAAAATGTATTTCATAAGTTTGTTGTTAATTGGTATAAAATCTAAGCTACAAATTTAAAGTTATTATGTAAACGCGTAATACATATTTTTATTATAGTCTAGATTGTTAAAATAATCTAAAAATCAACAATCAATTTTGTTTAACTTTTGTTAAATAAATAGCTATTACTAAACTAGTGAAAAACACTTATTAATTCGTTAATACACTGTTTTATTGTTATTTATACAACTTAAACAAAACTGTTAAAGTATTTATAAATGATTGTTTTGTTTATTCTTTATTGATTTTTGTTAAACAATGTTTCATAATTTAGCCGAAACATTAAACAAAAAAAATAAAATGAAAAATCTAACTAAATTATTCGGAATCACCTTGTTTTCTTTATTAGCTATGTCTTGTAGCGATGATGACAACAATTCAAATCAACCTCAAACTATTGCAGAGATTGCCTCTGCGAATCCTAACCTAAGTATATTGGTCCAAGCGCTAAGCAGAGCCGGTTTGGTTTCTACTTTTGATAGCCCAGGAGATTTCACAGTATTTGCTCCAACCAACGACAAATTTCAAGCATTCTTTACAGCCAATGGTTTTGCTGATGTAAATGCAGTACCTCTACCATTATTGACAGAAGTTCTAAAAAACCATGTTGTTTCAGGTTCATTTTACAGTAACGAATTGACCACAGGTTATGTAAAAACTTTAGCCAAAGGTGGAGCTTCAAGTACTAATACTTTAAGTATGTTCATCGAAGTTGGTTCAACAGTGAAATTAAATGGTGGTGCTACTAATAGTGGCGCAACTGTTGTAACTGCTGACATCGAAGCATCAAACGGAGTAATTCATGTTGTTGACAATGTGATTGGTTTGCCAACTGTTGTTAATCATGCAATAGCTAATCCTAACTTTACTACTTTAGTTGGTTTAGTTAGTGGTGCTGGTTTGGTACCAACATTAAGTGGTACAGCCGGTTCGCCATTCACTGTATTCGCTCCATCCAATACCGCATTTACTACTTTTGAATCACAAAATCCAGGAGTATTGGCAAGCTTAACGTCAGCGCAAGTTACTTCCGTATTAACATATCATGTTGTAGGAGGTGCAAATGTGCTATCAACTGGAATTCCAACAACCCCTATCACAACATTGGAAACGGGAACATTCACCATTTCAGGAACTACAATTACTGATGAAGCAAACAGACAAACCGGTATTGTGGCTGTAGATGTTCAAGGTTCAAATGGAGTAATTCATGTTATCAACAACGTATTATTACCAACGTTATAATTTACAATTTGCTATGAAAAAGAGAAGCGCAGTTCACACTGCGCTTTTTTTATGTCCCTAATTCTAATGCCCTATCGTTTGCTGCTTTTACAGCATCGACTATAGTCTTTTCTAGGGCTTCTTTTTCAAAAACCCGCAATGCGCTTTCAGTTGTTCCTCCTTTTGAAGCCACTTTGGCTATCCACTCTTGATTGGATAAAGAATAGCTGTTTTGAATGGCTACTGAACCCATAAAAGTTTGGTTGACCAACAATTCTGCTTCAGATTCGTTAAAGCCTAAATCTACTGCAGCTTGTATCATCGACTGCATAAAATAGAAAACATACGCCGGTCCGCTTCCTGATATTGCTGTCGCTGCATCTATAAGCTTTTCATTTTCTACATAAACTGATTTTCCCGTGGTATTGATAAGGTTTTGGATGATAAACAATTCTTTTCTATCCACATTCGAAGAAGCCGTAAAAACGGTCATTCCCATTCCGATTTGCGTTGGAATATTGGGCATCGAACGGACAATTTTGGAACAAGACAATTGCTTTTCTATAGTAGCCAAAGTAATTCCGGCCATGACCGAAAAAATGATTTGAGTATTGGTTAAAAAGGACTTTACAGCATGGGCCAAAATGTTAAAATCCTGAGGTTTTACTGCCAGAATCACGATATCGAAATCGCTTATTTCATTTCCCGCTTTTGCTGAGAAATTACTTTTCGGAATTCCATTATCACTTATTGCATGATGATCATTTCTTACCAAAACAAAAATGTCTTCCGGTTTGATAAATCTCGAACTTATAAAACTATTGGCATAGGTTTTTCCCATATTGCCGTAACCGATAATTAGTACCTTCATAGCTAAAAAATAAAAAACTCTGTTTAAAGGTATATTTTTAAACAGAGTTTTGAAAATTTATGATTCGGAAATTATTTCTTTTTGTTTTGAAGCTTTTTCTGCTCTTCCGCTTGTTCCATCATTTCACGCATTTTTCTTTGGAACTTGCCTTCTGTTTTTGGTTTGGCTTTGTTTTCCTGAATTTGAGCATGGATTTTATCGCTGTTGATAAAGTATTTTTTAATCACCAACATAATTCCGATGGTAATCAAGTTAGATATAAAGTTATACAAACTCAAACCTGAACCGTAATTATTAAAGAACAACAACATCATTACCGGTGATAAATAAATCATGATTTTCATAATTTTACCCATGTCCGGCATTCCGTCTTGTGGTGGTTGTGCCATCATTTGATCACCCGAAGTCATTTTCATGTAGAAGAAAATAGCAATAGACGCCAAGATTGGAAACAAACTGATGTGATCACCGTAAACCGGAATGTAAAAAGGCAATTTAACTATTTCGTCAAATGAAGATAAATCATCTGCCCAAAGAAATCCTTTTTGTCTCAACTCAATCGCCGATGGGAAGAATTGGAACGAAGCATACATAAACGGAATTTGAATCAGCGCCGGAATACAACCAGCCATTGGATTTACACCCGCTTTATTGTACAACTTCATCGTTTCCTGTTGCTTTTTCATTGGATCTTTTTTAAATTTTTCTCCAATTTCCATGATTTCAGGACGCAATACTTTCATCTTAGCTTGTGATAAGAATGATTTGAAAGTAATAGGCGACATCGCTATTTTGATTAAAATGGTAAACACGATAATCGCAATTCCTAATCCCATAAACGTACTCAAGAATCCGAATAGCGGTACAAATATAAATTTGTTAATCCAACCAAAAATACCCCAACCTAAAGGAATAATTTCGTCTAAGTTTCTATCATAATCATTCAATATTGTGTAATCAGACGGACCGTAATACCAATTCATTTTATAATCCAATTCGCCGTTAGCATAGGCTAAAGCCGAATTGGTTTTAAATTCTTTTGTAAAAGTGGTATCAATATTTTCATCATTTACTAAATCGTTCGATTTCAATTTAGCATTGGAAAAAGGAGTTTTTGTCAACAAAATAGAGGAGAAAAAGTGCTGCTTATAGGCAATATAAGTAACCTTTTCAGGTGCTTCTTCTTGGTCTTTTCCTTGGCTTACATAATCGTCTTTTCCGTCTTCATATTCAAATACGATTTCCGCATAACGGTTTTCATAAGCTATACTTTTCTCGTTTCTATAGGCTTTCATGTCCCATTGAAAATCGACCGGTTTTGAAGTGTTCAAAGCGGTATTCAAGCCTTGTGAACGAATGTCAAAATCAAGCATGTACTCTTTTGGTTTCAATACGTATTTGTATTCCAAAAAGGCATTGGCACTTGATTTCAATTTCATCGAAAGCACTTGATTTCCGTCGACACTTGTCAATGTTGGCTCAAAGAACAAATCTTTGGTATTCAACACTCGGTTGTCTTTGGTCATTAACTGCAAGTTGAAATTAGCGTTGTTATTTTTGATTAACGTTACCAACTCCTTAGAATTTTTATCAAATTTTTTGTAGTTTTTAAGCGTCGCTTCAGCAATGTAACCTCCTTTGTTGGCGATTTTCAGAACCATTAAGTCATTTTCGATGGTAGTAAAATTTTCTTTTGCTGAAGGCAATGTTGCTGAGTAAGCAAAGCTCCCTAAAGTGCCTTGAAGTTTTTGAATTTTAACCGAATCGGCAACCGAAGTATCTGCTATTGTTTGAGGAACTTCTTTAGTTGTTTCTGCTTTAGCTTTATTTTCTGCCGCTTTTTCTGTTTTGGCTTTGGCCTGATCTTTTACTTCCTCTTGTCTGTTGTTGTACATCATCCAAAGGATAATAACAAAGATTAAAGCAAAACCGATAATCGAATTAAAATCAAATTTCTTTTGTTCCATTTTTTAATTATTTGTCATAAGAAGCAACAAGGGATTATTTGTTACAACTTTATTTTTTATGTTTTACCATTGCGGCCACAAAGCTAACAAAAATTGGGTGTGGATTGGCAACAGTACTCTTATATTCCGGATGGTATTGAACACCGATGAAAAAAGGATGATTCTTGATTTCAATGATTTCTACCAAACCGGTATCAGGATTGACTCCTGAAGCTGTTAAACCTGCAGCTTCGAGTTGTTTTCTATAGTCATTATTGAACTCGTAACGGTGGCGATGACGTTCTTGAATTTGACTTTTCCCGTAAATTTCATAAGCCAAACTTCCTTCTTTAATATCACATTTCCATGCACCTAATCGCATAGTTCCTCCTTTATCGGTGATGGTTTTTTGTTCTTCCATGATAGAGATTACCGGATGTTTGGTTTCCTCGTTCATTTCTGTTGAATTGGCTTCTTTCAATCCGAGGATATTTCTGGAATACTCAATAACTGCCATTTGCATTCCCAAACAAATTCCGAAAAACGGAATGTTATTTTCACGGGCATAACGAACCGTATCAATTTTTCCTTCTATTCCTCGACCGCCAAAACCGGGCGCCACCAAAATTCCGTCTAATCCTTGTAATTGTTCTGCTGCAGAGTTTTCATCAAGATATTCCGAGTGAATACAGATTACATTTACTTTGGTCTGATTGGCTGCTCCGGCATGAATAAAGGCTTCTAAAATCGATTTGTACGAATCTTGTAATTCAACATATTTTCCAACCAAACCAACATTAACCGTTTGTTTTGGGTGTTTTAATCGGTGTAAAAAAGTGTTCCAGTTTTTTAAATCCGGTGCGGCTTTTTTGGGTAAGTTTAATTTCTTTAAAGCAACAATATCCAAACCTTCTTCCAACATCAAATTAGGCACTTCATAAATCGTTGAAGCATCTATAGATTGAATAACAGCTTCGCGTTTTACGTTGCAGAATAAGGCTAACTTTTGACGCAATTCGTCTGACAATTCGTGTTCGGTTCTGCACACTAAGATGTCGGCTTTGATTCCGCTTTCCATCAAGGTTTTAACCGAGTGTTGGGTTGGTTTTGTTTTTAATTCTCCTGCTGCCGCTAAATAAGGCACTAAGGTCAAGTGAATTACTAATGAATTAGATTCACCTAATTCCCAAACCAATTGACGTACAGACTCGATATAAGGCAACGATTCGATATCGCCGACCGTTCCGCCGATTTCTGTAATTACGATGTCGAAATCGCCTGATTGACCTAACAATTGCATGCGGTCTTTAATCTCGTTAGTTATATGAGGAACCACCTGAACTGTTTTTCCTAAAAACTCACCTCTTCGCTCCTTTTCAATTACAGAAAGATAAACTCTTCCGGTAGTTACGTTATTAGCTTGCGAAGTGGGAACGTTTAAGAAACGCTCGTAATGGCCTAAATCCAAATCGGTTTCCGCACCATCATCCGTAACGAAACATTCTCCGTGCTCGTAAGGATTTAAAGTTCCGGGATCAACATTGATGTAAGGATCAAACTTTTGTATGGTCGTTCGATACCCTCTAGCCTGTAGTAACTTGGCTAAAGAAGCTGCGATGATTCCCTTCCCTAAAGAAGATGTCACACCACCGGTAACAAAAATGTATTTTGTTTGTGTTTGGTTCATTGTAAATTATGTTGTTGTGTTGTTGCTGTAAAAAACGAGGCAAAAATAAGAATTTAAAATGGATTATTGGATTGTTAGATTACTAGATTGTTAGAAAAAAAAAGGTTCAAAAATCCAACAATCTAAAAATCTAATAATCTAATAATCTTTCTTCGGATATTGCTTTTTGATATTGCGTACTAATTCCTCCAAACCGTTTAATTTTAGTTCATAAACGAGTTGGAGTTGTTCGCCGAGTTGTCCTTTAGGGAAACCTTTTTGAGAATACCAAACCACATAATATTCAGGCAAATCTATCAGATAATAGCCTTCATATTTACCGAACGGCATTTTGGTGTGTGCGAGTTTGATGAGGAGTTGTTGTTGGTCGTTCAAAATTACTTCCAATTAAAAACAATTTCTCTTTTGATATCGGGATGCAAGCTGAAATGCACCGGACAAGTTAAAGCGGTTCTTTCCAAAATGATTTTGGTTTTCTCATCGGCTTCTGCCTTCATTTCGAAAGTCACATGAATTTCGGAAATTCGTCTTGGATCGGCTGCCATAACCTTGGTTACTACTGCAGTTGAGCCTGAAAAATCCACCCCCATTTCGCGCGCTTTGATTCCCATAACAGTAAACATACAACTTGCTAAACCATTGGCCACGGTATCCGTTGGTGAAAAGGCTTCTCCTTTGCCGTTATTGTCCAAAGGTGCATCGGAAATGATTTCGCTTCCGGATTGTAAGTGAATGGAAGACGTTCTTAAATCTCCTAAATAAGTAACTTTGGATGTAGGCATTATAAAGCTTCTTTGATGGTTAAATCGGTGTCGTAATACAAAATGTAAATGCCATTATTAGAATAACCGTAAGTTGAATTTTGAGTGTAATCAAATTTGTTTTCTATTTGCTCAGAAGCATCGGTTTGAATGGTTTCTTCGAAAGTTTTTTCTTGGGATAAGCGAAGTAAAACGTCAAAAGTCAAATCAAAACCTCTTATGGCGTATTGATTTGGAATAATTTTATTAAGCTTTTTGTATTTAGCATCAAATTGATTGGCTTCTATCGTTTCATTTGGCCTTGACAATGATGGATACAGTAATTTTAATTTGGTTAAACGGGTCATAGATATCTCTTCGAAATCTAAAGTTTCATTAGGTTCCATGATAACCAATTGCAACTGATATTCTTTTTGGGCTGCTAACATAGCATTGGTGGTGGCCAAAATCATTCCGGTACTTTCGGAAGCTAATAAAACATAATTCATTTTGTCCTTTTGCAAATGAACTCTCAAACTGTCACTTATAAAAGAACCTTTGGCAGTCATCCCGACAATTTTTGTCTCACTTTGCATTTCCTGAATATACTGTTTTACACTTCCTTTTTTGTTATCAACTACTGCAATAACATTGCCTCCTTTGGCTTTCATAAATTCAAAAATCGATCCACGCATTTGCTCTAGAGACGGCATGGATTGATACATATTTGCAAACTTTTTTCCAACTTCCTTAGAAAGCGGAGAAATAATTGGTGTTTTGGTTGGCTCTACCAATTCAGCCAATTTCTCAACATTAGACTGATAAAACGGTCCGATAATGGCGTCCATACTGCCCAAATTATTTTGTTGAACCAAGGTCGCTACGTTAGAAGTATTCTTGGTTTCTTGAGAATCTAAAATTTTAATATCGACATTCATTCCTAATACTCTTGCGGAATCAATAGCCATTAAAGCACCGGAATAGAAGTCTAAAGTCAAATTCAGAAACTTATCTTTTTTCAAGCGAGCTTGCGTAGAATTTACTGTATCGCTTTCAATTTTTGTGATATTAAAAGGCAAAAGTAATGCGAGTTGTTTCCTCGCATTAGTGTTTAAATTCTTCATTAAATTGCCTTGTTCTTTTTTGGGGACATTTACTTTTTCCCCCATAGGTACACGTAAAATCATTCCGAGTTTTATACCCTTTTTTAATTCGGGATTCAACTGAATTAATTCGGTTTCTGTGATTCCGAAATCGGCGGCTATGCTTTGAATGGTTTCTTTAGGTTTAACCACATATTCCTGCAAATATTTTTTACCGGAACTCGGATTAACGACTGCAGGTTTATCCTTAATTGGTTCAGCCGATGTTATAGGCTTTGAAGTTACTGCAGGTGCATTTCCGGAAACTACTAATTTTAAACCCACCGGAAAATCAGATACAATGGCCGGATTTAGTCTTTCCAACTCTTGAATGGTCATTCCGTATTTTTTAGAAATACCGTATTTGGTTTCCTTTGGCTCGATGATGTGATAAGCAGCATTTGCTTTGGGTGATTCTACTTTTGGTTCGCTTTTCACTACTGCTTTTGGTGTCTCTTTTGGAGCCGGAACCGGTTTTTCTAAAGGTGGTTTCTCGTAAGTTTCTCGACTTACTACACCAGATGGAATTTTAATAGTTTGACCTATTTTCAAACCTTCTTTCAAAAAATCAGCGTTGGCTTCTTTTATAGCTTCAACCGAAACCCCATATTGTCTTGAAAGACTAAACAAAGTTTCTTTTGGTTGTACCAAATGAGTAATTGGATTTGGATTGGCTTTAGGCTGAGTTTGCTTTGGATGAATTACTGTTGGTTCTGCCGATGAAGGCGGAATCAACAAAACGCTGTTCAATTCGATACCGTTTTGAGAATCGGGATTTAGTTTGTAAATATCGAAAGGAGTAACTTTATATTTTTGAGCGATTAACGTGATAGTTTCTCCTTTGGCAACGGTGTGCTTGACATATTTGTCTTGTCTTGCCATCAAAGAAAAGACGGTTCCAAAGACAAAAAGCAGTGAGAAAATAATTCGGTTTTTCATAAATTGGTCATTTATTTAACGTTAAAGTTAACAAAACTTTTGACTTGCAATGTTTATTGCGCTATTTTTCATTAACTTTTTTATGTTAACAAAAACTATTCCCATTCTATTGTTGCCGGTGGTTTTGAACTTATATCATACACCACTCTGTTCACTCCTTTTACTTTATTGATGATTTCATTCGAAATTTTCATTAGAAATTCATAAGGTAAATGAACCCAATCTGCTGTCATTCCGTCGGTTGATTCTACTGCTCTAAGGGCTACTACTTTTTCATAAGTACGTTCATCTCCCATTACCCCTACACTATTGACAGGCAGCAAAATAGCTCCGGCTTGCCAAACTTTATCATACAAACCGTGTTCTTTCAATCCATTGATAAAAACAGCATCTACTTCTTGTAAAATTCTAACTTTTTCAGGTGTTATTGCTCCTAAAATTCTGATAGACAATCCTGGTCCAGGGAAAGGATGTCTTCCCAATAACTCATCATCAATTCCAAGTGTTTTTCCAACGCGACGCACTTCATCTTTAAAAAGCATGCGTAAAGGTTCAACAATTTGGAGTTTCATAAAATCGGGTAAACCGCCAACATTGTGATGCGATTTTATAGTAGCTGAAGGTCCTTTTACCGAAACCGACTCAATCACATCAGGATAAATGGTGCCTTGCGCCAACCATTTCACCTCTTCAATACGATGGGCTTCATCATCAAAAACTTCTATAAAAACACGACCAATGGCTTTTCGTTTGGCTTCCGGATCTTCGATGCCCTCTAAGGCTGAAAGAAAACGTTCCGAAGCATCAACGCCTTTAACATTTAATCCCATATCCTTATATTGGTGTAATACATTTTCAAATTCATTTTTGCGCAACAACCCATTGTTTACGAAAATACAGTATAGGTTTTTACCAATAGCTTTGTGCAATAAAACAGCCGCTACTGTAGAATCTACTCCGCCCGAAAGTCCCAAAACTACTTTATCATTGCCTACTTTCTCTTGCAACTCTTTTACACAATCTTCTACGAAAGCATTTGGTGTAAAATTTTGAGGCACTTCGGCTATTTTTACTAAGAAGTTTTCTAAAATTTGCTTTCCGTCAGTTGAATGGTATACTTCAGGATGGAATTGAATGGCAAAAGTTTTTTCTCCTTCTATGCGATAAGCAGCATTGGCTACGTCTTTAGTACTGGCTAACAATACCCCATTGGTTGGCATTTGCTTAATAGTATCGCTATGACTCATCCAAACCTGACTGTTTAAAGCTACTTCCTCAAAAAAGGCTTCATCGTCTTTAATGAAAGACAAATTGGCCCTGCCGTATTCACGGATATTACTTGGCGCCACCTCACCACCGTTGAAATGGGCTAAATATTGGGCACCGTAACAAACAGCCAATAATGGCATTTTGCCGCGAATTTGGGATAAATCAGGATGAGGAGCATCTTCGGCTCTCACGGAATAAGGGCTACCCGAAAGGATAACTGCTTTATAGGACGATAAATCATTTGGAAAATGATTGAAAGGAAATATTTCGCAGAATATGTTTAATTCGCGAACGCGGCGTGCAATAAGTTGTGTGTATTGCGAACCGAAATCTAAAATAAGTACGTTGTGTTGCATGCGCAAAAGTACTACTCTCGATTGAAAATAAAAAACGGCAAAAGAAGATTCTTTAAATGAATGTTCTTTTACCGTAAATTATTTGTTCAAATTACTCTTTTACAATCTTTTTCGTTTTCTCTCCATTTGCTGAATTTACCTTCAGGAAATAGATCCCGTTGGAATAATTTGAGATATCAACGTTAACTTGAGCTTCGTTAGTTGTCTTAGCAATCAAAACTCTTCCTTGCACATCATACAATTCGATTGAATTTAAAATGCTGTTGGCATTTACAGTGATGCTGTTTTGGGCTGGATTAGGATAATAATCAAACGCCAACTGTGTAAAACTTTCTACATTCAAAACGGTGTTATCCCCTTGCAAGTATAATGAAACCGGAATATATCCTTGTGCTCCGACAAAAACAGCATCGGGCACTGAAATCACAAAAGAGTGTGGTCCGGCGCTTAAATTCCCCAAGGAAATTTCACGAATTGGTATAACAGAACCCGGACACCAATTACTGAAAGACTGCCATTGTGCCGGAGTTCTTGGAACGGAACCATATATTCCATTAGGTTGGGTGTTGAAAACTCTGTAGGGTTCACAAGTCAATTCACCTGGTTTGTATGACAAAATCTGATTATTGTTTAAATAAATATAATGCCATCTTCGGTTGTATTCTTCTCCACCTGAATTGGCTCCGTGATTGGAAGTGATTAAGTGAAATTTGGCGTTGTTGATTGGAGAATCAAGGTTAAAATTAATGGTTCTAACTGTTGTTCCTATAGCATCGGATGCACCAACGGCATAATTATTCAAATCCTTTTTAAAGTTTAATGGCAGAACAAAAGTATCGTTAGGAATTGTCAGATCTTCATTAGTTACAAACTCTAATGTGCCAAAAAACACATCATTTCTTCCGGCACAACCCGCTACTTGAGTGTTAGCTGCATAAGGCACTCCAAAAACTTCTAATTCAATCCAAAAATCATAGATAGAATTTAAGTAACTATCTTTTAAAATCTTAGCCGCATTGTTGACTGAAAAATTATAAGGAACAGAACTTGGCTCGATATTTTTATTCATAAATGGTGTGATAAATCGGGCTAATTCAATTCTGCTTGTTGTATTAGGATTGTAGGTCAATGCGCCTTTTGGCACTAAAGCCAAATTCACATTTCCGATTCTGTCATAATTATCACAAGCCGCAGTAATCAACACATTCAATTGAAGTGTACTTCCGATTTGATCTAATATATCAGTAGTCAGTTTTTTGGTAAACAAATCGTTTCTTAATCGCACAACATCCGGTTCAGTAGGTGCATTTACCAAAGAAGCATATCCGTCATAGAACAAAACGTTGTCATAAATCGGAATTGAAGTTTGTGCTTTTAATGTCGACATTACTCCAAAAAGAGACAGTAATAAGAAGTAAAATTTTTTCATAGTTATCTGGGTTTATTCCACTTCGTCTCCTAAAATAGGATTCACTTGGAATATTGTTTCGATTGCTAAAATAAGAAAAAAACAGGCTCCAAAAGAACATATTTATTTGAATATCAATAGAAATTAAAAATAAAAAAACCTGACAGATTTCAGAAACCTGTCAGGCATAACTATAATAAAGTACTTAATTACTTCTGCTTAAAAGCTCTTACTCCAGGGAAATAAGCCGTATCGCCTAATTCCTCTTCAATACGCAACAACTGGTTGTATTTGGCCATACGGTCTGAACGCGAAGCCGAACCGGTTTTGATTTGACCACAATTTAAAGCTACGGCTAAATCAGCAATGGTGTTGTCTTCTGTTTCTCCTGAACGGTGAGACATTACAGAAGTATAACCGGCATTATGCGCCATGTTTACCGCTGCGATAGTTTCCGTTAAAGTTCCGATTTGGTTTACTTTTACCAAGATTGAATTGGCAATTCCTTTTTCGATACCTGTGGATAAACGCTCCACATTGGTTACAAATAAATCGTCACCAACCAATTGCGTTTTGTTTCCGATTAATTCGGTTAAGTATTTCCAACCTTCCCAATCGTCTTCGTACATTCCGTCTTCGATAGAAATGATTGGATAGTTGGTGGCCAATGAAGCTAAGTATTCCGCTTGTTCTTTTGATGTTCTGATTTTTCCAGTGGCGCCTTCGAATTTGGTATAATCGTATTTTCCGTCTACGTAAAATTCAGAAGCTGCACAATCTAGGGCAATCATGATTTCGTCACCGAATTTGTAACCTGCATTTTCAACTGCTTTTTTAATCGTATCCAAAGCATCTTCTGTTCCGCCGGCAAGGTTTGGTGCAAAACCACCTTCGTCACCTACCGCTGTAGAAAGATTTCTATCGTGTAAAACTTTTTTCAAGTTGTGGAAAATCTCCGTTCCCATTTGCATCGCATGAGTAAATGAAGTTGCTTTTACCGGCATAATCATAAACTCTTGGAAAGCGATTGGCGCATCAGAGTGCGAACCACCATTGATGATGTTCATCATGGGTACCGGTAACGTATTGGCAGAAACGCCGCCTACGTAACGATACAAAGGCAAACCTAATTCATTAGCTGCTGCTTTAGCAACGGCCAAAGAAACACCCAAAATTGCATTGGCACCAAGGTTTGATTTGTTTGGCGTGGCATCTAATTCGATCATTAATTGGTCGATATGATTTTGTTCAAAAACAGAAACACCCATTAATTCCGGAGCGATAGTATCGTTAACATTCTTCACTGCTTTCAAAACTCCTTTACCCATATAGGCTTTTCCGCCATCTCTTAATTCTACTGCCTCGTGTTCGCCGGTTGAAGCACCACTTGGAACAGCAGCACGACCTAAAACGCCGTTTTCAGTTACTACATCTACTTCAATAGTTGGATTTCCTCTTGAGTCAAGGATTTGTCTTGCGTGAACTTTAATAATAATACTCATTTTTATGATATTAGATTTTTGTTATTAAATTATAGAATTATCACAAATATATTCCATCTTTTTTTATGAATTTGACAATTGACCCGAATGTTATTAACGCAAACGTTTTAGTATTATCGAATTTTTCGGAGCGAATGGTTTGGGTTTATTTGTTGTCCGTTTTCCCGCTGTCCGAGTTACAAGGTAACTTCTCCCATCGGGGCTAAAGGAAAAACCCTAAACCGTTTGTAAACTTTTGGCTTTGGTGATGTTGGCGATAAATTCATCGAACAGATACGAAGAGTCATGTGGACCAGGACTCGCTTCGGGATGGTATTGCACTGAAAAACAGTTTTTGGATTTCATGCGCATTCCGGCAACAGTATTGTCATTGATATGGTAATGCGTGATTTCCAAATCAGGATGCTTTTCCAGTTCTTCTCTGTTAACGGCAAAACCGTGGTTTTGCGAAGTGATTTCTCCTTTTCCGGTCAAGACATTCATAACAGGATGGTTGATTCCTCTGTGACCGTTGAACATTTTATAAGTGGAGACTCCATTTGCCAATCCTATAATTTGATGCCCTAAA
Organism: Flavobacterium buctense; assembly: GCF_014486695.1. Lineage (GTDB taxonomy): Bacteria > Bacteroidota > Bacteroidia > Flavobacteriales > Flavobacteriaceae > Flavobacterium > Flavobacterium buctense. The sequence continues at coordinate 19,884 of NZ_JACTAB010000008.1, forward strand.
CAAATCCCGAAAACCGGTTTGTCTGACGCGATCATTTCTTTAGCTACTTCGATTACACCTTCTAACGGTTCCGGATCGCCCGGTCCGTTTGATAAGAAGTAACCATCAGCATTGAAAGATTTTAACTCTTCAAAAGTGGCATTGTATGGGAATACTTTGATGTAGCAATCTCTTTTCGCTAAGTTTCTCAAGATGTTTCTTTTGATCCCTAAGTCTAAAGCTGCGATTTTATAAGTAGCGTTTTCCTCTCCGAAAAAATATGGTTCTGTTACGGATACAGTTGACGCCAATTCCAATCCTTTCATATCAGGAACGTTGGCTAATAATTGTTTTAATTCTTCTACCGGCGTTCCGTCTGTACAGATTACGGCGTTTTGCGCACCATTGTCACGAATGTAACTTACTAAAGCTCTGGTATCCACATCGGAAATGCATATTAGGTTTTCTTTTTCGAAGTAATCGTAAAGATTGCTTTCCGAATCTGGGCGCGAATGGGTAAAACTGAAGTTTTTACAAACCAAACCTGAGATCATAATTTTATCGGCTTCCACTTCGTTAGCATTTACACCATAGTTTCCGATGTGCGGATTGGTCGCTACCATGATTTGTCCGAAATAAGACGGATCAGTGAAGATTTCTTGGTAACCGGTCATGCCGGTGTTGAAACAAACTTCGCCAAAGGTTTTACCGGAGATTCCGATTGATTTTCCGTAAAAGATGGTGCCGTCTGCTAGTAGTAAGAGAGCTTGTGGTCTTGTTGTATACTTCATGTTGTAAGTTGTGTGTTGTAGGTTGTATGTTTCGATGACAAAATTAATTTATTGTACTGTGATAATAAAATGGAATTGTAAAAGTTTATAAACATTCCTTTAGATTCTTTTTAGCCCTGATTGCAGCGGCTACCATGTAGCGCGGAAAGCAGGAATATGGATGGCTGATAAATCCCGAACCTTTCGCTCCTGACTTTTACACTTCCTCTTTGTTCCCTTAAAGCCAAAAAAAAAGGATAAACAAAACGTTTATCCTTTATATTTAAGAATGGGCAACCATTAGGCTTGCTCGTCTTTAGATTCTTCATCAGCCGGAGTTTCCGGAGTTTCGTCGGCAGGAGTTTCTTCTACTTCTGCTACTGCAGGAGTTTCTTCAACAACTTCCGGAGTTTCAACTTCAGCAACTGGAGTTTCAACTACCGCTTCTTCTACTGCCGGAGCAGCTTCTTCAACGATTGGAGCAACTTCTTCTACAACTGGTGCAGGAGCAGCAGGAGTGGCAACAGGTGCAGTGGTTTTCTTAGCACGACGTGTTCTACCTTTTTTCTCTTCTTTTTTACCTCCGTTGTATAGTTCGTTAAAGTCTACTAACTCGATCATGGCCATATCAGCGTTATCTCCAAGACGGTTACCCATTTTGATGATACGAGTATATCCACCCGGACGATCTCCAACTTTCGCAGCTACGTCTCTGAATAATTCAGTTACGGCGTATTTGTTGCGTAAGTAAGCGAAAACGATACGTCTGTTGTGCGTAGTATCTTCTTTTGATTTTGTTACCAATGGCTCAACAAATTGTTTAAGCGCTTTAGCTTTAGCAACAGTAGTATTAATACGTTTGTGCTCGATAAGAGAACAAGCCATATTAGCCAACATAGATTTTCTATGTCCGGTCTGTCTGCTTAAGTGATTTACTTTTTTTCCGTGTCTCATGACGTGTTTTTTTAACCTTCATCTTGCTCAATCCACCTTGGAGAGCAAAATATGAAGTAATTTATTCTTTATCTAATTTGTATTTACCTAAATCCATTCCGAACGTTAAATTCTTATTGGCAACCAATTCGTCTAACTCGGTTAGCGATTTTTTACCAAAATTACGGAACTTCATCAAGTCGTTTTTGTTGAAAGATACAAGATCTCCAAGGGTGTCAACTTCGGCTGCTTTCAAACAGTTCAATGCTCTTACTGATAAGTCCATATCAACCAATTTGGTTTTCAATAACTGTCTCATGTGTAATGATTCTTCGTCGTAAGACTCTGTTTGAGCAATTTCATCAGCTTCAAGAGTAATTCTCTCATCGGAGAATAACATAAAGTGGTGAATTAAAACTTTGGCAGCTTCTGTTAAGGCATCTTTTGGATTGATTGAACCATCAGTTTTGATTTCGAAAACTAATTTTTCATAATCTGTTTTTTGCTCCACACGGAAGTTTTCAATGGCGTATTTTACATTTTTTACCGGAGTAAAAATAGAGTCTGTAAAAATAGTACCAATGGCTGCATTTTGTTTTTTGTTCTCCTCAGCAGGAACATAACCACGACCTTTCTCGATCGTTAATTCCATGTTTAGGTTAACTTTGCTATCCAAGTTACAAATTACCAATTCCGGGTTTAACACCTGGAAACCGGAGATGAATTTTTGAAAATCACCTGCTGTAATTTGGTCTTTTCCTGAGATTGAGATAGAAACCGTTTCATTATCTACATCTTCGATCTGACGTTTGAAACGTACTTGTTTAAGATTAAGGATAATTTCGGTAACATCTTCAACAACTCCTGAAATGGTAGAAAACTCATGCTCAACTCCTTCGATACGAACCGAAGTAATGGCATAACCTTCTAACGCAGAAAGTAAAACTCTTCTAAGTGCATTACCAACGGTCAATCCGTATCCCGGTTCTAAAGGTCTGAATTCAAACTTACCTTCAAAATCGGTTGAATCGATCATGATAACTTTATCGGGCTTCTGAAAATTAAATATTGCCATATAATTTAGACTATTGTCAATTATTATTTGTTGTACAACTCTACGATTAATTGTTCTTTAATGTTTTCTGGGATTTGAAGTCTTTGAGGAACAGAAACAAAAGTTCCTTCTTTAGTATCATTATTCCAAGTAATCCACTCATATACATGAGAAGAGTTGGCTAATGAACGCTCGATAGCTTCAACAGATTTAGATTTTTCACGAACAGCAACTTTGTCACCTGGTTTCAAGTGGTAAGAAGGGATATTTACCAATTCTCCGTTTACAGTGATGTGACGGTGAGAAACGATTTGTCTTGCCGCTCTTCTTGAAGGTGCAATTCCCATTCTGAATACAACGTTATCTAAACGAGCTTCGCATAATTGTAAAAGGATTTCACCTGTTACACCTTTAGAAGCTGCTGCTTTTTCGAAAAGGTTTCTGAATTGTTTTTCTAAAATACCGTAAGAGTATTTAGCTTTTTGCTTTTCCATTAACTGGACAGCGTACTCAGATTTTTTACCTCTTTTTTTAGCCATCCCGTGTTGTCCAGGAGGATAATTTCTTTTTTCGAAGGATTTGTCTTCTCCGAAAATTGCTTCGCCAAATTTACGAGCAATTCTAGTTTGTGGACCAGTATATCTTGCCATTTTAAATTGTTTTAAGATTGAGATTATGAATTCAGGTCACATCCTTCGATAATCTATTCGCCAATCTTGATTATACTTATTACTTGTTTAATTGATTGAAATAAATTCAATAAAATTATACTCTACGTCTTTTAGGAGGACGACATCCGTTGTGAGGCATTGGCGTAACGTCGATAATTTCGGTTACTTCAATTCCTGAGTTATGAATAGATCTGATAGCAGACTCACGTCCGTTACCCGGTCCTTTTACATAAACTTTTACTTTTTTAAGACCAGCTTCTAAAGCCACCTTTCCACAATCTTCTGCGGCCATTTGAGCTGCGTATGGAGTGTTCTTTTTAGAACCTCTGAAGCCCATTTTACCGGCTGAAGACCAAGAGATAACTTCACCTTTTTTGTTTGTTAACGAAATGATGATGTTATTAAAGGTAGCATTAATATGAGCTTCACCCGTTGATTCAACGATAACTTTACGTTTTTTTGCAGTTGCTTTAGCCATATTACTTATTATTTAGTTGCTTTTTTCTTGTTAGCAACAGTTTTTCTTTTACCTTTTCTTGTTCTAGAGTTGTTCTTAGTTCTTTGTCCTCTTAAAGGAAGACCAGATCTGTGACGGATACCTCTATAACATCCAATATCCATTAAACGTTTAATGTGCAATGAAACTTCTGAACGAAGCTCACCTTCAATTTTGTAATATGATACCGCATCACGGATTCCTCCGATTTCGTCATCATTCCAATCTTGAACTTTTTTATCTTGGCTCACTTGAGCTTTTTCTAAAATCTCAATAGCTCTACTTCTACCTACTCCGAAGATATAGGTTAAAGCGATAACTCCTCTTTTGTTTTTTGGGATGTCTACCCCTGCTATTCTTGCCATAACTATCCTTGTCTTTGTTTAAATCTAGGATTCTTTTTGTTGATTACGTATAATCTGCCTTTTCTTCGTACAATCTTGCACTCGGCACTTCTTTTTTTAACTGATGCTCTTACTTTCATTGTAATACTTTTAATATCTATAAGTAATTCTTGCTTTTGACAAATCGTAAGGGCTCATTTCCAGTTTCACTTTGTCACCAGGTAACAATTTGATGTAATGCATACGCATTTTACCAGAAATATGAGCAATTACAACGTGTCCGTTTTCTAATTCTACACGGAACATTGCATTTGACAATGCTTCGATTATTGATCCGTCTTGTTCTATTGCTGATTGTTTTGCCATAAAAATTAAGCTACTGCTTTTCTATTTTTACCAGTCTTCATCAATCCGTCATAGTGTTTATTCAATAAATAAGAATTTATTTGTTGAATAGTATCGATAGCAACACCAACCATAATGATTAATGAAGTACCACCATAGAACATAGCCCATGATTGTTGTACATCAAGACTAACAACAATCGCCGGGAACACAGCAATTAATGCTAAAAATAACGAACCTGGGAATGTTATAAGAGACATGATTCTATCTAAGAAATCTGCAGTTTCAATACCAGGTTTAATACCAGGAATAAAACCACCACTTCTTTTTAAATCATCGGCCATTTTGTTTGTTGGAACTGTAATTGCAGTATAGAAGAAAGTGAAAATCAAAATCAACAATGCAAAAACTAAGTTGTACCAAAATCCGAACATATTACTAAACGTACCAGCAATAGATTGTGACGTTTCAGAATTTGAAAGTCCAGCTACAGCTGCCGGTATAAACATAATAGCCTGTGCAAAGATGATTGGCATAACTCCAGCAGAATTCAATTTTAGTGGAATCCACTGTCTGTTTCCTCCTAATGAATCTTGTTCGAAATCACCGGCTGTTGTACGACGAGCATATTGTACCGGAATCTTTCTAACGGCCATTACCAATAGAACACAAGCAATGATTACCAATAACCAAACGATGATTTCAAGTACTAATAACATTGGACCTCCATTATTGTTGGTCACTTTAGAAGTAAATTCTTGAAATAGAGCTTGTGGTAATCTGGCAAGGATTCCTACCATAATTAATAGGGAAATACCATTACCAATACCTTTATCTGTAATTTTTTCACCTAACCACATGGCAAATATTGTACCTGTAGTCAGAATTAATACTGAAGAGAACAAAAATTGGAAAGAATCAAATCCTAAAAGGAAAGCACTTGGAGGCAAGGTAGTATAAAGGTTATAAATATAGCCCGGACCTTGTACCAATGTGATTAAGATGGTTAACCATCTTGTAATTTGATTCAATCTTTTTCTGCCACTTTCGCCATCTTTTTGCAATTTCTGCAAATAAGGAATAGCGATTCCCATTAATTGAACAACAATTGAAGCTGAGATGTAAGGCATAATACCTAATGCAAAAACAGATGCTTTAGAGAAAGCTCCACCGGTAAACATGTCTAGTATTGATCCAATACCTTGGTCTGTTTGACCAGCTAAGTTTTCTAATTGTGTTGCATCAATTCCCGGAAGAGTAACATGCGCTCCAAATCTATAAACCAATAACAGACCAAGAGTCATCAAGATTCTGTTTTTCAGTTCTTCTATTTTCCAAACATTATTTAATGATTCAAAAAATTTCTTCATTGTTCTAATAATTATAAGGTTACAGCTTCACCACCGGCAGCTTCAATAGCCGCTTTAGCAGTTGCAGTAAATTTGTGAGCAGTTACTTTTAATTTTGCTTTTAATTCTCCTCTTCCTAAAATCTTAACCAATTCGTTTTTAGTAGCCAAACGAGTTTCTACATATACTGTAAAATCTACAGTATCTGTAACTGTTCCGTTGTCTACTAATAACTGAAGCGCATCAAGATTAATCCCTTGATATTCTTTACGGTTGATGTTTGTGAAACCAAACTTAGGCACACGTCTTTGAAGTGGCATTTGTCCACCTTCAAAACCAATCTTTTTAGAATAACCAGAACGAGACTTTGCTCCTTTGTGACCACGTGCAGCGGTACCACCTTTACCAGAACCTTCTCCTCTACCTAATCTTTTATTTTGATTGTGTGTAGAACCTTCAGCAGGTTGTAAGTTACTTAAATTCATCACTATGATTTGTTATTTAACTTCCTCTACGGAAACTAAGTGTTTAACTTTATTTATCATTCCAAGGATAGCTGGATTTGAATCATGCTCCACAACCTGTCCCATTTTACGAAGACCTAAAGCCTCTAATCCTCTCTTTTGTGTAAGAGGACAATTGATTTTGCTTCTAACTTGTTTTACTAATAATTTAGCCATAATTTCCTTGAATTAACCTTTAAAAACTTTTTCTAAAGAAATACCTCTTTGTTTTGCAACAGTAACGGCACTTCTCATTTGTAATAAAGCATCAAAAGTTGCTTTTACCACGTTGTGAGGGTTTGATGAACCTTGTGATTTTGACAATACATCATGGATACCAACCGACTCAAGAACTGAACGAACAGCTCCACCAGCGATTACTCCGGTACCGTGAGATGCAGGCATCAAAAATACTGCTGCTCCACCAAATTTTCCTTTTTGTTCGTGAGGTACTGATTGACCACTTAAAGGAATTCTAACTAAGTTTTTCTTTGCATCTTCTACTGCTTTAGCAATAGCTTCAGAAACGTCTTTAGATTTTCCTAAACCATGTCCAACAACACCGTTTTCATCACCTACTACTACAATTGCAGAGAACCCGAAAGCTCTACCACCCTTTGTAACTTTGGTAACACGATTTACACTTACCAGACGATCTTTTAATTCAAGACCGCTAGGTTTTACTAATTCTACATTTTTGTATTTAGACATAATATATTAGAATTTAAGTCCAGCCGCTCTTGCGCCTTCTGCTAATGATTTAATACGACCGTGGTACAAATAACCTCCTCTATCGAAAGTTACTTCAGTAATCCCGGCTTTTAACGCTTTTTCTGCTGCAAGTTTTCCAACTGCTGCGGCAACTTCAACGTTTGTACCTTTAATATCTACTCCTTTATCTTTTGATGAAGCAGCCAATAAAGTAACTCCATTCACATCATCGATTAGTTGTGCGTAGATTTCTTTATTACTTCTGAATACAGATAATCTTGGTCTAGCAGTAGTACCGCTAACAATCTTTCTGATTCTGAATTTAATTCTTTGTCTTCTTTCAGTTTTTGTTAATGACATAATGCTAATTTTTACGCTGATTTACCTGCTTTTCTTCTTAATACTTCACCAACAAACTTAACACCTTTTCCTTTGTAAGGTTCTGGTTTACGGAAACCTCTGATTTTGGCAGCGATTTGTCCGATTAATTGTTTGTCGAAAGATGTTAACTTCACGATTGGGTTTTTTCCTTTCTCAGAAATCGTTTCTAATTTTACTTCTGGAGCAACTTCTAAAACGATATTGTGAGAAAAACCTAAGGCTAAGTCTAATTTTTGTCCTTGATTTGAAGCTCTATAACCAACTCCAACCAATTCTAATTCTTTGGTAAAACCTTCAGATACACCCACAATCATGTTATTGATTAATGATCTGTATAATCCGTGTTTTGCTCTATGATCTTTACTATCAGATGGTCTTTCTACTAGTAGTTGACCTTCTTCAACTTTTACTGTTACGTCTGCGTAATCTTGTGTAAGTTGACCTAATTTTCCTTTAACTGTAATTACTGTTTCACTAACTTCAACAGTTACACCAGCAGGAATCGAAATTGGATTTTTACCTATTCTTGACATTGTTTAACTGTTTTAATTAGTATACGTAACAAATTACTTCTCCACCAACATTTAATTGCTTAGCTTGTTTCCCGGTCATTAAACCTTTTGAAGTGGAAACAATAGCAATTCCTAATCCGTTAAGGATTCTAGGTAACTTTGATGCACCGGCATATTTACGTAAACCTGGTTTACTAATTCTTTGGATATCTTTGATTACAGACTCTTTAGTATCTTTATCATACTTCAAAGCGATTTTGATAGTACCTTGTACAGTACTGTCTTCAAATTTGTAACTTAAGATATATCCTTGATCGAATAAAATCTTTGTGATTTCTTTTTTCAAGTTCGAAGCCGGGATTTCAACCACTTTGTGGTTTGCCATCACTGCATTTCTAACTCTCGTAAGATAATCTGCAATTGGATCTGTATACATATGTATAAATTTGCGGTTATGGTTTTCAAGAGGCACTCGCCTAATGAACCTTTAACCAATTAAAATTATTTTTTGGTTTGCAAAAGTAATAACTTATTGCGAGATTACCAAGAAGCTTTTTTAACTCCCGGGATTAATCCGTTATTAGCCATTTCACGGAATGTTACACGTGAAATACCAAATTGACGCATATATCCTCTTGGTCTACCTGTTAATTTGCAACGATTGTGCATACGAACCGGTGAAGCATTTTTTGGTAATTTTTGTAAGCCTTCGTAATCTTTAGCTTCTAATAAAGCTTTTCTTTTCTCAGCGTACTTTGCTACCGTTTTTTCTCTTTTCACCTCACGGGCTTTCATTGATTCTTTAGCCATGTCTTAATTCTTTTTAAAAGGTAAACCTAATTCAGCCAATAATGACTTTGCTTCTTTATCTGTGTTGGCAGAAGTTACGAATGTAATATCCAAACCTGATATTTTATTTACTTTATCAATATCAATTTCAGGGAAAATGATTTGTTCAGTAACACCAAGGTTGTAATTACCTCTTCCGTCAAAACCAGTAGCTTTGATCCCGCTAAAATCTCTTACACGTGGTAAAGATGATGTGATAAGTCTATCTAAAAACTCATACATTCTTTCTCCTCTAAGAGTTACTTTGGCACCAATTGGCATACCTTTTCTCAATTTGAAAGACGCAACGTCTTTCTTAGAGATTGTAGATACTGCTTTTTGTCCAGTTACTTTTGTCAATTCGTCAACTGCATAGTCAACTAATTTTTTATCAGAAACTGCTGCTCCAACGCCACGGCTTAAAACGATTTTTTCCAATTTAGGAACTTGCATTACGTTTTTATAACCGAATTCTTCTTTAAGGGCAGCAATTACTCTGTCCTTATATTCTTGCTTAAGTCTAGGTGTATATGCCATAACTATAATACTTGATTAGATTTTTTTGAAAATCTCACTTTCTTATCTCCTTCTGTCTTGATTCCAACTTTAGTTGCTTTTTTAGATTTTGGATCTAACAAAGACAAGTTTGAAATATGAATAGGAGCTTCTTTCTTAACAATTCCTCCTTGAGGGTTTTTAGCACTTGGTTTTGTATGTTTCGAAACCATATTTACTCCTTCAACGATTGCTTTGTTTTTCTCACGGTCAACACGTAAAACTTTACCTTCAGAACCTTTGTGGTCACCGGCGATAACAGTTACTGTGTCTCCTGATTTTATTTTTAGCTTTATCATTTTACTAACGAATTAAAGCACTTCTGGTGCTAATGATACAATTTTCATGAATTGTTTTTCACGAAGTTCTCTCGCAACCGGACCAAAAACACGTGTTCCTCTCATCTCACCTGCTGCATTCAAAAGAACACAAGCATTGTCATCAAAACGGATATAAGAACCATCGGCTCTTCTCACTTCTTTTTTGGTACGTACAACAACTGCAGTAGATACAGCACCTTTCTTAACGTTTCCGTTTGGTGTTGCGTCTTTTATTGACACTACAATTTTATCTCCAACAGAGGCATAACGACGTTTCGTTCCTCCTAAAACACGGATAGTCAAAACTTCTTTTGCTCCTGTGTTATCTGCTACTTTTAATCTCGATTCTTGTTGTACCATAATTACTTAGCTCTTTCAATGATTTCAACTAGTCTCCAACATTTAGTTTTAGATAAAGGTCTTGTTTCCATGATCTTTACTGTATCACCAATGTTACAGTCATTTGTTTCGTCGTGTGCATGAAACTTTTTAGTTTTTAACACGAACTTACCGTATAACGGGTGTTTTACTCTGGTTACTTGTGCCACAACAATAGATTTGTCCATTTTGTTTGACGTAACAACACCAATTCTTTCTTTTCTTAAATTTCTTTTATCTTCCATTTTAGCTAGCATACAATTATTGTAACTCTCTTTTAGTTAGCTCTGTTGCTACTCTAGCAACCGCTCTTCTAGCACTTCTAATTTGAAGTGGATTGGCAATTGGAGAAATAGCGTGTGCTGATTTTAGGTCGGAATACGCTTTTCTTAATTGACTAAGTTTTTCTTGCAACTCAGCTGCGGATAGATTTATAATTTCTGATTGTTTCATAATTAATTTTAGATTATGCTTCGAAATCTCTAGCAACGACAAACTTAGTTTTTACAGGAAGTTTTTGAGCGGCAAGACGCAAAGCCTCTTTAGCAACAGAAAGTGGAACTCCACCAACTTCAAACATAATTTTTCCTGGTTTTACAACGGCAGCCCAATATTCGACTGCACCTTTACCTTTACCCATACGTACCTCAAGAGGTTTTTTAGTGATAGGTTTGTCTGGGAAAATATTAATCCATAATTGACCTTCTCTCTTCATGTAACGAGTTGCAGCAATACGCGCAGCTTCGATTTGACGTGAAGTTAAGAACATTCCATTTTCATGTACTGATTTAATTCCAAACATTCCACTTGAAAGTTCGTGTCCTCTTTGAGAAACGCCTTTCATTCTACCCTTCTGTACCTTACGGTATTTTGTTCTTTTAGGCTGTAACATTTTTCTTTAGTTTAAAATATTTACTTTCTTTTACGGTCTCCACCAGGTTTTCTGTCTTTGTTGAAAGGTTTTCTGTCTCCTTTCGAAGAATCGCCACCTTTTCCGCCAGAAGCCTGTTTTTTATCCATTCCAACAAGTGGAGATAAATCACGCTTTCCGTAAACCTCACCTTTCATGATCCATACTTTGATACCCATTCTACCATAAGTAGTATGTGCTTCAGCCAAAGCATAATCAATATCGGCTCTGAAAGTTGATAGAGGAATTCTACCTTCTTTGAATTGTTCAGAACGTGCCATTTCAGCACCGTTCAAACGACCAGAAATCAAAACTTTAATACCTTCTGCATTCATACGCATTGCTGCTGCGATAGCCATTTTAATAGCTCTTCTGTATGAAATACGGCTTTCGATTTGACGTGCAATACTAGTTCCAACTAAATATGCATCTAACTCAGGTCTTTTAATTTCAAAGATGTTGATTTGAACCTCTTTGTCAGTAACTTTCTTAAGTTCTTCTTTCAACTTGTCTACCTCTTGACCACCTTTTCCGATAATGATACCAGGTCTAGCAGTTGTGATAGTAACGGTTACAAGTTTCAAAGTTCTCTCGATGATTACTTTTGATACACTAGCTTTTGATAAACGAGCATGGATATACTTTCTGATTTTATAATCTTCAGCAATTTTGTCACCGTAATCATTTCCACCATACCAGTTTGAATCCCATCCTCTGATGATACCAAGTCTGTTTCCTATTGGATTTGTCTTTTGTCCCATCTTAATTAATTTGCTTGTGTGTTATCATTAGCTCCTAACACGATTGTCACGTGGTTTGAACGTTTTCTAATTCTGTGTGCTCTTCCTTGTGGCGCCGGACGAAGTCTTTTCAACATCATTCCACCGTCAACACGGATTTCTTTTATGAATAAGCCTGCTTCTGAAACGTTTCCGTCAGCATTTTTCTGCTCCCAATTGTTGATAGCCGATAATACTAATTTCTCTAATTTTCTTGAAGCTTCTTTTGAGCTAAATCTTAAAATATTTAAAGCTCTTTCCACTTTCTGACCTCTTACCAAGTCTGCTACTAAGCGCATTTTTCTAGGTGAAGTAGGGCAGTTATTCAATTTCGCGAAAGCAATAGACTTATTAGCCTCTTTTCTCGCATCTGCTGTTTCTCTTTTACGAACTCCCATTGCTTCTTATTTTTTACCTTTATTTTTTGCTCCAGCGTGACCTCTAAAAGATCTGGTTGGTGAAAACTCTCCTAATTTGTGTCCTACCATGTTCTCAGTTACATAAACCGGAACGAATTGGCGACCATTGTGAACTGCGATAGTTTGTCCAACGAAATCCGGAGTAATCATAGATGCTCTAGACCAAGTCTTAACCACACCTTTATTTCCACCAGCTATATTTTCCTGAACTTTTTTATCTAATTTATAGTGTACAAAAGGTCCTTTTTTTAATGAACGTGCCATGTCTTATTATTTCTTTCTGCGTTCTACAATATACTTGTTACTCGGGTTAACTTTAGAACGAGTTCTATAACCTTTAGCAGGAAGACCTTTTCTAGAACGTGGGTGACCTCCAGAAGAACGTCCTTCACCACCACCCATTGGGTGATCGACAGGGTTCATAGCTACCGGTCTTGTTCTTGGTCTTCTACCTAACCATCTTGATCTACCTGCTTTACCAGATACGATTAATTGGTGGTCAGAGTTAGATACTGCTCCAATAGTAGCTGAACAAGTCAACAAGATTAATCTTGTTTCTCCTGACGGCATTTTAATTGTTGCATATTTACCATCTCTTGCCATTAACTGAGCAAAAGTTCCTGCGCTTCTAGCAATAGTAGCACCTTGACCCGGACGTAATTCAATACAAGAAATTACAGTTCCCAAAGGAATTTTGCTCAAAGGCAAAGTATTTCCGATTTCAGGAGCTGCACCTTCACCAGATACAACAGTTTGTCCTACTTGTAGACCATTTTGAGCAACGATATACGTTTTCTCTCCATCAACATACCACAATAATGCGATAAAAGCAGTTCTGTTTGGATCATACTCGATTGATTTCACTGTAGCAGGAATTCCCACTTTAGTTCTTTTGAAATCAATGATACGATACCTTTGTTTGTGACCACCGCCTGTATAACGCATGGTCATTTTTCCTTGACTATTTCTACCACCTGAGTTTTTTATCGGTGCGATCAATGAACGCTCCGGCTTATCAGTCGTGATGGCGTCAAAACCATTCACAACTCTAAAACGCTGACCAGGGGTAATAGGTTTTAATTTTCTAACTGACATTTTCTATTAGATATTATTATAAAAATCTATTGTTTCTCCTTCTTTTACTTGTACGACAGCTTTCTTGTAGCTGTTCGTTTTTCCGCTAATCAAACCACTTTTTGTATATTTAGTAGTTCTATCAGCTCTATAGTTCATCGTGTTAACAGAAACAACAGAAATTCCGTAAGCAGCTTCTACAGCTTTCTTAATTTGAACTTTGTTTGCTTTTTTATCAACAACAAAACCAAAACGGTTGAAAACCTCACCTTCTTTGGTGATTTTTTCAGTTATGATAGGTTTAATTATAATACTCATGGTCTATTATTTGCTTAAATTTTCTTCAATTCCTTCTAAAGATCCTTCTAAAAGAACTAAATTATTCGCATTTAAAATCTCGTAAGTACTTAATTCTGAGTTAGTTACTACGCTAGATGCCTTTAAATTGCGTGACGACAAATATACATTTTTATTTGAATCACCCAACACAAACAAAGATTTTTTGTTTTCTAACCCTAAAGCTTTCAAAACATTAATGAAATTTTTAGTGTTTGGTGTTTCAAAATTAAAGTCTTCCACAACTAATAAATTTGATTCTTTAACTTTCAAAGAGAAGGCCGATTTTCTAGCCAATCTTTTTACAGTTTTGTTCAATTTGAAAGAGTAGCTTCTTGGTCTTGGACCGAATACTGTTCCTCCACCTTTGAACAATGGACTCTTTTTAGATCCTGCACGAGCAGTACCTGTTCCTTTTTGTTTTTTAATCTTACGAGTACTTCCCGCTACTTCAGCTCTTTCTTTAGCTTTGTGCGTTCCTTGTCTTTGATTTGCTAAGTATTGCTTAACATCAAGATATACTGCGTGATTATTTGGCTCAATGCCGAATACTGAATCAGAAAGTTGTACTTTTCTTCCAGTATCTTTTCCGTTGATATCTATAACTTTTACTTCCATTACTTCTGAATGATTACGTAAGAGTTTTTGCATCCAGGAATAGCTCCTTTAACAACAAGTAGGTTCTTTTCAGCTACTACTTTTAAAACTCTAAGATTTTGTACTTTTACATTATCACCTCCCATTCTTCCTGCCATACGCATTCCTTTGAATACACGTGATGGATAAGAAGATGCTCCTACAGAACCTGGCGCTCTCAAACGGTTGTGTTGTCCGTGAGTAGCTTGTCCAACACCACCAAAACCGTGACGTTTTACAACCCCTTGGAAACCTTTTCCTTTTGATACACCTTGTACATCAACAAATTCTCCTTCGCTGAATACTTCCACGGTGATGTTATCACCTAATTTGTAATTTTCTTCAAACCCTTGGAATTCAACGACTTTCTTTTTTGCAGAAGTACCCGCTTTTTTAAAGTGACCTAAGTCAGCTTTAGTAGCGTGTTTTTCTGATTTGTCATCGAAACCAAGTTGAAGAGCTGTATACCCGTCAACCTCATTGGTTCTGACTTGGGTAACGACACAAGGTCCAGCCTCGATTACTGTACAAGGAATGTTCTTCCCGTTTTCATCGAAAATGCTAGTCATGCCGATTTTTCTTCCAATTAACCCAGACATATTAAACTTATTTAATTATTACTTGTTTACTTTTTGATAAAGAAATAAGTATCAGGAATAAAATTACTCCTGATACTCATTTCAGAAATTGGTGTACTTATACTTTGATTTCTACTTCAACTCCACTTGGCAATTCAAGTTTCATCAAAGCATCAATAGTTTTCGAAGAAGAACTATAGATATCTAGCAATCTTTTGTATGAACTTACTTCAAACTGCTCTCTCGCTTTTTTATTAACGTGTGGAGAACGCAATACAGTAAATATCTTTTTGTGTGTAGGTAACGGAATAGGACCTGTTACAACAGCACCTGTGCTTTTCACAGTTTTTACGATTTTCTCAGCTGATTTATCAACCAACATGTGATCGTAAGATTTCAATTTTATTCTAATTTTTTGACTCATCTTGATAAGAATTAAGCGTTACCTTTTGCTTTTTTGATTACTTCTTCAGAAATGTTTGAAGGAGTTTGCTCGTAGTGAGAGAATTCCATTGTAGAAGTTGCTCTACCTGAAGACAATGTTCTTAAAGTAGTTACATAACCGAACATTTCAGATAATGGCACGTTAGCTTTGATTGTTTTGGCTCCATTTCTGTCACCCATATCATTCACTTGACCTCTACGACGGTTGATATCACCAACGATATCTCCCATGTTTTCTTCTGGAGTAATAACTTCCATCTTCATGATTGGCTCAAGGATTACAGCTCCGGCAGCTTTTGCTACTTCTTTGTATCCCATTTTAGCAGCCAATTCGAAAGAAAGTGCATCAGAATCTACCGGGTGGAAAGATCCATCCAATAAAGTCACTTTTAAACTATCTACTTGGTAACCCGCTAATGGACCCGTTTTCATAGCTTCTCTGAAACCTTTCTCTACAGAAGGAATATATTCTTTAGGAACGTTTCCACCTTTTACTTCGTTAACGAATTGTAATCCAACTGGCACTTTTCCGTCAACTTCATCAGCAGGCTCTAATCTAAATACGATATCACCGAATTTACCACGACCTCCCGATTGTTTTTTATAGGTTTCTCTGTGTTGAGCAGATTTTGTAAAAGCTTCTTTGTATTCTACTTGAGGTTCACCTTGGTTCACTTCAACTTTGAATTCACGTTTCATACGATCTACAAGGATGTCTAAGTGTAACTCACCCATACCTGAAATAATCGTTTGACCTGAAGCCTCATCTGTTCTTACCGTAAACGTTGGATCTTCTTCAGCTAATTTTGCCAAAGCCATACCCATTTTATCAACGTCGGCTTTAGTTTTTGGCTCGATAGCGATACCAATTACCGGCGCCGGGAATTTCATTGACTCAAGAATGATTGGGTGTTTTTCGTCACACATTGTATCCCCGGTCTTGATATCTTTAAATCCAACTGCTGCTCCAATATCACCTGCTTCAATATAATCGATTGGGTTTTGCTTGTTAGCGTGCATTTGGTAGATACGAGAAATTCTTTCTTTGTTTCCTGAACGAGTGTTCAAGATGTATGAACCAGCATCTAAACGACCTGAATAAGCACGGAAGAAAGCCAAACGACCAACATAAGGGTCAGTAGCAATTTTAAATGCCAAAGCTGCGAACGGCTCTTTTACATCAGGACGACGTAAGATTTTAGTTTGATCTTCTTCTAATAAATCAGCATCATCAGGGTGAATTCCTTCAATACCTTCTTTATCTAAAGGAGATGGTAAATATTTACATACTGCATCCAACATGAATTGAACTCCTTTGTTTTTGAAAGAAGAACCGGCAATCATAGGAATGATCGCCATGTCAATTGTAGCAGCTCTTAAAGCAGTGTTGATTTCGTCTTCAGTAATAGAATCCGGATCTTCCATGTATTTATCAAGCAAGTTTTCATCATAATCAGCTACTGCTTCGATAAGGATATCTCTGTATTCTTTAACTTCAGCAATCATATCTGCAGGAATGTCAACGATATCAAAAGTTGCCCCTTGAGTTGCATCGTGCCAAACAATCGCTTGGTTTTTTACTAAGTCAACTACTCCTTTGAAGTCGTTTTCTTCACCAATTGGCAAAGTAATCGCAACAGCGTTAGATTTTAACATGTCTCTAACTTGTTGACAAACGCTTAAGAAGTTTGAACCTTGACGGTCCATTTTGTTTACGAATCCCATACGTGGAACTCTATATTGATCCGCTAATCTCCAGTTAGTTTCTGATTGAGGTTCAACACCATCAACAGCAGAAAATAAGAAAACTAATCCATCCAACACACGCAATGAACGGTTTACCTCTACGGTAAAGTCAACGTGTCCAGGAGTATCAATAATATTAAAGTGGTAATCTTGAGAAGTAGGTAATGGTTTACCTTGTTCTGTTGGAAAACTCCACTCACAAGTAGTAGCAGCCGAAGTAATGGTAATCCCTCTTTCCTGCTCTTGTGCCATCCAGTCCATTGTTGCCGCACCATCGTGCACTTCGCCAATTTTGTGTGATTTTCCGGTATAGAATAATATACGCTCTGTTGTGGTTGTCTTACCAGCATCAATGTGAGCCGCAATTCCGATGTTTCTTGTAAATTTTAAATCTCTAGCCATTTCTTAAATATTAAAATCTAAAGTGAGAGAATGCTTTGTTTGCTTCTGCCATTTTGTGAGTGTCCATTCTCTTCTTAACAGCAGCACCTTCTTCTTTAGCCGCAGCTAAAATTTCAGAAGCTAATTTACCAGCCATCGATTTTTCGTTTCTTCTTCTGGCATAAAGTATCATCCACTTCATAGCCATAGAAATTTTTCTGTCCGGTCTGATTTGCATTGGGATTTGGAATGTTGCTCCACCAACTCTACGGCTACGTACTTCTACGTGAGGCATAACATTGGTTAAGGCATCTTTCCAAACTTCTAATGAGGCTTTCTCATCATTGTTCTTTTTTGCTTCTACGATATCCATGGCATCATAGAATACTTTGAAAGCTGTTGATTTCTTACCATCCCACATCAAGTTGTTCACGAAACGTGTTACTAACTGATCATTAAATTTAGGATCCGGTAAAAGTGGTCTTTTCTTTGCCGCTCTTTTTCTCATGTCTTTTCTTTAAAAGTTTTAAAATTACTTTTTAGCTTCTTTTGGGCGTTTAGCACCGTACTTAGATCTTCTTTGTGTTCTTCCTGCTACACCTGAGGTATCAAGTGCACCACGCACAATGTGGTATCTAACTCCTGGTAAATCTTTTACCCTTCCGCCTCGCACTAATACTATCGAGTGCTCTTGTAGATTATGTCCTTCACCTGGGATGTAAGCATTCACTTCATTTCCATTAGTCAAACGTACACGCGCAACTTTACGCATGGCTGAGTTTGGTTTTTTTGGAGTAGTAGTGTAAACACGCGTACAAACACCTCTTCTTTGAGGACAAGAATCTAAAGCAACCGATTTACTCTTCTTAGTGATTTGAGTTCTTCCTGTTCTTACTAATTGTTGAATTGTTGGCATAATTAAATACTAAAATTTCTTTATTTATTAAAATCCCGCTTTTTTAGGGGTTGCAAATGTAGTAATTATTTTTAATGAAACAAATCGTAATTAATTAATTTTTTCATCAATTAAATATTTGTCTTTTAATGAGATAAAGAATAGCCATTATAAAGCAAGTGTCTTTTAAAATCGAAGCCCTGAGAATGGCTATTTCAAAGAAATTGTTTTTAGCTTGGGGAATCAACAATAAAAACAGTTTTTTTGCGTTATTTTTATCCAAACTTTCAAGTCTTTGAAAAAGATTTTCTTCTTTTTTTTCCTAATCACCGTTAGCTGGAATACTTCGGCACAAAATTTCTATTTAAAAATCGTCGGACAAAACGATACAGAAAATAAAACAATTGATAGTATCGGCTATGCCAAAAAACACGAAAACGTAAAATCGATTATAACCGAGAACAATTCACTCTACGAAAAACTCACAAAAAAAGGCTACACGGAAAGTCGGTTTTCAGAAACTATCAAGCTTAACGATTCCACTTTTTGCTACAAATATGACCTTGGAAAAAGAATAAATTATGCATGCATATATATAGGTATAAAAAATCTAGAAAACATTCCCGCTTTTTACTCACTGAAAAACGATACGCTTACTATTCCCTATGAAGAAACCGAAAGCTTTTTAAACAATACTTTAAAAAAATTAGAAGGCAATGGATTTTCTATGGCAAAAGTCAAACTGAACAATATTCAAAACAAAGGAAATACCATCACCGCTGATTTATTGATAATCAAAGAAACATTGCGACAACTTAATGATATAGTAATTAACGGCTATGATAAATTCCCTGAAAGCCATAAAAAAAACATTAGCCGACTTTACCGAAACAAAGTTTTCAATCAAAAGAACCTTGATAAGATTTACAATGATTTCGAAAAATTTCGCTTTATAAAACAAAGCAAGTATCCGGAAATCTTATTCACTAAAGATTCAACTAAGGTTTATATCTATTTAGAAAAGGCCAAACCTAACTCTTTTGACGGCTATATCGGATTTACCAATGACGAAGAAAGCAAATTGATTTTGAGCGGCTATATAGATTTAACCTTGCAGAACATCTTAAACTCAGGAGAAAAATTTTCACTGTATTGGAAAAGCGATGGCCAAGATCAAAAAACATTCAATCTTAGTTTAGAATTGCCCTATATTTTCAAAAGCCCTATCGGACTCAAAACCGAGCTCAATATTTTCAAGCAAGACAGTACTTTTCAAAACACAAGAACCAATGTAGAGCTCGGCTATTATTTCAACTACAATACCCGTTTGTATTTGGGCTACCAATCAACAGAATCGAGTGATATCCAAAATGTGAACACTGCCAATTTGAGTGATTTCGATAATGCTTATCTCACAACCGCATTAGAATTTGTTGAATTCAAAAATGATGATTTTCTTTTTCCGGAAAAAACCAACTTTAGCCTGAAATTAGGAACCGGTAAAAGAAACTCAAAACTGATTTCAGACAACCAACTTTTCGGAAGTCTAAACATAAAGCACAATTTCTACCTGAATCCCAAAAACATTATCAATATCAAATCTCAAAATTTTTATCTGCAAAGCAAAAATTACATCATCAACGAACTGTCAAGGTTTGGCGGCATCAATTCCATTCGAGGTTTCAATGAAAACAGTTTACAAGGCAATACTTTCAGCTCTTTACTGACTGAATACCGCTTTGTGCTTGCTCCAACAATTTATATCCATTCTATCATTGATTATGCTCATTTACAAGACAAAACAACAAATACTAAGGAAAATCTTCTTGGCCTTGGTTTTGGTTTTGGACTTCTTTCAAAAAACGGATTATTCAACATCGTTTATGCTAATGGAAGCACAAATAATCAAGCCATAAAATTATCAAATTCAATCGTCCATATAAGCTTTAAAGCTAGTTTCTAGAGGGTTAAAAATTTAACTATAAAAGTTTAACTTTTAATTAGGATTTTTAAGATTTTTTTAAGACTTTTGATTATACTAATTATAACCAAATTAAATAATGAAAACAAAGTTAAATGGATTCTTAACGCTTTTCATAGCGTTATTAGTGCAAATCTCTTTTGCACAAGACAGGGTTGTTTCCGGAGTTGTTTCAGACAATAACGGCTTACCTATTCCTGGAGTAAATGTTCTAGTAAAAGGAACTAATCTAGGTACTCAAACAGATTTTGATGGAAAGTTTTCCATCAAAGCTAGTGCAACACAAACTTTAATCTTTAACTATGTTGGGATGAAAACACAAGAAATTGTAGCTTCATCAACAACTCTTAATGTTAAGATGAAAGACGATGCTGTTGAATTAGAAGGTGTGGTGGTAACTGCATTAGGTATCAAAAGAGAGAAAAAATCTCTTGGTTACTCAACACAAGAAGTAAAAGGTTCTGATGTGTCAGATACCCCAATCACTAACTTTGCCGATGCGTTATCCGGTGAGGTTGCAGGTTTGGATGTTCAATCTTCAGGAACTTTGGGTGGATCTTCAAACATTATTATTAGAGGTTACAACTCTATCTCGGGCTCAAACCAAGCTTTAGTTGTAATTGATGGTACTCCGGTTTTGAATGATACTAACAATTCTGCCGATCAAAGAACTGGTAGAGGTGGATATGACTATGGTAATGCTGCCATGGATATTAATCCGGATGACATTGAAAGTATAAACGTTCTAAAAGGAGCCGCTGCAACAGCCTTATATGGATCGAGAGCTTCAAATGGCGCTTTAATTATTACTACTAAAAAAGGTAAAAAAGGCGAAGGAATTGGAGTAAGTTTTACCAGCTCAATAACAGCCGGAACTGTGGATAGTTCTACATTACCTAAATACCAAAATAAATATGGTGCCGGATACGGTCCGTATTATGATGACCCTAGTGGATATTTCAGCTATTTTGATATCAATGGCGATTCTAATAATGACTTAGTAGTTCCATTTACAGAAGATGCTTCTTACGGTGCAGCTTTTGACCCTAACCTTTTGGTTTATCAATGGACTTCTATTTTCCCGCAATTGCCTGGATATCTTCAAGCTACTCCATGGGTTGCCGGTAGAAATAATCCTAATTCCATTTTCGAAACAGCTTTAACTAAAACTAATTCGATTTCATTTGGAAAAAGTACCGATCAAGGAAGTTTCCGCATGGGCTTCACTAACAAAATTCAAGAAGGTGTTATGCCAAATAGTGAAATCAAAAGAAACACTATTACTTTTGCAGGATCTCAAAATTTAACCGATAAGCTTACTGCTTCTGTTGATTTCTCTTATACCAACAACAAAGGTAAAGGAAGAAACGGTACTGGTTATGATGGAAACAATCCTATGCAAGCTTTCAGACAATGGTGGCAAACCAATGTTGATTTAGGACAGCAAAGAGATGCCTTCTTCAGCACAGGAGAAAACATTACTTGGAATGTGAATTCAGTAGATGATTTAACTCCTATTTATACTGATAACGTTTATTGGACTTTATACAGAAACTTCCAATCAGACAGTAGAGACAGATATACCGGTAACTTTAAATTAGATCAAAAAGTAAACAGTTGGTTAAGCTTAATGGGAAGATTTGCTTTTGACTCCTTCAGCGAAATCAGAGAAGAAAGAACTGATGTTGGTTCGGCTAATGTATCTCGTTATAATGTAGTAAACAGAAAAGCCTCTGAGTTAAATTACGACTTAATGGCCAATATGAATTATGACATCAATAAAGACTTAAACATCAATGGTTTAGTTGGATTCAACTTGAGAGTAAACAAATTAAACTCACTCGAAGCTGAAACCAACGGAGGTCTTGTAACACCAGGTTTATTCACTCTATCTAACTCGGTTAATGCTTTGACTGCAGATGACTATGCTAAAATAGATTACACTAAAAAAGTAGATGGTGTATTTGCAAAGGTTGGTTTAGGATACAAAGGAACTTACTACGTTGATGTAACAGGAAGAAGAGACCGTTCTTCATCATTACCGGTGAAAAACAATACTTACTTCTACCCATCAGTTTCAACAAGTATTATTTTCTCGAATTTACTTAAACAAGATTGGTTAACTTTTGGAAAATTCAGAGCAAATTACGCGGTTGTGGGTAATGATACTGACCCTTATCAAGTGTTCAATACTTATGGTGTTGGTGCTTCATTTAATGGTTCAGCAACTGCCTCTAACCCTGCTTTCTTTAACAATCCAAATTTAAAATCTGAGGAAAGTAGAGATGTTGAATTAGGTCTTGAATTACAATTCTTCAAAAACAGATTAGGATTGGATTTATCTTATTACAACAGAAAAACTGTTGACTTGATCACTCCTATTGCAGTATCATCAGGTACTGGTGCGACTAACTTATGGTTAAACGGAGCTGATATGGAAAACAAAGGGATTGAATTAGTTTTAAATGGAAAACCAATCAAAACAGATGACTTCTCTTGGGACATTAAATTCAACTTTGCCCAAAACAGAAGTGAAGTAACTCGCTTAGCTGAAGGTGTTGAATTCATTCAATTAGCCGGCGTACAAGGTGGAGTTACTTTAGGTGCTGCATTAGGCGAACCATTCGGAGTTATCAGAGGTAGAGATTTTGTCTACAGCGATAACGGCGAAAGAATAGTAGGAACAAATGGATATTATTTAAGAACATCAGGCAGTAACGAAATAATTGGTGACATCAATCCGGATTGGACTGGTGGTGTTAAAAACACATTCAAATACAAAAACATCAGCTTAGGATTCTTGATTGATATTCAAAAAGGTGGTGATGTATTCTCCTTAGATACTTATTACGGTTACGCTACCGGACTTTACGATTTTACTGCAGGCACAAACGCCTCAGGAAACCCTGTTCGTGACGCTGTAGCAGATGGTGGTGGAGTTATTTTACCGGGTGTTCAACAAGACGGAACACCAAACACTGTTGTGGCAGATGCTACAACCTATGCTAACCCATGGGGATATGTAAGAACGCCACAAGCTGCTCACGTTTACGATGCTTCTTTTGTTAAATTAAGAGAATTAAGTTTAACTTATAACTTCTCTAACAAAATTGCTAAAAGTTTGTTCATGCAAAACATGTCATTCTCTGTAATCGGAAGAAATTTATGGATCATTCACAAAAACGTTCCATATGCTGATCCTGAAGCTGGTCTTAGTGCCGGTAACATACAAGGTAACCAATCAGGTAGTTACCCTGCTATTAAAGAGTTAGGTGTAAGCCTTAAATTAGAATTCTAAAAAAAAAAGATATGAAAAAATATTTGTTTTTATTTACATCTGTTCTACTGATAAGTTGTGCCGATGATGATAAATATGAGGATATCAACAGAGATCCTAACAATCCAACAGAAGTATCAGCCGACGCTTTATTTACTTCTGCCACAAAAAGTTTGTTCGATCAAATGGAAAGCACCAATGTGAATACTAATGTATTCCGTTTATTCGCTCAATATTGGACAGAAACCACTTATGTTGACGAAAGTAATTATGATCTTGTAACGAGAAACATCGCTGCCAATCATTGGACTGAAATGTATACCAATGTATTGTATGACTTAAAAGATGCTAAATCGTTAGTTGAAAGTGACAACAAAAAAGCAATGATTGAAGTATTGGAAGTCTACACTTGGCAACAATTAGTGGATACCTATGGTGATATTCCATACTCAGCAGCTTTACTTGGAGCTGAAGACCCAACTCCTGCTTATGATGATGACGCAGTTATCTACGCTGATTTGTTAGTTAGAATTGATGCTGCCATTAATATGTTTGATGCCAGTGGAGATGCCGGATTCACTTCTGCAGATGTTGTTTATGGCGGTAATGTAGCCCAATGGGAAAAGTTTGCCAATGCCTTAAAATTGAAAATTGCTATGAGAATGGCTGATGTAAACAACACTGCAGCTCAACAAGCGGCTCAACAAGCTGTAACTGCAGGTGTATTTACTTCAAATTCTGATAATGCAATCATTCAATACGAAGGCTCTACTCCTAACACTAATCCATTGTGGGTTGACCTAGTGCAAAGTGGTAGAAGTGATTTCGTGGCTGCAAACACAGTGGTTGATTACATGAATACGCTATCTGACCCTAGAAGACCTATATTCTTTGATGACAATGTTTCAGGATATATTGGAGGTCCTTACGGAGAAAATAATTCTTTCTCACAATACTCTCACATTGGTGATGTTATGCACGACCCAACTTTCAGAGGTGTGTTATTGGATTTCGCTGAAGTAGAATTCTTGTTAGCAGAAGCTGCTGAAAGAGGATACTCTGTTGGTGGAACTGCTGAATCTCACTATAACACTGCAATCAATGCCTCAATGGCAGATTGGGGTGTATCAGGTGTAGATGCAGCAAGTTATCTAGCTAACCCTAGCGTTGCTTACGCAACTGCTTCAGGAACTTGGAGACAAAAAATAGGTCTTCAATTCTGGTTAGCCATGTACAATAGAGGATTTGAAGGATGGTGTGTTTACAGAAAATATGATGCTCCTGTTATGAATACAGCAGCCATTTCATTATTACCTGTACCAAAAAGATACACTTATCCTTTAAGAGAGCAAACGCTTAACGGTACAAACTTTGCCGCTGCCGCTGCTGCCATTGGAGGAGACGAATTAGAAACTCCAATTTTCTGGGATGTCAATAACGGAGGTGGCGCAGGAAGAATCGGAAGAAGATAATTCCAAACCAAGTCAAAACGAATTTAAACCACCAGTTTTCACTGGTGGTTTTTTTATATCTTTGCGCCATGGAAAAAGAAAACCAAATCTTCGGCATCAGAGCCATTATAGAAGCCGTCAATGCCGGAAAAGAAATCGACAAAGTATTTATACAAAGCGATGCCCAAAGCGAATTAATGCAAGAATTGATGAAAGCCATGAAAAAGCACAGCATCAATTTCTCCTACGTTCCCGTTGAAAAATTAAACCGATTAACACCCAACAACCACCAAGGAGCCGTTGCCACCATCGCTCCTATTACCTTCGTGAAATTGGAAACTTTAGTAGACACCGTTGTTGAAAGTGGCAAAATGCCTTTATTTTTAATTCTGGACCAATTAAGCGATGCCCGTAACTTCGGTGCCATCATCAGAACAGCCGAATGTACCGGTGTTGACGGAATTATCGTCCAAAAAACAGGTTCAGCTCCCGTTAATGGCGATACCGTAAAAACCTCTGCCGGAGCCGTTTTCAACGTACCGATTTGTAAAGTAGACCACATCAAAGACGCCATATTTTACTTGCAAGGCAGCGGCATCAAAACCGTAGCGGCCACTGAAAAAACCGAAGATAGTATTTACAGCATCGACCTAAACCAACCCATAGCCATCATCATGGGAAGCGAAGACCGAGGCATCAACCCGTCAGTGTTAAAAATCGTCGACGAGAAAGCCAAGTTACCGATGTTCGGTACTATCGGTTCATTGAACGTTTCCGTAGCTTGTGGAGCGTTTTTATATGAAACCGTTCGCCAACGTCAATAAATAATTTGTCAGAATGAGCTTGTTGAAATCAGGAGCGACCCGAGCGAAGCGAATTGGCGAAGCAATGGCTCGGGATTTATCAGTTAACCTTATTCCCGCTTTTCGTTAAACTTCGTGCCACTACAATCGGGACTAATTAGCCATCTATTCGACCGATTTGTTATCGGCTTTCGCTTCTTTAAAGTGATAAATATAATGAACTCCGGTGGCCGGAATTTCTTCCTCAATTTCTTCAGGTTTTGGGGTATTGACAAAATTCCCGTTTTCATCAAAATGCTTCATAAACATATCGCTTTCGGGATTGAATTCGGGTTTCTCCCATTCGTATTGAATGTCTTTTTTATAATCCGGCGTTTTATAAATAACCGCGAAAGCAAAACCGGTGATTAGTCCGGCCAAATGTCCTTCCCAAGAAATGGTCTTGTCCACATCCGGAAAAACATACCAAACCATTCCGCCGTAAAACATCACAACCGTTAAAGACAAAGCCATTAATCGGTAGTATTGTGTCATCATGCCTTTGAAGAAAATAAAGGAAACCAACACATAAATCAATCCGCTCGCACCAATGTGAAAAGAGCTTCTCCCAATAACCCAAGTTATGATTCCGGAAAGCAAAATCCCATAACACAAAACCTTCAGCGAAATATCGCGATAAAAATAAATGAGCGCTGTAGTTAACACAAACAACGGAATCGAATTATTGGCAATGTGATTCAAATCGCCATGCAAAAACGGACTAAAAAGCACACCTTGCAAACCCGAAAATGTTCTCGGTAAAATCCCATGCGAAGTCAAATCAACATTGAAACTGTTCTCAAAAAAGAAAATTGCCCAAATTAAAATCAGCAGAAAGCTCGGAATAATCCAAACCGATGGTGTAAACTTAAAATGGTGGTAATCGTTCATGGTTTTATTTTAACTATTGACTCTTGTCAAAAACACAGCCAAATTAAAAGTAATGCTAATTTGTCAGTTAGGAAAATTTAAAAGAAGCCTTTAGTTTGAATTTAGCCCCGATTGAAGTGACACGAAGTATAACGGAAAGCGGGAACACGGTTTAAAAAATGCCTGAACGATTGGCTCCAAAAACTTTTAAATCGTATTTTTACCACATGGAAGCACCACTTGCCGAACGCATCAGACCGCAACGTTTAGAAGATTACATTAGCCAATTGCATTTGGTTGGCGACAATGGTTCGTTGACCCAACAAATTGCGCGTGGTGTGATTCCATCGATGATTTTTTGGGGTTCGCCGGGAACTGGGAAAACAACTTTGGCCCAAATCATAGCCAAGCAAAGCAATCGCCCGTTTTATGAATTGAGCGCCATCAACAGTGGTGTAAAAGACATCCGCGACGTGATAGAGAAGGCCAAAACCAGCGGCGGCTTATTCACGGCCAAAAACCCGATTTTGTTTATCGATGAGATTCACCGTTTCAGCAAATCGCAACAAGATTCTTTATTGGCTGCAGTGGAAAAAGGTTGGGTCACATTAATCGGAGCCACAACTGAAAATCCGAGTTTTGAAGTCATTCCCGCTTTGTTGTCACGTTGTCAGGTGTATGTTTTAAATCCGTTTTCAAAAGAAGATTTGTTGGCTTTATTGCAGCGCGCGATAAAAGAAGATAAAATCATTTCGGCCAAAAAAATAAAATTAAAGGAAACCGAAGCCTTGTTGCGACTTTCGGGTGGCGATGGAAGGAAACTATTAAATATTTTTGAACTCGTGGTAAACGCCAGCCCTGAAGGTCAAATTACGATTACCAACGACAAAGTTTTAGAATTGGTACAGCAAAACACAGTACTGTACGACAAAACCGGCGAGCAACATTATGATATTGTTTCGGCTTTTATCAAATCGATTCGCGGCAGTGATCCGAATGGTGCGGTATATTGGTTAGCCCGAATGATTGAAGGTGGCGAAGATGTAAAATTCATCGCCCGACGCATGTTGATTCTGTCAAGCGAAGATATTGGCAATGCGAATCCTACGGCTTTTATCATGGCAAATAATACGTTCCAAGCGGTTTCAACCATCGGTTACCCTGAAAGTAGGATTTTATTAAGTCAGTGTGCCATTTATTTGGCCACATCTCCTAAAAGCAATGCGAGTTATATGGCTATTGGCGAAGCCCAAGCTTTGGTCAAACAAACCGGTGATTTATCAGTGCCGATTCATTTGCGCAATGCACCAACAAAACTGATGAAAGAATTGGGCTATGGCGAAGAATACCAATATTCGCATAATTACGCCAATAATTTTTCGGAACAAGAATACTTACCGGATGAAATCAGGAATACGGATTTATACAAACCCGGAAATAATGCGCGTGAAAATGAAATGCGTACTTTCTTGAAGAATCGTTGGAAGGATAAATATGGGTATTAGTGGATAGTTTTCAGTCGCAGTCGCAAGTTTTCAGTTTAAAACTAAAACTTCACTTCTACGCTTTCTGAAACCAATTTATCGTTTTGATAATATTCAAAAAACCAACCGTTGTCTTTGGCAAAGAAAACCCCATTTTGTTCTCCTTTTATAGCGATATAATAGTTTTTTACAGAAGTATTGTAAATTTTATAAACCACTTTAGGTAATGTGTTAACCAATTGAAATCCGTTGGCAATAGGTTGCGCATACAATGGTCCTGAAACCAAAACTTGGGTTGGTTCAGTAGCCGGAATAGCCGTTTCTGAGGCTATTTTTACTTCTGAGGCTAATTTAACTTCAGCCGTTTCTTCGATTTTTCCTAAGTTTTTTAGTGAAGGTTGGCTTCCGTTGTAGTGATAATTTAAAGTTTCAAAAGACTTTGCCGCATCTCTCAAAGCCAAATTATAAGCGGAAGAATATAGTTTTTCACGACTGGAACCAACTTCGGTTTGGTAAACCACATTGCCTTTGCAATCTTTTAATAAAACCCTCAGTTTGGTTACCATTAAGCCACTTTCATTGACTAAATCGGCGGTTAAAAAATCACAGCGATTGCCAACATTTCCATGGGCAAAATCTTCATCGTTGAAGTAGGCTTTGAAACCATATTTTTGCAGCAGTAATTTCACGGAAGTGTTCAATCCATACTTGTCTTCTGTCTTAAAAAAGTCGAATTTCTTTGGAACAATTACGTATTGATAATCGTTAATACTTTGCGAAAAAGAGGTTAATGATAGCAAGAAGATCAAAGACAATACTATTTTTTTCATTTTACAATATATTTTTTAATTCTACCAGACGATTGATGGTTAGTACATCGGGAATGTTATGATGGCCTTTTTCATCAAATAAAATAGCCTGCATTCCGAAATCAATAGCACCTCTGACATCTGCATCGATACAATCGCCAATCATGATAGCGTTTTCCTTATCGGTTTTAGCCAAAGATAGGGCAAATTCAAATATATTTCGGTGTGGTTTTTTGACGCCGGCCATTTCTGAATTGGTTATCGTTTTAAAATAGTTGCCTAACCCTGAATTGTGGATTTTTTTAGATTGAACCTCAGCGAAACCATTGGTAATAATATGCAAATTATATTTTGGAGATAAATACTCCAACACTTCAATAGCACCGTCAAACAGCTGATTATTATCCGGTAAAAAGGCAATATAATCATGGGCTATTTTGTCAATTGCTTCGTCGGAAATGCTGTAGTTCATTTTGTCAAATGATTGTTTTAACCGTTGGTAACGCAATTCTTCATGGGTGATTTTATCAACTTGGTACAACTTCCAGCATGCCTGGTTTATGGGTGCGTAGATTTCGATAAATTCTTCGGTATTAATCATCGGATGATGCACTTTGAAAATTTTGTCAAAAGCTAAAACTGAGTTTCGGTCAAAATCCCAAAGTGTGTGATCTAGGTCAAAAAAAATATCGGTGATGTTTTTCATTTTAAAAAATGCCTTCGTCCTGAAAGCTCAAATAGCCGGTTTCTGTGATGATAATATGGTCGAGCACTTTGACATCCAATTGCTCTCCGGCAAATTTAAGTTTTTTAGTGATATCACGGTCGGCATCACTGGCCAATAGTTTACCCGAAGGATGATTATGGGACAAAATAATCGCAGTTGCGTTGTGTTCTAAAGCCAATTTGAAAATTAAACGAACATCGACCACGGTTCCGGTAATTCCGCCTTTGGACAATTGCGATTTGTAAATGACTTTGTTAGAATTATTTAAGTATAAAACCCAAAATTCTTCGTGTAACAATTCCCCGATTATGGGTTGCATGATTTCAAAAACCGCTTTGCTGGAAGTGATTTTCTGTAACTCAACGGTTTCTTCTAACCTTCGTCTCCGACCTAATTCTAAGGCAGCGGCAATGGAAACAGCCTTTGCCTCGCCTATTCCTTTGAATTCCATTAACTGTTTCAGAGATAATTTTCCCAAAGCATTCAAATTGTTATTCACACTTGACAAGATTCTTTTGCTCAAAGATACCGCGCTTTCCTTCCGGCTACCGGAACCAATTAAAATGGCTACCAATTCGGCATCACTTAAAACTGCTTTGCCTTTTAGCATAAGTTTTTCGCGAGGCTTATCGTCTTCAGCCCAATTCTTTATGGAGAAATTTTGTTCCAATACAAATACTAAATGGAAAGATTTATCGTTACTTATTGAAACCCTAAAATTATGAAAACTTTTTATTTTTCGCTAATTTTACTTACATTTTTGACTTGTGGTCAAAAAAACAATGATAGCAACAGTGGTGTCGCAGAAGCAAAGCCCAATTCATTTGAGGAGAAATTAGCGGCAGCGGCCATTTCAATTGTTGACCCGACTATCGTTTACACACCAAATTATGTGTCTATAAAATACCCTAACGGCGATGTTCCTGCCAAAACGGGTGTTTGTACTGATGTTGTGATTAGAGCTTATCGAAAATTGGGAATTGATTTGCAAAAAGAAGTGCATGAAGATATGAAAGCTAACTTTTCTATATACCCAACCAAATGGGGCTTAAAGAAAACCGACACCAACATTGACCATAGAAGAGTGCCGAACCTGGAAACTTTCTTTAGTCGAAAAGGCCAAAAATTATCCGTTAGCCAAAATCCTGACGATTATAAAACCGGTGAAATGGTCACTTGGATGATTAGTGGAAAACTACCACACATTGGCATCATAACTAATAAAAAATCTCCGGACGGAAATCCGATGATTGTGCATAATGTTGGTGGCGGACAAGTTCTAGAAGATTGCTTGTTTAGCTATGAGATTGTTGGGCATTATAAATATGAAAAGTAAATTTAGGATTAATTAATCAACCCTTTTACCTCATCAAAATTCAATCCGCCATAATTACCTGAACTCATTAACAGCAAAGCTGAATTATTTAAATCATAGGAAAACAAAAAGTTCTTGAATTCTGCCGGATTGGTATAAATAATCAAATCATCGCGTTTGAACGATTGCGCAATTTGGTCGTAAGTGACTTCTTCCAATTGTTTGATTTTAACAGCATCGGGTGAATAGAAAACTACAGCAATATCGGCTGCGTCTAATGCGCCTTCATATTCTTTTAGGAACTCGGCGTTTAAACTGCTGTAAGTGTGCAATTCCAAACACGCCACTAATTTTCTATCCGGATATTGTGCTTTAACCGCTTTAGTTGTTGCCGCTACTTTACTTGGCGAATGGGCAAAATCTTTGTAAGCTACTTTGCCTTTGCCTTCGGCTATTTTTTCCAAACGTTTTGACGCACCTTTGAAACTCGCAATAGCTTCATAGAAATCGGCTTCGTCAACGCCCATATTTTGGCAAATCCATTTGGCGCCGGCCAAATTATTGAGATTGTGTGCTCCAAAAACTTCGATTGGCATTGGCCCTTCGGGTGTATCGAGTAAAGTAGTTCCGTCTTTAACAGAATAACTTGGGGTTTTATAAGGCAATCTTCGGATGGTGTTGGTGCTTTCTTCGGCTACTTTTTTAACGGTTTCATCTTCTTCATTATAGACTAAAATTCCGCCTTTGGTAATTTGGTTGACAAAAATGGCAAACTGTTCTACGTAATTTTCAAACGTAGGAAATACATTAATATGATCCCATGCAATTCCGGAAAGCAAGGCTATATTGGGTTGGTATAAATGAAATTTTGGTCTTCTGTCGATAGGTGACGACAAATATTCATCGCCTTCTAACACTATAAAATCGTTATCGTGAGTTAGATGAACCATGGTATCAAAACCTTCTAATTGAGCGCCAACCATATAATCGACTTCGATATTGTGAAAATGCATTACGTGTAAAATCATCGATGTGATGGTCGTTTTCCCATGAGAACCACCAATGACTACTCGGGTTTTGTTTTTAGATTGCTCGTACAAAAACTCGGGATAGGAATAAATTTTAAGACCCAGTTCTTGTGCTTTCAACAATTCCGGATTATCAGCTTTGGCGTGCATTCCGAGAATAATCGCTTCGATATCTGCGGTGATTTTTTCAGGAAACCAACCCATTTCAATGGGCAACAATCCTTTTTTCTCTAATCTGGATTTGGAAGGTTCAAAAATGGCATCATCACTTCCGGTAACTTGGTATCCTTTATGGTGTAAGGCCAGGGCTAAATTGTGCATGGCTGCACCGCCAATGGCTATAAAATGTGTTCGCATTGTTAAGATTTATTTTTTTCTTGATAAGTTTCTAAAACTAACTTGGCTTTTTCAGGCTGATTCATTTTGTTCTTGTACAAATTCGCTAATTTTTGGTAAGAGGTTTTAGAGCCGCCAATAGCTATGGCTTGTTTATAATTTTTTTCAGCTTCTTTGTAACGCTCGAAATATTCGTCTATGCGACCTTTTGCCAAATAGCCGTCAACCGGTGAAATTTTGGATAATTCATTGGCATATTTTTGAGCTTTCTTTTCACTTCCACCGACAATTCCGGGCAATTCTAAATACAATTCTATCAACGCCCATCGTGCTTCAATGTGATTCGGGTTGAGTTGAATGGCTTTTTCAAAAGAAGCTTTAATTTCATCAATCATTCCTAACGCTTTGAATTTATTAGACTCTTTAGCTTTCATTCCAAGGCAACCTCCATATTTATAGTGGTAATTGGCTTCATTAGGTTTGAGTTTTCTCAATTTATCATAATAAGACATGGCTTTTGTCCAAGCTTTATTAGCGCCTTCAATATCTCCTAAATACTCGAGAGTTTTTAAATCACTAGGCTTGTCTTTTAAGACATTCTCTAAAATTGGTTTTGCTAAAGCATATTTACCTTGCAAAAATAACTTCTCTGCTTTTTCAAAATCGGATTGAGAAAAAATCATTAGTGGAAATAAAAAGATGATTTTGTAAATCAATTTCGTCAAATTAATTATGGTTTTATTGAATAACAAATATAGGTATTTTTAATATTGGTCTGATTTGAATTAACACTTTTGAAGAAAGTATAGCTTATTAAAAACCATTGCTTACCAACAATCGACAATCTGTTAGGCAAAACTATCCACTAACAGCAAAAATCAACGATAAAAAGCAACTGAAATACTATATAAAATACTGTTTTTAAACCACTTACAATCCGTTTTCCTTGTTATTTCCCCATAAAAAAGAACTCGAAAATGGTCAAAAACTGTAGTTTGTCGACTTTTAAGGTAGTATAACTAAAAAGATAACCATCTGAAAATGGGTACTTTAAATTTGTTATAATATTAACGGAGTTTAAAATTCATCGCCCTATGAAAAAAAACTACATGCAAACAGAGAATAGATTTTCACTAGAATTATTTTTTTCAAAAAAATATATCCTACTTCTAGTTATGCTTTTACTTGTAGGAAGCCAATCTACATCAGCTCAAACCGCTGGTCCAAACAATCCAAGTTCAGGTACATTTATAGCAGGTGCCAATATTGATTGGACAAATTCAGGAAACATTACTAATACTGCAGACGCTAATTATGCTTCAGCTACTTTAGGTGGTGCAGGAAATACCGATTATCTTTTAGGTAGTAATTATGGGTTTTCCATACCAACAGGCGCCATCATCAATGGAATAGTAGTGAACATCCGAAGAAGTACTAGTGCCATTAATGGTGGCAGAATTACCAGAGACAATGACGTTTACTTAGTAAAAGGAGGTGTAATTGTTGGTAACGATAAAGCAACTACAACGGCTTACACAACTTCATTAGCCGTGGCTACTTATGGTTCTGCAACTGACACATGGGGAACAACTTGGACTCCGGCTGAGATTAATGCGACCAATTTTGGAGCCGTACTTTCTATAAATGCAAACAATAGCTTGACTGCAACTGTAGATTATATAAGAATTACTGTTCATTACACTACGATTGGTTTTTCACCAGCTAGTGCCTGTACAAATTCTAATGCCTCGGTTGTGATTACAGGAAATTATATTGCTGCCACTTCTGCCGTAAGTTTTAATGGAGTGAGTGCTACTTTTATACAAAACAACAATTCGCAAGTAACCGCTACTTTACCAATTGGAGCTACAACGGGTACTATCGCATTAACAACACCTCAAGGAAGTGCAACAAGTGCTGCCAATTTTATTGTAAACCCATTACCAATTTTAACAGCTATCACTGGTAATACATCCGTATGTATTGGTTCGACTACAACTTTATCAAACACAACAGCCGGTGGAACTTGGTCTAGCGCTTCAACTTCAATTGCAACTATAAACGCTTCTAATGGTGTGGTAAGTGGAATTGCAGCCGGAACTTCTTTAATTACCTATACTTATACCGATGGAAATGGTTGTACTAACAGCGTGAATACAACAGTAACTGTTAATGCTTTACCGGTTGTATCAACACCAAGTAGTGTTTGTTTAGGAAATACAACGCAATTATCTCCAAACACAGGCGGAACTTGGATTAGTAACGACTTGAGTAAAGCCACAATTGATAATACAGGATTAGTAAATAGTGTTGCAGTCGGTAATGTAACTTTTACCTTCACTAATAATACAACTACTTGTAGCAGTACAACCACGACTCTTTCAGTATTGGCTTTGCCAACTGTAACTTCACATCCGCTTGCTACTCAAACGGTTTGTTCAGGAAGTGCTGTTAGTTTAAGTGTTGGAGCTTCAGGTGCAGGTTTGACTTTTCAATGGTATAATGGGATTAATCCGTTGTCAAATGGCGGTTCAATTTCAGGAGCTACAACGGCAACTTTGACCATAAACCCAATTAACTTGGGACAAGCAAGTACAGATTACTATTGTGTAGTAAGTGGAACTTGTACACCAAGCGTTTCTTC
Organism: Flavobacterium buctense; assembly: GCF_014486695.1. Classification (GTDB taxonomy): domain Bacteria; phylum Bacteroidota; class Bacteroidia; order Flavobacteriales; family Flavobacteriaceae; genus Flavobacterium; species Flavobacterium buctense. The sequence goes on from NZ_JACTAB010000008.1 coordinate 54,975, forward strand.
AAATAATGCGGAAATAATCGTTATCGAAAACGTAATAATAAGTACTCAACCAACAACTTCACAAACACTTTGTACTGGTGACACTGCAACATTTTCTGTGGTTGCAACCGGAGCCGGCTTGACCTACCAATGGTATAAAGGAGCAACAGCTTTAGTAGATAGTGCTATTATATTGGGAGCAACAACGGATACTTTAACTTTGAGTTCATTAGTGAGTGCTGATGCAGGAACAGATTATTATTGTCTGGTAAGCGGAACAAGTCCTTGTAGTGCTGTTTCATCTGCAAACGCTACTTTAAACATCAATCAAAGTGCTGCCATAGCTACCCAACCTCAATTGTCTCAAAATATTTGTGAAAGTGGTTCCGTAAATCTTTCAGTAACGGCTACCGGCGGAAGTTTATTATACCAATGGTTCAAAGGATCAAATTCATTAAACAATGGTGGCACTATTTCAGGTGCCAATAGTGCTTCCTTGACCATCAATCCTATTTCATTAAGTGATGCAGGAACAGATTACTATTGTGTAGTGAGTAACGGATGTTCAACAGGAGACACTTCGAACAATGCTGAAATCATTGTTAGTCCAAAAGCATTTATTCCGGCACAAACGTTAACCGTTTGTAATGGTGTTGCATTTACTTTAACTCCAATTGATGGTGTGCCAAATTCTGGGACAATTGTACCTGCAAATACAACTTATTCGTGGTCGGCACCGATTGTAACCGGAGGAATGTTAGGCGGACAGGCATCCATTGGTCAGCAAGCTTCTATAAACGGAACTTTAAGCAATCCAACAAACGTTAATCAAACAGCCACTTACACTGTAACTCCCAAATCCGGGACATCACCAAACTGTGACGGTGCTTCATTTACTGTTACAATAACTGTTAAACCAAGTGCTTCAATCCAAGATATTTCAACAGCTATCTGTACCGATGGAACAGTTACTATTACTCCAACTCATGCAGGTCTTAACATTGTGCCTACGGGAACTACTTACTCTTGGGGAAATCCAATTGTAACCGGTGGCATTACAGGGGCAACTTCCGAAAACGGATTAGCTTCATTTAGTCAAACTTTGAATAACCCAACTAATATAGCTCAAACTGCTACTTACACCATCACTCCTGAGACAGCTACTTGCATAGGAACACCTTTCGAGGTAATAGTGACGGTTAATCCAAAACCAGAAAGCGCTGTAAATCAATCCAATCAAACTGCTTGTTCTGATGTTTTATTTTCGCCTATTATTGTTTCTAATACTAATAGTCAAGCAGTGACTTACAGTTGGACAAGAGACAATACTATCAATGTATTCGGACCAACAAATGGAACTTCCGGGACAATAACTGTGGGAAACACATTTTCATTGTCACAAATTTTAACTAATAACACCACTTCGGCACAAACAGTTGTTTATACCTTCACGCCAACTTCCACAAACGGATGCATAGGCGAGCCTATAACCTCAACCGTTATATTAAATGTCCCTTCTGTAGGCGGTACTGCTTCGATTTCCTTACCTAATGTTACTCCTGTAGTAAGAACAACCACTGTTTGTCACTTTGGTTCGGGAATGGTTTATTTATCGGGTCATACCGGAAATATCGTGGGATGGCAATCCACTACTAATGGAGGAACTACGTGGACCACAATAGCCAATACCACTTCATCGCTAAGTTATAGTAATATTACTCAAACCACATTCTTCAGAGCAATCATTCAAAATGGTAATGCTTGTAATTTGGCTTATTCTTTCATTGCTTTAGTGGATGTAATTCCGAATATCAGACCTACTCCAGTAACAGCAACTCCTCAAACAATTTGTGTCGGCGGTTCGTCAGTATTATATTCTGAAAGCGGATTCGCTACGAGTTCCTATATAGCTGAAGGTGGTACTTTTAGTAATGCCAATCCTGACAATTGGTTGGTTGATGGTTGTGGAAATTGTTTAAATGCCGGAGGAAGTAATACTACTATTGGTCCATTTAGATTAAGTGCAACTAATGGCGGAACTTATTCAGGCATCAATTATACCTCGATTGGAAAGTTTGCCATTGCCAACGGAAATTTCAATTCGATAATGCAAACACCGATTTTCAATACTTATGGATTGACTACTGCCAATATCAGCTTTAATCATGCCTTTAATTTGCAAGCCGGAGCTTCAGTTTCTGTCGAATTATCATTAGACGGCGGAACAACCTATTCGATAGTTTTAGCATCTTTCACAGGTCCAAGTACCAGAAGTCCGTACAATGCTTTTCCAAATCAAACAATAGATTTAAGCAATTATATAGGTCAACCAAATTTAAGAGTTCGATTTGTTTACAATGGCACAACAAACAGTTCATGGGCTATTGATAATATTTTAATCCCTGAATCTCCTGCTAATTTAACTACACAATGGGTAGATTCTATTACAGGCCAAGTGATAAGCACAACGGCAACGGCAACTGTGACACCAACAGTTACAACCACTTATGCTGTTACTTCCTATTTAAATGGTTGTACAAGTTATGGCCCTGAAGGAACAACTTATATTACTGTAAATGTAAACCCGAGACCTACTGCTAACATTGGCCCGTCTCAAACCATTTGTCTAGGCAATCCGGCAACTTTTAGTGTAGCTTTAACAGGTTCAGCACCATGGAGTATTACGTATAGCAATGGTTCAACAACTACTACTGTTAATAATATTACTACTAATCCATATGTTTTTAATGTTAATGGACTAACTGCCAACAGAACTTTTACCATCACGGCTGTGAGTGACTCCAGATGTACAGCTACTCCTTCAGATATTTCAGGCTCGGCAGTAGTAACCGTTTTAAATGGCACACCTGGTTTATGGACCGGAGCAGTTAGTACAGATTGGTTTGATTGTAAAAATTGGGCTGGAGGAATGCCTTCGGCTACTATTAATGCTCAAATTCCGGCCGGTGCTGTTAGAATGCCGCTGATTGATCCTTCAACCTCCAGCTTTGCCGCTTTGTATAGTAATATTGCCAGAGCACAAGATGTTATCATAGCCAATGCAGCATCACTAACAATGGCTACCAACTCAGACTTATACGTGAGTAGAGATTGGAGAAACAGTGGAACGTTTACCCCGGGAATGGGAACCGTAACTTTCAACAGCGCAATAGCCAATCAAGTTCAAACCATCAATACCGGTATAAAAACAAATGAAACTTTTTATAATTTAACACTCAACAATTCAAATAGTGCCAGAGGAATTAATTTGGTTACTAATTTTGAATTGACTGTTGCCAATCATCTGTCATTACTAAGCGGTGATTTGCGTTTAACAGGTGAAGCGCAATTAATTCAAAATGGCGCTACTGCCAATCCTTCAAGCGGAATCGGAAAAATTTTAAAAGACCAACAAGGAACCCAAAGCAGTTACCATTACAATTATTGGTCATCACCTGTTACTACAAATGGTATTAACTATTCAATTGGCGGTGTTTTAAGAGATGGTTCTGATGTTGCGACAAATCCATTTAACCCAAGTGCATTAAACTTTGGAGCCGATGTTAATTTCGCTGATGGCGCCTTAACTTTTCCGGCCAATTTAAGTACCGGATGGATGTACAAATTTACAAGTGTAAGCACTGTATATGCAGGTTGGCAACATATTGGAAGTACAGGAACCGTAAATCCTGCGGAAGGTTTTACTATGAAAGGTGTAACCGGAACAGGTGTTGTAACTGCTGAACAAAATTATGTATTTGTAGGTAAACCAAACAACGGTACTATAGGTTTAAATATTAGTTTAAATCAGTCTTATCTAGTTGGAAACCCTTATCCATCAGCCTTAGATGCTGACGAATTTATCAAAGACAACATTAAAGATGGTGCAGGAAGAGCTGCGACAAATATTTTTAATGGCGCACTTTATTTTTGGGATCACTTTGGGGGACAAACTCATATTTTAGGACAGTATGTTGGTGGTTATGCCACATACACTTTGATGGGTGGTGTTGTTGCTTTATCGAATGATCCTTTGACTGCTAACAATGGAAGCAATGGAACAAAAACGCCTAAAAGATACATTCCTGTAGCGCAAGGATTCTTTATTGGAACAGGTCCAACCACAGATTTAACTACTAACAATCCCGGTTTGAGTACACCTATTACCGGTGGAACTATTACTTTCAAAAATAGTCAACGAGTTTTTAAAGTGGAATCCGCAGTAGATTCACAGTTTTTCAGAACTCAAAATGACTCTGATGCTGTAGACACTGTTAATGATGAAAGACAAAAAATCAGACTCTTGTTTGAATCTCCTAATCAATTATACCGACAAATCTTAGTAGGTGTTGATGAAAATTCGACCAACTCTTTTGATATTGGATATGATGCTCCGATGATTGATTTGAATACCGATGATTTATATTGGAATATCAGCAATTCAAAAAATACTATTCAAGCCGTTCCTCATTTTAATTCAGATCAAATTATTCCTTTGGGAATTAGAACTTCTGTTGAAGGATTAACAACCATAAAAATTGCCGGTTTAGAAAATATTTCAGAATCAACTAATATTTACATTCACGATAATGAAACCGGATTAGATCATAATATCAGAAATAGTGAATTTGCTATTTCACTCCCGATTGGAGAATATGATAACCGATTTTCATTGCGTTTCTCCGGGCAGACTTTAGGTGTAAATGACCCAATAAAAGTTAATCCTATTATTTATTTCACTAATGCCGATAGCAGTTTGAATATTAGAAACACTGATATAAATACTACTTTAAAATCGGTGACCTTATTTAATCTTTTAGGACAACAAATAGCAACCTATTCTATTGAAAACAGGAACCAACAAGATTTAAAAATACCTATATCTAATATTGCCAGCGGAACTTATATTGTTAAAATAACTTCTGATTTCGGAAGAACATTTAGTCAAAAAATCATTAAAAAATAATTTATAAACTAAAAAGTTTGCAAAAAAATAAAAGTGCCTTATAAAGTGTTTTTATTTTTTTGCAAATTATCAGCAAAATAACTCAAAATCAAATAATTATTTAAAAAATAACAGATTAATAGTATAAATACTTTCAATAAATTAAAATTGTTAAAAACATAAGGATTTACTAACATATTTGTTTAATAATAAGAAATTAATGCTCTAATTTCTTATATTTGATTATAAAAATTAAATTGTTAAATGAAAAATGAACTAGTTTATGAAAAACAATTACAAAACCCTAAACAATGCTTGTTTGACAAGATACTTTGAAATAAAAAAAATACTTTTCTCACTTCTTATATTAATCGCTAGTCATACCGCTTTTTCACAAGTCACAATTACTAAACCCAACTTATCCATAAGTGTTTGTTCAGGATATCCCTCAAGTTACAACTCTTTAGGAAACATTGTAATCACTGAAACTGCCAATGGAAATTTTGCTACCGGAACTAATGTTGTTATCGATTTGGTTGCTCCAACAAACTTTGAATTCTTGGCCGGAACCGGAACCGTCACTTATGCTGCCGGCAATAATATTACTGCTGCAGCTATATCTGTTACTGCCAACACCATATCCATAACTTACACTGTTGGAAATACCAACAAGGGAGATACTATGACAATAAGTGGTATCCAAGTAAGAGCCACAAATACCGCAAGTACAGGAAATATCACAAGAAACACCTCCAGAACGGGAGTTACTCATGGCACTATAAACGGATTAATAAACGGTACAACAGTTACAAACACTTTGACATCTGTGACCGGAACCGCACCTTCAACAGCTTTAGCCGGAACCGACCAAAATCTGAGTGCCTGTTCGACTTCAACAACACTATCTGGAAACACACCCGGCATTGGAACGGGAAGTTGGTCAGTAATATCGGGTACGGCATCAATAACAACTCCTAGCTCTCCAACTTCTACAGTAACCGGACTAGTTCTAGGAACATCGGCTACATTAAGATGGACTATTTCAAATGGTTCTTGTGCTAGTTCATTTGATGATGTTATTATTACAACTTCTTTTGGTTCTAGTTGTTTGACTTATTGTACTGTTGGAGGAAACACTCCGGCAACCTCATATATTAGCAATGTTACCCTCAATACTATAAATCAGAACAACACTGCTTGGAATGGTTATATCGACTATTATCCAAGTGTTTCTACTAATTTAATCCAATCCAATTCTTATACGATAAGTGTTACTATTTGGAATCAAACAACCTCACAAAAAAACATCTCTGCTTGGATTGATTGGAATTTAAACGGTGTTTTTGACGTTGCCACAGAAACAGTTCTATCAACCATATCAACAGTTGCTGCAGCACAAAGTGTTACTCTTTCTAATACTTTCACTGTTCCGGGAACCGCTGTGGTAGATTTGTCTAGACTAAGAGTCGAATTGGCTTTTAATGCAGAAGGCGCAGCAGCTCCATGTAACACAAACACTTTGACGGATGCTCAAGATTACAAAATTAATGTTCAAGACATTTTACCTTGTACAACACCTTCAGTTCAAGCTACTAATTTGATTTTAACGCCAGGTGGAACCTCAATTTTAGGTACGTTTACCGCCGCTTCTCCGGCACCCAATAATTACTTAATCATTGTAAATACAACCGGCACAATTCCAACTCCCGTAAATGGAACTTCATATACTATTGGAGGAACAGTCGGAGCAGGAAATACTGTTGTCGATATTGACAGCGATACTACGTTTACGGCAACAGGATTAACTATTAGTACTCAATACTATTTCTTTATTTTCTCCTTTAACTCATCATGTATTGGCGGACCGTTATTTCTAAATACATCTCCGCTGAGCGGAAACACTACTACATTATCTACAAATTATTGTATTCCTACCGGAAACTTAAACTGTACAACCAATGGAGACTATATTGCCAATGTAACTTTGAATACCTTGGTTAACAATACAACTTGTTCTTCAGCTGGCTATACCAATTACCCTCCAACGGGGACGCAAACAACAACTGTTACTCGAGGAAACACCTATAATTTAAGTGTTGGTACCGGAATTGGAAATAAAAAGCACGGATTGGCTGCATGGATTGATTTTAACCAAAACCAAGTTTTTGATGCGGCCGAATATTTCACTTTTGGAAATGGCGTAATTGCTAATTCAATCAATACTATTGCCGTTGCAATACCTGCTGGCGCTACATTAGGGACCACCAGAATGAGAATTAGATATGGCAGACAAACAAATGTTTCTTCAACATCAAGTTGTACCATGGCAGGAACTTTCGGTGAAACAGAGGATTATACTATTACCATAATTGACCCCATTGTATGTATTGCTCCGTTTACACAACCTACGGCACTAATACTTAACTCTACCGGAACTACAATAAATGGTAGTTTCACCGCTCCAAGTCCGGCTCCTAATAATTATTTGGTTGTTATCAATACTACCGGCACAACTCCAACTCCGGTAAATGGAACATCCTATACTGTCGGAGGAACTGTCGGTGTCGGAAATACGGTAATTGACAATGATTCCAATGTTACTTTTTTAGCCTCGGGATTAACAACTACTACAACCTATTACATCTTTGTTTTTGCTTATAATTCGGCTTGTACCGGTGGACCGACATACAATACAACAACTCCTTTAAATGGATCTATCTCCACCATAACCTCTAATTATTGTATTCCATCTGTAACTACCGGCAGAGAGGATGATAATTATTTAACTGAGGTAAGTTTTATCGGAACATTAAACGATGTTTCTAACTATTCTACATTTTCATCCGCTCCTTTAGGCTATCAAGATTTTACCACTTTGACCAATTTATCTCGACAAGCCCAAGGTGAAGGTGTCAATGTGAGTATCCAAGCACTCTTTTCTTCATTTACAAAAGCATGGGTTGATTGGAACAAAGATGGAACTTTTGACAATACAACAGAAATAGTATATAACTCAGGAACCATTTCAACAGGCTCAACCACCTTTGGTTTTATTATTCCTCCGGGTCAAGCTTTAGGAAATTACAGAATCCGTATCCGAGTAGACCTCAATGGAGGCGGAGGATCAACAACATTTACCCCATGTGGCAACCTTGTTAACGGAGGCGAAACTGAAGATTATTTATTTACTGTAGTAGCTAGTTGCAATGCTGCCATAAATACTATCACCGATGGAAAATCTTGCGGTCCGGGCACTGTTAATCTAGAAGCCACCAGTTCAATAGTGGTTCCAGCTGTAACTGAATTTAGATGGTATTCCACTCCAACCGGATCAACACTTGTTGCCACTACACCAACAGGAACTTGGACTACTCCATCAATATCCACCACAACAACTTACTATGTTACAGCATACAATGGTTGTGAATCGCTAACAAGAACAGCAGTAACAGCAACTATTAGTCCTATACCAACGGTTACTTTTTTACCGGCTAATCCAACTTCTTGTGGTGAAGATGTTGGAGTTGAATTATCAGCTTCCGGTGATGTAGAAGAAGTCCATCTAATTGATGAAACATTTGACTCAGGATTAGGCACATTTACCAACACAAACATTACTTCAAGTGTTCGAAATCTTGATACCCAATGGCAAAATAGAACCAGCACTTATATTCCCGTAGCCATTTCAGGAGTAAACACCTGGTATCCTGCAGTTTCCTCCGGCATAAACGGTAACGGATTTGCAATGGCTACTTCAGATTTTGCCAATGCTATCCCTTATGTACAAAATCAAATTGCTTCAGCAACTGTAAGCACGATAAACTTTACCAGTTTAACATTAAGTCTTAGACTATTTTACTCCAGATATTTTGTCGATGGAGCATTTTTAGCTGATGAATATGTAACTATTGATGTTTCTACAAACAATGGTGCGAGTTGGATAGAAATAAAACGCTTTACTGAAGATGTGGGCATCGGAACAAAATTTGAAACTTTAACATATGATTTATCTTCTTATGTTGGAGTAAGTCAATTAAAAGTAAGAGTAAGATATTACAACAACAATTGGTGTGATGGTATTGCAGTAGATGACATTCAATTATTTGGTAACAGACCTAATGTAAACCTAAATTGGACAACAACAATTCCTGCATTTACAGATGCTGCATGTACCATTGCCTATGATCCTTTAACAACTGCACCCGTTATTTATGTAAAGCCAACCTTAGCGCAATTAGAACTTTCTAGTTTTAGTTTTACGGCTAATGCCGTTTTAGACAATGGTTGCATTACCTCACAAGTCATCACTGTAACCAACAAATCTAAAGTGTGGCAAGGCGGTGAAGTTGGCTCAGAAACCCAATGGGAAAATGCAGCCAATTGGAAACCAAACGGAGTTCCCGACGCCAACAGTTGTATTATCATCCCTGATACTACCTTCAACCCCATCATTTCCGGAACAAATTACGATGCTTTTGGCAAAAATATCAATGTAAAAAGCGGCGGAATTTTAACCGTTAATACCAACAATAATATCACTATAACCGATGAAGTAATAGTGAAATCCGGAGGACTATTTGACCTTAAAAATAGTGCTAGTTTAATTCAAATTAATGATGCTGCCATCAATAATGGATTTATAAAAATGACACGAACAACAAGGCCAATGACACGTTGGGGTTATGTTTATTGGGGTACACCGGTAGCAGAAAATATTTTTGGCCAAATTCCAAGTCAATTTGATTTAAAATACAGATGGCAATCCGGCACTTCAGATGGTGCTTGGATGAGTTTGTCCAGTGTTTCACCGGGTCAAGGTTTTATAACTCGCGTTAGTAATATAGCCCCATTTAGTTCAGGAACCGGAACCATAGATTTTGTTTTTGAAGGCACTCCCGGAAATGGCGTAATTACTGTTCCGGTGGATAGTTTTGACGGTAGTTCAACTGTTCCGGGCAATACAGTCTTGCTTTCAAACCCTTATCCTAGTGCCCTTGATGGTGAGAAGTTTTTAAAATATGGTATATCGCCAACAAGCCTTCCTGAAAACAACTCAGAGTTAGGAGGAACTTTATTCTTTTGGACATCGGTAACACTATACAACGGTTTTGGACCCTACAATGTTTTGGATTACGGCAGTTGGAACCTTTCCGGTGGTGTTGGAACCGCTCCATCAACAGACCCTTCAAATGTAAGTTTGAAACCAACCGGGAAAATTGCGGCTGGTCAAGGTTTCTTTGCTCAACTTTATGGCGATGGCAATATTACCTTTAATAATAACATGCGTTTAACGAATAATAACAACCAATTTTTTAGAGGATTAAACAACACTATAACAGATTCAGAAACCAACTCAGGAAATAATAGAATTTGGCTAAATATCTACAGTGATACAACATTCCGACAAATGATGGTCAACTACAAAGCAGAAGCCACCAATGGCCTTGACACCTATTATGACGGAGTTTGCTTTACAAATAATGAAGTAAACTTGTATTCTATATTGAACGATAAGAAATTAGCTATTCAAGGAAGAGGCCTGCCATTTAATGAAAATGATGTAGTGCCTTTGGGATATAAGGTAACTAATCCGGGAATTTATTCGATAGCTGTAGATGAATTAGACGGCTTATTCCTGGGCGACCAAACCATTTATTTAAGAGACAATCTTCTTTCTATTGACCACAATATTAAGCAAAGCCCTTACACCTTTAATGCTATAGCAGGAACTTTTGAAAATCGATTCGAAATAGTTTATGTTACCAATGCCTTAGAGGTGAACCATCCGGATAACAGCAATACTTTTGCAACGATTTCCAACAACACTATTAAAGTGAAATCGAATGAATTTATCCAAACGATAAAAATCTATGATGTCTCAGGTAAGTTGATCAACCAATACAATTTGGCGAATGCTTCGAAACAACTTTCAGATAATTTCAGCTATCCTAACGGAATTTATATAGCTGAAATAACACTCGAAAATGATGTGGTAGTTAAAAAGAAATTGATTCATTAAAAACACTTATTTAACTCCATAAAAAAAACGTCCCAATTACTCGGGACGTTTTTTTTTATAAACTAAGATGGAATTATTTTACCAAAGTCATTTCGTCTACGATATGCTTAGCACCTGAGAAATTCTCAATTACCCATAAAACGTAACGAATATCAACATTAATAGTTCTTTGTAATTTACTATCAAAGATAACATCACCGGCCATTGCTTCAATGTTTCCATCGAATGCCAAACCGATTAACTCACCTTTACCGTTCAATACTGGCGAACCTGAATTTCCTCCGGTGATATCATTATCTGTCAGGAAATTCACGTGAAGACTTCCGTCTTTATCAGCAAACCTACCGTAGTTTTTAGCTTTGTTCATTTCCAATACTTTAACCGGTAGATCAAATTCTTGATCCCCTTTTTTGTATTTCTTAACTTGACCATCAAGCGTAGTGTAGTTGTTGATTTTAGCATCATTTCGTTTGTCAGCAGGTAACGAACGTACTTTTCCATAAGTCAAACGCAAGGTGGAGTTGGCATCCGGATATTTGATGGAACCAATTTTTGATTCTCTCAAACCTTCTACCAACAAACGGAATGAAGCACTGTAATCATTTTGTGCTTTAGTAATTTCGTCTGATTTTGAGTTGAAATGAGTAATCATATCATTAGAAAGCACATACAACGGATCGTTTTCTAAAGCACCTTGACTTGGAATAACCAAGAAAGCTTTGATTCTGTCCAAAGAGGTAAAAATACTCATGTCGAAAGCTGCATTTACATATTTAGTAAAGTCATTATTGTTTTCGTCACCAATCTTTTTAACAGAAGGTGCAATGGCATATCCTGTTGATTTGGTAGCATATACTTTCAATTGTGCTGCTAATAAATCTCTTTCTGCCGGTATGTGCAATTCTTTATACATTTCCGTTGCCATTTCCTCAAGAGCAGGTGCCATTTGAGCGCGTTTGGCGGCATCCGCTTTGACATAAGTATCTAATTGTCTTCCTAAAGTTCTTCCTATTGTTCCGAAAGAAGTTGTTCTAAACAATTGGGTTAAATAATTATCGTGTCTTGACTTTTCGTTGGTCAATGCATAAAACTTATTAATATTTGATACAACGTTTCCATACTTAGCTTTATTCGCTGGTTTGTTAGCCCATTTATCAAACTTTGCCTCTTGAGCTGCTTTCGTTTTGGCGGTACCAAATTTAGTCAAAGCATCAATCATCCCTTGACGGTTTTTCCAGTAGTTGGCTGTTGAAGCATATTTTGAAGCATAAACCAAGTTCAAAGCATCACTTTGGTCCATGTATTTTTTCATGTTGTCCATTCCGGTTTTGGCACCTTCAACCCAAGCAGGATAAGCAAATTTTACATTTTGCTCAATTCCGCTAGCCGGCATCCATCGGTTTGTTCTACCAGGATAACCTAAAATCATAGCAAAATCATTTTCTTTTACACCGCTGATATTCACTGGTAAATAATGTTTTGGTTGTAACGGTACATTATTTTCTGAATAGTCAGCCGGATTTCCGTCTTTATCAGCATAAACTCTAAACATAGAGAAATCGGCAGTATGACGTGGCCATTCCCAATTATCAGTATCACCACCAAATTTTCCTAAACTTTCAGGTGGTGTTCCTACTAAACGAACGTCTTTATAATCTTGGTAAACAAAATAGTAATATTCATTACCTTGGAAAAAAGGTCGAACAGAAACCGTGTATTTTCCACCGGCATTGTTTTCTTTTTCAATTTTAGCGATTTCAGCATTAATGGCTTTCTCTCTGTCAGCTTCGCTCATTCCCGGAGTTACAACTGCCAAAATACGCTTGGTACAGTCATCCATTCTTACGAAGAAACGAACAAACAAACTTGCCGGTTTAATTTCCGCTTTTCTACTTTCTGCCCAAAAACCGTCTTTCAACAAGTTTTTCTCAGCAGTAGATAATTCCGCAATGGCATCATAACCACAGTGGTGATTGGTTAAGACCAAACCGTCTTTAGAAATGATTTCTGCAGTACAACCACCGTTGAATTGTACGATTGCATCTTTCAGACTGTGATTGTTGATACTGTAAATTTCTTCGGCTGTCAATTGCAAGCCCATTTTTTGCATGTCTCTGTGGTTCAATCTTTCGATAAACATCAAAAACCACATTCCTTCGTCAGCTTTAACACTCGTTGGAACAAGCATAATGGCAGCAATCAAGGATAAAATAATTTTCTTCATTGTTATGTTATAAAAGTTAATAGTTTGAATGTTAGAAATCTATCTGACAAAATTGTTGTTAAATCAAATAGTCTAAAAACGTTTGCGAAGATACTTTTTTTTGTTAATTAAGGATAAAAACTTCAAAGAAAACTATAACGTTTTAGTGAATTTTAACTTAATTTTTAGAAATAAAAAAAGCTATCTGTATGGATAGCTTTATAAATATCAATTTTAACTTTAAATCCCATGACTATTCTCGGGTTCATCAGCATCAACATTCAACATTTCCCACAACTTGTCTTTTAACTCTGTTAATCCTTGATTGGCTACCGAGGAAATAAACATGTACGGGATTCCTTTGAAGTCTTTGTCTAATTGTTTGCGCATTTCCGCTTTTAATTCGTCGTCTAACATATCGCTTTTAGAAACGACAATTAAACGGTCTTTGTCTAGCATTTCAGGGTTGTAACGACGTAATTCGTCTAATAAAATCTCGTATTCCTTTTTGATATCATCGGCATCCGCGGGCACCAAAAATAGCAAGGTTGAGTTTCTTTCAATATGTCTTAAAAAGTAATGTCCTAAGCCTTTTCCTTCGGCTGCACCTTCAATAATTCCGGGAATATCAGCCATTACAAAAGACTTGAATTCTCGGTAAGCAACGATTCCTAAATTGGGCTTCAAAGTCGTAAAAGGATAATCAGCAATTTTTGGCTTGGCTGAAGTCAGCACTGACAATAATGTCGATTTTCCGGCATTGGGAAAACCTACTAAACCCACATCAGCTAAGACTTTCAACTCCAAAATCACATCCAATTCTTCAGCCGGCATTCCCGGTTGAGCATACCTTGGTGTTTGATTCGTTGAACTTCTAAAATGCCAGTTGCCTAAACCACCTTTTCCGCCTTTAATCAAAATTCTTTCTTCGCCGTGTTCAGTAATTTCAAATAAAATCTCATCGGTTTCTTTATCGCGAACTACGGTTCCCAAAGGCACTTCGATTATTTTATCTTCCCCATCATGACCGGTACTGCGTGAACTTCCTCCATCACCACCATGTCCGGCTTTGACATGACGCGCAAATTTTAGGTGAAACAAAGTCCATAGACTTTTATTTCCTTTCAATATAATATGTCCGCCGCGACCACCATCTCCACCATCGGGTCCGCCTTTTTCAATAAATTTCTCTCGGTGTAGATGCGAAGAACCCTTTCCTCCTTTTCCGGAAGAAACATAAATTTTTACGTAGTCTACAAAGTTACCTTCAGTCATTTTTTCTTTTCTTTTATTATTTCCATTAAAACCAATGGCTATAAAACCGAATGCCCACCGGACATTCTCCTCTTAATATCAAATCAACTATTCTTTTATCGCTTTCACAAGCACTTTATCAATCTTCACACCGTCCATATCGATGACTTCTAATACAAATTTGTTCCAAATCAGTTTTTCACCTGTCTTTGGAATATTGCCTAATTCGGTCATGATTAAACCACTCAAAGTCGTTACATCATAATCGTTAATCAAGTCATCCATATCGAAATACGTCAAGAAATCGTGTAACGAGTAATGACCGTCTACCAACCAAGTTCCGTCTTCACGAGCGATTAATTTGAATTCGTCTTCATAAAAATCGGCCGCATCACCAACCAAAGCTTCTAAGATATCATTCAAAGTAATAATCCCTTGAAAAACGCCATATTCATCGGTTACTAAGGCATAATGCACTTTTGATTTTTTAAAATTCTCCAACGCTTTATAGGCTGAAGTGTGTTCAATTAAATATACCGGATCTTTGGTAATGGCCTTTAAATCGAAGGGGCCTTTTTCAAAACCGGCGAATAAATCTTTGAGTAAAACAATACCTACTACGTCATCTAAATTCTCGTGACACACCGGATATACCGAATGCAATTCGTCTAACACTTTGGCTTTTAATTCTTCAATGGTATCGTCATAAGACAAATAAACAATCGACTTTCTATGCGTCATTAAAGAATTCACTTTTCTATCTCCAATGTGAAAAACACGCTCCACTATATCTTGCTCAATTTCTTGAACTTCTCCACCTTCTGTTCCTTCTTTGATGATGGCCTTGATTTCTTCCTCAGTTACTTTGCCGTCGGCTGTGGGTTTAATTTTTAATATGTCTAGAATAAAATCCGTCGAAACCGTCAATAGCCAAATAAAAGGCATGGTCACTATCGAAACCATTTTCATCGGAACAGCTACGCCTTTGGCAATCGCTTCCGGATAATTCAATCCAATTCTTTTAGGTAACAATTCGCCTAAAACCAATGAGAAAAAAGTCAAAATCACTACCACAATTCCAACGGAAAGCGAATGTGAATATGGCTTTAGAGTTTCAAAAGTTTCTACAAAAAGTTTTACATCTGAAGTGATTTTATCGCCTGAATAAATACCGGTTAAAATCCCAATTAAGGTAATTCCGATTTGTACTGTTGATAAAAATTTATTGGGTGAATTCGCCAAGTCTAAAGCGACTTTAGCATTCGTATTTCCTTTTTTAGCTGCGGTTTCCAAGCGGTTTTTACGGGCTGAAATCAAAGCGATTTCCGACATCGAAAAAACACCATTTAACAGGATTAAAAAAAGAATGATGAGTATCTCCATTTTGTGTTATCAGTTATAAGTTATGAGTTATGAGTATAACCTTCTAACCAAAAATTTCAATTATAAATTGTCTATTACTTTGCTTAAACGTTCCGTTACTTCTTCGATAGAGCCTATTCCGTTCACAGCGTAAAATTTGCCTTGAGCATTGTAATACTGCATCAAAGGTGCGGTTTTTTCATTGTATTCTTGGTATCGGTTGCGGATTTTTTCCTCATCCTGATCATCCGGTCGGCCTGAAGTTTTTCCTCTTTCCAATAATCGCTGTACTAAAATCTCATCATCGGCTTCTAAAGCTACGGTAGCCGTTATGTTTTGCTCTTTGGATTCTAAAAATTTATCCAGCGCTTCTGCTTGTGCAATAGTTCTCGGAAAACCGTCAAATAAAAAACCGGCTGAGTGTGGGTTTTTATCCACTTCGCTTTGCAACATTTGAATGGTCACTTCATCGGGAACCAAATCGCCTTTGTCCATAAAGGTTTTGGCTAATTGGCCTAATTCGGTGTCATTTTTAATATTAAATCTGAAAATATCTCCTGTAGAAAGATGTGTCAAATTGTATTTTCCTTTTAAAAATTCAGCTTGTGTGCCTTTTCCTGCACCTGGTTTTCCGAAAAGAACGATGTTAATCATTTTAGTAGTTATAAGTTATAAATTTTAATTTATTGTGCGAGTTGATAAACGTCCGGTAAATTTCTACCCAAACCATCGTAGTCTAAACCATAACCAACGATAAATTTATTCGGAATTCTTATCCCAACGTAATCAATTTTAATATCTTTTTTATAAGCTTCCGGTTTGAAAAATAAGGTCGCAATTTTCAGGTGCTTTACTTTCTTTTCTTTAAAAATGGCTTTCAATTCTTCCACTGTATTTCCGGTATCCACGATATCTTCAACGATAACTACCGTTCTGCCTTCTAAATCTTGGTTCAAACCAATTAATTGCTTTACATCACCAGTGGTTTGTGTTCCTTCATATGAAGCCATTTTTACAAAATTCACCTCACACATGCCACGGTATTTCTTCATTAAGTCACTCAAAACCATAAACGAACCATTCAAAACACCTACAAAAACCGGGACATCATCAAAAAAATCGTCATCCATTTGTTTGGCCATATTCGCAATCGCAAAATCAATTTCATCAGAAGAAATAAACGGCTCGAAAGTTTTATCGTGAAGGTGTATCATTTTGGTTTGAATTTAAATAAGGTGCAAATTTACGCAAGTATTAAGTATCAAGTAGCAAGTATTTTAACTTTTTTGCAAAATTGGTATATTTACCAAATGAATCCGGAATACTATAAAACCATAGCCAACAGTACGGCGCTTCGAAAAAGCAGAGACGACAACAAGGATTTCATCTTTCAACACCCGGAATTTCTGAAAGATTTACTTGAAATCAGTTTCAATACTAAAGATAAAAACCACCACAAAGCGTGTTGGATTTTGGAGTTAATTTTCGAAGAACGGTTGGAACTTATAATTCCGTTTCAAGAAGCTTTTTGCCTTGCATTAACACGTTACACTTCGCCTTCTGCGATTCGTTCTTTGTCTAAAATTTGTCTGTTCTTGTCCAAAAGCAAAAAAATAACCCTAACCGAAACCCAACAAGAAAAAATAATCGAAGCCTGTCTCGATTGGCTCATTCAAACCGACAAAGCCGCCAATGCCGCATACAGCATGCGGGCTTTATACCATTTCGGCAAAAAACACCCTTGGATTAACGAGGAATTAAAACTCATTCTTTCGCGGGAATTTGAAAACCAAACGCCCGGTTATCGCTTTGCGGTGAAAGACCTTTTAAAACGATTGCGATAGTTTTAAGGATTACTTATCTTTGCGCAAACACAACTACAACAATGAACTACTTTTCTTCCGATTTTAAACTCGGCATACTCGGCGGCGGACAATTAGGCAAAATGATTTTGGCCGAAACCCGAAAATTTGACATCCAAACTTATATTCTTGATCCAAGCAAAGAAGCACCATCGCAATTTGGCGCTACGCAATTCTTTATCGGCAGTTTGATGGATTTCGATACTGTTTACCAATTTGGTAAAATGGTCAATTTGTTAACTATCGAAATCGAGAATGTGAATTTAGACGCTTTGGATAAACTAGAAGCCGAAGGTTTACCGGTTTTTCCTTCACCCAAAACGTTGCGAATGATTCAAAACAAAGGAAAACAGAAAGATTTTTATGTTGAAAACAATATTCCTACTTCACCGCACCAACGTTTTGTGGACCTCAATGATTTGAAAAAATCTATTGAAAAAGATGAATTAGTATTTCCGTTTGTGTGGAAATGTGCTCAATTCGGCTACGACGGAAACGGTGTAAAAATTGTTCGCTCGGCAATAGATTTAGTCAACTTACCTGATGTAGAATGCATCGCAGAACAAATGGTTCCTTTTAAAAATGAGTTGGCCGTAATCGTTGCTCGTTCGGTTTCCGGCGAAGTAAAAACTTATCCGGTCGTGGAAATGGAATTCCATCCCGAAGCCAACCAAGTAGAATATGTCATTTGCCCGGCACGAATAGATGATAAAGTTGCTCAAAAAGCCAGCGACATAGCTTTACAAGTATCTCAAGCCTTTAGCCATATAGGATTGTTAGCCGTAGAAATGTTCCAAACGGCTGACGATGAAATTTTAGTCAATGAAGTTGCGCCAAGACCACACAATTCAGGACATTACAGCATAGAAGCGAGTTACACTTCCCAGTTTGAAAATCATTTGCGAGCGATATTAAATTTGCCTTTAGGAAACACCGCTAGCAAAGTAGCCGGAATTATGGTAAATTTGGTCGGCGAAGAAGGTTTTTCGGGTCAAGTGGTTTACGAAAACATCGAAAAAATCATGGCAATTGACGGTGTAACGCCACACATTTACGGCAAACGCGAAACACGTCCGTTCAGAAAAATGGGACATGTAACGATTGTCAATGAAAACATGACTGAAGCAAGAAAGATTGCAGAAGAAGTCAAAAATAGTATAAGAGTGATCAGTTAAAAATTATTATAAATGATGAATTTTAAATTATAAATGAACAAAATTAGAGTCATTTAAAATTTAAAATTCAAAATTCAAAATAAAATATGAGCAAAGTAGCCATAATCATGGGTTCCAAATCGGATTTACCCGTAATGCAAGAAGCCATCGACATCCTTCAAGGATTTGATATACAAACTGAAGTCGATATCGTTTCGGCACACCGAACGCCGGAGAAATTATTCGAGTTCAGCAAAAATGCTCACCATCGCGGAATTTCGGTGATTATTGCCGGCGCCGGCGGTGCAGCTCACTTACCCGGAATGGTTGCTTCTATGAGTCCGTTACCGGTAATTGGCGTTCCCGTAAAGTCGAGCAATTCCATTGACGGTTGGGATTCTGTCTTGTCTATTTTACAAATGCCGGGCGGTGTTCCCGTAGCCACAGTGGCATTAAACGGTGCCAAAAACGCCGGAATTTTGGCTGCTCAAATCATCGGAAGCCACGACAAAATTGTCTTAGACAAAATCATCTTATACAAAGAAAGCTTAAAAGAAGCGGTGAACAAATCATCGGATGAACTGAAAAAATAGTTCCTTTTTTAGGAGCTGTTTCCCGCTATACGTTCCAATCTTTTTCGTCAGTTCGAGTGCGGTGACAACCGCGTATCGAGAATACGAAAAAGGATTTCCACTGCTATCGGGGCTAAAAACATTTAGAATATACCACATGAAAATTTTAACAGAAAAGTTTACCTCCAAACACAATACCGCACCATTTTCGCAAATCAAAATCGAAGATTACCAACCGGCTTTTGAAGCCAACATCGCCAAAGCCCGAGCCGAAATTGATGCCATAACCGAAAATCCGGAAGCGCCAACTTTTGAAAACACCATCGATGCGTTGGATTTTTCGGGACAAGAATTAGACAGATTGTCTTCCATTTTCTTCAACTTGAATTCAGCTGAAACTTGTGACGAAATGCAGAAAATCGCCCAAGAAGTTTCGCCTTTATTGACTGCGTTTGGAAATGATATTGCGTTAAACGAAGATTTATTCAAAAGAGTAAAAGCGGTTCACGATCAAAAAGACAACTTGTCTTTAACTCCGGAACAAGCGACTTTATTAGACAAAAAATACAAAAGTTTTGCCCGAAACGGAGCGCTGCTTTCCGAAGATAAAAAAACACGCTTACGCGAAATTGACGCCGATTTGGCCAAATTCAAATTGACTTTTGGCGAAAATGTTTTGGCAGAAACCAACAACTACCAATTGCACATCACTAACGAAACCGATTTAAAAGGCTTGCCCGATGGTGCCAAAGAAATGGCGCGTTCGTTAGCCAAATCAAAAGAATTAGAAGGCTGGATTTTTACTCTGGACTTCCCAAGTTATTTACCATTTGTGACTTATGTCGACAACCGTGAATTGCGAAAAAAAATGGCGATTGCCGCAGGCAAAAAAGCGTTTCAGGAAAACGAATACGACAATCAGGAAAATGTAAAAACCATCGTGAAATTACGTCACGAAAGAGCGCAATTATTGGGTTACAACTCGCATTCGCATTTCGTTTTAGAAGAACGCATGGCGCAAAATCCGGAGAAAGTACAATCGTTTTTGAATGATTTATTGGAAAAAGCCAAACCAGCTGCGCAAAAAGAATTCGCCGAACTAACCGCATTCGCCAAAGAATTAGACGGATTAGAAAGCCTTGAAAAATGGGATGGCGCGTATTATTCTGAAAAATTGAAACAAAAACTGTTCAGTTTGGATGACGAGATTTTAAAACCGTATTTCAAACTCGAAAACGTTTTGAATGGTGCATTCACCGTGGCTGAAAAATTATTCGGCATCACATTTAAAGAAGTATTTGATATTGATAAATACCATGACGATGTACAAACTTTTGAAGTATTGGATTTCGAAGGAAAATTGGTAGCGGTCTTCTACTCCGACTTTTTCCCGAGAAAAGGCAAACGCAACGGCGCTTGGATGACGTCGTTCAAACCACAATATATTAGGAATGGCGTAAACGAAAGACCGCATGTTTCTATCGTGTGTAATTTTACACCGCCAACAGAAACCAAACCTTCACTCCTAACCTTTAATGAGGTAACGACTTTATTCCATGAATTTGGGCACGCTTTACACGGCATGTTAGCCAATACGACTTATCCAAGTTTATCGGGCACTTCTGTGTATTGGGATTTTGTGGAATTGCCGAGCCAAGTGATGGAAAACTGGTGTTACGAACCTGAAGCGTTGGCTTTGTTTGCCAAACATTATGAAACGGGAGAAATCATTCCGCAACAATATGTCGATAAAATTAAGGAAAGCGCCAGTTTCTTAGAAGGCATGGCTACGTTACGCCAATTGAGTTTCGGGCTTTTGGACATGGCTTATCATGGGAAACCTCAAGTTATTAAGAATGTAAAAGCCTTTGAAAAAGCTGCGATGGACAACACAACTTTGTATCCTGATGTAGCTGAAAATTGCATGAGCGTTTCGTTCTCACATATTTTTCAAGGTGGTTATTCTTCGGGGTATTATAGTTATAAATGGGCAGAAGTTTTGGATGCCGATGCTTTTGCGTATTTTCAAGAGAATGGCATTTTCAATACCGAAGTTGCTACCAAATTCAAAGACAACGTACTTTCTAAAGGTGGCACCGAATTGCCGATGGAATTGTACAAACGTTTCCGTGGCCAAGAACCTAAACCGGAAGCTTTGTTGAAACGCGCTGGATTGATTTAGATTGTTAGACTTGTTAGACTACTTAGATTGTTAGATAATTAGAAACCGTAGCTTTCACTACGGTTTTTTTATGCACAGGAGTTTGCGTTAGGGATTGAAGTGGCATCCTTTTTTGTATTTCATTTTCAAATGAAGTACAAAAAAGATAGAACGGAAAGCCCGACCTGAAAAGGAACGCCCAAAAATTTAAAAATAAGTTTCATTTTTTATTGAAAGTTTAAAAACTTTTATTTACCTTTGAGGTATGGAATTCAGAGAAGCCAAAAATAAGTTCGTTCAAACCTGGGGCGCGTTAGGTTCACAATGGGGAATCAACAAAACCATGGCGCAAATACACGCCTTGTTGATGGTGTCAAACGAAGCCGTTTCGATGGAAGACATTATGGAAGAATTGCAGATTTCCCGTGGGAATGCGAGTATGAACTTGAGAGCGTTGATGGATTGGGGAATCGTATATAAAGAGTACAAAACCGGCGAACGAAGAGAATATTTTACAGCCGAAAAAGACTTAGACGAATTGGCCGTAAAAATCTCCAAAGAACGCAGCAAACGCGAAATCAAACCGGCTTTGAAAGTGTTAAAAGAAGTCTCTTCTATTGAAGCCGATGGAACCGCCGAAGAAAGACATTTTGTAGAACAAACGACCAAATTGTATGATTTCGTATTGAAAGCCGACAATGTTTTAGACAAAATGACGGAGTACAAAGACAACTGGTTGGCGCAGATTTTACTAAAGTTTATGAAATAGATAGAACCGAAATAAAAACCCTTTTTTTTAATCAAAACTTTCATTTTTTTCTGAAAGTTTAAAATAATAAATAATTATGAAAAATATTCAATATTTCAATGCTTTTGCGGTTGGACTTCCATTATTCATACTGATTACGTACCCCATTTTTGAGGATGGAGCATTATTTTATTCACTCCTTTCGACAATGATTACCGGATTCATACAGGTTATTTTAGGTTTATGTATGTTGAATGATGAACCTAACGACAGAAAACTTCAATTTTATATTGGTGCGGTTGTAACTTTTTTCACGCTTTGGTTCATTAATGCCCAAATTGGATACAATAACATCTTAACCTTCACTCTGTTTGGCATTCCACCTTTGTTAACCTTTTATCTAACTTTTATAATTTATAAAAAAGCAAAGTCATGAATCTCAACATCCTTGGCTACGCCATTTACTTGCTGATAACGATTTTCATCATCGTCAAAGTAGGCCGAATTTGCTACCAAAACGGTAATATTTATGTCGCCCAACTTATTCCAGACCACATGGATTTGTGTCATAAAATCAATCAAGTGTTGTTGTTAGGTTATTATCTGATGAACATTGGTTATTGTGCCATGACTTTAATTTCATGGGAGAAGATTATCGCATTCGACCAACTCATTGAAGTCATTGCCTTCAAATCGGCTATCATCATTGGAACGATTGCATTCATGCATTACCTCAACATTTTCGTTCTCACCAAATACATTCAAAAATTAATTTAAATACTTATTATCATGGAAACCACAAAAATTTTAATCGGTTACGCAATCTACTTACCAATCGCATTGTTCCTTACTTACTATGTTTCTAGAACACTTTTCAAAAACAGTAAAATATACATGTTAGACATTTTTAAAGGTCGAGAAGAAATTGCGAATGCTACGAATAAACTCTTTGAAACCGGGTTTTATTTGCTCAATCTTGGCTTTGCCTTAATGATTTTGGAAATGAATCTTTACAATGACAGTTATCAGTTGCTAATCGAAAAACTGAGCTACAAAATTGGCGGTTTTACCATTTATCTCGGTTTGATGTTGTTCTTGAATTTATACTTCTTCTTCAGAGGAAAAAGAAAAGCCAGAGAAAATCAAACCCCACAAAATGCGATTGCCTAAACTTAAAATATCATTTTAAAACATTAAACCGGAGTTTAGGCTTCGGTTTTTTTATTGAAATAAAAGAAGCAAAACCCACCACAAAACAGGAATACTTTCTGCCCAAAAAGAAGAATAATACTTTGTTTTTTTTTCATTGGCAAACAACAGAAAAAGTAACACCGTTATAGCAATTCCGGTTTTTAAAATCAGGGTTGTATAATTGAAATCGGCATACAAAAACTCTAATCCGACAAACACCAGCATAAGCATCGAACCTAGCTTTTTAGTTCGCTCAACACCTATCTGTTGCGGCACCGTTTTCAAATGCGGATCGTCTTGCTTCAAATCGATGATTTCAAAAATTAATATCAGAACAAAAATCAAAATAAAACGCTGAATAGCTACCAAAAAAACATATGTGGTCAATGGAACTTCAGCATTAATAATCGGCAAAAACAAAGTCACGCCAACCCAACACAAAGCCACGATGTAAATCTTCACACCGGCCCAATTTCGGGCATTTTTTTTATTGGGAAAGAACGGCAACGTGTACAACAATGTAATGCCAAAAAACAACAAAGCGATAAGTTGCGTAATTCGTTCAAGCCAAAGAAAACAATACACAGCCATTAAAAGTGAAAGAAAACTCAGCAAAGCAATTGCTTTTAACTGCGTTCGCATCTGCAATTTTTGCGTTCGCGCCAAAGCATCATACTTCACAAAATTATACCCGACAATCGTTCCAAAAAAAGCAAACGAAGCACAAGCTTCAATAATAGTAATTTGAAACAAAAAACCCGTCATTCGCACCAAAGCATAAACCGACAAAGCCACGTGAATACTGCTGTTGATGTAAAAGTCGAGAAGGCGTTTTAAAAATAGCATAGGCTAAAAGTAAGCAAAGTGTTAATAAGAAGCCTTTTCGGTTGAAAAATTGTCAAAATATTAGACTTTGTTTAGCACAAAATTAGAACATTAATAATTACTTTTGTTGGCGTTAAAAAACAATCGCGTTTTCTAACAAAACACGCACAACTATACACACTTAGAACTTTACAATTTAATGAGAACAGACGCATTTGCATTACGCCACATAGGTCCACGTGAGAGCGACCTAAACCACATGTTCAAAGCTATCGGAGTCGAATCTTTTGACCAATTAATTTACGAAACCATACCGGATGACATTCGTTTGAAAAACGATTTACAATTAGCCCCTGCAATGACAGAATATGAGTATTTAACGCACATTCAGGAATTGGGCAAAAAAAATAAAGTATTCAAATCCTACATCGGTTTGGGATATCACCCGGCCATTGTGCCACCGGTAATTCAGAGAAATATTTTTGAAAATCCGGGTTGGTACACAGCCTACACACCTTACCAAGCAGAAATTGCCCAAGGTCGTTTAGAAGCGATTTTGAATTTCCAAACCATGGTGATTGAATTAACCGGAATGGAAATCGCCAATGCTTCTTTGTTAGATGAAGGAACCGCTGCAGCAGAAGCAATGGCATTATTGTTTGACGTTCGTTCTCGTGACCAAAAGAAAAATAACACCCATAAATTCTTCGTTTCTGAAGAAATATTACCCCAAACGTTATCGGTTTTACAAACGCGTTCTACCCCAATCGGAGTGGAATTAGTCGTTGGAAACCACGAAACTTTTGATTTCTCAACTGATTTCTTCGGAGCGATTTTACAATATCCGGGCAAATACGGTCAGGTAAATGATTACAGCGCTTTTATCGCTAAAGCCCAAGAAAACGAAATTAAAGTAGCCGTAGCTGCCGATATTTTATCTTTAACTAAATTGACTTCTCCCGGAGAAATGGGCGCTGCCGTTGTAGTAGGAACGACTCAACGTTTTGGTATCCCAATGGGTTACGGCGGACCGCACGCAGCTTACTTTGCAACCAAAGAAGAATACAAACGCTCCATGCCGGGAAGAATCATCGGAGTTTCTATCGATGCTAACGGAAGACGTGCTTTGCGTATGGCTTTGGGAACTCGTGAACAACACATCAAACGTGAAAAAGCGACTTCAAATATCTGTACGGCACAAGTTTTACTAGCCGTTATGGCCGGAATGTACGCCGTGTATCACGGACCAAAAGGTTTGAAATACATAGCCAATAAAGTACACGCTTCGGCAGTAACTTTAGCGGATGCTTTGAATCAATTAGGCGTTTACCAAACCAATACCGCTTTCTTTGATACCATTTCTGTAAAAGCGGATTCGGCTAAAGTAAAAGCGATTGCTGAGAAAAGCGAAGTGAATTTCTTCTACGCCGATAGTGAAACGATTTCTATTTCGATAAACGAAACGACCTCGTTGAACGACTTGAACCAAATCATTGCGATTTTTGCAGAAGCAACAGGTAAAGAAGCGTTCAAGGTTTCGGCTTTGAATACCAACAATAATTTCCCAACTTCCTTAGAAAGAACGTCAACGTTCCTAAAACATGAAGTGTTCAACAACCATCATTCTGAATCTCAGTTGATGCGTTATATCAAAAAATTAGAGCGCAAAGATTTGTCGTTAAACCACTCGATGATTTCGTTAGGTTCTTGTACGATGAAGCTCAATGCAGCGGCTGAAATGTTGCCTCTGTCTATGGCTAATTGGAACAGCATTCACCCATTTGCACCTATCGAACAAGCAGAAGGTTATATCACGATGCTAAAAAAATTAGAGCAACAATTAAACGTAGTAACCGGTTTTGCCGGAACGACTTTGCAACCAAACTCCGGTGCGCAAGGCGAATACGCCGGTTTGATGGCGATTCGTGCTTACCACCAATCTCGTGGCGACAACCACAGAAATGTGTGTTTGATTCCATCCTCAGCTCACGGAACCAATCCGGCTTCGGCAGCGATGGCTGGTATGCAAATTATCGTAACCAAAACCATGGAAAACGGGAACATCGATGTTGAAGATTTAAGAGCAAGAGCGATTGAGCATAAAGATAATCTTTCTGCACTGATGGTAACTTATCCTTCTACGCATGGTGTTTTTGAAAGCGCTATTTGTGAAATTACCCAAATCATCCACGACAATGGTGGTTTAGTTTACATGGATGGTGCCAATATGAATGCGCAAGTTGGTTTGACCAATCCGGCAACCATTGGCGCTGACGTTTGTCACTTGAACTTACACAAAACATTCGCGATTCCTCACGGTGGTGGTGGACCAGGTGTTGGTCCAATTTGCGTCAACGAAAAACTGGTGCCTTTCTTACCAACTAACCCAATCATCAAAGTCGGCGGAGACCAAGCGATTACAGCTATTTCTGCAGCACCTTACGGTTCGGCTTTAGTGTGCTTGATTTCTTATGGTTACATCACGATGTTAGGTGCTGAAGGTTTGAAAAGTTCTACAGAACACGCGATTTTGAATGCCAATTATATGAAAGTCCGTTTAGAAGAACATTATCCTGTTTTATATTCAGGAGAAATGGGACGCGCGGCACACGAAATGATTTTAGATTGTCGTGCTTTCAAACAAAACGGTATTGAAGTAACGGATATTGCCAAACGTTTGATGGATTACGGTTTCCACGCGCCAACGGTTTCTTTCCCGGTTGCCGGAACGTTAATGATTGAACCAACTGAGTCAGAAGATTTAGCCGAGTTAGATCGTTTTTGTGACGCCATGATTGCTATTCGTAAAGAAATTGACGCTGCTTCATCTGATGATACTAATAACGTATTGAAAAATGCGCCACATACTTTAGCAATGCTTACTACAGACAATTGGGTTTACCCATACACGCGTGAGCAAGCGGCTTATCCTTTGGAGTATATTCATGAAAACAAATTCTGGCCAAGCGTTCGTCGTGTAGATGATGCTTATGGTGACCGAAATTTAGTTTGTTCTTGTGCACCGATTGAGGCTTATATGTAATTCTAAGTACGAAGTTAGAAGTACGAAATACGAAGTAAAAAGTAAGAGGTTTCAAGTTGTAAAATTTGGAACCTTTTCTTTTAAAAGCTGATTTTAATCAGGAAATTTAAACTAGTGAAGTTTTATTTTTGTGCCAAATGAAAAAATGATGAACGACATTCAAAATCAAGACGACCTCTACTTATTAGTTGACGAGTTCTACAAAAAACTTTTATCGGATGACGCCATCAATTATATTTTCACCGATGTTGTCAAAATAAAACTCGAAGAACATTTACCTATACTGGTTACTTTTTGGTCACAAGCGATATTGGGAACCGGCGGTTACACTAACAATCTGACTCAAATTCATTTGGAGGTCAATGCCAAAGAATACTTATCGCCTGAGCTATTTAAAATTTGGTTAAATCATTTTTATGCTACAGTCGACGAAAATTTCAAGGGTGAAAAAGCCGAGCAAATCAAAACCCAAGCGCTGAGTATTGCTACGATTATGCAGATTAAAATCGCGCAACAAAAAGACAATTAATTATCGTATTTATAATTTTAACTCTCTTTTGATAAACTTTTCGTAATTATTTTAAAAAATTATAAAAACAATAACGGTTGAATAAATTTATTAATAATTTCGTAATGAAATAGTAAAGCAATGAACATAAAAATAACCGGTTCCGGATGTTATATACCGACCGAAATAGTTACGAATAAAGATTTTACCAAACACGTTTTTCTTAATGATGACGGCTCACCTTTCCCTTTGCCGAATGAAGTCATTACTGAAAAATTTTACGATATCACCGGCATCGAAGAACGCCGCTATGTATCCGATGATTTGCAAACTTCTGACATCGCAACTATCGCTGCCAAAAAAGCTATTGAAGATTCAGGCATCGACCCGGAAACTTTGGATTACATCATTTTTGCGCACAACTTCGGCAACGTAAAAAAAGGCGCTATTCAAACCGATTTATTACCCAGTTTGGCTACTAGAGTCAAATTTGATTTGCGCATCAAAAACCCGAAATGTGTTTGCTACGACATGCTTTTCGGCTGTCCGGGTTGGGTAGAAGGTGTAATCCAAGCTCAAGCCTTTATCAAAGCCGGAATGGCTAAAAAGTGTTTGGTTATTGGCGCCGAAACTTTATCCAGAGTTGTCGACAGGCACGACCGAGACAGTATGATTTATTCTGATGGCGCCGGTGCTACAATCATTGAAGCTACTGAGGATGAAGGTGGTATTTTAGCCCATGCTTCCGCAACTTTCACTTATGATGAAGCTTACTATTTATTCTTCGGAAACTCCTTTAATAAAACCCACGATCCTGATGTGCGCTACATCAAAATGCACGGCAGAAAAATATATGAATTTGCTTTGAGTCAGGTACCCAAAGCCATGAAAGAATGTGTGGAAGCCAGCGGCGTAGACATTAGTAAAATCAAGAAGGTTTTAATTCACCAAGCCAATGAAAAAATGGATGAAGCCATCATTCAAAGATTCTACAAGTTGTTCGGACAAACCGCACCTGAGGGCATTATGCCGATGAGCATTCACAAACTGGGGAATTCAAGTGTAGCTACGGTTCCAACCCTATATGATTTATTGGTCAAAGGCAATCTCGACAATCATTCTATCCAAAAAGGTGATGTGATTTTGTTTGCTTCAGTTGGCGCCGGAATGAATGTAAATGCGATTGTTTATAGAATGTAATTAACTTTGTTAACTTTGCAACCATAAACTTTTGCAACTTAATCAATGTACGAGAAGACCTATCCGAGTAAACGCTTTAACATTACCCTTCAGTTTTTAAAAAAACACATCAATACTTCTGAAACAATTTTGGATTTAGGGGTGCCGAATCCGTTTTCCAAAATCATGGAAGACAATGGCTACAAGGTTATCAATACCAAAGGCGAAGATATAGACAATGACCAAACGGCTTTGCAAAAAGAAAACTATCAGGTCTTTACCGCCTTTGAAATTTTCGAGCATTTACTCAACCCGTATACGGTTTTAGAAAACGTAAAAGCGGATAAAGTATTGATTTCAATTCCATTGCGATTGTGGTTTTCACCGGCTTACCGAAGTAAAACCGATATGTGGGACAGGCATTACCACGAATTTGAAGATTGGCAACTAGACTGGCTTTTGGAAAAAACCGGCTGGAAAATTGTAGACCGTGTAAAATTCACTCATCCTGTGAAGAAATTGGGTTTCCGTCCGTTATTGAGATATTTCACGCCAAGGTATTATATGGTTTACGCCGTTAGAAATTAGTCACAGTCGCAGTTTTCAGTCACAGAAATAACAATGAATTACTACATCATTATTCCGACTTACAACGAAGAGAAATTTATTTCATTGACTTTACAGTCGTTAGTGGAACAGACGGTTTTACCTAAAAAAGTAGTCGTAGTTAATGATGGTTCAACTGATAACACCGCAACTATAATCCAATCATTTTGTGATAAATATCCTTTTATTCATTTAGTCAACAAAACTTCCGACGCCATTCATTTACCCGGAAGTAAAGTCATTCAGGCTTTTCAAAAAGGGTTAGAAACTTTGGACAACCATTATGATTTGATTGTCAAAGCCGATGCTGATTTAATTTTTCCTCCGAATTATTTTGAAACGATTATCAACCATTTCCAATCTGATGATAAAATCGGAATGGTAGGTGGCTTTGCCTATATCGAGAAAAACGGCGATTGGATTTTGGAAAACCTAACCGATAAAGACCATATTCGCGGTGCTTTTAAAGCATATAGAAAAGCTACATTTCAACAAATTGGCGGCTTGAAACCGGCCATGGGTTGGGACACGGTAGACGAATTACTTTGTAAATTCTATAATTGGAAAGTCGTTACCGATGAATCTTTAAAAGTAAAACACCTCAAACCAACCGGAGCCAATTACAATAAAACCGCTCGTTACAAACAAGGTGAAGCTTTTTATTCTTTGGGTTATGGGTTTTTCATCACCTCAATTGCTTCGTTGAAATTGGCTATGCGAAAAAGAAAACCATTGCTGTTTTTAGATTACATCAAAGGGTTTTGGAAAGCAAAATCGGCTAAAAAACCATTGTTAGTAACCAAAGAACAAGCAAAATTCATCCGAAATTACCGTTGGAAGAAAATGAAGGAGAAGTTATTTTAGTATAAAACTTTAAACTCGCAACTCGTAACTCACAACTTCTCACTATTTTTGACAATATTTTTAAACCTATGATGTTAGTCCGCTATTTGTCACAAATAGGAAAATATTTCTTGATGTTGAAAGAAGTATTTAACAAACCCACGAAATGGTCGGCCATGAGGCAATTGATTTTCAAAGAGATTGATGATTTAATCATTGATTCGCTTGGGATTGTTTGCTTTATTTCTTTCTTTGTTGGTGGAGTTGTTTCGATCCAAACGGCGTTAAACTTAACTAATCCATTGATTCCTAAATACCTCATTGGTTTTGCAACGAGGCAATCGGTAATTTTAGAATTTGCCCCAACTTTTATCTCCATCATTATGGCGGGAAAAATGGGTTCCTTTATCACCTCAAGTATTGGAACGATGAGGGTTACAGAGCAAATTGATGCGTTGGAAGTAATGGGAGTTAATTCGCTTAACTATTTGGTTTTTCCAAAAATAATTGCTTTACTACTTTACCCTTTTGTCATTGGAATTGCCATGTTTTTAGGGGTTTTTGGCGGTTGGATTGCTAGTGTTTATGGTGGATTTGCGTCCAGTAATGAGTTTATCACCGGGATTCAACAAGAATTTATTCCTTTTCATATTGCTTATGCCTTTATCAAAACCTTCGTGTTTGCTATGTTATTGGCTACAATTCCATCGTTTCATGGCTACTATATGAAAGGCGGTGCTTTGGAAGTGGGTAAAGCGAGTACGGTTTCTTTTGTATGGACTTCAGTGACCATCATTTTGACCAATTATATATTAACGCAATTACTTTTAACCTAATGATAGAAGTAAAAGACATAGAAAAATCATTTGGCGACAGTAAAGTCTTAAAAGGAATTTCGACCATTTTTGATACCGGTAAAACTAATTTGATTATTGGTCAAAGTGGTTCGGGAAAGACCGTTTTACTCAAAAGTTTGCTAGGCATTCATACTCCGGATAAAGGCACTATCGCTTTTGACGGTCGAATTTATTCTGATTTGACACCGGATGAAAAACGAACCTTGCGTACCGAAATCGGAATGGTATTTCAAGGCAGCGCACTATTTGACAGCATGACCGTAGAAGAAAACGTAGGCTTTCCATTGAAAATGTTTACCAATAAATCGGCTGCTGAGATTAAGGAACGTGTGAATTTTGTAATTAACCGTGTGAACCTCATCAATGCCAATCACAAAAAACCCTCTGAAATTTCGGGTGGAATGCAAAAACGTGTGGCGATTGCCAGAGCGATTGTGAATAACCCGAAGTATCTTTTTTGTGACGAACCTAACTCGGGGCTTGACCCAAAAACCGCTATTGTCATTGATAACTTGATACACGAAATCACTTTGGAATACAACATTACCACGGTAATTAATACCCACGATATGAACTCGGTGATGGAAATTGGTGACAAAATTATCTTTTTAAAAGAAGGTATTTTGGCTTGGGAAGGCACTAAAAAAGAAATCTTCAAAACCGATAATGAAGCCATAACCGATTTTGTTTATTCTTCCAATCTTTTCAAAAAAATCAGAAAAGCGCAGAACAAAGGAGACTTGTAATCTACTGATTATTACTGACAAAAATCCAGCCTACTTTATTTTCTCCAGTTCTTAGACTAAGAACGTAATAATAGGTGGAATCGGGCAATCTTTCCCCTTTCATATTTTGACCGTGCCACTCATCGGTGTAATTGTTTTTCTCGTATACTTTTCTGCCCCAACGATTATAGATTTCAATTCTATCTACTTCAAAACCGGCCAGATTAAAACTGTCATTGGTAAAATCATCATTTGGGGTTATTACATTTGGAATAAAACAAATCGTTCGAACTACCTCAATAGATTGGGAAACCGAACAACCATTTTCATCCGTTAGCGATAAATTATAGATTCCGGTTTCGCCTCGAGTAATCACAATCGGATTTTGTCCTGCGGTAAAATTATTTGGTCCT
This sequence comes from Flavobacterium buctense, assembly GCF_014486695.1. Classification (GTDB taxonomy): domain Bacteria; phylum Bacteroidota; class Bacteroidia; order Flavobacteriales; family Flavobacteriaceae; genus Flavobacterium; species Flavobacterium buctense. Next base: position 87,424 of record NZ_JACTAB010000008.1, read on the forward strand.
GTCCAACTATAATTGGCTGTCAATGCATCAAAAGAATTATTAATGGGCGTTGCCGTTACTACATATTCGCTTTCAATACAACTCTGACTCAATTCGAATTCCGGCAATACATTTACCACAACATCCGTGCTTGAACTACCCGATTGGCAACCATTTTGGGTAGCTATAACTGTATAGGTTCCATTGTTACTTGGAGATATCGTATTGATTATCGGGTTTTGTTCTGTAGAAGTAAATCCGTTTGGTCCTGTCCATAAATAAATGGCATTGGGAACATTAGTGGCATACAATTGCAGGTTTCCGCTTTCGCAAATGACACTACCTGCACCGGCTGTTGGAATTTGTGGGATTTCATTAATCGTTATATTGATAAAGGCTTCTTCGAAGGAATTACAACTTCCATCTACACGGTATCTGAATTCATAACTGCCGAAAGTGACGTTGGAAGTATTCCAAATGTTACCGCTGAGCGTTCCGCTTGAAGTCATTTCATCCCAAGTGCCATCACTGTCATAATTGCCTTGTAAAAGCGCAAACAAATCGATATTTCCTTGATGACCACAATAAGTAAAGGAACCGCCAGTTCCGGCATTCGGAGGAATATTGGTTACCAAAACCGTATAACTCAACACTTGATTCAAACAAGAACTTTGATTGTTGGTATAAGTTATTCTAACATGATAAGTTCCGTTATTCGCGGCGGAATTAAACGAGGCAAAATTCAATGAACTTGAAGTACTTAATATGCTGGTAGTGTTATTGTCTTTCCACCATTCATATTGAAAAAAGGAAAAATTGGGCGCCGACAAGGTCAGGCTTTCCCCATCGCAATTAATCTCATTCGCTGTAATTGTGAGTGGATTAGGATTCAAAATCTCAAAGACACTATTCAAGAAATTCCCGCATGAATCTTCAACTTGAAAGTTATAAGTGGCGGGTTGCAAACCTGTAAAAAAATTAGAGTTGCCGTTCTCAACAACAAATGGCTCACCATTTCTGGTAGTGATTCTGTATAGCAGTGGATCAAAACCTTCTGCCATCACAATAACTTCAAAAGTTCCTCCACAAGAAACAGAGTAGACATCGTTTATTCGTGGCAATCCATTAAAATCAAACTCATATAGTGTTTTATAGCAATTGATAAAATCCGGATTATTAATTTCAAAACTTTCGAACACTTTCAAAATTCTAAAATGTCCTTGATAAGCCAGATTATAATTGATACTATTATTGGTCAGTAAAACGGAATTACTGTTATTTGGCTGATTTCCGTTAACATAAACAATGCCGGTTAATGGATGACCCCAATTATTGGTAACGGTATTTAATTTTTGTAACCAATAAGTTGTCGATGGACCGGTATTGGTTAGATTATTTAAATTAAGGTTAAAAGAACCACAGTTTGGCGTAATCATAACATTAGTATTGTCCTGATGTCCTACAATGGTTATAGTAGTGGTGTATGGATTATTACACAAATCAACCGATTGAATGATATAATTTCCTGCAGGTAACATATCTAAAGTAAGTGTGGGTAAAGTGCCGTTTAAAACCAAATTGCTCATTAGATTTAAAGGTAAAGCGGCACCATAAGCTATTGGTGCGGAAGTCATTGACAATGAAGTAAATTGTCCTGTCATTCTAATCGAACCAAAACCGTCTTGACATCCTTCGGCAACAGTCAGAATTGGATTTTCGGAAACCGGTGCTAAAACTACAACTACGGTGTCAGGTTCACCGCATAAATCTAATACGTTAAAAACATAAGTCCCAACCGGGATATTCTCAAAAATGACATAGTTGGCATCATTTATCCAACTGGTATAGTCATAAGGCAAAGAAACGGTATAGGTTGACGGAGCGGAAATTAATGTCAATTGTTGGATTCCACTAATTATTACAGAACCGGTAAGACAATTTATATTATATACAAAAGTAAAAGGTGGTGCCACTTCTGAAATAATTACCTCTATCGTAAAAACTGCTGAACTTCCACAGACATCAATAGTATTAAAAACATAAGTTCCTGCAATTAAACCACCAATAGTTATAGCATTGTTGACAATAGAAGAAGTATAATTCTGTGGCAATGTAGTCGAAAACCCCGACGGTGCTGAAACCAAAACCACCTCAGTTACTCTAAAAAAAGTGATTTGCTGGTGTGTACAATCCTCAGGTAAAACTTGATACGTGGCTTCGATTGATAAATCCTCTATTGGTCCATTTAAAGTATAAACCGTACCACAACCATCGGTAATGGTAAATGTATAGCTGTAATTTTGATTAGCGAATAAGGGAACTATTTGTGAAAAATCGATGCCATTTGTTATGGTTTGAGTATAAGTTATTGGTGGACCTGAAGGCGGAAAAAGTGTAGCCACCACTTGTAACGGATATTTCACAATTCCTGCAGGAAAAGGCAAAACCGATTGAAAATTAGCGCCAATCGTAACGGTTGTACAACTAGCCAAAGAAGGAGAAAATAAATCAAATTCCAGTTCAGTATCAGTGCTTTGTAAATTATAAGTCTGCACAACTCCTTCTCCACAATTGTCAAAAACCCTTATTTGATATTCGCCTGCTGTTAAATTATTAAAAACGTTGGAAACCTGCAAAGGTCTAATCATTGGCCCTGAAAAAAGCTCATAATTCAATCCGTTTGGTGCTACTGTACCTGTCAAAACGTTTATGGCAATACTTCCATCATTCCCACAGGTTTCATCGATACTACTAACTTGATAAGTCAACGAAACTACTAAGTCTTCAATGATACTATCTTGTTGTTGGGTTCCGCTACCACCATTTAAAGATTGTGTTGCAATAACTCTATATGTTCCTGCAATCAATCCGGTCAAAGAATTGGCTGACTGAACTGATACTGGGTTGGTCAGATCGGGCAGACGATAAATAGAATATAAAATAGTTGATCCTGCGGTTGTTCCTGAAACATTAAAGTCTAGTGTTCCATTGGCTGTACAAGTTTCATCTGTATCGGTGACCGTCAGGGTGAAATTTGACAATTGGCTAAAAGTCAACTGTGTAATAAACAGGAAGATAAAAGTAAACTTCAATTTCAAGTGATCCATTTAGAACTATTTAACAAACAAAACTAAAAGGAAAGATACGATAAAATGCATTGGGTTGCGTAAATTCTTAGTTTTCGCCTTAAACAAATGAGTAGACATTGCTTTTCAACTATAATTCGTTGGCTCTGGCGGTGATTTTCTTGATGTCTTGCTCTTTACTCTTCGGATAAATCATCAGTACATTTTCATTATCAACAATGATATAATCGTCTAAACCATCTATCACTACGAGTTTTTTGGCTTCGGAGCGAATGATATTATTAGAAGCATTTTCTAAAATAACCGTTGCATTTACCACAGCATTATTTTGTCCGTCTTTATCGAGTTTTTCATGCAATGAACCCCAAGTGCCTAAATCATTCCAATCAAAAGTAGCCGGTAAAACATAAACGTTTTCGGCTTTTTCCATCACGGCATAATCAATAGAAATATTTTCGGCTTTGCTATAATTGTCTAAGATAAATTGTTTTTCATTTGAAGTATTATAACAGTTCAATCCTAGTTGGAACAAAGCATTCATCTGAGGTTGGAATCGCTCAAAAGCTTCAGAAATCGACTTTACACTCCAAATAAAAATACCGCCATTCCAAAGAAAATTTCCGGCTTCCAAAAACGATTTAGCTGTTTCGTAATCCGGTTTTTCTCGAAACTGATTTACTTTTTTGATTGGATTTGAATCACTTTTATCAAACTCAATATATCCAAAACCTGTATTGGGAAAAGTCGGCTGAATACCCAATGTCATCAAGGCATTTTCCTTTTGGCAAAAATCAAAACACTGCTTTAAATTATCCGCAAACTGATCTTCATCTTCAATCCAATGATCGCTTGGCGCAACCACCATCACGGCATCAGGATTTTGTTTTTGAATTTTAAGCGAAGCATATAAAATACAAGGCGCCGTATTACGCATAGCCGGCTCCAATAACACTTGGTCTTGTTTTACCATCGGTAATTGTTCCAAAACCAAGTCGTTGTAACGTTCGTTTGTAAGGATTAGAATATTTTCTACCGGAATCAGCTTGGCCAAACGACTAAAAGTCTTTTGAATTAAAGTGTCACCCGAACCCAACATGTCGTGAAACTGTTTAGGAAAATCAGTGGTGCTCACCGGCCAAAATCTAGAGCCAACTCCGCCAGCCATTAATATAGCGTAATAATTGTTGTTCATTTCTTTAAGGTACTAAGGTCCTGGAAAACTCAGTTTCTAAGTTTTTTGATTATGGCTACAAATATATTTATAATAAACAGGACTTGAGCAATTAAAAAGAATAAGACGCAAAATGACCTATAAACATTGGTAGATTGTGAATCATCAACAAGTAGAAAATTAGAAGAAGTAAAAAGCAAATCATAAGGAAAAAAAATACCTACGGTTAAAAGTAATGTTCCATAGATATGAATTTTCGTCAACATTTTAAGCAAGTGAAGTCTTATCTTGTCTAAAGTCAAATAAATGATAAAAAAGAAAAACAACAATAATGTAAACAACCAATAAAGATGATTTTGTAAAATAATAAAATAAGTGTCGTGAACATTGATGTCAAAGGTTTCTTCACTTTTTACAAAACCTATCAAAAGTAAAAGCAAAGAAGCAAACAAAAACAAAAAATATGGTTTCTTCTTCATCATATTATCCCGGAATTATCTCTACCTCTGCGTTGGCATTAAACAAATAAAGTCTTCCGGTTTTTACTTCCAGACATTCATATCGCTTTACACGTAAGCCTTTCTTTTGAAAAACTCTGCCATTTTTTATTCTAAAATAGTTGCCGCTTGGCACTTCGTGTACAAAGTGAACATCGGGTTTACGTTCGTCAAATTGTTTTAAGGCAAAAGCCAATCGAGCATCAGTATCACTACTCGCAGTTGGATTTCGGAAATGATTGGCCACCAAAGGCAACACGGAATGCGGAAATATCTCCGGCCGAATAAATGGCACCATTAATCTTTGAAAAGTGTGCTTCCACTCATTCCCATGTGGTTTGATTAGTCTCCCAAATTTTTCATACGCCACCAAATGTGCAATTTCATGTACCAATGTAATTAAGAATCTATACTTATTCAAATTGGCATTGACCGTAATCTCATGCTTTCCTCCTATCGCCCGACGGTAATCTCCATGACGTGTTTGGCGCTCGTTGACGATTTTCAAATGCACATTGTTGCTTTTGATTAACTCAAAGCAAGAAGAAACAGCGTGTTCGGGTAAATATTTTTGAAGGACTTCGCTCATAGTCAGTTGTCGATTGTCGGTTGTCGGTTAATAGTTCTATGCAACAACTATTACCAAAAACCAATAACTTTTATGGAGTACTAGATGACACTTGAATCAATTTTCCGTTATGATATTTATTTCCTGTTAAGGCAAAATTATAGATATAATCAGCCATTTCTGCAGCAGAAATTGGGGCTTCGTAACCCGGAAATGCTTCTTGTAACATTTCGGTATTTACGGCTCCGAGTGCCAACACATTAAAAGCTATTCCTTGTTCTTTGTATTCTTCAGCTAACAATTCTGTCAGTGTAATCACCGCACCTTTACTCGAACTGTATGCGGCCAATCCCGCGAACTTCATACTGCCTTGAATGCCGCCCATCGAACTTATCGAAACCACATGACTTCCTTTTTTCAAATACGGCAAACACACTCGTGTTAAATTGGCTACACCAAAAACATTGACTCGGTAAACACTTTCAAAATCTTCTTGGGAAGTTTGTGAAAAGGGTTTGTTGAGCAAACTTCCGGCGTTGTGAATGATAACATCGACTTGTTGCCAACTATGAGTTAAGAATTTCTCAACCTCAGCCAATTCTTCTTCTTTGCCTAAATCGACCGAAAGACAAGTGATATTCTCGTTTTCGATTAAAACTTGAGGAGTTTTTCTGGAAATGGCTAACACTTGGTGTCCGGCTTGGGCAAATTTTAGCGCCAATTCGTAACCAATGCCACGCGACGTTCCGGTAATAATGATATTCTTCATGATTTTCTTTCTTGTCGTAAATATACTAAAAGTAAGGATTTGAAAACCATCAGCAATATTTCTTCCAAAATTTAAATCCTTGCCAGATTCCAAAACCCAAAAAGACCATCGGAATAATAATTTGCATTAAATATTTGGCCACAAAATCCACATTGGAAGCAAAATAATGCAGTGCCAAAATCAACGTCAGCATGCCACAAAATGTTCCGGCAATCGTTCCTAAAACAAAAACATATTTTCTGTGACCTGAAATTTCAATATACTTTCCATTCAAAAGCCAAAGATTCCAACCGGTCCAAAACGGAATCTGGATAAAGTTGAGGCAACTCAGCACAATTCCTAAAACAAATGGCGCGTAATTAAAACCGGTTGAAAAATCACTTTTGGAATTGGCACTCGAGTAAAAAACATAGGCCAAAAGAAACATGAATATTATCGAAAAACCTTCAATATACTTAGTCAGTTTTTTGTTTTCGGCTAACCTTTTGGCGAAAATTAAGGTGAAATAAATCACGAAAAACTCAATGATAATTACACCCAATAGATACAACATGGTTGGTGTCAAACCCGACTTTTCATAAACCTGAAAACCCACGACATTCAAATACCCCAAAGGAATCGACCCGATGAAACTCACCAAAAAACCGACTGCTATGTTTTTGAGATTTTGCATTAAAAATTCACAATTTTATTGCTTTGTTCCAAATGCAAATTATACTGTTCCATTCCCACTTTGTGAGGCAAATAATCATAACCTCGTTTGTGGTTGGCTACACTGATTTCAAACATATAAGTTATGTGTCGTGCCAATTCTTTCCAAGCAAAAAAGATGGAATGTTTTGGATCGTAAATGTGCGTTGGTTCGCTTGCTGCACCGTTTAACTCAACGATGGCGAAGTTTTTTCCTTGTTCCAATTCGGCCCAAGTGTTGTACATTAAATCCATTCGCCCGAAATAAAACTCATCGATTTGCAGACACATATCGTCAATGACTTTGGTCAATTCGGGTGAAATCAAATGACTGTAATCTAAAAATTTCGCTCCGCGGGCATGATTGCCATACGGAACCAAATTGCGTTTTTCGCCTTTAGGCAAGATGTCTTTGAGTTGGTTGCCGTATTCTTTTTGTAATGCTTTTAACTGCAATTCGTAACGCGGATTGGCCTTTATCAATTCTTCAATAGTCGAACAACCATCGCCTTCCACAATCAGGAATTCTTTGGCTACAATTCCGGTAATTCTGCCGTTTTTTTCATGAGGATAACGCACATAAAAAATCCCGACTTCATTCGGAAACGGAATCAAATCTTGGACTAAGTAATCAAAATTGGCTTTGCTGTGGTAATTTTTTAAATCGTCTAGTGTATCGATTTTTTTCACGGCTGAACCGCGCAATCCAATATCAGGTTTGGCTATAAAAGGAAACTCGATTTTGGAATTATTCAGAATATTTTCGACTTCGTCAAAAGGCAATTGTTCTTTGATAAATTTGGTTTTGGGATAAAACTGTGGCGGAATCAAATCATAGATTTCCATCTTGCTGTCCATGATAAATCCGCCGTTTCGCATGGTTGGATTACAAGTATTGAAAAAGAAAATGGTTCGTGCCTTTAACGCATAATATGCCCACAGAAAATAAATCGGGATGTAAACAATTTGGAATGGCCAATATTCCCAGTGGAAGAGTTTGTGGAGAAATAGTTTCAAATTAATTCTGAATTACGAATTGCAAATTACGAATTCCTAAAGTGATAGAAACACGTTAGAAAAATCTTTTTCGGCAATCAAATCATTGTAATGAATGGCAACTTTGTTCTTTTCGATTACAGTTTGCGTGATGCTTAGTGTCTTTAAAATATCATTTCGGTTGATAACCAAGCCGTGTTCGTTGTTTTCTTCTTCGGTGTAACGGTGAAAATTGAATAGTTCTTCTTCGTTGACTTCGGGTTGTGTATCGAGGAAAGTAGAAAACCAATTCGCTCGCTTTTCTCGGATTTCCTTCGAATATAAAGTTGAGGATGACCAAATATGACTTTGGTTTGTGTCCAATTCAAAACTGCTTTTGGCCAGCTCATTCCAACGCAATTGATAGAGCTTTTGGTTTTCGAATAACACTAAAGTAAACGGTTCGATATCGTTTAAATCAATCGTTTGCCAAGCCTGAAAAGGCGATTCGCTGCTGATTAAATCGAGTACAATCAGACCACGACTTTTGCGATAACTGTCTTTTAAAGCATGCTTTTCTTCGGCACCATTTAGCAGAACCAAGACATTCGAATGTTCATCGATGGCATACCAAGTACCGCCGGCTTTGTTGTCTTTGGGGAAGATAACTTTCTTATTATTGATATGATAAGTTTTAGGTTCAATGGCATTCGGGCGAATGATTTTCTCATCACGATTGGAGGTGATGATAATTTTACCATTGGCATTGACAAAACTTACTGTGCACATTGTTTTCGGTATTCGATGGTAGAACGTGCTACGCCAAAATCGGCATCAATTGCAATGGTTTTCGACTGGATAATCGCCACTTTGATTAACGCTTGATGGTGAATGCAATGCTCTAAATTGTACAACAATTCTCGGTGGTAATTACTATCAATCAATAGCTCTTCGCCATCGACTATTTGTTGCAATTGCAAGTTTTTGTTGGGTTTATCTACTTGGTTCAAAATAGTATCGATACATTCTTTGGCGAAAGCCGTATTGGTTTGAATCAGGTAATCTCGCTTTCGATTATCATAATTGACAACGCCTGTTTCATATTGGTTTTCCAAACACTGAAACATTTCAATAATGTGACGCGTGTGTTCGCCAATGGTGGCATTGCTTAAATCATGACACGGACAACAATAATCGTCGTCTGATAGTTGCAAGACCAAGCCTGATAATTCGTTAAGAGTTTTGTAGATCGCCGGAATAAGCATATTTTTTTGTTTGATTAATTATAGTTACGATTTTGGTCAAAAAATAGTTTTACAATTTAAATCGCAATAAATCCGGAATTTTATTTCGCTCCGCATACACCAAAAGCAAACAGCTTAGTAAAGTGATGAGAGCCAAAACAAATAACGTTCCACCATCATTTTGCACTTCTATTCCTAAAACAAATATATGAGAAAAAATGGCACCTAACATCGTACCCAATCCTAAAAGTGCGCCAAGTAGCGTAGTTCTCGGAATCAAAATCAAAATCGAAGCAATCAATTCGACCACACCCGAACCAATTCGGCCAAAAGGTTCAATGCCTAAAGTTTGAAAAATGTACACACTTTCTTCAGCGGTGGTGAATTTGAAATATAAGGTTTGCAAAAGGATTACGACTGCGATGAGCTTGACAATCCAGAGTATAATTGGGTTTTTCATTTTTTAGATTATTAGATTGTTGGATTATTAGACTACTTAGACATTACTTTTGACTTGTCAATTTCTTCCAGTTGGCATCGGCTTTTTTCTTCAGATTGGTTTCGTCTTTGTTCCAACTTTTGAGCGTATTGTTGAAATAAGCGTTGTAAAACAGATACAGTTTGCCGTCGAGAATTTTAAAGGTTTCCGGGTTGATTTCTACTTTTTCGCCATAATCGCCCATTGCGAAAGCGCACCAACCGCCATATTGTGGTTCGTAACTTGAGGGATTTTTAGCAAAAGCCATTTTATTAGCTTGGGTGGAAAAATAATAGGTTACGCCTTCATAAGTTGATATGATTTCCTTTTTGCCTTTAACCGCTTTTTTTTGGGTAAAGTATGCCACAGGATCATACCCTTGAATGGCTACTTTTTTTTCTAAATTGAAATGCGTTACTCTTGAGTTTTGAGCTAAACCGGTTACCGAAGTAAAGGCAACCAGTAAGATTAGAATGGTTTTATTCATAGGATTTAATTTTAAATTATCTAATTTGATAAAGCAAAAGTAAAGCGCCATGAAAAGCAGTTTTGTCTGTTAGTTTACAATTGGGACAAAATAATTTTAAAACTTTGAAATATCTTCAATGATAATTTCTTTTCTGCCGTAATGCATTAAACCGTTTTCTTCTAATTCACTTAACAAAACCGTCGCAGTTTGTCGTGAAGTACAAATGATTTGCGCAATATCGTTTTGCGTTAAATAATTTTGAATCGTCACTCGATTGCCTTCTCTTTTTCCATCACGTTCTGCCCAATCTTTGATAAAAGTGAGCAATCTGGTTTTGGCATCTTTGGAAACCAAATTGGCATAACTGTTTTTGACGCGTTTTAATTTCAGTCCGACAAACTTAGTGTAAGACAACGCCAAACTGGGATTTCGCAACAACAAATCTTCAAAATCGGACATTAGAAAACTGCAAATGGCCACATCATCGGTTAGTGCTTTTGCATATTCGTTGGAGTTTCTATCATTCTCTAAAGTCAGTTCACCAAACAAATCGCCTTTTTCGATAATGTCTTTAATAGTTTCATTGCCATCCTCATCTACAGAGACAATTTTGATATTGCCTTTTTTGAGTAAAAAAACCCTAGGCAAATCTGTAGAAGAAAAATAAATGATATCACCTTTCTTGGCTTTTTTAAAACCGGTGATAATACACAACTGTTTGATTTGTGACATGCTTAATGTCCAAAACAATTTGTGATCGCGGAGATACCAATATTTTAATTCTTCGTACATAGGGTAAATGTATAAATTTTTTCAATAAAAAAACCCTTTCAATATTTACAGTGAAAGGGTTTCATTATGTATTAACGATTTGATTAAGAAACCAAGCCTCTTGAAATTACAATTCTTTGGATTTCTGAAGTTCCTTCGTAAATCTGAGTGATTTTAGAATCGCGCATCATTCTTTCAACGTGGTATTCGGCTACGTAACCGTTACCTCCGTGAATTTGCACGGCTTCATTGGCTACTTCTAGAGCGATTTCAGAAGCGTATAATTTGGCCATAGCACCACTGTGAGCAATGTCTTTCCCTTCGTCTTTTTCGCAAGCCGCTTTCATGATTAACATTTTGGCTGCCGTGATTTTTACATACATATCGGCCAATTTGAACGCAATCGCTTGGTGTTTGAAAATTTCTTTGCCGAATGCTTTGCGTTCTTGTGAATATTTCAATGCCAATTCGTAAGCACCGGTCGCAATTCCCAAAGCTTGAGAAGCAATTCCGATTCTTCCGCCGTTTAAGACATTCATCGCAAAGTTGAATCCGAAACCGTCGGCACCGATTCTGTTTTCTTTTGGAACCTTAACATCGGTAAACATTAACGAATGAGTATCACTACCGCGAATACCCATTTTCTTTTCTTTGGGTCCGATTTCAAAACCTGCCCAACCTTTTTCAACGATAAAAGCATTGATGCCTTTGTGTCCTTTTTCGACATCGGTTTGCGCCATTACTAAATAAGTTGACGCAGTTCCACCATTGGTAATCCAGTTTTTGGTACCGTTTAACAAATAGTAATCGCCCATGTCTTTGGCGGTTGTTTTTTGCGAAGAAGCATCACTTCCGGCTTCCGGCTCTGACAAACAGAATGCCCCGATTACTTCACCTTTCGCCAATGGCACTAAATATTTCATTTTTTGTTCTTCCGAACAGTATTTTTCCATTCCGGCACAAACTAATGAATTGTTCACCGACATGATTACCGCCGCAGAAGCATCTACTTTGGCAATTTCGGTCATCGCCAAAACATAAGAAACACTGTCCAATCCGGCGCCACCATATTTTGGATCCACCATCATACCCATGAATCCTAAATCTGCCATCATTTTGACTTGCTCGGTTGGAAACTTAGAGTGTTCATCTCTTTCTATTACGCCCGGTAACAATTCCGCCTGAGCAAAATCTCTTGCGGCTTGTTGAATCATTAACTGTTCTTCGGTTAAATTAAAATCCATAAATTGTAACGATTATGTTTGTTGTTTCTTTAATTTTGGTGTGCAAAAATAGGATTTAAAAGTTAAAATTTCAAACGTTTTCGTAAATTTAGCCAATGTTGAAAGAAAGTTATAAGGTTATCGGCGTCATGTCGGGCACATCGTTGGATGGCGTTGATTTGGCACACATTAATTTCACTGTAGCCCAAGGCAAATGGCAATACGAAATCCTTGAAAGCGAGACCGTTTCTTATAGCGACGATTGGTTAAACAAATTGCGGACTGCTGTTGATTTTTCGAAGACCGAATTAACCCAACTCAATAAAGATTACACCACACTTTTAGCTCATATCATCAAAACTTTTATCAAAAAACACAAGATTAAAAACCTCGATGGGGTTTGCAGTCATGGCCATACGATTTTGCACCAACCGCAAAACGGTTTCACTTTACAGATTGGCAACCTAAAAGAAATAGCCACAATTATTGGCGAAACCATTGTTTGTGATTTCCGGGTGCAAGATGTGAAATATGGCGGACAAGGCGCTCCATTGGTACCGATTGGTGACCGAATTTTATTCTCTGATTATGATTATTGCTTGAATTTGGGTGGATTTTCAAATGTTTCTTTTGAGCAAGACGGCAAACGAATAGCCTTTGACATTTCTCCGGTGAATACAGTGTTGAATTTTTACGCGAATAAACTTGGCTTCCCCTATGATGACAAAGGCAACATTGCCCGAAGTGGTGAAACTGATATGGCCTTATTGGAAGAACTCGACAGTTTATCTTACTATCAAAAACCTTATCCAAAATCGTTGGGTTTTGAATTTGTCAAAACTGTTGTGCTTCCGCTGATGGAAAGTTACGACCTGAGTATGGAAGACAAGATGCATACTTTTATCAAACACATTGCCAAACAAACAGCTTTGGCGCTTCCGAACAGAAGAGGCAATATGTTGGTTACCGGTGGCGGAGCTTACAACACTTTTTTACTGGAAAGCATGCAAAATTACTTACCGGAATTAACTCTTGTTGTTCCAGATGCCAAAACTTTAGAATATAAAGAAGCTTTAATTTTTGCCTTGCTTGGTGTGTTAAAGTTAAGGAAAGAGATTAATGTTTTGTGCAGTGTTACCGGTGCGAAGAAGGATCATTCATCGGGAAAAATATATAAGAACTAATTTAAAAAACAGTCTGAAAACTGAATAATTGAGTGGCGTTTTTTTATACAGATTTCACAACTCCTAACTTATTACTCCTAACTCATAATTACTATATTTGCACCACAAACTAAATTACACTCTAACTAAAACTAAGAATCTGAAGTGAGCTCAGATTAAATACAATGAAAGACTTATTAAAAAAATTCGAAAACAAAGAACCCGAAATCGTATTCAACTGGAAAGATGCTGAGACAGAAGCCGAAGGATGGACAGTAATCAATAGCCTTCGTGGCGGTGCTGCCGGTGGCGGAACGAGAATGAGAAAAGGACTAGACATGAATGAAGTTTTGTCATTAGCCAAAACTATGGAAGTGAAGTTCTCTGTTTCAGGTCCGGCGATTGGTGGTGCCAAATCAGGCATCAATTTCGACCCGAATGATCCACGCAAAAAAGGTGTGTTGCAACGTTGGTACAAAGCCGTTTCTCCTTTATTAAAAAGCTATTACGGCACCGGTGGCGATTTGAATGTAGACGAAATCCACGAAGTAATTCCATTTACGGAAGAATGTGGCGTTTGGCATCCGCAAGAAGGTGTTTTCAACGGTCATTTCAAACCAACAGAAGCAGATAAAATCAACAGAATCGGACAATTGCGTCAAGGTGTTATTAAGGTAATCGAAAACCCAAAATTCTCTCCTGATGTATTAAGAAAATATACAGTAGCCGATATGATTACCGGTTTTGGCGTTGCTGAAGCGGTTCGTCATTTCTATAATATTTATGGCGGAGATGTTCAAGGTAAAAAAGCCATCGTTCAAGGTTTTGGAAACGTAGGTTCGGCTGCTGCTTTTTATTTGGCCGAAATGGGTGCCAAAGTAGTAGGAATAATCGACCGCGATGGTGGTGTGATCAACGAAGAAGGTTTTTCTTTTGAAGAAATCAGAATGATGTTCTTGAATAAAGACGGTAATAAATTGGTAGCCCAAAATATGATTCCGTTTGCAGAAATCAACGAAAAAATATGGACTTTAGGTGCGGATATTTTTGCACCATGTGCGGCTTCAAGATTGGTAACCAAAGACCAAATCGATAGCTTAATCACGAATGGCTTAGAGGTGATTTCTTGTGGCGCGAATGTACCTTTTGCCGACAAGGAAATATTTTTTGGCCCGATTATGGAAGAGACAGACAGTAAAGTAAGTTTGATTCCGGATTTTATCTCCAATTGTGGTATGGCGAGAGTTTTTGCCTATTTCATGGAGAAAAAAGTACAAATGACTGACGAAGCCATTTTCTACGACATTTCGGAAACCATTAAAAAAGCTTTGGACAAAGCGCATGCTTTGAATTCTGACAAGAAGAATATCAGCGCGACTGCCTTTGAAATTGCACTGAAACAATTAGTTTAGTAAAAAATTAACAGCCAGGTTTACACAATATTTAGTACTTTTAAGCGTTATAACTTTAACGAACAAAAGAATAGTTATGAGTTTTGAACTATCCAATGACGATAAAAAATCCTTAGCCATTACTACTGTAGTGTATGCTTTGCTGATTCTTTTACTTTTCTTATTGCGTTTTTGGCCTCCGGCTGACATGAAAATCATGGGCGGCGGTGGCGGTGGCGGTATTGAGATGAACTTTGGCGACAGCGATTATGGCATGGGCGATAATTACAAAAGCGAAGTCTTAAATGTAAAAGACCAAGCAAAAGTAGCCCCAACGACAACTTCTCCGGAAGACAATATCATTTCAGATGAAAATGACGATGAAGATACCAATGTAGCCATTCCTAAAAAAGACATCAAGAAAACACCGACTCCCGTAGTCCCGAAAAAAGACATCAAACCCGCTCCGGAAAAACCAAAAGTCTCTAAAAATGCAAACGATGCTTTATCGAGTATTTTAGGTAATAAAGGTGGTGATGGCAATGATAGTAAAGGAGGAAATAAGGGAAGTGCTAACGGAAACCTTAACTCCAATGGTTATTATGGTAACGGCAGCGGAACAGGAAGTGGCGGAGGAAGCGGCTCAGGAACTGGAACCGGAAGTGGTTCAGGAACAGGTTCAGGTAATGGAAGCGGAAATGGTGGTGGCAACGGAAGTGGCTCTGGTTATTCTTTAGGAAACCGAAAAGCTATAAGTAAACCGAAACCTGATAATCCTTGTGGTAATGAATCAGGCAAAGTTGCAGTACGTGTAAATGTTGATAGAAACGGAAATACAATTAGTGTAACTACTGGAGTTCAGGGAACAACAAATACAAATAGTTGCTTGGCAACACAAGCAAAAAAAGCCGCTATGAATACTAAATGGGAACCTGACCCTAATGCTTCAGAGAAGCAAACTGGAACAATCATTTATGTTTTCGGACTAAATTAACCATAAAAAAATCCCATTCGAATGAATGGGATTTTTTATTTATACTATAATCGATTTACCAACCGTCTGCTTTCTTTTTCTTATCCATAAAAGTCACTAAACTTTTATTTAACTCATTAAAAAGAGTTTCATAAGCTGCCGGAACATCATCCTTATATTTTTTCAAATTACCGTCTTTGTTATAATATTCAGAAAAGTCATTTAAGTCGTGTGTTACAACAGTTGTTGAATTATTAGGTTTCTCAGATAAACCAACCGCCTCAAACTTAAATTTACCTTCTTTAAAACTAATTTCAATGGTAAAAGTGGCAGAAGTGCAAACATTAGTTCCTCCTGCTTTACTACAAAGAAAATTCTCTTTTCCGCCTTCAACCGTTATTTTTTCACCTTCTACAGAAGAAACTATTTTATATCCTTTTTTGCTATTTTCTTTTACCCAAGCTAAGGCCAAATTGTAGGTATCTTTAGCTGAACCTTCATAGGTCGTTACAATAAAATCGGTTAACCCTTCTTTGGAAAACTTAAATTCGGTGTCTTGGGCAAATGTTGAAACCGAGATAAAGGCCATCAACAGCAACGCTTTTACTTTCATTATCATTATTTTAATTTAGTTTGGACTCGTGGCGATAACGAACTTGAGTTTGTTCTTCACGCCTATTTGCAGCACATCTACTAAGTCTTGGACTTGCATCGTGGCCGGAATTCTAATCACAACAGTTTGTTGCTTTTCGGGATCCATTTTGGACAATAATTTGTCTTCTAATTGACCAAAATCTACTTCTTCTTTGTCTATAAAAAATCGCTTTTCTTCCGTTACCGAAAGGGTGATTAATTGTTTGTTGGTTTTCTCATTCGTTTTCGATTTTGGCAATGTCATTCGGATAACATTAGGGTTTGCCAAGGTCGAAATGATTAAGAAAAACAACAATAAGAAGAACATAATGTCGCTTAACGAAGAGGTCGCGACTTCTGCATGAAATCGTTTATTTCGCTTTATGGCCATTTGGTCTTTGAATTATGTTTACAAATTCTAATACTTGTTTTTGGATAGACAAGGAGAAACCATCAATCTTTCCGTTGAATAAGTGATAAGCCGAGTAAGCGATAATCCCTACGATAAGTCCGGCACCACTACTGATCATCTTTTCATATAAACCTCCTGAAATATTCCCGATACTGATATCTTCAGTTACCGAAATGCTGTAGAAAATTTTAATTACCCCGGAAATCGTACCGATAAACCCTAAAGTTGGCGCAATCCCGGCAATCAACCCTAATTGGCCTAATCTTTTTTCCATATAACCAATTTCGATATTGGCTGCACGTTCCATATTGCCCTCAATTTCGCTGATATTTCTACCAATAGTAAGCACACCTTCTTTAATGATAGTGCCTTGCGCTGCTCCGCTTCTTTCAGCAGCATTAACCGCCATATCAATATTAGCATTGGATAAATGATTGCGAATATCAGACATCAAATGATTGTCGATTTTAGCCGCTTTGTTAATGTAGATATAACGTTCAAAAATGATATACAAGGTATAAAAAAGTAAAAGAGCAATCGGGACCAAGAAAAGTCCTCCTTTGAAAATAAACTCTAAAACAGAAACTTCATTGGTTAGAGCTGCATTCGCAGTGTCAGCAGTTGGAATCGCTTGCGCTAAAGTATCAACTTGCAACTGTAAAAATGTACTGATCATATTTATTAAATTTTGGGCTATTAATTCTGAAAATAATTTCAAATTTGTATTGACCTAATGGGCATCACAATATACAACGAAAAAAAAATTAAAAAAGTATATCAAAATTTATTTTTTCCTAAAATTATGAACTACAAAGAAACCTTAGATTGGATGTTTAATCAATTGCCGATGTACCAAACACAAGGTGCTACGGCCTATCGAAAAGACATCACCAATACGGTTTTATTGGCCAAGCATTTAGGCAATCCCGAAGAACATTTAAAATGCATACACGTAGCCGGAACCAACGGAAAAGGCTCAACTTCGCACCTACTCGCATCGGTTTTACAGGAAGCCGGTTATAAAGTTGGGTTGTACACTTCGCCACATTTAAAAGATTATCGGGAACGAATTACCATCAATGGCAAACCCATTTCGGAAGCCTATGTTTGTGACTTTATCAACAAGAATAAGTCGTTCTTTGAAGCCAATGAATTGAGTTTTTTTGAAATGAGCGTCGGATTGGCTTTTGAATATTTTGTCAAAGAAAAAACGGATATTAATATTATTGAAGTGGGTATGGGTGGAAGATTAGATTCTACTAATATCATCACACCGTTGATTTCTGTGATTACCAATATTGGTTTAGACCACACCCAATTTTTAGGCAATACCCTCGAAGCCATAGCTTTTGAAAAAGCCGGCATCATCAAACCTAATATTCCCGTAATTATTGGCGAATATGTAGCAGAAACCAAACCGGTTTTTGAAACCAAAGCCAAGGATACGAATTCCGAAATCTATTTTGCCTCCGATTCGGTTCAGAAAGATTATCCTTCCGCTTTGTTAGGCGATTACCAGTTTCACAATAAAAAAACGGTTTTGCAAACTTTGAAAGTATTACAAGAGAAACAATTGCTTTCAGTTTCCGAAGAAGTGATTAAAAACGGTTTTTTGAAGGTAATTGAGAATACCAATTTGCAAGGTCGTTGGCAACAATTAGGCGAAAACCCAAAAATAATTTGCGATACGGCACACAATGCTCATGGTTTGTCTATTGTTTTAAACCAATTGAAAAAGGAAAAATTTGATACACTGCATATCGTTTTAGGCGTTGTCAATGACAAAAATTTGGGCGAGATTCTGCCATTGTTCCCCAAAAACGCAAAATATTATTTCTGCAAACCCAATATTCCACGTGGTTTGGAAGCTGAAATTTTAAAAGAAAAAGCCGGAGATTTTGAACTTAAAGGTGAAATATATAATTCTGTTTCAAACGCTTATGCAAATGCTACAAAAAAAGCAACACCCAATGACTTTATTTATATAGGCGGAAGCACTTTTGTCGTTGCAGAAATTTTGTAATTTTTTTTCATTTTAATTTGCAGAATCAAAAAAACGGTCTATATTTGCACTCGCAATCAAGCGCAAGACGGGCGATTAGCTCAGTTGGTTCAGAGCATCTCGTTTACACCGAGAGGGTCGGGGGTTCGAATCCCTCATCGCCCACAAAGAAAACCGATTAGGAGACTAATCGGTTTTTTTATTTTCAATATGTGACAAAAGCTTGCTTTTAGGCGCAGATTGAAAAT
>NZ_JACTAB010000009.1 GCF_014486695.1 Flavobacterium buctense
CGTTTCATAAAAACTTACTGAAACACCTGTAACAGCAGATCCTCCCATAATTTCAACTATAGTACTATCTAAATCAAACACCCCAAAGCCGTCATTGTTAGGATCACAGTAATGCAACGCTTGTGGCGTTATGGCAATAGGTCCTTCTGTAACTCTTAATAATTGTATAGTGGTAGCATAACAACCCGTAGCATTGTCTTCCACTCTGATGTAGACAATTTCATTATCTGTTCCAAGGTAGGCTAACGGATCTTGTATAGCATTCGCCGTTACTTCATTTTGGGCATCCAATAGCGTATTGTAGTATGTTATAGTCAATCCGGAAGTGTTGTTTCCGGTAACGACTGCTTCATTAATAGTTAAATCAAACTCTGCTTGATTCGTTGAACCATTGCTGCATTGGAAAATAGGTTCAGGTGTTATTGCCGGCGGAATTGGGTTTACAACCAAATTAAACGAACCAACTGAAAAACAACCTGTAGTATTATTTTGGATGTTTATCCATATCTGTTGAGGATTACTAATATTTGGATAAGCATTGGCTAAAGGACTGGTTGAAGTTTGAGCATCACCTTGAGTCAAATAGTAACTAATCGTTACATTGCTTTGTCCATTGGCAATCTCCGTATCCATACTATTTAAAGTAAATATCTCAGTCTCATCACCCGATGTATTGTAATCACACAATTCATAATCTAAGATTACCGGATTTGGTAACGGAATCGGATTTACAACTAAATTAAATGTTGTAGTAGAATAACAGTTCGGAGAACCTATAGTATAAGCCCTTACATAAATGATTTGAATTCCGGAACCAGTTGTAAGATTACAATAATTTACATTTAAAGGAATTGCAGCACCACTTGTATCTGTTTCGTAAAAATCTACCGCTATGTTTGGATCACCACCCGTTATTTCAGTAATTTTTGTTCCTAAATCAAACAAACAAGATATAGTATCATTGTTGTCATCACAAACTACATAATCAGTGGGTTGATTTATTACCGGTGGAGTAGCTACTGTTACAACCACAGAACCCGTTTGAGCTTGTGAACAAGAAGTACTACTAGCATCTTGTACGTTAATTAAATTATAAGTAAATGAGCCTGCAACGTTAGTTGGAACGTCAATAATAAGACTATTTCCACCTGTAGTAGAATCCGTTATTGGTACACCACTGTTTATAGAATATGTGAAAGTATAGGGCGCTACACCATTGGCTCCTGTAATAATCACTTGTGGTGAAGTTGCATTCAAACAAGTTGCCACATTTCCTGATATTGCTGCTGTTGGTAATGGATTAACAGTTACTGTAGCGGTTCCCACTTGAACTTGTGAACAAGAAGGCGTTCCGGAACTAGAAACATTAAGAAGTGAATACACAAAAGTACCCGCCGATGTTGTCGGGGCATTTATAGAAATGTTATTTCCTGCTACTGTAGTAATGGTAGGCTGAACAACATTATTAATGGAATAAGTAAAAGTATAAGGTGCCGTTCCATTTGCTCCTGTAAAAGTTATCTGAGGGCTAGTTGCATTCAAACAAACAGCAGTGGTTCCTGCAATAGTAGCCGTTGGCAAAGCTCTAACTGTAACAATAGCAGAACCTGTAATAGATCTTGAACAGTTTGTTGCAGGATTTAAAACACTTACTAAAGTATAAGTAGAATTAGCCGTAAGATTAGGTGTCGTAACGGTATTAGTTCCGGCTCCGTTCAAAACAATCGTTTGGTTTGGACCGGCATCAACAGTATAAGTAACCTGTGCATTTGGAGTTCCATTAAAAGTAATTACCGTATTCGTACCGGAACAAATAGAGGTTGTACCGGATATGGTAGCCGTAGGCAAAGGATTTACAATTAATTGGAAAGAAGTCGTACCATAAGTCAACGGATTGGCATTCTCTTCCATTCTCACATATATGGTTTGGCCATTAGTTCCGGTAACATTGGTTGGCCCAATTGCTCCGGTATCATTGTCAGCATCATTTTGAGTTAAGTGATAAGTAACGGTGTAGTCTGCGGCCGGATTTGTCCCTAAAACAATTGGCGTTTGAGGAATAAAATTAAAGACTGCTGAACCACTACCAAAGCTACTTTCACACAATGTTAAGTTTGGTGGCGTAATTGGATCTGCTACACAAGTATCGAAACAAATAGTAAAAGGGAATACCGACACACATCCACTGGACCCATTGTCTGTTAAAGAAAGATACAGGGTTGTACATGCACTAGCTCCTCCAGCCGGACCGGGATATGAGGAAGAATTGACTATCGGATTAATAATATCTTGTGCATCGGCGGCAGAAGTGTGAAATGACAATTCAAAATCACCTGCATTAAGACCGGTACCATTAAAAATATTGGCAGTAGCTGTATTTAAATTAAAATTGGGAATATTAGCACACTGAACTAAATTAGCCGGTAGGTTAATTGGTGGAGGTGCATAAAATGAAACCGTAGCACTTGCTGTTGCATTGGCAACACATCCGGGTTTATTCACCACAACTGTATAAGTTCCGGCTTGTGTAACTGTTATCGATTGGGTTGTAGCTGCAATTGGACCGCTTGGCCCAGTCCATACATAAGATGTGGCGTCATCAATAGTGGCAGTTAAAATAGCTTGACCACCAGCACATATCACTTGGTCATCTAACGACAACGGACAAAGGATATTACAATCAGTTGCTCCCGCTCCACCTGCTCCTGCATTGGTTTGCGTCAATGATATTTGTCCAGCTTGGTTGGCAAAGTTGGTCAACAATACCATATAAACCTCGCCTACCTGAGCATTAGTTATAGTAAAATTCTCTGTGGCTGCTGTAGAGTAACTACAACCAACTTGATTTGTAGTTGACAAATCAGCTGTTGCACAAGTTGGCGCCGGAAAAGGTCCCCAAGCAATAAAATCTACATCTATTCCACCACCGCCATTACTAGTTTGAGAAATAGTAAAATTCAAATTACCAGCAATACTAATTTGCAGATAAAACCAAGCCGGATTAGGAGTTGTACCCAAACAGGAAACTGCTCCAGTACTTGGAACACCGGTTGTATTAGGAAAAGTCAATGCTGCACCTCCCGCACAAAAAGGCTGTGCTCCCGGACAAGTTGATCCTTGAGAAAATGCAGAATGTATTGAGAATAGGCTAATTAAAAGTAAAAAGATGTAATTTTTTTTCATTTCTGACAACATTTTTTAGAGGAGCGAAATTTACATATTTTTAAGAAATATTTATGTTAAATGTGAAATATTTTCAAATATTAACAGTATTAAGCACAGATTAATTATAATTATTTATCTTTGTGGCTTCAATTTTTAACCCAAATTAATGGCGAATTTAATGACAAAAAATGAAATGTTGAACGATGAATTAGGTGAAAATCATATAGCTACCAGCGCCCAAAATCCTGTAAGAAATGATGCTTTTGATTTATCCGATGATAAAAAAATAGAACTGATAAAAAAAGATGTTGAAAGTATTCTCATTACCCTCGGAATGGATTTGACTGACGACAGCCTAAAAGGAACGCCAAATCGAGTAGCCAAAATGTTTGTAAAAGAAATTTTTGGTGGATTAAATCCTAACAAAAAACCAAGTTCATCTACCTTCAAAAACAACTACAAATACGGTGAAATGCTGGTAGAAAAAAACATCACTGTCTATTCTACTTGTGAACACCACTTACTTCCTATTGTTGGTCGTGCTCATGTCGCTTACATTTCAAACGGGACAGTCGTTGGACTTTCTAAAATGAATCGTATTGTAGATTATTTTGCCAAAAGACCTCAAGTACAAGAACGTTTAACCATGCAAATTGTACAAGAATTGCAAAATGTTTTAGGCACTCCAGATGTAGCTTGTGTAATCGATGCCAAACATTTATGTGTCAATTCAAGAGGTATTCGCGACATTGAAAGCAGCACCATAACTTCTGAATTTGGCGGGAAATTTAGTGATGAATTAACCAAACGTGAATTCTTAGATTATATTCGATTAGAAACTAATTTTTAACAGCCCCGATCTCGTCAAAAATTACGAGACAAGTAGCGGGAAATAGCTCCAAAAAAAATGCAACTGTATAAAAATCACACCCTCAAAATATACAATTCTCTTTCGGGAGATAAAGAACTTTTCAAACCTGTTCATGAAGGCAATGTCGGGATGTATGTTTGTGGACCAACGGTGTACAGCAATGTTCACTTAGGCAATGTGCGTACGTTCATGTCGTTTGACATGATTTTCAGATATTTATTGCATTTGGGTTACAAAGTTCGTTATGTGCGTAATATAACCGATGTGGGTCATATCGTAGACGATGTTGATGATGGAGAAGATAAAATTGCCAAAAAAGCAAGAGTGGAACAATTAGAACCCATGGAAATCGTACAACGATATACCGTTGATTTTCATGATGTTTTAAACCAATTCAACTTTTTACCTCCTAGTATTGAACCCACGGCAACCGGACATATTATTGAGCAAATTGAAATCGTTAGACAAATTATCGAGAAAGGTTTTGCTTATGAAACCAATGGCTCGGTGTACTTTGACGTGGTAAAGTTCAATGAAACCAATCACTACGGAAAGTTGAGCGGCAGAAACATTGACGAAATGTTAGCCAATACCCGAGATACCGACGGACAAAGCGACAAAAAGAATCCTCAGGATTTTGCATTGTGGAAAAAAGCCGAACCGGAACACATTATGCGTTGGCCTTCACCATGGGGCATTGGATTCCCGGGTTGGCATCTGGAATGTACCGCCATGAGCACCAAATATCTAGGCGAAACGTTTGATATTCACGGTGGCGGAATGGATTTAAAATTTCCGCACCACGAATGTGAAATTGCTCAAAATGAAGCTTGTACCGGGCATAGTCCTGTGAATTATTGGATGCACGCCAATATGTTGACGCTGAATGGCAAAAAAATGTCGAAATCAACCGGAAATAATATTTTACCGGACGAAATTTACAATGGTGGTAGTCCGTTTTTAAGCAAAGCTTTCTCTGCTAATGTGGCGCGTTTCTTTATGATGCAAGCGCATTACAGAAGTATTTTAGATTTTACGAATGACGGAATTGTAGCGGCAGAAAAAGGCTTTAACCGTTTGTTAGAAGGTTTAGACATCTTGAAAGAACTGCAACCGAGCGCTACTTCAACACTTGATATAGTGACTTGGAAACAAAATTGTTATGACGCGATGAATGATGATTTCAATACGCCAATTTTGATTGCTAACTTATTCGAAGGCATCAAATTTGTCAATTTGGTCAATGATGGTAAGGAAACTTTAACTGCTGAAGATTTGAAGTCGCTTTCAGATACCTTAAACACTTTTGTTTTTGATATATTGGGGATTCGAAATGAAAAACTGGTCGCTAACAATTCAGATAAATTAGAAGGCGTTGTAGAAATGCTAATTACCATGCGCTTAGAAGCGCGTGCCAATAAAAACTTTGCGCTTTCAGACCAAATTCGCGACCAATTGTTAGCGTTGGGCATCCAATTAAAAGACGGTAAAGAAGGAACAACTTTTAGCATTCAATAAATGTGGAAAAAAATTGTAATAGCACCAATCCTGTTACTAATCTATTTCTATAAGATTGTCATTTCCCCTTTGATGCCATCCAGTTGTCGGTTTCAACCCACTTGTTCCAGTTATTTTGTAGAGGCTTTAAAAATTCACGGCCCTTTATATGGAACATATTTAGGCATGAAAAGAATTTTAAGTTGCCATCCGTGGGGGAAAAATGGTTATGATCCGGTTCCTGAAAAAAAATGTTCCCACTAAAGAAAAGGGGAATTGTTTTTCAATTCCAAACAATTCACTATTTTTACCATAATAACTTAACCCCAAAATTTACTACTTTATGATTTGGAATCCATCAGAAGGAATAGAACTCGGCTTCTTCACTGTTCGCTATTACAGCTTGATGTTTGTAATTGCCTTTGGTTTAGGATGGTATATAATGAAGCATATCTACAACAGAGAAAATGAATCCATTGATAAGTTGGACACTTTATTCATTTGGACTGTAATTGCCACTTTACTTGGTGCACGATTGGGTCAAGTATTTTTCTACGATTGGGAATATTTCAGAAATAACCCTTCAGAAATTTTACTGCCATTTAGATTTGAACCTCAATTTGAATTTACCGGATTCAGAGGCTTAGCCAGTCACGGTGCGGCTATTGCTATCATAATTACCATGTACTTTTACAGTAAAAAAATTATAAAGAGACCTATACTTTGGGTACTCGACAGAGTTGTAATTCCGGTTTCCTGTGGGGCTATTTTTGTTCGAATCGGTAATTTCTTTAACTCAGAAATTTATGGTCATATCACATCGGCTGAAAACTTTTTTGGTGTTAAATTTATTAGAGAAGAAGAATTCTGGGAAACCCACAACTTAAAATACATTACAGGCGCAACCAATACTAATGATGGTTATAATTTAATACAACACGATCCTAAATTCACTGAAGTTTTAAATCAAATTCCTTATAGACATCCGGCTCAATTGTATGAAGCAGGCTTGTATGTTTTTGTATTTCTGATTCTTTTCTTTTTATACTGGAAAACCAAAACCGCCGAAAAACAAGGTTTGCTATTCGGTTATTTCTTAATCCTACTTTGGTCAGTCCGATTTTTAGTAGAATATGTAAAAGTAAGTCAAGGTGGAATCGAAGAAAGTTTAAAACTCTTAACTACCGGTCAATGGTTAAGCATTCCCTTTATACTCGTTGGAATCTATTATGTCTTTATGGCTGAAAAGCCCATTGAAGATGAACTAACTATAAAATAAAAAAATCCCCTCAATTCCGAGGGGATTTTTTTATTGAAACATCTTTCATAACTTTAAATATAATATTACTTTAGCAAACTAATTATAAACCTTTTTTTATGAAAAAAATTTCAATTATTGCTTTATTGTTATCAATGACAATTTTATTTAACAGTTGCGGAGTAATGTTTGGCGGTAGTAAATACCAAGGAACAATTGTTGCCAAAGATCATCCGAATGCTGAAATTTACGCTAACGGTAAAAAATTAGGGAATGGCACAGCAACTGCATTATTTAAAAGAGACCAACCCTTAGTTATTGAAGTTAAGCAAGAAGGTTGTGAAACAAAGACACAAACTTTTGAAAAATCATTTAGAACAGGAAACTTCATCTTGAGTGTTTTTTCTTTTGGACTTATCGGATTGGTTGTTGATTTAGGAACAGGTGCTTCCTACAAACCAAACCACAAAAAAAATCCAGAAATTCAAAAAGTAAGTGATAAGGATTATACCTTTAACATTGATTACTCAAATTGTAAAAAATAAATATGTTACTATTAAAAAAAGCCTCAAAAAATTGAGGCTTTTTTTTATTCTATTTTGATTCCTAAAGTTAGTTTAATTAACGCTAGTCTTCTTCGTTGACTTCGTTATGTGATTTTGCGTAATTGCGCCATTTCTCAATACATTCCTTCATGTCTTCCGGTAGTGCTGTGTCAAAACGCATGAACTCTTTGGTGGTTGGATGTTCAAAGCCCAACGTTTTGGCATGTAAAGCTTGTCTGGGCAAGGTTTTAAAACAATTGTCGATAAACTGTTTGTATTTGGTAAAAGTCGTTCCTTTCAAAATCAAATCGCCTCCATAACGCGCGTCATTGAATAAAGTGTGACCGATGTATTTCAAGTGCACCCGAATTTGGTGTGTTCTTCCTGTTTCCAACTTACAGGAAACCAAGGTCACATAACCAAATCGTTCCAAAACTTTATAATGGGTTACCGCGTGCTTCCCAACTTCTCCCTCAGGAAAAACCGCCATTTGCATTCTATCTTTCACATGTCGGGCAATGTTGCCTTCTATGGTACCTTCGTCTTCTTTGACATTGCCCCAAACTAAGGCGATGTATTCCCGTTCCGAAGATTTGTCTTCAAATTGTTTGGCCAAATGGGTCATTGCCGCTTCTGTTTTGGCCACCACTAAAAGTCCGGTAGTATTTTTATCAATTCGATGAACCAAACCGGGTCTTTCGCTGGAATTCATCGGTAAATTATCAAAATGAAACGCCAAAGCATTCACCAAAGTTCCGGTGTAATTGCCATGTCCGGGATGCACTACTAAACCTGCGGGTTTATTGATAACCAACAAAGCATCGTCTTCATACACTATATCTAACGGAATGTCTTCAGGGATAATGTGGTTTTGAAAAGGCGGATGTTCTAACATTACTCGAACCACATCAAAAGGTTTCACACGATAATTAGATTTTACGGGCACATCGTTCACCCAAATATTGCCTTTTTCAGCTGCGGTTTGAATTTTATTCCGAGTAGCATTTTCAATTAACTGCATTAAAAATTTATCGACACGCAATAAAGACTGTCCTTTAGGAGAAACAAATCTATGGTGTTCAAATAATTCTTCTTCTAAATCGGTACTATCGTTGGAATTATTCATCTAATGGCATTATTTCGGTTGAATCAACCGCAGTAGAGTCTAAAACTGTGTCATCAAAAACCACTTTCCCATCGCCTAAAACCAAATCGATTTTAGAGGATTTCAAGACTTTATCGCCGGCTTTTAGCTTTTTCCCATTCATTCTTACTTCTAGTACCATGTCTTTTCCTAAATAGGGTTTATAAGTAATGGTTCCTTCTTTTAAACCAACCGCTTCCAATGTCGGAACCGCTTGACGATAGGTTTTCTCAATTAAATCCGGAACCGAAACCATAGTGTATTTTGAAGCATTGATTTTGATATAAATCTTTCTGCCTTCTTTAACTTTGGCACCGGCTTTGGGCTCTTGCTCAACAATAGTAAGCTTTGGAAATTCTGGTCGGAAATCAACCGTATCTAAAATGATGTAGTCTAAATCTATGGCGTCTAACTTCTCCTCCGCTTGTTCCGCTGAGAGTTTACTTAAATCCGGAACCGTAATTTCTTGTCCGTGATTAGTAGTGTAGGTAATCCAATGGAAAAATAA
Organism: Flavobacterium buctense; assembly: GCF_014486695.1. Classification (GTDB taxonomy): domain Bacteria; phylum Bacteroidota; class Bacteroidia; order Flavobacteriales; family Flavobacteriaceae; genus Flavobacterium; species Flavobacterium buctense. Next base: position 8,989 of record NZ_JACTAB010000009.1, read on the forward strand.
ATAAGCGATAATCGCAAAAATGGCCATGGCGGCAAGCATTTGGGCAAAGAAAACCCGACTGGTTAAATATTTGCGTAAACTCATAGAGAAATTTTATTTGAGCAAAGATATAAAAAAGATACGCTTCGCTCTTAGATTTTTAGATACGCCTTTCATGCGTTTAGAAGCGCTTCGCTGTTAGATAGTTAGAAAAAAAAATCTAAAAGTCTAACCATCTAACCATCTAAGAAGTCTAAAAATCTAAAGGCATAGCCGTATCTAAGAAAAAAATGATAATTTTGTTATCACTAAAACACCAACCTAACTCCATCTACTAATGAAAAAAGTAGCCATCATCATGGGCGGATATTCAAGCGAATATCAAATATCACTTGTCAGTGGCAATGTGGTTTATCAATTTTTAGACCAAAATTTATACCAAGGCTATCGCATTCATATTTTTAAAGAAAAATGGGTTTATGTTGATGACAATGATAAAGAATATCCCATAGACAGAAATGACTTTTCTACTACTGTAAACGGAGAAAAAATCAACTTCGATGTAGTATTTAATGCCATTCACGGTACGCCTGGCGAAGATGGATTAATGCAAGCGTATTTTGAATTATTGGGCATTCCGCAAAATTCTTGTGATTATTACCAAGCGGCTTTGACTTTCAACAAGCGTGATTTATTGTCGGTTTTAAAACCCTACGGAATCAAAACGGCGACTTCTTGTTATTTGAATCTTGGGGATGAAATTAATGTCGATACTATTTTAAAAACGGTTGGTTTACCTTGTTTTGTGAAACCCAATAAATCGGGTTCAAGTTTTGGCATTTCTAAAGTGAAGTCGAAAGAAGAATTCCTTCCGGCGATTGAAACCGCTTATAAAGAAGACAATGAAATCATCATTGAAAGTTTCTTAGACGGCACTGAAGTTTCTGTTGGTGTCATCAATTATAAAGGAAAAGTAACGGTTTTACCTATCACTGAAATTGTATCTGAGAATGATTTCTTTGATTATGAAGCCAAATATTTAGGCAAATCACAGGAAATCACTCCGGCCAGAATTTCAGCTGAAATGACTGAGAAAGTTTCGGCTGTCGCCAAAAAAGCCTATGAAGTCTTAAAGATGAGCGGTTTTTCCAGAAGCGAATTTATCATCGTGAACGGCGAACCCCATATGTTGGAAATGAATACCATTCCGGGTTTAACCACCGAAAGTTTGATTCCGCAACAAGCCAAAGAAGCGGGTATTTCGTTGACAGATTTGTTTACGAATGCCTTGGAATTGGCTTTAAACAAATAACTTTATATGAAAAGAAAAGCAGTTTTCCCAGGTTCATTTGACCCCATCACTTTAGGTCATTATGATATTATCAAAAGAGGTGTTTCTCTTTTCGATGAAGTAGTGGTTGCCATTGGTATCAATGCCGATAAAAAATACATGTTCTCTTTAGAAGAGCGCAAAAAGTTTATAGAGGATTCTTTTAAAGACAATCCTAAAGTATCGGTAATCACCTACGAAGGCTTAACGATTGATTTGTGCCGAAAACTAGACGCGCAGTTCATCTTACGCGGTTTGAGAAATCCGGCCGACTTTGAATTCGAAAAAGCCATTGCGCACACTAACCGAAAATTGTCCAAAATAGAAACGGTATTTCTTTTAACGGCTTCCAACACTTCTTATATTTCCTCAAGCATTGTTCGTGACGTGATTAGAAATGGTGGCGATTACACGGTTTTGGTGCCGGAAAGTGTAGTGGTTAAGAAATAAACCCCGAATTTCACAAATTTAAGTTAACCCCTAAAAGTAAGAAAAACATTTTATTAATTTTGAATCTCGTTTGTAATCAGGCACTAAAGAATTCCTTGTGCCAGCATTGTACTTTTTGCCAATTTTAAATTAATAGCCGTTTTTTTATGACTAGATATAAATTTCTCATCCTCTCCTATCTACTTCTTTTTTGTTATCAAATAACTAGTGCCCAAAATATTTCCGGAAAAATTATCGATTCCCAAACCGGAGAAAGTATTCCCTATGCAACCATAATAGTTAACAATGCGGAAAATCTGGTTTCAAATGCTGAGGGATTGTTTACTTTATCCGAAAACAATAGCAATAGTAATAGCCAATTAACCATTTCTTATCTGGGATATGCTCCTCAAAAACTAACCGTTGGTGATTTAATAAAACAGCAAAACATCATAAAACTCCAACCGGGAATTATTGAACTAAATGAAGTAAGTATTTCCAATAAAAAGCTAAGCCCCTATGAAATCATGGCAAATGTTAAGGCAAATATTACACAGAATTATGCCCGAAACAGTATCCCCAAAAGGGACATGATTTTTTTTAGAGAAACCACCCATTTTAAACCCTCCATTCTTGAAGTCGAAATTGATAAGTCTACTGAGTTTTCAAAAAATGAACTTACAAAGGCGAATGCAAGAATAACCGCTTTTACTTCAAAGCTACTTTCACAACCCCCAAAACAATTTACAGATATTCTTTGCAACCGCTATTCTTGTCTTACCACAAAAGAGGACAAACCCCACTACTTGTCTAAACTGGAGGTTTTAAAAGCAACCAAACTAAAAAACGAAAATAGCTCGACTTCATTAGAAGAATTACAAAAATCAGCCACAGACATTGTTTTGACTTTACTCGATTCTACCAAATATTATAGGGTAAAAAGTGGCCTTTTTGGCTCTAGAGACACTATTTCATTGCGAAAGGATTTTAACAAAAAGAAAAATAAAATTAAAAGCAATCAACTAACATCCACCAAAGAAAATCTCAATTTGTTTTTAATTGAAAACAATATTGCAAATACCACTAGATTTGAGTTTATTCATGATTATGAATCTTATCACTATGTTTTTGAAGGAGCAACTTACACCAGTGAAAATGAATTTGTTTATATTTTAAGTTTCAAGCCAAAGAAAAATAAAGCCAAGTTTAAAGGCAAATTATACATTACTGAAAATGATTACGCCATAATTAGAGCCGATTATAAACTAGAAGAAGGTAAAAAGGTTAATGGATTTAATTTTAAATTTCTTCTTGGAGTTAAATCTCTGGAAAATATTGGTCAAGGAACTGTTATTTATAAAAATAGTCCCTTAGGAAACGGCTATTATTTGCACTATGCCTTACAAGAAAAAGGCCAATATATTTATGTGAACAGGCCTTTAAAATTTATTGAATTAACTAATGAAGATAAAGATGTTGTTGCCTTTGATTTAAAAATAGAAGGAAATTCAAATGAAAAATTTGAATATTTAAATATGAATCGCACCGAAAGTTCCGAGGCAATTATTAAAAATTTAACCGAAGATGATTTCGCTTTTATTAAAATTAAATCATTTGACCCAAAAATATGGAAAGACTACAATGGCATTGAACCTTTGGAGGAAATGAAACAATTTAAAGCAATAGATTGACAGGTTAATTTGAGAAGCTGCGTTTTATTCTTCTTTCTTAACCACCTTGCGCGCGACTTCAATCTTAAACTTCTTCCCTTTCATTTTTTCGTCTCGAATGTTTTGAAGTAAGTCCTTCACTTTATTGAATTTCACTGCGGCAAACGAGATAAAATCTTTAACCTCAATCAACCCCAAATCGCCTTTTTCCAATTTCCCTTTTTGAGAAAAGAAACCCACGATGTCAATTTTGTTCAACTTATTTTTCTTGCCACCGCTGATGTAAATCGTTTGAAATTCGGGTGGCTTGGGTAAAGTGTTGGCGTTGTCGACTTTTAAAACCGGCATATCATAATCGATATACTCGAGCTTTTTTTCACTTTCGTGGATGATTAGATAAGCCGTTCCTGTAGCCAACATACGGGCAGTTCTTCCGTTTCTATGAGTGAATTCGTCTTCTTTAGAAGGCAAATGGTAATGAATTACGTGTTTCATTTCGGGGATATCCAAACCACGCGCTGCCAAATCGGTGGTAACCAAATAACTCACACTACCATTCCTAAATTGGATTAAAGCGCGTTCTCTTTCGTCTTGGTCCATGCCACCGTGATAATACGTGGCATAAATTCCTTTTTCGTTAAGCGAATCGCTGATACGTTCGGCAGCATCTCGGTGATTGCAAAAAATTAGTGCCGATTGCGATTTTAAAGAACAAATCAAATTGAACAAACTGCCAATCTTGTCTTTCTCTTTAGAAACGACCATTTTCATCGAAAGGTTGACTTTCTCTTCTTCGGAAGGAATAAAATCTAATACCGTTGGATGAACTACTTGAGTATATCGCGGAATCTCAATACCCGAAGTCGCCGAAACCAATACGCGTTTGTTTAATTTTGGTAACCGACTAATGATAAAAGACATTTGCTCATGAAAACCGAGTTGTAATGATTTATCAAATTCGTCTAAAATTAGGGTTTGAATTCTATCCACTTTAAACGTTCCTCTATCAATATGATCAGCAATTCGACCAGGAGTGCCAATCAAAACCGCCGGTGGATTCGATAAGTTTTTGATTTCGGTTTCGATAGAATGACCACCGTAGCACACATTGACTTTATAAGCCGTGCCCATTTTTTTCCAAACCTGCTCAATCTGTAATCCCAATTCTCTCGAAGGTACTAAAATCAAGCATTGCACACCTGCTGTATATTCGTCTAACAATTCAAATATGGGCAATAAAAAAGCCAATGTTTTCCCGGAACCGGTTGGTGAAAGCAACAAAACATTGCGGTCGTTTAAAATAGTTTCTTGGGCGGAAAGTTGCATTTCATTTAAGCTGTCGATGCCTAAATTTAGAAGTATATTGTTGGAATGGTGGTGATTTGTCATTCGGCAAAGATTTGAGATTAAGAGGAGGAAGCCCAGTGGGCTTCAGGTATATCGTGTGAGCATTCAAAGTTAACCATTAGGTTGTTAAGAAATACTTATTTCAACAGTTTTTCCTCTTCAAAAAGCAATTTAATATTCTCATACGAATTCTTAAGTGCTTCTTTGATTTGCTCGGGATTGAGCCACGCTACTTTTTCGATGCCTTCGTTGGCTTGTGGTTTTGGTGTGCCTTCAAAGTTGGTGCGCATTTCGAACCAATGCGTGATTTTTAGTTTGTATTTGCCGTTGCGTTTGAAAACGTGATACGTTTTTTGGAGTTTGTGGCTAATGATTAAATTATTTACGCCGGTTTCTTCTTCGACTTCTCGTGTTGCAGTGTCTTCGATTTCTTCATTTTTCTCGATGCCGCCTTTGGGTAAATCCCATTTTCCGTTTCTAAAAATGAACAAAACGTCTCCGGCTTTGTTGTAAACCAATCCACCGCCGGCTTTGCAAACGGGAATTTTTTCTTTAACTTTCTTGAGTATCGCCTTTTCGTCAGGATAATACAAATAAGCTTTCTGAATTTTGTTTTGGAACATTTTGATGATGACTTGCTCAATATCAACACTTTCCAACAAAAACAACTGAAAATCGGTTTCTTTGGCGACTTGGTTGGTTAAAAAAAGTGGTTTATCGTTGACAAAAACTTTATACATTTGTACTATGATTTTTAATAAAGACACAGCCGAAAAAACAGCCGAATTGCTTTTACAAATAAATGCAATTAAATTGAATCCTAAAAATCCTTTTACATGGGCTTCAGGATGGCACTCTCCAATTTACTGCGACAACCGATTAATCCTATCGTTTCCGCCGATAAGAAATTTTGTGCGCGAAGAATTTTCCAAGCATATTGAGAAAGAATTTGGTAAACCCGACGTCATTGCCGGAGTAGCAACCGGAGCCATAGGCATCGGAATGCTCGTAGCCGAATACATGGGATTGCCTTTTGTATACGTTCGTCCGGAACCTAAAAAACACGGCAGACAAAACCAAGTGGAAGGTTTTTTACAAAAAGGGCAAAACGTAGTAGTTGTGGAAGATTTAATCAGTACCGGAAACAGCAGTTTGTTGGCGGTAGAAGCTTTGAAAGAAGCCGGTGCACACGTTAAAGGCATGGTGGCTATTTTTACTTATGGCTTTGATGTAGCCCAAGAAAATTTCAAAAATGCCAACGTTACGTTAAATACCTTAGCCGATTACGAACATTTATTACATTTGGCCGTTGCCAAAAATTATATCACCGAAAAAGAATTGGTAACACTACAAGAATGGCGTAAAAGTCCATCAACTTGGAACGTTTAAATAAATTACGAATTAAGAATTACGAATTAGGAACAACCAAATAACCGAATAACCAAATGAACTTAGAAAGCCCAAAAGTAACGGTAGCAAAATCAGCCGAATATTTGTACAACGCTTTATCCGATGTCAAAAACTTCGAAAAATTAATGCCCGAAAACATTGCTAAGTTTGAAGTATTGGGTGACGATATTTTCAATTTTGGTCTAAAAGGCATGCCCGAAATCAAATTGCGATTAAAAGAAGGTGTACCGCATTCTAAAGTGAATCTGGCCGCAGCCAGCGATAAATTACCGTTTACTTTAACCGCTAATCTCGACAGTGTTTCTGAAAGCTCCACAGGCGTTCAGTTACAATTTGAAGGCGATTTCAACCCAATGATGGCGATGATGATTAAAGGTCCGATTTCAAAGTTTATTGAGACTTTAGCGGAGAATATGCATAAGCTTTAAGAGAGTAAAGAAATTAAAGAATACGAGTAAAAGCTGCTGAAGAGTGGCTTTTTTTTATTCAAAAAATCAATACCATAATCAAGTAACAATATTTATCATCTTTACTCTTTCTTCTTGTTTCTTTCTTCTTGCTTCTTGCCTCTTGCCTCTTGCTTCTATTTAACCGTTGTTAATCGCTTATCCACTACTCTTTCCATGTAATCCTGTACATTTGATATTAAGAGGAGAATGTCCAGTGGACATTCGGCCATTTCTAGTTTGTTTATTTAACCGTTGTTAATCGCTTATCCACTACTCTTTCCATGTAATCCTGGACAAACGCCTTACATCTCAATTCAATCGCATTCATTTCAGCATTGCGTTTGCCAATTAAATTCTTCGCCATTCCTTTATCGTCTTTATCATAAAAACCAATGGCTTTGGTTCCGTCAAACGTGCAGATGTAATTGCCGCTCATGAATTGGTACACATTCGCGCCATATTTAATGGCAAACGGCGGAACAGTCTTTTCATTAATCAAACTTCTGCCCCAACTCCTGAAAGGTTTTTGGTAACCAATCATATCCAGTAAAGTCGGATAAATATCGATTTGTTGGGCTAAATCATTGTTGACCCCAACGTACTTTTTGTTTGGCGAATAAAACAAAATCGGCACCGTATTTCTATTGAATTCTTTTCGGTATTCATCATAAGCAATGGTATTTCCATGGTCGGCTACCAAAACAAAAATCGTATTGTTGTACCAAGGTTGTTTTTTAGCTTCCGCGAAGAAACGCTTCAAAGCAAAATCGGTGTAACCAATACATTCGTTAATTTTTACTTTGCCTTTCGGGAATTTGCCTTCGTATTTTTCCGGAACTTTATAAGGTTCGTGTGAAGATACCGAGAACATGGTCGCCATAAAAGGTTGCTTTTTTTGCGTCAATGTCTTGTTGAAATATTGAAAGAAAGGTTCGTCCCAAATACCCCAAACGCCATCAAAATCGGCGTCATTATTGTATTCTGTTTTGCCGTAATAATGGTCGTAACCCAAAATGTTTCCAAAACCTAAAAACCCCATCGAACCATTGGGTGCGCCGTGGAAAAAGGAAGTATCATACCCTTCGCTTTCTAAAGTAGAAACCAATGACTCTATTTTTTGCTTCGGATAAGGCGAAGACGTAAACGCGTTTTTAAACGAAGGTACGCCCGCAATAATCGAAGAAACACCGTGAATGGATTTCCATCCGTTGGCATGTGCATTGGTAAAAATCAAGCTGTGTTGCGCCAAAGAATCGACAAATGGCGTGTAACCAACATAATCCGGAATCTTGGTTCCTTTGTTGAAAGCACCGTTGTATTCTCGGGCGAAACTTTCGAGGATAAAAATCACAATATTCGGTTTGGTAGACGGATTGTTTTTGTACTGTTTTATCGGCACCAATAAACTATCCACTTGGGTTTTGGAAACCAAATTAACTTTCTTAAACGTATTGGCATTCCAAGTTCTAATAATGGCAAATGGGGTATTTAAAACCACATCGGCTTGACCGGCATTTTGCACGTAACGATTGGCGTCTAATAAGTTAATCGGCCGTGTACTCTTCTTAAAATCACCTCTGATGCCACCAATACAAAGGATCGTAATCAAAAGAAAACTAGCAACGGAAGCGGCAAAATATTTTAGGGTTGGTTTTTCGGTTACATGTTTAACTTTGGTTTTTTTGTAGAGCAAAATCCAGAGATAAGCCAAGGCAAAAAACAGCAAAAATACATGCCAATAATTCAAAAGGAAATTGAAAAGCAAAGCCGTTTTGTTCTGCTCATTTTCCAAAGTATCCAAGGAAGCTCTTGTACTTCGACTGAAGGTATAGCGATAATAAATAAAGTCTATAAAATTGGCGGAATACATCAATAAATTGGTCGAAAAATACAGATAGAACAATACTTTCTGGTAAGCCTTTTTAGTGTTAATCAGCACCGGAAAAACAGAAGCGATAATAAACAACGCATTGGCATACAAAATCGTAGTCGTATCAAAGGCCAAACCATGGTAACAAAGCTTTAGGAAATCGAAAACGCTGTCAACTTCAATTAGACTTTGGTTGTAAACATAAAATAGGATTCGAGCAATAAAATAAAAAAGATAAACCAGTAATAATCGCGTGACCATTACTTTGTATTCGGCTATTCTGGGGAATTTTTTCATGTTGCAAATAAAAACAAACGATGCAAAACTACAGAATTCAATAGTAGGATTACTATATTTTAAATTAATATTGTGTTTAATTACAATAATCCTTAATTTGCATCAAATTAATGACCAAAATGACAAAAATAACCCGCCTTTTTGATTTTGCTTACTACCAACTCGAAAAGAACAATATGCCTAATTGTCTCGTAACCAAATACGATGGAAAATGGGTTTCTACTTCTACGCAGGAATATATCGATAAAGCCAATACAGTTTCCAGAGCTTTGTTGAGATTGAACATACAAGAAAATGACAAAATAGCCATCATCTCTTCGAGCAATAGAACCGAGTGGAATATTATGGATGTAGCAGTCTTGCAAATTGGTTGTCAAACGGTCCCGATTTACCCAACCATTTCTGCGGAAGATTATGCTTATATTTTAAATCACTCCGAATCAAAGTATTGTTTTGTTTCTGATGATGTGGTGTATCAAAAATTAATGTCGGTTAAAAATGAAATTCCATTACTGGAAGACATTTTTTCTTTCAATGAGATTGAAGGTTGCAAAAACTGGAAAGCGCTATTAGTGCTGGGAGAAGACCAAAGCAATCAAGACGTAGTTGAATACCGAAAAAACAATGTAAAACCGGAAGAATTAGCCACAATCATCTATACTTCGGGAACTACAGGAAAGCCTAAAGGCGTAATGTTATCCCATAACAATATTGTGTCAAACGTGCTCGATAGTTCGCCCCGAATTCCATTCGATGAAGGAACCAGTGTAGCTTTGAGTTTTCTACCGATTTGTCACATTTTTGAGCGGGTAATTTTGTATATCTACCAATATTATTCGGTTTCCATTTACTTCGCAGAATCTATTGAAAAACTTTCAGACAATATCAAAGAAGTGAAACCAACGGTATTTTCTGTGGTACCGAGATTACTCGAAAAGGTATACGATAAAATCATCGCCAAAGGAGAAGATTTAACTGGTATCAAAAAGAAACTGTTCTTTTGGGCCATCGATTTAGGCTTGCGCTACGAACCTTATGGAGCCAATGGTTGGTGGTATGAATTCCAATTAAAGATAGCCCGCAAACTGATTTTCAGCAAATGGAAAGAAGGTTTAGGTGGCAATTTAAACGTAATGGTTTCCGGTAGTGCCGCTTTGCAACACCGTTTAATCAGAGTATTTGCCGCTGCAGACATGCCGGTCATGGAAGGTTACGGTTTAACCGAAACTTCTCCGGTAATTTCAGTGAATGACCAACGAAATGGTGGTTTTAAAGTAGGTAGTGTTGGACGAGTTATCAATAATGTAGAAGTCAAAATTGCCGCTGACGGTGAAATTCTTTGCAAAGGACCTAATGTAATGATGGGGTATTACAAAGACCAAAAATTAACTGATGAAGTGATTATTGACGGTTACTTCCACACCGGTGATATTGGCGAAATTGATGCGGATGGATTCCTAAAAATAACCGACCGTAAAAAAGAAATGTTTAAAACTTCGGGAGGAAAATATATTGCACCTCAGTTGATTGAAAATGCCATGAAACAATCTTTGTTTATCGAACAAATCATGGTCATTGGCGATGGCGAAAAAATGCCGGCGGCTTTTATCCAACCTAGTTTTGATTTTATCCAAGAATGGGCTAAAAGAAAGAATCTAAACGTTGGTTCAAGTCCAGCAACTATAGCTTCAAATCCCGATGTAATTGCACGCATTGAAAAAGAAGTGGAAAAAATAAATGAAAAATTCGGCAATTGGGAAAGAATAAAACGCTTCGAACTAACTCCAGAAGTTTGGTCTATTGACGGCGGTCACCTTACGCCTACGCTTAAATTAAAGCGTAAGATTGTGATGGAAAAATACAAAGACTTGTACCAAAAAATTTATAACTAATTTTAAATTATGCAACCATGAAGATAAAACTATTACTCAGCGTCTTGTTAACTATTGTTTTATTTTCCGGTTGTAAGGAAAGTAAACCGGTAAATTCTGTAAAAGACAATTACCTTGATTTCTCACAAAGAGATGACCAATTTACCGGAGGCATCAAAATGATTCCCATCTCTACTCCTGTCGGCGAATTTAAAGTTTGGACGAAAAGAGTTGGGAACAATCCCAAAATTAAAGTACTCTTGTTACATGGCGGACCGGGCGGAACCCATGAATTTTTTGAAAGCTTTGACGGGTATTTTCCACAAGAAAGCATTGAATACATTTATTATGACCAGTTGGGTTCTTACTACAGCGATCAACCTAATGATAATCGACTTTGGACTACAGAGCGTTTTGTAGAAGAAGTAGAACAAGTGCGCAAAGCTTTGAAACTGGACAATACCAACTTCTATTTGCTCGGACAATCTTGGGGTGGAATCTTGGCCATGGAATATGCTTTGAAGTACCAAAAAAATCTAAAAGGCCTTATTATTTCTAATATGATGGCGAGTGCTCCGGCTTATAATAAATATGCTGAAGAAGTATTGGGGCCAAAACTTGACCCAAAAGTATTCACTCAAATAAAAGAATTCGAAAAAAACAAAGACTACAGCAATCCAAAATACATGGAATTGTTGTTGAACCACTATTACACCGAACACATCCTAAGATTTCCGGTAGCTGAGTGGCCAGAATCGATTAACAGAGCGTTCAAACATTTGAATCCGAATGTCTATGTTTATATGCAAGGTCCGAGTGAGTTTGGCATTACCGGCGATGCCACTTTGAAAGATTGGGACATCACGGCTAAATTAAAAACATTAACAGTTCCTACGTTATCCATTGGAGCCCAATACGACACCATGGATCCAAAACACATGGAATGGATTGCCAACGAAGTCCAAAACGGTCGATTTTTATATTGTCCGAATGGAAGCCATTGTTCGCAATATGACGACCAGGAACATTATTTTCCGGGAGTGATTCAGTTTTTAAAAGACGTTGATAACGGTACTTTTAAGAAGGCCAAAAGTTAACAAATTACCAAAAACGTTATTAACAATTCGCTTTATTAAAAAGTTGATAATTAAACACTTGTTAATTTATTACATTCTCACTATATTAATAAATTTATGGTATTAACCAATAAACTATTAATTATGAATGTAAAAAACTTTATTATCGGAGGTATTGTCGGCGGAATTGCTGATTTCCTTTTAGGTTGGCTATTGTATGGAATGCTTTTGAAAGATTACTTTCCAAAGCCTGAAGGTTCCGGAGCGGAAAACATAACTTTTATCTTCTTAGGTTGCATGTGCTTTGGTTTTATGATGTCTTTCATCTTTAACCAAGGCGAAGGAGTTAGTAAATGCGTACCTGGTGTTAAATTAGCTGCTGGTATTGCTTTATTCATGTCGCTTTCCATGAATTTCTTTTACAGTATGTACAGCGAAACCATCAACTGGCAAATAGTTGCGGTAGATGTTTTAGTGTCTATGGTAATTGCCTCTGTAGTCGGTGCCGTAATTGCTGTAGTTAACGGAAAAATGAAGTAAGTATTTTTAATTTCATATTGTAAAAACGCCCGGGATTTGTTTCTCGGGCGTTTTTTTTATGCAAAACAACAGCGTGTGAATTATACAATTTAAAGAACAAATTCTGTAATGCAAAAGCGAATGCTAAGTACAACCTTTGTAGTAGAAATTATGAAGTGAGGTAAAAGCAAGATCTCAAATATAATTTCAATAATCCTTACCAAATTCCTAATGAATATCAAACGAATTTTCGGAGCTGTGCTCACCTTACTCGGCATAGCCTGTCTCATATATGCTGCGCAAATGTTTCTGGCCAATAAAGGAGAAGAACAAGAAATAAAATCACTTATTACTTATGCTGCTTTAGGACTGATATTTTTTATTCCAGGCATAAGTTTGGTTAGAACCACTAAAGACGAAGCTTAAATTATAACCCTTAATATTAAAACTATGAAAGTAATTACAAAAATTAAAATGGCATTACTACTATGTACAGTGGCCATTAGTACGCCGGTATTTGCCAATGCTCCTATCTCCGAGCCACCAGTGGCAACAAAAACAAATAATCCACCAACCGCAGAAGCCAAGGCCAAAGCAGAAGTGCTAATTAAACGTTTGGAAGAAATTAAGACCATGGATAAATCCAATTTGAACAGAGTTGAAAAAAGAGCTTTACGAAAAGAAGTCAAAGAAATTAAAACAACTCTAAAGGCTAGTGGCCAAGGTGTTTACCTCTCGGTTGGTGCCATAATTATCATAGTACTATTATTGATAATACTTTTATAAAATGAAAATCATGCAACATTAAATCGATATTATATAACAAAATTATAATCCAAAATATCGAAATTTGTTTCATTATTAATCTACACAATTACTTAAACACTTAATTATGAAAAAGACAATTTTAACAATGGCATTTATGGCGATTGCAATCACATTAAGCTCTTGTAGTAGTGATAGCTTGGACTCCAACAGTTATGCTTATAAGGTTCGAATGACTGATGCTCCGGGACCATTTAGCGAAGTGAATGTAGATATACAAGCCGTTGAAGTAAAAGGTAGTAACGGTCAAACCGTACTCTTAAATACCAATGCAGGTATTTATAATCTTTTAGACTTTACCAATGGTGCGGATACTTTAATTGCTACCAGTACTTTGAGCGATTCCAGAGTAAACCAAATTCGTTTGATATTAGGTTCTAACAATACTGTGGTTTTAGATGGGGTAACTTACCCTTTGAGTACGCCAAGTGCTGAACAATCGGGTTTAAAATTATTGGTTAACCAAACTTTGTATGCCGATATTGACAACAGTATCTTATTAGATTTTGATGCTAATGCCTCAATCATTGAAACCGGAAACGGAACATTTAAACTAAAACCGGTACTTAGACCGGTATTGACGGCTATCTCAGGAAATATTATAGGAAGTATTACTCCAGTTGGAACATTAGCTATGGTAACAGCAACCTCCACTTCAACCCTATTGTTTTATACCAGTAATGTAGATGCTGAAGGGAACTTTAGAGTAACCGGTTTACCTCCGGGAACTTATACCCTTACCATTACTCCGTTGTCACCACTCCTTCCCGTAACACAAACTAATGTAGTAGTAACTGCCGGCGTTAATACCAATATTGGTGTAATAGCCTTCTAATTAAACTTAAGATTAATTTTTGTTCTTGAATTTTGAAAAGGGGTTAGTCATTTTAGAGACTACTCAAAAGTCACTGGCAAGAAATATTGTCCTCAAAATTTTCTATTGTATAGTGAATAATTTTAAAGGTAGTCATTAAACTAAAAAGGAATAACCACTTTTCATTTTCAAGTCAAAATACTTTAAAAAATCTGTTTGCCTCAATACAACAGTAGTAAAAAGCACCAAAGTTATTTGGTGCTTTTTTGGTAACAACAACCAACAAAATTATGCATAAAAAAAGGAGTTTAATCTAAAAAAAGTCACTATTACAATGGCGATGAATAGAGATTACGATGCACTATTAAAATATTTAAATGAAATTACGATCACTATTACAGCAAGTCAAAGTTCGGAAATAAATAAAACCCCTATTCAAATCCCATAATTTTTTAAATTCTCCTAATTATCAATTGCATTCCATAAAAACAATTCTATGAAAAATATTTATTTAAATTTTGAAAAGTACTTCGAAAGATTGACTTCCATAGCCACCAAAATTATGGGGAATGCTATTTCTTTTCTTTTAGCCTTGATTATAATTTTATACTGGTGGACAACCGGATTGTTCAAAGGCAATAACATACATGATAATATTGGTGATTTTATCTTTGGAACTACTTTTTTGTCTTTGTTTATCATCCAAAAATCATTCAATCGTTATTCGGCCTTAGTTCATTTAAAAATGAATGAATTGATTTCTTCACACGAAACCGCGAACAATGCTGTAATGGATGATAGTTCAAAAACAGAGCACGAAATTATAAAGCTTTCTAAAGAGTATATGGAACAAGAAGAAGTTTTAGAAGAGGCTTTAGAAGAAGAAATTAAGGGACAGTCTTATGGTCCTGACACGAATCCTTTAAACAAATAAATTTTAATCGGATAAGTGTGAATAATACAACTCATACTACAAATTCTATAAGTGTGTTGACTTTTAAGAGATTACCTTTATACTATCTAAAATTAATCAATTAAAACTAAAACATCATGAACAATTTACTTTATACCATAGCCGTTGTACTTCTCATTTTATGGGCCATAGGTTTCTTTGCCTATAGTGCTGGACAACTGATACACATACTGCTTGTTATAGCCATTATTGCTATAGTTTTGAGACTTATTCAAGGAAGAAAACTTTAAAAAATCATTTCCAGCTTTCTTTGTAAAACTATAATTAAAACTCCCCATTATTGAGGAGTTTTTCATTCATTTCAAACAAATATTATAACTTTTTCTTCGCTGTAAAATTCCCATTAGGTTGAATTAGAACTACATTCTTAATAGTTTTATCAGCCTCTTCTATAAAGGTTACTTTAAATCCTTCAAGGGTTTTAAATGAAAACTTATGAGTATCAGTAGCCAACAATTCATATTCCGGCTGACCGGCCACAAACAAACATAAGGTATTTTCATTTTTAATATAAACTTTAACAGTCATGCCCGACAGTTCATAATCGCCTACGTATTTGGCTAAAACTTCTTTGCTTACTTTGATCGTATTAGGTTTGTGTTTAAACTCAATCGGACTTAACATAGCCTCTAATTTTACTTTTACTGAAGCAATTTCTCCGCTTTCATTGGTCAAAAAATTAAAGCGGATTTCTCCATCACTTTGTGCAGTATCTATTTCTTTTTTAATCACTTCAAAAGGTTCAAAAATATCATAATGAGCATGTCGCAAATAGAGTTTTTTAAATTTGAAATTAACAAACAACGAATCATTTTGATTGGTTATGTTAAACTCACCATAACCCTGATTATAATATTTACCGGTATAATCCTGTAAAATATGAGACGGTTTAGTATGAGCTACTTTTGAAGAAGTTGCTTTTTTCTTGACTTCATCTTGCGCTTTTTTGGCTTTTGCTTTGTCTTCATTAAAAATTTTTACGAAATCGGTTTTGTTCACTTTCAAAAGATAATCGGAAATGGTATTCCTAACCAAATCCGGAACGGCAGATCCATCTTGATTGGCCAATACCACTATGCCAATATGGTCACTCGGATAAAGTGTAACATCGGCTGAAAAACCATCGATGTTGCCTCCGTGGCTCACTCGATAATGTCCTTTATACGAATTTAAAAACCATCCATAACCATAATTACCAAAATGAATATCGGGGTTTTCTTTATCCGGTAAGCCAGCGTAAACAACCATTTGAGAACTCATCGCTTCTTGAATATAATCCTCAGGAATAAGCTGTTGCCCTTTAAACTTTCCTTTGTTGAGCCAAGTAATCATCCAATTTGACATTTCATTTACACTACTGTTTATACTGCCGGCCGGACTCATGCCGGAAATATCATAGTAATCCATTATACTGATAACAGTCTCTTTCTTTAATTGGTAACCAAATGCCGCATTGACTGCAGTCTTCATCTCTCCAATAGATGTATTTGACCTTGTCATACCTAAGGGTTTAAAAAAACGCTCTTTGATGTTGTCTTCCCAACTCTTTCCGGTAATGCGTTCTGCAATGACGCCTTGGGTTAAAAACATAAAATTGTTGTACAACCATTTTTCTCTCACACCGGCAAAAGGCTCTTGATGTACTAAGCGTTGCACCAAACTGTCTTTAGAGGTCGTCGGAAAAAAATACCAAGAAAAATCATGACGTGACATACCGGTACGATGACACATCAAATCTTTTATGATAATATTATTATTCATATTGTCGTTAAAAAATTTCAACTCCGGAATGTATTTTCTCGGGCTATCTTCAAATGACAATTTCTCTTCTTTGCGCAACTGACCTAAGATAGCCGAGGTAAAAGCCTTAGAGCTAGAGCCAATAGCAAACAAAGTATTCGCATCCACTGGAATCTTATTTTCATAATCTCTATACCCAAAACCTTTAGCGTAAATGATCTTATCACCTTCTACAACTGCAACCGCAAATCCGGCCGATTTTGTGGTTTCTAATATCTTGTTAAGTTCAACTTCAATTCCTTTCAGGCGTTTGTCTTGCTGTGCCGATGCTGAAGCCGTACAGCCAATAGTTACTAAAAAAAGTAATAGTTTTTTCATGGTTCATGGTTTAGATTAAAGTAATGTTTCTTTTTAAAGAAAACCCTTATTACTATCAAATATACTTTATTTATTGTAGAAAAAGGAAAAAGGAAAAACTGCTGTCTTTTGACTAATTTCTTTTTTTACAATAACTTTACAAAAAAACTTTCCATGCGAATCTTACTTTTTCTTATACTATCACTGTTTGCCTCAAGTTGTAAAGAATCCGAATTTAAGTTGGAATGGACCAAAGAACAAGCACCCAAAACATTTACGGCCAGATTTGAAACCACTAAAGGCGACTTTGAAATGGAAATTACCCGAAGCTGGTCACCTCTAGCAGCCGACAGACTTTACCAATTAATCAAACATGGCTATTACGACAACGCCCTCTTTTACCGTGTCGTACCCGAATTTGTAGCGCAATTTGGCAATACCGATAACTTGAGTATGAAAAATTGGAGAAGTATAAAAATCCCCGACGAACCGGTATTGCATAGCAATAACAGGGGCACAATCAGTTTTGCCCGCTTCGGAAAAGACTCGCGCGATTTAGAGGTTTTTATCAACCTAACAGACAACAAAGTTCTGGATACACTCGGTTTTGAAGCTGTAAAGGGTTTCACCCCATTAGGCAAAGTAAAAAAAGGAATGGATGTAGTCGATAAATTATACTCCGGTTATGCTGAAGAACCCATGACTGACACTAACTTATATCAAAACCGCGACTTGTTTTACCAAACCTACCCCAAACTCGATTTAATCAAAAAGGCTTATTTGATAGAATAATCGCTAAGGGTGATTTTCTATTCTTCCAACTCTATCACAAAACTATTCAAAAACGCTACGGAATTTTCAATGTCGTAATGCAGAATTCGGTCTTCTTTTACCAATGGCACTTCTGCTCTATAAGATTTCAGGAACATTTCAATAAAATCACTAGATTGTAATGGCTGTCTGAAAGCAATCGCCTGAGAAGCATTCATCAACTCAATGGCCAAGATACGCTCCAAGTTTTCCATGATGCGAAGCGTTTTGGTCGCTGCATTCGCACCCATACTCACATGGTCTTCCTGTCCGTTTGAAGAAACAATACTGTCCACACTTGCCGGTGTAGCTAACTGTTTGTTCTGGCTGGCAATACTCGCCGCCGTATATTGCGGAATCATAAAGCCTGAGTTTAATCCGGGATTGTCCACCAAGAATGCCGGTAAACCTCGCAATCCTGAAATCAATTGGTACGTTCTTCTTTCGGAAATGCTGCCTAATTCGGCCAAAGCCAAACCTAAAAAGTCTAAGGCTAAAGCCAAGGGTTGTCCGTGAAAATTTCCACCGGAAATAATTACATCTTCGTTTTTAAAAATATTGGGATTATCGGTAACCGAATTGATTTCGGTTTTGAATACTTTCTTTACATAATCAATCGTGTCTTTTGAGGCGCCATGAACCTGCGGAATACATCGGAAAGAGTAAGGGTCTTGCACATGTGCTTTTGGCTGGGCAATGATTTGACTGTCTTCCAACAGTTCTCGCATTCTTTTAGCCGTTACGATTTGCCCTTTGTGCGGACGAACATAATGAATCAGTTCATCAAACGGTTCAATTCTGCCATCAAATCCTTCTAAAGATATAGCCGAAATGACATCCGCCAAATAAGAATACTTCATGGCTTTCAACAAGATATAAGTCCCATAAGCACTCATGAATTGGGTACCGTTTAACAGTGCCAAACCTTCTTTAGATTGCAAAACAATCGGTTGCCAACCCATTTTTTCCAACACCTTTTTCGAAGGCTGACGAAATCCGTCATAATACACTTCGCCTTCCCCTAACAACGGTAATGACAAATGAGCCAACGGGGCTAAATCACCACTTGCACCAAGCGAACCTTGGGTATAAATTACAGGCAGAATGTCGTTATTGTAAAAATCTACTAAACGCTCTACAGTTTGCAATTGTACTCCGGAATGTCCGTAACTCAAAGACTGTATTTTAAGCAATAACATCAACTTTACAATTTCCTGAGGTACTTCTTCTCCGGTGCCGCAAGCATGTGATTTCACTAAGTTTTCCTGAAGCTGAGACAAATTCTCATTGGATATTTTCACATTACACAACGAACCAAAACCAGTATTAATCCCATATATCGGAGATTCATTAGCCGCCATCTTTTGGTCTAAATAATCACGACACTGTTGAATGTTGATTTTGGCTTCTTCTGAAAGGGATAACGTTTTGTGCTCAGAAATAATCTGTTGTAAAGTCTCTAAAGTCAATACTTCCGTA
Organism: Flavobacterium buctense; assembly: GCF_014486695.1. Classification (GTDB taxonomy): domain Bacteria; phylum Bacteroidota; class Bacteroidia; order Flavobacteriales; family Flavobacteriaceae; genus Flavobacterium; species Flavobacterium buctense. The sequence continues at coordinate 28,234 of NZ_JACTAB010000009.1, forward strand.
CTGATGTAATGCGAATGCTCCATTTTTGGTAAGGATTAAAAGCCCAAAATTCCGCAAACGATTGTTAAAAAGCAACAATTTAACCGAGTATTTTTTGAGAATTCATTAAAAAAATCAGCCATAACATATCGATATAAATAAAATCCTATTGGTTATAAAGAAATATTGCGATATTCTTAAAAATTTAAGGAAACCTTTTTTAATTCTCAAAATGTTATACATTTGAAAAACATGATGTCACAAGCAGCCAAATATTCATTCTCTTCTACAACCAAAGCTTTGGTTGCCATTTTTGGTACAACAACATCAACAACTACAACCCCGTTTGGGGTATAATTTTCACATATAATTCGAATTCATGGACTTTCTATTGAGAGCAAATTCATAATTTACCATTCACAATTCACAATTAAAAATCATGATAGTATTAAAATTTGGCGGTACTTCGGTTGCCAATGCTGAAAACATTTCGAAAACCATAGCCATTGTCGCCAACAAATGCAAAGAGCACCAACTCGCCGTAGTCGTTTCAGCCTTTAGTGGCGTAACCGATTTATTGATTTTAGCCGGAAAAACTGCCGGAGACAAAGACAAAGGCTACAAAGATATCGTCAGTCAAATCGAGAAAAAACACAAAGACGCCATAGACGAATTGATTCCTCTGAGCGATCAAAGCGAAATCATCGATACGATTAACAGCAATATTAACCACTTAAAAACGTTATTGGACGGTTGTTACCTTTTGGGTGAATTATCGAGCAGAACGGCTGATATCGTGGCTGGTTTTGGCGAATTGTTGTCTTCACAGATTATTGCGGTAGCGTTAAAACAAAAAGTAAGCAATTCAACCTTTAAAGACAGCCGAGAAGTAATTAAAACCAATTCCAATTTCGGAAAAGCCGCGGTTGATTTTGAGGTAACCAATCAATTGATTGCCGATTATTTCAAAAATAATACTACGCAAGTAACCTTATTTCCCGGTTTCATTGCTTCTTCTTTAGACGGAAACACTACTACGCTTGGTCGAGGTGGTTCTGATTATACTGCAGCCATTATAGCGGCAGCGGTAAAAGCTGATGTTTTAGAAATTTGGACCGATGTAAACGGTATGTTCACCGCCAATCCGAAAAGCGTGAAGCAAGCCCAACCGATAGAAACCATTTCTTATCAGGAAGCGATGGAGTTGTCTCATTTTGGAGCCAAAGTTTTGTATCCACCAACAATTCAGCCGGTTCTAAAAGACAGCATACCGATTTTTATCAAGAATACTTTTGAACCGGAAGTCTACGGAACGTTGATTTCCAATACACCTGAAGCGTCAAGCAATCCGATTAAAGGAATTACCCATATTGACAATATTGCTTTATTGACCTTGGAAGGTTCCGGAATGGTAGGCGTTGCCGGTTCGTCCAAACGCTTGTTCGAAGTGTTATCCAATGAAAACATCAATGTAATTTTTATCACACAAGCGTCTTCGGAACATTCTATTTGTGTCGGAATTTTAAATGCCGATGCCGATAAAGCCAAAACGGCCATCGACAAAGCATTTGAAATGGAAATTGCGCAAGGCAAAGTAGATCCGTGTATAGTTGAAAAAGATTTGTGTATCGTAGCACTCGTAGGCGAAAGCATGAAAAATCACCAAGGTATCAGCGGTAAAATGTTCAGTACATTGGGCAAAAACAACGTCAATATTCGTGCGATTGCACAAGGTGCTTCCGAAAGAAACATCTCTGTAGTGATCAATGAGAAAGATGTCAAAAAAGCTTTAAATACGTTACACGAACGCTTCTTTGAAGACAATACCAAACAACTAAACTTATTCGTAATGGGCGTTGGTAACGTAGGCGAAAAGTTCATCGACCAAATCAGCCAACAAAAGAAATTCTTAAAAGAAAATCTGAAAATCAATGTGCGAGTTATCGCTTTATCCAATTCCAGAAAAATGGTTTTTGATGAAGAAGGCGTCAATTTAAAAGATTGGAAAGAAACTTTAAGTCAGGGTGAAACTGCCAATCCAAACGACTTCATTTCTCGTACTAAACAATTGAATTTACGCAACAGTATTTTCGTTGACATCACAGCCAATTATGACATTGCCAGCATTTACGACCAATTCTTGGGACAAAATATTGCAGTAGTAACCTGTAATAAAATCGCGTGTTCTTCAGAATACAACAATTATAAAAACCTTAAAAACTTATCTCGAAAATACAACGCGCCGTTTTTGTTTGAAACAAATGTTGGTGCCGGTTTACCCATCATTGACACCCTAAAACACTTAATTGCATCGGGTGATAAAGTCAATAGAATCAACGCCGTTTTATCCGGAAGTTTGAATTTTATTTTCAATAATTTCAGCGACACTTATAATTTTCATGATGTAGTCAAAGAAGCCGGTGTTCAAGGGTTTACGGAACCTGACCCGAAAATTGATTTAAGTGGTGTTGACGTAGCCCGAAAGATCTTAATCCTTATTCGCGAAAGCGGTTACGAAATGGAAATGGAAGACATCGTCAACAATTCTTTCCTACCTAAAGAATGTATGGAAACCACCAACAATGAAGATTTTTTCAAATCCTTAACAAAGCACGCGAGTCATTTTGACAATCTTTTGGCAGAAGCTAAAGCCAAAGATAGCCGATTGAAATTTGTAGCCTCTTTCGAAAACGGAAAAGCCAGCGTTGGGTTACAATTTATTCCTTCTGACAGTCCGTTTTACAATTTAGAAGGAAAAGACAATATCGTGCAATTTTACACCGACCGCTATGTCGACCAACCGTTATTAATCAAAGGCGCCGGTGCCGGAGCAGCGGTAACCGCCTCAGGGATTTTTGCTGATGTGGTTAGGATTGGAAATGTATAATTAAGGCGCTAAGACACTAAGGTTCTAAGGTACTAAGAAAACCTCAGAAACTTAGAACCTTAGCGTCTCAGAACCTTAGGAAATGAACGAAATAAAAATATTCTGCCCTGCCACCATCGCCAATCTTAATTGCGGATTTGACGTGTTAGGTTTGTGTTTAGATGGCATTGGCGACGAAATGATTATACGAAAGACTGCTGAAAAAGGCATTCGCATTACCAAGATAATCGGTGCCGACTTGCCTTTAGAAACCGAAAAAAATGTGGCCGGTGTTGCCGCGCTTGCCATTGTAAAAGCTGCTGATCCCGATATTGGTTTCGAAATTGAAATCCATAAAAAGATTAAAGCCGGAAGTGGCATTGGAAGTTCTTCAGCCAGTGCGGCCGGAGCCGTTTTTGGTATTAATGAATTACTGGGAAAACCTTTTACACGCCATGAATTAGTTGATTTTGCCATGAAAGGCGAAGCCTTAGCCAGTGGTTGCGAACATGCTGATAATGTCGCGCCTTGTGTGCTTGGTGGCTTTACTTTAGTTCGCGGCTACAATCCGTTAGATGTGATTAAAATTGAAAGTCCGAGTGAAATTTACGCCGTAGTCTTGCATCCGCATATCGAAGTAAAGACTTCCGATTCAAGAGCGGTGCTTTCGCCAACTGTACTTTTAAAAGACGCCATAACCCAATGGGGAAACGTTGGCGGATTAATTGCCGGATTGTATACCAAAGATTACGAACTGATTGGTCGCTCTTTACAAGATGTGATTATCGAACCATTGCGCAAACAATTAATCCCTAATTTTGAGAATGTCAAAAATGCTGCTCTGCAAAATGGCGCGCTTGGCTCAGGAATCTCCGGTGCCGGACCTTCGATATTCGCTTTGTGTAAAGGACAAGAAGCCGCCGAAAAAGTAGCTTACGCGATGAGCAACAGTTATCAAGATACCGGAATTGCTTTTGACATGCATATTTCAAAGGTAAACGACGAAGGAGTGAAAATAATTACGAATTAGGAATTAGCAATTACGAATTATGCAGTATTTCAGTTTAAATAAAAATGCCCCAAGAGTCAGCTTCGAACAAGCTGTAGTGCTTGGTTTGGCGTCCGACAGGGGTTTATACTTTCCGGAAAGCATTACACCGCTTCCCCATTCTTTTTTTCAGAATATTGAAAACCTTACGCAGGAAGAAATCGCTTTTGAAGCCATCAAGCAATTCGTTGGCGACGAAATTCCGGAAGCCGAACTCAAACGCATCATAGCCGAAACTTTATGCTTTGATTTTCCTTGTGTTCCGTTGGAAAAGGATATTTTTTCTTTGGAACTCTTTCACGGACCAACCATGGCGTTTAAGGATGTTGGTGCCCGATTCATGTCGAGATGCTTGGGTTATTTCAACCGCAATGACGATAAAAAAGTAACCGTTCTCGTAGCGACTTCCGGCGATACCGGCGGTGCAGTGGCTAGTGGTTTCCTCGACGTAAAAGGCGTTGAAGTAATTATACTTTATCCTTCCGGTAAAGTGAGCGAAATACAAGAACGTCAATTGACTACGCTTGGAAAAAACATAAAAGCTTTAGAGGTAGATGGTGTTTTTGACGATTGTCAGGATATGGTGAAACAAGCTTTTTTAGACCAAACATTAAACCATAAAAATTTAACCTCAGCTAACTCGATTAACATTGCGCGTTGGCTCCCACAAATGTTTTATATTTTCTTTGCGTACCAACAATTGAAAAAATATGAAAAACCGATAATTCTTTCGTGTCCGAGTGGGAATTTTGGGAATATTTGTGCCGGTATTATGGCCAAAAGATTGGGTTTACCCATCGCCCATTTTGTAGCTTCGACTAATGCTAATGATACGGTGCCGAGATTTTTAGAAGCCGGAAAGTACGAACCCAAACCTTCTGTCGCTACGATTTCTAATGCGATGGATGTTGGAAATCCATCCAATTTTATCCGAATTCAAGAACTGTATCATTATGATTTAAATGAATTCGAAAAAGACTTTTCTTCTTATTCATTTACTGATTCAGAAACAGAAATCGCTCTTAAAGATATTTATAACCGAACACAATACATAGCAGAACCTCACGGTGCCGTGGGCTATTTGGGTTTGAAAAAAGAAATGGCAAAACAACCGAAAAGCATTGGCGTATTCTTGGAAACCGCACATCCTATCAAATTCTTAGATGTAGTTGAACCTTTATTGGACTTAAAATTGCCTATTCCAACCCAAATAGAAAGTGTGTTGGGTAAAGAGAAAGTATCGACTAAGATTAAGACTTATGAAGATTTGAAAGCGTTTTTATCTTAAATCATTTAATGAACTTAAAAGCCTATATAATTGTTTTCGTGCTGTCTTTGGGTTATTTCGGAATGGCACAAAACGATAGTATTACAGCTATTAAAAAAGTATTGGATGAGTCGGATTTGACTATCATCACTTATCTTACTGAAAACGACAGCACCATTTATTATAATGAGGATGAGTCGCTAACCCGGTATTTCAGTATTGAATTGATTGACCAAAAGCTTTACCACTCAAAAAAGAAAAAGGCGGTATCTTTTCTCACAGCTGATACTTTAGCCCATAAAAAGATTAACGGCACTATTAAACTTCCATGTCAAAAGAAGACCGTAACCTTTACCGATCTTCCCTCAGAAGAAGAAACCCATCGTATTTATGAATATATCGGGCAAATCAATTTTCTTAATGCATATGTCGTTTATGGCATGTATTGGGAAGATTATGACTTTACGCTCATCGACAAAACCAGCGGTGAGAGAACTACAACATTTGGCAATTATCCGAATATATCAGCCGATAAAAAAAAGATTATTTGCCTAGGTGCGAATGTTTATGAAAATACCGCAGATTTAGATTTCTTTGTAATCGATAACAAAAAGATAGTCCAAAAAATGAACACCGGTTTCAAATATTGGATGCCGGCCGGAGAAAATACCGATATGTTTTGGAGCAACGATGGCTACCTCTATTTGCCTATGGTAGCCACAAATAATTTTTGGAAACCCGATGGAAGTTTGAATGACCAATGGCAATACATCAGAATAAAACCTATTCCGTAAATTCGCTTTGATTCTTAAATCCGCTTTCAAAACAAAGTGATTTCTCTTATATTTGTTCAAAACAAACCTATCTATGAAAAAAATTACTTCTCTAGTAGCCCTACTCCTTATTGTTTCTGCTTGTGGCGTGCGCCAAACCCGTGACTTGTTAACTTCCGGTGACTATGACGGTGCCATTCAAAATGCAGTCGAAGGATTACGCGGAAACAAAAATGCTAAAGGCAAACAAGACAACGTTTATATGCTCGAAGAAGCATTTGCCAAAGCTAAAGAGCGCGATTTGCGCAACATCGATACTTGGTTTAAAGATGCTAATCCGCAAAACTTAGAGAAGATTTATGAAACATATGTACAGCTCAATTCACGTCAGGAACGCATTCGACCAATTTTACCGGTGCGTTTGTTAAAAGAAGGTCGAGAAGCTAAATTCCCTTTCGACGATTATTCTGACCAGATGGTAAGCAGTAAAAATGCCTTGGCTAAATATTTATACAACAACTCCAAAGCCTTGCTGGCCAACAAAGACAAAATGGTTGTTCGTCGTGCCTACGATGATTTAGTGTATCTGAGAAACTTAAGTCCTGGATTCAAAGACACCGACAAACTGATTGAAGAAGCCCAATTCAAAGGCACTGATTTCGTTAACGTATATACTAAAAACGAAACCAACATGGTCATTCCGATTCGTTTAGAAAATGATTTGCTCGACTTCAGTACACTGGGTTTAAATGACAAATGGACGGTTTACCACAGCAACCGCGTAAAAGGCATCGATTACGATTATGGTTTAGTAGTGAACTTCCGCCAAATCAACATTTCTCCGGAACAGATCAGAGAAAAGGAAATTCAAAAAGAAAAACTGATTAAAGTTGGACTAAAAAATTTAGTAGATGCTAACGGCAATGTGGTTAAAGATAGCTTAGGGAATAACATAAAAGTCGACGACATGAGAACCGTTCGTGCCAAAGTATATGAGTTCTCACAGTTTAAAGCTTGTCAAGTAACCGCTAAAGTGGATTATATAGATTTCAGAAACAATCAACTGTTGCAAACTTTTCCTTTAGCCAGTGAATTTACTTTCAATTATATGTATGCCAAGTTAAGAGGCGACAGACGAGCTTGCGAACAAGACTACTTTCAATACCTAGACCGACGAGCGGTACCTTTTCCAAGTAACGAACAAATGGTATTTGATACCGGAAACGACTTAAAAGCCAAACTAAAAGACATCATAACCCGAAACCGATTCAGGAGATAAACAAAAAGCCGTCAATTACAGACGGCTTTTTTATTTTAAAATTGTTAAACGAAATCAACCAACTTCGAAGCGGTTATACTTTCATGCGAACGGTCGTAAACGGCTTTACCGTCTTTAATCACGATTAGTTGTGGCGATTGGTGGTATACGCCGAAACGATTGGCTATTTCATTAGAAATATCGCGGTGTTCCAACAAATCTAAGTAATACGGAATCACTTTTTCCTCCAAATCAAACTCTTGTTCAAACTGTCGCAACGCCATTCTGCTGATGCTGCAACGGGTACTGTGTTTAAAAATCGCAACCGGTTTTTCAGTTGACTCATTCACAATCTCGTTTAGCTGACCTAAATCGGTTAAGGCACGCCAAGCCATTTTGGATTTTTCCTTTGCTTCTCCCGAATCCCCAAAAATATTCTTAAATAAACTCATAAACTTTCCGCTTTTAACTATTGCTTTACCCTCATTTTCAAGACATAACGTCATCACAAACGCCAAAATGTCTAACAAGAGCACAAAGATAACTAAAAAAATCAGCCATTTTGTCGGCTTAAACTCATTGGAATATAAATTGACGACAATTGATTGAAGTTTTCAAAACTTTTATTCAAACACAACACAAAGGAGAACAATACACTATGAACACAAACAATTTTACAATCAAATCACAAGAAGCCATTCAGCAAGCGCAACAAATCGCCCAAAGCTTCGGTCACCAGCAAATCGAAAACGAGCATCTCGTAAAAGGAATACTCGAAGTCGATGAAAACGTGACGCCTTTTATCTTAAAAAAACTCAACGTCAATGTTGATTTATTCAAAAAGATACTCGACAGCACTTTGCAAAGCTTCCCGAAAGTTTCCGGTGGCGATATTATGTTGTCCCGTGAAGCCAACACGGCTTTGACTGAAGCGAATATCATTGCCAAGAAAATGAACGACGAATACGTTTCGATTGAACATTTGGTATTGGCTATTTTTAAGTCGAAGAGCAAAGTCGCCCAAATCCTAAAAGACCAAGGCGTAACGGAAAAAGGCTTAGAAGCTGCTATTGCCGAAATCAGAAAAGGCGAACGCGTTACCTCAGCTTCTGCTGAAGAAACGTATAATGCGCTAAACAAATACGCTAAAAACCTCAACGAACTCGCTCGCAACGGTAAGCTTGATCCCGTAATTGGTCGCGATGAAGAGATTCGAAGAGTATTGCAAATCTTGACGCGTCGTACTAAGAACAACCCAATGCTTGTGGGTGAACCCGGCGTGGGTAAAACCGCTATAGCTGAAGGTTTGGCTCACCGAATCGTTGATGGTGACGTACCCGAAAACCTGAAAGACAAAATCGTTTATTCGCTCGATATGGGTGCGCTGATTGCCGGTGCTAAATACAAAGGGGAATTCGAAGAGCGCTTAAAATCGGTGGTGAAAGAAGTAACCTCAGCCGAAGGTGACATCGTCTTGTTTATTGACGAAATCCACACCTTAGTTGGTGCCGGCGGTGGTGAAGGCGCCATGGATGCCGCTAATATCTTAAAACCGGCTTTGGCTCGTGGAGAGCTGAGAGCTATCGGCGCCACGACTTTGGATGAATACCAAAAATACTTCGAGAAAGACAAAGCACTGGAACGTCGTTTCCAAAAAGTAATGGTCGATGAACCGGACACTGAAAGCGCTATTTCTATTCTTCGTGGGATTAAAGAGAAATACGAAACCCACCACAAAGTGCGTATCAAAGACGATGCGATTATTGCGGCGGTAGAGTTATCCCAACGGTATATTACTAATCGATTTCTTCCGGATAAAGCCATCGACTTAATGGACGAAGCGGCTTCTAAATTGCGCATGGAAATCAACTCCAAACCCGAAGAACTCGATGTCTTAGACAGAAAGATCATGCAGTTGGAAATCGAAATTGAAGCGATTAAGAGAGAGAATGATGAAACGAAACTGAAAGGTTTGGGCTTAGACTTAGCCAACTTAAAAGAAGAACGCAACGAAATCTTTACCAAATGGAAATCAGAGAAAGATGTAGTCGATGCTATTCAAGCGGTCAAACAAGAAATTGAAGACTTTAAGCTCGATGCCGAACGTGCCGAGCGCGACGGTGATTATGGGAAAGTCGCCGAAATCCGTTATGGAAAAATCAAAGACGCTCAAGAACGTCTAGAGGCTTTACAAACCCAATTGGCCGAAAACCAAGCCGGCACTTCATTAATCAAAGAAGAAGTAACTCGCGAAGACATAGCCGAAGTGGTGGCGAAATGGACCGGCGTTCCCGTGACCAAAATGCTCCAAGGCGAAAGAGAAAAACTATTGCGTTTAGAAGACGAATTGCACCACAGAGTTGTGGGTCAAGAAGAAGCCATTGAAGCGATAAGCGATGCTGTACGCAGAAGTCGAGCCGGATTGCAAGACATGAAAAAACCTATTGGGACTTTCCTATTCCTGGGAACCACCGGTGTGGGTAAAACCGAATTGGCGAAAGCTTTAGCCGAATACTTATTCGATGATGAAAATGCCATGACGCGTATTGACATGAGTGAGTACCAAGAACGCCACAGTGTGAGTCGATTGGTAGGTGCGCCTCCGGGCTATGTAGGCTATGACGAAGGCGGACAGTTGACCGAAGCCGTGCGCAGAAAACCGTATTCGGTTATCTTGTTAGACGAAATCGAAAAAGCGCATCCGGATACGTACAACATCTTATTGCAAGTGTTGGATGAAGGCCGATTGACGGATAACAAAGGACGTTTGGCCGACTTTAAAAACACCATTATCATCATGACTTCCAACATGGGTTCTGCTATTATACAAGAGAAATTTGAGAACCTTAAAGGAAGTGTTGAAGCCGCTACCGAAGCCGCTAAAACCGAAGTGCTTGGTTTATTAAAACAAACCGTGCGTCCTGAGTTTATCAACCGTATAGACGAAATTGTAATGTTTACACCATTAACGGCAGCCAATATCAAACAGATTGTTGGTTTACAATTGCAAAGCGTAACCAAAATGCTCGCGCATCAAAACATTACGATGGATGCCACACCGGAAGCCATTGCGTACTTGGCCGAAAAGGGTTACGACCCGCAATTTGGTGCCCGACCGGTGAAACGTGTTATCCAACGCGAAGTCTTGAACCAATTGTCTAAGGAAATCTTAGCCGGTAAAGTAACTACGGACAGCATCATTTTGTTAGACTGTTTTGACGGACAGTTGGTGTTTAGGAATCAAGTGGCTGAGTCGCTGAGTAAATAAGGTGCTAAGGCGCTAAGGTTCTAAGGTTTAAACCCTGATGGTTGTTAAAACTGTTGGGGTTCTCTTTTAGGGTTTTATAAAGAGGGAAAAGGGAAAAGGCAGATAACTGACCACTAGCCACTCATAAAAACAAGTGCATGTTTTTCACAACCGAAAAGTATGCACTCATTTCGTGTGCATAATTATTACAAGGGAAAAGTATGCACTCATTTCGTGTGCATAATTATCACAAGGGAAAAGTATGCACAATGGGTTTTGGGTTGGTGTGAGGAGTTGTTAACCACTGATGCCCTGCGAACTGAACACTGATCACTGATTACTGACCACTGAATACTTACTGCACGTTTACTGCACGCTTATTCGACGTTAATAGAACGTTAATAGGACGCAGTAGCATTTTAGTGGCTTTCATAACGTTACCATGACGTTGATTGGGATTTGATTGGGCTTAGTAGAATTTGAAAAATGGCCTTATAAAACCTATTATAAGAATTTTATGTTAATAACTTGATGTAAATTACCCATTGATGGGGATGGATTGGTGGAGGGGAATTGGTTAAATTTGGGAAGACTGCTGATAGTGATTATACTTATCGGCCCGTTACCAGTAACTTTCAGAAAAATCGCAGTAGAAGAGAAACTAAATGAAAATTCTAACTTGGAATATTGAAAGACCGAAAGCAGAAAATCAATTAATTCTTGATAAACTTGCCGAATATGACGCAGAAATTATAATCTTAACAGAAACTAATTCTATAATTAAACTCGGTCAAGAATATACGTTTGTTGCAACAGAAACTTTGAAAAATGGTTATGATGGTGTTCAATATAAAGCTGGCGAAAACAGAACCACAATTTGGACAAAATACAAAATTAGAATACAACATAAAACATACGATGGCTTTACTTCAGTTAGCGTCGAAATTGAAACTCCAAATGGTTTGCTTAATGTTTACGGAACTATAATCGGAGTTTTTGGCGGAATTGGAGAACGCTTTAAAAGTGATTTAGAAAAACAGCTTTTAGACTTTGAAAATCTACCAACAGAAAGTCCAATTTGCGTCGCTGGAGATTTAAACGTTACTTTTACGGGAAGAGTTTATCCAAGTCACGACGCCAGAAATAAATTAAATTCAGCATTTGAAAAATTAGAACTTAAAAATTTGACCGCCGAAATTGAAAATAACGTTGACCAAATTGTGATAAGTAAAAGTTTTATTAAAAATAGAAACGTGAAAATAGAAACTTGGAATCACGATAGAAAATTGAGCGACCATATTGGAATTTGTATAACTTTAGAATAAAAAGCTACTGGTAACAGCCGTTTCTCGCAATTGCGAATTTTGTGGTAAGTTCATGTTTACGTTTCGCAAGAATTTTTATCTTTAACAGAAAATATAAAGTTCCGAACTTCGCAACTGACGAGAAGCGGCGACACGTTAGCTAAATTGCCAGAAAAAAAGTAATGAAACGACAAAAATTTAGGTTTAAAAAAGAGTTTTATACTATTGATGGAATATGGAATGTTCCGGGATATGTAATTAATTCGGGTTATGGCTATGATTTTAAAACTTATTGTTGCAAAAACTGCGGTGAAATTTTTGTCGAACAAATTGAATCCAAAAGAAAACAGAATAGTGACGCTGAAAAAATGATTGATGATAGTTGTCCAAATTGCAATGTTAACTTAGTCAATAACTTAGTTGATTATCCCGAAAATATATTTTACGAAAATAAATTATTTAAAAACAATAACGAAATTGATAAAATACACTTTAAAAATACTGAAATAGTAGAAGTGTATTCATTAAATTAAGTACAGTAGCTATCAGCAGTTGGTTATAACTGCACTTGGGCTTACTTCGAATTTCCTCCGACCCCGAAACGTCGGGGCAAAAAGGAGTTTTATATTTGGACTCATTAGTAATAAATCTATTCTAACTTTTTATTCATAAATTGTTGAACTTTAAAATATGATATATGAAACTACTTATTATATCCCTTTTTACTGTCTTAAATTTTTCCGTTTTTGGGCAAGATGCTATTACACTAAGTTTTAAAAATGACTATGAAGATGTTTATCATCTTTCCTTGATAATATTCACTCCCGATGGGAAAGGTCAAACAAGAGTAAGTAATGTTGACCCGAATACTATTAAAGAATATAATTTCCCCGTTGGCACGGAAATTTATGTTGCTGACAATAAGCAGGAAGAATTTGCCATGAAAGGAAATGACATAAGAAAAACAAATGCAAAACCATGGCTAGTGGTATCTAAAGCTGATAACAATAGGATTGTTTTATTGACTAGTATTAAGCTAAAGTAAACTTTTCCCATTTATAAATGCCCAGCGCATAACAGCCGTTGTAAGTCGCGACATGTTATGGACAATCAATAGGAAACAAATGCAAAAAATCCACATCCTTTTTTTTAATCAATATATTTCAAAATCTAAAGCTATAAAAGCAATTAGTGAAAAGTATAATCTTTTCATTTGCAACTTTGGTGAACAGTTAAGAAAACAATTAATGGAAGAGGAAAACGAACTTGTTATTAGGATAAAATCTTTTATGGATAATGCTAATTTAATTCCTGATCATCTTATGGTAGAATTTTTTAAAAATAATATTAAAAGACAAAACCAAGATACTTTACTAATTGAATTTCCTAAAACTACTAAACAATTTTTGACACTAAAAAAAGTGCTAACTGATTTGGACATGGAAATTCAAATTATATGGCATATAAATCAAAAAAATACTGAGGAATATATGATTCAATACTTCAAAAATCCAAAGGCAAAATTATGGCTTGATAAATATGGTGATGAAGTCAGAGAAAAATGGTTTCAGGATTTTGAAAAAAACCAAATTTTTATTGCGGAAATGCAGAAGTTGACAAAGAATGAGAAGTGGAAAGTAATAGAAGTAGATTATGAAACGGAAATAGACGAAGAATTAATTACTAAGAAGATTAATGCCTAGAGCATAACAACAGTTTCCAACAATTCCTACCCTTATTTTATCCCGAATTCCCTAACTCCCTACTCCTTATACTCCTATTCCGTATAATCCTTACTCCTTTCCCCTTGTATAAACATCTTTAAACTAGTAAAGTGAATGGTGAAAGGCACGGCTTTCCAATGCTTTTCTTCCTCCGTTTCGGGGCTGGTATATTGGTACCAAAGCGTGTACGACGCATTGTCAAATCCCTTTTCAAAAATTGGCACCCCGGTTTCATCGCATTCAATGCCCCAGGTTACCGCTTTTTTGGGTTGTTCATGCAATTGGTAAAAACCACTGCCATTGCCGTTTAATTCTACTGTAGGTTCAGCTCCTTTAAAAAAATACGTTCCGGTAATCGGATAATCAATGTTGGTGGTTAGATAATGAATCCCGTCTTTGGCTTCAATTTTAGTCTGCGCCAACGTGTCAAAAACAAAAAGCAACAGCGCCACAAGGAGTAATTTTTTTGACTTCATAAGTTTTAAGTTTACTTTAAAATAAAAATAGAAACTAATCCAAACCGTTCATCGTTGCGATACAATTAGTTATGAACAGTTTAAACCTCTAAATGTTGATTTCTTCGATAAAAACAAAGCTTTCTAATTTCAGAATTTTAAAAAAATATTATTTTGTGGTAGGGTATTTTATCTTTGCAGTGTTCTATAGCAAATCTAAAAATCTATATGGTATGAAAAAATTAAAAAGCTTATTAGGAATTATTGCCTTACTACTCATCATGGCATCTTGTTCAAGTGACAGTGGCAGCAACGAAAACAATGTAAACATTGTGGCCAGAGCAACTTATTCTCCGGCAGCAAACAAAACTACATTAAACAGTGATGTGGTGTTGTCAACATTCAAAATCAACATTAGAGAAATTGAATTCGAATTAGCTGAGGGAAGCGACGACGACGACGATGATTCTGATGGTGATACAGACGATGACGGATATTACGACAGTGACGAAGAATTCGAATTGTACGGTCCGTTTGAATTAGATTTATTAAATCAAAACGCTCCGGTAACTTCAGTAACTGTTCCTAACGGAACGTACGAAGAAGTGGAGTTCAAACTACACAAAAGCACCAACAGCGCTTCGTCAATGTTTAACAAATCAATTGAAATTACAGGAACCATAAACGGTACACCTTTCATTTTCTGGCACACTATTGATGAAGACTTCGAAATTGATTATGAAGACAACAACCAAAACTTGGTAATCAGCAACAATTCTTATGATTTAGTTTTCAACTTCGATTTAAATCAAGTATTAAGTTTAGTAGATTTAAGTGGTGCTGTTGACGGTGATGGTGATGGTGTAATCGAGATTGGACCAAACGATACCGATGGTAACCAAGCCTTGGCCAACCTTTTAGAGGACAGCATAGAAGATTCTTGCGACCTAGACGATTAAGTTTTTTGAGATTAGAGTTAAGTATGGCCCCAACGACATTACAATCGTTGGGGCTTTTTTTAGCCCCTTACTGAAAACCAATCCTTTTAAAAACTGAGCAATTCCTTTAACTGTAGAACATATTCTACAGTCAATATTTAAATGTATTACACACTAATCACTTAAAGTGGCCTACTTTTGTATCATAAATTAAATTAAAAAATTAATTTTGCCGCCCCCAACTCTTTAACATTTGTTTATACCTACAACAAACAAATAGTAAAAAGCTCCATATTGAACTCAATCCATCTTAAAAAATTAAAGTTTGAAGATCGAAAAGTTGTGCATTATACCCTGCTGGGGTGCATTATTCTTTTACAACTTCTGGCCCTACTCCTTTGGTACAATGAAACTGCCAATGAGGACAAAATTACAGCATCATTTGATGCTATCGATCAAGCCAGTCAAGTAAATCAATTCACCGGAAGGGTGAATAGCGCCATTATTAAATCACAAGAATATTTTAATAATTACATTACTACTAAAGACCCAAATTCGTTGAACAACTATTTGGGTTCGTTAAAAGAAACGAGTTTATTGATTGACAGTTTGACACTATCAACCAAGAATAGAGACGATTTTAAAAACTTATTGGCCCGAAAAAACAAAGCCACTGCCGATATACTGTTGCTGAAATCATCCATAGATTCTATCATCGATCGACAAATTCATCCCAATCAGGAAGAAGTGGCGGCGCCTTTTAGATTTGACAGTCTTAACTATAACAAAGTGCTGGACAGTATTGATACCAATACCTCTATTAAAATTGACAGTATCTCCCGAAAAGGATTATTAGGCAGACTACTTGCTGCTTTTTCCGGTAAAATTGAAATTCAAAAGGAACAGCTGAATACGGTGGTGACCATGAAATATAAAGACAAAATCATAACGGGTACACTCGAGGAGCAAATGAAATATTTGTTTATGGCCAGTAATAAATACTACGCTGTAGAGTTCAACAAATTAAAAGCAGCCTTTCAAAACCTGAGAAAAAAAGATATTGAGTTGGTGAAATTCAACAGCGAATTGCTAATGCTAAGCCAAAGCACACTGCCCGACTTCACAACTGCTGCCAATGATTTAAAATTCAACAGCCAACAAAGACTAAAAGACCAATTTGAAACCAACAAAGCCATTCGAAATTACTCGATTGTAGCGGTTATTTTCTTAATGTTTGTTATCTCACTCATCCTATTCGGATTCACACGCTTGGCCTTTGAGTATGAAAAAAGGCTGACTGTCGCACAAGAGAAAATTCGACAAAGCCTAAATTTTAAAAATAGAATTATGGGAATGATTAGCCACGAGATTCGTTCGCCGCTTAGTCTTATTTCTATTTACAGTAAAATGATAAGTGCTTCAGTGAAAGACAAGGAAGTGAAAGAAACTTTTAAATCGGTTGAATTTACTACTAACTCATTATTATTATTGTCCAATCAGATCTTAGAATATTCTAAAGATGAAAATCGAAAACCGGCATTACAACACAAGAATTTTTATCTGAAAAATGAAATCGAACAAATCATCAATGCCATGACTTCTTTAGTAGAAAGCAAAGGCAACAAGTTGAGTTTAAAGTCTGATTTAAAAACCGATTACGAAGTCTATTCGGACGCGACAAAGATTCACCAATTGTTTTACAACATCATTGGCAATGCCAACAAGTTTACCGATAAAGGCCAAATCAAGGTTAGCTTAGAGCAAGACCATGTCTCTGACTATGAAGTAAATCTAAAAATCTCTATTGAAGATAACGGCATAGGAATTGCTAAAACTGATTTGGAGAATATTTTCGAATCTTATTACCAAGGTACCGTTTCAGCTAAAGTTAATGATTTAGGCGTTGGTTTAGGCTTAAATCTCTGCAAAGAAATAGTTGCGCTTTTTGAAGGTGAAATCACCGTCGAGAGCGAAGAAGGCAAAGGCACTAAGGTGATGTTTAATTTGATTTTAAGCAAAGTCTAACCTATAACGTAACGCAGAATCCAAATGAAACCAACACAAAACTTTACCTTTTTAGTGGCCGATGATCATAGCATCGTGAGACAAGGCGTTTCTTTATTAATTAAAGAGTTGTTTTTTAATGCCAAAATCCACCAAGCCGGTAATTTTAAAGAAACGCTCAAAGTCCTCAAAGAAACCCCTATTGATTTGCTTATTCTTGATATCAACTTTCCCGACGGCAACAGTTTAAACATTCTTGCCGACATTAAAATCATACAACCCGAAATTAAAATACTAATCCTATCAGCTTATGACGAAGACATCTATGCGCTTCGCTATTTGAATGCCGGCGCTTCAGGCTATTTGAACAAAGGCAGTAGTGAGGAAGAAATGAAACAAGCTTTAAAAAGCATGATGCTCTCTGGGAAGTACATTACCCAAAACATCAAAGACCGAATTTTAGATTCCTATATTTCGAAAAAACCGATCAATCCCTTAGAACTACTTTCCAATAGAGAGGTTGAAGTCGCCCGACTATTAATCAAAGGCTATGGCAATATGGAAATTGCTGAACAGTTGCAAGTAAAGAAATCAACCGTGAGTACTTTTAAGAATAGAATCTTTGAAAAATTAGAGATTAACAACCTAGCCGATTTGATTGATTTTTTTCAACTGTACAATTAAAGAAAATTGGTTTTCCTTTTGAAAATCAGTTTACTAATCTAACCAATTTGTTCGAAAAGCAACCTCTACAGGTTGCTTTTTTTTGTAGAAGCAATTCTACAACAAACCCTCGCCAATTCTACAAATAACTCCTTTTCATTGCTTTAGATTTGCCGATGTGAAATCATGGTCGGATAGAAGTCAAACCATGAAAGTAGTAAGTAGTTTTAAACAATGATTGTGGGTTCCTTAAACCCTATTGTCTTGAAATAGTAGCTAACACTATAAGAGTCGATAGGGTTGAAAGGATTACTGAAATAGTCAAATTAAAATTATAAATGAGATTTTGGAGCCGTTAAAAATGATGCATAAAAATACCGTTTCAGTAGTGAGTTATTTGACCATTATAGGCTGGATGATCGCTTATATGGAATTTAGAAAAGGTGCAAAATCCTCTTTAGTGAAATTTCATCTAGAACAATCATTCGGATTGGCTATTTTAGTGATTTTGACCAATATAGTAATGGCTATTCCTATCTATTTTGATTCCTTTTTTATCCTATTATTAATTATTAACAACATGGGATTGGTTATACTTTGGATTGCCGGATTGATAAGTGCTTATTATGGTGTGAGACTGCCATTGCCAATTATCGGATTTTATTTTAAAGATAAGTTTCGTTTTATCCAATAGTTAACCATCCCATTTTTTTTAAGAATAGCTGAGGTATTTTATGTTAGATCAAATTAACAAACTAATTGCTTTAAACCTCATGCTTATGTTCACTGCTGAACATAAGATATTGAATCTGACCGATTTTAAAAATGAGCAAGGACATCCACTTCCCGGTGGCAAAATGTTGGCAGAAATAATGCGACAAAAGGAATTAATCAAACCTTGTTCAGAAGAAGAAGTGAGTTACAAATTAACCGAATTGGGACAATACATTGCCGAAAGTGGCGGTTGGCTCAACCATGTGGAAAAGATAAAAGGAGTCAAAAAAAATACCCCAAAAGAATTTAAAAAACCCAAAAATGAGGTCAAAAGATTGAACCTCGAGTTAATTCTCGCCGGAATCATCATTGCTTTTTTATGCATGTTGATTGTCTCTTGCATTTAACCTGTTTGCCCTTCCACTAAAGTGAAGTTTTTTTTAACTTCCTAAGCTCTAATAACCTTCACTATTAGAGCTTTTTTTTGTAAAAACCGTGTTGTCTTGAATTTACAACTTTACAATATTTTTATATCTTAGCCCTAATGAAAATCTAATACATATGAAAACGCGATTCCTACTGCTGGTATTCCTATTTGCATTTGCTACAGCGCAAAGCCAAACTATAGATGAAGCTTTTATTACCGGCAAGTGGAAAGTCAAAAAAGCCACTGCACTCAAAGAAGCCGAAAAAGCAGAAACCAAAGAACTGGTAACCGGCTTTCAAAAAGGAACTTATAACTTTAATGCGGACCACAGTTTCACCTTTGAAACCAAAAGCTCGGCTGAAATGATGGAGAAACTCGAAAAATTATTCCGAAATAACAAATGGATATTCGACAAAAAGAAAAAACAAATCAAAGTCGGACTCAAAAAAGAAGGTTACTCAAACATGACTTTTTTAGTTAGCGTTAAAGAAAAGAAAATCATTTTTGTGATTGAAGATGCCCAAATAGAATTGGTCATGAAAAAGCAATAGCAAATCTGTCAATCTCGCAACAATTCCTTTAAATTATATAACACTAAACACTTTCCTATAATCGAATTTTACTACTATGAAAAAGTATCTCATAGTTGTAATCATCGGTTTAGTTATTTGGTCTTGCAAACAAGAGCAACAAACGGCAACTCCCAAAAAAACAGTACCCGAAAGACGCCAACCTAAAGCAGTAACTTACCAATGGCAAAATCCTAAAGTATGGTTGTCCAAAACTTCGGACAGTAGCGCTATTAAAATTGCCTTAGCTGTCAACCGAACCGACAAAGCCAATTTTGTCAAAATGGATTCAATAGTAGTTCCCACTGACTTTACAGGTGATCTTGAATACTATCTTCCGTTTCCTTTTGAAGTCAAATCATTGAATGAGGTAAACAAAATCATTTTCTTTTCTTATCCAACCCAAACCTTTGCTGCTTACGAAAATGGCCTATTGATTTATACAGGTCCGACCAATATGGGCAGAAAAGCAGACCAAACACCAACCGGATTGTTTTTTACCAATTGGAAAGCAGAGGAAACCACCAGCACTTTCAACGATGAGTGGGATTTAAAATGGAATTTCAATATCGCCAATAAACTAGGCATTGGTTGGCATCAATACGAACTACCGGGTTATCCGGCTTCTCATTCCTGTTTGCGTTTACAAGAAAAAGATGCCCGATTTCTATATGAATGGGCAGAACAATGGGTATTGTTAGATGACGATACGGTATCAGTTAAAGGAACGCCTGTAATTGTTTATGGTGCCTATGCCTTTGAAGCGACCAAACCATGGTCACAACTAGTTGCTAATCCCAAAGCACTAGCTATATCAGAGGAAGAAATTACAAAACAGGCGTTGCCTTTTTTAAAAACTATTTTGACTGAACAACAAAAAAGAGTCAAATACCAAGGGAAAAAATAAAGCATAAATCACTTACCACAATTACAAAAGAAGCATTCCGAAATGGGATGCTTTTTTATGAGCTAAGATTATTTTACTTATTTTTGGATAAACCAATACCAAAATTGTGCTCAAACTAAAACCGTATAGAGAAATCCTCAATTATGCCGTTTCGATGGCTGCCTTACTGCTGTTGCTGCGCTGGCTTGAATTCCGACTCTTAGTTCTAGAACACCGGCTCGAAATCTACATTAGTATCATTGCGTTGCTCTTTTTGCTGTTTGGCATTTGGTTAGCGAATAAAGTCACCAAACCCAAAGTGGAAACCATAGTAGTCGAGAAAGAAATTCGGGTTCCCATAGAAAACTTCATGCTAAACGAAACCGAATTACAACTAAGAAACATCAGCAAGCGAGAACTGGAAGTACTGACTTTAATGGCCCAAGGCATGAGCAATCTGGAAATTGCCCAACAATTATTCGTTTCCCTCAACACCGTCAAAACCCACAGTGCCAAACTCTTTGAAAAATTAGAAGTCAAACGAAGAACCCAAGCGATAGAAACCGCCAAAAAATTACAGCTCTTGCCTCCTACTTTAGGATGATTTTTTAAAAATCACCCAAAAGGATGAGTGATGATATTGAACAAATACTAACCTTTGTTACCTAATCAAAAACTAATTATTATGAAGAAAATCATTATTACCAACGGACTTATTGCCGGCGCCATTGTAGCGACCTTCATGGTTTATGGAACGTATAAAATGAACCAAGAAGACTTTGAACCAAGCATGATTCTGGGTTACGCCGGAATGCTAATTGCCTATGTTTTTGTCTTTTTAGGGATTAAAAATTATCGCGATAATTACAATAATGGCGCGATTACTTTTGGAAAAGCATTTAAAATCGGTATGCTAATTTCATTGATTGCCGCAACCATTTATGTTGGCGTGTGGTTGATAGAATACTATTGCTTCTTCCCTGACTTTATGGAGAAATACGCCACTGTAATGGAGAAAAATTGGCAGAAAGAAGGCTTAACTTTAGCAGAAATCAAAGCTAAAACTGAGGAAATGAACATGTTTAAAGAACTATATAAAAATCCGATTTGGGTAATCCTGATTACTTATTCCGAAATATTGCTGCCAATCGGAGTTTTAGTTCCAATTATCAGTGCGCTAATCTTAAAAAGACAACAGAAAATAGCTCAATAATGAAAGAAACCAGGCGCATCATAAGTCTGTATCAAAAAGGCTACAACGGCAGTCCGTGGATTGACATTACGCTTACTGCCGTTTTGGAGAATATTACTGCCGAGCAAGCGGCCAAAAAAGCTTTACCCAATGGCAATACAATTTGGGAAATTTTAAACCATCTCATCGCTTGGCGTAGCAATGTATTGCAACGTGTTCAGGGAAAAGTGTTGGTTACACCCAAAAACAATTATTTCGAACCAATTAAAGACACTTCGGATACTGCTTGGAATGACACTTTAGAAAAATTGGAAGAAACCCAAACCGCTTGGCTGAAATTCTTAAGCGATTTAAAAGAACGTGATTTGGAAAACATTTATCCCAACAATGAAATGACTTACTATGAGCACATTCAAGGGATTCTCCAGCACGATTGTTACCATTTAGGGCAAATAGTAATCTTGACCAAAATGGTTTAGTATGAACAACAATGAAGTCAATACTTATCTTGAGCAATTAGAACATCCGTTAAAAGCAGAAGTTTTACAGTTGCGCAATTATATCAAAACTGATTTTCCGTCACTGACAGAAATCATCAAATGGAATGCGCCAAGTTATCAGTACAATCAACTTGATTTCCTGACTTTTAATTTGGCAAAGCCAAAAGACATAAAACTCATTTTACACCGTGGTGCTAAAAACAAAGAAGCATCTTTAACTCGACTCATTGAAGATCAAAGTGGTTTGCTTCAATGGGCTGCCAATGACAGAGCCATAATTACTTTTACCAAATCAGATGAGATTACAAACCATCAGGAAAACCTAAAATCCATCATTCAAAATTGGATTACCAAACTATAAAGCTAAAAAACGCCGATTCAAATGAATCGGCGTTTCGTTTTTATTATTATTTTTAGAAATTATTTGCATATTTTTTTAATAAAATCATAATTTATAGCCACAATGAAAATTAAATTCTCCATACTCCTTTGTTTGCTGTTTCAAAATATTTTGGGACAAACCGATAAAAACTATGCTGAACCCTATCGACCACAATTTCACTTTACACCTCCCGCCAAATGGATGAATGATCCAAACGGCTTGGTTTATTTCAATGGCAAATACCATTTATTTTACCAATATTTTCCCGAGAGAACAGTCTGGGGACCAATGCATTGGGGACATGCCGAAAGCACTGATTTACTTCATTGGAAGCAATTGCCCATTGCCCTATATCCCGATGAATTAGGTTGGATTTTCTCCGGAAGCGCTGTGATTGACAAAGACAATACAGCCGGTTTTGGTAGTAATGCTATGATAGCCATTTTCACCTATCACAATGACGAATTATGGAAAGCCGGACAAAAAAACACAGAAAGTCAAGCTATTGCTTACAGCAATGACGAAGGCAAAACTTGGACAAAATACAAAGGCAATCCCGTGTTAAACAACTCGGGGGAACAAGATTTCAGAGACCCTAAAGTTTTTTGGCACCAAGAAACATCTAAATGGATTATGGCATTAGCGGTAAGTGATAAAATTAAATTATTTTCCTCTACAAACTTAAAAGAGTGGCAAGAAGAAAGTGTTTTCAAACCTGAAAATGACACCGAGAATTTAGGCGTTTGGGAATGCCCCGATTTGTTTCCTTTGATGGCAGAAGATTCTCAGGAAACCCTGTGGGTGTTAATCGTGAATCACGGAGACAAAGCACCCAATGGCGGTTCGGGAACACGCTATTTTATTGGCAACTTTGACGGCAAAACATTTACCCAATCTCAAAAAGCGCTATGGTTAGACAATGGTACAGATTACTATGCAGCCGTAACTTTTTATAATGCTCCCCAAGACAAAAAAATAGTTTTGGGATGGATGAGCAACTGGCAATATGCAACGAAAGTACCCACAGAAGTTTGGCGCAGCGCTATGACTTTACCTCGTAAATTAGGAATGGTTAAAGCCGACGACGGCTACCGATTGACTCAAAAAATGATTCCACAGTTTGCCACTTTAACCAAACCCGAATGGGAACTCGAAAAAGTAAACACGCCATTTGAAAAAAAGAACCTCAATTTATCGCAAGCCGAAGTTACCTTTTCGATGGACCAACCTAACGATGCAATTATTACGTTGACCAATACCAAAGGAGAACTATTTACTATTACTATTACTGAAGACATGGTTGTCACAGACCGAAGTAATTCGGGAAAAACAGATTTTGACAAGACTTTTAGCAGAAAGCCTCAAGTAATGCCGTTAGGTGAAAAAAAGGTAACCCGTGTCCAACTCATATTGGACAAATCATCTGTTGAAATCTTACTCAATGACGGACTATACTCAATGACCAATCTCTTTTTTCCAACGGAAGAGTATTCCATTCTGAACATTATTACCAAAGACAAAAAACCACTCAAAAACCTAAAGATAAAATCGGTTGCCCGAATTTGGGACTAAAACCGCCTAACTCCTAACCAAGATGAACTCAAGAAAAATATTTTATTGGTCTATTATTGTCGCCTTAGCCGGATTCTTGTTCGGCTTTGACACCGTTGTTATTTCCGGAGCCGACAAGCAATTACAAACCCTTTGGCAAACTTCCGATTTGTACCACGGTCTAGTCGTTATGTCTTCTGCGCTATGGGGAACAGTAATCGGAGCCATTTTTGGATCGATTCCAACCAACAAATTAGGACGCAAAAGAACCTTAATTATCATTGGTGTTTTGTTCTTTGTTTCGGCAGTTGGAACTTCTATGGCCAATGATACTTTGGTTTTTGCCTTTTTCAGATTCCTTGGTGGATTGGGTATTGGCGCTTCAACCATAGCGGCACCAACCTATGTTTCCGAAATTGCTCCGGCCAAAGACCGCGGCAAACTGGTGGCTTTGTACCAATTCAATATAGTATTCGGAATTCTGGTGGCTTTTACTTCCAATTATTTTCTGCAAGACATAGGCGAAAACGCTTGGCGTTGGATGTTGGGCATTCAAGCCCTTCCGGCGTTGATTTATACAGTTTTGGTTTTTGGCGTACCCGAAAGTCCACGTTGGATTTTAGAATACAGAAAAGACAAAGAAAAAGCCATCGAGATTTTGAAACAAATCAATCCTGAAACTGATATTGAGGAAGAATTGAAAGCCATAGCAACCGAAAAATCAAAAGAAACTGCGGACGAAAGCATCTTTATGAAAAAATACAGAAAGCCTTTACTGTTGGCGTTTTTCATCGCTTTCTTCAATCAGGTTTCCGGAATTAATGCGTTTTTATATTACGCGCCGCGCATCTTTGAATTGGCCGGAATGGAACAATCAGCTTCATTTTTAAGCAGTATAGGTATTGGTTTTGTCAACTTGATTTTTACCTTAATTGGCGTCGCATTGATTGACAAATTTGGTCGAAAAACGTTGATGTATATTGGTTCTGTGGGTTATATCATTTCGCTCGGCTTAGTTTCGACTGCCTTTGTATTAGAATGGAAAGGAATGTTTGTCCCGGCGTTTTTCTTCTTGTTTATTGCAGCGCATGCTATAGGTCAAGGTGCGGTAATCTGGGTTTTTATCTCCGAAATATTTCCAAACAAATTAAGAGCGGCCGGGCAATCGTTTGGTTCTTCGGTGCATTGGATTTTAGCCGCGTTGATTCCGTCGTTCATTCCGTTTTTGTTCAAGGAAATCGGACCCGCAACTGTATTCATTTTCTTTTGCCTGATGATGGTTTGGCAATTGTTTTGGGTGATGTTCAAAATGCCGGAAACCAAAGGAGAAACACTAGAGAATTTAGCCGAAAGTCTATCCAATAAAGAATAAAATGAATAAAAAATTAGTTTGCTTTGGCGAAGTGTTATGGGATGTGTTGCCCACAGGAAAGATTGCCGGTGGCGCACCAATGAACGTTTCCATACGTTTGCAATCCTTAGGTGTTGATACCAAAATGATTTCTAAAATCGGGAATGATGCTTTAGGGAAAGAACTTTTAGCGATTATTAAAGAAAAAAAGGTTGATACTTCACTAATTCAAATCGATGACCACTTGTCAACCGGAGAAGTTTTGGTGACTTTAGACGCCAATGGAAGTGCTTCTTACGACATTGTTTATCCGTCGGCTTGGGACAAAATTGAAGTAACTGATGACAACCTAAATGCGGTTAGAGAAGCCGATGCGCTAATCTTTGGTTCGTTAGCTTGTCGCGATACGGTTTCGAGAACTACGCTTTTGACTTTATTGGAAAATGCCCAATACAAAATCTTCGATGTCAATATCAGACCGCCATTTTACAGTATAGATTTTTTGGAACAAATGATGAAACTGGCCGATTTTATTAAGCTGAATGATGATGAATTATTCGAAGTGGCGCATGCTTTAGGTTCGAACAGTGACAACATAGAAGACCACATTGTATTCCTTTCCGAACTCACCAACACCAATACTATTTGCGTAACTAAAGGTAAAGATGGTGCCATTTTATACTTTGACAATCAGTTTTATAAACACAAAGGATTTGAAGTTACCGTAGCCGATACTATTGGTGCCGGCGATAGTTTTTTAGCCGCTTTATTATCTCAAGTTTTATATTCGGAAGCGCCTCAAAATGCGGTTGAATTTGGTTGTGCCGTTGGTGCTTTGGTAGCATCACACAAAGGTGCCAATCCCAACATTTCTTTGGAAGAAATCGCTGATTTTATAAAACACTAAACTGTTTTTCTGTCGATTCCAAATAAGCGATTCGGGCAAATCTCCCGTGATGCGTGATTGATGCCGGATGCAATTTGCCTTCGACTATGTCAAACCAATGGGGAATGCCGTTTTTCTTTTGGACGGCATCCCGACTCTCCAAATGCTGAATCGACTCAAACTTATCTCTTGAAGTAACGGCGATAGTATAAATAAAATCGGGCGTGATTTGCGTTTGGGTGTAATATTTATAATGACCAAAAACAACTTCATCTGCCTCGCAAACAAAGCATTTCGGATTAAAAAATCGCTCTCCGGTTTGGCGGTTGTAAATTTTATAAGCCGCTTCTTTCCTACTCCATAAATGCCAAACCATCTGTTCGGGATTATCAGAAGTCAGGATTAGCTCTTGTTCCTTTTCAGTAAAGAGTTTGTCCAAAAAACCTTTGCGTTGCCAGTTGCTCTCTTTTTTGGCTTTCGCCAAATCTACGATGTCGTTCCCAATCATTTCTCGGCCAACTTAGCTTCAATAATTTCTATCGTCGCTTTGATACTGATCATTTTTTCCATAGCCAAATTGTCAATATCAATGCCGAAAGCATCTTCGACATCCAAAACGATATCCACCAAATTCGCGGAATTGATTTGCAAATCGGTAATAAAATCGGTGTCTTCTGTCAGATTCTCAAACGCTTCCTGATTGTTTACAAAAGGCTTTACAATGGTTTTTAATCTTTCGATTATGTCTTCTTTAGTCATAGTGGTATTTTTTAAACAGTACACAGGCGTTTACATCGCCAAATCCAAAACTCGCTTTGGCTACTATAGTTAATTCTTTTTTAATCAGTTGTTGCGGAATGCGACTTTCGCCAATAATCGCCGTAATCTCGGAATGCAAATCTTCACAATTGGTATTCGGGAAAATAAAACCGTGGTGCAATTGCAACACCGAAGCCACGCTTTCCACACTACCGGAAGCCGACAAACAATGGCCGACCATCGATTTTAACGAATTGATATATGGAAAATTATCGCCGCTTAAATGCAACGCTTCACTCCAATTTTGGATTTCCAAACCATCTTTGGCGGTCGCAGTCAAATGCCCATTAATAGTATCGATTTCATTTGGTTTAATATTCGCATTTTTCAACGCTTCTGTAATACATCGCTTCACCGCTGTGGCATTGGGCGCAGTCATAGTTCCGCCACCACGTTGTCCGCCCGAATTGATATTGCCACCTAAAACTTCCGCATAAATCTTGGCACCACGAGCTAAAGCACTTTCCAAATCCTCTAAAACCAAAGCACCGGCACCACTACCGGGAACAAATCCTGAAGCTGTGGCCGACATTGGTCTCGACCCTTTTTCGGGCGTATCGTTGTGTTTAAAGGTACAAACTTTCATCGCGTCAAATCCACCCCAAATATAAGGTCCGGAATCGCTGGTACTTCCTGCCAAAATACGCTTGGCTTGCCCTAATTTGATGCGTTCATAAGCCATCAAAATGCTTTCGGTTCCGGTGGTACAAGCAGAAGAATTGGTCGTGACTTGATTGCCCAAACCTAATTTTCCACCGAGATAAGCACTGACTCCACTGTTCATCGTTTGCGCTACGGCAGTACTGCCTAATCTTCGGGTTTGGAGTTCGTCAATTTTATAAATGCTTTCGCGAAATTTATCAATTCCGGAAGTTCCTGTGCCGAAAATCGTTCCGCTATCCCAGTCGGGTTCGGCGTTAGTTTCCATAGACAAACCGGCGTCTTTCCAAGCATCGATTCCGGCAATGACGCCGTATAAAATTCCTGACGAATTGAAATTTCGGAGTTCTAATTCGCTGAAGTATTGCAAAGAAAGTTCGGTTGAGATTTCAGGTTTTCCGGCAATCTGACAAGAAAACTGTAAGCGTTCCAACTCGGCGTCGTGCTTAATCCCCGAAACCCCGTTTTGAATGGCATGGGTAAATGCGGGAAGCCCAACTCCGTTTGGAGCGACTATGCCTAGACCTGTGATGACAACTCTTTTGTTCATGTTAAAATTAATTTCAATGACAATAACAATGGCAATTTCAGTGAGGAAATTATTTGATTATACCTGCGATGATTCCTTTGCAAACTTCTTCTCCTTTATCATTTATCATTTTCACTTGGCATTTTAATTTGCCGAAACGGAAATACATTTTCTCTGAAATCACGGTTACTTTTTCATTGGGATAAACCGGTTTTATAAATTCTATTTCACTTGAAGTTAAAGCGATTACACTATTTTTAGTAAATTCATTATTCAACAAATAAATCCCCAAACACACAACCCCGATTTGCGCCATGACTTCGGTTAAAATCACGCCGGGCGTTACCGGATTATCTTTGAAATGACCTTTGTAAAAATCTAAGTTTTCGTCAAAAGTATAGCTACCTTCTACTCCGTTTTCATTAATGCGAATGAGTTCATCCACAAACAAAAACGGTTTGGCATAAGGTAAACTCGATATGATTTCTGCTATTGTCATATTTTAAAATGCTAATAAAATGCGTTGTGCTGAAAATCCCGGACCGAAACTCAGCATTAATCCTTTTTCGCCTTTTGGCGGTTTATTGTCCATAATGCGTTCTAAAACGTACAATACTGTTGAGCTCGACATGTTGCCGTACAATCGCAACACTTCTTTCGTGTCGTCTATATTTTTGCCTAAATCACCGAATAAATCTTCCACCGTTTGCACTATCTTTTTGCCACCGGGATGAAAAATTAAATGATCGATATCTTCCATCTTCAAATTGTTTTGTGCCAAAAAAGGATGAATAATATCCGGAAAATGAGCTGAAATAGTTTCAGGTACTTGGATATCTAACACCATTTGCAAACCCATATTCGTTAGTTTGAAACCCATCATGTGAATGTTGTCGTAGAAATGGTACATCGATTCATCCAGGATTTCCGGACCTTCATCAGCTTCGTGCGACGACAACAAAACACAAGCTGCGCCATCGCCAAAAATAGCCGCACTCACAATATTCGCCATTGAGTAATCATTGAGTTGAAAAGTCGCCGTTGGGCTTTCGACTGCAATTACGGCTGCTCTTTTCCCGGGATTGGCTTTGAGGAAATTTTTGGCATAAATCATTCCCGAAATTCCGGCCGCACAACCCATTTCGGTAACAGGCAAACGCACAATGTCTTGGCGGAGCTTTACTTTGTTAATCAAATAAGCATCGAGTGAAGGAATCATGATTCCGGTACAGCTGACTGTGATAATGTAATCTAAATCCGTTGGTTCCCAATGCGCTTTTGCTAAAGCTTTAACCAAAACCTTTTCGCCTAAATCAATCATTTCACGCACATAAATATCGTTTCTCGATTCAAAAGAAGTATTGGTAAAAACTTCAATCGGATCCATAATAGAATAGCGTTTGTCGACCATCGCGCCTTCGAATATTTTTTTGACTTTCCGAATAAAGCGTTCGTCCTGACCGAAAAGCCATGCGTCGAGATACGGGAGAATTTCCGCTGTAGTTCGGGAGAATTTCGGTAATTCTTTGGCGACTGATTTAATTTTTACACTCATGGGTTTGATTTCAATGTCAATGACAATATCAATGTCAATGACAATAGTAAATACTTAATTTGTTTTATTAATAATCCATTGGTAGCGAAATGCCCATTTCCATTGGATGGTATATTTTTTTAATTGTAATTCTTTTGAATAGTTTTCTAATTCGGCTTTTTTGAATCCACGTAAAATGGAAACCAATCCGTCTTCTCGTGACATTTCATTTAATTGGAAAACAAAACACAAAGCCTGAAATAATCTATAAGCAATAGCGCTTCTTTGCAAATCATTAATCACGATTCCAATACTTGCCTTTTGATAAAAAACTTTCATTAAACTCAAGATTTCTTCGTCTTTGAAATGGTGTAAAGTCAAGGTACATAAAACAATATCATAGTCCAACGCTTTGAATTCGGCTTCAAAAATATCTTCACATTGGTAACTGATGTTTTCATATGCTGTCGACAAGGTTTTCGCATGACTGATCGTAAACGCATTGGCATCGATGCCTATTAAATTAAAACAGTAATCGTTCTGTTTACCAAACTCGGCCAAGGCTCGCAACATATCTCCGTTACCACAACCGATATCGACTATGGTTATTTCTCGGTCTTTTGGAATGCCTTTCAGCAATTGTTGAACACCTTGTAAAGTTAGTTGGTTACCACCTAAAAGCCGATTGATTTTGGCGATTTTATCTAACGCATCGCGCAACGTTTCGCCTTCTAAGGCAAAGTCGTCCATAATTTCGGATTGGTTGGTTCGGTATTTAGTATCAATCATCATTTAGGCGGAAATTGTTATTGGTTTGCCATGTGTTTTTTTGATAATCAACGGCAACAAAAATGGCGCTATCATTACTATACGAAAAGCGATATTCGATAGTTTAGGCTGCAACAAGATATTGGCCAAAATTCTTCCAGTTCTTAGACGGCTTTTGAAATTTTTGTTCCAATTATGGGTATAAATTTGTTCCAAAGCTATTCTGTTTTTTATCTTTTCTTTAAAAAAGTCATCAATTACTTCGGCGGCAATTTTGGCACTATGAATCGCCATCGCCATACCGTTACCACATAACGGATGGATTAATCCCGCAGTATCGCCTATCATCAAAATGTGATTTTCAACCGGAAGTTTTTGCTCGAATGAAATCTGGCTGATGGTTAACGGTTTATCGAAAAGCAGTTTGCTATTTTGAAAAATATCTTTTAAATGCGGATTTTGCTCCAAAACTTCTTTTTGGTATAAATCACTATCCTTGTGCTTTTTGAAGGTTTCATAGCTCGCCAAATAACATATATTGATTCGGTTGTCTTCCACTTTAGAAACGCCGCAATAACCGCCTTTGAAATTGTGTAAACCCACAACTTTATCGGAAAATTGACCTTCGTAATGCGCTTTTACAGCCAACCAAGGTGATTTTTGTCGGATAAAATTACGGTTCAATTGGATGTCGATATTGGAACGTTTGCCAAAAGCGCCGAGAACAATTTCAGATTTGATAATTGTATCTGTAGCAGTAGTGATAGTGAAAATGTCATCGGCAAAATGGATATTTTCTACACTTTCGTGAATGATTTCGCAACCATTAGTAATTGCTTTTTGGTACAAATAATTATCTAAAGCATATCGACTTATACCAAATCCACCCAAAGGCAAAGTGGTATTAATTGTTTTTCCGGAAAAGGTTGAGAATTGTAGTTGGTTGATGTGCGTTGGTTTCAACTCATCGATAGAAATGTTTAACCATTGCCAATAAGGCAACACTTCATTGGAGATATATTCGCCGCAGACTTTGTGTTTCGGGTAGCTGTTTTTTTCTATCAACACAACAGGAATATCCAGCTTTCTCAGGTGAATTGCCGCCGTTAAGCCTGCCAAACCACCGCCAATAATGACTACTTTGTTCTGATTCATAACAAAGTAAATTTAGCGAAATGATTGCAACTACAGTTATATAATTCTGTTAAAGTAATTTGAAGCGAAAGTGCATAAAAAAACGCCAACTCGATTTGAATTGGCGTCTTCTTTTTATAGTTTTCCTTCTTTAATCTCTTCGACTATTTCCGGATTTAAAAGCGTTGATATATCGCCGAAATTAGAGTAATCGCCTTCTGCTATTTTTCGCAAAATACGACGCATGATTTTACCCGAACGCGTTTTAGGTAAGCCCGAAACAAACTGAATTTTATCGAGTTTAGCGATTGGTCCGATTTGGTCGGAGATTAATTGGTTGATTTCTTTAGCTAAGTTTTCTTGGTTACGGCTTTCACCTACTTCTTTCAAGATTACAAAACCATACAACGCGTTTCCTTTGATGTCATGAGGAAAACCTACAATCGCACTTTCTGCTACGGCCGGATGCTCGTTGATGGCATCTTCAATTGGAGCAGTTCCTAAATTGTGTCCCGAAACGATAATCACATCGTCTACTCTACCGGTAATTCGGTAATACCCAACTTCATCGCGCAGAGCGCCATCTCCTGTAAAATACTTACCCGGAAATGCGGTGAAATAGGTTTCTTTATAACGTTGGTGATCGCCCCAAATCGTTCTCGCAATCGAAGGCCAAGGAAATTTAATACACAAACTTCCTGTGACTTGATTGCCTTCGATTTCGTTGCGCAATTCGTCCATTAAAACGGGTTGAATTCCCGGTAATGGTAATGAAGCGTATGTTGGTTTAGTCGGAGTTACGAATGGAATTGGCGAAATCATAATGCCTCCGGTTTCGGTTTGCCACCAAGTATCCACTAATGGACAACGCTTTCCTCCTACGTGGTCATTGTACCAATGCCAGGCTTCTTCATTAATGGGTTCACCAACTGAACCGATAACTTTTAGGGAACTCAAAGGGTATTTTTGTACATAATCCAAACTCTCTTTAGCCAAAGCACGAATGGCTGTTGGCGCCGTATAGAATTGTGTAATTTTATGTTTTTCGATTACTTCCCAAAAACGACTGAAGTTTGGATATGACGGAACGCCTTCAAAAATTACCGTCGTGGCACCGTTTAATAATGGTCCGTAAAGAATATAAGAATGTCCGGTAATCCACCCGATATCGGCGGTACACCAGTAAATGTCGTTTTCTTCGTAGTTGAAAATATTTTTAAAAGTATAAGCGGTATACACCATATAACCGGCGGTGGTATGCACCATTCCTTTTGGTTTTCCGGTCGAGCCGGAAGTATAAAGAATGAATAGCGGATCTTCCGAATCCATGATTTCCGCTACATTGTTTGGAATGGCTTCATCTAATAAAGGTTGCAACCAAAGATCGCGACCTTCTTTCATCGTTACTGTAGTATTCGTTCTTTTTACCACCAATACTTTTTCTACCGTTGGGCATTTTTCTAAAGCTTCGTCTACAATTCCTTTTAAGTCGATGGATTTATTGCCACGGTAACTACCATCGGAAGTGATGACCATCTTGCATTCACAGTCGTTAATTCGAGCCGCAACTGCCGAAGCGGAGAATCCGGCAAAAACCACCGAGTGAACAGCGCCAATACGGGCGCAAGCTAAAACAGCAACTGCTAGTTCGGGAATCATGGGTAAGTAAATGCAAACTCTGTCGCCTTTTTGTACACCTTGGTCTCGGAGTACATTGGCTAATTTGGCTACACGTGCGTACAATTCGTTATACGAAATGTGTTGCGCTGCTTCGTCCGGATTATTCGGCTCGAAGATGATAGCGGTTTTATCACCACGGCGGGCTAAATGTCGGTCGATACAATTTTTGGTGATGTTGACTTTGGCATCGACAAACCATTTGAACTTGGCTTGTTGGAAGTCAAACTCGAAAACTTTGTCCCATTTTTGGTACCAAGTAAAATTCTCATCGGCGATTCGGTCCCAAAATTTTCGAGGTTCACGAATCGATTTCTTATACATTTTGAAGTAATGCTCCAGATTCAGTATTTTGTAATAACTCATTGTAAATCTTCTTTTATTATCGTTTTGTTATGTAAATATAAATATTCTATTGGTGCAGTGTTAAATTTTCTTGCTAAATAAGTATACATAAACTAATCGATAATGGATTACGTTAGAATTACGCCATCTTTCATCTCAATAATCCTATCACTTTTTTTGGCAAAATCATCATCGTGGGTAACGGCTATAATCGTTTGACCGAAGTTTTGGGTTAACTCTTGAAAAATATCAAAGACGATATTGGTATTTTTACTGTCTAAGTTTCCGGTAGGTTCATCGCCCATAATGATTAACGGATCGTTTATCAAAGCTCTTGCAATGGCAACTCTTTGTTGCTGACCGCCGGAAAGTTTGCTGGCCGGTTTGAGTGCTTGGTCTTGCAAACCTAATATTTCTAATTTTTGATACGCTCGTGCTTCAATCTCATTTTCTGTCAATCGGCCCAATTTAAGTGCTGGAATCATCACATTCCTCAAACAAGAAAACTCGGGTAACAGATAATGAAACTGAAAAACAAATCCAATTTTTTCGTTTCTGATTTCGGCCAATTGGTCTGTAGTTAAACCGGTTACCAATTGGTTGTCGATAAACAATTCGCCTTTGTAATCTGTATCCATCGTAGACAATACATACAAAAGTGTCGATTTTCCGCTGCCCGATTTTCCAATCATAGACAGAAATTCACCTTTCTTCACTTCAAATGAAATGTCCTTCAACACCTGAAATTCGGTTGGCTGATAGAAAAATTTGTTGATATTTTTGGTTTCCAGTATGTTCATATTATTTTCTTAGGATTTCAACAGGATCTACATTGGCAGCTTTTTTGGCAGGAATATATCCGGCGAAGAAGGTAATAATTAAACCTATGACGATTCCTTGAACAAATTTCTTCATTTCATAATCTATCGGAAAATATCCAATATCGCCACCGACATAAACATTTTTTAAAATAGTAATCAATATCACTGCCAAAATCATACCGCCAACTACACCCATAATTCCGATAGAAACGGCTTGTGTCACGAATATTTTGATTACATCATTTCCTTTAAAACCCATTGCTTTCAAGATGGCAATGTCATTTATTTTTTGCGAAACCGTCATATTCAAAATGTTATAAATTCCGAAACCGGCCACTAATAAAATGGTGAATGAAACAAAAGTGATGATCATTTTTCGCATCTTATTGCCCGCCATAACGGTTTCATTGGCTTGTTTCCATCCTTCGGCTTTGTAACCAGTTAGATTTTGAATTTTTTGGGCCACCATTTCCGCATTTTCAGCGTCATCAATATTGACATTGATGTCAGTGATATAACTCGTTCCTTCTTTGAGCAGTTGTTGGGAAACTGAAATATTGATATACGACTTTGTCTTATCTGTATTGGCATTATTAGTTTTAAAAATACCAACGATTTTAAAGGTACGGTTCACACCTTTGGAAGAAGTGAGGTTGATATTGTCGTTTACGGCCAAATTCATCTTCTCGGAAATGCCGCTGCCAATCACTATTCCGTTCGGATTGGATTTCAACAATTCGAAATTCCCTTCCACCATAAATGATTTGATGTTGTACATGAGATTGGCTTCATCGGGTTTAATCCCAACTGCCAAGCCCGAAATCTGTGATTTGCCGTTGTTGTAAAACACATTGGTATTCACTTGAGGCGTAACGACAGTAACTTCTTTTTGTTTTAAAATGGTTTCGATAACCAAATTCGGATTGATAATCGTATTGTTAACCGGAACAACTTTAGGATTGATAATTATGGGTGTAGTTTCTTGCTTACCGATTAAAGGTTTGCTGATTTCATCGTCTTTGTAAACTCTGATGTGCGAAGTAGATTTGAAAATAGAAGCATTCGAACTTTTATCAAAACCCACCATCATGCAATTCATAAAAATATAAATCGACATGCCCAATACAACACCCAAAACCGCTACAGCCGTGAGCTTTTTATTGGAAACAATATAGGTTTTGGCAATGACGAAATTGATATTCATTTTTACGGTTTTAAAGGTAATAGTATGGTATTTTCATCAATTCCTTCCAGTACTTCGACATACTCTGTAGAGATGATTCCGGTTTTGATGATTACCGATTCATCGCTGTCTTTTACATTGACTTTGTTGCCAAAACCGACGTAATTGCGCGGAATCAGTAAAGCATTTTTCTTTTCGCCGACCAGAATGTTTGCTTCCAATTGGGTTCCGAAAAGGGAATTAGCCAAGGGTACATCAAAAGTAACTTTGCAGATAAACGATTGCGATTGTAAGTCAAAAGCCGATAAAATCTCGGTTATCTTTCCGTTGAAAATTTTGTCTTTGTTGGTGTTTAGTTTTACATAAACCATTTGGCCCAACACAACTTTTCCAATGCTATTCTCATCCACGTTTAAAACCGCTTCTACTTTTTCTTGGTTTCCAATGGTAGCAATCACATCGCCTTTTTTGACATAATCGCCATTATTTTTAAGTTTCTTAATCACCGTTCCGTTTTCGGTAACGAGGATAGAATTGTATCCTTTGATGACCTGATTGTTTTTCAATTGGGCTTTAGTGACAATTTGTTGTTGTTTCGCTTGTTGCAATACTTGGGCGTATTGTTTTTTAAGTGCTTTTAAATTGGCCAGCGAATTTTTAGCGGTAAGCTGGGTATTTTCGTATTCGACTTTGGAACCAATATTATTTTGCTGCAATCGTTCATAGCGTTCGGCTTGCTTCTTATCTTGAAGGTATTTGCTTTCGGCGAAGAGTATATTTTGTTCCAATTGTTGTAAAGCTGGCGCATTAACTGTAACATTTTCATTAGAAATAACCAATTGCTCTTGAGCGGTTTCGGCATTAATTTGATTCACTTGATTGTCGATAGTAGCGATTACCGTTCCTTTGGTGACGGTTTGACCTACTTCAAAAGTTACCTTTTGCAATACACCGTCGGTTTGAGCAGTGAGATTATAAGAATCATCCCATTCCAATTGGCCTGAAGCAAAAACCAATTCTTTAATATCTTGTCGAATCGGCTTTATTTCTTGGTTATCACTGCAAGAAGAAAGAAAAAGAACTACCAGTATTATTGCTGTTTTCTTCATGTTGTCATTAATTTAATATTGGTTTTCATAATCGAATTTCCTTGAGTCACCAAATCGATTTCAAATTTTGATAATTTCCATTTGAGCATCATCAAACGGAAACTTCCTATGATTATATGCACGATATCGGTTGTCGAAATGTCTTTTGTAAACTCATTGTTCTGTTTGCCGGTTTCTATAATTTCAGCTATCAATTGCATTTTATAATGGACAATTTTCATGATGGCTTGATTGATTTTTTCAGACTCATCGAATAACCCTTCGGATAAAACCGCTACCACAAAATGTGGGTTTTGGGTAAAAAACTGAAACTGACTTTCAAATAGCTTCAACAATTTTGCTTCAGAAGTATCGTGGTTTTCAAAAATCAAGTCCAAACGCTCTTTCATATTGCTTGCCAAATAGTTTAACAACAAAACCACTATGTCTTCTTTATTCTTGAAATGACGGTACAAAGCACTTTCAGAGAACTCCATTTCTTGTGCTAAATTTTTTGTGGTCAAACCTTTAATTCCTTTTTCTATCAAAAGTTTCCCGGCTGACGCTATGATTTCTTGTTGTCGTTTAGAAGTATTGTCAATCATATTTTTAAAAAGTTAGTGAACATTCACTCTGCAAATTTATATAAAAAAAACCAATAAAATATACGCTTATTGGTTTATCTCTGAAACTATTTAAAACTACCTATTTTCCCTATCTCCAACACTTCTCTTACCTCATCAATAATAGCTTCATCATCAATAGTAGAAGGGATTTGGAAGTTTTCACCATCGGCTATGCTGCGTAATAATTTACGAAGGATTTTACCCGAACGGGTTTTGGGCAAACGATTAACAACAACTACATCTCGCAAAGAAGCTACGGCTCCGATTTGATCACGAACTAACTTTACCACTTCATGTTGCAGTTGAAAATGTTCAATCTGTTCTCCGAGTTTGGTAACTACCAACGCCAACGGAATTTGTCCTTTCAACTCATCGTTTATCCCAATCACCGCACATTCAGCAACTGAATGATGTGAAGCTACAATTTCTTCCATTTCGGCTGTGGATAATCTATGTCCGGCAACGTTAATCACATCATCTACGCGACCGGTTATGAATATATAATCGCTTTCATCTTTAAATCCGCCATCGCCTGAGAAATAATAACCGGGAAATTTTTGCAAATAACCTGCTTGAAAACGGTGATTGTCGTTCCAAATATCGAGTAAAGTTCCAGGTGGCAAAGGCAATTTGATTACCACATACCCTTCTTCGTTTGGCCCTAACTCTTGTCCGTTTTCACCTAAGATTCTGATATCATAACCCGAAACCGCTTTCCCCGAAGAGCCCGGTTTGATAGGTAAATATTCAACTCCCATCATATTGGCAATCATCGGCCAACCCGATTCGGTTTGCCACCAATGGTCGATAGCCGGAATCGGTATGTGTTCACGGTACCATTCTAGGGTCGCCACATCGCAACGTTCTCCTGCGAGGAATTGCGTTCTCAAACAAGACAAATCATATTGCTTGATAAACTCTCCGTTTGGATCTTCTTTTTTGATGGCGCGAATGGCGGTTGGTGCCGTAAACATCACACTCACTTTATGTTCCGCAATCACTCGCCAAAACGTACTCGCATCCGGAGTTTTGATTGGTTTGCCTTCAAAAACTATCGTGGTATTTCTGTTGATTAATGGTCCGTAAACAATGAAACTATGGCCTACAACCCAACCCACATCAGAAGCTGCCCAAAAGACTTCACCGGGTTTTACACCGTAGATTTTCTGCATAGAAAACTTAAGCGCTACAGCATAACCTCCGGTATCGCGAACAATGCCTTTGGGTTTTCCTGTCGTGCCCGAAGTGTATAAAACGTATAAGGGATGCGTCGTTTCCACCGGAACGCAATCGGCTTCTTCTGAGCCGTAGACTAAAGCATCGTAATCGACATCGTATTTCTTAAACGGAATTCTGGCTCCTAGTTTTCGGTTGAGCACTACCACTTTTTTAGGTTTGTGTTCGGCCAATTCAATCGCTTCGTCTACCAAAGGTTTGTAGGCAATTAACCTATCGATTTCAATTCCTGACGAAGCGGTTAAAATAACTCTTGGTTTACAATCGTCAATTCTGATGGCCAATTCATGTGGCGCAAAACCACCGAAAACAACTGAATGCGTGACTCCTATTCGAGCGCAAGCCAACATGGCAAAAGTGGCTTGTGGAATCATCGGCATGTAAATGATAGCGGTGTGTCCTTTTTTTAAACCTAAAGACAATAAACCACCGGCGAGTCGTGCGACTTCTGATTTGACTTCGTTGTAAGTATATTTTTTAACCGTTTGGGTAACCGGTGAATCGTAAATGATTGCAATTTGGTCGCCGAAACCATCGTTGATGTGTTTGTCAAGTGCCAAATAGCAAGCATTCAAACTGCCGTCTTTGTACCACAACGGATAACCGGTTTCGTCTTCGGATAAAATGTTTTGCGGTTTGGTAAACCAATCGATTTCATTGGCTTGTGCTACCCAGAACGCTTCCGGATTTTGGATGCTTTGGCTGTAAAAATCTTGGTAATTCATTGGTAAGGTTAGGTTGGTAACTGTTTAATTCACAGCTTAAAAGTAACCATTATTCCCTTACCTTTCAAAACTTTATTGCTAAATAGGTATATACAATACTTGTCTTAAAATTTAGCACATTTACAAAAAAAAGATTGACATTCAACTAAGTACGACAGCAACTTAAACTAATCGATTACTCTAATAAATCATTCACTTGCTCCACTACCTTTTTAATAGAGAAAGGCTTCGTTAGATAAGCATCGGCTCCGAGTGCCATTCCTTTTTCGATATCGCTTTCTTTGTTTTTGGCGGATAGGAAAATCACTTTGCAATGGTTCAGTTGCTCGTTCTTTTTGATTTGTTCCAAAGTTTCAAATCCGTCTACCAAAGGCATCATGATATCGAGTATGATAATATCGGGAAATTGGTTTTTTAAAATATCCAAAGCTTCCTGACCGTCGCGGGCAATAAACACTTCAAAGTTGTTCTTTTTGAAAGTGTATTCCAATGACATCACTATGTTGGGTTCGTCGTCTACTATTAAAATCTTTTTCATGGCTGCTGTTTTTTGGGTATGGTAAAACTCAAACACGCACCGCCGGTAGCATTATTGGTGGCCCAAATTTTCCCTTTGTGGTGTTCAATAATTTGTTTGCAAATCGCTAATCCTAATCCGCTACCAATAGGCTTTTTGAAATTCTGATTGGTTGATTGGTAGAACTTGTCGAATATGGTTTCAAAATCATTCGGTGCAATTCCTTTACCGTTATCGCTTACTTCCACTTGCACAAAATCGTGTTTGTCATAAACCGCTAAGGTAATCAAACCATTGTTCTCGGGACAAAACTTAATCGCATTTGAGACTAAGTTCGTCACCACTTGCACTATTCTGTCTTCATCAAAATCGGCTTTCAGATTACCGTTGCCTTCTACATGAACGTGAATGTACTTGTTGTTAATCAACTGTTGCAAAGGTTCAATCGCATTTTCAATCGTTTCCAAAACCTTGTGTGTAGCAAAGTTAACTTTTTGTCGGCCGGTTTCAAACTTTTCTAAGTCGAGAATTTTATCAATCAAACGATTGAGTCTATCCGATTCGGAAATAATATTTTGCAAAAACTGTTTGCGGAGTTCTTCCGGAATTTCATCATCGTCGTATAAAATCTCACTCGAAGCCCGAATGGCCGTGATTGGCGTTCGCAATTCGTGAGTAACCGTATCGAGGAATTCGTCTTTTTGTTTGTCTTTTTCCATCAACGAAACATTGGCGTCTTGCAACTTGGCGGAGATTTCTTTTAGTTCGTTAGAGGTTTCAATCAGCTTTTTGTTGATGATGATATTCTCTTTGGATTCTTCCAAAATCTTTAAGACTTCGGGTAAGGTTATCTTTTCTTCTTTGACTACACTTGAGATTAAGATTTTGGCGGAAGCCGTACCGATATGTCCCGTTAAGAGATTTTCGGAGAATTTAATCAAACGAGCATCGGCTAACTCTTCGTTTTTATCGACGTTGTATTTTAGGTTGAAGATGTTCATGGCACGCTTGGTTCTTTCTTCGCCTAAGAATTTAATCAGCACTTTTTCGATGTCGGTTCGGTAAGCCGTTCCTTTCCATACGAATGCATTTTCGTGCATAGTGATGTATTTGTTGATGTCTAAAAACATTTCGGCATAGTTACGCTCTCGGTAATTGCCTTTGAAACTTACGGAAACGGCGATGTAAATCATGAAGTTGAACAACAAACTCCAAAACAATGCATGAGGAACAGGCTGTAAATAATCTAAGCCAAAAAGTTGTAATGGTTTTAATAATTTGATGCCAAATAAACCTTCGGTGATGAAGGAAGTATCGGAAGATGTTATTCCTAAGGCATAAGGAACCAATAACGTATACAAGCAAATCACGAAACCCACAATTAAGCCCGAAACCGCTCCGGTTCTTGAACCTCTTCGCCAAAACAATGCGCCAAAGAACGATGGTGCCAATTGAGCAATAATGACAAAAGCCACCAATCCGATAGAAAACAAACTGTAATCTAAGGCGAAATAGCGGTAGAGAAAATAGGAAATAATAATCAGCGAGAAAATCCCAATCTTACGGATGTTAACAATCTTTTTGTTGATGGTACTTTGCTCGTTGTGTTTCAATCTACCCAACAAACCATAAGGAATAATCAAGTTGTTACTCACCATGGTTGATAGTCCGATAGACGACACAACTATCATTGATATAGCCGCTGAAAATCCTCCCAAGAAAACCATCACGGTCAAAGTCTTGTTGTCAAAAAATTGCGGAATTAATAGCGAATACGTATCGGAATTCACGCTTTGCCCATCGAATAAAATATTGCCGCCCCAAGCAATTGGGTAAACAAAAATATTAAACAACAATAAGTACAGCGGAAACAACCAAACTGCAGTATTCACATGATTTTCCCTGGTGTTCTCAATCACCGAAACTTGAAATTGTCTAGGTAACAAAAAGATGGCGAACAAGGAAAGTATGCACAAGAAAAACCAGTTGATGGCTTGTGGTAATCCGCCGATGGTGTTCTTTTGTTGGAAGTGTTCCAATAAAGAAGCTTTAGCATAAATATCATCAAAACCATCAAAGACAAAGAACGTTACATATACGCCGATGATGATAAAGAAAACGAGTTTCAATACGCTTTCTAAAGCCACCGCGGTTACAATTCCTTTACGTTTTTCGGAAGCATCAACGTAGCGCGTTCCGTAAATGGAAGCGAATATCGCCAGGGCAAAAGCCACATAAGTCGTGCTATCGTCAAAGATGTTAGAACTCGATTCGGTTTGGGTGACTACGTGAAACGTTTCGGCTATCGATTTTAATTGCAAAGCGATGTAAGGCAAAATACCAAACAAGCAAACGATGGTTACGACTGCTCCTAAAAAACGGCTGTTGCCATAACGCAGTGAGATAAAATCGGCTATACTTGATACTTTATTGACTCTTGAAATGCGAATGATTTTCTTCAAAATAATCATCCATGCCGGGATAATGATTATCGGACCTAAATAAATTGGCAAATAATTCAGTCCCGAATTGGCGGCCACACCAATACTGCCGTAATACGTCCATGCCGTACAATAAACCGCCAGGGAAAGCGAATAAATATAGGGATTGTTCGTCCATTTTGAGTTTCCTTTTTTCTCTGCCCAATGGGCTATGAAGAAAAGAATCCCTAAGTAAAGTGCCAATATGATTAATAATACTATACTATTCATGGTAGCGCTTTATGATGATGAAAGACAACAAAATGGAAAACAACCACACCGAAAAAATGTAAATGTAAATCACCGGAAACCCCATAACAGCTTCGGCACTATCAAACAGCAGCAGTATCGGAAGATTTAATCCGATTAGCAGTACCATAGTGATGATTACTAATTTTTGTTGGTGTCTTTGTTTCATTTATGATTTGAATCTATAAAAAGCCAAAAGCCCTTAACGAAGTAAGAGCTTGAGGCAACCAATAAACTTTATTATTTAATCTTCATATTCATTTGTTAAGGCATACCACCCGAAGATGGTTAACCCGGTTACTATCAGAGGTAATAATACGAAAAATATAATTATCCCGAA
Organism: Flavobacterium buctense; assembly: GCF_014486695.1. GTDB lineage: Bacteria > Bacteroidota > Bacteroidia > Flavobacteriales > Flavobacteriaceae > Flavobacterium > Flavobacterium buctense. The sequence goes on from NZ_JACTAB010000009.1 coordinate 70,949, forward strand.
AACCAAATCGTCTTGTTTTCCTGAGGTTAACTTTCCTCCAAAAATACCGATGGCATAGTACGCTACAGCTATCGCTAAAGCAATCCAAACTATTCCTAAAAATTTCTTTACTGTGTTCATAGTTTTTGTTTTAGTCGTGAAGTGTGTTAATTTTTCTGTCGATGTAAATCATACCGATGACAAAACATACGGCAGCAATTCCGATTGGATACCATAATCCTTCGAGGTAAAACTCGACATCACCGGCTTCTTTGGATTGGGATACGAAGTAGGTTGAAATGGCCGGCAGTAATCCACCAAAGATACCATTTCCTACGTGATATGGCAACGACATCGACGTATATCTGATCTTCACCGGGAACATTTCTACTAAGAATGCTGCGATTGGACCGTACACCATAGTTACAAATATTACCTGGATAAATACCATAAAGATTAAGAACCAGCGATCGGAACCATTGATGGTTTTGGTGACTTTGGTTTCGATTTTGTCTTTGCCTTTGTCGTCTACCATTAGTTTTCCGGCTTCAAAGTGTAGGGTTTTGATTTCTTCTACTTTGGTCCCATCCGTATATTCTTTTGTGGTGGTGTAAATTGAATCCATTTTGGTAGCATCTACTTCTTTCATGGAAGGCACTACTTTAGTATTGGCTGCGATTTCTGTTTTCTGAGTTAAATCGGTGCTGTTGTACATGGCTCTGTAAATTGGTCGATAAAGGAAAATAGCCAATAACATTCCCGCCATCATGATGGATTTTCTGCCCCATTTGTCGCTCAACCAACCAAAGAATACGAAGAAAGGTGTCCCTAAAATTAAGGCGATACCCAGTAACATATCTACTTGAGAGGAATCAATGCTTTGTACGGTTTTCAGGAAGTTCATCGCATAGAATTGTCCGGTATACCAAACTACTCCTTGTCCCATTGTGGCTCCGAATAACGCCAACAAAACAAATTTTAAGTTGTATTTGTTACCAAAACTTTCTTTCAACGGATTGGATGATGTTTTTCCTTCCGATTTGGCTTTGGCAAATACCGGAGACTCGTCCATGTTTTTACGGATAAGGTAAGATACATAAACCATTAGGATAGAAACCCAAAACGGTACTCTCCAACCCCATTCGTCAAAAGCTTCTTTAGACAAGACACTTTTGGTAATTAAAATTACCATTAAGGAAATGAATAATCCAACGGTTGCAGTGGTTTGAATCCATGACGTCCAATAGCCTTTTTCTCCTTTGGGTGCATGTTCGGCTACATAGGTTGCGGCTCCACCGTATTCTCCTCCAAGGGCTAAACCTTGAAGTAAACGAAGAATTAATACTAAAATCGGTGCGGCAAAGCCAATGGTTTCATAACTCGGAATACATCCAATTACGAAGGTTGCGCCACCCATTAACATCAAAGTAACCATAAAGGTGTATTTTCTTCCGATAAGATCTCCTAATCGTCCGAAGAATAAGGCTCCAAACGGACGCACTACGAAACCGGCGGCAAAGGTGGCCAGCGTTGACAAGAACGCAGCGGTTGGATTGTCTGTTGGGAAGAATTTAGTAGATAACACTACGGCTAAACTACCGAAGATGTAAAAGTCATACCATTCAATCATGGTTCCCATAGAGGAAGCGGAAATCACTTTCCAAATTCCTTTTGATTTTTTATTGCTCATATTATATAAATTGGTTGGTTATTAAAAACTGTAAGCACAAGAAATCATGGCTCTAAAATTACCTACTTTCTTGTTGTTTCCGTCAAAAGTGGCATCGGGTTTTAAATCGCCCCAAGTGGCACCTGTGTATTCAATTTCAGGAGTTACTCTGAATTTGTTTTGTTTAAAATCTACTCTGCCCGATATTCTCATTACGTTGTCAACGCCACGAGTTCCGGAAAAACCTCTTCCGTATAACGTGGTTGGATTGTCTTTGCTAACGCCGTCTGTTTTGGTGTACCCAAAGAATAATCCCGGTGCTACACTTTTACCGTTGCTGGCAATATCAACCCACATGGCGGTGGTTTTAATTCCTTCATAAGTTTCTACTTCACCCGGAACAGTGTAACCGGCAAATCCGCCTAACATCACTAAGTTATACATGTTTTTACCTGAAATTCCGTAAGCTTTGATGTGGAATTTATCGTTGTTGTATTTGAAATAACCTACTACTGAAGTGGTATTTACTTTCTCGGAAGTGGCTAAGCCATTGCTAACGGTTAATGGTTGTAACGATTTGTATTCAAAGCCTAAACCGGCTATCCAGTTGGCGTTTTTGAATTGGAATTGTCCGTGTAATGTTGGTAACGGCGAATTAAAAGAAGCTGAGTTTTGTGTTCCACCGGTAGCGGTTGCCGTGGTGAACTCTCTTTCTTTGTAGGCTGTAAAGGCAAAAGACAATTCTTTAGTGAAGTTTTGTTTGATTCTGGCTTGCGAAACCCATCCGAAAGGATTGAACATGATGCCTGTGCTAAAGTTAGCTACCCCCGGAAATACTTCTGGGATAAACGTTGGATACCAAGTTTGTCCCAAAGTTAAGCTGGTTTTCTCCCAATCGAGGGTTACATAGGCGTGGCGTAAACGGAATAAACCGATGGTTGATTCTGTGTTTCCGAAGAAGTCACCTTCTAAAGTTCCGGCAGTTTTGGCACCCCATACATTTGGTCCTTTGGCTTTAACCCCTAAACGAGAAACTACCGATAAGAAGTTAGAAGCTCCAGCATCGTTTATATCATTTCCGTTGGCATCTAATTGTTCGTCTAGCGGGTAAAGATTTAAATTGTACTCACGTACTTGTGCGGAACGTCGGGTATCCCAAATGTAATCGGTTCGGATGAAACCGTAGGTACTTACCTCCCATTCTTTAACAGGCGTAGCAGTTGTGGCTGCCGGTGCCGGAGTAGTTTGCGCTTGGCCAGCAAATGACCCTAAAGCAAACATTACTAATAAAAGTTTTTTCATAATTTGGATTGTTGGTTTTGGTTAAATTTTGTTCTGCCAAATTCTAACATTTTACCAATGAAAAAAATTATGATATATATTATTGTAAATAACTATAGTTAATCTTTGAAACGCTCCCATTTTATAAGCATAAACTTGTCGCCCAACTCGGTAATAATCATGCCGGCGCCTTTTAAAACATCTTTGTTTTTAAGGAATTCAACCAGCTCTAAATGGTTGTATATCTTATAGGTTGGATGATAATCGGTATGATTGGGTTTGGCTATTTTAAACTCCTTTACCCAATTGCTGACGGTAACATGCGAAACCCCGATAATTCGCTCTATTTCGCGGTAACTTAGGCCTTCTAAGTACAACTGCAATGCCTTAGTAACATAGTAACTGTCTATCTTTTTACCTAGTTTATTTACGGTGAAGTAATAGTTGCATTTTTTGCATAAAAACCTTTGTCTGTCCTTGATAACGCCACTTTTGACTATGGCATCGCTTTGGCATTTGGGACATGCTAAAATCTCCATATATATAAATTTTGCATAAATATACTTATTTAGCAAATATACAAAAGCGTTTTTGTTATTTTTTTTAGTTAAAAATTACAAACCCTTTAATTTTAGTGGGTTTTTATTGTGGAATGTATAAAAATAGTTGGGAGTTATGAGTTAGGAGTTAGGAGTTAGGAGTTATGAGTTATGAGTTAGGAGTTAGGAGTTAGGAGTTATGAGTTAGGAGTTAGGAGTTAGGAGTTATGAGTTAGGAGTTATGAGTTAGGAGTTATGAGTTAGGAGTTAGGAGTTAGGAGTTAGGAGTTAGGAGTTGGGAGTTGGGAGTTGGGAGTTTGAATTTATGTGGTTTGCTTGTTGCACTCTTACTGCACTTTGATTGGGCTTTGATAGGACGTTAATAGGACGCAGTAACTTTTTACTATTCTTGCTATCGCTTTGTATGACGTTACCATGATGTTACTATGACGCAGTAGTTTTTTTAAAGTTGGAGAGTTGCACTGATTTCACAAAAGACCATTCCTATTTAGCCCCGATTGTAGTGGCGCCGTTCAGAACGGAAAGCGGGAATTACGACTGCCGATAAATCCCGAACCGTTCGCTACTATTTATTTAACTTGTACGTTTTATTGTATAAATATTCCCCCTAAAAATCATTTAAGTAAATATTTTTCTTACTTTTATATTTTAAAAGGCAAAAGAGATGAACTGGAGCGCCAAAATTATTACGCATAGAGGTGAAAAAAGAATAGCGGTATTTTTTGACCGGAACGAAGAATTGATTGCTGTCATAAAAGCGATTAAGGGTTCAAAATGGAGCCAAACGATGCGGGTTTGGCATTTGCCTGACCATGATGAGCACCGAGAAATGTTTGGTTTACCGTTGCTTATCGATTCGCTACCCAGCGAGGAAGGCGCTCGAAGTTTGGAGAATTTTAGGCGTTGGTTGCGATCAAAGCGGTATAGCGACAGTACGATAAAGACTTATATGGAAGCAGCAAAGTCATTTTTGGTGTTTTTTAAGCACAAACCGAGCAATACGATTTCGAATGACGATGTGATTTTGTATAATAATGATTATATTTTGAAGAACCAATTATCGGCTTCATATCAGAATCAAATTGTGAGTGCGATTAAGTTGTATTTCACGACGGTTCAGGATCGAAAGGTGGAAATTGAGAGCATTCATCGCCCGAAGCGCGAGAAGGTTTTGCCGAATGTTTTGAGTAAAGAGGAAGTAAAATTGATTTTGGAATCGCAACACAACATCAAGCACAAGGCGATGTTGTGTTTGATTTACAGTTGTGGTTTGCGACGAAGTGAATTGTTGCATTTGAAACTTGACGACATCAACTCAAAGCGAAACATTGTCATCATTAGGCAAGCCAAAGGAAAGAAAGACCGGATTGCGCCCTTAAGTTCGAAGGTTTTGGAGTTGCTTCGGGTATATTATAAAGGCTATAAACCGAAGGTTTGGTTATTTGAAGGACAAGTGAAAGGCCAACAATATTCGGAGCAGAGTTTGCAAACCGTTTTTAAGCAAGCGGTTTATAAGGCCGGGATTACTAAACCGGCTACTCTTCACTGGCTTCGGCACAGTTATGCCACGCATTTATTGGAAAGCGGCACCGACTTGAGGTACATTCAGGAGTTGTTGGGCCACAGCAGAAGTAAAACCACCGAAATATATACACATGTTAGTACCCATAGTTTGCAACAAATAAAAAGTCCGTTTGATGATTTGTAATATTTTTAATATATTAGCCAAAGTAAATAAGTATGACATGAACAATACTTATCTCACCGGAAACGGACAGATGAATATGATTTTGTAATACATATAGACTA